>CBDCTY010000002.1:0-3334279 GCA_965222445.1 Dehalococcoidia bacterium | reverse complement strand
TCGCCGATGGCCGCCGCCTGGCTGCCCGCGCCGACGATCCAGTCGCTGTGTATCGCCCACGGCAGCCCTACCTTGCCGGACCGGAGAGACTCCCGCGCTTCCAGGATGGACGGCGCGAACCGGTAGTTGTGCCCTACCATCAACTTCACCCCGTGACCCTCCACGCTGGCAACGATCTCGTCCGCACCGGCCAGCGTGTCCGTGATGGGCTTGTCGATGAAGATGTGCTTGCCTGCCGAGGCGACCCTCTCGACAAGGTCCGCCCGCCGCTCGAACGGGCTGGTGATGGTGACTGCGTCGACGTCGGCGCGGTCCAGCACTGCGTCGAGGCTCTCGACGAAGGGCACGCCAAACTCGTCGGCGCCGTCCCGGTTGCCCTGCTGTGTCTCCTCGGGCGTCGTTCTGGTCGTGGCCGGAGGCGGATCGTCCTCGGTCACTGCGACGATTTGCGCCCGGGGGTTGGCGTGGAATGCCTCGGCAAAGCTGCGGTTCATGCCGTTGAGGCTCAGGACTGCAACGTTCACGGTGTCTCCTGGCATCTGTTTGACTCCTTCACTCATGCTCCGGCCCCATGGCCTATCTACGGGCGATGATTAGGACGAGGGCAACTCCTTCACTCAGACCGAACGCTCCAACTTGGAAAACACCTGGCTGGCCGCCAGCGAGACATCCCCGAACGCCTCCGGCGCCAGGTCTCCGTCCATGCCAACAACCGTCGACCTGCCGTATTCGGATCCGGCCGGCTCCGAATATACCTCCACGGACTGGGCCGGCAGATTCACGATCCACACCTCGCGGATGCCGGACCGCGCGTACAGCGGGAGCTTCACGGTCCGGTCCAAATCTACCGACGTGTCGGACACCTCGATCAGCAGCAGCACGTCCTCCGGCCCGGGGTGATTCATGGCGTAGGCGTCGCCACGCCACTTCAGCAGCATGAGGTCGGGCTGCAATTCGGTGTGCTTGCCCAGCCGCACCGGATTCTGGACCCGGACTATAGCCCGCTCTCCAAACCGGGAGACCAGCAGGTGGGTCAACCTGTCCACGCAGGATGCGTGGTTGATACCGATACGTGACATCGCGACTATCTCTCCGTCCAGCAATTCGACGCGGTCATCTTCTGCGAGGATTCCGGCCTCGGCCATAGCGTAGTACTCGTCCACGTTGAACGGGCGCCGAGTGCCGCCAGTCCACATCTCTACTATCTCTCCGGCCAGCAGCTCGACCCGGTCATCCTTGGTCAGGATGCCGGCCTCGGCCATAGCGTAGTACTCGTCCACGTTGAACAGCCGCCGCTTCGTTTCAGCAACCATGGTCGTCCTCCCGATCACTCCCAGCCAAGACTACAAACTGACGACCTCTCCCGTCCTGATGGACTCTTCGGCGGCCAGGCACATCGCCAGCGCCGTCCGTCCCTCCGCGCCGGTGACGGGCGGGGGAGTGCCCCCGGCCACACTGTCGACGAACTCACCGATCATGCGCGTGAATCCGTGTTGGAAGTCGGGCCCCGAGAAATTGAGGCCGTCGTCGCCGTCCACCCAGCTGCTCTCGTCCTCGGTGCCGGTGCTCATCTCGCCCTCGGTGCCAAGCAGGATGATCGACTTGAACTGGTTGGAGCGGGGCATGTTGGCCCGGCTGAGCTCGGCAATGGCGATGGCGCCGTTCTCGTACTTGATGGTGATCATGAAGTAGTCGTCCATCTCCAGGTACCGAGACGTCTGGTTGAGTGCCTGTCCATAAACGGAGATTGGGCGCGCGCCCATCCACCAGTTGCAGAGGTCGGCGGCGTGGACGCCGTTGGTGACCACGTTCCCTCCGGTGTCGCCAGGGCTGATGCGGTTGCCCGTCCAGTCCTGGTTCCAGAACCCGCCTCCCGAGGCATACCGCAGATAGACGGGAGTTCCGATCTCCCCTGAGTCGATGGCGCCCTTGGCTGCGACGCTGTAGTCGTAGAAGCGGTGGGTCTGGCCGACCATCAGCATCACGCCGTTCGCCTCCGCCGCCGCGATCATCCGGTCGGCGTCCTCGAGGGTCGTGGCGATCGGCTTCTCCACCAGGATGTGCTTGCCGTGCTCGGCGACGGCGACCGCGATGTCGCCGTGGGTCCTCTCCGTAGTGCAGATGTCGACCGCGTCGACGTCGTCGCGGGCGAGCACCTCTATGAAGTCGCTCGTGCTCTGCTCCGCGCCGACCTCGTCGGCGGCTTCTGCCGCCCGGTCCGCCATCAGGTCGGCGACGGCCACCACCTTTGCGCCCTCCTGCGGAATCCACCCGGCCCTGTGTCTCTTGGCGACCCCGCCGGCCCCGATCATCGCGACGTTTATCATCTCCAGCCTCCTAGATCTTCTATCATCTCATCCGGCGCAGCCGCTCTTCGACTTTCGCCTGGGCCTCCAGGAAGGGACGCTTCAGATAGGCGATATGGTCGTCCTCGCCGTGGTGGTGAGTGACCGTCCCGTGACGGTGCTGCAGCGAGCCCCCCTCGATGTAACCCATGCTTCCATCCAGGACTGTGAGCATGTGGCGCGCCGTCCCCTCGTCGAACATCCACCAGTCGCCGCCGCACGCGACATAGACGGGGGAGGTATGGGCGAAGATGCCGCGCCGCCATGCGTCGTAGTGGGTATCGGCGATAAGCCCCGAGTGGTCCTTCAGTGACCACGATGGAGGGTAGCCGCTGTTGAAGTTTCCGCCGGTAAAGTAGCTTGGCCCGCCGCACCGCGCCGCTATCCACGTGTGCTTCGATATGGCAAGCCTCTCCTTCAGCTCGAGCCTGCGGGCGCCGCTCCCCGACTCCGTAGACGCCACCACGCGGCCGGCCTGAACGATGTCGAGCCTGTGAAGAGGAAAAATACTCTCCGCCGACGCCTCCACTTCCACTGTGCCGGGCCCCGTCAGCTCGACCGTATCGCCGATCTCGCGTCCGTCGACAGTGAGGCGGATCATCGGCCCGCTGGACAGGAAGGTCGCTCCGCTGGCCACGGCCCTGCACCAGTTGTCGTAGGTGAAGTCCCGGCCGTCAGGTATGCGGGCGTAGGTGCGGGAGAGGCCGACGGTCACGTCAGCGGACATCTTGTCGGTCCCGCCGACCAGCGGCATTCTATAGCCGCAGTTGAGGGCACGGTAGTAGCCGTCGTGGGCATTCTCGTGCATCCGGATCATCTCCATGCCCTGGATGCGGCCCGTCGCGGTGAGGGCGACCAGCTCGCCGCTGAAGTTGCCTATGTGGGGCGCGATGACCGTGCCGCCCTGTTCATGGCAAGCGTCCGCCCAGTGCCCCAGCGCCATCTCCATGGTGCCCGCCATCTCCGCCTCGCCGGGGCCGTCCGTGCACCAGGGCATGACCGGCTCCTTCAGCCCCCAAAGGATCAGGTGGCCCATGACGTGCTGCCTGTTCTCCTGGGAGACGTACACTATGGTATTGCCGGACCGGGCCACGTTGGGAGCGCCTATGAAGTCCTCCGTGTTGGTGAAAAGGCTCCCCCACTGGGACTGGAGAAGGTTGACGACGTTGAGGTCCTCGCCGCTGGCCTCCGTCAGGGCGCCCTGCGAAGACAGGAAGTGGACGTGGGAGTCGCCGCTGTACCAGCCCTCCGCCTTCATGTTCGACCATCGCCTGATCCGCAGAGTCAGCTCACGCTGGCCTGGCTCGATACGCACTTTGGCCCTGAGGGGGTCGTACTCGAAGCCCCGTGCCACGTCGACGATGACGTCTCCGCGCGGGAGCCAGCCCTGGCACGTGCCGTCTATGTAGGCATAGGTGACCTGGCCGAGCCGAACGTCGCCGCCGATGTCGAAGTTGTCCGTCGGCAGGTTCGAGTTGGCCCTGTTGTGGTAGCCGTAGGGTTGGTAGGGGACGCCCTCCGGCGAACGGAAGTGGACCCTGCACGGCACCGGCCTGCCCGTCTCGTCGTCCAGGACGGTGACGCGGACCCAGTTCCTGCCCGGGTCGATAAGCTCGATCCTTGCCTTCCGCGTCTCTGCGGAGCCGTCCCTGTCCACGTCTCCCCATCGCACAGTCCCCAGGTCCTCGTCGTCCTGCTGCAGGCTCAGGCTCGCGGACGGCGTCGCCGACACTTCGACGTAGGCGGGGCTCGACGAAATGCTCTGCGGCTCGCCCCAGCCTCGGTACGAGTCGCCCATGAACTCGTCGGCGGACATCGTCGGGAGTGGGTGCGGGTAGGTAGCATCGCCCCGGTCTACCCCCACCTCGAGGGAGAAGGGCTTGCGTGCAGCGTCGTCGCTCTTCAGGGTGATCCGGGCCGGGCGCATCCCCTCCCGCGGGAACGGGTGCTCGTCCGCATACCCGAGGGTGACCGCTGCCACGATGAATCGGGGGCCGCGCGGAACGATCTCCAGCGACTCGACTTCTCGGCCGGGCTCAGGGTTCCGCCACACCCACAGGTGGTAGCTCCTGGCGAATGTGGCGAGAGCTTCCATCGGGCGGCGGCCAGAGCTGCTCCATCTGCCCTCGTACCTGGGCATGAGGGTCGGCTTCGCATCGATGTAGGCTTCATAGGGGAAGCGGCCGGCAGTCCCACCGATCTGAAACCCGGCCTGTATGGGCGCCCGATCCTCGCTCCCACCAGCCTGGTGGAAGACGTACTCCGCGACCTCCTCGCCCAGCGAGTCCTCCGTCTCTATGAGGCGGTGTGCAACGATGACGTTTCGCACCCCAGCGCCGATGGGTAACGTGACGCTGCTACCAGAGCCGTCCAGGGCAACGAAGCAGGCGCGATACGGTTGTCCCTCCGGCGCTCCGACCAGGAACGGCAGCCCGCGCATCGTGACGCGCCCTAGCTCCGCGGCTGCGCCGTTCTCAAGCAGGTCGGGCCCGCCGTTGCAAAGGGACGAAATATCCATCGGCTCGTAGTCCATGCTCACACACCCGTCGACCTTATCTCGATCTGATCCAGGCCCTCGCCCAGCGGCAGCGGCACCATGGCGCCCGTCCTGTGCGAGATGTGCATGGCAGTGATGACCTCCAGCGCCTTGAGGCCGTCGCGTCCCGTGCCCGCGCTCTCGCGGTCCTCGATGAAGCACCGGACGCTCTCCAGCGCGGCCCCATAGAAGTAGTCGTCGAGCTCTAGCGTCTTCGGCATGTCCGGGATGTCCTCCCAGTGGTAGGTCGCGCCGTAGCCCTCACCGGGCGAGTCCACGAGCGGGGCGTACTGCCATATCCCCCTCTGCTCCGTGAACTGGATCCTGCCCTCGGTGCCGGCAATCGTCGTCGCGCTCTCGGACTCCCTCCTGGTCGCAATGCAGTTCACGAAAACGACGACGCCTCCCTCGCAGACGACCATCCCGCCGCCGCCCGGGTCCGCAACCGGCTCGTCGCTGAGGAATCCGCTCACCAGCCTGGGCTCGGCGTCGGTCCAGTAGAAGGCGTAGTCGACCGTGTGGGTGCCGTTGTGCAGGAGCGGCCTCGCCCCCGATGTCTCGATGGTCCGCACGTCGCCGATCAGGCCGTCGTCGATCATCTTTCTCATTCTCTGGTAGTGGGGCAGGAACCGCCTCGTGTGCTCGGTGATGAGCCTCGAGCCGGCCGCGTCGCAGGCGTCCACCATCTTCCGCGCCCACTCTGCGCTGATGGCGATCGGCTTCTCGACCATGATCACCTTGATGCCGGCCTCCGCGGCCTCGATGACAGGCTGATGGTGGTAGAGGTTGTGCGTAGTCACGCTCACCACGTCGAGTCCGGCCTTCTCGTACATCTCGACCGCGGTGTTGTACCGGTGCTCCGGCGCGATCTCCCACTCGTCGCCGAACTGGTGGAGCCTCTCCTCGTTGATGTCGGCAATCGCAACGAGCTCGCACTCGTCGATGCGCGTATACCCGCCCGCGTGGGAGTTGTAACGCCTCCCAAGCCCGCCAACGCCGCCCGCACCGACGATACCTGCACGCACTTTCGATGCCAAAGAACCCTCCTTGTCGCGCCGCAGCCAGCCAGCCGTCTCGTCGTCATGTGTGACGGCTCGCAACTATATCACGACAGGGAGGCCGAAATCCCCCACATCCGTCATTCCCGCGAAGAGCCTGCCCCGTACTTGATACGGGGCGGGAATCCATCCCCGGCATGGCGCGCCATCACAATCCCGGAAGCAGTCCAACACGCCGCTCGTCCATATTAGGTCGGGAATCTTGGGATGGTTGGCAATGGTTCACCCAATCTGAAATCGGATATACTGGGCAGGTGAAACACTGTCGCGTGGGGTGACGCATGATCACCAGGACAAAGCCAGTGACCGCCGAGGACCTGCTCCTGATGAAGCATGACGACGCCGGCAAGCGGTATGAGCTGGTAAGAGGAGAATTGCAGGAGATGCCGCCTGCCGGAGGCTATCACGGTAACGTGGCCTTTACTATAGCGTCCATCATCGGGGAGTACATTCGCGGCAAGGATCTGGGAGTCGGGTTTACGGCAGAGACGGGTTTCGTGACTGGACGCGCTCCCGATTCGGTGAGAGCCCCGGACGTGGCATTCGTCTCGAATGAGCGCCTCGGCGGACGAGCACCGGATGGGTTCGTGCAGACTGCCCCCGACCTTGCCGTTGAGGTCGTATCTCCGAACGACACCGCTGTGGCCGTCGATGGGAATGTCAAGGAATACTTCGACGCCGGTACCCGCCTGGTCTGGGTTGTGTACCCCGGCACAAGGTCGGTGACGGTCCATCGCTCGCCCAGCGACGCCACGACCCTGAACGAGGGAGACACCCTTGATGGCGAGCCCGTCTTCAAAGATTTCCACGTACCGGTGAGCGGTCTCTTCGGGTAGGGTGAACCGCCTCCGTCCTAATATTCGTCGCCATTCCGGCCCGCCGAAAGCCTGTAAAGCCCCCCTACGGCCACCCCCGCCAAGAATCCGCCAATGTGGGCGAAGTAGGCCACGCCGCCCGTGTTGGCGACCTCGGGCCCCAGCGACCCCAGGCCGTTGAACAGCTGCAGGAACAGCCATATCCCCAGCAGGACGTAGGCGGGCACCCGGATGCTGGTGATGATGCCCACCATCACCAGCGTGTCGATCCGGCTGGTGGGGTAGAGGACCAGGTACGCCCCCAGGATGCCGGCTACGGCCCCGCTTGCGCCGACCATCGGTATGGTGCTGAAGGGATCGGTGTAGGCCTGTGCGAAGACTGCCGCAACTCCCGCAGCCAGGTAGAAGGCCGCGAACAGCGGGGACCTCATGCGGCTCTCCATCGAGTTCCCGAAGACCCACAGGTACACCATATTTCCGGCCAGGTGCATGAAGCCGCCGTGCATGAACATCGACGTGAAGACTGTCCCCCATGCTGGAATCGGCGAGGCGACGTCGACACGGTAGCCGCCAAAGCCGGCCCTTACGTAGATGCTCTCTATTCCGTCGGCGACCAGGAGCTCCTGCGGTATGACGCCGAACTTGTACGTGAACGCGAACGTGCCGAGGTCGTCCAGAAAGAGCTGGTATATGAACACCAGCACGCTCGCGGCGATGAACCCGATCGTCACGACCGGAGTGCCACGCCTCACAATGTCGGGATCGAAGAGCGGAATCACCTACGTTTCACCGCAACACAACCTAACCCGTAAGGGTGGCCGGAGGCAGGCGTGCAGAGCCCTCACCCTGCCGCCCGAAGAGTCCCGCCCCATTCAGCCCTTGCAGCCGGTCGGCCTCCCGATCACCCCTGGCCCGCAGACTGCGGGTTGATCGCGGGAATCTCCAGCTCGTGGATGATGTCGACGAACTTGGGCAGGTCGTTGTCGATGATGTCCTGCAGCGCCTTGAACTGCACGTCGAGCCGGCCCGACAGGTCATCGAACACTTCGTACGCCTGCTTCGTGGGCCGGTAGTCGGCGCTTGCGGGGACGAAGGCTACCTCCCTGATCTTGGCGTCCAGCTTGGAGGGCTTGCTGAGGCGGTCCACGCCTCCTAGCGTATCCCGCTGCACAATCTCGTTATCCACCGCTTCGAGCTTCCCCTTGAGCTCGTCAGCCGCCGCGGTCACGGCATCCTTTGTGCTGTCGCCGGCGGCCCGCGCCACCCATGCGTCGACCTGTTCGCGCACGCTGGCGATACGGTTGGCGGCCGCGTAGGTCTCCGACACCTTGTCCCTGATGCGGATCAGCAGGTCGAACTGCTCCCGCAGGTCCTCGTCGGTCGCGTCCGCCTGGGGGTTCCGGCGTATCTCGAATGCCTCGGTCTGCGATGCAGCGCCAACGTCGAGGCGGACCTTGTAGGCGCCCGGCGGGGCTACGGGGCCGTCGAAACCGTGGACGTCCACGTCGTCGATGTCCGGTTTCGTAGCGCCGGGGTACCGCGTGTCCCATACGAACCGGTTCATGCCGGGCTCTACGCGGACGGTGGGCTCCCCCTGTTTCACGTTGCCGGTCTTGGTCGTCGACTCCTTGACCTCCGGTTTCTTTGACGAGAACGCCCTGATCTCGTTGTCCTCGTCGTCAAGGAACGTGAGCGTCGCCTCCCCTTCGGGCTTCTCCTTGAGGTGGTAGTGGACCACCACACCGCTGGGCGGGTTCTCGCCGCAGTCCAGCATTACCCGCGTCACCCCGCCGTCGGGGTCCGCCTTCTCGTAGAAGGCGCCTCCGTATCCGAGCCCGAGCATGTAGTTCTTGCCCTCTCCGCCGGGCCTGCCGCCGCCAACGGGGTGAGGGTCCCTGAGAGCCGGTCCCGGCTTCAGGAGGGTAGCTTCGCTCTCGGCGTCTGCTCCGGAAAGCTGCCGGAGCGCCGGTAGGTCGTCCAGTATCCAGAACGACCTGCCGTTTGTGGCGACCACAAGGTCGTCGCCCTTAATGAGCAGGTCCGAGATCGGCGTGATGGGCATGTTCCCCCGCAGGGTCTGCCAGCTGCCTCCGTCGTCGAACGACACGTAGACCCTCGTCTCCGTACCGGCGTACAGCAGGCCCCGCGTTGTCGGGTCCTCCCGGATGACCCTTGTGAAGTCATCGTCCGGGATGCCGTCCGTGATCTTGTTCCAGCTCTGTCCGTAGTCGCTCGTCTTGTATAGGAGTGGGCGGTTGTCGTCCCACTTGTAACGCGTCCCGGACACATATGTCGTCGCCGGGTCGTGCGGCGAGACCTCGATTATGTCGATGCGCGTCCACTCGGGCAGCTCGTCCGGCGTGACGTCGTCCCAGGACTCGCCGCCGTCGCGGGAGATGTGCACGAGACCGTCGTCCGATCCCACCCAGAACACGCCCTTCTCGTGTTGCGACTCCGCGAAGGCGAAGATCGTGCCGTAGTGCTCGACCATGGTCGTGTCGAGGGTCAGCGGCCCCCCCGACGCCTCCATCTTCGACTCGTCGCCGCGCGTCAGGTCCGGGCTGATGATCTCCCAGCTCTCGCCCCCGTTGTCGGACCGGAAGACGTACTGCCCCGTGATGTAGAGCACGTCCGCATCGTGCGGCGAGAAGACGATGGGATACGTCCACTGGAACCGGTACTTGTGGTCCTTCACGCCTGTGCCCCACTGGTACTCGGGCCAGACCGAAACGATGCGCGTCTGGCGGATGCTGTGGTCGTACCTGAGGAGGGAGTCGCCCCCGCCGGGCGAGCTGCCGATCGCCCCCGAGAAGACAATGTTCGGGTCTTTGGGGTCGACGGCGATATGTCCGCTCTCGGAGCTCCCCACGGCGTAGCAGTCGGACCAGGGTATGGCGCCCGTGTTGGTGCGGCTTGGCACGCTGATCGCGCTGTTGTCCTGCTGCGTGCCGTACACGCGGTAGGGGAACTGGTCGTCGGTGGTGACGTGGTAGAACTGCGAAGTGAGCTGGTTGTAGATAGTCGACCACGTCTCCCCGCCGTTGAAGGTCACGCAGGCGCCGCCGTCGTTGCCCTCGATCATCCTCTTTGGGTTGCGGGGGTCGATCCACAGCTCGTGGTTGTCCCCGTGAGGCGTGGTGACCCTCACGAAGGACTTGCCGCCGTCGGTCGACTTCCACATGCTCAGGTTCAGGACGTAGCATGTGTTGGCGTCCTGTGGGTCGGCGTAGACGTGGCCGTAGTACCAGGGCCGCTGCATGAGGTTGCCGTCGTCGCTTACGCGCTCCCAGGCGCCTCCACCGTCGTCCGAGCGGTATAGCCCGCGCTCCTCGGCCTCGATGATGGCCCAGACGCGGCCCGGCTTGGCGGGAGAGGCTGCGACGCCGATCCGCCCCTTGACGCCGTCCGGCAGTCCCTTGTTACCGGTGATGTCGGTCCAGGTGTCGCCGCCGTCGGTCGACTTGTAGAGCCCGCTGTCGGGCCCGCCGCTCGTGAAACGGAAGGGCTCCCGCAGGGCCTGCCAGACGGCCGCGTACATGATGCGCGGGTTCGACGCGTCCAGCGACAGGTCGATGGCGCCGGCCCGGTCGCTCTTGTACAGGACCTTCTCCCACGTCTCACCGCCATCCTTGGACCTGAAGACTCCGCGCTCCTCGTTGGAGCCGAATGCGTGGCCCGGAGCGGCGACGTAGACGAGGTCCGGGTTCGTAGGGTGGACTCGTATCCGGGCGATGTGGCGGGTGTCCGCAAGCCCCACGTGCTTCCACGTCTTGCCCGCGTCGGTGGACCTGTAGACGCCGTCGCCGTGCGTCACATTGCCGCGGATGCAGGACTCTCCGGTGCCGGCGTACACCACGTTGGGGTCTGAGTCGCTCACGGCGAGAGCGCCCACGGCTGCGGTATTGAAGTAATCGTCGCTCACGGGCTCCCAGTAGGTGCCGCCGTCGGTCGTCTTCCAGACGCCGCCTCCGACGGCTCCGAAGTAGAAGACCATAGGGTCGCGGGGATCGCCCGCGGCGGCCACTACTCTGCCGCCCCGAGGCGGGCCGATGCACCGCCACCTCAAAGATTCCAGCAGGCGGGTATCGACGCTGCCCGTCATAGTCATCTGGCACCTCGCGTGAGAATGTCGTGTGTTTGGCGGCGCCATTTTCTCACAAGAGGGTGCCGGACGCCACCGGGCCTGGACGTAGGTGTTCCCTGCATGTGCACGTCAACCGGACCGTCATTCCCGCGGCGGCGGGAATCCATCCCCTCTTTCACCATGCTCAGATGCGGGGCCAGAACACCAGGAGCAGGTGATATCTGACGACTCCCATCACCTGCTCCTGGTGTTCACCCGGACCTGCCCGAGCGGTCGGACACGCCTTCACGAAGTCAAAGAAAACTCCAAAAAGTAACCCCATATCACCTTTCGGCGCCGCTTCTGCGGTGGATACCCTGTTGCGCGAGCTCTGCGGCGACGGCATCGCCGAGGTCGCTTTGCTCAGGCTCAGGGGGGAGCCAGGGCGCGCGCATCGACTGAAGAGTCGGCCGATGCGCGCGTCCTACAACCCTCTTGACCCTCAGGAGGGTGCAGCATGGTAGCGCTCCGTATGCCGGAGATCGGGAAGGGGGGCCGGGATCGGATCGCCGGCTGGCATGTCCGCCGTGAGGAGTGGACGGCGTCGATAGTGCTCGCCGTCGCCAATGTGGTCGCGTTCGTCCGTCGCCAGATGAGGTTCTACAGGCTGTTGCTGCGCGACTCCAGGACGCCCACAAGCTCGAAAATCCTCCTGGGAGCCGCTCTGGGATACGCCATCTGGCCCCTGGGCCTCGTGCCCGACTTCATACCCATCGTCGGCTACGTGGACGACATAGTCATAGTGCCTGTTCTCGTGTGCATCGCCGTCCGCAGAGTGCCGGACCACGTCGTGGACGCCTGCAGGCGGCGGGCCATAGAGCTGGAAAACGGCTAGCAGCGCCCCCAGACCGTCATTGCTACGAAAATGAACCGCACGTCCCCACACCGTCGTTCCCGCGCAGAGCCTGCCCCCGAGAAGTCGGGGGCGGGAACCCATCCCCAGTCGCTGCCACAGATCATGTGGCAACGGAGAATCCCGCGCCCGTTTCCATCCCCTTATGTGGCCTTCGCAAGGCCATGGTGATTGGGAATCTATCCCTTCTTCAAGATGCCAAGATACGGGACACAGTGCCCGAGCCCGTTGAGATCTGACGACCCCCTTCACCTGCACGTGTCGACAATACCCCGAAGCCCGCGCACCTAGTCCCGCAACCTCATCCCCTGTATCATGTCGCCTATGACCATGGGCGACCCACACATATCGGTGCACGGGCTCTCGCACACCTACGGGAGCAATGGAGGGGCGACTGCGGCCCTTGAAGCCGTGGACCTTCAGGTCGCGCTGGGAGAGTTCGTGTCGGTGGTCGGACCGAGCGGCGGCGGAAAGACCACCCTGCTCAAGTGCATCGGCGGCCTGATCGAACCTGAAGCGGGCCGGATCGAAGTCGGGGGTAGACCGGCGGCCCGGAGGAGTGGCGAGATCGGCTATGTATTCCAGGACCCCTCACTGCTGCCTTGGCGAACCGTGAACGGTAACGTGGCCCTGCCGCTCGAGATCGGCGGCGGTAAGGCGGACCCTGTCAGGGTCGAGGAGACTCTGGAGGCTGTCGGCCTGTCGGGGTTCGGCGGACACTACCCCCACCAGCTCTCCGGAGGTATGGCACAGCGGACCGCCTTCGCCCGCGCCCTCGCGATGGACCCGGAGGTGCTCCTGATGGACGAGCCGCTCGGCGCACTCGACGAGATCACGCGCGCCGACATGAGCCTCTACCTGCTCTCCCTCTGGGAGCGCTCCCAGAGCACCGTCTTGATGGTCACCCACAGCGTTCCGGAGGCGGTGATGACTTCCGACCGCGTCGTAGTAATGTCAAGCCGGCCCGGCAGGATCGTCGGCGCCGTCGAAATATCGCTCCCACGCCCAAGGGAGCGGTCGCTGGAAGATACTCCCGAATTCCTCGCCTGCTCATCGCGGGTGAGAAGCCTGCTCCTTGCGGGGTCTACGAATGGAGCGCCCGATTACAGAGCGACCCGCGGCTGAGCCGTTCAGTGCCGGCGGGACTGTGCCCCGGCCCTCTGGGCTGTCGCTGAGGCCCCTCACGTGGTACGTCCTGCCGCCAGCGATCGCCCTGTCCCTGGTTGCAGCGGTGTGGGAAGCGTGGACCCGCCTGGCGAACGTCCCGACCTACATCTTCCCGGCCCCGAGCGCCGTGGTCGGCAGGCTCGTCGGCGACGCCGGATACTTCGCCGTCCACGGGGCCGTGACGGTCCTCGAGGCCGCAGGCGGCTTTCTCGTCGGCTCCGCCGTCGCCGTCGCGTTGGGCGTGGCGATGTCCTACTCCAGGGCAGCCGAGCGCACCCTGCTTCCCATAGCGTTGCTCGTCAAGGTCACGCCGGTCGTAGCCGTCGCGCCCCTCTTCGTCATATGGTTCGGGTTCGGCTCCGGCCCCAAGGTCCTGATAGCCGCCCTCATAACCTTCTTCCCGGTCATGGTCAATACGCTGATCGGCCTCAGGTCGGTCAGCCCGGGCGCTCTCGACTTCCTCCGGTCCCTGGACGCATCCGACTTCGAGATACTGCTGAAGCTCCGCGCCCCCTCGGCGCTCCCATACCTGTTTGCCGCCTTCCGCATCGCCGTTCCTCTGTCGGTGATCGGGGCGGTGGTGGGGGAGTGGTTCACGGGCGACAGGGGCCTGGGGAGCGTGATCATCGTCGCCCACAACAACATCGACATGCCGACGCTCTTCGCCGCCGTCGTCACGCTCGCGATAATCGGTGTTACGCTGACTGCAGTCCTGGCTTACGTCGAACGCAGGGTGCTCTTCTGGCATGAATCATTCATCACGTCGTAGGAGGCCGCTCGGACAACATTCGGAGGCACGGTGGGGCGCTATCGGCCGCCCGCCGGCCACCACACCGATGACGCGAGCCCTGATGGCGCTGCTCCTGGTCGTCCTGCTGGCTGCGGGTCTCGTATGCACCAGCGAGCCTGACAAGGTCGTCTTCATGGCGGGCTTCCGGGCCCAGGCGAACCTTCCGTTCGTCGCTGCGTACGTCGCCCAGGAGAAGGGGTATTTCGAGGAGCAGGGCCTCGACGTCGAAATACGCCACGCATCGAGCGGCGAGCACCTCAAACTGCTCCTGTCCGGCGACGTGGCCTTCACCACCGCCGCCGCGTCATCCGTGCTGAAGCGGCGCTCGGACCCGGGCCTGCCCATCGTGGCGTTCGCGCTCTTCGGTCAGCAGGGCCAGCAGGCATACGTCTCCATGGGAAACTCGGGTATCAACACGCCCAAGGACTGGGAGGGGCGCACCTTCGGCTACAAGATCTCGGTGCCTCCCGACTACCTCGCTATCCTCGAGGCCAACGGCGTCGACCGCTCGAAGATCGACGAGGTCAAGGTAGGCTTCGACCCCAGGGTGCTTACGGAGGGCAGGGTGGACGTGCTGGCCGTTTTCAACTCGAACGAGCCCGACACCATCAGGCGGCTCGGCTTCTCCGTGAACACCTGGGAGCCGGAGAGCTACGGCGTCCCGAACCTGGGCCTGACCTACATCACCAGCACAGATACCGTCGACGACAGGCCCGAGGTCGTCAGGCGGTTCCTGAAGGCCACGATGCGCGCGATGGAGGACATCCGCGACGACCCGGCCGAGGCCGTGGACATCGTTCTCAAGTACGCCCCCGGCGAGTCCAGGGAGCACCAGCAATTCATGCTGAAGACCGAGCTCGACGACTCGATCAGCCCGCTGACCGAAGAAAACGGCGCAGGCTGGATGACCGACGACCAGTGGCAAAAGCTCTACGACATGCTCCTCCAGTACGAGGCCATACCCAAGCCCTTCGACTACAAGACAGCCTTCACCGACCGCTTCCTCGAAGACATCTACCAGGGCGGCAACCTAGACTGGCCGTGAGCCAGCGCTCTTTGAAATTGGCGCCCGCCGTGCCATAATGGCGCCCTAATCAACCGGACGGATCATGGAGCCGCGATGCCGACGCTCGATTTCAAGGGAAAACAGCACATATATGCCCACCACCTGACCGTCCCTTACCGGCCGCTGGTTCCAGACGCCGTCCGGTCGCTGGACCCCGCCGGTGCAGACGACAACCTGGTCATCCACGGCGACAACCTCCACGCACTGAAAGCCCTGCTGCCCCGCTACGCCGGCAGGGTGAAGTGCATATACATCGACTCGCCGTACAACACCGGCAACGAGGGCTGGGTCTACAACGACAGGGTGAACAGCCCGCTCATGAAGCAGTGGCTGAAGGAGAACGGCCCCGTCGACAACGAGGACCTGGAGCGCCACGACAAGTGGCTCTGCATGATGTGGCCGCGCCTCCATCTGCTCAAGGAGCTTTTGGCGGATGATGGGGTGATTTGCATAAGCTGCGACGACACCGAAGTCGCCAATCTCATGTCAATTCTTGATGAGGTCTTCGAAGAAAAGAACAAAGAAGAGATCATCTGCTGGAGAAGGAGACATAACCAGCCCAATGACAAGAGCAAGCCTATCGCAAAGACTGCGGAGTTCATCTTGGTCTATGGCAAGAGCCTTGAAGAGCTAAAGAAACGGAGATCGTTCAATGGCCTCCCTCTCACAGGTGAGTTCAAGAATCCTGACGGTGATCCGAGGGGACCGTGGGCATCAAAGCCGTGGAAATCCGGCAGCGGACAGACGGGTACGCGATACAGCATCGTAACGCCCAAGGGGGTTGTCCATGATGAGGAGTGGCTTGGAACACAAGTTACCTTTGAATCTCTACTGGCAGATGGGCGAATCTTGTTTACGAAAGCGGGGAACGGGCTGCCGCGTAAGAAATACTATGAATCAGAGCGATTCGAGGAGGGCCAAGTTGCCCATAATTTCTGGGGACATCGAGAGTTTGGGTCAAACCAGGAGGCATCCAAAGAGCTACGGGCTATTGGCCTTAGCTTCGATAACCCTAAACCCACACGGCTAATCAAGTCG
Source organism: Dehalococcoidia bacterium (assembly GCA_965222445.1). Lineage (GTDB taxonomy): Bacteria > Chloroflexota > Dehalococcoidia > Lucifugimonadales > CAJWER01. The sequence goes on along the minus strand of CBDCTY010000002.1, from coordinate 3,318,488 downwards.
ATTGCGAGAATATTCTCTAGTGGCGACGACATCGTTCTCGACTCCTTCGCTGGCTCCGGCACCACCGCCCACGCTGTACTGGCCCTGAACAAGGAAGACGGCGGCAGCCGCAAGTTCATCCTCGTGGAGTGCGAGGACTACGCCGACACCATCACCGCCGAGCGAGTGCGCCGGGTCATCAACGGCGTTCCCGGCGCTGGCGACGCGTCGCTGCGCGAAGGGCTGGGAGGCTCGTTCTCCTACTGCACGCTGGGGCCGCCCATCGAAATCGAGGGGATGCTGACGGGCGACGGGCTGCCGTCGTACTCGGCGCTCGCGGCGTACCTGCTGCACACGGCGTCGGGCGTCTCCGCCGGGGCCGCGTCCCTGGAGCGCCGGAACGACGACGGCCTCTTCTACACCAACGACGCTACGGACTACTACCTGCTGTACGAGCCGGACGTAGACTGGCTGTGCAGCAACCAGGGGATACTGAACGAGGAGCGGGCCAGGCGCATCAGCGCCGCCAGCCGTGGGAATGAGCGGAAGGCCATCTTATTCGGCCCGGGCAAGTACATAGGCCAGCGCGACCTGACGCCACTGGGAATCACCTTCTGCCAGCTGCCCTATGAGATGCACCGGTTGGTGCAGTAGATGGAGCTAAAGGACTACCAGGTAGCCGCCTTGGAAGCCTTCGCCCGCTGGCGGGATGCGCTTACCGGGGCTCAGTTGAAATCGCAGACGGACATAGAGGCATTGAAGCGTGTGGGTGTGGACGTTCCCGACGACGTACGCGACTATCCCAAGAGCGCCTGGCAGCAACTGGCGCAATCCGGCGGCGTGGCAGATACCGCCGGAGAGTACGCCAGCCGAACGGACGAAGCCGGCAGGCCCATCCCGCATGTCTGCTTCAAGGTGCCGACCGGCGGCGGCAAGACCCTGCTGGCAGCCGCCGCACTGGAGCGGCTGAACCGGCAGATCGGCCTGACGCTGTGGATAACACCAACCCGGGCCATCTACGAGCAGACCAAGGGCGCTCTCAGGAATAGGGAGCACCCTTACCGTCAGATGCTGGAACGGGCCAGCGGCGGGCGGGTCAAGCTGCTGGAGAAGGAAGACCTGTTCACACGGGGGGACGCGGCCAACTACCTGTGCGTGATGCTTCTGATGCTGCCCGCCGCCAACAGGCAGAAGGGCAGGGAATTCCTGCGGATGTTTCGCGATTCGGGGCGCTACCCCACCCTCTTCCCAGACAGCGACGATGCTCTGGGCGACGCCAGGCTGCTGAACGAGCACTTCGACCTGGAGCGCACGTCGGAGAATGGACCGGTCAAGCACAGCCTCTTCAATGTGTTCAAGATGCTGCGCCCTGTTGTGATACTGGACGAGGCGCACAAGGCCTACGGCGCCAAGAAACGGGAGGCTAACGCGGAGTTCGTCCGCTCGGTGAACCGCCTGGACCCGAGCATGGTCATCGAGCTCTCGGCCACTCCCAACCGGGGAATCAGCAACCTGCTTGTCGACATCACCGGTGTGGAGCTGAAGCAGGAAGAGATGATAAAGCTGCCCGTGCAAGTGAAGTCCTCCACCACCGACGACTGGCACAATACGCTCGCTGAGGCCCACGACGAGCTGGAGAAGCTGAGCAGGGTAGGTGAATCGCTGCAGATGAGCGAGGGGCGCTACATCCGGCCCATCGCGGTCGTCAGGGTCGAGCGGACTGGAAAGGACCAGCAGGATGGCGAGCGCATCCACGCTGAGGACGTGCGGCGGTACTTGGTGCAGAGCCTTGGCGTTCCCACCGAGGCCGTCGCGGTCAAGTCTTCGGAGTTGGACGAGCTGCGCGGGGAGGATCTGCTGTCGCCGTATTCGCAGGTGCGCTGGATAATTACCAAGGCTGCCCTGATGGAGGGCTGGGACTGCCCGTTCGCCTACGTGCTCGTCATGTTGGACAACACTCGCGCACAGCGGGCGCTCACCCAGCTGGTTGGAAGAGTGATGCGCCAGCCCCACGCCCGGCGGACCGGCAGGGAAGCCCTCGACCAGTGTTACGTCTACTGCTGCAACGTCGACGTTGGCGTGGCGGTGAGCCAGGTCAAGAATGGACTTGAACAGGAAGGGCTGACCGGCCTGGGCGACATGGTGATGAGCGAATCGTCGGACTTCGTGCGCGTTCCATTTCAACGGCGGGATAAGTTCAGGAACACAGACATATTCCTGCCGCTGGTCCTGCACAAGGACGGCGTGGAATGGCGCGAGCTCGACTACCAGCGGCACATCCTCCCAGGCGTCGAATGGGGGTCAATCGAGGCACCGGATTCCCAGAGCAGCCTCCCGGAACGAGCCAGGTGGCAGTGGGCAACCGTCGACGTCGGGGACGCGCTTCCGGTCTACCACGCCGACCAGGAGCTCTACATCGACAAGACGGTGAGGATTTCCTGGTTCGCCCGGCGCCTGTCCGACGTAGTTCCGAACCCGTGGCAGGCCGCACGCATATCCCGGCGTCTGGTGGAAAAGCTGAGAGCGGCAGGGGATTCCGACGACGAAATATACGCCCGGCGCTCGTACTTGGCGACTGTTCTTAGAGATCATGTCACCCAGTCTGTGGAGAGGCAGGCCGAGGGGGTGTTCAAGGATAAGCTGATTGACCGCGAAATTCGATTCGATCTTGAGGCGGGCCAGCCGAACTTCCAGATGGTAGACACTTACGAAGTACCAGTGGCTGGCGACGCTGGCGGATTGCTGCATCCAGATGGCCGCCCGATTCAGATTAGCCTGTTCGAGCCAGTGTACGTGCAGCAGTTCGATAGCAAGTTGGAGCTCAGCTTTGCTCGCTACCTCGATGAGCAGAGGGCCCTGCAATGGTGGCATCGGGTGGCCGTGCGCCAGCGAGGGGACTACTACCTGAGGGGCTGGAAGCAGGACCGAATATGGCCCGACTTCGTAGCCATGGGCGGGGAGACCGAGGGCAAGCCGCACGTCCTGGTGTTCGAGACCAAGGGCGAGCACCTTCAGGGTAACCAGGATACGGACTACAAACGTCGTGTACTGGACACCTTGCAGGACGCCTTCAACTGTGGAACGATGACCGTGCGGGACGGCCCGGCGAAGGGTACTTTCCGCCTGGTGTTCAATGAGGCTGAGTTCCCGGCGGCGCTGGCCGGGTTGGACAGCCAGTATAGCGCCTGAATCGTTGCGTGTGGGCCCTCGCTTCCTCCCGGCGCTCGTTGACGATGCCCATGGCCTGTGCTAGGCTTCGATTGTGAAATCTGGCGCAATCTCCGCGGCGTGATGGGAAGTAACCGAGCGTGAGCAGCGGCCCTCGCCTGGGAAAGGCCTTCTCCTACCTGGCACTGGCGGCCCTGCTCGTTGCCATTATACAGGTGACGCTTGGCGGGGTCGTGAGGGTCACCGGCTCCGGTCTGGGATGCCCTGACTGGCCCCTGTGCGACGGCCGGGTGATACCAGTATTCGAGCGCACCGCCCTGGTCGAATTCAGCCATCGCGTCGTGGCATCCATCGTTGGGCTGCTGTCCCTTTCCGTCGCCGTATTGGCGTTGCGCAGACACAGGACGGAGCCCTGGATACTCGCACCAAGCCTCGTGGGCGTATTCCTCGTCCTCGTCGCGGCCCTGCTGGGCGCGGTGGTCGTCTGGACAGAGCTCTCGTGGTGGGTCAGGCTGATCCATCTCGGGCTTGCGCAGGGCGTCGTCGCGTGCATGGCCGTCGTTACCTTGGTCACGTGGAGGGCCGGAGGGGCGCACGATACGCCACGGCCCGGCGGCGTTCCGCTAGGTGTATTGGTCCCCGTGTCTGTCGCCGGCGTATTTCTCATCATCCTCTCGGGCTCCTATATGGTTGGCTACGGAGCGGGCTCCTCGTGCGGCACGTGGCCCTTGTGCCGGGGCAGCTTTCTGCCGGACGGCGCCGCATACTTGATTCACATGAGTCATCGTTACCTCTCGGCGGCAGTAGGCCTCGTCCTTATCGGCGCCGCGGTCGTTGCCCTGAGGCGTGGTGGACGCATACCCGGCATTGGGCTCGTGGCATGGCTCGTCATTGCCGCCCTAGCCGGGCAGGTCCTCCTCGGGGCCTGGACCGTATGGGCCGGCTTCACGACCGAGATGCGGGCCGCGCACCTGGGCGGCGCCACGCTGCTGTGGGCGGCGGTCGTCGCCCTGGGCACCCTGTACTACGTGGCAAAGATTCCGCCCCGGCTCCGGTTCGCCTCGGGCATCCCTCCGTCCGAACCCGTGGAGTCGGCGTCGTGATTGCCAGCGCCGCGACCTCACGGACCGTGCTCAGGGACTATCTGACCCTAACCAAGCCGCGCATCGTCCTGCTGCTCCTGTTCACCGCGCTGGCGGGCATGTTCCTTGCCTCCGGCGGCCCGCCCGACGTGACGCTGGCGATCGTCGTACTGACCGCCGGGGCGATGGCATCCGGGGGCGCAAATGCGCTGAATCACTTCCTCGACAGGGACATAGACGCCCGGATGCGCAGAACGAGAGACCGCCCGGTGGCCGCCCTGCGGGTCCAACCCCGCGAGGCGCTGCTCTTCGGGCTGGCCGCCAACGTCATCGCATTCGTCCTGTTCGCCTCGCTGGTGAACATGCTGAGCGCGGTCCTGGCCCTCTCTTCTACCCTCTTCTACGTCTTCGTCTACACCATGGCACTCAAGCGGACCACGCCCCAGAACATCGTGATAGGCGGCGCAGCCGGCGCGCTGCCGCCCGTCATAGGCTGGACTGCGGTGACCGGCAGCGTTGGGCTTCCAGCGCTCTACATGTTCGCCATCGTATTCTTCTGGACACCCCCACACTTCTGGGCGCTGGCGCTGATGCTGAAGGACGACTACGCGAGGGCCGGCGTGCCCATGCTTCCGGTCGTGGCCGGCGTGTCAGAGACCAAGAAGTCGATCCTCCTCTACTCAGTGCTGCTCCTGGCACTGACGACCATGTTCTTCGCCACTCGGGCCGTTGGGTGGATATACCTCGGCGCATCTCTGGTCCTGGGGCTGCTGTTCATCTACCGCGCCGTCGTGCTGCTGAGACGCCCAGGTATCGAAGGGGCCCTGGGCACATATCTCTACTCCCTCGCATACCTTGTGCTGCTCTTCACCGCGATAGCCGTCGACGCATCGATCGGCTAGCTTTTCCCCTAAGGATGGCCTGAATAGTCCGTGGACCGCAGCTCCACACATAGGAATTTAAGCCGTGCTGATGGGTTATTCAGAGTATCCCTAACACCAATTCGCTCCGAATGTGCCTCGATCCGTCCGTTGGAACGAAAGGTCTTGTCCACAAGGCGCAGGTCATCCCAGACCGTCATTCCCGCGCCGGGAGACCTTTGCACAGCCGTCATTCCCGCGCCGGGAAACCTTTGCACAACCGTCATTCCCGCGGAGGCGGGAATCCATCTCCCCTTCGCAACACTCAGATACAGGGATGAGGCACCGGAGATCGTTGAGACCTGACGACTCCCTTCACCTTCCGTGCCGAAATACCGGCTGAAACTGCCCTTGACAAGCACAGAACGGCTGTGCTATTCTACTCCTTGGTAGGAAGGGGAGAAGATGAGCCCGAGCCCCTCCGGGTCCGCTCATTGTCGGGATGGGGCGGGCACGAGGCGTGTCCTAACGCCTTAGAGGTCCAGCTCGGTCACTCGTCCGGATCCGTAACCGTGCGTGCTTTCCCCCTTTCCGGGTGCGGGAAACCGTATGGCCGTCGCACACCCCGGGACTGAACGGTAGGTCTCGGGGCCTGCGCAAATGGTGGATAGGGGACGGCGAACTACCGCCGCTTCAGGTACGACCGGGGCGCGTTCTCGAGGGATTCCGTTGACCGTCGCATAGTGATCACACCCGTCTCACGAGAGTGAGGCACGTTCGACATTCCGGCTCCGCGTGGCAGCGGACCAACCAGCCAGGGCGCGCTCCGGCCCTATCGAAGAAAACGAAAATACCAGACAGGGACAGAAGCAAGACAAGGAGGAGCCAACAAGACAAGCCACAATACCGAAGGGAACCGAATGGAGAGAATCGCCATGTAAGAGTGACCGGGTTGGCATCCTGAACCCACCGGCGCAGGGGGCGGGTTGCAATCCGCCCTCCTAGCGGCCGCAGCCTTGAGACGGCGTGGGGCCAGCCCTGGTCAAGCCAAGTCACGGATGGCTTCGGCCAGGATGTCGACCTCTTCCTCGGTGTTGAAGAAGTCGAGCGACGCCCGCAGGCAGGACGGGTACTTCACGTCGCGTATGACTATACGGTGCGAGTCCCAGAGTTGCCGCGCAGTCTCCTCAGGGTCCCGCCCGTCTACCGTGAAGGTCGTCAGGCCCGACTGCCCGGGCCCGTCCATCGCCGAGAGCACCTCCACATGCGGCATGGCGGCCAGGCGCTCCTTGAGCATCGCCGCAAGGCCCACCGCCCGCTCCTCGATGGCCGCGATGCCCACTTCCCGGACGAACCGTACGCCCTCTGTGAAACCGGCGCGGAGGGGTGAGCTTGCAGTGCCGACCATGAACTTGTCGATGCAGTCCGTGTCGGGTTCCAGTCCGCCGCTGTGGTTGTAGGACGTGACCCACTTGCCCGAGACCCTCACCGGCTCGACGACCGGGATCATCGACCTGCGAATGTACAGCGCGCCCGTGCCGTCGGGTCCCAGCAGCCACTTCTGCCCGGGCATCGCATAGAAGTCGCAGTCGATCTCCCCGACGTCCACGTCGATGTGGCCGACGCCCTGTGCGCCGTCGATCAGCATCCATATGCCTCGTCCCGACGTGAGCCGGCGTATCCCCTCGACGGGCATCCGCAGGCCGGTTGAGTACTCGATGTGGCTGAAGAAGACCATGCGCGTCCGGTCGGTGATCGCGCCCTCGACCTTGGACAGGATGGACTCGTGGGCTTCGCCTGGGGCCAGCGTCAGGACATTGACCTTGACGCCCCGGAGCCGCTGGAGCTGGTAGCAGGGCAGCAGGATGGAGGAGTGCTCAAGATTGCATGTGATAATCTCGTCGCCCTCGCTCCAGGGCAGACCGATCATGACGGTGTTGATGCCGTCTGTGGTGCTCGAGGTCAGCAACACCTCGTCTGCAGACGCGCCTGTCAGCCCAGCCACCGCTTCCCTGGCCTCCAGGTCTATCGCCTCGCCGCTCTCAATCACCTCGACCGAGGTCGGTCCGTTGTAGCTCTCGTACTCCAGCCGTCTGCCGATCGCGTCCACCACCGACACGGGCGACGGCCCCGCCCACCCCGTGTTCAGGTAGGTCATCCGCTGGGTCGTGGGTATCTGCTCTCGGATCTTGTCGATGTCCATGTATGTATGACTCACAATCTCTGATGGCAACGGCAATCCGTTTTCATAGACTGAAGGTCCATCAGGTCAGTCGATCGATCTCCACCAAGATACCAATTAGGAAATCGTCCAAAACGCACTGCTGCAATTGGAACCATAGGTCTTGAACATTGGCAGGTTGGCGACCTCCTAGATCACGTTCTAGGAAAAACTGCAACTCTTCGATTGCGGCGCCTTGGAGTCTTATATGTACACGGTTATGGCGATAGACCTTGATCCTCCTCAGCGCCTCACTTAGCGCTGGGTATTTGTCTTTGATGTCTCGCCAAAAATAGTCTTGCTTCCCGATAGACGATCCGTAACTCTCCATTGGCTCAACGAAGCAGCGATTGCATACGTTTATGAAACTAGCGAAGTCAGTCTCGTCGCGAACTACGGCAAGTCTAAAGAATCTATGAGACTCAGGATAACTGTGTGCTCCAAACAAAAGCGGTCGTGTGAGATCCGAAATCACTCTTTGGAGCTCTTCCAAGTTCTCGTTAATCGTTTGTTTTCTATTCTTCAGCCATCGGTTCCTGTCGTGTCGTGGGACGACCTCAAGTATCGTTTGCCTACCGTTGTCCCTTGCGGCTTGGAGGCCAACATAGCGTTCCAATACAGGTATTGAAATTGAGGGACGGCCGGTGCGATCTCGCTGCAATAGCCCGTAATTGTTAAGGTGCGCCGTGAATGTTGGATCTGAAGTGAGCTCAAATACATCAGCCAATCCGCCAGTGGCTAACTCCTTTAGGAGAGCATGCTCGTCTGGATAGAATAGTCGAAGTTCAGAAACGATATGCCCACAGTAGAAGCTTAATTCAGCTTCTCTCTCAGCTTCTGTTTCTCGGAGCCAACTAGGTGTGATTGTGGCTGGCAGTCTTTTGCCTGACTCGCGGACAATCCTGTGCACAATGCTACAGGCAATTCTCGTGAGAAGCGGATGTCCACCGTAGCGGTTGAAGATATAATCAGCTGCATTGGGAGAAAACCGCAATCCCATGGGTCGTCCCAGCGTCCTTAGCATTCGACGCATTTCCTCTATCCTCAATCCTCCAAGATACTTATGTGGGACAATCCCGAATAAGGGGTTTTGAGAACCTTCAACCAAGTCCTGCTCTACTATTCCTGGATTTACGCCGCCGATAAAGACCGCAAGATTTCCAAATCGACTCTGAGCCGCCCAAATCGTTTGCCAAAACGGAATGAAGTCCTGACGCCAGTGCTCATCAATTGGGCTGTAGGGACCAATGTACTCTATTTCGTCGAATACTAAAGCGATCTGTTTTTGAGCACTGATGTCCTCAATGGTTGAAAGGAAGGCATCAGAGGGATGCATAGACGATGACGGCTCGGACCTGCCTGTTTTTGCAGTAAGGTCATTAGCCAGTCGAACCAATAATTGGTCCCATCGCAGTGAGCGGATCGGAGGGTACTTGCAGTCAAGGTAGACAAAAACGTCGTCACCGGCCGATTCGACCAATCTCTCGAGCTTGAAGAATACGGAAGTCTTACCAGTCTTTCGGAGACCAAATAGGCCACGGTTCTCAGAACGTTTGAACGCATTGTGGAGATCATATATCAAGTCTTCACGACCAAAAAAGAAGTAGTCGCTCTTAATCGGCAATCTATGATCAAACAGATCGCGTTGGTATAGTTGCTCTGCTAGGAGAGAACGCACAAGCCACGAATTTGCATAGTCTTCGCGGAGTGTTCTTGCATTGAACGCGGCAACTAGCATGGAATCGGGGTTAGATGTCATATATTGTTGTGCCCAAGATACCGGGGCATCTGCCTCGCTGATGAGGAAGGTGATCATAGTATCAACCCGTCCGCGGGCCGGATCATCAGACAGGAACCGATTGATTGCCTGGATTGTGCGGGGTTGGAGTTCATCATACTTGGAATAGACGGCTAGTATCTCGGACTCAAAACCGAACGCTCGTTCCATATGCGTTTCTGGTTTGAGTAAATACACTGATAGTTCCGAACCGAAAGCATTTCTTCTTCTTGCCCAAGTGACATCGAAGTTTGGAAGGAACGCCTTCAGGACGAGTTCTTCGTTCGGGAATTGCGCGAGATATCCAGTTTGAACCTCAGAAACAAATCCGCCCATTGGGGCTCCTCCTAGTGATTGAAGTGCTGGCCTGTAACAACGGTGGTTCTACTGGAGCGGCAGGTAGACCGTATCCCCCGTGCGGGCGCTCATATGGACTGCGTCCGTGAACTCCATGTACCGCACGCCGTCCACGAAGTTGGTGTGCGTGACCTCCTCCAGGCCTCGGATGGCGTTCACGAACTCCTCCTCGACCCGCCAGTGCCCCTCCGTCTCGGGGGATATCGTGATCTCCGACATCTCGGAGTCCCCCCGGCGCCCGCCACACAGGGCGAGCGAGTCGGTGTCCAGCCGGATCGTGCCCTCCGTGCCGAATATGGTCAGGGAGTCGGGCTCGGCGAGCCCGAGGACCGTGCCCATCCGGATGTGCATGACCGGGCCGGACTCCATCTCGCTGATGACCTGGAGGTAGTCGGGTACGGCTACGTGGCGGCTCGCTCCCGACTCGTCTGTCTTGGACTTTACGTGGACGCGGGTGACGGCCCTGACGCTGCGTGCGGGGCCCACGTAGCGCATTATCTCCTCGTACCAGATGCCCAGCCGCATCATGTTGTTGCCGCTGAGGTCCCGGTCCTCCCGCCAGTGCAGGGGAGTGTGGCGGTCCGGGAAGTCGCCCCCGATGGATAGCTCCACGGAGAGGATGTCGCCGAGATACCTGTCGGCGATCAGCTTCTTGATGGTGCTCTCGACCTTCAGGGAGAGCGGGCCGGGGACGATCTGGGTCGTCAGCTTCGGCTTGGCCCTCGACGCTGCCAGCATCTCACGCGCCTCGACCGAGTTCATCGCCATCCGTGCCTCGCACAGCACGTGCTTGTCGTTCTCCAGCGCCGCGAGGGTGAGCGTCTTGTGCATGTACGGCCACGTGCCAATGCAGATGGCGTTGGTGTCGGGCGCTGCCATCAGCTCCTGCCAGCTGTCGTACACGGTGGGCAGTCCCCACTCGCCCGCGACACGCTGGGCCGACTCGCGGCTCCGGTTGGCGACGCTAACCAGATCCACGCCATCGATAGCCCCCAGCTTGGGCAGGTGCTGGAGCTTGGTGTTTGCGCCCGCGCCTACAAACCCGACTCGTATGGTGTCGTTGCTCATTATGGTCCTCCGGATTGTGTCTATGGATAGTGGAGACGGCCCTGGCGCTCGGTGGGCGTCCTGAACAGGTGGCCGCCGCCGGTCGTCACGTAGAGCGTTGTGAGGTCGCTCCCGCCGAAAGTGCAGTTGGTCGGCCGGTCGGCGGGAACAAGGTGCTGCTCCAGCACCTCGCCGTCCGGCGCGAATACGTAGATCATCGGACCGGGCCCGCTCTGCTCGAACCCGGCCGTGGCGACGATGTTGCCCTCCGTGTCGAGCACCATGCCGTCGATGCCCCTGTGGGCCCCGAAATCGTGCAGCATAGTGTGCTCGCCGAGGCTGGCGTCCGCCCGCACCGGGTAGGCGCGGAGCTGGCGGTACTCGTCCTCGCGCCGCCCACTCTGGGCAACATACAGCATGTCGTGGTCAAGGGAAAAAAGCAGCCCGTTGGGTCGGGTCGTGTCGAAGGTTGCGCGCGTGATCGACCAGGTCCCGTCGCCGCTCTCGTCGAGCCGGTATACGGAGTCGTGGTCGAGGTCCTTGTTGGCTACGTCCTCGCTCCACGGGCCAGCCGCGCCCTCGTAGTACGGGTCCGTGAACCAGACCCGGCCCTGAAGGTCTATGGCAACGTCGTTCGGTATGTTGAGCCGCCGGCCCTCGAACCTGTCGGCCAAGACCGTGGTGGAGCCGTCCTCCTCGTACCGCACCATCCGCCTGGCGTCGCCTTCGCAGGCATATAGCGCGCCTCCTGCGTCGAGCATCAGGCCGTTGGCGTAGTTGGTGCAGGACCGTAAGACGGTCGACGCGCCTGTCCCGGGGTCGAACCTCATGATGCGGCTGGACGGGATGTGCGTGAAAAGGAGGCCGCTGCCGTCCCACGCGGGCCCCTCCGTAACGCCCCCATAGGGCCCGTCGACCAACTCGAAATTCCAGGCCATCTGCTCCTCCAAGAACCGCCGCCCTTACGTGCTCCCGGATTTGGCAGAGGTGGGTGGGGGCAAGTGGGCGGCCTTGATTGTATCCCGATACCGTCGAGGCCTGTCAAGCCGCTATAATGGCGCGCAGTGCAGGCTGCGGCCCGCGGGAGGCGGTGAATGAAGATAGGCGCGCACGTATCGACGGCGGGTGGACTCGACAAGGGCATAGACAGGGCGGGGGAGATCGGCGCCGAGGCGGTGCAGTTCTTCGCATCCTCGCCGCGGATGTGGCGCTTCAGGGCGCCCAAGGAGGCCGAGGTGCTCGCCTTCCGCGAGAAGTCGGAGTCGACCGGCATCTCGCCTGCCTTCATACACGGCAGCTACCTGGTCAACGTGGGGGGCAACCCGGATCTCTTGGGCAAGTCCATCGAGTCCCTCGTGCGGACCCTGGAGGCGGCGTCGCAGCTGGGCGCGGTGGGCGTCATCTTCCACGGCGGCTCGCACAAGGGCGCGGGATTCGACGCCGTGTTCGACCAGGCGATTGCGGCTCTCACCCTGGTGCTGGAACGCACACCGGACGACGCCAGGCTCATCATCGAGAACAGCGCGGGGATGGGCTCACACATAGGCTCGTCCTTCGCCGAGATAGGGCGTATGGTGGAGGCGCTCGGGAACGACAGGGTAGGGGTCTGCCTGGACACGCAGCACAGCATCGCCGCGGGCTACAATATCATCGAGGCGTCGGGCATCGAGGCCGCGCTGGACGAGTTCGAGCGCGAGATTGGCCTGGCCAGGCTAGTCGTCGTCCACGCCAACGACTCCAAGACGCCCTTGGGTTCCGGCGTCGACCGGCACGAGAATATAGGTGAGGGGAGCCTGGGCGAGGCCGGCTTCGAGACCATCATGGGCCACTCCGCTTTCCGCGACCTGCCATTCCTTCTGGAGGTGCCGGGCTTCGGCGAAGAGCACAAGGGCCCCGACAAGGAGAACGTCGACCGCCTCAAGGCCGTCCGGGGCCGCGTCGGATTGACCGAGTAGGTCTCGACAGCCGGCTGTCCTTCGGGCCTCCTCTCCCTTGACGGAGACCTTTGCACAACCGTCATTCCGGCGAAAGCCGGAATCCAGCGGGGCGGGGCCAGCTTGGATTACGGAGTTGTCGATCCGTTGCGTTGCCCTGCTGAGATAGTTACGGAAGGGTCTCCGTCACGGGAGAGGATTGAGAGCCTGCCCTGAGCTAGCCGAAGGGTGAGGGTGAAGGCGTCGGAGCGGCCTCCGTGTACAACGCTGCCTGACATTGCTCGTTGCTATAATGGACTCAGGGTAGACCGACAGGCGGAGAGGTTATGAAGGCGTCGATTCGGCTGGGCACCATAGCGGGCGTAGAAGTGGGACTCCACTACTCGTGGTTCCTGGTCATCGTGCTGCTTTCCTGGAGCCTGTCAGTTGGATTCCTCCCGGACCGGTACGTTGGATGGTCTGCGCCCACCTACTGGATAGCCGGGATAGCCGCCGCCCTCCTGCTCTTCGTCTCAGTGCTCGTGCACGAGATGGCCCACTCCCTGGTTGCCCGTGCAAGGGGCTTTCCCGTCAGCGGCATCACCCTCTTCGTGCTGGGCGGTGTCAGCAACCTCAAGGCCGACGCCCGAAGCGCCAGGGACGAGTTCGTGATCGCCACGGTAGGGCCGTTGACCAGCTTCGTCCTGGCGGCGGTTCTATGGCTCGTCTGGCTGGTCGTGGGAGACGGCAGGTCTCCCGTCGACGCAATTCTCTTCTACCTCGCCTTCATCAACGCCCTGCTGGGGGCCTTCAACATGCTGCCGGCTTTCCCTCTCGACGGGGGGCGCGTGCTCCGGTCGGCCATCTGGGCCGTCACGGGCAGCCACACGAGGGCGACTCGGATCGCGAGTCTCGCCGGACAGATCGTCGGCATCGGCATGATGGTGCTGGGCGTCGTGCAGTTTCTATGGTGGGACAACCTCATCGGGGGCATATGGCTGGCGCTCCTGGGCTGGTTCCTCCAAAACGCGGCCGGGCGCACCCAGACCGAGGCCGACGTGCAGGCGGGCGTCTTCGGGGTGAAGGTGAAGGACGTGATGGCCTCCGAAATCCCGACAATCGACCCGGGATCCAGCATCCACGATGCGGTATTCGGGTCGCTGCTGCGCCGAGGAGTGAGGGCGCTGCCGGTCTGCGACGGCGACATGGTCGTTGGGCTGCTGTCGCTGACCGACGTGAAGCGTCTCCCCCGCGGCGAGTGGCCCCACCGCATCGTACGGTCGGAGATGAGCGCGGCGCCGCTGGTGACCGTGGGGCCCGACCAGGACCTGGCACAGGCGATGGACCTGCTTGCGCGGCATGGGGTCCATCAGCTTCCGGTCATTGAGGATGGGAAGCTGGTGGGGCTGATCAGCAGGTCTCACGTCATGCAGTACCTCTATTCGGTCAGGGAGCTGGGAATCTCGCATAGGTAGGGGCATCAGGCTCCCGGAGGGATGTCGTGTTCGAATCAGTCAAGGTGGCGGCTATCTCGCTCAAACCGAGGAAGTGGGACAAGGACCACAACGCCGACAATCTGGATCTGTACTTCCGGGAGGCTGCGCGCCAGTCTCCCGACGTCATCCTGGCGACGGAGGGCGCGCTCGACGGCTATGGCGTGATGGAAGTGCTCGAAGGGCGACGTACCGCCGCTGACATGCTCGCCGTGGCCGAGCCCATCGACGGCCCGTACATTCAGCGCTTCCGGCGGCTGGCCGAGGAGCTTCGCACGTGTCTCTGCTTCGGATTCGCCGAGCGAATCGGGGACGACGTCTATAACGCCGCGATATTCATCGACGCGGACGGCGAGATACGCGGCAAGTACCACAAGACCCAGTTCGCCGAGGGGACCCACCCGTCCTGCAACTTCAACCGCATTGGTGCAACGCTACGGGCATTCGACACCCCATTCGGCCGGGCCGGCTTCGTCATATGCAACGACCGGTGGAACCCCATGATCGTCAGGACGCTGGTGCTGGACGGCGCGCAGCTGATCCTGATCCCGTCCTACGGCTCCAAGTCGCGGGACCAGAACGAGACTGTCCTGGCGCGGGCTCGCGAGAACGGCGTCCCGATAGTGGAGGCGAACGTCGGGATGAACCTCATCATCAGCAAGGGCGAGATCGTCGGTTACGACTGGGGCAACGACCTCATCACCACCGCGACCATTGAGGTCCCCGCTGCCCCATCCATGCCGCTGGCCCGCGAGCACGAGCGCCGGTATCTCGACCTGCAGGGCCCCGAGATGGCCAGGCGCTACGACAAGACGCGGGAGCGCATCACCGCTCAGAGGTAGGGGGAGCCTGCGCCTTGCACTCCGGTAGAGCCGGCCCGGGGCTCATTCGTTGCCCCGGCCTTGTCAGGGCTCCACCCCCGTCGTCCTATGGAAATAGAAAAAAGGCGACCACAACCGTCGTTCCGGCGCCCCGGCCGGAACCTAGAGGGGCGGGGAGTGGGGCAAACTTCCGGGCTGGCCACCATGGATGTGAAGGCAATCCCGGCCCCGAATGTCGTACCCTATGGCGCAATCAGGGAGCGCTGTACGTGAGGGAATGGAATGAGACTCGAGACGACGATTACGCCGGCCGCCACTATGCCGAACGGACTCCAGGGCACGGACGACGGGCTGTGGGTGTGCGACCAGGGGACGGATGACCTCTACCTCCTCGACGACGACCTGCAGCCGGTCAGGACGGTCCGCACGACGGCCGAGAACTCGTCCGGCCTGACGGTCGGGGACGGCTCGTTCTGGATAGGCTCCAACGGGGCGTCCCGTTCCCGCTACCGGAGGCCGGGCGACACCGGGTTCTCCGGCGTCGTGAGATGCGACTACGAGACCGGCGAGGAGGTCTCGCGCTTCCCGACTCCCGACGGAGGCGGCATCCACGGGGTTGAGTGGGTGGACGGCCTCCTCTGGATCACGGCGTTCAACCCCAAGGCGCTGGTCCTCGTGGACCCGTCCGACGGGAGTGTGCTGAGGAAGGTCGAGGTGCCCCACGAGCGCCTACACGGCCTCGCCTGGGTCGGCGACGGCATGTGGTGCGCCCACACGTCCGACAAGTTCATAATCAAGTACCACCCGGAGACCGGAGAAGAGCTGGACAGGATCACCTACGGGGAGGACGACCCGGCGCCCCACGGCTTCACCATCTGGAAGGGCAGCCTCTGGAGCTGCGACGCGAACTGGCCCAGCCCCGTCCATCCGGACGGCCCCAGCATCAGCAGGATAGTGAGATGACTGTTCCTTCCCCCGAGGAGACCTTTGCATAACTGGGCTCACAACGTGTCATTCCGACCGCAGGGAGGAATCTAATACCAATTAGTCGTGATACGACCGTATATGTGCGGCCAGGGAGTGGGTTCCCGCCTTCGCGGGAATGACGGCTTTACGGCGCGCTCAAAATGAATTGGTATAAGGTCCTGTGCCGCCGTCCATCGTGGCCGTTCCAAGTACGGGCCAGTCTTGGATTGCGAGGACTCTAGATTCCTCACTCCGCTCCGCTACGTTCGGAATGACATGTTTGCTGTTACGCAAAGGCCTCCTGAGGGAGAAGGTCAGAGCCTGCCCTGAGCTTGCCGAAGGGCTGAGAGTGAACGCCCCGCCATCTCACGGGCAGTGAGCGAGAAAGTCCCTCAGCGCCCTGATGAACCCGGGTGGATTGTCGCCGGGCACCAGGTGGCCCGCGTCGTCGACGACCGCCAGGGAGCCGCGCCGCAGGCGTCGCACGGTCTCGTCGGCGATCTCCTGGGTGAGCACCTTGCTGTACGCGCCCCGCACCACGAGGGTAGGGCACTCGATCCTCTCGATGTAGCCCCACTGCCGCTCGACGAATCCGGGCCCCGGCTGAGGACGCGACGGCGACCGCAGTACCTTGTCGTACTTCCAGGTCCACCTGCCGCTGGGCAGCCGCTTAAGGTTGTGGGCCAGGCTGCCCCTGATCTGCTCCCGCGAGCGGCGGGGGTTGTAGCCCTTGACCCTCTCCACGAACTCTTCGAAAGTGTCGAGCTCGTCGACCCGCTCGATGAAGCTGCGGATTGCGCTTGCGCCGGACCTCCCGGACTCTGGCGCGATGTCCACTATCACGAGGCCCCTGACGAGCTCCGGGCGCAGGGCGGCCAACGAGAAGGCGTTCCTCCCGCCCATGGACAGCCCCACCATCACGAGGCCGCGCAAGTCCAGCGCCTCGACGAACGACGTGATGTCGCCGAGGTGCGCGTCCAGCGAGTAGTCGCCGTCCGGGGCCCAGTCGGTATCCCCGTGCCCCCGCTGGTCGAGGGCCAGCACGCGGTAGCGGTCGCTCAGGGCGAGGGCGGTGAAGTCCCACGTGTGCGCGGACTGCGCCATGCCGTGCAGCATGAGTACAGGGGGCGCTTCGGGCCGTCCCCAGTCGAGGTAGTGGAAAGCCATGCCGCCGAGCTGCAGAACTCCCTCGATGGGAGAGGTCTCGCGGGCGAACTCGACGCCAGCGGCTCTGGCAGCCTCGAAGAGCGAACCCCCCCTAATAGGATCTTCGGGCGTCAAACGGCCCCGCCGCCGCGCATCTCCATACGTCAAGTCTATGGCGGAGTCCCGCACCGGTCAAGATTGACATGCCCCCATGCCGGGCTTAGGCTGATTGCAGACACAAGGTTGCAAGACTGAAACAGGAGCGCGACGGAGGAGCAATTGAGCACAACCGGCGTCGACCAGGGAGTACAGACGGTCATAGACCTGTTCGGGACCATTGTAGGAGCGGAGGGCGGATCGCTGGAGCTGTTGGACCTGTCCGGCGGGCGTCTGACCGTGCGGTACAACGAGGGCACCAACGAGGAGTGCCCCGAGTGCGTGCCCAGCCACGACATGGTCCGGCAGTTGCTGGAGTCGTCGTTGAAGATCCACGCCCCCGACGTCACCGAGCTAGACTTGCTTTAGCGGCCGTCCTAATAAGGGAGACAGCCTGCCCGGATTCCCCACCTCCGTCGTTCCCGCGAAGGCGGGAATCCATCCCCGGTGGGGTGTGCGCCGATGACCACGAAGACGGTCTGTCGCGCCATCCCGGGCAAGTTAGGAGGAGGATTGGGGGCCTTCCTCTTGGCACTGTGTAAAGAAGTTGCGGCGATGTGCTTGGGTCACGGTTGCCAACTTCTGGCCGACGAATTTCGTTATACATGAAGGAAGGGGTAAACACGCAGCAATCGTGCCCCGAGGAAAGGAACAGGCAATGACAGGAACGTCGAGGATCGTGGCGATGCTCGGAATGGCCGCATTGATTGTGGCAGGGGTAGCCTGCAGCAACGGCGAGGCCGCCACGGACGAGGCCGTGCAGCCGGAAGCGCCGACGGCGGCAGCCCAGGCTCCCCAGACTTCCGCTCCCCAGCAGCCTGCAACCCAGCCTGCTGCTCAGGCCGCCGCGCAGACGAAGACGCAGGAAACGGCGACTCAGCCGCCCGCGGCCCGGGTTCCCGTTCAGCCCCAGACTACCGCGCCAGCCGCGGCCGCCAACGTGGACCTGCCTAGGCCCGACGGCGGCATCTGGGTGACGGGCCGCGCCAGCGTCAGTGTCGAGCCGGACCTGGTGCTGCTGAACGTCGGCGTGGAGGCTACTGCTGAGACGGTGGCGGAGGCGCGCGGGCAGGCTGCCGAGGCGATGGACGCAATCATTGAGGCAGTCAAGGCCAACGGGCTGGAAGAGAAGGACGTGCAGACCCTATCCTTCAACATATGGCCCCAGTATGAGTACCCTGAGGTCGAGAGCAACGGTACCCGGGTCAGGAAGCAAGTGCTCGTAGGCTACACCGTCAGCAATACGGCAAGGATCAAGATTAGGGACGTGGACGCCGTAGGGACCATCATCGACGACGTTGCAGAGGCCGGGGGCGACTCCACCAGGATCAACGGAATCCAGTTCAGCATAGAGGACCCCAAGCCATTCATGACGGACCTCCGCGAGCAGGCGGTTGCCGACGCAGTAGCGAAAGCCGAGCACTTCGCCAGTCTCACGGACGTGGCCGTCGGCGACCTGCTCTTCATCAGCGAAGTGGGCGCCGGGCAGGATGTCCGCGGCTTCCAGCAGGAGTCCTTCGGGCTCAGGGCGGCTATGGACTCAGCATCGACCTCGGTCAGCAGCGGGGAGCTGGAGCTCAGCCTCAACGTCCAGGCGGTGTTCGCAATCGAGTAGGCTGCTGCGAAGTAGAAGCCCAAGTCTAGCTACGACCCACTATGATAACGTGACGCGGCAAGGGAACGAGAGGTAAGGGGAGTGCAGGAGGCCGGTCCGAAATCTAGCCTACTCGGTCAGATATTGAGATTTCCCAGGGGAGTACTCCCGCTGGCCATGCTCGCATCTGTGGGCATGGCCGTTTTCCTTACTGTGGGGACGCTCGGAACCGCCAACGCACAGCAGACATCTCCTCGCCCTTGCGCAAACGGCGTCGTGGTCCCCGATGCCGAGAGCAACCCCGGCCTGGTGTCCGACTGCGAGGCGCTGCTGGTGTCCGGCGACGCCCTGGCGGGCAGCGCGACACTCGACTGGTCGACGAGCACTCCCATCGCGGAGTGGGAGGGCGTCACGGTGGAGGGGACGCCGCAGCGCGTTGCGGTACTGAGGCTCTTCGATAAAGGGCTGACTGGAAGTATACCGTCGGAGCTGGCCAGCCTTTCCAAGCTGAAGGAGCTGGAGTTCTCGAGCAACCGATTGAGCGGGCCGTTACCGGCGGAGTTGGGCAGCCTCCCCAATCTCGAGCGACTGTTCCTCTACAGCAACAGGTTCACCGGGGAGATACCCAGGGAAGTGGGCGGGCTCCCTAACCTGCGACAACTGTCCCTCGGAGACAACCATTTGACCGGGGAGATACCTCCTGAGCTAGGCGACCTTGCCAATCTGGAATGGCTGAATCTGTCACGTAACGAGCTAAGTGGAGTCATACCCACGAAACTTGGCGGACTTCCAAACCTGCAATTCCTCGACCTTCAGCGTAACCAGCTTACGGGAGAGATACCTGCCGAGCTTGGCAGACTCTCAAACTTGGAATGGCTGCTCCTCTCGTACAACCAGTTGACCGGGGGAATACCCGCAGACCTCAGCAACCTGCGCGACCTGCAGCAGCTCGAACTTGGTGTGAACCAACTTACCCGAGAGATACCCACCGACCTAGGTAAGCTATACAACCTTAAGAATCTGTCTGTCTATGAGAATCGGCTGAGTGGACAAGTACCGACCGAACTGGGCAGCCTGTCCAACCTGGAAGAGTTGGATCTTTCCCAGAACCAGTTGAGTGGCGCGATCCCGGCCGAATTGGCCAAACTCTCCAACCTTGTATGGCTGTCCCTCTCGCAGAACCACCTGACCGGGTCGATACCTACGGAGCTGGGCGACCTAGCCAACTTGCAGCAGATGTACCTCTCTCACAACCAACTGACTGGGGCCATCCCAGCCGAATTGGGCAAACTCTCCAACCTGCGATGGCTGCTGCTCTCAGGGAACCAGCTGAGCGGGGAGGTACCGTCGACGCTCGGCGGGCTCTCCAAGCTGATGAGTCTGGACTTCTCGCGGAACCAGTTGATCGGTGAGATACCGGCCTCGCTCGCAAGCCTAACAACTCTGGAAGACCTGCGCCTGGGAGGCAATCTATTCACTGGATGTATTCCCGAGGGGCTGCGAGACGTGCCTGACAACGACCTCGCGAGTCTCGGTCTGCCGTTCTGCGTGTGTGTCAAAGGAGGCGCGGTGGAGGATGCGACCAACAGGGGGCTGGTCTCCGACTGCAATACCCTGCTGGCGGTGCGGGACACTTTGGCAGGGGGCGCCACCCTGAACTGGTCGGCTGATGTTCCGATCGCGGATTGGGACGGCGTCATGTTGGAGGGGACGCCGCAACGGGTTAGCGAGCTGTATCTGGCCCAAAGACAGCTGACGGGGAAGGTCCCCCCCGAGCTGGGCAATCTGTCCGGCCTGGAGTCGCTGGACCTCGAGGAGAACCGGTTGACAGGCGAGATACCTTCGGAACTGAGCGGCCTCGCCGGTTTGCAGAAGTTGGTCCTCAGCGACAATCCGTTGAGTGGTCCCATACCGCCGGCGCTAGGGGGGCTCATCAATCTTCGGGAGCTGAGCATTGGCGAGAACTCGTTGACCGGCACGATACCCTCAGAGTTGGGCCGCCTCGCTAATCTGCGGGAGCTAACCATTGGCGAGAATGGGCTGACTGGGGCTATTCCGGCAGAGCTGGGCGACCTCATCCGGCTCGAATTTCTAGGCATATCCGGCAACCCATTGACCGGACCGATTCCGCCCGCTCTGGGCAATCTCACTAACCTGAAGCAGCTGGAGCTCACGTACAACCAATTGAGTGGCGAGATCCCAGAGGAGCTTGGCAACTTGGCCAACGTGTTGGAACTGTCCCTCGTAGCCAACCAGTTGACGGGCGTCGTACCCCCGGAGCTAGGCAGCCTAGCCAGCCTGCTGACTCTGTCGCTCGATCACAACCGGCTGAGCGGTGAGATACCCGAAGAGTTGGGACTTCTTGCCAACCTGCAGTACCTGTCCCTGGATATCAACGAGTTGACCGGGCCGATACCGTCGGAACTGGGCAACCTATCCAATCTGCAGCATCTGAGCCTCTCAGGCAACCAGCTGAGTGGAACCATACCGCTGGAGCTGGGCAATCTTGCTTATCTGCGGATGTTGTCCCTAGGGGGAAACAGGCTGGCTGGGGAGATTCCGGCGGAGTTGGGTAACCTCATCAATTTGGAGGGTCTCTTCCTCTCAGATAACCCGTTGACAGGGTCTATCCCGGTTGTACTCGGTGGGCTTGCCAACCTGCAGTACCTGTTTCTTTCCTACAACTCGCTCACAGGGCCCATACCTGCGCAGCTGGGCAATCTCTCCAACCTGGTAAAGCTGAGGCTCCGGGAGAACGAGTTGACCGGGCCCATACCTGCCGAGCTGGGCAGCCTCTCCAACCTGGGAGTACTGGAGCTCTCGCACAACCAGCTGACTGGGGAGATCCCTGTCGAGCTTGGAAACCTTCCACAGCTGGAGGTCCTCGATCTCGCGCATAACCAAATGACCGGGCGTATACCCAAAGAACTGGGCGGCCTTTCCTACCTGGGAGAGTTGAACTTGGCCGGGAATCTGTTGGCCGGTCAAATACCACCAGAATTGGGGGCCCTCACTTGGCTCAATATTCTCGAGCTTTGGGACAACCGATTGTCTGGCCCCATACCCTCGGAGCTGGCCAATACTACCAAGCTGTGGCACCTATTGCTAAGCGACAACGAGTTGACAGGGAAGATCCCTGCTTGGCTGGGTGACCTCCCAGATCTGTATTACCTCGACCTGTCTCGGAATCGATTAACAGCAGAAATACCGGCAGAGCTCGGCAGCCGCAACCGTCTGGGACGACTATTCTTGGGCGGAAACCTGCTAACTGGGTGCATCCCCCATGACTTGCGCGGTATTTTCGATGTCTTTCTTGACAATGGATCAGATAACGACCTCGATGAGCTTGATCTGCCCTTCTGCGACGTGCTGCTAAGCGGCATCACCATAGGCTCCGGAGAGTTGACGCCGCTGTTTGACCCTTATCACTCCGAATACGCCGCTGCCGTGGGCCCGCCGGTAGCCCACATGGTCCTCACAAACGAACATAGGGCCACCATCGGGCACGTCGACCAGGACGGGTCCACAAGAGCGTCTGCCGTTGGCACGCTGGAATACGCGGTTGCCCTTGACGCAGATGTCACGACCATCGAGGTCGAAGTCATCTCCGCAGACGAGCGGGCGACAAACTCCTACACCATCGAGCTTAATTGGACGGGGGCACCCGGCGCTCCAACCATAACTGGCGTCACGCCCGGCGGCGGATACCTGGCCGTCTCCTGGACCCCGCCCACGCAACCCGGCGTCGACGAGATCACGACCTACGACCTGAGGTACGTCGAGAGCGCATCCGCGGACAGGTCCGCCCCCGGCTGGACGGTGGTGGAAGACGTTTGGGCTGCCATGACGGGCGGCGCACTGGAGTACGCCGTCATCGGTCTGGCCGGCGAGACACGGTATGACGTGCAGGTGCGCGCGGTCATCGGAGTGGGCACCGGCTCGTGGTCCGCGACCGCCACCGGAACGCCTTCAACCCCTAGCGTCTGCGTGACCGGAGGCGCGGTGGAGGACCCGACCAGCACGGGGCTGGTGTCCGACTGCGAGGTTCTGCTGGTGGTGGGAGACGCCCTGGCGGGCAGCGCGACGCTCAACTGGTCGGCGGGCACTCGCATCGCCGAGTGGGAGGGCGTTACGGCGGCTGGGACGCCCCGCCGCGTCACGCGTCTCTACCTTCGCCGCAAGGGACTTACAGGGACGATGCTGCCTGAGCTTGGCAGGTTGACAAGCCTGGAACGGCTGCACCTTCACGACAACAACCTGACCGGCCCGATACCGGATTTGAGCAGCCTGACCAATCTTGAGAGGCTGTGGCTGAATCGCAACGAGCTTTTCGGCGGTATCCCACCCGGATTGGGAACACTCTCCAATTTTGTTCAGCTGAATCTCCACCACAACAGCTTGTCCGGCCCGATACCGACGGCGTTGGGCAACCTGACCAAGCTGGAAGGGCTGTGGCTTCACGGCAACGACTTGACCGGGACGATACCGACCGAGCTGGGCAACCTGCACGAGCTAAAGTGGCTGTGGCTCTACGGCAACCAACTCCAAGGCAGTATCCCGACAGAGCTGGGCGGACTTTCCAGTCTTGTCCAGTTGAACCTGCACCACAACCAGCTTACAGGAACGGTCCCGTTCGAGCTGGGCAGCCTCGACAACCTGAAAGGGCTGTGGCTCCATAGCAACCGGCTGAACGGCGTGATACCGCCTACGTTCGGCGGCCTGGCCAGCCTCGAGTGGCTGTCCCTCTACGATAATCGGTTGGACGGTGAGATACCTGTCGATTTGGCCCGACTCTCCAACCTGAGGCGGCTGTACCTCCATTGGAACAGCTTGAGCGGGGAGATACCGCCCCAGCTTGGGCGCATGTCCAGCCTTACTGAGATGGTGCTCCATGGCAACCAGCTAGACGGTGCGATACCGCCTACTTTCGGAGGCCTGTCCAGCCTGGAGTGGCTGTCCCTCTACAACAATCAGCTGGATGGTGAGATACCTATTGAGCTGGGTGGCCTATCCGGCCTGCAGCAGCTTCACCTCCATTACAACGAGTTGAGTGGTGGAATACCGGCTGAATTGGGCGGCCTTGCTGCGCTGACTGACCTGTGGCTGAATCACAACGAGCTGAGCGGTCCTATTCCGTCCGAATTGGGTAACCTCGCCAGTCTCAGGCGGATTCGAATGCGGGACAACGCGTTCACAGGGTGCATCCCTGAGGGGTTGGCGGCAGTTTCGGACAGCGATCTCGACAAGCTCGGCCTGCAGGTCTGCGATTCGAGCTGAATCGTTGCCCCGTAGGAACGCCGCTGCTAGAATCTCGCCACAGCTAACGTTCCGTACGGAGGCCTGATGGTCCTCAGCGACCGCAGCATAAAGGAACAGATCGCCAGGGGACGCATAGTCGTCTCGCCCCTTGGCGAGGGGTGTATTCAGCCCGCCAGTGTGGACGTGCACCTCGACGAGAGCCTCCTCGTGTTCAGGAATTCGAGGCGACCCTACATAGACGTCCGGCAGGCCCAGGACGGCCTGACGGAGATGATCGAGATCGGCGGCGACGTCCCCTTCATGCTGCACCCCGGCGAGTTCGTGCTGGGCAGCACCGCGGAGCACATCGAGCTGCCCGACGACCTGGTCGCGAGGCTGGAGGGAAAGAGCTCGCTGGGCCGCATAGGGCTGCTGATCCACTCGACGGCCGGCTACGTCGACCCGGGCTGGAAGGGCCACCTCACCCTTGAGCTCAGCAACGTGTCGAACCTGCCGGTAACACTGTACGCCGGCATGAAAATCGGGCAGATCTCCTTCCTGCGCCTGACCACTGCGGCCGAGAACCTGTACGGGTCCGCCGTGCTGGGCAGCAAGTACCAGGGACAGACTGCACCCACACCCAGCCGCATTCACCGCGACTTCACGGACGGGCGCTCCGTCGAGTTGGAGTAGGCGCCGCTCCCCGTCGTGCATTGAGGCTGCCCAACGCGCCGCTAGCCCGCGTGGACGAGGAGAAGATCACGCGGTACCTGCTTGCGCCGAATCATCCGACAGGACGGAGCAAGGCCCGCTTCTTCTCCCAATTCGGCTTTCGCGCGGAGCAGTGGTGGGTCTTTGCCGCGGCACTGAGGGCCCATGGTGCGCGCCATGAGGTTGTCAAGGTAGTGGATACCGACTATGGGATGCGCTATAGCGTAGATGGTACTATTGAGACACCTGACGAACGCAGCCCGAGCGTGAGAACGGTCTGGCAGGTGGACAGGGGAGACGGCAGGCCCAGGCTGGTTACAGCGTACCCGCTTTAGGAGACGAAATGCTCAAGGAGCATGATCTCATAGTCCTTACGACCGATATTCGGGATGAAGACGGAGACCTGAAGGCCGGTGACGTGGGCACGATCGTGCATGTCCATGCTGGGGATGAGGCTTTCGTGGTGGAGTTCACGACCCTCCACGGGGGCACCGTAGCCGTCGCCACCCTCTTGTCTTCGCAGGTGCGTCCAGTAAGTGATGAGGACATCATCCACGCCCGCAAGCTGGTGGTTGCGGTCTAGAGAAGTGTTGACCGTCTGCTTGACTGCGATGTCGGAGTCCTAAGTCACCTCCCGCGTCGAGTGGGAGGGCCCAAGGTGACCACGTGGGCTACATGTCACACGCCCTCGATCTTGCCAGGCGCGCCGAGGGCCGCGTCAGCCCCAACCCGCCTGTTGGGGCAGTGCTGGTCAGGGATGGCGCGGTTATCGGTGGTGGATTCACGCAGCCGCCGGGCCAGAGCCACGCCGAGGTGGTGGCGCTCCGTGAGGCCGGCGAAGCAGCCCGAGGCGCGGCCCTCTACACGACCCTGGAGCCGTGCAGCCACCATGGACGCACGCCGCCATGCACCGACGCCATAATCGAGGCCGGCGTGGCCGAGGTCCACGCGGCCATGCTTGACCCCAACCCGAACGTCCGCGGCGGCGGAATGGCCATACTGGCCGACGCGGGCGTGAGCACCAGGATAGGGGAAAGCGAGGCAAAGGCGCGCCGCCTGCTCGAGGCCTACGTCAAGTACGTGACGACCGGGATTCCCTTCGTTACGGCGAAGTTCGCCATGAGCCTCGATGGCAAGATAGCCACGAGTCGCGGCGACTCGAAGTGGATATCGGGCGAGAAGGCGCGGAGGGCGGTGCACCGCCTCAGGGCCGCGTCAGACGCTATCATGGTCGGCATCAACACGGTGCTGGTGGACGACCCCCAGCTCACCGCACGGGACAAGAAGGGCTTGCCCCTCGACAGGCAGCCGCTCCGGGTCGTAGTCGACACCCGGGGTCGTATGCCCCCTGACGCGCGAATGTTGGGCGAACCGGGACGTACCCTCGTCGCGGTGGGGCAAATCGACGAATCGGCTGCCGCAGCGCTGCGTCGCGCTGGTGTGGAGGTCGTCTCGCTCCCGGGCGAAGGACCCTCGGTCGACCTGGCCGCGCTGATGGACTACCTGGCCTCCGAGCACGGCGTTACATCCCTGTTCGTCGAGGGCGGGGCCATGATTCTTGGCTCGCTGTTCGACCTCGGACTCGTGGACAAGGTGGTAGCATTCGTGTCGCCGGTGATCGTCGGAGGGCACGCCGCGCCCACCCCTGTCGCGGGAGCCGGGTTCGAGAGAATGGCCGACACGCTGAGGCTGGAGCGGGTGCGCTGGGACAGGTACGGGCGCGACATGGCGATCACGGGGTACTGCTGAGCATGTTCACGGGCATAGTCGAGGAGATAGGCGTAGTTGCAGCAGTCAGATCCGGGGGCCTCGCCATACGCGCGTCGAACGTGCTGGACGGTTTGAGCGTGGGCGACAGCGTGTTGGTGAACGGAGCGTGCCTAACGGCGACTGAGCTCGGTCCGCACTCCTTCTCCCTCGACGTCGTGCCGGAGACGCTGCGCCGGACCAACCTCGGCTCGCTGGCGGAGGGCAGCCCCGTCAACCTCGAGCGCGGGGTGCCGGCAGGAGGGCGCCTCGACGGGCACATTGTGCAGGGCCACGTGGACGGGACCGGAAGGATCAAGTCGATTCGCGAAGACGGCGATGCGGTCATGGTCACTATTGAGACTGGCCCGTCGATCATGCGCTACGTCGTGGAGAAGGGGTTCATCGCCGTGGACGGAGTCAGCCTCACGGTCGTAGACTGCGACGAGGAGCGGTTCTCTGTTACTATTATCCCCCACACCCGGGAGCACACGATCATGGGCTCGCGAAGTGGTGGGGACGAGGTGAACATAGAAGTGGACATCCTCGCCAAGTACGTCGAGCGCCTAGTTTCTCGCCGCACGCCGACGGAGCATTAGGCTTGGCTACAACAACGCAGCATCAGGCAATCAGCGACATCTTCCTTGAGCACGCGGCGCACGAGTTCGAGAAGGGCGACCTGCTCCAGGCATCGGAAAAGGCCTGGGGTGCGGTGGCTCACTATGTGAAGTCCATTGCCAGGGAACGGGGCTGGCCGAACCGCTCACACGCAGACGTGAACATGAACGCCCGCAGATTGATAGTGGAAACGGACGATCCCAAATCCAACGAGACGAAATTGAGAGCCGTAAATGCTTTGCATCACAACTTCTACGAGGCTTACTTCGATAAGGGAGCGGTGAAGGGTGGCATCGTGGACGCACAGGAGTTGATAGATGCCATGAAGATAGCCGCGAGCTTGCCCCCTCGCCGCGAAGGACTGCGGCGATAGATTCCTCGATAGCGGAGTAATATCCCAGATGCCTCACATAACGATAGAGCAGGCCATCGAGGAGATCAAGGCTGGCCGCCACCTGATCATCGTCGACGACGAGGACAGGGAGAACGAGGGCGACCTCGTCGTCGCGGCGGAGAAGGCGACGCCTGAGGCCGTCAACTTCATGGTTACCCACGGGCGGGGGCTCGTGTGCGTTCCCATGACTACGGCCCGCCTGAGGGAGCTGCAGCTCCCGATGATGGTCCAGGACAACACCTCGCGCCTGACGACGGCGTTCACCGTATCCGTAGACGTGCTGGAGGGCACTACGACCGGCATATCGGTGTACGACCGCGCTACCACGATAAGGGCGCTGCTGGACCCGGATACTCAGACTGAAGACCTTGGCCGCCCGGGCCACATCTTCCCCCTACGCTACGCCGAGGGTGGCGTGCTCGTGAGGGCAGGGCATACGGAGGCGGCCGTCGATTTGGCCCGCATGGCGGGGCTGTATCCCGCAGGCGTGCTCTGCGAGGTCCTGGCGGTGGATGGGTCGAAGGCGCGGATGGACCAGCTGGAGGAGTTGTCGTCGCGCTACGACATCGGAATCATTACCATCGCCGCGATCATCAGCTACCGGCGAAGCCATGAGAAGCTGATCGAGCGCGTGGCTGAGGCCCGTATACCGACGGATCATGGTGTGTGGGAGGCCGTCTCCTACCGGAGCTTGGTCGACAAGGACGAGCACGTCGCCTTCATCATGGGCGATGTTTCGCCGGACGAGCCGACGCTGGTCAGGGTCCACAGCGAGTGCCTTACCAGCGACGTATTCGGCAGCATCAGGTGCGACTGCGGAGAGCAGGTCGAGCTGGCGCAGGAGGCCATCGCCGACGAGGGCAGGGGGGTCTTCCTGTACATGAGGCAGGAGGGGCGCGGGCTCGGCATCCACAACAAGCTGAAGGCATACCACCTGCAGGACGACGGCCTCGACACGGTCGACGCCAACGTCAGCATGGGCTTCGCCCCTGACATACGTTACTATGGCATCGGTGCGCAGATACTCGAAGACCTGGGCGTTGGAAAGATGAAGATTCTCACGAACAATCCCCGCAAGCTCGCCGGACTGGATGGGTACGGCTCCCTGGAGGTAGTCGAGCGCGTACCCATAGTGGTCAAGGCCAATGAGGAGAACATACGGTATCTGCGAACGAAGCGCGACCGCATGGGACACCTCCTCGACGACTCCCAGTCCAGCGCTGCAGGCCCCTAGATGCGCGAGCTGAAGGGCACGCTTGACGGGCAGGGCCTCAAGATTGGAGTCGTCGCAGCCCGATTCAATCAGGTGATCACGGCCAGGCTGCTCAGGGGCGCTCTGACCGCCCTCCACGACAACGGCGTGCATTGGAGCGACATCGACATGGCTCGGGTGCCGGGCTCCTTCGAGGTACCGGTTGTGGCCAGGGCTATGGCCTTGTCGGGGGACTACGACGCGGTGGTTTGCTTGGGGGCGATCATCCGCGGAGAGACAGATCACTACGCCCATATCGCTGGCGTCGCGGCGCGCGGCATCGCCAACGCGGGGGCCGAGACCGGTGT
Organism: Dehalococcoidia bacterium; assembly: GCA_965222445.1. Taxonomy (GTDB): domain Bacteria; phylum Chloroflexota; class Dehalococcoidia; order Lucifugimonadales; family CAJWER01. The sequence continues at coordinate 3,289,641 of CBDCTY010000002.1, read as the reverse complement.
TCCCGTTATCTTCGGCATCCTCACGACCAATACGGTCGACCAGGCGCTGGACAGGTCGGGCGGCCAGGACGGCGAGTCGGTGAAGGAGCTCCTGTACCAGAGGAAGTCTGGGCCGGGAGGCAGTATCCTGAAGGGGAACGTCGGCTACAGCGCCGGGCTGGATGCCATAGAGATGGCAAACCTCATGCGGCAGCTTTGAACCCCGGCGTTGGAGATATCCTCGTAGAGGGGCCGGACGACAAGCACGTCGCCATCCACCTATTCCCCCGTCCCGATGTGTGCATCTTGCCTAGCTACGGCAATTCTCGCAATGACAGCCTACGAAGCGACCTCCTGCTCCACAAACTCAGAGAATCCACCGCTTGACGCATAACGAAATTATTGGTATCATGTCCACCATGAATAGAGCAAAGCAGATCATAGATCGTTTCGGCGGACAGTCGGCGTTGGCGGCCCTGTTGGGAAAGCGTCAGAGCACCGTTCAGCACTGGGCGAGTACCGGGAGGATACCCTCGCAATGGCACGAGCAGCTGCTCGTGCTTGCCCGAAACAGGGGAATCGGCCTGGAGCCGAAGGACTTCGTGTCGGTGGACAGCCCGGAAATCGCTCCGGCGGACGGAAAGCTCGGCGTGCTGCTGGTCGGACTCGGCGCCGTGTCGTCGACGTTCATTGCGGGCGTCGAGCATATCCGGCGAGGTACCGGACGGCCCATAGGCTCGGTCAGCCAGATGGCTACTATCCGGCTAGGCAAGCGCCCCGATAAACGCACTCCGCTCATACGCGATTTCGTTCCCCTGGCGGGCCTGGACCAGCTGGTGTTCGGCGCATGGGACCCCATACCCGACAACGGCCACGACGCCGCGGTCAAGAGCGGCGTGCTCGACCGCTACGACGAGCTGGAGCCGGTCGCCGATTTCCTCAGGTCCGTCGAGCCCATGCCTGCCGTGTTCGACACCGAGTACGTCAAGCGCATCGACGGCTCCAACACCAGGGTGAGCTCCTCGAAATTCGCCGCCGTCGAGTCCCTGCGTGAAGACATACGCCGCTTCAAGGCCGACAACGATTGCGACAGGCTGGTGATGGTGTGGTGCGCCTCGACCGAAAAATTCATTGAGGAAACGGATATACATAGGGACTTGGAGAGCTTCATCGGCGGCCTCTACGATAGCGACGAGAACATCGCGCCTTCGATGGTCTACGCATACGCCGCCCTGCTGGAGGGCGTCCCGTTCATAAACGGCGCTCCGAACCTGACGGCAGACATACCGGCGCTGGAGAAACTGGCCGGTGACGAGGGCGTGCCCATCTGCGGCAAGGACTTCAAGACGGGTCAGACGCTCGTGAAGACGGTAATCGGGCCGATGCTCAAGGCCAGGATGCTGGGCCTGGACGGCTGGTTCTCCACAAACATACTCGGCAACAGGGACGGTGAGGTGCTGGACGAGCCCCAGAACTTCAAGACGAAGGAGGAGTCCAAGCTCGGCGTTCTGGAGTATATCCTCCAGCCGGAAGTCTATCCTGAGCTCTACGCCGACGCGTACCACAAGGTCCGCATCAACTACTACCCGCCCCGGGGCGACAACAAGGAGGGCTGGGACAACATCGACCTGTTCGGCTGGCTAGGCCGCCGGATGCAGTTGAAGGTCAACTTCCTGTGCTCGGACTCGATCCTGGCCGCGCCCCTGGTGCTCGATCTCGTGCTGTTCATGGACCTGGCCCAGCGCGCGGGCATGGGCGGCATACAGGAGTGGCTGTCCTTCTACTTCAAGAGCCCGCAGCACGCGGCGACCGTCTACCCCGAGCACGACCTGTTCATACAGCAGACCAAGCTGAAGAACACGCTGCGGTGGATGATGGGCGAAGAGCAGATCACCCACCTAGGCATGGAGTACTACCGGGAGTGACGCTCGGGCCCTATTCTTCCTTCACCGGCTCGTGGAACCCCGCATCCGGGTCCGTAGGGTTGCCGCCGAAGAAGAGGTAGGCCATGTCCACGTCGCCGGTGTTCTCCGTGTAGTGTTTGAGTCCCGGCGGCGTGTAGACCCAGGCCCCCCTGCCCACGACCCGCTCCTCGTCGCCGACGCGCATGATGCCCTCACCGGCAATGACGTAGTAGTACATGGGCGTCTGGTGAGCGTGTGCCTCGTATATCCCGCCGGGCTTGAAGACGTTGACGCCCAGCAGCCTGTCGTAGGCCTCGGAGCCGGGTATCCTCTCGCGCATGCCGCCCATCTTGATCGACTGGTACGTGCTCCCGTCGATCGCCAGGAGCGTGTGCCCGTGTGATTCGTCCTGAAACTCCATCCACTCGTCCTCGGTGAATATGTACTTGGGCATGGTTCCTTACCTCCGTCAGCCTTGACCCCCGCTGGCTTGTGTTACCTGCGGCGGCCCGGACGCAATGGGCCGATCCTGATCGGGCGGCCTTTGCTGGTATTATAGACTTGGCTGGGTGGCATGTCAGGCAAGCGCGCCCGGATGCGCGCTCGAACAGACCGTCTTTACGGCCCATTCAGCTTCCCCGGCCGGGTTGCGGGCGCTTGGATACTTGGAGGTACAGTGTGACATCTACGTCGGACGTGAGGGAGGCCAGTCCCTGGGCGGGCGTGGATATCCGCACCCTGTTGAGCAGTGCTGCGCTTGCCGTGGGAGCCGGAACGCCAACCGACCAGGGCGTGCCGTGGGTCCAAGCCCCCGCGGTCGAGAACCCAATTCTGCTCGCCGGGGGCGTTCCGGACCCGGGGACGCTGCCAGTCGATGACCTCCTCGAGTCGCTGGAGAGGGCGCTGGGCGATACTGGGGCCCTGACGTACGGCGGCGTGCTTGGGTTCGAGGGCCTGCGCGAGGCGTTGGCCGACCGGTACAGCCGTCTCGACGGCGTGGCTCTCGGCCCGGACAACTTCATACTCAACAACGGCAGCTCTGGCAGCATCGCCAACGTGTGCGACGCCTTCGTAGAGCCCGGAGACGTGGTCCTGGTGGAGTCGCCGACCTTCTCGGGCTCTCTCAGGACGATGCGCGGACACATGGCGGAGCTGGTCGCAGTGCCGCTGCACGATCCCGAAGGTGTGGAGAGCGCCATTTCGGTTGCGGAGGCTGCTGGAAAGCGAGTCAAGCTGCTCTATACGGTGGCCGACTTCCACAATCCTACGGGCGCGACGATGCCGCGGGAGTGCCGCGAGGCGCTGGTCGAGCTGTGCGCGGCGCGGAAGGTGCTGATAGTCGAGGACGCTGCCTACGCAGACATATACTTCGGCGAGGCGCCTCCCCCGTCGCTGTACGGCATGGCGGACGGGGAGGGGATTCTGCGCGTCGGCACGTTCAGCAAGCCGATAGCTACGGGTCTGCGCGTGGGCTGGGTACAGGCCCGCGAGGACTTCATACACGCACTGAGCAGGGTGAAGTTCGACATGGGGAGCAGCCCGCTGCTGCTCAGGGCGCTCGCCGACTACGTGGGATCGGGCAAGATGGACGGGCACCTCGACGAGATGAGGCCGCTGTACAACGCAAAGTGCGAAGCCCTATGTCTCAGTCTGGCGAAGCACTGCCCTGATGATTTGAAATTCACAAAGCCCGAGGGCGGCTTCTTCCTGTGGGTGAAGAGTCTCGAGGCGGACGCGCAGGCACTTTCGAGGTGCGCCGCGGAGGAGGGGCTGGCATTCCCGGCCGGCTCGCTATTCTTCCTCAATGGGCGGGACGACGATACGTCCCACGTCCGGCTGGCATTCAGTACGGCAAGCGTCGAGGAGATGAGGCAGGTCGGGGCCAGGATGCGAAGGGCGCTCGACAGGGCCCTCGACTCCGCCGCGTAGTGGTACACTGGTAGGGATGCGGTTCGCCTGCTGCGCGGTCGCGGGCCGTAGGCCGCGGGCTTCTGGGTTGGTGCAGCTAACCTTTTCGACGGCGTCGACGTTAACATGATTGGAATGCCAAAGACTCAGATAGTGTTTCGACAGTGATCGAGGTAGCAGAGCTCAGCAAGTCTTACGGGTCCATACAGGCTCTGGACAACGTCTCCCTGAGGGTTGACGAGGGCGAGGTCGTTGGCCTGCTGGGGCCGAACGGCGCCGGCAAGACGACCCTGATGAAGATAATGACCGGCTACCTGCAGCCGGACAGCGGTCATGTGGTCGTCGACGGGTTCGATGTGGTCTCGGACACCCTCAAGATCCAGGAGCGCATCGGCTATTTGCCGGAAAACGCGCCACTGTACCCCGAGCTCTCGGTCCAGGCCTACCTTAGACTCATGGCCGACCTGAGGCAGGTGCCGCGGAAAGCCCAGCCTGAGCTTATCTCCAGGGCCGTTCGGGCGACGGGGCTCGAGGACATGCTGGCTCGGCCCATATCCCAGCTCAGCAAGGGGTACCGCCAGCGAGTCGGGCTGACCCAGTCCATCTTCCATCAGCCCAAGGTGCTCATCCTGGACGAGCCGACCATAGGGCTCGACCCGACTCAGATCATCGAGGTCCGCGGTCTGATAGGCGAGCTTGCAAAGAACAGCACGGTCTTCCTGTCGACCCACATCCTGTCGGAAGTGGAGGCCATCTGCGACCGCGCTTTCGTTCTGCTGAACGGACGGGTGAGGGCCGATGCCAGGATGTCGGACCTGTCGGCGTCGTCGGTCACTATTCTGGTACTGGGTGAGGGCGCCGGCGACGTCACGAAAGCCCTCGCCGGACTCGACGGCGCCGCTGACGTGACCTCCGAGCATACTGCCGACGGACGGCAGTACCGCATCTCCGGTTTCCAGAAGACGGATCTGCGGGAAGAGGTCTACAGGCTCGCCCGGGGCAGCGGATGGCCCGTCAGGGAGCTGCGGCGGGAGGCGAGGACCCTCGAGACCGTCTTCAACGAGCTTGTTTCGACCTCCGGCAATGGCGGAGAAGAGGTCCCGGCCGAGGCGGTAGATGGGGAGGCAGGGGAGTGAACGGTCTCTGGACACCGGCGTGGGCCGTTGCCCGCAAGGAGCTCCGCGCCTACTTTGGCTCGCCGCTGGCGCTGATATTCATCGGCGTATTCCTCGCGGCCACCCTGTTCCTCTTCTTCTGGGCCGAGACCTTCTTTGCGCGGAACATCGCGGACGTCCGGCCACTGTTCCGGTGGATGCCTGTCCTCATGATTCTCCTCGTGGCGACCCTTACCATGCGCCAGTGGAGCGAGGAGCAGCGCGCCGGAACCCTGGAGGTGCTGCTCACACTCCCCGTGCGCACGGCACACCTGGCCCTCGGCAAGTTCCTGGCGGTCGTGATCCTGCTTGCCACGGCCCTTGCCCTCACGCTGTCCATTCCGGTGACCGTCGAGCTGCTGGGCGACCTGGACTGGGGGCCGGCCATCGGAGGGTACCTCGGTGTCCTCCTGTTGGGATCGGCCTATGCGGCGATCGGCCTCTTCGTGTCGTCCAGAACCGACAACCAGATAGTCTCGCTGATTCTCACGGTGCTTCTCGGTGGGCTGCTCTACCTGGTCGGGACCGAGACCGTAACCGTATTCGTCGGCGGGGGCGTGTCCGAGATACTGAGGGCCATCGGCAGCGGCAGCAGGTTCGAGAGCATCGAGCGCGGCGTTATCGACCTACGGGATATCGTCTACTACAGCTCGGTCGCCGCGGTCTTCTTTGCCCTGAACGTCGTGTCGCTCGAGACGAAGCGGTGGAGCAGAGGGGCGGACGCGGCGGCCACACGCCGTAGCGCGGTCGTCGCCGTTGTTCTCATAGGGGCCAACCTGCTCGTGCTCAACGTCTGGCTCTTCCCTCTCTCCGGGCTGCGAGTGGACCTGACCGCGCAGCGCGAATACAGTTTGACGGCCCCCACCATGGACGTGATCTCCAACCTGGAGGAGCCGCTGCTGCTCAGGGGCTACATCAGCGACCGTACGCACCCGTTGCTGGAGCCGCTGGTGCCTACGATCCGCGACCTGATGCGCGAGTACGAAATAGCGTCGCCCGCCAGGATCGAGGCGCAGGTGGTCGACCCCAGAAGCGACGAGGACATCGAGGCGGAGGCCAACAGGTCGTACGGCATCGAGTCCACGCCGTTCGCAATCACGGAGCGTCGGGACTCGTCAGTGGTGAATTCCTACTTCGACATTCTCGTGCGGTACGGCGACCAGTTCGAAGTCCTCAGCTGGGCCGACCTGGTAGAAGTCGACAAGAGCGGGAGCGACCTGTCCGTGAGGCTGAGGAACCTGGAGTACGACCTGACTAGCGCCATCAAGAAGGTGGTGTCCGGGTTCCAGAGGCAGGACGCGGTGTTCGCGGCGCTGGATGAGCCGCTGCTGCTGACGGCCTACATCACGGAGCAGACTCTCCCCGAGACCCTGAAGGAGGCCCCTGGGCACTTCGGGGCCGTGGCGGGGGAGCTGGCAGCCGAGTCGAACGGGAAGCTGGTCGTAGCAACGGTCGACCCGGACCTGCCCGACAGCCCTCTGACCCGCGAGCAGATCCAGCGGACCCAGGGAATAGCTCCCAGCCTGGTGTCCCTGGGGTCGACGGATTCGTACTACTTCCACATGGTGCTGAAACGGGGCGACGAAAGCGTACTCGTCTATCCGGGAGGGGAGGCCACCGAGGCCGACATCAGGTCGGCCATCGACGCGGGCATCCGAAGGGTAGTCCCCGGACTCCTCAAGAGCGTCGGGCTCTGGGTGCCTCCGAATGACCCTGTTCCGGGCTTCTTCGGTCAGGATGTCCCGCCCATTTCGAGCTGGAGCTATGTCCACCAGCAGCTGTCTCAGAACTACAATATGGTGCTCGCCGACCTATCCCAGGGGGTGGCCCCTGACGTGGACGTGCTGGTGATAGTCTCGCCCCGCAACATGGCTCCGAAGGAAGTTTTAGCCATCGACCAGTTCCTCATGCGCGGGGGCTCGGCCATAGTAGCAACGGGCAACTTCATAGTTTCGCCCATCCAGCTAGGCACCGGCATCGGCCTCGAAGAGGTAAAGGAAGGCCTGGGCGAGATGTTGGCGTCCTACGGCGTCGGCATCGGTAAGGAACTTGTGCTCGACCCCCAGAACGAGCAGTTCCCCATACAGGTCCAGAGGAATGTGGGTGGCGTAACCGTGATGGATATCCAGCGCATCGCTTACCCACCCTTCGTCGATATACGCAGGGATGGGATGGAGACGGAGAGCCCGGTAACCGCCAACATGCCGGCTGTTACCCTCCAGTGGGCGTCGCCTCTGCTGATCGACGAGGCCATGAGCCGCGACCGGGAGGTGCAGGTGTTCCTCAGGTCGTCGAAGAACGCTTGGCTGAGGCCGTCCGGGGAAGTGGACCCGGATATGAAAGAGTACCCGGTCCTTGGCTTCCCCGTTGAAGGCGACCTGCGCTCCCGCCCCCTGGCGGTGACGATTCGGGGTTCATTCAAGAGCTACTTCAGCGACAGGCCCTCGCCGTTCGAGGACGACCCTCTGGGCAGGAGCGGGCCGGGCTTGGTGGACCAATCGCCGGCGTCGACCAGGCTGATCGTGTTCGGGAGCTCGGAATTCCTTGACGACGTGATCCTCGACCTTTCCAGGAGCCTGTCGGGGGACAGGTACCTGTTCAATCTGCAATTCCTCGAAAACGCCGTCGACTGGGCTCTCGAGGACGACGATCTGCTGGGCCTGAGGGCGCGCGGTACGTACACGCGCCTGTTGCAGCCGCTCGAGGAGAGTGAGCAGACGATCTGGGAGGCAGCCAACTACGCCGCGGCCCTGGCCGCGCTCATAGCACTTGGGCTCGTGTGGAACATCAGGCAGAGGGGCGAGATGCCGATGGAGCTGGTCGATACGAGTGACGAAGGCGGGGCCCAGGATGACTAATCGGGTTCTGGCCGCGGCGCTGGTGCTGCAGGTAGCCGTGCTTGCTTTCGTGTTCTGGCCGGAGTCCGCGATCGAGGCCGGGCCGATATTCCCAGACGTGGAGGAGGGCAGCATCGCCCGCGTCAAGATCACGGGACCGGGGGGTAGCGTGATAGAGGTCGAGAGGAGCAACGGCGGGTGCGTTCTCCCGCAGGCCGACGACTACCCATGCAAGCCCGAAAAGTTGCGCAGCCTGTTCGAAAAGCTTGCCGGCCTCGAGGCGGACAACGTCGTGACCAGGACTTCCTCCAGCCACCTGCGGCTCAGGGTATCGCCATCCCAGTTCGAGCGGCTGGTGGAGTTCGAAACGGACGACGGGCAGAGCCACAGCCTCTATCTCGGCAGTGCCCGTACGGTGAGTGCAAGCCATGTCCGAGCCGATGAGCAGGACGAAGTGTACAAGGTGTCGGAGCTTACTACATCGGACGCGCCGGTCAACGCGCCTGGCTGGATAGATACGGAGTACGTGTTCGTCTCTCAGAGCATCCTGAGCGCCGTGACGATCGACAACGCCAAGGGGCGGCTGGAGCTGCGGAGGGACGAGGAGGGTCTCTGGAGGCTTCAGGGCATCGCGGAGGGCGAGGAGCTCGATCAGGGCAAGGTGAACTCGCTCTTTACACGAGCGGCATCGGTTTCCCTGAGGGAACCCCTTGGCCGCCAGGAGCTGGAGGAGTACGGCTTCGGCGCCCCGACAGGCTCCTATACCCTGGAAACGCTCGGCGAGGACGGCAAGGTCGAGACACTCACGCTAACGGTGGGTGCATCGGTGGGAGGCGGGTACTACGTGAAGTCGAGCGACTCCGACTACTACGTCCTGGTAGCCGACTTCGAGGTCTACGACATCATGGAGGCCGACAGGGCCTATGTGCTGAAGCCGCCGCCTACGCCCACTCCGGAGCCCGAGCCCGCCGAGACTCCCACTCCAACCGGCGGGTGAGCCTGCTTACGGGTCCCGCTGTCCCTTGGGGTAGTCGATGCTGAGGATCCGCTGAGGCTGCCACTGCCGCGCGGGCGCGTCGAATGAGACGATGCCCACAAAGCGGCCGTCTGTCGTGTAGACCCGCCGTCTCTCGCCATGACGGGCGGGCGGGACCTTTAGGCTGGGGCCCAGCGGGCGGCCCTGGTGCAGGTGCAGCTCCTCTCTCTTGCCGACGATCAGCGCCCGCATCCGGTCTACGATGGAGTCCGGCGCCTGCACGACGCGCTGCCAGTCACCATCGTCGAAGCTCCGCTCGGCCTCCTGCAGCGATAGGGCGTCGGCGACGTCGAAGGACCCGCTCTTCACGCGCACGAGGCTCTTCAAGTACGCGCCGCACCCCAGATTGGCTCCGAGATCGTATGCCAACGACCGCATGTAGAATCCGCGGCCGCACTCGACGCTCACCTCCACCAGGGGAGGAGACCAGTCGACTACGGAAGCATCGGCTACCTCGACCCTGCGAGGCTCTCTTTCGACCTCGACTCCGGCCCTGGCGAGATCGTACAGCCTCTTGCCCTGGCGCTTCAGGGCGCTGTACATGGGAGGTACCTGGAGGATGACTCCTCGAAACTCGGACAGTGCGGCCTCGACTTCGTCCAGGGTTACTCCGGAGGCGTCCGCCCTGCGCGTGACCTCGCCCTGCACGTCGTAGGTGTCCGTCTCGATCCCCAGCTCGACGACACCTCGGTACGTCTTGGCGCCGTCGACAAGGTACTCCATCATCCTCGTCGCCTGTCCCATGCACACGGCAATCACGCCTGTAGCGAAAGGGTCCAGGGTTCCGCCGTGGCCGACCTTCTTGACGCGGCTCGCGCGCTTGATCCGCCGAACGACGTCCATACTCGTCATGCCCTCTGGCTTGTCGATAACGAGCACACCGTCGATTCGGCGCTCCGGACCACGCCGCTGCTTCTGCGTGGCCGCTCCTCGGCCTGACTGCTCGGTCATCTGCCGGCCTTCTCCGAGGCCGAGACTTCGTCGAGAAGCCGCAGCACCTCGTCGCCCCTCTGAACGGAGTCATCCATGTGGAAGGCGAGCTGAGGGATCTTCTTGAGATTGAGCACGCGGAGAGCCCTTCGAATGACTGTCGAGGAAGAGCGCAGGGCGGAGATCGTGTCCGAATTACCGTCGTCGAGGACGCTTACGTACACTTTGGCACGGGACAGGTCGGACGAGCACTGTACCCTGGTGACGGTAAGCAGGGAAGAGAGCCGGGGATCTGTCAGCTCCGTCGATATGGTCCTGCTGATCTCCCGGCGCAGCAGGGCGTTGACTCGCTCCAGGCGGCGGCTCATGGGCGGTACCTCTCATCGTCAATTCGTGCGGGGGCGGCCTTCCCTGAAGGGATGTTAGCCTGGCTGGAAGAAAGCGGCGGTCCGAAGGCGGCTGTTAGACTTCCTCGAGGCGGTGGGACTCTATCGTGTCGCCTTCCTGAAAATCGCCAAAGCCATCGAGGACCAGTCCCCCTTCGAGGCCTACCGCAACCTCGCGTACGTCGTCCCTGAAGTGGCGCAGGCTGGCAACGGCGCCCTCGAACAGCTTGTTGCCGCCTCGGAAGACGTGGATGGTGCCTGACCGCGATATTCGTCCCTGGTTGACGTAGAAGCCCGCCGCCAGCCTGCGACCGCCTACTCCGAAGATCGCCCTTATGGTGGCGACCCCCTCGACCACATCCCTCGTCTCCGGGGCGAGCAGGCCGGAGAGGGCCTTATGAATGTCGTCCACGAGGTTGTAGATGATGTCGTAGCTGCGTATCTCGACGTCTTCGTGCGCCGCCAGGGTTTGGGCGCCGGTCTCTGGCTTGACGTTGAATCCTACGATGATGGCATTGGATGCGGCGGCGAGCATGATGTCGTTCTCCGAGATCGTGCCGGCCTGCGCGTGTATGATGTTGACCCTGGTCGTACCGGTACTCAGCGCCTGCAGGGCGTTGCGGACTGCGTCGATGCTGCCCTGGACGTCCGTCTTTACTATGAGGTCTAGTGTTTCAGCATCCCCCGATTCCATCATCGAGTGGACTTCGGCAAGGGTGATACCGGACCGCTTCTTCTCTTCGCGGCTCTCACGCTGCTTCTCGGCGGCGCTCCGGGCTGCCCTGTCGCTCGCGGCTACTTCCGCTATGTCCCCCGCCTGCGGGAGCCCGCTCAGCCCCATCACTTCGACGGGTACGGCCGGGCCTGCCTCCTGGACGGTGTTGCCCCTGTCATCCCGCATGGCGCGCACGCGACCATACACCTCACCCGCAACGAGAAGGTCGCCGACCCTCAGCGTTCCCGTCTGGACGAGCAGGGTGGCTATGGGTCCCCTGCTCCTGTCGATCTGGGCCTCGACTACGACTCCCCTGGCGGACCTGGTGGGGTTGGATTTCAACTCGGCCACCTCGGCGACTACGCTGAGGTTGTCGAGCAGGTCGTCGATGCCGTCGCCGGTGAGCGCGGACACGGGAACGGCAACCACGTCGCCTCCCCACTCCTCGATCAGGAGGTCGTTTTCGGCCAGCTGGCGCTTAACCCGCTCAGGATCGGCTCGCGGGCTGTCGACCTTGTTGATCGCCACGACGAGGGGTACCTCCGCGGCCCTTGCGTGGTCGATGGCCTCGATGGTCTGGGGCATGATGCCGTCGTCCGCAGCCACGACGATTACGGCAATGTCCGTAATCTGGGCGCCCCGGGCGCGCATGGCGGTGAAAGCCTCGTGTCCGGGCGTATCTAGGAACGTGATCAGCCCGTCGTCACGCTGGATCTGGTATGCCCCAATGTGCTGGGTTATGCCGCCCGCCTCGCTCGCCGTCACGTTCGAGCTCCTGATGCTGTCGAGGAGTGTTGTCTTCCCATGGTCTACGTGCCCCAGGATGGTGACGACCGGCGACCTGGGAACAAGATTGGACTCGTCCTCGCCCTCGTGGGAAACGGTGAGCGAACCGGGTCCCCGGTCCTCTTTCCTGGGCGCCCTGACTCTGAGGCCGAACGATTGGGCGATCATCGCAGCCGTCTCGAACTCTATCTCGTCGTTCATGCTTAACATGAACCCAGACCGCATCAGCTGCTTGATCGTCTCGACGGGATCGACGTCCATCAGGCTGGAGAGGTCTGCCACGGTCACGCCGGCCGGTATCTCGATCAGAGGCGCGACCTGCGTGGCCGTCCTTGCATCGCCGCGCAAGTCTCGCTCGGATGTAGTCGCGCTATTTGCCATTCTGTAGTTACTCGTTCTGCCTGGAGGCGTTGATGGATGAGACCAAGTCGGTCCACTCGTTGTCCGACAATGCCCGACGGAGCGCGTGCCCCAGACGTCCGCGCCCAAGGCGGTCGTGATGGACGTCGCCGCTCCTGCACAGGTATGCCCCGCGGCCGTGAGCCTTGCCGGTTACGTCGACCTCGACGGGTCCCTGCCGAGGGGCCACGATGCGCACGAGGCTGCCCTTTGCAGTCTTGGTTCCGCAGGCTACGCACGTGCGTAGAGGAACCCTCTTGGTGGCGGTCGTTGCAGCCATCCGTCAGCGCCTTCTATTCTGCTGCCCGGCTCCTCCTCGCCTGCGCCTGCGCCTCCCCCTGCGCGGGCCGTCGGGGCCGTCCAACTCCGCGATGTCTTCCCTGAATCTTAACACGCCCGGTTGGGCGACCGGGACACTTCGAACAGCCCAAACGTCCTCGGAGAGGTCTTCGATTGAGGTAGCCGTCTCTGCTGCGCCGACGAGGGCCCCCTCCTTCTCGGGCTGGGTGTCCTTCTCCACGTCGCTCAGGAGCTCTCTCAGGACCACCTCTTCGAGGATCTCGGGCTCTTCCTGCGGGGGCTCTTCTACCTCGGCGGCGGGCGCCTCGGCGGCGGGCGCCTCGACTGCCGGCTCCTCGACCGCGGGCGCCTCGGCTTCGGCCGCGACATCGGCGACCTCCTCGTCCGCGGGTACCTCTTCGGCTGCCTCTTCGATCACCTCCACGACGGGTGTGGGTGCTTCCGCTGGCTCTTCCACGATCTCCGGCGCAGGTTCCTTCTGGGCCTCAGCGGCTGCCTTGAGCCTGGCTTCCTCCTCAGCCAGGGCGGCGGCCTTCTCCATCTCTTCCATCTCGACGTTGCTCTTGATTTCGACTTTCCAACTGGTGAGCTTCGCCGCCAGCCTGGCGTTCTGGCCTTCTTTGCCAATGGCCAGCGAGAGCTGGTTTTCGGGTACAACGGCGATGGCCGATTTCTCTTCCTCGTCCAGCTTGACGCGCATGACCTGCGATGGGCTCAACGCCCGGGTTATGTATGCTTTCGCGTCCTTGGCCCACGGGACTACGTCAATTTTCTCGCCGTGCAACTCGTTGACGATGTTCTGGATACGGATGCCGCGCAGACCGACACATGAGCCGACAGCGTCGACACCATCCTGCTTGGCGAAGACAGCAACCTTGCTCCGGGAGCCAGCCTCACGCGCTATGTCTACTATCTCGACCGCGCCGTTGTAGATCTCGGGCACTTCCATCTCGAACAGCCGCCTTAGCAGTATCTTGTCGGTGCGGGAGACGACAATCTCCGGCCCCTCGTTCGACTGCCTGATGGACTGGAGCAGGACCTTCACCCTCTGGCCGACCCTGTACCTCTCGTACATGGGCTGCTCGGAGTGAGGCAGAACCGCCTCGGCCCGCCCCATCTCGACCGTAATCTGCCTCGGCTCGATCTTCTGGACGGTGACTGTGAATACCTCGCCTTCCTTGTCGGAGAACTCCTTGAAGACCAGATCCCTCTCGGCTTCCCTGAGTCTCTGCATGACGACCTGTTTGGCCGTCTGGGCGGCGATTCGGCCCGCGCTGTGGGGCAGGCTCTCTGTGCGTACTACATCGCCGATCTCGGCGTCGCGCACAAACTCCCTGGCGTCGCTGAGGGACAACTCGAACTGGGGGTCCTCCACCTGCTCCGCGACGGTCTTTATGACGAAGACGCTCACGTCCCCGCTGCCTGGGTCGAGCTTGACGGATATGTTCTGTCCAGCCGCGACGCTGTCCCGCTTGTAGGCTGAGGCAAGGGCGGCCTCGATGGCAGAGAGCACGATTTCCCTTGGCAGGTTGCGCTCAGCGGCCAGCTGCGTCAAAGCGATGATGAAATCGCTCTTCATATCCCTCGCTACCTCCTGACTGGACAGCTACCCCATCAACAAAAAAAGTGGGCTGCCCCACTTTCTCGCTCGACAGGTCACAGAGGTCCCAACTTCACCAGAGTATACCACAAATCGGCGAATCGGTCGAAGCTTGACAGTAGCGAAACCCTGCGCGACGCTGGAGCAGTGACACCTCCAAACCAACTCTCGTTATGGGCCAGTGTCGCGTTGGCCGTCTTCGCGGTGCTGCCTGTCCTTGCCTGCTCATCCGACAGCGACGGACCGGGCGATATGCTCGTCCTTGCAGCGGCGAGCCTGCACGACCCTGTGGAGGAGATCAGGACTGCTTTCGAGCGCAATACTGGCATCCCGTTTGCGGTCAGTTACGGTGGGTCCCAAGCCCTCGCGCAGCAGATCGTTAGCGGTGCGCCCGCGGCTCTCTTTCTGTCCGCAGGCGCTTCCCCAGTTGCGTTCCTGCAGGAGCGGGCAGCTCTCGCGGGGGAGCCCGCATACATCTTGCGCAACCACCTGGTCCTTGCCGTCCTAGCCGCGCCTGCGGGCAGGGGAGTGCATCCCGACAGCATCCTCGCCCTGACAGCTGAGGGCGTCGAGCGCATCGCGTTGGCTGACCCTGCGCTCGCCCCGGCAGGCAGGTATGCACGGGAGAGCCTGGAATACCTCGGACTGTGGGACGAGCTCCTCCCCAAGATGGTGTTCGCGGCAGACGTACGCGCGGCGCTGGCGTACGTGGAGTCTGGCAATGCCGATGCGGCGTTCGTCTACGCCACGGACGCGGCTTCCTCCCAGTCGGCCATGGTGGTTGCAGCCGCGCCGGCAGATAGCCATTCTCCCATCGTCTATCCGGCGGCTGTCATAGCCGGGTCGGGGCATGAGGACTCCGCATGGAGGCTGGTCGAGTACCTGCGCGGCGCCGAGGCCCGGGACATATTCGCCGCGCACGGATTCACTTCAGCGGAATAGGGCAGCCGTTTCATCCCAAATCCACCACCTGATTTGCACGGGCGGCGTGACGGACTGCCTCTGAGGCTATGGCTGTGCACCTTGCCGGGGATGGATTCCCACCCCCGACTGCTCGGGGGCAGGCTCGTCGCGGGAATGACGGAGGTGGTGGATTTGGGTTCATCGTCCTATACTTGCGTCGTTCCCAATAGTCCCAACCGTTATACGTCACATGGACATTGCACTCCTAGAGTTGACGCTCCGCGTGGCCCTCCTGGCCACCGTCATCAATCTTCCCCCCGCCGTGCTCGCCGGGTGGCTGGTTGCCAGGCGGAGAGTGCCCGGAAGCCTGTTCATAGACATCGCGGTGTCTCTGCCTCTGGCGGTCCCGCCGGTAGTGGTGGGATTCCTTCTTCTCCTTCTTCTTGGAAGGGAGGGCCCCGTGGGCTCGGTCATACATCGAGCTCTTGGGGCGGACGTGGTCTTCACCTGGGTGGCGGCCGTGCTTGCCGCGGCGGTAGTTTCGTTCCCGCTCGTAGCTCGGGCCACGATTGCGGCGATGAGCGAGGTGGACGAAGGGCTGGAGATGTCGGCACGCACTTTGGGAGCCGGCCCTCTGCGTGTCCTGTTCACGGTGACGGTGCCGCTGGCTTACCGAGGCATACTGGCGGGAGTGCTGCTCGGATTCGTGAGGGCGCTGAGCGAATTCGGCGCTACCATCACCGTCGCAGGCAACATACCTGGCAGGACGCAGACACTGCCGTTGGCAATCTATTCGAGCGTACAGGTCCGCGACGACTCTACGGCGATCAAGCTGGCTGCCGCCTCAGTCATTCTGGCGATAGCCACGCTTGTAGTCCACAACTGGCTGCTGTCCCGGGCATGGAAGCGTGGACACGATGAGACAGGCTAGCATGGATTCTCCGCGAACCGCAGACCACGGCCAGGGGCAGAGCACCCTCCGGTTCGACATAACCAAGAGGCTCGGCAATTTCGAGCTGCGCTGTTCGGCAACATTCGGACAGGGCATCACCGCGGTATTCGGGCCGTCTGGGAGCGGCAAGACGACTCTACTCAACTGCGTGGCAGGCCTCGCCAAGCCTGACGATGGCGAGATCGAGGTCTTGGGGCAGACGGTCTACTCCTCCTCGCGGAAGGTGGGGATTCCGCCGGAGCGTAGGGGAGTCGGCTACGTATTCCAGGACTCCGCCCTGTTCCCCCACTTGAGCGTGAGGGACAATATCCGCTATGGACACAGGCTCACGCCGGAGGCCAAGCGTGTGGTGTCTGTGGAGAGGATAGTCGACCTGCTCCAGCTGCAAGATCTTATGGACCGTGAGGTCTCCGGTCTGTCCGGTGGCGAGCGCCAGCGCGTCGCGCTGGCCAGGGCCCTGGCAGCGTCGCCCCGGCTCCTGCTGCTCGACGAGCCCATATCGTCCCTCGACCTGGCCTTCAGGGGCCTGATCCTCAGGTATTTGAGACAGGTGCGCGACGAGCTCGGCATCCCAATGGTATACGTGTCCCACTCCATATCCGAGGTGATGGCAATTGCCGACGATGTGCTGGTCCTCAGCGGAGGAGCGCAGGTCACCCAAGGACGGCCTTCGACGGTACTTGCGAACCCTCGACTGAGCCGTATTGCAGACTACGCTGCCTTGGAGAACCTGATCGATGCCGATGTGGTGCGGAAGCGGCCTGACGGGTGGCAGGTGGAGCTGGAGGCAAGCGGGTCGCGTCTTCTTGCGCCCGAGGTGCAAGCGGAGCCCGGCGAGCGCGTCACGATCTCCATCAGGGCGTCGGACATACTGGTTGCGCTGGACGTACCCGCCCGCATCAGCGCCCAGAACGTGCTGCCGGGCGTGGTCGAGGAAATTCACCCCCAGGGGCCGCGCGTCGTGCTCTTCGTGAATGCGGGAGTGCGCATGATGGCCGAAATCACGCCGGACGCGCTGCGGTCGCTCGACCTGTCTGTGGGCGACCGAGTCTACCTCATCATCAAGAGCACGAGCATCGTTGCTCTCGAGCCGGGCAGGGGACATGCATAGCAGGTGCGATGTGCGACGTGACGCAGCCGCGGCTACCAGACTTCGCCCTTGGCGTAGAGGCTCTTCGCAGGGCCAATCAGCTTCGGATCAGGCTTGGCTACGCGCTTGTGCACCTCGGGATCGTACTCCATGCTGCGCAGCACGTAGCGCATGCAGGCCAGACGGGCACGCTTCTTGTCGTCCGACTTCACGACGACCCAGGGCGACGCCTTTGTGTCCGTGGAAGCGAACATCGCCTTCTTCGCCTCCGTGTACTCGTCCCACAGGGGCAGCGACCGGATGTCGACGTCACTTACTTTCCACTGTTTGAGCCCATCCTGGGCCCGGGACATCACCCGCCTGAGCTGCTCTTCCCTGCTCACCGAGAACCAGAACTTGAACAGATGCAGGCCTTCGTTGATCAGCATCTCTTCGAACATCACGGTGTCCCGGAGGAAGCGCAGGGTCTCGGCAGCGGTGCAGAAACCCATCACCGGCTCGACCACCGCCCTGTTGTACCACGAGCGGTCGAAGAACACGATCTCTCCGCTGGAGGGCAGGTGCTGCACGTAGCGCTGGAAGTACCACTGCCCACGCTCTCTCTCGGACGGCGCCGGCAGCGCCACCAGGGAGGCCCCCCGGGGATTGAGGTGCTCCATGAATCGCTTTATCGTCCCGCCCTTGCCGGCGGCGTCCCGTCCCTCGAACAGTATGACGAGGCGTTGCCCCGACTCAGTGACCCACTTCTGCATCTTCAGCAGCTCGACCTGTAGCTTGGCTTTTTCTCGATCGTACTCCCGCCGTGAGAGCTTGGTCGAATAGGGATAGGAGTCGCTTATGACCTCTCTGGGGTGCGCGCCGTCTACCTTGAGCAATACCTTGTGGGGGATGCCCGCAATCGGTACTTGAAGCCCTTCGGAAGCGCCTGGGCTCTTCATGTGATACCCCACTGTTGGAACGCCCTAGATACACCGCTCTAGGAGTCCTCAGGTTCAGAGATCAACTCGAGCGAGATGGTGGCATCATAGGCATCTCCCTTGACGCCAGTCAATCCCCGGTCCACCGAGTTGGAAGTTCTCGGCTCGCCAAGGTTGACCAAGGACATTGCCACAGGGGTTCCAAATGTGGACACGGCGCCACACCCGGTAGCTTCGAGAATGCACTTACGCCGCAGAAGTGATACTTCGGCACCGGTTTGTCCGGAACTCGGTGGAAGCGCGAGGAAGTCATGGGGAGGGGAGGTGGTGCCCAGGAAGGGACTCGAACCCCCACTCCCTTGCGGGAAGCGGATTTTAAGTCCGCCGCGTCTACCGTTTCGCCACCTGGGCACGGGAAGGGGAAACGCGTCACATTATAGCTTACGGTTTTCTGAAGGGCGGCCCAATGGACCCGAGGCTAGTCCTCCTCGACGTAGTAGACTCCTTCGATGTCCATGGTCGTGGGGCCGCCTCCGCCCACAGGCGACATGAAGTAGGCGCAGAGAATGCGCTCGTCGTCCACGTAGGTGAATGCAGGGTAACCTGCAAAGGACCGGCCCGGATAGGTGGGCCGCACACCCCGGCCAAGCCACACCATGATGGGGCTCGAGTTCCATGAACCGGCGCCCGCGCCGTCGTCGCTGAAGATGCTTATGCCTACGCCGACGTAGCCCTGGTCGACGTCGCCCGTCCACCGGTAGCCGCACAGGAGAGTCCCATTCTTGGTCAGGAAGAGGGCGGGCGAATTTCCGTATATTGCGCCTGTAGTGAAGTCGGGCTCGCTCCACGTACGGCCAAGGTCGTGGGACTCCGTCCAGTAGAAGGGCGCCATGCCGTGGCCCGCGGGAGACAGCTCGTTGACGACGATGGCTATCATCCTGCCGTCGGGCAGCTCTATCGCGTCGTTGTAGAACACGTGGCCGCTGGCGACCGTGGAGAACTCGGTCCACGTCCTGCCTCCGTCGTAGGAGCGCAGATGGCCTGAGACGTGGTTACTGTGGCCCCTGAACTGTCCGCACACAGGGAAGATCACGACCCCGTCCGAGAGGGTGCGTATCTTGCCGTAGGGCGCGAGGGCAGCCCAGTCGACGCCGTCGATGCCCTGGCCAGCCGGCTCCGGCCCGCTCCACGTAGCGCCGTCGTCGGTCGAGCGCATCATGTACGTGCCGCGGGTGGGCCCCATGGAGGGTAGAAGTATCGTGCCGTCGGGCAGCTGGGCCATGCCATAGTAGGGGACGAGCGTATCGGGGATGCCCGGGCGCCTGCCCCGCACCTCGACTATCGGGTCGCTCCAGGTGCGGCCTCCGTCCGTGGATCTGAGGACCTCGCCGACCCAGCTCGAAAAGCCGCCCTCGTTCTCCACATCGGGCTTGAATCGCCTATAGGACGCAAGGATGTCGCCGTTCTTCAGGCGCTCGAGGCCTGGTGTGGATACGCCTCCGGTGGCGATGATCGTGCGGCCGGTTCTTTGCAGACTTGCCATGTCGTCCCCCTGGTTAGTGCAAGACGGGCTCGCATTATACACACCGTGCTTGCAGACGCTTGCAGCGGGGTCGGCCCTCCCATCAAGTATTCTCCACACGGGCAGGTGAAGCGAACCGGATGGGTTCAACGGCCTTCTGGGATTCGAGGCTATACTTGAGCATGGGGATAGGGTAGGTGGATTCCCGCCCCCGACTTCTCGGGGGCAGGCTCTCCGCGGGAATGACGGTCTGGATGGCCTTCGCCTGCGGAGAATGCGCCCATTCATCCCCTGTTGCGCGGGAGGAGGGCCTGGCATAGACTTCGGCGGGCCCGGCTCTGCTCTCGCGGGCCGTCTTCACGAAAGGGGACTCGCCACGTCCAGGGTCTGACGGGGCGCCCTCAGAATCATCGAAACGAGGTCGACAAATGCCGAAGCTCGCCGCGAACCTGACCATGATGTTCAACGAGGTAGATTTCCTCGACCGATTCGACGCCGCCGCGAGGTCGGGATTCGGGGCGGTGGAGTTCGCGCTGCCCTACGACTATGACAAGGGCGACCTGGCCGAGCACCTAGAACGCAACAATCTTACCGTAGCCTTGCACAACCTTCCGTCGGGAGACTGGGCGGCCGGAGAGCGGGGCATCGCTACCGATCCCGCCCGTGTGGGAGAGTTCCAGGACGGGGTCGCGCTCGCCACGGAGTATGCGAAGGCTCTTGGATGCGGGCAAGTCAACTGCCTGGCCGGAATACCACCCGATGGGGCCGACCCGCATGAGCTGAGGGAGACGTTCGTGTCCAATCTCAGATTCGCGTCTACCAAGCTCGGCGAGGCTGGCATTCGGCTACTTGTCGAGCCCATCAACACGAGGGACATCCCGGGCTTCTACCTGAACTACTCCGAGCAGGCCTTGTCGATCATCGACGAGGTTGGATCCGACAATCTGTGGCTGCAGTACGACGTGTACCACATGCAGATCATGGAGGGAGACCTGACCCCCACGATGAAGGAGAATCTAGGCAGCATCGGTCACATCCAGATAGCCGATACGCCTGGGCGTCACGAGCCCGGCACAGGCGAGATCAACTACCCGTATGTCTTCTCCGCCATCGACGATATGGGGTACGAAGGGTGGATCGGCTGCGAATACATTCCCCTGACGGCTACGGAAGAGGGGCTCGGCTGGGCGGACGGATACCTCCTTCGGGGGTGAGCCGGGTAAGCAGGAGAGAACAGAGACTCTTCCATCGGTCTGCCGAGGCCCCGCATTGCCGCGTGTTATCATACTTCCAGCTTGAAACCGACAGGCGGCAGTCGGCGTACTGCAAGCAGTAGGGCCCCATCGCTCTCGGATCGTGGGGCCGTTGCCGTTTGCAAGGCAATACTCGTAGGTGAGCCGAAGGGGTGCGTGCTTGAGGCTTGGGTGGGAGTACTCCGATCACGAAACGACCTCGGAACTCGCGGCGACTCCGCTTGCCCATCATTCGCAGCGCCAGCCGCCCAACCGGGCATAGCCCCCATCTTAAGCTTCCCTTGATGGGGGACGGGATGTGATAGTCACCAAGTGATAGAGCTTATCGTTAGGAGATTGGGCGCCAACTGGCGGCTGGTCGCGGCGGTCTTCGTGGGAGTTACCGTAGCGAGCAGCCTGGCTGTAGGCGCCCCCGTCTACATCAAGACACTGAACCGGCTGAGCCTCGATACGGCATTCGAGCGTACGACGGACCACTTCCTCAAGGTACGGACCTACGTACCCTTCGTGCCACTCCAGAAGTCGGACCTGGATGCTGCCGACGAGACGTTCGGCGACATCCGCGAATCGAGCCTGTCCGATGTCGGGGAGGACGTGGTGCGGCATCTCCGCACGGACCCCATGTTCCTGGGCACCCCCGTGTTTCCTCTCCCCATTACGCGCCCTCCCTCGGATGCTCCCAGAGGTTACTTTCAGGTGCTCTCGGACCTGGAGCACCACATCGAGATCATAGAGGGGAGGGCTGCGACGGCCAGGATAGAAGAGGGGGACGACGGCCCTGTCCTGGAGGGAGTGGTTGCGGCACGCCTTGCGAGCTTCTACAGGCTTCTTATCGGCGACACAATAGTGCTGGCCAGGTCGGTCGATCAGCCCGAGCGTATTTACGTTAGGGTTACCGGCTTCATAGAGCCCATCGACCCGCGGGACCCTTACTGGCCTCTAGGCGCCAATTTGTTCCGGGTCGGACCCCGTTCGGACGACGCGGCATACCAGATCGATCGGACCACCGGCGCCGACGCAGAGGAGCTTTTGGAGGACGCGGAGGTGCAGACGCAGCTCGGCGTGTTCGTATCGCAGGATGTCCTGCTCGACACCGTGGGCAAAGTCCTACCGTCCACCTTCTCCACGATCGACTACTACGTAGGCGTGAACAGGGACACCCTGGAGAGGCTGGACCTCGAGGAGATAAGGGACAGGGTGGCAGAGTTCGAGAAGGGACTGCACGACCGATTGATCGGTTCGTCAGCATTTACGGGCATCACCGGCATCCTCGACGATTTTGAGGAGCGAAGCTTCTTCTCGTCCATACCGCTCCTGCTCCTAATAGCGATAATGCTGCTCGCGGCCCTCTACTACCTGTACATGATGGTGAACTACCTCGTCGAGGCGCGGAGCGATGACATTGCATCGCTGCGTACGAGGGGCACGAGTCTATGGCAGATCTTTCGCGTCTATTCGATAGAGGGCCTCATCCTCGTCGCAATACCCGCACTCGTTGCACCTTTCCTCGTGATGGGGATCGTAATGGCCGCGGGCCTGCTGCCTTACTTCGACGAGTTCACCGACGGCGGGCTGCTCCCAATCAGGCTGACATTCGCTCCCTTCGCCGTGGCCTGGGGCGCAGCCGCGCTCTGCCTAGCCATATTTGTGCTGCCGGGCGTATTGGGCGGACGGACGGCGCTCATCGCCCAGAAGCTGCGTACGGCACGCCCCCCGCTGCTGCCCCTGTTCCAGCGGTACTACCTGGACGTCGGCCTGCTAGCCCTCGGGGGAATGCTCTTCTGGGAGATACAGGCCAGGGGTCACCTGGTTTCTGGGGGGCTGTTCGAGGACGTTCAGGTCAACGAGGCTCTGCTTGCGGCTCCCATACTCATGCTGGCGGTGGTTGCCCTCCTGTTCATGCGGTTTTTCCCGGTGCTCGTGCGGTTCCTGGGAGGAGAGTCCCAGGCCTTGGTCCACGTCTGGACCGCAACCACCCTGGCCGTCCTCGGTGCGGCGGTGGTCGTACGCGAGATAAGGGTCGAGTACAACCTCGACTGGCTGCCGCAGTTGGCGCTCCTTGCGGGATTCGCGGCTGCATATGTCCCGGCAAACAACGCCAGGGAGTGGTATGTCCGGCTTCCGGCGGTAGGGATCGAGGCGGTGTTTGCCGGCCTGTTCGTCTGGATGGAGAGGCCCTCGCCTGAC
The DNA here is from genome assembly GCA_965222445.1 of Dehalococcoidia bacterium. Taxonomy (GTDB): domain Bacteria; phylum Chloroflexota; class Dehalococcoidia; order Lucifugimonadales; family CAJWER01. The sequence continues at coordinate 3,266,883 of CBDCTY010000002.1, read as the reverse complement.
GAGCTCATGTTCGTGCCGGTGGTGCTTCTGGCTGCAGTGGTCCCGTTGCAGCTGGCGTACTGGGGGCTGAGGTCCCTGGTAAGGATCGCGCCCGTCGGCGTATCCATGACCCTGCTCAGGATGTCGCGCAACCCTCTCCAGTACACCTGGATGATGCTCCTGCTGGTTATGCTCACGGGCCTTGGCGTCCTGTCGACGACGGTGGGGGCGACGCTCGGCATCAGCCAGGAGGAGCAGATACTGTATGACCTTGCCGCCGACATCCACGTTACGAGGGTAGCACCGCCTGCACACATGGGACACGGCGAGTACAAGGCGCATCTGATGGCCATTCCCGAGATTACACAGGTCGCGCTCGGGCATCGGTCGTTGGGCCAGATAGGGGAGACTACGTCGAGGACGCTGTTCCCATTCCTGGCTATCGAGTCGGAGTCGTTTTCGGAGATCGCATGGTTCAGGGAGGACTTTTCGGACCGGTCCCTCGTGAGGTTGATGGACAGCCTGCGAACGAGCGGAGCGTCCGTGCCCGCGATGATTCCAGAGCAGGCCTCGGGGATCGGTGTGTGGGTCAAGCCCGAGCGCCCGTACCCTTCCATTTTCGTGATGATGTCGGTGGAGGACAGCAACGGCATAGTCGAGACGCTGAACCTGGGCGCGCTTAACGAAGAGGGGTGGCAGCTGCTAACGTCGGGGCTGCCCCGGGAGATGGCGAGGCCGATCAGCCTCCTGTCGTTCCAGGTGTTCGAATTCGTACATGGGCCCTCAGGCACGCCGGGCTCCGTGATGATCGACAACATATTCGCCGCCACGCCGGACGGCGACGCGACCATCGAGGACTTCGAGGGGCCGGTCGTCTGGTCCCCGTTCCGGGTGTCGCTGTCGTCGGCCGATGGCGTCGAGACCGTGCCGGAGTCCACCTTCCCTGGGCGCCAGGCGCTCCTGTACCGTTTCAGCAAGGACACAGACTTTGGTATGAGGGGCATCCACAGGCTGTCCCAGAACGGGCGGATTCCGGTCGTCGTGCACAGCCTCTTTGCCGAGTCGACAGGTGTTCGGATCGGCGATTCTTTCGTGGTTGCGATAACCAGCCGGAGATTTCCCGTCATCGTCCGGGGCATCGTGGACTACTTTCCAACGCTGGCGCCCGAGGGAGTCGGATTCATGGTGGGCGACATGGAGACGTTCCTGCGCTACATCAACATGATCGGGCCTGGTCTCCGGTTCACGCCTAACGAGATATTCGCCTCGACCGTACCCGACGGCCAGATCGACGCAATGGCCGGCATACAGGGGATGGACATCACCCTGGACCAGATCGAGAGCACAGCACAGCGGCTCGCGACGACGCGAGTCGACCCCCTCGTGATTGCGGGGTGGAAGCTGATGGTGCTGGTCTCGGTCGGTCTCGTCGTGCTCCTGGCAGGACTGGGGTACGCCGTCTACCTCCTGATGTTCACGATTCGCGCGCGAATCGAGCTGGGAACACTTCAGACCATGGGGCTGACACGAGCCCAGCTGATCGGGCTGCTGGGGCTCGAGCACCTGGCGATTGTCGTGGTCGGCCTGGCGTTGGGCAGCTGGGCCGGCTTCCAAATGAGCAGGATCATGATCTCCACACTGGCGGTCACCGATACGGGAGACCCGGTGATTCCGCCGTTCGTCCTGAACACGCAATGGTCCCTCATGGCTCCCGCGTATGTTGCGCTGGGAGGGCTCATAGTGCTTGCACTGTTTGTCGTGCACCGCACAGTCAGCAGGATAAAGCTCAGCGAAGTCTCGAGAATGGAGGTCTGACGGGCCTCCTCATGCGTCCCCGCTCTCTACCGACCACTCAGCCTAGTAGTCGAAAATCTTTGAAATGAGGGTTAGCCTGAGTTTGCGTCAAGGAGCATCCAGTCTATCCGTGACTGAATTGGCGTCCTGCGCCGACAGGGCGGTTTCAAACCCGCCCCTACCCAGCCGTCGGCACCCTTCAATACTAAGATGTTGGACCACTAGCCTCATGCCTGCCGCCCAATGAAGCTCAGGTTCCGGCTTACGCATCTCCTGTCGATATGGCAGCTCGTGGTGCGCCGCGGACTCGCTCACTGGCGGCTCCTCTCTCCGGTGGTCGTGGGCGTGCTGCTAGCATCGGCCATGATGGCTGGCACGGTGCTCTACTTCGACTCGCTCAGGGATCTTGCGCTCCAGTTCACCCTGGACAAGCTGCCGGAGACGGACGTCAACGTCATACTGGTCACGGAGAAGGGGCCGACGACGGCCGACCAGTACCGCGCGGTCTCGTCGATCCTGGTCGACCGGATGGAGCCTCTAGTGGGGTGGACAGCGAGGAGCATCGGTCGGACCGGCAAGTCGTCTGTCTTCGCGGTCGCGGCGCCTGATCAGCTGAACGGTCCGTCCCCGTGGGACAGGGACGGGCGGGCGAACTTCATATTCGTCACGGACCTGGAGGACGGCGCCACAATGCTTCCTGGGGGCAGGATGGCTGAAAGGGGCGTCCCCAACGGCCCGGGCGAGCCTCTTGTCCTCGAGGCCATCGTTCCGGCGGACCAGGCCGAGGCCTTTGGCCTGACGACCGGGGACCGTGTCGCGGCCATCCCCCCGACGACGGGACCGACGCCGCACGTGCTGGTGACGGTCACCGGGCTGTTCGAGGTCACTGACGACGCCTCGGCGCTGCGAGACCTGGACGAACGGGTGCTGCGTCGGGGAACGCAGGTCAACTTCAGACAGCTGCAGCTCTACGTGTCCGAGGAGGCTTACTTCGAGGTCCTGGGGCCGTCGTTCCCGGGTCTCGACAGCATCTATGCCTGGCACCTGGACGTGGACAGGGGGCGGCTGAACGCGCGCAACTCTTTCAATACCCTTGTAGGCCTGAGTTTCATGAGCGACCGGCTCGGCTCCAGCCTGTTCGGGTACGAGCAGATCACCGGACTCGATGACGCGCTGCGAGAGTTCGAGCGAAGGCATTTCTTCACGAAGCTGCCCATGCTGGTGGCGATGATTCTGATAGTCATCGTCATCCTCTATTACATCGTGATGATCGCGTCGATGGTCGTTGCGCGGCAGCGGGGCGAGATCGTGCTGATGCGGAGCCGCGGAGCCACTTCAACCCAGGTGCTTGCGGTCTTCCTGATAGAGGCAGGCACTCTGTCGCTGGCCGCCGCGCTGGCGGGCCCTCTGATCGCTGGGCTTGCGATAGGCTCTCTCGGCTACACACCTGCGTTTTCCGAGTTGACGGGCGGGGATTCTCTCCCGGTGGACATATCGGGGGCTTCGTACGGGCTCAGTGCCCTAGGTGGGCTCCTCACGTTCGCGGCGCTGCTGATACCGGCCTTGCAGGCATCGAGAATCGGCGTCGCTCGATACCGCCAGGAATCGGCGAGGCCGTCGCGCCAGCCCTGGTTCCAGAGATACTACGTCGATGTCGCCATCCTCCTGGCGGCCCTGCTCATGTTCCGCCAGCTGTCGGAGCAGGGGTCCGTAGTAGCGACCAACGTATTCGGCGAGACGGTGGTCGACCAGATCCTGCTGTCCATGCCGGCCCTGGTGCTCGTCGCTTCGGCCATGGTGCTACTGCGGCTGCTGCCCCTCGGGCTGGCGCTCGGCAGCCGGCTGATGTCCAACAGGCTCTCCGTCGGCCTTGCCCTGGGACTGTGGCAGATGGCGCGGAACCCGACACACTACGCCAGACTTTCGATGCTGCTGATCCTCATGGCCGGGCTCGGCGTATTCGTGGCGAGCGTGGGGGGGACGCTTCAGCTCAACTACGAGGAGCGCGTACTCTACTCGACCGGCAGCGACATGAGGGCCGAGGGCATATTCCTGGAGCCTCGCGGCCTGACCCTGCCGTTCGCCAACAAGTACGAGGAGATAGAGGGTGTCTCCCGGGTGATGCCGGCATACCGGGGCGGGGCGTTCGACCTCAGCAAGACGCCAGGCCAGCGCGTTGGCATTCTGGCCGTCGACGGGGCCCGGTTCAGTGATGTCGCGTGGCGCCGCACGGACTTTGCCGAGGAGCCCCTGGATGAGATGCTCGGGTCGCTGGTCTATTCCGCGCCGCCGGAGGGGATCGCCTTGCCGCTCGATGCCAGCTTCGTGCAGGCGAGAGTGAGGGCAGACCGTCCCCACGACTCGGTCGAGGTGGTCCTCCGCGTGCGAGACGCGAATGACAGGCACTTCTCGTTCTCGTTTGGCGCGCTCACCCACACGGAGTGGACCAGCATATCCGCGAACCTGCGAGGGAGGCGGTTCTCGTCGAGCAACCGGTGGGTCATACCGGTGCCTCCCCTCAGGCTGCTCTCAGTCGTCGTGAGTGAGCGGAACGACCGGCGTCAGCTGGAACCGGGCTGGATTCTGATCGACGAGCTTCGGGCTGCGAGCGAGAACGGTCAGTCCGTCGTCCTGGAAGACTTCTCCAGCACGGACGGATGGAGCGCCCTTAGGACGACGGCCGAGTCCGTGTCCGACTCGCTGAGGAACTCGGCCAACGTCGGAGACGCAGGCGGAGGCTCGGCGCTGTTCGCGTGGGCGGGGGGCCTTCCGAGGACAAGCCGCGGCATCCATGCCGGGCAGGCCGTGTCGCCCGTCTCGGTCCTGGCCTCGGAGAAGTTCCTGAGGGAGTCCGGTCACGTCGTCGGCGACGAATTCGACGTAACCGTCGGAGGCGGGCGCCTGCCGGTCCGTGTAGCAGGCACCGTCGACTACTTCCCCACATTGGACACGGTTGGGGAGCCGTGGATCGTAGCCGACCTGGAGTCGATCAGCCTCGTATCGAACATAGAGGCCACCTATGGGGAGATCATCGTGCCCAACGAGGCGTGGCTGGTCACCGAGGAGGCATTGGCCGACAGGGAGGCGCTTGCCGAGAGGCTCAGGGTGGAGCCTTTTGCCAGCACCACCGTCCACGACCGGAACGACCTTCTGGCTACGACACAGGTCGATCCGCTGCTGGACGCGGGCTGGCGGGCCCTGCTGAACGTGGCGTTCGTAACCGTGCTGATACTGAGCTGCATCGGCTTCCTTGTACACACGTACGTCTCGTTCAGGGAGAGGGAGAGCCAGTTCGCGCTGCTGCGGGCCGTCGGCCTCTCGATGAACCAGCTCTCCATGCTCATCTGGTTCGAGCAGGCCTTGGTGGTGGTGGCCGGCCTCGCGTTGGGCACATGGATGGGCGGGCAGGTCGGCGCGACGATCATGACGTTCCTGGGCCACGACGATACTGGCGGCAGGGTTCTCCCGCCCTACACGCTCGATGTCGACTGGGTGACCCTCACGTTGACGTACGCCGTGATTGTCGCCGTGTTTACGTTGATTATCTCCGCTGTTGTAATCGTAGTGCGCCGGCTCTCGTTGCAGCAGGTGCTGAGATTCGGCGAGGAGTGACGGCACACTTCGGCATCTCCCTTCGGGCTGCGGCAGCCTCAGCCCTGATCCTCTGGCTGCCCGCCTGTGGGGGTGGCGGCGCGTCCAGCAATCCTTCAACCCCACCAGCCACTGTGCTGATCGCGGTCAGCGAATTCAAGATCAAGCCGGCCATCGGCGATACCCAGCCATCGGGCGTCTTCGTGGAGGTGCACTACGTCCTCGCGAACGGCTCGGACGAGGACATACGGGTGTCGCAGGGCGACCTCACAATGGTCACGCTGGACGGTGCAGTGCTGCACTACTCCAAGCCTGGCATCGACGCCTGGGCCAAGTCGCCTTGGGGATATGAGCTGACGGACACGGTCCTGTTGAAGCCCGGCGGGATGCCGAGGCCGTGGGTGTCGATCTTCGACGCCCCACAGGGCGGCGCGGTCGATCGCTGGACCTTCCGGTACAAGAACGAGCCGCCAGTGGACGTGCCCGCGCCGTCCGCTCCCTAACGTGGTCGGCGCGTGGGAAGCAGGGCTTTGACCCCTGGCAGCGAACGCCAATATAATCTCGGCATACGATACCCTTCCATAGGGTGAACAGGTTGGACGCAGGCCAGACAAACATACTAGCCGGATCTGCTGGCGCCGTTAGTCCCAGCCGGCCAGGGCCGAATGAGGCGCAGCTGCTGGAGATGTACCGCCAGATGGTGCTGTGCCGCGCGCTCGACGAACGCGTCTGGCTGTTGAACCGGCAGGGCAAGGCCGCAATCGTAGCGTCGGCGCAGGGACACGAAGCAGGGCAGATCGGCAGCGTCGCCGCGCTCCGAGTCGGGCGCGACCGCTTCTACATCTACTACCGCGACCTCGCCGTCCTGGTGAGCGTGGGCCTGACGCCCGCGCAGATCATGTCCGGGTTCCTGGCGAAGGAGGGTGAGCCGCTGAGCGGCGCACGCCAGTTTCCCACCCACGGGGCGCACGCGGGGCTGAAGGTAATCAACCTGTCGAACGTGGTCGCCACGCAGATACCGCAGGCCGTCGGCGACGCACTGGCGTCGAAGATGCGGGGCGAGGACGTGGTCACGATCGTCTACTTCGGCGACGGGGCCGCCAGCGCGGGCGACTGCCACGAGGGGATGAATTTCGCCGCCATCCACAGGCTGCCCGTCATCTTCTTCTGCGAGAACAACGGGTACGCGATCTCGGTCCCCCTTTCGAAGCAGATGGCAGTGGACAGCGTCGCGGGCCGGGCCGAGGGTTACGGGATGCCGGGGGTCGTCGTCGACGGGACGGACATCTCGGCGGTCTACGAGGCGACGGCCGAAGCCGCAAAGCGGGCCCGCGCCGGCGAAGGGCCCACGATCATCGAGGCGATGGTCGAGCGCTACCTGCCCCATACCAGCGATGATGACGACAGCCGGTACCGACCCCGCGCCGACATCGAGGAGGCGAGGAAGCGCGATCCGGTCAGGATGCTCCGCGAGAGGCTGCTCGTTGCCGGAATCCTGGACGACGAGACGGACGAGAGATTCGCTGCCGAGGCGAAGCGGGCGGTGAACGATGCGACCGAGCAGGTCGAGACTGCGCCGTACCCCGACGCGTCGGACTTCTACGCCCACGTCTACGCGGGCAGCACAGGAGGGCCGCCATAGCCGAAATGTCGGTAATCGACGCGGTCCGCGAGGCCATGCGTGAGGAGATGGTCCGTGACAGGCGCGTCTTCGTGATGGGTGAGGACATCGGGGCCAGGGGCGGCGTTTTCCTTGCGACAGACGGCTTCGTGGAAGAGTTTGGTGAGGAGCGGGTGATCGATACTCCGCTCGCCGAGTCGTCCATAGCCGGCATAGCCGTAGGTGCGGCGATGAACGGAATGCGCCCCATCGCGGAGATCGAGTTCGCCGATTTCATATGGCCGACCTTCAACCAGATAGTGGGCGAGGCGGCCAGGGCGAGGTACGGCACCCAGGGAACCCTTGGCGTGCCGATGGTCCTGCGTGCGCCGTACGGGGGTGGAGTCCGGGGTGGCCTCTACCACTCCCAGAGCCCCGAGGCATACTTCGCCCACACGCCGGGGCTCAAGGTCGTTGCTCCGGCGACGCCATACGACACGAAGGGGCTGCTCAAGAGCGCCGTGCGGGATGAGGACCCGGTCGTCTTCCTGGAGCACAAGCGGACGTACCGTCTCGTGCGGGGCGAGGTGCCCGATGGGGAGTACACGCTGCCGATAGGAGCCGCCGACGTGAAGGTGGAGGGCGGGGACATCAGCGTCGTCACCTATGGCCTGATGCTGCACCTGTGCCTGGAGGCGGCCCGCGATCTCGAGGACGAGGGAGTGAGCGTAGAGGTGCTGGACCTCCGGACGCTCCGGCCCCTCGACTCGCAGGCCATCCTGGCGACGGCCCGCAAGACCGGCAAGGTGCTCATCGTCCACGAAGACACGAAGGCCGTTGGCATCGGCGGCGAGGTAGCCGCAATCATTGCCGAAAGCGCTTTCGAGCACCTGGACGCGCCGATAATGCGCCTCGCGGGCCCGGAGGTCCCGGCCATGCCCTTCAGCCCGCGCCTGGAGGCGATGTTCATGCCGGACACCGAACGGATCGCCGATGCAATGCTGGGGCTTGCGCGGTACTGAATCGAGGAGGACGAATGAAAACGAAGGAAGACCTGCACCGATTGGTAGAGGAGCTTCCTGAAGAGGAGCTTCAATCGGCAGGAAGGTACCTGGAGTATTTGCGAAACCTCTCTAATCCACTAGCCTCTCTGCTTCTGGAGGCGCCGGAGGATGACGAAAAGACTACCGACGAGGAGGACGAAGCTGCCGGGGAAGCTTGGCAGGAGTATCTGAAGAAGGGGGGCCGCGAGTGGGAGCAGGTCCGCCGGGAACTCTAAGGTGTGAATGACCCCCGTGTCTGGCGCATTGTAGTCACGAGCAGGGCCGAGAGACAGCTTAAGAGTCTAGAACCTCGAGAGCGGGCGCGTGTGCGGGCATCCGTAGACACTCTCGCATCCAGACCGCATGATGTGGACGTTAGAAAGGTGCGAGGCAGAACCGACGAGTGGCGTCTGAAGACAGGTGTATGGAGGGTGCGCTTCCGGTGGGACTCCAAGGCGCGTGCAATAGTCCTCTTGGGAGTTGACCACCGCCGTGAGGCGTACAGGCGATGAGTAAGGCATAGGCTATGAGAATTGAGCTGCCGCACGTTGGCGAGTCGGTCACCGAGGGTGTGATCGGGAAGTGGCTGAAACAGGTCGGCGACAGGGTGGAGAAGTACGACCCGCTGGTTGAGGTCGTCACCGACAAGGTGAATATGGAGGTGCCCGCGCCCGCCACGGGAACTCTGACGAGCATCCTCGTGCAGGAGGGAGCGACCGTGCCCATGGGCGAGGCCATCGCCGAGATGGCTGTAGAAGGCGGCGAAGAGCAAGCTCCCTCGGAAGCTCCGGGTCCGGCTAGTCACGATCAGGCCGCGCCGGAAGCGCCGAGCCCGGACAGCGGCGGCCAGGCCAAGGCGAATCGGGTGGGCACCCTGCTACGGGATGTTGCTCCGGTAGGTCCGACGGGCTCCGGCGGTCCGATTTCGACTGGCGCGGGCATGGAGGCTTCCCGCGGCGGGCGATACTCCCCGGCGGTGCTGCGGCTGGCGGAGCAGCACGATGTCGACCTGTCCCAGGTCACGGGCACCGGCATCAGCGGGAGGGTGACGCGGAAGGACGTCCAGTCGTACATCGACTCCAGGGACTCCGAGCCTGCGGTCATGGAGGACAGCGAGAGGGTGCCGCTCACGCCGGTCCGCCGGATGATCGCCGAGAACATGGTGAAGAGCGCTACGACGATACCGGAAGCGTGGACCCTGGTGGAGGCGGACGTAACGGGGCTCGTAAGGCTTCGGGAGCGGACGAAGGCGGACTTTTCCAGGCGCGAGGGCGTCGACCTCACGTATCTGGCCTTCGTTGTCAAGGTCGTCGCCGAGGCGTTGAAGGAGCACCGGATGGTCAACTCATCCTGGGACGGCGACGCGATCATCCTCAAGAAGCGGGTGAATATTGGGGTGGCGGTCGCGGCTCCAAGCGGGCTGGTTGTTCCCGTGATCCACGACGCTGACGGGCTCAGCGTGGCTGGCCTCGCGAGGGCTATCGACGACCTGGCGGCCCGGGCCCGCGGTGGGAAGCTCGGCCTGAGCGACGTGCAGGGCGGGACCTTCACCATCAACAACACCGGTGCGTTGGGCTCGGTGGTGGGCAAGGCGATCATCAACCCGCCCGAGGCCGCCATACTGAACACCGAGTCGATAGTGAAGAGGCCCGTGGTCGTCGGCGACGCCATTGCCATCCGCTCGATCATGAACCTCTGCCTGACGTTCGACCACCGCATCCTGGACGGCGCGGAGGCCAGCGCCTTCATCGCTGACGTGAAGCGCCGCCTGGAGGCCATCGACCCTGATCTGAGTGTGTAGTGGGAGGCCACTCTCAGCATCTTCCTTACGAATGGGACCTCGATGTGGTTGTGGCTGGCGATGCGGAATCGCTTGCGGGCTTCTTGCCCACTGCTATAATCGATCCAGCGTGACGGCAGCCCCGGCTGCGGGGCGGGTTGGCAGGGCCACAGGAGGTGGCCGTACTTGAAGAACAGGGCGCGTGGAGGATCGAGGGTTCTGGAGGGCCACGTGGTCTGCCGGCTGCTTGTCGTATCGCTCCTGAGCTGCCTCGCTCTCTGGGCGTGCGGTCAGCCGGAACCCGCTCCCTCACCGACCCCCGAACCCACCGTCACTCCCATACCAACGCCCACCGCTACACCTGTTCCCACGTCGATGGCCGCCGCCACGCCGCAAGCGAGGGACACTGTGGGGAAAGAGGCCATCGAGAAGTGGACGTCCATTCCTGCGGGGAGCGACGCGGCGGTGCCGAAAGAGATGCCGCAGGAGCCGGGCGGCTCTATCGGGTTCTCTCGCTACGTATTCGAGAGGGTCGGCGACAGTGTCCTGACGACTCTCGTGGAGGGCCCCCGCGACGGCCAGGTGCGCGTCCCCGTCTCTTACGAGCAGTTGAAGAAGCTGCGGGATGACGGGGCCTCGACCGCGGATCTGCGAATGACTCCCGACGAGCTCGCGGGTCTGGTCGACCAGCTGGACGTTGTGCGGGAGGCGACGGAGAAGTATACCGACATCGAGGAGGCCCTCGCCGACGGCTACAGGCAGTCCACCGAAGAGGTGCCGAACATGGGCGCGCACTTCGTACAGCCCTGGCGAATGCTGGACGGCAAGTTCGACCCGGAGCGCCCCGAGATACTGCTATACACCAGTCACGAGCAGGGCGACTGGACGCTGGTCGGGACCTCGTTCGTGCTGCCGCTCAACGTCGTAGGCCCGGACCATCCCGAGGCCTTCGCTGGTCCGCTGGACAACTGGCACGTACACTACGAGCTGTGTACCGGTTCCCATACAAACTCCCGCTCGTCGACCGAGCAAGAGTGCAGGCAGGAAGGCGGCACCTGGGTGCCGGTGTACGGCTGGATGGTGCACGCCTGGGTCTGGGTGGACAATCCCCTGGGGGTCTTCAACATGTGGAACCCCAATGTCGCGCCCGTCGCCTCCACATCGGAGGTCCGCCAGGGCGTTACCGTTGGAGACGAGCTCAGCGTCCCCATCCAGAACTTCGCTTACGGCAAGGCGACCATCAGCGCGGGCGAGAGCCTCACGTGGACCAACGTCGATGGAGTGGGTCACACCGTGACGGCCGGTTCGCGCGGGAGGTCGGAAGGCGGGTTCGACTCCGGCTACGTCGCGCCTGGAGGCTCGTTCGAGTTGACGTTCGACGCGCCCGGGCGATTCTCATACACGTGTACACTGCACTCATTCATGTCAGGCACGGTAATTGTGACTCCATGACGCTCCACTAGCGCCGCTCAGGCTGTACAATAGCGCCCCAACAGACGGGGAACGGAGGTAGGCAATGCCGCATACCAACGGAAGCAACGGCTCGCACGAGGACCGCAAGCTGGTTGTAGTCCAGCAGTCTGGAGGGAACGACTACCTCAACAGTGTGGTGCCGTACACGAACGGGCACTACTACGACTTCCGCGCCCACACCCACCACGACCCGGAAGACGTCCTGAAGATCGACGACACGGTCGGCTTCGGCCCCACGATGGGCCCCATCAAGGAGCTGTGGGACCAGGGCAAGGTGGCCGTCATTAACGGGGTCGGCTACCCGAATCCCGACCGGTCGCACTTCCGCTCGATGGACATCTGGCACACCGCCGAGCCGGAGGAGCTCAGCCAGGAAGGATGGCTGGGCCGTGCCGTCCGCGACATGGACCTGAAGGGCGAGAACGTCCTGACCGCCGTCAATTTTGGGGTAGGTCTGCCCAGGGCGCTAGGGTGCGACGGTGTTCCAGTCGCATCGGTAGGGGACCTGGCAACCTACGGTCTGTTTCCCGACATAAAGGACGAGTGGCTGCGCGAGTACGCGCTGGAGGCGTTCGGCAAGATGTACGGGGCCGCGGCCGGCAAGGAGGCCGTGATGGGCTTCCTGGGCCAGACGGGCACCGACGCACTGAAGGGAGCAGACATCCTCAGCACCGCGCCCGAGCGCTACTCCTCGACCATAGAGTACGGCAGCAACGGAATCGCCAAGAGCCTGAAGGACGCGGCCCAGGTGATGTTCGCCGGGTTCGGCACGCGGATCTTCTATGCCACCCATGGCAGCTACGACAACCACGCCGGGCTCAAGACTGCCCATCCCCAGCTCTGGACAGAGCTTGGACCCGCGGTGACCGACTTCATGGACGACCTGGAAGAGCACGGGGAGGCCGACGACACGGCAATGCTGGTCTTCTCTGAGTTCGGCAGGAGGGTCCGGGACAACGGCAACGGTGCGGACCACGGCTCGGGCGGAGTAGCCTTCCTGATTGGGAACAAGGTCAAGGGAGGCATGTACGGCGAGTACCCTTCCCTGGCGGAGAAGGACCACCTGGACGGCGACCTGCACTTCAACAACGACTTCCGCGGCATCTACACGGCAATCGCCGAGGACTGGCTGGGCCTCGACGCCGCGCCGATAGTGAAGGGCCGCTTCGAGTCCTTCGACCTGTTCGGGGACTGAAGCCGAGGCGGAAGAGTGATTCAGAGGACCTCAGATATCACGAGAGCGCACCTGTGGTTTAGATGGGCGCTAGTCCCCTTAGCCTTCGTAGCTGGTTACCTACTCGTTCCCTTGGCGCTTCATATAGTTTGGGAGCTCGGCTTCTTGGTGATTCCCCCCATTGAATGGGCACTCAGTGTTATCGAGTTCGCCAAATCCATAGCGGGAGGCTTCTGCGGAGTTTGGTTTACCATGCTGAGGGCCCCCTCAGCTAGCAAAGTAACGGGGTTCGTTTGTGCCAGTCTCATTGTAGTCCTGTCGCTCTTCACAGTGCAGCAAGAATTGACCGTCTTCGAATGGTCCAACATTGTTCTGGGCAGTGTTGCCGCAATGGGAGCCGCAGTCTGGGTAAGGGTCCCCCACCGTAGCCTAGCGAGTCCGTTGCAAACGCCTAAGGAGGAGATGGATGAGTGAAGATATCGGTCTGATGGCTCATCTGATGCGGCGCGCCGGCTTCGGGGCCGGCCGCGGCGAGCTCGAGGCCCATGCGGCCCGGGGCTACGAGGCGACTGTCGAGTGGCTCCTCAATCCCGGCGACCCCGGCGAGTTCGGCGAGGACCTCGCGAGGCGCAGGGCCGTCGGCTTCGACGAGGGTGGGGCTGCGTTCGAGCTGTGGGTGGTCCGCATGATCCACAGCAACAACCCCCTGGAAGAGAAGATGGCGCTGTTCCTTCACGGGCTGTTCCCCGTCATATACATGAGCCAGGGCCGGGCCCTGCTGAACCAGCTCGACAGCTTCAGGCGCCACGCCTTCGGCAGCTTCCGCGATCTGCTGGTCGCGCTCTCGTCGGACCCCGCGATGCTGCTCTTCCTGAACAACAACGACAACCACATGGACGCCATGAACGAGAACTACGGGCGCGAGCTGATCGAGCTCTTCTCGATGGGCGTGGGCAACTACACGGAGAAGGACGTCAAGGAGTGCGCCCGCGCGTTCACGGGATGGACGCTCGGCAACGCCGACTACATGGCCGTGCGCGCCGGCAAGAACTCCTTCGACCCATACGGCTCCATCGCATGGCACTTCGAGTACAGGCCTGAGGACCACGACGAGGGCGTCAAGACGTTCCTCGGCGAGGCCGGCGAGTTTGACGGCGAGGACATCTGCGACATCATCGCCAGGCAGCCTTCGTCCGCGCGCTTCATTTGCACCAGGCTCTTCCAGTTCTTCGCGGCAGACAACGTAGACGACGAGGGCCGGCGCACCATCGACGAGATGGTCGAGACCTACTACTCGTCCGGCTACGAGACCAGGTCGGTCCTGCGGACGCTGTTCAACTCCGACTACTTCAAGTCCGAGCAGGCGCGCTACGCAAGGGTGAAGGGCCCCGTCGAGCTCGTTATCAACGCGGTCAGGATGTCCGGAGCCTCGCCTACGCCTGCCGCTGGGTCGGCCGGCGCGAATGGCGCCACCGGCTCGATGGGGCAGGCCCTGTTCAGGCCCCCGAGCGTCGAGGGCTGGCACGAGGGCAAGGAGTGGATCGAGAGCGGCGCACTAATGGAGCGGGTCAACTATGTCGCGAAGCTGTTCCGCGACACGAACAAGCCCGGCGTGCGCGACATTGTCGACCGCGTCGCGAGCAGTAATGGCGGCGTATATTCGCCTGAGGAGACCGTAGACCTCTGCCTCGACCTTATCGGCCCCGTCAAGGCCTCCGAGGACACACGGTCCCACCTGGTCGAGTTTGCCTCCACGGGCGGCGACGTGGACCTGCGCGGCGGCGAGAAGGGCGAGTCCGAGGCCCGAGTCGGCGAGATTCTCGCCCTGATTGCCGCGACTCCGGAGTACCAGTTCGCATAGGGAGGGGCCGACCACAGAGGTCACGGAGAGCACAGAGAAAGAAGATCATGTAGTTTTTCTCTTGCCCCTGTGTGTGCTCTGTAGTGGGTAATATGCTCAGCTTGGAGTACGTCAAGACCATCGGCGGGGGCCGCAAGATCCGGCCCTACGACATGGCCTTTTCGGCCGATGGGGGGTATTACGTCCTCAACCACGCCACTGGCTTCGGCGCGGGTCGCTTCACCGTCTGCAACTTCGACGAAGACATAATCACCGAGCTGCCAGACAACGCCGGAGACGGCCCATTCGCCAAGCCCGCGTCGATAGCGTTCGACCGCGACGAGAGGATGTTCGTGCTGGACGAGGCCAAGCACCGCGTCACGATCCTGGACAAGAAGGCGGAGTTCCTGGGGGAGTGGGGAGCGAAGGGCTCGGGGGACGGCGAGATGGACAGCCCCTCCGCGCTGCGCTTCGACCGGAACGACGACTGCTACGTGGTCGACCAGATGAATCACCGCGTGCAGAAGTTCACGAAGGACGGCGTGTACCTGCTCCAGTGGGGCAGCTTCGGCGACGGCGACGGGCAATTCAACATGCCATGGGGCCTCAACCTCGACTCTCAGGGCAGCGTGTACGTCGCGGACTGGCGGAACGACCGCATCCAGAAGTTCACGCCCGACGGCGAGTTCATCGCCGCGTTCGGCGAGTCGGGCAGGGGAGACGGCCAGCTCGACCGACCCTCGTGCGTCGTGGTCGACGGCGAGGGCTACATCTACGTGGGCGACTGGGGCAACGAGCGGGTGCAGGTACTGGACCCCGACGGCGGCTTCGTCACCAAGCTGCGGGGCCAGGCAACCCTGTCGGTGTGGGCGAGCCGGTTCATCGACTCGAACCCGGACGAGAAGCGGACCCGCGAGGCGTCGAACCTGTATCCGGATCTGCCGCCGGAGCTGAGCTCGCCCTTCCATGTGTCGTCGCAGACCGAGCCCCACTTCTTTGGCATCACCTCGCTGCACATCGACGAACAGGGCAGGCTCTACGTGGTGGAGAGCCGCCGCCAGCGCTTCCAGATCTACAGGAAGCGGCAAGAAGCGGCGTTGAGTTGACCGTCTCTCCGCCCTCCGTTCACAAAGGCTCACATATCCCCTAGGCCCGTTCATTCCATCTTGAAGTAGATGACAACTCAAGCTAGGCTTGTAGCTAATCTGACCAAGCGTCAACTGGGGTGGATAAGATGCTTCAACCGACCCATGTAGAAGCCCGCGAGGGGTATCGCTTATGGCTCAGGTATTCGGACGGAACAGCCGGAGAGCTTGGCCTGTCCCATGTCGCTGGGCGGGGCGTGTTTACAGCCTGGAAAGAGCCAGGATACTTCGAGAGGGTCCACATAGCCCCCCACAGAGCCATAGCATGGGATGGGAACCTTGAGCTTTGCCCAGACGCGCTCTATATGGAGCTCACCGGCAAGTCGTTCGACGAATTGCCGTCTGGCGTCGAAGTGACAGTTCCCAATGCCTGAACTCTGCCGCTTCTATGGGGTCGTCATACGTATGTATGCCCTCGACCATGCGCCTCCCACTTTCACGCAGAATAAAGCGGACATGAGGATCTGGTATCGATTGACGACCTCAGCGTAGTGCGAGGCCGACTTCCCACTCGGGCCCGCAGACTTGTAGTCGAGTGGGCATTGCTTCACAAGGCGGAACTCCGGGAAGCGTGGGAGCGTGCAAGGCGTTTGGAGCCGCCGGGCAGGATCGCCCCCCTCGAGTGATGATTCAGTGACCGCTTCGTCCTTCGCAACGCCCCCTATTTCACGCCGCTGTCAACGACGAGGAGTGAGTCCATTGTGCTCAGGTCTGTCCTGCATTAGCCAGAGTCCAGAACCGCCGTCGCCTCTATTTCGATGCAGAGGCCGTCCTCGGCGAGGCCGCTCACCTCTATGATGGCGTTGGTGGGGTACTCGCCCCTGAAGTAGCGCTCGAAAATCTCGACCTGCTCGCCCTCTATGGGCCAGAAGTCCGACCTGTCCGTGACGTAGGTCGTGAGCTTCACGATGTCCGTCGCCTTGCCGCCCTCGGCCTCCACCATACGGACGATCCGGTCGAGCACGGCCCTGAGCTGGGCCATCGGCGGGCCGCCCTGGGCATCGGAGCCCCGGGCCGTCGTGCCCGATATGTAGAGTGTGTCGCCGGCCCGTACGCCCCTGACGTAGGTGGGCCCGGCGGGGTAGATGTCCTCGAAGTTGTTCCGAACCTTCTTCATTGCGGTACCTCGCTCCGAAAGTCTCCGCTGTCCTGATGCTATAATCGCAGCAGTTTAGCCTAACGACCGGCCTGAGGCGTACCAATTGCAGCCCAGACGTGTCCTCAGACCGACCGACCTGCCGCAGTTCTCGTCTCTGAAGCACGCCGATTTCCGCAACACATGGCTTGCCGGTATGTGCTCCGGCTCGGCGATGTGGACGTTCATCATAGCTACGTCGTGGCTCGTGTACAAAGAGTCCGAGTCTTCCGGGTGGGTCGGTATCACCACGTTCGCGGCAATGATTCCGTTCCTGGTCGTGTCGCCGGTGGGGGGGCTGCTGGGCGACATCTTCGACCGCCGCAGGCTGGCCTCGTCCACGTTCATAATGGGAGGGGCGGTGGCCGGCGCCCTGGCTGTCCTTGTGGCGAGCGGACTCGCCGAGCTGTGGCACGTTGGCCTGTTTGCGCTGGTGAACGGCACCATCCGGTCGGTGCAGGAGCCGTCCATGGCGGCTCTAGTCCCGAACCAGGTGCCGAGGCGGGACCTGCTGAACGCACTGGTGCTGAACAGCTCGTCTAGGCATGGCGCCCGCTTCCTGGGCCTGCTGGTGGCGGCGCCGCTGCTCGATGTCGACTCCCGGATTCACAACCTGATAGTTAGCATGGTTAACACTTTTCCGCAGCTCGAAATTGACTCCCTGGGCGTCGAGGCCGTGCTGGTCCTCGCTGTGGTATTCCAGTTGTGCGGCGGCCTGCTGATGTCGCGCGTGAAGACCGTGTCCACCGGCGAGACGAGGTCCGACCAGGGCGTCTTCAGGAACATTGTCGACGGGATGGTGCACATCTACACCAACCACACCCTCGCCCTGTTCGTCATCCTGGTGGCGTTCCACTGCGCCCTCGTGATGTCCTTCGAGTCGATGATGCCTGTCTTTTCGAGCAAAACCCTGGGAGCTTCCGGCGCCTCGGTCTTCAACTACCTGATGATGGGCTTCGGCGCGGGTTCGCTCGTTGGGATGATGGCGTTGGCGGGCGTCCGGGACGACCGGATCAAGGGACGCATCCTGCTTGTCACCGGCGTTGCGAGCGCCGCGACGCCGGTGATGCTCGCCGCGGCTACGAACATAGCCGTGGCTGTACTCTTAGCCGGGGCGATGGGCGCAGCGCAGGCGACCTTCATGGCGCTCTCCAACACGTACGTGCAGATGATGGTGCCCGACAGGCTGCGAGCCCGCATTTCGAGCCTGTACATACTGCACGCAGGCGGGGTAATGGCTTTCGCCAACCTCGGGTACGGCTTCCTGGCGGACGAGTACAGCGCACCACCTGTCATGATCGTCACAGGCTTGATCTTCCTTGCGGTCGTCGCGGCCCTGAGTGCCAACCAGCCGATCCTCAGGCAGGTGTTCCGGACCGGCAGGGTCGCCATGGCCTGGTAGGGAGGTCCGACTTGAAGGTACGCAAGGCGGTTCTGCCGGTCGCAGGTTTCGGCACCAGGTTCCTTCCTGCGACCAGGGCGGTCCCGAAGGCGCTGCTTCCGATACTCGACACGCCGCCGATTCACCACGCGGTGCGGGAGGTGTCGGAGGCGGGCATCGAGCACGTCACAATTGTCGTGTCCCAGAGGCAGGAGGCCATAGGCCACTACTTCGGGCGCTTCGGGGAGCTCGAGCACGCCCTCGAACGCACTGCCAAGGCCGAGATCCTGGAGCTGATGCTGGGCATCCCGGAGATGGCCGACATCAGCTACGTCTACCAGCACGAGCAGCGCGGTCTGGGCCACGCTGTCCTCTCCGCAAGGCCTATAGTCGGCGACGAGCCGTTCGCGCTGCTCCTGCCTGACGACGTCATACTGGGCGGGCCGTCCGTGACGGGCAGGATGATCGAACTGCACACGGAGAGGGGGGCGAGCGTCATCGCCCTGCGGGAGGTCCCCGACGAGATGGTGCCCAGCCTCGGTATCGTCGAGGCGGAGCACGTCGACGAGAGGACCTACGAGGTGCGGAGCCTCGTCGAGAAGCCCGCTCTGGAGGACGCGCCCTCCAACCTTGCGATTATAGGCCGCTACGTTCTCACGCCGGGGATATTCGACGCGCTGAGCGTGACGGATTCCGGCGCCGGCGGCGAGATACAGATTACGGACGCGATGGCGAATCTGCGCGAGACGCAGAGCATATACGGCTACGAATTCCCGGGCGTCCACTTCGACGTGGGCACACCTCTAGGCCTCCTGAAGGCGTCGGTCCACACGGCACTCCAGCGCAAGGAGTTGTCGACCGATCTCCGGGACTGGCTCGAAGACGCGGTCTGATCGACGAAGACTAGGCAGTGTTGACATTTGAGATACCGGGCATTTCATAACCGAGTAAGCCGTCCAAATTGTCATTCTGAGGAGCAAAGCGACGAAGAATCTAAAGCCTATGCCTGTAATGCCGCTACCGCTTTAGATTCCTCACTGCGTTCGGAATGACATGAAACCGGAATGTCAACACAACCTAATACCAAGTCACCGTGATGCCGCCGTATATGTGCGGCCAGGGAGTGGGTTCCCGCCTTCGCGGGAATGACGGATTTACGGCGCGCTCAAAATAAATTGGTATAACAACCGGCCAGGCCTCCACGCTGGGCCTTGTCAGTAGGATGAGTACCCGCCGTCTACGGGAATGGCGGCTCCCGTAATGTAGGAGGCGGCGTCGCTGGAGAGGAATACGGCCAGCCCCGCCAGGTCTTCCGGGCAGCCCCACTTGCCCGCCGGGATGCGGCGGTTGATAAATTCGAAGCGATCTCGATTGTCGGGATTGGTCCAGTACCCGCTCGTCAGGTCGGTCCTGATCCATCCCGGCAGGATGGCGTTCACCCTGATACCCTTCAATGCCCATGCGATGGCGAGGCTGCGGGAGAGTTGGACGACGCCTCCCTTGCTGGCGGAGTAGGAGGACACCCAGTCGCTGCCGAAGATCGACGTCATCGATCCGATGTTCACGATGCTGCCGCCGCCGGCCTCTACCATGTGCGGATAGGCCGCCCGCGCGCAGAGGAACGTGCCCTTCAGGTTGATGTCCAGGACTTGGTCCCACTCGTCCACGGAGTATTCATGGGGCTGCTTGCGAACCGCGATGCCGGCGTTGTTGACCAGGATGTCCAGCCGCCCGAACCGTTGTGCAGCCGCGGCCACAGCGTCGGCGACCGAGCCTTCGTCCGCAACGTCGATCTCGAGGCCGATGACATCCGAGCCGGACTCGGACAGGCCCTCGACGGCCCGGGCCGTCTTCGACCGGTCGCGGGCGGCGATGGCGACGGATGCCCCGGCCCCGGCCAGCCCGCCGGCAATACCGAGCCCTATACCGCCGTTCCCGCCCGTCACAAGCGCGGCGCGCCCTGTGAGGCCAAACGTGTCCTGTCGGAGAGTTTCCAAAGTCTTCACCTCATGCTAGGCTTGCACGGTAGTACGGCTGGCAACGACTGTCGCGGCGCCCGGGTTGCGGCGGCCAGCTTATCATAGCTCCCTCGTAGGGAACCCAGCCTGTGCTGCGGCAATCGGAGAGCATGGCGCAATGTGCGGAATAGTCGGCTATACGGGAGCCAGGCCGGTGGCTCCCATACTGTTTGACGGGCTTGCCAAGCTCGAATACCGGGGCTACGACAGCGCGGGCATCGCGGTGATGGAGCCCTCGGGTCGCATTGCGCGGCGCAGGTCGAAGGGAAAGCTGAGCGAGCTGGTCGCGGCAACGTCGGGCCGCATGCCGGACGGACGGATGGGCATAGGCCACACGAGGTGGGCGACCCACGGAGGCCCGACCGACGACAACGCTCATCCTCACACCGACTGCCGCGACGAGATCGCGGTCGTCCACAACGGCATCGTCGAGAATTTTGTCGAGTTGCGGCAGGAGCTGGAGTCGCAGGGTCACGTCTTCTCGTCCGAGACGGACAGCGAGTGCATCCCCCACCTCATCGAGTCCTACATGGGCCAGGGGCTTTCAATCGAGGATGCGACAAACAGAGCGGCGGGGCGGATTCGTGGAGCCCAGGCTGTCGTGGCATTCTCCAGGAGAGAGCCGGACAAGCTTGCCGCATTCAGACAGGGCAACGCTGGCGGCATCGTCGTAGGCTACGGGGACGGCGAGATGCTGGTGGCGAGCGATCTGCCCGCGCTGCTGCCGTATACGAGGACTGTCGCCTACCTTGCCGGGGGCGAGGCCGTCGCCGTGACGCCCACGGAAGCCCGCTACTCGGCGCTCTCCGGCGGAGCGGTTGCCAAGAGCGCTTCAACCGTGTCGTACGACCCCCTGGCGGCCGTCAAGGGCCAGTACAAACACTACATGCTCAAGGAGATTCACGAGCAGCCGGAAGCCGCCTTAAATGCGATGAGGGGCAGGGTCTCGTTCGACACCCACTCCGTCAACCTCGACGGGTTCCCGCTCACTGCCGAGGAGGTGAAGCGGCTGAAACGCGTGATCCTCATAGGGATGGGGACGAGTATGCACGCGGCTATGGCGGGCCGACACTGGATCGAGTCCCTCGGGCGCATTCAGGCCGAATACGACAACTCATCTGAGTTCCGGTACCGCGATCCGGTCATCGAAGAGGACACCCTCGTGGTGTCGGTAAGCCAGTCTGGCGAGACTGCCGACACCCTCGCGGCCATGAGCGAGGCGGCGCTCAAGGGCGCCCGGCAGGTGGTGCTGTGCAACTATGAGGGTACCCAGGCCACGCGAATAGCTGACGGCACGATCTTCATCCGCTCCGGCCTGGAGATCAGCGTGGCCGGGAGCAAGACCTTCACCTGCTCGCTCCTCTCCCTCTACATGCTAGCGCTCCATCTCGGGGCAACAAGAGGCGTACTCGGCCAGGACGACCTTCGCCGGCTTGTGGGCGAGCTGGCGCAGCTGCCTCACCTGCTTGGAACTCAGCTCGACGACGAGTCCCCTTATCTGCATCTTGCCCGGAAGTACGCCCTCCACTCAGACTTCCTGTACCTGGGCCGCGGTATCCAATACCCCCTTGCGATGGAGGGAGCACTGAAGCTGAAGGAGATCAGCTACATCCATGCCGAGGGGTATCCCGCCGGAGAGATGAAGCATGGCCCCATATCACTGATCGACGAGAATATGCCCGTGGTTGCCCTGATCCCCCAGGGCCCGCTCTACGAGAAGATGCTGAACAGCGTCAGCGAGGCGAACGCGCGCGGGGCCAGGGTAATCGCAATAGCCACCGAGGGTGACTCGCTTATTGCCGACCTCGCCGAGGACGTCGTCTACGTGCCGAGGGCCTCCGAGGCGATGACCCCCCTGCTGATGGCCGTGCCCGTTCAGCTACTGGCATACCACATCGCCGCACGCAGGGGAGTCGACGTGGACCAGCCGCGGAATCTGGCCAAGACGGTGACTGTCGAGTAGCCAGCTGGGCGCCGTGTGCGGTGTCCACCGTCGCTTCGAAAATGGCGGAGCGGCGCGGCAAGGCTATGGTATACTTCAATTGGCCCCGCCTTGCGTGGGCCTAATTCTCGCAATACAGATGCGGAAGGCCTCTATATGGTGCAACAGGTCGAACAAGGGATCGCAGAGACGACGGTGCCGCAGATATCGATGAAGTCGCTCCTCGAAGCCGGTGTCCATTTCGGGCACCAGAAGCGGCGCTGGAACCCGAAGATGAGGCAGTATATCTTTGCCCATCGCAATGGGATCCACATCATCGACCTGCAGCAGACCCTCCAGCACATCGAGCGCGCCTGCCAATTCATCGAGGATACGGTCGCCGATGGCAAGAAGGTCGTGTTCGTAGGCACTAAGAAGCAGGCGTCCGACACCGTGGAGTATGAGGCCAAGCGCAGCGGCGCCTTCTTCATCAACACCAGGTGGCTCGGCGGAACCCTGACGAACTTCAGGACCATTCAGGCCCGTATCGACTATCTGGTCCAGCTGGAGACGATGAAGGAGAAAGGCGAGTTCCAGCTTCGGACGAAGAGGGAGGCGCTCAAGCTTGACGACTCGGTGGCACGGCTGAACAGGTACCTGGGCGGCATCAAGGAGATGACGGAGATGCCAGGCGTGCTGTTCGTCATCGACGTGGGCAAAGAGGGCATCGCAGTAGCCGAGGCCAGGCGAGTGGGCGTGCCAATCGTGGCTCTGGTAGACACGGACTGCGACCCGACTCTCATCGACTACCCCATACCTGGGAACGATGACGCGATCAGGTCCATCAGGCTCGTGACGACACGCATAGCGGATGCGATCATCGAAGGAAGGAACCGGCGAGAGGCGGAGCAAGCCGAGTTTGCCGAGGGAGGCCCCGAGGCGCCGGAGCAGGCCGATCCCGTCGCCGGAGATGCGGTTCCCGTGGACGGGACCCCAGACAAGACAAAAGCCGAGGGATAGAATTGGCAGCTACCGTAGAAGCGATCAAGGCCCTGAGGGATATGACCGGGGCCGGAATAATGGACTCCAAGCGCGCTCTCGAAGAGGCCGATGGAGACGTGGAGGCAGCCCAAAAGATACTCAGGGAGAAGGGCATAGCCTCCGCAGCCAAGAAGGCGTCGAGAGATACCAACGAAGGGCTGGTAGAGGCCTACATCCATAGCGGCGGCAGGGTAGGGGCCATGGTCGAGCTCAATTGCGAGACCGACTTCGTCGCTCGCACCGAAGACATGAAGAGTCTTGCCCACAACGTGGCCATGCAGGTGGCCGCGATGTCTCCGAAGTTCGTGGACGAGGATGAGATTCCCGAGGACGAGGAGGCCAGCCCGCAGGAAGTATGCCTGCTCAGGCAGCCCTTCATCAGGGACAACGAGCTGACTGTCCAGGACATCCTGAACGAAACGATCGCAAAGGTTGGCGAGAACGTCAGGGTTCGCAGATTCTCCAGATTCACTCTCGGGGAATAGCGGTTGGCCGAGAACAGCGTACAGCACGCAAGGGTGCTGCTCAAGCTTAGCGGCGAGGCGTTCAAGGGCAGGCAGGGTTACGGCCTCGACACTGAGGCCGTTGGTTACATGGCCCGAGAGATAGTGGGTGCCCATGAGATGGGCGTGCAGATCGGCGTCGTGGTCGGCGGAGGCAACATCTGGAGAGGGTCCGACGCGGAGCGCGAGGGCATGGACAGGGCGACTGCAGACTACGCCGGAATGCTGGCGACCATCATCAACTCCCTAGCGCTGCAGGATGCCCTTGAGAGACGATTCGGCGTCGCCACCCGCACCCAGTCAGCCATCAACATCCAGGAGGTCGCGGAGCCTTACATCAGGCGGAGGGCCATCAGGCATCTCGAAAAGGGCCGCGTTGTGATCTTTGCCGCCGGAATCGGCAATCCCTTCATGACCACCGACACGGCCGCTGCGCTCAGGGCCGTCGAGATAGACGCAACTCTGTTGCTCATGGCAAAGCATCATGTCGACGGCGTCTACGCTTCCGACCCGAACGTCCACCCGGACGCTGCCAAGTACGACTTCATATCCTACAGGCAGGCGATCGAACAGCGCCTCGAGGTGATGGACGCCACCGCGTTAGCACTCTGCGAGGAGAACAACCTTCCTATCGTCGTATTCGACCTATTCGAGGAGGGCACCATCAGGCGGATCATACAGGGCGAACGCATAGGGTCGATGGTGGCGGAGGCCAGGACCGGCTAGCTGCGGCTTGCCCTGACAGTGCCAGACCTGCCCGAATCGGGTCAATCCTTCCCAGGAGCGAGTGAATGGTCGACGAGAATGAGACTCTGGCAGATGCCCAGCGGAGGATGCAAAAGTCGGTCGAAGCCCTGACCCGCGAGTTCAACGCCGTGCGGACGGGAAGGGCCAGCCCGGCCCTCGTCGACAATCTGATGGTGGACTACTACGGGACGGTGATGCCTCTAAACCAGCTTGCGTCCATATCGGTCCCGGAGGCCCGTACGCTCCAGATCGAGCCCTGGGACAAGAATGCCCTTGTGGAGGTCGAGCGGAGCATACTGAAGTCGGATCTTGGCCTGGTGCCGAACAACGACGGCGCGATAGTTCGGCTCAACTTGCCGGTTCTGACCGAGGAGCGGCGCCGGGAGCTCGGGAAGCTGGTGGGCCGCAAGCTGGAGGACGGCCACATCGCCGTTCGCAACATCAGACGCGACGGGCTTACGCGCCTCCGGCAGATGGAGAAGGACAAGGACCTCGCGCAGGATGCGGGGCGCCGCGCGCAGGAGAGGCTCCAGCAACTGACCGATACTTTCATAGACAGGATGGACGGCATAGCCAGGGACAAGCAGGCCGAAGTGATGGAGGTATAGCCGGCCACGTGTCCACGTTGCACGAAACTGCGGTCGACGGGAAGGCCGCGCCGCCACTCACGTCCATCCCCGTCCACGTCGCCATCATCATGGACGGCAATGGTAGATGGGCCAGTGGGCGCAGCTTGTCGAGGGCCTCTGGCCACAGCGCCGGTCTGGACAACATACGGCGCATAGTCAGTTTCTTCGCCGGGCGCGGAGTGAAGTACCTCACCCTCTTTGCATTTTCGACCGAGAACTGGGGTCGTCCCGACGAGGAGGTCAAGACCCTGATCAATCTCCTTCGAAAGGCGATTCGGGACGAGATAATGCCCTTGCACAAAGAGGGCGTTCGCATCAACCACCTGGGGCGGCTGGACAGGCTCCCAGAGTCCCTGAGTGAGGCCATACGCGAGAGCATCGACCTGACCAGGCACAATGATGTATTGACGCTCAGCGTGGCCTATGACTACGGCAGCCGCGCTGAGATAGTGGATGCCGTCAAGGCGATAGTGGCGGACGGTCTCTCCCCCGACGAGATAGACGAACAGGTACTGGCCCGCTACCTGTATACGGACGGGCTGCCGGACCCCGACCTCGTGATTCGCACGGCGGGGGAGATGCGCTTGAGCAATTTCCTTCTTTGGCAGGCTGCCTACGCCGAGTTCTACAGCACCGATGTCCCGTGGCCCGACTTCGACGAGGCAGAGGCTGCCAAGGCACTGGCCGACTACGGCCGGCGCCATCGGCGGTACGGGAAGCTCTCCCTCGACGACGCGTGCGACAGCCAATAGCACCGTGCCGCGCACCATCAGCAGGCAGATGGCCCTCCGGATGGCCAGCGCTGCTGTGGGCGTGCCCGTCCTGATTGGGACGATATGGATCGGGTCTCCCTACCTCTCCGTCCTGCTAGCCGGGGCCGCGGGGCTCGGAGCGTGGGAGCTGACGAACATGGCGGGCAACGTGGACAGGCGCCCGCCGGTGCTGGTCACCGTCGTGTGGTCCGTATGCTTGGTAGCCGTCGAGTACGTCCTCGGCCAGGACTTTTCGCCGCGCGACGAGACGCGCGGGCTGGTCGCCGTCGCAGCCTTTGCCTATGTCACTTGGCAGGTACGTTACGCCCGGAGCCGCGTACTCATGAGCGACGTCCGCCTCGCCATGGGAATTGCGCTGTACACAGGAGGGTTGCTCGCTTTCGGCCCTCTTCTCCGAGGTCTGGAGCAGGGCCGTGAATGGGTCCTGGTCTCGGTGCTGGTGACGTTCGCCACCGATACGTCGGCCTTCTATGTGGGACGGACGGCGGGCCGCATACCGCTCGCACCGCAGATCAGCCCAGGAAAGACCCGCGAAGGGGCTGTTGGGGGACTTGCGGGCGCTGCCGCCGCCTGCATCTTGCTTGGCAGGCTGTTCCGCCTCCCCGTCTCACTTCCGGCGCAGCTCCTCCTTGGGCTGCTGATCGGCGTCGCCGCCCAGGCTGGCGACCTGGCCGAGTCCTGGATGAAGCGGAAGACGGGAGTGAAGGATTCCGGCAACTTGATCCCCGGTCACGGCGGCATCCTGGACAGGCTCGATTCCATTGTGCCCAATCTGCCCCTAGTGTATATTTTTGCCATGTGGGTAGCTCAGTGAAGGGGCTCGCCGTACTCGGCTCGACGGGCTCCATCGGGACGCAGACGCTCGACGTGGTAAGGGCATTTCCCGACGACCTGCGTGTTGTTGGCCTGGCCGCGCGGCGCAGCGTCCAGTTGCTCGAAGCACAGGCCAGGGAGTTCCGACCCAGACTGGTCTACTGCGAGGGCACGCCCCGCGATAAGGCAGCGATCCTGGATGGTGGAGCGACCGAGGCGAGCATGGTCGAGATGGCGCTCGATCCGGAGGTCGACACGGTTGTCACAGCCACCGTCGGAGACGTGGCACTGCTCCCCACCATAGAGGCGCTGAAGGCAGGGAAGCGCGTCGCACTGGCGAACAAGGAATCCGTCATCATGGCGGGTCCGTTGCTGACGCGCCTGGCGGAGGAGCACGGAGGCGAGATATTGCCGGTAGACAGCGAGCCGAGCGCAATATGGCAGTGCATCCAGGGGGACGACCGAGGCATATCAGGCCTGGTGATTACGGCGTCCGGCGGGGCCTTTCGAGGCTGGACCGAATCTGAGCTGGCGAAGGCTACGCCGGAAGAGGCGGTCAATCACCCCACCTGGAGCATGGGGCCGAAGATCACGGTCGACTCGGCGACGCTGATGAACAAGGCATTCGAGGTCATAGAGGCGCACTACCTCTTCGGAGTCCCGTGGGAGAGCATAAACGTGGTGATCCACCCGCAGAGTGTCATCCACTCAATGGTGGAGTTCGTTGACGGGGCGATGAAGGCGCATCTCGGGCAGCCGGACATGCGTCTCCCGATTCAGTATGCGTTATTTCATCCAGAGAGGGTGCGCAATGACAGCATTGAGCGTTTCGACCCTGTCAAGATGGGCAGTCTGACGTTCGAGGAGATGGACCCCGACCGGTACCCGTGCTTCGAGCTTGCCCTTGACTTCGCAAAGCGTGGAGAGACGTGGCCGGCGGCGCTTTGCGGTGCAGACGAGGCCGCCGTGGACCTGTTCCTCTCGCGCAAAATCGGCTTCCTGGATATCCCGGTCGTCATACGCGAGACCTTGGACAGGCATAGACCAGTGAGCGACCCCACGCCGGAGCAGGCGCTTGAGGCCGCGAGATGGGCTGATCGGGGCGTCAGG
The DNA here is from genome assembly GCA_965222445.1 of Dehalococcoidia bacterium. Lineage (GTDB taxonomy): Bacteria > Chloroflexota > Dehalococcoidia > Lucifugimonadales > CAJWER01. The sequence goes on along the minus strand of CBDCTY010000002.1, from coordinate 3,239,393 downwards.
GATCTTGCGTCCGCACGGGTGTGAAAGTGGCGGGCGGCAGTACGCCACACCCCTTGCATGAGGCGAGCGGCATACTATGAATCATAGACCCGTGAAGTAGCCATGTTTGACCTGCCCGGCTGGCTCCTCATCGTACCGGTCCTGGCGTTCCTCATCTTCGTACATGAGCTGGGGCACTTCACCACGGCCAAGCTGTTCGGGATCAAGGTCACCGAGTTCGGCTTCGGCTTCCCTCCCCGCATCTTCGGCGTCCCCTACAGGGGCACGGTGTATTCGGTCAACCTGATACCCCTGGGAGGGTTCGTGCGTATGGTCGGCGAAGAGGACCCGTCCGACCCGGACAGCTTCGCCCGACATTCGGTGCTCAAGCGTCTTATCGTCCTCTCTGCCGGGTCGGTCATGAATTTCGTACTGCCTGTCGTCATCTTCACGGTCCTGCTGATGCTCCCTCATGACGCCCTGGTCGGTGGATCGGTACTGATCACCGCCGTAGCGCCCGGCTCGCCGGCCGAACAGGCCGGGCTGCGCGGTGGCGACTTGATTCTGGCGGTCGACGGCAAGCCCGTCATATCTCCGGGCGAGCTTGTGGAATCCGTCCGCGGCGGGAGCGGCCGTTCGATCGAGCTCAGCCTCAGACGGGCGAGCAGAGTGATGGGCCTGTCGCAGTCTCCGGAGCTCGCCACTTTCGATGCGGTGAACGTGACTCCGCGCGTCTCCCCTCCCAGACTCAAGGTCGTGGATGAGGTCACCGACCCGTCTTCGGAGGTCAGCCTGTCCGACGCCCGCCGCTATAATCCCGACCTGAGTATTGGCGATACCATGACGCAGGGCGCCATCGGCGTGATGATCGGCCTGGTCAATCCTAAGTTCGGCACTGAGACCGAGCCGATATGGTCAGCCGTGCCCAACGCAGTGGGCATGATCTGGTCCGTTCTCGGGTTCACATGGAACGGCATCACTGAGGGCTTGGCCACAAGGTCGAATCCCGGCATCACGGGGCCGGTTGGCATAGCCCATGCGACAGGTGAAGTGGTCGAGGAGCTTGGAGTGTCGTGGATATTCCGCATTGCGGCCCTGCTGAGCGTCAGCCTCGGCGTGGTGAACCTGCTCCCGATTCCGGCGCTGGACGGCGGTAGAATAGTGTTTGTGGTCCTCGAGTTCGTGCGGAAAGGCAAGAGGATATCGCCACAACGGGAGGGGCTGATCCACCTCGTCGGATTTGTCGTCATAATTGGGCTGATAGTTGCGGTCACCTACTCCGACATCGTCAAGATTGTCAACGGAGAGAGCTTCCTGAGATAGCGACCCATCCGATAGTGCGCCAGTTGTCGATCTACCGCAGTGGCAGCTTGAACGCAGAAATGGAGGCGGATATGAGAGCGCGACGGATATCAAAGCAGATCGATGTCGGCGGAGTGAAAGTGGGCGGCGACGCCCCCGTGACCGTGCAGTCCATGACGAAGACCGACACGCGAGACGTCGAGGCGACGGTGCTCCAGATTCGCGAGATGGAGGAGGCAGGCTGCGAGATCGCCCGGTGCGCCGTGCCGGACATGGATGCGGCCATTGCTCTTGCCGAGATCAAGCGCCTGTCCAACATCCCCATCGTCGCGGATATTCACTTCCACTTCCAGCTAGCCCTTGAAGCGCTGAAGAGCGGGGTGGACTGTCTTCGCCTGAACCCGGGCAACATCCGTGATAGGGGCAAGGTCGAGACGATCGTTCGCGAGGCGAAGGCCCGGCAGGTGCCGATCCGCATAGGCGTGAACTTCGGCAGCCTTCCGCCCGTCGGCGCCATAGGCGTGACGCGCGGGATGCTGCGGCACCGCGACGGCGTCAACAAGCTGCCCAAGATGGACGAGGCTGAGCTGGGACAGTACACGATCGTCGACCACATGGTCGAGACGGGTCTTTGGGAGATCGGGATACTGGAGGAGCTCGACTTCGACCTGATCAAGATTTCGCTCAAGGCATTCGATGTCGATACGACCATAGAGGCGTACCGCAGAATGGCCCGGCTTGTCCCGTACCCTTTCCACCTGGGCATTACGGAGGCTGGCACGGCCAGATCGGGCAGCATCAGGAGCGCCATTGGGCTCGGCGCCCTGCTGTACGAGGGCATAGGCGATACGATCCGCGTCTCGCTCAGCGACGACCCGTGCGAGGAGGTCTACGTGGGTATGGAGATCCTCAAGTCGTTGGACCTGCGCAAAGAGGGCGCAGTCCTCGTGGCCTGCCCGAGCTGCGGCCGTGCAGACGTGGATGTCAGGAAGCTTGCCAACAGCGTCGACGACCTGCTGTCAAAGGTCAAGACACCCATCAAGGTGGCGGTCATGGGCTGCGAGGTCAACGGCCCTGGCGAGGCGAAGGACGCCGACGTCGGTATTGCGGCAGGGGCGGGCCGTGCCATCATCTTCCGTAAGGGACAGAAGGCGCGAATCGTCGACGAGGCCGACATGCTGTCCGCGCTAATGGAAGAGGTACGAACTGCAGAGTCCGAGATCCTTGCCCCGTCGGGCGCCTAAATCTGCCCGGCGCCCTTCCTGCAATCCAATACCCCAATGCCCGCCAATGCCCGCCGACTGGAGGTGAGAATTGAGACTGTCTAGGCTCTTCGGGAAAACCCTCAGGGATGACCCACATGAGGCGGAGCTTGCCTGCCACAGGCTGATGCTGCGGGCCGGCTTCATTCACCAGGTCTCGTCCGGCATATTCAGCTACCTGCCGCTGGCCTGGCGCTCACTGCGCAAGATCGAGCAGATCATACGCGAGGAGATGGATGCGGCGGGGGGGCAGGAGCTTCGCATGTCGGTGCTCCAGCCGAGAGAGCTCTGGCAGGAGTCCGGCCGCGACGAGGACTATGGGGAGGGCATGTTTCGCCTCAGGGACCGGCGCGACCGCGAAATGGTGCTCGCGCCCACCCACGAAGAGCTGCTGACGACAATGGTCAAGGCCAACGTCAACAGCTACCGCGACCTGCCACTCATCCTCTACCAGATACAGACGAAGTTCCGGGACGAGCCACGGCCCCGGGGCGGCCTGCTGCGCGTCCGCGAGTTTGACATGAAGGACGCGTACAGCTTCGACATCGGCCAGGAGGAGCTGGACGCCAGCTACGACTCGATGGAGGAGGCGTACAAGAACATTTACGCGCGATGCGGCCTCGACGCCATCATGGTCGAGGCCGACAGCGGCACCATAGGCGGCCGCGACTCCCAGGAGTTCATCCTGGTTGCGGACTCGGGCGAGGACACCGTGATGATCTGCGAAGGGTGCGGCTACGCGGCCAATGCGGAGAAGGCGGTCTTCGTGAAGCCGCCCATGCAAACTGAGGAGCAGAAGCCACTCGAGGACGTCCACACCCCTGGCCTGCGCACCATCGATGATCTGGCCCAATTCCTCGACGTGCCCGAGAGCAAGACCCTGAAGGCGGTGTTCTACGTCGCCGACGGCGATGTGGTGTTCGTCACCATTCGCGGCGACCTGGAGGTCAACGAGGTCAAGCTCCGGAACGCCCTCGGCGGCGCTCCCGACCTGCGTCTGGCCTCGCCGACGGAGGTACGGGACGCCGGCCTCATCGCGGGATCGGCATCTCCCGTCGGGCTGTCCGGCATCAGGGTGGTAGCCGACGACTCCGTGATGCTGGGGTCAAACTTCGCGGTTGGGGCGAACCGGGAGGACTACCACCTGCTCAATGCCAACTACAGCCGAGACTTCAAGGCCGACATCCTCACCGACATCGCTCTTGCCCAGGAGGGCGACGCCTGTGCGAAGTGCGGCTCGGCATTCAGGTCCGCGCGTGGCATCGAGGTGGGCCACATATTCAAGCTGGGGACCAAGTACAGCGAGGTGCTGGGCGCAGTATACCCGGACGAGAGCGGTGTGCAGCAGCCAATAGTCATGGGCTGCTACGGCATCGGAGTCGGCCGCCTCCTAGCGGCGGCGGTCGAACAGAACCACGACGAGAACGGCATGGTCCTTCCGGCCAGCATCGCACCCTACACTGTGCTGCTTACCGCCCTCAACGTCCGTAACGCAGCCGTTGCGGATGAGGCCGGCGCCCTCTATGAGGAGATGCGGGGCGCTGGTCTGGATGCGCTCTACGACGACCGCGAGGAGTCGGCGGGAGTGAAGTTCAACGACGCCGATCTGCTCGGTCTTCCGGTACGAGTGGTCGTCAGCCCCCGCAACCTGCGCAACGGCGAGGTCGAGATGAAGGCCAGGTCCGGCGGTGAAGCCAGTATGGTCCCCCGCGGCGAGGCCGTCGCCCGAGTCAGGGATCTGCTGGACGGCTAATCCGCTCCAGAGAGGCACTCTCCGAAGGGAGTGAAGTGGAGATGCGAAACGAATTCACCGCCGTAATTGAGAGAGACGACGTGTGGTATGTGGCCTACTGCCCTGAAGTGCCTGGGGCTTAACGGCCAAGGGACAACCAAAGAAGAGGCGCGTCGAGACCTCGCCGAGGCAATTGCCCTTATCCTAGAAGACCGCCGAGAGGACGGACTACTTCGAGGAGTTCCTTGCTAGGGAAATACACGATTTGGAAGACTTGACATGAGTATACAAAGCGGTTCTCCAGCCGATAACGCCACGAGAGAAGCCCCTGCCCCTGAAGCGGCCTTGTACGTTGACACTGAGAACTTGTAGGATAAGTCCCAGAACCTTATTGGAGCCGTCATCGGATCGTGGCCAGGCCAGGTGCCTCCTGTCAGGGCCTTTCCATTGTCCCATAAACCACATACCGTCATTCTCGCGCAGGCGGGAATCCAGGTGGGCGGTAGGGTATGTCCCTTCCGCAGGGAGCCAACTTTGGAAAGGCCCTAGCCTCCTGTTACGCGACTGAACATTTACGTCCAAGCTGATAGAGTTCAGCTTTGGGAGATGTGGGCAGTGAGTCGATTCCCACAGTTGACCGTGAAGTTCACGGCATCCAGCATTTCACGGATCGGTCGAAGAATTCGGCAGATATTGCGCTGGCGGTTGATGCAGTTGCGGACTTCGTGGCTGGCACCACTCAGTTCGTAGCTGTCATGAGCGACGACAATGATTTCATATCGCTCTATGCAAAGCTGAGAGAACTGGCAGGAGGGAGCGCGCCGTTTCTGTGGATGATGACGGATCGTACTGCCTCACAGGCATCGACGATTAGGGACTATCTAACCAATGACTACATCCATGTGATGTGTGACCCGGTAAAGACTGGCACCAATCCAAAGTCTGGTGACGGTGGCAAGCGACATCCCGAACTCGCCACGATGGCAGCCCTGATTGTAGAAGAGATTCCTCCTGGCTCATTCAAGAGTTCAGATTGTCAGCCTATCATCAAGAAGAGATGGCCGAAGAACGCAATGGCGAAGATGACAAGTGCGAACTTCGGTACGGAATTCGCGAACAAACTCTGGCCTATCCTAGAAAAGCGAGGGGTCAAACTAGCCAGAACAAGCCCTCGCAGGTATGAAATGCCCGAGGTCGTAGGGTGACGGCACTCTTGGATGCATTCACAGCCGCAGTTCTGCCCGTGGCTTTTGCAGCGGCTCCGGCAGGCTGGTGTCGGCCATGAACTTGACCAGCCGCTCGTGCACGGACCTGGCGATGTCCGGGTTGGCGCCTATTGCGTCCGCCTGCTGGCCGGGGTCCGAGGGCAGGTGGTACAGCTGTGACATCCCCACGTCGATGCTGTAGAGCAGCGACCACTCGTCGGTAGACACGGTCGTTACCGGCGCCATGCCGAGCCTCCGCCTGATGTTGTCGACCGAGTCCACCGAGTCGCCGGGGTTGGCGAAGGGTACGGTCGATACGGTGAAGTCGCGACCCGGCATCGAAGGGTCGTGGACTTTCGGCAGGAGCGAGACGCCCTCCACGTAGCCAGGTGTCGGCTTGCCCATTACATCCAGCACCGTTGGCATCACGTCGATTGCCGAGGTCAGCCCGCAGTATACGCCCGGGCTCGCTCCCGGCACGTAGACCAGCAGCGGCACCAGCACGATCTCCTCGTACAGGGGCGAGAAGTCCCACATGGCGTTCGGATCGCCATGGCTGTAGAGGGCGCCGTCCGGCTGCTTGGCGAAGGTTAGCTTGCCGAAGAGCCCGTCGTGCTCTCCGAAGTAGAAGCCGTGGTCCGACGTGAACACGATGGCCGTGTTCTCCATCAGGCCCATGTTCTCCACGGTGCGGAGCAGGTAGCCGATCCAGGTGTCGACCATCGTCACCTCGCCCTTGTAGGTGGCCAGGGCCTTCCTGACGCGCTCTTCGGCGAACCCGGGCGAGTCCTGCCAGTGGCCGTATATGGGCTGCACAACCTCGCCGTCGTAGTCGGGCATGTACATCTCGGTGTAGTAGCTGGGCGCGTCCCACGGCTCGTGCGGGTCCCATGTGTCGACGTAGAGGAAGAAGTCCTCCTTGTAGTGGAGCTGGAGCCACTCCATCGCGCGGGTCATCGTCTGTGCCACGTTCCGGTCCGACTCGAACCGCCAGGCCTCCCGCGCGTCCCGCGACTCGTGATGATGGGCCTCGATGAGGCGCGTCACAGAGCCCTCCTGGCCCGTGGACATCGAGAACGTCTGGTAGCCCTTGTCGTAGTTCATGCCGCCGCGCAGGTAGAAGGGCGTGTCGACCATGGCGGCGGTGTGAACGCCCTCGCGGGCCAGCATCTCCGCAAGCGTCGAAGCCTCGTCCGGTATCGGCTCCCACCCCATGAACGACATGGTCCATCGGCCCGTTGCGTGGTCCGCGCGGGTGGGCATCGTCGGGAATCCCGCGGCGTAGTGGCGCTCGAACCGCGTGGATTTCGCGGCCAGGGCGTCGAGAGCCGGCGTCCTGATTTCGGCCTTGCCATAAGCCCCCAGGTGGTCCTGTCTGAAGGTGTCCGCAACGATCCAGATGACGTTCATTCCCAATACTCCCTCGGGGCAGCGCTCTAGCGGTGATGTTGAGACCATACCCTACCACTTACCCGGCGACGGCTGCAGGCCCTGACTGGATGCCGGAACCCAACGGGCAGCGTGCTACAATAAGACGGCGCTGTGAGCACCAGTGAAGGCACACTCCATGCTTGGAGTCAATATGGAAGGGCCGAGCAAGCTGATATACATGGACCACGCCGCGACAACGCCGGTTAGGCCGGAGGTCGTGGAGGCGATGCTGCCGTACTTCACGGGGAGCTTCGGCAATCCGTCCAGCATTTACACGCTGGCCCAGGAGTCGCAGAAGGCCCTCGACGACGCGCGTGAGACGGTGGCCGGTATCCTCGGCGCACGGATCGGCGCCATAGTCTTCACGAGCGGCGGGACCGAGTCCGACAACACCGCGATCAAGGGGGCCGCGTACGGGCAGCTCGGCTCGGGAAATCACGTTGTTACGTCGAGCATCGAGCACCACGCCATTCTCCACTCCTGCGACCAGCTGGAGCGTCACGGATTCGACGTGACCTATCTTCCCGTCGACCGGTTCGGGATCGTGGACCCGGACGAGGTGGGCAGGGCGATAACAGATCGGACGACCGTCGTGAGCGTGATGCTGGCGAACAACGAGATCGGCACGATAGAGCCGGTGGCGGAGATCTCCCGCGTAGTCAAGGGCGAGGCGAGGCGGCGTGGGACGACCATCGTCATGCACACCGACGCCGTGCAGGCCGCCGGATTCCTGGACCTGGACGTCCGGGGGCTAGGCGTGGACATGTTGAGCCTGTCGGCACACAAGTTCGGCGGGCCCAAGGGCGTCGGCGTGCTGTACGTGAAGCGGGGGACGCCCTTCGAGGCCCAGCAGCAGGGCGGGGGACAGGAGCGGGAGCGCAGGTCGGGCACCGAGAACGTGCCGCTGATCGTGGGCATGGCCGAAGCCCTCCGGCTGGCGGAAGAGGAGCGCGTCGGTCTGAGCGCTCACTGCACCGGGCTAAGGGACCGAATCATCGAGGGAGTCGAGGAGCGGATGCCGGGCGCTCACCTCAACGGCCACCGTTCGTCGAGGCTTCCCAACAACGTCAACTTCTCCTTCGAGTCGGTGGAGGGCGAGCCTGTGCTGCTTGGGCTCGACTTCGCGGGTATCTGCGCGTCGAGCGGCAGCGCGTGCTCGTCGGCGTCGCTGGAGCCGTCGCACGTGCTCACGGCCATAGGTCTCAGCCCGGAGCTGGCCCGGGGCAGTCTGCGGCTGACTGTTGGGGCGGACAACACCGACGAGGACGTGAGCTACCTGCTGGACACACTTACAGGGCTGGTGGAGCGGCTGCGGGCGATGCCCTCGCTTGCCGTCGCAGGATAGGCGAGAAGCTGGCTCAGGACGGCGCGGTGGGAACCGGAAGGCCCTGAATTGCATCAAATGGTATGATGTGACGGCCAAGAACAGTGGCCCGGCCCCCTGGGCGTACCGGACGGCGGTTCCGCCGGAGGCCGTGGCCTGCTCAGGGAATCTGACTCCGACCTACTCTGTTCGATACAGCAGACCGAATTCGATAGGCGGAAGGCTTGTTACAGGCAACTCAAGACTGGAGGAATTGATGGCACATCCACAGGAAGTGACGGACGACACCTTTCAGGCCGAAGTAATAGACTCAGAAGTACCGGTACTGGTCGATTTCTGGGCCGAATGGTGCGCGCCGTGCAAGATGATAGCCCCCATCGTAGATGCCCTGGCCGACGAGTACGACGGCAAGGTCAAGTTCGCCAAGATGGATGTCGACAGCAACCCCAGGACGCCCATGACCTACGGCATTCGGGGCATACCCACACTGCTTATCTTCAGCGGGGGCTCGCCGGTCGATCAGGTGGTGGGCGCCGTGCCGAAGGCGGCTCTCAAGGGCCGCCTCGAGAAGGCAATCGCCTAGCGCATGCGGCCACGTCCGTGCCTGCTAGCTTATTGGAGCAGCAGAGGGCACGATGACCCGGAAAGACGTCCCGCCTGGTTGTGCGTGACTTCATTGATTGAGTCTTGACACTGAACGGCGATGAAGGGAATCTCTAGCGGCTTCGTGGACGTTATGGGAGCGGATGGGTCCCGGTGGGCTTCGCGGACTTCAAATCCGTTGGCCCCGGCCCTTCGGTCGGGGCGGTGGGTTCGACTCCCTCGCGCTCCCGCCACACCAGTGGGGAGCACAGGAACCGCCGCGGCGAGACCCTTTTCATAGATGCCCGCAAGCTGGGCCACATGATCGACCGCACCCATCGTGACCTGTCACGGGAGGACATCGCCCGGGTCGCGGATACCTACCATGTCTGGCGGGGCAAGGAGGGTCTGGGCGAGTACGCGGACGTTCCTGGCTTCTGCAAGACGGCTGTTCTCCGACTCCAGACGCTTCAAGCGTCTGGCCTAGTTCTGAGGCCTCCGTACTCGGTACACCACCGATAGAAGGTCTGCTGGGTGACTCCTATCCGGCGGGCGGCCTCGGCGACTGTGCTGCCCTCGGCTATCGTCATCTTTCGCCTACACAACCGAGACCGTGTATGTGATAGAACTCGTTTCACGGTGACGGCAACGGCGCCGATGACGAAGGAGTAGCCTAGTGAAGGCATCGATTCGGCTGGATTTGGACCACAATGTTGGCGAGATAGACCGGCGCATCTTCGGCGGCTTCCTCGAGCATCTCGGCAGGGCGGTCTACGGCGGTGTCTACGAGCGAGAGAGCCCGTTGGGCGACGACGATGGGTTCCGCACCGATGTGTCAGACGCCCTGCGGAAACTCAGTATGCCAAATGTCCGGTATCCGGGCGGCAACTTCGTTAGCAACTACGACTGGCGAGACGGCGTGGGGCCTCGCGAGGAGCGTCCAGCCCGCCCGGACTACGCCTGGAGGAGTATCGAGCCGAACGCCTTCGGAGTGGATGAGTTCATAAGCTGGTGCCGCAGCCTCGACACGGAGCCTTATACCATTTGATGATAGGGAGACCTGAAAGTAGCTAGCGGTGTATTTGTAGTTCATCCATGCTGTGACCAACATACTGTGTTGGGGTGCATCACAATGATGGGTCGACCTCTTCGAATCGATTGGAGTCTGGAGGATACACCGGAGGCACTGAAGGCAGCCTACCAGGCAGAGCATGACGTTGTCCTTCGTACACGATTCCATGGACTGTGGCTGGTCCTGGGACCGCACGGTCCTCGATTACTGCTGGGATGACGTCGAGTACATATCAGCCCACCGCTACAGCCGACCGTATGCCAGTCGAAGGAGTGGCTAAGGGACGATACCGATGCCTTACGCGCCTAGGGGTTGGCGGACTCCGCGAGAAGGACGTCCGCCTTACGTTCACGTCGGGCGTTGCGGCCCCGCACCACGTCCGCGGTGACGATGAGCGACCACTTGAAGGTCCACCGATCGGTCGAGGTCGTTAACGAGCCCGAGGGCTTCGGCGGCCCGGGGCGGCTCCGCTGGATCGATCCGGAGCGCAACCCTATTCTGGCGGGTGGCGCTATCATCGAGACGGAGGTCCTCCATCCCAACAGTCCTGCTGTGGGTGAAGGTCTCAGTGCGCCGCCGGGTCTTGACCTTGGGCGGGACCTTGATCTCGCCCATGACCTCGGCCCGGGCCGTCGCCATTCCGGTCGTTACGGTCTGCACTACGGTCTCGGTTTGGCCGGACACGACGACCTTCTCGTCGTATTGCTGCCGGCACTTCAACTCGACACGGACGCCACTCTGCTGAGTAGGAACACGCGGCTCTACTCGCACGTCAAGATCGATAATATCGCCGAGTCGGTAGGGACGCTGTTCGAACTCGAACGAAAGGTCCACGGGCCTAAAGCTATATACCAAGAGACACCTCCATCGCCGCCCTGTCGACTATATGCTGGCAGCGGTACAGCCCAAGTCCAACGCCGTACACACACTCTATTCGCCCAGCAGCCTGGCAATGTCTTTCTCGATCTGCAACCGTGCGGCGATGACGTACTCGTCCGTAGTCGGGCCGACGACCCGCGTCTCGAACCCGTGGGGGCCGAATCCGGGGACGATGCGCTCCCGCACTCGATACTCGGGGTCGTTGAAGTAGTACGGGCGCGTTCCACTCAGCGGTTCCGGCAGGTCGTCCGCTTCGGTGCGATAGATCGCAGGGTTCGCAAGCACGACCGTGGGAGTGTCGTCGCCCATCTCCGGCGGTCGGCTGGCGACGACCATGTCGCCCATCATCATCTCGGACTTGAGCTCCGGCGACCAGTGGCGGATCCGATAGGTCGGTCCTGGCCCAACGTAGTGGCGCATCTCCCGCCTAGTGACGACGTATTCGTGCCACTTTCTGAGCTCAGGGAAATGATGAGCGGGTAGGGTGCTTTCCGCCTCGTAGACAGACCCATCCCCCTCGGCCCTGATTTCGTTGAACACCATGAACCAGTTCAGGATGTCACGTACTCCCCGCGCGAGCTTGCTGTAGTGCTCCGTCCGCCGCGGGCTGCACTCGTCGACGACCACGACGTGAGGCTGGCTCTCGCTCAACTCCACCCAGAAATCCGGCGGGAAGCCAGAACGGTTCCAGCGGCCCTCCCAGTGGGGCACCGTCAGCCGCATCGAGTGGTGAGACTGGACGCGCCAGTAGCGGATGTCGAAGTCGTCCTTCAGGTACCGCTCCAGCGGCTGGACGACCCAGTCCCTCCCATACCGCTCGTTCCCAAACACGACCACCGGCCGCGTGGTGCCGGCCTTGAACTGGCGTAGGAACCGCAGCAGGCAGACGGCCTCATACGCTGCGCGGCGGGACTCCCGCACGTCCTCCTCGGTCAGCTCTACCGGGTTGTCGCGGGGCTCACCCAGGCTGGTGAGCGACTCGAACAGCGCCCGTTGATGATCGGGCGCATCCGGCCAGTCACGCTGGCGTCTGCACTCCGAAACGAAGCGGTGATACTCCAACTCCCGCATCAGCACGTCACCAGGATCGAACCTCCCACGCCTCGTCCCCGACCTCAGCTCGTCCAGGTGGTGTATCGCCTCGTGGATGTCCTGCGCACCGGCGAGGAATCTGGACAGGGACGGCGTCACTGTCACGCCGTCGTGGTTCTGCACGTTCACGCGCGACAGCCATCCCCCTATCGCCTGCAGCCGCGCTACGGCCTCATCGCCTCCCAGCCTCGCGAATTCGCCAATCTGGTCGGGGGAGAGCCCCAGCTTGTACTCGGTATTCAGATCGGCGGGGGTTTTCTCGCTCATGCGATCCGGTCAGACGATGCTCGGCGGAGAGGTGAAGCCCAGCGGCCGCAAGGCTGTCAGACCAGGCTGATTGTTCCTGTAGTTGTGGCTGTCCACAGGCTCGCTATATCGCGCCGACTCGCTCCACGTCAAGACCGGCGGGCCGTTCGAACTCCTTGTACCGCACCCGGATCTCGACGCCGTTCACGCTGCGGGTGAATCCCGCAGTTTTCTCCTGACGCTTCGTTTCCACCTCCAGGATATTGTAGCCCTGAACGAGGTCGTTCAACTCTAAGGTGTAGCAGAAGAAGTGGGCTGACATGCCGAAGGGCGCCTGCACCTCCATCCCTGCCATCACGTCGGTGACGATGCGAAGTGCCCGTTCATCGGTGACTTCTGCCTCGTCTATGGGCAGGACCCGCCCGTTGAAGCGGATCTCGATCTCGTCCTCGACGCAGAAGAAGGAGAACCGGATGTTGAGGATGGGCCTGCGCAGCTCTCCATCGGCGTTCGCGCCTTTGAGCTCGTCGGCGACCAGTACCTTTAGGGTAACGGTCTCGCCAGCCACAAGGTCGGCGGGGAGTTGGCGGTCGGGGGCGGTCGTATCCTCGCCGCTCTTGCCCTCTCGCGGCGCCAGCATGTAGCGCTTGTTCCGGCGTTCGTAGACCTCCGGGTTACCCGCCTCCCGGAGGATCTGGTACTCGCGCTCGGCGAATGGCCAGGGATAGTACCCGTCGAATATGCCCGCCCAGCCATGGTAGCGGAGCGACTGGCGCAGCGCGCGGAACATCTCGGCGTCGGGCTTGCCGACGCGGTGGTCGTAGATGCGTCGGGGAGGGCGATAGTATGCCGGGATGCCGACGCTGTTGGCCGCGTCGGGCAGCCAGCGGTCCCACATCCCAGTGTCCAGGAGGTTCGCGCGCTCACTGCCGACCACCATATCGACGTCGCCCTCGCGCATCCACGCCGCCACGTCGAGCCCGATGTCGAAATTCATCTGCTCGTCGGCGTGCACCCGGGCCATGACCGGAATCTTCCGCCCCTGCTGCTCCCCAATCGAGTCCACTAGGTCACGGACCTCTGCCACGAACCGGTTCATCGTCGCTATGCCCTGTTCGGTCTCCTCCATCCTGAAGTAGAGCGGGAAGAACATGAAGTCGAGCTCGATCCCATCCGCCTCGTAGTCGACGAGCATCTCGCGGATCATCGCTTTCTTGTCGTCCCATACGAGCTCGTTCGTATAGTCGTAGGCCCACCTGGTCTGGTGATTGGGCCAGCGAGGGTCGTCGATACCGTGGCACACGGCCTCCTTGTGGTGCCATCGCAGCCAGCCGCACCGTTGGGTGCCGGGAGCTTGTGCATCCTGGAGGCGCAGGCTCGGGAACACGGTGACGCCTGTCCGCCGACCCTGACCGATCACCTCTCGCACCTGGTCGGTGCCCTTCTCGCGGGCGACCTGTACCATCCGCATGATCCGCCAGTCGATATAGTTCTCCCAGACGTCCTTCGCCTCCCCTATGACCCGCCCAACCTTGCTGTTGTGGAAGTAGACGTCTCCATACCCCAGGCCTAGCACCAGTAGGTCTACGCTCGTGCCTAGTACCTCGTCCACCGGCTGGCGGAGCTTGGCGATGCTCACGGGCGGCTCGACACGCTTGCCGTGGAAGTGGTGGGCGTCGTTGTAGTAGATCAGCCGGGGGCGGAAGATCTGGCCAGGCCCTGAAGTCCGTGTTGCGGCGGTCATCTGGGAGCTCCTGAACATCGTGGCTGACGGACGCCGAAAGAATACCAGGGGGCAAAGTTACAGGAAAGGGCGTGGCATGGCCCTTTTTACTTGATATCACACGAACAGGAGTGCGTATACCGTGCAGGGGATCCTTCTCGCCCCCTGGTTGATCGACGCCGGGACTTTCGCACGAAGACTGGGTGCGAGTCCAATACCAATTGGTATAGCATGAAGAGCCGTAAAAGAGGCTGGGGCAGGTCATCAGAACCGGGACGGCGAGGATTCTGCTGTCCTGAGCCGGAGAGGAAAAAGGCACCAGTGCCACATGCCGCCGCCGGCCGTACCCGCCGCACCGCCATCGCTTGCTCATGCCTGTTCCCCTCGGCCCACAGTCTACCCCACCCGAATCGTGGAAGGGAACGTAATCTCCTGCCGGCGTGCGCCAGCAGATTGACAAGGTAGCGGGCTACCCCTATGGTCTTACCTAGGGGCCTGCCCGCACACGGCGCAGGTCCGGCGGTTAACTCAGCCCCACAGTCTGCTCAGCCCGCCCGCCAGGTGAGTTCGGAAGACCGGATCAGGGGCCGTTTCTTCGGGCAATTGATGGACTGCGAGAGAACCCAAAGCAACACCAAGAATCGGCTGAACGCAACATCAGGGCGCGAATTCCGTATTTGTATGCTACTCCCTCGCGCTCCCGCCACATGATCCCAAAGAGAGAGTCTGGTAGGGGGACCGGCGCGGCCTGTGGACACGCCTGGTATGAGTCGATGACAGACTTGGACGGGTTGGGGCGCTCTAGGTCGATTGTAGAGGACGAGCTGGCGAGGCTTCGCGGCCTCGATGTAGTCGAGCGGATTCGGCGGGGCGACCATTCTGTATGGAAGCCTTCGCCCGACGAAATCACGGACCGCCTCGGCTGGCTCTCGCTGCCCTCGGACATGGCGAACGAGGCGCTGGCTCTCGCTTCCTTTGCCGCCGCGGTCGAGCGCGACGGGTACAGGCACGTTGTCTTGCTGGGCATGGGCGGCAGCAGCCTGGGGCCTGAGCTACTGCGGCAGACGTTCGGGTCCGCCCCTGGGCGACCGGAGATCATCGTCCTCGACTCGACGGCGCCGGGATGGGTCAGGGACGTTGCCGACAGGATCGACCCGGCGAGGACGCTGTTCCTCGTATCTTCCAAATCGGGAACGACCGTCGAGCCTAACGTCCTCTACAGCTACTTCAGGAGCCTGGTGGATGGCGCTGTAGGCGCTGGCAGGGCGGGGATGAACTTCGCGGCGGTGACCGATCCCGGCACCGCCCTTGCGGACCTAGGCGTGCGGGAAGGCTTCAGGCGGGTCTTCTATGGCCGGCCCGACGTCGGTGGGCGCTACTCGATACTGTCCCACTTTGGTCTTGTGCCCGCGGCCCTGATGGGTATCGACATCGAAAAGATGCTCGACCCGGCGAGACGCATGCAGGCTGCCTGCCTGGCTGACGAAGTCGCCGACAGTCCTGGAGCGGTGCTCGGCGCGGCCATCGGGCGGCTTGCCCTCGGAGGCAGGGACAAGCTCACGATATTCGCTTCACCCTCGATAGCAGGCTTCGGTCTCTGGGCCGAGCAGCTGGTCGCCGAGAGCCTGGGCAAGGAGGGCAGGGGCGTCGTACCGGTTGCGGGCGAGGCTCCGCAAAGCCCGGGTGCGTACGGCGACGACAGGCTGTTCGTGTACGTGCGTCTCGACGGGGACGACAACTCGCCTGTCGATGCGGCGCTGGAAGACCTCGCGCGATCCGGACAGCCGGTTGTCAGGCTCGATCTGGGAGATCGCTTCGACTTGGCCGCCGAGGTCTTCAGGTGGGAGTTCGCCGTCGCAGTCGCGGGAGCGGTGATAGGGGTAAATCCCTTCGATCAGCCTGACGTGCAGGCCGCGAAGGATATGACGAACAGCGTTCTTGCCGAGTTCCTACGCTCGGGAGCGCTACCTGATGCGCCGGAGACGATGCCTGCGGCTGAGTTGTTGTCGCTTGTACGACCGGGTGACTATGTGGCCATCATGGCATACGCCAATCAATCTCCCGAGCTGGACGCCGCCGTCGACGACCTACGCCGCGCCCTTATGACTCGCTTCCGGGTGGCAACGACGATGGGCTACGGTCCGCGCTTCCTGCACTCGACGGGGCAGCTTCACAAGGGCGGGCCCCCTTCGGGCCTGTTCCTGCAACTCGTCGAGAGCACGGAATTGGACGTCGCCATACCGGGCCAGCCGTACTCCTTCGGCGTGCTCGCCTCCGCGCAGGCCCTGGGAGACCTACGCGCACTCAAGGCCGCTGGCCGCAGGGTTTCCAGTCTGGACTCGAACGAGGGATGCGCCGCCGCAGTCGCCGCCCTTGCTCGGGAGGTCAAGCGAGGTTAGGCAGGTTGAAAGGCCGGGCGGCGGGTAGTATTATTCCCGCCTAACGGAGGTGCGCCGTGCTTGCCTACATCGCCCGTCGGCTGCTTCTCGCTGCTTTCACCATCTGGACCATAACCGTTCTCGCCTTCGTCATCATCCAGATACCCGAAGGTGATGCGGTGGACCGCTTCCTCGATCTGGTGATCGCCGGCGGTATGGGGATAGACTCCGAGGGCGTGTCGGAAGAGCTGCGGAACTACCTGGGGCTGGACCAGCCGCAGTACATCAGGTACCTGAAATGGATATCCGGTCTTGCGCAGGGTGACCTGGGCCGTTCGTTCCAGTGGGGCTGCGGATACCTGCCGCGGGAGGAGCTGGTCCGGGAGGTTATCGGCGACAGGATATGGACTACGGTCGCCCTGACGGGGTTCACTATTCTAGTGACTTGGACCTTTGCGATTCCGGTTGGCATCTACTCGGCGGTCCGCCAGCACTCGGTCGGCGACTACCTATTCACCCTAGCTGGCTTTACAGGCCTTGCGGTCCCCGATTTCCTGCTGGGTCTGGTTCTTATGTACCTGGCTTTCGCATATCTAGACCAGAGCGTTGGCGGCCTCAACTCGGCCAACTTCAAAGACGCGCCTTGGGACTTCGCCCGGGCGTGGGACTTCGTGAAGCATCTCTGGGTGCCCTCCGTCGTACTCGGGACTTCCGGCACGGCGAGTCTGATCCGTATCATGCGGAACAACCTGCTCGACGAGCTCAGCAGGCCCTATGTCGTCACTGCGAGGTCCAAGGGGATGACGTCTTGGCGTCTCATACTCAAGTACCCTGTGCGAGTCGCCATCAACCCACTGGTTAGCACCGTCGGGTACCTGCTCCCCGCGCTGGTGAGCGGAAGCGTCATCGTGTCGGTGGTCCTGAGCCTGCCGACCCTCGGCCCGGTGCTGCTCGACGCGATCAACCAGCAGGACGTCTATCTGGCGGGCTTTATCGTCCTGATGCTGGGTGTGCTCACGGTGGTCGGGACGCTGGTCTCAGACCTCCTGCTTGCCGTCGTCGACCCGCGAATCAAGCTGACTGCCCAATAGTCGAGATTCAACGCGACTGATCACGAGCGGAGCATCGTCCCATGCGCCGAGGCTATGGGCGCGATTCGTGGCTCCCTGCGTGCTGTCCCGGGAGATGGCCATGAAGATTACCGACATCGAGGTCCACGAGATAACGCCGCCTTTCCATGCGTGGAACAGCGAGGCCCTGACGCGCTACCAGGGATCCGATTTCCGCTGCCGCACCATGTTCGTGCTGCACACGGACAACGGCCTCGAGGGGCTGGGCGACGGCCTCGGCCGGCGTACCCCCGCTGACGACGCCTGGGTGGAGCGGATGGTGGGCACCGACGCCTGGGACTGGATGGCCCACCCCGAGCTTCCCACTCGCATAGCCCCCGCAGTTTACGATGTCGTCGCAAAGTACAACGACGTCCCGGTAAACAAGCTGTTAGGGCAGAGGTTCGCCGGGCGACCGGTCCCCAACTCCGGGTGGATGCCGAGGCGTGTGCCTGTCTCTGCCTGGACGGTCTCCCAAACGCCATCGAAGATGGCCGAGGAGGTCGAGTTCGCGGCGTCGTCGGGCCACAGGTGGCTCAAGTATCACACCAACCACTTCCACAACGTGGTCGCACAGACAGAGGCCATGCAGGAAGTCGCACCCCCGGGCTTCAAGGTCCACTACGACATGAACTTCGACGGCACCGTCGAGCAAATTGTCGACGTGTCCCGCAAGCTCGAAAAGTATCCTGTGGCCGGCGCGATCGAGGACCCGCTGGCCAACGAGGACTTCGAGGGTTACAAGCAGCTGCGCCTGCGCTCTCGCATCCCGATCTACTTCCACCATCTCCCGCTGCAGGGCCGCGAGGCCCTTCTTGGGCTCGCCGACGGGTACATGATGGGCCACACGCCTATCGGCCATGTGAAGATGCGGGCGGGGCTGTTCGAGGCCGCGAACGTGCCGTTCATGCTCCAGAACACGGGCGGCAACGTCACCAGGGCCTTCGTCGTTCACATGGCATCCGTCTTCCCCACTGCCACGCTGCACCACGTGACCGCGACGGATCTCTGGGCCGAGGACGTGGTGATGCCTGCGCTGAAGGTAGAGGGCGGCACCGTCGCCGTGCCGGAAGGCCCCGGGCTCGGTGTCTCGCTGGACCGCGACGCGCTGGACCGGTGGAAGCAGGCTAGGCCCGACCCGTACCCACGGGCCCTCGTTCGCGTACGGTACGACGGGCTGCCGGCCTTCTATGCGAGGATACCCATTGGCAACCTGGGGGGGAGCGATATCCTCGATGCATTTGGCGGCGGCTACGACCAGCCGGTCGACATGGACTACTGGGACGACGACGGCTCGCAGGCGTTCGCCGATCTGTGGGAGCGCACCCCGGAGGGCACGACTTCGAGGGGGCCGGACTCGCAGGAGCAGGGATAGGTGGGGGATATCGGCAGCAGGGCGACCGATGAGCAGATTCAGGCAGTATTGTTCAGGATCGGCGACGTAAACCCCTGTAGATCGTGCGGCACGGCCCTGCGGTACGGCGACTACGAGTGCCCCCACTGCGGCTCCGACATGGAAGACCAGCTCCGCCAGTGGGCCAGCGATCTGATCGACGAAGTGCTGGCGGCAGACCGGGGCTGAGGCCGCGTTCGACTTGCTCGACTACTACGACGTCAGCGCCCTGCTCACATCCGAAGAGCGGCAGATCCGGGACAGCGTACGGGAGTTCCTGGAGGCCGAGGCGCTGCCCCACGTGAGCCGGTGGTGGGAGCAGGGGGTTTTCCCCA
The DNA here is from genome assembly GCA_965222445.1 of Dehalococcoidia bacterium. Taxonomy (GTDB): domain Bacteria; phylum Chloroflexota; class Dehalococcoidia; order Lucifugimonadales; family CAJWER01. The sequence continues at coordinate 3,220,349 of CBDCTY010000002.1, read as the reverse complement.
GGCATCTGGTCCCCGGGTTCGCCGGGCTTGGGCTTCTGGGCGCAAACCTGCCTGCCGAGTACGGCGTCGCGGGGATCGGGAACGTCGCGTACGGCCTGATCATGTACGAGCTTGAGCGCGTCGACTCGGCGCTCCGCAGCTTCGTGAGCGTGCAGGGAGCCCTCGTCATGTATGCGATATACGCCTACGGCTCCGAGGAGCAGAAGCGCCGGTACCTGCCCAGGCTTGCGCAGGGGAAACTCGTCGGGTGCTTCGGACTGACGGAGCGCCAGGGCGGCTCGGACCCCGCGGCGATGGAGACGACCGCGCGGGCGGAGGGCGGCTCTTTCGTCATATCTGGCGCGAAGATGTGGATCACCAACGGCAACATCGCGGACCTGGCGGTCGTCTGGGCGAAGGACGAGCTCGGTGCCGTCCGGGGGTTCCTGGTGCCGACGGATACCCCTGGCTTCGAGGCTCACCCAATCCCGCGTAAGATGAGCCTGCGGGCCTCGGATACCGCCGAGCTGGTGCTGCGGGACGTGCGAATTCCCGCCTCCATGTCCCTGCCCGGCGCCACTGGCCTGCCGGCGGCCCTGTCGTGCCTGACGCAGGCCAGGTATGGGATCGCGTGGGGCGCGCTGGGCGCCCTGGAGGACGTTTATGCCGAGGCGCTCGCGTTTTCGAAGGGCCGCTCGACCTTCGGCAAGCCCATCGCCGCGAGGCAGCTTGTGCAGGCCAAGCTTGTGGACATGGCGGCCGCCCACACACGCGGGCTGCTCCTCGCATGGCGGCTGGGACGGCTGAAGGACGAGGGCAAGATGACCTACACGCAGGTCTCGCTGGCCAAGCGGGAGAACGTCCGCGCGGCCCTCCACGCCGCCCGGTCTGCCAGGGACATCCTCGGCGCCTCCGGCATCACTCTCGACCACCGCGCGGTCCGTCACATGCTCAACCTCGAGACGGTGGACACATACGAGGGCACCTACGACGTGCACACGCTCCTGCTGGGACGAGACCTGACCGGCTTCGAGGCCTTCCACTAGCCTTGCGACCCTGCGAGACATTCCTGCGAGAGCGAGGCGTGCTGCTGGGCGACTACGGCTACACGCCCGACCCCGGCCGACTGGAAACGACCGACTCGACTATGGTGTTCTACCACTACACCCGCCCCGAAAGGGTGGAGAAGGTCATGGAAGCGGACGGGGGTCTGTGGGCCCGCTTGCCCGTGGTATCTCCTCCGCCCGAGCTCGTGGGATGCCACCTTGTCGAGGGTCTGCTGGAGCCGCTCCCCCGGTGGATGACCGACAGCCCGTACTTTGGAGACCTGGGTATGGAGATGCTGAGGAAGTACGTGGGCGATCTGCTCTTGAGGATTGAGGTGCCCCACGACTTCCCGGGGCTGTACGTAGCGGACTTTGGACACGTGCTGGAGTGGAAGCACCTCAGTCGGCGGGGCCGCTTGGTCCTCGATCTGGGGTACGACACCACCATCGGGGAGGAGTTCGCGAAGAGCTATACGAACTCGTATGTCCCAGCCGCCGAGTACAACGGAGGACACCTCGCGCCCGATGTGAAGGCCACGCGGCGCGGTCAGGGCATAGTGGTCCCGGCCAGTTACATAGCGGTGTCCGAGGTCCAGCCTCTCAGATGACGTGCGGCCACCGGACTACCGGGTCGTAGGACGGACCCGTGAGCCAGGTGCCAGCCGTCCCCGGTCGTCGGAGAGTGACCTCGTAGGCAAGGAGCCTGCCTGCCGACCCCAGCAGGCCCTTCTAGGCTCGCCGCACCGGGAAGAATATCTCCGTACGCCACTTTGATGGGTCGGGTTCGGTTCCCGGGTCGGTGACGTAGACCTCCCACGGCGCTCCAGCGGGCAAGAGGCCCTGCGAGGACATCCACTCCGTCATCGCTGCCCAGGTCTCCCGCAGGTCCTCGTACGGTCCCGTGTGTGTGACGGTCGCAACCGTCCCCGCGGGAAGCTCTCCGGCCTTGATCCTGCCTTCGCCCGCCATAGATGGGGCCACCGGTATCCCGCACTCGACGTCGACTTGGCCGCCGTCCATCCCGTAGTAGATGGAGAAGGGCATCCCGGCGGGGTGCTGCCCATTCCGTTGAATGTGCGCCATCACCTCGCCGTACAGCGGCCCCATGATCTGGGCCAATTCGCTGATCTTAGCCGTGATGCGGATACCGAGGATGGGCTGCGCACTTATCTCCCTCGTCCCGAAGTCGAGGGCCATTACGCGGGGTTGTCCTTGAAGGTGATCTTGACGTTCTCGCGCGGCGCCTTGCCGATGTCGACAAGGGCGTCGGTGACTACCTTGGCGATCTTGTCCTTCTGCTCCTGAGTCCTGCCCGCGTTCCAGTCGATTGTTACGTCCGGCATCTGTCCCTCCTTATTGATTGCCTGTAGATTGTATCAGCGACGTCCGAATACAACAAAGTCGTGCCGCACGACACGATGTCGTCTCTGGGACCGAATGTGGCTACAGCGATCACGATGACCGGGGGCTGCCCATAGCGTGGCTACTACCACGTTCCCGACGTACCATGCTCGATATCCTTCGTGTACCGGCATGATGGCTCAGCCGAGTACTCGGTGCAGCCCCAAAAGAGGCCATGCCTACCATCCTTCACTTGGAGTACGCCCATGCCGCACCAGGGGCAGGGGGTAGGAGGATGCTCGCAGGCTTGGTTGCTACACTCGGCCACACCCTCTGAGACTAGCGCGTAGCCCACGTTGCAGTTCGGACAGCGCGGCGCGAGGTGCCCACAATTCGGGTAGTTGGAGCACCGCAGGTTCTTGCGGCTCTCCGAGGGGACCAGGCGACCTCGGACGCAGCGTGGGCACTCAGGTGGGAGTTCGCCGATTTGCCGTAAGTCCTTGCATTCCCGAAGTAACTCCTCCACAAACACCGAAGGTTCTTCAGGGTCCGCGACCAAGTACGTGCCTATCCTCGCGCGGGTCATGGCCACGTAGAATAGGCGCCGCTCCTCAGCGAATTCGTACGCGGAGGCACGGGGCAGTACGAGCTCCAGCAGGGGGTCGTCCTCGATCTTGGCAGGGAACCCCCAAGGATCGTCCTTGAGGTCTAGCACCACCACATAGTCCGCTTCTCGGCCCTTCGCCCTGTGAACGGTGCTGAACTCCACCTGCAGCCCCTTGCGCAAAGGGCCTGTTGGGAGCGCGTGCCTGCTTTCGCTATAGCGCCCCAGCACCAGAATGGAGCGACGCCGGCCCCGTGCGTTTGCCTTGATCTCCTGCAACGCACTGGCCACGCCCTGCTCGGGCCTGTCTCCGGCAACCACGGTGAGACCCTCGTCTTCCACTCCGCTCGCGGATCGCAGCTCCCTCTGAGTCTGCTCTGGATTGCGCTGCGCGAACGCGGTCGAGGGTTTGAGGATGCCGTCGGCAAAGCGGAAAGTCTGGGTAAGTGTCCGCTCCTGTACATGGCCAAGGTAGTCGCCGCATCCCCGCACGAGACTGACGTCGCTACCCGCGAAGCGGTAAATCGACTGCCAGTCGTCACCTACCAGAAAGTAGGCCATGTTTGGCAGTTTGAGGGCTTCCAGAAGCGCCATCCTTCCTGCGGATATGTCCTGGAACTCGTCCACGAGCACGTATCGGTACTGTGACTTCCATCTGCCTTCCCTGATGTAGTGTGCGGCTCTGTTGATCAAGTCATGGAAGTCCAGTGTATTCTCGCGCTCGAGCCGCTGCTGATAGCGAAAAGACACTTGTTCGAAGATGTCGAGGAAGCCCTCGGAGCGCCACTTCACTCCAGTTTCACGGGCACGGACGCGTAGATCGCGGGGCGTCAGGCCGCTCGTCTTCACATGGTTCAGAAACTTCGCCAACAGTCTTGCCAGCCACGAAATCAGTTGCTGCGCTAGTTGCTGTACCAGAGTCCTGATTGGAACCCGCTTGAACTCAACCCCCACGTCTTCAAGCTGCTTGTGCAGCGTCGGGAGCAGAGTGCCTTGCCGGTGTTGCCAGCTGTAGGTCTCGATTAGCTTCGAGTCATACTGCCTGTGGGTGGTTCTCTTCCATTCGACGCCTTCGGCGTACTCCATCCAGCCAGATGGAGGGCGGCCCTTTTGGTTCAGTGCGAAGTGCTCGATGTAGATGTCGTAGTCGGGCAGGAAGAAATCGGGCTGATACTGCCGGCGGTGCTGCGTCGCGGTCTTAACCTTGTAAGGCTCTTCGTATCGAAATTCGATGCTGTGTTCGGTCAGGTAGTTTGCAATAGCCAGTTCCTCGAAGCTCTTGACCGAGTCCCCGCTCAGCGTGCGGAGTTCGACTACCTGTACATACTCGTTATATTCAGCCATCGTATCGAAGTCGAAGGCTGATCTGTAGGGCTCGTGGTGGTAGGCCATGAAGTTGAAAACGGCGTTCGATTGCTGGGAGTCATTCAGAAGCTCGCGTAGGATGTCTTCAACGACGCGCGTGCGCACGAAGTCATCTGTCGCGAGCTTGGAGATGGTGGGAGAAATGCCCTCGGAATGGGTAATGACGCGGCTGCCGAATTTGTGGAAGGTGTATACGTCTGCTGTGGAGAGGCCGTCCGCTAGGCGCTCGCGTATTTGGGCAGCCGCCTTGTTGTTGAACGCCAATACAAGGATCTCGTGCTGCGAAACGCCCTGGTTATGAACAAGGTGTGCGACCTTGCCGACTATGACCGAGGTCTTGCCCGTTCCCGCGCCCGCCAGCACCAGAGTCACTTCCTCATCGGTAGCGATGGCTTCGGCCTGTTCATCTGTGAGAGGAACCGGGAGCGACTTGAGCGCGGCGGCCTGAGCCCTAGGGATGTTGTTCCGTACGAAGAGGCTGTTCGCCTGCTCCCTCGCCGTCTCCAATTCCTCAACGAATTCAAGCTTGGCCAGCCTGCCGAGTGCCTCTTTCGCACCTTCTTCGAGGTGCTCTCCAATGAGTCCTTGGCACTGGCTCACAATCGACGCTACGGGGTCGAGGAATCTGCTCGCGTCGCGGTGTCGGACATAGCGTTCTCCAGAGAAGAGCTGGCGCAGTTTCTCATCGAGCCTCTTCAGCCGCGGGCTCAGGGCCCTGCCTCGTTGGACAGCTTCCGCAACCGCCGCCTCATGGACTCGTTTGGCTTCCGCAACCGCCTCTCCATGCACTCGCTCAACTTCCGCAAGTGCCATGTCACGGACCCGCGCAGCTTCTAACCGGTCGAGTCCCCCGACTGAACGCTCAGTTCCGTCGGTCAACCGTACCGTCAATTGGTACCAGAACCATGAAGGGCGAACCATGATTGCGCCAATGTCGCCGGCGTGTATCTCAGTGAGCGAGTCGACATACTCAATGCGAAGTGTTTCTCCAACCAGCAAAATGCGGTCTGGACCAAGAGTAAGTGTCCGGTATAGCCAAGCACTTTCGGCCGCAGCGTGGTTGCGTGAGCTCATTTCAGCTCCTGTCGTGACTAGGCGCCGGGATTTCCGTTGTCAAGCGGCGCCGAGAGGCATTGCACAGGGAAGGAATGATAACATCAACCTTGACGTCGAACTCCAGCACGAGGTGATCCCGTTCGTCGCGCACGATGCCCCTTGCGGATGCAAAGCCGCCGCAGAGATCGGGTATCGAAAACGGTACGGAAGCCACTGCGGTCACTCCTGTGGCCGCCAGTCCTGCATGGGGCTTCGACCGCTGCAACATCCGTTCAGCCCTATGTCCCTGTCTGCGCCAGGCCCGTGGGGCACAGGTCCAGCAGGGCGCAGCCCCCGCACTCGGGGCGCTTCCGGCACGGCCCCGTGGCATGGCGGACGATGAGGGCGTGGTACTCGGCGAACAGCTCCGCGTCCAGAGTCAGCTCGTCCGTGAACAGCTGTTGGTGGTGGGCGTAGGACTGCTTCTCGTCCGCCACTCCCAGTCTGTGGAGCAGGCGGCGGGTGTACGTGTCTATGACGAAGACCGGCTTGCCGAGGGCGTAGAGGAGGATGTCGTCCGCCGTCTCCTGTCCAATGCCATGGACGGCGAGCAGCTCGGCGCGGAGGGACTGCGTGTCGTGGGACCGCATGGCGTCGAGGTCGTCGTCGTACCGTTCTCCGAGATACGAGACCAGGGCCTTTAGCTTCCTGGCCTTGGCGTTGTAGTAGCCGGACGAGTAGACGAGGGCTGCCAGCTCTTCCGCAGGCGTCTCCCGGATGCCGGAAGGGGAGAGTTTCGAGGCGGACTTGAGCCTGTCGATCGCCTTCTCGACGTTGGACCATGCGGCGGACTGGGTGAGTATTGCTCCGACCATCACCTCGAAGCGTCCCTCAGCGGGCCACCAGTGCTGGGGTCCGTAGGTGTCCAACAGCCTCCCGTAGACCACCTTCAGGCTCGGAGTCTTGCCTCTAGAAGACAACGGGCGTCCTGTTGCGTATTGCGATCTCCTCCCGGGTAACGGAGCAGCCGTATGCCGATACCTCGACTCCACCCTCCACGGCTCGCCTCAGAGTCTCGCAGAATGAGAGGTCCGACTTCTCGTCCGGCACCAGCCGGGCCGCGTCCGCCCTCTGGATCACAAAGGCCACGGCCGCCCGATGCCCGCTTTCGACTGCCGCGAGCAGCGACCTGAGGTGCTTGGCGCCCCGCGCCGTAGCTGCGTCGGGAAACAGGGCCGACCCATCCACGACCTTGTTGACCGACTTGGTCTCGACGTAGAGACGGCTGCCCGCGCCGGAGAGCAGCATGTCTATCCTGCTGTCGCCGAGCCTGACCTCCGTGTCCACCCTGTCGAATCCCTCGAACTCCATCACGCGGCCTCGTTCGATCCCCTCCACCAGCAGCCGTGGCGGGAGGCGGCTGTCCACCGACACCAGCACGCCTCGATGCTCGACTAGCGTCAGGTCGTAACGTGTCTTGCGCCCGCCGAGGACAGCCGCGGGCGTGATGAAGACCTTCGCGCCCGGCACAAGCAGCTCGGACATCCTGCCCGAGTTGGGCACGTGGGCGAGCTCCCGAGCCCGCAGCCGCTCGACGACCGCGACGAAGCGGTTCGGGCGTTCCACGAATCTCGCCTGCTCAAGCTCGCCCAGTCGAACCACGGAAAGCTACTCTCCCGCTCACCACTGAGCCCTGCTGCGGTCGCCCTGGGCGGAACGGGGCGGACGTTGGAGAAGCGTGTTGGCAGGGCGCCGAGCGTTAGGTGTGTTCGCCAATCCAGCGTACCTGCGGGAACCTGATGCCCGCCGAACGGGCGAAGCGCCGATCGGCTGTCCACATCTCGCAGGAGAGCGACTCTGCAAGTGCCAAGTAGGCTGTGTCGTACGCCGATTTCTGGTCTAGCCCTAAGGCCAGCGCGAGAGCCCGCTCATACATGCCTTCCGGCTCTTCCGTCGCTACGGTGGTGAGCAGTAATTCGAGGATGTCGGAGGCGTCGAGAGGGTCCATGTCATCCCGCCTGACCATCCGGTGGAGGACGTTCGTGACCTCTGCCCTGAATAGAGGAGGCGCGATCAGCAGTTCGTTTCTCCTCTGCCAGACGTCCCAGAGTTCCAGGGCCTGTTCAGTGAACTCCTCTTCGACTCCCCACTTGATGGCTAGGCAGGCATCTACGACCACGGGCATGGTGGCTGGCCCATTGACTCTAGACGTAGGGCGAGCCTGACCGCTCGGCCCTCATTTCCCTGACTATCTCGACGCTGTCCGTCGCCCTCTTGTCGGTCATGGCGACGCGTCTGCGCAGGGTGTCCAAGCGTCCTCTTGCCGAGGACGTCAGGCGGCCTGTGGTGTATGCGCTCTTGTACATCGTGTCGCCCTCCGTGAGTCCGAACAGTTCCTCCAGCTCTTCCGAGCTGATTAGCCGCGCTCTCCCGTCCCGTGGGTCGGGCTCGGTGTGTAGGCGTCCTAAGCTGACGAGGCTGTTGAGTTTGGCCCTGCTGACGTTGTAACGGACGGCCGCCTCTCTGATGTTGAGGTATTTCTTGTTGTCTTCCTGTTGGTACATGTTTCCTACCCGCGATTTTATCTCAGTTGTCCTTTCTTGTAAAGGCCTGTAATCATATGTGTCTATTTGTGTGTTGATGGCTGAGCTGTCTTGGCTTGCCTAGCCGTCAGCTCTATCTGAGCGAAGGGGCTGTCGTGTGCTACCATTCCCCGGATCGCCGTGCTCAGACCGCCGGCCACACTGAACCATGCCCGCTACAACCGAAACATTCGCGCAACGCCTAGATAGCGCGATGACCGCCAGGCGCAGCCTTCTGTGCGTCGGGCTCGATCCAGACCTGTCCTTGATGCCTGTGAGGGACGTTGCCGCGTTCAACGCGGCCATCGTGGACGCCGTCCGGGACGTGGCCGCGGCGTTCAAGCCGAACCTGGCCTTCTATGAATCGCTCGGGAGCGCAGGCATTGCGGCGCTCGAACGGACGGTCGAGGTAATCAGGGAGCGGGCACCCGGCGCCGTCATCATTGCCGACGCCAAACGGGGCGACATGGGTTCTTCGAATGTCCACTACGCCCGGGCCCTGTTCGAGACCTGGGGGTTCGACGCTGCCACCGTGAACGGCTATCTCGGCGGCGAGGCCCTGGAGCCCTTCCTGTCCTATGAAGACAAGGGCGTGTTCGTCTTGTGCAGGACATCGAATCCAGGAGCCCCCGATCTCCAGGACGTCCCACTGTCGTCGGGCAGACGGTTGTTCGAGGAAGTGGCGTCCCGCGCATCCGAATGGAATGCCAGGGGCAACGTCGGCCTCGTCGTGGGCGCTACCTATCCCGCCGACCTTGGGGTCGTCCGCACGCTGTGTCCCGACTTGCCCGTGCTGCTTCCGGGCGTCGGGGCCCAGGGCGGCGACCTGGAGGCGTCCGTGAGGGCAGGGATCGACCGCAACGGCCGGGGCCTCCTGGTCAGCGTCAGCCGCGGCATAATATACGCGTCGCGCGACCCTGCGTCCTTTGCAGACGATGCGAGGCAAGCCGCCCTGGAATACCTTCGGCGGATCGACGAGGTGCTCCGCGAGGAGGGCAGGGGGTGGTAACGGACCTGAGACTCGGCGACGTGGTACGGCTCCGAAAGCCACATCCCTGCGGCGGGCTGGACTGGGAGGTCGTGCGGCTAGGCGCGGATATCAAGATCAGATGCCAGACGTGCGACAGGCTCGTGATGCTCGCCCGGTCTGACCTCCAGAAGCGGACCAAGAGCGTCGAGAGCGGGCGCAGGATGCCCACCGGACGGGCCGACTGACCCTCTGATCGCCCGCTCGGTCCATGCGAGGCCACGGTCGGCCTGTTTGACACCTTTTCCGTGACGGCCTTACAATCTGAGGGCATCGGTACGTAGGAGGCCCTCTATGACAGAGCATTCCATGACCGAGATGGTGATCGACAGCATTCGCGTCAACATCGTCAACTATCAACAGCGCGTCGTGATCCTGAAGGTCAAGGAGACAAATCGATTCCTCCCCATCTGGATAGGCTCATCGGAAGCGGACTCTATAGCTCTGAAGCTGCAGGACATCCCCGTAGCGAGACCTCTCACCCATGACTTGCTGCAGTCCGTAATCGCGTCCCTCGGCGCAACCGTGAACCGTATCGTCGTATCCGACCTGACGGACGACACCTTTTTCGCCAAGATAGTGCTGCAGGTGAACGGCACGTCGATGGAGGTCGATTCACGACCCAGCGACGCGCTTGCGCTGGCGGTGCGCACAGAGGCGCCCATCTTTGCCCACGACGAGGTTATCGAGCGGGCCGCGGTGCAGATGGACGACGAAGGGAATCCCGTCCCTCCCAAGGAAGAGGAGGAGAATCGCCCGGCTGTTCGCGAGGAGGAGCTCAAGAGCCTCTCGGCCTTTACCGATTTCGTTGCCACGTTGGACCTGGACGATATCGGAGGCGGGGGGAAGGCGCCCTCCGACGCCGAGTCCGGGTCGTAGTAGCGGCGGTGTCCGATCGAAGGATGCAACAAGCGGATAGTCAGCCAGCTGCGCTCCTTGACAGCCACATTGAGGCGGTGCTAGTTTAGGAGAGGTGGATTAGCAGTCACGGTGGGTGGCTGCCAATCGGTTGTGTGACTGGGAGGGCCTGCTTGCCAAGATACGACTACCAGTGCCAGACGTGCGGGCACGAGTTCGAGCTCCGGCAGAGCTTCTCGTCGGAGCCTGTAGCGGACTGCACAGAGTGCGGCAAGACCTCCCGACGGCTCATCCGCGCCGTCCCGGTGGTCTTCAAGGGTTCTGGCTTCTATGTGAACGACTACGGCAAGGGCTCGAACGGTCGCTCAAGGTCGAGCTCGGACGAGTCTTCCGAGAAGAACGAAAAGAAGGACACCGCCGAGAACAAGAAGAGCGAGTCCAAGTCCGACTCGGGCTCCAAGGCGGAGTCCAAGAAGGAGAAGGTCTCCTCGAGCTAGGGGAGCCGTTCCAGTGCGGGCCCTCCTTCAGCGGGTAACCGGCGCATCGGTCACCATCGACGCCGAGACGGCCGGAGCCATCGGCACAGGTCTGGTGGTACTCGTGGGAATATCTCGCGACGACACCGAGACCGAGGCCGCCCACATAGTCGACAAGGCCGTCAACCTGCGCATCTTCTCCGACGACGAGGGCAAGTTCCAGCACTCCGCGCTCGACATCGGTGCCGATATCCTCGTCGTAAGCCAGTTCACACTGTACGGCGACACCCGCAAGGGCCGCCGCCCCAGCTTCACCAAGGCCGCCACGCCCGCGGATGCTGAGCCCCTCTTCGCCAGGACCCTTGAGCTATTCCGGGCGACGGGGCTGAGGGTCGAGACGGGGCGCTTCCAGGCATACATGGACGTGGCCCTCCACAACGACGGGCCCGTCACCATCATGCTCGACACCGCCGACCGCGACCGCCCGAGACGCGGCTGACTCGCCCAATGGCAGACGCGGCCCAGCAGCGCAGACTGGGATTCGACGATCCCGACTCCCTGACGCGCGACGCCCCCCTCTCCATCGTTCGCGCTCACAGCGATACGGTGGAGCCCTTCGACATGAGCCTTTTCACAGGCTTCGCGTCGATGAAGGCTCTGACCTACACGGCCAGCATACGCATGATAGTTGGCTTGCTGCGGGACCATGAGTACGACGACTTCGAATGCGTCTTCGGACACCAGGGCATCTTGCGACCGGACCTCAGCGACGTCCTTGCCTTTCAGACGGCCGTCGACGAGCACCTCAGCAAGGCATTCGTGGGAGTTGAAACGTCCGACGAGCGCCGCCAAGCCCTGTTCGACCTAGTAGCAACGGATAAGGCGCGCTTCTTCGTCGTCAAGGACAAGATCGCCCACGCCAAGATATACCTCCTTGAGCGCGAGGACCTGCGACGGGTCGTGGTTGGCTCCGCGAATCTGTCAGAGACGGCCTTCTCGGGGCGCCAGGCCGAGACGCTCATCGTATTCGACAACGACGACGTTGCGTGGAAGCACTACACCGAGCAGTACGAGGCCGTTCGCAGCGTCGCCACGAGCAGACTGAAGCCGCGCCACAAGCCCATCCCGGCCGAGCTTATTCCGGTCGAGGAGATACCCGCGCTCAAGGAGGTGGAGGAGAGCAAGAAGGACGTTCGCATGTACATTCCCGCCGAGAGCGAGCAGGAGGCCGAGGTCTCGCTGCCGAAGGTGCTAGAAACGGTGGTGAAGGTTTCGGCTCCTCTAAGGCGGGCTCTGGCAGATGTCCGGCCCGGCAAGAATGGGCAGGTAGCAATCACTCCCAGGACTGTAAAGGAGATGATCACCATCTCCCGGTCCCGACCGAGTGAGGATGACAGGCCGAACGTATATCTTTCCTATGACGGGCGTGAGTTCAACCTGTCGGGCGAGGTCATGAGCCTCGAAGCGGAACCGGAAGACGTTCGCGGAGACGTTGCCCGCTGGATAGAGTTCTTCGGCAACTACGAAAACGGGTTCAAGGGGGACGTGCCCCGGCTGCAGCGGGACTACTTCACCTTCATGAGCTGGTTCTACTTCTCTCCGATGCTCTGCGACGTGCGCAACTTCGCCCTGCGGTCAGGCGCCTTCAGCTTCGAGCAGCCCATGTTCGCGGTGCTGTACGGCTCCAGCAACTGCGGCAAGACGAGCCTCATAGAGACCCTCATGGATTCCATGTTCTCTCATCCTCGTATTGTCGAGACCGACAAGTTCACTCGGTCCAACCTACGAGCGTTGCGGGAGACCTTCAAGCGCCTGCCCGTCGTGTTCGACGACGTGACGAGAGACCGGTTCAACCGCCACGCCGAGGAGGTCATCAAGCAGGACTACATTACCGACCCGGAGTATCCCTGTTTCGCTCTGTCCATGAACGCGGAAGCCCGAAATTTCAAGGACGAGATCGTCAAGCGGTGCCTGATGATATACACGCGCACGTCTCTTCCCGGAGACCAGACCGCCGTTCGTCACAGGCTGCAACGCTCGATCTCTAAGATACGCGAGAAGATGACGACTGCACTATACCGCGAGTACCTGCGACGAATGACCACCAAGATCGACGGGCTCAGGGAGTCTGGGCAGGCCCCACTCGCCGACGCAGACGTATTGGAGCTGTCATCGACGGTCCTCTGCGATGTCTTTCGTGACCATTTGCCGGAGGGCGTCAACATGCCCGACTGGTGCAGTCCCATGACGCTGGTGGAGTACCAGAACCGCGCATGGGAAAGGCCCCGGAGAGTGATCGAGAATCTTCTGAGCCGGGACAGGTACACGAAGGACCGCAAGCCGCCCGAGGGAGCATGGACCATATCGGGCGATATGGTCCTCGTTGGGACAGGACAGATGGGGGCGACCCGCACCCGCAACGAGATACCTGACTGGATTCTCGACGACACTGCGTCGGTCGCAAGCCAGATCGGCCTGAAACGCGACGAGGTCGAGGAGTTCCTCGGACGCAAGTTGCGGAGTCGAAGGTGGCTGCTCTGGTGATGGACCGCGTTACCATATGCATAGACACGGACGGCGGGTCGCGGCCTAGCGAGATTCTGGCCGACCTGCGGGCCGTGGCCGAGACGCTGTACTTCCCGATGAGGTTGGTGGGGTTCTGGGACAGCCGGGCCGACATCCACCTCTGTCCGCAGGAGGAGCGGCGCCAGCCGTGCCCCCACAGGCTGCCGGCCGGCGACGCCGGCCGTGTCGACTACGAGGTGGCGCTTGCCAGAGAGCGCAGGGGCAGCCTCCACGTAGTGTTTCCCCACGCGGGGATAGCCATATACCTGGGATGAACCGGTAACTGTTCAGACTTGATGAGACAAAGGAATCGCCCATTCCTTGTTGTCATTCTGAGGAGCGCAGCGACGAAGAATCTACAGACCTTGCACACAGGGCCGTCCCCGGATGTCAGGCTTAGATTCCTCACTCCGCTGGCGCTGCGTTCGGAATGACATTCGAGAAGGACCTCTCAACTCATGGAGACTGAACAGTTGCATGAACCGTCCGGTACTGGCCCTGTGGGAACTCCCGGCTTATGATATATACCCAACACGAACGTCGATTGGATAGATGAGCTACTCGATACTGAGCATCGTACGCAACGGACTGAGCCACCACGAGAAGTGGCCCAGGGTCTGGCGCAGTCCTCAGCCCAAGCGCGAGTACGAGGTCGTGATCGTCGGGGGAGGGGGCCACGGGCTCGCCACCGCCTACTACCTCGCCAAGGAGCATGGCATCACCAACGTCGCCGTGCTTGAGAAGGGCTACGTGGGCGGCGGCAATACCGGCAGGAATACCGAGGTGGTCCGGTCCAACTACTTGTGGGACGAGGCTGCCCACCTCTACGAATTCTCGCTGAAGCTGTGGCAGGACCTGAGCCGAGACCTGAACTTCAACCTGATGTACTCCAAGCGGGGCCTGGTCAGCCTGGGCCACAGTGTTCCGGAGATGCGGGACATCGCCCGCCGCGTCAATGCCAACCGGCTCAACGGCATTGACGGTGAGATCCTGACCGCTGAGGAGGTCAAGGAGCTCGTTCCGATCATCAACACGTCCCCGAACGCGCGCTATCCGGTGATGGGAGCGTCGCTGCAGCGACGCGGCGGGACGGCCCGGCACGATGCTGTCGCGTGGGGGTTCGCCAGGGGGGCGGACGCGCGCGGCGTCGACATCATCCAGAACTGCGAGGTCACCGGAATCCGCCGCGAGAACGGCCGAGTCGTCGGAGTCGATACTACCAGGGGCTACGTGGGGGCGAAGAAGGTGGGCGTCGTGACCGCCGGCAGCTCGGGCGTCCTTGCGGACCTGGCTGGCTTCCGGCTGCCGATCGAGAGCCATCCGCTCCAGGCGTGGGTGACGGAGCCCATCAAGCCCGTGCTGGACCAGGTGATCATGTCGAACACGGTCCACGCATACGTGAGCCAGACGAGCCGGGGCGAGCTCCTGGCAGGCGCGGGCATCGATTCCTACGTGGGATACGGCCAGCGGGGCAGCTTCTCCGTGGTGGAGCACGCGGTAGCGTCCCTCGTCGAGCTTTTCCCTATATTCAGCCGCGTGCGGTTGATGCGGCAGTGGGCCGGCATCGTCGACACGTGCCCCGACGCATGCCCCATCATCGGCGCGACGCCGGTCGACGGCCTCTACTTCAACTGCGGCTGGGGCACCGGCGGCTACAAGGCGACGCCGGGTTCGGGTTGGGTGTTCGCCTACACGCTCGCCAACGAGCGGCCTCACGAGCTGAACGCGCCATTTGCTCTTGACAGGTTCACCACAGGCGACCTGATAGACGAACACGGCGCGGCCGGAGTGGCCCATTGAGTCCGAGAGACGGGAGTGCAGATTGCTGCTGATCGAGTGTCCCTGGTGCGGCCCCCGGGAGGAGACCGAGTTCACCTACGGCGGTGAGGCCCACATCGTACGACCCCCTAAGCCCATGGAGGTCAGCGACGAGGAGTGGGGGCACTACCTCTTCTTCCGCAAGAACCCGCGGGGCGGCCACCTGGAGCAGTGGTGCCACTCCTCCGGGTGCAGGCGCTGGTTCAACATGCAGCGCGATACCCTGTCCTACGGCGTAGGGCGAGTCTACCGCATGGGGGAGACGGCGCCCGGGGGCGAGGCGTAGTGCAGCCGAACAGGCTCCCGACAGGAGGTCGGATCGACCGCTCCGCGCCGCTGAGCTTCTCGTTCAACGGCCGGGGATACGAGGGCTACCGGGGCGACACCCTGGCCTCGGCACTGCTGGCGAACGATGTGAGGCTCGTGGCACGCAGCTTCAAGTACCACAGGCCGCGTGGCATCGTCGGGGTGGGCGTCGAGGAGCCGAACGCGCTGGTCCAGCTCGGCTCAGGCGCCCGGACGCTTCCCAACTACCTGGCGACGCAGATAGAGCTGTTCGATGGCCTGGAAGGGGCGAGCGTCAACGCCTGGCCGTCGGTAGACTTCGACCTCCGGGCGGTGAACGGCCTCATCTCCCGGTTCCTGCCGCCCGGCTTCTACTACAAGACATTCATGTGGCCGAGGCGGCTCTGGCCCTTCTACGAGCGGCAGCTGCGCAGGGCAGGGGGGTTCGGTGTCGCGCCTTCCGGGCCCGACCCTGACCGCTACGACAAGATGAACGCTCACTGCGACGTCCTGGTGGTGGGCAGCGGCCCCGCCGGACTGGCGGCTGCCCTGCGGGCGGGCCGCACGGGCGCCAGGGTCATCTTGGTCGATGAGCAGCAGGAAATGGGGGGCAGCCTGCTCGCCTCCGCCGCGGAGATCGACGGCAAGCCTGCGCCCGTCTGGCTGGAATCGACCCTCGCGGAGCTCGCCGCGATGCCCGAAGTGCGCCTGATGCCGCGCAGCACGGCCTTCGGGTACTACGACCACAACTTCGTGACCGTCCTCGAGCGGGTGACCGACCATCTCGGCCCGGTCGACGGCCTGGCGCCGAGGCAGAGGATATGGCGGGTACGGGCGGGGCAGGTAGTCCTGGCGACCGGCGCCATCGAACGCCCGCTCGTCTTCCCCAACAACGATCGTCCGGGCGTAATGCTGGCCTCAGCCGTATCGACATACGTGAACCGCTATGGCGTCGCTCCAGGCAGCCGCGCCGTCGTCTTTACGAACAACGACAGCGCCTACAGGTCCGCCCTGGACCTGGCCTCCGCCGGAGTGGAGGTCCGGGCCGTAGTAGACCTGCGGCCGGACCCCAGCCGGGCCCTCACAGCCGAGGCAATCCGGCGGGGAATAGAGGTGCTCCCGGGTTACACCGTCGACGACGTGGACGGCGGCAGGGGCGTCGGGGCCGTGGGCGTCATGGAGCACGACGGGCATTCGGGCTTCGGCGGCGCCAGATTGATCGAGTGCGACCTGCTGGCCATGTCGGGGGGCTGGAATCCGGTAGCGGGGCTATACTCCCAGTCCGGGGGCAAGCTGCGGTTCGACTACGAGAAGGAGTGCTTCGTGCCTAGCCGCTCGGCCCAGGCCGAGCGCTCGGCCGGCTCGTGCAACGGCGCCTTCGACCTCCGGGGCTGCATAGTCGAGGGCTGGGCGGCAGGGGCTGGAGCCGCGGCCGCCGCCGGGTTTGGGGACGGGACGCCCCCGCCATCTCGCCCCTCCGTCTCGGGTGATGTCGAGGAGGGCCGCATCAGGGCCCACTGGGTCGTGCCCGGGAAGAAGCCGGCCACAAGATCAGGCAAGAGCTTCGTCGATTTCCAGACCGATACGACAGCTGCGGATATCTTCATCGCCGCGAGAGAGGGCTACGAATCTATCGAGCACGTCAAACGGTACACGACGCTGGGTATGGGCACCGACCAGGGCAAGACCGGCGCAGTCAACGGCGTGGGGGTGTTGGCGGAGGCCCTCGGCGCGCCTCTTGGGGAGGTGGGCACGACAACCTTCCGCCAGCCCTACTCTCCGGTCACGTACGGCGCAATCGCGGGCAGGGGGGTGGGCCCGCTCTTCGACCCGGTGAGGAAGACGGCCATCCACGAGTGGCACGTCGAGGCCGGAGCGGAGTTCGAGAACGTCGGACAGTGGAAGCGGGCGTGGTACTACCCCAGGCTTGGCGAGCCGATGGACGACGCGGTGAACAGGGAGTGCGTCGCCGTACGGACCACAGTCGGCGTTCTGGACGCCTCCACTCTTGGCAAGATCGACATCAAGGGCCCGGACGCCGCCAGGCTACTGGACCGCGTCTACATCAACGGCTGGAGGCGGCTCGGCGTCGGCCGCTGCCGCTATGGCTTCATGCTTGGCGAGGACGGCATGGTCATGGACGACGGGGTGACCGCCAGGCTGGCGGATCGCCACTACCTGATGCACACTACCACGTCGGGAGCGGCCGCAGTGATGGCGTGGCTGGAGCGATGGCTCCAGACGGAGTGGCCCGACCTGAGAGTCTACATGACGTCGGTCACAGATCACTGGGCGACCGTGTCGATAAACGGCCCGTATGCCCGCAGGCTCCTGGGGAAGCTCTGCAGCGGCGTGGACCTGTCGAACGAGGCTTTCCCGTTCATGTCGGTCCGTGAGGGTGTCGTCGCAGGGGTACGAGCCCGCATCTTCCGCGTCAGCTTCGCCGGCGAGCTGTCGTTCGAGGTGAACGTCGACGCCAACTACGGGCGCCACATCTGGGAAGCGGTGATGGAAGCTGGCGGGGAGTTCGGCGTCACCCCGTACGGCACCGAGGCCATGCACGTTCTGAGGGCCGAGAAGGGCTACATTATCGTCGGCCAGGACACCGACGGATCGAACACGCCCGACGACGTAGGAGCGGGCCGCATGGTCTCGAACCGCAAGGATTTCCTGGGCAGACGCTCCCTCACCCGCCCGGACATGCTGCGCGAGGACAGGAAGCAGATCGTAGGTCTGCTCACCGATGGCGGCGAGGTGCTGCCGGAAGGGGGCCAGATTGTCGCCGCCCCGTCGTCCACTACCCCGGTCCCGATGCTGGGCCACGTGACGTCCAGCTACTACAGCGCCAACCTCGGCCACCCGGTAGCCCTAGCGGTCGTGAAGGGCGGTCGGGGGCGGGAGGGCGAGACCGTGTACGTTCCGCTCGACGACGGGCGCACGGTCCGGGCAAGGGTCACCAGCCCCGTCTTCTACGACCCGGAGGGGGAGAGGCAGAATGTCGACTGACGCAGTCGGGCGCACATCGCCTCTCGACCACTACGTGAAGACGACCGGAGGCGCGGCGTCTGGAGGAAGCGCTGGCGTCGTCATCTCCGAGGGGCCGTTCCTGGGCCATCTGAACCTACGCGGAGACCCCTCCGACGGCTCCTTCATAGGAGCTGTCGAGGGTGCCTTGGGCTTTGCACTGCCTGTCGAGCCCAATATCGTCTCTGATGGCGATGAGAAGCAGGTTCTGTGGCTGGGGCCCGACGAGTGGCTGATCATCACTCCCCGGGACGAACAGGCCGCCGTGGCGGATGCGCTGGTCGAGGCGCTCGCGGGCGTGTTTGCGTCGGTTACCGACGTTACTGGCGGACAGACCGTGATCACCGTGTCCGGCGGGAGAGCGCGGGAGGTGCTGGCCAAGGGCTGCTCCCTCGACCTGCATCCGCGCACATTCGGCGAGGGGCAGTGCGCCCAGACCCTGGTTGCCGGCGCGGGCGTCACTCTGCGGTGGGCTGGCCCCGAGCCATCCTTCGACCTCATAGTCCGCCGCAGCTTCGCCGAGTACCTGGCGTTGTGGCTCCACGACGCCGCCCTGGAGTACGGCATTGTAGTGGAATGAAGACGACGCCCTACTTTGAGGAGGGGATGATCCGTGAAGTTCCACTACTATGCGGATACAGACTCACTCTACATCGATCTTTCTGATCGTCCCAGCACCGACTCCCTGGAGGTCTCGCCTGGCGTCGTGATCGACCTGGATTCCGAACACGGCATCGGCGGCATAGACATCGAAGACGCCAGCAAGGTTGTGGACCTCTCCTGCCTGGAGGCCGAGGCGTTGCCCATAGCCTGACCTATAGGCCGTCCGTGCCCCTCCCTATAAGCCAGTGAGCCGGGGTTGCAGCGGCTGGTCGTCGCTCCTGTCGAAGCCCGACACGCCGACGCCGACGAGCCGGAATTCCCGCCCTGGCCGAAGCTCCCGCCTCAGCAGGGAGGCGGCTGTCAGCGCGACGTCTTCCGGCGAATCGACGAGGTCGGGCAGGGTGGCCTGGCGCGTGAAGGTCGTGAAGTCGGCGAGCCGCAGCTTTACCTTCACGGTGCGGCCCCGCAGCTTCGCCTCCTCCAACTGGCGCCAGACTCTCAGGCTCAACTGTTCGGCAAGGTGGTACAGCTCGTCCGCGTCGGACGTGTCGCGGGCAAGTGTGGTCTCCGCACTGACGGACTTCCTCTTGCGGTGCGAGACGACCGGGCTGTCGTCCTGCCCGAGCGCCAGACTTCTCATGTAGGCTCCGGACTTGCCGAAACTCCTGGACCACCACTCATCCGGCCTCTCCGCCATGTCGCCGATGCGCTCTACGCCCTCGGCCTCGAGCCGGGCTGCCGTCTTCGGCCCGACGCCCCACAGCTTGCCTACTGGCAGGGGGGCCAGGAAGCTGCGCTCGGAGCCGGGCGCCACCACAGTGAGCCCGTCCGGCTTGTCCATGTCTGACGCGATCTTCGCAACCGATTTGCTGGTGGCCGCACCGACCGATAGGGTGAGCTTCACCTCCGCCGCGACGCGCCCCTTGAGCCGGGCGGCTATTCGCCTGGGCGTATTGACGCTGGACACGGCAGCGGTCACGTCCAGGAACGCCTCGTCGAGGGAGAGAGGCTCCACGAGCTCGGCCGTATCCCTGAAGATCGACATGACCTGGCGCGAGACTTCCTGGTAGAGGCCAAAGCGCGGGGCTACGCGGATCGCCGCCGGGCACCGAACGAGGGCCGTACGCATCGGCATCGCCGACCTGACCCCGTAGGCCCGGGCCTCGTATGACGCCGCCGCAACGACACCCCGGCCCTCGGGGCTGCCTCCTACGACGACGGGTTTGCCCTTCAGAGCAGGGCTCTCACGTTGCTCCACGGATGCGTAGAACGCGTCCATGTCCGCGTGCAGGATGTGCCTCGCAGTCAATTCCGTACCAGCCATCGGCGACATGATACCAATTCGTCCTGCAAGGGCACTCCCAGACCGATAGCGCTCCAAGGGCATTCCCTAGAGACGTAGGTCATCGAGACCGTCATTGCCATGAAAATGAACCGCGCGCCCACACCGTCGTTCCCGCGCAGAGCCTGCCCCCGTGCAGACGGGGGCGGGAACCCATCCCCGGTCGCTGCCACCGATCATGTGGCAACAGAGAATCCCGCGCCCATTTTCATCCCCTTATGTGGCCTTCGCAAGGCCATGGTGATTCCCGCGCAGAGCCTGCCCCCGAGAAGTCCGCAGGCGGGAATCCATCTCCTTCTCGCAATGCCCAGATACGGGCCCACTGTTGACACAGCAGGCACTATAGGAGAACATGTGTTCCTTTCCCAGGAGAAGCATATGCTTATCAGACGAGCGCCCGACACATACGAGAAGATCCAGGCACTGGGGGGGATGGCGTCGGACGACATTCTGTCCCGCCCCGAAAGGCCGGGGTCGACGCGGCGGGATAGAGGTCCGTACTCATCGCCTCGCAACAATCCCGCGCCCGGGGTGTACAGGTCCGCACTTCCGAATGGGAAGTACGTCAACCTGATGAGGGTGATGTTCACGGACTTCTGCAAGATGGACTGCGCGTTCTGCCCCAACAGCCACTGGGTCCCGCGCAGGCGGTTCGCGTTCAAGGTCGACGAGCTCGCCAACGCTTTCATGGAGATGTACCGGCGGCACACGGTGGCTGGACTGTTCCTCAGCTCGGGAGTGGCCGGATCCGGGTCGAAGACGACCGAGAAGATGACCGAGGTCGTGGACCTCATCCGCAACAAGCACGGCTTCCGGGGCTATGTTCACATGAAGGTGATGCCCGGCACGGAGGAGGAGTACGTCGAGGCGGCCTACCGGCTCGGGACGCGCCTTTCGGTCAACCTCGAGGCGCCGAACCCGGCGTTGATGAGCAAGCTGAGCGCAATGAAGGAGCAGCGGCGCGACATCCTGGCGCCTATGGGGTGGATCGACCGCCTGACGCGCTCGGCGACCAACGGCGCGGTTGGGCAGGCGACGCAGCTCGTCGTCGGCGCCGCGGACGAGACGGACTGGGACATCTTCGAGCGCATCGACCAACTCTACGGGCAGTGGAACCTGAAGCGGGTCTACTACGCCGCCTTCCGGCCCGTGCGTCACACGCCGCTCGAAGAGCACCCGCCCACGCCCCTGCAGCGGGAGCACCGCCTCTACCAGGTCGACTGGCTGAAGAGGGTCTACCGCTACTCCAACGACGAGCTGAAGCTCGCCTTCGCGGACAGCGGACTTCTGCCGCTGGACGCGGACCCGAAGACATCGATCGCCGTGTCAAACCTGGACGCGTTCCCGTTCGACGTGAACGCCGCGAGCCGGGAAGAGCTGCTCAGGGTGCCCGGCGTCGGCCCGACGTCCGTGCGGCGTATCCTCGCGAGCCGACAGCGCCACAGCATCGACACTTGGCGCGACCTTCAGTCGATGGGGGTCGTACGCAAAAGAGCGTGGCCGTTCCTGTCGCTGCCGGGCTACCGGCCGCCGCGGGCGAAGCAACTCAAGCTCGACCTGTTTCGGGCCGAAGCCGAGCGGCCGCGGATGTCGAATCCGCCTACGTCCAGGGTGGCTCCGTGCGGCGAGGAGCGCTCGTGTACCGGCTGTCCCATGTACGGAGCGCCAGGCCACCCGGGCTCGACGACTCTCGCGGGAAACGCAGCATAGGCCCAGACTTGCGGCCCCCTTCTTTGTCTCCGCGTTTCCGGTGTTCTGTGTGGTGAGGCTACAGGAATGGCCCTAGCTCATCTCGCCCGGCAGCTCGCCGGCGGCCCTGGCGAGGCGCTCGGCGAGCAGCGTGTGGCCCGGCTTTGCGAGGGTGGGGTCGGCGTCGAGGATGGAGGCGGCCTCCTGGCGGGCGAGGGCTGCGATGTCCTGGTCGGAGATACTTGCGACGTTGAGGCTCGGCAGCCCGCTCTGGCGCGTGCCCAGGTAGTCGCCCGCGCCCCGCAGCTTCAGGTCTTCGTCCGCGAGCTTGAAGCCGTCGTCGATGCGCTCGACGAGCTTCAGCCGGTTCTTCGCCTCCTCGCCGGGGTTGTCGGCCAGCAGCAGGCAGTAGCTCTGGTGCATGCCCCTGTTCACGCGGCCCCTGAACTGGTGAAGCTGGGCGAGCCCGAAGCGGTCCGCCCCGTCTATGAGCATCACGGTGGCGTTGGGGACGTCTATGCCCACCTCGATCACGGGGGTCGAAACGAGGATGTCCAGCTCCCCGCGCTTGAAGTCGTCCATGACCAGCTCCTTCTCATGCAGGGCCATCCTGCCGTGCAGGAGTCCGACGCGCAGATCGGGAAAGACATGGGCGGAGAGGCGCTCGTGCTCCTCGGTGGCGGCCCGGCTCTGAATGGCCTCCGACCCTTCGATGAGGGGGCATACGATGAACGCCTGCCGCCCTGTCTCGACCTGCTTCCGCACGAAGCCGTAGGCGGCCTCCCGCTTCGCCGGCTCCACCCAGCGGGTCCTTGTCCGCAGCCTTCCGGGCGGCATCTGGTCGATGGTCGACACGTCCAGCTCGCCGTAAAGCGTGAGGGCCAGCGAGCGCGGGATGGGCGTCGCGGACATCGACAGCAGGTGCGGGCGCTCGCCCTTGTCGCGCATGGCCGCCCTCTGCATCACCCCGAACCTGTGCTGCTCGTCGACCACCGCAATGGCGAGCCGCGGGATCTCTACCGCGTCCTGTATCAGCGAGTGCGTCCCAATGACCACGTCGATCTGCCCCCCGGCGATCCGCTCGTGCATCGTGCGCCTGACCTTTGCGCTCAGGCTTCCCAGGAGCAGCCCGAGGCGTATCGACCGGGGAAGGCCCCGCACCCGGCCCTCTGCGACCGTCGCCCCGCCTGGAGATGTCGAAAGGAGACCGGAAAGGGTGAGGAAGTGCTGCTCGGCCAGTATCTCGGTCGGCGCCATCAATGCGCCGCGATACCCGTCGCGGACGGCGGCCATCAGCGCGGCCGCGGCAACTACGGTCTTGCCACTGCCCACGTCTCCCTGCAGCAGCCGGTTCATGGGGTGGTCCTGGCCCAGGTCGGCCAGTATCTCGTCGAGCACGCGGCTCTGCGCCTGAGTGAGCTCGAAGGGCAGGGAGTCCAGGAAGCCGTCGATGCGCTGGCGACTCGCGTCGATGGCGATTCCTGTATTGTCCGCCTGCCATTCGCGCTTCCGGCTCAGGACCATCATCTGGAGCATCAGCAACTCGTCGAACGCGAGCCTGTGGCGGGCCGCGGCCTTGTCGGCGTGGCTGTCGGGGTAGTGATACTGGGCAATGGCGTTCCGAAGCCCCATGACGCCGGTGCGGTGCAGCGACTCTTCGGGCAGATACTCGGTAACCTGCGAGATGGAGGCGTCGAGGGCGTTCTTGACCGTGCGGCGGATGGTCCTCTGCGGCAGCCCCTCCGTGGCCGGGTAGACGGGGACCAGACGTCCGGTGTGGACCAGGTCCTCCTGTCCCTTGACAGGCTCGAACTCGGGGTCGTCCCTGAAGATCGGCGTGCCGTGGTAGGCTGAGACCCTGCCACTGACGACGATCTCGTCACCAGACTTGAGGCTGTTTGCTATGTACGGCCTCTGGCCCCGCCTGGCGTGCCTTATCCAGGTGGCGCGGGCGTTGCCGGTGCTGTCCCCGAGGACGGCCTGTATGGACCAGAGGCTCGGCCTGAGGGGCTTGGCCGTCACCTCCCATACCGTGACGACGATCGTTTGTACTTCGCCCATAACCAGCTCGCTGATAGTGCAGACCTTCGCGTAATCGTTGTGCCGGTGGGGAAAGTGGTACACGAGGCCGCCGACGGTCTCGATGCCGAGCTTCTTCAGCCTCCGGGCTACCTGATCGCCGACTCCTCTCAGCTTCACAGCCTCGTCGTCCAGCGTCACTGCCGGCGGCGCGGCCCTGCTCCGGCGCGCGGCAGCAGGCCGCGTCCTCTTCTTTGCGGCGGCGCCGGCGGACAGGTTGCCGTCCAGGGAGTCGAGCTTCTTCAGCGCGTCCGCAACCCACGATTCGCGCTGTACTGGTGTGAGTACGGAATAGGAGCCGGGCTCTTCCAGGATGGGCCTGAGCTCGGCGTCCCAGCGGTGCAGCAGCTTGTCGAGCCCTCCGGCGACGGAACGGTCCTGGTAGCCCTGGTCCTTCTCCATCTCGAGGATGTTGAGAAGAGGCTCGATTATCGGGCTGTTCTTGGTCATGGAAGCATTGGACACATGATAGCGCAGCAGGCGGGGGACGTGCCGCCTCGCACCGGCCGGCCCGCTACGAGCAGTCCTGGCCTTGCATCACCGGCGGTCAGGCGGGGCAGGGGAGTATGACGTATCGTTCGGGGCGGTCCTACGTCTTGGACTGGAGGAGCGCTATCCCGATGGCGCCCGGCCCGGTGTAGACGCCGAGTGCCGGTCCAAAGCGCGTGACGTAAGGCTCCGTGTCTCCCGGCAACATGTCCTTGAGGTCGTCCGCGACATCCTGTGCCGCTTCGGGGGTGGTGCTGTGCATCACTGCCAGGGACTCAATCGGTGCAAAGTCGCGCGCGGTCTGCTTCAGCTTGCCGAGGGCCTTGGAGAATGTCCGACCCTTGCCCAACTGCTGCACCTCGCCCTCCCTTATGATGATCATCGGCTTGATCTTGAGCACCGAGCCGATCATCGCCTGGGCCTTGCCGATCCGCCCGCCCTTCTCCAGGTACTCCAGCGTCTCGAACAGGCAGAAGCACTGGGCCCGGACCATCGCGTCGCGGGCTACCGACACGACCTCGTCGTGGCCCGCCCCCCGATTGGCGGCCTCGGCTGCCGCGGCGACCACCACGCCTAGCCCCATCGAGACCTGCGCGGTGTCTATCGCCTCGACAGGGCAGGCCGTCGATGTCTGCGCGGCGCCTTGAACAGCCGAGTTGTAGGTTCCGCTGACCTTGGACGATATGTGGATGGATACGATCCCGTCGGCGTCCTCGCCGAGACTGTCGTACACCTCTTTGAAGTCGCCGGGCGACGCCTGCGACGTCTTCGGCAGCTCCGGGCTGCTGGCCAGCATGGAGTAGAAGTCGTCCGGAGTTATCGTAACGTTGTCCTTGAAGGTCTGCGTGCCGACGTGGACGTTCTGCGCGATCACCGTGATGCCGAGGCGTTCTGCCACATCGTCCGGGATGTCGGAAGTGCTGTCGGTAACGATCCTGACTGCCATTGGTGCCCCCTGTCCTTAGCTGTTCTGCTCACTCCATAGAAATGAGGAAATGGTAGTGGGCCTGTCCCCCCTCGACGAGCTCGACCTCGATGTCGTCGAGCCCGGAATTCAAGGCGTCGGCTATGCGCTCTGCCTCGGCTTGGCTAAGAGGGGTGCCCCTGTACAGAGTGACGAGCTCGACCTCATCCTGCTGCGCCGATTCTATCAGCGTCTTGACCACTGCCTCCACATCCTCGCCCGCCGCCACGACCTCGCGCTCCAGCATACCCACAACCATGCCCTGCTCCACCCTTACGCCATTCATCGTCACGCCCCGAACGGCCTCTGTCACCTGCCCGGTCCGGACCGCTGCAATAGCCTCATTCATATCCGCCACGTTGCGGTCCGCGTCCGCGTCCGCGTTGAACTCGAGCATGGCCGCAACCCCTTGGGGTATGCTTTTGGTGGGGACCACGCGCACATCCTTGTCCGACCCTTTTGCAGCCTGCTCAGCGGCGGGCACGATGTTGGAGTTGTTCGGCAGTACGATCACGGTCTCCGACCGCGCCGCGTCGATGGCTTCGAGCAGGTCTCCCACGCTGGGATTCATCGTATCGCCGCCTGCTACGATCTGGTCTGCGCCGTACCCCCTGAAGAGATCCACGAACCCATCGCCCCAGGCCACCGCCACGACCGCGAGGCTGCTGGCCTCTTCCTGTCTGCGGTCCGCCGAGAATTGCTCGTGCTGGGCGTCCATGTTCTCGACCTTGACGCTGCTTAGCGCGCCGAGTCCAGCCCCCAGGCTGATCACAGGCCCGGGGTCGTCGACGTGTACATGCACCTGGACGCTCGCCGAGTTGCCGACTACTACGGCCGATCGGCCTATCTCCGAGACTTTGGCTCGCAGGTCGTCGGGGTCGAGGTTCGTGCCTTCTACCAGGAACTGCGTGCAGTAGCCGTACTCCTCCTGCTCGACCTTTTCCAGGAAGTCGTGGGTTACGGACCCCGTTGGCTGGTCTATGCCCACCGGCTCGGGCACAGCCACCTCGCCTGGGCCCGCCTCCCCTGCGGCGTAGCGCCTGGCACCCTCCAGTATGACGGAGAGTCCCTGTCCGCCTGCATCCACGACACCGGCCTCCCTGAGGACGGGCAGCATAGTCGGTGTCAGGGCGACGGATTCCCGCGCCGCGTCGCAGACCGACGACAGCAATTCCTGGATGTCGGCAGCCTCTCCGTGCATCTCGCCCGCGGCACGTGCCACGTCGGAAACGACCGTGAGCATGGTGCCTTCCTTGGGCTCGCCGACGGCCTTGTAGGAGCGGTCGCGGGCCTCCTGAAGGGCCGACGCAAGCTCCCGGGCGCCGAAGTCGGGCGAGTCCCGAAGGCCCACGGCCAGGCCCTCGAAGAACTGGGAGAGTATGACGCCGCTGTTCCCCTTGGCGGCCTTGAGCGCGCCGTCCGCGAGCACGCGGGCGACTTCGTTCGCTCCAGCCCCCTTCAGCGAGCGCGTTCCCGCCACCGAGTCCTTCAGCGTCAGGAACATGTTGATGCCGGTGTCGCCGTCAGGCACGGGGAAGACGTTGAGTGCGTTGATGACCTCGACATTCGCCTCCAGGAGGTGAACCGCCGACGAGAACATCCCGCGCAGGTCGTCGCCGTCGAGGCGCTCCTTGGTCGCAATTTCCATCTGGTGGGTTGACGTCATCGTTGCCGCACAGCTATCGCGTATGGTATGCTAATTCGGGTTAGATTCTACTAGACACCTTTCGTAAACGTCAAAGCTAATACCATGGCCAGATGCTCCATTTGCCATAAGTCCGGTCAGTCGGGCAACAACGTCAGCCACTCGAAGCGGCGGACCAAGACCCGCTGGTCGGCCAATGTTCAGCCAGCCACCGTCTACGAGAACGGTGCCCCAAGGCGCGTCAAGATCTGTACGCGCTGCCTCCGCTCCCAGTACAAGCAGCGCGTTCGCGCATAGTCGAAGGCGGGAGCCCTCCGAGACTCCCGCAGCTTTGGTTACGCTGAATCCATACTGGTAACGGACGCCCGGCGGTCGCGGGTGTCTGTTGACAACTTTTGGCGCCGCACCTTAATATTGGCCCCGGCGCTCCCCTGCACCCGAATGTGCACATCAGGAGCGCCCAAAAGGGAGGACCATGGCAAAGCTGAAGCATGTCGCGATTGCGACGCAGGACACCGAGTCGACCACGAACTTCTACAGAGACGTATTTGACCTGGAAGTGGTCGGCAGGGTCGACGGCGACAACGCGGAGGGGTACTACCTCAGCGACGGCAACGTGAACATCGCCGTTCTGAGATTCAAGAACGAGATAGTCGCCGGGGATCATGGCCTCGCATATTCTGGCATTCACCACATCGGTTTCCAGGTCGACGACGCAGAGTCGGCCGACGCCAGGCTCCGCAAGGCCGACTCACTGCCCAAGGATGACATCAACGAGGCTCTTCACGCCAGCATGGGCGGTGGTCACGGCGGCCGCAACGTCGAGCTCAAGTACACTGGCCCTGACGGTGTCATGATCGACATATCCCAGGGCGGCTGGGTAGGCGGGGACTAGCTCCCGCCCGGCCGGGGCTGGTCCCCGAGGGTCCAGTCGAAGAAGATTCCCATCCAGCCCGCCGGGCCTTCGACTATCTTCCGGTACAGGTCGTCCGCATCCGCCGGGTCGGCAACATGGCTGATCAGGTGGTCGACCGCCAGATCCCCCGACTCCACCATGCGCATGATCGCCTCGCGGTCGCGCCGCTGGGTCCACCGGTAGTAGCGGTGGGCGTCGTGTACGTTCCCATACGACCCCCGGACGTCCAGCTCCCTGCGCAGCAGGTCGACCTGCAGGCCTAGGTGCGCCGTCCCTGGGGGGCTGCCAACCAGCACCACCTTGCCGTGCTCCGCCGCGGCTCGCATGCAGTCACCCAGCACGTCCGGATCGCGGTTCGCGTGGAACACCGCCTCCGCTCCGCCGCAAGTAATACCAATTTATTTTGAGCGCGCCGTAAAGCCGTCATTCCCGCGAAGGCGGGAACCCACTCCCTGGCCGCACATATACGGCGGCATCACGGTGACTTGGTATAATCTCCTTCACGGCCTCGGCAGCGTCGTCCCTTGCCGCGTTGATGGTGTGAGTTGCGCCGCTCCTGAGGGCAAGCTCCAGCCGCGCGTCGTCCAGGTCCACGGCTATGACCGGGTAGGCTCCTGACAGCCGGCAAAACGCGACTGCCAACTGCCCTACGACGCCGGCGCCGAAAACCGCCGCCTTCTCGTCGATCTGCAGCTCCGCTCGGCGCACGCCGTGCAGGGCCACGTCTCCCAGCCTGGACATCGCGGCCTGCTCGTCGGTGATGGCGCGTGTGATCCGCTGGATGTGGATCGGGTCGCCAGGATTGTCCTCTCGCTCGCTGACCCAGTGGGTGCCGTGGTAGCCGAATGTGAAGACGCGGTCACCCGGACGGAAGGACTCCATGCCCTCCCCGGCCTCGACCACGCGGCCCACGGTCGTGTAGCCGAGCGGTCGGCGCTCGCTCGACCGGGCGGCTGCCTGGCCCTTCTCGCTGCCCGCGCTCACCTGGCTCTTTGTTACGCGCACGAGCACCTGGCCCGGTCCCGGGTCCGCATACGTCACGTCCTCAATCTCTATTCTCCCGTCGACTGCAATGAGGCGCTTTCCTCTGGTTGGCACGGCCGGCTCCTGCATTGGTGAGTAGGGGCGGGTACAGGGTACAGGGGCTCGGCGCCTACGTCATTCTTTCCGTTGCCATGACAGGGCCTTTCCATTGTCCCATAACCCACATACCGTCATTCCCGCGCAGGCGGGAATCCAGGGTGGGCGGTAGGGTACGTCCCTTCCGCAGGGAGCCAACTTTGGAAAGGCCCTATTGCCATGCGGAAGCCGGGGCTGGTGGTAGGGATCTGGAGCATTCGACTCATGCCGTATTTCGGGCCGATGGCTTGCCTGGAGGGCTTGACAAGCGTATATTTATCAGTCAACATAGGCTAGCCTTAGCAATTAACTAAGTATAGGGAGTTGATATGCCACTATATAGACTAGTCGTGCTGAATAGTGTAGGCGAAGGTCATAAGAGGAGAGTTAGTGTGAAGCGATCTTGGTGGGGGATGCTGGTAGCCGCCCTGCTTGTCACGACGGTAGCAGTCCTGCCTGCCTGTGGGGGCGGTGATGAGACACTTACGGTCTACTCTGGCCGCTCTCAAAGCCTCGTCGAGCCTCTGCTCGCGTCCTTCTCGGAGGATACGGGAATAGAGATACAGGTCAAGTACGCTGGCAGCGCCGCCATCGCTTCAACGATCCTCGAGGAGGGCGACAACACCCCAGCAGACGTCGTATTCCTCCAGGATCCCGGTTCCCTCGGGGCCCTGTCTGCCGCTGGATTTCTGAGACCGCTGCCTGACGAGATTCTCGAAAGAGTCGACTCCCGGTTCCGGTCGCCCAAGGGTGAGTGGGTAGGCACGTCGGGCCGCGCGCGTACCATAATCTACAACACGTCCGCCATCGACCCTGAGAGAGATCTGCCTGCCTCTATACTGGACTTCACGGCTCCTGCCTGGAAGGGCAGGGTCGGCTGGGCGCCTCGCAACGGGTCGTTCCAGGCATTCGTAACGGCGCTCAGGATCCAGCGCGGCGACTCGACGGCCCGCTCCTGGCTGGAGGGGATGAAGGCGAACGATGCCCAAGATTATCCCAACAACACCTCCATAGTCGCCGCCGCTGGCAGAGGAGAGATCGACGTGGGATTCGTGAACCACTACTACCTCGAGCGCTTCCTGCAAGAGGAGGGCCCGGGATTCGGAGCCCGCAACCACTTTCTCGGGGCCGGCGACCCAGGGGCGCTGGTACTGGTAGCCGGGGCCGGCATTCTGGAGACATCAGACGACACGCGGGCTGCGGAGCGGTTCGTCGAGTACCTGCTGTTGGAGTCGTCCCAGGCTTACTTTGCATCGGAGACCAGGGAGTATCCGCTGATTGTGGGGGTAGAGCCTCAGGGCGACATGCCTCCACTGGGCGCGGTGGATCCGCCGGACGTTGACCTGAGCAACCTCAGTGACATACAGAGCACCCTGTCCCTGATGCGGGACGTGGGGGTGCTGCCGTGACTGAAGGGCCGAGACCTTCCGACAATTTGGCTGGTACTGATTGTCCTGTCAATCGCCATAGCAGCGCGGCACGGTAGGTCCAAGAGATGACCGAGAATATGCAGCAACAAGGCCCGTCCAATTCGCCGTCCGCGTCACGACGACCGCCGGACCAGGCAGCTCGCAGAGCGGGGGTGCTGCTGGTGCTCACCGCTCTCGGTACCGCCGTTGCGGTTGCAGGGCGCGTGGCAGCGGACGCCGACCATGTGACGCTGGTCGAGTCTATGTCCGCTATCTCCGAGAGCAGGGCACTCTATGGCGCGGGGGGTGTCGGCCGGCTCCTCTCCGGCGTCACGCTGGTCGCCGCTGCATGGCTCCTGTGGCGGACGTGGATCATACAGGAGCGGTTGGGCACGCCACTCGTCCCTGGGCTGTTCGCCGCGTCGGGGCTGTTCACAGCCGCGTCAGGGGCGTTCGCCGTTGCGCTTGCGCTGGCCGCATCGTCACCCGATGCTTTCCTTACCGCCGAGCCTGGCCCCGCCATAGAGACGGCGGCTGCCCTCAGGTGGATCACAGGCAAGATCGGCTTCGCGGCGGCGGGACTGGCCCTGATAGCTGCGGCCCGCTATCAGTGGATGGTCGGAGGCACCCTGAGACCCATCGCTCCGGTATCGGCTCTGGTCGGTGTTGGGATGCAGCTCATCTGGGTCGATGCGGCGACCGCGATCCACCGGGCCACCGGTACCGTATTCTTCCTCTGGCTGATCGTCATAGGAGTCATGCTCGTGTCGGGGAGGGTGGAGCGCCACTTCACCGCGATGTTGGAGTCATCCTAGCGAGACCGACGGCCCTGCGCTTAAGTGCGCACCTCCAACCTGGCTCCTCGAAGGGAACTCAGCGAGAGCCTTCGGGTTGCGGTGGGGTGTCCTGGGGCGCTACTCCTCGAAGCGCCTGAGGATGATGCAGGCGTTCTGGCCGCCGAAGCCGAAGCTGTTAGACATGACTGTGTCGACCCGCTGGGGGCGCGACTCGTTTGGCACATAGTCGAGATCGCACTCGGGGTCCGGTGTCTCGTAGTTGATGGTCGGGTGGATCTCGTTGTGCAGGATCGTCTTGATGGACGCGACGGCCTCGAGTGCTCCGGCGCCCCCGAGTGCGTGCCCAATCATCGATTTGGTCGAGCTGATTGGAATCCGGTAGGCGTGCTCGCCAAGCGCAGCCTTGATTCCCAGCGTTTCAGCCAGGTCGTTGAGCGGTGTCGACGTGCCGTGGGCGTTGATGTAGTCGATCTCGCCGGGCGTCACGTCGGCGTCTTCCAGGGCGGCCCGGATGGCCCGCGCCGCTCCGCTCCCGTCCTCGTCAGGCTGGACCGCGTGGAAGGCGTCGGAAGACACTCCCTGGCCGACGATTTCCGCGACGATGTTGGCTCCGCGGTCCAGTGCGTGCTCCAGGCTCTCAACAACGAGCAGGGCGGCGCCCTCGGCGGGCACGAACCCGTCTCGATTCGCGTCGAAGGGCCGGCTTGCCCTCGAGGCGTGTCCTTCATATCGCGACAGGGCCTTGATGATATTGAACCCCCCCAGCCCCAGCTCGCATATGCCGGCCTCGCATCCGCCTCCCAGCACCACGTCCGCGCTCCCCCGTTTCACCACCTCAGCAGCCTCCCCGATCCCCTGCGTACCGGCGGCGCAGGCCGTGATGATGGTAGACGTGTAGCCCTTCAACCCGAAGATGCGGCTTACGTTGGCGGCCGCCATGTTCGGCAGGATCATCGGTATGAAGTGAGGGCTCATCTTCATCCCGCCTCTCGCAGCGAGCATCCGCGCGTTCGCCTCGGTGGTCGGAAATCCACCGTTGCCGTTTCCCATGACCACGCCCAGGCGGCCTCGGTCGAGGGCGTCGCAGTCCAGCCCGGCGTCCTCTATCGCCATCCCTGCGGCGGCGACCGCGAGCTGCGAGAAGCGCGCCATCCGCCGGGCGTCCCGCCTGTCGATGTACTGCGAAGGATCGAAGTTCGAGACCTCACCGGCTATCGTGCTGGGGAAGCCCGAAGTGTCGGCAAGGGTGATCTGCCCGATGCCGGACTCCCCCCGGACCAGGGCCGACCAGAACTCCTCCACCGACTCGCCAAGCGGCGTGACAGCACCCATGCCCGTGACGACGGCACGGCGCTTTAGTCCGTTCGTAGCCATGCTATTAGACTCCCAGCCCCTCGTATATCTCCGGCTCGATGCCCTCGACCAACTCTATCACCTCGGCGGCGACAGCGAGCGAACCCGTCGCCAGCACCAAGTCATTCGGACCCGCCTGGGCGACCGCCCATCTGGCCGCCCCGCCCACATCGTCAGACACGAGCGCGACTTCGAGACCCGAGGCTCGAGCCGCTTCCGCGACCGCCTCCCCTGTGGCCGACTTTGGATGCCTGGACCTCACCGCGGCCACCACCGGCGACAGTACCGCGAGCTCGGCGAGCATCCCCTCCGCGCTGTGGCCTCGCGTAGCTCCGAATATCAGTATAAGCCTTTCGAAGTCGAAGTACTGGCGTACTGCTCCCGCAAGGCGCCCGACCGACTCCGGGTTGTGTGCCCCGTCGGCGAGCACTCTTGCCCCGTTCGCGGACATGTGCTGCATCCGGGCGGGCCATCTCACAGCGGTGAGGCCGTCGACGATGCCCTCGCGCGAGATGGGGCGGCCCAGCATCTCCACCGCCGTCACCGCCGTAGCCGCGTTCTCCCGCTGGTAGTCTCCCAGCAGCGTTGTATGCAGGTCGTACACGCCTCTCTGTGTGATCAGCTCGAACGACTGGCCGTCCAGCCCGGCGGCGCCCGGTTGGATGTCCGTGACCTCGGCGACCTGGACCAGCTTCGCGTCTCGCTCGGCTGCGACCCTGGCAAATACGTCGATGGCAGGGGCGGACTGCGGGGAAGCCACCACCGGAACCCCTGGTTTGATTATCCCTGCCTTCTCTCCGGCGATCAGCTCAATCGTGTCGCCGAGAACCGACACGTGGTCCAGCATGATGGGTGTGATGACGCACACCTCGGGACTGACTACGTTAGTCGCGTCCAGCCTGCCCCCCAGTCCCACCTCTATCACCTGGAAATGGGCCTCGATCTTGCTGAAGTGCAGGAAGGCCATGGCGGTAACGAACTCGAAGAAGGTGAGGTCGCCGTACTCGCCTCGCTTGCTCAAGTGCTCGGCCTCGGGCCAGAGCTCCTCGACGAGCTCGGCGAAGCTATCCCTGCTGACAGGATCGAGGCCAACCCGTACCCGCTCGGTGACCCTGTGGAGATGGGGAGACGTATACAGCCCGGTCCTGTACCCCTCGGCGGTCAGTATCGATGTGATCATCGCCGCGGTGCTGCCCTTGCCCTTCGTCCCCGCTACGTGGATGGTAGGGACGCCCAGGTGGGGGTTGCCGACCCGCTCCAGCAGTAGCTTCATCCGGTCGAGGTGGAACGCACCATGCCCGGGGCTGTGCGTTCCCCGCTCGAAGTCCGCCAGGCCCATGACCCGGACGAGCGCGTCC
Organism: Dehalococcoidia bacterium; assembly: GCA_965222445.1. Lineage (GTDB taxonomy): Bacteria > Chloroflexota > Dehalococcoidia > Lucifugimonadales > CAJWER01. Next base: position 3,186,581 of record CBDCTY010000002.1, on the reverse strand, counting down.
TCATACGATAGGCGCCGCCTGACCGTCGTGTTCGTGTAGCCAGCGGCCATGTGCTAGTGGTCCCGTATGTGGGCGGGCATGATGCCCAGGTTGATCTTGAGCGCGTCGCCGTAGGTCATCCTCTTCACGTAGTCGATGTTGCCCCTGATCGGCCTCGGGGCGAATCCGAAGCTGGCCTCGACGGAGTCCAGGGCCGTCGTGTTGTCGATACCCAGCATCTTCAGCTGCTCCGTCGTGACCGGGGGCCTGGGCATGAGGGCCTCCATTACGCGGACCACGGGCTGGAACAGCTCGAGCGGCACGTGGACCTTGGCCGTCTTCACGCCCAGCGTCTCGGCGATGAAGTCGATCATCTCGTCGTAGGTGTGATGCGTAGGACCGCCCAGCTCCAGCACCTGGCCGGTCTTCTGCTCGTCGTCCACTGAGGCCGCCAGACATCTGGCCGCGTCCTCCGCCGCGATGGGCTGGAACCGCGCCGTCCCGTCGCCCGCTATCGGCACGACAGGGGAGACCTTGGCCAGGGCCGCCAGTACGTTGAAGAACTCGTCGCCCTCACCGAATCCCACCGAAAAGCGCAGGACACTGCTCGCCATAGGCGAGCGCTCGATCTCCTGCTCGGCCATCCACCGGCTGTAGAGGTACGGCACCGCGGGGTCCGACGATGCGCCGATTGTGCTCGCGTGCACGAACCGTCGCGCCCCGGCGGCCTCCGCCGCCCTGAGCAGGTTCACAGTGCCCCCATAGTTCACCCGCTGGAAGGTCAGGCCGCCTGTCTCCCGCACGACGGCAACCATGTGGACGACGGCTTCGATGCCCGCGCAGGCGCGCTCCAGGGACTCGGAGTCGAGCACGTTCGCCTGAACGACCTCCACGTCAAGGTCGCCGAACTGGGCCGCCCGCGATCCCGACCTCGCCATCGCCCTCACGGAGTGGCCGCCGGTCGCAAGCTCCCGCACGACTCTCCGCCCGATGAACCCGGTAGAACCGGTTACCAGGATGCGCAATTGTCTACTCTCCATGCACTCGCAGAGGTCTGGCTGGACCCACGGCCTCCCGGATATTGCATGTCCTTCGGTACGCGACGTGAATTGCGCCGTGGGCCCACGGCCCGAGCGTAACAAGGGGCCTTATGAGCGTCAAGCCAAGTCTGTTCATATCCGGCCCGCACCTGATACACTCTGCGCCGGCGCCCGTGATGTACTGTGGCCCACCCGCGCTAGGCGGCTGGCAGAAGCGGGCCGCGAAGTACCGTCGAAAGGAGACAGCGGCTATGGGCAACCTCAGTCCGGAGGAAGAGGCGAGGCTCTCGGCATTCCTCGAACCTTCCCGAATCGCCGTAGTGGCGACCATTGGCAAGACGGGAATGCCCCAGCTCACGCCAAATTGGTACCGCTACTCCGAAGGGAAACTGACGGTCTCCACGACCAAGGAGCGGTTCAAGTACCTCAATCTTGTGAGAGACAACCGGATGGCTGTGTGCATCTACTCCGACACGGCCGCACACGAATACGTGACCCTGCGGGGAACGGCGGAGATACGAGACGGCGACGACATCTGGCCTGATACCAGGGCTATAGTCGAGAGATACGTGCGGCCCGAGGGAGTCGAGAAGCGGATGGAGTCCCTTCGCCGGGAAAACCGAGTGATCCTGAGCCTCACGCCCGACAGGGTCCACTACAGGCAGATGTAGAGCCCTCTGCCCCGGGCCAAGAAGCGAGCTCGAGATACAGGGAGAAGTCGATGTACCCCATAGACCTGCAGGACAAGACCGGCGTCGTCTTTGGAGTCACCAACCACCGAAGCATAGGCTGGTCCATAGCAAGTATTCTTCACGAGGCGGGGGCGAAAATCGCTATCGCGTACCAGAACGAGCGCGTGCGAAGCTCGGTTGCCAAGCTGGTCGAGCCCTGGGGAGACACCCTCCTGGTAGAGTGCGACGTCAGCCAGGACGAGAACGTTGCCGCCGCGTACGAGCGGATCGGGGCCGAGCTGGGACGTCTCGACGTGGTTGCCCACAGCATAGCCTTCGCAAACAGGGAGGACCTCGGCGGGCTCTTCATGGAGACGAGCAGGGAGGGGTTTCGCGTGGCGCTCGACGTCAGCGCATACTCCCTCATCCCCGTGTCCCGGTACGCTGTTCCCCTCATGGACCCCGACGGGGGCTCGATTCTGGCCATGACGTTCCAGGCGTCAGAGCGCGTCTTCCCGGGCTACAACGTGATGGGCACTGCCAAGGCGGCGCTGGAGAACGAGGTCAAGCAGCTGGCATCCGACCTAGGTCCCCAGGGCGTCAGGGTCAACGCGATATCGGCCGGGCCGCTCGACACCCTCTCGTCCCGCGCGATCAGCCGGTACCGGGACATGAAGCGCATTCACGCCGAACGCGCCCCGATGCGCCGCAACATCACAGTGGAAGAGGTCGCCAAGACCGCCCTCTACCTGGCCAGTGATCTGTCTAGCGGCGTCACCGGGCAGGTCATACACGTCGATACCGGATACAGTGTCATGGGGATCTGAGCGTTGGCCGCGCCCAAGTCCATCTATGTCGAGGTCGAAGAGAGCGACAACTGTTATGCCATGCCTTTGCAGCTCTTCGAGGCCCGCGCCGATCCCGTACCCATCGACAGTGTCCGCCTCTTCGAGCCCGGCCGCCCGCACGGCGTCTATGACGTGACGGGTTGGAGCAGCGACGATGATGGGTCGCCCTGTCCCGCCACTTACGTACCCGTGTCCGACTCCGGTCAGGCGGAGGCGCACCTGATAATCGGCGGCGACTGGGGAGTGCGCATGAGGCCCGCCGACAGCCCCAACGACTGGGACATCGACAACCCCGATCAGTGGGGCGAGCCATTCCTATGGCTGGCTGACAAGGCCGACGTCATTCTTGGCTGACGCCTCGACCAATTCCTACACTTCGCCATAGATTCTGCTCAATATCTTGGGGGAATGTTGCCCCGTGGCCAGGGCCTTTCCAAAGTTGGCTCCCTGCGGAAGGGACATACCCTACCGCCCACCTCGATTCCCGCCTGCGCGGGAATGACGGTATGTGGTTTATGGGACAATGGAAAGGCCCTGCCCCGTGGCACACCATGTGGTATTATTTGCGTTGCCAGTGCGCCAATGACAAACACATTCGCTGCACTGGCTCCTCCTTGAGCTGGCACCCATGCGTGCGCATGGGGGGCCATTTCTTGGTCTGGTGAGGGGTCGTGAACGGGGGATGCTACAATATGCCTCGCTGCGGCATATTCGGACAGAGTGCATGACCTTCGACCAGGACCTTATCCGCCAGGGACTCACCCTCACCGCGATCGGGATTGCCACCGCCTTCGGACTCCTGATCGTGATGATGGTCTTGATCCACCTCATGGGCTGGGCAACCAGTATTCCCGCGCGCCGCGCCGCCAAGGCCAGGATGGCAGCCGAGGCGGCGGCCGCCGAATCCCGCGACCGGGCCCTCGCCGCAGTCGCGGCCGTCAGCGCCCTGTCAAGGTCCGCGGAATACGCCGGATCCTCCGCCGGGCCCACAACCTGAATGTCAGAGATCACCGACTTCCTCAATTCGTCCGGCCTCACCAATCTCGACTGGCGCGCCGCCGTCATGGTTTGCGTGGGCCTGGGCTTCATCTTCCTCGCCATCAGCCGAGACATGGAGCCGTATGAGCTTCTCCCCATCGGCCTGGGCGTCATCATCGCCAATCTCCCACTGGCTGGCATGGCGATATTTGTCCCTGGCGAAATGGGCCACCAGGAGTCGGGCATCTTCGGCGTCGTGTTCCACTACGGCCTGTCCTTCTGGAACATACTGCCGCCAATCATATTCCTGGGTATCGGCGCGATGACCGACTTCAGCCCCGTCATTGCCAACCCCAGGACCCTGCTCCTCGGAGCGGCCGCCCAGCTGGGCATCTTTGTTGCCTTCTGGGGCGCACTCGCCACCGGCCTCTTCGAGATCCAGGAGGCTGCGGCCATCGGCATAATAGGCGGCGCCGATGGCCCTACGTCCATATTCCTTGCCGCCAAGCTCGCCCCGGAGCTGCTCGGCATTACCGCGGTGATCGCGTATTCCTACATGGCGAGCGTCGCCTTCATCCAGCCCCCGCTGATGAAGCTCCTTACAACTGAGAAGGAGCGCAGCATTGTGATGACGCCGCCCAGGGAGGTCTCCAGGACCGAGAAGCTCATGCTGCCCCTCATGGCCATGATACTCATCATTCTCGTCGTGCCACGCTCCGCGCCACTTATCTCCATGCTCATGATCGGCAACCTATTCCGGGAGAGCGGCGTCGTTCCCAGGCTGGCCAACGCCGCTTCGAACGAGCTCGTCAACATCGCAACGATCTTCCTGATGATCACTGTCGGAACCCAGCTCTCTGCCGATCGCGTCTTCGACGCCGAGACGATAGTCATACTTGGCCTCGGCCTAGTCGCCTTCGCCTGCGGGACGGTCGGCGGCCTCCTTCTAGCGAAGCTCATGAACCTCGTCCTGAAGGGGAAGATGAACCCGCTCATCGGCTCGGCGGGCGTCTCGGCAGTGCCCATGGCCGCCCGCATCTCGCACCACATAGGCCAGGAGGCCAATCCCAGGACGTATCTCCTCGGCCACGCAATGGGTCCCAACGTGGCCGGTGTTATCGGCTCGGCAGTCGTGGCAGGCGTCTTCATATCGCTCCTCTAGTCCCATAACCCGCAACCGATGCCCACAATCCGCGTCAACGTAGCCGACCGCTGGTTCACCGTCGAGGTGGCAGACCCTCATGCCTCGCCCGTCAGGGCAATTGTCGACGGCGAGGAGGTCGAGGTGCGGCTCGAAGATGTGGTGGAAGAAGAAGAGGCGCAGCTCGACCGCATCATGCAGCCCGCTCCTCCGTCACACGTCTCTCCCAGGCCAGACCCAACGCCTGCGGTAGGTACGGGGCGGGCTCCAACCAAGCTGTTCTCGTCCCCAATGCCGGGCGTGATACTGTCGGTCGCCGTATCCGTCGGGGACGAGGTCGTCACCGGCGACGAGATCTGCGTGCTGGAGGCAATGAAGATGCAGCAGATGCTCCGCGCCGACTGGTCCGGCATCGTCAGGTCGGTGCACGTAGAGGCCGGACAGCAGGTCCTGGACGGCTACCCCATTGTGGAGCTCGAATAGCGGGCGGGATACCCTCCTCTTTGGTAGACTACCCTCAAAGGGTGTGTGATTGGTGCTTGCCGAGCCATATTATCCGTTCGCCCTGAGCCTGTCGAAGGGCCGTTCATGGTTCGACATGCTCACCACGAACGGTCTTGCAGGCTACGAACGAGATTCTCACTCACCCTCTCAGACCAGCCGCAGGGGTGGACGATGAGCAACTCGATTCAGGACGTCAGGGCAGTCGGCCAGTCGATCTGGTACGACAACATAAGACGCGGCCTCATAGAATCGGGGGAGCTGCAGCGCCTCATCGATCTCGGCGTAACGGGACTCACGTCCAACCCGACCATCTTCCAGAAGGCCATCGCCGACAGCAGCGACTACGATGACGCCCTGGAGGCCCTCGCCGCAGGCGGAAGCGGTGTGGATGAGATATACGAAGCGCTGACCGTCGATGACATCCGGTCCGCCGCCGACCTTCTCCGCCCAGCTTACGACGAGTCCGCCGCCGCCGACGGCTACGCCTCCCTGGAGGTCAGCCCTCACCTGGCAAACGACACGGATGCGACCATCGAGGAGGCCAGGCGGCTCTTCCGTCTCCTGGACCGGCCCAACGTCATGGTCAAGGTGCCCGCAACTCCGGCGGGCATCCCCGCCCTCCACAGGCTCATCGGCGAGGGGATCAACGTCAACGTCACCCTCACGTTCTCGCTCAGGGCATACCGCGACGTGAGGCATGCCTACATGGCCGGCCTCGAAGACCTGCGGTGGTCCGGGGGCGACCTGAGCCGGGTGGGTTCCGTCGCCTCGTTCTTCATCAGCAGGGTCGATACCGCCGTGGACTCGCAGCTCGGAGACGACGAAGACGACCTGAAGGGCAGGGCGGCCATCGCCAACGCCAAGCTGGCATACCGGGACTTCAGGGAAGACTTCGGCGCAGACCGGTTCGCCGCCCTCGCAGCGGAAGGCGCCCGCGTCCAGCGCCCCCTCTGGGCCAGCACGTCCACCAAGAACCCCGACTACAGCGACGTCATGTACCCCGAGGCCCTGATCGGTCCTGACACCGTCGACACGATGCCCGAGGCGACGCTGCTCGCGTTCATGGAGCACGGCGCGGTTGCCGAGACGCTGGAGCAGGATGTCGACGAGGCCGAGCGCCTCGTCGACCGGCTCGGCGAGGCCGGCGTAGACATGGACGAGGTCACCGCTGGCCTGCTCAGTGACGGGCTCCGCCTCTTCGCGGACTCCTACGACGACCTCCTTGGCGACATTGCGGCCAAGAGGGACCGCCTCATGGACCGCGACGGCGCCTGAGTCTCCGCTGATGCCCGGGAAGACCACAAGCATAGTCATCATGGGCGCTTCGGGCGACCTCACGTCGCGGAAGCTGCTCCCGGCCCTCTTCAACCTCTGGCTCAAGGGTCGCATGCCCAGCACGTTCAATATCGTGGGCATGGCCCGTTCTCCCCGGAGCGACGTCGAGTTCAGGGACCTCATGTGGAACGGAGTGGCCGCTTCCGGCAACTTCGCGGGCGAGAGGGCCAGGTGGGATGAGTTCGCCGCCCGGCTCCGCTACTGCGAGGGCGACCTGGGCGACCTGTCGGACATGGGCCGCCTAGGGAAGGTACTGGACGAAGTCGAGGGTGACGCCGGGAACGTCAACCGCCTCTTCTTCCTCTCCGTCGCCCCCACGCTCTACGCCAGGGCGGTCGCCAGCCTGGGGGCCTCGGGCCTTGCCAACGGCGCTTCGGGGTGGAGCCGCGTCGTCATCGAAAAACCCTTCGGCTGGGATCTTGGGTCGGCGCAGGAGCTGAACAGCGCCGTCCACGCCGTCTTCGACGAGAGCCAGGTCTACCGCATAGACCACTACCTCGGAAAAGAGACCGTGCAGAACCTCCTCGTCTTTCGATTCGCCAACGCTATCTTCGAGCCCATCTGGAACCGGAACTACGTCGACAACGTCCAGATCACCGTCTCGGAGAAGGTCGCTCTCGGCGACAGGGCAGGGTACTACGACCAGTCCGGCGTGGTCCGCGACATGATCCAGAACCACCTCCTGCAGGTCCTATGCATCGTGGCGATGGAGCCGCCCATATCCATGGACGCCGACTCCCTCCGCAACAAGAAGGCCGAGGTGCTGAAGGCGGTCCGCAGATGGACTCCCGGAGAGGCTTCGAGTCATGCCGTGCGCGGCCAGTACAGGGGATACAGGGACGAGACCGGCGTTTCGCCCGGCTCCACCACGCCCACCTACGCCGCCCTGCGGCTCTACGTCGACAACTGGCGATGGCAGGGCGTGCCCTTCTATCTCCGCTCGGGCAAGGCCCTCTCCGAGAAGGTGTCCGAGGTCGTGATCGAGTTCCGGCGCCCGCCGCACCACCTCTTTTCGGGGGAGATCAGCAGGGAGCTGAGCCCGAACATGCTCTCCGTCCTCATCGAGCCGAACGAGGGCGTGCACCTCGACTTCGAGGTGAAGGTCCCCGACCGCGGCATGGACATGGAGCAGATGAGCATGGAGTTCCACTACGACTCGGCATTCGCGGGCCAGACCATCCCAGAGGCGTACCAGAGGCTGCTCCAGGACGCGCTGGAGGGCGACGCGTCCCTCTTCATCCGCAGCGACCAGATCGAGGAGGCGTGGCGAATCGTCGACCCGCTCATCGCCTCCTGGGAAGACCCATACCCCGATTCGCCGCTCCACCCCTACGAGCCGGGCTCCCAGGGCCCCGAGGCTGCCGACGTGCTGCTCTCCGCCGACGGGCGCGCATGGCTGACGGGGCACTCCGATCATCCAGCAGCAGCCATTCGGACGGCCGGTTAGCTTACCGAGCGGAGGCCTGGCGGCACTGGAAACCAGACAGTTCGACGATGCAAGCCTGGTCTACCAGGTCGTGGAGCCTGACGGCTACCGCGCCGGGCAGTCGTATCCCCTCGTCGTCCTGATGCACGGCTACGGCTCACACATGGGCGACCTGGCGCCGCTCGTCCCGATGATCTCGCGGGAGGGCTACCTGTTCGCCTTCCCCAACGCGCCCATCCGAATGGACTTCGGCCTGGGTATGGTCGGCTACGCCTGGAGCGCCCCGCTGGAAGCCGACTTCGACGCCGACGGCTCCGCAGAGGGACTCCTCGAAGCCTTCGTAGACGACGTGACTTCCAGATACAGTGTGGAAGAGGGTAGGGTGGTCCTCGGCGGGTTCTCCCAGGGCGGCATGATGGCCTTCCGCCACGGCCTCCGCCACGCCGACCGCTTCCCGGGCATCGTAGCCCTAAGCTCGCGCCTTACGCCACAGGACCAACCCAGCGGGGCGGCAAGCTCGGCCCATACTCAGCGCATATTCATCGCTCATGGGACCATCGACGACGTCATACACGTCCAGGACGGGCGCTCGGCCCACGACATCCTCTCCAGGGGCGGCTACCCCACCGAGTACCGCGAGTACGACATGGCCCACCAGATAACCCACGAGGTCATCGCCGACCTGTCAGCCTGGCTCGCTTACACCCTGCCGCCGGGGGGCGTCGGAGAGGACGCAGGGCGTAAGGATGGGAGAGGATAGACTTACCGGAGGGTAGTATTGCCAGCATGGGACATAATCGACAAGCCATCCAACGACCGTGGAATTTACAAGGCTAAGGGGTCATCATGAACGGGCCAAGCGAGATAACCTTTGAAGTCCGCGAAGCCGAAGAGGGCGGATACTACGCTGCGGCGATAGGGTACGACATCATCACGCAGGGCGACTCGTGGGACGACCTGAAGTTCATGGCCCAAGACGCCGTGCTGTGCCACTTCGACGATGACTCCGCACCCAGCACCACTAGGCTACACCTCGTCAAGGACGAGATACTGGCAGTGTGAGGCTGCCGAGGGACGTTTCGGGTGATGAGTTATACCAAGTCACCGTGATGCCGCCGTATATGTGCGGCCAGGGAGTGGGTTCCCGCCCCCGACTGCTCGGGGGCAGGCTCTTCGCGGGAATGACGGCTTTACGGCGCGCTCAAAATAAATTGGTATAAGTGAGCATCCCTTACTTGTCGGGGCAAGGCTCTCGCCGTAGCAGGATTCTCCCCCCATCGGCCCGGAGGAAATCGAAGTCGCAGCCCTTGTCCGCTTGGAGCACGTGCCGCGTGAACAGCTGGCCGTAGCCGCGTTCGAAGCGGTCCGGCATGGCAGGGGCCTCGGAGAGCCGTCTCTGCACCTCGCGCTCGTCGACCAGCAGGTCGAGCCTGCGATTCGGCACGTCGAGCTCGATCATGTCGCCGTCGCGCACGGCGCCCAGCGGCCCACCGGAGGCGGACTCCGGCGTCACGTGGACCACGACCGTGCCGAATGCCGTGCCGCTCATGCGCGCGTCGCTGATCCGCACCATGTCACGGACTCCGCGGGCGAGGAGCTTGCGCGGCAGCGGCAGGAATCCCCACTCCGGCATTCCGGGCCCCCCGATTGGCCCCGCGCTCTTCATCACCAGGACATCGTCGGGACGCACGTCCAGGTCGTCGGAGTCGATCCGCCGGTCGAGGTCGTCGTGGTCCTCGAACACGACCGCCCGGCCGCGGTGGCGCAGGAGCTCTGGAGATGCGGCGGTCTGCTTCACGATTGCGCCCGTCGGCGCGAGTGAGCCACGAAGCACGGCCAGCCCGCCCTCGTCGCCCATCGGCGCGTCGAGTGTCCTGATGACGCGCCGGTCGTGGACGGCGGCCCCGTCGATGTTCTCGCCGAGAGTCCGGCCCGTGACCGTGGGTGTGTCGAGCTCCAGCAGGGGAGACATCTCCTTCAGCAGGGCGGCGAGGCCCCCGGCGTTGAAGAAGTCCTCCATCAGGAACCGCCCCGACGGCTTCAGGTCCAGCAGGAACGGCGTCGACCTCGACAGCTCGTCGAACAGGTCGAGGTCCAGCTCGATGCCCGCCCGCCCGGCGATGGCCGTGAGGTGGACGACGGCGTTGGTGGAGCCGCCCAGTGCGTGGAGCACCCTGATGGCGTTGCGAATCGACGCTTCGGTGACGAAGCGCGACGGTCGTTCTCCTCGCCGCGCCAGGTCGACAATGCGGCGGCCGGCCTGCTCCCCAAGCCCGGTGCGGCGCGAGTCCGCCGCGGGTATGTCCGCGTTGCCGGGCAGCGCGATCCCCAGCGTCTCGACCATCGCCGCCATGGTCGACGCAGTGCCCATGACACCGCAGTGGCCCGGGCTGGCTATGATCGCGCCCTGCAGGTCAGCCCAGTCGTCCTCGGTGATCCTGCCCGCGCGCAGCTCCTGCTGGTACCGGCGGCAGTCCGTGCACGTGCCCAGCTCCTCGCCCCGCCAGCTCGCCTTCAGCTGGGGCCCGCCGGTGACCATGATCGCGGGCACGTCGGCGCTGATAGCGCCCATCAGCATCGCGGGCGTCGTCTTGTCGCACCCGGCAAGCAGCACCACGCCGTCCAGTGGGTTCGCGCGGATCGACTCCTCGACGTCCATGCTCATCAGGTTGCGGTACATCATGGTCGTGGGGCGCATGTTGTACTCGCCCAGCGACATCACGGGGAACTCCAGGGGTAGGCCGCCCGCCTGCGACACGCCACGCTTCACGGCCTCGCCGATGCCGCGGAGGTGGGCGTTGCAGTGATTCAGCTCGCTCCACGAGCTGCATATCCCGATGACGGGCCGGCCGTCCAGTGCGTGCTCCCCGAAGCCCTGGGACCGGAGGGCGGCGCGCCTCAGCCAGCCGTAGAGGTCGGGGGAGTCGAGCCACTCGCGGGAGCGCAGCGCGGGGTCGCTCACTCCTGCGACTCGCCGGGCTCGTCGGCAGGGGGCGCTGGGGCCGCGCGCATCTGCTCCTCTATCCAGCGCTTCAGCGCGTCCATGGAGCGGGGCGCTACGTAGAATATCTTGAGGGAGGGCGGGAACTGCAGGCCGTGGTCCTCCCGGATGCACAGCACGCCGACCTCGTTCTCACCCAGCGTCTCGTCGATGCGCTCGATCATCCGCCGCGTGCGCCCTTCGCTGGCCTCGCGGAACCCGTCCATGGCCAGCTGCATCACCTTCTCGCTCATCAGGCCGATGGAGAGGCAGCGCTGCCAGTCCATGCTCTCCTCCAGCAGCGCCCGGTCCTCCAGCCCTTCCAGCGCCGCGCCCGCCTGGCACAGCGACTTGATGAACGAGCTGCCCCTGGGGTTGACCTGCTCCAGCATCTCGATGCCGGCATCGCCGCCTTCGGATACCAGCTCGTGGTATACGCACGACACCTTGCCCAGGGAGCGCGACAGGCTGCCGACGTGGTCGCGCACCTCGGACCAGTAGCCGTCCAGCAGCGCCAGGCCCTCCTCCGGCAGCGTCGGCGGCATCATGAAGCTGGGCACGAGGAACAGCTTGCGCTCCCCGCTGTACTGCCCCGCATCGGGCTTCGGCATCTGCGTAATAGGCGTGGCCATAGATCGGCTCCAGAGTCGTGTGCTCGTTGGGGGATAGTATAGAGGAGAAGGGAGTAGCTGAGTAAACTGAGCGAGAGCTCCGCCTCCCCAAGAAGGGTACTGTACCCCAGATCCTCCACCTAATACCAAGTCACCGTGATGCCGCCGTATATGTGCGGCCAGGGAGTGGGTTCCCGCCCCGTATCGAGTACGGGGCAGGCTCTTCGCGGGAATGACGGCTTTACGGCGCGCTCAAAATAAATTGGTATCAGTTGTGTGGCCGTGTCGCGGCTAGCAGGGGGGCGAGCGGCCGGGGTGTGTGGAGTCGATGGGTGCGCCATAGGGGTCTGGCTCGTGCCAGTGCTGTTCGAGTCTTTCCCTGATTCTGCGCTCGGCGGGGGTGAGCTCAACGGGCGCGGGCTTGTCCTGCTGGTCCTTCTTGTTTCGCTCGGAGGTTGGGTGCTTTCCGAGCATGGCGGCCCTGGCGTTTCCGTCCCGGCGCCGCTGTGTTCGGGTGCGCCTCCTTCCGGTCCGTCGGACCTTGTGGTCCTGGGGTCCTTGGGCAGGGTCAGGGGGATGGGTTCCCGCCCCGTATCGAGTACGGGGCAGGCTCTCCGCGGGAATGACGATTTGGCGGGGCTCAGGGTGAACGGAGCCTGCAACGAGCTCAGGGTGAACGGACCCTTCGACAGGCTCAGGGTGAACGGACCCTTCGACGGGCTCAGGGTGAACGGACCCTTCGACGGGCTCAGGGTGAACGGACCCTTCGACAGGCTCAGGGTGAACGGACCCTTCGACAAGCTCAGGGTGAACGGACCCTTCGACAGGCTCAGGGTGAACGGACCCTTCGACAAGCTCAGGGTGAACGGACCCTTCGACAGGCTCAGGGTGAACGGACCCTTCGACAAGCTCAGGGTGAACGGACCCTTCGACAGGCTCAGGGTAAACGGACCCTTCGACAAGCTCAGGGTGAACGGAGCCTGCAACGAGCTCAGGGTGAACGGAGCCTGCAACGAGCTCAGGGTGAACGGACCCTTCGACAGGCTCAGGGTGAACGGACCCTTCGACCCGTTCGACAGGCTCAGGGGAGCCGGGCTCAGGGTGAACGGAGCCTGCAACGGGCTGTTCGTCGCGGACTATGTGTACTATGAGCTCCTTGGCGGCGGCGATCCTGTGGTGGGACTTGAAGCCGTCGTTCCTGTCCTGCATTACGTCGTCGAGGAACTCGATGACGGTGACGCCGTCGGCCGTCTGGGCTCGGATGAGCCTGGCCATGAGGAATTCATCTATCCCAGAGAGCACAGTGAGGAAGTCTTGCGTAAGGGTGGCCGGGGCGTTCAGGGTCACGGCCACCAGGCTCCTCTCCGCGGCGGAGCAGGGGTCGGCCGGGTTGGGGCGTCCATTGATGGAGTGACCGCATGAGACGCCGCGGTACTCGGCAAGGAACTTGGCGGCGGCCTTGGACTTGTGCTTTTCGAGCTGCTTGGCGGCGTCGATCCTGTGGCATAGCTCAGCGCCGTCGATCCTGTCCTCCATGACGTCGAGGAAGAAGTCGATGATGCGTTTGCCGTCGTCGGTCTTCTCGCGGACGATGTCTGCGAGAGTGGGCGGCTTGCGCTCCGTTGTTGTTTCAGTTGTGTGCGTGCTGGTATCGGACATGCGTTCTATTATGAGAGCGATACGGGTGGTTGTCAAGAGGGAGATTTCACCGCAGAGGGCGGGGAGGGGGAGTGTCTGAACTGTGATTAAGGGGATTTGGGTGATTGGCGTGATTGGGAGCCGGGGATGGGTTCCCGCCCCCCGACTGCTCGGGGGCAGGCTCGGGAACGACGAGTTGATTGGGAGGTCGGGGAGGGCGGGTTTCAAACCCGCCCCTACAGCGTGAGGCCTTATAGAAGTGGTGTCGACGGGGCCGACGGACGGAGACCTACGTCTTAGATGGTCGATACAGGGTGCCGAACGACATTGATTTCCGCGAACATCGGTACTAATACCAAGTCACCGTGATGCCGCCGTATATGTGCGGCCAGGGAGTGGGTTCCCGCCTTCGCGGGAATGACGGCTTTACGGCGCGCTCAAAATAAATTGGTATAACATAGTCCGCATGACAACTCCAGTGCACAGAGACCGCAGCCACGAAAGCATCATCAACGACGTATTGGCCCGGCTGCTGCGTGAGAGTCTTGGGCTCTCGGCTGTGGCCGAGACTCTGCACGAAGGAAAGCGTCCCGACGTGCTGATTCGTCTGCCAGCGGGGCCGGTCATCCTCGAGACCGAAGTGGAGCCCGCCCCGACGGTCGAGGCTGACGCCCTGTCGCGCCTTGGCATGGAGATAGACGGGCGGAGAGTTCAGAACGTCTTTGCAGTCACCATACCGGGTCACCTCCGGTCCACCGCTCAGCAGCGTCTGTACGAGCGCATGGCGGTATCGACGTTAGAGTGGAGGGAGTGGCGCATCGACGGCTCTGCGGGCCCGGCACTCACGGGAACACCGGGGGATCTCGGTCACGCTGCGACTATGGCTGCGCCGCCAGCCGGCAATCTCGATGAAGCCGTCGACCTGTTGGACGATGGCGCAAGGCGAGCAGGCTCACGGCTCTACTCCTCGCCTGGCACGCTCGCCCGCGTTTCCAAGGTGTTTGGGGCGGAGCCGGGGGACGAGTCCGCCAACATGGCAGCCCTCGTTGTCATAAACGCCATGGTATTCCAGGAGCGGCTAGCTGGCGGCGAGGAGGTCTACCAGCCCGTGAGCGCCGCCCGCCGGAACGGGAGATTCTCGCGCCTGTCGCTCCTTCGAATGTGGGAGGAAATCCTCGCCATCGACTACTACCCCATATTCAGCATGGCGAAGGATGTCGTGGAGCAGCTTTCGGACGTGGAGGCGGTCTCGGTGCTCGAAGAGTGCGCGGAGACCGCCGCCGGACTCCTAGGAATGGGCGCGGTTGGCCGGCACGACCTTGCTGGGAGGATATTCAACCGGCTCATCGCCGAGAGAAAGCTCCTCGCGGCCTTCTACACCAGCATTCCCGCATCCACGCTCCTAGCGGGTCTTGCACTGTCGCCGTCCAAATGGCCTGGAGTGGATTGGGGCGACACCGGGGCGGTGGCTGACTTGCGCGTAATCGATCCCGCCTGCGGCACAGGGACCCTGCTAATGGCAGCCTACCGGCAGATACTCCAAAACCACGCGGCGACGGGCAGGGCTGCTTCGGACGATCCTGCGCTCCACCAGGCGTTGGTAGAGAAGGTCATCATGGGGGCCGATGTCGTCCAGTCCGCGATCCACCTAACGGCTGCGACCCTCGCAGCCATGTCGCCGTCCATGAGATTCGAGCAGATGCAGCTTCACACCCTGAGGCTGGGAATGGAGTCTTCCGGCGAAATCCATCTCGGCTCGCTGGACTGGCTCGGCGCACCCGAAGTCCAGTCATTCTTCTCCGCCACGCAGGAGCAAATTGGCGCCAAGAGCGGGGAGGGGAGCATCGTCCGGCGCCCGCAGGCCGACTTGGTTATCTGCAATCCCCCGTACACGAGACGCGGGAGCGACGGCGGACACGGGGAGTCCCTGGAGCGCGTGTTCTCGCTGCCTGAGGGCGGCGCAGAGTCCCAAAACGCCATCGCAAGACGCACGTCCAGGCTGCTGAAGGGGACGCCCGCGAACCAGATGGCCGGGCACGCCTCCTCGTTCACTGTCCTCGCCGACCGGCTGGTCAAGCCGGGCGGACGCGCCGCGCTGGTGCTGCCGGTGACCGCGCTGTCCGGCGAGTCGTGGCGAGCTGTGCGTGAGATGCTGGCGACCAGGTACGAGATCGAGTACGTTGTCTCGTCCCACGACCCGGACCTCCGCTCTATGTCATACGACACTGCCATCGCCGAAACATTGCTCGTGGCCCGCCGTCTGGGTGAGGACGAGAGCCCGTCGGGGCGAGGCACATTTGTAAACCTGTGGCGCACCGCCCGGCAGGAGACCGACGCCCTGGCGCTGGTCAACGCCGTCAACGCCACGGCCTCAGCACCGCTGCATAGATCGGACGGCCCACCTGTGGGCGGCAGCCCTCTGATCGTAGGAGGAGAGCAGTGGGGTGAGATCGTCGAAGGTCCCGTTGGGCAGGGCCCTTGGAAAGCGGCCAGGTGGCAGCGAGCTGTCATCGGGCAGTTTGCCGCAGCGGCGGAAAGAGGCGAACTCTGGACCGGGGACGGTACCCAGCTTGCCGGACATTTCCCTGTGGCGACTATGACCGAAGTCTGCAACGTGGGGCCACAGCATCGGCGAATTCGCGGCTCCCTCGGCGTGTTCGAGGGTTATCACGGGTGGAACGAGCAGGCGCAATTCCCCGCGATCTGGAGCTTGGACTCGTCCATTCATCAGGGCATGGTTGCAGAGCCAAACGCATGGTTGATACCAAAGCCGGGTCGCGACCATCATTCCGTCTGGTCCCAATCCGGCACGCTCCAAATCACTTGCGATGTGCGGTACAACTCTCAGCGGATTATGACAACGCGCACAGACACGCGGGCATTGGGTGTATCGTCGTGGCACACACTGACTGTCCACGGAAGTGAACCCGTAATTCGTTCTAAACAGGAGATTGCGCTGGCGCTATGGTGCAACTCCACGCTTGGGCTATTGCTTCATGCCAATCACGCTAACAGAACTCAGGAGGGTAGAGGAAGAGGCAACAAGGGGATGCTGGAGAGCCTACCCACCCTTGATGTGCGAGAACTGAAAGAGTGGCAGCTCGACGAAGGCCAGGCCATCTGGCGCGACTTCAGGAGCCGGAAATTCCAGCCGTTCCACCACTGCGCCGTCGACCCCGCACGAATAGAGCTGGACGAGCGCGTAGTCCGCGACCTGCTCGGCCTCGGCAACGATGCTGTGGCGGCCATCGCCAACCTCCGCACTCTGATGGCAAGCGCCCCATCCATCCACGGCTCGAAGAAACCTGAGGTGGGAGGCTAGCTCACACAGTTAGGCCTGTTCTTCGTCGAGAACTTGGACAACGACGTCCCCAATGTCGACATAGCTGTCGGGTTCGTCCAAGTCCTGGCTGGGAGCGGGGGAATGCTCCTTGACTTTGAGGGGTTCGGGGCGTTCGACCCAATTGGGTGGCTCAAACATGCGCAGTGTAGCTCTCATGTGTCCGACGTTGTCAAAGTGGCCCCCGACATTGACAAGTCTGGTTTGGTTTGCTCTGGCAACGGAGAATCTCTCGTGGACATCGAAGATTCGCACTCTTGCCTTTGGCAAGCCGATAGAACCTAGTTCCTCTCCACTGTCTGGATCCTTGATACCGCGACCTCTCTTCGCGAGGATGTCAAACAACATACCGGGCTTAACGCCGTGGTTCTCGCCAACATTTAGGGCCACCTCTAGGGAGCTTAGGATTTCCGCAACTTTTCCTCTGATGAGTCTAGTCTGCGTTGCCATATCCCGAAACCTCCGTCTCTTCACCCCATCGCTCAAGGACTTCCTCGACGTCTTCAGGTACGATGTCGCGCCAATCCTCGACAGCGGAGCCGCCTATAGGTATCTGCTCATGAACTATGGCCTGTACTATATCAAATCGATGATCATCGCTGGTCCGCTTGAATTCTTCAATTCTGCGCGATAGGCGGACAAGGCTATCGTGCAACGATAATATCGTGCGCAAGGCTGAGCGTGCGTGGGGCCGAACTACATCACGTGCTGCTTCCATCGCAGAGAATCGCCCGAACCAGAAGGAGCCGAATAGTCCTAAACCGAGTGTCAGAACCTGAAATAGGACCACTTCTAGCTGTGATAGCGCTCTTTCCGATGCCACATATATGACTAACGCAAAGAGTGCAACAACGACTATTAGTGGGAGCGCCCATAACAGCCATCCGTATTTGCTGATCGACCCTATTGTTCTCAAGTGCAGTACCTTATAGCTTAGTGTGCATCGCCCCGGCGGCCCACTCGACCGCGACGAACCTCGCTGGTGGAAGGCAGCCGGATGGTTGCAGCCCCCTCACTATAGTGTATCTTAAGCCGCGTGAGACTCCACTATGAGGCTGCGCCCCACGGCGCGGAGTGCCCTTTCGACTCGCTCTATGTGCGAGCGGTGCTCAGTGTCGAGGAGCTTGCGGACTGCGGACTCTCCGATGCCGAGGCGCTTTCCGAGAGCAACTTTGGTGATCCCCTGGCTGCGCATGGCTGTATAGAGTTCTAGCTTAGCAGCTATGATAGGGGGAACGGGAACGAGCTCTTGGCCTTCCATAGGTTCAGAGGGGACAGGGATGTCCTTGCGCTCTTCTACATAGGCTCCGAGCATGATCGCCAGTGCGTCCTCGGCCATTTCGAGGGCCTCGGCGCGGTCCTTGCCGGAAGTGAGCGCTCCGGGCACGTCCGGGAATGTCACGTAGAAGCCCTGAGGCTGTTCCGGGTGCAGGTTGCACGGATAGGCGTACCTCACGACTCCACCTTCTCGATGCGGATGGCGCAGACTTTGTACTCGGGGATCTTGGAGTTGGGGTCGAAGGCCGAGTTGGTGAGGAAGTTGGCGGCGTGGTCGCGGAGCTTGACGAAGGGCACGAAGACCTCGCCGGCGCGCATCTTGTCGGTGAACAGCGCGCGGCCCTCGAGGTCGCCCCGGCGGGAGCGCAGCCTGATCCACTCGCCGTCCTGGACGCCGAACCTTGCGCCGTCGTCCTCGCTGATGGCGATCTGGAGCTCGGGCGACCTGGCCAGCAGGCCGTCGGCGCGCCGCGTGATCGTCCCCCCGTGCCAGTGGTAGAGGATGCGCCCCGTGTTGAGGATGAGCGGGAAGCGCTTGCTGGGCATCTCCTCGGCGGCTGGGCCCTGGTCGAACGCGACGAACTTGGCACGCGGGCCGCGCGGGAAGTTTTTTTCGTATAGGAACCGCGTGCCAGGGTGGTCGGGAGTAGGGCAGGGCCACTGGATCCCGCCGTCCTCCAGCCGCTCGTACGAGATGCCCGCCAGGTTGGGAGTGAGCCTCGCCATCTCGGCCCATATCTCCGACGGGTGCGCGTACGAGAACTCGCGCTCGGCTCCCAGCTCGAGCCGCCGGCTGAGGCGCCGGGCCAGGTCGCATATGATCTCCCAGTCGGGGCGGCTCCCGCCGACGGGCTCGACGACCTTGCGTACGCGCTGCACGCGCCGCTCGCTGTTCGTGAAGGTCCCGTCCTTCTCGGCGAAGGTCGTGGCGGGCAGCACCACGTCGGCTATCTCAGCCGTCTCGTGCATGAAGATGTCCTGCACGACCAGGAAGTCCAAGCTCTTGAACGCCTTCTCCGCGTGGTGCAGGTCGGGCTCGCTCAGGAGCGGGTTCTCGCCCGTGACGTACATGGCCTTTAGCCGGCCCTCCGTCATGGCCTCGACCATGTCGGTGACCACCATCCCCTTCTCGGCGGGCAGGGTGCAGCCCCAGGCGTCCTGGAACTTGG
The DNA here is from genome assembly GCA_965222445.1 of Dehalococcoidia bacterium. Taxonomy (GTDB): domain Bacteria; phylum Chloroflexota; class Dehalococcoidia; order Lucifugimonadales; family CAJWER01. The sequence goes on along the minus strand of CBDCTY010000002.1, from coordinate 3,167,643 downwards.
CGACGGTGTCGTCGCTGATGACCTGGTAGCCGGGGAAGGAGTTGGGCAGGCAGCCCGCGTCGCCGCATCCCTGCACGTTGTTCTGGCCGCGCAGGGGCGATACGCCAGATCCCGGCCTGCCGAGCTGTCCCGCCGCCAGCGCCAGGTTGAGCAGCCCGTGCGCGTTGGCCGTGCCGTTCGTGTGCTGCGTGATGCCCATGCCCCATATCAGGCACGAGCCGCTGAAGGGTGGGCTGGCGTAGATCCGGGCCGCCTTCGCGATGTCCTCGGCTGGGACGCCCGTGATTCCCGAGGCGTAGTCGAGGTCGTACTTGTCGACGACGCTGCGCCACTGGTCAAAACCCTCGGTCCGGTCGCGTACGAAGGCCTCGTCGTCCAGCCCCTCGTCCAGGATGACCTTGGCCATCGCGTTGAGGAGGGCGACGTCGGTGCCCGGCCGCGGCCTGAGCCACAGCTCCGCGAAGTCGCACATCTCGATGCGCCGCGGGTTGATGACGATGAGCTTCGCCCCGCGCTCGATGACGGCCCGCCTCATGCGCGCCGCCGCCACGGGGTGATTCGAGTTGGCGTCGGAGCCGATAATCACCAGGCAGCCCGCCTCCTCGTAGTCGATGTACGAGTTGCTGGTCGCGCCGCTGCCGAGGGACGTGAGCATCGCCTCGACCGACGGCGAATGGCACAGCCGCGTGCAGTGGTCGATGTGGTTCGACTGCATGACGGCGCGGGCGAACTTCTGTTGCACGTAGCCGTCCTCGTTCGTCGCCTTGGCCGAGCACAGGGTCGCGAACTCGTCGCCGGTGTACCCCGCAAGGCGGTCGGTTACGTAGTCCAGCGCCTCTTCCCACGAGGCCGGGGTGAGCTCGCCGTCCCGGCGAATCAGCGGCGTCGTGAGGCGGTCCTCGTGATGCACGAACGTGTACCCGAACCTGCCTTTGACGCACAGCATCCCCAGGCTGGACTGGTTGTCGGGGTCGTCGAGCATCTCGATGATCCGGTCGGTCTCGTCGACGCCAGCCTTGATTCCGCAGCCGACGCCGCAGTAGGGGCAGGTGGTGGTGACCGTCTTGACGGCCTCCCGCGGAGGCGCCTTGACCTCGATGGCGCCGGTGGGACAGACGGACAGGCACTGGCCGCAGGTCGTGCATACGGACTCCAGCAGCGGGCGGTCCATGAACGTGCCGATGCGCCCTGCGCGGCCCGTGCCGAGGAAGTCGATTGCGCCGATGAACTGATGGCCATCCTGGCACGCCTGGGCGCACCGACCGCAGAGGATGCAGCTATCCATGGCGATGTTGAATACGGGGTTGCTCTCGTCGACCGGCTCCCGTTCGCGGCTGGCCCACCGGGGCGCGTCGAGGCCGTGCTCCTTGGCCGCAACCGTCAGCTCGCGATGGCCGTTCTCCCCGTTGCCGTTCGCGCCCACCATCGCGGACGTCAGCTCGATAACCGCCGTGCGGACCTCCCGCGCCTTGGCGGTGCCGGTCCACACCTTCATCCCGTCGGCGGCCGGGACCGAGCACGAGGCGGGCAGGCCGCGCATCCCGTCGATCTCGACGAGACAGGTACGGCAGGCGCCGATGGCATCCATGTCCGGGTCCTTGCACAGCTGCGAGATGTACGTGCCCGAGGCGTTGATGGCGTCGAGCACAGACGCGCCGTCGCGGACCTGGATATCGTTGTCGTCGATCTGAAGTGTTATGGTCACGGCAAACCTCTTTCGCTGTACGAGGCATTATCGCTTGTGGGAGTGGGCATAGTAGGCGTACTCATGACCGGGACTGCCAGCGTCGCGGGTTCCGGCGCACATGTATACATGCCACTATGACGATCTGCTCCGAGTGCACCTGGTAGAACAGTCCATACGGGAAACGCTGTAGCAAAGCCCTTCGAGTGTCGCGATACATCACGGGGTGTGCATATGGATGATCGATAGTCACGTCGATAACGGACTGTAGAGAGTCTAGGAACTCTTCTCCAAGTCCCAGTCGCTGTCTTTCGTGCCATTCGAACGCTTCCTGGATGTCCCGCGCGGCAGGAGGTAGGACTACAATCCGCCTCATGCCCTCCTACTCTTGACCCTATCAAGTACGTCTTCCCACGGAATGCCTACGGGACCCTCATGCTCCAACTCATCGATCCTTCGGTCGAGCTCTTCCCGTTGAGCGTTCGTAAGGGGAATATCGTCTGGCGCCACGGTGAGGCTGTTCCAAACACGCTCAATAAGCGCAAGGCGTTCCTCTACCGTCAGCATCTCGATGTCGCTTTGATCAAGAGTCATGGGTCTCTCCTATCCAGCAAGCGCCGCCATCTCGTTCCCGAAGAAGTGCAGGGCGCTCCTGATCGGCCCCCCGGCTGCCTGGCCCAGTCCGCACAGCGACGCAAGCTCCACGACGTCGGCCAGCTGCCGCAGCTCCTCGATATCCGCGTCCGAGCCGCCGCCTGCCATCAGGCGGTCGAGCGCGTCGACGATTCGCGGTGTACCCTCCCGGCACGGCGTACACTTCCCGCACGACTCGTCGGCGTTGTACGCCGCCAGGTGCCGCACGACCTCGATGACGTCCGCGTCCTCGTCGAGGGCCACGACCCCGCCTGCGCCGAGCATCACGCCCGACTCGTGGAGCTGTCCGGGAGCTATGGGGGTGTCGAGCATCGAGGCGGGGAGTACGCCGCTCGACGGCCCGCCGACCGCCATGGCCGCGATGTCGCGGCCGTCTCCTGGCCCGCCTCCAAGCGTGTAAATGATCTCACGCAGCGTCGTGCCCATCGGCACCTCGACCAGGCCTGGCCGGAGCACGGAGCCGCTGAGGCTGATGATCTTCGTCCCGGCGTCTCCGTTTGCGCCGATGTCCATGAAGGCCGATGCGCCTTCCGCCACGATGAAGGGGACCGACGCCAGCGTCTCGGCGTTGTTGATGACGGTGGGCTTGCCCCACAGGCCCGACTCGATTGGCAGCGGCGGCTTGATACGAGGCTCGCGCCGGTAGCCTTCCATCGTGTTGAGCAGGGTAGTCTCGTCGCCGCAGACGTACCCGCCAGCCCCGCGCCGAATCTCCACGTCGAGGGCGAACCCGGAGCCCAGGATGTCGCCGCCCAGCAGTCCGCACGTGTAGGCCTGGTCGATGGCCGACTGCAGACGCTCCGCCGACAGGTCGGCCTCCGCGTTCACGTAGGCGTAGGCGGACCGGGCGCCTGACGCGTACGCCGCGATGACCGCACCCTCGAGCAGGCGGTGGGGCATCCCCTCCATGATGTGGCGGTCCTTGAAGATGCCCGGCTCTCCCTCCTCGCAGTTGATCACGAGATACTTTGGTGCGGCGAACTTCCGCGCGCTGTCCCACTTGATGGCGGCCGGGAAGTAGGCCCCGCCGCGGCCCCGGAGTCCCGACTCTCCGACCTCGCCGGCCACGGCTTCGGGCGGCATGGAGAGCGCCTTCGCAAGACCCGCATACCCGCCGCGCAACAGGTACTCGTCAAGGGAGACCGGGTCGACCTCACCCACTCCGTCCAGCACGACCCGCCTCTGGCCAGCGAAGAATCCGTCCGCCGGTTCCCTGACCGGGCGGTAACTTGCAGGGCGATCGGTGCGGCAATGTCCCATCAACGCCGCGAGCCTCCCGGCCGACGCAGCATCGACTTTCGCCAGTACAGTGACGGTGCCGTCGATATGCGTAATCGTCAGCTTGGGAGCGTCGTGGCAGGCGCCGTCGCATCCGGCATTCACCACCTTAGCACCCGAGGGCGTAGACCTGCGAATGGCGTCCGCGAGTTCACCCGCGCCGACCGACGCCGAGCAGTGCCCCACCTGTACCACGACTCGGCAGAACCCGCCGTCCAGCCGCGAGCGGGCCGCATCCACGAGAGAGCGCAGCGAGTCGACGGGGCTAGTCATTTGCAGCCCTCAACTTTGCCACTACCCCTGCGGCGTCGGCGCGGCCAAGCCAGGCGCCATCGACCTGCACGGCGGGCGCAACTCCACACAGGTAGCCGCACGCGGTCTCCTCAATCGTCACCTGGCCGTCGGCGGTGGTCGCCCCGTCCTCGACCCCAAGTCCCTCGGCGATCTTGGCCAGCAGGCCTCGCCCGCCGTTGCCAAGACAGGCCAGGCCAGTGCAGACGCGCACGAGATGGCGGCCGGGGCGCTCTATGCGGAGCTCTGAGTAGCTCGTCGCCGCGCCGTATACCTCGCTGACCGGTATCCCCAGGTGCCAGCCCGTCACCTCCATCGCCCAGCCGGGCAAGTGGCCGAACTCGTGGTGGACGTAGTGGAGCGCAGGCAGAAGCTGCCCGCGCTCCCGCGGGAACCGCTGCCGGAGTACTGCCCTCAATACGTTACGCTGCTCTCGTGTCGGCTGCGTCACCATGGAACCTTGCCCATATCGTGCTGGGCCTCGCGACGGTCGAACAGGCAGACTATATCAGATTCGCCCAGCCTTACGAGCATGGGAGCTGCGCCCGAAGAGTGAGCAGCCGTGGAGGTCAACGGGCTCGTCGTCTTGGGCCCGTCCCGTACCCCGTCTTCAGGGGTTTGAAACGGAAGGGTTGAGGGAAGTAGTCGGTATCAGAGTGAGTGCTAGACCTCGAATATTGACCTTGGGAGTCCCGACTGCCTGATGATCAACCTGAGTGTGCCTCTGCGAACCTCACGGTGATCGGGCACTGGGACCGTTCGTTACCGTCGACTCACCACTCCTGAGCTGCATTACGATATGGCTGCCGCGCCTGCGTACCTCGACGAAGCCATGTTCTCGAAGAAGTGCGCAGACGCCTCGTCCCGACAGGACCCTAATACCAAGTCACCGTGATGCCGCCGTATATGTGCGGCCAGGGAGTGGGTTCCCGCCCCCGACTGCTCGGGGGCAGGCTCTTCGCGGGAATGACGGCTTTACGGCGCGCTCAAAATGAAACTGCTACTTCTATGCTCGTGACATAGACTTCACCTCGAAGGCGCTGCCGTATCTCCGACGGACTGGCCTCTTCCAGGAAGAGCTGTACGGCCTCCTGCAGATTATGTTGGCTTTCCTCGACGGTTTCGCCCTGGCTCGCAATGTCCAGCTCAGGGCACAGCGCAACATAGCCGTTCCCATCGCGTTCGATGACTGCGGTCAGGCGACGTGTTGGTATGATCATGCTTCCCCCAACGGTTCATGTGTGTCTAGCTGACCATCTAATACCAAGTCACCGTGATGCCGCCGTATATGTGTGGCCAGGGAGTGGGTTCCCGCCCCCGACTTCTCGGGGGCAGGCTCTTCGCGGGAATGACGGCTTTACGGTGCGCTCAAAATGCATTGGTATAACCTACCGGGCCGAATGCCCAGGCTGTCTCTAGTTCGCTGCCACAGAGCATAGCCCTACCACATCCATCAAGCCCAACTCCCGAAGCTTGCTCTCCGGTATGAGGCCGTCCTCCGTCCAGCCGCGCGCTTCGTAGTATGCCCGCACCATCATGTCGAGATCGTCCGTCGCGAGGCCGACTCCCCTGGCGACACCGGTGGGCAGCGGCTCCTCCAGGATGCGGGCGGGTAGGGTGTCGTCCCGGCGCTTCCAGCCCTCGCGGATGTTGAAGGCCTTCTTGAGGTTGTTGATCCGCTCTCCGGCGAGCTTTAGCTCGTCGGTATCCATTGACCACCCCGTGACGAGCTGGTAGATCTCCGCCGACTCCTCGTACAGGTCGTCGAACGCCTTGCGCAGGAACTTGCACCAGATGAGAGAGTCCAGCACCGCGCCGAAGTCCTCGCCGTTCATCGTGATACGGCCGCGCTCCCTGCCGGCCTCGAGCCTGTCTACTGTCGCCGAGAAGTCCGCCTCGTATGCCGAGGACCGGTTGTGGCAGGCCCCGCGCGTGCTGACCGCCAGCCCCAGCGCCATGGTCTTGAGGCTCCGAGGCTCGTACCCCGGCATCTCCAGCCCCTTGACGTGCATGGCCCAGTCCTCGGAGCCTCCCCCGACCTGCTGCGCCGCCGCCCTGGAGCCGCCGGCCAGCAGGTCGCCGATGCCCTCGCGCCTGCCGATCAGCTCCAGCGTCGCTATCAGCGCATCCTCGCTGCCGAACCTGAGCTCAGGGCCCCCAAGCTCGCTACTGGAAAGCAGTCCTCGCTCGCAGCTCTCCATAGCCCAGGCTATCGTTGCGCCGGCGCTAATCGTGTCCATGCCAAGCTCGTCGCACATACGGGATGCGCGGATCACCGCGTTCGGGTTTCCGACGCCTACCAGCGGTCCCAGGGCGAAGCTGCTCTCGTACTCCATCCGGCCTCTGGCGGCCGGGCCATCGTCGTTGGTCTGCACGATCTGCTCGCACCCGATGGTGCAGTTGGCGCAGTGAGCGTTCTTGACGTGGTGCCCCTCGTGAAACGCCTCGCCGCCGACGCGGTCGGCGAGCTCGAACGTAGACTCCTGGAAGTTCCTCGTCGGCAGGGTACCCAGGCGATTGAATACCGACACGTTTGCGACCGTACCCAGCGTCCTGTACTTCTCGGTGGCCGGTCCCAGGCTGCGCCGCGTCAGGTCCAGGCCGATCTCGTTCAGCCGGTCCGGATCGAACGTGGGCACTGCCCGCGTCCCCCGCAGGGCTATCGCCTTCAGGTTCTTCGACCCCATGACGGTGCCAGGACCGGTACGTCCCGCCTGCCTCCCACCGTCGTTGCTGATGCTGGCGAAGCGCACGAGGTTCTCGCCCGCCGGCCCTATGCAGGCCACCCTACGCCTGTGTCCCAGGCGCTGCTTCACGGCCAGCTCCGTCTGCGACGTGGTCAGGCCGACTAGATCGGACGCATCCAGGAACTCCACTTCGCCGTCGTCGACAGACAGGAGTGTAGGGGAGGGGCTACGGCCCTTGATGACCAGGGCGTCGCAGCCGGTCTTCTTCAACTCGGTCGCCAGGAAACTGGAGGACAGCGAGTCGCCAATGAACCCTGTAAGGGGCGATTTCGTCAGCACTGCGAACTTGCTGGACGTGGTGAGCCTGCTGCCAACCAGAGGGCTCGTGACGAATATCAGCGGGTTCTCGGGCGACATCGGGTCGATGCCGGGGGGGCAGTGCTCGTACAGCAGATACGCCCCCAGGCCGGTGCCGCCGATGAAGCGCCGCAGCACGTCTTCGGCCAGCGGCTGCCATCCCGCTCGCCGCGCCGTCAGGTCCACCACCAGCACCCGGCCGTTGTATCCGTACATACCGCCTATCCCCCTGCCAGGCTCGAGAAGAGGAGCAGCCTGTCCCCCGCACGCAGCCGCGCCGCGCCGCCTGAGACGAACATCGTGCCGTTCAGGTTGAAAGTATAGCTGTCGAGCAGTCCCACACGGTCTTCCCGGATTGCGATGCCCACCAGGTCGGGGCAGGCGTCTGCCAGCGCCCGGACCACACGGTCGATTCCCCCGTCGGGGGGCACTTCGATCTCAACGTCCATGCGCCCGCAGGATATGCGCGCCATGCCGAAAAGCTCGACGACAATTCGCCCGCTGCCTCTCATGTCCGATTCGCCACTCACGATTCTACACGCACTATTCGCCTGGCTCGTTCGAGGTCCTGCTCGGTGTTCACGTTGAAGAAGCTGAGGTGGTCGGCGTCAAGCTCCTCCACGGCGCGCTGCGGCAGGTACTCCACGTCCACGTCTTCGAAGAAGCGGGAGATCTTCAGGTCGTTCGCCTGGAGCCTGCGCTCGATGTGCGGCAGGCATACCTTGGAGTAGACGGCGTGGGTGGGCTCCGGGCGCCCTTCGATCACAGGCACGACGGCGTCGCGCCCCGCACGCAGGGACAGGATCAGCCGCAGCAGCGGCACGTTCAGGAACGGCATGTCGCACGCGACGACAAGGGCCCAGTCGGCCCGGGCAGCCTCCAGCCCCGTGAATATGCCACCGAGCGAGCCAGCCTCGGGATAGCGGTCCACCGCGGGTACGACATCTTCGCTGAGGGGCAGCTCCGCGGCCCGTGAGGCATCGTTGAGGACGACAACGGTCTCGTCGGTTACCTGGGCGACGCGCGCCAGCACGCGCCTTATCAGCGGCTCGCCGCCGAGAGGCTCGATAGCCTTGTCACGGCCCAATCGTCGGCTCAGACCTCCGGCCAGCACTACTGCCGAAACCGCAGGGCGCACCTGGACGGAAGAGACCTCTTTCACCGGCATCATATGCTCTCCGTTCACAGCTCCGCCTGAACTTCACCGGTCCGCCTAGTATCATAACCGCCCAGAACCTCGATCTGCCGCCTGAAGTCGCTCGTGCGAATCAAGTCTAGCAGGGGTTCGAGCAGGTCGCTCCTGTAGAACTCCGCTGGAATGACGAGGTCATACTGCTCGGTGCCCATCTCCACGAAGTCCATCCTCATGGCTCGCGCTGCGGAGAGCACGCCTACTCCGACGTCCGCTCGACCGCCCGCTACCGCCGCCGCCACTGCTAGATGAGTATACTCCTCGCGCTCGTATCCCTGTATGCCGGTGTGGGGAATACCTGCCCCATTCAGCATGTGGTCAAGGAGCATACGCGTTCCCGAGCCGCGCTGCCGGTTCACGAACGCAACGTCGGTGCGGACAAGGTCGTCGAGCACCGTTATCGACTTGGGGTTGCCCGGCCTCACGATAAGCCCCTGGATCCTGTGGACGAGGTTGACCAGCACCGCAGGCCGCCCCTTCAGGTACCGCCGTACGAAAGGCGTGTTGTATTCGCCTGTCTCCTCGTCCAGCAGGTGGCAGCCTGCCATGTGGGCCTCTCCACGGCTAAGGGCGAGCAGCCCCCCCAGGCTGCCGACGTTGGACGAAGCCAGCAGCCTCTCGGGGTGGATTCGATGAAGCTCGCTTGTGAGCAGGTCCAGGGCCAGATCGTGGCTGCCTGTGGCTACGATGGTGCCGTCCAGGTCTCCAGCCGATCTCAGGAGCTCGACGTCCACTTCTGTTCCAGCCTCGAATCCCTCGGACATCCGCGGCGAGACCGCCAGCCCGTCCGCCCGTACGAGCGACATTATGATGCCGGCGCCCCGCTGTATAGGAGTCGCTACCAGCCGCCCTCCGACTCTACCGAGTCTGACTCTGAGATACTCGTCCTCGCCCATGGAGGAGGGCGTCTTCCTCGTCATGGTTGCCTTGACCGTATCACGCCGCTGGGGAGAGAGCCCCAGTTTCCGCTCGATGATCGGCTTAAGGAACAATTCCGTCGTCAGGGCGGCGGATACGGCGTATCCGGGAATCCCCAAAGCGGGCTTGGTCCCTATGACGCCGAGGGCGACCGGGTGGCCCGGCCTCACGGCAACCCCGTGGACCACGAGGTTACCCAGCTCCCCGATGACCTGGGCCGTATAGTCCTCCGAACCAGCCGACGAGCCGGCATTTACGACAACCACGTCGCTGTCTACAAGGGCCGCACAGACGGCCGACCGCAGCAGCTCCCGATCGTCCGGTACGGCTGTGCGCCGCGCTGCAACCCCGCCCCACTCGGCGACCATGGCAGCCAGCATCAGCGAGTTCGACTCGATGATGCCGCCCGGACCCGGAGTGGCGCCGATGGGCACCAGCTCCGATCCCGTGGGGATGACCGCGACCTGAGGAGCCCTCCTGACATTGACTTCTGCCAGCCCCGCCTGCGCGCAGGCCGCCAGGTCCTGGGGCCTGAGGCGATGTCCCCCGGGCACCACCAGCTCGGCAGCCGCTATATCCTCCCCCAGCGGTCTGACATCATGGTAGGGAGGCACGGAGGCCCGAATCTCTATCGTAGCTTCGTCGACTTCGTGGACGACCTCTACCTTGATAACGGCGTCGAAACCGTCCGGCATCGGGTCGCCCGTGTCGAGCCAGACCGCCTGCGCGCCCACGGCAAGCCTTACGGGGGAGGTCTCGGTTGCCCCCACCGTCTCCCGCGAGCGGACCGCGACGCCGTCCATGGCGGCTGCGTCGTAGTGAGGCGACGACGATTCGGCCCACACGGGCCCGTCGGTGACGCGGCCATGCGCCAGGTCCAACGTAAGCCGTTCGCTCGGTGTGGGCAGCAGGGCCCCGGACTTTGTCAGCGCCGCGTCGAACCTGTAGGCGGCCTCGCCCAGTGGAATGTCCTCCAGGTAGTAGCTTCGATCCCTGTGTCCGCTCATCGACAACTCCGCGGAGTCTTCTCCGCCCGATCCGACTGACGGCGCTTGTGGTTCCAATTATTGACTGCGCCGGAGGCGAGAGCATATACTTTATTAGCAGTCGTCGCTTGAGACTGCTAATAAGGCCGCATCCGCATGGCAATTGTAACAAGGAGGCGTGAACAAAATGGCCGTTACCTTCAAGCCATTGGGCGACAGGGTCGTGATCGAGCCGATGGATGATGAGGAGCAGAAGACCAGCGGGGGGATATACATCCCCGACACCGCGAAGGAGAAGCCCCAGACGGGGACCGTGGTCGCCGTAGGCCCCGGGAAGTTGACCGACGAAGGCAACAGGCTGCCGGTGGACGTCGCAGTGGGCGACACGGTCGTCTACTCCAAGTACTCCGGCACCGAATACAAGGACGGCGATACCGAGTACCTGGTAGTCCGTCAGGACGACATCCTGTTCAAGGTGTAAGCGGGAAGAGCGGGACAGTTCGCTGGACCGCCTCCCAAGAATTCAACAGACACACAGCAGAGAAAGGGGAATCATCAAGTGACAGCCAAGCAGCTCATATTCAACGAAGAGGCGCGTTCCGCGATGAAGCGCGGCATTGACACGATGGCGGACACGGTGGGGGTGACGCTCGGTCCGAAGGGCCGCAACGTGGTTCTGGACAAGAAGTTCGGCGCTCCCCAGGTCTGCAGCGACGGGGTCACCATCGCGAAGGAGATCGAGCTCGAGGATCCGTTCGAGAACATGGGAGCCCAGCTGCTGAAGGAGGCGGCGAGCAAGACGAACGACGTCGCCGGCGACGGCACGACGACGGCGACCGTCCTCTCTCAGGCGATCATACACGAGGGTTTCAAGAACATCGCGGCGGGCGCGAACCCCATGGCCATCAAGCGTGGCGTGGAGCAGGGCGTATCGGCGTTGCGAGAGGCGATCGAGGATATGTCCACCACGGTCGCCGGCCGCGAGCAGATCTCCCAGGTCGCGTCCCTGTCGGCGCACGACGAGGAGATGGGCACCCTGATCGCGGACGTGATGGAGAAGGTCGGCAAGGACGGCGTGATAACGGTCGAGGAGTCGAAGAGCATCACCTACGAACAGGAGTTCGTGGAGGGGATGCAGATCGACCGCGGGTACATCTCTCCCTACTTCATCACGAACCAGGACAGGATGGAGTCGGACATCGAGGACCCGTATATCCTGATCACGGACAAGAAGCTGTCTGCGGTGTCGGACCTTCTGCCTGCGCTGGAGAAGATCCTGCAGGTGGGCAAGAACGTGGTCGTGGTGTCCGAGGACGTGGAAGGGGAGGCGCTGGCGACCCTGGTCGTGAACAAGCTGCGCGGAACGCTGAACTGCCTCGCCGTGAAGGCCCCCGGCTTCGGCGACAGGCGCAAGGCGATGCTGGAGGACATGGCAATCCTGACGGGCGGCAGTGTCATCAGCGAGGAGGTCGGCCGCAAGCTGGACTCTGTGACGGTCGAGGATTTGGGCCGGGCCCGCCGGATCGTGTCTACGAAGGAGGAGACGACCTTCGTGGACGGCGCCGGTTCCGATTCCGACATCCAGGGCCGCATCAAGCAGATCAAGGCCCAGGTCGAGGAGACGACCTCGGACTACGACCGCGAGAAGCTGGAAGAGCGCGTGGCGAAGCTGTCCGGCGGCGTGGCGATCATCAAGGTCGGCGCCGCGACGGAGATCGAGTTGAAGGAGAAGAAGCAGCGGGTCGAGGACGCGCTGTCCGCAACGCGTGCCGCGGTCGAGGAGGGGATCGTGCCGGGCGGCGGCCTGGCCCTGATCCGGGCGCGGCCGTCTCTGGACTCGCTGGACCTTACCGGCGACGAGGGGACGGGCGTGGACATACTGCGCAGCGCCCTGGAGGCTCCGCTCAAGCTGATCTGCGAGAACTCGGGCGCGTCTGGCGAGGTGGTGCTCGACAAGAGCCTGGCGTCCGAGGGCGACTGGGGCTTCGATGCAGAGGCCGGTGAGTTCACCCATCTGCTCGAGCGCGGGATCATAGACCCGGCCAAGGTGACTCGCGCGGCGGTCGAGAACGCGGCGAGTGTCGCCTCGATGGTGATCACGACCGAGTCGCTGATCACGGACATCAAGGAGGACCTCCCGCCGGCGCCCGCAGCGCCTCCGATGGACTACTAGACGACGACCTGGCCGGACCCCATCTGCGAAGATGAGGTCGAGGCGGGCCGGAGAAAGTGCGGCAATCAAGGTGGCGGGGACGGGCAACATGCTCCGTCCCCGCCACTTTTGTTTCACGGATGGGTATAATGTGTCGTCGAGTCGCGGCGGTGGAATCGTGACCGCGACAATAGGAGGATTGCGCCGTGAGTTACGTGAGTTTCGGATGGACCGGTGAGAACAGGGAGATCAAGGTCGTACTGCAGGACGGAAGGTGGATGACCACCCACTTCGTCGACGGTGAGCCCGACGATCACTTTGCCCGCATATTCGGCTCCAACGTGCTGTCCACTCCCTGGACCGAGGAGACCGACAAGGAGACGGTGATCAGCGAGCTGGCGGCCAGGAATCTTCATGCCAAGATAAGCTGACCTTCGAGCCGTTGCGGCGGCAGCGGAACGGCATGTATCTGGGCGCAGGACTCACCAATAGGGATCTCGACTTCATCGTCGACCATGCCGCGCCCGGTTCGGGGAACAGGGACGGACTGAAGCGGCTTGTCGTCCAGGATGGCGCTTTTCGGAAGGCCTTGGTTGGCGACGAGCGGGTCTTCCGGGCGGTGACCGCGGATGACGATATCCTGCTGAAGCTCTCCCCGCACCTCTACTTCGAGGTCCTGCTCCGGAAGGCGCACGTGGACATAGAGTCGGCAACGCATACCCTCGAGCGTACGGGCCGCGAGAGGGTACCCGTCTTCGATGCCCACGAAGTCTCCGCACTGCTGAGCAAGGCCGACGTGCTGGTCTATCTTGCAGACATGCTGGCGTCGTTCACCCGCGTTCACAGCTACGTCGTCCCGGTCCGCAGGCGCCAGGTACGCTACAGCGACATGGACATCGACAGCCTGGTTGGCATGTGTGCTTCCGCCGACGAGGAGAGCCGGTTCGTCTTCTACAAGCGCATCGCCGACCTCTGTCTCTTCATGACCGGAATCTTTCCGGGGTCGGCGCACAGACAGGGGCACGGCGAGTTCCCCGGCCGCACGCGCATCAGGACGCAGCGCGGCATCGAAGAGTACGAGAGAGAGGGGCGCCGCTTCTACGGCCTTGCGGAGGAGCACCCTGCGGCCAGGACCCTGGGCCTGGCAGAGGTGTTCGGACTGCTGCGAGGATACTTCGCTTCCGCCAGGAAGCCGCTGATCTACATAGCCGGGCAGTACCTCCATTCCAGCGGCCACAGGCTATTCGGAACTGCCTTCTGACGAAGCGGGCCGCCTACCTGCTAGAATCGTCGTATGGCACATTTCGGACTGATAGACAGGGTACGCAGGAATCACGCTATAGAGCACGCCACCATCGCCCTCCTGGCGGCGCGCGGGCATCGACCTCCGATGGGGGGCTACTCCACGCCGGGCGGGTTCTGGGTGTACGGCAACATCCCCTCAGACGAGGTGGCCGGCGCGGCTAAGGATGCCCTGGATCGGCTCAGGGCAGGGGAGAGCAAGCTTGCGATCTCGCCCTACTGCGGCACCAACCTCGCCGTCGGCATCGTGGGGGCCATCTTGCTCGCCGGGCTGATACGGAGGCGCGTAGCCAACCGAGCCGTCCGGGTCCCTCTTGTTGCCGCAGCAGTGCTGGGGGCCATTTTCGTGAGGCGACCCGTTGGCATGGCGGCGCAGAGGGAGTTCACGACACTCTCGGAGGTAGGGGACGCGGAGGTCGCAGGGGTCCGCCGGATGACCTTGGGGCACCACGTATTCCACAGGGTCGATGTCGGCAGATCCAGCTGGGGAAGTGCGAGGGTGTGATAAACTCTCCACAGCGTCCCAGTAGCTCAGGGGATAGAGCGGCTGCCTTCTAAGCAGCGGGTCGCGGGTTCGAATCCTGCCTGGGACGCCACGCCGCCGCTGGTCCGATGATAACTAGGCAAGTTGGGGGGTTCAGCAGGGGGGTCGTCGCCCGGCGCGACAGGCACTATGCCCAGGCGGCTAAGGGTAGCCGCGTTGAAGGGATTCCCTCCCGCCTGCAGGACCTCTATCCATGATGATCGGCTGGCGTGGTAGCGCTGGCGGCAGGTCTCCTTCGGTGAGGCGTTCACCCACTCCAGGAACGCTTCGAAGTCGGCTATGGCATCGGCGTGGCGCCCCATCGTGGCATAGGCGAGCCCACGGCCGTCTTTGGCCTGGCCGACACTGGCCGTGATCGCGAAGTTGCAGTACGGCAGGGCCATCGCTGGCTTTCCATTCACGCCCATCTGCCAGCATAGCGTGCTGTTGTAGGACGGGTCGTCCGGGCGCAGTTGATGGGCGCGTTGTAAGTCGGCCACCGATCCGTCCAGATCTCCGAGAGCCGAATGCACAAGTCCGCGGTTGTAGTAGGCCCGAGGTGAATTGGGAGCCAGCTCTATGGCCCGGCTGAAGTCCTGCTTGGCCAGGTCAAGGCTGCCTGTGCCGCAGTGCGTCAGGTAGGCGTTCCCCCTGTTGAGATACGCGGCCGACAGGTCGGGCTGTATCTTCAGCGCGCGTTCGAGATCGTCGAATGCCAGGTCCAGGTCTCCCGGTGCGTTTCTCTGCAGGTACGCTCCCGCCCTGTTGACATATGCCGCAGCATACCCTTTCCTCAGCGACATGGCCTTGGTCAGGTCGGCTATCGCCCGGTCCAGGTCTTCCTCGCCATCGCTCTCCATGTAGGCGACCGCCCGGTTGAGGTACGTGGCGGCGTCCTTGGGGGGCGATCTCGGCGGCCCGCGTCAGATCTGCGAGGGCCATGTCTGAGGGTCAGCAAAGCCGCATATCGGACCTCTTCGGCCAGGCCGACGTTGATGGTTGCGGGCAGCTCGGAAGGGGAGGTTGCCAGGTCCACGACCTGCTGATCGTGGGGCTCGGACCGGTTGCCTGGCATCGTGAAGTACGCAACGACACGCCCGCTGTCGTACTCGCCCCAAATGACTATCTTGGCTCCTGATCGGAGCCCCACTGCCACAGCCACTGCCTCCCCGGCGATCTCGTCCGGCCACTCTGCCGTCCTCACGTCTGAGAGGCGCGCCGCCAGCACCTCCCTGTCGATCTGGTCTTTCAGACGGCCATGGACGTTGAACCCATGCTGACCGCCCGTGTAGTTGACGAAGGGCGCCATGACGATCAGGGATTCCCCTTCGGCGGCGGCAGGATATGGGGCGCTCCGCAGTAGTCGGAACGCCACCAGACCGCCGAGAACGACCACCAGCAGGGCCGCTGCCGAGACGTATGCCCAGAGGCTGCGGGGAGGGCGCCGGCGGGATGCGTTGGCTGGCTCCTCGGCGGGTGCAGGAAACGTAGGGGCCGCCGCCTCCGGTGGGCTGGAAGCCTGCGACATGGCGGGGGCGGCCTCGTCCCCAGGGGAGAATCCGGCTGCCAGGGGTAGCTCGTCCCTCTCCTCGGGGGTCAGACGCAGCAGGTCGGCGCAGCGAGCCACGTCCTCGCGGTGGCGGGGTCGGCTGGTGACGCCCACCTTCCACCTGACGAGGGTGAGGCGGCGGCTTATCCCGATTCGGCGGGCCAGCTCGGCGTCGCCGATGCCGGTCCGGGCCATGTACGCAGTGAGTAGCTCTGCGAAAGTCCCCAAGTGTTATACCAAGTCACCGTGATGCCGCCGTATATGTGCGGCCAGGGAGTGGGTTCCCGCCTTCGCGGGAATGACGGCTTTACGGCGCGCTCAAAACGAAATGGTATTACATCTCCGATACACAAATCACGGCGAATGTAACAAGAGTGTCGTTCGGAGTGTACATGAATCCGGGCCATGCTGGATGTGCGAGGCCGAAAAGGAGGTGGGTGAACGCGATGTGCGGGTCGACCGGGGTCGCGAGATCGCAAGTCGCTGCAGGCTGTGAAGGGCAGGATCATACCGGCGCGAGCGGGAGCCTGTGGGCCTGAGTGGCGAGGACGAATCGGCATGAGGTGCCGCACGCTGGCTAACCACATTGGGAACATGAGCGTTACACGGGATGGGACGGGTGAGAAAAGTCGACCGTCCATGCGAAGGGCAATTGGAGACGGGTTTCGAAGAACAAGACTATGGAGGTGCGGAATGCACACTGTGAAAGAAGAGGCCTCACGAATCACGGACAAAACGGTCTTGACGAGCTTGAGAGCGGCTGCGCTAGCTGTACTGGCTTCGATGCTGGTGCTTGCCATGACCGCATGCGGCTCATCGGAGTCGGACAGCCCGGCGGGGGGTGTCGCGCCGTCAGCTCCCAAGCCTGCGGCCGCTGCTGCTCCGGCGCCTACGGCCAGGCCAGCGGTCGAACAGGGTAGAGCCGCTGCGATGGCTCCGAAGCCCCCTGCTCCAGCCACTGCCGCACGGGCTGCGGTCTCAGATCCCTCACAGGCGGTGAAAGTGTCGAAGGTTGGATCTACCAGGACTATCTTGGAGCGAGAGGCCCCTGCATCCACCGAAGCTCAAGATTCAGGAAACCAGCTCACAGCTGCCGATGTCCAAAAGATCGTAGAATCGTCAGCCCCGGCAGCACAGCAATCAGCCCCTGGGGCCCAGAGTCCCCCCGTCAGGCAGCAGCCGACTGCCATGGCGGCGGGCCCGGTTGGTCGGCCTGCCCCAGTCAGCCCGCCGTCGGCGACGACGTTCAGGGACTACGAGCGCTCGCGGTTCGCGTCGACAGCCGAGGACAGCGTGTCGACGTTCAGCCTGGATACCGACCGCACATCGTTCCAGCTTGCCCTGAACTGGGCTCGGTCTGGGCATGAGGTGGACCCGGACTCGGTGCGAGCCGAGGAGTGGATCAACGCGTTCGACTACGGCTACGAGCCCCCGGCCCACCGGGACAGCTTCGCGATAACGACTGACGTGTTCACCCACCCGCTGAACAGCCGTATGCACCTGGTGCGTCTGGGATTCCAGGCGCCTGAGCTTCAGGACGACGCACCCCTGAACGTGACGCTGGTTCTGGATGCGTCGGGTTCGATGGCGGACGGGAACCGCGTGGCGATAGCCCGCGAGGCAGCGGAGAGCATCAGGCGCAGCCTGCGGAGCCGTGATCGCATAGGCGTGGTGCACTTCACGACCGACGTGATAGACGAGCTGACGGTGAAGCACGCGGGTCCTGACGACCGTGCGGTGAGGAGGTCGATAGGCCAGCTTGCCCCTCACGGGAGCACGAACGTACAGGCTGGGCTGGACCTGGGAGTTAAGCTGGCCGACCGTGTGCGGCGTGAGCGTCCTGGCGCATACAACTACATCATCCTGATGTCGGACGGGGTGGCGAACGTGGACGCGACGGACCCGTTCGCGATCCTGGAGTCGGCGTACGACGCTGACAGTGGGAACCCGCTGCGGTTGATCACGGTCGGGGTGGGTATCAACAACTACAACGACTACCTCCTCGAGCAGCTGGCGCAGCATGGGAACGGCTGGTACCGGTACTTGAGCGACACGGATCAGGCGCGGGCGACGTTCAGCCGTGAGAGCTGGCTTGGGATGTCGATCCCGTTCGCTGATCAGACGCGCGCCCAGGTGACTTGGAACGACGATGTGGTGGAGTACTGGCGGATGATCGGGTACGAGAATCGGGTCACGTCGGACGAGTCGTTTGTGGAGGACCGGAAGGAGTTTGCGGAGATACCGGTTGGGGCCGCAACGACGGTGTTCTACGAGGTGCAGATGCGAGATGAGGCGTGGAGGAACCCGTCGAATTTGGCCGAGCTTGGGGACGTGCAGCTGAGGTGGGTTACGCCGGTGAGCGGCCTGACGAACCGCCAGTCGGCCGCGATGGTGTCGCGGCTGGACGGGGAGCTGGGAACGATAGGGGACGCTCTGCTGGAGTTCGGCGCGTTGGTAGCGTTGGCGTCGGACCGATACGGGAGCCTTCCGTACGTGGACAGCGAGGGATCTTCGGACGTGCGGAGGGACCTGTGGGCTCTGTCGGACCAGCTGCAGCCGCTGGGGCAGCACCTGGGCCACCTGGACTCATACCAGGACTTCGCGTTCCTGATGGACCACATGACGGCCGCTCTGCCGCAAGACGCTGCAAGCAGAACGGGCTACAGCCGGTAGAGGAATCGAGAATGATGGACTAGGAATGGTGAATGGGGAGGGCAGGCTCGCGCTCGCCTGCCCTCCCCATCAGTGATGTGCACGCTCCCCTATGCGGCGCGCTGGCAGCGGTGGATTTCGATCTGGGTTCACCGCTGCTCCGCGTTTCAGGCGAAGAATCGGGAGGGTGTGCTGTCAGCCTGTGGAGACGGGGGATCGGGCAGGGCCGAGGATGCGCCCGGCCAGATTCTGTGTAGGCACTCCATGCTCCAGGGCTGGCTGCCCGTTCACCAGCACCAGGTCTACTCCCTCGCTGTAACGGTGAGGGCTGCGGAGACTGGACCGGGCGTCCAAGGCCTCCGGGTCGAAGACGACGATGTCCGCCCTCGCGCCCTCCCGAATAGTCCCCCTGTCGCGCCACCCCAGTATTTCGGCGGGCAGGGAGGTGCATGATCGTACGGCGTGGGCAAGCGAGATAGTGCCTCGCTCCATCGCGTACTTGCGTAGCTTCGTCGCATACGTCGAGTAGGCTCGAATAGCCTGGGGCGCGCCCAGCTGTCCGCCGGCAGCGCCGAAGTACGGGTAGTCGCCGTCGCTGCCCGTCGCCACGAAGTCTTTGGTCATGGCGTATTCGACGTCGTCCTCAGAGTGCAGGATGGCTATGGCCCGTGCCCCCTCCAGGCCCAGCGTGATGGCGGCTTCGGTCTCGGTCTTGCCCAAGTGCTCCGCGGCCTCGGACAGAGACACGAGCTCGAGTGCAGGCGTGGATGCGCCGAATATCAGCAGGTTGCCGGGTCCGCCATGACCTTCCAGGTGAGCTTCGACTTCGGCCACTATGCGACCGCGCTCGCCGGGGTTCTGAAGCCGTGCGACGAAACGGGCCCGTGCCGAGGGGTTGCCTGGGCCTTGGTGCATGCCGTACCACGAAACGGCGCCGAACAGCGCGCTGCCCTGCAAGGGCATGGCGCGGGCCAGCGCCTCGGCGACGGAGCGGCGCAGGAGGTCCGGCCGCGTTCGCCAGAACTCAGTCTCCGCAGGGTCGGGCGGTACTCTCGCCAGACAGGCGCGCAGGACAAGCAGCGAGTCCACCGGCAGCAGCTCGAGTGCGTCGCGGACTTGCGCGGCCGTCTCTGCGACTGCGTCGGGCGAGCCATCCCAAGTCTCGGGTGGGATGAGCGGCACGGGCCCGCCCTCGACGAAGGGGTACTGGTCGGCATACACCCTCACGCCTCGGTTCCTCGCGCTCTCGATGAGGTCCGCCGCCTGCCTGAGCTTTCCCCAATTCCTCAGATAGACGGCCTTGAAGTGGGTGACGACCGTAGTCACTCCCGCACGCTCTCCGATTGCGAGCGCCTCCTCCACGGCCTCGATCAGACGGTCGGCCTCGTCGCGGACATGGGTGTGGTAGATGCCGCCGAAGGGGACGACCTCCCTGACGAGCTCGACTATCCCGTCGGTGTCGAAGTACATGTCGGGCGCGAAAACGAGCCCGGAGGAGATGCCTACGGCGCCGCTGCGCATGGCCTCTCGGACGCGAGCCCTCATCGCCTCGGTTTCGCTAGCGGTGGGCCTACGGTCGGCGAGCCCCATGACCTGGCGGCGGACCTGTCCCAGCCCTACCATCAGCGCGGCGTTAGTGCCGATGCCCTGGGCGGCGAGCCTGGCGGACAGCTCGGCCATGGTGCTGTGGATGGGCCACGCTCCGTAGCCGTCCGCGCCGCCGAGCACGGTCGTCACGCCCTGCTTGAGGTGGTGAATGCTGGGCGCGAGCTCAGGGTGGGGCAGGCCGCGCTCCGCGTGGGTGTGCATGTCGATGAATCCGGGCGCCACGTAACGCCCGGAAGCGTCCACGGTGCGCTCGGCACGGTAGTTCGCCAGGTCCCCCACGGCAGCGATGGTGTCTCCGACTATGCCGACGTCGACTTCCAGCGGGTCCGCGCCGGTGCCGTCGAATACCAGCCCGCCGCGTATCGCTACCTCGAAGTCCATAGGTGGTGGTGGCGAGCGGGGACTACGTAGGGCGCAGCCAGGGTCGGTAGACCCTGCCGGCCTTGATGGTGCGGACGTGAGCGAGGCGCCTGGACGCCTCCACCGATGAGGGCGCCTCCCACCGGGTACCGCCCAGGGACGTGGCTGTTGAGAGGCGGTCCCTGAGAGTGAAGCGCCCCTCCTCGAGCTGCAGAATCGTCACGTCGCCATGTGCGCCGGGCTTCAGCGTTCCCAGCCTGCCCTCGTGCCCGATGGTCCGCGCCGTGGCCTCCGTGCATCGCCTGATCACCTCGTCGAGGGACATGCCCAGGTGCATGAACTTGGACATGGTTGTGACCAGGTCGTACACCGGCCCCTCGATATTGTCTATGTGCAGGTCGCTGCTGATCGTTCCCGGCAGGACGCCTTCGGACAGGGCCTTCTCCGCGGCCCGGAACGAGAACCCGCCTGCGCCGTGGCCGACGTCGATCACGACCCCTCTGGCCTGGGCCTCCTTCATGCCCTCAATGACCGCGCCGGAATCCTCGAGAACGCCGTCGGCGAACCCGTGGAAGGAGTGGGTGACTGCGTCTCCGGGCCTGAGCATCCGCATCAGGTCGGGGAGGGGAGTTGCGCTGTTGCCCACGTGGATCATCACGAAGCCATCGATGGCCTCGGCGGCCTCGATGGCGCGTTTCAGGCCGTCGACGTCGTTGTCCGCGGCCTGGACCCGGCCCAACCGCGCCTTGATTCCCACGACGCGGTCCCTGTTGCGGGTCCCGGCTTCGACCGCCTGGTCGACATCGGCAAAGTTCAGGTTGTGGAGCTCCGAATTGTCGTGGAAGACCATGCCGGTTGCGGCGATGTTCAGCAGGGCGTAGAGCCGGGTGTCCGCGCGGTCCATCACGTGGCTGCGGAAGGCGGGGAACGTCCACGCCCCCGCAGATCCAGCGTCCACGGCGGTCGTGACTCCGCGGCCCAGGTTGCCCGCGTCGGGCTCGATGCCGTACGTCGAGCCTCCCCAGAAGGCGTGGACGTGCAGGTCCATCAGGCCAGGCGCGACAATCAGGCCCGTGGCATCGATGACCTCGGCTGCATCGCCTTCTTCTATCGATGTTTCCACGGCGGCCACGAATCCGTCCGCCAGGGCAACGTCGCGGACCGCGTGCAGGTTCTGGGACGGGTCGACTACGGTCCCTCCCTTGATAAGCAGATCGTACAAGGTCTATTCTCCCGTTTGGTCTGGGCCAAGCCTATACTGCAGGACTGGCGGACGGAGTATAACCTGTTCGCGCACAAGTTGGGATAGAGGTGAAGAATGAACCCGCACGACTTCTCAATGGATGGCAGGGTATGCCTGGTGACCGGCGGCTCCCGTGCGCTCGGCGCGTCCATCGCGCGGGTGCTTGCCCTGCGGGGTGCCCAAGTGGCCGTCAACTACAACCAGTCGGCCGGGGCAGCGGCGGACCTGTGCGAAGAGCTGCGCGGCCTCGGCTCCCGCGCCGAGCCGTTCCACGCCGACGTGGGCGACGTGGGGCAGGCTTCCCGGCTTGTGTCCGAGGTGTGGGAGCGCTTCGGACGGCTCGACGTCCTGGTGAACAACGCCGGCCCCTACAATGACGTCCCCTACCTGAAGCTGGACGCTGCGGACTTCGACCACGTTATGGCGACGAACGTGCGCGCCACGTACATTGTGACGAGGGAGGCTGGCGTGCGTATGAAGGAACAGGGCAGCGGGTGTGTGGTGAACATCGCCGCCAAGTGTGCCTACGAGAGCGGCAGGGCCGTCTATGGCCTGGCAAAGGCGGGCGTGGTCCACCTGACCCGGCAGCTTGCGGTAGAGCTTGCGCCGGAGGTGCGTGTAAACTGCATCGCGCCCGGCCTCATCGCCGACAATGAAGGCATGGACCCCGGGCTAGCCAGGGAGGTCGTCGAGGGAACGCCACTCGGCCGCCTGGTGTCGAGGGCCGAGATAGCCGACGTGCTGTACCTGCTCTGCGGTCCTGCCTTTGGGGGCGTCACCGGCCAGACCATCGTAATGGACGGCGGCCACGGCTTGGTAGGAGCGGGTTTGAAACCCGCCCTGTCGTCGTAGGGCGCCAATCCCGGCTCACCCTCATTTCAGATTCTGACTACCAGCGGCTTGCGATGGGCGAGATCGGTCATGCGTGACCTCTCTCAACCGGGTGTATGAGCAATATTTTGCGTTGTGGTTAGGTAAATTCTCCATAGGGATGGCCCGACTACCCCTGTTATACTCACGATGGTAGGCAGCGATCGCAGGGTCGTGAGAACTGGAGACCCGGACTAGATTTCTCGTACAGGAGACCAAGCTGGAAGTATGAATAAGGTGCATCTTGGCTCGATGTTCGTGGCCTAGCGGCCGCCCTCGTGCTTGCCGTCGTGACGGGTCCGGGAACGGCGGCGGCGCAGACCGCGGGGTCGGACAGGAACGCGTTGGAGGCCCTATACAACGCGACCGACGGGGCGAGCTGGACCGACAGCACGAACTGGCTGAGCGACGAGCCTATCGGGAATTGGCACGGCGTAACGACCAATGCCGACGGCCGGGTCACAGATCTGCTTCTGACCGACAACAACCTGGCAGTCGGCGGCCGAGTTCGATGCCATTGTCCGGGAGTTGGTGTCTCCCTTTGCCCACGGGCAGATGCTTGGCTTGGAAATGGCAACCAACATCACTTGGGGACACCCATCGGCCAAGACTTCAGCATGAGCCGGGCATCTGATACCAAGTCACCGTGATGCCGCCGTATATGTGCGGCCAGGGAGTGGGTTCCCGCCCCCGACTGCTCGGGGGCAGGCTCTTCGCGGGAATGACGGCTTTACGGCGCGCTCAAAATAAATTGGTATGAGTCTGGGCTAGTGAAGGGGCCTTGCGCCCTTGTGCGGCGTGGCGGCGTTGCCGGTCCGCCATTTCGAAAAGGCCAGCCTGTTCCGGACGGCGCTGTAGGTCAGGGCGAGCATGAAGACGGTGGCGGAGAAGAGCACGACCGAGGGTCCGGACGAGATGTCCAGGTACCAGCTGGCGTAGAGGCCGCCCAAACCGCACAGGGCGCCGACTGCCGTGGAGATGAGCATCATCCTGTTGAAGTCGCCCGTCACGAGGCGGGCGGCGACGGGCGGGATGACTATGGCTGCCGCGATCATCGTCACGCCGAGAATCTGCAGCGACACCACGATAACGGCGGCGAGCATCAGGGCGAACATGGCGTCCACCCAGGCGGTGGGCACTCCGTAGAATCCGGCGACCTCCGGCTCGAAGGTTGTGAATAGCAGGTACTTGTAGCCTACGATGACGACGGCTAGGGCCGCGAGGCTCACGGCGACGACCGCGATCAGGTCGTTCTCGCTCACCGCAAGCACGTTGCCGAACAGCGCGGCGTCGAAGCTGCGCGTGAAGCCCTTGAACCTGCTGATGAGAGCGACGCCGAGTGCGAAGCTCGACGTGGTAACGATGCCTATGGCCGCGTCTGCCCCTATGTTGCGCTTGCGGGCCGCCAGGTTGATCAGCATCGCAGACACGAACCCCCAGATGCTGGCGCCTATGAAGAAGTTGATCGACATGACGTAGCTGGCCACGGCTCCGCCGAATATCGCGTGGGACAGGCCGTGTCCGACATAGGCCATGCGCCGGAGGACGATGTACACGCCAATCATGCCGCACAGTCCGCCGACTAGCGCGGCCACTATCAGCCCTCTGAGGAAGAACTCATACTGAAACGGAGTCAGCATTCTGCGGTTGGGGATGGATTCCCGCCTTCGCGGGAATGACGGGTGGAGGGCCCGTTGCGGCCGAAGAAGTGGGGGGACTCGGCCACGAGGGTCATGCCCTCGTATTCGGTTACATGGAGATCGGCGTCGTAGGTGAGCTTGAGCGTCTCGGGCGTGAAGACCTTGTTGGGCGGGCCCTCGGCTACGATGCCCCCGTTCAGGCATATGACCCAGGGCAGATGGGCGGCGACGGCGTTGATCTCGTGGGTGGTCATGATGACGGTGACGTCCTGGTGATTCAGGTCGTGGAGCAGGTGCATCACCTCGTCCCTGGTCTTGATGTCCACGCCCCTGGTCGGCTCGTCCAGCAGGAGGAGGCGAGGGCCGCTCACGAGGGCCCTGGCTAGGAAGGCGCGCTGCTGCTGGCCTCCCGACAGGTCGCGGATGTGCCGCCTGGCGAGGTGGGCGATGCCGAGCCGGTCCATCATGCCGAGGGCGGTCTCCCTGTCGCCGCTGCGGAACCACGGAAAGGCCCAGCTCTCCGCCGTCCGCCCCATCATCACGACCTGCTCGACGGTGACCGGGAAGTTCCAGTCGATCGTCTCCAGCTGGGGCACGTACCCGATTCGGGGCCTCCTGCCGTCGATGGACCGTCCTTCGATGCGGATCTCGCCGTCGAACAGGTCCAGCGCGCCCAGGAGCGCCCGGAGCAGTGTGGTCTTGCCCGATCCGCTGGGACCGAGCAGCCCCACGAAGTCGCCGCGATTGACGGTGAGGTCGACGTCCGACAGGACGGGCGCTCCGTCGTAGCCGCAGGTCACGCCCCTCATCTCCACGATGGGCTCTTCCCGCTCATACTGGTGTGGTGTTGGGTGAAGCATTACTCTGGGTAAATGGCCCCGCTCTCGCCTTCGAATACGGGGCTCGCGTCGAAACCGGACATGGCCTCGGCGCTGCCGCCGAGAGCCGTGACTATGACCTCGACGTTGGTCAGCATCAGTCCCATGTAGGAGTGGCGCGGGTCGCCGTGGGACCCGGGCAGGTCGTCGTCCCTGAGCCGGTCAACGAACCGGGCGCCGCCCTCCTTGGCGATCTGCTCCATCACGGGGCTCGGAAAGACTTCCGAGCCGAATATTGCGGGCACTCCAGTCTGTCTCACCTGGTCTATGAGACCTGCAACGTCGCGTGCCGACGGCTCGGTGAAGTCCGAGGGCTGAACGGCGCCTATTATCTCCAGTCCGTACCGGGGCGCGAAGAAGGCGAACGAGTCGTGGTACGTCAGGAGCTTTCGGCTACCCGGCGGGATGGTGTCAATCGCGTCCGCGATCCTCCGGTCCAGATCTTCGAGCCGTTCCTTCAGCTTCTCGTAGTTGTCGTTGTAGTAGCCGCCGTTGGCCCCGTCCAGGGCCGTAAGCTCGTCTCGAATCAGCTCGGCGTACTTCGATGCCAGTACGGGGCTGGTCCAGAGGTGCGGGTTAGGATGGCCCTGGGACTCCGGGAATGAGAAGTCGAACACCCACTCGTCGCGCGAGATGGTCCTCTCTGCCAGGGTGAGGATGACGGCCTCGGGCTTCTTGTTGGCCTTCGCCATGTCCAGCGACGGCTCCTCGAGGAACAGGCCGTTCAGCACGATCAGGTCGGCCTCCGATATGACTTGGGCCACGGACGGCGCGGGCTCGAATGTGTGGGAGTTGACGCCCTCTGGGACGATGCCCTGTAGGCGAATCCTTGAGCCGCCGACATTCTCCGCTAGGCTCGTGATGGGAGATATGGTGGTAACGACCCTGAGTGTCCCGGACTCGGCAGCCCGCGAGCCGACGCTTTCGCTCTTGCCGTTCCCGCATCCGGCCGCCGCCAGCGTTGCTATCGCAGCGGCCAACAGAATAACGATGCCCGCGGGGGACGACTGGGAGCGCGGCAGGGTCAGCGACAGCATTCACACAGCCCGAATATCGCAAAGTGGTCGATGTCGGCCTGAAAGCCGTGGTCCTCCAATAGCTTCGAGCCCAGTTTCGCCAGGTTCCTGTCGTCCAGCAGGATGACCCTGTTGCAGCTGCGGCATATGAGGTGATGATGCCGCTCCCGCTCCACCCACTCGTACATGGACTCGCCCACGCCCATGTCGGTCTCGGAGACGAGCCTCATCTCCTTCAGCACGGCCAGAGTCCGGTAGACCGTGGACGCGTCTATGTAGGGGTAGGAGGCCTTCACACGTTCCAGTATCTGCGCGGCCGTGACGTGTTCTCCGGCGTGACGCACTTCCGAGAGGATCATCAGGCGCTGGGGCGTGGGTCGGTGGCCTGACTCCTTGAGGGCTTGAACCGTCTCGATCTCGCAGCTCATGGGCAACTCTTGAAGCTGTATGGGGTAGCAAGAATAGCCGAAGAGCCTACTATTGTCAAATGCAACTGGTTGCACAAACCGCCGGGGCCAAGTTCGAATAGGGTGAGCGTGAGGGGGCGGGAATTACGCAGAGTCCCGCTGACATTTCGGTCGGGCTAGGAAGGGACTGGTGGGCTGCTCTGCGCGAAGACGACTCGACGAGGGGTTTAGCTGCCTACAAGGATCCCATTGGTAGGAGTCCCAGCGGAGTGTGCGACCCGGTTCACCGCCCCGGTGAAAACGTCCCACTCACGTCGCAGGCAGACAAGGCGCTCACTGCCGAGGGGCGTGATGTGGTAGTAGCGGCGGCTCTGGCCGGACTTCGCCTCTTCCCACTCACCCTCGACGAGCCCGTCGCGCTCAAGGCGGTGGAGGGCGGGGTAGAGCGTGCCCTCCTTGAGCTGGAAGTACCCGTCGCTCCGGCGGTCGATCTCCTTGACCAGCATGTAGCCATACATCGACTCTTTGGCCAAGAGCGAGAGAATAAGGGTCTCTGTGCTCCCTTTGAGCAACTCTCTCCTGTACGATTGGAGAACAGCTTCTTGATGAGTGCCCATCTTGAATCTCCTGTAGCGGATACTCCCAAATACGCAGCCCGGAGCATTGCCGGATTCATAAACATGGGTCAATGGCTGCCCGCTCGTGTAGAATTACAGTGGCACAGCTCGCGGGATTCAGGAGCAAAGGTTGAGCGGAAACGTGGTACGGCGGCTTCCCGGCATGAGGGACATGGCCGGTGGCGAGTACGACAATCTCCAGGCAGCCGCGGCCGCCTTTGAGGCTCTCGCGTCTGGCCTGGGCTACGGTATGCTGGACACGCCCCTGCTCGAGCAGACGGAGTTGTTCGTACGCAAATCTGGCGGCGAGCTGACTACCCAGCTCTACTCATTCGTGGACCCTGGCGGCAACCGTGTAAGTCTGCGGCCGGAGTTCACTTCGTCGGTCATTCGGCACTACGCCGAGCAGGGCCGCTCACTTGACCAGCCCGTTCGGTGGCAGTACCGCGGGCCGGTGTTCAGGCACGACGGCGCCTTCCGCCAGTTCACGCAGGTGGGGGCGGAGCTGCTCGGCTCTTCGGGTGTGAGCTCCGACTTCGAGATCGTGAGCCTCGCCTCCAATGGACTCGCGGCAATGGGAGTCGAGGGACACACGTTGCGGATCGGGCACCTGGGTGTGCTGCACGACCTGCTTGGCTCTTTTGAGCTGTCGGAGTCGGCGAAGCTCTTCGTGGTCAGCAGGGTCCACGAACTGAAGATGGGGCGCACCGACGCGGCGGGACTGGGGGCCGAGGCTCGCAGCCTGGGCCTGGTGCGGAATGGATTCGACTCGGACGCAACTGGCGTTCTGGCGTCCTTGGGCGCCGATGCTGCGCGGGAGCTGATCGACGGGATGATGTCCGGTCCGGCAGCCAGCTCCATGGGACAGCGCACTACGGACGAGGTGGTCGGACGTCTGCTGCGCAAGGTGAGGACTGCGGATCGGGCCGACAGGCTGGAGGAGGCCCTGCGCATGGCGGGCGAAGTCGTCCGCATAGAGGGTGCGCCGCAGGAGGCGTTGGAGCGCGCCCGTTCGACTGGCGTGCGGTCGGAGAGGCTCGACGAGCTCGCAGACCTCACGGACAGGCTTGCCGACGACCTCGCGGGAGAAGGACGCATCGTCTTGGACCTTGGCGTGGCACGAGGTCTCGCGTACTACACTGGCTTCATCTTCGACCTTGAGATCGCGGGACAGGGCGGGGTCCTCTCCCTAGGTGGAGGCGGCAGGTACGACGGCCTCGTAAAGGCGCTTGGCGGAGACGACACCCCCGCGCTCGGCTTCGCCTACACGCTGGAGTCCGTCGCTGCGGCAATGGAGGGATAAGGCGACATGCTTCGGTTGGCAGTGCCCAGCGATGGGGCCCTTCACGAACCGTCCCTCGACTTCCTGAGCGCCAGCGGCCTGGGCGTGCGGCGGTCCAGCCTTCGCCGCTACACGGCGGAGGTCCCGGCCCTTCCGGGCGTCGTCGTCCACTTCCAAAGGTTAGCGGACATAGGGCTCAAGGTGGAGGATGGGAGCGCCGACATGGGTTTGATCGGCCGCGACCGCTTCCTCGAAACCCGCCGCGAAAACGGCGACGCTATGGTGGTCGTGGACAATCTCGGCTTCGGACACGCTGAGCTCGTGATGGGTGTGCCCGACGGCTGGCTGGACGTCTCCTCCATGGCAGACCTGGCCGAGCTTTCCATGGAGTTCAGGGAGCGGGGCAGGGACCTGCGGATCGCCACCAAGTACCCCAGGCTGGTCGAGACCTTCCTGCTGTCGAGGGGCGTGTCGTTCTTCTCTCTGGTCGAGTCCAGCGGCACACTGGAGGCGGCCCCTGCGATGGGGTACGCGGACATCATCGCCGATATATCGACGACGGGCACCACGCTGAGGGAGAATCGGCTGAAGACCATCGACGGAGGGTCGGTGATCTCGTCCGAGGCCTGCCTGATCGCCAACGGGGCTCTGGTGTCCTCCAACCCAAAGACCTTGAGCCTCGCCGCGGCGCTGGTGGAGCGCATCGAGGCCCACCTCCTGGCGCTGGACTTCTACAGCGTCACCGCGAACATGCAGGGCGAGGAGTCGGAAGGCATAGCCCGCCGCGTACTGGAGCACGATGACATCTCGGGGCTGCGCGGGCCTACGATTGCCAAGGTGCACACCCGGGACGGCGAGGGTTGGTACGCCGTTACCGTCATCGTCGAGAAAGAGCGGCTTCTGGACGTCGTGGACAAGTTCAGGATGATAGGAGGCAGCTCGGTCACGGTATCCCAGCCGGGCTACGTATTCCGCTCGGAAAGCGCCGCCGCGAAGCGCCTCAGGGCAGCGGCGCGCTGCTGAAGTGCCGAACCTTCCGGCGCACATAGGTCTCGCCCGCGAGGCCGCGGCCCGAATCGCCAGCCCGGTCATCGACGACAACATGGGCTACTTCCTGCTGGGGTCGACCGCCCCGGACATGCGGGCCATCACGAAGCGTCCCCGGGAGGACTACCACTTCGCGCCCCTCGACTTCGAGCGGGTCGGCGACGGCGCCCGGGCGATGCTGGCGGCTCATCCGCACCTCACCGGTCTGGCTGGCAGAGAGGCCGCCTTCGTAGCGGGGTACATCTCGCACATCGTCCTGGACGAGTGCTGGATCACCGAGATATTCAGGCCCTGTTTCGGCGGCGCGCACCTCTCCGGAGACGCACGCGGTCTTGTGCTGGACCGGGCGCTCCAGTTGGAGTTGGACCGCCGGTCCAGCGGGGTTGGAGCATCCCTCGATCTGATGAGGAACGCAGCGACCCCACTCGGGCTGGGCTTTGTGACCGACGAGGAAGTGACCCAGTGGCGGTCCTGGGTCGTCCAGTTCCTTGCGCGGGACTTCTCGTGGGAGCGGCTCCGCTTCATGGCGCGCCGCATCGCCCGCGGGGACGAGGCGCATCCCGCACATGCGGCGGCGGACGTGCTCCTGCGCTCGATGCCCGCCAGCCTGGAGGCAATGTTCGAGGTCGTCTCCCGCGGCGAGCTCCAGGATTTCACTCGGCGCTCGGTCGACACGCTATGCCTGTATGTCGAAGGCTACCTGGAATGATCATCGTCCACGGGGCGTCAGAGGCGGCCAGCGTCCTACGAGACCGGCGCACGCGGCAGGGGGAGGGCCTGCCACAGGAGGTACTGGCAAGATCGTCCCGCGCGCTGGGGCAGCCGGTCGCCACGGTGGAGGAGGCCGTGCGTCTGATCCTGGACATGGTGCGAGAGGGGGGAGACCGGGCCGTCCGCGACCTGTCCGAGAAGCTGGACGGCCGGGATCCAGGCTGCCTGGAGGTCTCCCGCCAGGAGATTGATGGGGCGTACGAGCGAGTGCCGGACGACGTGATCGAAGCCCTGCGGCTGGCCGCGGGCCGGGCCCGCGAGTTCCACAGCCGTGGCGTCCCAAGGGCATGGTTCGACGACGAACAGGGTTACGGCGAGGTCGTGAACCCCGTGGGACGGGTGGGAGCTTACGTGCCTGGAGGCTCTGCGCCCCTGCCTTCCACCGCCATCATGACGGCTGTGCCGGCCAGGGTTGCGGGCGTCGCCGAGGTGATCGCCGCCACTCCTCCGGGTCCCAGCGGCTCGCCTGATCCGTCCGTACTGGTGGCTGCCGACATCGCCGGCGTGGACCGCGTGTTCCATATTGGCGGCGCACAGGCGGTGGCCGCTCTGGCCTACGGGACCGAGACGGTCCCTGCCGTCGACATGGTGTGCGGACCAGGTAACGTGTTCGTGACCGCCGCCAAGAAGATGCTCTTCGGCGAGGTCGGCATAGACGGACTCTACGGGCCCACGGAGACCCTGGTCGTCGCCGATGGCCTTGCCAACCCAACACTTTGCGCCGCCGACCTTCTGGCCCAGGCCGAGCACGACGTCATGGCTACGCCGATTCTGATCACGACCTCCGCGACGCTTGCAGCCGATGTGCAACGGGAGCTCGAGGTGAGGGCGGACCGGCTAGAACGAGGCGCAACTGCCCGACAATCGGTCGAGAGTCGGGGCTGCATCGCGGTCGTTGACGACCTCGATGAGGCCATCGCACTCACCAACGACTTCGCGCCCGAGCATGTCTCGCTGATGGTCGAGGACCCCCGGTCCTACGTCAGCAAGATACGCAGCGCGGGGGCAATATTCGCGGGTGAGCTATCTCACGAGGTGCTGGGCGACTACGTTGCAGGGCCAAGCCACGTGATGCCCACCGGAGGTACGGCGCGATTCGGGTCGGGCCTGAACGTGCGGTCGTTCGTGAAGGTCAGCCCGGTCGTTGCTCTCGACGACGACGCGTCTTTGGTGCTGGGCAGGGCTGCGGCTACAATAGGACGTGCGGAGGGACTGACGGCCCACGCTGAGGCGGCTGAGATACGAGAGGAACTTCGCTCTTGACGGAGGTACTACCAGTGAGCAACACGGAGGCAAGGCCGGGCATGGACGATCTCATTCGCGCGCATCTCCAAGACGTAAAGACCTACGAGCCGGTGGATCCGCCCGAGGTGCTGGCGAGGCGGGCGGGAATACCCGAGGACCAGGTCATCAAGCTGAACGGCAACGAGAACCCCTTCGGCAGCGCGCCGGAGGCCGTGGAAGCGGTCTCGAAGGCCCCCTTCCATGTCTACCCCGACCCGTTCCAGCGGGCCATGCGGGCCTCGCTAGCCGGCTACACGGGACTCGACGAGGAGTACATAGTAGCGGGGGCGGGCAGCGACGAGCTGATCGACCTGCTGTTCCGGCTGTTCATCTCCCCCGGCGACGCAATCATCGACAGCGACCCCACGTTCGGCATGTACGGCTTCTGCGCCAGGGTCGCGGGCGCGGAGACAGTCATGGCGCCCCGGCTAGAGGACTTCGACGTGGACGTCGATGAGGTGACCAGGGCGGCAGAGAGGCCCGGGGCCAAGATCATCTTCGTGAGCTCGCCCAACAACCCGACAGGGAACGCCGTCTCGGAGGAGCAGGTGCGGGCGCTGCTCGACACCGGCCGCGTGGTCGTCGTGGACGAGGCGTACTTCGAATTCTCGCGGCTTACCGTTGCCGGGCTCGTGCCGGAGTACGAGAACCTGGTCGTTCTGCGCACGATGAGCAAGTGGGCCGGCCTGGCCGGTCTCCGCGTTGGCTACGGCCTCATGAGCCCCCGGCTGGTGCGCCACATCATGGACATCAAGCCTCCCTACAACGTCAACATCGCGGCGGAGGCGGCGCTGATAGCATCGCTGGAGAACGCGGGGGCCCTGCTGGAGCGTGTGCAGGCAATCGTCGACGAACGCGACCGCATGTTCCGGCTCCTCGGCGATATTCCCGGGGTCGCTCCATGGCCGTCCTACGGAAACTTCATCCTGTGCAGCTTTGAACCCGGGGTCGCGGGCTCCGTCTATGACGGCTTGGCCGCCCGCGGCATCTTCGTCCGCCGCTTCAGCACCGAGCGCCTCGCCGACACCTTCCGAATCACCGTCGGCAGCCCCCGCGAGACCGACGCGGTGATCGCGGCCATGAAAGAGCTCGTCCCCGACTCATAGGGTGATCGGCCCTTATCCCTGAAGAGACCCTCGCACAACCGTCGTTCCCGCGAAGGGAGACCTTTGCACAACCGTCATTCCCGCGAAGGGAGACCTTTGCACAACCGTCGTTCCCGCGAAGGGAGACTTTTGCACAACCGTCATTCCCGCGAAGGGAGACCTTTGCATAACCGTCATTCCCGGGAAGGGAGACCCCTCGCACCTCCGTCGTTCCCGCGAAGGGGGACCTTTGCACAACCGTCATTCCCGCGAAGGCGGGAACCCATCCCCGGCGGGAATGCGAGTCAATGACCCAGGAGGCGGCCCGTCACCCCATCCGTCCAGATTGTGTGGAGGAACTTGGAGATGCGCAAAGGTCTCCCGGGCGGGAGAAGGCCGGGACGAGTGGGATGCTGGTGCTGACATCCGCTCCCGGCCAGAGTCCCATCGTCTCTGAACACTTACCGGCCCTCTCGCCCGCTGCTGGTGCCCTCCGCATGGCCGTTCGGGTACAATGATGCGCGGTCTTAGCCCCGCTCGGAGGTGGCAGCTTTGGGCAGCAGGAACGACGTAGCCGGCGTTGTGGTCGTTGGGGCGGGCGCGTCGGGGGGAGCCTTCTCCTGGCATCTCGCCAGGGCCGGATTCGACGTCGTCTGCCTGGAGCAGGGCGGATGGATCGAGCCTCACGACTACGCCAGCGGCCGGGACGACTGGGAGCTGTCGCGGCTCTCGTACATGAGCCCCGACCCGAACGTGCGGGGCCTCCCGCAGGACTACCCGGTCAACAACGACGACTCGCCCATCGCGCCGCTGATGCACAATGCCGTGGGCGGGAGCACCATCCACTGGAGCGCCCACTTCCCGCGGTTCCGTCCGTCGGACTTCAGGGTGAAGTCGCTCGACGGCGTGGCCGACGACTTCCCTATGACCTATTCGGACCTTGAGCCCTACTTCGACGAGAACGACCGGATCAGCGGTGTTGCCGGCATGACGGGCGACCCGGGGTACCCGGACAAGTCGGACCGTCAGACGAGGCCCATCCCCCTCGGCAAGGCGGGTGAGACCATAGCCCGTGGTTTCGACAAGCTGGGCTGGCACTGGTGGCCCTCGGACAGCGCAGTGCTGACCGAGGCGTACGATGGGCGCGCCGCGTGCAACAATTGCGGGCCGTGCGACATCGGCTGCTATCGGAAGGCCAAGGCCAGCACGGACGTGACCTACTGGCCCAAGGCCATCGCCAGCGGCGCCAAGCTGAAGACGTGGTGCCGCGTCCAGGAGATCTCGCTCGGCGGCGACGGACTCGCGGACGGCGTCGTCTACTACGACGAGGATGGCAAGGTCCAGCGGCAGAGGGCCAGAGCGGTCGTCGTGGCTTGCAATGGAATCGGGACGCCGAGATTGCTGCTCAACTCGGCGTCGGGCCGGTTCCCGAACGGCCTAGCCAACGGCACCGGGCTGGTCGGCAAGAACCTAATGTTCCATCCCTATGCAATGATCACGGGCGTGTTCAACGAGCAGCTCGATGGGTACAAGGGGCCTCTCGGCTGCGCGATCCTCAGCCAGGAGTTCTACGAGACGGACCTGGCGCGCGGCTTCGTCAGGGGCTATACATTCCAGATAGCGCGTAGCTCGGGCCCGGTCAACACGGCATTGGGCGGACTCGGCGGCCACGGCCCGATTCCATGGGGCGCGGAGCACCACGGGGTGCTGAAGGAGCGATTCGGGCACACTGTGACGATTGCGGTCATTGGCGAGGACCTGCCGGAAGCCCACAACACGGTCACGATCGACGACGACCTGACAGATAGCCACGGTGTCCCCGCGCCGAAGGTGTCGTACACGATGAGTGAGAACAGCACCAGGATGATGGCTCATGGAATCGAGAAGGGCACGCTCGCGCTGGAGGCGGCAGGGGCAAAGGACGTGCTTGTGAACCCGCTGCTGCGGCCCGCGGGATGGCACCTGATGGGCACGGCCAGGATGGGTACGGACCCTGAGACGTCGGTAGTCGACGGGGAGGGCAGGGCGCACGAAGTCGAGAACCTCTACGTCATAGACGGCAGTATCCTGGTCACCGGTGGAGCGGTGAACCCGACTTCGACCATACAGGCGCTGGCCCTCTACGCGGCGGACCGGTTCGTCGAACGGGATGGTAGCTAGTCTTAAACATCTAATGCCAATTCTTTGTGACTACGCTGTAAACTCGTCATTCCCGCGAAGGCGGGAATCCAGTCCTCTGCGACGGCTTGGTAGGGGCGGGTTTGAAACCCGCCCTGCCGTCGTGGGACGTCAGTCGTCTCTAACCCCACTTCAAGGATTTCGGACTACTACGGGTAGGGGACGCACGAGGAGGGGCGAATGACTGAAGGCGAGACGACGAGGTCCTTTTCCGAAGAGCAGGTGGCTCTGGCGGCGGAGGTGCTGGACCAGATAGTACCGGCCCGCGACGGCTTCCCGGGCGCAGGCGAGCTAGGCGTAGCCCGGCACGTCGACACGGTAGCCGCGTCCGACCCAGGCCTCGATCGGGTCTTCCGGGACGGCTTGGCGGAGATCGAATCGGCGAGCCGCCGTACGCACTCCGCGGCCTTTGCTGACCTTGAAGAGGATCAGAGGGTCCAGCTGCTAAGGACAGTCGAAGCCGAAAGTCCCCAGTTCTTCGCGATGCTGGTCAGGCATACCTATGCGGGCTACTATTCAAACCGCACGATCATCGAGCTGCTGGGCCTTGAGGCGCGCCCGCCGCAGCCCCTGGGCTTTGATCTGGATCCATTCGACCCGAGCATGGTCGAGAAGGTCAGTGAGCGGGGCAAGATCTGGCGCGACGCCTAGAACATGTTCAGGCCCGGGTCTGGGAAGGCTTCTTGCCCCTTCTTCCCTTGTGGGAGAAGGTTGGAGCCTGCCGAAGGGATGAGGGGAATGTTGCTCCCGACAGCGGCTCACTGGCCAGTGTCCCATCAACATTGAACACCAAGAATTCGAGAGGTGCAATTGGACAACAGGACGGCGAAGCTGACACGCGAGACGGGAGAGACGCAGGTCTCCGTAGTGCTAGACATCGACGGCGAAGGCACGTACGACATTGCCACCGGCAACGGGATGCTCAACCACATGCTCGCCCAGCTATCGCGCCATGGGCTCATCGACCTTGAAGTGTCGGCGACGGGCGACGTCGAGGTTGGCTGGCATCACCTGGTGGAGGACACGGCCATAGTGCTTGGCCGCGCGCTCAACGAGGCCGTGGGAGACGGGAAGGGGATTGTGCGGACGGGCCATGCCTACGTCCCCCTCGACGAGGCACTGGCGTTCGTCGCGGTGGACTTCAGCGGACGCGGCTACGCTGTGGTCGATGTGCAGCTGACCGAGACCGACCTGGGCGACCTGTCGCCCCAGTTGGTGCACCACTTTCTGGAGACACTTGCCCTGGAGGGCCGCTTCAACCTGCACGTCCGCGTGCTGGCGGGCATGAGCAATCACCACAAGGCCGAGGCGGTCTTCAAGGCCCTGGCGCGGGCCGCGCGAGCCGCCCTATCGCTGGACCCGCGCCGCACGGGCATCCCCAGCACCAAGGGCACCATCGGCTAGTGTCCTGCCGAGCAGAGAGTCCCCTTTCCCTGGACGGGAGAGGGCTAGGGTGAGGGTGACGACTGCGAAGATGCCCATCTACCTTATGCGACGAACTTTAGAGTCGGGACGATAGGCTGCAAAGGAGGACCGACATGCCCGATATTCGAATCGCCCAGGTGGGGTGCGGCGGCATGGGCCTCCGCCACCTCTACGGTCAGGCCGAGTCCCAGCGCATCTACGGCACGTTCGACTACGTGGCGGTCTGCGACGTCAGCGAGTCCGCCGCGAGCCACGTCGCAACCGAGGCCGAGCGGCTACTCGGCAAGCGGCCCAACGTCTACACGAGCTTCGACGAACTCCTCGCGGGGGAGCCGGGCCTCGACGCCGTGGACATCGTGACCGCCGCGGGCCAGCACCACACCATAGCCGTGCAGGCGGCTGAGGCGGGCGTTCACGTTGCCACCGAGAAGCCCATGGGCATCACCGTCAGGGCGTGCATGAGGATGATGGAGGCCGCGGAGCGGGGCAACATCGTCCTGTCGGTCTCCGAGAACTACCGTCGCGACCCGCTGAACCGGCTGAACAAGGCGATACTCGACGCCCAGGTGCTCGGCAGGCAGCGGCTCTTCCTCGACATGGCCGCCCGCGGTACGCGCCTAATGCCTCATGGCACCGCCTGGCGCCATATCAAGACCGCCGGCGGGTACATGCTCGACTACGCCGTGCACAACGCCGACCTGCTCCTCTACTTCATGGGACCGGTGGAGCGCGTGTACGCCGAGACCCACCTGTGGGAGGAGATCAGGCTCGTCACCGACCCCGAAGGTGCGCAGATGAAGCCCTTCTACGCCCACCGCGAGCCGATGGAGATCGAGAGGGCCGGCGCAGTAGAGTGCACATCCGAAGACATGGCTTCCGGCGTCGTCAGGTTCGAGTCGGGAGCCATCGCGAACTTCCTGAGCACCATCGCGGCCCCCGGCGAGGGCACGGGCGCGAGCATCATCTACTGCGACGACGGGTCCATCAAGCTGGGCGGAAGCCGCTCGGGACGCCCCTCCGGGATCACGCGAATCGACGCGGAAGAGCCCATCCCCGAGTCCCACCTCCTGGGCCTAGTCCCGGACTTCAAGCTGGATGACATGACGGCCCAGATCTTCGACGGGGCCCGCAGGATGTCCTCCTACGACATCGGGTTCCCGGAGATCGACGCCAAGATCATCGCCCTGGAGTTGGAGGACTTCGCTGAGGCCGTCCGCACCGGTCGCGAGCCCGAGGTGACGGGACAGCTTGGGCTGGACGCGGTGGCCTTGACCTATGCCTTCCTGGAGTCTGGCGCGATCAACGAGCCCGTCTCATTCGCCGACGTTGCCGCGGACCGCACCAACGCCTACCAGCAGGAAATCAACGACGCCTTCGGTC
The DNA here is from genome assembly GCA_965222445.1 of Dehalococcoidia bacterium. Classification (GTDB taxonomy): domain Bacteria; phylum Chloroflexota; class Dehalococcoidia; order Lucifugimonadales; family CAJWER01. The sequence goes on along the minus strand of CBDCTY010000002.1, from coordinate 3,130,327 downwards.
TCTAGGGGGCCGCAGGTCGGGTTCGGCCTTGAGCCGGAATATAGGGTCAGCCGCGGTGCATACGCTGTATAATCGCGTGTCGAAGGGGAGTCAATGGGCATTACCTACATTGATGGGAAGGTCAGCAACGGCGGTACGGAAGAACGGGTTAGGTTCTTGGTGGACAGCGGGGCAGGCTATACGTTGCTGCCCGAGCGCGTGTGGAAGTCGTTGGGGCTGGAGCCGAAGAGGGAGATGAACTTTACCTTGGCCGACGGCACTACTATCAGCCGCGCGATATCGGAGTGCCGGATCGAGCTTCCGCAAGGTGATGGTCACACGCCGGTGATACTCGGCGAATCCCGGGACGGGGCTCTGTTAGGAGTGGTAACGCTCGAGGAGCTTGGGCTGGTCTTCAACCCCTTTGAGAGAAGCCTCCAGCCGATGCATGCCCGTCTGTAATGACGTTCCTTCCCTATCGCAAGGCCAAATGGAGTGAGGTAGCGACAGCCGGGATGGAAGCGTGGCGGCGGCATCCGAGATGACGCACTGCAGATTCGCTCTCGGCATGACAAGATGTGCAGCCTAGCCCTCACGCCGTGTAGCCAAAAATCTAGCCTGGCTACTTGACAGCCAGCTGCCTCGGCGGGGTCGCAGGGAGGCGCCTCAATCGTCTTACTGACTTCGCGCTCCCCACTCCCTACGACCCGGGCCACATGTCGAGCCTCGACATCACGTCGATCATCTGAGCCGTCCGTTCTCGCCGAACGTCCTCCGGGTCGCGGCCGCTCCAGTCGAAGAACCCCCTGCCGGACTTCAGCCCCAGCTCGCCCCGCTCCACCATGTCGACCACATAGGGGAATGGCCCGTCAGACGTACTCAGATGCGGCCATAGTCCTCCTGCCAGCGCGACGTGCAGGTCGAGACCGCCAAGGTCCCGCTGCTCCAGAGGGCCGGACACCATGAACCGCAGCCCAAAGCTCGTCTGCACCGCCAGGTCGATGTCTTCGGCGCTCGCAACGCCTTCCGAAACGAGATGGGTCGCCTCTCGAACTAGAGCGGCCTGCAGCCGGTTGGCTACGTAGCCATGAATGTCCTTCTCGATTCGGATGGGTCGCTTGCCACACGAACGCCAGAGATCAATCGTCCTCTCCATGGTCTCGTCGGTCGTGCAGGGACCACGCGACACCTCTACCAACGGTATGACCTGCGCCGGAAGGAAAAAGTGCGACCCGACGACCCGTTCCTGATGTGCGAGATGGCCCGTCATGTCCCCGATGGACATCCCCGACGTGTTGGACGCCAGGATCGTGTCAGACCCGGTCAGCCGCTCAAGATCGGTGAAGAGCCGTCGTTTCAGCTCAATGTCCTCGGGCGATGCCTCGACGACCACCTCGGCCTCGTCGACGGCTTCGGCAAGGTCGGTCGTCCCGCGGATGCGTCCTAAGGTCCCGTCAGCCTCTGTCCGATCGACGATACCGTGCTCCACCATGCACTCGAGCGTATCCCGAATCCGGACTTCCGCCAGCTCCAGCGCCTCGTGCGACACGTCGTACATCGTCACCGAGTCCGCTCGCTGCGCCAGCACGTGCGCTATGCCGTGCCCCATAAGGCCGGCCCCCACCACTGCCGCGGCGAACCCTCGATCACTCAACGGCGGCGGTCGGCTGGCGGAAGCGTCGCCCGAGTCGCACAAGCTGTTCGGCCCGCTGGCGCGAGATCCCGCCCAGCTGGATGCCGATCTCCCGGTAGGACAGGCCGACATCGTCCCGAAGACGGGCGGCCTCGACCTGGCGGAGGGAGCCAGGTTCCCACGCGGATGCCGTCTCTGCCCTCCGCCAGACGATGCGCCCCGTTCTCAGCACCCCGGCCAGCACCATCGGCGGCGTGGTCAGCGTCAGCGTGTCGCCGTCCAGCTCCACGAACCTCACCTGCTCCGTCCCGACCCGGTTCGGGAAGAACGCCGCCTCTATCTTGTGGATGACGCGGTCGCCCTGGAATTCGTACCTCCCGCAATAGGACACGTATGAGCCGGCCGCCGCGAACTTCTCCTCGTCGGTGCCCGAGAACATGTCCCCACCCGCGAAATTCGTCCGGCCCGCCGCCATCATCGTTACCGACATGTAGCCGTCGGGTGTGTACATGATGTACCCGGTCGCGTCCTCTCCCAGCGGGTATACAACGTCGTCGCCGGTGTGGCCCTCGTATGTGACCAGCCGCCATGCCCCGATCAGCGGATTCGCTTCCATCGCAGGTCCCTCTTTCGCCTAGACAGCCAGTTGCCTGGCCAGCGCCTCCGGCTCGTTGACCGGCAGATCACACGTGTAGTTGCGGCACACGTACGCCGTGGCCCGACCTTCGATCCGGCTCCGGTCCTTCAACAGCGGCAGCGCGGCCGTCGCATCGTCGTCGACCCTTAGCCCCACCAGCACCCTGTTCGGCAGGTAGTGCCTGTACACCTCCGACGCCAGTGCGTGAGCGCCGTCGCCCTCATCCCCGATGATCGCTATCTCCTTGACCGTCGCGAGATAGAAGTCCAGCGCGGACAGCCAGTGCCCCGCGCCCATCGGGTACTGCGACATGAGCGTCATGGTCGAGCGCATCGATGTCACCGCCCGCCTCTCCAGGTCGCCGTTCCCGGTGATGACGGCCAGCCTTAGGAGAACGTCGGCGGCCATCGCGCTGCCCGAAGGAGTGGCGTTGTCCTGGGTGTCGCGGGGCCTGACCACCAGCTCCTCGTGGTCTATGCCCGTATCGTAGAACTGGCCCGTAGCCTCGTCCCAGAACAGGTCGACCATGTCCTGACCCAAATCGACTGCTTCCCGTAGCCATCGGCCCTCGAACGTCGCCTCGTGGAGCAGGAGCAGGCCGTTGACCAGGTAGGCGTAGTCTTCCAGGTATGCCTTCAGCTTCGCCTCGCCATCCTTGTAGGTCCGCAGCAGCCTGCCGTCGTCCCGCAGGCTGCCGAGAAGGAAGGCGGCGCACCGGGCGGCAACCGCGGTGTAGTCGCTCCGGGCCAATACCATCCCGGCCTCCGCGAACGCCGCCAGCATCAGGCCGTTCCACGACGTGAGCACCTTGTCGTCCAGGCCGGGCCGCACACGCTCCTCGCGGGCCTCCAATAGCTGGGACCGCGCCCTGTCCAGCAGGGCGGTGAGCTTGCCCTCGCTCAAACCCTGAAAAGCGGCGAACTCCGCCGCCGGCGACTTGACGTTGAGGATGCTCATGCCCTCGAAGTTGCCGTCAACGGTCACGTCGAAGTACCGGTTGACTACGTCGCCGTCCGCCTTGCCCAGGAGCGCGATGACAGCCTCGGGGCGCCAGACGAAGAACTTGCCCTCCTCGCCCTCGCTGTCGGCGTCCTGCGCCGAGTAGAACCCGCCGTGTGCGTCTGTCATTTCGGCCAGCACGTAGTCCAGCGTCTCCTCTACGACCTGCCTGTAGAGCGGCTTCCCTGTCATCTGGTACGCGTGGAGGTACAGGCGCGCGAGCAGCGCATTGTCGTACAGCATTTTCTCGAAGTGCGGCGCCAGCCAGAACGTGTCGGTCGAGTACCGGTGGAAGCCGCCCCGAAGCTGGTCGTAGATGCCGCCCATGGCCATCCGGTCCAGCGTCGTCTCCACCATCTCAAGCGGCTCGGGGTCCCCCGTCCTGAGATGCTGCCGCAACAGGAACTCGTAGACCATGGGCTGGGGGAACTTGGGTTGAAGGCCGAATCCGCCGTGCTTGCCGTCGAACTGGGCCGCGAGGTGGGCGAACGCGCGGTTCATCACGTCCGCAGTCAGAGGCTCCAGGCCGCGAACCCCGGCCGACATCTGGCGCATATGCGTCAGCAGCTGTTCGGTCGTCTGGACCACCTGGGACCGGTTATGCCTGTACGCAGACGCGATGGCTTCGAGCACCCTGGGAAACGCCGGCAAACCCCCGCGGTCCTCGGGAGGGAAGTACGTTCCGCCGTAGAAGGGCTTGCCGTCCGGGGTCATGAAGACGGTCATCGGCCAGCCGCCCTGGCCTGTCATCGCCTGGACCGCGCCCATGTAGATAGAGTCCACGTCGGGCCGCTCCTCCCGGTCGACCTTTATGTTGACGAAGTTCTCGTTCATGGTCCGGGCGATGGCGTGGTCCTCGAATGACTCACGCTCCATCACGTGGCACCAGTGACACGCGGAGTACCCGACGCTCAGCAGGACTGGCCTGTCCTCCGCCTTGGCGCGCTGGAAGGCCTCGTCGCCCCACGGGTACCAGTCCACAGGATTGTGGGCGTGCTGGAGCAGGTAGGGGCTCGTCTCCTTGGCCAGTCGGTTCGTCATGCGGGCATCCCCTCCTCGAAGTCCCCCCAGTCTAACTCCAGCGTTGTCACCTCCATGGTCTTCATGTTCGCCACCCGCACGGCATGGTTGTTTGTGTCCGCGACGAACATGAGGCCGTCTGCCACGCTCACGCCGCAGGGCTCGTGAAACTCGGCTATCACCGCCGGGCCGTCCCGGTGACCGGGAGTCCCGCTTCCCAGGTATCGCCTGGATTCGCGCTGCAGGGGGTCGATCATCTTCACCTTGTTGTTGTATGTGTCCGCTATGTATAGGGAGCCGTCGTGGAAGTCGATGCCCTGGACGTGCTGCAATCTCACGTCGTCCTCGAAGCCGTCCCGGTCGCCGAAGGTGAAGAGGTCCTCACCGACTATGGTGCCGACGCTGCCGTCGGGGTCGAAGTCCGACGTCCTCACCGCGCTCGTCTCGCTGTCTGCGAAGTAGAGCCTCACGCCGTCGCTTGTGACGCCGTTCGGCTGGGCCAATTGCGCGGATGCCTGCTGACCGTTGACGATGCCCTCACGGCCGCTTCCTGAGTGGGGGCGTACGCTGCCGGTTTCGAGCTCCATTCGCCACAGCTGGTGGAACCCGGCCATGGCGATGTACAGAGTTCCGTCGTGAAGCTCCAGGTCCCACGGGGAGTTCAGGTCCGTCGTAGGGCCGTCGCCTCCGCGATGGAAAACCATAGCCTGGCTACCGGTGCCAGCTATGGTTTTTACGTTGTGGTTAGCTAGATCCACCATACGAATGGCGTGATTCTTCGCGTCCGCCACATAGAGAGTGTCGCCATCCAGCGCCATGCCCTGTGGGTCGTCGAACCGCGCCTCCTCGAACGTCCCGTCGACGAGCCCGGCGTCCGTCCCGCCGACAATTGCGGTCACACGTCCTCCCAGCGCCGCGACCACGACCCTGTTGTGATTGGAGTCCGCGATGAAGAGCCGGTCCCTTTCGGCGTCAGCCAGCACCTTGCCTGGGAAGGATAGAGGTCGCGCCGTCTCCTTCTCGCGCTCAGTGACGAAGTGGACGGGCCGCCGGTCGATCCCGCCCTCCGCGTCGAACTCGGCGACCATCTCGCCGATCAGCCGGTCGAACGCGTCGTACTGGATCTCGCCCTCGTGCTTGCCGATCACCTTGCCGGCCGGGTCGACGAACATCAGGGTCGGCCAGGCCCGCACGGTGTACTGCCGCCACACCTCGAAGCCGCCGTCGTTGACCACTGGATGCTCGATCTCGTACCTGAGGATCGCCTGGCGGACGTTCTGAGTCGCCTTTTCCGCGTCGAACTTGGCCGAGTGGACGCCCACCACGGCCAACTCGCTGCTGAACTTCTGTTCCAGTTTCCGCAACTGCGGAAATACGTGCATGCAGTTGACTCAGCAGTATGTCCAGAAGTCCAGTATTACCAGCTTCCCCCGAAGCTCCGCCAGCGTCACCGGCCGCTCGGTATTGAGCCAGTCCAGCCCCGCCGGAAACTCCGGCGCGTTCACCTTTCCTGCGTACGATTTCGTGCCCACCGACAACCCTCCCTACGTGTGTGCTTGCAAATACCCTACACCGAGCCGCCGCCGATTGAAAGCTCGCCAGAATCCACGCCCCACACCGTCATACCGGCGGAAGCCGGTATCCAGTCCCAGGGCCCTTGGATTCCAGTCCATTCTGGAGCGACGGGGAGGCTTCATTTTCATCCTCTTATGTGGCCCCCACTAGGCCATAGTCATTGCTGTGAAAATGAACCGCATGCCCCCCACACCGTCGTTCCCGCGCAGAGCCTGCCCCCGAGAAGTCGGGGGCGGGAACCCATCCCCGGTCCCTGCCACCGATCATGTGGCAACGGAGAATCCCGCACCCATTTTCATACCCTTATGTGGCCTCCGCTAGGCCATCGTCATTCCGGCGGAAGCCGGAATACAGGCCCCGTCTGAGGAAGGGAGGCAGCCGTCATACACCCTCACTGTACGACCGGACACATGGGATGGGGGCTTCCCCCCTGACGGAGAGGAAGCCCGTACCTAAATCCACCACCTCCGTCATTCCCGCGAAGGCGGGAATCCATCCCCGGCAAGGTGCACAGCCATAGCCTCAGAGGCAGTCCGTCACGCCGCCCGTGCAAATCATACCAAGTCACCGTGATGCCGCCGTATATGTGCGGCCAGGGAGTGGGTTCCCGCCTTCGCGGGAATGACGGCTTTACGGCGCACTCAAAATGAATTGGTATCAGGTGGTGGATCTGGGCCGTACACCCCACGAGGCTGAACCATTACAGAACTGAGCGAAGGATCACCCGGCCCTTACGTTACCCGAATCGGGTGCGGCACCGGCTGGTTGAACAGGTAGCCCTTCTCGTTGAAGGGTACGGCGTCCGGCTGGGTATTGCCCGCTTCGTCCGTGGCCCGCGTCATGACGACGTGCTCGCCAGGTCGCGCGTCCCAGGTAAACTCGAAGCGCGTCCACGGCAGGTCCTCTGCCTCGATGGCGCGGCGTGTTACAATTATGCACGCGGTGGAGACACGAACGCGGCGGATCAGGCAGCGACTGGAGCAGGACGGCTGGTATCTGCGTCGGCACGGTGCCAATCACGACATCTACCACCATGCGAGTATCCCTGGAGTTGTCACGCTGCCTCGACACCGTACAGTCAAACCCGAGGTTGCCCGCTCCATCGCAAAGGCAGCGGGATGGGAGGACTAGGAGATGCGGTATCCGGCGCTGATTGAAGCTGGAGGAGGCGACTACGGCGTCGTGTTTCCCGATCTACCTGGCTGTGTAGCTATGGGGAACACCATCGATGAGGCCATATGCCATGCCGAGGAAGCCTTGTACGACTGGATGGACAGCATGAAGGAGCTTGGACATCCGATTCCTGCGCCTAGCGCACTGGAAGACATCGAGGTCCCCGCAGGTTGCGCGTTGACATCCATTCTGCTGGTCGAGAGCCGGAGGGGTAAACCGAGTGTGCGCCTCAACCTGGTCCTCGACGCTGGCGTGGTCGACACAATCACGTCGGAGGCGAATCGCCGCGGCATCACACGAAAGGCATACATAGAGCGCCTGGTACGCTTCGCGGCACAGATGGGCGCGTAACGCATATGCCCAGCACGGGGTAGCACAATTGCCGGAAGCGCCCGAGCTTGAAGTAATGCGAGAGCTCCTCGACAGGGAGGTGGTCGGGGCGCGCGTGACGAGCTTCGAGGTCCTGCGCCCCGGCGTTCTCAGACCCATGGCCGGCAACCCCGCGGAGTTGGCCGGGTGCGGCATCGAGAGTGTCTGGCGTACGGGCAAGTTCCTCGGCATCGACTTCACAGGCAACGAAGCTCTCGTCGTCAATCCCATGCTCACCGGCTCCTTCCAGTATTGCGAACCCTCCGCGCGCGTCTACAAGAAGACCTGCTTCGTCATGTCGCTGGACGGCGGGCGGCAGCTCCGCTACCTCGACGGCCGCAGGATGGGAAGGGTCTACTACGTGCGGTCCGACCGCATGAGCGACGTGCCCCAGCTCGATTCCCTCGGCGTCGACATCCTCGCTCCCGATACCTTCGAGGACTTCGCCGAGCGGATGAAACCCTTCCGCGGCGAGATCAAGGGCGTCCTCACCAGGGGCAGGGTGGTCTCGGGCATAGGCAACGCCTACGTCGACGAGGTGCTGTTCGAGGCCGGGATATACCCGTTCAAGAAGCGGACCGCACTGTCGCCCGAGGAGCTCAGGAGGCTCTACGAAGCCGCCCGAAGTGTCGTTAGGGACGCCGTCGACGAGGTGAGAGTGCGGATGGGCGGCGACATCCAGCTCAAGCCGCGCGACTTCCTCAAGGTACACAATCGGGGCGGGCAGCCCTGCCCACGCTGCGGCGCCAGGATTACCCAGCTAACGGCCAACCAGCGCATCACCAGCTACTGCCGCCATTGCCAGCCCGGCCTCCTCATCAAGACCTGAGTGTCTACGGCTTCCTGGTAGGGGCGGGTTTGACAACCCGCCCTGTCGTGATCAACCGGCTGCCCAGGGGTTGATAACGTTGGTCCCACACCCCTCGAAGTCGTCTTCGTCTCTGGTTGCGACCGCTGCGCCAACAGAGCTCAAGCCGTCCTGTGCGATGTCGTCCGCCAGGTAAGAGAGATCAAAGAGGGGTGTCTCGCTCGTCCCAACGCCTGAGTTGGGAAGAATCTCCCAAGTTCACGGTAGTCTTGGATCCTCGCCTGAAAGAGGTCCTTACGTGGCCGTCTCCATAGCCCTACTACCTCTCCCTCTGCGTCCTCTGCGGTGGAAAAATCCCCCTTGACACCACCCCACTCCGCCCTCATAATAGAACGTATGTCTGATAACAATGGCCACCAGGCCAACACCGAGCAGACCGAGCCCCGCTCACTCGCCGACATCGTCCGCGAGAAGACCAACGACGGGGACACCATCGTCCAGTTCTACCTCGACGTCGCCAACGGCAAGCTCGACGACGAAGGCTTCGAGGCATGCCACAGGCGAGGCACCGCTAAACAGATCCATATGATCGCGCCCGAGCTCGTGGCCGATGCCATAGCCCGGTTGGCCGGCGTCCAGTGCGTCCACGCCGAGCGGCGCACCAAGAGCCCCACCACCGTCGTTCCCGCGACGGCGGGAACCCATCCCCGGCCGGACGCCAACGGCCACAACTCCACCGCCACGCGCCATGCCGCCCTCGAATACCTCGCCTCGGCCCTCGCGGCGCCATCCCTAGCCGACGACCCCCGTGTCGCGGGCATCGTGCGCGAGAGCACCGACCACGGCAAGACCGTCGTCAGCTTCCTCATGCACGTCATGCACGGCGTCGTCCGAGGCTTCAGGCCCAACAACAGGATGGAGGCCGCCAAAGAGCTCATCGGTCACATCGCCCGCGACGAGCTCGCCCGGGCCGACTCCGTTCGCATAACCGTCATTCCCGCGGAGGCGGGAATCCAGGGTGGCCGGGATGGGGATGGGTCCCCGTCGTCACGGGAACGACGACAAGACGCTTCACCCTCACCCCAACCCTCTCCCACACCAGACGCAGACGGATCGTCGTTCCCGGGACCGCGGCCAAGGGCGAGAGCATCTGGATAAAGCGGCCCAACGACAGGATGCGAGAGGCCGGCATCCCCAGACCCAACCGGTTCAAAATCTGGGTCTGAACCTGCCCCGCCGCCCAACCGGGCCAAGCGGGCCAACAACCTGTGCGCATAGTCGTCGTTCCCGCGCAGAGCCTGCCCCCGAGCAGTTGGGGGCGGGAACCCATCCCCGTCCTTGCCGAATCGCTGGGTCGGCCTGGACTCTACCACCATCTCATACCATCGTGGGCGCGTTCGGACCGCTGCCTTCCGTAGGCCGACGAGGTCGAACTATGGTATATTCTTAGCCATGTTTGACCACGACGTTCTTGTCATTGGCGCGGGCCTCGCGGGCATGAGAGCTGCCCTCGCCGCACAGCAGAACGGCGCCGATGTCGCGGTCATCACCAAGGTCCACCCCGTGCGGAGCCACTCCAACGCAGCGCAGGGCGGAATCAACGCAGCCCTCACGGAGCGCGGGGATCCTTGGGAGGACCACGCCTACGACACTGTCAAGGGCAGCGACTACCTGGGCGACCAGGACGCCATCGAGATCATGTGCAGCGAGGCGGGCCGCGAGGTGATCGCCATGGAGCACATGGGCGTCATCTTCAGCCGGGACGAAGAGGGCCGCCTCGGGACCCGCGCCTTTGGCGGCCAGCGGCAGGCCCGCACCTTCTTCGTCGCCGACTTCACCGGGCAGGCCCTTCTCCACGTCCTGTACGAGCAGGTCGTACAAGCCAACGTGAGGGTGTACGAGGAGTGGTTCGTCCTCTCTCTGGTAGTTGAGGACGGCGAGTGCTGCGGCGCTGTCGTCATGGAGATGCGAACGGGCGGCGTGCACGTGGTACGCGCCAAGGCCGTCATCATCGCTGCCGGTGGGCTGGGCCGAGTCTTCGAGCCCAGCACCAACGCACTCATCTGCACAGGGGATGGGATGTCCCTGGCGTACAGGGTGGGCGCCCCGCTCATGGACATGGAGATGGTCCAGTACCACCCGACGACCCTGAAGAGCAACGGGGCCCTCATGTCCGAGGGCGCACGGGGTGAGGGCGCGTACCTCATCAACGCCGACGGTGAGCGGTTCATGGAGCGCTACGCCCCGAACATGATGGAGCTCGCCTCCCGGGACGTCGTGTCGAGGTCCGAGCAGACCGAGATAAACGAGGGCAGGGGAAAGAACGGTTGCGTCTTCCTGGACTGCCGGCACCTGGGCGAGAAGCTCATCGACGAGAAGCTCTCGCAGATCCGTGACCTGGGACGCGACTTCGCCAACGTGGATATGGTGACCGACCCCGTGCCGATCCGGCCCGGGATGCACTACCAGATGGGCGGTGTCAAGACCGACGTCGACGGCCTCACGAGCGTGCCGGGGCTGTACGCTGCGGGTGAGGCGGCCTGCGTCAGCGTCCACGGCGGCAACAGGCTGGGCGCAAACTCCCTGCTGGACACCCTCGTATTCGGCCGGCGGTCCGGCGAGCACGCCGCGGAGGCCTCCAGGTCGATGAGTCACAAGCCCATCGGCGATCCGGCGGCCGAGGCAGAGAAGGCCGAGCTGCAGGCGATGCTCGACAGGGACGGCGGCGGCGAGTCCTTCGGCAGGATCAGGCTCGACATGGGCGTGACGATGAACGACAAGCTCGCCGTCTTCCGTGACCGCGAGGGCATAAGGGAGGCGATGGCGAGGCTGGCCGAGCTCCGGGACCGCTACAGCCGGGTCGTAGTCATGGACAAGGGCAAGACCTTCAACACGAACCTGGTCTTCACCCTCGAGCTCGGCTTCATGCTGGACTGCGCTGAGACGATAGCCCTCGGCGCCCTGGAGCGCGAGGAGAGCAGGGGGGCCCACTACCGCACCGACATCCAGGAACGGGACGACGAGAATTGGCTGAGGCACATCCTGCTCTCAAAGGGACAGGAGGGGCCAGCCGTCGAGTACGTGCCTGTGGTCATCACCCAGTGGCAGCCCCAGGCCCGGACCTATTGATGGAGCAAGTGGCAGCTGCGCTGGTAGCCTCAATCATGCGCTGGACACGAAGTTAGGCCGCATTGGCCCCGCGCGAGTACCAAGAGATAAGCCCAGCGGCCTTCTTCGATCGCCATACGGACGGAGCATAGACACGCATGGAAGTCACCCTTAGCGTCAAGAGGTTCGACCCGGACGCCGACAGCCCGGCGGCCTACTTCCAGGACTACGCCCTCGATCTCGACGATGGCGCGATGGTCCTCGACGGACTGATCAAGATACGCGAGGACGTCGACGGGACCCTGGCTCTCCGATGCTCGTGCCGCAGCGCCATATGCGGATCGTGCGCCATGCGCATCAACGGCCAGGCCATGCTCGCCTGTAACACCAAGATTGCCGACGTGGCCAGAAACGGCGCTCCCGTGGTCGTCGAGCCTGCCGGCAACATGGAGGTCATCAAGGACCTGGTCGTCGACTTCCAGCCGTTCTGGGACAAGGTGAGGGCCGTCAGCCCGTGGCTCCAGGCCGAGGGACCTGCGCCAGGCCCCGACGAGGAGTACGTGGCCCCCAACGAGGACATGCTCCACCTCTCCGGCGTGATGGCATGCATCATGTGCGGCGCGTGCGTCTCCGACTGCACGGTCCTCGAGGTCGACGAGAATTTCCTCGGCCCGGCGGCTCTCGCCAAGGCGTACCGGTTCGTCGCCGACCCCCGCGACGACGCCGACGAGTCACGGCTAGGCGATCTCGTGGAGTACGGCGGCGTGTGGGACTGTACGAGGTGTATGCAGTGCGTGGAGGTCTGCCCCAAGGGCGTCGACCCGATGGGCAGGATCATGGCCATGAGGGACCGCGCGATGGAGGCCGGCTACACGGGCTCCTACGGCGCCCGGCACACCAGGGTCTTCACCGAGATGGTCGAGCACAGCGGCCGCGTCGACGAGCTTCGGTTGCCCCTCAAGACCAAGGGGATGTTCAACGTGCCTGAGATGATTAAGCTGCTGCCGGTGGGGCTGCGGGCTCAGCTCAGCGGCAAGCGCCCGCCCATCATCCACAGTAAGAACCCGGGGCAGGACAACGTGCGCCGCATATTCGAGAAGGTGGAGGACAGATGAGATACGCATTCTACCCGGGCTGCGTCTCCCGGGGCGCGGCTCCCGAGCTCTTCGCGTCGACCATGGAAGTGTGCGACAGGCTCGGCATCGAGCTGGAGTTCGAGCCGATGCGCTCCGCCTCCTGCACCGGCTCCGGCGTGCTCCAGGAGAAGAACCTGCGGCTTGGTGACACACTCAACGCCCGCAACTTTGCGCTCGCGGAGCGGACGGGGCTGCCCCTGCTCAATATATGCAGCACCTGCCAGGGCGTCATGTCCCAGGCGAACGAGCGCCTCACCTCGGACCCCGCATACCTCGCCTCCATCAACGAGGACCTGGCCGAGGAGGGCCTGGAGTACAGGGGCACTGTCGAGCCCAGGCACCTGATGTGGGTCATAGTCGAGGACGTCGGGCTGGAAAAGCTCAGGTCACAGGTCGTGAGGCCCCTGACGGGATTCAAGGTCGCCCCGTTCTATGGCTGCTACATCGTCAGGCCCACGTCGGCCCTGGGATTCGACGAGCACCCCGAGCGAGAGGACTCCCTGGAGCGCGTCATAGAGGCCGTCGGCGCGGAGGTCGTTGACTTCCCCGGCAAGACCCTGTGCTGCGGCTTCCCCATCCTCACCATCAACGAGTCCAACTCCGTGAAGATGGTTGCCAACCACACGCTGGACGCCAAGAAGGGCGGCGCGCAGGCGATGGTGACCCCGTGCCCGCTGTGCCACCTGAACCTCGACGGCTACCAGCCCCAGGCGTCGGCCTCCGCGAACCAGCCAATCGACCTGCCCATCATCCACCTCCCTCAGCTCCTCGGCCTTGCCCTCGGCATCGACCCCAAGGCCATGCGCATGGACAAGCACATCGTCTCCACCAGCAAGCTGCTCTCAGAGGTAGCCCTCAGCCCCTAGTGGTCCAACATCTTAGTGTTGAAGGGTGCCGACGGCTTGGTAGGGGCGGGTTTGAAACCCGCCCTGTTGTCGTAGGACGCCGATCCAATCACTGGTGAGTGGGCTGCTCTATCACGCTAGTCCCGGTTGCCCCTCACTTCAAAGATGTCGGACTACTAGTTCGATCAGCCTCGCTTGGGTAATCGACGACATCGACACTGCGGAAGGCTTGTTATACCAAGTCACCGTGATGCCGCCGTATTTGTGCGGCCAGGGAGTGGGTTCCCGCCTTCGCGGGAATGACGGCTTTACGGCGCGCTCAAAATGAATTGGTATTATACCAAGTCACCGTGATGCCGCCGTATATGTGCGGCCAGGGAGTGGGTTCCCGCCTTCGCGGGAATGACGGCTTTACGGCGCACTCAAAATGAATTGGTATTATTCTGCGGCCCGCTGCCTACTCCGTCCAGAACGCGGCTCCGAGCAGCCCCGATCCCGTGTGCGCTCCCACTACCGGCGAGAACTCCGTGACACATATCTCACGGCAGTCGAAGCGCTCCTCTATCTCCCGTCGCATCTCTTCGGCTTCCCGTAATGCGTCGCCGTGCATCACGTTCGCGTGGACAGGTGCGCTTCCGACCCTTTCCCCCATCAGTTTCAGCAGGCGCTGCCCGGCGCGCCGGCGCGTTCGAGGGCGGGCGACGTTCCTGACGCGCCCATTGGTCATCTCCAGGACCGGTCTCAGGCCTAGCAGCGCCGAGCCCGCGTAGGCTATCATCGGGACGCGCCCCCCCTTCCACACGTAGTACAGCGTGTCGAGGTAGGCCAGGAGAGACACCCTGCGCGCGACGCGCTCGGCTGCCTCTCGCACCTCTCGCAGCGTTCCCCCCGCTTCTGCGGCCCTTTGGGCGGCAATCACTACCAGGCCCTCTCCGCCCGCGGCGCTGCCCGAGTCCAGCAGCTCGATCTCCAGGCCTGGGAGAGTCTCTCTAGCTGTCTCGATCGCTATCCTCGCCGCCGCGAACGTCGAGCTGAAGGCTGGCGATACGGTTACGCAGAGAATTGATGAGAAGCGCCTCGCCGCGTCCTCGAACGTCTCCAGGAAGCCCTGCGGGGAGGGGCCCGACGTTGTGGGTGTTTCGTTAAGTGATGGAAGCCTGCGATAGAACTCGGTCGCCGACAGGTCGAGGCCGTCCCGCAGCTCCTCTCCGTCGAGTACCAGCTGCATCGGCACGACGAGAGGCCCGCCGCCCGGAGGCAGCGAGGCGGCGCTGTCCGTGACGACTACAACACTTCTGTCGCTCATCCTTTCCCGATGCGCGAGAGAGTAGGGGGAATGGGGTTGGACATGAGTGGTATTTGAGGATGCCCTAGTTGGAGAGGATAGTGCCGGTCACCACCGCGTCGTCCAGAACGGCGCCCGACAACTCCGCGCCGTCGAGCGCGGCGTCTTTCAGGCTTGCGCTCCTCAGATTTGCCCGGGTGAGGTCCGCGCCCCTGAGATCCGCGGATTCCAGGTTTGCCGACCTCAGTGTGGCCAGAAAGAGGTCGGCGCCTCGTAGGTCGGCCTCCCGCAGGTCGGCTTGGGCCAGGACCGCGTCCCTGAGGACGGCCCCGGCGAGGTTCGCGCCCCTGAGCCGCGCGTCGGACATCCTGGCCTTGGTCAGGTTGAGCCCACTCAGGTCCAGTCCTGCCAGATCTAGGCCGCACAGGTCCGCTCCTGTGAAGTTTGCCCCGGCCAGCCTGGCTCCCTTGAGATTGGCCAGGAACAGGTTCGCGTTCTCGAGGTCTGCGCCTCGGAGGTCTGCGCCTCGGAGGTCCGTATCTCTCAGGTTGGCCCCGCGCAGGTCGGCCCCCTGCAAATCGGCGTCCTTGAACGACGCATTCTCGAGGCTGGCGCCGGCAAGATTGGCCCGGCTGAGGTCAGCTCCGTCGAGATTGCCGGAGTCCAGCCTGACCTTTTCCAGATCGACGCCCGACAGTCTCGATCCATTCAGATCGAGCCCGACGAGGTTGGCGAATGCTAGGCTGCCACCTGCCTCCACGCGCTCCTCCACCTGATCGCGCGTCAACTCGGCAGCCAGCGTCGACGCGGAGCCCGCGTCCGTGCCGGAGGGCTCGTTGTATGCGGACTGTCCTTCTGGCCGCACATCCTCAGAATCGTCGCACGCGATTGCGACGGCCGCCAGTGCGGCGATCGCCAGGATCGCTGGGAGTCTGCGGAAGTCGGTCTTCATCCCGAAGCCTCTATCCTCTGGATTCCCGATGATTCTATCACGAGGCTGCGGCCTTGCGTGAAATAGGGTAGGGGAGTGGGCAATCTCGACTCCGCGCCGGAAGTCGTGGCGTTCGTCCCGTGGGTTCGTGAGGCCTGGATTCCAGCGTGCCGGCAGTCTCACTAAGAGCGTTCCAGAGCTTTGCCGAAGGCGGTAGAGGCCAATAAACGACCTGTCATGGCAAATGTATCGAACCGGCTCCGGCGCGCGTCCCATACGCCGTCAGACCGACGTCGACTGTTTCAGGCAGCAGCCACGAGAGTTTCGACCAGTCTCCCGGGTCCTTGGTAGAGCTTCATCCAGCTTGCAGGCTCTGACTTGTCCTACCCCTCCCTATTCAAGGCCTGAATAGGCGTGAAGACTTCTCAGAATGTGGCTGAAATCCTAGTTGACACATTGTCAAGACTAGCGTTAGGATGGGTTCAAGTCTCAATTACTCAAGGAGGAGACACATGGCGCGGAGGAAGACCAAGAAGATGATTGCGGTTGAGGAGAGGTTTAAACAGCCTCTCGAGGAGATGCTGCCCCCGATGGTGACGGAGAACGGCCTGTCGGCGACGGCTGATGAGTTGGGTGTGAGCAAGGCGACCCTGGGATACTGGCTGCTCAAGCTCGGCATCAACGTTCAGAGAGTCGCTCTCGCCCCCGGAGAGTTCATCGAGGTCAAGAGGGCCAGCTAGCGACCACTCGTCCCCCAAAGCACGAGGCCGGATCCCTCCATCGTTCAACCCCCGATGGGCAAGGGATCCGGCCCCACTCTTTTTCCGCGGCCGGCGAGCGCGAAACACCGGAACGCCCGGCGAGCTATCAGCCTCTCCGCAGGGCCGCTCGCGCCTCACGCTCTCGCTCGCGGTCTATGATTGCCCGGCGCTTGTCGTGGCGGCGGCGACCTCGGGCGAGCCCGATCTCCAGCTTTGCCCTGTGACGCTTGATATAGAGCCTCAGGGGCACGATGGTCAGGCCCCGCTCATCTACCTGCTTTCCAAGCCTGAGGAGCTGCTGTTTGTGGAGCAGCAGCTTTCGGGGACGTGCGGGATCGTGATTGTGAGTCCCGCCGGCCGAGTACTGGGCGATGTGGGCGTTGAACAGCCACATCTCGCCGTTGTCATGCCTTGCGAACGACCCGCTGATGTTGCCCCGTCCCTCGCGGACGGCCTTGATCTCCGTGCCCAGCAGGACGATCCCCGCTTCGAACGTATCGAGTATCTCGTAGTCGAAGCGGGCCCTGCGGTTGACGGCAAGTGTCTTCATTTCGGCCATGCCTGACCCGGCCTTGCCCTGGGCGGTTGCGGGCTGCATCCCCCGAGAGGGTTCGCCAGGGTTGGAGCGGGTGGCTATGCCTCGTCGACCATGCGCGTCAGCTCCTCCATGGCGCGCCGTAGCTGCTGTATGTCCTGCTCCTGAGCGTCGCGATGAGTTACCTCGATGTCGGGGGTGATTCCCTCGCCGTGGATGATCCGGCCCGTGGGCGTGTGCCAGTGGGCGATCGTGATATACAGGCCGCCGCCGTTGCTCAGTGGGCGAAGGATGTTGACGCTGCCCTTCCCGAAGGACTGCTCGCCGATTATCGTCGCCCTGCCATGGTCCTGGAGCGCTCCCGCGAGTACCTCGCTGGAGCTTGCGCTCCGCTCGTTGATGAGCATCACCATAGGCACCTCGGTGGCGATCTGCATGCCCTCCCTGACCGGCCAGTTCTGCCGGGTCCCGTCGCCCTTCTCGACATAGAGCACCAGGTCGTCCTCGGGCTTCAGGAACAGGCTGGCAATGCCCACGACGGAGTCCAGGGTCCCGCCGTCGTTGTTACGGACGTCCAGGATGATGCCTTCGGTACCCGCCTCGACAACCTCCAGAATGGTCTCCCGCAGGTCGTCTGGGGTGGTGGGGTAGAACTGTTCGATTCTCACGTGGGCGAAACGGTCTTCAGGTCTGCTCCTGAGCCTCACGCTGACAAGCGGGATCTCGTCCCGGACGACGGAGATGAGCACTGGGTCAAGGGCGCCCAAATGCTTCACGAGCAGCTTGACCGTGCTGCCCTTGGGGCCCCGCACCTTGGAAACGGCCTCGAGGAGGCTCAGCCCCTCCAGGCTCTCGCCGTCCACCTCGAGGATGATGTCACCTGGCTTGATGCCGGCCGCCTCCGCAGGCCCGCCCGGGATTGGGGATTGGATGACGAGGAGGCCATCGCGGTTCATATTGACGTGGGCGCCTATGCCTTCGAAATTGCCCCTGAACACGTCACTGAAACTGGCCTGCATTATCTCAGGGCTCAAGTACGCCGTCTGCGGGTCCCCTAGGACCGTCAGCATGCCCCTGATGGCGCGTTCCGAGAAGTCCTCGCCATTCAGCTCCGACGGGTCCACGTAGTCCTGCTTGAGGTGCGACCACGCCTCCCACACTACTCCCAGGTCGCTAGGGACGGCGTCGGGACGCACCACGGGCTTGTCTGACGGCACTACCTCTGGAAGGGTAGGGTACTCGACGGCCCTTACTTCCTGGGCCTGCTCTGGCGCGGCAGCGGCGCCAGTGCCGCCGTTGTCCTCGCTTTGGCGTGCACAGGCAAGGGCGAGCACCATCACCAGGACTGCCAGCGTTAGTGCCATTGCTCGCCGGTCAAGAGCTTTAGTCAAGAGCTTCTCCTGGGCAGGGGTAGTGCCTATTTCTAGGTCTATTCTAGCACCAGGAGCCGTTCAGGGTTGACAAGCTATGGGAGCGGTCCCGGATTCTCCACCTCCGTCGTTCCCGCGAAGAGCCTGCCCCCGAGCAGTCGGGGGCGGGAATCCATCCCCGGCAAGGTGCACAGCCATAGCCTCAGAGGCAGTCCGTCACGCCGCCCATGCAAATCAGGCGGTGGATTGGGGGGCGGTTAGCTCACGCCAACCCATCCTGGCTCATGGCACCTTGAACAACCCAGAGAATTGGGCGCAGCCCAGGATACAGACTACCGATCTGCTGAATATGGGAGCGCTCAGTGCCCATATTCAGCGCGTTTCAGTCCATTCATTTTTATTCAGGAGTAGATTCACTAAGTACAAAGACCTTGAATCAACGGGATTGACGCTGATGCAGCCATGCCTTATATTCAAGTTATTCAAGACCAAGGAACACAGACTGAAAAGTGATTAGATGGCGACGGTAAGCCCGGGCAGACGCCGGCGCAGGACCAGGCCGTACCCGCAACGAGCTCTGGAGGATTCCCTAGAAGTCGTAGCGACCGTGTATAGACACGGCAGAGGCGGCTCAATGGACCGCGTCGTCCTGGCCGGGAACCTCGGAACTACGCCGACGAGCAGCGCTTTCGTAATACGCCTCAACTCGTGCGCGAGATACGGACTGACCGAGTCCGGCAGCGGCATGATCGAGCTGACGAACCGCGGCGAGGCTGCCGCGGCTCCCAGCAGCCCGGCTGAGCGTCAGGCGGCCGTCCTTGAAGCTGCGCTGGAGCCGGAGCTATTTCGACGCTTCTACGAGGCGTACGACGGCCAGAAGCTCCCCGGCGACGAGATGGCCAGGAACATGCTCCGGCGGGACCTCGACGTGGAGGAGGAGCTGACGGCCGAGTGCCTTGAGGTGATAAAGGCCAACGGGCTCTTTGCCGGACTGCTAGGCGAGATCGGCGGAAGCCTCTATGTCAGCGTGTCCGGTGTCCACGCGGAGCAGACCCAGGAGACTCCCGCGGCCGCGCCGGAGCCCGAGAGTCCCATCGAGCATCGTCCTGAACCTGCGCGCGCCAGGGACAGCGACATACTCATCGGGCACTCCGGAGCCGCGGATATCGTCCGGGCCATCGAGTCGACGCTGGCGTCGTTTGGCGTCGCGTGCCGGACCCTGGAGCTGGACGGCGGCGCCACCTTCGATGGGAGCACCGCGGAGGTGACCGGGGCCTGCGGCGCCGCGATCGTCCTTCACGCCGGGCCGAGCTCGCCTCCGCTCGACGATTCGACGGAGCGAAGGTCCAGGGAGGACGCGGTCCACCTGATCGGAGGGGCAACGGCGCTGTTCGGCAACCGCGTGCTGTTGCTGAGGGAGCGGGGCCTCGACAGGCTCCGGCAGGAAACCTCCGTCGAGACGATGCAGTTTCGCCGGGAGTCGTCGGAGGAGCTTGCGCTGGAGCTTCTGAGACGACTCCACGCGATGCAAATCATCCAGGTCCGGGCCTGACCCTCCCGTCGTGGACTTCTCCGAGCATATGTGTACTTGACATAACGTATATAGTGCGAACATCGGATTTGGGGCTGTAAAACCCCGTCTCTGTGAATGAGCTCACTTGGATCCACACAACCGGACCCGGGAGGACTTGCCCGTAGAGCGCATTTTTCGGCGCCGGACGTACAAAACCCCATCCGCACCATCTAAAGTGCCTCTCTGAGGTCAGGCGAAGATGGTCTGCGGCACCGGCGGGACATCCGCGGCTGCAAGCGCGTCGGACACCTGAGCATCGATCTCTGCGAGGAGGTCCTCGAGGCCGTCGCCGGTCAGCGCCGAAATCGGGACCGCGCCCGGAAAGCTTCCGAGGCCGTCGCCTTCTGCGTCGAGGCGGTCGGTCTTGTTGAGCACCAGCACCCTCGGCTTGTGAAGTAGGCCCAGCTCTCCCAAGATTCCTTCGACGACGTCCGCGTGGGCTGCCGCGTTGCGATGGGTGATGTCCACTACGTGCAGCAGTATCGCGGACTCCTCGGCCTCCTCCAGCGTCGCCCGGAACGCGGAGACGACCGCCGGGGGTAGCTTCTGGATGAACCCGACGGTGTCCGTCATCAGTACGTCGCGGCCAGAGGGCAGGCGCACGCTGCGCGTCACGGGGTCCAGCGTAGAGAACAGCCGGTCTTCGGCAGGCACGTTAGCGTTGGTGAGGCTGTTCAGCAGCGTGCTCTTGCCCGCGTTGGTATATCCGACCAGCCCAACCACGGGCATATGGCTGCTCCTGCGCCGGGCCCTGTACTGGGACCTGTGCCGTCGGACGGCATCCAGCTCCTTCTTAATCCTGCCGATGCTCTTGCGGACGATGCGTCTGTCGGTCTCGATCTGCGTCTCGCCAGGGCCCCTCGTACCGATCCCGCCGCGTTGACGCTCCAGGTGCGTCCACTGGCCTGCGAGCCGTGGAAGCAGGTACTCGTACTGGGCCAGCTCCACCTGGAGACGTCCCTCGTGCGTTTGAGCCCGCTGGGCGAACACGTCGAGTATGAGCGCGGTCCGGTCTATGACGCGCACTTTTCCGCCCAGGGCCTGCTCGAAAGCGCGCTGCTGCGACGGTGAGAGCTCGTCGTCGCAGATCACCGTGTCGAAGGCGTCATCGGCGGCCATCCGGCGCACTTCGTCCAGCTTGCCCTTGCCGATGTAGCTTTGCGACGGGCGGCCCAGGCGCTGTGTAACCGACCCAACGACACGAGCACCGGAGCTGCGAGCCAGATCCCCCAGTTCCGCGACTGAGTCCTTCAGCTTCCACAGCCCGCGCTTGCCGCGCACATCGACGCCTACAAGGCAGACTCGCTCCGGCCCGGATGCGGTGGAGTGCAGCTTGCGAGCCATAGGGAGAGCCTCCGGGGCTGGTGGTTAGCGGCTGGCGGCTAGAGTCGACCTGGGGCTATTGTACACCGATTCAGCTCACAGGCCCAAGTCGGCCTTGACCTGCTCGATGGGGACGAGGTTGCCTGCCTGGACGTCCTTGATGCCTCGTCGGAGGGCGGCCATGGTATCGGGGTCGCCCATGATCTCCATGGTCTCGACAATGGACTCGAAGAGGTTCCAGGGCATCACGGCCAGCACGGGCTTGCCGTGCCGCGTCACTGCCACGGCCCGATCCTCGGCGGCCAGCCGTTCGGACAGCCGGGGAAGCATGGCGCGGGCCTTGACGATGGGGATCTGCTCCATTTCATGTCCCGAGTGTGCAATCATGCCAAGCTCCCTCCGTTTGGGGATTCTACGAGTCCCAAGCGGACCAGCCGCTGGGCCAACCTGTAGACATCGCGGCGTCCTCCAAAGCTGATGATGCTCGAAGCAGCCGTAAGGCGGGTTATGAAGGATCGGGGATTCGCCAGGTCGAGAGACGGTCCACAGCCTCGTCGAGATGGTCGTCGGGAAGGGTGAGGGAGAGGCGTACGTAGCCCTCGCCGTGCTCGCCATAGCCGGTGCCGGGCGTGATGAATATGTCGCGTTCCTCAAGGACCCGCTCGGAAAACTCGGCGGATGTGTAGCCGTCCGGAATGCCTGCCCACACGTAGAGGCTGGCCTTTGGCGTCTCTACGCTGAGCCCCATCGACCGCAGGACCTCCACAACGACGTCCCGGCGGCGCTGATAGGCCGCGTTGCGCTCGTCTACCGAGCTCAGCGGCGCTTCTAGGGCCGCGATGCCCATATGCTGGACTGCCTGGGGAACCCCGGAATCCAGGTTCGATTTAACCGTGAGGAGATCGTCGACCAGAGCCGCGTTTCCAACGGCCATTCCCACCCGCCAGCCGGTCATGTTGAAGGTCTTGGACAGCGAGTGGAACTCGATCGCCACGTCCATCGCTCCGTCCACCTCCAGGAAGCTCGGCGGCATATACCCACCGTAGGCGACCTCGGTGTAGCAGGCGTCGTGCATCACTGCCACTTCGTACTTCTTGGCGAACGCGACGGCCTTCTCGAAATAGGCCAGATCGGCCGTGGCGCCGGTGGGGTTGTTCGGGTAGTTCAGCCACAGCACCGTCGCCCTGCGAGCTGCCTCCTCCGGTACGGCGTCCAGGTCTGCCAGCCAGCCGCTCTCCTCGCGCAGCGGCATGATGTGCGACTCGCCGCCCGCGAACAGCGTCCCCACCGAGTAGACGGGGTATCCGGGGTCCGGCACCAGGGCCACGTCACCGGGCTCTACGAATGCCAGTGAGGCGTGGCCGATGCCCTCCTTGGCCCCTATCAGGGAGATGACTTCGCTCGCCGGGTCCAGCTTGACTCCGAAGCGCCGCTCGTACCACGACGCGACGGACTCCCTGAACTCAGGTAGTCCCTCGGATTCCGGGTACCGGTGGTTTGGCGGGTCGAAGGTGGCCTTCTGCAGCCCGTCCAGAACGTGTGGCGGTGTGGGAATATCCGGGTCTCCGATGCCGAAGCTGATGACCTCGACGCCCTGCGCTTTCTTCTCAGCGATCTTGCGGCTGATCTGAACGAACAAATAAGGGGGAACTGCCCCCACTCTGGCGGCTGTCTTCACTTTCGAGCTCCAATTTTGTGTTGTGGTTAGGTTGATTTCGTATCTGGAACTGCGAATCGAGCGTGGCGCTCTATGTTGTCTGCCTTGACTGACGGCGTCCCGTTCCCGGCCCATAACGTGATGGCGGGCTTGCGCGTTCAAGTAGGCCAGTCGCCCTCGAAGACCTTGGCGATGGGGCCCTCCATCAATACGCCGCCCTCGCCCGGCCAGTCGATGTGCAGGTCGCCGCCCGGCAGGGACACGGTCACGTCACCGCTGGTCATGCGCCGCAGCCGTCCGATGGCGACGACCGCGCAAGCGCCTGTCCCGCACGCCTCGGTCAGCCCGGAGCCGCGCTCCCAAACCCTGGCTCGAACATGGCCTTGGTCGATGACATTGACGACCTCGAAGTTGACCCGTTCGGGGAACATCGGGTGATGCTCCACCTTGGGCCCGATCTCATGCAGCGGATAGTCGGCAACCGGCGTCCTGATGAATGCGACGGCGTGCGGGTTGCCCATCGACACGCAGCTGATGCGTATCGTCTCGCCGTCGATCTCCAGGGGGTAGTCCATGAGCATGGCGTAGCCTGGCGCTTCGACCGGCACGTCCTCGGCGGCGACGCTTGGCTCGCCCATATCCACCCTCGCTCGGGCCATGCGGCCGTTCTCCCACACGGGAGTCACTAACTTGTCTCCTGAGGCGGTCTCGACGACGACGGGCGACCTGTCGCAGGGCACTATCCCCTGCTCTACCGCAAAGCTGACGAGGCAGCGGATGCCGTTGCCGCACATCTGCCCTTCGGAGCCATCAGCGTTGAACATCGTCATCCCGACGTCGGCGTGCTCCGACTCCCGGGCCAGTATCAGCCCGTCGGAGCCTATCCCCCTGTGCCTGTCGCTGACCGCGGCGGCCAGAGCCGGCCAGTCCTCGTCCTTGCCTCGGGCGTCGACGTATACGTAGTCGTTGCCCGCGCCGTGCATCTTGGCGAATCTCATGGGCGTGATTGTAGCACAGCAGCTACGAGCTCAGCCTGCAGGCCACGTAGTCGAGCAAGGTCTCGCCGGGCATGGACGCGTCGAACCAAGCGATGCGTTCGTCGTCTGCGCGAAACCAGGCGTGCTGCTGTCGCGCGAACCTGTGCGTCCTCGTCTTGATGGCCTGTACCGCAACCGCCATCTCCATCTCGCCCTTCAGGCAGCGGCCGAGCTCGCTGTAGCCGATGCTGGACATGGAAGGCAGGCCGAGAGAGTATCTACCGCCCACGAGTGCCCTGACCTCGTCGAGCCAGCCGTCGGCGATCATCGCGTCGACCCGGTCGTCGATGCGCTGGTACAGCTCGGCGCGAGGGAGCATCAGACCTACGATCACGGGACTGAACGGCGGGCTGGTCTTGCGTACGGCACTGGCGACCCCTTGCGACGTGTGACGGAGCTCCAGTGCCCTTATGACGCGCCGGACGTTGCGCGGGTCGACACGCTCGGCAGCATCCGGGTCCGACTCGGCAAGCTCGCGATACAGGGCCTCGCCCCCGTCGGACTCGGCCCGTGCCTCTAGCTCTGCCCTCAACGAGGGCGACGGTGGCGCCTCGGGAATCTGCCAGCCCTCCAACAGTCCCCACACGTACTGCCCGGAGCCTCCCGCCACTATGGGGAGCTTGCCGCGCTCCAGGATGTCCGCGACGGCCAGCCGGGCCTGGCGGAGGTAGAGGGCGATGCTGTAGGCCTCGTCGGGCTCTACGATGTCGACCATATGGTGGCGCACGGCGGCAAGATGCGCCCGCGGAGGCTTGGCCGTGCCGATGTCCATGCCCCTGTATATATGGCGGCTGTCCGCGCTTACGATCTCGCCGTAGTGCCGGAGGGCGATTTGAACTGCAAGCTCCGACTTGCCCGTCGCCGTTGGGCCGACGACGGCTACTACGGTGTCACTGTGGGCCATTCAGCCACGAGCGGCGGCGGCGTTGTGGACCAGTCGGACGAAGACATCGGGCTTCAGGCTTGCGCCGCCTACGAGGGCACCGTCCACATCGGGCTCCCGGACGAGATCCGCGACGTTCTCGTCGGTAACGCTGCCGCCGTAGAGGAGCGGAATGCGGCCGGCGGCCGGCCCGAATCGCCCTGCGAGCAGGGATCGTATGTGCGCCATCATATCCTGGGCGTCGGCTGCGGTCGCCGCCCTGCCCGTCCCTATGGCCCAGACCGGCTCGTAGGCCACCAGCAGGCCTGCCGACGATGTGAGGCCCGCCAGTCCTTCCCCGATCTGCCTTTCGACCACCACCTCTGCACCGCCGGCCTCACGTTCCTCGAGGCGCTCGCCGACGCACACAATCGCCTTCAGGCCGGATTGGAGTGCGGCAGCGGCCTTGAGCCTGACACTCTCGTCGGTCTCGCCGAAGTGGGCGCGGCGCTCGGAGTGGCCGAGGATGACGTAGTCGCAGAGCTCGGCGACCATCTCGACTGACACCCCGCCGGTGAAGGCTCCTTCGGCCTCGTGGTGCATGTCCTGGGCACCTACGGCGATCCCAGAGCCCGCGAGGATGCTGCGGACGGCGTGAAGCGCCGTGAACGGGGGGCATACGGCAATGTCGACGCCCGAATCGCCTTCCAGGCCGCTCCTGATAGCGGACGCCATCTGAGCCGCCTCGGCAACCGTGGCGTTCATCTTCCAGTTGCCGACTATCGTCCTCGCGGCGCGGGCCATTCTCCCCTGCCCTTACGACGTGTACTTGATGCGGGGGTCGACGACCGCGAGCAGCACGTCCGACAGGAGCGTACCGATCACCGTCAGTACGCCGAGCATCAGCACGATGAAGCCGGCCGTGTAGGTGTCCTGCTGGACGATGCCGTCCAGAAGCACTGGCCCAAGGGTCGGCAGACTCAGCACGACAGAGACGATGACGCTGCCGCTGACCAGCTGGGGCAGCAGGTAGCCGACAGTGCTCACCAGCGGATTGATGGCGACTCTGGTGGGGTACTTGGCAATCAGCCTCCAGGAGTTGACGCCCTTGGCCCGGGCCGTCACGACATACGGCCTGCTAAGCTCGTCCAAGAGGTTGTTGCGCATTACGCGGATGAGCCCGGCAGTACCAGAGGTCCCCAGGACGATGGCCGGAATCCAGAGGTGCTTGAGCATATCAAACGCCTTGGCTGCGTTCCAAGGAGCGTCCTGGAAGTCCGCCGAGAAGAGACCGCCGACCGACTGGTCAAAGTAGGCGAACCCGATGTACATGAGCACGAGGCCAAGCAGGAAGTCGGGCACGGCCAGCCCTGAGAAGCCGATCAGGGTGAACAGGTAGTCGCCGACCGAGTGCTGACGCGCTGCCGAGTATATCCCGACGGGGATGGCGAAGGTCCAGGTGACGATGACGGTGAAGCCGGTAAGGACGACGGTAGTCCAGATGCGGTCGCCGACTATCTCCTTGACCGTCCTCTCGGTAGCCCAGGACGAGCAGAAGAACTGGAACGAGCGGCCAAAGTCTCCCTGCATCAGGTTCCACACCCAGGCGGCGTAGCGCTGATAGATGGGCTTGTCGAGCCCCAGATAGACCCGGAGGTGCTCGGCCTGCTCCTCCGACGCGCCCACGCCGCTGCTCATCAGCCGATCGATGTGCTTGGTGGCCGAATCGCCCTCGGGCAGCTCGATGATGAAGTACGAGAGGATGCTGATTACGAAGACGGTGAACGCCGACAGTACAAGTCGCCTGGCGATATAGGCAATCATCGATCGCCTACCCTGTTAGTTTGATACGGGGATCCACGATGGCCAGCAGGATATCGGAAACGAGAGTGCCGGCCACGGTCAACATGCCCAGCATGAGCACTATGAACCCGGCCGTCATGGTGTCGAGGTTGACGATGGCGTCGAGCAGCACCGGCCCCAGGGTAGGCAGGCTCAGGACGACGGACACGATTACGCTGCCGCTGACCAGCTGGGGCAGCAGGTAGCCCACGGTGCTCACCAGCGGGTTGATGGCAACACGCACCGGGTACTTGACGATCAATTTGAAGGGCCCCACGCCCTTGGCCCGCGCAGTGACCACGTACGGCTTGGAGAGCTCGTCGAGCAGGTTGTTGCGCATGATGCGGATCAGGCCTGCCGTGCCCGACGTGCCCAGGACGATGGCCGGGATCCAAAGGTGGTTCAGCATGTCCAGGGCGCGCGCGAAGCTCCACGGCGCGTCCTGGAAGTCCCCTGAGAAGAGCCCGCCTACCGATTGATCGAAATAGGCGAAGGCGAGGTACATCAGCACGAGCCCTAAGAGGAAGTCAGGCACGGCCAGTCCAGTGAAGCCCAAGGTCGTGAAAACGTAGTCGCCAATCGTATGCTGCCGTACCGCCGAGTAGATGCCGACAGGGACTGCGAACGTCCACGTGAAGATGATCGTGAAGCCGGTCAGTGCGACCGTCGTCCATATGCGGTCGCTGATCAGCTCTCGCACCGGTACTTGGCGGGGTGTCGAGCTGCAGAAGTACTGGAACGAGCGCCCCCACTTGCCCTGGACGAGGTTGCTCACCCACCAGAAATATCGGAGGTGCAACGGCTTGTCTAGCCCCAGGTCCCTGCGGATCTGCTCGGCCATTCCAAGAGCGACCTCGTCGCCCGAGGTCATAAGGGCGTCCACGTACTTGCTCGCGGCGTCCCCCGGCGGCAACTCCATGATGAAGAAGGCGAGCACGGAGATGACCACGGTCGTGAACGCGGCCAGGATCAGGCGTCTCGATAAGTAAGCGAACAAGGCTCAGGCTCCAACCGACGGGTTCATTGTGACTCGGGGACGGCGGCCACCCCGCTCAGACGTGGAGAATGTTAGCAAAACGGCCAGCAACTCTCAACCTGACGATCTGGTCGACGGCTGCTCCACGACCTCCACGTTCGTACCCAGGACTTCCGCTATGGCTTCGGCGTACACCGCACCGGGGCGCACTATGACGGGCGAAGGCCCCGTGAGATCCAGCACCGTCGACGGCACGCCGGCCGTAACAGCGCCGCCGTCCAGGATGTAGTCGACGCGGTCGCCGAGCTGTTCCCGCACGGCCTCGGCCGTAGCGGCGGGAGGGAGCCCTGAACGGTTGGCGCTAGTGCCGGTGATGGGCGAACCCAACCGCCGTGCGATCTCTATGGGCACGGGATGGTTCGGGATTCGCACGGCGACCGTGTCCCCGCCTCCGGTTACGGCGGCGGGCACGGCGTCGGAGCGGCGCAGGACCAGGGTAAGGGGCCCCGGCCAGAAGGCGTCTGCGAGCCGCCGGGCAGAGGCAGGGACGTCGACGCAGCATTGCGACAAGTCGGTCATATCGGCGAGCAACAGCGGCAGGGCCATGCCCGGCGGCCGCCCCTTCACCGCGAATACCTTGGCGACGGCGGCGGCATCGAGGGCGTGAGCCGCGAGACCGTACACAGTGTCGGTCGGGATGGCTGCGACGCCCCCGGCTCTGAGGACTTCGACCGCCTTGTCGACCTGATTCATGGCGAGGGTGTGGGATGCGATTTCGCGTTCATTGACCACAAGATATTATAGATGCTAGCCTTGTGACCACTACAGGTATGACCTCAACGGAGACTACAGAGAGGCCCGGCGGGCCTCCAGATCGGCACTTGCACGCCCAATCGGCACGCGAGTCCATCCTCATCATCGACTTCGGTTCCCAGTACAGCCGTTTGATCGCGCGGCGCGTGCGTGAATCGAACGTCTACTGCGAGATCGTCTCCCATGAGTCGTCGTGGGACGCCGTCAGCCACCTGAACCCGAAGGGCATCATAATGTCTGGCGGGCCCGCCAGCGTTTACGAGCCGGGCGCTCCTATGGCGCCCTCGTGGGTGTACGAGAGCCGCCTGCCCGTCCTAGGGGTATGCTACGGAATGCAGGTGATGGTCCACCAGCTCGGCGGCAAGGTGGCTCCGAGCGCCAAGAAGGAGTACGGCCACGCCGTGCTGACCCAGAGCGCAGCCGGAGAGCCGCTGTTCGCGGGACTGCCGTCGGCGATGCCGGTATGGATGAGCCACGGCGACCGCATCGTGGAGCCGCCGCAGGGCTTCGCACCGCTGGCCCGCTCCGAGAACTCACCCATCGCGGCCATCGGCAACGGCGCCGGTATGCTGGGCATCCAGTTCCACCCCGAGGTCGCACACACGCCGAACGGCAAGGACATTCTCGACAACTTCCTGCACGAAGTCTGCGGCTGCGGCCGCCTCTGGACCCCCGCCAACTTCATCGCGGACACCGTAGAGAACATCCGCGTCCAGGTGGACGGCGGCAAGGTCATATGCGCGCTGTCGGGCGGCGTCGACTCCGCGGTAGCGGCTGCCCTTGTGAACAGGGCCGTCGGCAGCCAGCTGACCTGCATCTTCGTCGACAACGGGCTCATGAGACGCGGAGAGCCCAACCAGGTGGTGGAGACCTTCAACCGTCACCTGGAGATCGACCTGGTGCACGTCGACGCCGCCGAGAACTTCCTTGGCGCACTCGCCGGAGTGACGGACCCGGAGGAGAAGCGGCGGCGCATCGGCCGGGTCTTCATCGAAGTATTCGACGCCCAAGCATCCTCGTTGGGCCGGGTCGATTTCTTGACACAGGGCACTCTCTACCCGGACGTCATAGAGAGCGAGACTACCGACAACAAGGTGTCGGCGAAGATCAAGACCCACCACAATGTCGGCGGCCTGCCGGAAAACATGAAGCTGAAGCTGGTCGAGCCGCTGCGATACCTCTTCAAGGACGAGGTGCGCGAGGTAGGGCTGGAGCTGGGCCTGCCCGACGAGATGGTCTTCAGGCAGCCTTTCCCGGGCCCCGGCCTGGCGATAAGGATCATGGGCGAGGTTACCCAAGAGAAGCTGGAGACGCTGAGGGCGGCGGACTGGATAGTGATGGACGAGATTATGGCCGCCAACCTGTACAGGGAGCTTTGGCAGAGCTTCGCCGTTCTCACCGACACCCGCTCGGTGGGCGTCACCGGCGACTTCAGGACCTACGGCGGAGTAATAGCCGTGCGCGCCGTCACGAGCGACGAGGCGATGACGGCCGACTGGAGCCGGCTGCCCTACGACGTCCTGGCGCGCATATCCAGCCGCATCGCCAACGAGGTGCCGGGAGTCAACCGCGTCGTCTACGACATCACCAGCAAGCCGCCCGGCACCATAGAGTGGGAGTAGGTGTTGGGCGTTAGGGAATACATTCTGGCCGACATACGTTAGCTTCTACAGCCACCGCAGCCAAGCAGGCCTGGGAGTATCCATGCCTTGACGCATTCTTCAAGATTTCTTGCTAATCTGGAAGGAAATTCGATGAGGAGTAGAGACTTGAACAGCCCCCGCCTGGCGCTAATCTCAATCGCAGCGATGGTTGCCCTTGCGGCGCTGGTCATAGCCTGCTCATCCACTGAGCCGGCCCCAACGCCGACGGAAGCCCCCACAGCCGCAGCGTCTACGGCTGTGCCCCCGCCGACCGCTGCGCCTGCACCAACAGCACAGCCGACCTCAGCCGAGACTTCCACCAAGCCGGCGGGGGGTGGTTCCGGCGGCGTGTCGGTCACGATTGGCCCGGGCTCGATGGCCCGGTATCTCGTCAGAGAGCAGCTTGCTCGCATGAACGCTCCCAATGACGCGGTCGGAAAGACGGAGCAGGTCGAGGGGGCCATCGTCTTTACGGCGGACGGCTCGGTCGATTCGGCCCGGTCGAAGATCACCGTAGACATGGCATCCCTGACTTCAGACTCGAACAGGCGTGACGGCTACGTCCGCAGCAACACCCTGGAGACGAACGCGTACCCCACCACAGAGCTGGTCGTGAAGAGTACGCCGGGCCTGCCGTGGCCCCTGCCCTCCTCCGGCGAGGTCGCCTTTGAGATCGTCGGCGACGTGACCATCCACGGCGTCACGAAGGAGCTTACTTGGCAGGCGACGGCCCAAGCGCGTGATGGCGGCAGCATCACGGGCAAGGCCAAGACCAACTTCACCTTCGGCACCTTCGACATGGAGGTCCCCAGCGTGTTCGTCGTGCTCAGCGTAGACGACAATATCAGGCTGGAGCTCGACTTCAATGCGACGGTTGCCGGTGAATAACAGACTCAAGGTCCTGCTGGTCGGGAGCGGCGCGCGGGAGCACACGATCGCGTGGAAGCTCTCCCAGAGCCCCCGGCTCGGCGAGCTCCTGATAGCCCCCGGAAACGCCGGGACCGCGCATCTTGGAACGAACACCCCCATCCCGGCAACCGATGTCCAGGGCATTCTCGACCTTGCCAGGGAGCAGGATGTCGACTTTACGGTGGTCGGCCCAGAGGCGCCGCTGGCTGCGGGTCTTGTGGATTCACTAGCGGGGGCTGGCATGAAGGCATTCGGTCCCACGCAAGCCGCCGCGCGGATCGAGTCCAGCAAGGCCTTTGCCAAGGACCTGATGCTCGCCAACGGGGTCCCCACCGGCCTGGCATCCCGGCACTCCGACTATCACGATGCGCTGCGCCGTTTAGATGAAGTGGGAGTGCCCGTCGTCGTCAAGGCGGACGGCCTTGCGGAGGGAAAGGGCGTACTCGTAGCCCGGACACGTCAGGAGGCGGAGGACGCCCTGCGGGACTGGATGGTCGGGGGGAAGTTCGGGGAATCGGGCAGCGTCGTGCTCCTCGAAGAGTACCTCGAGGGGCCCGAGATCAGCGTTTTCGCGTTCGCAGACGGCCGGAACATCTCTTCCCTGGTTGCTGCCTGCGACTACAAGCTCTCCGGCGACGGCGACACGGGTCTGAACACGGGCGGAATGGGCGCCTACAGCCCGCCCGTCGCCGATCTGTGGAATGCCGAGATGGACGACCGGGTCCGCCGGGAGATAATCGAGCCGACGATTTCGGCCCTCGACGTCGCCGGCGCACCGTACGTCGGCGCGCTCTACGGGGGCCTGATACTCACACGAGACGGTCCGAAGGTGATCGAGTTCAACTGCAGGCTCGGAGACCCGGAGACCCAGGTCATCCTGCCGCGTCTGAAGAGCGACCTGCTGGAGGTCATGTGGGCCGCCGCGTCCGGTGATGTCGGCGCCGTGCCCCTCGAATGGGACGAGCGGGCCTGCGTCGGAGTCGTAATAGCATCGGGAGGCTACCCGGCCGCGTACGACACGGGGTATCCTATTAGCGGACTCGATTCGGTCGACCCCGGCGCTCTGGTATTCCACGCCGGGACGAAGGAATCTGGGGACGGCGCCGTCGTTACGAACGGAGGCCGCGTCGTCACGGTTGCGGCGCTGGGTTCGACCGTCGCCGAGGCCCGCGCCGAGGCCTACGCGAACGCGGCGCGCATCAGCTTCACTGGCTCCTACTACCGGACCGACATAGCCGACGTTGGAGGCTCGTCTTGATGGGGATTCGTATGGTGCGCTGCGGCTCACTTGCCGATACTACTCAGACACCCGGAATGCTGCGCTCGGCAGCCTTCGCCGAGCGAGCCGTCTGGGCTGGCTCAGTGGAGATGGAGGCTGGGACGGCCTCCGGCTGGCACCACCACGGAATCAACGACAGCTACCTGTACGTCGTGTCTGGCAGGGCGCGGTTCGAATACGGCGCCGAAGGTCGGCAGTCGGTCGATGCCGAGACTGGCGACTTCGTGCTCATACCGGCACACACCGTGCATCGAGAGTTGAACCCCGGCGCCGAGTCCTCGTCGGTCGTCCTGTTCCGCGTGGGCGGCGGTGAGCCTGTCTTCAACGTGGACGCCCCGGAGGCCCTGAGTTGAGCGACCGGGAGCGTCTCCTCGCGGCTTTCGACTCGGGAGAGCTGGTACGCCCGTCTACCGAGGTGCCCAACATAGTCGACCTGGCCAACGCCCTGCCCCACGTCGCCGAGCCCGGCGAACCCCATTCTCCTAGTGTCGATTCGCTTGTCGAAGCCATTGGGCCCGCGGACCACGTCGTGTTCGTCATGGTGGACGGCCTGGGCATGAACGTGGCGGACGCAGAGCACGGCGGGGTTTTCCTCGGCGCGCACGTCGCGGCGGAGTTGATGACCGTGTACCCGTCGACGACCCCGACGGTACTGACTTCATACGCGACAGGACTGTGGCCCAGCCAGCACGGCGTGCCGAACTGGCACCTGTACCTTGAGGAGATCGACGCCGTAGCCACCATCATCCACTTCATTCGCAGGGGCGACGACGCGGATCTGGCCAGCCTCGGCATGACCCCCGAACAGGCTTACCCCGTGCCTTCTATGGTTCCCGGGATGGCTTGGCCGAGCTTCGGCATAGTGCCCGAGGAGATAGGCGCTACCCCATACTCGTCCTACTGCCGCGGGCACACGCCACACTACGGATACAAGGGGCTGGAGGACGCCGCGGGCGCGGTGCTAAAGAGGCTGGGCGAGGCCGAGGGTCACACCTTTACACAGGTGTACATCCCCCACGTGGATGCAGTCTCACACCAGTACGGCATCGACCATGACGCTGTGAAACAGGCCGTGTCGGCCGTGGACGGATGGCTCTCGCAGCTTGCCGCGTTGCTGCCGCCCAACGTGGCCGTCGTCGTATCGGCTGATCACGGTCTCTTGAACACCCCGGATGAAGACGTACATGAGATCGAACCGGACGACGACTTGATGGAGCATCTCGTGCGCGAGCCCTGGGGCACTGGTCGAGCGATGATGTTCCAGGTGCGCGAGGACCGTACTGCCGAGTTCGAGGCGGACTTCCGCCGAAGGCTTGGCGGCGACTTCTATCTGGTGGGAACCGGAGAGGCGCTGGAGATGGGACTCATGGGCCCGGGGCCCGCGTCGCAGGCCACCAGGCGGAGAATAGGAAGCCACCTCTCGATCTCCAGGGGGTCGCCAGCAATAGAGTACAAGTACCCGAAAGCGGAGCAGGATGAGCACAAGTCGGTCGCAAGCCACGGCGGCCTGACACCCGACGAGATGCGCGTCCCGCTCATAGTTGCCCGCACATAATTCAGTACGGAGGAGAGCAGGAATGCCGTTAGTAGGCGTATTGATGGGAAGCAAGTCTGACCAGTCGTATGTGGACGAGACCTCCGAGGTCCTCGATCAGATGGGAGTCGAGCACGAGGTCGTCGTAGCTTCGGCTCATCGGACGCCGGACAAGGTGCGCGATTACGCCATGTCGGCCCGTGAGCGAGGCTTGGAGGTGCTGATCGCCGCCGCGGGAGGCTCCGCCGGTCTGCCGGGCGTTCTCGCATCGTGGACTACCCTGCCCATCATTGGCATTCCCCTGCCGTCCAGCGACCTGAAGGGCGTGGACGCGCTCCACGCCATAGCGCAGATGCCGCCGGGCATCCCAGTGGCTTGCGTCGCGATAGGCTCCTGGGGCGCCCGCAACGCGGCGTTCCTGGCGGCCCAGATGCTGGGCGCCAAGCACGACGACATACGCCAGGCATACGACGACTATCGCGAAGGCCTGAAGACCAGGTGAGGGACGCCAGAGAGTAGATATACCTATGATCGAGCGGTACACCAGGCCCGGTATGAAACGGGTCTGGTCGGAAGAGAGCAAATACGACCGGTGGCTCGCCATCGAGCTGGCGGTGTGTGAGGCGTGGGCCGACGAGGGAGTGGTCCCCGCCACGGACATGGAGAGGCTGCGGGGCGCGACCTACAACATGGACCGCCTGCAGGAGATCCTGAAGGACACGCGCCACGAGATGACGGCGTTCCTCAGCTCCATCACGGAGTTCATCGGGCCGGAGGGCCGCTGGCTCCACCTTGGGCTCACTACTAGCGACGTCTGGGACACCGCCACGAGCCTGCAGCTCGTGGCGGCCCTAGACCTCCTGATCGCAGGCACGGACGATCTCCTGGAGGCCCTGCGATCGAGGGCCATCGAGCACAAGGACACCCTGATGATGGGGCGCACCCATGGGGTCCACGCCGAGCCGGTCACCTTCGGCCTGAAACTGGCCCTCTGGTGGGACGAGACTCGGCGGAACAGGGAGCGGCTCGTACAGGCCAGGCGCACCATCGCGTTCGGGAAGATCTCCGGGCCCGTCGGCACCCACGCCACGGTCCCGCCGTCCGTCGAGACGAAGGTGTGCGAGCGCCTTGGCCTGCAGCCCGCGCCGGTCTCGAACCAGGTGCTCCAGCGCGACCGGCACGCTCAGGTCGTGACCACGCTGGCACTGGCTGCCGCCTCTCTGGAGAAGTTCGCCACCGAGATCCGGGGCCTCCAGCGCACCGAGATACAGGAAGTCTCTGAGGGCTTCCCGAAGGGGCAGCCCGGCTCGTCGTCGATGCCCCACAAGCGCAACCCTGAGCTGTCGGAGCGTGTCTGCGGGCTCGCCAGGCTGATCCGCGGTCACGCCGTCACGGCGCTGGAGAATGTCGCGCTCTGGGGCGAGCGCGACATCAGCCACTCGTCCGCGGAGCGGCTTATCTTGCCGGACTCCTGCACCGCCCTAGACTACATCATCGACCTGTTCGCCGGCGTCGTACGAGACATGGAAGTGCACACCGACCGGATGGTGCGGAACGTGGAGTCTACCCATGGAGTCGTCTTCTCACAGCGGGTCCTACTGGCGCTGATAGAGGCTGGAATGGCGCGTGAGGAGGCCTATGCCATAGTCCACGACCGCGCGATGCAGAGCTGGGAGAGCGGCGAGGACTTTCGCGGCCTCGTGCGTTCGGCTCCCGAGGTGACCGACCGGCTGGACCGAGGCGAGCTCGACGCCCTATTCGACTACGGCTACTACGTCCGGCACGTCGACGAGACGTTCGAGCGCGCAGGGCTCTTGGGACGGGGCGCATAAGGTTGCGACCGGTTCGCCTCCACAGGAGAGTATCGTGACCAACAGACGGCAACGGAGCAGAGAGAGGGCGCAGAGCGGCCGACAGCCGGACGCCCGGCGGTCCATGAGACTCCCATACCTGCTGATCGGAGGCGGCGTGCTCGTCGCGGCGGCAGTCGCCATCATCCTCTTTGCCGCCCTCGGCCGGGACTCCGGGTCTGATTCCACTGCCCAAGCTACGGCTCAGGACGAGCCATCCCCGGCTCCGACCCAGGGCGTGTCCGGGGCCCTGGACAAGCCCAGCCCGTCACCGACCCCGGACGAGCCCGCCGTGGAGACTGCCCTAGTAACGCTGGAGGAGTTCGGCGACTTTCAGTGCTCCCACTGTAGGGACTTCGCTCTGGGAATGGGAAAGCAGGTCAAGGAAGACTTTGTAGATACGGGTCGAATTCACTTCGTCTTCCGCCACTTCCCCTTCATAGGCGAGGAGTCCTTCAGGGCCGCGGAGGCGACCGAGTGCGCCGCCGATCAGGGCAAGTTCTGGGAGTACCACGACACCGTATTCGAAAGCTGGAATGGCATGAACCAGGGCGCCTACTCCGATGACAATCTGAAGAGATTCGCGAGTAGCCTCCAGCTCGACCGGGGTGCTTTCGACTCCTGTCTCGACAGCGGCAAGTACCGCGGCAAGGTCGAAGAGGACCTCCACCTCGGAAAGCGGCTGGGCGTTGAAGGGACGCCTACGCTGTTCCTACAAAGGCGCAGGATCCAGGCTGCCAACTACAGCGAGCTGGCACAGCTGATCGAATCGGCCATTGCGGCGGCGCGATGACGGCAGGCACGCTTCCACGGTGGGCCGTCGCGGTGCTCAGCCTCGCCGGTCTGGCGCTGGCAACGTACCTGAGCGTCGAGCATGTAACCGGCGGCGCCCCGGCGTGCGTGGTGTCGGGGGGCTGCGGCGACGTGACGTCGGGCGAGTACGCGGTCCTGCTGGGGGTGCCTGTCGCCTT
This sequence comes from Dehalococcoidia bacterium, assembly GCA_965222445.1. GTDB lineage: Bacteria > Chloroflexota > Dehalococcoidia > Lucifugimonadales > CAJWER01. Next base: position 3,093,894 of record CBDCTY010000002.1, on the reverse strand, counting down.
CATAGGCGTCGCGGGATACGCCGCTCTGCTGCTGGGCACACTCGCCTATCTCGGGCTGGACAGCCCGCCGAACAGCCTGGCATATGCACTGTTGGGGATGGCGCTGCTTGGCGAGGGCCTGACCGCATACTTCGTCTACACCCAGGCCTTCCGTATCCACGCCTACTGCGGATACTGCCTGGCATCCGCCGCGATCATGACATCGGCTTTCGTCATGACCCTCCATGCTACGGTCAGGGCGAGATACGAACCGTCCGCTGTGCTAGAGTAGCGACTCGAGAGTTTCGCGAGAACGAATCACCGGAGGTTTGACTGAATGGCCGCGATAAAGGAGTCTCCCCTGCCCAACCTCGTCTACAGGGGGAAGGTCAGGGACACCCACGAGCTGGACGACAAGCTGTTCCTCATGGTGGCGACGGACCGGATATCCGCCTTCGACGTCGTGCTGCCCACGGCAGTGCCGGACAAGGGCGCGGTGCTGTGTCAGATTTCCGCCTTCTGGTTCGACCGGACGGCAGAAATCGTGCCCAACCACTTCGTAGCTCTCGCGAACGACCGGCCCGAGCTGGACGTCCCCGCCTACCTAGCCCGCCAGGCGATGGTCGTCAGGCGGGCCGCGCGCATCGACGTCGAGTGCGTCATCCGCGGGTACATCACGGGCTCGGCGTGGTCCGAGTACAGGAAGATCGGAACCGTGTCGGGCATGTCAATGCCGGCCGGGCTGCGCGAGGGCGACAAGTTCCCCGAGCCGCTCTTTACGCCCACGACCAAGGCCGAAGTCGGCCACGACGAGAACATGACGATGGAGGAGGTCGAGGCGATGGTGGGCAAGGACGAGGCCCAGCGGCTCGCGGATACGACCGCCGCCGTATACAACAGGGCCCACAACATCGCGCTGTCCAAGGGGATCATCATTGCCGACACGAAGATGGAGTTCGGCTACATCGACGGAGAGTTGACGCTGATCGACGAGCTGCTGACCCCGGATTCGAGCCGGTTCTGGGACGCTGAAGGCTATGAGCCCGGCAAGTCCCAGCCCAACTTCGACAAGCAGTACGTCAGGGACTGGCTCAATGAGCAGGGCTGGGACCACGAGCCCCCGGCGCCCGAGCTGCCGGACGACATTGTCGAGAAAACCCGACTCCGCTATATCGAGGCGTACGAACGGTTGACCGGCCGAAGCCTTCAGTAGCACAATAGAAGTCTAATGGCAACAGCATCCCGACGCAGAGAGGGGCGACTCACGCCGACGCAGGCTAGGGCGGCGCGCAGGTCGCGAAGGCAGAGAAAGCGGCGATTCACCAGGGTCGCGGCCTTCTCGGCGGTCGTGATCATCGCCGTGCTATTCATCGGCTCGCTGTTCGCAGGCAGCCTTCCCATCACGCTGGGAAGCCAGGAAGGCCCCGACGGACCCGGAGAACGCTTCCCGGACTTGGGCGGAACTCACATAACTACCGGCGAGGGCCATCCCCCATACAACTCGGTGCCCGGCACTTCCGGCTGGCACTACGACTACCCGGACGGCGGGCCTGCTCGATGGGACATCTACAAGGAGCCTCTTCCGGACGAGGTGCTCATCCACAACCTGGAGCACGGCGGCATCGGCATACACTACAACTGCCCTGACGGGTGCGACGAGCTCGTCGCACAGCTGGAGGGGTACTTCCAGCGCGGCCGGGAGATCATCGTGTCTCCCTACCCTGAAATGGACACGAGAATCGCGCTGACGGCCTGGACGTTCCTCGAAGCGTTCGACGACTACGACGAGGAGCGCATCGAGGCATTCATCAGCGCTCACATGAACTCGCCGAACGCCCCCGAGTACTTGGCGCGGTAGCCTCCGCACCGTGACGGCCGGCGGAATGTTCCTCGCCAGGGTGCACGTAACCCTCAAGGCCTCCGTGAACGATCCGGTGGGCCAGACGATTCGCCATGGGCTGCGCGACCTGGGCTTCGACTCCATAGCCGGAGTGCGCTCCGGCAAGTACTTCGAGATACGCCTTGAGGCGGGGAGCGCAGAGGCCGCTCGCACGGCCGTCGACTCCATGTGCGACAAGCTCCTCGCCAACCCTGTCATCGAGAGCTACAGGTTCGACCTGGAGCCCGCCGAGTAACTCAACGGAACTCCCATTGCAAGGGAGGTCGCTTTTCATGAGAATCGTCGCCATGCCCCAATTCAGGCACCCAGGGAACTTGAAGGGATTCGCACTCCCTGATCCACGGGGTTCTCGGTACGAGGAATCCAATGTTGAGATCGACCTGCGTGAATGCGAATTCATCGGGCCTTCAGCCATGCTGTGGTGCATAGTGTACTCGTTGCTGGCCAGACTGAGAGGAAGCGACTGCACCTTGCTGGTACCGGAGAACATGGGCTTGCGCATTCACCTTAAGTCCCTGGGTATGTTCCGGTTGCTTCAAGAGAAGGGTATTGAGGTCGACGACCTGGGGGTTCCAGAGCGCGACGCCGTGCGGCTCATTATTCCCTTGACAGAATTTGAGACCGAATACGATGTGGAGCAAGCGGCAAACGATGCTGACCTTGGTCTGATGAGCTCAGGGCTTGGCGCTGCGAACATGCACTACGTAGTGACCAACGCCTTCTCCGAGTTTGCACTCAATGCAGTCCAGCACTCCGAATCGAAAATAGGATCATTCGGCTACCTCCAGTACTATGAGTCGAGCAAGGGGCCTCGGTTAATCTGTGCCGTGGCCGACGGCGGAGTGGGAATCAGACGCTCGCTCGAGAGAAACCCAAGACTGCGGTCTCGCGTACCATATGACTGGGTAGCCATCGAGGTCGCGATGCAAGAGCGTGTGAGCGGAACGCAAGAGCCGACTAGGGGCATGGGGCTCTTCGGTGTGGCCGAAGAGGTGCGGAAGGCGCAGAGGCAGCTTGTGATCCAGTCGGGAATCGGTTCCCTGCATATCGAAGAGGACCTTCAGAGCCAGTCTAGGCGGACGAAGCTGTTTCCCGGTACACTGACATATGCCTCGATCCCCTGTTGAGAGAGGGCATGACCACCATACAGATCGGCGACATGGTCCAAGGCAGGGTTCTTGTTACGCGCACATCCGCCAGGAATGTCGGGGCCAGCGTGGCGGACATGCTCATGGACAGGACAGGAACAATCGCGCTGGACTTCGAGGGTATCCGGGGAATTACGCCCTCCTTCTTCGACGAGCTTCTGCTCTCAATGGGTGAGCTTGCACGGAGCCAGAGACGCGACCTGAACCTGAGAATCGTCAACCCGCCTTCGGAATTGTCGTCGATACACGAGGCCATCGGGCGAGCCCACGGCCTCGTGATCTCAGCGAGCGAGAGCGGTTCGTGGCTCGTCGGGCGGCCGAATTTGACCGAAGACAGCGATCCACGCCTCCCGATTCAAGCCTGATCTATCGAGGAACATCGTGACCGAGCGACCCACGGAGGGCTCCTAGCGGAATCCCACGGAGCCGTCTTCCCGCACGGCCGTCCCGACTGCCCTGGGTTCCAGCGGGTGCCGGGCGGCGGCCTCGGTGTCGAAGTCGACGGCCAGGCCCGGCGCGTCCGGCACGGCTATGTACCCATCCTCCACCCGCAGTGGGTTGCGGGCGATGTCGTCCCTCTCGTCGTACCTGTACTCGAGCACGAGGAAGTTCGGGATCGCAGCCGCGAGCTGCACGTGGATCGCGGTCATCACCGGTCCCCAGGCGTTGTGGGGAGAGACCGTGGCGTGGTACGCCTCGGCCAGCCCGGCGGTCTTCTTGCACTGGGTTAGGCCGCCGTGCAGGCCGGCGTCCAGCTTGAGGTCGCGCGCTGCGCCCTTGCTCAGGATCTCGCGGAACTCATAGATGGTATGGAGCCGTTCGCCCGTGGCTATCGGTATCGTCGTCCGGCTCGCCACCTCCGCCATCGAGTCGGCGCTGTCGGGAGGGATCGGGTCCTCGATCAGGAGCAGGTCGAACTGCTCCAGCCTCTGCGCAACGGCGATGGCCTCGGCGGGCCCCAGCTTCCGGTGGACCTCGACGACGATGTCGACGTCGCGTCCCACCGCCTCACGAACGGCCCCTACCCTGTCCACCACCTCGTCCACCAGCCTGGGGAGGCTCCACTTCGGGTAGTCGCCCGGGAAGGGGTCGATCTTCACCGCGGTGTGGCCTTCATCCGCCGCCTTAGCGGCAAGGGCGACGGCTGCGTCCCTGTCCCCGTCCATGCATAGGGCGCACATGCGTATCTTATGGCGGTGGCTGCCGCCCATGAGGCTGTACGCGGGTGCGCCGTAGTGCTTGCCCGCTATATCCCACAGCGCGGCGTCGATCGCGCTGAGGGCTGCGTATATGGCCGACGCCCTGAAGCTGGAGGAGCGGTTCAGGTACTGGTAGTGGTAGTCGATGGTCAGCGGGTCCTTGCCGATCAGGTATGATTTGAAGCTGAGAAGGGCCTGCTCGCTGGCCGCCGGCTGGCCCCAGAATGTCCCCTGTCCGACCCCCACGATGCCGGAGTCGGTCGAGATCTGGACCAGCAACCAGTCCTGGACCAGGTAAGTCTTGACGTCTTCGATCTTCATCTCTCCTCCTGGGCGGCAACATTTGGCCGCTGGCAATCATACCTCATATCGAACGCCGTCGGACTTGGGTGTGTAGGTGTGGACTGAGTTGTTGCCCCTGAGTACGGAGGTAGGCTTCAACTCAGCGGCCAAGATGAAGGTAGTGTGTAACTGTTCAGCAACTGTGTTGAAAGTCAAGATGAGTGACCGACGAGTGCCGGTGTGGTGGCGCGCTGAGCGCGCCAGGGAGAGCGCTGCTTGAGCATGGAGTTGAGTATGACGAGCAGTTTGCGCATACAAGCGACGAGGGCCACCTTCTTCGGCTTACCAGCGGCCAGCAGCCGCTGGTAGAAGTCCCGGATGACGGGATTGAAGCGGCTGGCGGCCAGCGTTCCCATGTACAGGACGGCTCGGACCCGGGAGCGCCCGCCCCAGACGCGCCGTTTGCCACGCATGGTGCCGCTGTCCCTGTTGAAGGGAGCCACTCCCACCAAGGCGGCGACCTGGCGCCGGTTCAGCGTGCCCAGCTCCGGCAAATGGGCCAGGAGGGTGAGGGAGAGCTGCTCTCCCACGCCGGGGACGGTGCGCAGGAGGTCGTCTTTCTCTCGCCACACCGGACTGCTGCGGAGAGTCTGCCGCAGCCCTTCGTCAATGTCGGTCAGCTCCTGGTCAAGCCAAGCGATGTGGGCCTCGATGCGGGGCTGGACGGCGCTGATGGCGCTCCCAAGCCGGTTCTTCTCCGCCACCAAGATGGCTATCACTTGGTGCCTGCGGGCAACCAGGGAGTTCGGGCAACCAGCGAGTTGAGGACCTGGGTCTCGGCGTCCCTCAGAGGGCGAACGGCGTCGGCGAAGTGGGCCAGTACGGCCGCGTCCAGGGCATCAGTCTTCGCCAGCGTCCCGGTGGCTCTGGCGAAGTCTCGAACCTGCCGGGGGTTGACGGTGACCACTGGCAGCGATGCGGCCGCCAGGGCTGCCACCGAAGGCAGCTCCAGGCCGCCCGAAGCCTCCAGCACCACCATGGCAGGTTCGAGGGCCCTGAGCCGAGAGACCAGTTCCCGGATCCCAGGCTCGTCATTGGCGATGGTCCACCTCTGGCCTATGGGGCGGACCGCGACGTCCAGATGGGCCTTGGCCACATCAATGCCTACGTAGACTGCTTCCTGTTCCATCCATACCTCCTGTGTGAAGTACTGGCCCTTCCTTGCGCGATGCGGGCTCGTTTGGCCCAGGCAACTGTTCGGGCTCTGTTTGGGGGTGGTGCGGCGACCCTCGCTGAACAACGGTCTTTGATGACCAAGAGTTGGTCGGTCTGCCGCACCCCACTCCACCTCTGTGAAGTCACTATTGGGAACCACCACTAACATACAAGAATTGATGAGACAGAGGAATCGCCCGTTCCTTGTTGTCATTCTGAGGAGCGCAGCGACGAAGAATCTACAGTCCTTTGCACACAGGGCCATCCCCCGATGACAGGCCTAGATTCCTCACTCCGCTGGCGCTGCGTTCGGAATGACATTCGCGAAGGACCTCTCAGCTCATGGAGACTGAACAGTTACGTAGTGTGGTTTAGGGTTGTCACGGTACCCGTGATCTGAAATCATAGACATATGGGAACCTTTACCGTGCAGATGGATATTGGCGACCCGCAGCGAGACCGCTGGACCTCCCTGGAAGCGCTGGTAGACACGGGAGCGTCCATTTCCTCTGCCCCTGCGTCCGTCCTACAGGATTTAGGTGTGACTCCCCTCTTAAGGCAGAGCTTCCGGTTCGGCCAAGGTGAGGTGAGGCACATGGACGTGGGACAGACGTGGATACGAGTCGAGGATCGAGAAGTAATAACGCTGGTCCTGTTCAACGAGGAGGACACGCAACCCCTGCTTGGTGCCCTGGCCCTCGAAGGCGTGTTCATGGGGGTGGACCCTGTCAGCAAGAGGCTCTTGCACGTAGAAGGGCTTATGATGCGGCTTGGGCCACGCACCTAGCCCAAGTTCGCTCACAACGTCGGCACAAGACGGCTACGCAGTGCCCACCTCGCCGGACACGTCCCTGACATAGGTGGGCCTGATGACCAGCTCTGGTACGTTGCTCTTCTGGGGCAGGCGGGCGATCAGCGTGATGGCCTCGGCAACCTCTTCGGACGTGACCATAGTGGCCCTTGCGGCGGCGTCGGGCACTACCGGGCGGTTGTTCAGGATGGGCGTGTCGACCTCGCCGGGAATTACGACGCTGGCCCGGACGCCCGTATCCTTGAACTCCTCGTTCAGGAATTCGGTGAAGTTGATCACGGCGGCCTTGGCAGCGCTGTAGATCATGCCGCCGAGCAGTCCCGGGTTGAGGGCGGCCATGGACGAGACGTTGACTATCGTGCCGATGTTCGCTTCGAGCATCGCCGGCATCACCGCCTGAGTGCAGTAGATCGTGCCCACCAGGTTCGAATCGACGACGGAGCGGATGTCGTCCGGTGTCGTCGTGAGCAGCCTGCGGTTGGATGAGCTGTGGCCGGCGTTGTTGACCAGCACGTCCATGCGGCCGAAGGCGTCGAGGGAGTGGCCCACGGCATCGAAGACGGCTGCGTGGTCTGCGACGTTGAGGCCGTAGGCCTTCGCAGTCCCGCCCTGCTCCCTGATCTCCTCGGCGACCGCCGCCACCTTGGTCTCCGTGCGGCCGAACAGCACGACCTTCGCGCCCTCCTCCGCCATGGCAAGTGCCGTCGCCCTGCCAATGCCGCTGCCGCCGCCAGTGATGATGCACACCTGGTTGTCCAGAGCCACGCCGTACCTCCGCCTCCGAATGTTGGCGCCGAGTATAGCACGCCGGGAGCGCCGTCTCCGCGCTGCCTACCCCTCCCAGATGCTCCCGCCAATGTAGCGGATGCCGTCCTCGCCGTGGAAATAGTAGGTCGAGAGGATGCTGCCGTCGTTCAGCAGGATGGACGCCGCGTAACCGAGGTCGCCGTGGAGGCCGTCGTCCCTGATCACCACTTCGCCGTCCATGTCCCAGGTCATTCCCTCGTCGCTGCTGAAGGCCGCGCGGACGCCGAAGGGTTCCCGCCGGTAGCCGTAGGTGCACAGGACGCGGCCGTCAGGCATCGAAAGGAGATTGCACGGATGGCCCCACATGGTCGTGCGCTTCAGCCCCTGCCAGGTCCAGCCGTCGTCGTCCGAGTAAGCCTGGTAGAGGTAGCCGTCGGCGTCGTTGGTGCGAATGACCGTCAGCAATCTGCCGCTCGGCAGCTTGAGAAGCGGGGGCTCGTGGAAGCCTATCGTCCGCTCCGGGTCGTATGCAACCGTGGAAGGCTGGCCCCAGGTCTTGCCCTGGTCGTAGGACCGGGCGACGAACATCCTGTCCTGGACATCGCCGGCGGCCATGCCGTGGAACGGCAGCAGCCATGTGCCGTCGTCCAGCTCCAGGATGCCGTCCTTGCCGGTGTGTGCGCGGTATGTGAAGCCGGATATCGACACGGGGTACGGCTCGCCCCAGGTAGCCCCACCGTCGTTGGACCGGGCGAAGTAGAGGCTGTCGAAGACTATGCTGCTGGACGTCCCTCTGGCCCCCCGGGAGATGTCCATGCGGCTGTCGCTGAGCCTCGCAGCGTCTTCGTCGGACATGTTCACGAACCAGCGGTGGTTGTTCATGATCAGCTCGCCAGTCGATACCTGCGAGACCATGCCCATGTTCAGGTCGTTGCTTCCGTCGGCGGCGTCGATCACGACCAGGCTGTCGGGGTCCCACGTCCGGCCGTCGTCGGTGGACCTCACCATCGCTATACGCGACCCGTCGTCGACATGACGATGCGACACGCTAGAGCCGCGCTCCGCCTCCCGCTCGTCGGGCGGACGGACCGGGGCCTGCCTGAAGACGGTCACCAGGTCACCGTTGCCCAGCCGAGTGATGCCCGGAAACGCGCTGTGAAACTCCGTCCCCTTGTGAATGACGATATGCTCGAAGTCCATTGTTATCTCCCTCCCCTAGCCTTCCGTCCAGATGCTGCCGCCAATGTAGCGGACACCGTCCTCGCCGTGGAAGTAGTAGACCGACAGGATGCGGCCGTCGAGGAGCTGGATCGACGCAGGATACCCCAGGTCGAGATGCATCCCGTCGTCTCGTATGACGACCTCGTTGTCCACGTCCCACGTCGCGCCGCCGTCGTATGAGAAGCACGCCTTGATCCCGAAGGGAGGACGGCGGTAGCCATAGGTGCAGAGTATGCTCCCGCTCTCCAGCTCCACCAGGTGGCTCGGCACGCCCACAATCGGCGTGCGCGAAAGCCCCTGCCACGTCCAGCCGTCATCGTCGGAGTAGGCCTGGTAGAAGTGGTCGTCGGCCCCGGCCGTCCTCGTGACGATGAGCAGGCGGCCGCTCGACAGCCTCAGCAGGGGCGGCTCGTGGAAGCCCACCTTGCCTTCGGGGTCGTGCATCACGACCGACGGTCTGCCCCAGGTCCTGCCCTGGTCGTACGAGCGAGCGACAAATACGCGGTCGCACGCCTGGCCGGGCGTTTCGGCGCCGTCGTAAGAGCCCGGGGCAGGGAGGTCGCCCGCCGCGTGGCCGTGGAACGGCAGCAGCCACGTGCCGTCTGGCAACTCTACGACCCCGGTCTGGCCCGTATGGGTCCAGTAGTCCATAGTCGGAATACCGAAGGCCGCGGGCGCGCTCCAGGTATGGCCGTTGTCGCTCGACCGCATCATGTAGAGGCTGTCGTAGCCCATGCTGTCGAAGGGCCTGGCCGGACGGTCGGGCATGATCTCGCGCTTGCCGGCAAGCTCGGCCTTGCGCTCCTCGTCCAGGTAGGCGAAGAGGCGCAGGTTGTTCACGATCAGCTCGCCTGACGACACCTGAGAGACCATGGCAAGGTTCAGGTCCTGGGAGCCGTCCGACTGGTCGACGATGACCCTCGTGGACGGGTCCCAGGTGAGGCCGTCGTCCAACGAGCGCACCATGGCTGTACGCGAGCTATCGTCCTGGTGGAAGTGGGTGACGCTCGCGTTGCGCTCGCCGTGCACCCCCGTGCCGGGCCTCACCGGCGCCTGCCGGAAGACGCAGACCATCTCGCCGTTCTGGAGCCGGATGATCTCCGGGAAGGCCGAGTGCCACTCCATGTCCTTGTGTATGACAATATGCTCGAAGTCCATGCGCTCGCTCCTACTCGAATGGGGCTGCGGTTCTACCACCGCCGCCTACGACGACCCGTTCCTCCACTCGCCGCTGCTGCTACTATCCAAACCAGCAGTATGATCGATAGTAGGGTAAGCGCGCCGGCTAACCAACCCACAGAAAAGTACGACCCGAACATTGGCCATAGCAGTACGCCTATGCCTAAGTTGACCAACATCATTATTGCGAGCGACTCTACACTTACCGCCCCTAGCGACAATAGGAGTAGGATACCTACGATGGCGACACGCTTTCCCACCTGCTACCCCCACATAAGAATGGTGCTGGTTAGACCCTTCGCGCCAACCTTCCCACCATTTATCAATCGTCAGGGCCTTTCCATTGTCCCATAAACCACATACCGTCATTCCCGCGCAGACGGGAATCCAGGTGGGCGGTAGGGTATGTCCCTTCCGCAGGGAGCCAACTTTGGAAAGGCCCTGATCAATCGTCCCAAATCCACCACCTAAATTGGCGATGCGGTTGAGTTTTGTAGCTAAATTGGTCATTTTTGACAATTCGTTCTTTCACCCAGCAGGTGAAGAGAAGGCCCCGTCTTCAGGGCTGAATCAGATACTGGATCAGATCGTCGGTTCGGTTTAGGTGGGGGATTTGGGTCGTGCTCTGCTCTTTCATTCAAGCCTCCCTTTGGTTAGGATGCCAAAGATACCGACTTGACTGTTGCATTGCCACCTTCCGAAGGAGTCCTTCGTATTACCGTCGTTCCCGCCTAGTCTTTGTTGGACGTGTTGCGAGCCGCCTGGCGGGCAATCTCCATCTCGCGTTCGGCACCGGGCGCTGTGCGCAGTTCATCCCGCTCGAATCGATCGAGTATGTCACGCTCTTCCGCCCTCAGTTTGTCATTCACGATGGCTGCCTCCTCAGATACTCCGCTAGCCGCTCCAGATGGTGCCGCCTATGTAGCGCACCCCGTCGTCGCCGTGGAAGTAGTATACGGTGAGGATCCGCCCGTCCTCGAGGCGGATCGACGCCGGGTAGCCGAGGTCGCGGTGCATGCCGTCGTCGCGTAGCACGACCTCGTTGTCTACGTCCCACGTCTCGCCCTCGTCGTTGCTGAAGGCCGCACGAACTCCGTAGGGCTCTCGCCTGTAGCCGTAGACACACAGCGCCCTGCCCGCCTCCAGCTCGATGCAGTGGGCGGGGAAGCCCCATATCGGCGAGCGCTTCAGCCCCTGCCACGTCCAGCCGTCGTCGGTCGAAAATGCCTGGTAGAGGTAGTCCCCCGTGCGAATCATGGTCAGCAGCCTTCCGCTGGACAGCCTCAGCAGCGGCGGCTCGCCGAACCCGATCTCATTGTTCGGGTCGTGGGCGACGATCGACGGTTCGACCCACGTTTTGCCGCTGTCGTAGGAGCGGACCACGAAGACCCGGCCGGGCTCGTCCTGCGATGTACGGCCGCTCAGGGAGAGCAGCAGCGAGCCGTCCGGCATCACCAGGGCCCCGTCCTTGCCAGTATGGGTGAAGAATCTGTAGGCGCCTAAGCTGAAGGCCTCCCGCTCGCTCCATGTCCGGCCTGCATCCGTTGACCTGAGCGTGTAGGCGCTGTCATAGTAGATCTCCCCGAACCACTCCCTCGAATAGGGCGACGAGTCCGGCTGGGGCAGGTGCGAGCGCTTGCCGTCCAGCCCGGAGCCCTGCTCCTTCGACAGGCCGGTAAACCAGTCGTGATTGTTGACCAGCAGCTCGCCCGAAGGGAGCTCGGCGATCATGCCCATGTTCAGGTCTTGGCTGCCGTCCGATGCGTCGACCACCACAAAGCTGTCTGGGTCCCACGTCCGTCCGTCGTCGGTGGACCTGACGAGCGCAATCCGCGAGTCCGGGTCCAGGTGGTAGTGAGCGAGGCTCTGGTCGCGCGCTTCCCCGTCGGGATACCCGTGCCTGAACCTGGACTGGCGGAAAATGCATACCAGGTCGCCGTTCCCTAGTCGAATGACGTGCGGGAAGGCGCTGTGATAGGCGGTGTCCTTGTGTACGACGATGTGCTCCATTGACGTTTTCTCCCGTATTGCTGCGCTATTAGGCCCTCACTGAAACATACTCTGTCGCCTCGAGCTGTATCCGGGCTGCGCTCTGTTCCCGTACAAACGCACTTGGGTTACCGCTCGGAGGGAGACTACACTGGACTTGTGTGTCGATCTACCGCCCCTCGCGTGATGGCGGCGGCATGTGGACCGTACCGCAAGCGCGAAACCGCGCGAGTAGCTCCTATCCGGCGAAGTCGTTGAATCCGCCCCTCGTCGGCAGTTTTACAAAGCTCAGCCAGAACCCCTCCACCGCCTTGATGACCTCAATGAAATCGTCGAGGCCGACAGGCTTGACTACGTATGCGTTTGCGCGCAGGTCGTAGGTCTGCAGAATGTCATCCCTGTCCTGCGAGCTCGACAGGATAACTACCGGTATCCGGCGGAGCTCCGGGTCGCACTTGATCTCTGCCAGGACCTCACGGCCGTCGATAGTCGGGAGGTTCAGGTCGAGCAGAACAAAATCGGGGAGCCGCCCGCCTTGGTGGCGTCCCTCTCTGCGAAGGATAGAGAGCCCCTCCTCACCGTCCTCGGCAACAATCAGGTTGTTCCGGACCTTGGCCTCGGCCAAGGCCTCGCGCGTCAACTCGACGTCGCCGGGATTGTCCTCGACCATTAGTATCTCGATTGGGGGTCCGGTCTCGCTCGTGGACATATCTAGCCGGCTCCTTGCTCCGATACGGCGGGCAGTGTGAAGTAGAATGTCGCACCACTACCCGGTTTCGACTCGGCCCAGATACGGCCGCCGTGGCGGTCTATGATGCGTTGACAGATCGCCAGCCCGATCCCCGTGCCGGCAATTTCGCTGTTTCGGTGTAGCCTCTTGAACACTCCGAATACCCGATCTGCATACTTCTGATCGAACCCGACCCCGTTGTCGCGCACCGAGAAGAGCCAGTAGCTGCCGTCGCGCTCTGCCCTGACCTCCACGCGGGGGCGCTGCTCACCCTTGAATTTCAGCGCGTTGCCGATGAGGTTCTGAAACAGCTGGACCAGCTGAGAAGAGTCCGCCGTCACCCGTGGAAGGTCCGGGTACACGACTCTTGCGTCGCTATTCGCCAGGGCCACCTCGAGATTCGACAGCGCTTCCTCTACCACGGGCGCAGTGTCGGTTGGCGCCAGGTCGACGCCTTGCGTGCCGACCCTCGAGTACGCCAGCAGGTCTGTGATGAGCCGCTGCATTCGAGTGGCTCCATCGACAGCAAAGTAGATGTACTTGTCGGCACGCTCATCGAGCTTCCCGGAGTACCGCCGGCCCAGCAGCTCCACGTAGCTCGACACCATCCGCAGCGGCTCCTGAAGGTCGTGAGAGGCTACGTATGCGAACTGCTCCAGCTCCCGGTTCGAGCGGGCCAGCTCATCCGCCTGCAGTGTGACCTGGGCGTGTAGCTCGGCGTTGGCGATCGCGCCGGCGATGTAGATGGCGATACGCTCGGCCAGCAGACGATGCAGCTCGGAGTACGCGTTCTCCGTTAGCGAGTGAAGATTGAGGCACCCTATTGGCTCGCCGTGATGCAGCAATGGGGCAGACAGGAACGACCGCAGCCCCATGCCATACGCCCCGGTCAGTCCAGCGTAGCTGTCCGCCGCTTCCGCCTCGTCCGCCGGGTGAAAGATGATGCACTTCCGAGAATCTATCACCTCCTGCGACAGGGTGCCTTCGATGCTATAGGCCTGGTCGGGTTCTCTATCCGGCACGTCGACCGCGCTGGCCTGATACGTGTCGATCATGTGAGCAGGCTCGTCGGTGATCAGGTTGATGACGATACGGTCGAATGGGATGAGCTCGGCGACCTCCCTCCCAAAGCGCTGATACACCTCCTCGATATCCAGCGAGGATCCGATGATCCGCGCGATATTGGAGAGGGTCTCCTGAGAGCTGGCTCTGCGCCGCTGTTCCGCCGCCGCGGCCCGCAACGCATTCTCGGCTCTGCGCTGCTCGGTAACGTCGAAGCCGTACATGTGCCCCACTCCGGACTCACTAATGCCGACTAAGACGAAATGAAACCAACGCCCCCCTATTTCGGCCACGAGGTCGTAGTGCTCGTCGCCAGCTATAAGCTGACCCACGTCCAGCGCTCGGACCGCCGGAAGGATGCCCCCCAACGAAGACCCCTCCATCGCCTCCAGCCCGAAGAGCTCCGTCCCCGCCGGATTGATGATGAGCACGATGCCATCTGAATCGAACCTAAGTACCGGCGACGGGTTGAAGTACGCGAAAGACGGTGCTTCCCGTACGTCCCCATGCCAATCCCTGACCGGTCCGACGCTCTCCAAGTTGGATAGGCGCCGACGCAGGCCCTCCAACTCGGCTACAAGCTGCTCCCGGCTCTTTAGCTCATCGGAGAGTGTCACGGCCCCTCCCCGTCCCCCGAGCTGTCATCGACTCGGTCCTAGAACGGCCACCACCACTTCTTCTTGGCCGGAGGGTCGTCCCGCTGAAGTTCCTGGGGCACGATGGGGCGGCGCATGAGGGGATCGTCTAGCCTGCTGATTACCTGCTCGAATCGGCTCAACTCCATCGGCTTCCGGCTGAAACGGCTCACCGGGATGCCATACGAATCTAGAAAGCTCTCCTCAGCCTCGGTCCCTGTAAGGATCATGACTGGGATACCGCGCAGGTCGCTGTCCTCAGCCATATCTCTCAGCACCTCCAGCCCGTCCTTCATCGGGAGATTCAGGTCGAGCAGTATCAGGTCGGGACGTCGCGCTTCCTCAAATTGCCCCTCCCGGCGGAGGTACGCCATTGCAGGCTCCCCGTCGTCTACAACAGAAACGTTCGCCGCATACGCCGACTCCTCGATGGTGTCCTTGGTCAACTCGGCATCCCCAGGGTTATCCTCGACCAACAAGATGTCGTAGGTGTGCTCCTGCCCAGTCTGCGTTGCCATGATCCCTCTCCTTTCCCTTGCATCGACGCGAACGTGCCTCGATTCAACGGAAGTCGTAGTATCGAACACTATAGAAGGCTAGAATGGCTGTCAATAGCTGCCCCCACCGTCAAACCCACCCAAAGACTCCTAAACGTGGAAGACGTACAGACCCCGGTTCTCCATCGGCAGGTCCACCCACACGCCGCCCTGGCGGTGGCTCTCGGCTACCGCCAGGCACGCCTCGGTAAGGTTGTGGGCCACCTCTATTGGGCCGCCCCGGGGGGCGCGTCCGTTCTCGTGAGCGTCGACGAGGTCTTCCAGGCACGTCAGGGTCGTCTCCTGCGTCGGGAACCCGGGGATGAGTGTCTCGAACCAGCGTGGCTCCCTGGGCTCCATCTGCTCGGGCACCCTGTATATGGCGCCCGTGCCCTGGTTCAACGAGCGTATGGAACCCTCCGTACCGATAATCTCGAAGTCGCGCGGTCCAGCCGGGATAGACCACGCCTCCACCCCATTCGCAAAGCGTATGTGGTAGGTAGATAGAGGGTCCTCGTCCAGCCGGTTGTCCCTGACCTTCAGGTCGCGTGGAAGGAGCTCGCCGCGCACCGCGACGATGCCCGGATCGCCCAGCAGGTACGAGAGCATGTCCATCGAGTGAATGTGCATGTGCATTAGGGTGTTGGAACGTGTGTAGGCGACCGCGTGGGTGGGCTCGCCGATGTCGCCCCGGGCGATGGCGTCCTTCACGATGTCGAACCGGTCGTCGAAGCGCATGAGCACGCCGGTGTTCACGATGGTGCCGTTCGCGTTGCACGCCTCCAGTATGCCGTCTGCGGCCAGCGCAGAGCATGCGATCGCCTTCTCCACGTAGAGCATTGGGACGCCGGCGTTGGCGGCGTGGGTGGTTACTTCGGCGTGGGAGTCGTCTCGGTACTCCCTGGTAGGCGCCTTGTTGCCGGGCTTTGGCAGGCCGGTCGCGGTCGTGCAGACCGCGACCATGTCAGGGCTCTCTTTGGCAATCATCTCCTCGCAGTCGTCGTACACGGCGTCGACGCCCCACGTTTCCCTGAAGGCGTCGCGCCTCTCCGGGATGATGTCCGCCCCTGCCGCGAGCTCGAGCCTTTCGGAGGCCGCGCACGCGTTGGCTACCGACATCTCCAGGGTGCTTCCGATACGGCCGAGCCCGACAACTGCTACGCGGTACGTCTTCATTCGAGTCTCCTTGCGACAGATGTGATCAGGCCGACGCCGCAGCCCTCTGCCGGCGAATGCGCGCCGGCACGTCGTCGTTCGTAGTCTCGCCCGACACTATCTTCAGGCTGCGGTCTTCGAGAGGCAGGTCCACTCGCACGAAGCCCCGCCGGTGGGACTCGCGCATTGCGATGGCAGTCTCCAGGGCCTTGAGCGCATCCTCACCGGAGCACTTCGGTGGGTGGCCGTTCTCGATCGACGAGATGATGTCGTCGACTATGGTCAGGCCCATACCCTGCATGTGGGTCGGCCATGGGAACTGGTGCATGGCCGGATGCTTGCGGGCCGGCACCCCTGGTCGCCTGTTTTCGACGGGCGGGAACTGCTCGGCGACCATGCTGGTTAGCTCCCAGGCCTGTGCGTCGTTGGGTGTGCGGATACGGCCGTCCTCCCCGATTACATCGAAGTCCCATGTCGCGCCGCCGGCTTCCATGCTCCTGACGAAGGCCCGTGCCCCGTTGTCGAACACCAGATAGCCGTTGCCCATAATGTCGCTATCCGTCCCCGCAGCCTCGTCGGACTCCATTTCGCCGAGAACCCACTGGACGTCGCCCCCCGCCAGGAACCTGACGGTGTCCAGCAGGTGGCTGCCGTTCGACGACAGGCCGCACGCGGCGTGGGCCGTGACCTGGAGCACATTGCCTATGTGGCCGTCCTCGATGATGTTCCGGGCCTGGCTGTACATAGGATTCCACCGCCTGGCGCAGTTCACAGCCAGGGATACCCCCTCCTCTTGGCAGACGCGGACCATCTCGTCGGCCTCCGCTAGGCTGATGGCTATGGGCTTCTCCGCCCATATGGCCTTGACGCCAGCCCGGGCAACCTTCTGGACGATGTCGGAGCGGATGCGAGCGGTCGTGCAGACCGACACGATGTCGGGCCTCTCCCTGTCGAGCATCTCCTCGAAGTCCGAGTAGAGGTGGTCGTCGGTCAGCCCCCACCGTTCGCCGAAGATAGAGCGCTGCTCGTCGTGGATGTCGGCCCCGGCAACGAGCTCCGTTCTCTGCGAATGGATATAGGCGGGGCCGTGACAGTATGGAAGAAACAGCGACCCGCCTCGGGTCATCTCGTCGTCGAAGGTGCTCCCCATGCGGCCCAGACCGATGACCGCCGCGCGATAGGTGGACATAGTCGCCTCCTGCTGTGCTGGTGCGGCCTATGTTGTACCAGCACGACAGTTGGGGTGCAATAGGCCGATGGAGGCCGTCACACCATGCAGGGAGTTGGCCGCTGGGACCGGTGGCTTGCTACCGCTCTCGTCCCCGCTCGGTTGCCCAGCCGCTGCGCCATGTGCCCGCGTTGACGCTTGCGGGCCTCCTCTGAAATGGCCTGGCAACGTAGCGTCTCCAGAGGTACACCGTAGCGATGGCCGTGAGTATCACCAGCCCTATGACCCACAGGTTTATGCCTATGGGCACGTCGGGGCGTCCGCTATAGGCGAGCAGCAGTCCCAGGTTCCCAGTGACGAAGGCGGTTGTACCATCGACAACGTGGATCTTGTGCAGGTCGTGGCGGGTGCCAACCTCCTCCACTCGCCACGACTCTCCGCCTCTCTCGGTCCTGATCACAGTCCCGCCCCTGCCGACGGCCCAACCCCTCTTCGCGCTGGCAAATCCAACGCCGAGCAGCTGCTCCCTCGTGCCGCTCACCTGTCGCGCCCAGCTCTGTCCGCCGTCGGTAGTGTGCAGCACGGTGCCGTTCGCTCCGACCGCCCAAACCCTGTTTCGGTCCACGAAGTCCAGGTCGTATAGGTGTTGCGGCGTGCCGCTCGGCGACTCCGACCAATTGCCTCCGCTGTCGGTCGTGGCGAATATCGTCCCGTTCTCGCCAACCGTCCAGCCGACCTCGTCCACGAAGCCAACATCGAACAGGGTGTCGTCCCCTGCCCGCCCGAGACGCCAAGCGTCTCCACCGTTCGACGTTGCCAGGACGACGCCGGAGTCGCCTACGGCCCAGCCCGAGTTCGCGTCGATGAATTCGACGGCTCTGAGGGTGTCCGCTACACCGCTGGACTGAGGAGTCCAGGTCTGCCCGCCGTCCGCCGTGCGCATTATCGTCCCGTCCGCACCCACGACCCAGCCTGTCTTGGCGTCCACGAACTTCACGCCGTGCAGGTGCCTGTCGGTTGCCGCTGGAAGTTCGTCGTAAGTGATGCCCCCATCCTGTGTATGCAGTACGAGGCCGAGGGTGCCTACCGCCCAGCCGCTGTAGCGGTCGATGAAGTCTACGTCGAAGAGGGCCTCCGGCTCCCTGATGACCCGCCACGTCGCCCCGCCGTCCTGCGTGCCGACGATCAAACCGGCGATGCCGACGGCGATTGCGGTCTCCGCGTCGATGGCGTACACCGAAAGGAAGGACACACTCACTCCGCTCGACTGGGCCGCCCAGCTCTGTCCTCCGTCGGTAGTGCCAACGATAGCCCCGTCCCGTCCGACCGCCCAGCCCCTGGAGGTGTCGACGAAGTCGACGCCAAGTATGTACCTGTTGGAGCCGGAGTTCTGCCGGGTCCACGTCCGCCCGCCGTCGACGGTGCTCAGAATGGTCCCTTCGCTCCCTACTGCCCAACCCGTAACCGAGTCCGCGAAGCTCGTGTCGTAGAGTGACTCGCGCCCGAACGACGCGCCGCTCCAGGTTGCGCCGCCGTCCGTCGTCTTGGCTATAGTTCCGGCGCTCCCAACCGCCCAGCCTTGGAGTCCATCCACGAAGTCCAGACCCTCCAGGGAAGCTGCAGCGCCCTGGGCGATGGTCCATGAAGCCCCGCCGTCGGACGTCGACAGCACACGCCCGACCGAGTCGACGACCCACCCTCTGGACACGTCGATGAAATCGACTTCCCGCAGCGGCGCGATCGTGTTCGTAATCAGCGGCGTCCACGTCCCGCCGCCGTCGACCGTACTGAGCGCAAGCCCCAGGTCCCCTACGACCCACCCGGTCCTGCTGTCGACAAAGCTGACGGAGTGCAGAGGGAGCGTCGTGCCGCTCACCTGCTGCGTCCAGGTGGCGCCTCCGTCGGAGGTGGACAGAATGGTGCCCCCCATACCGACGGCCCAGCCTGCTTGGGCGTCGACGAAAACGACCTCCAGCAGTGTCGAGGTCGAGCTCGACCTGGTGGCCCAGCCGTGGATGTTGACGTCCTGGGCCGACAGAGGATAGACGACGCCTGCAACCGAGGCGGCGGCTACAACGAGAAGCGCTATGAGTCGTATGGCTGTCTGTCGTCTCACTCAGGCTCGATTCGGGGGCGCCTTGTGCGCAATGGGGCTGCGCTCAATCTAATGTAACACGGCATGGCCCATCCGCCTGTGGGCCGGGGCCCGCAAATCCCACAGCATTCGTCATTCCGACGGCGGGGACCACAGTCCCCACCACCTCGTCAGCCGTTCACAGCCCCTCTACCCACCCCTCACTGGATGCCGGCCGCAGCCGGAATAACGGGGGATGGCCGGGATCTTTCGTGCAGGTGTTCAGAGTTGGCGAGAAGACATCCCGTCGTCATACCCGCGAAGGCGGGTATCCAGGGGCAGTGTGGGGGCGTGGCCGCCGCCTTCGGAAGCGCGCAGGTCTGGCTCAACCTCGAGACTCAGTGGCAGCTCTGGCGAACCAGTCCCGCGACCAGTCCACCGAGGATGGGGTCGCGCATCGCGCCAAGCTGCGCGAAGCCCGGACCCTTGCGAGAAAGCAGGGCCCCGGCAAGGTCGTGCAGTCATCGGACTAAGTCGAGGCTGATGTCGAGCGCCCTGGGCGAATGAGTCAGCCGCCCAATCGATATGAGGTCGACCCCCGTCGAAGCGACGGCGCGGACGTTGTCGATGTCTATGTTGCCCGATGCCTCAGTGATGGCGCGGCCGTCGACCAAGGCCACCGCCTCGGCCATCTCGGGCACGGTCATGTTGTCGAGCAGCAGGATGTCCGCCCCCGCCTCCAGCGCTTCGGACACCTGCTCGATTGTCTCGACCTCGATCTCGACCCTGAGAGTATGGCGCGTTCTCGCGCGGCGCACGGCTTCGCCGAAACCCACGCCCTCGTCCCTCAGGGCCTCGATGTGGTTGTCCTTGATGAGCACGCCGTCGCCGAGGCTGCGCCTGTGGTTGGTCCCGCCTCCGACCCTGACGGCGTACTTCTGCAGCGAACGAAGCCCCGGCACGGTCTTTCGAGTGTCCACTATGCGCGCGGGAAGACCCTCCACGGCCCTGACGAACCGGTTCGTCTCCGTGGCCACGCCGCTCAGGTGCTGGAGGAAGTTGATCGCCGTCCGCTCCCCCTTCAGTATCGCGGCGGTGTCGCCCTCGATCTCGGCTATGACGTCCCCTTCCCGTCCCGACGACGGGTCGTGTGGGCGCAGCGGCGAGCCTTCCGGCAGGATGGATACGACGCGAATCGCGGGGTCGAGGCGCTTCCAGACGGCGACGGCTACAACGCCGCCCGCCAGTATGCCCTCGCTCTTTGCGACGACGAGCGCCGTGCTCTTTCGCCCGGGCGGTATCAGCGTGTCCGTCGTGGGATCGCCGGAGGCGAGGTCCTCGGCGAGTGCCCTGTCCACGGCGTCGTCGATCTCGAACGGCTCCAGGCCGGGCAGAAATGCCACGTCACACAACCTTGCATCGTCGGAGACGGCTCCCGATCGTCCGCGACTGAGCTGGCGCCGGGCGGGTGGAGTTCACGGCGTTAGACGATCGACAGCATCCTGTCGAGGGCCACGCGGGCCTCGTCGGCGGTACGTTCGTCCACGCTGATCCGGTTGACGACCACGCCCTCGTTCAGGCCGTCGAGGACCCACGAAAGGTACGCGGGGTGGATGCGGTACATCGTGGAGCATGGGCAGACGACCGAGTCGAGGCAGAAGACATTCTTGTCGGGGTTCTGCTGGGCAACGCGGTTGACGAGGCTGATCTCCGTGCCCACGGCCCACGCGCTTCCCGGCTCGGCGTCGGCGATGGTATGGGTGATGAACTCGGTCGACCCGTTCATGTCCGCTGCTTGGACAACGTCGAGCGTGCACTCCGGATGCACCAGCACGTTCACGCCTGGGACCCTCCGCCTGGCTTCTTTGATCTGCTCGGTGGTGAACCTGGTGTGGACCGAGCAGTGACCCTGCCAGAGCACGACTCGAGCGCGGCGAAGCTCGTCGGCCGTGTGCCCGCCCAGCGGCTTAAACGGGTTCCAGACGACCATCTCGTCTAGGCCTATGCCCAGCTGGACGGCGGTGTTGCGTCCGAGGTGCTGGTCGGGAATGAACAGAACACGCTCGGACCTCTCGAACGCCCACTCGAAGGTTGCCAGGGCGTTCGACGACGTGCAGACGATGCCGTTGTTCCGGCCGCATAGCGCCTTGATCGCCGCCGTGGAGTTCATGTAGGTGATGGGCGTAATGCCGCCGGCGTCGCCCAACACTTCTTCGAGGTCATCCCAGCAGTCCAGCACGTCGTCCACGTGGGCCATGTCGGCCATCGAGCACCCAGCGGTCAGGTTGGGCAGAATGACCTGCTGATGGCGCCCGCTCAGGATGTCGGCCGTCTCGGCCATGAAGTGGACGCCGCAGAAGACGATGTACTCAGACCTCTCCTGTGTCGCGGCGAACTGGGAGAGCTTGAACGAGTCCCCCCTGTAGTCAGCGAACCTGATGACCTCGTTGCGCTGGTAGTGGTGCCCAAGCACCACGAGCCGGCTGCCCAGCTTCGCCTTCGCCTCTAGTATCCGCTCTTCCAGCTCCTCCGGCGTCTTCTTGAGATAGGCGATAGGGAGCTTCTGCCAGCGGACATCCACCCCAAGCTCCTCTTCGAGAGTCCTCGTCTTCAACTCGTCGTCCGTCTGGCAGAAAGCTGACTGCTCAATCTCGGTGATCGGAATGGTCGGCTCTTTGACCTGGACAACCATTTGACCTCTCCCTAGGCGGCTGAAACCGCTCTGCCCTGCAGGGACCAGGGCCCCGTCTTGTCGATCCTAACTGAGATTATGTCGCCCACGCGGTCTTCCGCGCTATCTACGTGCACGAGCTTGTCATTGCGGTTTCTGCCACGAGCCCGGCCGCTCTTCACGTCCTCGACCAGCACCTCTGCAGTGCGCCCCAGCAGCTCGCAGTTGATGTCCGCCTGTATCTCGGCCTGGGCCTCGACGATCGCCCTGAGCCGCGCCTTCTTCTCATGGGTGGGAACGTCGTCCTCGAACCGCCTGTCGGCTATCGTGCCTTCACGGGTGGAGTATGCGGCCGAATGCACCTTGTCGAACCTGATGTCCTTGATCATGTCGAGCGTGCGCCCGAACTGCTCGTCCGTCTCTCCGCAGAATCCCACTATCAGGTCGGTGCTCATCGACACGTTGGGGATGCGCGACCTTATCCTGTCGACCAGGGCCCGGTACTCCGCATTCGTGTAGCCGCGGCGCATACGGACAAGCACGTCGTCGTCGCCGGCCTGGAACGGCAGGTTGATGTGCTCGCAGACCTTGTCGAGCCCCGAGACGGCGTCGATGATGTGGTCGCTCATGTCGTTCGGATGGGACGTCAGGAAGCGTATGCGCTCCAGCGCGTCCACGCCGTTGACAGCATCCAGAAGGTCCCCCAGGTCCTGTCGGTCGGGCAGATCGTGGCCGTAAGAGTCGACGTTCTGGCCGAGAAGCGTGACCTCGCGTACGCCCCGGTCCACCAGCAGCTCCACTTCCCTGACGATGTCAGGAATCGTCCTGCTGACCTCTCTGCCGCGCCTGTAGGGAATGATGCAGAAGGAGCAGAATTTGTCGCAGCCGTGAATGATGGGGACGTACGCGGTGACCGCGGGCCTCGCGGAGAGCTGTCCGATGCATCCCTCAGGGTCTATGCCCATCCTGTCTCCCAGCAGCTCTATCAGCGGATCGAACTGCTGGGGCCGCATGAAAACGTCCACCTGCGGGAACCTGCGCTCCAGGGAGTCTGTCTTTGGCCCGACCATGCAGCCCATGAGTGCCACTACCTTGTCTGGGCTTGCCTTCTTGAGGGGCTTCAGCGTTCCGAGCATGCCGGTGACGCGGTCCTCGGCGCTCTGCCGCACTACGCAGCTGTTCAGAACGACCACGTCGGCATCGGCGATCTCTTCCGATGGACCAAGGCCCATCTGCCCCAGAGCACTCTCCAAGCGCTCGGAGTCCGCCTTGTTCATCTGGCATCCAATTGTCCAGATATGGTAGGTCTGCATCTGTTCGGGTAGCTGACAGGAGTGGCTGGCGGAGGGAATGGGATTCGAACCCATGAGAGAGCTTTCGCCCCCTAAGCGCTTAGCAGGCGCCCGCACTAGACCACTATGCGATCCCTCCACTGCTTTAAACAAACAATATACCAGAGAGCCTTGCTACCGGCAATCGTCTGCTTTGTGAAATCCGACACTATTTGGCATGTCGTCAAGAAATACGTTACCAAGAGGCCCTATAGCAACGGTTTACGAGCATGAGCAGCAATGGACTGTGTAGATGCCAAGCTCCGTTAGGAACTTTCTCACGATTTGGCGCAATATCCTGGATACCCCGCCGATTGGAATGTGGCATGTCCCGAATCCCCCCCCTCCGTCGTTCCCGCGAAGAGCCTGCCCCCGAGCAGTCGGGGGCGGGAACCCATCCCCGGCGGGGTGTGCGCCCATGACCACAAAAGGCGGTCTGTCGCGCCATCCGTGCAAATTATACCAATTCATTTTGAGCGCACCGTAGAGCCGTCATTCCCGCGAAGGCGGGAATCCACTCCCTGGCCACACATATGCGGCGGCATCACGGTGACTTGGTATTATACCAATTCATTTTGAGCGCGCCGTAAAGCCGTCATTCCCGCGAAAGCGGGAACCCACTCCCTGGCCGCACATATACGGCGGCATCACACCTAATTGGTATTATACCACTTCGTTTTGACTACGCCGTGAATTGATCGTGACGCAGTTCGCAATCCGCCATTCCGGCCCTTGAGCCGGAATCCCAGTCCCCGGCGGTTGCACACAGACGAGATGGCTATGGGGAAGCCGGGCACTCTTTCAGCCCCCTATATGGCGGCATCACGAAGAATTGGTATTAGGTGGAGGATTGGGGCATGTGTCCTTGACTTGCCCATGCGACAAAGTATGATGCTCTAGGCCCACGGCTGGGGTCGTCACGTTGTGCGAATCACAAGGGGAGACTGGATGGCAGCGATATTGCGTGCGGGAATAGTAGGCGAAACAGGCAGGGGTAACTACGGTCACGGCCTCGACACGGCGTACAACGGGATGCCGGGCGTCGAGGTGGTAGCGGTGGCGGACCCCGACCAGGCAGGGCGGGAGGCGGCGGCAAGGCGTACGGGTGCGCTGCGCCAGTACGCCGACTACCGCCAGATGCTGGAGAGCGAGAGCGTGGACCTGGTCAACGTCTGCCCCCGCTGGATCGGCAAGCACTCGGAGATGGTGATAGCCGCCGCCGAGTCCGGCGCCAGGGGGTTGCTGTGCGAGAAGCCTTTCGCCCCCACCCTGTCGCAGGCCGACGCCATGCTCGAGGCGTGCAGCCGCAACGGTGTGCGCGTGGCGGTGGCCCATCGCCGCGCCAACGCTTATGAGCAGCACGCCAAGAAGCTGATCGACGAGGGCGTGATAGGCGACGTGCAGTCGATACGCTCCCGTGGCAAGGAGGACCATCGCTCCGGCGCGATGGATCTGATGGTTCTCGGGACCCACATGATGGACAGCATGAGATTCATGGCCGGGGCCGATGTCGCGTGGGCTGACGGCTGGGTAACGCAGGACGGGCGAGGGGTCACCGTCGAGGACGTCAGGGAAGGCGACGAAGAGGTCGGGCTGCTCGCCGGAAACGGCGTCGATGCCTTCTTCGCCTTCAGGAACGGCATCGCGGGCTACTTCGAGTCCCATCCGACCGATCCGCAGTCCGACCGCAGCGCCAGGTCTTTCGGATTCGAGGTTCACGGGACGCGCGGCATCATCGCGCTGCGCAACTCCCCCACAGGCGAGATGTACCTGTACCCGCATGGCCGGTGGATTCCGGGCGAGACCGACGGCCGGTGGGAGCGGATTTACCTGAAGGAGTGGGAGAAGGGGCCGGGAGGCGCGACGCGCACCGCCCAGGAGCGGATGCACCTCAGCAACGTGATGATCGTGTCGGAGCTGCTGCAGGCCGTCCGGGAGGACCGCGAGGTGACGAATGTTTCCAGCGGAGAGGACGCCCGCGCCGCCCTCGAAATGATAGCGGCGGTGCACGAGTCCCACAGGCTTCAGTCCAGGGTCGAGCTTCCGCTTCGCAACCGCGAGAATCCCTACTCCACATGGCTCTCGGCGGAGGGCGGCCCTTGTCCGTAGCTGAACGGCGCCTAACCACAACGACAAAACAGACCAAACTGATCCAGGAGCGGCGTAAGTGACGTCGCAAAGTGGGAAGTCCGTACTGGTCGTGGAGGACGAGGAGAACCTCCTTGCGGCCATCCAGTACAACCTGGAGCGCGAGGGTTACCGCGCGCTGTCGGCGACCGACGGAGAGCAGGGGCTGCGGAAGGCGGCGCGGGAGGACCCGGACCTGCTGATCCTAGACGTGATGCTGCCCGTGCTGGACGGCTTCGAGGTCTGCCGTATCATACGGCGCGACAGCGATGTTCCGATACTGTTCCTTACCGCCAAGGACCAGGAGATGGACCGGGTGGTCGGTCTGGAGCTGGGCGCCGACGACTACGTCGTCAAGCCCTTCAGCATGAGAGAGTTGCTGGCGCGGGTAAGGGCGATGCTCAGGCGGCCTAGGGCGCGGGGCCGCCAGTCGCAGCCGGAGCGTATTGTTGCGGGAGACCTGGAGCTCGATCAGTCCAGCCACACATTGACGCGCGGCGGCGAGGCCGTCGATATGAAGCCCAGGGCGTTCGAGCTGCTTGCCCTCCTCATGGCCAACCGGGGCAGGGTCTTCACCCGGGACCAGATACTGGAAAGGCTATGGGGAATGGACTTCATCGGTGACGCCAGGACGGTCGACGTACACATCCGTTGGATTCGCGAGAAGATCGAGAGGGACGCCGGCAAGCCGACTCGCATAGTGACCGTTAGGGGTGTCGGCTACCGTTTCGACGCGTGAGGACGCCTAGGTCGCTGCTCTGGCGCGTCTCTCTGTCGTTCGCCTCCCTTTCGCTCGTTGCCGCCCTGCTTGTCATACTCCTGTCGACCGTCGTGGCGGACCGCTCGCAGGGGGTCTTCGTCGCCGGTGTCGCCGCAATAGGTCTCGCGGCCGCTGGAATATCCATCGGACTCGCCTTCCTGCTAGTCCACAGGACTTCCATATCCATTACGTCCTTCGCGAGGAGCGCGGGGAGCCTGGCGGCGGGCGACCTCGATACGGAGCAGATACGGGCGCTTGCTACCGGATCGACCGAGGAGCTCGCTTCCGCATTCATCCGGATGTCCGAGGCAGTCCGCGGCACCGTGAGGGACCTATCGGGCGAGCGCAACAAGCTCACGGCCGTGCTCAACACGATGGCCGACGGCATAGTGGTAGTCGAGGCGGATGGCCGCGTGTCTCTCATGAACCAGGCGGCCCAACTCCTGCTGGATGTGAGGACGACGGACATCCAGGGCACTCCCCTATCCGAGATCGCCCGGGACCACGAGCTGCAGGAGCTGGTGTCGAGCTCCATGCGGACTCTCGAGATGAGTCAGGCCCATCTCGACCTGCTGCGTCAAAGGCGGCTGGTCAGCGCCATCGCGATACCTCTTGGCGGCAACGGTGCGGGTGTGCTGCTCACCATCCACGACCTGACCGCGTTCCGGCAGCTCGAAACGACCCGCAAGGAGTTCGTAAGCAACGTGTCCCACGAGCTTCGGAGCCCCCTGGCTTCGATCAGGTCGATGGTCGAGACGCTGAGCGGCGGCGCCATTGACGACAGGCAGACGGCGGCCGACTTTATTGCCAGGATAGAGCAGGACGTCCTCAGGATGGACACGCTGGTATCGGAGCTGCTCGAGCTTTCCCGACTGGAGAGCGGACAGATCGCCCTTGACGTGAGGCCTCTCAGTCTGAAGTCCATAGCTGCCGATACCGCGGCGGCCTTTCGGGACCGCAGCGCCAGCCGCAGCGTGAGCGTTTCCATCGAGATTCCAGACGATCTGCCTTTAGTGTCGGGCGAGTCCGAGAAGATCAGGCAAGTGCTCACGAACCTGATGGACAACGCGCTGAAGTTCACCCCGCCCCAAGGGAAAATCACGCTGTCCGCCCTGCCCGACGAGAGATCCGTCACCACGCGGGTATCTAACACGGGCGACGGCATAGCGCCCGAGCACCTCCCCCACCTCTTCGAGCGCTTCTATAAGGTGGACCGATCGAGGCGCGACCGGGGGACGGGCCTGGGGCTGGCCATAGTGAAGCACATCGTCCTGGCCCACGGCGGCGAGGTCGACGTGGATAGCCGTCTCGGCGAAGGAGCTACCTTCACGTTCACGCTGCCCCGGGCATCCTGAAGTCCCCTGCCCTCTCACCGGTATGAGGGTCTGGCAAGAGCCTGCTGCGTTAACAAAGCCTTAAAGACCGGTTAACGCCGCGTTCCTGCTCGTTCCTTAGTCTGGTCTCCAAATACACAGGGAGGTCAGATATGGTCGAAAGCTCCGGCAGCCTGGCCCGACTCGCAGCAGACCCCGCGCATCGGGCTCATCGCCCACGATTTGAAGAAGGATGTCCGGCGAGACTTTCGTCCTCCTTCCGGGATGTATTGGCTCTCCCCTGCACGTCGAGGAATCCCCGAAAGTGGCAGTCGGTCGCAGCTGGCGCCCTCTGGACCGTTAACACGCCGTTAATGTTCGCTTAAAGGCCGGTTAACCCTGAATGCATAGACTGGCCTACGCAGAGATACCAAATAGGGAGAGATTAGCTCAAATGTCTTCAGTCAAGAGAGCTTACAGACACTTTAGGGTCGTTGCGGTTCTTGTCGGGATCGTCTCCCTCTTGGCCGCCGCGGCCTGCGGCAGCGATGCCACTCCCACCACTGCTGGTGTGTTGAGCGGAACGATTGAGATAGACGGCTCCAGCACCGTGTTCCCCGTGTCAGAGGCCGTGGCCGAGGAGTTCCACAAGATTAACTCTGGCGTAAACGTAAACGTGGGCATCTCCGGGACCGGCGGCGGCTTCAAGCGCTTCACGGTCGGTGACACAGACATCTCCGACGCCTCACGGCCCATCAAGCAGTCAGAGGCCTCGGCGGCAGCCGGCAATGGGATCACCTACCTCGATCTGAAGGTTGGGACCGACGGGCTGTCGGTTGTGGTGAACCCTAAGAACGACTTTGCCCAGTGCCTCACGGTCGAAGAGCTGAAGAGGATCTGGGAGCCCGGCTCCACGCTCAACAACTGGAGCCAGGTGCGCGCTGGATTCCCCGACAGGCCGCTGAGGCTGTACGGCGCGGACACCGACTCCGGCACCTTCGACTACTTCACCGAGGCGATAGTTGGCGAGGCGCAGGCCTCCCGATCCGACTACACGGCATCGGCTAACGACAACGTACTGGTGCAGGGTATCGGCGGAGACCGCAACGCCCTCGGGTACTTCGGCTACGGCTACTATGCTGAGAACCAGGACAAGCTGAAGCTCGTCGCCATAGACTCAGGCTCAGGCTGCGTCGCTCCTACGGCGTCGACCATCGAGAGCGGCGCCTACAAGCCCCTCTCGCGACCGCTGTTCATATACGTCAACGAGGAGAGTCTGATGAGGCCCGAGGTTAGGGCGTTCGTCGAGTTCTACATGATCAATGCACGCTCCCTCGTGAGCGAGGTCGGCTACGTCCCCCTCGAGGATAAGGCATACACTACCGGGCTGGCGATGGTGCAGGCTTCGGATTCACAGTCGTCTTCCCAGCAGTAAGGTCAGACAATCGGTAGCGTAGCTCGCCTCCTGGACTGCGCTACGCCTCCGGGAAGGGCCCCGGGCCGTTCATCGACAGCGGGGCCTCTTCCTTGGGCGTGTAAAGCTCTACTCACGAGGCGAGCGCTGGGTTACACTGAACGCGCCCCCGCAGCGGGGGACGCTCCCGTTCAACAGGAACCACGGAAAGGGAGTGACGCTTGGACGATGCGACGACACTGGCCTCCGGAGGGGGGCACCTTGTGAGGTCCGGACCTGCCGAGATGGGACCCAAGAAGCCGAGCCGCCGGACCAGCGAGGTGATCATCAGGTGGATACTCTTCTCCTGCGCCCTCGTCTCCATCCTGACGACCGTTGGAATCGTCGTCAGCCTGTCCGTGCAGGCGTGGGGCTTCTTCGTCGAAGTGTCGCCGTGGGATTTCCTGACGGGCACCCGGTGGTCGCCCATTCTCAAGCCCCGCTCCTATGGAGTCCTCCCGCTGGTCGCCGGGACTCTGTTAGTTACGGGAGTGGCGGCTTTGGTGGCAATGCCCATCGGGCTGGCTGCGGCCACGTTCCTGTCCGAGTACGCACCCGACAGGGTGCGGAGGGTGCTGAAGCCCATTCTCGAAATCCTGGCGGGGATACCGACCGTCGTATACGGGTACTTCGCCCTGACGTTCGTAACTCCCCTTATACAGGACATCCTCTTCCCGGACATGCTGGTGTTCAACGCGCTGGCGGCGGGTCTTGTCATGGGACTGATGATAGTGCCGATGGTATCGACCCTCAGCGAGGACGCCATGCTTGCAGTCCCCCGCTCGCTCAGGGAGGCCGCCTATGCCCTTGGCGCGACGCGGGTCGAGGTGTCGCTCCGCATAGTCATACCTGCGGCTCTCTCGGGCATAGTCGCGGCATTCATCATCGGTCTGTCGAGAGCAATAGGCGAGACCATGCTGGTGACCATCGCTGCGGGGGCAACCCCGAAGCTTACGTTCAACGCACTGGAGAGCATCCAGACCATGACGGCCTACATCGTCCAGGTGGCCCTCGGCGAAGCGCCGCGCGGCTCCGCCGAGTTCAACGCGATCTTCGCGGTCGGATCCCTGCTCTTCGTGATGACGCTCTGCATGAACCTCCTCGGACACTGGGTCGTGCGACGCTGGAGGCTTAGGTACTGATGGTCCAGGGGCACGCGATCTTCAAACGGCGAAAAGAGGTCCGCAAGGCGCTGGGGTCCGCTGTGTACGTGCTGTTCCTCGGGGCGGTCCTCGTGAGCGTGCTGGGCCTAGTCGTCCTGCTCGTCGACATCGTGACCGGCGGGATTCCTTGGTTGAGCTCGAAGCTCATCCTCAACTATCCGTCGCGCCATCCCGAACAGGCCGGGCTGTGGCCTGCCCTGATAGGCACTCTGTGGCTGATGGGCCTTACCGCGGCATTCAGCGTCCCCGTGGGCGTCGGGGCGGCGGTATACCTCGAAGAGTACGCCGCCAAGAATCGGTTGACGGCCTTGATCGAGATCAATATCGCCAACCTGGCGGGCGTGCCATCCGTAGTCTACGGCCTCCTTGGGGCGGCCCTGTTCGTGCAGTGGCTAGCCCTGGATCGCAGCGTCCTGGCCGGCGCGCTGACCATGTCGCTGCTGATACTCCCCATCGTGATACTCGCCTCCCGCGAGTCGATTCGTGCGGTGCCGCGCACCTACAGGGAGGCGGCCTTCGCGCTGGGGGCAACAGACTGGCAGGTGGTGAAAGGCGTCGTGCTGCCGGCGGCCCTGCCCGGCATCCTGACGGGCGTGATACTGGGGATGTCGAGGGCGATTGGCGAGGCCGCGCCGATGCTGGTCATCAGCGGGCTGCTCTTCGTCACGTTCATACCAAACGACCCTATGGACAAGTTCACGGTGCTGCCCCTCCAGATATTCAACTGGGTGTCCAGGCCCCAGGAGGACTTCCAGGGGCTGGCCGCCGCGGGCATTGTCCTCCTCCTCGTGGTGTTGCTTAGCATGAACGCAGTGGCCGTACTTATCCGAAACCGTTACCAGGTGAGGTCAGATGAATAGCACCAACGGAACCTACGTCCTGGAAGCCGAGAATCTTCATGTCTGGTACGGCGATTTCCACGCGCTGCGTGACGTCTACCTGAAGGTCGGGCGTAGGAGGGTGACCGCACTGATCGGCCCGTCGGGATGCGGAAAGACCACGCTGCTCAGGTGCTTCAATCGCATGAACGACCTGGTGCCCAGCGCGCGCGTCGAGGGCCGCATACAGTTCAACGACGAGGACCTCAATGCCGACTACGTCGACCCGACCGACATCAGGTCGCGCATCGGGATGGTCTTCCAGAAGCCGAACCCGTTTCCAAAGTCCATCTACGACAACGTCGCGTTCGGTCTGAGGATCAACGGCTTCTCGGGCAACGTGGACGAGGCTGTCGAGCGGTCGCTGCAGCGGGCCGCCCTTTGGGACGAGGTGAAGGACCGGCTGAACAAGGGCGCGTACACGCTCTCCGGCGGCCAGCAGCAGCGCCTCTGCATCGCAAGGGCCCTGGCCGTGGAGCCCGAGGTCATCCTCATGGACGAGCCCGCCTCCGCACTCGACCCGATCGCCACCCTGGCCATCGAGGAGCTCATACGCGAGCTCTCCAGCGGCGTGACGATAGTCATCGTGACCCACAACATGCAGCAGGCGGCCAGGGTGTCGGATGAGACGGCGTTCCTAATGGTCGACGAGAACCGATCGGGCTACGTGGTGGAGCACGGGGAGACCAACCAGATGTTTACTGAGCCCAAGGACGAGCGGACCGAGGCTTACATCACGGGCCGCTTCAGCTAGCGAGAGGAAGAAGCAATGCCACGCTCGGATTTCGACCGCCACCTGAGACTCCTCGAGGACGACATACTCATGCTGGGCAGCATGGTCGAGAAGGCCATCGCTTCGTCCCTCGACGCCCTTCAGCGCAGGGACTTCGACGCTGCCCAAGAGGTTATTGCGGGGGACGACCGAATCGACAGCAAACGATTCGAAATCGAGGAGAAGTGCGTCAACCTGATCGCAACCCAGCAGCCGCTGGCGACCGACCTCAGGGTAATCATCGCCCTGCTGCACATAACGCAGGAGCTGGAGCGAATGGGCGACTATGCTGAAGGCGTCGCCAAGATCGGCATTGCTATGGGCGACGAGCCGCCCCTGAAGCCGCTGATCGACATTCCCAGGATGGCCGAGAAGTCCTCCTCGATGCTGAGGCGGAGCCTCGACGCCCTGGTGAACCGCGACGTGGTCGCCGCGCAGGTGGTCCTGAACGACGACGACGAGGTCGACGCTCTCTATGAGCAGGTCTACCGTGAGCTCTTGACCTACATGATAGAGGACCCGCATACCATCAGGCGGGCCACCTACCTGATATGGGTCGCCCACGACCTGGAGCGAATAGCCGACCGGGCTACGAACATCGCCGAGAGAGTGATTTTCCTCGTCACCGGCCGGGTCACGGGCCGTCTCCCCGAGTCCGCACCATCCGGGCCGGGGTGTTAGGGGACGTGGCGTCTCTACTGCAGCGCAGCGCTGCTGAGCTTCTGGGTACATTCCTTCTGGTAGTGGTATCGGCGGATATCGTCGTCGACGACCTGTTCTACGGCAGCGTTACCCCGTGGGAATAGCGTCTGGGACCGGGATCATTGTGATGCCGATGGTGTACGCGCCGCCGTCCTGGTGCACAGGGTAGCGGTTGCCGACTGGCCGATTCGGCGTGTCCGGCAGGTAGCCGAAAATGCCTGAAACCCCACTTCGGATACTGTTCCTCTGCGTCCGTAGTGCCGGACCCAGCCAGATGGCGGCCGCCTTTGCGAAAGAGTACGGCCGCTCGGCCATCGTTGCAGAGTCCGCGGGCGCCATGCCGTCGCAACATGTACACCCTGTTGTGGTCGAGGCGATGTTGGAGCGCGGGATCGATCTGTCGGGCGCGGCGCCGAAGCTCCTCACGGAGGAGATGGCGAATCGGGCCGACCGCGCCATAACCATGGGCTGCGCCATCGAGGACGTCTGCCCCGCCGGCCTCATTCAGGCGGAGGACTGGGGCCTGGAAGACCCCTCGGGCAAGCCTATCGAGCGCGTACGCGAGATACGCGACGAGATCGAACGCAGGGTCAGAGAGCTCCTGGCCGAGGTCTTGCCCTCGCTGTCCGCCCACCTGCAGCATACCCTGGGTCTCCCGGCGGTCCCCGCGCCTGGAATCCCCAACCGGCCCTCCGTTCGTACTATTGCATGGTAGGGCCTTTCCAAAGTTCCCTCTCCCCTTCGCGGGAGAGGCTTAGAGCCTGCCCCGTACCCGATACGGGGGTGAGGGGGCGTCAACCGATACAAGTCAGTCACCCTCATCCTAACCTTCTCCCAGCGAGGGAGAAGGGATTTCCCAGACCCCCCTCTTATGGCATTGTGACGACTTTGGAAAGGCCTGATTGCATGGGCGCCCATTTGACCCCGCCCATGTCTGTGGTTAAACTCGGCTATCCAAGCCGCCAAGCCTGAGTATATGCAAGAGCTCTCCGTGCCCCGCCTGATCGCCAAGCGCCTCGTCGAGGACTGGCAGATATTGGCGGGCACGATGATCGGGATGATTGCCGCCACTACCCTGGCGGCTCTTGCTCCGCTCTACCTCGACTCCCTCGAACAGCTGGCCTTCGAGAAGGCCATTTCCCGCATCTCACGCCAGGGCAGCTTGAGAGTCGACGTATTCGCGCCCCCTCTGCTGTTGGAAGAGACGGCAATAGACGGCGCCGAGCAGTCGGTGGTCGACGCGTTTCAGGCCCGGGCCGCCGAGTCGTACCAGGGCCACGAGACCTACATAAGGGGCGCGAACTATCTCGTGGGGCTGCCCGACCAGCCTCTTCCATCTGAAGGCGGCACGGGAGACCGTGTGGCCCGCGGATTCGTGCAGCACGTCTCGAGCCTGGACCAGCACGCCTCCCTGCTGTCGGGCCGGATGAATGGCACTCTGCCCCCTGGAGCAGCCGAGCCGAATACCATCGAAGCTGTGATTAGCGTCCATACGGCGGAGCGGTTCATGCTCGGCCCCGGAGACCGAGTCGAGCTGACCCCCGACCTCAGGGTCGAACAGCACCTGTACGTTACCATCACCGGGGTAGTCGAGCCGGACGACCCTTCGAGCAACTACTGGGGCTTCGCCGGGCTGCTGCTCGACCCGGCTCCTCTCCTCGAAGCTCCGCCGGAGGGGATTGCCGTGGCAGGGGATGACGAGGAAGAGCCGCCCGTCGCCCTGCTTGTCACCCGGTCAGCCATGGTGGACGTTGTAGGCGGCCTCTACACGTCCAGCGTGGTCAGGCCGGCTTGGTTCTCCTTCATAGACGCCGAGCAGCTCACACAGTGGTCGATTGCCGAGGTCCGCGAGCGGTTCGAGGGCCTCACGCTCGACGTCACCGATGGGCTGCCCGGGGCCCTGGTGGGCGCGCGGGCCGTGCTCTCTCCCATCCAGACCATCGAGCGGCGGAGCTTCTTCACCAAGATCCCACTGCTGCTGCTGCTGGCGCTGATGGGAGCGACCATCCTGTTCTACCTGGCGACCGTGGTGGTATACCTGGCCCGGAGCCGTGATCGGGACTCCGCCGTGCTCCGGTCGCGCGGCGTAGGCATCATCCAGCTCTCCCGCATATACCTCCTGGAAGGCGCAGTCATGGCTGCAGTCGCGATTGTGGCGGGGCCGGTGCTGGCGGTCGCCGCCGTATCACTGGCGGGGCTGCTCCCGTACTTCTCCGAAATAACCGGCTTCGGGTTGCTGCCGATCGTATTCAAGCTCGACGTCATCCTCCTGGCGGCTGGCGCGGGCTTGCTATGCCTTGGGCTCTTTGTAGCCGCGGCGGTGCTGGGTACGAAGGGCGGCATAGTCATAGAGAGGCTCCAGTCCGCCAGGCCGGACGCCCTGCCCTTCTTCCACCGCTACTACCTCGATGCCGTGGTGCTCTTGTTTGGCGGCATCATCTTCTGGGAGCTCCAGTCGAGGGGCCAGTTCGTGTCTGGCGGACTGTTTGAGGACCTGGAGGTGAACGAGACGCTGCTGCTCGCCCCGGTGGCCTTCCTCGTCGTCGTCGCCCTGCTGTTCATGAGGCTCTTCCCGATGGTCGTGAGATTTGTCGGAGGAGAGTCCAACGCCCTCCTGCATATTGCGTCCGGAGCGTCCGTGGCTGCAATAGCGGGTTACACGCTCTGGACGGAGAGGCTCGGACTGCTTGAGTTGCAGCCCGCGGTCCCGATACTGGGCGCCCTGGCCTTTGGAGCCGCATACGTCGTTACCCACGTTTCCGCGGTTCGCAATAGTATTCGGATCGCGGCCTTCCTGGCGCAGGCCGCCATCGCAGCGTTCATGTTCGTGCAGGTGCTGCCGTCGGCCGATGAGGTGCTGTACACCCCTATTGCGGCACTGAGCGCGGTCGTCGCCGGCCAGGTCCTGTTCCTGCTGCTCATGCGCCTGACCAGAGCCACTCCAGCCTGGATGTCCCTGGCCCTGTGGCACATGGCGCGGAGCCCCGCCCAATACACGTGGGTAATCCTGCTCCTGGTTCTTGCCAATGGGCTGGCCCTGCTCGCCACCACGGTCGGCGGCACCCTGGAACGCAGCCAGCGGGAACGCGTCCTGTACGACTTGGCCACCGACATACACGTCGCGGACGTCAGGGCCAGTAGACGCGGCGGCCTCTCCGGGCTCCAGTCCGATATTGAGGCGTTGCCAGGGGTCGCTACGGTGAGCCGCGGGTACAGGTCCTCGGGAGACATCGGCACCGTGACATTCGAGCTGTTGGGAATCGAGCCGGGCGAGTTCGCTCTTCTGACGTGGTACAGGCCCGACTTCTCCGCAAGGCCGCTGAACGCCGTCATGGGCGAGCTCGCGGCCACACAGCGGCTGGAGCCCATAGTCCTGCCGGAGGGCGCGAAGACCATTGGAGCGTACGTCAAGGGCAAGCAGGAATTCCGCAACATGTCGCTCTGGGCTCAGGTGACGGACCCTTCAGGCTGGATGACGGGTATTTCGCTCGGCAAGATTAAGACCCTGGAGTGGCAGCTCCTGTCCGCGGAAATCCCGGACCGATTGAGGACGCCTCTGGAGCTGGTGGCGGTACACATGTCGGAGCCCGGCCAGGGCAACCTCAACACTTCCGGCAACATTTACATCGACGACATCCACGTCACCATCGGCGAGTCCACGGACGAGGTTCTGCTGGAGGATTTCGAAGGCGCCATGACCTGGCTCCCAATCGTGGGCTCCTATATCTCGGGCGACCTCGTCGAGGCGGTTTCCGACGAATCCCACAGGGGATCGCGCTCCGCTCACTACGAGTTTGGGAGGGAGTCCGTTCAAAACATTCGCGGCATATACAGGCTGCCGACGAACGGAGCCGTGCCGGCGGTGATCGACTCCAGGCTCGCCTGGGCCGCCGGCATCCAGGTCGGCGACGTCTTCATGGCCCACATATCGAGCTTGCTGGTGCCAATAGAGATCGCCGAGATAATCGAGAACTTCCCTACCATGAGGCCGGGCGGGGGCAGCTTCATGGTCGTCGAAATAGACGCCATACTGGGTCACCTGAACGTGCTCGGCTCGTCGTATCAGAGCAACGCCAACGAATTCTTCGTAAGCAAGATGTCGGGGCAGGACCCTCTCGAAGAAATAGCCAGGCTCGTGCGGTTCACTGCGCGCGTATACGACAGGGACAGCGAGATGGAGGCAGTCCGCAACGACCCCCTGACGGGGGCCGGCTGGA
This sequence comes from Dehalococcoidia bacterium, assembly GCA_965222445.1. Classification (GTDB taxonomy): domain Bacteria; phylum Chloroflexota; class Dehalococcoidia; order Lucifugimonadales; family CAJWER01. The sequence goes on along the minus strand of CBDCTY010000002.1, from coordinate 3,057,477 downwards.
AAGCCATGGTCCTGCTGTCCCTGGTAGTCGCGCTGATCGCGGCGTCCTTCACGTACGCCTCGTATCTCCTGCAGTCCAGCCGCAGGGGCCGTGGAGAGGTGGGATTCCTGGAGTCGATGGGGCTGTCGAGGCTGCAGCTCGGCGCAATGCTCACCTTCGAGCATCTCGCAGTAGTGGCCATAGGACTGGGACTCGGCACCTGGGCGGGCTTCCTGATGAGCCGAATGATGGCGGGATCCCTCGCGGTGACGGAGGACGGCGCTGCCGTTACGCCCCCCTTCCTGCTGATCACCGACTGGGCCCTGATGGCGCCCACGTATATGATCATGGCGGCCATCTTCGTCTCCTCCCTCCTCGTGCTCTGGCGGTCCGTGGGTGACCTGGACCTCCAGGTGATCGCTAGGCTGGGCGAAACATGAGCCGCGCAATTGCTCAGATACGGGGGCGGAGTACCAGGAGGCCATCGAGACCTGACGATTCCCATCACCTGCACTTGGTGAAAACACCTGGGCCGCGCCCTGTGGCGCATACGCTGGGAATCGGGTACCGTCTTACCATCCGTATATGCCATTGGGGAGACCGATGGGACTTGAACCGAGCGGCACACTGAAATGACTGCAATCGCACTGAAGCTGGCTTCGGCCTGGCAGCTCGTATTCAAGAGAAGCCTGTCGAGCTGGCGGCTGCTGTCGTCGGTGGTCCTCGGCGTCCTGTTGGCGTCAGGCATCATGGCGGGCACGGTCGTCTACTTCGACGCCCTGCGAGAGATTGCCCTCCGCGTCACCCTCGACAAGCTGACCCAGCGTGAGGTCGACATCCTCATGCAGGGTGACAAGGGCCCCACGGACAGGCGGGAGCGCGCCCGGGTGGAGGGGCTCGCCAACTCGGTCATCGCCAGCCGGGTGGACTGGATGGTGCGCGAGCGGTACTTCGCCAGCAAGTCGCCGACCTTCTTCCTGGCCCAGCCAGGAAGAGAGGAGGACGCAGGGGGCGATGATGCCCGTGCGTACTTCGCCTACGTGCCCAAGCTCACGCAGCACACGACCCTGCTGGCCGGTCGACTTCCCAGGGACGATGCCCTCAACAACCCCGGACAGCCTCTCGAGATAGAGGCGATTATCCCCTGGGAAGCGGCAGAGCTCTTCGGGCTCAGCGTCGCCGACAGGGTAGCTGCCGTGCCTCACTGGGACGACGAGATTTCGAGCGTCACGGTGGTGATCTCCGGAATATTCGAGCGCAACGACCCGGGCGGAGAGTTCTGGTACCTGGAAGACGCGGTGCTGAATGCGGCGACCGGGCCCACGTTCCGAACCGTCCCCCTCCACCTCTCTGAGGCCGCATACTTCGACGTGCTCGGCCCTGCCCTACCCAGGATGGACAGCACGTACGCCTGGCTCCTGTCGATCGACGACGGCCGGATCAACGCGGGCAACTCCTCCGTCGCTCTGTTCGACACCGAGGCGATGAACAGCGTGATGTCGGCGACCCTCGGGACCTACCGGCAGAGCACGGCCCTGGACAACGCCCTCCGCGAGTACGACCGCCGCCTATTCTTCAGCAAGCTGCCCATGTTCGTCGTGCTCATCCTCATCGCCATAGTGATCCTCTACTATGTCGTGACACTTGCGTCACTGACGGTAGAGGAAAGGCGCGGCGAGGTGGCCCTGCTGAGAAGCCGCGGCGCGAACTCGGCGCAGATCCTGACGGTGTTCGTGCTGGAGGGCGTAACCATCGCCGGCGTCGCCGTCGGAGTGGGCCCCATTCTCGCCGCCCTGACCATCAGCTTCCTGGGCTACACCCCGGCGTTCTCGGACCTGACGGGAGGCGACCGGCTGATCACGACGATATCGCCGCTGGCGTACGGCATGAGCGTGATTGGCGGAGTGCTAAGCTTCGCCGCGCTCATCGTGCCCGCCGTGCAGGCGTCCCGCATCGGCGTTACCCGGCAACGGCAGCAGGCGGCGCGGCCCACCACCCAGCCGGCATTCCAACGCTACTACCTGGATGTCGTTCTGCTGCTGGTGAGCATCTTCCTGTTCAGGCAGCTCACCGAGCAGGGCTCCGTCGTGGCCACGCAGCTCTTTGGAGACCTGGCCGTCAACCAGATGCTGCTCGCCCTGCCTGGCCTCATGCTCGTCGCGTCGGCGATGGTGCTCCTGAGGCTCTTCCCCCTTGCCATGCAGCTAGGGAGCCGCCTCTCCTCGATGTGGCTGCCCGCCGGTGCGGTCCTGGGAATCTGGCAGATGGCCAGGAACCCTGCCCACTACGCCAGGCTCTCGTTGCTGCTCATCCTGACCGCAGGGCTCGGCATATTTGCCTCCAGCTTCGGCGCCACCCTGGAGCGCTCGTTCGAGGAGCGGGTGCTCTACTCCACCGGCAGCGACGTCAGGGTCGACGGCGTGCGTGAGCACATCACGACTCGCAGGAATTTCCGGCGGTTTGGACGAGGAACGCCGACGCCCACGCCCACGCCTGTTCCCTTCCCCACCCCGAGGGCTACCATTCAGGAGGCATACGGAGGAGTCGAGGGCGTGGAGGTCGTCAGCCCAGTCTTCAGGAACAGAGGCAACGACCTGTCCAAGTTCTTCGGCGACAGCTTCACGATGATCGCGCTGGACCCCGCCTCGTTCTCCGAAGTCGCCTGGTTCAGGGATGACTTTGCTGGAGAGCCGATGGCCGATCTGCTGGGGTCTCTGACTCCCGACGTCATGCTCGACGGCATCCCGCTGCCTAGTGACGCGGCAACTCTGGCGGTCAGGCTCAAGGCAGACCGTCCGCATCCATCCGTCAGGGTGACGGCGCGCGTACGGAACGCAAGGGAGCGTTATTCGACCCACACGCTGGGCCAGCTTGGCACCATCGATTGGCAGGAGATGGAAGGCGACCTGAGGACGGGAATTGCCGCGAGCCTACCTCTGACCCTCGTCGCCCTCAGGCTCGAAGAGACGAACCCGGAGCGGCGACTCCAGGCCGGGTCGATCATCATCGACCAGGTCGCCGTCCGCACTCATGGCGGAGAGACGGTCGTGGTCGAGCCGTTCGACGACACGTCCGGATGGAGCGTGCTCAAGGTAAGCTCGGACACCATTGCTGACATCCTCAGAGATTCAGCTGTGCAATACGACGGCCAGGCCGGCACGGCCCTATTCTCCTGGGGAAACGGTCGTGCCCTGTCGTCGCGGGGCATCTTCTACGGTAATGCCCGGGAGCCGATCACCGCGCTGGCCAGCAGGTCCTTCGTACTCGATTCGGGCCACGTCGAGGGTGACGAATTCGAGGTCAGCGTGGGCGGATATAGGGTCCCACTGCGACTGGAGGAGACGGTGTCGCTCTTCCCCACCATGACAACGCCCAACGAGCGGTTCCTGATAGTCGACCTGATGAGTCTCCGGCGCTACGCCAACATGGGCTCGACCTTCCGTTCTTTGGACGCCAACGAGGCGTGGCTGCTGACGCAGTCGAGCGACCAAGGAATGATGGAAGAGATCGGCAGTGTGCGGGGCTTCACCAGCGCAGTCGTCCTCGACAGACAGAAGGAGCTCGACGAGTCTAAGGTCGATCCCCTGGTGAAGGCCGGATGGCGTTCCCTGCTGTTCCTGGCGTTCGGCGCCGTGCTCATACTGAGCTGCGTCGGCTTCCTGGCCCACGCCTACGTCTCCTTCAGGAACCGCCAGATGCAGTTCGCACTCCTTAGGACGGTGGGCCTATCGTCCGGGCAGCTCATGATGATGGTCTGGCTGGAGCAGACCCTCGTGATCGCGTCGGGGCTGGCGCTGGGAACCTGGATGGGGGGACGGCTCGGCGCAATCATCATGCCCTTCCTGGGCCATGACGACTGGGGCGGCCAGGTGCTGCCCCCCTTCGTGCTCCAGGTCAACTGGGGGGCACTGCTCCTGACCTACTTCTTCATGCTGGCCGTATTTGCGGTGATCACCTTCGGCATAATCTGGCTGATCCACCGTATATCCGTCCAGCGCATCCTCCGCCTGGGAGAAATGTAGGCGCAGTCCGCCGGATCGGTCTGAGGGTGGTAGAATTCGCTGAGGCTGCACGCCAAACGTTCGGGGCGCCACCGTTCACTACCGACGCCTCCGACCATCGAAGTGAACGAAATCTCAAATGTCCAGGGGCTGTCCCCAGCGGTCGATGTACGTTACGTCTGAAGCCGGCCTGCGCCTGACGGGCCCGAATCCGGCGCCTTCGGCCGGGTAGCCCATGGGGATAAGCGCCGCCGTCGTCACATCTTCGGGGATGCCAAGCAACTCCCTTATCTCCCGCTCTCGCCCGCGGTGTATGGTCGTGATCACCGTTCCCAGTCCCAGGGCGCGCGCCGCCAGCATCAGGTTCTGAACGGCCGGGTAGATCGAGGCGCCGGTCGTGAGGGACGGCCCACGACCTCCACCCTCGATACACGCGAGGATGAGGACGGGCGCCTCGCCCATTCGCTCGGCCAAGTACTCTGCCGACTTGTAGACGCGCGCCTTGGCCGGGTCTGGGTCGCTCGTGAATCGGGCGATGCCTCCCGCGTCCCAAGCGTCCTTGTAGAGGGCGCCGACTTGACGGCGGACGGCGGCGTCTCGAAGGACGACGAAGCTCCAGGACTGGCTGTTCCCGCCGCTGGGCGCTCTGGTGGCCGCGTCGAGGATGCGCGAGACTACCTCGGATGGCACGGGGTCCGGCTTGAACCGGCGCACGGCCCGCTGCGTGTGCATAGCGTCGAACAGGTCCACGGCCCTAGTGGTCCAACATCTTAGTATTGAAGGGTGCCGACGGCTGGGTAGGGGCGGGTTTGAAACCCGCCCTGTCGGCGCAGGACGCCAATTCAGTCACGGATAGACTGGATGCTCCATGACGCAAACTCCGGCTAACCCTCATTTTAAAGATTTTCGACTACTAGCTTTCCCGGACAAACTTCTGGAGCCTCATGCCCTCCAGTACCTCGCCTACGTATACGCTCCCCTGGGAATCGACAGCCGCGCAGTGGGGAGCGACGAACTGCCCCGGCTCGCGGCTCTCCTCGCCGCCCCAGCGCGCAACTAGGCTTCCGTCACGGTCGACTACCGAGAGGCGCGACTGCAGTTCCGGCACGTGCACCAGGCCGTCGTCGTGGAAGGCCACCGACGTGGGCTGCCGGAAGCCCGTCCACATGGCGATGTGCCCACCGTCCTGGTCGATTACCTGGATGCGATGGTTCTCCCGGTCGCAGACCAGCACCCGACCCTCGTTGTCGACTCCGATCCCGTGGGGCAGCTTGTACTCGCCGGGCTTCTCGGTGCCGGGTATGCCCCATGACGACAGCAGGTTGCCCTCGGAGTCGAACTTGTGGACGCGGCAGTTGCCGTACCCGTCGGAGACGAAGATGTCGCCGTTGGGGGCCGTGGAGACTCCGGTGGGCATGTTGTGAGGCTCGCCAGGACGTTCTACCAGGAATCCTTCGTCGATGACGCCCGTGTCTGACGGCTGCCCCTTCGTGCCGAGGGTGAGGAGAAGCTCCTCGTCGCGGCTGAACTTCTCCACGACGTGAGTGTCCCGGTCCACCAGGTACACGTTGCCCTCTCGATCGACGTGGGCGCCGTGGGGCTGGTCGAACTCCCGGCCCCAGACCTTCACCAGGTTGCCCTCCCTGTCCAGGACCAACAGCTTATGGTCGCTGCGATTGAAGGCGTAGACGTTGTCCTCGCCATCCACTGCGACGCCCGCAACCTGGTGGAACTCGTACCCGTCGGGCAGCTTTCCCCAGTCAAGGTCCAGGGCATACTTCCGGTCTCCAATGGTGTAATTCACTATCTCCTCCTGTTGTTGCGCTCTTCGTGTGTGTACATACTCTCAGCAGCCGAGCTTGTCGGCAAGGTCTTCAAAGTCGTCGGCGAAGACGTCAAACGCCTCATCGGCCACGTCCTCCGGCGGGTGGTCCGGGCCGAACTCCAGGGGCCGGGACACGTACGCCGCCCTCATGCCCACGGCCTGGGCGGCCTTCAGGTCGAAAGCGTGCGCCGCGACCATCATCACCCGTTCGGGTGGCAGTCCCAGGAGCTCGGCCGCCGTCGAGTAGACCTCCGTGTCCGGCTTGTAGTGGCGGGCCAGCTCGGCCGAGAGGATGCAGTCCCAGGGCAGTCCTGCGTTCTTGGCCATGTTGGTGAGCAGCGCAAAGTTGCCGTTTGACAGCGGCGCAATGGTGAAGCGCTGCCGGAGCCGCGTCAGTCCTGCTACGGCGTCCGGCCACGGCGTGAGCCGGTGCCACGAGCGGCTCAGTTTGTCCTTCTCCTCTTCCGTGAGTCCCTCGATGCCCAGCTCCTCCAGCAGGTCGTCCAGGATCATGCGATGGAGCCCGTCGATGTTCGTCCAGGGTATTTTGCCCAGGCGCACCCTGTCCATAGACGGCGTGTACCCCCCTCGCCACGAGTCGGCGAACGCCACCCAGTCTATGCCCTCCATCCCCTTCTCCGCGCCGACGCGGGCGCCCTCCGCCACGATGCTCGACCGCCAGTCCACGACCGTGCCGAACACGTCGAATGCCAGCGCGTCGATTCCGTCAACGTTCAAGGGAGTCAACCCCGCCTGCTTCTTGGCTTCGTGCCTGCCCTGTGGGCCGCCCGACCGCGCTTCTCCTTAGCCTGCCGTCGCCGCCGATTTGGCGACGCCCATTATATCCCCACCGTGCTCGTCCGCGTAACCCGGTGACGTATTTGACCAAGCCTTTCCGTTGTCCCAAAAAAAACCGCATACCGTCACTATTATGAAAATGAACCGCAGGCCCCCACACCGTCGTTCCCGCGCAGAGCCTGCCCCCGAGAAGTCGGGGGCGGGAACCCATCCCCGGCGGGGTGTGCGCCCATGACTACGGAAGGCGGTCTGCCGTGCCATCCGTCCAGGTTAGGTGAAGGATTGGGGGTGTTTGACAGGGCCCTATGGCCCACTTACACTCAGGCCGCCCAATCCCCAGAGTCCTCACGAAGCCGCCCACATGCCCTCGTCAATCGTCAACGACATTCACTCGATGTTGAACGAGACGGTAGTCTCGGAAGTCCTGCGACCGAGGTCGGTGGCCGAAGTGCAAGACGTAGTCCGGCAAACGAGGGCGAACGGAGGGCAGATCGCCATAGCCGGGGGCTGGCACTCCATGGGCGGTCAGCAGTTCCGGTCCGGCGGAACGCTGCTCGACATGCGGTCGATGAGTCGGATCGTAGGAATCGACCTTGAAAGGGGCATAGTCGATGTAGAGGCTGGCATCCTGTGGTCCGACCTCGTTCCGAAGCTGCGCGAGATGCAGGGCGACGGTAGCCCGAAGTGGAGCATCATCCAGAAGCAGACGGGCGCAGACCGTCTCAGCCTGGGTGGCGCGGTCGCCGCAAACGGGCATGGTCGCGGCCTGCAATTTCGGCCCATCGTCCAGGACATCGAGTCCTTCACTCTCGTCGATTCGGATGGGCATGTCCGCGAATGCAGCTGGTCATCCGACGCTGACCTGTTCCGCGCAGCTATCGGCGGATACGGACTCTTCGGCGTCATAACGTCCCTCCGCCTGCGGCTCCAGACGTGGCATCGCCTCGAGCGCGTCGTGGAGGTCTTCGATGTCGAGGAGCTGCCCGGCGCCTTCCAATCGCGCATCGATGACGGCTTCACGTACGGCGACTTCCAGTACATGACTGACGAGTCGTCCGGGGACTTCCTGCGCCAGGGCGTCTTCTCATGCTACCGCCCCACCGATGACGCGCCGTCGAGAGAGGACGGCGGAAGGATGACGCTATCCAACGAGGACTGGACGAAGCTCATCCACCTGGCCCACGTCGACAAGGCGAGGGCCTTCGAGGAGTATGCCCGCTTCTATGCCAGCTCCAGCGGCCAGACGTACGACAGCGACGATTTCCAGATGAGCACCTATATCGACGGCTATCACGGCGCACTGGATGCCGCTACGCGCGCCGCAAGTCCCGGCTCCGAGACCATCACGGAGCTGTACGTTCCCGTCGAGGCCCTCGCCGGCTTCATGGACGCCGCGGGGAAAGTGCTTATCGCCCACGGCTCGAACGTCATATACGGTACGATCCGGCTCATCGAGCCCGAACACGAGACACTCCTCAGCTGGGCTGCGCGTCGGTACGCCTGCATCGTCTTCAATCTGCATGTCGAGCATACGCCTCAGGGCATAGAGGGTGTCGCGGAGGCCCTGAGAGGCCTTATCGATGTCGCGCTCTTGTTCGGCGGAAGCTACTTCCTGACCTACAACCGCTTCGCTACCAGCGAGCAGCTGGTGCGCGCATACCCGCAATTCCCGCGATTCATGGAGCGAAAGAGCCGGATGGACCCGGATCGCGTCTTTTCGAGCGACTGGTACGAGCATTATCGCAATGTCGTCTGAGCGAACCAGCCGCATGTCTGCCCATGTGGTGGGGTTGCTCAGCTTTGCAGGTCCACCACCTACGTCATACCGGCGAAAGCATGTCCCGTACCCCGATACGGGGCCGGTATCCATCCCCGGCTCTTCCCCGCCGTTTGACAGCCCTTGAAGGCCGCCTTTACACTCCGGCAAGCCAACGAACAGGTGAGTCCCATGCAGTCGTACACGGGTGAAGGGTTCTACGAGCGGCTCGGCGTGAGGCCGGTAATCAACGCCTGGTCGTGGGTGACGGTGGCGGGCGGCAGCATCATGCCCGGGCCCGTGTTGAGGGCCATGGAGGAGGCGTCCCGCAACTTCGTCGACCTGCCCGAGCTCAACCGCAAGGCGGGCGAGCAGATAGCCAGGCTCACGGGCGCCGAGGCCGGTCTCGTGACCGCAGGATCGGGCGCGGGGATGCTGCTGCAGGCCGCGGCCTGCATGACCGGCACGGACCCGGCCAGGGTATGGAGGCTTCCCGACACCCGGGGGATGAAGAACCGGATCGTCATCCACCGATCCCACCGCGTCACGTACGACCGGAACTTCCGGACGGCTGGCGCGAAGCTGGTCGAGATAGGCGACACGGGCGTGACGGAGCCGTGGCAGCTCGAAGACGCGATCACCAGGAGAACGGCCGCGGTGGCCTACGTCTTCGGTCCCAGGAAGTCGGGCGCGCTGCCCCTAGAGACCGTAGTGGAGATCGCCCATTCGCGCGGCGTCCCGGTCATCGTCGACGCCGCGGCGATGCTCCCGCCGGCCGAAAACCTCACGAAATATATTCGCACTGGCGCTGACTTGGTCAGCTTCAGCGGCGGCAAGGGCGTAATGGGCCCCCAGTCCACGGGCATCCTCTGCGGGCGCAAGGACCTGATCGAGGCGGCCTACATGAACGCGGCCCCAAACAGCCAGGGCATCGGCAGGCCGGCCAAGGTGTCGAAGGAGAACATCGCAGGCCTCGTCACCGCCCTGGAGCTCTTCGTCGATACCGACCACCAGGCCGTCGAGGCGGCATGGCGCAACAAGTGCGAGTACATAGTCGACGCGCTCCAGGGCATCGACGGAGTCAGGGTCGAGCTCTCCGAGGCAAGGCCCGAGCTGGAGGACTCTAGGTCAGGCCACGCCAATGCCCTGGTCTCCCTTGAGGCGGGAAGGCCGGGCCCGTCGGAGGCCGAGGTGATCGAGCAGCTCCGCGAGGGCGGTCCGTCCATCCTCCTGGGCCCCGCGGGGCCCGAGGGCGGCATCGCAGTCGTACCCGTCAACCTCCGCAATGGCGAAGAAGAGATAATCGCGGCCCGATTCCGCGAAATCCTCACCCCAGGCTCGGTGTAGGCTGCGTGGTATGCTACGATTGGCAAAGAACAGGGCGGGCTAGCAACCCCACCAAGACGCCAGCGGAGATTGGTTGGCGTCCATAGCGCAACATCAAGACATCAGCGAGAGATTTCTCGAACATGCCAGGCGGGAGTTCAAGCAGGGCGACCTGCTCCAGGCCTCTGAGAAGGCGTGGGGAGCAGTGGCCCACTACGTGAAGTCGGTCGCCTATGAAGAGGGTTAGCCGGATGGGACACACGGCGGCATAGCCAAGAACGCCAGGAAACTGATTGTCTTGACGGACGACACCAACACCAACAGGCGGATGTTCCAGGCGATGAACGCGCTTCACGTCAACTTCTATGAAGACGACCTCGATGAGGACGACGTGCGGATCAGTGTCCAGGACGCCGGGATATTGCTTGCCGCCATGAAGGTGGCCAGGCCGAGATTGCAGGGGCAGCCGTAACATGGCCGACCTGCTGATCCAAAACGGCTTGGTGATCGACGGAAGCGGCAGCCCCGGTTTCCACGCCTCCGTCATCGTCGACGACGAGCGCGTCGTAATCCGGCGCGGCGAGCTCCCGGATATCGACGCCGCCCAGACCATCGACGCGACCGGTCTCGTAGTCTGCCCCGGCTTCATCGATCTGCATTCCCACGCCGGGCTGACCATACTCGGCGCGCCTAACCACGACCCCAAGGTGAGGCAGGGCGTGACAACCGAGCTGGTCGGCATCGACGGCATATCCCACGCCCCCTTCAAGAGCCAGGACGAGCTGCACCGCTACATCTGGCTCGACTCCGGGCTCAACGGCTACCCGCCCATGCCCGCCGACTGGCTCACAGTCGCCGAGTACCTGGGCAAGTACGACAACAGCGTTGCCATCAACATCGCCTACATCCTGGGCAACAACCCCGTGCGCATTTGGAGCGTGGGCTGGAACGACACCCCGGCCACTCCGGCGCAGATCGCCGAGATGCAGTCCATCGTGCGGGAGTCGATGGAGGAGGGCGCGTGGGGCCTCTCCACTGGGCTGGACTACGAGCCCGGCGCATACGCCGACACAGACGAGCTGGTCGCGCTGTGTGAGACGACGGCCCGCCTGGGCGGCTTCTACCACACCCACACGCGCTCGGACCTACGGGAGGTGAGCCTGCTGGCGCCCTTCGAGGAGGCTGTGGAGATCGGCCGCCGCAGCGGCTGCCCCGTCCACCTCACCCACTACCGCCAGGGTGCACAGGGGGCCGGCAGCCACCTTGACTACATAGGCCTCGTGGAGGACGCCCGCGACGAGGGCATGGACGTGACCTTCGACTGCTACAGCTACCCCTACTCGGGCACACACCTGGTGATCAACTTCCCCAAGTGGAGCAAGGACGGCGGGCCGGAGAGGTTGATGGCCGCGCTCAGCGACCCCAGCGACCGCGCCAGGCTCAAGAGGGAGATCCCCCGTGACGCGCTGGAGAATAGCTGGCTGACCAACTTCACCCGCCCCGAGAACAAGGCCTACGAGGGCCGCCTGCTCACCGACATCGCCGACGCCCGCGGCACAGACCCCTGGGACACGACGTTCGACCTGATGATCGAAGAGAACCTGGGAGTCTCGATGGTCGGGCTCGGCACCAACCAGCATACCCTCGCGGCCTTCGTATCACACCCCTACGGGATGATAGCCAGCGACGCGATAGTGTTCGGCGAATACCCGAACCCCCGCACCTACGGCTGCTTCCCCCTCGTCCTGGCAGAGTTCGTGCGTGCCGAGAAGCACCTGCGCCTCCCAGAGGCCATCAGGAAAATGACATCCTTCCCTGCCCAGAGGCTAGGCATCCCCGACCGAGGCCTTCTGCGAGATGGATTCAAAGCCGACATCGTGCTCTTCGACCCAGCCACAGTGAAGACCACCGCGACCCGCGAGGACCCCAAGCAGTACCCCGTCGGCATCGAGTACGTCATAGTCAACGGCCAGGTCGTAATCGACCGCGGCGAAAACACCGGCGCCCTACCCGGCCGTTCCCTCCGCCGCGGAACAGCATCGACCTAAGCGGTCAGTTCGAGATCGAGACAGCTGCCCTCAGGCTGCGGCGGCCCAATACTGCTCGTGAAGGCTGAAGCGGGGCCAGACCCGCCAGCGTGCCTAGGGGTATAATTGGGATGAAGTCGGGATCCCTACGAAAGGGACGGGACATGATTGCGAACGTGAAGGCCAGATTCTCGAATGGGGCACTCGTGCCACTGGAGCCGCTCGACCTGGAAGAGGGCAAGGAGGTGGTGGTGTCCATTGAGGACGCCCGGTCGCCGGATGCGGAAGCCCCCTCGCTCCTGGAGATGATCGACGAGCTACATAGGTCTGTTCCGCAAGATGTTTGGAGCGGTAGGCCATCCGACGGGGCAAAGAACTACAAGCACTACCTGTACGGATGGCCCAGAGACGATGTGCCATGAAAGAGATATTCGCGGATGCTGGATACTGGATAGCAGTGTTGGACCGCAACGATGAGTTGCATAAGCGGGCCAGATCTGTCACAGGGCGATTGGCATCCTGCCGTACAGTCACAACCCAGATGGTCCTGGTCGAGTTCCTCAACTTTATGGGTCGCGCGGGCGAACATAAGCGCAAGCTAGCCTCCCAGATGGTCGAACGACTGGAGAACAGTCCCAACGTTGAGGTCGTGCCTCAGACGAGCATTCAATTCAAGGTCGCCGTAGAGCGGTACGCCTCTCGACTTGACCAGAGATGGAGCGTCGTAGACTGCGCGAGCTTCCTTTTGATGGAGGAACGGGGCATACACGAGGCGCTTGCCTACGACCAGGACTTCGAGCAGGCCGGGTTCGTAGCTCTACTTAAGGTACTCGAATCCGGGCGTAACCTAGAAGGTCTATGTTTTCGCCGATGGTCGCCTCCCGGTCAGAGTTTTGAAAACCCATCACCCGAACTACGTAATCGAAGGGGTTGCCTCCTAAGCCTTCCGGGAAATCAAAGGTGACAGTGAATGTGTTGGAGGCATCATCCATCAAGTAGGTGTCAGCAACAACATCGCCGGCGTCATTCAGTGTCCATGTTCTGTTACCAGACAGAGGCACTAGAATGCTGCCGACGTGCTTTCTATCTTCCGCTGTTCTCAGATAAAAGTTCGAGTAGTGCCTGCCAGGTGGCCGCGGCAATCGAAAACTAGGCTCTGCTCCGTTCAAGAAGATCCCTTCGAAAGTAACTACTCCATTCTCATAGGTTGGATACCGTGTCCATTGGATGAGGTTATGGCTTGTATATTCGTAACCCTCGTTAAATGGACGGTTCTCCGGTGCGTTCATCTTTCCCGACCAGTGGCGGTCGATGATGGCGTCCTGTCCCGCGAAGGCTTTGCGGACTTCCGCTATACCGGGGGTACGGTCCGCTTCCTGTGCTTCCAGGGATAGCCGATAGTATTCTTGGAGGCTCGCGGCAAATGTCTCGCCGTCCATGCTTGCGTACAGGTCCTGAAAGAACAGCTGGCCCAAGTAGTAGTTGCAGTGAAAGCGGTCCCATTCACTCGAATCCGGGTCCCACTCCGAGAGCATCTCCAGGTCATGGGCCTCACAGTTCTTGCGCTTAGTTTGCAACTGCCCATGGCTTAGGCCCATCTGAAGGCCGAACTGGTACTCAACGATGTTGGCCAAACCCTCGTCTACCCAGTCTTCATTACCTGTCCAGAAGAAATGAGCGGTCTCGTGAACGAAACCCGTTTGAAGATGCCGCCACTCGAACGTGCCCTGAGCTGCCTCGTACTTTGGCTTGTAGCTGTAGGCGAAGCCAAAGTTAGTGCCCGCGTATTTATCAGTAACAGCGAGGTCGTTCAGCATGATTATTATGTGGTCCACGGGGAGCGGCAGACCCACCGCCTTCTCGACGAATTCAACTGCGTCCCGCACCGACTCAACGGTCCCCGGCCGGGATTGGCTGTCAGTACGGACGATGCTGATCTTGAGATGGGGCGTCAACTCTGTGCTGAGGGAGACCGTCTCAATGGCCGCGCCTCCGGGGTTCAGCACCCGCTGAATTTCGTCCACGTCGCGAAGGGTGCCCACACCGGCAATCAGTGTGGTCTCATCGTCAGTGACGCCGTCCTGAAAAATGGAGTGGTCTGTGAGAGCAGCGAGACGGCCTCGGTCGGCCAGGTTCTCCATTCCCTGAATGGCTAGTGCATCTGTGGCGTCAGGAGAGATTAAGAACGGCATTGAAAAGAGTTGGAAGACCACATCTGTAGCGTCGAAGTCCAGTGCGCCAAGCGAATCTATGATGTCGTACTCGGTCTCGGAAATGCCGTCTTGCACCCACGGGATGTTGAGAGCCGCGTACAGATTTGCCGGATTCGGGGTATCCAGGTATCCGAGCTTGTCCAAGGCTTTGTATGCTAGCTCCGAAATATCGTCTTGTACCCAAGGCATATGTAGAGCCGCATCCAAGTTAGCAACATCTTCGACGGCCATCCAAAGCAACTCGTCTACGGCTGAACGTTCTAGGTCGGAAAGTCCGTCCTGGACCCAGGTGAGCGTCTGGATTTGCCGGGCCAAGGCTGGATAGTTTCTCACTAGCCATCTCGTGTTGTTTGTGTCATACGTTGACTGCAAAGTAGGTGGCACCGGGGTTGGTGTGGGCGACGGCGTAGGCGTTGGAGTAGCAGTAGGAACGGGCGAGGGGGTAGGCATCGGCGTGGCCGTGTCAGACGGCGTAGGCGTGTCGGTGGGTGCAGGCGTCGGCGTGGCCGTGTCAGACGGCATAGGCGTGTCGGTGGGTGCAGGCGTCGGCGTGGCCGTGTCAGACGGCGTAGGCGTGTCGGTGGGTGCAGGCATCGGCGTGGCCGTGTCAGACGGCGTAGGCGTGTCGGTGGGTGCAGGCGTCGGCGTGGCCGTGTCAGACGGCGTAGGCGTGTCGGTGGGTGCAGGCGTCGGCGTGGCCGTGTCAGACGGCGTGGGGGTGTCGGTGAGTGCAGGAATCGGCGTGGCCGTGTCAGACGGCGTGGGCGTGTCGGTGGGTGCAGCAGTCAGCATGGCCGTATCAGACGGCGTAGGTGCGTCGGTAAGTGCAGGAGTCGGCGTCTCAGATGGAGGGCCATTGCTACATGCCGACAGAGTCGCAACGATGAGAGTTGCGGGCAAACCAATTAGAATAGCGCGCCGAACTTCGCCGACGGAATGACTCTTCCTGATGGGGACCCACGCTGCCACCGGATCGCCCAACCTTTTCCGCAGGGCAAGCAGCTCATCCCTACTCTTGAGCAAGGCAGCAGTGATGTTGCAGACGGGCCTGACCCTGCTAGTCATGCGATGTGGATGATTGACTGTTCGACCGAAAACTGATCCAAACAACCAGCGGTGACGCAAGCAATAACGCGGCCGCGATGAAGAGTATCGCTAATGTCAGTGGCAATTCGGGGTCGAGTGGGTGGGCATCACTTTCTGCTGCCATCCACAGGTATGCGCTCCCGATACTGCCCAAACCAATGAAGAGGCTCGGTATCCGTCGAATTTGTAGCCCTCCGGCCCTAGTCGCTTCTGTGAGGATCATTGCTGCCACGCATAGTGCAACTATTGGAGCGAAGCCACCCGCACCCCCAGTAGGATCTTGGTCTGTGGGTGCGTTCGAAAAAGGAAGCAGGAATGCGATGGCAGCGGCCCCTGCGGGTACTCCAGGCCACCAATCAACGACTACTTTGAATGCTTTGCGCCAGTTCACAGTTTCTCCTTTAGCCCGAATCCACCGATGGACGGCGCGAGGGCAGCGGAAAGGGGTAAGTGAGTTACAGGCGCGATGATCCGGGCTCGAATTCGGGTAGACGGGAGGTTGGCGGGCGGTCTGCAACCGCTTTTGGGGGCACCGATGGCGGCCTGCAGTGGCTGTGGCGAGCGGGATGGCGGGATAGGACGCGGCAAGAGGCGCTCGCGGGCCTGGATGGCGCGAGTTGGCGGGGACGTTCAGTTGGCCGGATGACGGGTCAGTGGCAGAAGGGCGCCGTCAGGCTGGGAGTGGAATGGCTCGCAGCCGGGCCAGGGCACTGCTGAACTGGGTTTCCCAAGGCCAGCGCTGGGGGAGATGCAAAGTGAGCCGGCGCGCCGAGCGAGTGAGCCGTCCCGCTAGGGCGAAGAACCGCCGCCGGAGGGTCTTGGTGGTCACCACCTGCTCACCCAGACCGATCCGTGCGGTCCAGCGAGCGAGGTTGTGCGCCAGCACCTGTATCGCCAGCCAGGCGCCGTTGGCGGCGAAGCGGCCCGAGGGCATGTGGTTCAGTCCGACGCCGTACTTGAGGTCTCGAATGGCATTCTCGATCTCGGCGTGGCGGCGATGGGCGGCCTCCAGTTCGAGCATCTCCCCATCGTGGTCGGTGATGAAGCCGTGATAGCTGTAGCTGGCGAAGAGGGCCAACTGGGAACCCGGCGTGGGCTTCACTCGCCGCACGATGAGCCGCACCGGCGCGGCGCCGGGCTCACTCTCAAAGGGAGTGTAGGTGGTCTCGGCCACGTCGGCGGCGCCGTCCATCCAGTAGGGGATGGGCGTCCAGTCCGCCTCGGGTATGGCTTCAATGAGGTTGCGCAGGCTGGCACGCTGGCGGATGGTGATGGAGAAGCGGACCTTCGTCTTGCGGCAGACGGATACCACGCTATGAGCGTAGAAGCCGCTGTCGGCCCGCACCGTGAGTTGTCCCCTGGCTCCAGCGTAGCGCACCCGCCCCACCGTCTCCCGCAGGAAGTGGGCGGCGCCGCGGGCGGTGTTGGCGCGGCCCTCGCGCAGACGGGACATCAGCACCTCGCCGGTACCGGCGGCGACAGCCAGCAGCGGGTGATAGCCCCGCTGGCCGGTATAACCATGGTGTCGCGCCCCCTCCTTGTCCAGTCCGTAGGTCTCACAAATGGTGGAATCGAGGTCGATGGTGAACGGCGCATCGCCGGGTCCGGCGCCGTCGGCCCATGCCCGTGCCAGCAACTCCCGGCTCACCCGGTCGAGTTGACGGACGTGGCCCCACTGGAAGCTGCGCAGGAAAGTGCCCAGGGTGGATGGTGCCTTGACCACGCAGTCGAGAACACCGGCCGTCCCACCGGCGCGCAGCGCATCGGCGTCGTCGATGCAGTCGCCGCCGGCCAGCGCGGAGGCGACCAGCGTCATTATCTTGTCGCCGGTGTTGGCCCGGCCCGGCGCATCGCCCAGTTCCAGACGCTGCTGTACCAGTTGGGAAAGGCCGAGGTGCAGGGCCAAGGTGGCTGGAAGGAGCAGGCCGCCGTTGGCCACCAAACGGAGGTCGTCGAAGGCGATTTGGATGCGGTCGAGGTGGTTGCGTGATAGCATCTGTTGGGTGCTCCTTTTCCGGGGTCGGTTTGCTGCTACAAAACCATTATCCCAGATTCAGAGGAGCACCCTTTCACCTTTTCAGCAGACCTTTAATTCCCACTCCTTCGGTGGATTCGGGTTTAGGGACGGACAGTCCCTCACATAACAGAATCCTTCCACCCCTAGCTCGCAATCCTCGATGGTGCTTTGGGTGCCTTGCCTTATAGAGACAGCCTGACCTGTCAGAGTGGTCAAAGTGGAGGTTTTGATTCTATCAAGTCTGGTGGTGCTCGTCAGACCCAGCCCTACCCCTCGAACGCCAGCCGGTCTTCCTCGACCGCTACCGCCCTGCCCTCTTCCGGGTCGACGCGCTGCAGTAGGACCGTGCCCACGGCGATGATGATCAGTATCGCCAGTATCGCCGCCCGTGTGTCGTATATCCCCGTCACCAGCACGTAGAGCGTCGGGCCGAACACCGCCGACGCCCGCCCCACGAACCCGAAAAAGCCGAAGAACTCCCCGCTCCGGCTCTCCGGCGTCATATAGGCGAACAGGCTCCTCGCCAGCGCCTGGCTCCCGCCAAGCACGATACCTACCAGCACGCCCAGCATCAGCCACTGAATGTCCACCGCTATGCCCAGCGGCTCCCACACGCGGTCCCTCAGCGTGCGCGGCCAGAAGCCCAGCGGGCTCTCGTCGATCAGCACCGACGGATGCGCGGGGCCGATTCCCGTCGTCCCATCCAGATCCCCGCCCTTGACCGAGATGCCGAAGCGCGACAGATCGGACGTCCGCACGGCCTCCACCAGGTCCAGCACCTGCGAGCGGGACAGCGACTCCTCCGCCAGCAGATGGTCGTAGACGTTACCCCACGCGCTGTCATCCCCTTCCTCCGACAGGTCGGGCTCGGCGGCCATCTCATATCCCCCTGCGCCCGTGTGCTCCAGCCGGTAGTCGAAGTCCTCGTGCGCCTCCGGCGCCAGCGGGGCGAACCCCACCGCAATCGCGATCACCACGCACCAGCCCCCCAGCGCAATCGTCAGCGCCGTCTTGGCGCCGAGGGCCCCCGCCGCCTTGCCGAACAGCACCGCTCCGCCTGCCGCGACGAACTGCACGATCAGCACAGTCCCCATGTTCGACACCAGCGAGATGCCGAGCGTGTCCGGCCCGAATGCCCCTGCAACCGCGAGCACCGTCTGGACGCCGTCGTTGAACAGCAGGTATGCGGCCAGGTAGAGGACGAGCATCCGTAAGCGCGCGAGCTCCCTGAAGGTACGTCGCACCTGCGAGAAGGCCACGGACGCCGCCGTCATCGGGTCGAGGCGATCGACGGGCCTGGCGGCCCTCGGCTCGGGCACGGTCCTGAATGTCCACTGCGCCCAGCCGAGCCACCATACGCCGACGGACGCGATCGCCAGCCTCGTGACCAGATCGACGTGATCGGTGTCGGCGAACGTGAGGATGGCGGCGAGGTGGACCGCCAGCAGCAGTCCGCCCCCCACGTACCCGTACGCGTACCCACGGCTGCTTATCCTGTCCAGCTCCTCCGGGGCCACAAGGTTCGGCAGGAGCGAGTTGTAGAAGACGATTCCGCCGGCGAATCCGATATTGGCGATTGCGTAGCAGACAAGCGTCCACGCCCACGGCTCTCCCGTGTATGTGCTGAAGAAGCCCAGCACCGTCAAGATCGCGCCGCCGGTCGTATAGATCTGCAGCATGGTCTTCTTGATCTGCGACCTGTCGGCGATCATGCCCAGGACAGGGCTGCTGCATGCCACGATGGCCGTCGACACCGCTACTCCCAGGCTCCACATGGAGCTGCCGGTGAATGTGAAGCCCAGGAACGACGCCTCCTGCCCGAAAGCGTCCTTGAAAAGGACCACGAAGTACACCGGCAGGATGGCCGTTCCGATGCTCGTGGCGAACCCCGAGTTCGCCCAGTCGTACATGCACCAGCCGTGAATGGCCCGTCGGCGGGCACGCTCGTCGCCCTTCGTGATGTCGGATTCGGCGGCGCTCAATCTCTCCCCTGCCCGTACGTAGAATAGCTAGGCGCCCGCAAGTGTATCACGCGCCCGGCTCCCTCATACTCCTCCCTCTGTGCTCTCTGCGGTGAAAACGCCTCGTACCGAGCTTAGCCCCGTTCGTGCTGAGCTTGTAGAAGCGCCTTTGCGCTCAAGCCTCCTCTCTCCCTCCCCCAAGACTCCTCCCTCTGTGCTCTCTGCGGTGAAAATCCCCTTGCCCGGGCTCCCCGACGTCACCGGCCCACAGGCGGCGCATCTCCTCGGAGCTCTCCAGCAGCTCGTCGAGCGTGCCCTCGGCCTCGACCCGCCCGTCCTTCATCACGACGACATGGTCCGCCCGGCGCAGCGCAGCGCGCCGGTGGGAGACCACCAGCGCCGTGGCGTCCCGGCGCTCGAACAGCCGCCCCCAGAGTTCCCTCTCCGTGTCCACGTCCAGCCCGGACGACAGGTCGTCGAAGACCAGCAGCTCCGGCTCCCGCACGAACATCCTGGCTGCCGCAGAGCGCCGCAGCTGCCCGCCCGACAGCTTCACCCCCCGCGCGCCCACCACCGTGTCCACGCCATCCTCCAGCTCCTCGATGTCCTGTTCCATGACCGCCGCGCGGATCGCGCCGTCCAGGTCGGTCCTCTCCTCGGGCAGGCCCATCAGGATGTTGTCCCTCAGCGGCTCGCTGAATAGCCGAGGCACCTGCGACGTATACGCCGAGCGAGGTGGCACGAAAAAAGCCGCGAGGTCGTCCACCGGCTCCCCGTTCCACCTAACCTCCCCCGCGTCCTTGGGCAGCAGACCCAGAAGCACTCGGAGCAGCGTCGTCTTCCCTGAGCCCACCCTGCCCGTCACGACCGTGAACGACCCTCGCGGCACACGCAGCCCTACGCCATCTATCCCCCGCCCGTCGGCTCCGTACCGGTACGTCAGCCCCTCCACCTCCACCACGTCGAGGCGGTGCGCCTCCGTCCTCGCGGCGTAGGGCACCTCGGGCAGCGCTCCTGTCAAGTAGGCTTGCTGGTGGCGCACGAGACCGTCGGGCGCCGCGCTCGCCATCAGCCCCCGAAGCCGGTCGAACGAAACGCCGGTCTGCCGGTACTCGGCCAGCACCCCGCCGACCTCCGTGTTCAGCCACCCGACCGTGTACAGGTAGCTCACGAACAGGGCGAAGTCGCCGATCGTGAACGAGCCGCTCCGCATCGCCGACGCCGCGATCAGCAGTATCAGGCCAGTCCCTATAGTGACCGTGTTCTGGAACACCGAGTTGAGCGTCTGCGTCAGCAGCGTGTCGCGGATCGTGTACGTCTTGCGAAGGCTGTTGAGCCGCTTCAGCTCGCCCAGCATTCGGCCCTCCGCGTTCGCTACCTTGATCGCCTCCACCGAGCCGAACATCTCCCCCAGCAGGCTGGTCACGTCGCCCGTCGACTCCCTGTTCTCGATGCGGAAGCGGCGCAGCCACCGCGTCGCAACGCTCACCGTAAGCATGACGAATGCCAGCGGCAGAAACACCGCGAACGTGATCAGCGGGCTGATCTGGATCATGATGTAAAGCGCCACCGCCGCGAACCCAACCAGCGGCAGTGCGAATGCGATGCGCTGCAGGTACTTGGTGATGTACTCCACGTCCTCCCGGAAGCGCGTCACCGCCTCGCCCGTCGACTCCGGCAGCGCCCGGTTGCCCGGCTGGTCCAGCACGTGGTCGAACACGTTCTTCCGCAGCAGCGTCGCGAAAGTGAACTCCACCCGCACGCTCAGCACCACGTTCCCGAAGATGATCATCGACCGCATGACCGAGAATCCGACGAGTATCGCCGCCAGGCTCCAGAAACCCACCGTGGCGGCCTGCTCGTTCGTAATGTTGTCGAATATCGCCCGCGTCGTGAGGGCGATGCCCTGCGGTATCAGCGCAATGCTGATGATCCGGGCCCCCAGCATCACGAAGTAGCGCGGCTGATACCGGGCCAGGAGCAGGAGGTAGCGCCAGGTGCTCACGCCAGCGCCTCCTCCATCCCCGTCTGCAGCAGCCGGTGGAACCGCGTCGTCCCGTCGGCCGCCAGCGCTTCCCTCTCTCCGTGCTCGACGATACGCCCGTGCTCCAGTATGACGATCTCGTCGCAGCGCCGGACCGTTGCCAGGTGGTGCGCTATGACGATCACCGTCCGGTCCTGCACCAGTCGGTCCACCGCCCGCTCGATCATCTGCTCCGTGCTCCGGTCCAGTCGGGACGACGCCTCGTCGAGAATCAGCACCCCCGAACCCTTCAGGAACACGCGCGCGAACGCTAGGAGCTGCGCCTCGCCCGCCGACAGGCCGCCGCCCTCCGACAGCAGCCGCGTGTCCAGCCCGTCGGGCAGGGACTCCAACCACGGCCGCATCTGCAGCTCGTCGATCACCTCCAGAAGCCGCCCGTCCGGTATCGTCTCGTCGAAGAACGTCAGGTTGTCGCGGACGGTCCCGTGGAACAGGCGCACGTCCTGCGTCACCATCGAGATGTGCTGCCGTAGCTGCGTGACGGACATCCGCCGGATATCCTCGCCGCCTACCCGGACTACCCCGGACGTAGGGTCGTACAGACGGAACAGCAGCCGGGTCATGGTCGTCTTTCCGCTGCCCGTCCGGCCCAGCAGACCCAGCACCCGCCCCGGCCCGAGCTCCAGGGAAACGTCCGCCAGCACGGAGTCCTCCCCGTAGGCGAACGTCACGCCGTCGAGCTCCACCGACAGCGGCCCCAACACCCCGTCATTCCCGCGCAGAGCCTGCCCCGTACTCGATACGGGGCGGGAACCCACTCCCCAAGGCCCGCCGGGGGCCGGCTCTACCTGGTCTTCCGCAGGCGGGTCGAGCACCGTCTTCTGGACCGCGTTCAGCTCCAGGATGCGCGATATGGCGGCGCTTGCGCGCTGAAAGCTGTCGAGCTGCTGCGTGAATCGGTTGATCGGCATCACCAGCATCTGCGTGTAGTGGAAAATCAGGTACACCGTCCCAAGGCTGATCGAGTCGCCGAAGTAGAGATACGCCCCCAGCGACAGCGATATGGCGCTCCCGACCCCGAACATGAACATCGTCGAGCTGAACATGATGCTGCTCATGAGGCCGGCCTTGAGAGCCTTGCCGTACCAGCTCCGCATCAGCTCGTGGAATCGCCGCATCACGTACGGCTTGGCGTCGTTCGACCGGATGTCCTCCGTCCCGGCAAGCCGCTCCTCCAGGAACCCGAAGGAGTCCGCGCTGGCCGCCCGGTTCGCCTTCCAGTACGGCACGGCGATGTTGCGGATGCTCGTCAGCACCAGCATCCCCGCGCACACGAAGACGGTCAGCGCCAGGCCCGCGCGCCAGTCCTCGCGCACCAGGAGGACCAGGATGCCGATCAGCAGCAGCAGGCTCCCCAGCATCTCGAATATGAACAGCGAGAAGAATTTGCCCAGCTCGTTCGGGTCGCCGTCCAGGCGCTCTATCATCTCCCCGGGCGTCCGGTCGTTGTGGTACGACATGTCCAGCGACAGGGCGTGCTCGGCCAGGTCCTCCCGGATGTTGTTGGTCGCCGTCCACCCCACGCGCTCCGAGAAGTACGTGGCGAAGACCTGCACCACCTGCTGGACCACCGCGATACCGATGAACGCGGCAGCGGTAGTGACAAGCCCCTCCACCGGAGCCCCCTTCTGTGCCTCGTCGATGAAGTGCCGGACGATGAGCGGCAGGACGAGCTGGAGCCCCAGGCTGAAGAACAGCAGCGTGCCCAGCGTGACGACGAACGGCAGCTGGGGCACAATGTAGCGCTGGAACAGGTCGCCGTACTGCCGCGCCTTGATCGAGACCGCCGGCTCCCTGAATGCCACAGGAAGGCTCACTTCGACACTGGACCGATCTGTTGTGATGCAGCCATATTTGCCAGTCCGAGCTGGGGTCTCCTCTCCCTTGACGGGCCCTTGACGGGAGGGGACTAAGGTGAGGATCAGGGCCTTTCCATTGTCCCATAAACCACATACCGTCACTACCATGAAAATAGACATCAGGCGACCACAACCGTCGTTCCCGCGAAGAGCCTGCCCCGTACCCGATACGGGGCGGGAATCCATCCCCGGCCGTTGGCCTAGAGCGGGAGTGACGACGGGGAAGACGACGCCATTTTCATCCCCTTATGTGGCCTTCGCAAGGCCATGGTGATTCCCGCGCAGAGCCTGCCCCCGAGAAGTCGGGGGCGGGAATCCAGGTGGGCGGTAGGGTATGTCCCTTCCGCAGGGAGCCAACTTTGGAAAGGCCCTGGGTGAGGGTAGAGAGGGCTGGTCCCTCGTTGCTGACCCACTACGCTGTAGGCTGCGGTTGGTAAAGTCCAACCTCTATCTGGTCTTCACTCCTGCGCGCCTGCGCCAGATCGTATGAGATCTGTCGCCGCAGCCAGAATTCGGCGTTCGACCACCCAGCCTTCTCCAGGCGAATGGCCATCTCGGGCGAAATACCCGCATGACCGTTCACCACTCTCGAGAGTGTGTGACGAGCTACGCCCAGCACCCGTGCCGCTTCTGTGACGCTCAGGCCAAGAGGGTCCAGGCAGTTCTCCTTGATGCTTCGTCCCGGATGCGGCGGATTCTTCATGGCCGTCACTCTTCTCCTCCCGCCTAGTGGTAGTCCACAAGGTCGACGTCGTACACATGGCCAGCTTCGAACCGGAATGTTATACCATTCGTTTTGAGCGCGCCGTAAAGCCGTCATTCCCGCGAAGAGCCTGCCCCGTACTCGATACGGGGCGGGAACCCACTCCCTGGCCGCACATA
This sequence comes from Dehalococcoidia bacterium, assembly GCA_965222445.1. Lineage (GTDB taxonomy): Bacteria > Chloroflexota > Dehalococcoidia > Lucifugimonadales > CAJWER01. The sequence continues at coordinate 3,033,703 of CBDCTY010000002.1, read as the reverse complement.
TACGGCGGCATCACGGTGACTTGGTATTATGCGCCAGTTGCCGGAGACCGAGATGCTCCACAGTCCTTTCAGTTCACCCCTGAGTGAGTGAAGCCTGTACCCCGGCAAGTCGATGTCCCTGGGGCTGTTGGCGCTATCCAGGTCCGCCAGGGCTAGGCCGACCCGCTCGACAAGGCCGGCAGCAATCCTGCTTGGGTCGTCCCGCTCATAGAGTCGTTTCAGCCCCCTATGGCGAAACGTCCTGATCATGAAGCTACTATACCCTGTATCGGTACGCATATCAATCAGCCCTCTCCTCCCCAAATCCCCCACCTCCGTCATTCCCGCGACGAGCCTGCCCCCGAGAAGTCGGGGGCGGGAATCCATCCCCGGCAAGGTGCACAGCCATAGCCTCAGAGGCAGTCCGTCACGCCGCTCATGCAAATCAGATGGGGGCTCTCGGCTCGACGTAGAGGACTCTGCTTTGAATTCCCACGATTACTGAACTGTTACAGATCCCCCACCTAGTGGTCCAACATCTTAGTATTGAAGGGTGCCGACGGCTGGGTAGGGGCGGGTTTGAAACCCGCCCTGTCGGCGCAGGACGCCAATTCAGTCACGGATAGACTGGATGCTCCATGACGCAGACTCCGGCTCTACAAGGTCGACGTAGTACACACATCGCCGCCTTGGACATTGCGCATCCTCCTCTTGTGCTGGCCTGTTGTCCCTTCCCCCGAGGAGACCCTCCCCTGACACCCCGTCCCAGATTCTCCCTCCAAATCCTGAGGGTCCCCTAGTCCCGCGAATCCTGATTCAGACGTTCTCTCCCCTCTCCCAAAACCTCTTCCCCTCTGTGCCCTCTGTGGTTGAGCCAGGGCCGCAGTGACACCGTGCTACAATGGCCCTCCCATCTTCCGAGCACGCACATGCCAGGCAGACTCTTCACCGACTACTTCCTCACCGACGGCATAACGACCACCGCCAGGTGGAACGCGTCCCACGCCGCCCTCTCCAAATTCCGCACCGCTGCCGCGGAGGCATACGAAAGGGTCGAAGGGTACGATCGGCCAGTTGAGGCCCTCACCGAGCAGGAGCTCATCATGCCCGTGCTGGAGCTCCTCGGTTGGGCCGACCATCTGCCCCAGCAGGGGGCGGCTCGCAGCGAGGACATACCCGACAACCTCCTCTTTACAGATGCCGGGTCCAAGGACCGCGCGGCTGCCTTGCCCAGCGCAGAGCGGTACAGGCACGCTGCCGTTGTACAGGAGAGTAAACGCTTCGACCTCCCACTCGACGCAAGTGGCAGGGATCCCCGACCGAGGCGGCCGAAAGGCACCATGCTCTTTGAAATGCCTGAGGACTATGACGAAGACGGCGCGGACTCCGAACGCGGGGCGCGGAAGCCTCACTCTCAGATACTCAGGTACCTCTCCACGGCCGACATAGAGTCCGACGGCGCCATACGATGGGGCGTACTCACCAATGGACGCGTCTGGCGTCTATACGACGCCCGCACCCGCCCGCGTGCAACGGCATACTTCGAAGCCTACCTCGACGACCTGCTCCAACCGGACAGCGAGCACGACCTGCGCGTCTTCTACCTGCTATTCCACCGCGACTCCTTCGTCCTCACCGATGGCGCAACAACCACCTTCCTGGAAGACGCGCTCGTCGAGGGCAGGCGCTACGAGGAACAGGTCGCCCAGGACCTTTCGACCGTCGTCTTCGACAGGGTCTTCCCTGGTCTCGTGAAGGCCCTCTACTACGCGTCGGGCAGCGAGCTCGAGGACGTCCGGCAGGCCGCCCTCGTATTCCTCTACCGGCTCCTCTTCATACTCTACGCCGAGGACAGGGGCCTCCTTCCCGTCAACGACCGGACCTACCGGAGCTACGGCCTCAGGAGGCCTCTCCGCGACGCCATCGCGGAGAGGATGCTCGACGATGATGTCCTCTACTCCGATACGGCCACGAACTACTACGACCACGTCATGACCCTCTGCAGGCTCATCGACAGGGGCGACCCCTCCATTCGCCTGCCTGCCTACAACGGTGGGCTCTTCTCGAGCGATGCCGCCCCCATCCTGGAGAAGGTGCGCCTCCCCGACTCGGCGGTCGCCCACTTGCTCTACGACCTCAGCCACGCCGAAACGCCCGAGGGTCGGCGCTTCGTGAACTACCGCGATATGTCCGTCCAGCAGCTCGGCTCCATCTACGAGCGCCTCCTGGAGCGCGAGCCTGTCCTGGACGAAGGCAATGTCGTCACCCGACTCAACCCATACGCCCGCAAGGACAGTGGCAGCTTCTACACCCCCAGGAGCTGGTAGACCTCGTCATCGAACGCACCCTGAAACCCCTGGTCGACGAGCGCCGCGATGCCTTCCAGGCCAAAGCAGCCGAGCTGAAGAGCGACCGCCGGCCCAGGGACGAGCGCCGGGCCGAGTTGACCACGCTCGACCCGGCCGAGGCCGTCCTGGACCTCAAAGTGCTGGACCCCGCCATGGGCAGCGGCCACTTCCTCGTGACGGCCGTAGACGTCCTGTCCGACCACGTCGCCGACCTCGTCGAGTTCCCGCCCGAGATCGAGTGGCTCGACGGCGGCTACGTCTCGCCGTTGGTGAAGCGCGTCGAGGCGGTCCGAAGGAGCATCAAACGCAGCCGCGGCTCGGAACGCGTGGGGGATCTGGGTCCGCCGCTCACCGACCAGGACATCATCCGCCGTATGGTGCTCAAGCGCTGCATCTACGGCGTCGACAAGAACCCCATGACCGTCGAGCTGGCCAAGGTCTCCCTCTGGCTTCACAGCTTCACCGTCGGCGCGCCCCTCTCCTTCCTCGATCACCACCTCCGCTGCGGCGACTCCCTGGTCGGCATGAGGGTCAGTGAGGCGGCGGATGAATTGAACCGGCTGGGCGGGCTCTTCTCCAGCTCGGCCATCGCGGGGGCAGAGGCCGCCGTCAGGGGGATGCTGCAGATCGAGGCCATGTCCGACGCCGAAGTCTCCGAGGTCCACGAGTCCGCCGGCCTCTTCTCCCTTGTCGAGAAGGAGACCGCAGACCTCCGGGGACTGCTCGACTTCCTGTGCGGGCTGCGATGGCTCACCGCGGGAATGAAAAAGCGAGAGCGCGAGGACTTCGAACAGCCCCTTGTCGATGCACTCGTCCCCCACGCCGAGGCGTCCTTCGAGCTCCTGGCGCGTGGCCCGGACGCCGTCGATGCAGGGACACCCGACCAGCGGACCCGCTTCGCGGAGATATGGCGGGATGCGAGGGCCGCAGCCAGGGACGAGGCATTCCTCCACTGGGAGGTCGCGTTCCCCGGCGTATGGCGGGACTGGCAGGACGTTCACCCCAAGGGCGGCTTCGACGCCGTGATCGGCAATCCCCCCTGGGACCGCATCAAGCTGCAGGAGGTCGAGTGGTTCGCCCCCCGCGACTCCGAGATAGCCCACCTGACCACCGCGGCGGCCAGGAAGTCCCGCATCGCCTGGCTCCGCGACAGCGGGTCGCCCATGGGGGATGACTTCGACGCCGCGAAGGATCGGGCCGACAGGCTCGGCGCCCTAGTACGGGCCTCCGGCCACTACCCATTGCTCGGCGGCGGAGACATCAACCTCTACTCCCTCTTCGTGGAACGCGCCATGCACCTCGTCAAGCCGGACGGCATCGTGGGCCTCCTCACCCCCTCGGGAATCTACGCCGACAAGACCGCTGCCCGCTTCTTCAAGGAAGTCTCTACCGGAGCGCGCGTCGCCGGGCTGTTCGACTTCGAGAACAAGAAGATCTTCTTCAAGGACGTTCACGCCTCCTTCAAGTTCTGCGCCCTCGTGTTCGGCGGGGAGGAACGGCGCTTCGACGAAACCAAGTGCGCCTTCTTCCTCCACGACACGAGAACCGTCGACGACCCGGACCGGTTCTTCCCCCTGGCGCCTGAAGACTTCGCTAAGGTGAACCCCAACACAGGCACTGCTCCCGTCTTCCGCACCCGACGGGACGCGGAGATAACGCGCCTCATTTACGAGCGACACCCCGTGCTGGTTGACCGCTCGCAGGGAGAAGAAGGGCACATGGTTTGGCCTGTCCGGTACCAGACGATGTTCCACATGACCAACGACTCCCATCTCTTCCGAACGGCGTCGGAGTTGCGGGCAGAAGGCTACTACCCCGTGCAGGGCAACCTCTGGAAGCGCGGCGAAGAATTGTTTCTACCGCTATGCCAGGGCAGGATGATCTGGCAGTTCGATCATAGAGCCAGCTCGGTCAGTATCAACCCACAAAACACCCAGAATCCTTACCTGAGCGAGGAGGTTGACGAACCGCAGCACCGAGACGTAGATTTCCTACCTCGACCCCAGTACTGGGTGCCTGCCAAGAAGGTCGAGCCAGTTTTCCCACAGAGAAGCGGCTACGCCCTGGGTTTCCGAGACGTCACCAACCCGACGAATATCCGGACCTTCGTGGCTACTGTCATTCCCTGGGCTGGCTATGGGAACACAGTTCCGATGCTTGTCGAAGAGGATGCACCCATGACCGACCAGATGGAGACAAGCGGCGAGCCTGCATTCGATGCCGCGGACGTGGCTTGTCTTACGGCGAACTTGAACGCCATGTGTATGGATTTTGTAGCCCGACAGAAGGTTCAAGGGCAGCACCTCAATTGGTACATAGTCGAGCAGCTCCCGGTCATCGCGCCCGACGACTACGACCGCCAGTTCGGTGACACGTCGGCCCGCGAGCTCGTCCGCGACCACGTGCTGCGCCTCACCTACACCGCCCACGACATGGCGCCCTTCGCACGCGACCTCGGATACGAAGGCCCGCCATTCGTATGGGGCGAAGAGGAGCGCCGCCACCTGCGCGGCCGCCTCGACGCCCTATACTTCCACCTCTACGGCCTCGACAAGGACGACGCAGCATACGTCCTCGACACCTTCCCAATAGTCCGGCGCAACGACGAGGCCCACTTTGGCCGCTACCGCACCCGCGACCTCGTCTTGGCCTACATGGACGCCCTCTCCGCCGGCGACACCGACTCACAGGTAGCCATCTAGCCCCAGCTCTCCTCCTCCTGTCCCCCCGAGGTTGGCGTCCCTATCTGTTCGTGAACCCTATCTCAAATCCTTGGTGGGGGCTATTCGTGGAGGGGAGAATCACTCCGCTTGAATATCACGTATGTCTACTTCGTAGAATTTGACCCCTTCGGTCTGTGCCAGTTTCTCAGCTTCTCGCGTTATGCGAACGCCAGCCACAGCAGCCACCGACGGAATAGTCGTAACCTTACTCATGAATCCCGCATTCCTAGAAGCGCGAACAATATCTCGCTCATCCACCGTGATTGAAATCTCCACTACGCAGTTGTAGACCTGACCCGCCGAATCTCGGGCCAACATCACTAGGTCAGCCCGCTTGAAGCTATCGACCTCCGACTTGACTACTGTCTGGGTGCCACGAAGATGGTCGCCAAGAGCTTTGACCACCGCTTGCTCGTAAGCCACACCGCCGCCAGCATATCCCAGACTCTCAGCAAGCCCATCAATGTCATTCAGGATGGCATTCCGAATGTAGGCACCCTTCATAATGCCCACATCTTCATCCTGCTGTGTCCGAGACGTCAGCGCCTCTTCCGCCCGCGCTGATGCCTGACGCATTTGCTCGATAGCAGGCATCAGGCTATCCGCTGTCGCAAGGAACTGTTCTATCTTGGTGCTCAACTCAGCCTGTTCGGACATAAGCCCCCCTTTGTGTAGGTAAGCACATTATAACTGCTCAAACTCTAGATGGCCGAGGATCACCCTCACCCGCCTAATTCTGAACAGTTACCCCTCTGTGCCCTCTGTGGTGAAGAATTGCTCCGGCGTGGCCGCGGGTGGTATCCTCTCGCCGATTGCGCGGCGAAAGCGCATACCCCCTGTCCGATGGAGGATCGCCAAAGTGAATGGTGGTGACGTTGTTGCCGAGATACTGAAGCGTGAGGGCATCGAGTTCCTGTCGGTCTTCCCCGCCCAGGAGCTGATAGACGCCGCGGCCAAGGCGGGCATACGGCCCATAATTTGCAGGCAGGAGCGGGTCGGCATGGCCATCGCCGACGGCTTCAGCCGCACGACGAACGGCAAGCGCATCGGCGTTTTCGCCATGCAGCGCGGGCCGGGCTCCGAGAACGCATTCCCCGGGGCTGCCCAGGCATTCTCCGACAACGTGCCAATCCTGCTCATACCGGGCGGCGCCCCCACGACGCGGGCCTACATATCCCCCGACTTCAGCTCCGTCGAGAACTACCGGCACGTCACCAAGTGGGCCGCCCAGACCAACTACGTCGAGCGCATACCCGAGCTGATGCGCCGCGCCTTCTACCACCTGCGCACAGGCAAGGGCGGCCCCGTCCTCGTCGAGGTGCCGCAGGACGTCTGGCCGGCCGAGTTCACCGGCGAGATCGACTACTCGCCGGTGCGCGGCAACCGGTTCGGGCCCGACCCGGACGATGCCGCAGCCGTCGCAAAGTTGCTCCTGGCCGCCGAGAACCCGGTCATCCACGCGGGCCAGGGCTGCCTCTACGCCGAGGCGTGGGACGAGCTCCAGCAGCTTGCCGAGCTCCTCCAGGCCCCGGTGATGACGACGCTGCCGGGCAAGAGCGCCTTCCCCGAGGACCACCCCCTCGCTCTCGGCGCGTCCGCCGTTTCGACGACCGGGATGATCCACCACTTCCTCGGCAGGGCCGACGTGGTCTTCGGCATCGGCACCAGCTTCACCCGCACGGGCTACGGCAGGACGATCCCGCCCGGCAAGGTCATCGTCCACTCGACCAACGACCCGGCCGACGTGAACAAGGACTACAAGGCCGACTACTCGCTCATCGGCGACGCGAAGCTGGTGCTCCAGGCCCTCATCGCCGAGGTCGAGGAGGCAACGAACGGCGACGGCTACAGGAAGACCCGCGACACCGGGCCCGAGGTCCAGGCCGTCAAGAAGGCCTGGCTCGACGAGTGGATGCCGCAGCTCACCTCCGACGAGGAGCCTATCAACCAGTACCGCATCATCTGGGACCTGATGCACCACGTGGACAGGCCCAACACCATCGTCACCCACGACGCGGGCAGCCCCCGCGACCAGGTCGTGCCTTTCTGGGAGTCCGTCGCCCCGCGTACCTACATGGGCTGGGGCAAGTCCACGCAGCTCGGATACGGCCTGGGCCTCGTCATGGGCGCGAAGCTCGCCGAGCCCGACAAGCTGTGCGTCAACATGATGGGCGACGCCGCTATCGGAATGGTTGGCATGGACATCGAGACGGCCGTCAGGCACAAGATCGGCATCCTGACCATCGTGTTCAACAACGGCGTCATGGCCATCGAGCGGGGCCACATGCCCTACGCCACCGAGATGTACGACGCCCTCGACCAGGGCGGCGACTACGCCAAGGTCGCCGACGGACTGGGCGCATGGAGCAGGCGCGTCGAGAGGGTGGCCGACTTCATCCCCAGCCTGGACGAGGCAATCGCCGTGACGAAGACGGGGCGCCCTGCCCTGCTCGACTGCATCGTCAAGGAAGGCTACGACTTCTCGAAGTTCCCCTAGCAGTCCAGCATCATAGCATTGAAGGGAAGCGAGGTTACGGCTTGGTCACAACTATCGTAGGGGCGGGTTTGAAACCCGCCTCGTCGTCGCAGGACGTAAACCCAGCACTATCGCGCCAATCCAGACTAATACCAATGCATTTTAAGCGCGCCGTAAAGCCGTCATTCCCGCGAAGAGCCTGCCCCCGAGAAGTCGGGGGCGGGAATCCACTCCCTAGCCACATATACGGCGGCATCACGGTGACTTGGTATAACTCTCATTTGAAAGTGCTGGACGTAGCTGTTCAGAGTTGAGAGGAGAGAGCTAAACCTCTTCCCCCATTTGGGGGGGAGATTGAGATGGGGGCTCACGGCATGACGGAGAGGACGCTGCCCATACCCCACGAATTCTGAACAGTTGTTGCTGGACTACTAGGACAGGCACTTCGGGAGGCAGACCGGCCTCCCCCGCACGGACGTACTGCCCTTGGTTTCGTGGACGAGCCGGCAGTCCCGGGAATCCTCACGAAGGTCCCGGTCGTCGAGTAGCGTAAGGGGGTCTTCAATGCTCGAGTACATGGCCCGCCGGTTGCTGTTGGCGTTCTTCATCGTTTGGGTGATCTCCGTCCTGTCTTTCGTCATCCTCGAGCTTCCCCCGGGGAATGCGATCACCCGGGTCCGCGGCTATTCGAGCCAGCACTTCGACGAGGCCGAGCTCAGGGCCAAGGAGGCCGAGCTGCGCGCCTACCTGAATCTCGACCGCCCCCAGTACGAGCGGTACGCAAGCTGGGTGTGGAAGCTGCTGCAGGGCGATTTCGGAAGATCCATCGGAACGACCATAACGAGCCAGCGCCCCGTCAAGGAGCTGGTCGGCGACCGCATTGCGCTCACCGTCGCCCTGACAGGCTTCACGGTCCTGGTGACGTGGACCTTCGCCATACCGGTGGGCATATACTCCGCCGTGCGCCAGCACTCCCTGGCCGACTACACGTTCACGATCATCGGGTTCAGCGGCCTCGCCGTCCCCGACTTCCTGCTGGGGCTGATCCTCATGTACGTCGGGTACGCCTACTTCAATCAGAGCGTGGGCGGTCTCTTCTCGGCCGATTACCTCCAGGCACCCTGGAGCCTGGCAAAGGCGTACGACCTCCTGAAGCACCTTTGGATTCCCGCCATCGTGCTGGGCACCTCGGGCACTGCCAGCCTCATCCGCATCATGCGGAACAATCTCCTCGACGAGCTGAGCAGACCCTATGTCGTGACGGCTTGGGCCAAGGGCGTCCCGCCCTTCAAGCTCGTCCTGAAGTATCCGGTCCGTGTGGCGATCAACCCGCTCGTCAGCACCATCGGCTACCTGCTGCCCTCCCTGGTGAGCGGCAGCGTGATCGTTTCCGTGGTACTGAGCCTTCCGACGCTTGGGCCCGTCCTGCTCACCGCCGTACGGGGCGAGGACACCTACACCGCCGGATTCATTATCCTGATGCTCGGTATGCTGACGGTCGTGGGGACTCTTTTCTCCGACATCCTGCTGGTCATCGTGGACCCCCGCATCAGGGTCACCGGCAGATAAAATAGAAAGGGCCCCGCGCGATGCGGGGCCCTTTCTATTGTTTCGTCAACCCGATTCGGCGGCCCTAGTTGTCGATGTTGTCCTCGCCGTCGATGAAGTAGTAGAGCTCGCCGTAGAAGCCCACCGGGTCCGCCGTGTGCGTGTGCGGGATGTTGATGAATTTGTTCTGGTGCAGCATCGGGCTCCTGAAGACGCCCGTGTGGGCGAGAACGCCCATGTAGTATTTCTCAAGCGCGTGGATGCTGAATATCTCCTTGCCCATGTTGATGCGCTCGGGCGAATACTGCTCGAAGGCGCGGCCCTCGTGGAAGAGCTGGTTGAGCTTGAGCAAATTGCCCGACGGGTCCGCCGGATAGGTCCAGTCGGGCGCCTTGGGCTCCCAAATCGGGCTCTGCTCGTCCCCGCTGCGCGGCTGGTAGCCGCCCTCAGTCGGCACCGCACCGTCAGGTCCGATCTTCATGCTGCGGGGCAGGTCGCCGATGTCGGGCGCGAACACGTGGCCGCCGCCAGTCGGGCAGCACCGGCTCCAGCCGGAGAACCAGGGGTTGGCGCCGTACAGACCAAACGCCCTGATGTTCGTGATCGGCACCTTGCCCGGGTAACCGAGCGTCCAGGGGGCGTTCATCGTCTTGTCCTTCATCTCCAGCCCGACGTCCCCCCAGTAGTCCGTCAACAGGACGGCCAGGTCCGTCGTCCACCCCAGGCTTGACACGGAATCGATGGATATCCGCTCTCCCGACCCATCGGTGCGGAGCCGATAGCCCTCCGAGTCCTTCTCTGTGAGCCCGATTCCGTCCAGTATCTCGTTGGCCTTCGCCGGGTCGTATGCCACGTCCTGGAACGCTACATCGTCGCCGGGGTAGTAGGGCGTGCTAGGATGGGGCGCCCAATTCTTGGGAGTCCCGAAGCCGAGGTAGAGGGTCTCGTTGATCGAGTCGCGGTCAATCGCGTAGGAGATCGCAGTCCGGAAGTCCCTGGTGCGCAGCCACTTGCCAATCTCAGCGTCCTGGTTGCAGGTCTGGCACACGGAGTGACCAACGTCCTGAGGTCCCGTGATCGGCCAGATCTTGATGCTGAAGTCGCCTTTCTTCTCATTGGCCCGATAGAGGGGAATCTCCGGGATCTGGAAGATGGCGGCGTACGCATCGGTCTCTCCGGCCATGCTGCGGAAGACCCCGACTTCGCGGCTCTCGACCTTGATGGTGATGTGGCCGTCCACGTACGGAAGCTGGTTGCCTTCAGGGTCCACCTGGAAGAAGAAAGGATTAGCCGTCCAGGTAGACAACGTGTCCGACTGAGACTGGAGGATGTGAGCGACCATTCTGGGCTTTTCGACGTGGGTGCCACTGTTGTTCTTGATCCCCCAGAACCGTGGCCAGTCTCCAGCCTCGTCCTGGTCAATCATCTTCGCGAGCTCGGTGGCGTCGGCGTAGTCCTCGTGGAACTGCTTCATGTAGTGGGATGGTGAGTAGAAACAGAAGTAGAAGGACGTGCACCTATCTCCCGCCCTGACCTCACCCTCCATCAGCGTGAAGTCCGGGGAGTCAAAGGAGAGTGTCCAACGCATGTCGTCAATTATGGCGAACTTGACCCGCTCTCCCGTAACGGCGTCGAGCCACTGACCCTGCGGTGTCTCGTGGAGGGTGTCGTTGAAGTTCACGTCCTCCCACGAGAACCGGATGTCCTCCATCGTCATGGGGGTACCGTCGCTCCACTTGATCCCCTTGCGGTTGCGGTATGTAAAGGTCCTGCCGTCCTCGCTGATCGAATAGAAGCCGACGTTAGGTAGGTGCCGCGATACCTCGTCCGAGTTCTTCTTGTCCCAGTACCCCGCGTTTCTCGGGCCGCCGCCGGTTGCCGTGATGCGCCATGTACCACCGTAGACACCGATGCCGTGCGGGGGTTGGACTACTTTGATCTCTTCTGGCAATCGCTCTTCGACAGGCGGAAGCTGGCCCTGCTTCACCATCTCGGCAAACTTCGGGTTCTCATTGAACTTGGTAGGCTTGGGGCCCGTGTACTCGTAGTCCCAGAAGACGCCGGGTACCTCTGGTGTCGGAGGCAGGTACTTGAAGCCCTCTTCAGCGGCACTCATAGGAGCATCGCGAGTCAGGGTGCGCGCCTCGGCGGTCGGCCGGACGATCGCCAACTGCTGGCCCACGGCGGGCGCAGCAGGCACCGCAGCCGCCGGCTTTTGGGCCTCTGCCTGCTGGCCAGAAATAGCCTGGGCCGCCGCCTGTGCGGGTGCCGCCGCTGCTGCCGCCTTAGGCTGTGCTCGTGCTGCAGGCGCAGTTTCCTCGGCCGCTCCGCAGGCCAAGCCTAGCACCAGGAGCACGGCCATGATAGACGTCACAATAATGCCCGAACGACTAAGTGGTCGAAACATAGTGGCCTCCTTGGGATGCATCTTAGGCCCCGCTGGCGATTTTGGTTGCCTAGATCGCATTCCGTGCCTTCCGAATTGGTAACACAAGCCCCATACATTGTCAACCCTAGCTACAGCTCCTGTAGAGATTATGTCAGGGTGTAACTGTTCAATGAAAATATCAGCTTGTGAAAGGACTAAGTAACTATCTCAAAATGGCCCGAGTCGGATGCTCGACAGCGCACCAGTGGTGCTGTATGTGGTAAAGTATGCTCGTGGCGGCGCCTGGATGGCGACGCTTGCGGCAGGGCTTTGAGGCTGACCAACCGATCGGCAACGGGTCCCTCGTCCACGAGCTTCCCACCCCGGCCTATGCGGCATCCGCGGGAGTCAGCCCGTAGTCCATCTCGGCCGGAGCTAGTGATCCTGCCCGTCGGGCGTGATGGAGTGGGGCCTGTCGGCTGGACTTGTTGGCCGCCGCTGGGGGAGGTAAGAGTTGGTCGGCTACCTACTGCGTCGCTTATTGACGGCCCTCTTCACGATCTGGGTGGTCTCCGTTCTAACGTTCGTGATCATCGAGTTGCCGCCCGGCGATCAGGTCGACCTGTATGAGGTCATCTTCCGCGCTGACAACATGTTCCCGCCCGATCCCGAACACGTGGAGTTGCTCCGATCGTATCTGGGACTGGACAGGCCGCAGCACGTCCGATACGCCATGTGGATGTGGAACATGATGAAGGGTGATCTCGGCCTGTCGTTCCAGCTTAGGCAGACTATCGACGTACCTATAAAGGATCTACTCGGCGACAGGCTCCCGCTTACCGTCGTGCTCACCGCCTTCACCATCCTAGTTACGTGGACGGTCGCCATTCCCGTCGGCATCTACTCGGCTGTCCGACAGCACTCGGTCGGCGACTACGCCTTCACGTTCCTCGGCTTCGTAGGTCTGGCGGTGCCGGACTTCCTTCTGGGGCTGGTCCTGATGTACCTGGCTTTCGCGTACCTCGGCCAGAGCGTCGGTGGGCTGTTCTCTGCCGATTACATCGAGGCGCCGTGGGATCTTGCCAAGGCGTATGACCTGCTCAAGCACCTGTGGGTCCCGGCAATCGTGCTGGGCACCTCTGGGACTGCCAGTCTGATTCGAATAATGCGCAACAACCTGCTGGACGAGCTTGGGAAGCCGTACGTGGCGACCGCACTAGCCAAGGGCGCCACTCCATGGCGGCTTATCGTCAAATACCCAGTTCGAGTTGCTATCAACCCCCTCGTCAGCACTATCGGCTACCTGTTGCCCTCACTGGTTAGCGGAAGCATCATCGTTTCGGTAGTGCTGAGCCTGCCCACATTGGGGCCTCTCTTGCTCGAAGCGATCGAGACCGAAGACGTTTCCCTGGCGGGCTTCATTATCTTTATGGCCGGCATCCTTACGGTCGTCGGCACGCTCTTGTCCGACATCGTCCTTGTGCTGGTCGATCCGCGCATAAAGCTCTCCGGCAGCTAGTAGTCCGAAATCTTTGAAGTGAGGGGCAACCGGGATTAGCGTGATAGAGCAGCCCACTCACCAGTGATTGGATCGGCGTCCTACGACGACAGGGCGGGTTTCAAACCTGCCCCTACCAAGCCGTCGGCACCCTTCAATACTAACATCTCCCTTCTCGCCGAAAACGGCGCTGGACCGCACGCACTCATCCACGCGCCGTCCCGACGCCCCAAGGAGAACCTCAATGAAATATATTCCCCTCTTCCTCGTCGTCCTCGCCACATGCGGTGGCGAGGACGGTCCCTCCATCGCCAATGTCGCTCCCCCGCCGGGAACCTACGTGCCCTTGATCTGCGACGGTGCCGCCGCCATCCCCTACAACGCACCCCCGGGACTGGCCCATGACTGCTCGTTCCTCATTGAGTCCATCGCCCCGCTCAACGCCTCTAGGAGCCTGAACTGGTCGACCGGAACAAACATCTACGAATGGGACGGCATCACACTCGTCGAAGGCCGCGTCACCGGAATCGATCTCCGCGACAGAGGCCTGAACGGCTACATCCCCAATTCCCTCAACAACCTCTTCCTCGAAGACCTCTACCTCGCCGGCAACGACTTCACCGGCTGCATACCCCATGGTCTGCTTGGCTACTACGGCGTCCCAAACAACGACCTCGACCAAATCGACCTGTCGCCCTGTCATCCCAAGGTTGTAGAAGACCCCTAGGCCCCCTTCAAGCAGGAACGCCGCCAGACGCTTGTTCCGCTCGTCCGTGCCCGGCGGGCAAGTCCCAAATCTGCAATTTAGAGGCCAGCGGATCCGAAGAGGCCGCTGCAGCTAATGCCCTCTGAATGATACGGAAGGAAACTAGGAAAGACGAAGGAGGCCCGGCGTTGAGGCACAGGACGCTTGGCAGAACCTCCCGGTGGCATTCTACCCACCAGAGCTACGTCAGGCGGTACTGAAGAGGATGTGTAAGGGGAGTAAGCAGACTCCCCTAAAAAACCATGCTGAGCGGGAAGGTCTGTAAAGGCACACAGCGAGCCGTTGTTTCCCGCGAGGGTTTGGGACCGCCGGTGGTGCATCCGCGCTAAGATGTTGGACCGCTAGGCCCTTCGCACAACCTCCGGTCGTCCCAGGTCGCGGCTACCTCCAGGGCACTCGGCGTCCTTGACGTCTGTCCTGCGACCAGGCACCGCCTTGATACGACGGGCGTTCACCACCCAGATGGTTAACTCGTCCTCCATCACGTTGCAGATCGGTTTCCAGTCGACCCGGTGATCTCGATTGCTACATGGGTCACTCGGCGCTCCCCAAGTCCTGAACCCATCCCCCAATTCCCCAAAGATGCTACGATGATCGGACCAACAAGCCTCGCCCCCACACCCAGGTAAGCCAAACGTGCTGACGACCTCCATTCGCAAGAAACGGCTTGTAGGCGTATTGCTGTTCTTGGCAATACTCGCGCTCTTCTTTGCCTTCAACCGGTTCCCGAAGCTGGACGCTGTCGGCACCGACGTCGGGCTGGTCACCGGACCGACCGTTCAGTGCTTCCAGGGCTTCTGCATCGAGAGAGACGAGGGGACTTCCTTCGTTGCCAGGTGGTTCGTATTCTCGGTGTCATACCTTCGCCTCGTGACCGTGGGAATGACCTTCGCTTTCGTGGTCGCCGGTCTGACCGAGGCATTCCTGTTTCCGTCCGGTTCGGGGAGGGCCTTCGAGTCCGGCAGCCTATTCAAGCGGACCGTCAGGGGGCTCGCTGCCGGCCCCGTCATGAACCTGTGCTCCGCCTGCATAGTGCCGGTGTCCTCCGCCTTTCGGCGCAGCGGCGGCGGCATAGAGGGCGCAATCGCCATGGTGCAGGGGTCGGCCACCCTGAACATCCCCGCCCTTGCGATGGTGTTCTTCGTCTTCACTCCCGTGCTAGGAGCGAGCCGGCTGGTCATGGCGCTCATGGGAGCGGTCCTGATCGGCCCTCTCGTCGTAGTGGCGCTACGCAGCGGCCGCAGCGGCGAGGGCGACATTCCCCCCGCCTGGTCCTACGACCCGGAGTCCGAGCCCAGGGAGTGGGGCCAGGCCATGCGCGAGGCATTTCGAGACTGGGCGCGCGTCAGCGTCGGCTACCTGGTCAGAATGGGGCCGATCATGGTGGTTGCCGGCTTTGCCAGCGGGCTCGTCATCCAGTGGGTCACCCCGGACACCGTATCGTCCCACCTAGGCAACGACGCGGGAGGGGTACTACTCGCCGCGACGTTCGGTGTGCTCATCAACGTGCCCCTGCTATTCGAGATTCCCCTCGTCGCCCTGCTTCTCATACTGGGGATGGGAACGGCCCCGGCCGCGGCACTCCTCTTCACAGCCGCCGCAGGGGGACCGGTGACGTTCTGGGGGCTCGCCAGGGTCATCCCGCTCCGCGGAATCGCCGCATTCGCGGCGGCCACCTGGCTGGTGGGAGCCGTAGGGGGCCTCGCCGTGCTGGGCGTGGGGGCCGTGCTCTGGCAGGACGTCGAAGCGGCCCTGAGAGCCGCTCCCCGCGCCGCCGGGCTGTCCTCCGAGCCTGTCCAGCGAGGCGTGTCCAGGAGCGGGCGAAACTACTTCGAGGACGTTACGGCTGCCTCGGGCACAGAGTTCCGCCACCGCGCTTTCGGTGACGAGACCCTGCCGATGGGCGGCGGCGTCGTTATTTTCGATTACGACGCCGACGGCTTCGACGACATATACGTGACCAACTCGTCTGGACGCAATGCCCTGTTTCGCAACAACGGCGACAGAACATTCGTCGACACCGCCGAAGCCGCAGGCGTGACCGACGGCCCCGGCAGGGCCAACGGGGGATGCGCGGCGGACTACGACAACGACGGCTACCGGGACCTCTACGTCACCAACTACGGCGACAGCAAGCTGTTCCGCAACCTCGGCGACGGCACATTCGCCAACGTCACAAAGGAGGCCGGGCTCGACGAATCAGGCGAGCGGTACAGGTCGACCGGGTGCGCCTGGGCCGACTACGACGGCGACGGCGACCTGGACTTCATCGTACTGCGGTATCTGTACGAGATGAGCGCACAGGCCCTCATCGACGCCGCCTTTATCGACCACGTCGAACGTCTCGCCCTCAACCGCAACAACGGCGACGGGACCTTCACGAACGTGACCCAGATCCTCGGCGACACCTCCCCACCCGATCCGGAAGTCTACAAGAATCCCCAGGTAGACATGACGGGGAAGCTCGTAGCTCCCATAGGCAGCGTCTGGGGCGCAGGCTTCCAGGCGGGATGGCTCGACTTCGACAACGACGGCGACCTCGACCTCTACGCCGTCAACGACTGGGGCGTCAACGCCCAGCCGAACGTGCTCTGGCGCAACGACGGCCCCGACGGCGCCGGGTCATGGACATTCACCGACGTGTCCGTCGCCTCGGGGGCCAACCACGCCATGCACGGCATGGGACTGGCCGTCGGCGACTACGACCTCGACGGCCACCTGGACATGTACGTTACCAACATTGGCAACAACGTCCTTCTCAGGAACGCCGGAGATGGCCTCACCTTCACCGACGAGGCCGTCGACGCGGGGGTCGCAGTCGGTATCCTGGGCAACAGCGAGCGCGTCACCTGGGGCGCGTCGTTCTTCGACTTCGATAACGACGGCTACGAGGACCTGTACGTGGTCAGCGGCTACCTGTCCCTCCCGATCACGGAGGCGTTCGAGATATACAAGAAGGAGCAGGCGAACGTCCTCCTGCGCAACAACGGCGACGGGACCTTCGCCAACATATCGGAGATAAGCGGCGCCGCCGACACTGGGACCGGGCGCGGGGGCGTATTCCTGGACTACAACGGCGACGGCTGCCTCGATATCTTCGTCGCAAACCTGGACCAGAAGTCGCGCCTGTACGAGAACGCCTGCAATAGCGGCAACAACTGGCTGCAGGTGCGCACCGTCGGATCGTCCGGCAACCGGGACGGGATAGGCGCCAGGCTGGTCCTCGACGCGGGGGGCAAGACCCAGATACGCGAGATCCGCGCCGGCTCGAGCCAGATGGGGCAGGACATGGCCGCCGCCCACTTCGGCCTCGGCCCCGCGGTAACGGTGGACTCGCTGACCATCACCTGGCCCGGCGGCAAGGTGCAGACCCTGACTGACATGCCGATCAATCAGCGCATAACCGTCACGGAGCCTGAGTAGCGCCAATTGATGGAGATGCTACCTGGTTATGTGTATGATTAGTACGTGAAGAAGTACGAATGGGACGAGGCGAAGCGGGCCGCCAACATAGTCAAGCACGATATCGACTTCGAGGCTGTCGAGAGCTTCGGCTGGCGGACGGCGGTCATTAGGCCGAGTCCACGATGCGAGCTGTCGCAACCGGCTACATCGGCCCGCACCTGTATCGGGTGATATTCACCCGGCGGGGTGAGCGAACTCGCATAATTGCAGCCGACCCCGAGTGGGGGCCGGCAGAGATGGATATGTCGAACGCACGGCCCGCTATGGAGGTGATGCCCGACCTTGTAGGATTCCTCGAGAACGGGAGGCCGCCGCGCGAGACCGGGCCGCAGGAGAACCCGACTGTGGAGTACGTCAACATCGGGATGGACTCCGACCTGATGGCCTATTTCCGTGAGACCGGCAGTGGGTGGCAGATACGGCTGAATAACATGCTGCGCCAAGTGGTGTTTGGTGTGGGTGCTCCGGAAAGCCGCAGGGAGTCATTGGCGTCGGAGGCGCGGGCCGGCAACTCGTCCAAGGGTTGAGACAGGTCTCGGCGCCCAAGACAAGTACGGCAATGAAGGTCGTCACGGGTGTGTCTGATACTCGTCGTGGTCTTGGGACTCTCATCCTCATGGGAATGGGCGGATAACAAAACTGCTCCCGAACTCGCCACGAGATAGCGGCCAGGTACGGCGAAGAAGCCGCCATCCAGGCCGGAATTACGGCCGACCCTGAATGGGGGCCGGAAGAGATGGACATGTCGAAAGCCCGGCCCGCGATGGAGGTGATGCCCGACCTCTTTGGAGCTCCTCGAGCGTGAGGAGCCGGGGCGCGAGACCGGGCCGCAGGAGGCCCCGACCTTATCCCAGACTCAATCGCGTGTGAACGGCTGCTCGAACGCCCTGACGATAGGAACCATGGGCGTACCTTCAATGTCCAGCCATTCGCCCCAGCACGTCTCGGGGACGATGCCTTTGCAATGGTTCTTGAGGGTGCACTCCCATTCCGCCTCGGACCGAAAGAGCGGGCCGTCATTGGCGTTCAGGAATCCGAGGTAGAGCAAGACTATGGGAACGCCGAGCGAAGCCAGCTTCCATGACCAAGCGAACCGATTGGACAACTGATAGTGGGAGTCCCGCGACAAGTTCCAGCACCTGCCCGTCACTGACCGGAGCGCCTCGTTTGCCTCGTGAATCGCCCGACCTATCTGCTCGTGATTCTCCTTGTTGCTTTTCCCGTCGAGTCGCTTGCCCTTCTCGTCGAGTTCGTTGGAATGAGCCTTTGCCTCGACCAGCACGAGTCCCCTTTTGCCCCGTATGGTGCAGGTAGAGGCAATGTCCCAGTTTGGAGTGTTCGCACCTTGTGGCACTGCCAGCCACCACTCCCTGAGCTGCTGCCGGACCTCTGGCGGCACGAGTTCGTTCGGTTTATCGAGCCTTGCCTCTTCCGCGGGTTTGCGATCCCACGAGCCATCTTCGAGGAGCACGGGCTTGCCGTAGGGCATCCACACGTCGCAGGGTGAGACGGTGACGCCTGGAAGATTGACCAAGCACGTCAAGCGCTCTGCGACGTCCTCATGACTACCATCCATGAGCAGCACGCAGCGTGGCCGACTACCGCGGTTGTCCTTGCCGAGATGCTTCCACCAGCTCATACCTGCAAACACCTCGCGGCGAATCGCGTCCCGCACCTCGGCCGCTCCCGCATGGCCCTGATGATGTCGTCGATTGTGCTCACCGTAGTCATGGCGTCAGGATACCATATGCGTGCCGCTGAAGGCGTACGCAGTTCTTCTTACCCCTTGTTTGCGGCGTAGTGGAGGGCCACCTTCCTCATGGCCGTTGCGATGTCGTTGGCGTCCTCCTCCGTGTAGGTGTTGCGGAAAAGGACGGTGCCGGTGGTGGGCAGGTACTGCTCGATGTTGGGCAGGTGCAGGCTGTTGTAGTCGACCCTGCGGACTCCGTGCTCGTCGACGAACGGATAGCGGGAATCGCCGTAGGTGAGCTCCTCTGCGAACAGTGGGTACTTGTACAGCGGCATACCTCGGATGTAGGCGCCGTTGCAATCGGGGATGCCCTCGGCCTTTACAGCCTTGGCGAACTCCTCGGTCGACACGCCAGCCTCTTCCTCGTCTACGCGGTAGCCGTACACGTAATACGACGAGCGGTTGCCCTGCCGTATCTCCTGAATATGGATGCCCGGCAGCTCGTACAGCGCCTCGTCCAGTATCTCCGCGGCGCGGCGCCTCGCCGTGGTAGCCTCGTCCCATCTGCCTATCTGCGCCATGCCGACCGCGGCCTCGAGGTCGGTCATGGGGGAGTGCGTGCCCAGGAACGCGTAGCCCCGGGCCGAGCCCCAGCGGTATGAAGTCGGGCCGAGCATCTCGGTCATCGTCTCGTCCATCTCGCTGCCCTTCCGGGTGAAGCCCACAGCCCGCCGGGCCAGCTCAGGATTGTTGGTTATCACCATCCCGCCCTGGTCCGTCGTCAGCGTCTTGCCTCCCAGGGAGTAGGCCGCGATGTCGCCTATGGTGCCGACCAGCTGGCCCTTGTACTCGGCCAGGTGCGCCTGCGACGCGTCCTCGATGACGGGGATGCCGTGCCTGCGCGAGATGTCCATGATCTCGTCCATGTCGCACGGGTTGCCGAACAGGTGCACAATCAGGATGGCGCGGGTCCGGTCGGTGATCTTGCGCTCGATGTCCTCCGGCGAGATGTTCAGGGTGTCGGGGTCCATGTCGGCGAAGACGGGAATAGCGTTCTGAGCAATGATGCCCAGGACCGTCCCCACGTCGCTGACGGGCGTTGTGATCACCTCGTCGCCGGGGTTCGGGTTGATGGCCGCGACGGCTGTGTGGACCGCGCCGTTGCCGGAGTCGGTCGGGATGGCGTACTCGATGCCATGGCGCTCGGCGAACGCGTTGGCGAACTCGTTCACCTTGAACCGCTTGCGCCACTCGTTGGGAGCGCGGTCCATCACCTCCATCAGGTGCTGCCGCTCCTCCTCACCGAACACCCACATCGACTCGAAGGGCTTGGTGCGCACAGGCGCTCCGCCGTCGATTGCCAGCTTCTCAGAAGTCATTGCCTTCTCCTATGCCCTGCCCTATGCGTGTTTGCGGTGGTGTGCCGGGTTATGGGGTTCCAGCGTGTGGAGGCGATGTGCGTGACCCTGTCGGCGGGTGTGATGTAGTAGACGGTGAGGACGCTGCCGTCCGAAAGCTGGGTCGAGTGCGGATAGCCGACGTCGGAACCCGAGCCCCCGTCGTCCCGCAGCTCGCACATGTATCCCCCGTCGTCCCGCAGCACGACGGTGTTGTCGACGTCCCACGTCCGCCCTCCGTCCTCGCTGAGTACCGCTCGGATGCCCATCGGATCGCGCCGGTAGCCGTGGCTAAGCAACAGCCGCCCGTCCCTGAGCTTGATGAGGTTCGGCGGAGAGCTCGGGGTCCAGACCCTGGTGCTCAGCGGCTGCGACCAGGTGACCCCGGCGTCGTCCGACCAGTACTGCACCAGGTGGCCGCCCGACTCGCCCTCAGCCGTCCTTGCCAGACACAGGACGCGGCCCGGCTCGGGTTCCACGAAGGCCGCCTCGCTTCCGGGCGAGCCGACCGGGTAGAGCCGCCAGCTGCGCCCTCCCTCGGAGCCGCGCCATACGTAAACGCGGGGGGCGCCGTCCGGCCCCGTGCCGTACACGGGCTCCAGCACTGTGCCGTCTTCCAGGACGGCGGGCCGCGAGAAGCCCGTTCCCCTGAACCCAGGCACATCCCACTCGTCCCGGTTCCAGGACTTCCCTGAGTCGGTAGAGCGCTGGACGAACACGGTCGGTCGGTTCACGACGAACCCGTCGCCGATGCCCACGTGGTCCCGAATTTCCAGGCCGCGGGCCTCGGCCTCCTCGCGGCGGGAGTCAGGCCACGCCTCGTGCCCGATGACGCCGGCGCAGACCCATGAGCCGTCGGCCATGACGCCGGCGAACCTGTCGCTCTGCTCCCGCGGATTCGACGCCGGCCAAGTGGCGGGGATCGTGGGATCGTCGGACTCCGCCCAGCTCTCGCCCTCGTCCTCTGACACGAGGACGGTCCACTTGCCGAGCGCGTAGTGGTCGTGGAAGGTCGAGAAGCTGAAGCCTATCGTGAGCCTGCCGTCCGGCAGATGGTTGAGAATGGGGAAGGCGCCGTACACCCCTTCCTGCCTGAAGATGATTGAGTGCTGCATCCCGGCCCTCCTTGCAATGGCTTGTCCCGTTGCGGGTCTCGGTGGGAGCACAATATATCACTATCCGGTCGGCGGCATGGATCGGCTCCATGCCCAAATCCCCCACCTGATTTGCACGGGCGGCGTGACGGACTGCCTCTGAGGCTATGGCTGTGCACCTTGCCGGGGATGGATTCCCGCCCCCGACTGCTCGGGGGCAGGCTCGTCGCGGGAATGACGGAGGTGGTGGATTTGGGCATGTCGGCTTCCTTGACAAACGTCGTTCGAGTGCAATAATTCGCCACGAAATGCTTAAGGTCGGCGCACAAGCCCCTGACTTCACGGTAACCTTGGGTTCCGGCGAACGGTTCACGCTCTCGAAGCACCAAGGCCGGAATGTCGTTATCTTCTTCTATGTTCGGGCCTTCACCCCCGGCTGCAGTGCCCAAGTTGGTGGTTTCTGCGACTCCTACGA
The DNA here is from genome assembly GCA_965222445.1 of Dehalococcoidia bacterium. GTDB lineage: Bacteria > Chloroflexota > Dehalococcoidia > Lucifugimonadales > CAJWER01. The sequence continues at coordinate 3,011,876 of CBDCTY010000002.1, read as the reverse complement.
TGACTTCACTGATCACAACGCCATCGTCGTTGGCATCAGCACAGACGGCGTCGACAAGCTCAGGCGCTTCGGCGACGTTGCCGGGGCCCCATTCGGCCTCGGGAGCGACGCTGCGGGGGAGATACGCCGGCTCTACGACGTCGAACGCCGATTCGGACTGGGCACGTCTCGAGTGACCTACGTCATCGACGGAGACGGTGTAATCAGAGGCGTCTTACACAACGAGATACTGATGGCCAGCCACATACAGAACGCGCTGCAAACACTCGAAAGCCTCAACTAGCGGAAGTATCATCGGCGCCGTTGGGAGTAACTGTTCAGCAACTGTGTTGAAAGTCAAGATGAGTGACCGACGAGTGCCGGTGTGGTGGCGCGCTGAGCGCGCCAGGGAGAGCGCTGCTTGAGCATGGAGTTGAGTATGACGAGCAGTTTGCGCATACAAGCGACGAGGGCCACCTTCTTCGGCTTACCAGCGGCCAGCAGCCGCTGGTAGAAGTCCCGGATGACGGGATTGAAGCGGCTGGCGGCCAGCGTTCCCATGTACAGGACGGCTCGGACCCGGGAGCCCCCGCCCCAGACGCGCCGTTTGCCACGCATGGTGCCGCTGTCCCTGTTGAAGGGAGCCACGCCCACCAAGGCGGCGACCTGCCGACGGTTCAGCGTGCCCAGCTCCGGCAAATGGGCCAGGAGGGTGAGGGAGAGCTGCTCTCCCACGCCGGGGACGGTGCGCAGGAGGTCGTCTTTCTCTCGCCACACCGGACTGCTGCGGAGAGTCTGCCGCAGCCCTTCGTCAATGTCGGTCAGCTCCTGGTCAAGCCAAGCGATGTGGGCCTCGATGCGGGGCCGGACGGCGCTGATGGCGCTCCCAAGCCGGTTCTTCTCCGCCACCAAGATGGCTATCACTTGGTGCCTGCGGGCAACCAGCGAGTTGAGGACCTGGGTCTCGGCGTCCCTCAGAGGGCGCACGGCTGGGCGAACGGCGTCGGCGAAGTGGGCCAGTACGGCCGCGTCCAGGGCGTCAGTCTTCGCCAGCGTCCCGGTGGCTCTGGCGAAGTCTCGAACCTGCCGGGGGGTGACGATGGCCACTGGCAACGATGCGGCCGCCAGGGCTGCCACCGAAGGCAGCTCCAGGCCGCCCGAAGCCTCCAGCACCACCATGGCAGGTTCGAGGGCCCTGAGCCGGGAGACCAGTTCCCGGATCCCAGGCTCGTCATTGGAGATGGTCCACCTCTGGCCTATTGGGCGGACCGCGATGTCCAGATGGGCCTTGGCCACATCAATGCCTACGTAGACTGCTTCCTGTTCCATCCATACCTCCTGTGTGAAGTACTGGCCCTTCCTTGCGCGATGCGGGCTCGTTTGGCCCAGGCAACTGTTCGGGCTCTGTTTGGGGGTGGTGCGGCGACCCTCGCTGAACAACGGTCTTTGATGACCAAGAGTTGGTCGGTTTGCCGCACCCCACTCCACCTCTGTGAAGTCACTATTGGGAACCACCACTAACATACAAGAATTGATGAGACATAGGCATCGCCCCTCCTTGTTGCCATTCTGAGGAGCACAGCGACGAAGAATCTACAGTCCTCTGCCCACAAGGCCGTCCCCGATGACAGTCGTAGATTCCTCACTCCGCTGGCGCTTCGTTCAGAATGACATTCAGGGATGACCTCTCAGCTCACGGGGACTGAACAGTTACCGTTGGGACGCCGAGCTTGACACCGGGCCTGGCTTCCTATTGAATCGCGGTATTCGTCCCTGCGGAGGTGTGCGATGTTCGACTATCAGCCACTCGACCTGTCAGACTTGGCGAATCTCGGCCCGCAGATGCTGTCCTTTGCGGAAGGCGGCGGGCCCATACACCTGATGGGCTCCGCCCCTTTCAAGTACGCAGTCCCCGGCTCCGACGTTGAGCTGGAGGGGCCGGTGCCCGTCGGGCCCCAGACCATGCGCGGGATCCCCTTCATAGTGGGCTCTCCGGACGGCTCCGAAGGAGACCTGTTCGTCGCCGCCGGCGGTGAGCACGGCGGCGTCTCCATACCCATAGGCTCGACTGCGCGGCGGGTGATTTTCGCCCACGCCGTACTAGAGAGTACCATCGCGGAAGACGGCTGGTGGGGCAGACACGTGGCCGACTACGTCTTCCGCCTGGCCGGCGGGCGTGAGGAGCGCGTGGCCGTCCGCGAGCGCTTCGAGATAGGCACTCTGCCCGGGGTCGGACAGATACCCGGCGGCCACTCCCAGTATTTGGCTGTGACGGACCAGTACGATGAGCCCATGCCCAGATACGAGGGCCAGTGGGGCCGGGCCGGGTGGCGCCAGCTGGAGACCCGGGGTGACCCGATCGATCGATACTGGCTGTGGGCATGGGTGAACCCAGACCCTGACGCGGTGGTCGAGTCGGTGGAGGTCGTGCCTCAGGGCCCGGGGCTGATCATCGCTGGGATAACCCTGGGCCATGCCGACGAGCAGCCCTTCGCACGGGAAGGTATGAGGCCCGCCAAGGTAGTTCTGACACGCGCCGAGGATGCCGAGCAGCCCTTCGATCTGGAGGTCGACGTCGACCGCGGGCGCGCCAAGTATCCCTATGCCCTGCCCCGCCAGTCCGCCGACGAGTTCATAGCCGCGCCTTACACGGGCTGGGGCGAGGCGCAGAACGAGATGGCGAGCCCAGCCTATGTTGAGATCGGCGCCATACCGTCGGCGACGGTCACGGTCAAGCAAGGCGGAAAGCCAGTCGGCAGCGTCCGGTGGGGCGACGTCGAACGTGACGGCTCCGCCGAGGGAGACGGCGTGCGTCTGGACCTCCTCGACCGCGGCAAGAACTGGGTCAAGGTCATGATCGTCGACGAGGACACGGGCGAACCCGTGCCCTGCCGGGTCCACTTCCGCTCCCCGGAAGGCGTGCCGTACCAGCCGTACGGCCACCACAACCACGTCAACTCGAACCTCGACTCCTTCAACTTCGACCTGGGCGGCGACATCCGGCTCGGCCAGATCACGTACGCATACGTCGACGGCCGCTGCGAGGGATGGCTGCCCAGGGGCGAGGTCATCGTCGACATCGCAGCCGGGTTCGAGTACAACCCCCTGCGGGAGCGTATCCACATCGAGCCGGGCCAGCGGGAGCTCGTCATCAAGCTGAAGCGATGGGTGGACATGAACGGCGGGGGATGGTACTCAGGCGACCCCCACATGCACTTCATATCGGCCATCGGCGCGCTCATCGACGCGCGAAGCGAGGGAGTCAACATCGCTCACGTGGAGCAGACCCAGCTCGGCGGCCTGTTCGCCGGCGTCGATGAGTTCACCGGGCACCCATTCTCGACCAGGGACGGCAAGCACATCGTCTCCGTCTGCCAGGAGAACCGGCAGAACATGATGAGCCACCTGCTGCTTCTCGGCATTACGGATCCGATCATGCCCTTCACCTCCGACGGCCAGGGCGAGGGAGGACTCGGCGGCACGATGGACACGACGCTAAGCTACTGGGCGGACGAGTGCCACGCACAGGGGGGCACGGTCGTGTCCGCCCACTTCTGGGGCTTCAGCCGCGAGGTGGTCGTGCTGGTGGCTACCGGCAGGCTGGACGCGCTGGAGTTCAAGGGACACCAGCGCCAGTACACCCACGAGGAGTACTACCGCCTCCTGAACTGCGGGTACCGGATACCCGTGCTGGGCGGTACCGACAAGATGGACAACGCTACGCCGCTGGGCTTCTACAGGACCTACGTCAAGATGCGCGAGGGCGAGGGGTTCGACTTCGACACATGGTGCGCCAACCTGCGTCGCGGGCGGACCTTCATGACAGCCGGGCCGATACTCCATTTTGACATCGACGGACACGGGGTCGGCGACACGGTGGAGATTGCGGGGCCCGGCAAGGTCAGCGTCGACGCAAGTGCCGAGAGCGTCGTGCCCATCCACCGGCTCGATCTGCTCAAGGACGGCGAGGTCATCGCCTCCGCGGAGTCGGCCGAGGGCGCACGACGGCTGGAGCTGAAGCTCGACGTAGACATCGACGCGCATTCGTGGCTCGCCATCAGGTCGGGCAGTCCCACCTACTACGGCGACCCCGACTACGACGACCTGAAGCGCGGCATATACTCCCATACGTCGCCCATCTATGTCGCCTGTGGCGGCGACTGGTGGATGTTCGACAAGGACGTGGCGGCCCACATGCTCAACATCATCGAGGGCGATCTGACATACATCCGGCAGACGGCCAGCCATGTCCCGGCCGACCGCGTAACCCACCGGCACGATAGCGACGACCACTTCGAGTACCTGAGCAGGCCATTCATCGAAGCGCGGGAGGCCATCCACGAGCGGATGAGAAAGCTGGGGGTCTCGCTCTAGCATTCCACAGCGCGCCGCAAAGTTGTATCATTTTGGGGACGCAGACCAACAGGAGTATCGACACATGGCGACCGCAACGACTCACAGGCCGCGAGTAGACGACCGGGACTGGACTAGGCTCACGTTTGGGGAGCAGGTCAGGATGCTGGAGGTCGAGGGGTACCTCGTGCTTCCCAACGTACTTACGGATGAGCAGCTCGACGTGCTCAGGGCCGAGGCAGAGGAGATCCACACCAAGGGCGCCGACTACTCGGAGCGTCAGCGCACAGCCAGCGGAATCGCCTTCAGGGGCGGAGCGATAACCAAGCTCGTCGCCAATCCGCCTACCGTCGCGTTCCTCGAGCGGCTTTTCGGAGACGACCTCGTGGCCATGAGCTATGCCTACGCTCGCTCGGAGCCTGGACACCCCGGCATCTCCCTGCACACGGACGGACAGCCCTGGGGCTCCAAGATATTCGGATACGAGGGCAGCGTGCCCGTCCTGGTGCGCGTCCTCAACTACCTGGAGGACCTGACGCTGGAGGTGTCGCCATTCAGGGTCGTGCCCCGCTCACACCTGAGCATGCACTCGGACGGCAACCCCTATCTGCGGTACGAGAGCCACCCTGACGAGGTCATGGTCCCCGTCAAGGCAGGCTCCGCAGTGATGATCAATCACAGGGTCTTCCACGGCAATTTCCCCAACGTCGGGGACTACCCGCGCGAGATGCTTGCCATCGCCTACCGCCCCGCCTGGGGAGGGCCGATCCAGGATGTGGATCAGTGGCCGGCCGACGAGGTAGCCAAGCTGCCCGAAAACCTCAGGCGCTTCTTTGGCGACAAGAACAGCCACAAGGGCGACTTCCACGGAGGCAACAAGCCCCCTGGCATGAAGAGCGAAGCCCCGGGCATCGACAACGACCGCTGGGACACCTGGAAATAGCCTAGTAGATGTGGTTCATCGCCGTCGCTATCTTTTTCTGCGTCGGCGTATTCCTTGGGCGCAAGAACTGAGGGTGCTCTGCCCCTGCCATTGGTATTGGGCTATCTAGCGGCTTGTTCGTTGTCCTGATACGTAATGAAGCCCTGTGGCCTGATGCCGTATTGAGGTTCGCAGGGGCCTTATCCGCATTTGCTGCTGGGTGGAATCTTGGATTCAAAGTCTTCAGCAGCAGGCTCATGGATAGGTCTATGCTGGTCACTATCTTAAGCGCGGCCCTCCATCCACTCTTCGTCTTGTTCGCTATTCTTGCCGTTGTGCTGGCCTTGTTCTCCGCCAACAGTTAGCAAGAAAGGCATGCGCAACATCCCGTAGCATCGCCCGCCGATGTACGGTGGGGTATGCGGATTCGGCTAGGCTCTACTAAGATCACGTGTCAGTAGAGCCCGCCGACGCGACCTGTTGATTACGCGTAGGTGCTCTTCCCAATCAGGTTCCCGGCCGGGGCCCTCAATGGCATCGCACGCCTTGAAGAACTCCTCCACCTCTTCCACCGATTCGAAGCGTTCGAGACGTTGTCGCTCTGAGCGCAGCCGCCCGTCTGCGGCTCCATGCCGGGCTTCGGAGGATCCGTCGTTCTTCATGCTACCTGGTACGCGGGCTGGCGGAACAGGCTTCCCACGCCGGCCACGTCAGGTGTAAGCCCTGCCTTCAGCAGGACGTCCCACACGGTCGCCTGGATAGCCGACACTATGGGCTTGCCCGTCGCCGTCTCCAGTGAGTCCAGTATGGACGATGTCCTCATGCCGGTGCAGCTTATGAACACGCCGTCGGCGTCGGGCCGGTCCACAAGCTGGAGCACCAGCTCCCGGATGTCGTCCTGCGGTATCTCTTCGATCCCGCTGAGCTTGTTGAGGCCCCGCAGGTGCACGACCTCGAAGCCGCTGCCCTCCAGGAACCAATTCAGCCGCTCGTTCAACTCGTCGACATGGGGGGACAGGACCGAAACGCTCCGCACGCCTACGTGGCGCAGGGCCGCCACCGCCGCTCCTGACGTAGTAGTTGCAGGTAGGCCCGTGGCCGCGTTGATCCTGTCGGCGATGTCCGTGTCGCCGCCCACGCCCCGTATGTAGCTGGCCGACGTGCAGCCGTAGACTATTGAGGCCACGCCCATCGGGACGAGCTCCTCAGCGGCATGCTCTATGTTGGAGTCCCCGGGCATCCTGAGCAGCCGCTCGATGGTGATTCCCACGGACAGGTCGGCGTCGCTCGGTGGGCGCGTTCCGACCATGTGAAGCCCCACGCCGGGCGGCATGAACCGGCGTGTCTCGGCGATGTCTTCCGGCGAAGGCGGGCCCGGCCACACGATGCCGATTGACGAATTGCTCATGAGCTTCCTCCTGCGATAGGGCCTACTTGATGAAGAGCCTGCGCTCCACGTTCGTCAACACCTCGCAGCCGTCCTCCGTGATCAAGGTGGTCTCGCTGAACATCGCGCCGTACTCACCGAGCCTCCGGAGTGCAACTGGGTGGTGGAAGACCATGCCAGGGCGCAGGCGCGTCTCGTTGCCCAGCATTATGCCGGCGGTACCGTCGCCCCACGTCGGGGGGAATCCCGCCCCTACTGCGTAGGCGAACACACCGTGAAAGACCAGGCCGGGTCCCGCTGTGTCCATCCCCTCCCAGCCTGCCCGCGCAACCTCGTCTGCGCTGATTCCGGGCCGCATGGTGGAGATGACGTTGTCGAGCGCGGTGAGACAGGCATCCACCAGCCGCTTGGCGCCGGGAGAGGGCTCGCCGATCGAGACCGTCCGCATCATGGGGGCCGTGTACCTCTGAACACAGGCCCCAAACTCCATGCACAGGTTGTCGCCCCGGGCGAGAGGAACGCGCTTGTGGGTCTAGTGGAGGATCCCGGAGCGGCGGCCGCTCGTGACTATGGGCGACAGGCACATGTACTCCGTGCCGCCGTCGAACATCGCGCGGTTGCCCGCGGCAGCCACGTCGTTGTCGCTCGCGCCCTCTCCGGCTGCCTCTATTGCCGCCGTGATGCCGGCGCTCGTGATGCGGGCGGCTTGTCGCAGGTACTCGATCTCCTGCTGCGACTTGACGATCTTGACTGTGAATACGATGCTCGATCCATCCACCAGGTCGGCGTCGGGCATGGCCTCCCGGAGATGCTCCAGCGAGTCCGCGTTCATGCCCGCAAGGCTCTTCTCGATGCCTATTCGCAGCCCGGCCAGCCCCTGCTCGGCGAGAAATTTCGCCACGTACTCCTCGCGTCCGCAACTCTGCGGGTAGCCGTGCACCTCGTCCAGCCAGGTATGAAGCAGGGCCGTGCCCAGCTCGGGCGGGTGGACGACCAAGGTCGGCGGGCCCTCCGGCGGCACGATGACACACTCGCCATTGTACATCGCGAAGCTCTGGTACCCGGTCAGGTAGTAGACGTTTGGGGGATGCCGGACGAGCAGAACATCGATGTTCGCCGCGCCCATGGCCTTTCTCACACCCTCGATCCTGCCCTGGTATTCGTCGGCGGAGAACGCCAACTCACTGGGCAACCCCGACAAGCTGTCCTTTCCCACCGGGCCTCCTGTCAGACTTCCATGCACGGCCACTACCATTTGCCGTCACCTCCGTTGGCCTCCGAGTCCCCGACGCTCCTTCTGTACACCTGGATGCGGTGCCTGTTGCGGTCGACCACGTAGGCGTTGCCCGCCGCGTCCAGCCTGACCGACACCGGAGCCCAGAACAGCTTTTCCGTATGGTAGGACTCCTCGTTCACGTCGCCATCGAGGAACGCCAGGTCCGGCTCCAGGTCTGACACGGCCCGCGCGTCCCTCTCCTCGATGTTCGAATCGAGGAAGTCGCGGGCCCACGGGGACAGAGTCGCCTCCCCGCGCGCCGACGCCGCGAACGTGCCGTTGGGGTGTAGAAGCTGCACACGATCGTTGCGCCAGTCGGCAACGTAGACGTAGCCCTCCCCGTCGACCGCCACACCCGAGGGCCTGCGGAACTGCCCCTCCCCCTCCCCACCCTCGCCGTACGCCGCCACGAACTCGCCCTCCGCAGTGAATCGCTGGATGCGGTCGTTCCCCCAGTCGGCTACGTACACGTCCCCGTTCGGCGCAACGGCCAAGCCCCACGGCAGGTCGAGCTGTCCCTCTCTGCTCCCTTGCGAGCCGAAGCCCATCACGTAGCCGCCGTCGCCGGTGAACTTCTGTATACGGTGGTTGCGGTGGTCGGCAACCCAGATATGGCCCTCTGAGTCCAGGGCCATGCCCGACGGCCCGTCCAGCTCGCCGGGTGCGGAGCCGGGAGAGCCCCACTTTCGAAGGAACCGACCGTCGCTGTCGAACACGGTGATACGGTTCAGGTGCTCGTCGCTGACGTACACGAGGCCCTCGGAATCGACGACCACGGCCGTCGTCCAGATGAACTGCCCGTCTCCCTCGCCCGCGGAACCGAAGGCCCCGTAGAATCTGCTCTCCAAGTCCATCATGCAGACCTGGATGCCCCGCGTGTCGCCCTCGTGGGAGCGTCCCAGGATGTACAGCCGCCCGCTTCCCACGCCGACGTCGACGGGGTAGTAGAAGCCGCGGCCCTCCATTGCCGCCACGCCCAGCGTGAACGAGTATTCGAGTCCAACGGTCATCGTCTATTCTCGCTGGAAGTCCGGCGTGGCCGCGACCATCTCCATCAGCTCGCCCAGGCCCTCCCCGGATTGCGAGTCTATGTCCGCACCCTGGGCGTACTGCACGAGCGCCGCACGCGTATCATCGGACACGGAGATAGCGCCCATCTCGTCGAGGCAGCGCTGTACCATGCCCTCGGGACCGCCGCCGGCCCCGGCCACCCTCGTGATCATATCCCGCACACCGGGAGCTTCGTCGTTGCCGAGGTGCTCCGAAGCGTAGTTGATCCGCTCGACCGCCGTCCCGGTATCGACCCACTCGGTGCCCTGATGCCACCCCTCGACGCTCGGCGGATTGATCAGCGTCTGTCCCATGAAGCTCATGGGGGCCGTGTTTGCCTGGGTGGCCAGGCTCGGCCCGTTGCACTCCCCGGTCAGCCTCAGCACGCCAGCGATGAGCTCGGCCGGCCCCTTTACCTTCCTGTAGCGGGTCTCCCCTGACTTGAAGAAATCGGACTTCAGGAGCGCCCGCACCATCTCGGCAATGCTGTAGTCGTGCTCGAAGTACACCTCCGTCAGGAAATCGATGGCTGCGGGGTCGCGCGGAGCTTCGTAGGGCCACTGGGGAACGGGAGCCTCGTCTGCAACGAAGAAGTGATAGAGGTGGCGAGCGAGGAATCTGGCTGTCGCGGGCTGCCTGCAGATGATATCCACGGCGTCTTCGCCTCCGAAACGCCCCCGATGTCCGAGGAACTCCTTCTCGCCGTCGTCATGGTCTTCCGGTCTGTACTCGAACCGGTAGGCCAGTCTCCCGTAGGGCCAGAGTGAATCTCGCTCGGCCCTCATCGTCATATATTCCGTGTTCGCTACCGTCCAGCCCGTGAACGCCCTCGCGGCCTCCTTCACGTCCGCCTCCGTGTAGTTGCCGACGCCCATCGAGAAGAGCTCCAGCAGCTCGCGCCCATAGTTCTCGTTTATCGCCCCCGCGTGATTGTCCTCGTTGTCCAGCCACATGATCATCGCCGGGTCCCTGGACAGCTCGACAAGGAGGTCGCGGAAGCTGCCCATCCCCAGCTTCCTGAACATCGCAAGCTGGTTCATCAGGATCTTGCCCTGAGTAACTTTTGGGTAGCCGGTGGCGAACACCGAATGCCAGAAGAGCGTCATCTTCTCCTGCAGCGCCCCTCTCGTATTCACCATACGGTAGAGCCAGTACGCAGCCGCACCGGACAACCCCAGGCCTCCCTGGTGGTCCGGGTGGTACCTGTACAGCAGGTCGTCGTCGATGCCTTCCTGGCTGTCGGCCTCGATCAGCTCGTCCACGGTCGCGTCGTAGCCCCTAGATGCACGCGCCTCCAGCTCCGCAAGTCCCGCGCCGAACCCGGCGCGTCGCATCAGGTGTCCCATCAGCTCCACGTCGTTGCTGCTCATGGTCATCCTCCTAGTCGGGTTCTCGTGGGCATGATACCACGCGTCCCTGAACGGTCAATTTTGGGCGGTGAACAATCCTCTTGTAGGTGCGATGTCCTGCTGCTACACTCTGCGCCATGGGTAACGTCGAGCTCGACTTCCAGCCCCGCGTTCCTGTATTCGATGCAAACGTCGCTCTCGGACGCCGGCACAACCGGCGCGTCGTCGTCGACACCACCGAAGGGCTGCTGGAGGCTATGGACCGCACCGGGGTCGAACGCGCCCTCGCCTACTCCCCCTTTGCGGAGGACTTCGACACCGTCGACGGCAACGCTCTGCTCATGGAGATGATCGCCGGGCAGCCCAGGCTCATTCCGCAGTTCGTCGCGAACCCGGCGACCGAGAATCTGGGCGACTTTTCCTCCGAGGTCTCACGCCATGGCGTGAGATCTGTGCGCATCGCACCCATTGCCCACTCGTACCCGTTCACGGACTGGGTTGTCGGCCCCTTGCTGGAGTGGATGGAGTCTGAGGGCATACCTCTGTCGATACCCGTCGACCTGGTCGACGTCTCGCAGCTTCACGATACCGCCAAGGCCCACCCCCGGCTGGCCGTTGTGCTGGCCGAGGTCCACTACCGGCACGTGCCCTGGGTGCTCCCGCTGCTCCGCTCGGTGCCCAATACCTATGTGGAAATGTCTCGGTTCGTCATAGCGGACGGCGTCGCCCGGCTGATGGACGCGGCCGGCGGCGAACGCATCCTGTTCGGCTCCAGGTTCCCCGACTCATCGATGGGCCACCAGATCTACAACCTGCACACTAACGGCTTGGACGACTCCACACTTGCGGCCGTATGCGCGGGCAACCTGGACCGTCTGCTGGGGCTGGAGAAGTGATGGAGACGCCCGTTTTCGACTTCCACACGCACGCCGGCCGCTGGGGCAACAGCGCCGTGTTCGACGACATCGACACCTTCGTGAGCATCATGGACGCGGCGGGTGTCGACAGGTCGAACATCAACTGCATCTTCCATTCGGACACGGTGCGGGGCAACGAGGTGGCGGCGAGCTTCGTCGAGCGGTACCCGGACCGCTTCGTGGGCGTCGCGGTCATCACGCCCATCTACCCGGAGGAGGTCGTGCCGGAGTTGGAGCGGGCCTTCGATGTCCTGGGGCTGAAGTCCCTGAAGGTCTACCCCAACTACTACCAGAGCCCCATCGACGACCCCGGCTACTTCCCCGCGTTCGAGTGGTGCAACGACAGGGGCGTCACTATCATGAGCCACTCCTCGGCGGGCAGCGGCGACAACGACCTTACGGAGCCGCGGAGGTTCGTGCCGCTGGCCGAGCGCTTCCCCAACATCAACTGGGTGCTCGCCCACTCCGGCAACGCGCGCACCGGGCAGGTGCAGGCGGTCGCGGCGGCGCGGGCCTGCCCCAACATCTACCTCGAGACCTGCACGTCCTTCGGCGACCACACAACCATCACAGACCTCGTGAACGGCGCGGGAGAGGACCGCGTACTCTTCGGCTCGGACATGCCGCTGATGGATGCCCGTAACCAGGTGGGCCGCATCGTCAACGCCGACATCAGCACCGAGGCCAAGCGCAAGGTGCTGGGCCTGAACGCCATCAAGCTGCTGGGCCTCGATTAGAGCCCGGCCGCGCGGTCCAGTCGCCAACTGCGAGCCAGTTAACCGCAGATTCCCTATGTCTGCGAAGTACCAGAAGCTGATCGAAGGCGGAGAGCCCGGTCCATTGCGCCCGTTCGTTGGCCGCGGAGACCTCCGTCTCAGGATTACCCTTGGCGATATGCCCCTGGCTGAGGCCTTTGAGGCCGGCGTGCCCGACGTGGACATGGGCGAGACGCTCATAGTCCTGCTCGAACGGCTCTTCGGTGGCGAGAGCGACTGGTGGCCGTCAGACCAGGATCTCGCCCGCAACCCTGACCTGCCAGACCTGGTCGTAGAGCTGGAGGGCATCTTCAGAAACTCGCACGCTGGTCGAAGCGATGTCAGATTCTACGTGAACCACGGGCCGGAGGTCCAGCTCGAAGATGCCGTCGGCGAGATGTGCCGGGGAGTCACGTTGCCGGGCGATGGGATGGAAGTTGCGCTGCTAGATCTGGTGATCGAGCAGCGCTTCACTCCCCTCGCCTACTCGGTCGGCCGGGGCTACTGGGAGAGCAGCACCGAGCTTCGAGAGCACCTTGAGATGCAGACGCTCCTGGCCTCGCCTCGCGGCCGCGAGGAAGCTCGCCGTCAGGCGAGCGACTGCGGCCGGCTCCGGGCGCTTGGGGACAGGCTCCGCGAGGCTGGCCTTCTCGACGAATGCTGCGAGCTAACGCCCGAAGGGGTCGCGGCCTTGGACATACTGGAGGAACGGCGCCGCAATCTGCGCCGGGACTACGACGTGTTCGCAGACGTCAGCTTCGACGAGGAGTCCGGCATCATCGAGACAGGCGCCGGGGGCGGCGAAGACATGCGGCACCACGTGTATGAGGGAGAGGGCCTCGATCCCGTATCGACTTCCTTCGACATGGTGGGCATAGACCATGTCGAAGAGTGGATCGACGACTGGGCGCGGTCCGAAGATCCCGCCGCGTTCTTCGACGGGCTGCTCGCCTACACGGTTGAGTCCGAACCGCCGAGCGAGTCGTCCCTCGACGACATCATCGAGGCCGGACTTGCCTACATCGAGGAGATGCGGGAGTCAGCGGAAGCCGTGAACCGCGCCAGGACCGCCATACGACGGTCGAAGCTTCGGCCTGGGAAATCCAGCGCCGCGGGCCCGCCTGCTAGATCGCGAAGTAGAGGATCAGCGCCGCGCTGATGACCACACCGCTCTCGATGAAGGCCACTCCATGGTTGCGGTCCACGGTCAGCTCGTCGGCCACTCGCGTGCCGGGCAGCAGTACGAAGTCGACGATCATGCGGACGACGTAGAGCAGCACGAAGCCGATCACGGCGAACACCGCGAAGGACACAAGACTCTCCATCCAGCCGATGAACTCCCCGAACACGGCTTTGAAGATAACCAGGCCTATCGCGATCAGGTTGCCCGCCAGGGCTATTCCGACGGCCGCGTTGTTCCGCTCGATCTCGTCGTGGACGTCGAACGGCGTCGTCAGCTGGTAGAAGAGTGCGAACGCTATGAGCACCGCCATCCCTAGTACGAAGAAGACCACCGACCGCGTGACGTTCTCGACAATCGTCGTATCGTCGGCGACTCCCGCCCCTGCGGTGGATGCGGCAATCACCAGCCCGACGGCGATGTAGACGGCGAATTCCACCGCGCCGGACCCGGCGTTCTGGTCCTCGATGATCTCCTTCTCCGTCTTGAACTTGTAGAGGACCAGCTTGTCGACCAGTATCCTCGCCAGGTTCAGGACGAGAATTCCGGCCACCGAGTAGAGGAAGACCTCCAGCACGTCCAGCCAGAAGTCCCCCGTTAGCTGCCATTGGCTGTCACGGATGATCGTGAGCGGCTGGTGGAGCACCCCGACGAAGACGATGATGACGCCGAGGAAGTATCCCGTGATACTCAGCCCCAGCGCCGTGTTGTTCTTGTGGCTCAGCTGCTCGTTGATCCGGTACGGCGTCAGAAAGTCCTGCGCCAGCTTGGCAAGCAGCAGCACCACGATCCCCAAGCCGACGTAGACGAGTCCCCGCGGAAAGAATTCCAAGGTGTCAACCAGCGTGTCAACCATCAGGTCCTCCTAGTTGCTTGTACAGGGTAATACTCTCCGGCGGAACCACGTCGCTGAACCGGGCCCGGAAGGGCAGGCCCTCCCACTTGTCGATCGTCAGTACCCTCGTGTCGTCCTCGGACACGAGGTCCCAAATGTAGAACGCCTGCCCGCCGGAGCTGCCCTCGAACAGGGTCGTCTCGGAGCTGAAGCGGTAGTAGAAGCCTGTGCCGTCCACCGTGACGTAGTTGTCGATGGACTGCTCGTCGTCGAGGCGGCTCATGTCATTGTCGTTAAGCCCGATGGTCGAAAGGCCGACCGGGCGGACGTCCGGGGACACCGTAATGTACTGAGTACCCGCCTCCTCCGACCACGACACCCAGACCCTGCTCTCCCCGTCGGCGCCCAGCGCCTCGCGCCAAGTGCCGACGGCGCTCTGGTACCGGTTGACCTGCTCGACGATGAAGTACGAGTCCTCGTACTCGACGGCATGGCCGGTCACGGTGAAGACGTCACCCGCCGCCGCGTCCCTGATGTTTTCGCTGGCGGCCGTATCTTCATACCGCCTCTTCTTCTTGCGCCCAAACAACGAGCCTAACAACAAGAGACCTCCGTGGCGGCTAGTCCTCCAGGGGCTCGGCGGAATCGAGGTTGTAGAAGTACGTGTTGCCCTCCCCCACCCCCTCAAGGATCACCACCTCGTGAACGTTGATGTCGTGCGAATCGACGTTCAGGGAGACACCCGTCGTCTCGACGAGCAGACCGCTGGTCGACCTGAACTTGAGCCCGGCTTCGACCTCCTCCATTTCAGCGTAGCCCATACACCCTCCGATGGCACTTGGATTGACGCTGCAACGCGTCCTGTAAAAACCTCGCTCCCAATTCTACACCAGACCGCCCGTCCGCCATACGCATTACCCCCGCATATGGTACGCTGATTCCATGACAAAGGGGCGCGTGATAGTTGCGATGAGCGGCGGGGTGGACTCGTCCGTCGCGGCCCTGCTGCTCAAGCGGCAGGGCTACGAAGTCGTGGGCGTGACGATGCGCCTGTGGACGGTCGAGCGAGGGGATGTCCCTGCGGCGAGCAAGCGTTGCTGCTCCGTCGAGGACACGGACGACGCCCGGCGTGTATGCCAGGCAATCGGCGTGCCCCACTACGTCCAGAACTTCGAGCGGGAGTTTCAGGAGCACGTCGTCGACTACTTCGTGAGGGAGTACGACAGGGGCCGGACGCCCCATCCCTGCCTTGCGTGCAACGACAAGATCAAGTTCGACTTCTTCCTACGACGGGCGTTGTTCCTGGACGCCGACCACATAGCCACCGGGCACTACGCACGCATCAGGCGCGGCCCCGGCGGCTATGACCTGCTCAAGGGCGCGGACCCCGGCAAGGACCAGTCCTACGTCCTATTCACCCTGAGCCAGGATGAGCTTGGGCGGCTCCTCCTCCCTATCGGCGAGTATCCCAAGAGCGAAATCCGCCGCATCGCAGCCGAGGCCTGCCTGCCCGTCGCCGGAAAGCCGGACAGCCAGGAGATATGCTTCATCCCCGACGGCGACTACCGCAAGTTCGTCGGCAGCAGGGCCCAGCGCAGACCAGGCGAGATAGTCGACGTCGACGGCTCCGTGCTCGGCAGCCATCCGGGAGTCCAGTTCTTCACGATAGGCCAGCGCCGCGGCATCGGGCTCCAGGGCAACACGGGCTCTCCCCGCTATGTCGTGGAGATCGACGCCGGGACCAACCGCGTCACGGTCGGCCCGGAGGATGCCCTCTACCGCGGGCGTCTGTGGGTATCGCGCGTCAACTACACGACCGGCGAGCCTCCCTCGGGAGCCGTCCGGGTAACCGCCAGGATACGGTACAAGGCATCCGACGCCGGCGCGACCCTCCTGCCCAAGGGCGACTGGGCGGAGGTAAGGTTCGACGAGCCGCAGCGCGCGGTTACGCCGGGCCAGCCCGTCGTCTTCTACGACGGCGAACGGGTCATAGGCGGCGGCTACATCGAGACGAGCCCGCCCGCCGCGGCCCTGGACCGAGCGCCGTATCTATCCGAAGCCCTGGCCGCGCCGAGCAGCGTACCTGCGTGACGTCCGCGTCTACTACGGCAAGAGCGGCCCGCCGCCGCAGGAAGCGCTCCGGCCCCGTGCCGCACTACAAGGAAGAGGCCGCCCTGCTGGCCAAGGGCTACTCGCTGGTTGCGGGCCTCGACGAGGTGGGTCGAGGACCGATCGCCGGGCCGGTCGTGGCGGGCGCCGTAATACTGCCTCAACATCCCCGGCAGCCCTGGATGCGCAAGATCCGAGACAGCAAGGCCCTCACGAGGCTGCAGAGAGAGGAGCTCGCGCCCCTCATCGAGAGCGAGGCCTTGGGAGCGCAGATTGGCGTATCGACCGCCGAGGAGATCGACAGAATCGGGATAGTGGAGGCGACACACAAGGCGATGGAGCGCGCCCTCTACTCGCTGCCCCTCATGCCGCAGTACCTGCTTCTGGATGCTTTCCCGCTGCCGGATGTTCCCCTGCCCCAGACCGCCATCGTGAAGGGCGACGCACACTGCCTTTCGATTGCCGCCGCGTCCATCGTAGCCAAGGTCGCCCGAGACCGGATGATGGACGAAGCCGAAGAGCGCTATCCAGGCTACGGGTTCTCGAACAACAAGGGGTACGCGACTGCGGAGCACCTCAGGGCCATCGAAGAGCACGGCCCCTGTCCTATCCACCGCATGACATTCTCGCCTATGAGTGAAGGCGCCCCCGCTCGATGAGCAAGGCACGTCAGGAGCTTGGACGCCGGGGCGAGGCCCTGGCTAGGGCTCGCCTCGAATCCTTAGGTTACGTAATAGTTGCGGCCAACTACCGCTCGAAAGGCGGCGAGATAGACCTGGTGACGGAGCGGGACGGCGCAATCGTATTCGTCGAGGTGCGCGCCCGCTCCGGCCCGTCCATGGGCCTGCCGGAGGAGTCGATCACGCCGGCCAAGCGCAGCCACATCATCGCGGCCGCCCAGGAGTACCTCCAGGAGCACGGCGCGCAGGACAGGCAGTGGAGAATCGATCTCGTCGCAGTCGAGTTCGACCGGGGTCAACCGCCCCGTGTCCGCATCATCGAGAACGCCATCGAACTCCAGTGATAGAATCGGCGCATGGACTCGCTTGCCGCCGGTCAGCTCGGCTCCCTTCTCGAAAGCATGCGGCTGCTTGAAACGCTCGTCGCCGGGCCGCT
This sequence comes from Dehalococcoidia bacterium, assembly GCA_965222445.1. Classification (GTDB taxonomy): domain Bacteria; phylum Chloroflexota; class Dehalococcoidia; order Lucifugimonadales; family CAJWER01. The sequence goes on along the minus strand of CBDCTY010000002.1, from coordinate 2,994,648 downwards.
GTCCCTCCGCTCTGAAATCCGCGCTGCCAGGCGGGCCCTCCCTATCCCCGATGCCGGACAGACCGGCCTCCCCGTCATTCCGGCTTCCGAGCCGGATTCCTGCCCCAGGAACCGTCCCCCATCCATCCCCGGCACCGCGGCCAAGGCGATCCGACAGACCGGCCTCCCCGTCATTCCGGCCTCCGAGCCGGATTCCTGCCCCAGGAACCGTCCCCCATCCATCCCCGGCACCGCGACCAAGGCAATTCAACAGACCGCCCTCACCCTCGATCTGATCCAGGACCTGAACGGCGGCTCACTGCCCGGTTGGGCAACCCATGCGCGGTTAGTGCTTTCGAGGGCGGAAACGGAGGTCGGCGGCTGTTTGCGGGCCGAGATTGCCGCCCGCGTGCGGGGGCTGTACGTCATCGTCGACCCGGAAGCGACGCGCGGGAGGCCGGTCCTGGATGTAGCGGAGGCCGTGCTCGAAGGCGGCGCGTCTCTCGTCCAGCTGCGAGACAAAACGGGCGACGCAGGCGAGATACTGCCGGTAGCCCGCGCAATCAAGGCGCTCTGCGAGAGCCGCAGCGCTCTCTTCATCGTGAACGACGACCCTGCACTCGCCCTCGCGAGCGGCGCACACGGTCTCCACCTCGGCCAGGAAGACATGCCCGTAGCCGAGGCCAGGCGCATCCTGGACCCCGGCACAATCATCGGCCGCTCGAACAACAGCATTGAGGAGGTCGCGGCGTCCCGGGACGCGGGTGCAGACTACCTCGCAGTCGGTGCAGTCTTCCCCACCTCTACGATGGGCAAAGGCCGGCGCCCGGTAGTTGGCACGGAGCTAATCACAACGGCAAAAACGGCAGCAGACCGGCCAATCGTAGCCATAGGCGGCATCGACCGTCACAACGCCCCGGAGGTCATACGCGCAGGCGCGGACTGCATCTGCGCCGTTGGAGCCGTAACCCTGGCCGACGACCCCAAATCAGCCGCAGAGGAGATGGTAGAGGCCATCGAAGAACTTCTCCCTGACGGCCGGTAACCCCGGACCACGTTTGTGGTAGCATCTGGCCATCCTCACAGCTACCATAAGGAGTAGCCCAACATGAATGCTTTAAAGAACGTTGACGGCAGATTGGTGATCGTTGGTCTGGGCACACTGGCTGTGTTTGGCTCCTTCGTTGTAGCGCTAGTCTTCTATGCCATTCTGGAAGGCTTGGGGATGAATGAGTCCTTGACGTGGGGACTGGCCGTCTTGATGTGGATAGTGGTGGTGGCCTTTGGCGTTTTCAGTGTCGTATCCTTCTACAACTCCGCCAGGAACCGTGTGGAGCAGGTCACGGTCATAAGGGAGGTGGCGGCCCCACCGCCGACGCCGGCAATGCCAACCGTCGAGGCAGAGCCCCAGCTTATTCTGGATGAGCCAACGCCCCCTGTCGCTCCTTCCACCAGCTACCGCTCCATGTTGCTGGAAGAGGACAAAGAGGATGACCAACTCAGGTGACTCATGGCCCGATACTACGACGGACCTGCAACTTCAGTCCTTCCTTGACTGAGCAGGCTTTGTCAATCTATAGTGGCGCCGTCCAATAAGGGCCGTTGCCAAGAACGGCTAGGAGGAATCCCGATATGCCGTACACGGCGGACATTAGCAGAAACAGCCCCGGCTGCTTCCTCTTTCTGATCGACCAATCGCGTTCGATGTCAGGGGCGCTGGGCGGACAGCCCGGCCAGCGCAAAATGGACGGGGCGGCAGACGCCGTAAATAAGAAGGAGCCCACCTGATGACGAAGACAAACAAGACCCAGGCTCCCAGGCAAATCGTGTTATCCACCCTGATTACCCTGGGAGCCTTGGTAATTGGCGTTATCATGTACTTCGGCCTCTATGCCTTGTTAGTGGATTGTCGTGTAGCAAGGGTTGCTGGATCGGGACTCACGAATCTCTGTGATGCCGGGCAAGCCAATATGGTCTCCATGCTGGCAATTGTGGTGGCCTTGGCGGTGACATGGCTTGCGTCCTACTTCGGGCTTGCCTACCACAAGAAGGAGGTAGAAAGGGAGGTAGCCGTGCGGCAGCAGGCTGCGCCCCCTCCTTCTTCTCCAACACAGCGGGAGGCTGCGGCTCCTCCTCCACCACCAACCACCGGCACCGTGACTCGGAGAGACACAGAGCCGTCGAAGCCCTCAGCGCCCCCTGCTTCTCGTACAAGCTATAGGGGTATGCTGGTAACGATGACGAATAAGGGCACGGCAATGGAAAGCGGAAACAAAAGCAAAGGAGATGCCTCATGACCTACACGGCGGACATAAGCCGAAACAACCCGGGTTGCTTCCTCTTCCTGGTGGACCAGTCAGGCTCCATGAAAGATTCGCTTGGCGGAGAACCCAACTCGACAAAGATGGACGGAGCGGCCGATGCCCTGAACCGGGTTCTGGATGCCATATCCCAGCGTTGTTCCCAAGGCATGGACGTACGCGACTACTTCGAAGTCGGCGTCATCACGTACACCACCGACAACGCGGGGAACACTCAGCTGGAGACGCCCCTTCCCGGTACAACTCCGGAGCAGCCCTTCCTATCCATCAGCCAAGTGGTGGACGCCGCGGAGGTGGAGGAAAGGCAGGTCAAGGAGTCGGACGGCGCCGGCGGCATAGTGGAAGTCACAAGGAAGTTTCCTGTGTGGCTCCGTCCCAAAGCCGGGTATGGCACGCCCATGTGCGCAGCGCTAACCGCTGCCTCCACGGCACTCTCTGACTGGACGGCCCAGCACCAGGACTCATACCCTCCCATGCTGATAAACATCACCGACGGTGAGGCTGGCGATGGGGACCCGGTGGCGTGGTCTCAGCACATAATGGAACTGGAAACCAACGACGGCAACGTGCTCGTCTACAACGTGCATCTTTCGGAGATGTCCGCTGCCCCGGTCCAGTACCCGTCCGACGAGAGCGAAGTAAGCATGGACGAGTATGCGGGGCAGATGTTCCGCATGTCTTCAGTATTCCCTGATTCGGTCGCGGAGATGGCCTCCAGCATGGGGCTGCCGGTGACCCAGGGTTCTCGGGGATATGTCTACAACGCCGACCTGGTGTCCCTCGTTGAGTTTCTGGATATCGGCACCCGCGCCACTTCGGACCTGCGATAGACATGCGCCTTCGACCTCCCAGGACGTTTCGGCTGCCCAAGGCAGGTAACCGGCCAGAGGAGTATGAGGACGCCTCGCTCGTGGTTTACCCCCAGCGAATCGGCGCGTCCGGCCGCCGCACCGCCAGGGCAGTCGTCTCCGACGGAGCAAGCGAGTCCGCCTTTGCCCGTGAATGGGCGAACATCCTGACGGATGCCTTCGTCGACCGGCCCCTCGACCTGTATGGTCTTACTGAGAACTCCCTGAGCACATGGCTGCTGCCGGCACAGGAGGCATGGCACTCAGGCATACCCTGGGACCGCCTGCCCTGGCACGGAGAGGCTAAGGCGCGGGCCGGGGCGTTTGCGACCCTGCTGGGTCTGACCATTGGATCAGCGCCGGACGACTCCCAGCGGCTCTCCTGGCAGGCGGTAGCCGTGGGGGATAGCTGTCTTTTCGTCGTCCGAGACGGCCGGCTGCGGCTGTCCTTCCCACTGGAAGACGCTGCCGAATTCGACAACAATCCTGCCTTGGTATGCAGCAACCCTGCCAGCGCCGGAGGGCTGTGGGAAAGCGTACGCCGGAGCGGTGGCGAGTGCGCTCCGGGGGACCTGTTCATCCTGGCCACCGACGCCCTGGCTTGCTGGTTTCTCGCCAGGAACGCCGTAGAGGAGAAGCCCTGGGAAACGCTCTTGGCGTTGGACCCGTCTGAATGGGAAGCCTGGATCGGGGAGCAGCGGCGCGCCGGGTCCATGCGGAACGACGACACGACGTTGGTCATCATCGAGGTCGTCTAGCGCCGCGAGGTGAGGTGGAGCCGTGCCCTGGCCAGGGATAACCAACTATAGCGAGGCGATTCAGAATCCCCGGCTGTGCTTCAAGGGCACCGAGCTCGAAGCCGGTGTGGTGTCTGTCAACCAACGCGGGACGCCCCTGGTTTTCTCCGGCGCGTTCGCCTGCGTCTACCAGGTATCCGTAGGCGGCCGCAAGTATGCCGCGCGCTGCTTCACCCGCGAAGTAAAGGACCAGCAGACCCGCTACAACCAGCTGAGTGACTATCTGATCGATGTCCTCCCCCCGTCCTTCGTACACTTCGAGTACGTGGAGCACGGGATCAACCTGAAGGGAAGCTGGTATCCCATCGTCAGGATGGAGTGGGTGGAAGGCGAGTCGTTGAGCAGCTTCGTCGGCTCTAACATCGACGACCCTGATGCCCTGCGACGGGTCGCGGCCCAGTGGCGAGGGGGCCCGGCCGCCATCCCGCGCGGGCTGGGCATCGCTCACAACGATCTGCAGCACGGCAACGTGATGGTGCAGGGAGACGGGAGTATCCGTCTGGTCGACTACGACGGTATATTCCTGCCTCGCTTTCGAGGGGAGCGCAGCCCGGAGCTGGGACACAAGAACTACCAGCACCCCCTCAGGAAGGCGGAAGACTACGACGCCTACGTGGACAACTTCCCTTCCCTCGCCATCTACCTCAGTCTGCTCGCCTTAGCCTCCGACCCTGGCCTGTGGACATTCTTCAACGACGACAACCTGATATTCACCAGGGACGATTACTCCGCCCCGGAGAAGTCCGATCTCTTCGACCGGCTGAAGAACTCCCCGACCCGACCATAGTTAAACTGACGGAGCGTCTCAAGGAGTGCTGTGCTCTCCCGGTGGAGAAGGTACCGGACCTCGAAACCATCCTGCACGATATTCCGCCGAGTATAGCAACGCCGGCACCCATACCCACGCCGGCACCGACGCCGACACCCACACCCACGCCCACACCCACACCCACGCCCACACCCACGCCCACACCCACGCCCACACCCACGCCCACACCCACGCCGGCACCGACGCCCACGCGCGGAGCCGTGCCCTGGCCAGGGATAACAGACTTTAGCGAGGCCATTCAGAATCCCCGGCTGTGCTTCAAGGGCACAGAACTCGAAGTCGGGGAAGTATCGCTCAACCAACGTGGGACACCTCTGGTGTCTGCAGGTGCTTTCGCCGCTGTATACCAGGTGTCTGTAGGTAGTCAAAAGCACGCAGTCCGTTGCTTCACGCGTGAGGTAAAGGACCAGCAGGCCCGATACAACCAGCTGAGTGACTACCTAATAAGCGTGCTTCCGCCGTCCCTTGTGCATTTCAAATACATCGAGCGGGGAATAAGCGTTAAGGGGAGCTGGTATCCCATCATCAAGATGGACTGGGTGGAAGGGGAGCCCCTAAGCAAATTCGTCGGCTCCAAGGTGAGTGAACCCGACGAGATTCGTCGGCTTGCGGCACAGTGGCGCGGGGGGCCCGTTCCCAACCTTCGCGGCCTGGAAATCGCTCACAATGACTTGCAGCATGGCAACGTCATGGTGGAGAGCGACGGCAGCATTCGCCTAGTCGACTATGACGGAATATTCCTGCCGCAATTCAAGGGTGAGCGCAGCCCCGAACTGGGGCACAAGAATTACCAGCATCCGAGGAGGTCGTCGGATCATTATGACGAGAACGTAGACAACTTTCCCTCGCTGGTCATCTACATCAGCCTGCTCGCCATCGCGTCCGACCCGAGTCTATGGTCCTTCCACAATGATGACAACCTCATATTCACATGGAGCGACTATGACGAACCCGGAAATTCAGAACTGTTTCTCAGGCTGAAGGGGGCTTCAGACCCGGCCGTAGCCGAGATGGCAAAACGTCTTGAAGAGTACTGCGCCCTCCCTGTTGGGCAAGTCCCCAATTTGGTAACTGCCCTGCGCGACCTGCCCGAGAGCACAGCTACACCTCCCAGTATGCAGGCCACTCAGCCCACGCCTGGGTTGGGGATATACGGACGAGGAACCAACAGGAGCGGTACTGCTACTCAAAAACAGAGTAGGCTTGCAACTCCTACGACGCCACCTACTGTTCCCATTCCTCCACCAACGTTAGACCGGATCCTCAAACAGACACAGGCGTTGGCAAAGAGAGCGTTCAGTCAGGTCCTTCGGAAGCGTCCAACAAAAAGGTTTGTAGGTACGTCAGCGGTGTTCATGGGGATAGTTTTGCTAATAGCATTCGGTGTGGATTGGTTGGGCGCACCTGAGCAGACGCCGACAGCAACTCCTACCCGGACACCCATGCCAGATCTAAAGACCATGGCAGCGATAGCCACTCCTATCCCAACCAGGGCGCCAGCGACCCCAATCCCGACTGCTCTACCTACGGCCACCACGGTACCGCCTACACCTACTATCCCACCAGAGCCCTCCCGTTACTGGAAAGAGGGGTCTTTGTATGGCCATAGGTGGAATGAACAGACGAAGGAGTGGGAGCGCATCTTGTTGTTCACGGCACCGACGCCAACTTACACTCCTACGGCCACTCTGACACCGACACCTTTCCCGACACGAACCCCCACACCGGTACCTACGAACACGCCAACTCACACTCCTACGGCCACTCCGACACCGACACCTCTCCCAACACGAACACCGACGCCGGTACCTACGAGCACACCGACGCCTACGAGCACACCGACGCCTACGAGCACACCGACGCCTACGAGCACACCGACGCCTACGGCCACACCAACATTGACGCCTACGCCTACGAGCACACCAACGCCTACCGCCACACCTACGAGTACGCCAACTCCTACTCCTATGCCCACAGCGACACCCACAATTACGCCGACTGCTACTCCTATGCCCACAGCGACACCCACACCGGTACCCAAACCAATCATCGCCATCACCACGAAAGGCAGGGAAGTTCATGGTGGCGAAGAACTGGTCCTCAGGGCTACAGCCGAAAACTACACGTCAGTCCGTTGGAGCGGGCCTGGGCGTTTCTTGGGACCTGAGTCGCTGAATGTCGTTTGGTACGCCCCTGCATCTCAGGACACAGTACAGAATATCGAGATCACGTTGACCGCTACGAACTCGGTAGGTGTCTCGTCTCAGGCATTCATCAACTTTGTGCTCAGATCAGTGCGCACACCGACGGCCGTACCGACCCCGCTGCCCCATACACTGCCGGTAGAAGCACCTGTCCTTGAACAGATCAACAAAGAGGTCCTCGCTATCAGGTGGAAGGCTCCTTGTCGAAATTGCGGCGAATTCATAATATGGGAATTGACGATTCGAAAGATAGACGAGGCAGGAAATGACTTTGTGATTAAGCTCGAGACATCACATGAACTTCTATTGATGAGTGCGGAACCGGGCATCACATATGAGGTTAGAGTTCGGGCCAAGTATACAACAGGAGTTTCGGAATGGTCACCCATAGGGAGACGGGTCATCCCGGGGCCATCTCCAACATCCGAATAGGCGAAGCCACTCTCATGTCGGACACCAGCAATCCGTAGTTATACCAATTCGCTGTGATGCCGCCATATAAGGGCTGAAGGAGGTGCCCGGCTTGCCCATAGCCACCCGGTCTGTGTGCAACCGCCGGGGACTGGATGGGGGACGGTTCCTGCGGGGCAGGAATCCCGGCTCAAGGCCGGAATGACGGATTACCGAACTGCGTCACGATCAATTCACGGCGTAGTCAAAACGAAATGGTATTATATGACTCCCGAACCATGCTTTCGCCGGTATGACGGAGGTAGGGTGCCTGTATACTGTGGCCGCATTTGCACCAAACTTGATCCGGAGAGAAGAGATGCCCGATCGGAACATTGTCGAGCGGTTGAAGGCTGGCGGGATGCTGCTGATGGATGGCGGCACCGGCTCTGAGCTGCAGCGCAGGGGTGTGGATGTGTTGAAGGGCGCGACCGACAAGCTGAAGGCCTGGTCGGCGACGTCGAACATCGACAATGCGGACGTGGTGCAGCAGGTCCACCAGGACTACCTGCGGGTGGGCGCGGACATCATCATCAGCAACAACTTCTGGACCACCCCGTCGGCGATGGAGCGGATAGGCATGCGCGACCGGTGGCAGGAGTACGCGAGGGCCGCGGCCGAGAACGCGGTCAGGGCGAGGGATGCAGGGAACCCCGATGCCTACGTGGCCGGGGGCATCGCCGCCCCGACGTTGTACTTCCGAATAGGTCGTGAGGACCCGGACGTCGAGATCCTTGGGGCAGAGGCGTTCCGCGACGAATACGTCCCGCACGCCCGGATACTCGCGGATGCCGGCGCGGACGTGATACTGGCAGAGTACGTCGGATACATCGCCGATTGCGTGGCGGCGGTGGACGCCTGCGCGGAGGCGGGGCTTCCAGTGTTCCTCGGAATCAGGCACCTGCACCAGGACGGCAAGATGCAGTTCGGCGAGGACATTCGGGACCTTGCCGCCGCCCTCGAGGGACACGCGGTGGACGCGGTGCTGATCATGTGCAGCAACCCGGAGGCGATATCGGCGGGGCTGCCGATCCTGGCGGACGCTTTCGACGGGCCCGTGGGCGCCTACCCGAACATCGGCTACAATCCGACTGGACCGCTTGCGAACCGTCCGCAGCTCACCAATCAGCTTCCGAGCGCCGGGCCGGACATCCTGCAGACAGGCGCCTATCCTCCTTCTGAGCTTGCGGCCCTCGCGGGGGAGTGGAAGGCCATGGGCGCGCAAATCATAGGCGGCTGCTGCGCGACGGGACCGGAGCACATCATGGCCATGAGGCCCGTCGTGAAGGAGAGCTAGCGGGATGAAGGGGATCCGCTCCGACACTTCACCCTCACCCCGTATCGAGTACGGGGCAGGCTCTCAATCCTCTCCCAACAAGGGAGAGGAGGCTGCTGCGGCATCTTCACCCTCACCTCTATCCTTCCCCGTCGAGGGAGAGGATGCCTTCAGTGAGGACCTCCGGGCGATTGCGGAGTCCGCGGACGCGGCGCTCCGCGAGACCCATGAGGCGCGAGAGGAGGCGCTCTCGCTGTCGCGCCGAGTCGTGCGCAGCTCCGCAAACTCTATCAGGGCGGCGCATCGGGGCGAGCTTGAGGATGCAAGAAGGCTCGTCGGCGAGGCGTCGGAACTGGCCGCCCGTCTCCGCCCGTTCCGCGAGAGCCACCCCAACGTCTACTACGGTGGCTACGTCGAGGACGCGCTGAAGGAGTACACCGAGGCGAGCGCCGTGCTCGCTATCGCAGAGGGCTCGCCGCTGAAAGGCCCGGAGGAGCTCGGCGTCGGCGCTGCGCCCTATCTCAACGGCCTCGCCGAGGTCGTGGGAGAGTTGCGCCGCCTCATTCTGGACGGCCTCAGGCGCGGCGACTTCAGCCGGTGCGAGGAGCTCCTGGGGATCATGGACGACATATACACGGTGCTCGTCGCCGTCGACTATCCCGACGCGGTGACTCGGGGACTTAGGCGCAGCACCGACGCGGCACGCAGTATACTGGAGCGCACCCGGGGCGACCTGACGCTGGCCCTCAGGCAGGACCGCCTCGAGGCCAGGCTCGCACAATTCGAGAGGCGCGTCGATCCCGAATCCCCTCGTCGTGGAGGCGATACGACATGACCGCGTACATCGTCCGGCGGATACTCCTCGCCCTGTTTACCGCGTGGATCATCTCGGTCCTTGCCTGGGTCATCATCGAGCTGCCGCCCGGAGACAACGTCCAGCACTTCCTGGACAGGCAGATGCAGATGGGCACGCCCGTGGACCTGAGGATCGCCGAGGAGGTGCGGCGTCACTTCGGCCTGGACAAGCCGCAATACGTGCGGTACGCCATCTGGCTCGGCAGGCTGCTCCGGGGCGAATTGGGCCTTGCCATATCGGAGCCGGGAGAGCAGTACCTGGCGGCGGTGCCGGTGAAGAGCCTGGTGAGCAACCGGATCTGGACTACGATTGTGCTGACCGGCTTCACCGTCCTGGTTACCTGGACTTTCGCCATACCGATCGGGATCTATTCAGCCGTACGCCAGCACACCGTGGGTGACTACCTCTTTACCTTCGTGGGATTCGCTGGCCTGGCGATTCCCGACTTCCTCTTGGGCCTGGTCCTGATGTACGTCGCCCTTGCCTACTTCGGCCAGAGTGTCGGAGGGCTGTTCTCGCCCGAATATCAGGAAGCGCCCCTAAGCATCGCCAAGCTGCGCGACCTTCTGGCCCACCTGTGGATTCCCGCCGTGGTCCTTGGCACGGCAGGCACCGCTGGACTGATTCGGATCATGCGCAACAACCTGCTAGACGAGCTGGCCAAGCCCTACGTGGTGACGGCTCGAGCGAAAGGCCTCAGCTCATGGAGGGTCATCCTCAAGTACCCGGTGCGAGTCGCCATCAACCCACTGGTGAGCACGGTGGGATACCTGCTGCCCGCGCTGGTCAGCGGCAGCGTGATCGTCTCGGTCGTGCTAGGCCTGCCCACGCTGGGTCCGGTGTTCCTGTACGCGATCCAGGGCGAGGACGTCCACACGGCGGGCTTCATCGTTCTGCTGCTCGGAGTATTGACGGTCACCGGCACGCTCATATCCGACATCCTCCTCGCGGTAGTCGATCCCAGGATCAAGTACTCAGCGTGACCGCGGTCAGGAGACCACAAGAAAAGCTGACCACCAGTAAGGACTCCATGTTGAATACCGGCACGGCACTCGTGGCGCTGCTCATTGCACTGGCATTGATCATGGCGTGTAACCAGACGTCCGATGGCGGACACGCGGGCGCTCCGGTGGAATGGGGGTATTCGGGCGAGGGCGGGCCGGCGACTTGGGGCAGCCTTTCCGACAAGTATTTGAGCTGCTCCGAGGGCAAGCGCCAGTCCCCCGTGAACATTGCAGGCTACCTCCCAGGTGACGCTTCGGCGCTATCGTTTACGTACAGCCGCGACGGGAGACATCTGACCAACACCGGCAAGTTCGTCAAGGTCACGCACGGGAACAGCCGTATGCGCCTTCAAGAGCGCGAATACACGCTCATAGAGGCGCACCCTCACAATCCCAGCGAACATTCCATCGATGGCAGGAGCTTCGCGCTGGAAATGCATCTGGTCCATAAAGGGGAGTCCGGCGAAATCGCGGTAGTAGGCGTTCTGTACAGGCTGGGCGAAGAGAACCCGGCTATCCAGGCGATGATCGACGCCGCGCCGCAACCGAGCGAAACCCTCGAACCCGCCTCGCTGCTGGATCCCAGCGGCTACCTTCCCGCGCAACACGGCCACTACAGTTACGCAGGCTCACTGACGACACCGCCGTGCACCGAACGCGTAGAGTGGCTGGTCATGTCCGAAATCGAGGAGGTGTCGCAGGAACAGGTCAGGCAGATTGCCGCCCTAACTGGCGGCGGAACGAACAACCGCCCCGCGCAGCCTCTGGGCGACCGCAGGATAGCGGTTTCGGAATAGCGCTGGCGTAAGTCTCCCGCCATGAAGCATCCGGTGAGTGCCGCTGCCGTGCGGGAGAGTCCTACACTAGCGACATGTGGATGATTATGCTAGGCTTTGAGCCGTCGAGAGAGCGGGGCTTCCCGCACAATACGGCCTCCCGCCGTGGGGAGGCTTTTTCATGGAGAGGCTAGAGTGATCATCTTCATCTTGGCCTTCGCGGCCGCCGCAATCGGACTGGTATTCGCCCTGCTCCGCGCGCTCGACATCCTCCGGCAGGACAAGGGCAGCGAGACGATCCAGTTCATAGGTCGCGCCATACAGGAGGGCGCGATGGCCTTCCTGTCGCGGGAATACAGGCTCCTCGCGATATTCGTCGTCATCATGTTCGCGGTGCTGGCCACCCTCATCGACTACGACCTGCTCGGCCGGATTGATGCGCACGAAGGCCGGACTGTGCCCGCGACGGCCATAGCGTACCTTGTGGGCGCGATTGGGTCCGGGCTCGCGGGCTTCATCGGCATGAGCATCGCCATACGGGCCAACTCGCGCACCGTAGTCAAGGCCCAACAGGGGCTGAACGCGGCGCTCAAAGTCGCATTCAACAGCGGCGCGGTCATGGGAGTCTCGGTCGTGAGCATCGGCCTGATTGGGATGACCGCAATCTACCTGATATTCAAGGACGTCAACATCGTCGCCGGATTCGGGTTCGGCGCATCGTCCATCGCGCTGTTTGCCAGGGTAGGCGGCGGCATATATACCAAGGCCGCCGACGTGGGCGCGGACCTGGTTGGCAAGGTCGAGGCGGGAATTCCCGAGGACGACCCGCGCAACCCGGCCACGGTGGCCGACAACGTGGGCGACAATGTGGGCGACGTGGCGGGCATGGGCGCCGACCTCTTCGAGTCGTACGTGGGCTCGATAATCGCAACCGTCGCACTGGCTGCGGTGGGCGCGTCCTTCCTCAAGCTCGGCGACATCAGCGACGTCAAGGCCAACTACGACGCGGCCATGTTCACCCTGCCCATCCTCGTGGCCGCCATGGGCATCATAGCCTCGATCCTGGGCACCTTCCTAGTCAGAACGAAGGAGGGCGCCGACATGGGGCGCCTCCTCTGGACGCTGCGCACCGGCATATTCGGCGCCGGAGTCCTGATACTGATCGGCTCGGGGGTCGCCATCCAGGTAATGGGCCTGCCCTTCGAGTTGTTCTGGGTAATCCTCACCGGGCTGGTTGCGGGGCAGATCATCGGGACCTCCTCGGAAGTCTATACCTCCTACGAATTCCGCTTCACCAAGGACATCGCGGCCCAGTCAGAGACGGGCCCGGCGACCGTGATCATCTCCGGCATCGGCCTCGGCATGATCAGCACCCTCATACCGGGCGTCGTCATCGTAATAGCCATGTGGCTGACCAACGAGCTGGCGGGCACCTACGGCGTCGCCCTGGCGGCAGTGGGGATGCTTTCGACCCTAGGCATCACGCTGGCGACCGACGCCTACGGCCCGGTCGCCGACAACGCGGGGGGAATCGCGGAGCAGGCGCACCTCGGTCCGGAGGTGCGCGAGCGGACGGACGCCCTGGACTCGCTGGGCAACACGACAGCGGCGACGGGCAAGGGCTTCGCCATAGGCTCGGCGGTGCTGACGGCCCTGGCGCTGATGGCGGCCTACTCCCAGGCGACGGGCGTGGAGTCCTTCGACCTGCAGGACGTGAACGTCCTCATGGGCCTGCTCGTCGGGAGCATCATGCCGTTCCTGTTCGCGGCTCTCACTATGCAAGCTGTGGGCCGGGCGGCGAACGCGATGATCAACGAGGTGCGCCGCCAGTTCCGAGAGATCGAGGGTCTGATGGAGGGCACTGCCCCGGCAGACTACGCCAGGGCGGTGGACATCAGCACCCAGGGCGCGATGCGCGAGATGGTTCTTCCCGGCGTGCTCGCCGTGATAGCCCCCATCGCCGTCGGCGCGATTCTCGGCCCCGAGGCGCTGGCGGGGCTGCTCATAGGCGCCATAGCTACCGGATTCCTCCTCGCCATCATGATGGCGAACGCGGGTGGCGCGTGGGACAACGCCAAGAAATACGTCGAGGCCGGGCATCACGGCGGCAAGGGCTCCGAGCAGCACTCGGCGGCGGTCGTCGGCGACACCGTGGGCGATCCGTTCAAGGACACGTCCGGCCCGGCCCTCAACATCCTGATCAAGCTCATGTCCATCGTTGCCTTGGTCTTCGCACCGTTGTTCCTGTAGGATAGGACTTGGAGGCGGAGGACGTTCAAGCATGACGCCCGAGCTCATGGGCATCATAGCCCTTGCTGTAGCTCTATTCGGTACGCTCAAGTGGTTGTCCGACCGGATGGACAGGCGGTTCGAGCAGATGGAGGGCCGGTTCGAGAGGATCGAGGCCGACCTTTCTAAGCTGAAGGAAGGCCAGACCCGGCTCGAGGGCATGTTCGAGGGAGCGTTCGAGCGTATTCCGAGAGCACGGACCGAGACTTCAGAACAAGTGGCTGCTCCGGGAGGCGGACGCTAAGCGTGGGGAACGCTGGCATTACACCGAGGCTCGTAGAGGCCGGCAGGTAGTGAACGATCTCGTCATCCAGACCGAGGGCCTGAGCAAACGTTACGGCAAGATCTCGGCGGTCGACGGGCTGTCGATGGAGGTGCTGCGGGGCCACGTCTACGGCCTCCTCGGTCCGAACGGATCGGGCAAGACGACCACCATGGGTATGCTGCTCGGCCTAGTCAGGCCAAGCTCGGGCACCTTCAGCCTGTTCGGCTCGACGAGCCGGCACGAGGACGCGTTGCGTCGCGTGGGCGCAATTGTGGAGACGCCGTCCTTCTACCCGTACCTGTCGGGGCGCAGGAACCTAGCGTATTTCCAGGGCATATCGGGCCGTGGGGCACCCTCCGAGATCGACGCGCTTCTCGACAGGGTCGGCCTCTTGTCACGGGCCGACAGCCGGTTCCAGACCTACTCTCTCGGCATGAAGCAACGCCTGGGCATCGCCTACGCCCTGCTCGGCGAGCCGGAGCTTCTGTTCCTGGACGAGCCGACCAACGGCATGGACCCGGAGGGCATGGCCGAGATACGGGAGCTGATACGCAGCCTGGGGACCGGTGGGAGAACGGTGCTGCTGTCCAGCCACCTCCTCAATGAGGTAGAGCAGGTCTGCGACAGCGTGACCATACTGTCCAGGGGCAGGCTGATCGCCCAGGGCGAGGTATCCGAGCTCATCCAGTCGCGCGGTCGTGAGCAGATTCGTGCCAGCACTACTGACGACGCCAGGGCGGTCGAAATCCTCACGGCCCTGGACTGGGTAGAAGACGTGATGTCGAAGGACGGCTCCCTCATGGTGTCCGCGCCGCACGAGCGGTCATGGGAGCTGACAGCCGCCCTGAGCCGCGCTGAAGTCTACGTCTCCGAGCTATCGCCCGTCCAGACCTCGCTCGAGGAGTACTTCCTAGAGGTGACGGGCGCCGAGGATGGTGAGACGGAATGATGGAGCCTAGCCTGCGCGCGTGTGGTTCGCCTTCGGGAAGGACAATGCATCCATGAGCAAGGTGTCCATGCGATTGCACATTGAGCCGTTGGGCAAGGACGGGTTCCTTGCCACGAGCCCCGATGTGCCGGGCCTCGTTGCGGAGGGACGCAGCATCACGGAAGCTGGGGAGATCGCTCATGGGCTCGCCCGCAAGATCGTGGAGTCGTGCCTTGAGCATGGCGACCCCCTTCCCGGCGTCGCGGAGGCTCTTTTCAGATGATCGCCCACGTGCTGCGCCTCACGGTCTGGGAGTGGTACAAGCTTCGGCGGAGATGGCAGCCGTGGATACTGCTGGCCGTCGCCGTCGTCCTCGCGCAGATCGGCCTGTGGGTCAGCTACGCCGTCTATCACAACGAGGGACTGCAGGGGCTCATGTCCGGCGGGACCAGCTCGGTAGGCACGACCTATGAGCAAGACGGCGAGACCATATCCGTATCGACAACGTGCGCCGAGATTGTGAATGGCCAAACACCTGAAGGTATCGAGCAACTCTCCGAAGATCAGAGGCGGGAATTTCTGGCTGACGTTGAGCTGTTCCGCGAGAACTGTTCCGGTACCCAGGCACGCGATGAAATTCGCAAGGGTTTCGCGCTGCCGAGCGCGATCCCCAATACCATCAGCGGCCTGTTCGACATTGCCGCCTTCCTGGTCCTGATCCTCACGGCGTCGGCGCTGGGGACCGAGTACGGCTGGGGGACGCTCAGAACGGCGCTGACCAGGGGCACGGGACGATGGCAGCTCCTCTCGTCGAAGCTCGTCCTGCTCATGCTCCTTAGCGCCGCTGGATTCCTGGTCCTGAGCGCGGCGGCAGCCGTGTCCAGCGTCCTCGCCGCGGTCATACCCCCGGCCGAGTCTGGAGGGCTGGCGGACTCCGGAAGCTGGGGCGACGCTGCCGTGACGTTCGGCAAGGCGGTCTACGGTCTGGCCCCCTACGTCGCCCTCGCCGCCTTCCTGACCGTGCTGACCCAGTCCTCGGCTGCGGGCATGTCCATTGGCATGGGGTATTTCGTCGTCGAGCTGATATTCGTTCCCCTGCTCAGGAACTTCGAGTGGTTCGACAACATCTCGGAGGTGCTGCTGGGCACTAACGTGGACAAGTGGATGCAGGTGTCCCTCGTCGAGGTGGAGATCTCGGGGAGCGGGGTCCCTTCCGAGCAGATGACGTCGGACACACTGCAGGCGTTCCTAATTCTGCTGGCGTATACGGCAGCGCTGGCGGCGGCCGCTTTCTTCGTCTTCCAGCGAAGGGACATCACGGGCGCGAAGGGCGGCTAGCCTAATCCCTTTCGAGTGGAATTGCCAGCACCGTTCTCACCACTGTCGTCCTGAGCAACGCGAAGGACCTAGGGGACGGGGCGGCTCACCGTAACTTGCAGCGTGGTGAGGTGTGCCCCACATCCAAGCTCTTCCATATGTGCGGGGGGATGGTTCGATTCACCCCAGCCCCTTCCTGTATGATTGGAGTCGCGTATTGAGCGCAATCCCTCCACGACTGCGAGTGTGAATTGACCGATACACAAACTGACCTCGATCTGACCACACTGACGTCCCTCTGCAAGCGCAGGGGATTCCTGTTCCAGAGCAGCGAGATATACGGCGGCCTGGCGAGCACCTGGGACTACGGGCCGCTGGGCGTCGAGCTGAAGAACAACGTGAAGCGGGCGTGGTGGAAGCACTTCGTCTGGGGCCGCGACGACATGATCGGCCTCGACGCCTCCATCCTGATGCACCCTGACGTGTGGCGGGCCAGCGGGCACGCCGACCACTTTTCGGACCCGCTGGTGGACTGCAAGAGCTGCCGCCAGCGCTGGCGGGCGGACCAGCTGGAGGAGCCCGTCTGCCCCGACTGCGGAGGCGAGCTGACGGAGCC
Organism: Dehalococcoidia bacterium; assembly: GCA_965222445.1. Classification (GTDB taxonomy): domain Bacteria; phylum Chloroflexota; class Dehalococcoidia; order Lucifugimonadales; family CAJWER01. The sequence goes on along the minus strand of CBDCTY010000002.1, from coordinate 2,977,893 downwards.
GCGCCAGTTCAACCAGATGCTCACGACCCATCTCGGCCCGGTGCAGGACGAAGGGAGCCTCACCTTCCTCAGGCCCGAGACGGCCCAGGGCATCTTCGTCAACTTCAACACCGCGGCCACCGCCTCGCGGCGCAAGCCGCCCTTCGGTATCGCTCAGATAGGCAAGGCGTTCCGCAACGAGATCACGACCGGCAATTTCATATTCCGGACGCGCGAGTTCGAGATGATGGAGATTGAGTTCTTCGTCGAGCCGGGTGAGGACGAGGCTTGGCACGAGAGATGGATCGCCGACTGCGCGGCCTGGTATACGTCGCTTGGCCTGGACGAGGACCGGCTCCGGCTCCGGCCCCACGAGCCCGACGAGCTCTCTCACTACTCGAAGGCCACTACCGACGTCGAGTACCGGTTCCCCTGGGGCTGGGGCGAGATACAGGGCATCGCCAACCGCACCGATTTCGACCTGCGCGCCCACGCGGAGGCTTCGGGAGAGCGCCTCGCGTATTTCGACGACGAGGCCCATGAGCACATCGTGCCATACGTGATCGAGCCGTCCGCGGGCGTGGACCGCGCCGTGATGGCCTTCCTGGTGGACGCCTACACCGAGGAGGAGAGCGTAAGTGCGAAGGGCAAGGCTGAGACCCGCGTCGTGCTGAAGCTCCACCCCACCCTCGCGCCCGTCAAGGCAGCCGTTCTGCCCCTCAGCCGCAACGAGCGGCTCACGCCCACGGCGCACGAGGTGCACGACATCATCCGGCGCTCGGGCGCGATCGACGGGTTCGTGCAGTACGACGACGCCCAGAGCATTGGCCGTAGGTACAGGCGCCAGGACGAGGTCGGCACACCCCTGTGCGTCACGGTAGACTTCGACACCCTCGACGACCGCGCCGTCACCATCCGCGACCGCGACACCATGGCTCAAGACAGGGTACCTATAGACGGATTGGTTGAAGACCTCCGCGGCCGGCTGACGTGACTTGATGCGTCGCGCCCCAGCCTCATCTGCGCCGGTGCTTCTTGGGCCTCAGCCATTGAATCGTGGTAGGACTTGATAAGAGGAATTTCCTCTGGTTGACAATATAGCCATACATGCTGTATGGTTTGCCATATGAAGACCACACTGAACATAGACGACACGGTGATGCAGCGGCTGCGCGAGGAGGCCCCGAGGCGCGGGACGACCATGTCCGCTCTTGTAGAGGCCGGGCTCCGGCACGTCCTCCGTGACGGCCCGCCTGCAAGCTACACGGCAGGCCCCTTGCTACTCCCCCCACTGCCGACGCGGCACGGAGGCCCGATGCTGGTAGACGTGTCCAACAGGGACGAGTTGTACCGGGTAATGGAAGAGGCTTGAGGTGCTGGCCTTCGACACGAACGTGTTGATCTATGCAGCCAACGCAGACTCCGAGTTCCACGATCCTTGCCTGAGCCTTCTTGAGGAGGCGCGCCGTAACCCGTCGCCGTCATTCCTGACCTGGAATGTCTGCTACGAATTCATGCGAGTCGTCACTCACCCGGCTATCCTGCGAGCCCCCTGGACCCCTCAGGATAGCCGGCGCTTCATCACGGCGCTGCTGGAGTCGCCCGGCTTCTCCCTGCTGACCGCCTCCGACCGTCACGCCGCTGTCCTGTCACAGACCTTGGAGGAGTTGCCGGATATCCGCGGCAACATGGTCCACGATCTTCACACCGCGGTGCTGATGCGCGAGCACGGAGTGAGCCGCATCTGCACGCGCGACACGGATTTCTACCGCTTCCCCTTCCTTCAGGTCATCGACCCGCTGCGTTAGCCGCCCCCGCTCGCCAAGAGAATATGCGGATAGTCCACTTTGCGGACGTACATATCGGCGTCGAGAATTATGGAAAGCCCGACCCTGAGACGGGTTTGTCGAGCCGGCTTGTGGACTTTCTGTCCACGCTGGACGAGGTTGTGGACTACGCAATCGACACTGGCGCTGACCTGGCGCTGTTCTGCGGTGACGCGTACAAGAGCCGGGACCCTTCGCAGACGCACCAGAGGGAGTTCGCCAAGCGCGTGGCGCGGCTGGCGTCGGCGGGGGTGCCTGTCTTCCTGCTGGTGGGCAATCACGACATGCCCTTCACGGCAAGCCGGGCGAGCGCGCTGGAGATCTTTCGCACGCTGGACGTCCGCAACGTTTACACCGGCGACACGCTGAAGACGTACGTAATCCCTACGAAGTCCGGCCCCGTGCAGGTGATCGCCCTGCCGTGGATCAGGCGCAGCGCCTACCTGGCGAACGAGGACACGCGGGGAATGACGCCGGACGAGATCAATGAGGCTATCCAGGCCCGGCTGACGGACGCAGTGCGCATCCGTGTGGAGGAGCTGGACCCGGACATTCCGGCGGTCCTGTCCGGGCACGTCTCGGTGAGCGAGGCAGTGACGAGCTCGGAGCAGTCGATGATGCTGGGCCGCGATCACGTGCTGCTGCGCAGCAACATCGCCGTGCCTCAGCTCGACTACGTGGCGCTGGGCCATATTCACCGCCACCAGCAGTGGGGCCGGGAGCCGCGGGTGGTCTATGCCGGGAGCCTCCAGCGAGTGGACTTCGGGGAGGAGAAGGACGACAAGGGCTTCTGCGTCGTGGAGCTCGACCCTTCCCTGCCGCAGGGCAGGCGCGAGACTGGGTTCGAGTTCGTACCCGTGGGCGCTCGGCGCTTCCTCACGGTATCCGTGGATGTGCCGCGCGACGATCTGGACCCGACGGCCACGGTTGTCAGGGCGATCCAGAGAAGCCACTTCGAGGGCGCCGTGGTGCGCGTCCTGATCAGGGTACCTGCAGACCTGGAGGGGCACCTGCGGGACGGGGAGATCCGCGGCGCGCTGGAGGGGGCGCACTACGTGGCGGCGATATCCCGGGAGGTGGCGGACCAGATGCGATCACGACTGGGGCCCGGCCGCGCGCAGACCCTGGAACCGCGTGAGGCCCTGCGCCTGTACCTGGAGAGCCGTAAGACGCCCGAGGACCGCGCTAGGACGCTCATCAGCCACGCAACGGCCCTGATGAGTGAGCCGGACGAGTAGTCCGTCTGGGCTGCATCTCCCGCACTTGCTCGTTCATCGAATATACAAAGGGGCTCCTCGCATCGTGGGACTGCCCCGACCCGAAACGGAGGACGACAACTTGAAGTTTGAACTGCGAAGGTGGCTAGCCATGCTCTCGCTCGTGGCCCTGGCCACCCTTCTGCTGGCGGCGTGCACGACCTCGGGCGTGCCCGCGGGGCGTGGGGAAGAGGCGGCGCCGGACTTCGAGCTGGAGGTGTTCGGCAACGAGAACTACGAGAAGGGCGAGGTGGTGCGGCTTTCGCAGTACGCCGGACAGCCCGTCGTCATCAATTTCTGGTACCCGTCCTGCCCTCCCTGCCGACTTGAGATGCCGGACCTGGAGGCTACCTGGCGAAAGCACCGGGACGACGGGCTCAAGTTCGTCGGCATACAATCCCTGTCCCTCGACACTGTCGAAGAGGGGCAGGAGTTCGTGGACGAGTTTGGCATAACATACGCCATCGGGCCGGACGCCGAAGGGAAGATACTGATCGACTACAACGCCGTCCACTGGCCCACGACGGTATTCCTGAATAAGAACCACGAGGTCGTCCGCACGTGGGCGGGGGTGCTGACCGAGGAGAAGCTGGAAGAGATAGTCGCGCCGCTCCTGGAGTAGCGCGCGGGACGCGCCTGGGCGCCCTACCGCGGCTATAATCCGTGTACGATGGACGCGCTGGATATCTTCCTGCTGGTCGTGCGATGGCTCCACGTCTTGTCGGCAGCGGCGTGGGTGGGCGGCAGCCTGTTCTACCTGGTGGTGCTGCGCCCTGCGATCAAGCGGAACCCCGACACGCCGCGCGGGCTGACCTCCGCCGCGGGCTCGGAGTTCAAGACGCTCGTCGACGCCTGCATAGTCGTGCTGATCGCCACCGGCTCCGTCCTGGCCTTCGACAGGCTGACCGAGGACGCGGTGGGACCTCCCTACGCCATCACTCTTGGGGTGAAGGTGGTGCTGTCGCTATGGATGTTCCTGCAGGTGCGGGCCCAGCGGAGGCGGTCCGAGTTCCTGGAGGCGTTTGGGCGCGCCGACGAGCCTCCCGTTACCGGTGCGAGGCGGGTTCTGCGAGCCGTCTCGGGCTACAATGCGCTGGTGTACCTGGGCATCTTCGTGTTCCTGCTTTCGGACCTGCTCGGCGTGCTGTTCGAGAAGGGGTTGAGGTGACTGATCCGTGAGACCCGATCTGATGGAGATACTGGTCTGCCCCGTATGCAAGCGCGAGCTGCAGCTGACGGTGACGGAGGCGGACGGAGAGAGCGGCGAAATCATCGAGGGCGGCCTGCACTGCCCGCGGTGCGCGGAAACCTACCCTATCTCCGGGGGGATCCCGGACCTGCTTCCACCCGACCAGCGTCCCTGATGGACCGCGGAGCAACCGTCGTCCTGGGCGACGCGAAGGACCTGGGGGGGTCTCCTCGACCTTGGCCATGTGCAGCCTCTCTGCCACCCTAGGTCCCTCACTGCGTTCGGGACGACATCAGCAGGCCCGGATGAGGTTGGTCCATTCTCCTTTGGTAAGGCTGGTCCGATAGCGCAGAAGCGGTAAGCTCGGCAAGCAAGTCGGATATCGTCGCTCCTAGTTGTGGGTGCTCGTGTGCCGGCGCTAGGTCCGCCAGAGGCCGCAGCACAAAATCGCGCTCGGCCATTCGGGGATGAGGGACAGTCAGCAAAGGGGTGTCGATGACCAGCCTGTCGTAGAGCAGCAGGTCGATGTCGAGTGCCCTGGGCGCGTTGGGGAACGTGTGCGGCCCTCCTACCTCGTCCTGTATACGGCGCATCTCCTGGAACAGCTCGAAGGGGTCGAGGCTCGTCCACAGCCCGCATGCGGCGTTGAGGAACGAAGGCTGACTCGCGAAGCCGGCGGGCTCGGTTTCGTACAGCGCCGAGAGTCTGAGCCCCGACGATACTTCGCCCAGCAGGTCGACGGCACCCAGGATGTTTGCCCGCCGATCACCCAGGTTCGAACCCAGGGCGAGGTACGCTTCGGCCTGCATTAGCCGCCGCTCCAGCCGCGCACGACCGCATCACTCATACGCGCGACTCTGACCATCTCCCGCACGTCGTGGACCCGCACGATGTCCGCGCCGCCGGCTATCGACAGGGCCACGGTTGCCGCCGTGCCCTCCAGCCGTTCGTCGACAGGCAGATCCAGCACGTAGCCGATAGTGGACTTCCTTGACATGCCCACCAGGATCGGCAGTCCGGTGCATCGGTACTCGTCGAGCCTGCGTAGGATCTCCAGGTTGTGCTGGGCGGTCTTGCCGAACCCCATGCCCGGGTCCAGTATCACCCTGTCACGGGAGACTCCGGCCTCCACCGCCCGGTCGGCGAGCCACGACAGCCGGGATACGACGTCCGGCACCACGTCGTCGTAGCGCGTATGGTCCTGGTTGTGCATGAGGACGACGGGAACGCCGAGATCGGCGGCGGCGCCGGCCATGCCGGGGTCCCGCTGGAGTGCCCAGACGTCGTTGATCATGGACGCGCCGGCGGCGACAGCCTGTCGGGCAACCTGGGCCTTGTAGGTGTCGATACTGACGGGGACGGCCAGCTCCTGGGTGATGGCCCTGATGATGGGGAGCACCCTCTCCAGCTCGGTATCTGCCGGAACGGGCTCTGAGCCGGCGTACATGGAAGGCGGGCGGGTGGACTCGCCGCCCACGTCGATGATGTCTGCGCCCCACTGCTCGAAGGACCTGGCCTGAGCTAGCGCCGCCTGGACACTGGAGCCGATGCCGTCGCCGGAGAAAGAGTCGGGCGTCGCGTTGATGACGCCCATAACGTAGGTGCGGGAGCCCCACTCGAAGATGGAGCCGCCGATTTTCGTTGCGCCGCGCCCGTGATTCTCGGAATATTCCATGCCTGCCGCCTAGTGGAGGAAGCGCCCGGTTTGTTGCTGAGGCTTCCTGCCATCTGGTAAGTTGGGAGCGCGGCGATTATTCCACGGGACGCGGGGCCGAATCAAACATGGTAGTGAGAAGCAGGGTCCAAGACAGTCTGGACGAGCTGCGGCGGAAGCGAGAGCAGTCGCAGCTCGGGGGCGGACAGCGCAGGATCGATGCCCAGCACGGCAAGGGCAAGCTGACCGCGCGCGAGCGCATCGCCATGCTGATGGACGAGGGCAGCTTCGAGGAGATCGACCGATTCGTGGTACACCAGTCGACCGAGTTCGGGCTCGCCGAGCAGCAATACCTGGGCGACTCGGTCGTGACGGGGTACGGCAAAATCGACGGGCGGCTGACGTTCGTCTACTCGCAGGACTTCACGGTGATGGGCGGTTCGCTCTCGAGCGTGGCCGCGCAGAAGATTTGCAAGGTGATGGACCAGGCCGTGGCGACGGGTGCGCCGATGGTCGGCCTCATCGACTCGGGAGGCGCCCGGATACAGGAGGGCGTGGACTCGCTTGCCGGCTACAGCGACATCTTCCTGCGAAACGTGCGGGCCTCGGGGGTAATACCGCAGATATCGGCGGTCTTCGGTCCGGCGGCGGGAGGAGCCAGCTACTCCCCTGCCCTGACCGACTACGTGATGATGGTGAGAGGCCAGGGGCAGTTGTACATTACGGGGCCCGACGTTATCAGGGCGGTAACCGGCGAGGATATTACGCACGAGGCCCTCGGCGGGTCGGAGAGCCACGCCAGCAAGAGCGGGGTGGCCCACTTCGACATCGATTCCGAGATAGCGTGCATCAGCGCAATTAGTCACCTGCTCAGCTTCCTGCCCCAGAACAACATGGAGGAGCCCCCGCGCACGAAGGCCGACCCTGCAAGCGCCGACGAAGGGCTGGCCGAGATCGTCCCAGACTCCCCGAGCCAGTCCTACGATATGCTCGACGTAGTCCGCCGGGTGGTCGACGACAGAGGCTTCATGGAGGTACACGCCTCGTACGCTCGGAACATAGTCGTCGGGCACGCGCACATCGGCGGCCGGTCGGTCGGGATAGTGGCAAACCAGCCGGACGTGATGGCCGGGGTGCTCGACATCAACGCGTCGGTGAAGGCAGCGCGGTTCGTGAGGTTCTGCGACGCGTTCAACATACCGCTGGTGACGTTCATCGACGTGCCCGGGTTCATGCCGGGCTCGTCCCAGGAGTATGGCGGTATCATCCGTCACGGCGCGAAGCTGATCTACGCCTACGCCGAGGCGACGGTCCCCAAGATCAGCGTGCTGACGCGCAAGGCGTATGGTGGGGCTTACATCGTCATGAGCAGCAAGAACCTTCGGGGGGACGTCAACTACTCCTGGCCCACGGGCGAGGTAGCCGTTATGGGCGCGGACGGTGCGGTCAACATTATCCACCGGAACGAGATCAAGGCCGCGCCTGACCCGGGGGCGCTTCGGTCGCAACGGGTCGCCGAGTACCAGGAGCGGCTGATGAACCCGTATGTGGCCGCGGGGCGGGGAATGATCGACGACGTCATCGAACCTTCCGAGACGCGCGGGAAGATCATCGTGGCGCTGGAGATGCTGGAGAACAAGCGGGAGGTCCTTCCGCCCAAGAAGCACGGCAGCATCCCCCTATGACGAGCCCCAACGGACTGGACCCAAGGCTGCTCGCCGCAGTCATGGCGGCGGTGCAGGCCTACGTGGAAGATGAAGAAAAAGAGGCGAGGGAGCCCCGTTCCACGCGCCTCAATGCCTGGAAGCTCGCTTCGTGGCAGCCGTTGAGGGGCCGTGCACACCCGCTCGACACAGGCTGGCGGATGGCGGGGTAGTCGGCTCCGAACACTGCAATTCCTGGTAACGGCAGAACATACTCCAGTAGAACCGAGGGCGCAAATGTTACACCGACTCGACCCAATGGACCTGAGCCTCGACTTCGACGACCGCCCGTACCGGCTCGGCGAGATGGTCGCCGTGCGCGTCGAGATCGTACCCAAGGGACGCATCGCCATCCGGGAGGCCAGCGTCCAGCTTCTGTGCGACCAGAAGTTCGCCGAGACTTACACGGTCTCGGGGCCGGGGCTGTACTCGAACCCCGGTGTAGCGTCGCCGCGCCCGCAGATCCCGAACCAGGTCGGCAGCGAACGACTCGAGAGCTACGTCCACAGCACTACAGCCTTCCTCTCCGACGTGACGTTAGAGCAGGGTGAACTGAGAGGCTTCGATGTCCGCCTTCCGATCGACACCGCTCCGCCCCGGCGATTCGACGACGCCAAGGCGCTGGAAGGGGACGCGGTCAGATCATGGTCGTTCGACTGGAGGCTGGTAGTCTCGGTCGATGTGGCAGGCGGCCGCGACGCAAGGTTGGAAAGAGCGGTGAAGGTACAGGTGGCTTGAGTCCTCTGCGGCGGCCCAATTAGGTATAATACCAGTTCCATTTGAGCGCGCCACGAACCCGTCATTACCATGAAAATAGACATCAGGCGGCCACAACCGTCGTTACTATGAAGATGAACCGCACGCCCCCACACCGTCGTTCCCGCGCAGAGCCTGCCCCGTACTTGATACGGGGCGGGAACCCATCCCCGGTCGCTGCCACAGATCATGTGGCAACGGAGAATCCCGCGCACATTTTCATCCCCCTTATGTGGCCTGGCAAGGCCATGGTGATTCCCGCGTAGGCGGGAATCCACTCCTGACAAACACAATGACGCAGATCAAGATAACTGACACCACGTTCAGGGACGCTCATCAGAGCCTGATGGCAACGCGTCTCCGCACGGAGGACATGGTCCCCATTGCGGAGAAGATGGACTCCGTGGGCTTCCACTCGATGGAGGTCTGGGGCGGCGCGACCTTCGACGCGGCGACGAGGTTTCTGGCGGAGGACCCGTGGGAGCGCCTCCGCACCTTCAAGGCGCTTATGCCGAACACTCCGCTGCAGATGCTTCTGCGCGGCCAGTCGCTCGTGGGCTATCGGAACTACGCCGACGACCTCGTGGACGCCTTCGTAGAGCACTCCGCCGAGGCGGGCATTGACGTCTTCCGGGTGTTCGACGCGCTGAACGACGAGCGGAACCTTGCCAGGTCGGCCAGGGCCGTCAAGCGGGCGGGCAAGCACCTCCAGATGACGATCTGCTACTCCGTCACCGGGGAGGGAGGCCTCAGCGGGCCGATCTACAACCTCGGCTACTACCTGGAGAGGGCCAAGGTGTTCCAGGACATGGACGCCGACAGCATCTGCCTCAAGGACATGGCCGGGATTCTCGCGCCGTACGACTCTTACAGGCTCATCGGCGAATTGAAGGACGCGCTGGACGTGCCCGTACAGCTTCACACCCACTACACGAGCGGGATGGCGTCCATGACCTGCCTGAAGGCCATCGAGGCAGGCGTGGATGTGGTGGACACATGCCTGGCCCCATTGGCTCTGCGGACCTCGCAGCCTGCGGTCGAGCCCATGATCATGTCGCTGTCCGGAGGCGAGAGGGCCGCCGGGCTGGATCTGGGCAAGCTGCTGGAGGCGGGCGACCACCTGGAAGAGATACTGCCGAAGTACCGGGAGCACATGGAGACGCCGCGGTCGGCGGTAATAGACGCCAGGGTGCTCAGCCACCAGATACCCGGCGGCATGGTCAGCAATCTGACATCGCAGCTCCGCCAGATGGACGCTCTCGACCGTCTGCCTGAGGTGCTGGAGGAGATACCGCGCACACGGAAGGAGCTGGGCTATCCCCCACTCGTCACGCCGATGAGCCAGATGGTCGGCACCCAGGCTGTGAGCAACGTGCTGGCCGGGCGGTACGAGATGGTCAGCGACGAGATCAAGGACTACGTGTCGGGGCTGTATGGTCGTGCGCCTGCGCCGATAGCGCCGGAGGTAGCCGAAATGGTGCTCGGCAACGGGGCGCGGCCCGACAAGGCGACGACCGGGAGACCAGCAGATCTTCTGACCCCTGAGATGTCCAAGGCACGGGAGGCGGTCAAGGATATTTCGACTGACCTGGACGACGTACTGACCTACGGCCTGTACCCTGCCACGGGCATGAAGTTCCTTCGCATAAAGCACGGACTCGATCCAGTGCCGGAGGAGATGAAGGCCAGGAGTGCGGAGAAGGCACCGGCCCAGGCACCTCGAATCGAGATGCCCGAGGGTCCCGCGCCCGCCATCAGTGAGAATGCGAGAACGTACAACGTACACGTTGCCGGACAGTACTTCCGCGTCGATGTAGACCCCGCGGACGAGGACAGTCCTGTCGGCGGCAAGCGGTCTGTTGCGGCCGAGGCGCTGGAGGCCTTGGGCACGTCACCGGATGTTCCCGTGTCTGCGCCTATGCCGGGCCTCGTTTCCAGCTACGCCGTCGAGATTGGGCAGCCCGTAGGCGTCGGCGACACCGTCGTGGTGCTGGAGGCGATGAAGATGGAGAACTCCATGCCTTCGCCGGTATCCGGTGTAGTCAAGAGTCTCCCGGCGGCCGTAGGCACGACCGTGCGCAAGGGGGATGTCCTGGCGACCATCGCACCGGACTGATACCATTTCGTACTGTGCGCCGTGAATCTCCAAACGGTAGCGGCGGGTTTGAAACCCGCCCTCCCCTCGAGGGTTCCTTCTCCCTTGGTGGGAGAAGGTTAGGATGACGGAGCCCCCTCCAAGAGCTCTGACGAAATCACAAGAAGAGGAAGCATAAGTTGAGTGACATCGGAATCGTAGAAGCTGCGAAGGAGCACTTCGGAGTTGTGGTGGCCCAGCAGCTTGCCCGGGTGGAAAGGCTGCGGCAGGAGGGCGAGTGGGCAGACTACTCCGCCATATCCCCCATCGTCGTAGGGATGATAGGCGGCGATGGAATCGGGCCGACCATCAGCGCAGTCGCCCGGAACGTTCTCGAAAACATCCTCAACGACGAGTTACGCCGCGGCAAGGTGGAGTTCAGGGTCATAGAGGGTCTGACTATCGAGAACCGTGCCGCAAAGGTGCAGTCCATACCCGACGACGTGATGGCGGAGATCAAGGCCTGCCACGTCACCTTGAAGGGACCTACTCACACGCCGGAGAAGGGCGACGGATGGCCCAATATCGAGAGCGCGAACGTGGCGATGCGAAAGGAGCTGGACCTTTTCGCCAACGTCCGTCCCGTCCGCATACCCAGCGAGGGGATCGACTGGACGTTCTTCCGCGAGAACACGGAAGACCTGTACGCGGTCGGAAGCCAGGGGATCAACGTAACGCCGGACCTCGCCATCGACTTCAGGGTGATCACGACGCCGGGGTCCGAGCGTATCATCAACGCGGCGTTCGCCCACGCGGCCAGGACAGGGAAGAAGCGGGTCACTGTAGTCACGAAGGCGAACATCGTCAAGACGACGGACGGCAAGTTCCTGGAGGTGGCGGGTCGGATCGCCGAGCGGTATCCGGAAATCGAGTGGGACGGCTGGTACATTGACATAATGACTGCGAAGCTGCTCGACCTGAGACGGCGCAGCGAGTTCGAGGTTATGGTGCTGCCTAACCTGTATGGCGACATCCTGACCGACGAGGCCGCCGAGATCCAGGGCGGTGTCGGCACGGCGGGCAGCGCCAACGTGGGCAAGCAGTACGCCATGTTCGAAGCGGTACACGGCAGCGCTCCCCGTATGGTAAAGGAGAACCGTGACCAGTACGCCGACCCGAGCTCCCTGCTCCGCGCAGGGGCCATGATGCTGGAGCACCTCGGCTTTGCTGACGAGGGCCGCAAGCTCCACATGGCGATAGACATATGCGGCATGTACGAGCGGAAGCTCCGCATCACCGGACGCAGCGGCGGCGCGACCTCGAAGGAGTTCGGGGAGTACGTCATGGAGACGGTCGAAGACCCCGACCTCGATTCCAGGTGGGCCTCCCACTCCGGGTAGCATGAAGGTCTCGGCACCGCACGGCACGACCAAGCAGGGCGCACGGGAGACCATCGTTGAGGAGATGCCTAAGCTGCTGCAGCGTTTCGGCGGGCAGGTCTCCAACGCACGGTATTCCTGGCGCGGAGACAGGCTCGAGTTTTCGTTCAGGGCTTTCGGAGCCGACCTCAAGGGCGCTGTCCATGTGAAGGAAAGCGACGTCGAGGTCGAAGTAGGGATTCCGTTCAGGTTCCGCCTGTTCCAGGGGAGAATCGAGGACGAGGTACGGGAGTGGTGCGACCGCGTATTCAGACAAGGCGAGTCATCCAGCTAGAGGAAACGAAATGCGCAGCAAGGTAACCGTAGTCGGGGCCGGAAATGTCGGTGCGACGACCGCACAGCGGATATTCGACAAGGGCCAGGCAGACGTGGTGCTCGTCGACATCGTAGAAGGGCTGCCGCAGGGCAAGGCCCTCGACATGCTGGAGTCGGGCCCCGTCGTGGGTTCGGACGCGAATGTGGTGGGCACCAACGGCTACGAAGAGACGGCCGACTCGGATGTCGTCGTCATAACGTCGGGCATAGCACGAAAGCCCGGCATGTCGCGCGACGACCTGCTGCTGACGAACATGAAGATAGTGACGACCGTCGTCGAGGAGGTGGTGGAGCGCTCGCCGGAGTGCGTGCTGATGCTCGTGACCAACCCTCTGGACGCCATGGCGCAGCGGGCATTTCAGGTGAGCGGCTTCCCGAAGAACCGCGTCGTCGGGCAGGCCGGTATTCTCGATACCGCGCGTTTCAGGACATTCCTGTCGGCGGAGCTCGGCGTTTCGGTGGACTCGATCACTGCCTGGGTGCTGGGCGGCCACGGCGATACGATGGTTCCCGTTGTGGGCAGCACGACCGTAGGCGGGCAGCCCGTCGCGGACCTGATATCGCCCGAGCGCCTAGACGAGATCGTGAAGCGCACCCAGGACGGCGGCGCGGAGATCGTCGGTCTGCTCAAGACGGGCAGCGCGTACTATGCTCCGTCTGCGGCGGTAGCGCAGATGGTCGAGGCCGTCCTGCTGGACAAGAAGCAGATACTCCCCTGCACCACCTACCTCGAGGGCGAATACGGGATCGACGGCCTCTTCATGGGCGTCCCCGTAAAGCTGGGCGCGGGAGGCGTCGAGCAGGTCATAGAGTTCGATCTGACCCCCGACGAGACCGCCGCCCTCGACTACTCGGCCGGCGCAGTCCGGGAGCTGGTCGAAGTGATGGTGGCCTCCCAAACCACCTAGCACCCACCCCACCAGACGGAGGCTCTCCAATCCGGCCAAAGCTGGCGATCTCTTCACTGGGGCGGGTTGGAAGATGGCAGCAATGCCAGCATTCCGGCTATGAACTCCAGTGCACTGTGCCAATCCTGTTCTAATGTTGCGGGTTCGGGCATCTGGTCTGCATAATACCAAGTCACCGTGATGCCGCCGTATATGTGCGGCCAGGGAGTGGGTTCCCGCCTTCGCGGGAATGACGGCTTTACGGCGCGCTCAAAATGAATTGGTATAAGTATGGAGACGCCTTGCAGCATCCCATAGCGTCAGCAGTTGCGCTCCATCCGGCTCAGTTCGCGCTATGCGTTTCAACTGCCGGTACTTGGCCCGTGTGGTGATTGGGTTGCGCGAGCGGCTATTCGCCACGGCATTGATGGCTCGTTTTGCCGCCAATATAGAGTAACTCGGCAGCCGCCTCCAACTCTCCTTCCCCGTAAAGCCGCACTGCTTGATCCTTCAACCTGACGGCGGCACGGTAGTGATTGCGAGATGCAGCGTTCCATGCCGCAGCTGACGGCGCGCCGCCGCCATCGGCGGAATCTATCCCGGAGGAATTGCTCAATTGGTATTGCCCGACGAAATAAAAACCCCCGCGTTGGGTTTCCCAAAACGAGGGTATCCCGCTCTTTCGTTGCCCGACGAGGGCCGCATCACCCCGTTACGGGGTCTAGCCACCTTGGGGAGCGTGGTGAACCCAGGTTGGCGGTCACAACCCTTAGGCCGTGCTCCCTTGATGTGCCTCCAATTGTAACACATCCGGGGCGGGCCGAAAACCCGCCCCGGGCTTTGGGTAGTGGGCCAGATGAAATGTTCAGCTGAACCCCTGCGGCCGTCAGCTTATGGTATGCTGTGCTACACCCTGCCGTAAGGAGGACTGGCATGACCGATCCCAGACCACTTACCGCGGACGAAAGCCAGCGAAACTTCGGTATAATCTTCGGTCACCTCGAAGCTCTTGACAGTGGTAGGTCTCCTCGTCAGAGAGGCCGGCCTCGAAAGCCAGATCGAGAGCCTAATGCCGTCTAGTAGTGACTTGAGCAGGATCGTTGAGGATGATTTCAAGCTCTGGAAATGGGGCGGCAGGAAGGCCGGGCTGATGTCTATTCTCGATAGTGCTCGTGGTCGTCATGGTGAATCTCCTTGAAGCTTGTTCTGTTAGTGTTATCTTTGCAACAGAATGGGAGGTAACCTGTACTGAGATGGATGTCCATAAGAGGCTCAGCACATTATCCGAACGGATGAAGCGTGAGATCGATGGTGGCGCGGCGCCCAACCCCGAGGCGTTGACAGTCCGTGAATTCTTGAGTTGGTTCGGATATTCCCGGAGAGGGAGGAACAATGTCAGGCGTATCAGGCATAAGCTGTCTGAGCTTGATCTCAGAACTGTCCCTGACTTTGAAGTGACATGGATAGACGGGAAGATTTCGATCGCACTTGACCCAGAAGCTGTTGAGGGTATCACAGCCCGTGACGAACCAATCGATCCGACCATCAGAATCGGCGCTATCGAGGCCGCGAATCATAAGCCGACTACAGTGGATCCAAACAGTCCCCTCAGTGTAGCTACAACGCTAATGCATACGAATGACTTCTCGCAGTTGCCAGTTATGCAGAATGAGCACGAGGTTAAGGGAATAATTAGTTGGAAGTCGATTGGCATTAGGTTGTCATTGGGACATGATTGTCAGTGGGTCAGAGAGTGCATGACCCTCTCTCCTCCCGAAGTCTCAATTGAAGACCCTTTGTTTTCCGCAATAGGATACATATCGCAGCATGACTACGTCTTGGTGAGAGGTCAATGCCGCAAGATTACAGGTATCGTGACCTCCAGCGATGTCGCGGGCCAATTTGTGCAGCTTGCTGGCCCATTCCTGCGTATTGGAGAGATAGAAGGTTACTTGCGCAGCCTTATCCATAGGAAGTTTACAGTTGACGAGCTGAACCAAGCCTTACCTCCCTCAAGTGGCGATCGGACAGTATCCGGACCCGAAGATCTTACAATAGGTGAATATCACCAGCTACTGGGGAAAGAAGAGCTTTGGAATAGGCTCAACCTGAATCTGGATCGCAAAGAGTTCCGTAAGCAACTGGACTGGGTGAGGGAAAGACGGAATGATGTGATGCACTTCGCGCCGGATGGTTTGGAACCACAGGACTTGAAGAAACTTCACAGTATCGCCATGTTTTTTCGTGACTTGAGGCGCATGGAGATCGTGTAGACTCGAGGCAAACGGCCCCTTGTTATGCTCCGGGCGCTGTCATAATTCAGACTGCGATTGAAGACAGCGGCCCATCTTCATCGCTTGGTGCGCCGGTCGCAACCGGCATGAGTGGTTGGTACGAAAATAGCACCCGGCCACCACGCCATGTCGTCCCGAGGCGCCAGCGAGGGATCTGGGGCGGGGTTGGCATTGACCATGCCAAGAGACGACGCCATTCCCCCTGTGGGGGCGGCCATGGCACTCTGGATGGCCTGCTCCTGTAACGCATGTCTGCAGACAGCCCAACTTGACACCTATGTTCCAATTGGGGTAGGCTGCCTGTAGTGTCGAATCCAATTCAACCGCAGGAGGGAATACATGCCCAACCCAGTAGTCCACTTTGAGATAAGGTCGACTGGCGCCGAGAAGCTGCAGAAATACTACGCGGATCTGTTCGAATGGCACATTGACGCCTCGAACCCGATGGGGTACGGCCTCGTCGATACCCACACCGAGACCGGCATCAACGGCGGCATCTCGGAGACGAACGGCGAGCCCAACATGGTCTCCTTCTACGTCGAGGTGGAGGACATCGAGGCGAAGCTGAAGGAGGCCGAGGATCTCGGCGGGAGCGTTGTGATGCCGGTGACCGTCATTCCTGGCATGGTGACGTTCGCGATGTTCTCGGACCCCGAGGGCAACTGCATCGGCCTCGTCAGCGGCGAAACTTCCGGCTAGACGTGGGCAGGGCTGCGCCGACGCCCTGGAGCGCCTCACGCATTCCCTCTACCCTGGCGCCGGCAAGGTCGCTGGAACCAGGTAGCCGTTGCTTGGGTAACGCATCCGGTTGCCGTCCGTTGTATTGTGTAGAGGATGAAGTCGTTCTGGGCGAACAGCGTGCTCCTTTCCCTGCTGCTGGTCGAGTTGGTGACCGGCTTCTTCGGCCTCGTGTCGGGCGCGGCAGGCGATGCCATCTTCATCGCGGTTCACAGGATCGCGGGGTTCGCCATCGTAGTGGTGCTGATATGGAAGACCGCGATCATTGTGTCGTCGCTCCGCAGGCGCCGCTCTGGCCCGCGCCAGTATGCCTCCCTGGCCCTGGTCTCCCTGCTCGCGGTCACACTGGGCCTCGGCTTCGTATGGTCGTACGCCGGGCCGTTCACGTTCGCATGGTTCAGCGGCGTTAGCTGGCACATCTACGTCGGCGTTGCCCTGGCCCCGGTCGCCGCGTGGCACGCCTACACCTACACGAAGAGACTGCCCTTGTCCTTCTGGGCCGAGCGCAGGTGGTTCCTCAGGGCCGCCGGCATCGCCCTTGCGGGATTCGCCTTCACCCAGACCTCAGAGGCAGCGTCCGCCTTCTTCCGCCCCACCGGCTCCGAGCGACGCTTCACCGGGTCCTACGACGCCGGACGCAGGTACGGGGAGCGCTTCCCTGTGGTCTCGTGGCTCAACGATTCCCCTCCGGATATTGACGCGTCCGGGTGGCGGCTCGCCGTAACGGGCGCGGTCGAGCGCGAGCTCGCCCTGGGGTACGAGGACCTCGACCAGCGGCACGGCGTTACCGCGGTCATCGACTGCACCGGCGGCTGGTATTCCGAGCAGGACTGGCAGGGAATGCCCGTGCCGGATCTGCTCGCCCTGGCAGGGACCAGGCCAGGGGCCGCCAGCATCACCGTTACGTCGGCAACGGGATACTACAGGCGCTTCTCGATGGAGGAGGCCCGCGAGTACGTGCTGGCGACACACGTGGGAGGCAAGCCCCTGTCGCGCGGGCACGGCCACCCGGTCAGGCTCGTAGCACCCGGAAAGCGCGGCTTCGAGTGGGTGAAGTGGGTGACGTCGATCAAGGTCAACGAGTCGCCTAAGTGGCTCCAGCCTCCGCTGCCGCTGCAATAGTTCGGGTGCGGCCCACTACCGCTGCGGGGGCGAGTCCGCCATGAGCCGGCCCCGCTCCACGCCCCTGCGCATCCTGCCGTATTCGGAGCTCAGCTCCGCCCCAAGTATCAGGATGAAGCTGCTGACGTAGGCCCAAAGCAGCAGCGCGATGACGGGAGCGAGGGAGCCGTACACGTTCTCGAAACCTGCCAGCCGCTCCACGTAGACGATGAACAGGTTCTTGGCTATCTCGAAGAGGACTCCGGCGACGACGGCCCCCACCCATACGTACTTCCAGTAGGTCTTCGTGTTGGGCAGGAATTTGTAGAGCGCGAGGAAGATGACTATCGTCAGGCCCAACGACAGGCCCTGGAGGACTATTCGCGCAGCCGCGTCGTAGAACAGGCCGACGCCCGGCAGGTCCGACTCGGCGACGTTGGCCGTAACCCTGAGCAGGGTCGGGGCCAAGAGCGACAACGCGAAGAGCATTCCGACCAGAGCGGCCATTAGAAGCTGCCGCGGCTTGCCGATGTAGATGGGCCGGTCGCGGTGTACGTCCCACGCCCTGTTCACGGCTCTCGTTATGGCTCCGAAGACCGCACTGCTTGACCAGAGCAGGCCCGCAATGGAGAAGAGCCCAATCGCCCCTCTCAACCTGTATGCGGCCTCGAGGTTACGGTCGATCAGCCCTTCGGAGCCTGGCAGGTAGTTCGCCACAAGCTCGGCGAGGTCGCGGCGGACCTCCTCGGAGTCGGCGTAGAAGCTGAGGAGGGCCGTCAGTCCCAGCAGCAGCGGGAAGAGCGAGAAGAGCGCGTAGAAAGAGACGCCGGCTGCCAGGTGCGTGGCGTCGTCGTCCGAGATCTCCTGTGCCGTCCGGAGCACCAGACGGACCACGAAGATGCGCCCAACCGGCTCCAGCATGTGTCGAATGGACGCGGCCAGCCTGCTCACTGGACCTCCGCCCGGCATCAAAGTACGCATATCAGGGGCTGGCTGGAGCCGCTACTCCTGCTGCAAGGTCGGAGACCGCCTTGGTGGGCCAAATTCCTGCGGCGTGAGTGAGATGGCCTCCTTGCGGTAGACCTGAACACGGTAGGAGCCGTTGTCGGGGACGAACATGAGGCCGTTCTCGTCCACGGCCACGGATCTGGGTCTTCGCAGGTACTTCTGAGGTTCCAGGTCCGCCATGTCGCGTAAACGGTTGGGGCTGGCGTTCGTCAGCATGTACTCCCGGGACACACTCGAGAGGGTTGCGTCACCCAGGAACTTCTGGACGTACCGCCCCTCGTGGTTGAATAGCTGAACGCGGTTGTTACGCCAGTCGGCGACGTATATGTCGCCGTGTCCGTCAACGTCGATGCCTGAGGGCCGGTCCAGCTCACCGCTGCCGGAGCCGGAGCCTCCGCACTCGAACACGAACTCCCCGTCCGCCGTGAACTTCTGGATGCGGTCATTGCGCCAGTCGGCGACGTAGACGAACCCCTCGTCGTCCACCGCGACGCCGTACGGCATGTCGAGCTCACCGGGCGCGTAGCCGTGGCTGCCCCAGCCCAGCATGTACTCGCCATCCTTGGTGAACTTCTGTATCCGGTGGTTCATCGCGTCGGCCACGTATACGTTCTCTTCAGGGTCGAAGGCGATGCCCGCCGGCCGGTCCAGCTTGCCCGGGTCCGAGCCGTGCTCGCCCCACGACCCACGGTGCTCGCCCTCCGTGTCGTAGGAGATGATCCGATGGGTGGCCTCGTCCGACACGTAGAGGTTCTCCTCGCAGTCGGCGACGATGCACACCGGCCACTTCATCTCGCCCGCTCCATCGCCGTACTTGCTGATCTCGCCCAGATCCTCGTCCTCGACGGTGTACTTGCGGATCACGGCGGCGAGGCCTTCCTGGCGGCACAGGATGTACAGACGTCCCTCCTTGCCGACGGCGACGTCGATGGGGAAGTTCGTGAGCCTCCGCATGCCGAGAGTCTTGAGGTACGGGAATCCGGCCCTCAGAAGTCCGTAGGGTCGAGCCATGGCGCCGCTCCTGTCAGGCGAACTGGTACTCGGTGGTCGACACAATAAGCCGCATCAGGCTCACCACGCGCTCCTCTGCTCTCTCCCGTCCCTCGTCCGAGGCGAAATCGAGAGCGCCGCCTGACTCGGCGTGCTGTCGCAGGGTCGTTCGAGTATCCTCGCCGACCTCCAGCCGCCCCGCCAGCTCCAGGCAACGATCGACGAGTCCGTCCGCGGAGACCGGGGCGTCCGCCTCGATCTGGTCGACGGTCTCCCTGATGCCCGGCTTGCTCGGGTCGCTCACCTCGTTGACCGCGAAATTGACCCGCTCGTTCATCGTCCCGCCGTCTATCCACTCCCTGCCCGTGTGCCATCCCTCGACTGTCGGCGGGTTCAGGAGGTCCTGTCCCATCAGCTCCGTGACGCTGGAGTACTTCATGAGATCGGGCTCCAGGGTGCGGTACGTGCCGACGAGCTTTATGACTCCCATCACCAGCTCGGTGGGGCTCTTTACCTTCGCGAACCTGGCCTGCTTGAAGAAGTCGGACTTGAACAGGGTGCGCATGACCTCGCGCATCTCCCCGCCCGACTCGAAGTACGAGGCTACGAGGGCGCGTATCGCGTCCGGGTCCTGTGGAGGGTCGATTGGCCATGCGGGCACCTGCGGCTCGTCGGCCACGAAGAAGTTGTAGAGGTGCCGCGATATGAAGACCGCTGTTGCGGGCTGCTGGACGATCATGGCGATGACATCCTCGCCGTCGAGGTTGCCCGACGCGCCCAGGAAAGCTTTGTCCCCGTTGTCGTGATCGTCCTCACGCTTGATGAAGTGGGCCGGGTAATAGCCGTGGGGGTAGAGCGGTATGGGCTGGGTGAAGGTCCATCCGGTGAAGGCCCGCGCCGCCATCTTCAGGTCCTGCTCGGTGTAGTTCCCGACACCCATCGAAAATAGCTCCAGCAGCTCGCGGCCGTAGTTCTCGTTGGGCTCGCCCTTCCTGTTCTCGTTGTTGTCGAGCCAGAAGATCATCGCAGGGTCGCGCGAGAGCTCGTTCAGTATCTCGTCTAGGTTCGACAGGCCGACGCGGCGGAACATCGCGATCTGATTGGCGGCGGAGAGCATGTGCTCGTTCTTGGAGACCCCGGTGGCGAAGACGTGGTGCCAGAATAGCGCCATCTTCTCCTGTAGCTGGCGTCTGCTGTTCAGCATCCGGTAGAACCACTCGCCCACGCGGATCCTGAAGAGCTCGCCGAAGTAGTACCGCTCGAGGATGTCCACGTCGATGTCGGGTACGCTCTCCGGCTCGACCAGCATGTCGACCACGGCGTCGTACCCCAGCTTGGCGTACTCTTCTAGCTCGTCCCTGGAAGCCCCGAATCCGGCCCGCCGCATGAGGTGAGCGAGGTCGGCCAGTCTTTCTTCTCCCATCGGTTGCCCTCCCAACAGCGTGTACCGGAGTGTAAATAGGGTTATAGTTTGTGTCAATCGGCAACGGCAAGGAGGCTTGGCATGGCCAGAGTCAGGGTTGGTTTCATCGGATGCGGGGGCCGCAATCGACGCGGGCACATGGCCCACATAGGCGAGTTCGAGGACGTGGAGATGGTTGCCGTGTGCGACCCGGTCGAAGAGGCCCGGAACGGGACGGCCGATCAGTACGGCATAGAGGCCCGCTATGTCAGCATCGACGAGATGCTGGACGCCGGAGGCATCGACGCGGTTGTGGTGGCCACGCCCGCTCACCTGAACGGCGAGGCGGCGCTCCCGTGCCTGGAGCGAGGCATAGACACGCTGATCGAGAAGCCCCCCGGCATGAGCGTGGCCGAGGCCGCGGCGCTGCGAGACACCGCGAAGCGCACGGGCGCGAAGGGCATGGTCGGCTTCCAGCGCCGCTTCCACCCGATGGTACTCGAAGCGCGGGCGATGATCGAGGAGCGCGGGCCGGTCACGCAGATACTGGGCGAATTCCACAAGAGCATGACCGGCACCGAGGCGTCGGGTAAGTTCCCCGAGGTGATCATGGACAATGTGCTGCTGGAGACGCCCATCCACTCCATCGACCTCGTGAGGGCCGTGGCGGGCTCGGACGTGTCCGAGGTGCACAGCGTGGTACGGCGTGCTGCCTCCAGCCACAAGGACGTCCACGCGGCCCTGGTCGTGTTCGAGAACGGATGCGTGGCGCAGATCATGGCGAACTACACCGGCCCCGAGCGGCTCCAGCGCTACGAGATACACGGCCTCGACATCTCGGCCTACTTGGTAGGGATCAGCGAGGGTTGGGTGGTGACCCACGACGGCCGGGTCGACCTCATGGACCCCGGAGGCAGCGGCGGCGGCATGGAGCTCGACCGCTTCTTCATCGACTGCGTGAGAGACGACACGCCCATCTCGCCCCCGGCTGCGGACCTGGACGAGGCCGTCAAGACGATGGAGCTCGCCGAGGCAATCCTGTCGGGGCTGCGGGAGTAGTCGGGGGCGTCACCGCGCACACTGGGAGCCCGTCGTGGGTGATTTGCAGGCCGGGCCTGTTCGCCAGCTGGCGGGGTATGCAGCCAGTTAACTGGTTCCCTTTCAGGTGCAGCAACCCAGATTGACGGAGGTTGTTGAGCTCCGGCGGGATAGGTCCGCTCAATTGGTTGTCGTAAAGTAGCAACCAGTATAAATTGGAGAGGCTTCCCAGCTCCGGCGGGATGGGGCCGCTCAACCGGTTGCCATGGACCCACAAATCCACCAGATTGGAGAGGCTTCCCAACTCCGGCGGGATGGGGCCACTCAACTGGTTCCCTCCAAGGTACAACCCCTCTAGATTGGCAAGGTTTCCCAGCTCCGGCGGGATGCGGCCGCCCAACTGGTTGTCGTAAAGCAACAGCCACTTTAGATTGGAGAGGTCTCCCAGCCCCGGCGGGATAGGCCCGGTCAACCGGTTGTCATTGAGTTGCAAGCCCTCCAGATTGATGAGGTTGCCCAACTCCGGCGGGATGGACCCACTCAGCTGGTTGCTGTACAAGGACAACCAGTCTAGAGTGGCGAGGCTCCCTAAGTCCGGCGAGATAGGTCCGCTCAGCTCGTTGTCGTGGAGGTCCAACACCTCTAGTCTCGTGAGGCCACCGAGCTGCGCCGGGATGTTCCCAGTCAATCCCCTCGAGCCGAGAACCACCCGCCGCACCCGGGCTGGTGAGCCCCCCTTGGTGACACCTTCCCACTCCGTGACTGGAAGGTCGGCGCTCCAGTTCAGCGTCGCGTCGCCTGCGAGGGCGTCCCCTGACTCCAGGAGCACGTTGCAGTCGCCGAGAAGACCCCGATTCTTATGGGGGTCGGGCACAGCGATGCCATTCGCGCACAGCCCTGTCACGGCAGGGTCGCCAGCCACCAGGATCCTCCATCTTCCGCCGCCCTGAGAGCGGGCGGCGAAGATATACCACCTGCTCCCGACGGTTACATTCCTAGCGTTCAATAGTCCGCCGGCCGTGAAGGACAGGAAGCGCCCCTTCCCATCGCTGCCGACCGTGAACTCGTCTGGCGTGCCTGGGTACGTGCAGCCTACCCCTGCCCTAACTATCAGGTCGGCCTGGCACGCCCCCTCGTCAGTCTCCGGCGTGGGATTGGGCGCCGGGGTATGTGTCGGCATGGGAGAAGGCGGCGGCCCGCCGGGTCCAACGGCCGCAGGCGACCGGCCGGCCACCAGGATCCTCCATCTTCCGCCGCCCTGAGAGCGGGCGGCGAAGTTATATGTACTGCCGTCCACAGTTACGTTCCTGGCGTTCAGAAGTCCGCTGGCCGTGAAGGACAGGAAGCGCCCCTTCCCGTCGCTGCCGACCGTGAACTCGTCTGATGTGCCAGGATAGGTGCAGCTCTCCCTCTGCATGACAATCATGCCGGCTCGGCATACTCGGCCGCCTTCATCAGCCGCGTCGACGCCGCCCGCTAGGACCGGGGACATGGCGAGTGCAGTTAAGGTCAAGCCCACCAGGAAGCGTCCGGCGCGGCGGTTTATCATGTGCGATCTCCGCGATGATCTTAGCCGTTCTCTGCCACGGAAGGCGAATAACCAACACAGGCGTAGGTACGCTAGGGCGCGGCGATATTGCGGAGGGTCGGCGGGATGCCTCTGAGCCTTAGGCGAGTCGTGGAAGGTCATAGTACGTCGCGCCGAGGCCATCCGGGACGGGCACGGCTTTAGGCCGTTCCTCAGTGTACAATTGTTGTCGAGCATCTACATTGAAGGAGGCGGTATTGGAGATCGACAAGCACGAGCCGGGGATGTTCAGCTGGGCGGACCTGGGGACTACGGACCCAGAGGGGGCCAAGAAGTTCTATTCAGAGCTGCTGGGCCTGGAGGCCATGGACCTCCCCATGGGAGAGGGAATGTCTTATGCGATGTTGAGCAAGGGCGGACGAAACTCGTGCGCCCTGTACAACATGCCCGAAGAGATGAGGCAGATGACGGGTGGCCAGCCCTTTTGGGTGAACTACTTCACGGTAGAGAGCGCGGACGAGGCCGCAGAGCGTATTGCGGAGCATGGCGGCGTCGTGATGAACGGGCCTTTCGATGTCTTCACCTCGGGCCGAATGGTCGTCGCCCATGACCCGACTGGGGCCATGTTCTCAGTATGGGAGCCGAGGGATCACATTGGAGCAGGTATATTCGGCGAGCCGGGCGCCCTGGCATGGAACGAGCTGTACACGCGCGACACCGCCGCGGCGGCCAAGTTCTACGGGGGCCTCTTCGGATGGTCGGCCAGTGAAGCGGTCGGTGGGGACGGCGGTGAATACACGGTTTTCGGACTGAACGACAAGCCTGCCGCGGGGATGATGGCGATCAGGGAGGAGTGGGGCGAGATGCCCCCGAACTGGTCGATCTACTTCGCGGTGGCCGACCTGGACGTGTCGTTGGAGAAGACCAAGGGACTGGGTGGGAAGCAGATTTCGCCGGCGATGGAAGTCGAGGGCGTCGGCAGGTTCTCGTTCATCCAGGACCCGCAGGGGGCCTATTTCTCCATCATCCAGATGGTACGCGACGCCGGGTAGACGAGGGGGCTAACGGGCCCTTATCGCCGTAGATTGGCTCGCGTATGTCCTGCCACGAGTACGCCTCCAGCGTATCCCGACCGTTCCCGTTCCCTACACTCAGGTCGGGTAGCCGGTATGGCCGGCGCGGAGGCGTCGTGGCCATGACCTACGCGTCCTTGCCGAAGCTCAGCATGAATCCGTTGGGGTCGCGTATCCCAAACTCGCGCATCCCGTAAGGGGTTTCGTGCAAGGGATAGGCGACGGGGACCTGCTCTTTTAGCTTCTCCCAAAGGGACTCGACGTCGTCCGGGTAGACGTAGAGCGTCCACACGCCAGTTGGGCTGTCGTGATGGTGTCCTTCGCGTTCGTCGTGGCCGCGTTCGTCGTGGCCGTGGTCGAGCTGGTCAAGGCTGGAGAACATCAGGTGTGAGTCCCCACGCTTGAGATAGCACCAGTTTGGATCATCCTCTGGGTAGGTTCCGGTGACCTCGAACCCAAGGGTGTCACGATAGAAGGCGATGGTCCCGCTTAGGTCGTCTGTGGTGAGCATGGGCACGAGGCGTCCGAACGAGATCTTGTCTTCGGCCAAAGTTGTGTCCTTCCTGCTTGCCCGATTTGGGCATCGGCGTCCGAGGGCAGTCTTGGGCGGCCAGCTTGAGGATACCCCACCCTACGTTGCGGCGCAGGGCCTTTCCAAAGTCGTCACAATGCCATAAGAGGGGGATCTGGGAAATCCCTTCTCCCTCGATGGGAGAAGGTTAGGATGAGGGTGACTGACTTGTATCGGTCAACGCCCCCTCACCCCCGTATCGAGTACGGGGCAGGCTCTAACCCTCTCCCGCGAAGGGGAGAGGGAACTTTGGAAAGGCCCTAGTTGCGGCGGACAGGTATTGTCAGGCCTGCGGGCGCAGTGCTACACTCGCCTTCAGTCTAGGCCGGGCTCCATGTCAGTGGCGAAGGTGTTCATTTGGCGTGGGATGTCCGGCTGTATTGTGAGAAGGAGCAGGGCATCTCCCAATGAGATACAGGCTGGGCGTCGACGTTGGCGGCACGTTCACGGATCTGGCGCTCCACAACGTCGATACTGACGAGCTCGAGTTCGCCAAGACTCCTTCCACTCCGGAGAACCAGGCCGCTGGCGTCGCAAACGGAATCAACCAGCTAATCGACCGCCTGGGCGTCTCGCCCGGCGAGATCGAGTTCTTCAGCCACGGCACCACGGTTGCGACGAACACGCTGCTGGAGCGCAAGGGCGCAAGGTGCGCCCTGATCGTGACTCGCGGCTTCCGTGACGTGCTGCAGATCGGACGCCAGGACCGCCCTCACCTATACGACTGGCGGATCCAGAAGCCGGAGCCCATCGTTCCGCGCCATCTCAGGTTCGAGGTGACCGAGCGCATCCTGTACACCGGCGAGATCGCCACGCCGCTGGACGAGGGCGACTTGGCGGACGTTATCGAACGGCTGGGCTCTGCGGACCTGGACGCCGTAGCCGTGTGCCTGCTCCACTCGTATGCCAACCCTGTACACGAGAGGGCCATTGGCGAGGCCGTTCGCGCCGCCCTGCCCGACCTCACCGTGTCGCTGTCGTGCGACGTTGTGCCGGAGTTCAAGGAATACGAGCGCATGAGCACGACGGCGATCAACGCCTACGTGGCGCCCGTGATGGGCCGCTACCTCAGGCGCCTGCAAGAGAGCATCGCCGACCGCGGCATCGCATCGGAAGTGCACATTATGCAGTCCAACGGCGGTACGATGACCGCCGGCCTGGCGGTCGAGAAGCCCGTGCATACGATCCTGTCGGGCCCGGCGGCGGGCGTGATCGGCAGCGTGGCTATAGCCGGTCACGCGGGCGAGCCCAACTCCATCTCGGTCGACATGGGGGGCACGAGCTTCGACATCAGCCTCTGCTACAGGGGCGAGGTGCGGCGGACACAGGACAGCGAGATCGAGCGGCTGCCCGTGAAGGTACCTATGGTGGACATACACACGCTCGGCGCAGGGGGCGGGAGCATCGCCTGGATCGACCCCGGGGGGGCGCTGCGCGTCGGTCCTCAGAGCGCCGGAGCGGAGCCCGGACCTGCCTGCTACGGGCGAGGCGGCGCCGAGGCGACGGTGACGGATGCGAACCTGGCGCTGGGCCGACTCAATTCAGAGAGCTTCCTGGGCGGGCGGCTCAGCCTAGACGCGGGATTGGCGCGAGAGACCATTAGACGGCGCATTGCCGACCCCCTCGGCATGAGCGTCGAAGAGGCTGCCGAGGGGATTGTCCGCGTTGTCAACGCGGGCATGATCAAGGGGATCCGGGTCGTATCGGTCGCCAAAGGCTACGACCCCCGTGAGTTCTGCCTGGTCACGTTTGGCGGTGCCGGGCCCGTGCATGCGTCCGAGCTTGCCGCGGAGCTGGACATTCCCCGCGTGCTCGTACCGATTGCACCCGGCGTCACCTCGGCTCTTGGCCTGCTGATGGCCGATCTGCGCGACGACCTGGTCCGGACCATCCTGAGGCCGTCGGACGCGCTGGAGGCGTCCGAGCTCAACGCGCGGTTCGCGGAGATGGAGGCGGAAGCCGCCGCGACGATGGATCGCGAGGGGGTGGCCCCGGACGACGTTGTCCTTATCAGGGTGAGCGACGTGCGGTACCTCGGCCAGGGCTTCGAGCTAGAGGTGCCCGTCGGGGCCGGCGAGCTGGACGAGGATGACCTGGCGCAGGTCTACGAGAGGTTCCACGAGGCGCACACACAGCTGTACGGCTACGCGCAGAGGGATTCCCGCATGGAGATCGTCAACCTGAGGCTCACCTCGCTGGCCAGAATGCCGCGTCCGCGGCTGGAGGCGGCGTCGAATGGACTCCGGGTGGGGGGCATTGCCGAAACGGCCACGAGGCCCGTCTATTTCCACAACGAGCCGGTGGACACACGGATATACGACCGGACGAATTTGATGCCCGGTGACGTAGTGGAGGGGCCCGCGGTCATCGAGCAGCTGGACTCCACGACACTGGTCTGGCCCGAGCAGACGGCGTCGGTAGACGCCTACAGGAACCTGGTGCTGGAGCGCGTGCGATGAAGATCGACCCAATCACGCTGGAGGTCATGCGCAACGCCTTCTACTCGATCGCGGACGAGATGATCGTCGCCCTCATCCGCGCGAGCTACTCGACGAACATCAAGGACCGCCGCGACGCATCTTGCGCGATCTACACGTCTACGGGCGACGTCGTCGTGGTGGCCCAGAGCGAGATAGGCACGCCCCTGCACCTGGGGACGATGCAGTCGGCGGTCAGGTCGGCGATGGCGGCATACCGGTTCGACGACCTGAAGCCCGGGGACGCGGTGGCGATGAACATGCCCTACCCTGCAGGCCCCGGCCACCTCAACGACCTGTGCCTGATCTCCCCCGTCTTCTACAGGGGCGAGATGATCGCCATCACCGCCAACCAAGCACACCACGTGGACATGGGGGGATTCGCGCCGGGTTCGATGCCCTTCGGAGTGCGGGAGATATTCCAGGAGGGGCTGCAGATCCCGCCCATACGGCTGTTCAGGGGCGGTGAGCTGGAGCCCGAGCTCTGGTCGCTGATAGCCCAGAACGTGAGGCCGCGGGTGGAGGTCAAGGGCGACCTCCTGGCCCAGTACGCGTGCAACGTGACCGGCACACGAAGGCTGACCGAGCTGATGGACAAGTACACTCTTGAGAGGGTGGGCACGTACCTGGACGAGATGATCCGGTACTCGGAGCGCCGGATGAGGGCCGCGCTTCAGAAGGTGCCAGTAGGCACGTACAGCTACGAGGACGTGATCGAGGGAGACGGCATCTCCAACAAGCTCTACTCAATCCGGGTGGAGATCGAGGCGATGGGCGACTCGATACGCACGGATTTCTCGGGGTCGGACGACGCGGCGCTTGGGCCGATCAACTGCCGGTGGCCCTCCGTCGCGGCGTGCGTCTACTACGTGTTCAAGGCCCTGCTGGACCCGGAGCTGCCGCCCAACGCGGGCGCCTACCGCCCATTCGACATCATCGTTCGAGAGGGCAGCGTACTGTCGGCCATCTACCCGACCTCGGTCTGCAACGCCAACATAATAACGACACAGCGGATCACAGACGTGCTGCTGGGCGCCCTCGCTGAGGCCATTCCCGAGCGTGTCCAGGCGGCCTGCTCCGGCACCATGAACCTGCTCAACATCGGCGGACGAAATCCCCGCAGCGGCGTACTGTACAACTACATTGAGACGTACGCTGGCGGCCAGGGCGCGATGCACGACCTGGACGGCATGGACGCCATCCAGAACCATATGACCAATACCCGCAACGCGCCGGTCGAGGCCATAGAGGCCGCTTACCCACTGATAGTGGAGCGCTACGGGCTCCTGCCCGATTCCGAGGGCGCCGGCGAGTACCGGGGCGGCGTGGGACTGACACGGGTCCTCAGGACAGAGGGAGACGTACAGCTGACCCTGAGCTCCGACCGCGGGGAGGTGCCGCCCTGGGGCCTGTCCGGCGGGGGCAACGCGAGGACTTCCAAGTGCGAGGTGATCGAGCCAGACGGCTCCGTCATGCGCCTCCCTTCCAAGGTCACTACGTCGGTGCCCTCAGGACGCGTGATAGTGACGGAGACGCCCGGGGGCGGAGGCTGGGGGGACGCCCGGCGCCGCGATCCTGACGCCGTCCGCAGGGACGTCGCAGCGGGCCTGATGACGCCCGAGAGGGCCCGCGACGTCTACGGCGTCGCGCTGAAGCCGGGGACGCTGGAGATCGACGAGGCCGCCACCAGCCAGCTAAGGGGGTAGGCCGCTCGCTGTGCGGATGCACGGAGATATACAGGGAGACACGTCCACGCTGGGCAACATCTTCGACTTCTTCACGGGCTAGCCCCCCTAATCAGGAGCGCGTAGATGACGAGCAACGGAAAGTACAGGTCCAGGGCGAAGATCGCGTTCATGCTGCCGTCTTCGTGTCTCGCCTTCGAGCAGGAGTTCATCAAGGTCACCGGCCCGCTGGACGGCGTAATAGGCATTCCCGCGCGGATGCTTCTCGGGCACACCGACGCGGACGGGCTGACGGGCATGAACGACGGCATCGACCTGGCAGCAAGACAGCTCGCGACTACGAGGCCCGACGTTGCCATCTACATGTGCACTGCGGGCAGCTTCAAGGACGGACAGGACGGCAACCAGGAGATAAAGGACAGGCTGGGCGAGCTGGTGCCGGGCGCTCGTATCATGACCACGAGCGAGGCGATTGTCCGGGGGATCAAGACCTCTGGAATCAGGCGCGTCGCGATGACCACACCCTACGACGAAGACCTCACCAACCGCGAGGTGGAGTTCCTGGCCCACCACGGCGTAGAGGTCGTCGATTTCGACTATCGCGACATCGAAGAGAACCTGGACCGGGGCGATCTGCCCGCCAGCGAGTGGCTGAAATACGCGGGGGCGCTGGACTACGCAGGCGCGGACGGCTTCTTCCTGAGCTGCGGCAACATCCAGGCGCTCGACATAGTGGACACGCTTGAAGCGGAGAGCGGCCTGCCCGTAGTCACGAGTGTGCAGGCGACCATCTGGATGGCGCTGCGCCTGGCGGGTATCGACGACCGCATTCCGGGATTCGGCGCACTGCTGCGCGAGCACTAGGGAGGGATGGGATGCTGATAATCGACGGCGACTATCCGATGGCGTACGGGGGAGTCGATCTCGACCGTGACCTGACCTTGCCCATCGACCAGGTGCGAGGCGCGTCCGAGCGGCGAAGCCTGTCCGGAGGCTGGCCCGACAGCGAGACAATGGCGAGCCTGCCGGAGATGCGCAAGGGCGGAGTCGCTGCGGCGCTCGTGAAGGTGGCAGGACGCATTCGCCGCAAACAGCCCCATCTGGGGGTACCGCACCGGCCACGGGGCCTACGCAGCGGCGCAGGCGCACCTGGCATACTACGAGGTGTTGGCGTCGGAGGGCGAGGCGCGCGTCCTCGCCACATCGGGCGACTTCGCAGCGCACATGCGGGAGTGGGCGGACGCCGAGGACCACAGCGCCCTGCCCGTCGGCTTCATCATCGGGATGGAGGGCGCGGACCCGATACTGTGGCCGGAGCAGGTCCACGAGTGGTGGGAGAGAGGGCTGCGCGTCATCAGCCTCTCACACTACGGCGTGAGCACCTATTCGCACGGCACGGGTACTGGCACGGAGGGTGGTCTCTTCCCTCCCGCGGGCGCACTCCTGCGAGAGATGGACAGGCTGGGCATGATCCTCGACGTGACCCATACGTCCGACCGGTCGGTCAGGGAGGCGATAGGGATGTTCGACGGCCCGCTCCTGGCCAGCCACCAGAACTGCCGGGCCGTGAGCCCGGGCGAGCGGCAGCAGCCCGACGACATCCTGCTGGAGGTGATCGCCAGGGGCGGCGTCATCGGCCACTCGATGGACACGTGGATGCTCTATAGGGACGGGATCGACTGGGCCAAAGTGCCGAGCAGGCGGGACGTGTTCGCACGGGACGAGGTCACGCTGGACAACATGGTCGACCATGTCGACCACGTCAGCCAGTTGGCGGGCAACTCCCTGCACAGCGCAATCGGCGGCGACACCGACGGCCAGGGAGGCCGCGACGGCGCGCCCTATGAGATCGACACTGTGGCCGACTACCAGAAGCTCTCCGGGGCGCTCGACCGCCGCGGCTACTCCCAGGACGACATCGAGAATATAATGTTCCGCAACTGGCAGCGCTTCTACGAAGAGCACCTGCCGCAGTGAGGAGGGACGAGTCTATTCTCAGGACAATTCGCGCCACCATAGACCGGAACGGACGCGTCAGCTTGGCGGAGCCAGTGAGCCTGCCTTCGCAGTGTCCAGCCCTCGTGATCGTATTGGACGACTCTGCATCGGACGTGGCCGAGACCGCCCTTCTCTCAGAGGCCTCGTTGGCAGAGGACTGGAACCGGCCCGAGGAAGATGAGGCGTGGTCACACCTGCAGCCGGCCAAGTCGTCGTAGTGCCGTTCCCCTTTTCCGACTTGTCACAGGCCAAGCCTAGACTGGCCGCTGTGCTGGCGAACGCTGGCCGGGGTGACTGGATTCTTTGTCAGGTCACGAGCAGACCCTACGGGGATCCGCGCGCCATAAGAATTGAGGACCACAATCTGAAGGACGGCGCGCTCCAGATGACGAGCTACATCCGCCCTAGTAATACCAAGTCACCGTGATGCCGCCGTATATGTGCGGCCAGGGAGTGGGTTCCCGCCCCGTATCGAGTACGGGGCAGGCTCTTCGCGGGAATGACGGCTTTACGGCGCGCTCAAAACGAAATGGTATAAGCTATTCACGGGGAACGATGCCCTAATGCTCGCCACCATCGGCATACTCGATCCCAGATTCTTCCGGCAGGTTGTTGGTGCTGTGGTGAGGATAATCAGTTCCGAGGCGAGGCAGTCATGAGAATCCTGGTCGTCAATCCATTCGGAGATACGGAGTTTCACGGCGAGGAGAACCTGTCGCGGATCGCGCGGGACGACACCGAGTTCGAGATGGTCAACATCGCGGACATGTACCCGCTGCGCAACAACCAGTGGCTCTACTTCAGGTACATGTGCACGGATGGGACCTTGGAGAAGGTCATGTGGGCGGAGAAACAGGGCTACGACGCCGTGTTCATCTCTTGCAACCTGGACATCGGCCTTCACGAGGCGAGGCAGCTGGTGGACATACCCGTCACCGCGACGCTGGAGTCGGCGGCGCTGGTCTCTCACATGATGGGTGCGTCCTTCTCACTCGTTACGGTGGACCACCAGAACGGCAAGATGCAGGAGTCCCTGCTGGAGACGTATGGACTGCACGACCACTTCGTGTCCCAGCGGCCGTTCGACATCGACGCGAACGATCTCTACCCTGACCGGACGCCGCCTGGCGAGGTGATCGAGGCAGTGGTGGACGCCGCAAAGCGGTGCGTGGACGAGGACGGGGCAGAAGTGGTGGTGCCGGGCTGCACGCTGGCCGGATCCGTTCTTACCCACGACGTGCCGGACGTCGAGAAGGTGATCGGTGCTCCTGTGCTGGACGGCATGGTGACGGGCTTCAAGATGGCCGAGATGATGGCGGACATGAAGGCCGCGGGCATACCCACGGTGAGCCGGAGGGGCTGGTTCGAGAAGCCGCCCGCAGAGGACATGGAGACCCTACGGAGATTTCACGGACGGCCGGTCTGAGGGACCGCCCGCAGAGGGTTCAGATGCGAAAGACGGCAGAGGCGGTTGTCATAGGCGGCGGGGCGCTCGGCGCAAGCATTTTCTACCACCTGACGAAGCTGGGAATGCGGGACGTCGTGTTGTTGGAGAAGGGCGACCTCGCCTCCGGTTCGACTGGGGATTCCGCAGCGTTCGTCCGGCAGCACTACTCGAACGAGGTCTCAATACGGCTCGTCAAGAAGAGCCTGGAGTTCTTCCAGGGCTTCAGTGACGAGTTCGACGGCGCGGACGTGTTCACGTCCACGGGCTGGCTCTTCCTGGCGCCGCCAGAGGCCGCGGACGTGTTCGACGTGAACATCGAAAGGCTCCAGCGGGAAGGCATCACGACATGGCCCATCTCTGTGGAGGAGGCTGCGGAGGAGCTCCCCGGCCTCAACACCGAGGGGATTGCACGGGTGGCATTCGAACCTGAGTCCGGCTACGTGGACCCTGGCGCGATGGTGCGGGCGCTTGTGTCGAAGGGGGTAGCGAATGGCGGCGAGGCCCACTCGCACTGCCCTGCCACCGGCGTGGTCGCCAACGGAGGCGTCAGCACGGTGAGTTCGGCGGGTGGTGACATCGAGACGAAGGTGGTGGTGAACGCAGCCGGACCCTGGGCCTACGAGGTAGGCAGGTGGATGGGGCTCGACCTGCCGCTGGAGATTTCGCGGGAGCAGGACATCGTCGTGCGCCCGCCCGCCGGTGCGCCGGAACTGCGACGGTGCGTGTCGAACATGGTTGACCGCACATACATACGGCCCGACAAGGACGGCACAGTGCTCGTCGGCACGGGACATCCAAAGGAGAACGAGCCGGCCGAACCCGACTCGTACATGAGGGAGGCTGACGAGGAGTTCGTTCGGGAGACCAGCAGACTGCTCGCTCACCGCTTCCCCGCAATGGCCGGTGGCGAGGTCGTGCATGGTTGGGCGGGGCTGTACACCATAACCCCGGACTGGAACATGATACTCGACCGCTCCCCCGCCAACGACAGCCACTACCTGGCCGTCGGCGGTAGCGGCCACTCGTTCAAGATCGCGCCCGCAATGGGGATGTGCCTGGCCGAGCTGATAGTGGACGGCAGCCCCAGGACGGTCGACATCTCGCCTCTCCGGGCGGAGCGCTTCGACGACGGTACAGCCCTGCGTTCCACCTATGGCGGCAACAGGGCCTGAGGGAACGGTGGACTAGGAATTGGCTGAGCACTTGGACTACCTAGTGATGGATGGCGAGGTCGTACAGTACGACCAAGCCGTGCTCCACATAAGCACACCCGCCGTGCGGTATGGTGCGACGGCCTTCGAGGGCGTGCGGGCCTACTGGAATGACGACGACGGGGAGCTGTACCTGTTCCGGGTACGCGAGCACATATCACGTCTCCTCCAGTCTGCCAGGCTTATGGGTATGGACCCCATAGAGTACGGAATTGAGGACGTGATTGGGTTGATCATAGACCTGCTGCAGGCGAACGATATCCGGCAAGGGGTACACCTGAGGCCCAGCCTGTTCGTCGCGGGTGATGGTTCGATACAGGCGAGGGGCCCGGTCTCCCTGGGAATCATAGCGGTACCGGCAGGATCGGTCGTCGACACGGGCGGCTGGGACAGCAGACCGTTCCGCCTCGCGGTGTCGTCGTGGCGGAGGATCGAAGACAACACGACTCCGCCGCGGATAAAGTGCGCAGCCAACTACCAGAATGCTCGGCTCGCCCTCCTACAGGCGGAGACCGATGGCTACGACGGGGCGTTGATGCTCGATGCCAGGGGACACGTGACGGAGGAGGCACGCGCGTGCGTGTTCGCCGTACGGAACGGCACGGTCCTGACACCGCCCGTGACGAGCGACATCCTCGAGAGCATCACCCGGGACACGGTAATCAGGCTGCTCCGCGAGGTCCACGGCTTCGAAGTGGTGGAGCGGGATATCGACCGGACCGAGTTGTATGTCGCCGACGAGGTGTTCCTGAGCGGCACGGCGCTGGGCGTGACGCCGGTCGGCTCCGTGGACCGGTTCGACATCGGCGGCGGCGCTCCCGGGCCTATCACGTCAGCGGTGAACGGGACATACGTCGCCGCCGCGTCCGGCCGGGACGAGAGCCGTTCTGCGTGGCTTACGCCGGTCTACGGGAGGTAGTCCGGTGGCGCAGGCGATAGCGGGCAGCGCATCCGTGCTCGTCGACAGGCCGATCAGCGAGGTGTGGACGTTCGTCTCCGACGTGGAGAAGATGGACCTGTGGGCCAAGGGGGTCTCGGAGCCCAGGCGGACGTCGGAAGGCGAGGTCGCGCCGGGCTCTACCTTCACGAGCAAGTTCACGCACAGGGGGCGCACGTTCGACGTCCGCTATAGTGTCACGGTGTGCGAACCGCCGTCGCGGTTCGGGATCGAGTCAAGCCAGGGGCCGCTGCAGTACTCCGGGGTAGTGGGGCTGGAGAGCGTGGAAGGGGCGACGAGGGTGACCAACACCATTGAGACGGGCTCGGCGACAGGCGTCATGTCCGGGCTGATGGCGCGGCTGCTGCGGTGGGGGATGCGCCGGCAGCTGTCTAAGGAGCTCGGAGTCCTGAAGCGTGTCATAGAACGAGGGGAGTAGCCGGTTATGCAGGAGCACGCCAGGGTCGTAATCGTCGGCGCGGGGATCGTTGGCTGCAGCGTCGCCTACCATCTGACAAAGCTGGGATGGAGGGACATTGTAGTCGTCGAGCAGGGGCCGCTCTTCGAGACGGGCGGGTCGACGTCTCACGCGCCCGGCCTCGTCTTCCAGATCAACCCGTCGAAGACGATGGCGGGCTTTGCGAGCTACACGGCCGCCCTCTGGACGGAGCTGGAGCTCGACGGCGAGCCGTGCGCCAAGGCGGTGGGCAGCATGGAGGTGGCCTGGACGCCTGAGAGGCTCGAAGAGCTGAAGCGCAGGGCCGGGGTAGCCATGAGCTATGGCGTGGAAGCCCACGTGCTCAGCGCAGGCGAGGCGCGCGAGAAGGTCCCGATGCTGACCGACCGCATCCTCGGCGCCCTGCACGTGCCCTCCGACATCCAGACGAAGGCGACGCGTCCGGCGGAGGCGATGGCGAGGGAAGCCGGGCGGCGCGGCGCGTCTTTCCACGGCGACACCAAGGTCACGGGGTTCGACATAGTTGGCGGGCGCATTGCTGGGGTGAAGACCACACGCGGGAACATCAAGGCGGACCTTGTAGTGGCCGCTACCGGAATCTGGGCTCCGAAGGTGTGCAGTCTGGCGGGCGTACCCATCCCGCTCTCGCCCATGCAGCACCTCTACGCCGTGACGGCTCCCCTGCCCGACCTTTCCGGTGCTGAGGAGGAGATCTCGCAGCCGTTCCTTCGCCACCAGGACAGGGCCATGTACTTCAGGCAGGTCGGCGAGAGCTACGGTATCGGCTCCTACCGGCACGAGCCGCTGCTTCTGGATGCCGAGGAGATTCGGGAGCACGGGGACGGGCCGATTCCACCGGCGGAGATGCCGTTCACGCCGGACCACTTCGAATCGGCGCTGGAGGCGGCCGGCGAGCTGTTCCCGAGCCTCAAGGGCGTGGGGCTGACCCGCAAGATGAACGGGATGTTCTCGTTCACCACGGACGGGTTCCCGGTTCTCGGCGAATCGCCGCAGGTCAAGGGGTTCTGGTCGGCCCAGGCGGTCTGGATCACCCATGCGGCCGGGGTCGGCAAGGCCGTCGCCGAGTGGATCGTCGATGGGGAGCCCACGACAGACCTGCGGGAGAGCGACATCACACGGTTCCACCCGCACACGCGCTCCCGGCCATACGTGCGTGCGCGGGCGGCCCAGCAGTACCGCGAGGTGTACGACATCATCCATCCGCTGCAGCAGATGACCTACCCGCGCGACCTTCGCCTGACGCCGTTCCACGAGCGTCAGAAGGAGCTGGGCGCCGAGTTCTTCGAGAACGCGGGCTGGGAGAGGCCGCAGTGGTACGAGGCGAATGCTGGGCTGCTCGACTCCCTGACGGTGACCGGTGAGTCCCGCTCCGGTTGGGAGGCACGGGGGTGGTCGCCTGCCGTCGCTGCGGAGCACACGGCGACCCGCGAGCGAGTCGCCATGTTCGACCTGACCCCCTTCGCCAAGTTAGAGGTGACCGGCCCCGGCGCTCTCGACGCCCTCCAGCGTCTCGCCTCGAACCGGATGGACAGGCCTGTCGGAAGCATCACGTACACGTCGATGCTGACGCCCACCGGCGGCATCAAGTGCGACCTTACGGTGACCCGCCTCGGCGAGCAGGAGTTCATGGTCGTGACCGGGGGCGCGATGGGCCTGCACGACCTGGGCTGGATCAGGGCGCATCTGCCCGAGGACGGCTCCACAGTGGTGAGGGACGCCACAGCCGGGCTATGCTGCATCGGTCTGTGGGGCCCCAGGGCGCGAGACCTGCTGAGCGATGTCTGCGGCGACGACGTGAGCAACGAGGGCTTCCCCTACATGACGGGGAGACCCATAACCATTGGGGACGTGCCCGCGCTGGCCCTCAGGATCTCGTATGTCGGCGAACTTGGCTGGGAGATATACGCACCTATTGACTATGGCCGGCGTCTGTGGGACGTCCTTTGGGAGGCGGGCCAGCCCCTCGGAGTCATCGCCGCGGGCGGAGGGGCCTTCGACTCCCTGAGGCTGGAGAAGGGCTACCGCCTTTGGGGCAACGACATCCACACGGAGTACACCCCCTACGAGGCGGGCATCGGCTTCGCGGTGAAGCTGAGAAGCGGAGATTTCATCGGCAGGGACGCGCTCGTCAAGTCGCGGTCGCAGGGATTGACCCGCAAGCTCTGCTGCATGACGCTCGACGACCCGAGTGCGGTCGTTATGGGCAAGGAGCCGATCCTCGACGGCGACCGAGTCGTATCGTACGTCACGAGCGCCGGGTACGGCCACTCGATCGGCCGGGGCATAGTCTACGGCTACCTGCCTATGTCCCACAGCAATGAGGGGACGAGCGTAGATGTCCTATATTTTGGCAACCGCATCCCCGCAACGGTCGCGAGGGAGCCCCTCTACGACCCAAAGGGTGTAAAGATGAAGGCGTGAAGCCTCAGAGAGGAGACATTGCATGGGCATGTACAAGTGGGGGCCTGGACTGGCCGGAATCCTGAGCGTGTACGCCTTCGGGATGAAACTGGTGCTGGCCATCGTGATAGTGATGTTGATAGCTACACGCTAAGCGGGCTTGGAGGTAGTACTTGATGGCCGCGAAGGGCATCCTTGAACGTCTGTCGGAAGGCGTCGTCCTGGGCGACGGCGGGTACATCATCGAGCTGGAACAGCGGGGATACGTGGTGACTGGGGCCTTTACGCCCGAGTTGGCCATCACACACCCCGGCGCGATCCGCGAGCTTCACCGTGAGATGAGGAACGCGGGCTGCGAGGTCCTGCAGGTGATGGCCTTCTACGGCAGCAGGGAGAAGCTCAACACCGTCGGATACGGCGACAGGGTGTTTGAGATCAACCGGGCTGCGACGGACATCGCCCGCGAGGTTGCCGGCGACGATATGCTGGTGGCGGGCGACCTGAGCACGACCTGGATGTGGGAGCCCGACGACGACAAGTCCGACAAGCTCGTAGCGGACATGTTCGACGAGCAGATCGAGGCGCAGGCGGGGGTGGACTTCGTAATCGGGGAGCTATTCTTCAAGCTGGGCGAGGCCCTGTTGTGCGCGGACAGGATCAAGCGGAAGACCTCCCTGCCCGCCATGATCACGATGTCCTTCCGCGAGAGCAACGTCTCCGAAGACGGCTTCACCGCGGCGGAGTGCGCACAAAGACTCCATGACGCGGGCGTCGATATCGTGGGCCTGAACTGCATGAACGACCCCCAAGCGCATGCTGCCCCACATCCGGGAGATGCGTGGCGCCTTCGACGGCTACCTCGCGGCTCAGCCGGTCGCCTTCCGCTGCACCGACGAGACGCCGTGGTTCACGGGCAACCCCGGCTTCCCCGACCGCCTGGAGCCGAATCAGCTGACTCGGTATGAGCTTGGCGAGTTCGCGGCGACAGCGAGGGACATCGGGGTCAACTACATAGGCGGTTGCTGCGGGTGCAAGGCCACGCACATGCGCGAGATGGCGAAGGCCCTGGGCAAGTACCAGGAAGAGCATAGGTGGAACGCGCGCGAGGGCCTGCCGATGAGCGAAACGGAGTACAGCAGGCCCCGGCGCGCGGCCCTGACGAAGCAGCCTTCTTCCTAGCCTTGCGGAGTTATACCAAGTCACCGTGATGCCGCCGTATATGTGCGGCCAGGGAGTGGGTTCCCGCCCCCGACTGCTCGGGGGCAGGCTCTTCGCGGGAATGACGGCTTTACGGCGCGCTCAAAATGAATTGGTATTAGAACCTTCAACGCCAGGAACTGCTGGCTGGGTCAAACAGATCGACTTGGACGGTGCCTCCGCCAGCGATAAGGACGGTGCCGTCTTGCAGCAGCGTCGCCGTGTGGCCCGCGCGGGGCACGGAGGTCTGGCCGGCCGGGGACCACGTTCGCGTCGCCGGGTCGAACAATTCTGCCGACCTTGTGTTGCCCTGAGCGCCCGTTCCCCCCACCACCAGCACCATGCCGTTGTCCAGGAGCGTGGCCGTGTGGAGCATACGGCCGTCTACCATCGGCGACGTCTGCTCCCATTTGCCCGACCGCGGGTCGTAGATCTCGGCATCCGGGACGCCGGTCCCGCCGGTGCCGAAGCCGCCGGCCTGCAGCGCTTGGCCGTCCTCTAGTAGCGTCAGCGTGTGGGCCATAGTACCCCGGACGAAGCCCGCGTCTCGCCACTTCTCCGCCGTGGGGTCGTATAGCTCGGGCAGGTTCGGCATGGATGGCCGGGCCGCGCCCGTGGTGTCGACTCCACCGCTCCCAGATTGGCCCGCAGCGGAGCCGGATCCCTGGGAGAGGGAGGCCCCGACCCCGCCGGACACGAGCACACGGCCATCTGCAAGGACTACAGCGTCGAGCCCAATGTGGCCCATCGCCATGTCTGGGGCGTTCGACCACTGCCCGGATGCGGGGTCGAAGGTCTCGACCATCTGAAGGGAGTCCGAGTCCAGCAGACTCACCGCGATCTGCCGTCCGCCGAAGACGAGCACTCTGCCGTCGGCGAGGGGCAAGGCCGAGTGGCCGCGCCGGGCCACTGCCATGCTGGGGACGGTCGACCACTCGCCTGTCTGGGGATCGTATATCTCTGCCGACGAGAGGGCCTTGAGGTCCGCGTCCACGCCTCCGATGGCCAGGACCCTGCCATCCGGTAAGAGGATGGTGTTGTGGTCCCTACGGGGGACGCTCATTGAGCCTGTCTGAGACCATGTGCCGGTCTGAGGGTCGTACAGCTCGGCCGACGACATCGCCTTGAGTTTGCTGTCCTGCCCGCCGACGATGAGGACCCTGCCGTCCGGGAGAAGCTCGGCCGAGTGAAATTTCCTGGCCTCGTGCATGGGGCCGGGACGGATGGCTGCCGGACTCGGAGTCATATCGGGGACAGGACTCTCCACGGGAGGTTCCGTGTCGGAGCCACACCCCAACATCGCCCCTGCAATAAGAATCCATGCCCACATGGGCAGAAGGCGCCAGGTCAGCCGGCGGTCTCTCCTCGCGAGGACAGCGCGTACCGCGTGCGAAATAGGACGACTCCTATTCGCCTTGCTACTCGGTAATCTCGTCAATCGCGACTTCCCTGCCCTCTTTGCCGGACCGTAGGATTGCCAGAGAGAAGCGAAGCACCTCCCGGGCCTCAGCCCCGGTCATCTCAGTATCCCGGCCGTCCAGGGCGGCGTCCACGAAGTCACGCACCGCCAGCGAGAAGCTGGCGGCGTAGTCAGGATCTACGTCATCGAATCGCGTGATCTTCCCGTCCCGGTACATCTCCAGCGGCGCCCTGTCCAGGCTCTGCCCGATGAAGTTGTTGGCCCACAGCACACCGCGGGTGCCGGTTACCTCAGCCGAAACGTAGATGGGGTAGTACTGTGACCGGATGACCATATCGTCGGCGTAGACGGCCTCCCAGGACCCGTACCTGTCGCCACTGCGATACTTCCAGCTCGCCATGGTGGGGTTGTCAAGGAGCGCGCCCGGTGGCAGCTCGTGATGGGCCTGCACGCGCTCCCTGCCTATGTAGGCGAAGGTCCGCTCAATGTCCCCCATCAGGAACCTGGCGATCGACCAGATGTGTTGCCCGTGATCGAAGATGATGGAACCCTCGCCGGAGCGGGCGGCGTCGGATCGCCAGTCCTGGGCGTTTGGCGGGACCTCCCACCCGTACTTGACGTTGCCCGTCAGCGACTTGATGCGGAGCGACAGCGGCTCCCCTATTTCACCGGCGTCGATCATCTCCTTCGGCCTGGCGAAGAGCGGCGTGAAGCGATAGTTCTCGATCACCCGGAAGAGCTTGTTCGAGCGGCTGGCGGCGACCAGTACGGCGTCGGCTTCGGCCACGTTCAGCGCCATGGGCTTTTGCACCGAGACGTGCTTGCCCGCTTCCAGAGCCGCGATACTCATCTCGGCGTGCAGATGGTGGGGCGTGATGATCTCCACGGCGTCGATGTCCGGGTCGTCGAGCAGCCGCCGGTAGTCGTCGTATGTCTTCTCGGCGCCCCACTCCGCAGCCCGGCGTTGGGTAAGGGCCGGGTCTGTGTCGCACACGGCATCGAGGCTTGCCCTCGGGTTATTCCTGTAACCCTCGTAGTGCATGTCCGCGATGCGCCCAACGCCTATGAATCCAACCCGGAGCCTATCTGTCATGTGGTCAACTCCCGTCGACGGCTGTCGAAAGTATCTATATGGGCCACTCTTCCATTCTGTACGCGGCATCCCAGAATAGACACTCGTACTTGCTGTTTGCGACGAATATGTCGGCCAGGTGCTCTCGCTGCTGATCGGAGAGGCCCAGCGCCGTGCGGTCCATGAACGAGCGGAGCCACTCGGCCAGCTCGCCGAACTCGGGCGAGCTGTACATCTCGATCCACCTGCTGTAGAGAGGATGGTTCGAGGGCAAGCCCCGGGCCTCCAGCGCCTGGCCTATCTCGGCGTAGCCCCACGAGCACGGCAGGAGAGTCGCAGCGATCTCGCCGATAGTGCCCGAGTGGGCGTTGGAGAGCATGTGGTTTGTGTAGGCAAGCGTCGTGGGCGACAGTTTGGTTGCCAGGAGGTCGGCCTCGGATATGCCGAAGTCCTTGCAGAAGCTGACGTGGAGGGCCATCTCGGTGTTCAGCGTCTCGTGGAGGAATCGAGCGAACCAGCCCATATCTTCGAGGGTATCGGCCCTGGCGACGGCCAGTGCGATGACGCGCGAGAAGCCGATCAGGAACAGGTAGTCCTGCTTCATGTACCACTGGAATTTCTCCAGCGGCAGCGTGCCGTCTCCAAGCTCGAGCACAAATGGGTGCCGATGCTCCAGCTCCCAGATGCCCGAGGCGCGGTCCCTGAGCAGGTCGCTGAACTTGGTCACTTTGGGCTGCTCCTACGCAAAGCCTCGAGGGCTGCCTCATTATCCCTGATTCTGCGTTCGTTGCAACGTGCGGACAGGGCCTTTCCAAAGTCGTCACAATGCCATAAGAGGGGGATCTGGGAAATCCCTTCTCCCTCGATGGGAGAAGGTTAGGATGGGGGTGACTGACTTGTATCGGTCAACGCCCCCTCACCCCCGTATCGAGTACGGGGCAGGCTCTAACCCTCTCCCGCGAAGGGGAGAGGGAACTTTGGAAAGGCCCTAACGTGCGGACCGCCGTCATCAAGGCCGTTCCAGGTTTCGGTTACAGTCCTGGCTGACAAGGACCCTAGATTCCTCACTTCGCTCCGCTGTGTTCGGAATGACAGGTGTCGACGCTGTGCAAGGCTTTGCGTCGCGGGAACGCCGGAGGGTCGTCGTGGGAAGTGTGTGGTGTTGGCCCCGCCACCGATCTGGGCAGCGGGACGGGTTGGGGCCCGTCCACGATGGTATGAGATGGCTGCGGGGTCTAATACCAATTTGGCGTGATGCCGCCATATATGTGCGGCCAGGGAGTGGGTTCCCGCCCCGTATCGAGTACGGGGCAGGCTCTTCGCGGGAATGACGGCTTTACGGCGCACTCAAAATGAATTGGTATAAGTTGGGGCGACCCCGCCCCAGGTCCCCATTCGACAGGCTCAGGGCAGGCTTCGCCCTCTCCGGTAAAGGGCGAGAGAACTGAGCCAAAGTTGCCACAAAGTGGAGGCGTCGCTCTACGGCAAGGCGAGGGCGGGTTTGAAACCCGCCCCTACAGGCGGGAACTCTCCCGTCAAGGGAGAGGGGGCAAGGTGCCGCAGGGGCCAGGCCAGCCTTGCGTAATCACAGGGCCGGGGGCGGGTTCGAACCCGCCCCTACAGGCGGGAACACAAGAGTCACCCTCACCCCAGCCCTCTCCCGTCAAGGGAGAGGGGGTTGTGCTGCCCCGCCCGGCCCGGTGGGGCGGCGGGGCGGGTTCAGACCCAGATCAGTGTGCGTTTGGGTTTGGGGATACCTTCCTCGCGCATCTTGTCGGAGGGCCGCTTCATCCAGACGCTCTCGCCTTTGACGGCAGTGCCGGGCGACCGGGAAC
Organism: Dehalococcoidia bacterium; assembly: GCA_965222445.1. Classification (GTDB taxonomy): domain Bacteria; phylum Chloroflexota; class Dehalococcoidia; order Lucifugimonadales; family CAJWER01. The sequence goes on along the minus strand of CBDCTY010000002.1, from coordinate 2,934,915 downwards.
GGCGGCGTTTGGGGCGGAGTTTTCTTCTGATCGACCTGGGGTATGCCGGGGCGTACTCCCAGATGTACTTGCCGTACGCGTCGGGGACCTCGCCGGAGATCCAGTAGCGGACTTCCTCGTCGTTGTCGTTCTTCTTGTCCTCACCGTGGAAGGCGGCGGCGACCTTGTCGTATGCCTGTACGAACTTGTGGATTGGGTGGGCCGGGTCGCGCTGGGCTTCGGTTATCTTGCGGTCTATGTCGTAGCAGCCGCGCTGGGTGTCCGTGTCGTCTGCGTCGCCCTCATCCCCGCCCTGCTGGATACCGGCCTCCGCCGGTATGACGGTGCGGTCTACCTCGGCGTCCGCTTCGGCTTGGCCGGGGATGGGTTCCCGCCTCCGCGGGAACGACGATTCGTTTGCCGGGGACGACCCTTCGACTGCGCTCAGGGCAGGCTCAGCGGAGGCGGAGCCGGCCCTGCCTTCTTCACCCTCACCCTTCGGCAGGCTCAGGGCAGGCTCCCAACCCTCTCCCGTCAAGGGAGAGGGGGTTGCGGAGCCGGAGCGGGCTAGCTCGTCGCGGGCTATGTGGCCGAGGAGCTCGTTGGCGGCCTCGACCCTCTGGCGGGGCCTGAAGCCCCGGACTACGCCGTGCATGACGTGGAGCAGGAAGCTGACGACGGTCTTGCCCTGGTCGGTGCTCTCGCGGACGATGCCCGCTACGCGCGGGTCGTCCTTCAGGGAAGGGGCGGCTAGGGCCGATGCCAGGTATTCGAGGGCCTCGTGGCCCGCGCGGGCACTGTTGGCGCAGTCGGCGTCCGGGGATGGGTTCCCGTCTTCACGGGAACGACGACTCGCCTCCGCGGGAACGACGGTGTCGTCGCGGGTGCGCCGGCGGCGTAAGACGTGGTTGCATTCTATGCCGGTCAACTGGGCTATGTATTCGGAGACGAGCCCGGGAGCGATGGCGTGGACCTGCTCGGCGGCTTCGAGCCTGTGGCAGACTTCGAAGCCTTCGTCGTCGAGCTTGCCGCTGGCGACGTCGAGGTAGAAGCGGACGATGGTGCGCCCGTTGTCGGTCTCCTGGCGGACGATGTCCGCGAGAGAGGGAGGCTCGGTCTGTTTCGCTTTGTTGCGGTGATGGCTCATGCGTTCTACTATGAGGGAATGGATGGGGTTTGTCAAGGGGCAAAGGATTCCCAGATCCACCACCTAATTTGGACGGGCGGCGTGACGGACTGCCTCTGAGGCTATGGCTGTGCACCTTGCCGGGGATGGGTTCCCGCCCCCGACTGCTCGGGGGCAGGCTCTTCGCGGGAATGACGGAGGTGGGGGATTTGGGGATTGCGCCGCATTGACTGCCGTAGCTGCGTTGCTTAGCATATCGTAGCCTGATTTCCGACTGGGAGCCGATATGCTGGCCAAAGCGAAGACTTGCGCTGTCGTGGGACTCGACGGGTATATCGTCGAGGTGGAAGTGGATATTTCACCGGGCCTGCCGTCCTTCACGATCGTCGGGCTTCCGGATGCGGCGGTCCAGGAGTCGCGGGAGCGGGTGAGAGCGGCGATACGCAACTCCGGCAGCGACTTCCCGATGCGCAGGATCACCGTGAACCTCGCCCCGGCCGACCTGCGCAAGGCGGGCCCGGCATACGATCTCCCGATAGCCCTGGCGCTCCTCCACAGTACCGGGCAGGTTGAGGACGTCCCGGACCGCTCGGTATTTCTCGGCGAGTTGTCGCTGGACGGCGGGTTGCGGCATACGACCGGAATCCTGCCCATGGTGGTGGTCGCCAGGGACGAGGGTTACAGCACGGTGTTCGTGCCTGAGACCGACGCCCAGGAAGCGGCCCTTGTCGAGGGAATCTCAGTGGTACCGCTGCGGAACCTGGGATCCCTGGTGGGACATCTAGACGGGACCAGTCCCATCTCGCCAATCCCGATGAACGACCTGAAGCGCCCGGCGAACAGGAACGGGGGCAGCTCCGGGCTGGACATGGCGGACATAAGGGGCCAGGAGTTCGCCAAGCGCGCGTTGGAGGTCGCAGCCGCGGGCGGTCACAATATCCTGTTCAACGGCCCTCCGGGCAGCGGCAAGACGCTGCTGGCCCGCTGCCTGCCGTCGGTGTTGCCCGCCATGACACAGGAGGAGGCGCTGGACGTAACGAAGATATACAGCGTCAGCGGGCTCCTTCCTGCCTCGTCACCGATGATCGCGGAGAGGCCGTTCAGGTCGCCGCACTACACGATCTCGAACGCGGGCCTCGCGGGTGGCGGCCGCTTTCCCAGGCCGGGCGAGATAACGCTGAGCCACCGGGGCGTGCTCTTCCTCGACGAGCTGCCTGAGTTCGGCCACACGGTCCTCGAGGTCCTGAGGCAGCCGCTGGAAGACAAGGTCGTGACGATAAGCCGCGCCCAGGGCACTGTTACCTTCCCTGCGAATTTCATGCTGGTCGCGGCTATGAACCCATGTCCCTGCGGATTCTCCAGCGACCCGATGAAGGAGTGCACGTGCTCGCCAAGCACTATATCCAGATACAAGAAGCGGATCAGCGGCCCCCTGCTGGACCGCGTCGACCTCTTCGTCGAAGTGCCGCGGGTGGAGTATGAGAAGCTGGTGGCGCCGCAGAGCGCGGAGAAGTCCGAAACGGTGCGAGAGCGGACCGAGAGGGCCCGCGACATTCAGCACACGCGGCTCGCGGGCAAGGGCATCTTCACGAACGCGGAGATGGGCCCGGTCGAGGTGTGGGACTATTGCCAGGTCGACGAGGCCGCACAGGGGCTACTGCAGACGGCGGTCAAGCAGACGTTCCTGTCGGCCAGGGGCTATCACCGCGTCCTGAAGGTAGCCCGCACCATCGCGGACCTGGCGGGGGCGGAGACCATCGACGCCTCGCACCTGTCCCAGGCGCTGCTGTACAGGCCGACGACCTGGGCGTAGGGGAAGGCCGCCCATGCTATGCTGGTAGAGTTTAGCAGGCACGCAAAGAACAGGATGCGCCGCCACAGGATCAACGAGAATCTGATCAATTCAGTCATAGAGAAACCAGACGGTCGAGGAAGCACCACCAAAGGCCGGACCAATGCAACCAAAGTCATCAGAGGCAGTATCATCCGAGTAATACCAATTTGGCGTGATGCCGCCATATATGTGCGGCCAGGGAGTGGGTTCCCGACCCCGACTGCTCGGGGGCAGGCTCTTCGCGGGAATGACGGCTTTACGGTGCGCTCAAAATGAATTGGTATAACCTACGTGCGAGAGGCGGGCCGAATAGTGGTTATCACTGTCAGCCCAAGACGGAAGCTTCAAGGGTGAAAGAATATGAGGATTGAGTATGACAACGCTGTCGACGCGCTGTACATCCTTCTCAGGAACGCGGACCCTGTTGACACTGCCGACGTGGAAGAGGGTGTGACCGTAGACCTCGATGATGAGGGACATATAGTAGGGCTCGAGATTCTTGATGCAGCCGAAAGGCTTGGGCTGGAGTCCTTGCTGAACGTTAGCATCGAGAATATGCCCCTGGAGAGGATCGTCGCCAAATGATCGACTACACGGCTTACTTCAACGGCGGATACGTTCCCTACAGCCAGGTCAAGATCGATCCGGGCGACCGCGGCTTCTCACTGGGCGACGTGGTCTTCGATACGGGCCGCACCTTCGACGGCGCGCCGTTCAGGCTCAACCAGCACATCGACAGGCTATACCGGTCGCTCACGTACGTCCGGATCGATTCGGGCCTGACCGATGCGGAGATGACCGGGATCACCGAGGAGGTGCTGAGCCGCAACGAGCAGCACCGGCCAGCCGTCGGCGACTTCACCTACACCCAGTTCGTGACTCGGGGCACAGGAGGGGTTGGCGATGGGGCACGACCGACCGTTTGCGTCAGGGTCTCGCCGGTGGGGTTCGACCGGTCGGCGAAGGCGTACAGGGAGGGCGTGCACGGGGTGATCACGAAGATTCAGAGCTACTCTCCGGCGTCGGTAGACCCCAAGATCAAGCACTGGAGCCGGATGAACTTCGTGCTCGCGGACCTGGAGGCCAACGACGTCGAGACGGGCGCCATGGCAATCCTGACCGACGGCAACAGGAACATCACCGAGGGCACAGGCAGCAACGTCTTCGTCGTGACCAACGGCGTGCTGCGCACGGCCAAGGACGATGCCCTGCTGCAGGGTGTCTCGCGCGGCATGGTGTTCGACCTCGCCCGCCAGCTGGACATACCGCTAGTCGAGGAGGACATCCAGGCCTACGACCTGTACACCGCCGACGAGGCATTCTTCTCGACGACGAGCCCGTGCATCATGCCGATGACCCGCGTCGACCGCCGCCCGGTGGGCGACGGCAGACCCGGCCCCATCACGATGCAACTCCTGGCCGCATGGGGCGAGCTCGTTGGGGTCGACATCATAGACCAGGCAATGCGTTTCGCCAAAGCCGACGCCTGAGCAAAGAGAGAGGTGATACTGATGTCCACAACCACGGTGCTGCGGACGGCTGAGGACCTCTTGGGCCTTTCGGTACCAGGTAAGCGGTTCGAGATGCTGGACGGAGAGGTGATCGAGATGGCGCCCGCAGGCGCAAGACGCGGCAAGGTGGCAATGAAGGTCGGGGCTCGTCTCAGTATCCACGTCGAACAAAACGACCTGGGTGAAGTCTTCGCGGCGGAGACAGGGTTCGTCCTGGCGCGAGATCCGGATACAGTTCGTGCGCCTGACGCGGCGTTCGTTGCCCATGATCGGCTACCCCCCGGGGATCTCCCAGCGGGATTCATGGAAGCAGCGCCGGACCTGGTCGTCGAGGTCGTCTCGCCCGGCGACTCGGAGGGCTATGTGCACGCCAAGGTCGAGCAGTGGCTCCAGTCCGGCGTACGCCTCGTATGGGTAGTCTATCCAGAGACGCGGTCGGTTGCAGCCTACCGGTCTCTGAACGATGTCCGCGTCCTCACCGAGAACGACATGCTGGCTGGCGCCCCCGTCGTAATGGGGTTCTCCTGCCCGGTCAAGGACTTGTTCTAGGAGAGTGTGTGTGACGGGAGCGAATAGGCGGAGCCCGCCTCACACTCGCCGTTGGCCCTGAGGAGGCTGTTCCACCGCGCCGACCTGCGCATCGAGGACGTCTACCTACTGGAGTCGTTCCAGATCGAGTATCTCCCGGGCTGGGTTCCGGAGCGAGAGCTTGCATACGTGCTCCGGGCGCATCCGTCCATCGACCGTTCCCTCAGGGCGAAGAGCCCGCCCGTCTGTCGCTTCCTCGACGATGTGAAGGCACGGCATGGACCCGCGGTCGACCTAAGCGATGTAGCAAACGCCGAAGGCGTGATCGTTTGGACGATCGCCGACCTGCTGGTCTACAACAAGTGCCCGGAAGTATATGACGGTCTGGAATTCCACGGTTGAGACTTCGCTGAGGCGACGAACATTACGCCCCTGGAAGACAAGGTGGTCGTCGACGTTGGCGCGGGGACCGGTCGCGTGGCGCTTGAGGCTGCCACCATGGCCGATACCGTGTATGCAGTCGAGCCGGTCGGGCGGCTACGACGGTTCATCCGTGACGAGGCCGCCCGCAACAGGCTTGGCAATCTCTACGTCGTCCACGGTTTCTGCCACAGCATCCCCGATGCCTGCGCCGACGTGGTGATTACGTCCCATGCGTTCGGATGGCGCCTGGAAGACGAGTTGCGGGAATTCGAGCGCGTCGCGACGCCCGGTGGGTACGTCATCCACTGCCCTGGCACAGCTGAGGACCCGCACGACAAGAGCGAAGTGGAGCAGCACGAACGCCTGATATCACCAGAGTGGGGCTATGAGTTCGCCAGGTACCGCGAGTCCGACGGTTGGAAGCGGAAGTACTGGAAGCAGGTGTAGACTTCTCAGGCATGGGGCGTTGCTTGCGACTGATTGCCCAAAATCCACCGCCTAATGTGGACGAGCGGCGTATCGGCCAGCCTCCTGAGTCATGGCTATCACCTCAATGGTGGGACGAGGGTGTCATCTCAAGGCCAGGCTCAGCGGCTTGGGACACTGGATACCGGCTTTCGCCGGTATGACGGAGGTGGTGGATTTGGGTTGCGGCCTGCGGTTGACCGGCTGGGCGGCGTGTATTAGAGTGGCCGACACATCAGCCGGTCAGGCCACCTATTCGACTCTTGGGAGCTGACCAATGTTGGAGTACATCGCTAGACGCGCCCTGTTGGGCCTCTTCACCATCTGGGCGATCTCGGTTCTCGCCTTCTTCATCGTCGAGCTGCCCGAAGGCGACCTGGCCGAGAACCGGTTCGACAGGACCACGTTCATTGTCGGAGACGCCGGCCACAGCCGCGAGATCGTCAACCAGATGCGGCGCTATCTGGGCCTCGACAAGCCTCTGTACCTCCGCTACGGCTTGTGGGTCTGGAATATGCTGCGGCACGGCGACCTGGGCAGGTCCTTCGGCCCGACAGGGGGCGGGCTCATGAACTTCGTTTCGGTGAAGCAGGTCATAGGCGAGAAGCTGTGGATGACGATGGCCCTGACCGGCTTTACCATTATGGTCACATGGACGTTGGCGGTCCCGATAGGGATATACTCCGCCGTCAGGCAGCACTCCGTCGGCGACTACGTGTTCACGTTCATAGGCTTCACGGGCCTGGCCATCCCGGACTTCCTCCTGGGCCTCGTCCTCATGTATATCGCGTTCGCATACTTCGAGCAGAGCGTGGGCGGTCTCTTCTCGGCGGACTACCAGAACGCCCCCTGGAGCATTGCCAAGCTCCGGGACCTGGTCGCCCACCTCTGGGTGCCAGCCGCCGTCCTGGGCACGTCGGGGACCGCAAGCCTGATCCGGATCATGCGGAACAACCTGCTGGACGAGCTCAACAGGCCCTACGTCGTTACCGCCAGGGCCAAGGGAGTCACCTCGTGGCGGCTAGTCCTGAAGTATCCCGTGCGGGTCGCCATCAACCCGCTGATCAGCACGGTCGGCTACCTCCTCCCTGCCCTCATCAGCGGCAGCGTGATCGTCTCGGTAGTCCTGAGCCTGCCGACGATTGGGCCCGTCCTGCTGACGGCGATCCAGGACGAGGACGTCTACCTGGCCGGATTCGTCGTACTACTGGCGGGAATTATGACCGTGGTCGGCACGCTGGTCTCGGACATTCTGCTCGCCCTCGTCGACCCCAGGATTAAGTTCGGCGGGCGATGACCGCTGTGAGACGGCATGGACATCATCCTCAATTCGAAATTTTTCGGGTCGCTGTCGGTCGAAGGACTGGGCCGCAAGGTGATCGAGCTCGGCTACGATGGCATCGACGTGAATGTCAGGGACAGCCACCCGGTCAACCCTGACAACGCCGTCGACGCCCTGAAGGCAGCCGTGGGTCACTGGAACGAACTGGGTCTCGGATGTCCCCTCGCGACGGCCCCCGTGGACATGGTCGATCCGACATCGACCGTTGCCGCGCGCCTGTATGAGGCCTGCGGCCGGGCTGGAGTCCCCAGGCTGAAGCTGGGGTTCTGGAAGTACTCCGCGGGCGACGACTACTGGGATGCCGTCAGCCGGGCCCGTAGCGCCCTGGAAGGCTTTGCGCGGCTCAGCGAACAGACGGGTGTTCAGACCTGCTACCAGGTCCACAGCGGGCCCAATCTCGGCTCGAACTGCGCTGGACTGATGCACCTGATACAGGGCTTTGAGGCGCGGCTGGTGGGCGCATATCCGGATATCGGGCACATGGCGCTGGACGGCGAGGACTGGGACATGGGCTTCTCGATGGTTGCCGACCACCTTTCGATCATCGGCGCAAAGGACGCGCATCACGCGCCGCGTCGGGAGGGAGAGCTGCCGAGATACGTCCCGAAGTTCGTGAAGCTCGGCGACGGCAGCGTAGATTGGGAGAGGTGCCTGAGGGCATTGCGCCGCGTCGGATTCGACGGGCCAATATCGGTCCACACCGAGTACGACTTCGACGAGACAGTCATTCGACAGGTCGGCTATGCGGACTCGACGCCTCCGAATCTCGAGGAGTGGGCGATGGAAGACGCGGCCTACCTGAGGCGGGCCCTCGACCGCGCCGCAACGCCGGACGGCTTGGCCTGAACCATGCTCGCATACATAGCCAGACGGCTCATACTTGCCGCCTTCACCGTGTGGGCGATCTCGCTCCTCGCCTGGTTCATCATCCAGCTGCCCGAGGGCGACCTGGTGGATGAGTACTTCGAGGCCCTGATGCAGGAGAGTCTGTCGGGGCCCGCGGGGGAGGAGCGCACCGAGGCTATGCGCAAGTACCTGGGGATGGACCAGCCGATCATCGTCCAGTACGCCAAGTGGATCTGGGGGTTGATGCAGGGCGATTTGGGCCGGTCGTTCGCGGGAAGTTTTGCCGGCGGCGCCAACACGCGAGCCGAGGACCAGCCTATCAAGCCGCTGATCGGCGACCGTCTTCTGCTAACGGTCGTGCTGACCGGCTTCACTATAGTCGTAACCTGGACATTCGCAATCCCCGTGGGCATCTACTCGGCGGTGCGGCAGCACTCGGTGGGAGACTACGTGTTCACGTTCATCGGATTCTCGGGGCTTGCGGTGCCGGATTTCCTGCTCGGCCTGGTGCTGATGTACGTGGCGTTCGCATACTTCGACGTGAGCGTGGGCGGCCTCTTCTCCGGCGATTATCAGAACGCGCCTTGGAGCGTGGCAAGGGTCCAAGACCTGCTCGACCACCTCTGGATCCCAGCGGTCGTGCTGGGAACGTCGGGGACCGCGGGCCTGATCCGCATCATGCGGAACAACCTGCTGGACGAGCTCAGCAGGCCCTACGTCGTGACGGCGCGGGCAAAGGGAGTTGGCCCGTTCAAGGCGATAGTGAAGTACCCGGTCAGGGTGGCCATAAACCCGCTAATCAGCACAGCGGGGTACCTGCTGCCGGCGCTAGTAAGCGGCAGCGTGATCGTGTCGGTGGTGCTGAGCCTGCCGACGGTGGGACCGCTGCTGCTGGACGGGATAGTGAGCCAGGACCCATATCTGGCGGGCTTCATAGTGCTGATGCTCGGTGTCCTGACGGTCGCAGGGACGCTCATATCGGACCTGTTGCTGGCGCTGGTCGATCCCAGAATCAAGCTCTCCGCCTAGCGAGGCTAGGAATGTCCTACAACACCGTCGGAAAGCGAAACCTTCGCAAGCTGCTGGAGCAGAAGGTCGAGGCCCATCCTCACAAGACGTTCATGTTCTTCGAGGAGGCCGACCAGCTTGCGCGGACGTACAGCTACCTTGAGTTCGACAGGATGGTCAACAGGACGGCGAACGCGCTGCTCGAGCTCGGCGTCCGCAAGGGAGACAAGGTCAACCTCCACCTTACGAACTGCCCGGAGTTCATGTTCCTCTGGTTTGCGACGGCGAAAATAGGCGCCGTCATGATGCCGACGAACCCCCTCTCGCCGCCGGCGGAGCTGGCCTACCCGCTCGGCCACTCGGACAGCGTTATCAGCGTCACCCAGCCCGGCCTGCTGCCCCACGTCGAGGCGGCTCGGCGGAGCTGTCCAAGCCTCCGCAGCGTCGTGCTCGCCCGCTCGGACAGCGGATCCGAAGACGTCACGCTGTTCAATAGCCTCGTGGGCCAGCAGTCCGACGAGCTTGCCGGCACGGATCTTGAGCCGCTCGACGAGGCGGCCATCATGTACACGTCGGGGACTACGAGCCTGCCGAAAGGCGTGCTCGTGACCCATGCCAACTACATCTTCCTGGGAGAGGTGCTCGCCAAGAATATGCGGATGGGCCCGGACGACCGGCAGCTCGTCACACTGCCGCTGTTTCACGCTAACGCGCAGTACTACTCCTTCATGTCCACGCTTACGGCGGGTGCCAGCGCGGCACTGATGCCCAGGTTCAGCGCGTCGAGATTCATGAAGCAGGCCATCCGGTACGAGTGCACGATAACGAGCTTGTTTGCCGCGCCTATGCGCATGATGCTGGCCCAGCCGCGTGACCCGCACGAACGGCAGAACAGCTTCCGGCTGGTCATATTTGCGCAGAACATCACGGAAACGCAGCTTGCCGAGTGGGAGGAGCGGTATGGAGCGTCCCTGATGCAGATCTACGGTATGACCGAGACGATGGGCCAGCCGCTGACGAACCCGCTTGACTACGACAGGGACAACATGACGATCGGAATGCCTACCCTGCCCTACGAGTGCAAGGTGGTCGATCCGTCGGGAGACGAGGTGCCGGAGGGCGAGGCGGGCGAGCTGCTGGTGCGGGGAAAACCTGGCTGGACGATCATGAAGGGGTACTTCAAGGACCCGGAGGCAACAGGCAGGGCGCTCCGGGACGGATGGCTCTGGACCGGGGACATGGTGGAGGTCAACGAGGAAGGCTACTTCAGGTTCGTTGACAGGGCGAAGGATATGATCAAGCGGGCGGGCGAGAACGTGGCGGCCGGCGAGGTCGAGGGGGTGATAAAGGACCACCCGAAGGTCGCCGACGCGGCCGTGATCGGCGTGCCGGACGAGATGCGCGACGAGTCGATCAAGGCGTTCGTGATACTGAAGGACGGGGAATCGGCGACCGGGGAGGAGATCATCGACTACTGCGCGGCGCGCCTGTCCAAGTTCAGGGTGCCTGAATTCGTCGAGATGCGGGAGGAATTCCCCCGCACGTCGGTGGGGAAGATACAGAAGCACATTCTGCGCAGGGAAGAGTTGTCGGAACTGTGATTTGTGTAATACCAAGTCCCGTGATGCCGCCGTATATGTATGGCCAGGGAGTGGATTCCCGCCCCGTATCGAGTACGGGGCAGGCTCTTCGCGGGAATGACGGCTTTACGGTGCGCTCAAAATGAATTGGTGTAATTCAGTGATGTCCGCCGCAATAGTACCGATGTCGCCTTGGCGACACCGAGAGGAGATGCCATGCTCCCATACATCGCCAGACGGATTCTCCTAGCCTTCTTTGCGGCATGGGTCATTTCGATACTCTCGTGGGTAATCATACAGTTGCCGGAGGGCGACGCCGTCGATACGTACTTCTGGGCTCTCGAAGTCGGCGGGGACTCTCAGGGCCACAACGAGGAGCGTATGGAGGTGATGCGGAGGTACCTCGGCCTCGATGAGCCCATGTACGTCCGCTATCTGACATGGCTGTGGAGGATGGCGAGAGGGGATCTGGGCAGGTCCTTTCTCGGCACGATCAGCTACCGCGCAAACGAACAACCCGTCAAGCAGCTGATCGGCGACCGCCTCTGGCTGACGGTCATTCTTACCGGGTTCACGATAATCGTCACGTGGACATTTGCCATCCCTGTCGGCATCTACTCGGGGGTCCGTCAACACTCGCTCGGCGACTACACCTTCACTCTTCTCGGCTTCACTGGGTTGGCAGTGCCCGACTTCCTTCTAGGCCTCGTGCTCATGTACATCGGGTTCGCCGTATTCGACCAGAGCGTGGGCGGCCTCTTCTCGGCGAAGTACGTCGAACAGCCGTGGAGCTTCGCTAAGGTGTTTGACCTGATCGAGCATCTTTGGATTCCGGCGATTGTGCTGGGCACATCGGGGACTGCAAGCCTCATTCGGATCATGCGTAACAACCTGCTGGACGAGATGCGCAAGCCCTACGTGGTGACCGCCAGAGCCAAGGGTGTCCACCCGTTTCGCCTGATCGTGAAGTACCCGGTAAGGGTCGCGATCAATCCTCTCGTCAGCACAGTCGGCTACCTGCTGCCGTCCCTAGTAAGCGGTAGTGTGATCGTTTCGGTGGTGCTGAGTTTGCCCACGATCGGGCCGTTGCTTCTGACAGCAATTCTGTCCCAGGACAGCTATACGGCTGGGTTCATTATCCTGATGCTTGGGGTCTTGACGGTGGTCGGCACCCTGGTGTCGGACATCCTTCTGGCATTGGTCGACCCGCGCATCAGGTTCACCAGCCGCTGATCGTTAGACTCTTGAAAGGGAGGGGATACTTGGACCTTGGCTTGTCGTCGAAGGTGGCTATCGTAACGGGTGGGCCGAGCATGTGGCCTCCGAGCGCGAGAATCCTCACTGGCCGGACTGGCGCGCGAAGGTGGAGCACGCGAGGAAGCGCATCAGGATGGCCTTGGATCTAGTCGAAGTTGAGGACATGGACGCGGCATCTGAGGAGTTGCTATTTGCTACCAGCCACGTTGCCAGGGCTACTCTGCTGAAAGAAGGTGTCTTTCCCCTGTCGCGGCCCGAACTGCCGACGCAGCTAGAAGATATCGATCCAAGCTTGGCACGGCTTCTCGAACGGCTCATCCGAGACGAAATAAGTGCTGCGGGGCTGCGGTCGGGTGCCTTGCTCTTGGAGCGACGGCTGGAGAGGCTTTCTGATACACCCTGCTCCTAGGCTGGGCGTCTGCCCCCCACTCTACCGGCCGTAGGCTAGCCGCTCGGCCAAGTAGTGGGGCAGGCCGCGCTCGTGCATCTTGCGCTGAGTCGCCGGTATGTCGTATTCCACCCTGCGGTGGGTGATCGTTCCGGCGTCCGAGTCGTAGACTGCATAGCTGGCCCTGGGGTCTCCGTCCCTGGGCTGGCCCACGCTGCCGGGATTGACGATGGCCCGGCCGCCTCCCAGCTCCGCCGGACGGCCGGTCGGGAGCCGAAAGGCTGGAGCCCCGCCTTCGAGCCGGCATACAAAGGGTACATGGGAGTGCCCGACCAGGCAGAGCGGCGTAACGATGTCCTCGAACGCGGCGAGGGCCGCCACTGAGTTCACGACGTACTCCCACACGGGGTCTCGTGGGCTGCCGTGCACCGCCGTAAAGCCGTGCATCTCCATACGCAGCGGCAGCCCACGTAGGTACTCGGCATCCGTGTCGTCCAGCTGCCCGATGGTCCACCTCGCCGCTTCCGCCGCGTACTCGTTGAACCACTCCAGGCCCAACCTGCCGGAGACGGCGAGGTCGTGATTTCCGGCCACGCAGCGGGCGCCGCGCTCTCGCATCAGATCGATGCAAGCCGCCGGGTCGGGGCCATAACCCACGAGGTCGCCGAGGGACCATATCGCGTCGAAGCCTCCACTGCTATCGGCGTCGGATATGACGCTCTCCAGCGCCTCCAGATTGCTGTGTATGTCGGACACTATGATGGCCCTCATGTCATGCCTGCTATAATACACGCACCTCATTCGGCGAGCGTCCGCCCTTGGCCCTAGCACCAGTCGAGATAGAGTCCGCACGCCCGGAAGATACACAGGAGCTTGGCCGGGTTCTCGGCAGACACGCGCGGCCGGGCGATCTCTTCTTGCTTACTGGCGACCTGGGTGCGGGCAAGACGACCCTGACGCAGGGGATCCTCTGGGGAATGGGTGCAGACGAGTACGTGCGGAGCCCAACCTTCGTCATGGTCACCGAATACGAAGCGGATATGCCGTTGCACCACATCGACCTGTACCGGATCGATCGACTGGACCAGCTGGACGAGCTCGGGCTCGACGAGCTCGTAGACGATGAAGGTGTAGTCGTCGTGGAATGGGCTGAGAAGGCCGCCGAGCTGTTTCCCGGAGGCAGACTCGAAGTACACATCGAGCGCCTGGGTGACGATTCCCGACGTCTGTCTCTGTCTTCCACCGCAAGCGAATACGATCGCTTCCTAGCCCTGGTCTCCGGTCAGCTACCGACAGGCTGCGGGTAGGATGGAGCTCGTTCTCGACACGTCGACCAGGTATGCCTCCGTCGCGGTGTCGCGAGGGGGAATGATCATGGCCGAGTTGTCGTGGCGGTCGGAGCGCAACCACTCGGTGGAGTTGGTGCCCGCAATTCGCCGCGTCGTCGAGCAGGCCGGCGTGACGCTCGACGATGCAACGGCCGTAGTCGTGGCACAGGGCCCGGGCGGGTTCAGTGCTCTTCGCGTCGGCATCAGCATGGCAAAGGCCTTCGCCATGGCGCGCGGAATTCCTCTGGTGGGTGTGAGCACGCTAGACGCGGAGGCGCAGCCTTTTCTGGGAATGGGCCTGCCCGTCTGCGCGATAGTCGGGGCGGGTCGAACGAAGGTGTACGCGGCTCAGTACGCCGATGGCGTATCCTCCGGGCATCGCGTCCAGTCCCACGAGGAGCTGGCGGCAGGCATCTCAGAGGAGACGCTGCTGTGCGGGGAGGGGCTGTCCGAGGCGGGTCCGCTGGTCGAGCAGCGGGCGGGCGGACTTGCCATACTCGCCAGAACTCCCCCTCCTACCAGGAGACCAGCCGTTCTGGCCCAGCTCGGGTACGAGCGGCTTCGGAGCGGGGACAGCCACGACCCGGAGTCCCTGGAGCCCATATATATGAGGGCGGCGCAGATCGCTGCCGCCCAGCGCAACAGGAAGGAGTAACCTGGATTTGCAGAGGACACTGGTATTGCTCAAGCCCGACGCCGTACAACGCGCCCTTGCGGGCGAGATCATAGCGAGAATCGAGCGTAAGGGCCTGAAGATCGCGGGAATGAAGCTCATGCTCGTCGGTGACGACCTTGCCAGGGAGCACTACGGGGAGCACGTCGGCAAGCCGTTCTTCGAGGGCCTGGTGGAGTACATCACATCGAGCCCGGTCGTCGCAATGGCCGTGGAAGGCGAGAACGCGGTGGAAGTCGTGCGCCTCCTGCTGGGACCCACGGACCCGCAGGAAGCGCCGCCGGGCACCATCAGGGGAGACTACGGCATGTCCATAGGACGCAACCTAACCCACGGCTCGGACTCCGAGGAGTCCGCGGCGCGGGAGCTTGCCCTGTTCTTCGCCGGCGAGGAGCTGGTGTGCTACACCAGGGCCGTCGAGCCTTGGGTTACTGAATCCTGACCGTCTCGACCGCCGCCGGCCAAGCCTCCTCGATACGGTAGAAGTCCCTGGTCTCGGGCCGGAAGAGGTGGACCACGACGTCGCTGAAGTCGAGGAGCACCCACCCGCCCTGGGGCGTACCCTCGCGGTGGTGCAGCTTGCCGCTGCCCTCTTTGACGGCCGACTCGATGTCCGACATGAGGCTATTCATCTGGCGTGGTGATTCGACGGTAGCCACGACGAAGTAGTCGGCGAAGTCGCTGATGCCCCTGATGTCGAGCATCACGACATCGGCCGCCAGCTTGTCTGAGGCGACATCAACGATGAGTCGGGCTACCTCACTGGCGCTCGGAAGGGCTATTGAAGTCACGCCCGCATTATATTTGCGGCCCTTTCGACGGTCAACTCGGGCGGCGCGGCCGGTGTGCTAGAATGCGGCCTTGTACGCATCCTACGCGGAGGTCATCGAATGGCCCTCCCCTCCCGCATGAAGTTCGGTATTTTCATGGCGCCGTTCCACCCGGTCGGCGACAACCCCACGCTGGCCCTCGAACGGGACCTGGAGCTGATCGAGCTCCTCGACGATCTCGGATATGACGAGGCGTGGATCGGAGAGCATCACAGCGCGGGATGGGAGACCATCTCGTCGCCCGAGGTGTTTATTGCGGCGGCGGCCCAGAGGACCAGCAAGATCAACCTCGGCACGGGCGTCATCAGCCTGCCGTACCACCACCCGCTCATGACGGCGAACCGCATGGTGCAGCTCGACCACATGACTAGGGGCCGCGTCATGATGGGCGTGGGGCCCGGCGCTCTGGTCACGGACGCCTACATGATGGGCATCGACTTCTCCACGCAGCGCCCGCGAATGGACGAGGCTCTCGGCATCATCATCAGGCTGCTGACCGAGACGGAACCCATAACCTACGAGTCCGACTGGTTCGTGATGCGGGATGCCCGGCTCCACCTGCGCCCCTATTCGCAGCCCTATTTCCCCATTGCCGTCGCTGCTGCCGCGACGCCGTCGGGCCTGATACTGGCCGGCAAGCACGGTACGGCGGTCCTGTCGCTCAGCGTTCTGGCGTCGGACGCCATCAGGACGACGCTCAGCGACTTCTGGAAGATAGCGGAGGACACCGCCGCCGAGCACGGCAATACGATGAACCGCGAGGAGTGGAGGCTAGTGCTGCACGTCTTCCTGGCAGAGACGCGCAAGGAGGCTATGGAGCAGGCCCGCGTCAAGGCCGGGCAGTACCAGCGCGGCTATTTCGAGGAGGCTCTCGGCAACCCCTCCACGTTTGACGGCCCCCGCGACCGCATCGTCGACGCGATGGTCGAAAAGGGGGCATGGTGCGTCGGCACGCCGGACGACCTGGTCGAGTCCATCCACAGGCTGGACGAAGAGAGCGGCGGCTTCGGCGGGCTGCTGATACAGGCGACCGAGTGGGGCACGCGGGAGCAGGTCTTCCGCAGCTACGAGTTGCTCGCCAGGTACGTCATGCCGCAATTCCAGGGAACGATGGAGAGCCTGGCAGGCTCGTACGACTGGGCGGTCGAGCGCCGCGACGAGCTCACCACCCTGCGCAAGGCGTCGCTGGAGAGGGCCCGCCGCGCATACACGAGCAAGAGCGCGTGACGACATGAACAGGAAGGTCCGGCTGGAGGCGTACACGAGGCGGGAGTTCCGCGAAGCGCTGGAGGCGGGTTCCTTCAGGGGGGCCGTCATAGCGACAGGGAGCATCGAGCAGCACCTGGAGCATCTGGCGCTCGAGCAGGACATCGCATCCAGCACGTATGTTGCCGAGCGGGCAGCCGGGGCGCTCTACCCGAATGTCGCAGTGGTAGTGCCGCTGTCCATCGGCATCGCGGAGCACCACATGTACTTCCCCGGCACCATGTCGGCGAAGCCCGGCAGCTGGCTCGCGGTGCTGTTCGACGCCGTGGAGAGCCTCGTCAGGCATGGGATCAGGCGCGTGCTGATCCTCAACGGTCACGGAGGCAACGTGAAGCCGGTGGAAGGCGTGATCGAGCAGTGGCGGCTCCACCTCAACTCCGTGTACGGCGCGACGATCTCGGACGAAGGCGCGGCTGGCATCCAGACCCATAGTGACTACACGCAGGCCCTGCTGCAGCGCGAAGAGCCGGGAGTCGACCTGCGCTTCAACAGCTACTGGGACCTGATCCCGGATGAGTTCGCAAGCGACATCCTCGACGTGGGACACCACCCGGGGCACGCCGGCGAGTTCGAGACGTCGTTCGCCATGCACGCTTTCCCCGGTAACGTCAGGGCCGACGCCATCCAGCACAATCGCGATGTGGAGACGGCTGCTGGGACCGCCGAGAAGGGCCGTGCGCTGATCGACAAGGCGGTCGAGGGCACCACCGCCCTGCTCGAGGACATGCTGGCTCACCGGTGATGTGGCAGGTGCCAGAAGTGCACTCAGTCTGACTTGCGCGGCAACCATGCAGTAATCACAGTGTAATACCAAGTCACCGTGATGTTGCCGTATATGTGCGGCCAGGGAGTGGGTTCCCGCCCCGTATCGAGTACGGGGCAGGCTCTTCGCGGGAATGACGGCTTTACGGCGCACTCAAAATAAATTGGTATAAGTACATTCATGATAGCCCCAATGACGACCGGCGGCCGTTCTTACCCTTATCGTATCCCCTGCTGTTTCCAGAACAAGAATGGCTTCATAGCCCTAAACCAGCTTCGTGCCGTCGACCAAGGAAGACTCTTGAGGCGTCTGGGCCGTGTTTCCTCCTTAAAGCTCTCCGAAGCGCTAGGCGCTCTGCAGCAGATGTTCGCTGAGTAGCCCGCCACATGCAGGGCGGTCAGACGCCAGGCTACGGTGCGAGGACGGCCAACGGCGCGAGCGGCACGTTCCTCAAAACCCAGAACGCGACTACTGCCGCCAATAGCGCCCAGATCCATCTGGGGTGAACGAAGACTGGGCGCGGCGCCTTCAGACCGAATGCCCTCATCGCCCCGGCGCCATAGGAGTAGGCGATGAACGGCAGCGACAGCACTGTCAGGATGTTGTAGCCGAGGGCGCTGGCGACGTCTCCGCGGAGCAGCACGTGGAGCGCGCGCAGGGTGCCGCATCCCGGGCAGTAGCAGCCGGTGAGGCTCAGGAACGGGCATGCGGGGAATATCCCTGGATTCCTGGGGTCGAAGGCATAGAGGAAGGCTATTCCGGCGGCCCCCAGTATGGCCAGACCGGCGTATGCCGCCTTCGGCGAGATGGAGCGTCCCATGATTGTCACGGCGCTCGCGTTCCTCGGCATGGCGGCGTTGCCTGCTGCAATCATTCTAATACCAATTAGGTGTGATGCCGCCATATATCCATGAGCCTGGTTGCTATGCCCTTCGACAGGATCAGGGCAGGTTTACGGCAGTGACCGGGGAAGGCGGGTTACAAACCCGCCGCTACGATTTGAATTGACGGCGTAGTCACAATGAATTGGTATAATACCTCTGTGGTTTCTCCTACGGAAAACAGACCGACGTAGAACAGGACCACTGCAATGGTGATCGCCAGGCCCACCCAGAAAGCTACCCACGCCCACTTCCTTGCGTCCTCGGACATTCTCTGGGCCCCTTCGATGTCGCCCGAGGCTACCTTGCCGTTCACCTGGGCTGCGAAGACGAGCGACACGATCCCGAACGGCAGGCAGCAGAAGACCGTGACGAGTATGGCCTGCACGAGATAGTTCGGTACGTGGACAGGCGGCGCGGGAGCCGCCGACTCCCCCGGATGGCGCAGGCTGGGATGACTCAAGGACCTGCCACAGTCCTTGCAGAATCCGCCGTCGTCTTGGTTCTCAGATCCGCAGCTCGGACAATACATCTCACTGGCTCCAGCCTACAGGAACGGGAAGATGCCGAAAAAGAGGCCCGCAACCCCATACACAACAAAGAACAGCCCAACTCCGAAGGCGACCCACATCCATGTCTTCGCATTCGAGGAGGCCTGCATGGCGCCCGCAACGTCGCCCGCGTCGAGCTTGCCGTTGACCTGGGCCGCGTAGACTATGGATACGATTCCGAATGGCAGGCAGCAGAAGACCGTGACGAGTATGGCCTGCACCAGGTAGTTCGGTATGTGTGCCGGCGGTGCCGGGGGGTCCATGCCGCTGGGAGACTCAGGCTCGTATCTCTCAGCACTCGGCGTCGATCCGGACATCGCCTTGCCGCAGTCCTTGCAGAACCTGGCGTCATCGTCGTTTTGGGACCCGCAGCTCGTGCAATGCATCACCTGTCCCCCTGAGACTATTGTTGGTCAGTCACTTAGGTCAGTCCGTCTGTTTGCGGATCGTATCCGTATGCCTTAAGCCGTTCGCGCGCCTCCCTCCACTCATCATAGCTGAACAGGTCTTTCCATGGCTCCTGGAGGACATGAGCTTCCACGGAGAGGTCGAGGCGTCCGAGCTCCCAAAGTCTCGTCAAACCCGCCTGGAGGTCATCCGTGCTGAGCAATCGTCTGGCTGCCCCCACGCCACCGAGCTCGTTAACCATTCGCAAGAAGTACGTGGGGCGATAGCCGAGTTCGACGGCGGCGTGGTACAGATTCAGCATTGCCTGATGAAATCTGACTTCAAGATCCTCGGTCAAACGTCCACCTCACAGACCAGCACGTAACTGTTCAGTCTTGGTGCGAGGAAGGCTCTTCGCGGGTATGACGGTGGACTGTGCGCATCCAGTGTTCTCACGAAATCTGAACAGCTACACCAGCACCTATCCTCCAATCCCCTCCGGTACGCCGTAGGGCACGTCGTTGCGGTGGCCTGGGATGGGCCAGCCCTGGCCTCCTAGCAGCTCGAACTTGTCGTGCTCTCCCCTGAGCCAGAGGTACATTTCTGCGGCGTCGTAGCAGTCCTGGAACTGTTTCCTGAATGTGGGGCCGTGGAATGTGTAGTCCGCCGTGGCGGGGTCGAAGTCGGGGTCGACTACCCAGTCCCGAATCGGAGGCGAGGTGCGCCAGTAGTTGTACTTGACGTTGTTGCGCAGCCCCGAGCCCCAGGACTCCGAGCGCCTGTGCCAGATGGAGTAGTCGGTCAGGAAGATCGATCCTGCCGGCGACACGGCGTGATACGAGCCGCGGATCCTGCCCAGGTGCTTGGTCATGTCCCTCTGGGAGTAGAGGAAGTGAGACCCCGGCAGCAGCTCGGTTGGGCCCAGCTCCCGCGGGCAGTCCTGGGGGTAGTAGAAGACCTGGATGTAGTTGAGTTGGGGGCCGAATATGTCGCCGCCGTCGTAGTGCCACTCCTGGGCCGGCTGGGGGCACTGGATGCGGTGGTTCGACACCAGGTTGGGTAGGCCTAAGTCCTTGCCCAGGAGCGAGCGGAGGGCGCCGGCGACGGCGGGGTGCTTGATCACGCCGTCCATGAACCAGTCCTCGTCCAGTATCTCGGTCGGCTCCATGCCGTCGTGCTCGTCGAGATACTCGTTGGTCCTCCGGTTTATCTCGTCGGAGACCACGCCCTCGAACATCATGAAGCCGCTCTTGCAGAATTCGAGCACCTCGGTGTCGTTCAGCGTAGGCTCGCAGTCGTACTGCCTCATAGTTTGCCCTCCCTCTCCAGGATAAATTCGAAGCCCAGCCCGAACGTGCGTGAGTCGTCGAGCATCAGGGCCAGCTCCGGGAACTTTATTACCCGCCAGCCGTCACGCACGGCCTCGAGGACGGTCTGGTAGGGCCAGTCGTCCGGGTGGTGCGGGCCGTCTGAGATCTCTCCGTTCTCGATGATCCTCATTCCGACTACTTCGGACGTGGGCGAGGTAGTCGACGCCTGGAGGTAGAGTATGTCCTGAATCGTGGATGCGTCGTTCAACTCCGCGATCCGTCTCAAGCTCGCCGCTGTCAGCGTCCCCGCCGCCAGCTCTTCGACGCACCGCTCGACCTGCTCCTCTATCTTCGGTCCCATATTCGTCTCCCAAATATGAATGTGAGTCTCGGACCCGTTGACGGGCCGCCGGGTCCCTGTTGGCAATAAAGCACCGCCCGCTAATCCGCAATGACTCGGTCATGCTGTCGGTCAATTGGCTGCCTGAAGCAGGAGAACAAGCCGGCTTCGCACCGACTCCGACAGTTGCGTATTATACGCGCGTTGTACCCGCCGGGGAGGTTCGCGAATGGTCTCTTACCTGGTTCGACGCATCTTGCTTGGGATCTTCACCGTGGGGGTTATCTCGGTACTCTCATTCGTGATTCTCCAGCTTCCCGAGAACCAGGTGATTGAGAAATACATTGAGCTCGCCAGAGGCGGCGAACTGGATGTCGGCAACAGTGAGGAGACGTTGACTCGGCTCAAGGCCTACCTGGGTGCGGACCAGCCGATTTACGTCCGGTACTTCAACTGGGTCTGGCCTATGCTCAGCCGCGGAGAACTTGGCCTCTCCTTCGAGATTTACAACTACGCCTACGAGCGGACCGTCAAGGAGATTATCGGCGACAGGATATGGACGACGATAGCCCTGACGGGATTCACAGTCCTGGTCACGTGGACGTTAGCGGTCCCCATTGGGATATATTCGGCCGTCCGGCAGAACTCCGTGGGTGACTACGTCTTCACCTTCCTGGGATTTTCCGGGCTCGCCGTGCCGGACTTCCTGCTGGGGCTTCTCCTCATGTACTTGGCGTTGACGTACCTGGGCTGGAGCGTTGGAGGTCTTTATTCGGGTGACTACGCGAATGTGCCGTGGTTCGACGGGGGCTTCAACTGGGGAAGGTTCTTCGATATGATCAACCATCTCTGGATCCCTGCTGTCGTGCTTGGCACTTCAGGAACGGCCAGCCTGATCCGCATCATGCGCAACAACCTGCTGGACGAGCTTAGGAAACCGTATGTCGTTACAGCTAGTGCCAAGGGGCTCAGTCCATGGCGCGTCATCATCAAGTATCCTGTCAGGATCGCCTTCAATCCGTTGATAAGCACAGTCGGCTACCTGCTGCCCGCTCTTGTAAGCGGAAGCCTTATCGTGTCGGTAGTCCTTGGCCTGCCGACCCTTGGGCCTGTGCTGCTCGCAGCAATCGAGCGGGTGGACATGCACCTCTCCGCCTTCATCATCCTCATGTATGGGTGATGACCGTCATCGGCACTCTGTTATCCGACATCCTGCTGGGCGTCGCCGATCCCAGGATCAAGCTGACCTCCAGATAGAATCCCCAACGGGCCGCGGAGGATCTTCGCATCGTCACCCGGCCTAGTGGCAGCCGAGCGGATGGGTTCCGGCCTCGCCGGAATCTCCATGGCCTTGGGAAGGCCACATAAGGGTATGAAAACGGGTGCTGCCGCGACACACCTGCGTAGGCCAGAGTCCAAGGGCCGGGGATGGGTTCCCGCTTTCGCAGGAACGACGGGGGGTATCTTAATAGCAATGATGGCTGTGGATGCGTCGCCGTACACTTTTGGGGGCGCCGTTCCTTGACCTATTCGCGGCGTAGTGAAGACGAAGCGCCCGTAGTCACTCTTGGCCTGTCGGCCGCTTGGGTCTGGACATGCTCGGCTTCGCGCCGGACGTTCCGGCTGGGAGCGAAGGCAGCTTGATCCTGACCTCGCGCTCTACTTTGCTGTCGCGGCCGCGCGCTACGTTCAGAGAGACGGACAGCGTCCACGCAAAGCTCCAGGCGGCCGCGGCGTTGCGGTCGGCTTCGACGGCCTGATTCCAGCGCTTCGGCGGCATCGGGTCTATCCTCAGGTCGACCCGGTGAGTCTCCGTGACACCCGCCCTGAGTGAGGTGTCCTTGAGTGTGCTCACGGTGCTGTGTACGTATGATTCGGTGCGCTGGTCTACGTCCATGCCTCCCGCGACGTAGACGCCCCGACCGCTGTACCCAACGCGCGGGACGGTCCCGCCTTCCCACGCCGAATGGTGGGTGTAGATCTGGTCGCACACTAGGTCGACGCGCGCATTTCGAATCCTGATGTCCCGGTCCGGAGTCAGGATGATACGGACGTCTATACGGCCGCCAAGCTCGTACTCCTTGTCAGGGAAGTCGATGTCCATCATAGGGCTGCCTCCTAGCCTGCTGGGATCTGGGGCCGGTCCGGGCGATAGGGAGGCTGGAGTACGCCCCGCTGGTCCTCGGTGAACTCGTCGAGGGAGTCGGCCACACCCTCCGGTATGTACTGCTTGGAGTAGGAGAGGGAGCCCGGCGAGTACTTGTAGAGGACAGTGCGCCGCTCGTGGTCGGCCCGCCACGGGAGCGTGCCGTGGCACAACGCCTCCGTGAATATGATGGCTGAGCCCGCTTTCGCCTCGACCTGCCGGACGACCCCGATGTCGGTCTCCAGACGCTTGACGTCCATGGGCGGTTCGTAGTTGGACTTGTGGCTGCCTGGAATGCACGCGAACCCGCCATGACCAGGGCCGTGATCGCTCAGCACCCATGTCACTACGGTCAGCCCGCACCGCATCGTGCCGTTGTGGTACTGGTAGGAGTGTGTGAGGTCGCCCGTGTTTCCGCCGCCGTGCAGCACGAACCCCTCGGCTCCTTTGGTCATCATGATGCCGTAGAGGTGGTCGAGCCTGAACCCGGGTCCCAGCAGCTCGTTCAGGTAGGGCACGATGACCGGGTGCGCGAGCAGCTCCCGGAATGGCTGGCGCCAGGGTTCGGGCCAGGTGAGCATCCCGCCCACGTCTCCCCTGCCCTGCGCGCCGGCAAGGGCCTTCGCTCCCCGTGCCAGCGACTCCTCCGGCGGTCGTATCCTGATGCGCTCCCGCTCGTGCTCGATCGCCTCGTTGCAGGACGCGACCTCTTCGGGAGTGAGCGCGTTTTCGATCACAAGGTAGCCGTTCAGGTCGAAGAAGAAGCGTTCGTAGTCGTTCAAAGCAGGTCCTCCGCGGCGTGAGGCCTATCGACGCGGGAATCCTAGCACCTGGCACTGCCAAAGGCCATAAGCGGTTATGCTTGGTAAGTGTTCAGTCTCCATGAGTTGAATCTTGAGGGTCCCCAAATTGTCATTCCGAACGCAGCGCTAGCTGAGTGAGGAATCTAATATATTGTACCCAGGCAAGGGTACGGTTGTTCTAATTCGACCTGCACAGACTTTTTACGAGAGAATCATGCTTGGCCTCTCGTCGTCACTCCGGCGTAGGCCGGAGTCCAGTAGTTGGGGACTGGATTCCTGCTTCTGCAGGAATCACCATGGCCTGGTCAGGCCACATAGGGGTATGAAAATGGCGGCGGCTTCCCCGTCGTCACTCCCGCTCTAGGCCAACGGCCGGGGATGGATTCCCGCCCCCGACTGCTCGGGGGCAGGCTTTTCGCGGGAACGACGGTTGTGGTCGCCTGATGTCTATTTCATGGTAATGACGAGTCTAGGGTGTACTCAAACCGAATTGGTATAAGGCCTGCCATCGGGGGCTGTCCATTCCTAGACGGCCCGGCGTGTGTGCAAGGATTTTAGATTCTTCGTCGCTGCGCTCCTCAGAATGACAACGGGAGAGGGCGTTTACTGCATTTCTCATCAAGACTGAACAGTTACTATGCCTGCCTGTTCCGGGAGGTTGCCGAGGTCAGATAGACGGTGGGCGCCAGCCTCCCGAGGCCGACTCGACGAGCCCGGCCGCGGCCAGCGCCACGTCCTCACGCCACGGCAGAGCGGCGATCTGCACGCCGATGGGCAGGCCTTCGGGAGACGTGCCGCCTCTAACGATGGCGGCGGGCCAGCCGGTGAGATTGTGGGGGCGCGTGTATGATCCGTAGGTCAGGCGGTTCGAGCGAATGACGTCGTGCGGCAAGGCCGGGGTAGGCATGACGGGCGACAACAGGAGGTCGTAGTCCTCCATGAAGGCGAGTATGTCGCTTCGGAACGCGTCCACCTCTTCCATCAGTTCGTCGAGCTCCGCCGCGGTCATCGACTTCGACGATTCCAGCACACTGAGGGTCCAGGGATGCGGCTCTGTGGTGCCCGCTTCATTGAGAAGCCTGCTTACCGAGCCGTCGTAGTGTGGCAAACTTTTCCACGCCACCTCATACTCCGTGAGGGCCTTTGGCCTGTCCTCCACCACGGTCGCTCCGGCCTCAGAGAGTGCCGAGGCCGCGGCGGTGACGGCATCGATCGTCTCAGGTGTGGGCGTCTTGACGCCGTTGTCGGTATAGAAGGCCACTCTGAGCCGAGACGGATCCACACAATCAGGGCTGCCCAGCGGCATTGGCACCATTGCGGGGTCCCTCCAGTCGGGGCCCGCTATGATGGGCAGGACGAGCGCCAGATCCTCCACGTAGCGGGCCAGCGGGCCGATCTGGGTGAGGGAGTCCCTGATGCCCATGCCGTACGGGATGATGTGGCCGGTCCTGGGCACGCGCCCGGACGTAGGCTTGATCCCCGCTACGCCGCAGCAGTGTGCCGGGAAGCGGATGCTCCCTCCCGTGTCGCTGCCGATGTCGAAGGCGGACCCGCCCGCCGCGACTATGGCCGCGCCGCCTCCACTGCTTCCGCCGCTGGTCCTGTCGGTGTCGTATGGGTTGTTCGTGCGGCCATAGACGAGGTTCGCGGTCTCCATTCCCATCGTAAGCTCGGGCGTGTTGGTCTTGCCGAGCAGGACGACGCCGGCCGCGCGCAGGCGCGCCGTTATCGTCGAATCCCTGTCAGGGACGAAGGCTGCCCGTCCGAGGGTGCCGCCGGTCGTAACGACTCCGGCGGTGTCATGGGAGTCCTTGAGGGTGATGGGTACGCCGTGAAGCGGCCCTACGTTCGTCCCATTCGCCAGAGCGCTGTCCGCCGCCCGCGCCTGCTCCATCGCGGTGTCGTCCAGCAGGACTACGGCGTTCAGAGACGGGTTGACCTTCCTGATGCGGTCGAGATAGGCCTGCGTCAGCTCAGCGGAAGAAATTCGCTTTTGTCTAATGGCCTCAGCCAGGGATGCGGCGGAATCAAAGATGATTTCTGTCACTATCCACTCCCACGTGAAATGCGCAGCACGTCAGCAACACGACAGGATAGTCGGAGGCGCGGCGAGGTCTGTGTCCAACCGCGCAGCAGGTAGCACAGAGCCGTGAGCCGGTTACTGGCCCAGGATCCTGATGCGCGGGTCGACCACTGCCAGCGTTATGTCGGACAGGAGCGTCCCTACTACTGTGAGGACGCCCATCATGAAGATGATCACGCCGGATGTGTACACGTCCTCGATCTGCAGGGCGAAGAGCAGTATAGGACCCAGCGTGGGCAGGCTAAGTACGACCGACACGATGATGCTGCCGCTCACCAGGGACGGCAGCAGATAGCCCACAGTGCTGATGAGGGGGTTGACGGCGACCCTGACCGGATACTTGAGCACGATCCGCCAGGAACGGAGGCCCTTGGCGCGGGCGGTGACTACGTAGGGCTTGTTGAGCTCGTCGAGCAGGTTGTTGCGCATTATGCGGATGAGGCTCGCCGTTCCAGATGTGCCCAGAACCACCGCGGGAATCCAGAGATGATTGATGAGGTCGAGAATTTTCGACATGTCCCATTCCCTCTCGACCTGGTCGGGTGAGAGGAGGCCCCCCACGCTCATGTCGAGGTAGGCGAAGGCAATGTACATGAGCACGAGGCCAAGCAGGAAGTCGGGAACCGCAAGGCCGCTAAAGCCGATGAAGGTGAAGAAGTAGTCACCCAGGGAGTGCTGGCGCACGGCGGAGTAGATGCCCACGGGAATGGCGAAGGTCCAGGTTACGAGTATCGTAAACCCTGCCAGCGCAACGGTCATGTATATCCGGTCTCCGATGACTTCCTTGACGGGCTCGGCCCTGATGTCCTCGCCCGAGCGGAAGGATACTCCTAGGTCGCCCTGCAGCAGGTGGAACAGCCACTTAAAGTACCGTAAGACCATCGGCTGGTCGACGCCAAAGTAGTGGTTCATGTGCTGCTTCTGCTCGTCCGAGAGCAGGCATGTATCGCCGAGGTTGCCGCAACCTGACTGGTCCATGTATCTCTGGACTATATCGCCGGGAGGGAGCTGGATGATGAAGAAGGCTAGAGCCGAAATGGCAAGCACGGTCAGCACGCCGATCGCCAGCCGCCTAGCTATGTAGAAGATCATGCCAGGACCTCCGCAGAATCAGTAGTAAGGTCAGCCGTCATTCACCGCCCACCCTGGCGAGCTTCTGGAAGCTGCGCACGCCGTCGGCAGGCGCGCCGATGTTGTTTAGGTTGGTCCAGGCCACCTCGCCCAGATAGAGGTCGCCGCGGGAGTCGATACATATGCCGTGCGGCGCCATGAACTGGCCCGGCCCTTCTCCGAAGCCGGCGCCCATGCGGGCCAGTAGCTTGCCGCTCGTGTCGTAGACGCTGATGCGCGGGCCGATGTTGGGCAGGTCCATGTTCACCTTCATGCCCGCACCCAGCTCGCCGACGTACACATGCTGATCGGCTGAGACGTATATGGCGCATGGGCGGTGCATGTTCACCCACTGGGTCTCATAGCGCCCGTTGGAGTCGAATATCTGCACCCGGTGGTTTTCCCTGTCCGCTACGTAGACCCACCCGTCCTTGTCAGTGGCGATGTTGTGGACGATGTTGAACTCGCCGGGATCGGTACCCGCAGTGCCCCACGAAAACAGCAGCCTGCCGTCGGGCGAATACTTGTGAACGCTGGAGTTGCCGTAGCCGTCGGATATGTAGAGGTCGCCTGTATTCGGATCGACAGCCACGTCGGTCGGACGGTGGAAGGGGTCGCCGCTCTGGTAGGGGGTGGGCTCGCCCGGGGTGCCGATGGTCATCAGGACCTTGCCATCGAGCGTGCACTGCCGGACGGTGTGGTCCCCGTCGTCCGTGCAGTAGAGAGTATCGTCCGGGCCCGGAGTCACCCCGTGGGCGCGGACAAACACGCCCTCGCCCCAGGAAGACACCACGTTGCCGTCGGGATCGAAGACGATCATCGGGTGAGGGCCCCTGTTGAAGACATAGACCATGTCTCTGGAGTCTACGGCCACTGCGGCGGCGTCCGTCCAAGAGTAGCCGGAGGGCAGGCGCTCCCAAGCATCGACGGGCGTGTACGCGAACGGACCGCTTCCGATCTCGACTTCGCCTGCCATGTGATGCGGCCTCCGGGATATGTCTGTCAGCAACTCGAATACTATCCAACACACATGGCAGTGTCAACGCGGGCCGAGACAAAAGAGTAGGGGCCGGGTTGAACACCCGGCCCCTACTTCCCGATCCTACTGTTCCAGTTCTACGTCAGCACTTCATCAGTGCCGAGCGGTACGAGCGTACCTAGTCGGCCGCCCTTGCGCAGACAACGTGGACGCTAAGCCTCCAGGCTTCCGTGACAGTGCCAAAGTTCTTCGCGATCGCTCCCCAGCGAGGGGACTTTTCGCCCGTCACGCCGAGCGGGTACGATGCCACGATGGCTACCCCAGTGGGGATGTCTTCCTCCTGCGAGCCGGTTGCCCCCAGGATTCGCGCGCCACCACCGATGGCGACCTTCCCTTCGGTGCATTCAGCGATCACGGTCTTATTCGAGTTGTCCGACGCGCTCTCGACTATGAGTATCTCAGCCTCACTTACACCGGCAGGTCCTCGAGTTCCCTGCGGGCCGTGGGGTCCCGGCTCGCCCGCTGGTCCTCCGAGCCCTCGCGGTCCAGCCGCTCCCTGGGGTCCCTCTGGGCCCCTGACTCCCTGAAGCCCCTGACCTCCCTGAGGTCCAATCGGTCCAGGCTGGCCCTGCGCACCTTGAGGTCCCGGCGGGCCCTGCGCACCTTGGTCGCCCTGGATGCCCGCAGGCCCCTGTGGGCCGGTATCACCCTGCTGTCCACGGTCACCGATAGGACCCTGAGGACCGACCGGGCCCTGAGCTCCCTGGGGTCCTTGCGGGCCGCCTGGGTCGCCCTTCTCACCCTGGGGACCTACTGGCCCTCGCGGACCCTGCCCACCGATGTCGCCCTGGTCGCCCTGGTCACCCTGGTCACCCTTGGGGCCTTGAGGACCTCCGGGATCGCCCTTCTCGCCTTGTGGGCCAGCCGGACCCTGAGATCCGGTGTTTCCGGCCTCGCCCTGAATGCCCTGTTCGCCCTGCGGGCCAGCCTGGCCCCGAGCCCCAGTGTCGCCCTTGTTGCCCTTCAGGCCCTGATCGCCAGCGTCGCCCTTCGGGCCCTCGGCGCCCCTGGGTCCCTGTAGTCCCTGAGAGCCCCTGGAACCGGTGAGACCTTGCGATCCTTGCGGCCCATCGGGTCCCTGCGAGCCGATATCACCAGTTGGTCCCTCCGGTCCCCGAGACCCTTCGTCTCCTTGAGGGCCGATATCTCCGGTACATGCGGAAATCAGTAGTGCGGCGCCGAGAATTAGAACCAGCAGGCCCAGTTGCCTTCGAACGAATCCTTCGGACATCCCATACCTCCATCATAGTCGTTTAAGACTTGGCCGAACCGGTTGTTATTCTACTACCTTGAAATCGTTATGGCAAACAGTCATTCATTCTGATCAGACTCATGCCTTGATACATTTCAAGACTTTTTAGCGGTCCGTCTGGCAGCCACCGACTCGGGGCTCTCTATCCAGACCTCGCCGCCCTCGAAGTGCTCCTTCTTCCAGATGGGCACGACCTCCTTTATACGGTCGACGCTGTACTGGCAGGCTTCGAAAGCGTCCCTGCGATGAGGGGACGCAACGGCAACGACTAGGCTGATGTCCTCGATCTCCAGGCGGCCGAGGCGGTGGGCGACCGCCACGTCCTCGACATCCCACCGGTCGCAAATCTCAGCCGCAATCTCTGACAGCTTGCTATGGGCCATCGGCTCATATGCCTCGTACTCGAGGTAGAGCACGGTGCGTTCGCCGGTCTGGGCTCTCGTCGTCCCCAGGAAGGTGACCACGGCTCCATTAGCAGGCTTGCGCACCCGTGCCGTTATGGATTCTGGGTCCAGAGGC
Source organism: Dehalococcoidia bacterium (assembly GCA_965222445.1). Taxonomy (GTDB): domain Bacteria; phylum Chloroflexota; class Dehalococcoidia; order Lucifugimonadales; family CAJWER01. Next base: position 2,905,347 of record CBDCTY010000002.1, on the reverse strand, counting down.
TCGTGCGTGATCTCGATGGAGACCGCTCCGCCGCTGACCGGCGGGATCAACGCGACCTCGTCGCCGTCGTGGAGCTCGTACAGGTGGTCCCGGTACTCGCGGTTGACGGCGACTACGAGTGACTCCGGTCTCCCTGTCATGCCGGGGAAGCACCGGGACACGTCGGCGGCCAGCTTGCCCACCGTCGCACCTGTGGGGACTTCCAATTCGACTTCGGACTCACCCGCCCGCTCACGATAGCTGGCGAACAGCCTGACGTTTACTTTCAAGGCTCGTTCCCCCTCAGGATACAGGCCCATTGTAGCACCTGGACTCTTCGCCCCGCGCCGACTGGAGAAGCCACCGAGAGGATTAGGAGAGGCAGGCAAGAGCGGATTCGCGGCGAGTCCGTCCCTGTCTTTCGAGAGCAATTCCGCAAGCTGCAGCCTACGCTGGAGCAGGGCCATTCGTTGCGACGACGCCCTCTGTCACCAGCTCGTCGAAGCGCATGGGAGAATAGCCGAGGAGGTCGCGCAGCACGAGTTCCGTGTGCTCGCCGACCTTCGGTGCGGGCCCGATCTCCATGGGCGTGCGGCCGAACTTGATGGTCTTGCCGCTCACGTGAATCGAGCCGGCGTATGGGTCCGGCGTCTCGACCAAGACCTCGCGTTCGTGCACGTGGGGGTCCGCCGCGGCCTGCTCGACGCTGTTGACGGGCGCGGCGGGCACGCTGAACCTGGACAGTTGGTCGACCGCCTCTTTCGTCGTCCGTTGGGAGAACCAGCTCTCAAGGGCCGCGCCGATCTCGTCGAGCCGCTCGTCCCTGCCGCGCCTCGAGGCCATATCGGGGTTGGACCCCCATTTCGTCCACGCTAAGGCCTCGCAGACCCTGGGCCAGATCGCGTCGCTCGTCGCGTGTATCAGCGCCCACCCGTCCGCCGTCCGGTAGGCGTTCGTCAGGCCACTGCCGTTGCCGTCGCGCTCCACTACTGTGCCATCCGCAAGGTATGCGGCTATGGGGATCTCGTTTGCAGTGAACCCCGAATCAGCCAGGGAGACGTCGATAGTCTGGCCCCTTCCCGACACGCCGCGCTCGTGCAATGCCGCAAGAGCTCCGATTGTCGCGTGGAGCGCGGTGATCCGGTCGATCAGCGGGAAGTGGGTCTTCGTCGGCGGGTCGCCGGGAAAGCCGGTCAGGGACATCATGCCGCCCAAGGCCTGGCCTATCGGGTCGAAACCGATGCGGTCCCTGTAGGGGCCGTCCTGCCCGTAGGCTGAGACGTTGATCATCACGATGCCTGGGTTGAGCCGCTCCAGCACATCGTATCCGAAGCCCATCCTCTCGATGGTGCCGGGTCTGAAGTTCTGGAGGAAGATATCGGAGACGCGGACGAGGTCCCGCAGTACGGCCTTGCCCTCGTCCTTGCGCAGGTTGATGGCGAGGCTCTTCTTGCCGCTGTTGTACTGCACCCAGTAGGCGCTCTGGCCCTTCACGATGGGGCCGTTGCTGCGGCTCTCGTCCCCCGCCAGGGACTCGACCTTGATTACCTCTGCCCCCAGCCTGGCGAACATGAGGGCGCATCGGGGCCCGGCCTGGTACCGGCCCAGGTCGAGCACGCGGATCCCGTCGAGCGGCGGCGTCACGACCTTCCCTTGCGGTCCAGGAAGCTCCTGAAGCCCTCCCTGATGGGGGTGGTGGGAGACAGCTTCCCTGCCTGGGCCTCAAGCTCGTTCTCGTGCATCTCCCTCCAGCCCCGCCCCACGTCCTCGATCATCAACTCCTTGATGCCCTGCACCATCCGGCTGTCGTTGGCGGCAATCTGCCGCCCTAACTCCATGGCCTTGGGCAGCAGCAGGTCGGCGGCGACGAGGTGGTTCAGGAGCCCGATGCGGTAGGCCTCCTGAGCTTCGACGACACGGGCGGTGAAGAGCAGCTCCTTGGCGACCGGCCAGCCGATCTGCATCGGCAGGTTCCACGTCGAGTTCACACGACCGTACGAGGCCGCCAGGAAGCGGAAGCTCGCATTCTCGGAGCCTACCCTGATGTCGAGGCTCGCGGCCAGCACTGCCGCGCCGCCATACGCCAGGCCGTTGATTGCGCCGATGGTCGGCTTCCGGCAGCTTGCAATGTGCCAGGTGTACTCGGCGCGCCGTGGATCGGGGGCGGATGTTTCCGCCTCCTCCGAGAGCTTCGCCATCTCGTGGATGTCGGCGCCGGCGGAGAAGGCGCGGTCGCCAGCCCCGGTGACGACTATCGCGCCGATCTCAGGGTCGTCCTCGAATGCGGTGAGGGCCTCATCGATCTCCCTGCTCATCGCCCGGTTCATTGCATTCAGCACTTCGGGCCTGTTCAGGGTGATGACGCCAACGCCGCAGTCTCTTTCGACGAGGATGGTCATGGGGGGATTATATTGGCAGGACGATTGGAGGGCAATCTCTCGCGCGCCCGAAACGTTGCACAAGGTCGCCCAAGTCCTCGCATCAATGTAGATGTTCTCTAACCCGCGCCTCCAGTCTGATTTCTATCATTTTCCTCTACTCGATTACTCCATCACCAGCGTATCGATTGTCGCGGCGAGCGCGTTGGCGACCCGGGACAGGGTGGCCGTGGAGCCGGGCTTGATCCCGCGCTCGATCTCGGACAGGTAGCTCGCGGCGACTCCCGTTCTTTCGGACAGGTCACGCAACGTGATGCCGAGATGGCTTCGGAATGCAGTTATGGGGTTCGCGCCGCGCATGATGGCGAGAGCCACGTCGTGGGGGATGCGGCTCCCGTCGTCCGCATCGAGAGCGGCCAGCCTGTCTCTGAGCTCGCCGTTCCGGGATTCAGTCGACTTTGAAATCATGCTCGTCTAGCTGGTACCAATGTACGGTTCCAGACTCGAAGAGCTCCAGGATCTCGCCGTCCCTGCGCAGGCCCGCGACTGCAGGGTGGGCGGGTCTGCCGGTGAGGCTCGTGATGAAGCGGGCATTCCGGAGCGCCCTGCTTGTGTCCCTGACGTCGGCGGTGAAGGAGATCTCCACGGGGATGTAGTGAATCCCGGCATCCTCGTCCCTGGATTCCATGATCACGTCGGCAGTGCGAAAGCTCTTGATGTCGTCGCGAGTCATGTCGGAGGTGTCGCCGTGCTGAACCAGGTCCTTGATCTCCTCATGCGTCAGGTTCCGCACCCAGGTGAGGCCGATCTCGTCGGCTATGATGTCGGCTTGACGCACAACCTTACGTTCGGCATACCCGCCCTTCATCCTGCCTATGCTATCCTCCATCCTGTCGAAGCGACTGTCCACCCTGTCGAACCGACTGTCCATCCTGTCGAACCGACTGTCCATCCTGTCGAACCGACTGTCCATCCTGTCGAACCGACTGTCCATCCTGTCGAACCGCTTGTCCATCTCGTCGAACCGCTTATCTACGAGCTCGAACCGTCTGTCTATCTCGTCGAACCGCCTGCTCGTCTCTTTCATGAAGGCTCTTGTCTCTGCGGCTAAGGCTCTAACCTCCTCTGAGAGTTGAACGAGCTTGTCCGGCAACTCCAGAACTCCGCGGGGCAGCAACCTCGATCGCAACTCCTCCAGCCATTCGGGGTTCTCGTCCAGCACGCGGATGAGGTCCTGAATTGTATTGATGGTCGCCATGACGCCTCCAGGCACAAGTATAGCATTCCGTCCGTTGCCGTCCGAGCTTTGCGACAGGCCAGGCCGGATGCCACTAGCCACTGGCCGCTGCCCTGCCATATAATCGGCGCGTCCTACTCACAGGGGGAGATGTCTTATGGCGGATGAGCGCCTGCTGGAAGTGGTTGAGCCGTGGATCGAGGAGCGGCTCGGCGTGCCCGTGTCCGAGATGCGGCGGGACTCGACGCCGGTGGTCCCGCTCGGCGCGGGAGCGCATGACCCGCTCAGGGCGCTGAAGATCGGCGACAGGACGATAGTCGCTTGCCGCGACGAGTGGGTTGACGGACTCCAGGAGATCGTCGACGACCTGGACCCGGACGTGCTCTTCTCGATGTTCGGGGCGTACGAGTTGGCCCGCGTGACGCTGCCGGACGGCGTGGGCGTTTGGGGCCCATCGTGGTACCTGTTCGCCGACGAGGAGGCCTGGAGGCCCCTGAAGGACGACAGGGTCGTCATGCTCGAACCTCCCCAGCTGCAGGACGTGGACTACCGCTTCAACTGGCACTGCCGCCCCGACTCCCTCGCCGGGTTTGCCGTATACGACGGCGACCGGCTGATTGCGCTTGCGACCGTGTGGGACGACGGCGAGCCGATGTGGGAGATAGGCATGGACGTCGTCCAGGAGGCCAAGCTGAGAGGCCTGGGCCGTGCGGTGGTCGGCACGGCAGCAAGGTGGATCCTGGACAACGGGCGCATGGCCGTGGCATCCACCGCCCAGTTCAACGTACCGTCGGCGCGGACGCTCCGGGCAGTCGGCCTGCGCCACGTCATGACATCGCTGCACGGGACCGAGGGCGCGATGAATCTTGCGCCGCAGCCGCTCGGCGCTCCCTACCCAGGCGCCGAGACCCACAACCTCTATCCGAAATGGGCGATGAACCACGACATCCTGCCCCAGAAAGGGACGTAGGGCTGCGTACGGGCTCATGACAGGCACAAACATATACGACAGGCTCGGAGTGCAGCGGCTGATAAACGGCCACCATTGGCGGACGGCCCTGGGCGGCAGTGTCATGCCGCCCGAGGTGGTTGACGCGATGGCGGAGTCGGCGGGCTACTTCGTCGATCTGGAAGGGCTGCACAGGAGCGCGGGCGAGTACATCGCCGAGCTTACAGGCGCCGACGGCGGGCTGGTCACTGCGGGCTGCTCCGCAGCGCAGGTGCTTCAGGCGGCGGCGTGCATGACCGGCACGGACGAGGAGAAGATCGCCCGCCTGCCCGACTCGTCCGGCATGAAGAACAAGGTCCTTATCCAGAAGTCCCAGCGCAACCACTACGACACCTCCTACCAGCTGGCCGGCGCGACCCTGGTCGAGATAGGCAGCGACGAGGGAGCGACGCGGGCCGAGTTGGAGGCTGCCATCGACGACGACACCGCCGCCGTCGCCTACGTCTGGGTGATGCGGTTTCGCGGGCTTTCGCTGGAGGACGTGATCGAGGTCGCCCACGCCCGGGACGTCCCGGTCATCCTGGATGCAGCGTCGGAGCTGCCGCCCGTCGAGAACCTGTCGCGCTTCATACGGATGGGCACGGACATGGTGGCCTTCAGCGGGGGCAAGGGCATCCGGGGCCCGCAGTCGACCGGCATCCTTGCCGGCCGGGGCGACCTGATGCGGGCCGCCTGGGAGAACACGTTCTTCTTCGGCAAGGACAAGGCGGGGATCGGCCGGCCTATGAAGGTAGCCAAGGAGGAGATCATCGGCCTCGTGAGGGCTCTGGAGCTCTTCGTCGAGGCCGACCACGAGTCCGAGTGGGCGGACTGGCGCGCGAAGTCTACGACAATCGCTGGGGCGGCTGCCGCCATCGATGGCGTGAAGGCATGGGTGCACGAGGGTCCCATGTACGAAGGGCCGACGGCGCCCACGGCCACCATCGAGCTTACCGAGTCGTGGGCGGGCCCTACGGTCGAACAGGTCGAAGAGGCCCTGCGAACGGGTGAGCCGTCGATCCACATCGGAGTCCTGCCCGACCAGCAGAGGCTGTGGGTCGCGCCCGTCGCATTCCAGGGCGACGAGGCAGAGGTCGTCGCGCGGCGCATGGTCGAGGAGTTGACGAAGTAGCAGCTTAAGCTGCCGCGACGCCGCCATAGTGTGTGTGAACCGGCACTCGTCCGAATCGTCATTCCTTCGACAGAGTTACGGATAAGGGTTGCCGAACGCGATGGCGCGGATCAAGGAATCTTGACGCAGGAGCGGCTCGCGGGGCCGCCCTGACCACCAGGAGGTAACGCTATGAACGACTCGACATTGCCAACTGCTGTCCTCGGTCGCACGGGTATCGAGGTCACCAAACTCGGCTTTGGCACGGCCCTGAGCAGGAAGATGCCCGACTCCGAATGGGAGCAGCTCCTGGGCACGGTGCTGGACTCCGGCATCAACTTCGTCGACACTGCGAACGACTACGGCGTGAACTGGAACGTGCCGGCCGAGAAGCAGATTGGCAAGCACATCTCCGGGAGGCGGTCGGAGTACTACCTGGCGACGAAGTGCGGCTGCGCCCCCGGCGGCGGGGATCACATCTGGACTCGCGAGAACGCCTTACGCGGGCTGGAGGAGAGCCTGCGACGCATGAGGACCGACTACGTGGACATCATGCAGTACCACAACCCGACGGTCGAGGAGGCGGAGGACGGTGACCTGATCGCCGTGCTCCAAGATATGCGGGACCAGGGCAAGGTGCGGTGGCTAGGCATCTCGACGACCCTGCCCCACCTGCCCTACTACCTCGACACGGGCGTATTCGACACGTTCCAGATACCCTATTCCGCCCTGGAGCGGGAGCACGAGGACTGGATAGCCAGTTCGGCGGCGGCCGGCATAGGGATCATCGTCCGCGGCGGGGTTGCCCAGGGCGAGCCGTCGGGCGAGGTCAACCAACGGCGGTCACAGAAGTGGAGCACGTTCGAGAGCGCAGGCCTGGATGAGCTGCTGAATGAGGGCGAGAGCCGTACGACGCTGATTTTGCGCTACACGCTCGCCCACCCCAACGCCGACACGAACATCGTCGGCACGAGCCGCATCGGGCACCTGAACGAAAACGTCGCCGGGATCATGAAGGGGCCGCTGTCTGCCGACACCTACGCGGAGATGAAGCGACGCCTGGACGCTGTCGGCGAATCACCCGCCAGCACTGGGTGAGCCGACAGGGGGCTCCGCGTTGGTGCGGTCCAGCCCCCGCACCAGGATGCCGCCCACGACGAGCGCGAGGCCCACGATTGTGGACGGCAGTATCCTCTCGCCAACCACCAGGCTGATGAATATGAGCGAGATGAACGGCACGAAGTATATGAGATGGCTGACGTGGGCGGTGGTCCTGGCGAGGGCCAGCGCCTTCGACCACGTGACGAAGGTCACGCCCATCTCGAACACGCCCACATAGGCAGCGCCCAACAGTCCCTCCGTTACTTCGACGCGGATGTCGGAGAAGACGGCGGTAGCGATGCCTACAAACACCAGCCCGGCCGCGAAGCTGGCGAAGAGCTTGGCGACCTCGTCCCTCTTGTCCCGCACGTTGGCGATCCAAAAGAGCGCCCACAGGAGTGCACTGCCTGTGGCAAGCACCGTGCCCCTTGGGCTGGTGAACCTGAAGCCGAGGATGTCGCCGTGGGTGGAGATGACCAGCACGCCCATGAAGCTGACGGCGACGGCGGCGATGCTGATCCATCCGACCTTCTGCTTCAGCAGCGGCACCGACAGCAGGACGACCACCAGCGGCCAGATCATATTGAGCGGCTGCGCCTCCTGGGCCGGCAGCAACGAGTAGGCCTGGAACAGGACGATGTAGTAGACACATGGATTTATCAGGCCGAGCGCTGCCGACCATGCCCACTGTTTCGCCGTGAAGGTGCGGAGCAGGCCGAGCTTGCCCTGCGCCGCGAGGATTACAAAGAACACGACGACCGAAACCGCGGTGGCGTAGAAAAGCATCTGGAATGGGTCGAGGTGGCGCAGAGTGAGCTTGAACGCGGAGGCGACCGTCGACCAGAACAGGATGGTGGCGGCCGCGTAGACGTAAGCCTGTCTGTGCTGCGTCATCTCCAGGGCCCGGACGCGCGGGCTATCTAGCCGCCTGGTATGTAGAGGGAGCGGTCCTCGACCGGCAGCGAGACCCGGCAGCCGCCCTGGAGGTGCGAATATGCGATGCCGAACTCGGCCTCGACGCTCTTCATGGTAACGTCGATGTTGCCCCGCGTCCTCTCGCCCGTTTCGATCTCCCTGATGATGTCGCGGATGGTGCTGACGGTCGGGCTCTCTCCCTCCGGATGGATCTCGGTCTCCTCTACGGGTGAGCTCCTACGGCCCCGGGTGGGCTTGCCGCCTCCGCGGCGCACCCGCCATACCCCCTGCTGCTCCCATCCCCACGCACGGCCCTCGGTCCCGTGAACGTCGAGCTCCCAGCGGCCGGTGATGGGCACGAAGATGCCCTCGGCTCCGCTGTCATAGCCGACGCGGTAGAAGCCGACCATCGGGTCGGCAATCTCCTCGCCCTCGGGAGGCACGAAACGGTGGCCCTCAGCGTCGTAGTCGGGGAATGCCCGGGGGCGTTCCCTTGAAGTCCCTCCATCTAGCCTGTCGCCCCTCTGCACCAGCGTACCCTCCACCCACTTGGGCTCCGGGTCGCCCAGGAGCATAGACACCGTGTCCAGCGTGTGTGGGTGGTGCTTGATGATGTCGGTGAACGTGTACATGGTCGCGTACAGGGGCTGGCCGATGTCTCCCCGCGCGATCGCGTCGGCGACCTGGATCCAGGCGCTGTGCTGCCGGCGGGATGCCCCCCAGTTGAAGGCTACGTTGTTGGCCTTCACCGCCGCCCGGATCCTGTCGGCCTCCTCCAGCGACGCGCAAAGGCCCTTCTCAGCGTAGATTCCCTTGACTCCATTCTCAGCCGCGAAGATTATCGGCTCCGCGCGCCGCACTGAGGGGGTCGTGATGCTGACGATATCCGGCTTCTCCTTCTCGATCATCTCCCGGTAGTCGAGGTAGCCGTTGCTGAAGTCGAACCGCTTCGAGAAGCGGTCGAGCCTCTCCTTGCCCCTGTTCGCTACGGCGACGACCTCGGTCTCTTCGATGGCCTGATAGGAGCTGAAGTGCCCGTAGGGCTTCACGTACTGGTTCGTGAATGGGTTTTCATCCTCCATGAGTCCACCCATCCGTCCCGTGCCGATGATCGCTGCCCGAAACTTGGCCTTCGACATATGTGTTCCTCCACTAGTCAGTGACGCTGATGACGTGTAGGATAATCGCTGAAACCGACTTGTTCAACGGCGGGGTGACATAGATACGATGCCGAAGAAAGACGCTCTCAGGGTCGCACTCGCGGGCGTGCACCGGCAGGTCGACAGCACACCTGGCGGCCACAACTGGGCTTCGGCCTTCGCCGAGGTGCCGGAGACCGCTGTCGTAGCCGTATACGACGGTGACGCGGGGACACGGCAGCAGTTCCGGGAGACATGGCGCGGTTTTTGGGGCGACGTCGATGGCTACGACGACTATGGGGAGATGCTCGAGAGGGTCAGGCCAGACATCGTCTGTATAGCCACGCGCCAGACCTACCACGCCGACCAGATCGAGGTCGCTATCAGGGCCGGCGTAAGGGGCCTCGTGTGCGAGAAGCCCCTGTGCACCACGCTGGAAGAATTGGACAGGATCGTGGCGGCGCTAAGGACGAGCCGCATCCCATTCGCCTTCGGATTGGAGCTCCGCTGGTCGGAGTCGTACAACGAGATATATCGCGTCCTCCGGGACAGCGCAATTGGCGACGTGACCTCGGTGGTGGCCCACGGCGTGACCGAGCTGATCAACCACGGCTGCCACTTCTTCGACGTTGCCCTGGGCATGGCGGGCGACGCCGAACCCGTGTCCGCCTCGGGGCTGATCGACGACCCCAGCCAGTGGGACGACTGGCGCCGGGGCGACCCTCACGGACGAGGATGGGTTGCGCTGGACAACGGCGTCAACCTGGGCATCATGTCTGAGGGCGGCCGGCGCTCATACACGATCACGGGCACGACCGGGCGCCTGGTGGTGATGCAGGAGGGCGAGCGGGCGTATCTGTGGGAGACGGACGACGAGTCCGGCGAGTTCACGACGGGACCCGTAGAGCTGGAAGTGCCTCGGCCCGATCACCCCTGGCATAGGGGGCCCGCGGCAATTCGCGACCTCGTCGACAAGGTGAAGAACGGAGGCAGGACCGCCTGCGACGTCGAGGAGACGCGCCGGGCTACCGAGATAGGGTTCGCCATACATGCCTCCGCCGCGCTTGGCGGCGCTGAGGTTGCCTTCCCTGTCGAGAACCGCACCATCAGGGTGGATTCGAGACCATGGGGCAATGATGACTAGGCACGGGATGGGCTGATCGCGTTATAATCGGCGCGAGCTTGTAGAGGGCACGCGGTATCGAGTTCGGCATGGACTAGGGTAGTCACTGCCGAGAGGCACAGGAGGGCATAAGATGGCTGGCAAAGACTTGGAACTGATGGCACACCTTCTGCGGCGCGCGGGATTCGGAGCGACGCGAGCCGAGCTCGAAGAGTATATGGACAAGGGGTATGAGGCGACGGTCGAGGAGCTTCTCCAACCCACGGAGCGCGAGACCATGCCGGAGGACCTGATCTTCCGATACCACGTCGACCTCCACGAGTCGCGATTCGGGCCTAGCGCAGCCGCCAACTGGCTCTATCGCATGATCACAACGAGGGCGCCCCTCGAGGAGAAGATCGCCCTCTTCTGGCACGGCATATTTGCCACGGGCTACACGAAGACGAACCAGGGGCGTGTGCTGCTGAACCAGATCGACATGTTCCGCAGGCTTGGGATGGGCAGGTTCGACATGCTCCTAGTCGAGCTGTCGAAGGACCCCGGGATGATAATCTGGCTAGACAATCAGGACAACCACAAGGGCGCCATCAACGAGAACTTCGGCAGGGAGCTTCTGGAGCTCTTTTCCATGGGCGTCGGCAACTACACGGAGGACGACATTAAGGATGCGTCGAGGGCCTTCACGGGATGGACTCTGGGAAACGCCGAGTACATGGCCATGCGGGCCACGAAGGATTCGATCTGGCCCTACGGCAGGATCGCGTGGCATTTCGGCTACCGGCCCGAGGACCATGACGCCGGCGCCAAGACCTTCCTGGCGGAGACGGGCGACCTCGACGGCGAGGACGTGGTGGACGCCATCGGGCGCAATCCCGCGTCCGCGGACTTCGTGGCGCGGCACATGTACGACTTCTTCGTGGCGGACGAGGCGCCGGTCCCGCAGTGGCCCTACACTCCGCCGCGCGACCCGGCGGCCATCAAGGTGCTGACCGACGCCTACTTCGAGAGCGGGCACGAGATCAAGGCGATGCTGAGGGCGATGTTCAACTCCGACTTCTTCAAGTCCGAGGACGTGCGGTTCGCCCGCGTGAAGGGGCCCGCCGAGCTGGTCGTCGGCGCGATCAGGATGAGCGGCGACTTCCGCGAGCCAAGCCTAGACATTGTCCAGGTGGGACACCTCTCCGAGTACATGGGCCAGGGCCTGCTCGCCCCGCCGACGGTGGAGGGCTGGCACGAGGGCGTGGAGTGGATCAACAGCGGCTCCCTGGTCGAGCGCGTCAACTTCGTGTCGACTCAGCTCGGCGACGTCAGCAAGCCCGGCATCAGGGACGTCATATCGAGGCTCGCCGCTCAGGACGGCGGACACTTCGAGCCCGAGGAGCTCGTGGACGGCTGCCTGGACCTGATCGGCCCGCTGGACGTCTCGGACGAGACGCGGCAGGCGCTGGTGGCGCACGTGGCCCGCGAGGGCGGCCTGTCGCTCGGCGACCACATCGAGGGCGACGAGACGGAGGCCCGTATAGGAGGCCTCCTCAGCGTCATCGCCGCCACGCGCGAATACCAGTTGACGTAGCCGTTCCGCCGCGCTTGCAGCATGCATAGAAGAGATGAGGTCCGAGCGTGGGATCAGGTCGACTCGGCACGCCGCTGTGAGGCGTGCCTACGACCCGTACTTGGAGGCTGTTCATGACCACAGACATTGCCGCCATGGAACTGAGTTACGTCAAGACCATCGGAATGACCAGCAACTCGCCTACGGGCAGGGGGTTCGCCAACCCGGTCGACCTCGCGATTACCGAGGACGGGCGGATACTGGTCATGAACCGGGGCGCCTACGTCTTTTCGCGCATCACCATATGCGACCTCAATGAGGAGTATCTCGGTGAGATCGGCTCCGACGGGGAGGGCGACGGACAGTTCAGGCTGCCCACCTCGATAGCGCTCGACAGCAAGGGCAACGTCTACACCGCCGACGAGTACCTCCACCGGATCACGGTCTTCGACTCGTCGGGCGCCTTCGCGGCCAAGTGGGGCGACCATGGATGCGCCCCCGGCGAGATCGACGGCCCGTCAGGGCTGGCAATCGACTCCGACGACAACGTCTACGTGGTCGACCAGCGCAACGACCGGGTCCAGAAATTCACTTCCGACGGCTCCCTGATAGCAGGCTTTGGGGAGTCCGGAAGCGGGCCGGGGCAATTCAACCGGCCTTGGGGAATATGCCTCGACTCGGCCCAGAACGTCTACGTGGCCGACTGGCGCAACGACCGCATCCAGAAGCTATCGCCCGACGGCGAGCCGATAATGCAGCTCGGCGACCCAGGCCAGGACCCCGGCCAGCTGAGGCGGCCGGCAGGCGTGTCGGTCACCGAGGACGGCTACATCGTGGTGGCCGACTGGGGGAACGAGCGGGTACAGGTCTTCGACTCGGCCGGCAGGTTCGAGCTGCTGCTCCAGGGCCAGGCCACCCTTTCGAAGTGGGCGGAGGACTTCCTGGCCGCCAACCCCGACGAGGCGAGAACACGCGCCCTGTCGAACCTTACGCCGGACCTCCCTGCCCACCTGCAGACCCACTACCACGTGGCCTCGCAGACCGAGCCCTACTTCTGGGGTCCCACGTCGGTCAAACTGGACGGCGAGGGTTGCCTATACGTCACCGAGTCGGCCAGGCACCGCTTCCAGATATACAAACGGGGCAATCGCACCTAATACCAAGTCACCGTGATGCCGCCGTATATGTGCGGCCAGGGAGTGGGTTCCCGCCTTCGCGGGAATGACGGCTTTACGGCGCCCTCAAAACGAAATGGTATAAGCTAGACGGCCAGACTGAAACGCGCCCGTTCCAGACATGTCACCCCCGTGATGTCATTCCGAATGCAGTGAGGAATCTAAGGGGTTCAGTAGTCACCGTACAATTCGATTGACAGGTCTCTCCACCGAGGGTTGAGGCTCTCGATTAGCTCCTCTTTCTTGCTGCGACGCCAGCCTTTGATCTGCTTCTCCCGCGCGATGGCGGAGGATATGTCAGTAGTCTGTTCGTGGTAGGCGAGCCACGTGATGTTGTATCTAGCGGTAAAGCCCGTCACCAACTTCTGTTTGTGTTCGTATACCCTTCTCACAAGGTCGTTGGTGACGCCTACGTATAGGGTTCTGACGCTGTTGGTCAGAATATATACCTAGTATTGCCGGCCTGAGCCCGCGGGCATGGGCCTTAGATTCCTCACTGCGCTGCGCTTCGTTCGGAATGACATTTCAAGGTTATACCAAGTCACCGTGATTCCGCCGTATATGTGCGGCCAGGGAGTGGGTTCCCGCCTTCGCGGGAATGACGGCTTTACGGCGCGCTCAAAATGAATTGGTATTAGGTAGCTCGGAATGACATCAACGGGGACAGGCAAGTTACGAGCTGAACTTTATCCTGGGGTCTACCACGGCGAGCAGGATGTCTGAGATGAGGGTGCCGACTACGGTCAGGACGCCCAGAATCAAGATGATAAAGCCCGCGAGGTAGACATCCTCCTGGCGGATTGCGCCGAGGAGCACGGGGCCCATAGTCGGCAGGCTCAGCACCACCGAGACGATCACGCTGCCGCTGAACAGCGAGGGAAGCAGGTATCCGGCGGTGCTGACCAGCGGGTTGATGGCGACCCGGGTCGGGTACTTGAGGATGAGCCACAGGGGGTTCGCACCCTTGGCCCTGGCCGTGACGACGTAGGGTTTGCTCAGCTCGTCCAGCAGGTTGTTGCGCATGATCCGGATGAGGCTCGCCGTCCCGGACGTGCCCAGAACGATTGCCGGCACCCACAGATGGTTGATGAGGTCCAGCGCCTTGCCGAAGCCCCAGGGCGCATTCACGTAGTCGGCGGAGAAAAGCCCGCCGACGCTCTGGTCGAAATATGCGAACGCGAGGTACATGAGCACCAGGCCCAGGAGGAAATCGGGCACGGCGAGCCCGCTGAACCCGAGAAGGGTGAACATGTAGTCGCCCACCGAGTGCTGCCTGACCGCCGAGTAGATGCCAACCGGAACGGCGAATGTCCACGTGACCACAACCGTGAACGCGGTCAGCGCCACGGTCAGCCAGAGCCTCTCGCCCACGATCTCCTTGACCGATTTCTCGGCGAAGGAGCCGCACCCCTGGATGCACTTCTGGAACGAGAGCCCGAAGTCGCCCCGCATCATGTTCCACAGCCAGGAGCCGTAACGCTTGTGCATCGGCTCATCTAGGCCGACGTAGGCCCGCAGGCGCTCCGCAATCAGTTCGGCCGGCTGATCGCCAGCCGCCATGAGCTCGTCGATGTAGCGGCTCACCGAGTCTCCGGGAGGCGCCTGTATGACGACGAACGTCAGTATCGTGATCATCCAGATGGTGAAGGCGCCGAGGAGGAATCGACGCCCGATATAGGCAAGCATTATCAGACCTCCGCGGAACGTCGCCTTGTGAGTTTAAAGACGCCGCACGTCGGGCAAGCCAGCCATCTTCCGGTCGAGGGTCAGTGTCTCTATGCCGGCGCGGGAGTAGTCGTCAGCGATAAGGCGGTCGAACAGGCCCGGGGCCGCGGAAGCCTTCAGCGCAGCGATTACCTGGAACCCACCCAGCGGGGCGACGAGCCCGCTTTGCAGCACGTCCAGCAACCCCGAGTGAGCATCGTCCGCGGATACATCGTAGTGGTGCTGGACCGCAACGTAGGCCTCTCCAATTACTTGGTTCGAGGCACACACCTGCGCTCCGCTCTCCACCAACGTCCTTAGCTTCTCCTCGCAGTACACGTAGGTCTCGGGAGGTTGGCCGGTGAGCAGTCGCACAAGTACGGACGTATCAATCCCGTAGCGACGGGTCATAGGGCTGACTGCGGAACTTCTCGATATCGAACGGCTCATGGTCCGGGTCGATCTTGTCCCGCAGCGGGGCGAGCTTGGACAGGTCTATCCGCCGGGGATGCAGGGTGAATCCGTCGGGCCCCTCCCTGATCTCGATCTGATCCCCCGGTTGAACTCCCAAAGCGTCCAGCACCTGCGCTGGAAACGTAACCTGGCGCTTCGACGTCACCTTCACAATCATAGCCACGCTCTCCTTACGTTCATACTATATCAGTAAGGCGCCTCCGTCAAAGGGGCGGCATGATTGCGATACCACCGGATCATGTCACCGCTTTCTTCTACCAGCTCGACACGAAGCGGCTGCGGTTCGGGACAGGGGGATGCACGACCGTACCGCCGTTCAGGTGGGACTCGTAGATACCGAAGCCGATCTCGGTCCCAATCATCGTTGCCCTTAGATTGCTGACGCCGGGCTCGCCTGTCCTGATGGACTGGGCCAGCTCGCGTATCTTGCGCACGGTGCCGCTCCAGTGCTCGACCTCGGTGACGTCGACCGGCTCATAGAACCTGGTACCCTCGATCCGCTTCCGCACCGCGAGCGTATCGCCGTCGTTTATCGTCCGGATAACCCCGTTCTCGCAGACCAGCTCGAACTCCAGGCCGATGCCTGCCCCCGCCACGTACAGTGTCTTGCCGTCCGCAAACTCCACCAGGGCCGACCTGATTGGAGTGTCCTTTACGAAGTGCATCCCGGACGTGTCGCCTTCTGCCGGGTGCAGCTCAGACAGGGTGCCCCTGATGGCCACTGGGTCCGGGTCGCCGATCAGGTACAGCAGCGTGTCCAGGTAGTGGCCTCCGACGCTGTTACCCGCAAAGCCGACGACCGACTCGACGGCGCCAAGCTCCCCGCTGTCGGCAATCTCGCGGGCCTGCCTGTAGACGGCCCAGTTCCGGCGCATAGGCCCGAACTCCAGGAACACGCCGTTCCGCTCGAAGGCGTCCCGGATTGCGTCGGCCTCGTCGAGGGTGCAGCACAGCGGCTTCTCGGCGTACATTCCCTTCACGCCGTTCTCGGCGCCGTATATCATCGGCTCGGCGTGCTGCTCGGGACGGGTGCCTATGCTGAGGATGTCGAGCTTCTCGGTATCCATCATCTCCCGGAAGTCCGTGTATCCGCGCGGGACTCCCCACCTCTCCTGGAACTCCTTCAGCTTCTCGGGCATGATGTCGCACGCCGCGACCAGCTCCACTTCGCCCACCGTCACGTAGGCGGCGGCGTGGCTGTGAGGGAGCCTGATGCCACCGAGGCTGCGCCCCCTCACCTCATCCTCGATAGTGCTGGTCATCCGCCCACAGCCGACGACGCCGACCTTCAGCTTGTCCATGGTTCTCCTCCGTACAGGTATGTCAGGCCGTTACGCCTGCCGCGTCTAGGCGGCGCTTGGCCTCCTCGTAGGTGTCCTGCGGCAGTCCGCCCCTGCGCGCCGCCTCAACGTTCTCCGCAAGGTGGTCGGGATTCTTGGTGCCGACGATTGTCGTATGGAGGTCCGGATGCGCGAGTGTGAAGCGCAGCATGAACGAGGTGCGGCTCTCCCCATCGTCCCGGAGCTCGTCAAGCCCGGCCTCGTCGAACTTGGTCCATGACTCGGGCCGTGACACTCCCGATTGACCCGGCTCTCCCTTGGCGACGCCGCCTCGGATAATGGTGCCCACACCGGCCTCCGCTGCCTTGGTGATCCAGGTCTCGTGCTCGCGGTTGAGCCCCGAGTAGGGGATCTGGAAGACGTCGAACACGCCCATATCGATGTGGTCGGCGAGGTTCGGCATCACCGACGACGACCCCAGCAGGCGAATCTTACCGGCCTCCTTCAGGTCCAGGAGAGTCTGGATAGCGTCTTCCTGCTCGATCACTCCCTTGGAGGGTGAGGAATGGAACTGGACCGCGTCGAGGTATTCGATCTTCATCCGCTTCAGGCTCTGATTGACGCCCGCCGTGATGTTGTCTCTTGTGAATACGTGCTCCCCAGGACCCGGCTGGGCGCCGACCGGGCATCCACACTTGGATGCGAGGAAGAACTCGGCGCGGCGATGGGAAATGTACTTGCCTATGAACTCCTCGCTCCGCCCGTAGTCGATCGACGTGTCGATGAAGTTGATTCCGGCGTCGAGCACGGCGTTCAGCACCCTGCCCGCATCGTCTTCCTCAATGGGTCTGCCTCGATCGCCCGCCCTCACCTCCATCGCACCGTAGCCAAGCCTCGTGACATCGAGTCCGCTGCTTCCAAGCCGAGCCTTCTCCAGTCCCTTATCCATCCGTTCCTCCTTGTGGTCTTGTTTCTGTCTATGGGATCTCTGCCGCAAGGGCGCTGAGCACCGATTCGTAGTCGCCCGGCAGCTCCAAGGGCTTGTTGCCAAGCTTGGCCGCCACGTCCGCCACGCTGTCGTTATGATAGTCGACCTTGAAGTCGACGAATTTGAGTCCGTTCGCCGTCGATATGACGATGACCCTGTCGCCGCGTCCGATCTCCTTCCGGTCCACCAGCTTCGACATGGCCGCCAGGGCGACTCCGGTCTGCGGGCAGCTGAATAGGCCGGTGCGGTCGGCCTGGGCAGCGGCGTGGGCCAGCTCGTCCTCGGTTGCCTGCTCAACGATGCCGTTGAACTCCTTGAGGATGGGGATGGCCCGCCCGACGCTGACTGGGTTGCCGATCTGTATGGCGCTGGCCGCGGTCGATGCGGCTGCAACAGGTTCGTACTCGGCAAACCCGGTGAGGTAGCTGCGGTAGAGGGGGTTCGCGGAGGCCGACTGGGCGCAGACGAGGCGCGGGAGCTGCTGGATGAGACCCAGGTCGCGCATTATCAGGAACCCAAGTCCAATGGCCGTGATGTTGCCCAGGTTGCCGCCGGGCACGATCACCCAGTCGGGCACTTCCCAATCGTCCTGCTGCGTCATCTCGATACTTACCGTCTTCTGTCCCTCTATTCGCAGCGGGTTGACCGAGTTCGCCAGGTAGAATCTCGGATTCTCGCTCAACTTCTTCACGATGGCCATGCATCCGTCGAAATCAGTGTCCAGCGCGAGGGTTAGGGCGCCGTTCGCCAACGGCTGGATGAGCTGGGCAACGGACACCCTGTCCCTGGGCAACAGCACGGCCGAGGGGATGCCGGCAGCCGCGCAGTAGGCGGAAACCGACGCGGACGTGTCGCCCGTGGACGCGCAGATGACGGCCGCGACGTCCCTGCCCCTTCTCATCGTCTCCTTCACGGCTGAGACGAGGACGGTGATGCCCAGGTCCTTGAAGGAGCCGGAGTGACTGTTGCCGCTCTGCTTGATCCAGAGGTCGTCGAGGCCTACGATCTCGCCAAGCCGTTCCGCACGGAACAGGTTCGTGCCCCCCTCGTACATGGAGACGACATTCTCGTTCGAGATGTGAGGGTAGACCCACTCCTTCTTCCCCCAGACGCCGCTGCCGTAGGGGACCTCGGTCCTCATGTACCGCTGGTCGAAGAGGGACATCCACGCGGCCGGGCTGCGGTTCCTGAGGGCTTCGATGTCGTGCGCGACCTCCAGGAGCCCTCCGCAGCGCGGGCACTCGTACAGCACGTCCGCCAGGTCGTACGACCCGTCGCATCCCTCGCTGCATCGGAACCAGGCGCGGTACTTCATCGAGTCCCCTCCTCCCCCCGATTGTACGGCCTGCCCGCGCCAGATTCCAACCAATGGGCCGTGGGGGAAGTGACTCCTCCCGCGGCACAGACCGATTGGTCGGGTCGATTCCGCTCGATACAGGAGAGATCGGCCCGGCGACCGCGCGTCTCAGGTACCGTGCGGTAGTCGGTGGCCGGTAAGAACAGTCGCCGGGGAGGTCTGCTAGTAGTCGAAAATCTTTGAAATGAGGGTTAGCCTGAGTTTGCGTCATGGAGCATCCAGTCTATCCGTGACTGAATTGGCGTCCTGCGCCGACAGGGCGGGTTTCAAACCCGCCCCTGCCAAGCCGTCGGCACCCTTCCATACTAAGATGTTGGACCACTAGTGCTGGATGCCCAAACGGTGCATCCGCTGGTGGATGGCGGTGCGGGCCTCGATGAACGGGCGCTCGAGGTAAGCGATGTGGTCGTCCTCGCCGTGGTGGTGGGTGACGTTGCCGTGAATGTGCTGCCCTGAAGTCTCCCGGATATAGGTGAGGTCGCCTTCTATGAGCGTGAGCATGTACTGGAAGGTGGCGGGGTCGTGCATGTCCCACTCGCCTCCGACCGCGACGTATACGGGGGACGTGTGCGCGAACACACCTCGCTGCCACCCGTCGTGGTGCGCCATGCCCTCGTAGCCGGGACCGCCGCACCGTGCCGCTATCCAGGTGTGGCCGTCCACGCTGAGGCTCTCCCTGATTTCCAGACGCCTTGTGCCTCCTGCCGACTCGGACGACGCCACTACCCTGCCGTCCTGCACTATCTGGAGGGTATTGATGGGCAGGATGCTCTCGGCCCATGCCTCGACCTCGACCGTCCCCGCGCCCGAGAGCACGACCGTGTCGCCGATCTCCTGACCGTCGACCGACAGGTGGATGATTGGCCCCCCGCTGAGGAACGTCCTCCCCGCAGCGACGGCCTTGCACCAGTTGTCGTAGGTGAACTCGACGTCTCCGAGCCTCGCGTATGTGCGGTACAGGCCGACAGGCACGTCGCTCGACATCTTGTCCGTTCCGCCGACCAGCGGAAGCCTGTACCCGCCGCTCAGGTACCTGTAGTACTCGCTATGGTTGAACGGGTTCTGCCTGATCATCTCCACCGCGTCGAGCCGCCCCGTCGCAACCAGCGCGGCAGGCTCACCATTGGGGTTGGGGAAGTGGGGATTGATGACGTAGCCGCCCTGGGCGTGGGCCCTGTCGGCCCAGTCGCTGAGCGTGGTCTCCATGGTGCCGCCGATCTCGGCCTCTCCCAGGCCGTCGCTGCACCAGGGCATCACGGGCTCCTTCAGTCCCCAGAGGATCATGTGGCCCATGAAGTGCTGGCGGTTCTCCTGGGACGTGTAGACGATGCTGTCGCCGCTACGGGACACGCTCGGCTCGCCGGTGAAGTCCTCGGTGTTCGTGAAGAGGCTGCCCCACTGGGACTGGAGCAGGTTGACGACGTTCAGGTCCTCACCCTGGGCCTCGGCGTGGGCGCCCTGAGTCCCCAGGAAGTGGACGTGTGAGTCGCCGCTGTACCAGCCGCCCTCGTTCATGTGTGTCCACCGCTTGAGGCGGAGAGTGAGCTCGCGTTGGCCCGGCTCGATGTCGACCCTGGTTCGCAGCGGCTCGTACTCGAACCCACGCGCCACGTCGACAAGCACCTCTCCCCGCGGAAGCCAGCCTCGGCACCTGCCGTCGATGTAGGCGTAGGTGATCTGGCCCAGGCGGGCATCGCCGCCGACGTCGATATGCCAGGTGCCCAGGTTCGAGTTGACCTGGTTGTGGTGTCCGTGCGGCTGGTACGGCACACCCTCAGGCGACCTGAAGTGGACCCGGCACGGCACCGGGCGGCCCGTGTCGTCGTCTACTACGGTGACTTCGACCCAGTTCCTGCCGGGGTCGACCAGGTCCACCCTCATCCGCGGAGTGGACGCGCTTCCCTTCTCAACGTCTCCCCACTTGACCGAGCCGATCTCCTCGCCGTCCTGTGCCACCGTGACGGTCGCGGACGGGACAGCCGAGACTTCGGCGTAGGCCGGGCTCGACTGCTCGTTCTGCTCCTCGCCGTAGCCTATGTACGAGTCGGACAGGAACCCGTCGGCGTCGTTCTTGGGAAGGGGATGCACGTATGTCGTGTCTCCCCTGTCAACCTTCAGGTCGATGTCGAAGGGCTTCGCTGCGTCGTCGGGATCGGTCAGTGTAATGCGGACCGGCCTGCGTCCCTGGCGGGCGAACGGGAACTCGTCCACGTGGCTTGCGGTCACTGCGCCTATGGCCAGGCGCTGCCCCCTCGACACGGCCTGGAACGCCTCGATTGTCCGATCCGGCGCGGGGTTCCTGAACGCCCACAGGTGCCACCAGCTAGGGGAGACATTCCCTGCCTCTGTCTGGCGCCGCCCGACAGACTCCCATTCGCCATCGTACCTGGGTAGCAGGGACGCCTTCTGGTCGGTGAAGGCACGGTAGGGCGAGCCGGGGACTCCAGGAATGTCCTTCGGGCCCGGCAGCGCGACTATCTCGAACCTCTCCCGGATGGTCACCCGCTCCTCTCCGCCATCCGCGTACTTCAGCACGTAGTCGGCCACCTCGACTCCCAACGGCCCGCCCGACGGCACATTGGTTTCGAGAAGGCGGTGGGCGACTATCAGGTACGTCGCAGTCCCGCCGATGGGGATGAGGACCGAGTCTGTTCCCTCCCCCAACACCACGAGGTGGTCATCGTCCCTGCTGCCGCCCTCTTCGCCTACTAGGAAGGGCAGTCCACGAAACGAGACTCGACCGACGGGCGGCTCGTCTTCCGCATTCAGGATGCCAATGTTGGCGTTACACCATCGGGAGATGTCGAGGGGTACGTAGTCAGGCATGAGACTCCTCAGGGGGCTTGTGCTTACGAATGAGAGCGGCGATTCGCGGGTCTATGTCATCCAGCGCCCGGCCAGCGTCGCTGTAGGCGATGCCCAAGTGCGTATCGCGGAGGAGCTGCTCGTATTCCGGCTTCCCCTGCCACGTGTTCTGAAACTCTTCGTGAAGCGCGTCTAGCTGTTGCCTTCGGAACATGTTCAGGCTATGTCGAAGGTGGTCTCACCCTTGTCCAGCACCTTCTTGACTTCGGTTGCGAACTCTACAATCTCCGCCTCGTCGGGCACGCCCTTCGAGTTGAGCTTCTCCTTGAACTGATGGAACAGCCAGTCCTCCTCGCGGCCATGCGGAATCTCGAAGAACTCTCGGTCGAAGTGTGGCAGCTCGCCGGGGCCGAAGCGCCCCTTGCCCTCGATCTCGTACCCCTCCAGGTTCTCGGTGCCCTTTCCGAGGACCTCGCCCGTCTCGACGTAGTGCTCCATCACGGGCTTCATCCCGTAGCGCTGAATCGGGCAGACGATCATGCAGACCGCGCAGCCGTGGTACTTGACCATTACCGGCCTGCACCGGTCGTAGATGAGCTTGTTCTTCTCGACTCCCCGCCACCAGACCTTTTCTCTCACGAGGGCCCGCCCCGGGCACCGGTTGACGCAGACTTGGCACTCCTGGCAGAACTGCTGGATTCCGTAGTCTACCGGCCCGTCATAGGTCACCGGCGCGTCTGTGGTGACGAGCATGAGCCGCGAACGAGAGCCGAAGTGGGGGGACAGGAGCTGGCCGTTGGCGCCGAGCTGTCCAAGTCCGGCTGCGACGAACAGGGGTATGTATGGCCCGCTGTTGTCGCTGCCGTCGTGGATCTGCGCGTGGTAGCCCCTCGATCTTATGTAGTCGGCCAGCTTCAGGCACAAGGCTTCCTGAACTTCATAGGTCTCATAGTGCGCGTATTCGGCCTCCATGCTAGGCCCGGTCTGAGTCTGATAGTAGTCCTGCTCCAGCGCCAGGCAGATGGCGTGCTGGAACTTGGCCCAGCGCTTCTTGCCGGCGAATGTGTAGTGCCGGTCGTGCTTGGCGAAGCCGACCTCACCGAAGCCCATCTCCCGGGCCATTCGGCGGATGTCCTCCGTGAGGTCTTCACCCGGCACAGGCGTTCCCGTGGGCTCGACGTCGCCGGATACCAGTGCAGCTTCGTACATGGGCTCCATGCGCTTGTCCTGAACCTTGCGGAACTCCGTGAGGTCGTCCGGCTGCGTCATCCATGCCCATGGACGGTCGGCGGACTTCTCAATCGACTGGGTCTCCAGCGGGTACTCCCTGCTGTAGAAAGCCACATCCTTCGGTCTTTGGGGGCTCCCGGGGCCGGTCGCCAGGTCTTCCGCTACGGGGATCTCTACGTCGGGGTCCCCGTCCATCCTACCGGGCCTCTTTACCGTATGGGTTATTGCCTTGACCATTTGGGACGCTCCTAGTAGAACTGTCGGCTGGTGTGGCGCCGAGTGTACATATGGGAAAGTCCGCTAGTCAATCAGGTGGGTTGGCAGATTAGACACTTTCCTGTCCTGGTGATAGGATTCCCGATGGCCTTCCCGCAAGGCGATTCCAAGTCCAACCTGGAGAGTTGCATGGTGAAGCTCGGCCTCGTTACGTACAACCTGGCGAAGGGCTGGGACCTGGACATCATAATCGCGCGTTGCGAGGCTCACGGGATCGGCGCCGTCGAGCTTAGGACGACCCACGCCCACGGCGTGGAGGTGACCACTGGGCCACAGGAGCGGGCCAGGGTGAAGCGGCTCTTCGAGGACTCGGCGATCCGGCAGCTCAGCCTCGGCAGCACGTGCGAGTACCACTCGACCGATACCGCCGAGGTCGACGCCAACGTCGCAGAGACGAAGCGATACATCGAGTTGGCGGAGGCCATCGGCGCCGTCGGCGTGAAGGTAAGGCCCAACGGCTTCCACGAAGACCGCGGCGTCCCAAAAGAGGCGACGCTGGAGCAGATCGGGCGGGCCTTACGCCGGTGCGGAGAGGCAGCCGAGGGCACGGGCGTGGCCGTGTGGCTCGAGGATCACGGCCGGGGCACCGACCACCCGCCGCACATCGCGCGGATAATGGAGGAGGCCGACCACCCCAAGATCGGCGTCTGCTGGAACTCGAACCCGGCCGACGTTGTGGACGGCTCCGTTCGCCAGTACTTCCAGCTTCTTCGTCCCTGGTTGATGTCGGTCCACATCAACAACCTGTGGGACGAGGCATACCCGTACCGCGAGCTGTTCGCCCTGCTGCGCGAATCAGGCTACTCCGGCTACTGCCTCGCCGAGATCGCGGAGGAGAGCTCTGAGCCGGACACTTTCCTGCGATACTACAAGGCGCTGTTCCAGGAACTCACGAGGTGATGCGATGAAGATTGGCTGCTGCGCATACTCCTACCGACAATATCTGCTTGCTGGCGAGATGAGCCTGGAGGATTTC
The DNA here is from genome assembly GCA_965222445.1 of Dehalococcoidia bacterium. GTDB lineage: Bacteria > Chloroflexota > Dehalococcoidia > Lucifugimonadales > CAJWER01. The sequence continues at coordinate 2,881,559 of CBDCTY010000002.1, read as the reverse complement.
GTAGACACAGCCGCAGAGTTGGGGGTGGAGGGTGTCGAGCTGACGTCCTACTATTTCCCTACTACCGACCGGGCGTACCTGAACTCGTTGAAACGCCACTGCCTGATACGGGGAGTGGATGTCTCCGGCGCGGCGGTGGGCAGCAAGCTCACACTTGCCGACGCCAATGAACGTGCGGCCGAGGTCGAGATGGTGAAGGAGTGGCTGGGGCACGCGGTCTCCCTTGGCGCGCCCGAGCTCAGAGTATTCGCCGGCGTGACGCCGGAAGGCCACACCGACGAAGAGGCCTTCGACTGGGCGGTTGCGGCCCTGCGCGAGTGCGTCCCCGTTGCCGCCGACAACGGCATTGTGATGGCGCTGGAGAACCACGGCGGCATCACGACCACTTCGGCCCAGGTCATCCGCATCATAGAGGCTGTCGACTCGGAGTGGCTCCGGGTGAATCTCGACACCGGCAACTATGGCCTCGACCCGGACGTGGACCCATACGAAGGGATGCGGCGCGTTGCGGATCTGTCCGTCACGGCACATCACAAGGTCTCCATGAGGACGCCGCAAGGCTCGCGTCCGGTGGAGATCGACCGTGTCGTGTCGGTCCTGGCCGGGGCCGGCTACAGGGGGTACTTGAATCTCGAATTCGAAGAAGACGAGGACCCTAAGGTCGGCGTGCCTAGGGTCATAGCCGAGATGAAGCGAGCGCTCTCGAAGGGATAGGAGGCACAATTGGATCAGGTGGGAATCGGCGTAGTCGGATCATCCGGGGTCATAGGTCGGAGGCACACCGCCGAGGTAGCGTCCCTTCCGAATACGCGGCTCGTCGCCATACACGACCTCAGTGCTGAGGCGGCTGCCGAGCAGGCCGCTGAGATGGGCGTCCGGTTTCACGCGGCGCTCGACGACCTCCTGGGGGACCCGGACGTCGAAGCCGTCACCATCGCTACACCGCATCCACACCACCTGCCCGTAGCGCTGAAGGCCTTTGCCGCCGGCAAGCACGTGCTCACCGAGAAGCCGATCACGGCGACCCCCTCCGAAGCCGACCGGATGGTATCCGGGGCAGCCGAGGCTGGGGTGAAGCTTGGCGTCGTCTACCAGAACCGGTTCCGGCCCGACCTGCTGCGCATCCGCGAGATGATCGAGGGCGGCGAGCTGGGCGAGCTGTACCGGACCGTGCTCGACGCGGCAAGCTTCCGCTCCCAGGCGTACTACGACTCCGGAGGCTGGCGCGGCACCTGGAAGGGCGAGGGCGGCGGCGTCCTACTGAACCAGGGCATCCACTACATCGACATGTTCCAATGGCTGGGGGGAATGCCGACATCCCTGACAGGCCACGTGAGCGCTCTGATGCACGACATCGAAGTCGAAGACGCGGCCAGCGCGCTGCTGGAGTACCCGAACGGCGCTCACGGCTTCATGCACTGCAGCACAGTACAGGCTCCGTCGCGGACCAGGCTGGAGTTGTGGGGCGAGAAGTGCGGGGTCGTCGTGACAGACGACGAGGTGATGCTCTACAGACCCGAGGTCGGCCTACGCGCGTTCTCCGAGCGAGAGAAGGGGACTCCCTTCGCCAAGCCCGAAATCGCCGTCATTCCCCTCGAAACGGGCGTCTCCACCGCAGAACACAGCAACACGATCGAGGACTTTGCGCAGGCTATCATAGACGACCGCGAGCCGGCTGCGCCGGGTGAGGAGGGCGTGAAGGGCCTGGAGCTTGCGGCGGCCATCATCTACTCAGGATGCACGGGCGCCAAGGCAACCTTCCCGCTGGACCGCGACAAGTACGACGATCTTCTGTCGGAACTGAGGGCAGGCCGCCGCCTGCCATAAGCCGGGCAGGGATAACGTTGCAATGACAGCGTTGAACGCCCTAACGGATCCGCACTTCTACATTCCATCGACATTCCGGGACGTGATGAGACTGTCCATTGCAAGGGATATGAAGAATGGAGGGGAATAGACGCCGTGTCCGACATGATCTGCAATACTGGCGGCCAACCTCCGCCGAGCGAGAGGGACCTGGCGGGCGACCCACTCGGACGCAGATTATCGCGAGAGCAAGCAGCAAAGTTGTCCGAGGGTTATGCCTTAGCACGGCTTCTCGAACTGCTACTATCCGACACCAACGTTGATACGGCTTCCTGTAGGCAAATCCTTGTTGCCATTGAGAAACAGGAGAGGATTGCTCTCCAACGAGCTCAGGGCCGAATTGAGCCAAGGAAGCGGTTCAAGGGCCACTCAGCCCAACCGCTGCTTGATAGCCGCGCCCTGAACAACTTGTACGTCGATGAAGGGGGCAAATCGAATCCAGAGACTATCGACGTTCCTACCTTCTTCGCTCTAGGTGTTGTGGCTATCGATGATGAAGAACACGAGCGATACTGCGAGAGGGCTGATGAAATCAAGAAGGAGTTCTTCGGAACTACGGAGGTTACGTTCCACGAGCCTGAAATAATACCAAGTCACCGTGATGCCGCCGTATATGTGCGGCCAGGGAGTGGGTTCCCGCCTTCGCGGGAATGACGGCTTTACGGCGCACTCAAAATGAATTGGTATAAGGATGCACAAGGGCCGGTACTACTTCAACGGAGATGGGCTGAAACAGCAAGAGTTCGATGCCGCCATCGAGCGGCTAATAGACGCGACGGACTTCACCGTGTTCGGTGTGGGAATCCGCAAGAACGCCTTCTGGGAGCAGTATGCCGAAGCGGACATAGACCCCTATCTTCCGACAGACGTCTATGCGATAGCTATCGTCTTCCTCCTCGAACGGTATGTCGACTACATCGCCAGCACGAGGCCCGAGCGTCTTGGGCGAGTGACGTTCGAGAGCCAAGGCCCGCTTGAAGACGCCCTCCACCAACTCGAATACGCGCGTGTCCTTATCTCGGGGTCTCAGTGGCTAAAGCCCTCTTCATTTCGCAACTGGCTGGAGACGGGTCTGCGCTTCGCGCCAAAGCGAGGATCCGAAGCGACAGAGCTTGCCGACATGGTGGCCCGGTCACTCTATGAGTGGGTCCGGGGCGGCTGCAAAGGCAACCCGTCGAAGTGGTCTCTACTCAGCCGGAAGGTCTACTGCAGAGGTGACGGTCAGATGGGCAAATTCGGGATCAAGGTGTTCCCTGACAATGATATTCTCGACCAAATCTACAGCCACAGGCGACAATATGGAATGGATAGGGGGGGGGGGATTGAAAGCGCCCTGACTCTGGAGGCAAGGCGCCGATAACGGAAATCCACTATCCATTGGCGTCATGATAGTGAATGGAGCCTACGGTGTCAATACTGTTGTTACGGCCCAAGTTCGCCACCTACGTCATCCCGAGAACGTGGAAATCCACCCCCGGGCCGCATCGACAAGGGGCTGAGTCGGTATACCGAGATGGCGAAGCTGCTAGCTGCGCGTCTCCACGCAGCCCGATTCGGCCATCAGGGTACGGAGGGCCTTGGTCGCCCGCGTCATGCCCTCGGCGCCGCTGAAGCCGCCGCGCTTCCCTGCTACCTTCAGGTGAGGCTCAAGGGCCAGGAAGCCCCTGTAACCGGCTTCCCTAAGGTTTCTGAGCAGCTCAGGGACTTGCCCGTCCCCTTCGCCTGCGACGGTGATTGTCTGGTCCGAGATCAGGGCGTCCTTCACCTGTACGTACTCGGTGTATTCGGCCAGAAGCGGCCACCCACGGTCGACAGCGTGCTCGACGCCCGTGTGGGGGAAGTTTCCGGTGTCCCAGACGAACCTGAGGCTCGGGCTGTCCACTCCCTCCACGATTGCCCGACACCTCTCGGGGATGTCCCCAACGAGGCCGCCCTCGTTCTCCAGCAGCAGGACGGCGTCCCGCTCACCCGCCACCTTTGCCATAGCGCCCAGCCTGCATATCGACTCGTCGACGCAGGCATCCTGCTGCCCTTCGACCTCGGGGTAGAAGGAGAAGATGCGGACCCTGTCGGTCCCAAGCATCCCCGCGATGTCCAGGATGCGCTCCAGGTCGCGGACTACCTCGTCGATGGGCTGGCCTATCGGGGACTTCCCGACGGGACTGCCGATGCAGCTCACGCGTATCGAGTGGGCTTCGCAGCGGTCGATCAGCCGGCTAACCTGGTCGTCGCCCAGTTCGAGGACGTTCGTGCCCCAGGCCCTCCGCAGCTCCAGGTAGCGGATGCCGAGCTCGTTCAGGACCCGCAGCTGCTCGTTGACATCATCAGCGATCTCGTCCCCAAAGGCGCTCAGAGTGAACTCCGCCGTCATAAACCTTCTCCTATGAAGGCCGACACGCGCTCGCCAATCACCAGAGAAGTAACGTTGGTGTTGGCACGGATACAGTCGGGCATGATAGATGCGTCTGCAATCTTCAGATTTTCGAGGCCGCGCACGTTACCGAACTGGTCCACAACAGCCATCGGGTCCGAGTCCGGGCCCATCTTGCAGGTGCCCGACACGTGATGGCTAGTCATTACCCCGCGCTTGAGCCACTCGTCCAATGCCTCGTCCGATTCTAGGTCGGCGTCGGTAGGTTCCACGCGCTCCTTAACAAGGCCCGCCCAATCCTCGTGCTCCGCGAGTTCCAGGCATATGCGGACACCCTCGCGCATCCTCGCCCTGTCGAACTCCTCCTGGAGGTAGTTGTAGTCCAGGAAGGGCTGAATGTGCGGGTCGCTGTCGCGGAGTGTCAGCCTCCCCGCCCCCACCGCAAGGTCGAGGCACACGACCATCAGGATTCCGCGCTCGTCGCTGGAGCCAGGACCGAAGGGCCTGCGTCCGACGAGGCCTCGCGATCCCGGGTGTATGAGCATGTCATTCGACAGATGCGAGCCCTCGGCGGTGTAGCGAAGGGTCATCTGGAGACCTGGGATCCCATCCGGCTGATCGAAGTCGTCGCTCTTCCGCCACGTTACCCATACCTGTGGGTGGTCGCGGAGGTTTTGTCCGACGCCCGGCAGTTCGTGCACCACCGGGACGCCAACCGCCTCCAGTCCGCCCGAAGGTCCTACACCGGATAGCAGCATCAGGTGCGGAGAACCGATGGCCCCCGCGGACAGGATGATGTTATCGCTCTTGAAGTCCGCGACCTTGCCGCCGGTCTCGGCGGTCACCCCAACGGCGCGCTTACCGTCGAACAGCACCCTGTGGACGAGGCACTTCGGCATGATCGTGAGGTTGGGGCGGTCCCTGATGCTCCGCAGGTAACCAATGGCCGTGCTCCATCGCATGCGGCCCGGGTTGTTCATCGGAGTGGGCCCAACGCCCGTGGTATCTGGCGCATTGTGGTCCGGGCAGTCCGGGAACCCGCGGGCCAGAGCCGCCTCGTAGAAGGCGCGCTGGTCCTCGTTCCACTGGTCGGGCATGAAGCGCCGCACTATGATGGGGCCATCGGAACCGTGGAAGTCGCCGGTGAAGTCGGTGTCCGTCTCTATCATGCGGAAGTAGGGCATGAGCTCCTCGAAGCTCCACTTGTCGTTGCCCCACGAAGCCCACGTGTCGTAGTCCTCAGGCACACCCCTTAGGAATATCTGCGCGTTTACCGCGCTGGAGCCGCCGACGACCTTTCCCCTGGGGACAATACCCGGCATCGACTCGTCCGTGTAGCGCGCGACGAAGCTCCACCGGTGATCGCTGACCGGGCTCCTCCACGGCTGGTCCGGGTTTCCGTAGCCGAACTTGACCTCGTCGGGGATCTTGTCAAAGTCGGGGTAGTCGGGACCCGCCTCGATCAGGAGCACCGAGTGGCCCGGGTCTTCCGACAGGCGCGTCGCAAGTATGGCTCCGGCCGAGCCTGCGCCGACTATGATAGTGTCATATGCGCTGGGGATGTTCTGAACTCCCGTGGGCGGCATTGCGCGTGAACGATTATACGCCGAATCGCGCCTATGCTGCACCCGTGCGTACAGTCACGTTCGCCTCAGGCCCGTCGCGGGACTCCCACTAGGCCGGCGCACTCTCAAGGACTTGTCACTGGTACCACTCCCCCTGGATCGAATAGAGACGCGCGTATTCCCCACCCAGCTTCATCAGGTCGTCATGAGTGCCCTGCTCGGCGATTCGACCCTCGTTCAGGAACACGATCCGGTCCGCCAGACGTGCGGACCCCAGCCGGTGCGATATGAGGAGCACCGTCTTGCCTTCGGACATGTCGTAGACGTAGGCAACCAGGGCCCCCGTGGTGAGGGCCCCGTGTGCGCCCTGGAATATCAGGGGTCAGCATGACGGCGCCCAGTATGACTGTCGTGATCAGGATCGAGGGGATGCCGGTCCTTACGTTTCGGCGCCTCATCGCCATCCTTTCGTCGAGTAGCCGCCCCATCAGGAGCCGCCAGTAGTGCCGCCCCAAGCCAAAGAGACGCACCTCGGCGGCGGGCCTGCGTTCTGTGAGTAGGCGGGACATATACTCCTGGCGGCGCTGGTCCGGCGTTTGGCCCCAGATGACGATCCTGCCCGCGCGCACAACGTGTGACCACACGATCACAAAGCCGCCCACGGTCAACAGGAGCGGCGACGTCCAGTGAAGACCGGATATGGCGACCATCATCCCGACGAGGGAGAAGCCCTTGGCGAAGAACTTGATCGAGTTGCGCAGCGTCCATGTAAAATACTCGTCCTCGAGCGGCTCGCGTCCCCGCTGCAGGGCGTCGTGGTACTCGGGGTACTCGAACTACTCCAGCCGCATCGTGAGCGCCCTGCGGAAGAACATCGGATCGGACTTTCTGCGCGCACGGTCGTTCAGCAGGTAGCCGAGGTAGTAGTGGAACGGACCCATCTGCGAGTAGTGGTCGACCAGCCTGACCAGCACCAGCAGGCCCAGCCACGGAGCGTGGGGCGCTATCGCCTCGACGATCGAGGACGGAGCCGTGCCGATGCCCGTCGTGAGGTCGTCGATCAGCCGCCGCATTACGTAGACGATTATGATGGGCGACGCTGCACCGGCGACGGCCGTGGCGAGCAGAAGGAAGGCGATCGGCGGCCACGGGGCGATGAACGTGAGGTAGAAGAACCTCGCGGTCGTCCACCCTGATTGAAGACGTTGCTTGTAAGTGCGTACCTGAGCTTGCATTCTCATGTCTTGGGCCTCCCGGCAAGCTCTAACAGCGCAGAGAGGCGCGTTTCGTGCCTACTCAAACCGTGCGAGTGTTGGCCCGTCAGTGTCAGGATCAGGCTGGGCAAGCCGTGTTGCTAGGAGGGTGACCAGTGCGAATACTACTCGAACCAGGTCTCGCCTGGCATCAGGTAGCGGCGAGCCTCGTCCTCGTCCAGCTCGACACCCAACCCCGGACCCTGGGGCACGTCGATGAATCCGTCGGAGATCGACGGCCTGTAGCCGCCGAGTATCCTGTCCCAGCCGGGCATGGCGTGAAACTCCAGCGCAAGCAGGTTCGGAATTGCGGCGCAGGCGTGCAGGGCCCCCGCGATACCGATTGGGCTGGACGCGTTGTGCGGGCAGACCAGCATCTGTTGCATGTCCGCCATCTCGGCGATCTTCTTGCCCTCATACAACCCGCCGCATATCTGGAAGTCCGGCGCCGAGACACGCATCGCGTTCCGGCGGTAGTATTCCAGGAACTCCTGTCTCAGGTGCAGCCCCTCACCGGTCAGCGTCGGCACCGACGTCGAAGCCGTCAGCGTGGCCCATGCATCCACGTCTGTCGGCGGCAGCAGGTCCTCGGCCCATGTGAGGTCGTATGTCTCCATCGCCTTCACGAACCTCATCGCGTTGGCGAGGGTGCCGCATCGCCCCTCCACCGAGATCTCTATGTCGTCCCCTACTCTTCCGCGTATGTCGTCCATCAGAGCGACGATGTGCTTGAGTCCCTTCCGGGTCAGGTGCTTGTCCATGAGTGCGCCCGGGATGTCCGCCACGGCATTGGGAGTGACGTCGAACTTCAGTATTGAGATGCCCATCTCGTCGTAGACGTCCTCCAGCTCCAGGTACGAGTCGAGCCCGCCAACGCAGCAGTAGAGCCTGATCTTGTCCCTGTGCTTGCCGCCGAGCAGCTTGTACACCGGCACGCCGGCGGCCTTGCCCGCCAGGTCCCAGAGCGCCGTCTCGATGCCGCTGACAGCGTGCACGGCGTTGCCGCTGTTGACGTGAGAGCCCGCAAAGACGGCATAGGCCGTGGGCACCATGCTGCGGTGCAGGGCCTCGACGTTGGTCGGGTCCTTGCCTATCAGCAGGTCCTTGAACTCCATGACCGCTGCTTCGGTCTGTGGGCTGGCCCAGGTGTCGCCGTAGCCGTACAGGCCCTCTGTCGTCTCCACGCGGACGAGCAGCCAGCGCCGCGTCCACTGCCCCCACGGAGCCTCTATGGCCGCCGTCTTGACATCGGTGATAGTGAGAGTGTTGCTGCTCATGTTCTGCCTGATGGTGTTTGCCCGGATATGCCCCGTACTATATCGTGTGACACCTAAGCGTGCGAGTGCCGAGTTGAGTGAGCATCCAGTCATACAGCACATTGCTAGAGAGTTCGAGCCCGGCCATCTCGGCAGGGTGCTTCGCTATCTAGCCCAGCCCAGCATCTCTGCCCTGGATATCGGCGTGCGGGACATGGCCGATATGCTCGCGGGAGACATCGGGGAGCTTGGGGGCACAGCGGAGGTTGTGGAGACGGCGGAGCTGCCGGTCGTCTTCGGACTCATCGACGACGGCGCCGACAGGACTCTGATCCTCCACGGACTCTACGACGTGACGCCTGCGGACGAGCCCGCATGGGAGACCTCGCCCTTCGAGCCGCAGGTGAGGAGCGTCGAAGGCGTCGGTCGGGCTGTGTTCGGTCGCGGCGCGGAGGACATGAAGACCCCTATCGCGGCGGCGATGAACGTAGTCGCTTCCTACCGGGCGCAGAATGTACCGCTGCCGATCAACCTGATGTTCGTGCTGGAAGCGTCGGAGCTCGGCAGCGGCGGCATCCGAGAGTTTGTTCCGTCCCGTATCGAAGACCTGTGGCTGGCCGACGCCGTACACTGGCTCTGTCCCCTGGCGCACCCGAACGGTGTGCCCATCGTGCCCCTGGGTGTCAAGGGCAACCTGATGGGGAGACTGGTCTGCAGAGGGGGCGATTGGGGAGGACCGATCGGCAACGAGATGCACGCGCTGAACTCCAACTGGGTCGGCAACCCGGCAGTCAGGCTCAGCCAAGCCATTAGGTACCTGGAGCGGCGCATCGAGGACGGATACGCACAGGGCAGCGGTTGGCAGCCGTCGGACAGCCAAGGCCGGCTTGCACATGAGCTGGCCCGCAGGCTGGACCCGGAGCGAATCAAGGCCGAGCTCGGCGTGAGCCGGTTCCGCTACGAGACCTTCGAAGAGGCGGTCGAGGCGCACCTGTTCCGCACCCAGTTCACCATAACAGGGCTTCGGTCAGGCTTCGTGGGGAGTGGCAAGTCTGTGAAAGTGAGCATCCCGTCGGATGCGGAGGCGGTGGTGAACATGCGGTTCCAGCCCGGCCAGGACCCGGACGACGGCATCTCGGACATCCGCCGGATGCTCGACGAAGGCGGCTTCGCAGACATCGAATTCGAGGTCAACAACGCATACGCAGGCGGCGGGATGCCCCCGGAGCACCCCCTGGCGCGCTGCTTCCTCGAGGCCCATAAGGATATGGGGGCCGAGCCGGAGGTGTGGCCCGTACACCCCATAGCCATTCCGGTCGCGCTCTGGACGCGGGACGTCGGGCTCCCCTGGGTTGGAGGCGTCCCGTGCCACGCCGGCAACAAGCACGCGGCCAACGAGTACGCACAAGTCGAGGGGATACGCCGCTCCGAGGAGTTACTCGTCAGGTTCTGGGAGCGCTTTGCAACGCTGGAAATGGAAAGGACGTGAAATGAAGAAGAAGGTGCTGGTGACGGGCGCGACCGGTTACATAGCGAGCCTCATGCTGCCGACACTCCGTGAACGCTATGACCTTGTGCTCACGGACGTATCGAGTACCACGAGGTTGACGGGCGAAGAGATGGCCGGCGTCGTAACCGCAGACCTGATCGACCACGACCGCACCGGATACGCCGACCTGTTCGAGGGCGTGGATGCCGTCGTGCACCTCGGGTACCGCCGGCGGAACGACAAACAGCCAAGCCCCGAGAATCCACGCTCGCTCGAGTCCTACTTCGAAGAGAAACAGAACGTCGATATGGCGTACAACGTGCTTCGCGCCTCATTGGAGGCCGGTGTGCAACGTTTCGTATGCGCCAGCTCGAACCACGCCGCCGACTGGTACGAGCACAACCTGGTGCATGACCGGAAAATGGAGATGGTGGACCCTTACGATCTGCCTCTGGCCGACAACTTCTACGGCTGGGCGAAGGCGGCCTACGAGCACATGGGCTTCCTGTTCGCGTGCGGCGAATTCGGCAGGAAGATGGAGGTCGTCATGGTCAGGATCGGCTCTCCGGTCGAGGTCGACCTCGACCGGTTCGGCGGCGATGCAAGGGCGCTAAAGAGGAGCATGGGCGCTCACATCAGCCCGCGGGACATAACGCAGCTGTTTATGAGGGGCATCGAGGCCCCTCACATAGAGAACGAGCACGGCGTTCCCTGGCAGGTGGTGTACGGGATCAGCGGCAACACGCGGGCCTTTTGGTCCCTGGAGAGCGCGCGGACTGTGCTGGGCTATGAGCCGGAGGACGATTCCGAGGTCAAGTACGCCCCCGAAGCCCAACGGCTCCTGTCGGCCCTGGGCGAGGGCGCGAAGGGCAGGCTCGGCGCCAGCAAGTCCTGAACTACCGGAAGCGCCAACCTAGGGAGCGCCGCCGCCCTGCCCTCTCGTGCGGCCGCCTCCAAAGCCCTGGCCTCCCCTGGAGCTCTGGCCGCCTCCAAAGCCCTGACCACCTCCCATACCTGGGAGAGCAGGGAAGCCTTCTCCCTCTGGGACTACAGTGATGGACCGAGCCTCCATGGCCCCGCTCTCGTCACGGCTGCCCAGGACGGTGACCGTGCTGCCAATCTCCATATCGTCCACCTCTATCTCGGCGAACTTGCGCACGGTCGTCTCTTCGCCCAGGTTGACCGTCACCTCGCCGCCCGGGGACTCGATGGTGAGCTTCGAGCCTTCGACGGACTTGAGGGTCCCGAACACTCCACCGCCAAATCCTGCGAAGCCGCCCGCATCCCCTCCGTCACCTGTACCGGTGGCCGCGTCTCCCTGCCCGAACTGTGCCCGCAGCTGCGACCTCAGCTGCTGCGCCTGCTGCTCGTCCATCTGCACACCTGCTTCGGAGAGCGCCTGCCGGACCGCCTGAGGATCCGGGGCCTCGCCATCGGAGCCGGCGCTGACGCGGGTCACCGATCTGAACTGGGCAGGCCCCCCGATTTGCGGGGCTGCCTCCGCTTGACTCTTGCCAACGAAAGTGCCTCCGATGAAAGAGCCGGCCAGCGCGCCTCCAAAGGCCAGGGCCGCTACGATCAATATGATGAATGCCTTGGTGTTCATGCAGAGTCTCCTATGAGGTGATGCCGACGAGCCTTCGACGGTGACAAGCTCACGCTTGCCCGGAAGTGACGGGTGCGGCGCTGCACGGCGGATTGGAGCATCCTACTCATGCCTCAGCGCCTCGATGGGATGCAGCCTGGCCGCCCTGAAGGCGGGGTAGATGCCGAAGAAGAGCCCGATTGAGATCGAAACGACCAGTACGAGTACGATGACGTCGACCGTGACGATTGTACTGAGCTCCGATCCCTCTCCTGCAAGGGGCACGCCGCTCATGAGCCTGGACAGCCCTATGCCAAGCACCGCTCCGGTGGCGCCGCCTCCGAGGGTCAGGAGGATGGATTCCAGTACGAACTGAGAGAGGATGTCGCGCTTCTTTGCACCCATGGCCTTCCGGACGCCTATCTCGCGGATGCGCTCGGTCACGGAGACCAGCATGACGTTCATGATCCCGATGCCGCCCACGAGCAGGGATATGCCCGCAACCGACCCCATGAAGATCGAGAAGGCTTGCACGGACTCGCTGGCCGCCTCGACGAACGTCTGAGGGCTGTATATCTGGTATTCGGGCGCGTCGACGACACGGTGCCGCAGCCGGAGTATCGTGTCCACCTGCTCCATGGCGGCGTCGATCTCGTCGACGCTCGTGACCTGGACGTATATGACTTCGACGAGGATAGCGCCCGGCCTGCCAATAACCCCCTGAAGCCTGTAGTTGGCCGTGGTAATCGGGACCAGGATGTTCGAGTCTATGTTGCCGAAGAAACCGGCGGTGCCGCGGCCCTCCAGCACACCGATGACCGTGTACTGCCGCCCGTCTATCCTCACGGGCTGCCCAACAGGGTCACGGAAGCCGAACAGCATCTCGGCTATTTCGGAGCCGAGCACGGCCACCTGGGAAATGTTCTGGACGTGGACCGCGTTGATGAACCGGCCGGACCCCAGCTCGTAGTTGCGCACTCCCAGGAACTGGGGGGTGACGCCCAGCACCTGGCCGGACGTGCTCTCTCGACCGGCGACTATATCACCCGACGCCTCTATCTCCGGGGATACCTTGACCACCGACGGCGCCATATCAGAGTCAGCGAGTGCATACGAGTCGTCGAGGGTCAGAACATTATCACAACAAGGCGCTACCTGGAAATCGGTGCGGACTTGCAGGCTGTTCGTCCCCAGTCCCTCGAACTGAGACTCGATCTCGGCCTGGACGCCGCGCCCTATCGACAGCATCACCACCACGGCCGCCACGCCTATGATGATGCCGAGCAGTGCCAGTATCGTGCGCAGCTTGTTGGCCCCCAGGGCGAATGCCGCCGTCCGTACGATGTCGAGAGGGTTCATGCTTCTCTCTCCCTGTCAGGGCCGTCGGCCCGCTGCGGCACTGGCACGTCGCTGATGGCTTGTCCGTCCCTCATGGAGATGATCCGACGAGTGCTGTTGGCAATCTCGAAGTCGTGCGTGACTATGACGACGGTCATACCGTCCTCCGAGTTGAGCCTACGGAGCATGTCTACTATCTCCTCGCTGGAGCGGCTGTCCAGGTTGCCCGTCGGCTCGTCGGCCAGCAGGACGGACGGCTCCTTGGCAAGCGCCCTGGCTATCCCCACCCGTTGCTGCTGCCCTCCCGACAGCTCCGCCGGGCGGTGCTTGACGCGGTCACCGAGCCCGACGCGGTCCAGGGCGTCGAGGGCCCTTCGCCTCCGGTTCTTCCCGTTGCCGTAGAGCATCGACAGCTCCACGTTCTCCAACGCGGTCAGCCGTGACAGCAGGCTGTAGGTCTGGAACACGAACCCGACCTTCCGGTTCCGTATGCCCGCAAGACCGTTGTCGTTGAGAGAGCCGACGTCCTGCCCCTCGAATCTGTACTTTCCGGACGTGGGGACGTCGAGGCAGCCCAGTATGTTCATCAGGGTCGACTTTCCCGAGCCCGACGGGCCCATGACGGACACGAGCTCGCCCTGCTCTATGGCGATCGTGACGCCGTTAAGGGCGGCGACCTCCACCTCGCCCATCTTGTATATCTTGGTAACGTCTTCGATTTCTATCATTGCCGTCCTACTGGTGGGAGCTAACGCCGGATAACACGTCCACCGCCGAACCGCCCGAAGTCGAAGCCGCCGCCCTCCGGGCGTGTCTCAAGCACCACCATCTCACCCTCGGAGACCCCGGACTCTACCACGGCCCAGAAGTCGTCCGTGTTGCCAATCTCGATCTTCCGGTCTTCGAGCACCCCGTCGGTCATGACCTTCAGAACCGGCTGATCGAAGGTGCCGAAGAGGGCGTCTATGGGGACGCGCAGGACGTTCAGGTCCTCCTCTATGACCAACGATGCGAGAGCCGTAAGCCCCTCAGGGAGCTCGATTCCCCTGGGCTGCTGGGCCTGGATGGTAATCGGATAGAGGACCGAGCTGGTCTGGGGGCTGAATGGATCGAACTGCCCACCCTGGCGGCTCGTGGTCTGAGCCCCGATCTCGGAAACGGTCCCCGAAAGGGTCTGCCCCGGGAGCGCGTCAAGCGTGATCGCGGCCTCCGCGCCCTCCTTGACGAACAGGATGTCGATCTCGTCGATGGTGCCGGCAACCTCGACCGTAGTCGGATCGACCATCTCGACAGCAGCGGCGCCCAGCTTGACGTCCTGTCCTTCCTCCACCTTCACACTGGTCACGATACCGTTCCAAGGCGCGGTGATCACGGATTGTGCCAGCTGCTCGTGGAGAGCGTCGAGGGCAGACTTGGCCGCAGCCACATCCCCCCCTCTCAGAGACACGACCAGCGGGTCCGCCCCTGACCGGATCTCGGCAAGCTTCTCATTCAGATCCGCAACGTTCGCGGTTGCCAGCGCGACCTTCTTGCGGCTTGCGCCGACGTCCAAGGGATCAGGTCCTGCCAGCAGGTCTGCCAGGTCAGCCTCGGCAGATTCGAGGTTGGCCGCTGCCAGCTCGATCTGCGCCCGCGCGGCATCGAGATCGGCCTCGTCGGGGGCCTGCAGCGCTGCGATTTCCGCTTCGGCAGATTCGAGATTGGCCGTCGCCAGCTCGACCTGGGCCCTAGCGGCATCGAGATCGATCTGACTTGGGCCCGCCCTGAGCTCGGCCAAGTCAAACTCGCCCTCCTCCAAGTTCGCCTTTGCCAGGGCGAGCTGCGCCCTCGCCGTGGACATGTCGCCGTCGTCCGGGTCGGACTTCAAGTCAGCGAGCTCGGCCTCGGCAACATCCAGCGCCGCCGCGGCCACGTCCACCCGCCGCTCGTGCTCCTCGACCTCCAGGTCGGATGGGCTGAGAAGCTCTGCCAGGGCAGACTCGGCATCCTGTAGAGCATGCGTCGCCGTCTCCCTCCGTCTACCTGCGGCTTCCAGCGCCAGTGGGTCGGGCTTCTCCTGCAAATCGAATATCTTCTGCTCGGCGTCGGCGACCGTCTCCTCGGCCCGCTTGACCGCAGTATCCCTCTGCGAGAGCGCCCTTTCGGCCTCCAGTTCCAGAGTCGCCAGGCTATCCCTGGCCGCCGTCAGACTGTTCCAGGTCTCGTCGAAGTCACGCATGATGCAGGGAGTGCGCGACGGCTCGTCGTCCTCACAGGTCACCATGATGTCCTGTGGGAAGAAGTGCAGCCAGAAGTAGATGACGCTCTCATCCCACCGGGTCTCAGGATCGTCGCCGCTGCCCTTGGCGAAGTACAGGTCAGGCCGAATGGATCGAGCGGTCGGTGAGAAGAGCGCCTCGATATCCGCGCCCCAGGCCGCGAGAATCGCCTCCGGGTCCATTGCTAGCTCCTCGCCGGTCGGTGTCGAGCCGAGCCACTCGGAGAACGCGGCAGCGTACCCCTCGGCGGCCGTATCGACGGCGTCGCGAGCGGTCTCGAGTTTGCCGTCCCAGTCGCTCCCAGCGAGAGTGAGGTCGAGCTGGGCCTCGTTCAACGACACCCGGGCCGACTCGAGATCCGACATAGCGTCGGCGAGCAGGTCCTCGTCGGGAGTTGTCAGCAGCTCGTCCAGCGCAGTGTTGGCGTTCTCCAGCTCCTCCTCCGCTCGGGTGATGGCCGCCTCGGCGGCCGCGACCTTACCTTCCGAAGGCTCCAGCAGTTCGGCGAGGGCGTCCTGCGCATCTTGCAGGGTGCGCTTGGCCTTTGTGATTGTGTCCTCCGCCCTTGCAAGCATATCCGAGGACGGGGGAGCCAGTAGATCGCCAAGGGACTCCTCGGCGTCCCGCACTGCCGCCTCAGCCGTGGTAATTGCCTTCTCCGCTTCGGCGATCTGCCGAGGGGTGGGAGTCAACGCCTCCAGGCCATCCTCTGCAGCCCTCTTCGCAACCAGCGCGTCCGCGACTTTGGACCTCGCCCTGGCGACAGCCTGCGGGCCGGCCGTTTGCAAGTCTGCCAGTTCGTCCTCCGCGGCCATCTTGGCTATGAGTGCATCGGAAACGGCGGCCCTGGCCCTCGCCACGGCCTGCGGGTCGGCCGTCTGAAGGTCTGCGAGAGCATCCTCCACGGCCCTCTTCGCAACCAGCGCGTCGGCGATGTCGGCCTCCGCCCGGGCCAGGTCGACGTCGGAATAAGGGTCCCGGGCCTCCGCCAGCGCCTCCTCGGCGTCTCGCAGCGCACCCTCCGCCTGCACGATCTTCCTCTCCAGCTCGGCTATCGTCTCACTGTCCAGGCGAGCAAGCGCCTCCCCTGCCTGAACCCGCTGGCCCTCCTCGACCACCACGTCGGCGACCGTCCCATCAGTCCCGAAGCTGAGAGTGTCGCTGTTCGCATACACCAGGCTGCCGTTCACGGATACCTCGTTGACGAGGTCTCCGCGCTGCACCGAAACGAGGCGCCGGTCTTCTCCCAAGTCCAATGTCTCCTCGGCGGTTGCCATTGTGTATCCGACATACGTGCCGGCGGCGGCGAGCGCAACGACCGCTATCAGGACGACGATCTGCCAGACCTTGATGCCCTTCAGGGCTTCGAGCAGGTTCATCTATGTTCTCCCCCGATTGCCACTATACCTTGTGCGGTCGCTCAAACGTTTGAATTCCCTCAACTTGCGCCAGCCGCGACCGGAAGTGTGATCACGAATCTCGACCCGCGCCCAACAGTGCTGACTGCGCCGATAGTACCCCCCTGCGCTTCCACGAGCCTCTTTGCGATGGTGAGGCCGAGACCTGCCCCACCTGTGGCCCTCGTCCGTGAAGGGTCCACGCGGTGGAGCCGCTCGAAGATGAGGGGCAGGTCGTCTTCGGCAATTCCCTGGCCTGTGTCGTCCACGGCAACACTCACGGCGCCCGACCCCTGCGCGTCGACATGGACGCTCACAAGGCCTCCTCCCTGCGTGTGGCGTATGGCGTTGTCCAGCAGATTGCCCATAACCTGCTGGACACGCTGCCGGTCCATCATTGCAAGCGGGACATCCCTCGATGCGCCCAGAGTGAGCCCGACACCCTTCGCTTCGGCGCGAGCACGGAAAGCCTCGACCGAATGCCTGGCCGCGTCTAGGACAGAATCCGGCCTGATATCCAGGCTGAGGTCGCCCGCCTCGGCTTGGGCAAGCAGGCCCAGATCGTCTACGATATGGGACAGGTGAAGAGCCTGCTCGTGCAGCAGGTCCAGAGAAGCGTCCTCTTTTTCCATGAGGCCGTCACGCATCGCCTCGATGGTCCCCTGAATGTTAGACAGAGGCGATCTCAACTCATGCGCTACGTCTGCGACGAGGCTGCGGCGTTGTGTCTCGGCACGTTCCATGCCCTCGGCCATGGAGTTGAAGGTCCGCGCCAGCTGGCCCACCTCGTCCTCCCCTCGAACGGGGACGCGCTGCGACAGGTCGCCTCCCCCGAGCCGCCGAGCGGCCCCGGTTAGAGTCCGAACGGGCGCTAGAGCGCTGCTCGACATCATGGTGATGAGCAGCAGGCCGCCGCCACCAGCGACCAGACCTGCCCAAAGGAGAGAGCGGTTCACGGCCTGGGAGAGCCTGGACAAGGGAGGCTCGGCCAACGCTTCGGGCAGGTTGTCGGAGGCCACCGTCAACTCGCCCACCTCGCGCTTCTTATCAGCAACCAGGGAGGCCATCTTCGGGTCAGCCTCATACACATGTATGGTAATGCCACGATGCGATCGCATGTGACTGGGCCCGGCACTCTTCCTCTTGCCCCGAGAATCTCCGACCACCTGGCCGTCCTTGTCCTTCAGAACCAGCCACTTGCCGTACACGGGTCCTACTCGCTCCAGGAAGGGCTGTACTTCGTACCAACCCTTGTTGCGGGCGTAGTGCTCTTCGAGAGCGAGCTTGAGGCGAGCCATCCGCGCCTCGGTGGACTCCTCGCGGATGCGGGCGACCTCCCTGTCAGCGGCGTATCCGACGTAGAGGCCCACGGAGCTGAGCGCCAGGGCCAACGCCGCCACGAAGCCGACTATCAGCCTGACCTGGAGACTGGACAGCAATCTACGCATCGCCAAACTTGTAGCCCACCCCGTACACCGTGTGAACGTACTTGCGCTCTTCGGCGCTGGCCTTGTGAATCTTCCGCCTGAGGTTGGAGACGTGGGCGTCGACCGTGCGGTCGAACCCATCGAAGTCGTAGCCGAACACGCGGTCGATGATCTGATCGCGGGTAAAGACGCGCCCGGGCTCGCTGATGAACATCTCCAGCAGGCTGAACTCGGTCGGCGTAAGCGGCACCGAGCTCGGCCCGACGGTGACTTGGCGGCTGTTCAGGTCGAGCCCGATCTCCCCGTAGGCCATCCTGATCGGTCCACCCGCGGGGGCCTCCCTATTCGTGCGGCGGAGGACCGCACGCACCCTAGCGGCAAGCTCCCTGGGGCTGAACGGCTTCGTAACGTAGTCGTCGGCGCCCAGGTCCAGACCCCTCAGCCTGTCGGTCTCGTCGACTCGCGCGGTGAGCATCACGATTGGGACCGACGACTCCTCCCTGAGGGCCCGCGTGATCTCCATACCGTCAAGACGCGGCAGCATCAGGTCGAGCACCACCAGGTCCGGGCGGGCCTCACGGGCAAGCCTCAGTCCCGTCACTCCGTCCGCGGCGTGGGCCACCTTGTGGCCATCCCTCTTGAGGTACAGCCCCACCAGGTTCGCCGTGTTCGGATCGTCCTCTACTATCAGGACAGTGCTTGCCATTCCGGTGCCATTCCTGCCTTCAGTGACTACGTATCTATGGTAGCTGAGCGAACGTAAAGAAAGTATGAAGGCCGGTCCCCAGGGCTGCGGCCTACATCTCGATCCTCTTCTCTCCCGACAGGTATGATTCCGGCTCTCTCTGGAAGGCGCGGCCGCACCCGGGAGCACAGAAGTAGTAGTCCGTGCCTTCGTACTCCCACTTCCCGCCCGGCGCCCTGTCCATCTCCACCTCCATGCCGCACACGGGGTCCGCGGCCACAGGGCCGCGCTTGCGGAACAGGCGTATCCTCATACCGACCTCCTCGATGCTCCATCCGGTGTGAAAGCGCGAAGTCTCAGCGAGTTCGAGACCACGGTGACCGAGCTGACGGCCATCGCGCCCGCCGCCAGAATGGGGTTCAGGAAGCCGAACTCGCCGAAGACCGGGCCCAGCGCGTCGGGAACACCACCGGAAAAGAGCGGGTAGAGCACGCCGGCCGCGATCGGTATCAAGGCCACGTTATAGGCGAACGCCCAGAACAGGTTCTGGCGTATCGTACGCATCGTGGCGCGGCTCAGGGCTATGGCCGACGCGACCCCGCGGACATCGCCGCTGACCAGCGTAATGCCAGCCGTCTCGATCGCAACGTCGGTGCCAGTCCCTACCGCGATGCCGAGATCGGCCTCGGCCAGGGCGGGAGAGTCGTTGATCCCATCGCCCACCACAGCGACGGCCTTGCCGCTGCGCCGCAAAGCCGCAGCGTGCTCGGCCTTCCCAGCCGGGAGCACGCCCGCTATGACCTCGTCGATACCCGCTTCGCGGGCTATGGCATGTGCCGCTGCAGGGTTGTCGCCGGTCAACATAATCACATCCACGCCCAGGGCCCTGATGGCCTCGACGGCCTCCGTCGCTCCCGGTCTGAGGGTGTCGGCGACACCTATTACTCCTCTGGCAGCGCCGTCGACGGCCACGAAGGCTACGCTCTTGCCCTGTTGCGACAACGCGTTTGCCGGACCGCCGAGACCATTCAACTCTACGCCACGCTGCTCCAACAGGGCGCGGCTCCCTACGAGAACAGGGGTTCCGGCGACGACAGCCTCGAGGCCGTATCCGGGCATCGACTGGAATCCCGTGACTCCCGCAATGTCCAGACCCCGCTCGCCAGCCGCCCGCACGACTGCCTCGCCCACGGGATGCTCGGACACACGCTCGACCGAAGCCGCGAGCCTCAGCAGATCATCCTCGCCGATGCCGGCGGCAACTACGTCGGTCACGGACGGCCTGCCCTCGGTTATGGTGCCCGTCTTGTCCAGAAGGACGACCTGCACCTTGTGGGCCGTTTCGAGTGCCTCGGCGTCCCGTATCAGGATGCCGGACTCGGCCCCCTTGCCTATGCCGACCATGATGGCGGTCGGCGTCGCCAGCCCGAGAGCACACGGGCAGGCTATGATAAGCACGGCAACTGCGGTCATGATGGCGTAGATGTACGACGGCGGCGGCCCCAGGATGAGCCAGACGACGAACACCAAGGCCGCTACACCGATGACTACAGGCACGAAGTAGCTCGCCACGACGTCGGCCAGGCGTTGAATCGGCGCTCTCGACCCCTGCGCGTCCTCCACCAGCCTCACTATATGGCTCAGCACGGTATCTTTGCCTACGCCTGTAGCGCGGAACGTGAAGCTGCCGGAGCCGTTCACCGTCGCGCCATAGACCGTGGCGCCCGCGCCCTTCTCGACAGGGCGGCTCTCGCCCGTCAGCATCGACTCGTCGACCCACGAAGAGCCGTCGACCACCTCGCCGTCGGCGGCGACCTTCTCTCCGGGCCTCACCAGCACGAGATCCCCTACCTGAACATCCTCGGCTGGCACATCGGACTCGACGCCGTTGCGCACTACACGCGCCGTCTTCGCGCCTAAGCGCGCCAGCGCCCTGATCGCGCCGGACGCCCTGCCCTTCGCTCGGGCCTCGAGGTAGCGGCCCAGCAGCACGAGCCCAATGATGGCCGTCGACGTATCGAAATAGGTCGCGGCACCGCTCTCGCGGAATGCCGCCGCGCCTCCGAACAGGGTTGCGTAAACGCTATAGCCGTACGCCGCGGACGTGCCCACGGCTATCAGCGTGTTCATGTTGCTCGTGCGGCCACGCAGCGCGCGCCATGCGCCGACGTAGAACTGGCCCCCGGCCCAGAACTGGACAGGGGTGGCCAAAGCCATGAAGAGCAGGTCAGCGTCGAACAGCAGGATGTTCCTGAATGGCGCAGCCGCCATGGCCGCCATGATTGCCGCTGCGGTTGCAAGACTGAGCCCGGCTTTCCACTTCAGTCCACTCAGGTCCCTGGCAATGGCCGGTTCATCACCGTCAGCCGCTACGCCGAGAAGCGAGTACCCCGCGTCCGACACCGCTTCCCTGAGGTCCGCCACGGCTGCAACGCTCGGAAAGTAATCGACCGTCGCCCGCTCGGTCGCCAGATTGACGCTCGCGCCACTGACGCCCTCGACTCCGGCCAGCGCCTTCTCGACGTGGTGGACGCAGGCCGCGCAGGTCATACCGCCGATGCTCAGTGTGACCTTATCGGCGCCCGGACCTTTCTCACCGCGGTCGTATGTCACTCCGCACCTGCTAACGCCGCTACTACCCTCACATACGAGTATAGCACCGGGGGCGCAGGTTCAGGTAAACGCGCCGCGATACCTCGCTGAAGCCAAGCCTGGCGGCAATCCGGCGGGACGCTTCGTTGTCCTCGCCCGTGCTCCACACAGGTACGAGTCCCATCTCCTGGATTCGTCGTGCGACTATCGACGCCGCGGCGGAGGCGAAGCCGCGGCGTCGCCATGCCTTGGCAGTGGCTACGCCGATATCCGCATACCGCGCCGTCAGCGCGTTCGTATGCGCCAGGCCGACGAGCCTGCCTTTCACCACAGCACCCGCAGCCAGCCCATCCGTCAGGAGGTCCTCGAAAGTAGCGAAACCTGTTCCTGCAGCACTGCCTCTGTATGCGGCCAGGAGGGACACGTCGTCCAGGTCCAGCTGTCGGACCTCAGGGACAGCTACATCGGCTACCGGGCCTGAGAGGGTGTGATAGACATCGTCGTAGAAGTGGACTTCCACGCAAAGGTTGTCCTCCGCCAACGCGGCCAGTGGCCTGGCCAGGCGCGCGTCTACGTTCGGCGACATGCTCTGGCGCCTCCAGTCGTTCAGTGGGCGCAGCAGCTGAAGTATGGCTGCCGGATCCGTCCCGAGGCACCAGGGCTCTCGCATCAGGGAGTGGGACTGCACTATCGCGCCGTCAGGTCGATGGTGGTCGCCGACTACATAGGCGTCCGCTAAGCCAAGCCGCAAAAGGTGGGCCGGGATAACCGTCTCCGGCGTGTCGCAGAATGCGTCGGCAAGGTCACTACGCTCTTGCTGCGTCGCCAGGAGGGCCATCGGGAGGGGCTATGTCACTTTTTCGAGCTTGGCGAAGCTCAGGAGCAGGCGCTTGACTCCCTGGTTGTCGGCAAAGGCGACCGTTACCTCGACGTCGGTACCGGACGGCTTCGTGCCGGTCACGATGCCCTCTCCGAACTTGGCGTGACGCACCTTGTCACCGGTGGCCAGGTCTGGCAGGGCCTCCGGCTCTTCTACGGGTCTCGGAGACGCGCGAGTGACCTTTGGCGCGGGCCGGGCTCCGTTGCCGGTCCGCGGCGGATCTACAACCGGCCGCCTGAGCGTCGTCGCCCCATCGTCTGAGCCCCAACGGATACCGAAGCCCGTTGCAGGAGCGGAGGACGTCCTGTCGATAAGCCTTTCGGGTATGTCGTCGAGGAAGCGCGACGGCTCGTTAGGGCCGTACCCGCCCCTGAATCCTCGCCGGGCTGCGTGGCTCAGGTACAATCGCTCCTTCGCCCTCGTCACCCCAACATAGGCCAGGCGGCGCTCCTCCTCCATCTCCTTGGGGTCTGGATCCTCCATCGCCCGCACGTGGGGCAGCAGTCCCTCCTCCATGCCGGCCATGAAGACGACCGGAAACTCAAGCCCCTTGGCCTGGTGCAGGGTAATGAGAGTGATCCTGTCCCTGTTGTCATCGAGGTCGTCCGTGTCGCTGACCAGACTGATGCGCTCCAGGAAGGCAGTCAGTGCCTCACCCACATCGCTCTCATCGAATTCCTTGGCCGTCGCCTTCAGCTCTTCGATGTTCTCCATACGCTCTTCGCCCCGTTCGCTATCCTGAAGGGCGTGGCTCATGTATCCCGTTCGCCCCAGCACGTTGTCGATGAGCGCCTGCAGGTCTTGCCCCTCCCTGCCGGCCGCCAGGCCATGGATCATGTCGCGGAACCCCGTGAGCGCGCGGGCGGCCCGCGGCTGCAACGAGCCGAGCCCCCCGTCTGCCGACACGCCGTCTATCGCGTCGAACATCGAAACTCCCAGACTCCGGGCTGTGTCGGTCAGCTTCTCTAGGGTCCTCTGGCCGATGCCCCGGAGGGGCACGTTGACGACGCGCGCAAAGCTCACGTCGTCGTTGGGGTTGGCGACCAGGCGCAGGTACGCGACGATGTCCTTGACCTCCTGGCGCTGGTAGAAGCGAACGCCGCCCACGAGCTGGTAAGCTACTCCGTATCGGGCGCACGCGTCCTCGAAGGCCCTCGACTGGGCATTCACCCGGTACATCACCGCAATGTCGCCTCGGTCGTAGCCTTCCTGCCTCACGAGACGCTCGGATTCCCTCAGCACAAGCTGCGCCTCGTCCCGCTCGTCGTACGCGTCCATCACTACGACCGGCGCGCCAGCGACGTTTTTCGTCCACAACTCCTTCTCGACCCTGCCTTCGTTGGCCGCGATTACACCGCTCGCCGCGTCGAGAATCGTCTGTGTCGAGCGGTAGTTCTCCTCCAGCATGACGACCTTGGCCTCGGGGAAGTCGTCCTGGAAGCTCAGTATGTTGCGGATGTCGGCGCTGCGCCAGGAGTAGATCGACTGGTCCGGGTCGCCGACGACGCAGAGGTTGCGGTGCCGCTGGCTGAGCTGCCTGGCGATGGCGTACTGAGCGACGTTGGTGTCCTGGAACTCGTCGACCATGAAGTGGAGGTAGCGCTCCTGGTAGATCTCCGCGACCTCCGGCACGTCCCGGAGCAGTACGTGGACCTTGACAAGCAGGTCGTCGAAGTCCAGCGCCGAGTTGCCGTAGAGTACCTGCTCGTACCGCTCGTAGGTCCGGTGAACGACCTCGTCCCAGTAGTTGCCCTTCGCGGCCCCGAAGGACTCTGCGTCGACGAGCCGGCTCTTGGCATCGGATATGGCCGACAGGACAGCCCGGGGGTTGAACTTCTTTGGATCGACGTTGACCTCCCCCATCGCGGTCTTGATGACGGACATCTGGTCGGCGTCGTCGTAGATCACGAAGTCGCGCCGCAGCTTTACGGCGTCGGCCTCCTGCCGGAGCATCTGCGCACAGAACGAGTGGAAGGTGCTCACGGTGAGGCCCTGGCCGCGCATCCCCCAGCCGAGGAGCGGAGCCGCAGGGTCGTCCTCGCTCCGTCCGAACAGGCGCTCGCGCATCTCCCGCGCCGCCCTGTTCGTGAACGTGACGGCGCCGATTCGGGATGGCCAGACCCTGTGTTTCTGAATGAGGTGGGCGATGCGGTGGGTGATGACCCGCGTCTTCCCGCTGCCCGGACCGGCGACAATCAGCAACGGGCCGTTTATAGTCTCTACGGCTTCGAGTTGCTTAGGGTTGAGTGCTGCAATGAGATCGGTGTACATGGGGTGCGGCCCCCATTATAGCAACGGCGCAGCGAGTCGGTCAGCGAATTCGCGTAGTCACGCCCGGCGCTGGTTGAATCAGGCGGTGGGTGGAGCGCCCTCGCGGGACCTGCCTCGGCTCCTGCGCCGGGCGACCTTGAGGCGAGCCTGGGACCTTCGCAGCGACGCCACGGCTCGTTCGAGGTCCATGTCGGTCGGCGCGGCCGCGATGCGCTCCTGGGCCTGCTTCAGGGCTGCCTCGGCCCTCTCTTCGTCGATCTCGTCCGCGCGCTCGGCCGTGTCGGCCAGTATGGTCACCTTGTCGGGCATCACTTCCATAAAGCCGCCGCTGACGGCGATGTCGCTCTCCTCGCCGTCGTTGATGACGCGAATCTCGCCCGGCTTCAGTACCGTAAGGAGCGGCGCGTGACGCGGCAGGATAGCCAGCTCTCCCTCGACCCCGGGCGCCACGAGCACATCGACCTCCTCCGAGGTCACGAGCCTCTCGGCGGTCACGATGTCGAGCTGCAGTTTTGCCACCGCTAACCCTCCGAGGCCATCCTCGCGGCCTTTTCGACGGCTTCCTCGATGGCGCCCACCATGTAGAACGCCTGCTCGGGCAGATCGTCGTGCTTGCCCGCGAGAATCTCCTGAAAGCCCCTGACCGTGTCCTTCACGGAGACGTATCGGCCCTCCTGTCCGGTGAACTGCTCGGCGACGAAGAACGGCTGGGTCAGGAACCGCTGTATCTTCCGCGCCCGGGCGACCGTCTGACGGTCCTCGTCGGACAGCTCCTCCACGCCCAGTATGGCGATGATGTCCTGGAGGTCCCGGTAGCGCTGTAGCACCTGCTGCACCCCGCGGGCCGCATCGTAGTGGTCCTGTCCGACTACCGACGGCTCCAGTATCCGCGATGAAGAGGAGAGAGGGTCGACCGCCGGGTAGAGTCCCTGCTCGACCAGCGACCTGTCGAGGGATATGATCGCGTCCAGGTGACCGAAAGTCGTCACGATGCCGGGGTCGGTGTAGTCGTCAGCGGGGACATAGATGGCCTGGAAGGACGTGATCGATCCAACGCCGGCCGACGTGATCCTCTCCTCCAGGTCGCCCATCTCGGTCGAAAGGGTTGGCTGGTATCCGACGGCCGAGGGCATCCGTCCCAACAGCGCGGAGACCTCCATTCCGGCAAGGATGTACCTGTATATGTTGTCGATGAAGAGCAGTACGTCCTGCTCGCGGGTCTCCTTGAAGTACTCAGCCATGGTAACGCCGGTCATCCCGACGCGGGCGCGGATGCCCGGCGGCTCGTTCATCTGACCGAAGACCAGGACCGTGCTGCCGAGCACGCCGGACTCCCGCATCTCGTGCCACAGGTCGTTGCCCTCGCGCGACCGCTCCCCGACGCCGGCGAAGACCGAGACTCCTTCGTGCTCAGTGCCGATGTTGCGGATCAGCTCCTGGATGATCACCGTCTTGCCTGTGCCCGCGCCGCCGTATGCACCGACCTTCCCGCCCTTCGTGAAGGGGGCGATGAGGTCCATCACCTTGATGCCCATCTCCAGCATCTCGACGTCGGTGGCCTGCTGGTCGAAGCTCGGTGGCTTCCTGTGTATGGGCCATACCTCGTCCGACTCGACCTCTTCGAGGTTGTCGATGGTCTCTCCGAGGGCGTTGAAGAGGCGCCCAAGCGTCGGGTCGCCCACGGGCACGGAGATTGGCCGGCCGGTATCGACTGCCTCCGATCCCCGCTTCAGTCCGTCGGTCGGGCCAAGCGCCAGGCACCTGACCCAGTTGTTGCCGACGTGCTGCTCCACCTCCAGCACCAGCTTCTCCCCGTCGATCTCCGTCTCCACGGCATTGAAGATGCCGGGCATCGAATCGGGCGGGAATTCCACATCGACTACGGTGCCGATCACCTGGGTTATCTTTCCGTTGGCCATCCTGTCTCCTCGAAAATTGCTGTTCTACTCTTCTACTCAGGGCTGTCGCGTCTGACTACGCGCTCACGGCGGCGGCCCCGCCTACGATGTCCAAGAGCTCGGTCGTGATGTTCTCCTGGCGCGCCTTGTTCATCTCCAGCGTGAGATCGACGACCATCTCGTTGGCGTTGTCCGTGGCGCTTCTCATGGCGACCATGCGGGCCGACTGCTCGCTTGCGATCGACTCCAGGACCGCGTGGTACAGCTGCATCTCGACGAACCTAGGGAGCAGCTCCGAGAGAACGTCCGCGGCACTCGGCTCGTAGATGTAGCCGACGGCCTGCTCTGCCGGAAGCTCTGCTGGCGTGACCGGCAAGAGCGGCTCCACGACCGGCGTCTGCACCGTCGTGCTCCTGAAGTCGGCGTAGACGACATGGACGGCGTCGGTGCGCCCGGCCGTATAGTCGTCGATGACGATCCTCGTGATGGGCGTTATGTCGAGCAGCGTCGGTCGGTCGCCCAGGTCCGAGAACACCGCCTGCACGTCCTGTCCTGTGCGCACCATGAAGTCGCGGCCCTTTCGCCCAACCGCAACGACCCGCGAGGACCCGGACTGGGCCAGGATGAACTGGGCGGCCGCCCGGTTGATCTTGCTGTGGAGCCCGCCGGTAAGCCCGCGATCCGGCGTGATGAGCACCAGCGAGACCGTCTGGGGCTCCCTCCGCTGCAGCAGTGGATGGAGTGTGTCCTCATCGTGGGGCTGGGCCGCGAGGTCGGCGAGCAGGCTCCGCATCCGCTCGGAGTAGGGCCGACCCCGCAGCGCCATCTCCTGCGCGCGGCGCATCTTCGACGCCGCGATCATCGACATCGCCTTCGTGATCTTGGCCGTATTCTCTACGCTGCGAATACGCCGCCTTATGTCTCTTACGCTGGGCATAGGTTCTGGTTAATAGGGAACGCTGGCCTTGAACTCCACGATTGCCGCGGTCAGGCTGGCCTCGGTGTCGTCGGAGATGTCCTTGTCTTCCTGAATTCTAGCGAGTATCTCGGGATGGTTCGACTCCATGAAGCTGTGGAGGGCCTCCTCGAACGCGCCGACCCTGGATATATCAACGTCGTCCAGGTGGCCCTTGGCCAGCGAGAACAGTATGGATATCTCCTGTGGAAGCGAGAGGGGCCTGCTCTCGTTCTGCTTCAGTATCTCGACGGCGCGCTGCCCGCGCTCGAGCTGCGCCTTGGTCGCGGCATCGAGGTCGGCGGTGCCGAACTGCGCGAAGGCAGCGAGCTCACTGTACTGCGCGAGATCCAGCCGCAGGCTGCCCGCGACGGACTTCATAGCCCTCGTCTGGGCCGTACCGCCCACGCGGGATACGGACAGCCCGGCGTTCACGGCAGGCCGCACGCCGGAGTTGAACAGCTCAGGCTCGAGGTATATCTGTCCGTCGGTGATCGAGATGACGTTGGTGGGGATGTAGGCCGAGACGTCTCCGGCGAGTGTCTCGATGATGGGCAGGGCCGTCAGTGAGCCCCCGCCCAGGTCCTCGGACAGCCTCGCGGCCCGCTCCAGGAGGCGGCTGTGGAGGTAGAAGACGTCGCCGGGGTAGGCCTCGCGTCCAGGAGGCCTCCTCAGCAGCAGCGACATCTGCCTGTACGCCCACGCGTGCTTCGAAAGGTCGTCGTAGATGATCAGCGCGTCCTTGCCCTGACCCATGAAGTACTCGCCTAACGCGCATCCGGCATAGGGTGCCAGATATTGCATGGACGCCGAGTCGGACGCGTTGGCCGCGACCACGACCGTGTGCTCCATCGCGCCGTACCTGTCGAGCAGCGAGACCGTCTGGGCGACCTTGCCGGCTCTCTGCCCTATCGCCACGTAGATGCAGAGGAGGTCGCCCCCCTTCTGGTTGATGATCGTGTCGAGGCAGATCGCCGTCTTTCCGGTCGCCCGGTCGCCGATAATGAGCTCCCGCTGCCCCCTGCCGATCGGCACCATCGAGTCGATGGCCTTCACCCCGGTCTGGACAGGGACGTTCACCCCCTGCCTCGCCGCGACGCCAGGGGCGATGACCTCGACCGTCGCCATCTCGTCGGCGGCAACAGCGCCCTTGGCGTCGATCGGCGCGCCGAGGGCATTGACGACCCTGCCCAGCATGGCGTCTCCCACGGGGACCTCCATGACCCGGCCCGTGCCGCGCACCTCGGAACCTTCCTTTACCGCCTCGGCCTCGCCCAGGAGGACGGCGCCTACACTGTCCTCCTCCAGGTTCAGCGCCATGCCCGTGACGCCGCCCTCGAATTCCAGCAGCTCGTTCGCGCCCACTCCCGAGAGGCCGTGCACCCTGGCGATGCCGTCCCCGACCTCGATTACAGTGCCGACGTCCACCATCGTCAACTCCTGACCGAACTGCTCGATCTGGCGCTTGATGACGGAGGCTATGTCCTGTCCCCTGACTGCCATTGCTACTCCTCGACTATCAGTTCTGCTCGACCAGCGTCCGGCGCATCTCTCGCAGCGTCGTGCGGACGCTGCCGTCGATCACCCTGTCCCCAAACCTGGCGACGACTCCACCGACAATTCCAGCATCGACGGAGGACGTTAGCTTCAGGGGCTTGCCGACAATGTCCGAAAGGACGTGGCTGACTCTCTCGGCCTGCGTCTCCGTGAGCGGGACTGCGGATACGACCTCACCGCGGGCTATCCCATTATGCTCGTCCACGAGCCTGCCGAACTCGTCCGCGACGGCAGGCAGCAGGTGCGCCAGAGAGCGCCCGGCCAGCACGGCGAGCAGGTTCCGCGCGAGGTCATCCACCGAGTCGCCGAGGACCTCCGAGATAGTCCGTACCTTTACCGCTACCGGCACCTGCGGAGCGTCGAGCAGCTCTGCGAGCTCGCGGTTCTCCAGGCCTGCGGCAAGCACCCTGAGATCCTCGGCCCATATGTCCAGGCCGTCTCGCTCCAGGGCAATCTGGAAGACTGCCTGCGCGTAACGTCTAGCTGAAGCTGCTCTTGCCATATCGCCTGCCGTCGTTCAGCCCAATCCGGGCCTTCAAGGTCGGGGTGTCTCCGGGGCCGGTACGGAAATCAACCCCTGCCGTTTCCGGAGCTCGGTGCACTCTCCAGGAAGTCGTCGATCAGGTCTCTGTGGGCGGACTCGTCCAGCGACCGCCTCGTAACCCGCTCGGCGGCGCTGATGGCGAGGCTGGCGAACTCCTTCCGCAATTCCTGGACCGCCGCGTCCCTCTCCCGCTGGATGTCGGACTCGGCGCGGGTGCGCTCCGCCGCAATCTCTGTCCTGGCTTTCGCCAGCTCTTCTTCCCTGAACCGGTCCGCGACCTCCCGGGCCTGCGCGATCATCGCCTGGCCCTCGGTGCGGGCCTCGTCGAGCTGCCGCTGCATGTCCTCGCGGGACTCGGCCGCCTCCTCGCGCGCCCTCTCGGCGGACTCGAGGCCCTCCCTTATCTTGGCAGAGCGCTCGTCCAGCATCCTGAGAATCGGCTTGTACAGCAGTGCGTACAGTATGCCGAACAGGATGACGAATGAGGTTATCTGCCAGGCGACTCCGGGTATCGTGATTCCTAATGCGTCCATATCACGTCAAGTCCTGACTACCGCCCGGCTGCGCCATGCACAGCGGCGGTCGGATGTGTCTTCGGCGCGGCGTGCTAAACGAACTTGATGATGACCGCAACGACCAGCGCGTAGATCGCGATGGCTTCCGTGAACGCGATGGCCAGGATCATGTTCGTCTGGATCGGCCCCGCAGCCTCCGGGTTGCGGCCCAGCGACTCCATCGCCTTGGCCGCAAGCATTCCGATGCCTATAGCCGGCCCGAAGGACCCGAGGCCAATCGCCAGCCCTGCTGCTATGTCCCGAATGTTACCTTCTATGCCATCCATCGTTACCCACTCCTTCTTTCGTGCTCTATTGCTTTCGATTCGTAACTTTGGATCCTAATGGTGGTCCCCGCCGTGGCTGATCGTCGCAGTCGAAGCGAATACGAGGGTCAGCATGGCGAAGATGAATGCCTGAATGAAACCGACGAAGATCTCTAGCCCCAGGAACGGGACCAGCCCGACGATGGGTATCAGGAACGCCATTGCGATCAGGAGCACCTCGCCGGCGAATATGTTGCCGAAGAGGCGGAAAGTGAAGCTGATTACCCTGGAGAGCTCGCTGACGCCCTCAAGCAGACCGACGAACAGACCGATGGGCCCTCCCTTGAAATTGAGGAATTTGCCGACGTGCCCTAGGCCCAATGCGCTCAGGCCCCAGTAGTGGACCATCACCATTGCGATGATCGCGAGGGCCAGCGGCGTATTGATGTCTGTGTTGGCGCTCCGCAGGAAGGGAATGATCACGCCGGCGCGCTGCCCCTCCCCGACGCCGTCGTCGTGGTACTGCTCGGCGGTGATCTCATTGTCCACCGAGCCGAAGGGGAGATATGCAATGGCTCCCTCCCCCTCGAACACATGAACCTTGAGGGTGGAGAGGTCAAGCTGCTTTCCCGCCTTCTCGGCTGCGTCTTCCTTGTGGTGGATAAAATCTGTCGCGGGCTCGAACCGGCCTATGGTACCGAAGCCGGGGAGTATGCCCAGCCAGTTCGACGTGAGCACGAACAGGAATATCGTCATGAAGAGAGGGAAGAAGCGCCGGGCCTTCTCTGGTCCGGCGACGCTCTCGGCAATTCCGAGGAATATCTCTATGACTGCCTCCAGCAGCCCCTGGAGCCTGCCGGGCACCTCGGACATCCTGCGCGTGCCCAAGTAGGACACGAGGGCAAGAATGGCGATGGCGATCCACGCCGTGAGCATGGTGTTGGTTATCGAGAAGCCGCCTATGATCGGCTTGGCTGTCAGCGGCTCAGCCTTCAGCTCGATGATCGTCAGGGGGGAGCCGAGGAATCCACCGCCAAACTCGTTTCCGAGTGCGCCTCCGACAAGCCCCACGAGAAACAGGATGGCCAATGCGACCAGGGCGGTCAGTACCTTGGGGTTGGCTAGCAGACGGCCCACTATCTCTCGCTCTGGTCCATGTCCGACTGGGATACGACCGCCATCAGCATCCGGTACGTCCCTATTCCGGCCACCGCGAGGCCACCGCCAAGTCCGATCATGGTCATCAGAGGGCCTGTCTCCAATCTATCGTCCAGCCAGAGGCCGCCGAGCACACCACCCAACAAGCAGAGGGCGACAAACCATCCAATGCCCAGCAACCTCAGTGCGGTGCCCATTCCGAGTATCCGAAACGAGCCCTCGTTAGTCGTTTGTGCATTTTATCACAATCGAATTTCTAGGGTCAACGCAAGCCGCGAGCGGGCAGGGCCTTTCCATTGTTGAGATAGGGTCGTACCTTGCCGTTCGGCCTGAGCTTGGCTCTCCTGAGCTTGTCGAAGGGTCGAAGGCCCCAATTGTGGTTCGACAGGCTCACCACGAACGGACTTTGGAAAGGCCCTGGCGAGCGGGTAGGGCCTTTCCATTGTCCCATAAACCACATACCGTCATTCCTGCGCAGAGCCTGCCCCCGAGAAGTCGGGGGCGGGAATCCAGGTGGGCGGTAGGGTATGTCCCTTCCGCAGGGAGCCAACTTTGGAAAGGCCCTGGCGAGCGGGTGATCTGACTCGTTCGTTCTCATCACAGTACGGCAACACTGCCTATGGAGCCCGAAACTGTGTTCAGCCGGTCTAATTCCTCGGCGCTCAGCTCCCAGCCCAGGGCTCCGAGGTTGTCGTCCATCTGCTCGACGGTGTCGCTGCCCGAGATTGCTACGGTGATTTCCGGGTGGGAGAGCACCCAGTTGACGGCTACTTGGGTCATGGTCTTGCCTCGCTCTGCGGCAATGTCCCGCACGGCGTCGATGACCGCCGCTGTCTCAGGGGTCATGGCTGCCCTGAGCCGGTCGACGCGGTCAGCCCTGCCCCACAGGGAACCCGGCGACGCGGAGCCGTCGGTGCCGTACGCCCCGCTGAGCAGACCGACCGCCAGGGGGCTGTATGCCATGGCGCCTAGGCCCTGGTCCCGGATTATCCCGAACAGCTCTATCTCAGGGCTCCGCATTAGAAGACTGTACTGGTTCTGAACTGCTATGAGCGGGTCCGCACCGGCCTTGTCCTGGACCCACAGCATCTTGCAGACCTGCCATGCCGCGAAGTTGCACGCGCCGACGTAGCGGACCTTGCCGGATGACACCAGGTCGTCCAGGGCCCTGGCAGTCTCGTCTATGGGGGTCTCGACATCCCAACCGTGGAGCAGGTAGACGTCGATGCGGTCGGTCTCCAGCCGACGGAGGGAGTTTTCGACCTGCCGCAGGATATGGTACCTGGAGCTGCCCAGGTCGTTGGGCCCATCGCCCATCGGGCTGTGCACCTTCGATGTGATTACCACGTCGTCCCGCTTCTTCTTGAGGACGCGGGCCAGCACCTGCTCCGATGTGCCGCGCACCCTGCGATCGTCACCCAGACCGTACACGTTCGCGCAGTCGATCAGGTTGACTCCGGAGTCGATGGCGTGCTCGATGAGTCGCTGGGCCTTGGTCCTGGAGCTCTGCCCTCTGAGCCCAAGGCCCAGGGCGATGGGCGACACCTTTACGCCGGCGCTCCCGAAGTTCACATATTCCAAGACTGCCTCCGATGGCTCCCAGCTGCCCTTAGGAGCGCCGGGAAGGATGTATACTGAGTGACCTGCAATCGTGATCCGGATCCAACCGGAGAACCGGCCTGCCAGCCCAAGGAGTCCCCCTGTCGACCACAGCCTGATGGTATCGCATTCCAAAGCCGATGGCGAGACTCCTGTGTCGCGCTCTCCAAGGGGGACTGGCGCCGCCGTCAGCGAGTCGCCTATTGGGCATATGAGCCTCCTGGTTGGTGGAGCCAGGGAGCTCGGAATAGGCCTCGGCGCCCTCCATGTCCGGCAGTTTGAGCTGTACGGCCGGGAGATGTTGGACTGGAATTCACGGGTTAACTTGACAGGCGTCACCGGCGCTGAGGAGATCCAGACTCGTCACTTCGTCGACTCGTTGAGCATAGTGTCGGGACTGCCGGACGGGACGATAGGTCCCGGTGCGAGCCTGATCGACGTGGGCAGCGGCGGCGGGCTCCCCGGCGTGCCGCTCAAGATCGCATATCCGGGAGCGGCAGTCGTTCTGCTGGAGGCAAACGGCAGGAAGGCGGCGTTCCTGGAAAGGCTGGTCGACGTCCTCGGTCTACCGGACGTGCGGGTAGTCCGCAGCCGCGCCGAGGAGGCGGGCCATCGCCAGGACCTACGGGAGGCCTTCGACGTGGTGGTCTCGCGCGCTGTCGGCCCGCTGGACGTGCTCGTGGAGCTCACACTGCCGTTCTGTAGGATCGGAGGGGTCGCCGTCGCCCAGAAGGGCGCGGAGGTAAGCGCCGAGCTGGAACGGGCCCGGAACGCCATCCACCTACTGGGCGGAGGCGAGACGTGGGCCACGGAGGTCAGGCCGCCCGGCAGCCCCGTATCCCGCAGCCTCGTGGTGACAGAAAAAGTATTGGCGACACCGGAAAGATTCCCGAGGCGCCCCGGCATCCCAGCGAAGCGCCCGCTGTGACCGCGGATGGTTCGGCGCATGAGGATGTGACCCAGGAAGGTCTTGGGCCGACCCTGCGGAGGCGGCTCCTGTCCATCCCGACCCTGACGTCCCTGGCGATAGCCGCGCTGTTCGTCCTGTTCCTTGCCACCCGCTTCGATATTGACTGGGCCAAGACGTGGTCGAACATCCGTGGGATGAACCCGGCCCTGTACGCGGCCGGGCTCGCGGCATACTACTCCAGCTTCATCCTCAGGGGCATGAGGTGGCGACTCCTTGTCCAGAATGCCGGGATCGATTCCCAGGACGGGGCCGCCCTGCCCTCTGCGCCGCGCTTCTCCCAGATGATCATCATCGGCTGGTTCGTCAACTCTATCTCCGTTCTGAGGATGGGCGACGCCTACCGCGCCTACACCCTGAGCCGGGAAGCGAAAGTCGGCATGGCCTCCAGCCTGGGGACAATTCTGGCCGAACGCGTCACGGATATGTTCGCAATTCTGGCACTGTTGCTGGTCGGCGTCGCGGGATTCTTGGCGTCAGGCGACGCGAGCGTAGTCATAAGGGTGCTGGTGGCCGTCAGCACCCTTATGACCGCTGCCCTGGTCGTGCTGCTCTTCGTCATGCGGACGTTCGGCGCCAGGCTCGCGGGCAGGCTTCCCTCCGGGCTTGCAGGACGGTACCGTGCCTTTCATGAGGTAACGCTGGGCAGCCTGAGACAGCTGCCGGCGCTGATGGCCCTTGGGCTAGGCGGGTGGCTGCTGGAAGCAACCCGGCTCTACTTCGTAGTCCAGGCCCTGGACCTGTCCATCAGCCTGCCCCTCATCCTCATCGTGGCCCTAGGCCACGCGATCCTGAGCGCCGTCCCCACGCCCGGCGGAGTGGGTGCAGTCGAGCCCGGCGTAACTGCCCTTCTGGTCTTGGGACTGGAGCGAAGCGACGCGTTATCGGTCACGCTGGTAGACCGGACGATCACCTACCTGAGCATACTCGCCGTCGGAGGCGTCACCATGCTCTTGTGGCAGTCGTCCATCGCGCGCCGAAATAGAAAGCGAGACGGGTGAAACCAAGTTGACCGCCCCGCCGTGAGGTCGTACACTCGCGGCGCCGAAGACTGAACGCAGTGCGAGCCCCGGGAGGTACCATGTCCAAACAGGTCAGCCATAGCGTCAGACGGCCCGGACGGGTGATGGGGGACCCGGAAGTCGACATTCCGGTCGCCGAGGACCTGGCCACCGTGCCGGGCATTCCGCTCCGCCAGGTCGACGTGTCCTTCTACAGCCGCGTCGAACCCCTGGAGAGCCAGAACGTCGAGAAGGGCGCCGACCGCGACTGGGTGTGGACCGTGTACGAAGACGACGTGGCCGAATACATCAAGGGGCACGACGAGCGGATGAAGCCCCACATCGAGACCGCGCTGGTGTCGGGGAATGTGGAGCCCACAGGGACTCCGGAGGACGTCCAAGACCTCACCGAGGATATACGCCTTGCCGCGCGCGAGCTTGGGTTCGGAGAGGTCGGCTTCACGAGGTTCGACCGACGGTACGTATACGAGAGCAAGCGGCGCTGGGTGAAGTACCCCCACGGCATCTGCCTGGCGCTGGAACAGGACTACGACCAGACGCAGAGCCTGCCCAGCCTGGAGGCCGAGTACGCGCACTACGGCACTTACGAGGTGGAGAGCGAGATGGCAGAAAGGCTGGCAGAGATGATCCGCAGCCGCGGCTATCACGCCCAGATCCACAGCCCCCGCGATCCGAGCGCCGCCGTGATTCCCATGTTCGTGGCCGCGGGGCTGGGCCAGCTGGGGGCCAACGGCCAGCTCCTGTCCCCCCATTTCGGCTCCAGGGCCAGGCTGATGATGATCACCACCGACGCCCCCGTAACATACGACGAGCCTGTCGACTACGGGATACACGGCTTCTGCCAGCAGTGCCAGGTGTGCGTGGACCGCTGCCCAGGGCGGGCCCTCGTGCGAGAGAGGGTGTGGTGGCGCGGAGCCGAGAAGAACAAGCTCATCTACGACCGGTGCCGCCCCGTCATGGCCAAGTATGAGGGATGCGCCGTATGCATGAAGGTCTGCCCTATACAGAAGTTCGGGATGCCTGCCGTTATGTCGCACTACGTCGAGACCGGGAAGGTGCTCGGCAAGGGCACCGATGAGCTGGAGGGATACACCCTTCACGACAAGGGCTACTTCGGCCCCGGCAAGCTCCCGCACTTCGAAAGGAGCTTCTTCGAGTTTCCTCACGGCCGCCGGGAGAACTGGCTGTTCGAGAAGTTCAAGGAGCGGCTCGCCATGGACGAGACGCCCACGACTGAGGACCTGGAAGAGTTCGCGCACGGCGTGAAGTCGGCCATGAAGAAGAGCCGTATTACCCGTGACGAGTAGGTCGAATAGCCGCCGCACCGTCGCCCGGGGTCCGCCCCGCCGGCCGGCATCGACAACATGGAGAGTGAACATGGTCGCTGAAACGAAAGTGGACATGAAACGCCACAGCAGGGCCGTGAGCGAGGGGCCAAATCGCGCCCCCGCGCGGTCGATGCTCCGGGCAGTAGGACTTGGCGACGAGGACATGGACAAGCCCTTCGTGGCGATAGGCAACCTCGCCAGCGACGTCACACCCTGCAACGTCCACCTGGACCGGCTGGCCAAGAAGGTGAAGGAGGGCGTGTGGGCGGCCCAGGGCGTGCCCTTCATGTTCGGCACGATTACAGTCAGCGACGGCATCTCGATGGGCACGGAGGGAATGAAGGCGTCGCTCGTGAGCCGCGAGGTCATCGCCGACTCCATCGAGACGGTTGCATTCGCAGAGAGCATGGACGGCCTGATAGTGGTCGCGGCATGCGACAAGAACATGCCGGGCGCGATGATGGCGATGGCCCGTTTGAACCTGCCGTCTCTCTTCTTCTACGGAGGCGCGATCCTGCCGGGCAACTACCAGGGCAAGGATGTGAACATCCAGGACATGTACGAGGCGGTGGGCTCATGGTCCCAGGGCAAGATGAGCCTGGAGGACCTCCTGGGGATGGAGCGTGTTGCGTGTCCGGGTGAAGGGGCGTGTGCGGGCATGTTCACAGCGAACACGATGGCTTCGGCTATCGAAGCGCTGGGCATGTCTATACCTGGCGCTTCCTCCATCCCAGCCGTCGACGCGAGAAACGAGGACTTGGCGCTGAAGGCGGGCGAGATGCTGCACTACCTGCTGAAGCATGACATCAAGGCCCGCGACATTCTCACGCGCCAGGCATTCGAGAACGCTGTCAGGGTCGTGCTTGCTATGGGCGGCTCCACCAACGCAGTGCTGCACCTGCTGGCCATAGCGCACGAGGCCGACGTCGACCTCGAGATCGACGACTTCGACAGGCTCAGCCGCACGACCCCCTACATCACCGATCTGAGGCCGGCCGGCCGGTTCGTGATGTCGGACATGGACGTGTCCGGGGGCGTGCCGGTGGTCATGAAGGAGCTGCTCGGAGCGGGCCTCCTGCACGGCGACGCGCCGACGATCACGGGCGAAACCCTGGCCAAGAACCTGGAGGCGTTCGACGCGAAGCCGGACAGCCGGGTCATCTACCCGGCCGCCTCCCCGCGCAAGCCTACCGGCGGCCTGGCGATCCTGAAAGGCAATCTCGCGCCGGAGGGCGCGGTGATGAAGGTGGCGGGTACGGCACACCTTAAGCACAAGGGTCCTGCGAAGGTGTACGACGGTGAACGCGCCGCCTTCGCCGCGGTCGCGCGGGGCGAGATCAAAGACGGCGACGTTCTAGTACTGCGCTACGAAGGCCCGAAGGGCGGCCCGGGAATGCAGGAGATGCTGGCCGTCACGGGGGCCATCATGGGTCAGGGCCTCGGCGACAGCGTCTTGCTGCTGACCGACGGGCGCTTCTCAGGCGCCACCCACGGCCCAATGATCGGCCACATAGCCCCAGAAGCCCAGGTCGGCGGGCCGATAGCCCTGGTCCGCGACGGCGACATCATCAAGATGGACATCGAGACGCGTGAGCTGTCCGTCCAGGTATCCGAGGAAGAATTGGCACAGCGGCAGGAGCAGTGGACGGCCCCGGAGCCCAAGCACACAACGGGCGTAATGGCCAAGTACGCCAAGCTCGTATCTTCAGCCTCCAAGGGCGCTGTCACCACCTGAGCTAGTGTCCTGAGTTGTAAGTTCACCGCATAATAACGCTCCTGATCCACTCGAAAGGAGTCAGGTTCTCATTGCTTGCATCGGTGAAGCGGTCTATGGCCCGGCAAGACCTGCTTGGGGTCGGTAGCGCTGAGATGTCGCAGCACAGATCGAGTAAGGATGCTGAACCAAATCTCGATCAGGTTCAGCCACGAAGCATGGGTGGGCGTGTACTGCAAGTTTGCCAACGGATGGCAGGCAAGGCAGACGACCGCGATCTGAGCAACATCATACAGAATACCCCGAAATGGAGGCGGCGTCAGACATGGCGAAGTTCCTGAACACCAGTGGGATAACTCATCAGTTGGAGGAGATCATCAAAGGCTCGCAAGGGGGCAGGCTGCTGCTCATCAGCCCCTACCTCAAGTTCAACCCTAGGATTAAGGACCTGCTCGAAGATCAGGCACAACGCTGGAAGACGAACATCTATATTGTATACGGAAAGACTGAACTTCAGTCCGAAGAGACCAAGTGGTTGGCCGACAACTTCGTGAGGACCAGTTTCCGAGAACATCTCCATGCCAAGTGCTACATGAACGACAGTTACGCGCTCGTCACATCCATGAACCTGTACGAGTTCTCCCAGGTGAACAATGATGAGATGGGCATACTCGTGTCAGCCGAAGACGACCCCGAACTCTACCAGGCAATTAAGGATGACGCCGATCTTATTCTGAGACGGAGCGAGAACGTCAGGCTCAATGTGACTCGAATTGACGACATCAGTAAACCTGTTCAGACTGCAGGGGAAACGAGGCCATCTGGGGCTGGGGGGAAGACTGCCCAACCTGAGCCTGGATTCTGCCTGCGCTGTGCTTCTGAAATCCCCTTCGATCCGGTACATCCATACTGCGAATCGCATTATCGAAGCTGGGCCAAGTATAAGAATGAAGAATACGAAGAGAAACACTGTCACGCCTGCGGTGAAGAGCACCGCACCAGTATGGCGAAACCTTTAAGCTTGCGCTGCTTCCGGAAATTCCGCACCGTACTCTGAGCCACGGGGTAGTCGATCGTAACCACCTGAAGGGAATCGGGAGGCTCAACCGCTTAGCACGATGTGAATTGACCACTTCATAGGCGGGTTTGCAACCCGCCCTCCCGCGACCTAGGCCTCGATAGCGCCAGACCTCTTCTATCAACCCCTGTCCCGTCGGGCCTCGGCCAGCATAGCTTCCATCAGGTAGCGGTTGAATCCGAGCTCCACTGCTCGCTCAGCATCGGCGTACGCCTCTGCGTCCCGTCCAACGAAAGCGGCTGCTGCCGCGCGCCCCGCGTACGACTCGGCGTCGGTGGCCGCGAGCGCGATTGCCTGTGAGTAGTCGGCAATAGCGGCCTCGTACGCCTGATTCTCCATGCGCGCCGCCGCTCTCCTCCTGTAGGCCCTCGCGGCGGTCGCATACGACTCCGCGTCCGTGGGCACGAGGTTCGTTGCGGTTGCGAGGTCGGCTATGGCGTCGGAGAGGTGGCCGGTGGCGGCATCGAAATCGCCCTTATCGGCAGCGAACCTTCCCATCTCGTAGTACGCGAAGCCGCGCCCGCTGTAGGCGTCTGCCGATTGGTCGTCGAGGCCAATGACACGGCTGTAGTCCTCCAGGGCGTTCTCCGGCTTGAACAGCTTCACCCAGGCGTCGCCGCGGGCGACGAGCGCACGGACGTTGCTTTTGTCGGCAGCCAGCACGTCATCGAAGTCGCTTAGGGCCCTCGACGCATCGCCTCGCTCCAGGTGGGTGAGGCCGCGCGCAAGATACGCCGAAAGGTTGGATGGATCCAGTGCGATCGCCCTTGTGTGAGCGATGATCGGGTCCTGGCGCGTCAGTCCTTCGGCGAACTTGAAGTCCAGAATGGCCTTCTCCCGTTGCCCCAATTCGTACAATACGGACCCGCGCTCGATGAGCGCCTCCACATTCTCCCTATCCAGGAAGAGGGCGCGGTCGTAGTCTCCGACGGCGCGGTCGAGGTTGCCCGCTAGCCTGCGCACGTTTCCTCGTTTGACGTGAGCCGCGGCATTCTCGGAGTCGAGGCTGACGGCCAGATCGAGGTCTCCCATCGCCTCATTGAGGAGGCCCAGCTCCGTCCTGGCCCCTCCCCGCCCCACCAGGGCGTCGACGCTCTTGGGGTCGAGCCCGAGGGCGCGGTCGAAGTCAGCTATGGCCTCTTCCAGCCGCCCAGACCGCGTGAGGGCCAGTCCCCTGTCCAGGTAGACGAGGGGATCGTCCGGTGCAAGGTCAATGGCCTTCGAAAGGTCGACAAGCGCGCGGTCGAGATGGCCCAGCTCCACGAAAGCCCTGCCCCGGTAGGTGTACACGATGCCCTCACCTGGTCTTAGGCGGATGGCCTCGTCGAAGTCGGCTATGGCGTCCTCCGGGCGGGCGGTCAGGGCGTTGTAGTCCCCGTACGTCTTGTCGTCGCTGAGGTGCATGTAAGCGTAGCCGCGCCTCAGATAGGTTTCGGCGCTGGAGGGGTCGAGCTCGATCGCATTCTCGAATGCCGCCAACGCGCTCTGAAACCTGCCCGCGTTGCTCAGAGCCGCGCCGCGTCGGTAGTGGGTGTCGGCGTTGGATGGCAGCAGCTTTATTAGCCTATCGTAGTCATCAATGGCATATTGGCAGGCGGGACCGGGACGGCATAGCTGTGGCCTGTTGTCCTCCGGGTGGAACAAGCTGATGTACACATAGGCTGCCGCGCGCTTTTCGAGAGCGTCCGAATTGTCCTTGTCCAATGCGAGGGCGACGGTGAAGTCCCGTATGGCCGCCGAGTGGTCGCCCGTCTCGGCGCGGCTGACCCCCCGCGCGACGTACTCCGCCGCGGAAAGAAGCTCGCCCTGCTCGGGAAGCTCCTGGCGAACGGCGGCAGGCTCGGCAACGGCCTCCTTATTCGAGCATGCCGCGGCGGCAATCACAGGCACCAGGAACAGGAGCGCGGCAGCCGTACGCATGCCTACCTATCCCTCAAGGGAGCCTGACGCCATGTTGCGGCGCGTCTGAATGCGCAGCTGGTCTCTCTGGCTCATGTGAGGCACGTAGTTCTCGATGAACTCCTGCAGCGTCTCGTCAGGCGTCGCACTGGACGTGTCGAGGGTGAACTTGTAGCGCAGGTGGGAGTGGCCGTAGTGGTAATCGAAGCGCTCTATGACGTGCTCGACGTCCTCGTCCCTGAGCACCGTGCGAGCGTGGGGAGCCGTTCTCATCCGTTCGCGAATCACGTCCGGGCTCGCCTTCAGCAATACCAGAACCGTGTCGGGCGCCGCTTCCAGTATGTCGGTCTCGATATGTCGGCTGAACGACTCACGGTCGCCGTACTCGCCTTCCCGCCCATACCCGTAGTAGAGGGGCGCGTATACGGCCTCCTCGATGTGGAAGCCGACCATGATGTGATCGGTGTCGCGGTATAGCTGCGGCATGAGGTGATAGTGGAACTGGTAGCGCTGGAACATCTCCTTCAACTCCGGGCCGAGGGACATGAACTTGACCAGGTCCTCCTCCGAAATCTCGTCCCAGTGGCCCACCCACGGAAGGGTGAAGTGGTCGTGAAATCGCACGATCCCCTTGGGCGTGGGCGGCCCCATCACTTCGTCGCGCCAGTCGACGATCTTCTCTACAAGCGTAGTCTTACCCGTGTACTCCGATCCTACGATTATGAGCCTCACGGCATCCCCTCCATTCACGATGTATCATTCTCAATCCTTGATTTACATCATACCACCCCGCCCCACGCCACCTCCTCCACGCCCTCTGCGACGAAAACTGCCCCTTGACAAACCCCATCCAATCCCTCATAGTAGAACGCATGAGCCATCAACGCAACAAAGCGAAACAGACCGAGCCTCCCTCTCTCGCGGACATCGTCCGCCAGGAGACCGACAACGGGCGCACCATCGTCCGCTTCTACCTCGACGTCGCCAGCGGCAAGCTCGACGACGAAGGCTTCGAAGTCTGCCACAGGCTCGAAGCCGCCGAGCAGGTCCACGCCATCGCTCCCGGGCTCGTCTCCGAATACATAGCCCAGCTGACCGGCGTCGAATGCAACCACGTCATACGCCGCCGGCGCACCCGCGACGCCACCGTCGTTCCCGCGGAGGCGAGTCGTCGTTCCCGTGAAGACGGGAACCCATCCCCGGACGCCGACTGCGCCAACAGCGCCCGCGCGGGCCACGAGGCCCTCGAATACCTCGCATCGGCCCTAGCCGCCCCTTCCCTGAAGGACGACCCGCGCGTAGCGGGCATCGTCCGCGAGAGCACCGACCAGGGCAAGACCGTCGTCAGCTTCCTGCTCCACGTCATGCACGGCGTGGTCCGGGGCTTCAGGCCCCGCCAGAGGGTCGAGGCCGCCAACGAGCTCCTCGGCCACATAGCCCGCGACGAGCTCGCCCGGTCCGCCTCCGCTGAGCCTGCCCTGAGCGCAGTCGAAGGGTCGTCCCCGGCAACCGAATCGTCGTTCCCGCGGAGGCGGGAACCCATCCCCGGCCAAGCCGAAGCGGACGCCGAGGTAGACCGCACCGTCATACCGGCGGAGGCCGGTATCCAGGACGGCGGGGATGAGGGCGACGCAGACGACACGGACACCCAGCGCGGCTGCTACGACATCGACCGCAAGATAGCCGAAGCCCAGCGCGACCCGGCCCACCCAATCCACAAGTTCGTACAGGCATACGACGAGGTCGCCGCCGCCTTCCACGGCGAAGACAAGAAGAACGACGACGACGAGGAAGTCCGCTACTGGATCTCCGGCGAGGTGGTCGACGCATACGGCAAGTACATCTGGGAGTACGCCCCGGCATACCCCAGGTCGATCAGAAGAAAACTCCGCCCCAAACGCCGCCGTTCCCGGTCGCCCGGCACTGCCGTCAAAGGCGAGAGCGTCTGGATGAAGCGGCCCTCCGACAAGATGCGCGAGGCCGGCATCCCCAAACCCAAGCGCACGCTAATCTGGGTCTGAACCCGCCCCGCCGCCCAACCGGGCCGGGCGGGGCAGCACAACCCCCTCTCCCTTGACGGGAGAGGGCTGGGGTGAGGGTGACTCTTGTGTTCCCGCCTGTAGGGGCGGGTTCGAACCCGCCCCCGGCCCTGTGATTACGCAAGGCTGGCCCTGGCCCCTGCGGCACCTTGCCCCCTCTCCCTTGACGGGCCCTTGACGGGAGAGGGCTGGGGTGAGGGTGACTCTTGTGTTCCCGCCTGTAGGGGCGGGTTTGAAACCCGCCCCTCGCCTTGCCGTAGAGCGACGCCTCCACTTTGTGGCAACTTTGGCTCAGTTCTCTCGCCCTTTACCGGAGAGGGCGGAGCCTGCCCTGAGCCTGTCGAAGGGAATAGGGTGCCCCTTCCCCCTGAGAGGGCGCCAACTTTGACAGCACCGCAAGGCGTGGCTATAGTGAGTGCCGGAATACCCGCCCCAGGAGGCTTCGCGATGGCCGATTCCGACGTTGCCCTGATGGCGCACCTGATGCGGCGTGCCGGCTTCGGCGCGCCCCTCGACGAGCTGGAGACGAGGGGCGCCAGTGGCTACAGCAGCACCGTCGAAGAGCTGCTGAGCCCAGAGGACCAGCCAGAGGTGGACATCTACGACCTCATACGCTACCAACCCTGGACATGGAAGCCCGGCACCCTCTTCGGGATGGGCCATGCAAGCTGGACCTACCGGCTGCTCAACACGGATGCCCCGCTTCAGGAGAAAATGGCCCTGTTCTGGCACTGCATCTTCGCTACGGGCGTCTCGAAGGTCGACCACTGGGACGAGATTGTCGACATGGTCGACATGCTGCGCGAGAAGGGGCTGGGCCCGTTCAGGGAGATCCTCGTCGAGATCGCCAAGAGCCCCGCGATGATCTACTGGCTCGACAACAACGAGAACCACGCCGACCGGGTCAATGAGAACTGGGGCCGCGAGCTGCTGGAGCTCTTTTCCATGGGCGTCGGGAACTACACGGAGACCGACGTGCGCGAGTGCTCGCGCGCCTTCACCGGGTGGACGATGGAGCCCAAGCTGCCGCGCTTCCCGATGGGCCGCTTCGACTGGTCCTACGAGTATCGGCCCGACGACCACGACGACGGGGAGAAGTCCTTTCTCGGCCATACGGGCAACCTGAATGGGGACGAGGTCATCGACATCATCTGCCGGCAGCCCGCCACGCTGCGCTTCATCGCGCGGCACCTCTACAACTTCTTCGTAGCCGACGAGGCCCAGGTGCCCGCGTGGTCCGTCACCCCGCCGAGGGACCCGGAAGCCATCCAGACACTCGTCGAGGCACTCGCGGAGTCCGACCTGGACATCCGGCACACGCTCCGCGTCCTGTTCAACTCCGACTTTTTCAAGGAGGCGCGCTTCAGCAAGCTCAAGAGCCCGGCTGAAGTGGTCATCGGCACTCTCAGAATGGCGGGGGGCTCCAACTTCCCCGGGCCCGGGTTCGGCAACCTTTCTCGCCAGGCCGGGTACATGGGCCAGGAATTCCTCAACCCGCCGTCCGTCGAGGGATGGCATACCGGCGCCGAGTGGATCAACAGCGGTTCACTGATGCGCCGCACAAACTTCGTCGTGGACACTATGAGCGACACGGATCTGCCCGGGGTCGCCTCCATGCTCGACCGGATCAGGCGGCACGGGGGGCTGTCTCCCCAGCAGCTGGTGGAGGTATGCCTCGACATGATGGGGCCGGTGGAGGTCGACGACGCCACTCGCAGCGAGCTCATCGAACACGCTTCCACTCAGGGCCAGGTCACGTGGAACGGCGCAAGCGC
This sequence comes from Dehalococcoidia bacterium, assembly GCA_965222445.1. Classification (GTDB taxonomy): domain Bacteria; phylum Chloroflexota; class Dehalococcoidia; order Lucifugimonadales; family CAJWER01. Next base: position 2,836,973 of record CBDCTY010000002.1, on the reverse strand, counting down.
CAACGGTGCGTCGGACAGCCGCGTGACCGAGATGCTGCAACTCATCGCATCGCTGCGGGACTACCAGTTCGCCTAGCGCCTCCCGGTCCTGCCCAGGCGATGGATCTATTTGACCAGCCGGCGGTGCAGTAGTACCGAGGCTATGGGGATTAGCACGGCGCTCAGGCCCAGTACGTAGAGGGCCGAGAGCAAGTGTGAAATATCCAGGCTGCCGGTTACGAATCCTCGCGCCAGGTGCACGGACGGCGTGAGCGGCGTGGCCCAGGCTATCGGCTCCGCCCAGTCCGGCAACACGGATATGGGAAAGAACGCGCCGCTGAAGAAGTAGAGGGGCGACGCCACCACCGTGAAGCTCAGGGACAGTATATGGATGTTCGGAGCCAACGCGGCAAATATTAGACCCAGTGCGCCGAACTGCATGCCAATGAGCGCAGCCGCAAGCAGGACTCCCACGCCGGACAGGGAATCTATCCACCCTAATATTGCCGCGACTACTCCTATGCACGTAGCCGTGATCACCGCCCTGCTCATGGCCCAGGATATGTCACCCATGGCAAGTTCTCGCGTGCTGACCGGGGCCGTCAGGGTAGTCTCGTAGACCCCCTTTTGGATGCGAAAGAAGGACCCCCACGAGCACTCGAATATGGCATGGAACATGGCGGAACCGGCGATGACGCCGGGGGTAACGAACCGTGCATAGGGCACACCATCGATGTCGTCTACCAGAGCCCCAATTCCGATGCCTATCGCCATCAGGATCACAAATGGCTCGACGAAGTACCAGGTCAAGGAAGGAAGCCAGGTGCGTCTCAGCACCAGGGCATGGCGGAACCATATCCCCGCTATGCTGCGTAGCCTGACGCCGGCGACATATGTGTTGCGCGGGGCGACCATCACTCCTCCGTCAGCTTCCTGCCTGCCACGGACAGGAACACGTCCTCGAGGTTCGAGGGCCGGTAGGAGACGCGCACGCCCTTGAGGCCGGACAGGTCCGGACGTCCTCCGCTGGGAGATGTAACCGTGATCACCGCGCCAGCCTCCAGGTAGTCGAAACCTGCGTTTCCGATCCAGTCCACGATGTCGTGACGCACCCCATTCGACACCCGCACCTGCGCCACTTCCGGTCCCGCGTGCTGGCTTACCAGCTCGTCCGGCGCTCCCTCAGCGAGGATCTTACCGTGGTGCATAATGGCGAGGCGGTCGCACAAGGCCGAAGCCTCCTCCATGTAGTGGGTGGACATCAATACTGTGACTCCCGCCTGCTTCATCGTCTCCAACTCTTGCCACACGCTGTTGCGGCCCTGCGGGTCGAGGCCTGTCGTGGGTTCGTCGAGCACTATCACCTGAGGTCTTGTCATGAATGCCCTGGCTATCGCGAGGCGTCTCTTCATTCCACCGGAAAGGTTGTCGATCTCGTCGTTAGCCTTGTCGGTGAGGTCGAAGTACATCAACACGGCGTCCGCCCGCTGCTCGGCCTGCGCACGTGAAAGCCCGGCGATGTAGCCGTACACAATGAGGTTGTCTCTCGCGTTGAGGTCCGTGTCCAGGCCGTCTTGCTGAGTTACAACGCCCAGCACGTTGCGCACGTCTCGTGCCCGGCGCGAAACGTCGATGCCTGCCACGACCAGCTCTCCCGCAGACAGCGGGGACAGCCCGCTCACCAAACGCATCGTTGTCGTCTTGCCGGCGCCGTTTGGGCCCAAGAGGCCGTACGTCTCTCCACGGCGCACTTCGAACGAAACGTCGTCCACTGCCAGGACGTCTCCGAATCGCTTGGTTATGCCCGATGCACGAATGACGACCCTATCACTCTGGCCGTTCACGTCCGCTCCTTATACCAATTCATTTTGAGCGCGCCGTAAAGCCGTCATTCCCGCGAAGAGCCTGCCCCCGAGCAGTCGGGGGCGGGAACCCACTCCCTGGCCGCACATATACGGCGGCATCACGGTGACTTGGTATTACAATCCAGAATCTTCCCATATTGGATCGCGTCCTTCCCAAAGCGTCTCTGACGTCATTGTTGCATTGTGCTATGCAGCAACCCACAAGCGTTGAACCGACCAACAGTGCGCGAGCCGCAAGTCCTCACACGCTGAACAGGATGTTCAGGACATCACCTTCCTGGACCTGGTAGGTGCGGCCCTCCTTGCGAAGTAGCCCGAGACGGCGGGCGGCGGCGACGCCCCCGCACTGCTGCAGGTCGGCAGCGGCGATCACTTCCGCACGGATGAAGCCGCGCTCGAAATCGGAATGTATGCGGCCGGCTGCCGCCGATGCCTCCGTGCCGCGTGGCGCCGTCCATGCGTGAACCTCGTTGTCGTTGCCGGTAAAGAACGTCACCACATCCGCAGCCTTGTGGCTGAGAGCGATCATGCGGTCGAGGCCCGATTCCCCAAGACCGAGGCCGTCCCTCATCTCTGCCTCTTCCTCGGGCTCCATCTGGGCAAGGTCCATCTCCAGGGCGCCGCACAGCACAGCCGCCTCCATCATCGGCGCCTGGAACCGCTCGACCGCGCGCGAGTGTATATCGACCGCCTCGTCGAGCTGTTCTTCGCCGATGTTGATCACGAGCACCACGGGCTTGGCTGAGAGCAGTCCGAACCCGGCGAGGGCCCTCTCCTCGTCGGCGGCCAGGCTTGCTCCCCGCATGGACTCACCGGCCTCCAGGCGTTCCTTGAGGCGCGCAAACAACTGCTGCTCCTTGAGGACCGCGTCGCGTTCAGGCGCCCTCGCCCCCTTCAGCCCTTCCTCAAGCCTCACGAGCCTCCGGTCAATCATCTCCAGATCGGCAAAGCTCAGCTCCAGGAGCATCGTCTCGGCGTCCCGGAACGCGTCTAGGGAGCCGTCGACATGCAACACGGATTCGTCCTCGAAGGCGCGGGCCACTATGACCAAGACGTCAGCCGCCTGCACCCGGTTGAGGTACTCCCCCGAGATGCCGCGAGTCTTTCCGAAGCCGTCCGGAGGCGGCGGCAGATCGACGTACGACACCTCGGACGGGACTACCCTCTTCGGCCGGTAGACCGTGGCAAGGACATTGAGCCTCGTGTCCGGGACCTTGGCTACTCCGACGTTGGGCTCGGCGCGTCCGCCGTATCCGGCAACCTGTGCGGCGCCGCGCGTCACCGCATTGAAGACTGTGCTCTTGCCGCTGCCGGGCAGTCCCACTATTGCGACGTCCATAGCCCCCGCTCCAGTCCTCCACGCGCCCGCGCCAGCCAGGTCCTGACAGCCGTGTTGGACCTCCCCACCAACAATGACAACGCCACCATTGCGTAGACGCGTCGGCGGCGCACCTTGGAAACCCTGTTCGGGTCCAGCCATGCCTCGCTGCGAGCAAGCTCTGTCAGGGTGCCGACGGCGAGCAGCAATGGCCAAAGGGCTGCGAGGCGCAGGCGGAGGCAACGCCTCGGGATAGCCAGCACGTACTCCTCAGCCGCGGCGAAGTGGCCCAGCGCTATTTCGATGCCGGCAGCCAACACCGGACGGGCCGCGTCTGAGTTTCCCCTTTCCAGCAGACCCTCAGGCGTCAGGCCCGCCCGCGCGAGCATATCTGAGGGAACGTAGCAGCGGCCTATCCTCAGGTCCCTGGGGACGTCGCGGAGGATGTTGGTCATCTGCAGGGCCTTGCCAAACCGGACGCCCAGCGCGGACATCCGGCCCCGGTCCCACTGCCGCAGGGAGGGCGTGTGAGCCGCAGTTATCTCCGTCCAGAACTCGCCTACGCATCCCGCCACGAGATACGTGTACCGGTCCAGGTCCTCAACGGAGTCCAGCGCGGCCACGTCGCCAGAGTGCTCCGGCGGGAAGGTCGTCAGGTCCATCTCCATCCCCCGGGTCAGCGTAACCACTACCCGGCGCACCTTCTCGGCATCTGCGTTCGGAAGCTCGCCTAGCAGTGCGAATACTTGGGGCAACTCGCCCAGCAGCCGGGAGTGCGCGTCTGATCGATCATCCCCTGCCCCACCGAGGCCCGACTCGATCTCGCCAAGTACCTGCGGCGAAGGGCTGCCCTCCAGTTGCGCGCGGTAGAGCAGGAGGAGCCGCAGGCGGTCGTCGGGCCTGAGCAGCGCGGTGTCCGCAATCGTGTCCGCCGCCCGCGCCAGCAGGTACGCCAGCCCGACGGGCTCCTGTAGGTCGCCCGGCAGCACTCGGATGGAGAGGTAGAACGAACGCGAAACGTCCCTGAGCGTGACCCTCAACAGGTGTCGTCGCTCCTCATCCGTAACAGTCGCAAATCTCGCTTGGGCTGAGGTCATACCGGCACACATCCAGTCAGCGCCGCTTCGAAGTCCCCTCGAGGGTAGCATCGTCACGAGGAGATGCCCGCGACTATCCATCCTACCGTCTGACGCAGGTAAGGGGAACTGTGTCTTCAGCCGGAGGCCTGCTCCAGCTGCCGGGAAGTCTTGGGCAGCCTCAGGAAAACGAGCATCGCCGCCGCCACCAGCGACACGGCGCCACCGTACAGGAAGGCGCTGTGTATGCCGAAGCGGTCCACCAGGTATCCCGCAAACCAGGGCGAGAAGGTACCCAGGAATCCGGCGCCGTATATCAGGGACACCACTGTCGACTGGACATTCCCCCGTGCGACATCCATCCCGGCGGCGATGAACATGTGATGGAGCGGGAAGCTAAAGGCGCCCTTGGCGATGATAAGCAGCATCAGGAAGACGCCCGCGTCTACCGTCGCGAACCCGAATGAGAGCAGGGCGACGGCTGCCACGCCTGGAAGCAGCACCGCCTTCCGTCCGTAGGTCTCCGAAGCGTGGCCGAACACTGGCTGCGTGACAAGGCCTGCCACCTGGGAAAGCGACAGGTATACGGCCACGCGGAGCTCCGAGAATCCCAGGTCTTCCCTCAGGTAGACGGGAAGGAAGCCCGTAACGGGCCCGTCACCGGCGCTCCTGATGGCCGCTATGACCACCACGAAAACCATCACAGGATTCCTGAGCACTTCTCCGATGGTAGAGAGGTACGCTCGCGTGGAGGCCGACTGGGGACGTCGGCTCGTTATGGAGCGCATGACCACCCAGATCAGCAGTCCGGCCAACAGTGCGGGCAAGAGGCTGACCTGCAGGACTCCGCGCCACGAGGCCAGGCCAAGCATCCCGGCGGTGACTATCGGTCCCAGGACCTCGCCAGCGTTGCCACCCATGCCGTGGAGCGATATGGCGAAGCCTCGTTTGTCTGGAAAGTGCCGGGACAGCTCGCCCAGGGCCGGCGGGTGGTAGAGCGACGGGCCCATGCCGACCAACAGCATCGCCACGAACATGACAGCGTACGTCGCCGCGTGTCCGGCGATGAAGAATGAGACGCCGGTCATCGCCAGTGAGATGCCGAGCATCAGGGCCGCCCTGTTGCTGAAGCGGTCGCCCAAATAGCCCGCCCCTACCGTGGTGCCCCACGACGTGACCTGGCTGGCGGTCAGGAGCGCACCGAACTGTGATGCGCTCAGCCCCAGCCCGATCTTGATCTCAGGCAGGAGCAACGCCCTCATGCCGGAGTTGAAGACATGCTTGACCGCGTGCCCAGCGACGACCACGACGGCCAGCAGGCCGCGCCCAGGCGCAACTTCGGGCGCTCCGGAAACCCCCTGCCCTGCCGTCACGATATAGATTCCAGAGGGCTGCTGCCCATCATGGCCGATTTGATCGGCGGCTGACAGGATAATGGGGGAGATTCCTGTTCCACGATTCTATGTTGAACACAGTACATCCATTAACAAGAGAGCGAAGCCATGAGACGGACTCGGGTAGCCGCAAGGGTAGCTTCTGCTCCAGTTTATCCTTCCTGTTATCCAAGTCGTCTGACGACAGACTGTCTAGGGCAACCAATACCAAGTAGTAGATTGGCTTGTCTGCTCTTCCTGACGCCCATTCGTATAGGAACGAGTCTCTGTACTTGTATTTGAGCTCCTCGTCGAGTTTTCCACTCTGGAAGTCCTGAATTGATTCCTCCAGATTTCCGGCTGGAGCCCTCGGGTGCTGCGGGTCTGTGAACTCTATGAACAAATAGCGGTCTGAAAGCTCAACTACGAAGTCCACAGCTTTCATGCAGTGGCTTAGTCCGTGCTCATCCCCGTCAAATCGCCGCGCGTGAACGCCGTCTGGAATGGTAATCTCCAGGTCGCGTTCCTGGAAGACGGTCATTGCACTAAGCTTCCCAAGCTGTGCCTAATTCTGCGGTCGTAGAGGCCCGTAAAAGTTCCTGCAATAGCGTTGGGCTCGATGTCGAGGTAGCTGCTCGCCGTGCGACACACTATCTCCCCCTCCTCGCTGCTGCCGAGCGCATGAAACGCCACCTTGTCGCTGGGCTTCATTCGAAGATCGAGTTCCTTGAGGACCACCACGTCATGGGTCGCTATGAATACCTGCACGCCGGCCCTACGCAGCTTCAGCAGAATGTCTATGAGCACTCCGATCATATTCGGGTTCAGGTTGTTCTCCGGCTCGTCCCAGAACAGCACGGAGCCTGTAATCTGGCCTCGTATATCCAACAGCGTCCCGTTCTGGATCAGCAGCCACAGCAGCCCCAGCTTGCGCATCCCCTCGGCCAGCAGGGTGAATTCGAGATCGCCCTGCCTGTTGCGCAGGAAGAACTCCTCGTTCTTGTAGTAGACCTTCCCGTCGATGGCTTTCTGCAGGCTGGCAAGCAATGGCCTGCGCCGCTTGTCTATGGGGCCGCGCAGCGGCGGCAGATATGCTCGATCAAGAAGATCCTTGTAGACCTCGTCAAAGTGTATCTCTCTATGCGCATAGAGCGACAGGAATCCCGGCGCGTTGGATAGCATCTCTTTCGCAGGGATGTAGGCGCTCTTGACAGGCGACTCTCCCCAATCCTTGGCGCCCGTTACGGTGGCAGACCTCGACACCGTGGAGTGATTCGTGAAAGAAGCCCGGAGTTTCATGTCCTCACGAAATACCTCTACCGCACCCCTGGTACTGCCCTGTTGACGCTTGACCAGCCTCCCGATGGCACGGCCAGACGGAAGGAACACCCGGACCAACTTCTCCGCAAAGGACTCGCCGGTCTTCGAAACGTCGCACGCTGCGTAGCATACCTTCAGCAGGTGTGTCTTGCCCGTGCCGTTAGCGCCCACAAGGACGTTGATGCCCGGTGAAAGCTCTAGGTCCAGATCCGAGAAGGCGGTGAATCGCACCAACTTCACTCTTGTGAGCTTCTGGTACGTGGCCATCTTGCGGAGCTTCTCTCCCACGTGCTCGGTCATCGTGCCCGCACTCCAACCCGCAGTAGCGGCAGTATATCACCCATGTTCGTTGCAGCTACCCGGCGGGATCGGCGAAAGGCAGGACCCTTGCGGGATTGTCGACCAGTATGCGGTGGATGGACTCCTCTGTGAATCCACGGCGGCGCATTCGGGGTAGTATGGATGCCAGGATGTAGGCGTAGCCGTAGCCGCCGTATCGGATCAGCTGTTTCTTGTTGCACACGTCCTGCGCCACGACCACCCTGTCGCCGTGTCCCTGTTCGATGACCCAGGCTATGTCGTCCATACGCTTGGCGTCGCTTGGCATGTCGATCGACAGGTTGTGGACGTACAGTGACTGTTCGGAGCCGAACAGGTCCCACTCCAGGTAGCAGCCCGCGTCGGCGATAGCCTTGAGGTTCTCCCGCAGGAACACCGTCCGGTCGATGTGGCCAATGATGGTCTTGGACAGGTCGGCGGCCACGTCTTGCAGGATCTCCATAATCTCGAACGGCGAGGTCTCGCCGCGTCCGGGGTGTATGAGCAGCGGAGCTCCGGTTGCCTTCTGGGCCCTGCCCGAGGCGCGCACGACCTTTCGCTCGTTGTCGGTCAGCGGATAGTTGCACCCGACCTCGCCTATGATCCCGGACCTGATCCCCGTACCGTCGACACCGACCGTGACGTCCTCGACGATCTGCTCGAAGATGGCGTCCTCCGTTCGGTCGGACATGTCCGGAGGGTGACTCGAGCCGACGTAGTGCGACGAGCCCATGATTATGTTCAGCCCCGTGGCCCTCGCTATGCGCGCCAGCGCTACCGGGTCCCGCGAGATCCCAATGCTCGTAGCGTCAACGACGGAGACTCCGCCATGCTGCTTGTACAGGCTGATCTCCTCGATGGCGGTCTCGATGTCCAGAAGCTGAACGTCGTCGCGGTTCGGGTATCCGTAGTGCCTCAGGTATCCGACCGTCTCTAGCGTGACCGGCCTGTTGTAGATCTCCCTGAGGAACGCCTCGGTGGGCGGCCCTCGATGAAACGCCAGGTCGATCAGCAGGTGCTCGTGCGTCAGCGTCACCCCCAGTTCATCTGGATGGACGGTTCCCAGCACTGTCTGCACCATGCCCGTGTTTTCGGCGGTCATCGCTGCCTCCGATCCTCGATCTTGGGACGTCCGCTCACCCTGGCACTTCCGTGCCGACGCCGCGCTCCCTTGCAAGCCGGTAGACGTGGAATCCCGCAGCTATGTCCTCTAGGGCGACGCCCTGGGACTCGAAAAGGGTGATGTCGTTCGGGGAGGTGCGTCCGGCAACTGCTCCCGACACTACCTCCCACAGCTCACGCACCCTCTGCCACGTCAGCGCTCCCCGCTCGACGGGGTGGATCAGGTCCGCGCACTCCATACGGGCCTGTTCCGCGTCGTCGGCCACGATGACGTTCGCCCGCGCAACGGCCCTGCCGTCGAGCTCCCGGCGCTGCCAGTGGTTGCCGCCCGCCGCATTGACGTGCGTACCCTCGGCGAGCCAGTCGCCTTTAAGCACCGGCGACGTGGCCGACGTGATGACGGCCACGACATCCGCGTCCCTCACGCACTCCTCTGCGGTGTCCACGGCTGTCACTTCGACGCCGAGACTCGACGCGGCCCTTTCCGCGAAGGCATTGCGCCGCTCCGGCGTTCTGCTGAAGACCCGCACTCGTTCGACCGGGCGGACCCGGCAGATGGCCTCCAGCTGCGTCTCGGCCTGGTAGCCTGAACCGATCACGCCCATGGTCCGCGCGTCGGGGCGGGCCATGTACTTCGTCGCAACGCCGCTGGCGGCTCCCGTGCGTATCTGGCCCAATCTACCCGCCTCCATCAACGCCAGCAGCTCCCCCGTTTCGGAGTCGCTAAGCTGGACGTGAAATCGCGGGCCTCCCGGACCAAAGGCGCCGTACCACTTCATCCCCGTCACGCCGGTCGACCTGTCGGCGGCGGCCATGAAGTGGAACATGCCGCCACCCATCCGGATTCGCCGCCTTGGGCTGTTCGAGGCCTTACCGGCCGCCTGGTGCCGGAACCCATCTTCAAGCGCCTCAATGGCAGCGTCCATCGTCAGCAGGCTGTCTACGTCGTCTTCGGTCAGGAATAGCGCCACTCGATTCGCTCCAGGTCAATCCGCCAGGCTGGGGAAATGGTTGAGAGGGCCGTAGCCTCGCCCGATTGGGGCCGCCCGTCGGATCGCCTCGGTGACGTACCGCTTGGCCTCGGTCACCGCCTCGCGGACGCCGATGCCCTTGGCCAGCCCCGCTGCGATGGCCGACGCAAACGTGCACCCCGTGCCGTGGGTGCTCGTCGTAGTGATGCGGGGCGCAGTGAGCACTTTCATCTCGTCCCCGTCATAGTAGATGTCCGATGCCGGCCCGTCCAGGTGCCCGCCCTTCACAACGACTGCGCTGGCGCCCATGGCGACAATGTCACGCGCGGCTTCGCTGGCTCCATCCACGTCCCTTATGGCGCGTCCCGTGAGCACCTCTGCCTCAGGGACATTCGGCGTCACCAGTGTCGCCAGGGGCACGAGGAGCGTCCTCAGGGCGTCAACAGCGTCTTCACGAAGCAGCCGGTCGCCGCCCTTCGCCACCATCACAGGGTCGACGACGAGATTGCCGATTCCGGCCCCGCTCATTCTCCTGGCCACGGCCTCGATGATGGCCGCGCTCGACAGCATCCCTGTCTTGACGGCATCTGCTCCTATGTCCGACATGACCGCCTTCATCTGGGACTCGACGAGGGTCACGGGCAGCTCCAGCACATCGGTTACGCCCACGGTGTTCTGGGCCGTGATCGCGGTCAGGACCGAGGTGCCGTAGACGCCGTGGGCCGCGAACGTCTTCAGGTCCGCCTGAATCCCGGCGCCCCCTCCCGAATCGGAGCCTGCTATGGTCATAGCACGCGGAACTGAAGTCATGCTTGCGCCACCACGCGGAACCTCTGGACGGCTCTTTCCAGAAGCCGCCCCCTAGGAGGCACGGAGTCCATCTTTGCTCTTGGCCTCCTTCGCCCGCCGCCGGATGATGTCCTGCAATGCGCGAACGCTGCGACCGACGACTCGCATCTCACGACGCTTTCGCCTCTTCCCCTCCCGCCGTTCACCTTTGGTCTCATCCATCGCACTGACTGCCAGATGATACATCAATCGGCAATCAACTTGACCTGCTGGGCCAGACGGGTGAAGTCGTAGGATTCGCGGCGGGGCAGCACGGACAGCACGAGACTAGCAGCGGTGGAGGCCCCCAGGGCGAAGGCAAAGCTCGCCAGCAGCTGTGTGGCCCAGTCTATATCCAGTATCCAGCCTGCCAGGTACGGCGCTTCCGGTGTGGGGAAGAACAGGACTCCGGCGATCAGCCCTATCACGCTGCTCACAGCTGCCGCCCTACCGTCAAACTCTCTCGAGTACAGCCCCCAGAACACGGGGAAGACCACGGCGGCGCACACCATGTCGGCAATCAGGAACATGTACAAGACGCTGTAACCCTGGGAAGCTATCAGAATCGCAGGCAACACCAGCACTACCGTGAGACCTCTGGAGGAGCGGAGGAGAGTCGAGCTGCTCACCTTGTCCCTCATCGCGGCCAGGTCGCTCGTCACTGCGCTGGCTATGCCGTTCAGGAGCGTATCCATGCTGCTCATCACCAGCACCAGCGCTAGCACGAGCACGGCTACGACCGCCCATGTGGGCATCACTGCCTCCACCAGCACGAACGCTGCGCCGGATGCATTGTCGAGGGTCACGAGGTCCTTCCCGACCGCCCAGATACCTAGTACGCCCGCCAAGACGATGACCGGGATTACGATAGCTCCCGCCGCCGCGAACCCCCGCCGCATGGTCGCGTCGTCCCTGCACGTATAGACCCGCTGCCAGAAACCCTGGTGGAACATATTGGCCGCCAAGATCGCGATGATCAGCGTCACTCCGAACTCGATTCCAGGGCGGTGAGTAAAGGACAGGAGCTCGGGCCGCTTTTCGCTCACCGGGGCGAAAGCATCCCCGAAGCCTCCCAGGGCCGCAGCAGCAGCGACGAACGCCAGGATTAGGAGCGGCAGGATCAGGACGAACTGAATTCCGTCAGTGAATAACGACGCTCGCAGGCCGCCGTAGGCAGTGTACACCACCGTCAGCAGGCCGACGATCAGGGCAGTCAGCCCTAGGTCCGTTCCAGCCAGCAGGTTGAACGCCGTAGCTATGCCAGTCAGCTCAGCCGACAGGAATACGAACATGTAGAAGACGATGACAGCCAGAACGAGCAGGTGCATGGCCCGCCCGTACCGGTGACGCACAAACTCGGTCAGGGAGTGTCCGTCCGGCATGAGAGCACGCATCCTCGGCCCCACGAAGACGAAGGCCGCAAGAGGCGCAGCCTGCCCTATGCCATAGCCGACCAGTGCCACCAGACCTGCCCAGGTCCCGGCTTCGCCCGGGCTGAATAGCACCCACGCCCCGATGACCGACGCCACCAAGGTAGCTGTGGCAAGTCCTCCGCCCGCGCTGTTTCGCGAAACCAGGTAGTCCTCGACGCTCAGTGTCCGCCTCCGGACGTACAGGACGCCCGCGGCCACGAATACTGCGGCAGTACCCAATGCGATCAACGCCGCCCACATGCTGTCTATCATTACCGCTCCTCCTGCGTATCGCGCAAAACAAAAAGCCACCCGATTCCTATGGGTGGCCTGCGATTGCGCATATTCCCTTCGCTGGCATTACCCAGATCAGGTCGAGGGGTCGTCCCGCCTCCCGGAACCTCTCAGCCTGGAAAAACCCAAGCTCCCCCAGAGTCTATGTTTCGCTGGACGGCAGTATATCAGAAGTGGAAAGACAGCGCTAGTTCCGTGATCTTCCAAGACAACCCTTGGAAGACGATACCGGAGGAGATCAGACCCGAAACCCGAGTGCCTCGGCCACGGTACGCTGCCGGTCGTCGAGAGTGACGAACGAGATGTCGCGCGGCTCTCGCCCGATATAGAGTGCCGTGGCGACGTGCCACAGATCGGCTCCTCTCAGATAGCCCGCCTCCAGGGCGGTTGCAAGCTCCGGGGCCAGCGGACGGTCGGGCAAGACCCAATCGATGCCCGATATCAGGCTCGCGTCGAATCTGTACCTCTCACGAGCAAACACCGCCCGAAGCTCTGCCTCTAGCAGGTTCGAGGAGAGGAGGCGCGAGAACCCCTCCAGGCGCACGTCAAGGCCTGAGACGCCAAGGTCCTGGAACGCGATCGCAACAAGGGCGGATGTGTCTACGTACGCGACGCTCACCCTTCGCGCTCGGCGAGGAAGCGGTTCACGGCGCCCGGTCGCTCCGACACCGCCGTCAGTGGTCTTCTCAGCTCGCCCGATCTGACCAGTACTCCCCGCCGTTCGAGGTCGTCCAGCCGCTCTTCAATCGTAGCGGGCCCCTTGCGGATCGAGCGGATCTCGGCCACAGGCTCTCCCCGGTAGGACACGGTGACTACATTGCCGTCGCGCACATGACGGAGGACCTCGGAAAACCGCGCCTTGGCCTCGTATGTCGAATAGATAATGCCCATTTCCAGAATTGTAACTGGTCAGACCAGTCTTGACAAGCTCAGCTTGCCTCGTCCAGCGGCAGCTTGACGTAGGGACCGGCCCGCTTCAGGTTTAGGCTATCGACAGCCTCATTCCAACAGCGCCGCCGCCGCCGTGGCATACGGCCGCTATGCCGGATTCGAGTCCGCGACGCCCCAGCGCGTGAAGCAGGGTCACCAGTATGCGGGCTCCGCTCGCGCCGATGGGGTGTCCCAAGGCTACCGCGCCGCCGTTGACGTTCACCCTGTCCCAGTCCCACTCGAGCGCCTTGCCGTTGGCGACGACCTGGGCCGCAAACGCCTCGTTCACCTCCAGCAGATCCACGTCGTCGAGGTTCATGGCGGCCCGCTGCAGCAACTCTCGGATCGCCTCTGCGGGGGCCTCAAATAGCCTGGCGGGCTCGTTGGCGACGAACGTGTGGTCCTCGATCACCGCAACGGGCTCCAGGCCCATCGACCGGGCTGCCTCTTCGCGGGCAATGACAAGGGCAGCGGCCCCGTCGGATATCTGCGAGGAGTTGCCGGACGTCACCGACGTGTGCGGATAGAAGGGCGCGGGCAGCGCGGCCAGCCCATCCATGCTGGTATCCGGGCGCGGGCCCTCGTCGACCTTGACGGTCGTACGGCTCCTTCGCCCGTTCACCACGACGGGCGTGACCTCTTCGGCAAAGCCGCCGTTCGACCCGGCTGCCGCGGCCCGCCGATTACTCCTCAATGCGAGCTCGTCCTGCTCTTGCCGAGTCACCTCGAACTCCGTCGCAGTTCCCTCGGCGAGCGTACCCATGTGGCTGTCGTTGAAGGAGCACGTCAGGCCGTCGTGCATCATCGAGTCCGCCAGCTTCCAGTCGCCGAGGCGGCGTCCCGACCTGCTGCCCTCCAGCATATGGGGGGCGCGGCTCATGTTCTCCATCCCACCGGCGACGACTACGTCCGCATCGCCCGACCGCACCATCATCTCCGCGAGCACAACCGCCATCATGCCGGACGCGCACACCTTGTTGACCGTGAGGGCCGAGGAGCTAACGGAGATGCCGGCGCCGACGGCAGCCTGCCGCGCGGGGGCCTGACCCAGCCCGGCAGAGAGCACGTTGCCCATGATCGTGTAGTCCACATCGCCGGGCTCTACACGCGCCCTCTCGACCGCGGCCCGGATCGCCGCGGCCCCCAATTCGGTCGCCGGAACGCCTGCCAGGGCGCCGCCCATCTTGCCTATCGGCGTCCTGGCGCTGCCGAGTATCACCGCCCTGGAATCACCCATTCTTGCTCTCCATCACCTGCTTCACCGCGTCGAGGGCAGTGTCCACGTCTTCGCTCGAAATCTCGTAGTGGGTAACCATCCGGATGCGGCCGTCGATGTTGAAGCAGTGTATTCCCCTCTCGCCCAACGCGCTTATCACGTCGTCGACCGGCCTGTCACCCGTCTCGAAGAAGACTATGTTGGTCCTGACCCGGTCGGGGTCCACGCCTACCCCATGAATAATCGCCAGGCCGTCGGCGAGTCGGCGCGCGTTCGCGTGGTCTTCAGCCAGGCGGTCGACCATCGACTCGAGGGCGACGATTCCGGCGGCAGCGATGATGCCCGTCTGACGCATCTCGCCCCCGACGATCTTCCGCTGCTTCCGGGCCTCCTCGATGAACTCCTCACTGCCGCACAGAACCGAACCAATCGGACAGGCGAGCCCCTTGGACAGGCAGAACGAGACCGAGTCGGCCGCTTCCACCAAGTTGGAGGCCGGGACTCCGAGAGCCTCAGCCGCGTTGAACAGACGCGCGCCGTCCACGTGAAGACCGGCCCCGTGGCGCTCCACCGTATCGGACACCGCCTGGGTGTAGGGCAGGTCGAGGGGCATCCCGTTCGTGGCGTTGTGGGTGTTCTCGATGCACACCAGGCTCATGCGCCCATCGGACTCTGCTTCGCCCTTCAGAGACAACTCCACATCCTCCAAGGGAAGCGCCCCGTCCCGTTCGTCGACCATGCGCACCGCAACGCGCCCGTACGTCTCATGGCCGTGGGCCTGGTCGACGCTCCACGCCATATGCGACCTGCTGCCTATGAGCATCGCCTCGCCAGGCTTGACGTGCGAAAGGGAGGCCACGAGGTTGCCCATGGAACCGCTGGACACGAAGAGACCCGCCTCCATCCCCACCCGCTCGGCCGCAAGCTCCTGGAGCCGCCGCGTCGTCGGGTCGCCCTCGAGGCCGTCGTCGCCCACCTCGGCCTCGTACATAGCCCGCCTCATGTCGGGCGTAGGCTTCGTTACCGTGTCGCTCCTGAGGTCTATACCGTTCACGTAACAGCCCCTGCGATAGGGAGTGTGCGTTTCATGCGACGACCCGGACTCGGCCCGCGTCAGCCTCGATGGCCTGCTCCATGGCGGCGACGGCCACCTCGATCTGGTCATCGTCAGGCTGTCGCGTCGTCAGACCCTGAAGGGCAATGTTGGGCACCGTGATGAGCTTCACCAGCGGGTTTGACGAATGGAACCCGCTGAACCGTATCAGCTCGTAGCTTACGGCTGCGACGACGGGGACGAGCACAATGCGCGAGAGGATCAGCCACCACAGCGGATCGCGTCCAATGAAGGTGAATACGACGATCGCGACAACCATGACCGTTAGCAGGAAGGCCGTCCCACACCTGGGGTGCGCGGTCGGGTACTGCCGAATCGACTCCGTGTCCAGAGGGACGCCGTTTTCCTGGGCGTGGACCGTCATGTGCTCGGCGCCGTGGTACATGAATACGCGCCTGATCTCGTCCATCCTCCCGATGAGCACTATGTACCCGACGAATAGGCCCAGCCGTATCAACCCTTCGAGAAGGTTGCTGAGAAGATCGGAGCCGAGCGGTCCCTCCGCCAATCGGCTCGCCAGCACCGGCAGGAGGAAAAATATCCCGATCGCGAACACCATCGAGAAGGTAAGCGTCGCCGCCATCTGGCCCCTGCCGATCTCCTGGCCCTCCGCCTGTGCGCCCACGTTGGCGGAGTACATCAGGGCGCGCATCCCGAGGCTCAGGGTTTCGGCGAGCACCAGTACGCCTCTGAGCACCGGCACGCTGCGCAGGCGGCCGGTGTATATCTGGCCCAGCGGCTCGCACTTCATCGCAAGCGTACCGTCGGGCCTGCGCACGGCTATGCTCGCATGGCGCTGGCCGCGGATCATGACGCCCTCGATGACCGCCTGTCCCCCGTATGTCGGTCTGTTGGAAGCCATCGGATGTGTGGGAACCAAAAAGGGGTGAGACGTCCTCACCCCTTCGGCTCAATCACCGGCTAACCCGGCTACTGCAGGTTGAAGCGGCGCCTCAGCCGTTCGACCCTGCCCTCCGTGTCGACGATCCTCTGCTCGCCCGTATAGAACGGGTGGCACTGGTTGCATATCTCGACGCGAAGCTCGCCCTTCGTCGAGCCGGTCGTGTACGACGCCCCGCAGGAGCAGGTCACGACCGCCTCCTGGTAGTAGGTCGGATGGATCTTGGCCTTCACCTTAGCGCCTCCTCCATGGGGTAGACGCTCGCCCTCTTCTTGTCGCGCGTCTGGTGCTCAAAGCTGACCGTGCCGTCCACCAGAGCGAACAGCGTGTGGTCCCTGCCCAACCCGACGTTGGTGCCCGGCATGATGCGGGTGCCGCGCTGCCTCACGATGATGGACCCCGCGGTCACATATTCGTTGGCATAGCGCTTCACTCCGAGTCGCTGCCCCTTGCTGTCCCGGCCGTTCCTGGTGCTTCCGCCGCCCTTCTTATGAGCCATCTGTATCCTGCTCCCCGGAACCGGCATAGGAGATGCCGGTCACCTTGAGGTCAGTGTAAAGCTGCCTGTGCCCTGTGCGCCGGCGGTACCGGACCTTGGGCTTGTACTTGAAGACGACGACCTTTCGACCCTTACCGTGACCCACCACCTCCGCGGTGACCCTGGCGCCCTCCACCGTTGGAGAGCCGAGCACCACGTCGCCGTCGCGGGACACCATCCTCACGTCGCCCAGCTCGACCTGTCCGCCGTCGGATTCGTCGATGGACTCGACCCGGATCGTATCGCCCTCAGCCACCCTGTACTGCTTGCCGCCTGACTGGACTACTGCGTAAGTTGCCATAGCTTCACCCTACCGTTCATTGTAGCGCGGGCCGCTCACATAGCACAAGCGAAACGGCGCCGCTCCCAGGGCCTTTCCAAAGTCCGTTCGTGGTGAGCCTGTCGAACCACAATTGGGGCCTTCGACAAGCTCAGGCCGAACGGCAAGGTACGACCCTATCTCAACAATGGAAAGGCCCTGCGCCACTCCACCCCCGCAGTTCCTTCCTACACTTCCAATGATGGCCTGACAATTGCTCCGGCTCGCAAGTCCATCTATCCTCTATGGATACGGGCCGATTGGCGGCGCAGGGCCGGCAGGTCGACCAGCAGCTACCGGAGGCGGCAGCGCTATGAGCGGAGACAGACCCAACATCCTCTTCATACTGGCCGACGATCTCGGCTGGGGAGACGTCGGATACCACGGCTCGAACATCCGCACGCCAAATATCGACCGGCTGGTGGAGACGGGAGTCGAGCTCGACCGCCACTACGTGCAACCCATGTGCACACCCACCCGGGCAGCCCTGCTCACGGGTCGCTACCCGAGCAGGTTCGGGCCTCATGCAACGGTGCCGTCCAACCATCCCGTTATGTCCGACGGCTACGAGACCCTCGCATCGACCCGGCTACGACACCGGACTGTTCGGCAAATGGCACCTGGGTTCGTCTCCGAAATACGCGCCGAACGAATTCGGATTCGACTGGTCCTACGGCAGCCTGGCGGGTGGAGTGGACCCGTACAACCACCGCTACAAAGCCGGTCCATACTCGCGCACCTGGCACAGGAACGGTGAGCCGGTCGACGAACGCGGCCACGTCACGGACCTGATAGTTAGCGAGGCCGTCGAGTGGATCGAATCGAGGCGCAACCCCTGGTTCTGCTACGTGCCCTTCACAGCCGTCCATGTCCCAGTGAAGGCCCCGCAGGAATGGCTCGACCGCTATCAGGCTGGCAAATACGATCCTGACGATGGGAGCGACCGGTCGTACAGGGAGTACGCGGCTTACGCCAGCCACATGGACAACGCAGTGGGCCGCCTCGTGGAGTCGCTGCGCCGGACCGACCAGATCGCCAGCACGCTCGTCGTGTTCACGTCAGACAATGGGGCGCTGGAGAGCGATACGCTCGGGCAAGCCCAGCTATACCCGGGATATCAGCAGGCGTCGCCCAGGCTCGGCAGCAACCTGCCCCTGCGCGGCAACAAGGCGCAGCTCTACGAGGGCGGCATCCGCACTCCTTCGCTCGTGAGCTGGCCAGGCACGCTGGATACCTGCAGGATGACGACCCCGATGCATGTCTCCGACTGGATGCCGACCATCACCAGGCTGGTCGGGTGCGAACCGGCCGAGGATCCGCAGTGGGACGGCATCGATGCTGGGGCGATGCTCGGCCTCTCGTCTGGCATGGCCCAGCAGGACAGGACCATATACTGGTGCTTCCGGGCCAAGGAGCTGGCCGTACTCTCAGGAGGTCTCAAGCTGATCGCCAGTGAACAACAAGGCCGCTTCGAGGGCATCGAGTTGTATGACATCGACGCCGACCCTTACGAAACGACCGACCTGGCCGCCACTCGCCCCAAAGCGGTCCGGAACCTGCTGGAACTCATGAGCACGGAGCGGCGCCTCGACGGCAGCGCCGCCAGACCCGACGCTACAGAGGCGGTGCCGGTATGAGCAACGAAAATACCCCGGGCCATGTTTGACCTGACGGGCGTGGTGTGAGCGTGAGATGTGTGGCAGATACAGCCTGATAGCGGACCTGGGCGAGCTTGCAAGGCGGTTTGAGTTCGACGGCGACTGGCTGACATTCGAATCGGCCTACAACGTCGCCCCGACCCAGGACGTGCTGACTGTAGTGGGCGCCGATACCAGACGCGGCGGGTTCATGCGCTGGGGCCTGATTCCATGGTGGGCCAAGAAAGCATCCATCGGAAGCCGGATGATAAACGCCAGGGCTGAGACGGTTGCCGAGAAGCCCGCGTTCCGCGACGCGCTGAGACGTCGGCGATGCCTGGTGCTCGCGGACGGCTTCTACGAGTGGCAGGGGACCGGGGCCCTCAGGAGGCCTATGCGCGTCGTCATGCGGTCGGGAGATCCCTTCGCCTTCGCTGGGCTGTGGTCGGTGTGGAAGGACCCGGACGGCAACGCCATCCCGTCATGCAGCGTCATCACGACCACGGCGAACGACCTGCTCAGGCCAATACACGACCGGATGCCGGTGGTACTGCCCAGAGAGATGGAAGAGTTCTGGCTGGACCGCAGCGTCGACGACCCCAACGCGCTCCGCAGCGTTCTGAGTCCCTATCCCAACGATGCGATGGAGGCCTACGAGGTCTCTACCCTGGTCAACTCGGCCGCCAACGACGGCCCTGAGGTCATCGAGGCAGCGGGACAGCGCCGTATCACCTCGCCTTGAGGACGGAAAGCCCTGGACCGGCCCGGACTTCAAGCGTCCCACAAACCCAGCAGGCCAACCACTTCCTTTGCGGGCGGAATACTCGAAAGCCTGGCCTCCGCCGAAGTGATGGCCGCGCAATCGTCCGCCGTTCTGAGCTGATCCCTCCACTCTAGGAGCAGCTCTCGGTTCGAATATATCCAGGATGCCCACGCCCCTCCCGCAATGGGAGCATCAAGGATTTCCTCGAGAGACTGTCCCGCAGAGAGCAAACGAGCTGCGCGCTTTGGTCCAACATTCGGTACTCCGGGCACCCCGTCGGCCGGATCGCCAGTCAGGGCCCGGTAGTCGCACCACTGTTCCGGGGTCACAGAGTATCGATTCCTTATGTCTTCGGCGCATACTATGTCCGGTTGGCCCAGCCTGGCGCCCTTCAGAATTCTCACCCTGTCGTCGACCAGCTGGTAGAAATCGCGGTCCGTCGACATGATGAACGCTGGGGATGAGCTTAGCTGGAATGCCAACGTCGAGATCAAGTCATCGGCCTCATGGTCGGCACACTCGAACCAGCTTACCTGGAGTCTTTCTGCCGCCTGTTTGACAAGGGGAAGGTCCTTGAAGTCCTCAGGGGGTTGATGCAACACCTGGGACGTGGACGCTTTGGCCCGGGCCTTCTGCACCGCAGAGGGAGAGTCGAAGCAGACCATAACGGAGTAGGCGTGGACTCCCAGCGCCCTGATAGCAGAACCCATCAATGCGTAGAATCCAAACACCGACGTGATGTCACGGCCTTGCCTCGACCGAATTCGGGCAGGAAAGCCAAATTCGGCTCGGTGCATCAGGTTGTGGCCGTCGACGAGTAGGACCGGAGTCATGCACTGTCCTGACGTGGGAAGCTCGGCCCGCGGCGCAGCCAGATCCCGCGGGCCGGGAAACTACTCTATTGACCGGCCGACAGCCTCTCGTAACCCCAGTGCGCAAGGCGCAGCCCAATGACTACGGCAGCCAGGCCGACGGCCACCTGCAGCACCACGTTGGCGGACCCGGCGAGGTAGGATCCGTCGCGCATGAGCCTGATGGTGTCGATGCCGAAGGCGGAGAAGGTCGTGAAGCCGCCTAGCACACCAACCACAAGGAATGCCTGGGCCTCCGAGCTCAGCGGCTGCCGGGCCTCCGCGTATCCGGCGACGAGGCCGATGGCAAGGCAGCCCGCAGCATTCACTGCCAGCGTGCCGTAAGGGAAGCCGCCGCTGCCGACGGCGTTCTGGACCCACGTCGCTACAAGATAGCGGAGGGTCGCCCCTACGAGCCCCCCGGCCCCGACCATGAGGACAACCAAGCTCGATCTCCTTGGGGACGCAATCGACGGCCCGATTACGAGGGCCGGACTACCGGCGCTTCGACCTCGCCCGCTTCTTCGGAGGCCGGGCGGCCTCGTAGATCCGTATCCATTCTTCGAGGGGAGTGCGGCCGACCGCCTCCCCTATCAGGTCGAGCGGCAGGTCGTCGAGCTTCCTGAAGCGAACGCACGACTTGCCCATGTCCAGCCTCTTGCCGGTGGCCCTGTAGCTATCCACGAACCACCGCTCGGTCTCCGCGTCGCTGTAGATGTTCATGAGGTGGACGGATACGTAGCTCTTCTCGGACGCTATGCCTGCATAGCTCAACGGGTGGCCGTTGTAGGTCTTGGGGTACCTCTCCAGCGGCACCGAGTAGGCGATCATGCCAAAGTCCATCATCTCCTCGTAGCCGTCTGGGAGATTGGCGAGAATAACCTGCCTCACGGCGGAGACAGCCTCTCGACGCTCCGGAGTCAGCTCCTCGAGGTACTCGTCCACCGTGGCCGCGTCGCTCTTCACGCTTACGCCTCCATATTCAGATTCGGACCGCCTCTATGGCGCGGGGCGACGGCGCCTCGCTGGAATGCGTACGTTAGTGGTCGACCTTCAGGATGCTGAGGAAGGCCTCCTGTGGTATCTCGACGCGGCCCACGCGCTTCATGCGCTTCTTGCCCTCGGCCTGGCGCTCCAGCAGCTTCCGCTTGCGCGTCACGTCCCCGCCGTAGCACTTGGCGAGCACGTTCTTGCGCAGGGCCCGCACCGTTTCGCGGGCGAATACCTTGCTGCCCACCGCCGCCTGGATCGGCACCTCGAAAAGCTGGCGGGGGATCAGCTCCTTCAGCCGCGTCACCAGCTCCTTGCCCCTGGGATGGGCCATGTTCCTGTGCACTATCACTGACAGCGCGTCCACAGGCTCGCCGTTGACGAGGATGTCGAGCCTGACGAGGTTCTCGGGCCGGTAGTCCCCGAGGGCGTAGTCCATCGAAGCGTAACCCTGAGTTCGTGACTTCAGCTGGTCGTAGAAGTCCACCAGCATCTCCGAGAGCGGCATCGCGAACTCTAGCATCACTCGCGTCTGAGACACTCCCGCCCTGCGCCCGTTGTCCTCGGCGCCGTCAGTCGATGGACCGTACTGTATGTACTCGGTCTTCTTCAGCTCGCCGCGGCGGTCGGTCACCAGCTCGATCATGGAGCCGATGAAGTTCGCGGGGGTCAGTACGGTAAGGTCCACCCACGGCTCCTGGACCTCGGCGGTCCTGTCGGGGGGCGGGAGCTTGGCCGGGTTGTCGACTTCGCGCGTCTCGCCGTCGGTCGTCATGACCCGATAGGCCACGCTCGGAGACGTGGCCAGAAGGTTGATCTCGTACTCACGCTCCAGCCTCTCCTGGACGACCTCCATATGCAGCAGTCCGAGAAAGCCGCACCTGAAGCCGGACCCCAGCGCCAGCGAGCTCTCCGGATCGAAGGATAGGGCCGCGTCGTTCAGTCTCAGCTTCTCGAGGGCGTCCCGCAGCTCCAGGTATTCTTCCCCGTCGGCCGGGTACAGCCCGGCGAACACCATAGGCTTGAGCGCCCGGTAGGCGTCCAGGGGCACAGCCGCGCCCCCTTCCGCAAGGGTCAGCGTGTCGCCGACCGGTGCGTCGCCCACGGTTTTTAGTCCCGTAGCCACGTACCCGACCTCGCCTGCGCTCAACCCATCCACTCTGGTTGGGACCGGTTTGAAGCAGCCAACCTCCAGGGTATCGCTCTGCGCTCCGCTCGACATGATCTTGATGCGCGAACCGGCCGGCGCCGTGCCGTCGAACACGCGGACGTACGCAACCACACCCTTGTACGGGTCGTACTTGGAATCGAATATGAGCGCCCGCAGCGGCTCGGAGTCGTCTCCGCTTGGCGGCGGTATCCGCTCGACCACCGCCTCCAGTATCTGGTCGATGCCCTTTCCATCCTTGGCTGACGCCATCAGTATCTCGTCGTCCCTGAACCCGAACGCCTGCCGCACCTCCTCGGCGACCCGCTCCGGCTCGGCCACGTCCAGGTCGATCTTGTTGACGACGGGAATGACTTCCAGGTCGTTATCGATGGCAAGGTAGACGTTTGCGAGCGTCTGCGCCTGGATGCCCTGCGTCGCGTCTACGATCAGCAGCGCCCCCTCGCACGCCGCCAGGCTGCGGGACACCTCGTATGAGAAGTCGACGTGGCCTGGAGTGTCGATCAGGTTGAGCTGGTAGAGTTCGCCCGACTGCGCGGTGTAGTCGAGCCGAACGGCCTGAGCCTTTATGGTGATTCCGCGCTCCCGCTCGAGCTCCATCGAGTCGAGGTGCTGCTCGACCATCTGGCGGGCGTCGACGGCGCCGGTCACCTCCAGCAGTCGGTCGGCCAGCGTCGACTTGCCATGGTCGATGTGAGCGATGATGCAGAAGTTGCGGATGTGTGTACGGTCCACCATCCGATGGTAGCATACCCCGCACCTGGGCTATGGTAGGATTGTACGAAAACGAGGAGCGAGGAGGAGATTCATGGCTCAGGCAGTTCGGCGGGCGAAAGCGACTTGGGACGGCGATCTGCTATCGGGCAGCGGGGTCGTAAGCGCCATATCGAGCGGCGCGTTCACCGACATGCCCGTCACGTGGGCGTCGAGGACGGAGGACTCCGGCGGGCGCACCAGCCCCGAGGAGCTCGTCGCGTCGGCCCACGCTTCCTGTTTCTGCATGGCGTTGTCGGCGGGTCTGGGTGGGGCCGGTACGCCGCCGAGCAAGCTGGAGGTTAGCGCCGAGGTGACCTTCCAGCAGATCGAAGGCGGATGGAAGGTCGCGTCCAGCGCCCTCACCGTGAGGGGCGACGTCCCCGGCATCGACGCCGGCGCGTTCGCCGAGGCGGCTGAAGCAGCCAAGGACGGCTGCCCTATCTCGGGCGCGCTGAAGGGTAACGTGGACCTAAGCGTCACGGCGGAGCTCGTAAGCTAGCGCATCAGATCCGCCCCGGCTCCGCGAGGGTCAAGAGAGGAGGCAAGACATGGGAATGCAGTACCAGACATACGCGGTCCCCGACAGAGATAGAGTCAGCGCCATCTACACGGACGCCATGTCGCGGATGTACGGCCTCGTGGCACTCGGGATCATCACCACCGGCGCGGCGGTCTGGATCGGTGACCGGGCCGGTGTGGGAGAGCTGATATTCAGCCTGGGCTGGATCGGCTACCTCCTGGCAATCGGCGTGCTGTTCGGGACGCTGATTGCAGCGCAAAGAGTCGTCGCCGGAGGTAACACAGGGCTGGGCACGGTCTTATACCTCGCATTCACCGGCATGGAGGGCCTGTTTCTCTCGCCTATCCTGATGGCCTTCACGACCGAGACTATCGGTATGGCCTTCATGCTGACCGCCGGAGTCTTCGTCGCCATGAGCGCGGTCGGATTGACAACCAAGAGAGACCTGTCGAGGTGGGGGCCGATACTATTCATCGGGCTCATCGGGATCATAATCATAAGCCTGATCAATGCCCTGCTCCTCCAGTCCGACGGCCTGTTCCTGCTGATCAACCTGGCGCTGCTCCCCCTGTTCCTGGCGCTCACCGTCTGGGAGACGAAGCAGATGAAGGAGCTCGCCCGGGAGGCCGCAATGGCCGGCGACGTCAAGGTAGCGAATCAAGTGGCCGTCACGGGCAGCATAGGCCTGTACCTGAACGCCCTCAATATCTTCCTGATCCTATTGAACCTGCTCGGTATATTCTCCGACGACTGATCGGGGTATAATCGCGGAGCCGCAGCGGCATAGTCCCGCTGGCCAAGCACATCGAGGAGGCCCACCCATGAAGAACGGCCACAAGGACCCGGTGCTCGTCGTCGTACAGCTCACCGGCGGCAACGACTACCTGAACACGGTCGTGCCGTACGCCAACCCCCTCTATCATGACTACCGACCGACCGTAGCGATCTCCGAGGACAGGGTGCTAAGGCTGGACGATGAGATCGGACTCCACCCCAAGATGGCCCCGGTACGCGACCTCTACAACGAAGGCATGGTCGCCATCGTGCATGGCATCGGCTACGCGAACTCGCCGCGCTCTCACTTCCGCTCGATGGACATCTGGCAC
Source organism: Dehalococcoidia bacterium (assembly GCA_965222445.1). Classification (GTDB taxonomy): domain Bacteria; phylum Chloroflexota; class Dehalococcoidia; order Lucifugimonadales; family CAJWER01. The sequence goes on along the minus strand of CBDCTY010000002.1, from coordinate 2,812,288 downwards.
ACGTGCGAGCCGGATACCCTGGGCACCGAGGGGTGGCTGGGCCGCGTAACGCGCGAGCTGGACCCCGACAAGGAGAACGTCGTCACCGCTGTCAGCATGGGACCAAGCATGTTCCGCGCCCTGTCGCTCCCGGGCGTGCCGGTGGCCTGCGTCGAGGACCTGGACAGCTACGGACTGATGACCGGCATCTCGGACAGGGAGCAGCGGGAGCGCATTGTGGACCGGTACAAGCGGCTCTACTCCCCTGCCATCGGAAGCGGCCCCGTCATGGACTTCCTCGGCCAGACGGGACTCGACGCCCTCAGGGGCGCGGATGTGCTGAAGCAGGCGCCCGAGCGCTACTCGTCCACCGTCGAGTACGCCGACACGCCCATAGCCCGCAAGCTAAAGGGCATCGCACAGATCCACCTCGCCGGCCTGGGCACACGCATCTTCTACGCCGACCACGGAAGCTTCGACAGCCACTCGAACCAGCAGGGCATGCTGGACACCCTGTGGGACGAGTTGTCCGCCGCAATACGCGACTTCTTCGACGACCTCCGGCAGCACAGCGCCGCCGACAACGTGCTGATGATGCTCTTCTCCGAGTTCGGGCGCCGCACCCACGACAACGGGTCCGGCACCGACCACGGAGCCGCCGGCGCGGCGTTCCTGATCGGGGAACCCGTGCGCGGGGGGCAGTACAGCGAGTACCCCTCGATAAGGCTCGAAGACCTCGATCAGGGCGACCCCGTCCCCAATTACGACTTCCGGGGGCTTTACACGACCATCCTGGAGGACTGGATGCGGCTGGACCCGGTCCCCATCGTCAACGGAACGTTCGAGAAGCTGGACGTGCTGGCCGCAAGCTAGCAATCAGGCGTCAGGTAACATGCGATGCTCACTCAGGTAATCGGCACTAGGGTCTACGACTTCTCCTACGCGGCGGGCCGCCGCGATCTCGCCATGGTCATCGGCGTGGCCGCCTCGACGGACGATACGGTATACCTCCTCACCCGCCCGTCTGAGATAATCCCGGACGCGCCGTGGGACCGCACGGGCAGCGCAGCCAAGGTCGGCAAGTACACCTTCGGCCCTGAGTGGGGCTCCGAAGAGCTCCTCCTGGAGTTCGGCAAGTACGGCCAGGGCGACGGCCAGTTCATCTGGCCATCCGGAATCGCCCTGGACAGCGACTGCAACGTGTACGTCGCCGACGAGTGGCTCAACCGCGTGGTCGTACACGACCCAGACGGCAACTTCCTGGGCCACTGGGGCGAGGCTGGCAGCGGCCCAGGGGGGCTGAATCGGCCATCCGGCATCGCCTCAGACGCCGACGACAACCTCTACGTTGTGGACGGCGCGGCCCACCGCGTCCAGAAGTTCACGACCGACGGGGCGTACATTGCGGGATGGGGCGGGCACGGCAGCGGCGAGGGGCAGCTCGACTCTCCCTGGGGCATCGCCGTCGGCCCCGACGGAAACGTCTACGTGGCGGACCACAAGAATCACCGTGTCCAGAAGTTCGCGCCCGACGGCGGGTACATCACGTCCTTCGGCAGCTACGGGACCGGCCGGGGCGAGCTCAACCGGCCATCGGACGTCGCGGTCGACCCGGATGGCGACGTCTACGTCTGCGACTGGGCCAACAGCCGAGTCCAGATATTCGCGCCCGACGGCAAGTTCGTAACGAGTCTCATCGGCGACGCGCAGCGGATGGCTATGTGGCAGCAGATGATGGTCGACGCCAACGCCGACGTGATCAAGGCGCGCCGACGGGTCTACACCCTGGAGCCGGAGTGGCGCTTCGCCCTGCCGACGGGTCTGGACTTCGACAGCGCCCACTCAAGGCTGATAGTCGCCGACACGCAGCGCGCCCGCGTCCAGATCTACAACAAGCTCCACGACTACATCGAGCCCCAGTACAACCTCTAGCAGGGAAGCGGGAGGACCCAGACTCCGCTGCTCTTAGCTAAGGAGCCGTGACTTCACCCCGGGACCCTGAGTACCTTGTCGGTTTGGTGCGGGAGCTATGCAAGCTACCGCATGAGACTGAGTGGGTCGAATTCAAGCTCAACCAAAACGACCCGAACCGCATTGGTGAGCTCATCTCCGCCCTGGCCAACGGCGCAGCCCTTTGCGGCAAACCGAACGCCTATATCCTCTGGGGCATCGAAGACGAGACTCACGCGGTAGTCGGCACCACCTTCTCGTCCGCAGCGAAGAAAAAAGGCAACGAGCCGCTGGAGAATTGGGTGCTCAGGAAGTTGAGCCCGCGCATCGACTTTCGCTTTCACGAAGTCACGGTCGACGGGTGCCGTGTCGAGCTATTGGAGATCGACCGCGCGTCGCGAAACCCCGTTGCCTTCGACGGGGACGAGTTCATTCGGGTTGGCAGCGTTACGAAGAAGCTACGTGAATACCCCGAGAAGGAGCGTGACCTCTGGCGTATTTTCGACCAAGTGAGCTTTGAGGAAGGCATAGCTGCCGAGCGTGTGAGCGACGAGGACGTCCTGCTCAAGCTCGACTACCCCGCCTACTTCGACCTGCTCGAAATGCCGCTCCCGGACGGCCGAGCCGCTATCCTGGACGCGCTCCGCCAAGACTACCTCATCGAGCGGTCCGGCGCGGGCGGCTGGAACGTCACCAATCTGGGCGCCATCCTGCTTGCTAGGAAACTGGACGACTTCCCCCGTCTCAGGCGCAAGGCCATGCGGGTCATCAAGTACAGCGGCGCGGGCCGCTTCGACGCCTCGACGGAGCGCGAAGACACAAAGGGCTACGCCGCCGCCTTCACGGCGATAGTCGACCACGTCATGGCCCTCGTATCCTCAAACGAAGTGATCGAGCAATCCCTGCGTAGGACCGTGCAGATGTTCCCCGAGATCGCGGTGCGCGAGTTGGTGTCCAACGCGCTCATTCACCAAGATTTCTCCGTCACCGGCGCGGGGCCTATGGTGGAAATCTTTGACGACCGCATCGAGATCACCAGCCCCGGCGAGCCGTTGGTGGACACGGAGCGCTTCATGGACACACCGCCGAAGTCGCGCAACGAGCCCCTGGCATCGCTGATGCGCCGATTTCGTATCTGCGAGGAGCGGGGCAGCGGGATTGACAAGGTCGTCGCGCAGGTAGAGGCCTTTCAGCTCCCGGCCCCACTGTTTGAAGCGCCGGGCGACTTCACCAGAGCCATCTTGTTCGCCCACAAGCCCCTGTCCGGCATGGGGAAGGCTGAGAGGGTGCGAGCATGCTACATGCACGCCTGTCTACGCTACGTGATGGGACAGCCCATGAACAACTCATCGCTCCGAGGGCGCTTTGGCATTCCCAAGGGAAACACCGTCCAGGCATCTAGGCTTCTCAAAGAAGCTCTGGAGTCAGGGGCTATCATCATACGAGACCCCGAAGCAGGATATCGGATCAGGACATACCTCCCATCTTGGGCCGGCTCCCATAGCACCGGGTAGTTCCCGGGAGTTGGGAAATTCGTTTGCCCGTTGTTTCACTTCCCGCGCCCCGCGCCACCCGGATTATGTTTGCCGTTGTTTTCACTTCCAGCGTGGCCGGCCTTTGTTTGCCCGTTGTTTTCACTTCCAGCGTGGCCGGCCTTTGTTTGCCCCGTTGTTTTCACTTCAGGGTGGCCGGCCTTTGTTTGCCCGTTGTTTTCACTTCAGGGTGGCCGGCCTTTGTTTGCCCGTTATCTTCACTTCCAGGGTGGCCGGCCTTTGTTTGCCCGTTGTTTTCACTTCCCAGGGTGGCCGGCCTTTGTTTGCCCGTTGTTTTCACTTCAGGGTGGCCGGCCTTTGTTTGCCCGTTGTTTTCACTTCAGGGTGGCCGGCCTTTGTTTGCCCGTTGTTTTCACTTCCCAGGGTGGCCGGCCTTTGTTTGCCCGTTATCTTCACTAGCGTTGCCCGGTTCTTGTCTGACCACCGCTCGAATGACTCCTACACCCCCCCCCCCTACGCGCACTGCGGATCGTTGGGGTCCCAGCGTTGGAAGCCGGGATTGTCGGACTCGGCGAGCTCGGACCGGGTGGTACACCACAACTCGGACCACGCAGCCGCGTCTCGAAGCTCAGAGTCCGGGTTTGAGCGGCTGCGAGCGATGAAGCCAGGGAACCACGGGCGGCCCGTTGCGTCTCCCGTCAGATTGTAGCGCAGGTCGAAGCTCCACCTGATGTCGTCACTGACGTTGGGCAGAGACGAGTGCATTGTCAGCCTGTCCATGAACAGCACGTCCCCCTTCTTTATGGGGACTGGGACCTGCTCGCCGACCAGGTGCTCCTGGGGGATCCCCTGCTTCTTGGGGTCGCCCGTGTAGCAGTGCAGGCCCAGGCCATTCTTGTGGCTCCCGCGGCCCACGACCAGGCAGCCGTTCTCCTCGGTCGCGTCGGTAACGGGCAGCCAGACGGTGAGGATGTTCGTTTCGTCCGCCTCCTCCGTCACCACGCCCAGGTCCTGGTGCCAGAAGGTTCGGCCCGCCAGTGACCCCTCCCTGGCGGCTTCGGGAAGGAAGCGCTCGGGCGGCTTGATCCGGACGTGCTGGACCGGGTTCGAGGATATCTCTGGGCCGACGAACTGCTCCACGGCGTCCAGCAGCCTGGTGTTCCTCAGCAGCTCGAACACGGCGGGGCCGTGGTGCATCGGCGTGTCGGGAGCGATGTTCTTCTGGGGAAGCGAGATGTCGAGCCAGTTGACGTACGCGCCCTCTGTCTCGCGGGCGACGTGGCTGAGACGCTCGCCGAAGCACAGGTCCTCGTAGGTACTGCTCAGCTTACCGTCCGAATGCCACTCCCTAGCCAGCCGGTCGAGCAGCTCGTCGTACTCGTCGACAACCGGCTGCAGGTCCTCGTCCGGGTCCAGGATGCCCTCGCCGACGAAGTACCCCTCCTGCTCGAACTGTTCAAGGTCCGCCTTGGTAATGGTCATCCCCAACTCCTGACATGAAGTACGTCGGCGAGATTATAGCGCGGGAAGGGCGCCGGTCAATCGCCCTTCGCTGCCAAAATCCATCTCCTCCATCACTACGAGGGGTCATTGTCGTACACCGGTATTCTCGGCCTCAGCGCATGAAGGCCCGCTCCACCTTCGACAGCGCCGTAATCACGTCACCTATCTCGGCTTCGCTCCAATCATCGTGTACGGGCAGCTTCATGTAGTCGGCCATCACGACGTCGGCGTTGGGACAATGGAACTCTCGGTCGCCGTTGCCCCGGTAGTCCGCGGATGCCCAGGGGTATCGGCTCGTCCCGAACACACGGCGCTGCCTGAACCACTCCATGCGGTGTGGCATGAGCCTCCATCCGATGCCGGTCGCCGGGACCCCCTCCGCCGCGAGCGCCTGCAGGAACGTGCCTCTGTCACAGGTAAACTGCTCTGAGTTTACCCTGACTGGCAGCCACCAGTACGACGGCACTGCCCCTAGTATGGGTTGAAGGACCGTGACCGACTCCAGTCCCAGGTCTGCGATGCCGGCCTCCAGCGCACTCACCACTTGGCGGCGGCGCTCCACCTGCCCTGCCAGCTTGCCGACCTGGACGCGCCCGATCGCACCTGCGAGGTCGCTGAGATTCAGATTCAGGGATGCGGCTTCGTTCGTCGATCCCTCCGGCAGGAAGAACGGCTTGCCCCGGTCGGATGCTCGCCGCGACCGCCGGTACAGGTCCTCGTCCCGGGTGAAGACCACGCCGCCCTGCCCGCCCGTGTTCATGTGCTTGTCCCACATGGTGGAGACAGTCGCGAGCTGTCCGAACGTGCCCACGTACCTGCCGTCCAACTGCGCCCCGTGGGATTGGGCGCAGTCCTCGACGAGAGGTATGCCGTGCCTGCGTGCCACCTCGGCGATGGCCTTCACGTCCGCCGGGTACCCGGCGATGTGGGCAACTACTATGGCGCTCGTGTAGGGGGTCACCAGCTCCTCGATCTGGTCAGGGCCCGGCGAGAGGCTGCCGGGGGCGACGTCCGCCACCATCGGGATGCAGTTCAACAGTGGTATGGGCATCATCCCGCCGGGGTCGGTCAGACAGCCGACTATGACCTCCGTAAACGGCTCAACGCCGAGGGCCTTCAGGGCGACGTACAGGGCGGTCGAGCCGGAGCTCACACCGTCGACGAATCCTCCGCCCATGAATTCCGCGAACTCGCGGCAGAAGGCTTCTTCGGATGGCCCGTCGTATCGGAAGGGCCGGCCGGTTGAGATGCTCTCGTCGAACAGCGCGTCCACTGCCGCTTTATCGTCGGGCCCGAATCGGCGGCGGTCCGGCCAGGGCCGCTCGCGAACTCTAGGGCCGCCATTGACGGCAAGGTCGGACTCTGTCATGGCACACCTCCCTCCAGGATCTCCGCAAGCCTGCCCGGATCGATGTTGCCGCCCGACACCACACACACAACCTTGCCGCTGCCCGCCATTCCCGCCAGCGCGGCAGCCACCGGGACAGCGCCGCCGCCCTCAGCGATCACGCGGTTCCGGCTCGCGAGGAGGCGTACGGCCTCCGCCGCCTGCTCCAGGTCCACTACGAGGGAGCCGTCAAGCAGACTCCGGGCCAGGGAGAACATCTCCGGCTGCACGATCGGCGAGCCGATGGCATCCACAAAGCTGAGAGAATAGTCGATCCTAGTCGGCTCTCCCGCATCGAGAGCCGCCGCAAAGGGTGCGGATGTCACCGCCTCCGCCGCGTATACCTTGGCGTCGGGCTTGGCGGACCTGATGGCGGGAGCGACCCCGCAGCAAAGGCCTCCACCACCGTAGGCAGCCACTACCGAGTCGACATCGGGCAGGTCTTCGAGTATCTCCAGGCCGATGGTAGCGTTGCCCGCCATCACCGATGGATCGCTGAAGGGGTGGATGAAGCGGCCGCTCACCCCGGGGTACGAGCGAGTGGCAAACACACGTGCAAAATCCTCGAAGGGAGCCCTCACGTAGCTACCGCCGAGGCGTTCGATGTTAGCCAGCTTGGTCTCCGGGGCGTTGTCCGGGACGACTGCGGTCATGGCTACCCCAAGCTCGCGCGCCGCCCACGCCAGAGCCTGGGCCGTGTTGCCTGCGCTTACCGTCCATACGCCTTCGGCCAGATCAGCTTGGGGGACCTGGAGCACCGCGTTGGTGACCCCGCGGAGCTTGAAGGACCCCACGGGCTGGAGATTCTCGAGCTTCAGGAATATCTCCGCCGGAGCCGAGTCGACGTTGAGCCGCACGATGGGCGTGCGCGCGACCCTGCCTGCGATGCGCCGCTGTGCGGCCCTTGCGTCGTCCGGGGACACGGGTTCGTGGCGAATGGGTGCCGGCACAGGCTTGGCTAGTGTCCGGGGACGCCGCCGCGGAGGATTTCGGCGAGCTTCTCGGCGTCTATGTTGCCCCCCGACAGCACGCAGGCGATCTTCCCCTCGCCTGCCCCGCCCGACAGCGCGCCCGCGACCGACGACGCTCCAGCGCCCTCGGCCACGACGCGGGCCCTCTGCGCAACGAGTCTGACGGCGCTCGCAGTCTCCTCCAGCGTCGACACGACGGAGCCGTCCAGTATCACCCTGGCCAGGGGCCACACGTCCTCGAACACGAAGGGCGAGCCGATTCCGCTTACGAAGGTGGCCGGATGCTCTACCTCCGTCGGCTTGCCCGCAGCCAGAGACGCCGCAAAGGCCGGGCCTGCCTCAACCTCGGCGGCGTAGACACGCGCGCCGGGCCTGAGCGCCTTGACCGCCGAGGCTACGCTGACGGCAAAGCCCCCTCCCCCATACGGCACGAGCACCGCGTCCACGTCCGGCAGGTCTTCGACGATCTCCAGGCCGACAGTCGCGTTGCCGGCCATGACCTTCGGATCGCTGAATGGATGCAGGAAAAGGCCGTCCATACCGTCACGGTGATGGACCCGGCATATCTCCAGCACCTCCAGCCACGGCACCTTGACGATGGCCGCACCGAGTTCGCGAATCGCGTCGAGCTTGGCGTCGGGCGAGACGTCCGCCACGACGCAGACGCACTTGAGCCCGAAGTACCGCGCCGCCCACGCTACCGCCAGGGCCATGTTGCCCGAGCTTGCGGTCCAGACGCCGCGCTCCAGCTGCGCCTCGTCGGTGAGCCTGATGGCGTTGACAGCACCCCGCAGCTTGAACGCGCCGCTGGGTTGGAGGTTCTCCAGCTTCAGGTACACCTCGTTTCCCCGAGACTCCGAGTCGTCGAGGTTGAGGCGTACCAGCGGCGTCCGTAGCGTCACGTCCCCAATACGGTCCTGCGCGGCTCGCACGTCGTCGATTGGTACTCGCTGCAAAATGCCTGTTGTCGTCATGGCCGGCTTTCCATTGTATTATACCAATTTATTTTGAGCGCGCCGTAAATCCGTCATTCCCGCGAAGGCGGGAACCCACTCCCTGGCCGCACATATACGGCGGCATCACGGTGACTTGGTATTAGTCACACCATTCGAAGCCTAGCACAGCACCACGACGGGCGTCACCGCCCTATTCTCCGTTGCAGGCCATCCCATGCAGGAACATGTCCTGCCAATATGGCGGCCCTCTTCACTGCATGGATGGGGTAGAAGGAAAGCGGCCGGCAAGGCTCAATCATGCCCATGTCGGAACACTAGGAGAGACTCACGTGTGTGGCCAAACTGGACACATGGAGACGGCTTCCCATATGCTATGCTCCGTGATTACGACCGATTCGAGGGGGTAGAGACTTGGCAAAATTCAAGGTTGTTGCATCCAAGCTGCCCGGCAGCGCTTGGAGCTCGTCCTACGAGTTGGAGATGGAGACGTTGAAGGGCATCGGCGCGGAGATCGTCGTGGTAGACGCGGACTCGGACGCCGAGTACGTGGCACAGGCCAGGGACGCCGACGCCATCATCTCAGGCCGAAAGCTCACCAGCGACGTCATAGACGGGCTGGAGGCCTGCAGAATAATCGCAGTTGGAAGCGTCGGCACGGACGGTGTGGATGTGGACGCCGCGACGAGAAAGGGCATCCCGGTCACCAACGTCCCGGACACCTTCATTGAGGAGGTTGCCGACCATACTCTGGCTCTGATGCTGGCTACGTACAGGCGCATTACGTTGATGGACGAGATGTCGCGAGACGGCCGGTGGTCGGAAGGCAGGCCGTACCTGTACAGGTTCCCGAGGCTGATCGGCCAGACCCTGGGCCTGATCTCGTTCGGCCACGTGGCGCGGGCCGTGGCAAAGAGGGCGGCCCCGTTCGGATTCCAGATACTCGCGCACGACCCCTACGTCGAGGAGCTGGTGATGTCCTCCTACGGCGTGGAGCCGGTCGGGCTGACCGAGCTGCTTCAACGCTCCGACATCGTTTCGATGCACGCGCCCGGCACGCCGGAGACCGGCAAGATGCTGGGCGAGGAGCACTTCCGGCTCATGAAGCCACACTCGCTGTTCATCAACAATGGGCGCGGGTCCACCGTCGACGAGGCTGCGCTGATCCGCGCCCTGGAAGAGGGCTGGATAGACGCGGCCGGCCTCGACGTGCTGGAGCAGGAGCCGCCCGACCCTGAAAACCCCCTGCTCCACATGGAGAACGTCACCATCACACCTCACGTGGCGTCGGCGTCGGCTAGGTTCGACCCTCGCAAGCGACGGCGCGTGGCGGAGGAGATAGCCCTCGTACTGTCAGGCCGCTGGCCCATGGCTTGCGTGAACCCCACCGTTCTGGGAAAGACCGACCTGCGCCGCTGGCAGCCATACTCGATGGAGCGGGGCCCCGCCAGGTAGCGGCCGCGGTCCACGTCCTTAGGTCCGCAGGGTCACATCCCGTCCGGGTGAGTGGGCTCATAGCAGCGCATACACAAAACACCCTGCTCCGCATCACCGACCTAGTGACCGGTCGGTATATGGCCGTCCGCATCGAGCCTGCGGAGAGCCTGCTGGCGGTCGGCGACCTGCTTGACCGGTATGTGAAGGCCCCCGATGTCGAAGCACTGCTGGCCGAGCGGCGCATGACTGCGGACTCGGCCGAGGCTCTCTACGCGATACAGGACTACGTCTACCGCTGCTCGGACGACGGCAGCCTGGGAGACATGTACCCGGGGCTAATTCTCCGGCAGAACGGCCGCCAGCTGGAGCTCGGCAACGCACCGGCCGGTGTTCACATGACCTCAGACGGCAGGGGCGTGCTCCTGTTCGACATCGAGATAGACCGCGAGAGCGTCGGCTACGACCGGAACTGGCGCGGCTTCCACCGCAGGCGCTGGGAGCGGCATGAGGACGACTACGCCGGTTTCGTGCTGGCCTGCCTGGGCACGCGTTACGGCCCTGCCAAAGCCGAGGCCGTGCTGCAGCTCGATTCCCCGCTGCAGAAGATGAGGCTCGTGGAGGCCGTCGCCCGCAGGATATGGGAGAGCGACTTCGAAAACTACTCCCGGTTCGTGGGCCGCAAGTTGACATACAAGACGGGCGACGAGACGGTGCGGAACATCATCGAGGGCGCGGGCGGCATCTGTTCCGAGAAGGTCCAGGCGCTCAAATTCGTCACCGACCACTACGGCATCGAGTCCGAGTACCTCATAGCGGGCCCCGACGTGCCCGGGCCGGTGCCGGAGGCGCAGCTCCGCGAGATGCTTACGACCTTCGACTTCAGGTTCTCGAAGCGGCACATGCGCTACTGGCAGCACGCCGCCCTGCTCTACAACATCGACGGAGAGACGGCTTTGGTCGACGCCACAAACGGGAACATTCCCTTCCTGTTCGAGCGGGACGAGGCCGCGGAGCGTCTTCTGGGCTACGACGACAAGCAACTGGTGAGCGTCAAGATGGCCCTGAGGCCGGAGGATTTCTACTACCACAGGGTATCCCAGGACATACCCGAAGACCTCTACTTCGCCATGGAGGGATGGATACCGGACGTGGACCTGGTGCAGGTCTTCGACAACGAGCTGGGCCTGTATATCTCTGATGGATTCATGGTCGCGCCGATCGTCTATCGGAGTGATCGCAACCTCGAACGGCTTCGAAGGCAGTACGTCACGGCCGCGGGCGAGGCGGGCGTCGAATGCGTCGTAAACCCGGAGTGGAGCCTAGACAGCGAAATCGGACAGCAGTTTACCGCCGCCCACGAGGACGCGGCAGAGAGGATACTGGGCTGCAGAGAGCACCTGCTGACCAGGTACGATGACTGCCACGGCCCAGGCCACGAGGCAGGGCTGGTCGTGATAGCTCTGGGTTCCTCGCCCTAGTCCGCTGCCCTTACCCTCGACTCGCCCCTCACCACGGACAGCACCATCGCGGCAACCGCAAGGCCGGCAGCGACCAGGTAGACCCTGTGTATACCGGCCACGAAAGCCTCCCTGAGGCCCTGCCCGCCGCTCTCCGATACCGCCGCAAGGCTGGGCTCATAGCCCAACGAGGCCATGGTGAACGCTACGATGGTCGTGGCGATGGCGATGCCCGTCACGTTCGAGGCCGTGCGCGTAACGTTGAGGAACGCGGACACGATCCCGTACCGCTCGCGACCAAGGCCCACGGTGATAGCGCTCGTGTTCGTCGACGAAAAGGTCCCCATGCCTGCGCCCGCCAGGGCCATCCCGGCCATGACGTGAATCGGCGGCGAGTCCACGCCCATCCTAGAGAATACCAGCATCGCCGAGCAGGACAAGGCCATGCCTGCCGCGGCCAGCCACCGCGTGCCGATGCTGTCTGACAGCCTGCCGCTGATGGGGCCCATGGTCGCCATGAGCAGGGAACCCGGCAGCATCATCAGGCCGGCGTCTCGGGCCGAATGGCCGAGGACCTGTATGAGGAAGAACGGCATGAGAAAGTAGACCGACGAGCTCGCCAGGAAGGACAGAGCGCGCGCCGATACTCCGAATGAGAATAGGCCGCTGCCGAACAGGCCCATGTCCAGCATCGGCTGCCGCGTGCGCCTCTCCCAGAAGACGAAGGAGGCGAGCAGGACTACGGCAAGAGCGAGCCCTGCCACGACCTGCGGCGACGACCATCCGAGCCTGTAAGCGTTGGTCATGGCCAGCAGGAAGGAGACCAGCGCCGCCGAGGAGAGGCCTGCGCCCGCCCAGTCGAAGGAGCTGCGCCAGGTCCCGGTCTCCCGAACCGGCCTGGTGCGCTGCAGGACCAACGCCGCCGCCAGGAAGGCTATGAGCCCGACCGGGACACCCGCGAAGAATACCGCCCGCCAGCCGAAAGCGCTGACCAGCAACCCTCCGGCAATGGGCCCGGTAACGGACCCGGTGCCGATGATAGTCATGTACATGCCGATGGCCTGGCCGCGGTCCGACCTTGGGAAGACGTCCATGATCATCGCCATCCCGTTCGCCTGGATGGCGGCGGCGGCCACACCCTGCAGCACCTTGGCCGCGATCAACGCCTGGAAGCTCTGGGAAGCGCCGTCCAGGGCTCCCAAAGCTATGAATCCTAGGAGGCCGGACATGAACACGCGCTCGCGTCCTAGGATGTCCGAGACCCGTCCCATCGGCAGCAGCAGTGCGCTGGTGCTTAAAACGTAGCCGAGCACGATCCACTGGGCCGTGGGAATGTCGAGAACGAACCGCTCGGCAATGCGCGGGACCGCGAGGTTGACGCCGGACTGGTCCATCACGGTCAGGAATATCCCCGTCGCTATGGCGCCGTATGCCAGCCACTTGTAGTGGGCGCTCGCGACCACACGCCGCGATGGGCCGAGGGAGACGGTCATCGCCGCCGAGTGTAGCGGCAGGCGAGCCGGGCGGTCAATCGACTATGCGCATGATGTTGTACATGTGCATGTATAGCTTCGAGGCCTCACGCACATAGTCCCAAGGCCCCACGTCGTCGGAGTCGCCCACGTGTACCTGGATCTGGCGCTGGAAGAGGGAGAACTCCGTGTGATAGACGTTCTCCTCGTCGAGGGCAGCGGCCAGCCTCCTCGACTCCTCCGAAGGGACCAGCTTGTCGGCAGTATCGTGCATGATGAGCACCCGCGCCTCCAGCTTGTCGATGCGTGTACTTGGCGAGATGGTCCGGAAGAAGGCGGCAGTGACCGGAGAGAGGTCGGCGACGACTTCGTCGACCTCTTCGTGGGGCACACCCTCCAGCAGCCTGTAGACGGCCCGCGCGTCGGGGGCCATCTGCTCTAGGTCGCCATCAGCCCCAGCGCCTTCGACGAAGGCCCGGGTGAGCAGGCGGCGGTCATCATCGGACTCTACGCCCTCGATGAGGTGGTCGCGGAAGACTCCGTAGGTGAGCTTGTCGGGCTCCCACGGGGAGGTGTAGCCTTCATCGAAGCGGCTCCTGCTCCCGATGGCCTTCGCGAAGTCCGCCGCATCATAGTAGCCTGCGAAGGAGTTGACGAAGCTCACGTCGCTTCGTATCCGCTCGTCCTGGGCGGCGACCATGGCAATAGAGGCGCCCACGCATATCCCGCCCATGCCCACGCGGTCCGGGTCGACGAAGTCGAGCGTGCGGAGGTGCTGGAAAGCCCGGACGAGCACATCGATGTCGTCGACGACGATGCGGTGGGTCTCCTGCGTCTCGGACCAGGGGATCATGACGACCATGCCCGAGCGTGCCAGCCCCTCGCCGAGGGCGACGATCCTGGGGTCGTAGCGCCCGCCGGGTACTACCCCCTGGAAGAAGACTACCCCACCATACTTCCCGTCGCCTCCGGGCCTGTAGATGTCCGCAACGCTAGGGCCCGATGCAGTGTCGAACACGACCTCCTCCAGCACGGGTTCGCGGGAGAACCACGACTGGGGCTTGACCGCAAGGTCGGGTAGCACTTCGGGTATGAAGAGCGCCGCGCGGAAGGCTGCCCTGCCCTGGGGCGTCAGTACGACGAGAAGGATCAGGACAACGACTACGACAGCCAGCGCGACTAGAGCGCGACGTGCGAACCTGAGTATGCCACGCGCCAAGCTCAACCTCGTCCCCGCCAATCAGACTTGCATCACGTCTTCGGTCGTGAGGGCCCAGCCGCCCCATGCTGCGCCGCAGTCCGGGCACGAGGCCGCGCCGGGGACGACCTTGGCGCCGCAGCCGCACCACAGGAGCCATCCACGCCTGTCCCCGGGCGGCGGAGGCGCCCCGAACCCAGCAGCATCCATTATCGCGTGGGTCATCTTCATGACCTCGACGGCGTCGCGCCCTGAGTTCAGGGGCTCGGTGTCCGTCTTGACGCAGTCGATGAAGTGGCGCATCTGGGCAGCCACGGTGTCGACGGGCCGGAACTCCTCGACGATCTCGCCGTCCCGCATGATGCGGCCGTCGCCTCTGCTCGTGTGATCGATGAACACTGACCAGCCACCGCCGTACGCCGTGAATCGCTCGCTATGCCCACCAGTGCCGTGGCTGGCGGTCATCTGGCCCAGCGCCCCGCTCTCGAAGCGGATGCTCGCCACTACGTTGCCCTCCTGGGTCGCGTCGTGCATCTCGCCGTGGGCCGCAATCTCGGCCGGGCGTCCGCACATGAAGTGGAGCGGGTTGACGATGTGGATGCGTATGAGTGCCAGGTACGCCGGGCCTGGCCGCACGTAGTCCGCCATCACCACTTCCGGCCCATCCAGACCGAATACCTCCTTCGCCCTGAGGAGGCCAAACGTCCGGTTCCAGGCGACCATCAGGCGCTTGCCCGCGCTGTCCGCCGCGTCCGCCATCGCCTGCGTGTCCTCCACAGTGTATGCGGGCGGCTTCTCGACAAGTACGTGCTTCCCAGCTTCGAGCGCGGCTATGGCCTGGTCCCTATGGGCGAGGTCGGGCGTCAGCACAAGCACGGCGTCGATGTCGACGCTTTCCAGCATCTGGCTCAACAGGGCGAACGTCTCGTCCACGCCAAGCTCGTTGGCGGCGCTTGCCAGGCGGTCCTCGTCCAGGTCCGCGAGCGCTGCTACGGTCACGTCGTCGAGCGCGGCCGCAGACCGCGCGATCTGGATGCCACGGTGGCCCACACCTACGATGCCGACTCGTACCTTCATGGCTGGCAGGGCACCTCCAGGCCGTGTTCGGACAGTATGGAGCGCATCAGCGATCCGGTTTCGACCCTGGGCGCCGGCTGGAAGACCGCGGCGTTCATGCCCAGGTCGAGGGCCGCGGCAACGTTGGCGTCGTGATCGTCGATGAAAAGGACCTGTCCGGGCGTTAGGTCCAGAGCCGCCAGAATCGCCAGGAAGTAGGCCGCGTCGGGCTTCTTGTGCCCTATGTCGCACGAGTAGAACTCCCTGTCGAAGAGCGCGCAGTAGCCAAGCGTCTCGGACATGTACCTGGCCCTGTACCTCATCTGGTTCGAGGCGAGGCAGCACAGGACTCCGTCCTCGCGCAGGCGCCTGACGATCCCCGCGACGGCCTCGTCGGTCCGTATGTCCTTGGATGCACTGACGAAGGTATCGGCGTGCCCCGGCCTGCCCCATTTCACCAGCAGGTCCGAGATTGTCTCCGCGAAGTTGCCCCGCCCCGTCAGTATAGGACTCTCCGCCTCCCATACCTCGTGGTACCGTCCTTCGACTTCTTCGGGCGTCAGCGACAGGACATCTGTCAGGACGGAATGCAGGGTCGTGTTCTGATGCTGGAGTACGCCGTCCGCGTCGAACAGGACGGCCGCAACCTTCATTGTGGGCCTCCGAGCCTCCGTCGAATCATGAGTGACATTGTATCGTGCGTCGGACGCGCATGCCGACACCGGGCAGGGAATCGAGTACAATTCCGCACGTTCGCAGCGAGGAGGGAAGATGGACGCGCCCTGGGTATACGTCCTCTGGGGATGCGCGGCCTATCTGCTGGGCTCCGTGTCGTTCGGCGACATCGTGGCGCGTCTGGCCAAGTTCCCGATACGGGAAACGGGCACCGGCAACCCCGGCGCGGCCAACATATTCCGCGAGATCGGGCCGAAGTACGCAGCCGCAGTCATGGCCCTGGACCTTGGCAAGGGGATGGCCGCGACGCTGCCGGCGTTGCTGTTGGATATGTCGGTGTGGGCTGGAGTCGCGGGAACCGCCGGAGTGCTGGCTGGGCACTTCCTGCCGGTCTTCTGGGGATTCCGCGGCGGAACCGGGATGGTCGTCGCAATGGGAGCCGGCGTGGGGCTCATCCCCCTGGGCGTGCTGATAGCGGCGCCTATCGCCCTAGTGATGGTGAAGCTGACCAAGAACGCGGGCTACTCTGGTCTGCTGTTCTTTCTTGTGGCTGCCCCGGCGGGCTGGTGGTTCCACGACGATGCCGCCGGGGTCATAGTAACCTTGGCCGGGGCAGGAGCAGTGCTGGTGAAGAGCAGGATACAGTACCGCAGGGCCAGCCAGGGTCAGCCAGAAACGACCCTGCGTGAAGATTAGTCTCGGTAGAAGTGCGGCTGGAGCTCTTGCTCCGGGACAAATCTGCTGGCTTGGCGAAAAACGGCTCGCAAGGTACCTCTATCCATCTCAGCATGACGAGGAACAGTCAGACTCTGCGTCTTGCCGGATTCTGTGGTGCGCCGGAGCTTCACATGGCTCCCTCTTTGGGAATGAGGGAAGAACCCGAACTCTCTCATTATGGAGACGACCTCGTCGCCTGACAGATTCCTAAGCCGGGACATTTACCGGGCCCAGCTCCAATGTGACCGAGAGTGTCGGGCTGGGGACAAGTCCGAGTTCCGTAAGATCTTCGTCCTCCAGATGCAGAGACATGGCCTCCTGGAGATTAGCTAGAGTCTCATCGACGGTGAGGCCCTGCGTAACAACGGGAATCTCCATGCACTCAGCAACGTAGTAGCGGTCTCCCGGAGAAATGATTGCGTGAACCGTGTTGCGTAAATTCATTGCGGAATGCCCTCCACATGGCGGAGCCTACCGTCATTAAGTCCGCAGATCACTGTCATTCTACAGCGCCCTCACCGCCTCCTCGATTCTTGCGGTGGCCTGCTCGTAGGAGGTGCCGCGTGCAAAGTTAATGGGAGAGCCGATGCGCACTTCCACGTCCCCCCTCTTGAACAGAGGGAAGCCGGTGGGCGAGCCGATGCTCCGGATGTGGAGCTTGATGGGCACGACGGGGATGCCCGACTCGACGGCTACGAGGCCGGTGCCTCCCCTGAAAGGCTGGATGGGGCCGCCGACGGTGAGCTCGCCCTCGGGATAGATGAGCACGGACCAGCCATCGTCGAGGATGCGGCCCATGTTCTCCAGGCTTGCACGTACCGCGCCGCCCTTAGAGAAGGGGAAGCCGTTGCCTATGAGCGGATGGGTGACGCGGTAGGCCGGGTTGCTCCACATCTCCTCCCAAGCGGCGATGGCGAGCCTCCTGCGATGGCGCTGCGGCATGGCTTTGATGAGGAGGCCGTTGTCGAGTCGCAGGCAATGGTTGGCGGCGAAGAGCACCGGTGCTTCGAGGCCCGCGACGTTCGACGCGCCCATGACCCGGAGGCCGTACAGCCACCTGAGCACAGGGAATATGACCACGCGCTGGATGACGCCTCTGAGCGGCTTGCACCACCAGCTCATGCCCCAGCGCACGAACTTCTTGTCCTCGGGCGTCCGGGAACCCTCGTCGACCATTCTTGCCAGGGCTGCGACGGTGGTCCCCTGCTCCATCGCTGACTCGTCCAGGTACACGCCGAGTTCCTCTTCAATGGAGGACAGTAGCTCTACCCGCTTCAGGGAGTCCATGTCCAAGTCGCCGTCGAGAGTCTTGTCGTCGGCAATCTCGGCGACGGGGACCTCGGCGATCTCGGCGATCAGTCCCTCCAGCGACGGCCCCTCCTGCGCCGCGGCCTGTCGCGCCGGGGCCTCGGACTCGCCTTCCTCGCTCAGCAGCATGTCGGCGAGCAGGACCTTCTTGACCTTGAGGGTGTGAGTGCGGGGGAAGTCCTCGTCCGGCCAGACGGTGAATCCCCTCACACGCTGGTGCTCGGCAAGCCGTCCGTTGGCCCATGCGACGGCGTCGGGGGCTTGGTTGGCATCTGCCATGATCAGCGCGGCATGAATTTCAGCGCCCGACGCGCGAGGCAGGCCGACGACCGCAACATCCTCCACCGCCTCGTGCCTGACCAGCATCGCCTCGACGTCCTCGGGGTAGACGTTTAGGCCACTGCCCAGGACTATCATGTCCTTCTTCCGCCCCTTCAGATGCAGGAATCCCTCATCGTCGAACTCGCCCTGGTCGCCTGTCTTGTACCAGCCGTCCTGGAAAGAGGCGGCGGTCGCCTCGGGTGCGTTCCAGTAACCCTGCGTGACGTTCTCGCCGCGGACGAGCACCTCACCGTCATCGGCGATCTTCACTTCCACACCGGGCACCGGAGGCCCCGGCGAGTCGTAGCGGGGCCTGTCCTGGAAATGGCAAGTGATGACCGGGGACGTCTCGGTGGCGCCGTAGCCCTGTATCACCTTCACGCCGAGCAGGTTCCACTTGGCGCCGAGGTCGTGGTCGAGGGGTGCGCCTCCCGCAAAGATGAAGTCGAGCTTGCCGCCGAACTTCTTGTGCACCTGGCTGAAGAGGACCCGGCGGAGTGGAAAGGGCGTGCGAGCGGCGACCTTATTGAGCTTTGCCCAAAGAGCCTCCTTGCCCTGCCGCCGGACCTCCCGCTCTATGCCCTTCATGAAGAGGTCGAGGAGTTGGGGCACCATGACCATCATCGTGACCCGGCGCTCCTTCATAGTCCTGAAAAGCACGGTGGCCTGGCGGGCCGTCGGGTATGTGATGTTCGCGCCCGCGTTCATTGGCACGAGGAGGCCGCCCATCTGTTCCAGCATGTGGCTGAGCGGCAGGATCGACATCATCCGGTCGGATCTCCTGCCCGGAGCGACTTGCACGACTGATGCCATGTTCGCCATGATGTTGCGGTGCGTGAGCATGACTCCCTTCGGGTCGCCCGTGGTCCCGGACGTGAACATCACCTCGGCAAGGTCGTCAGAGCCGATTTCCACTGGGCCCGGTGCGGGCATCTCTTCCGCCAGCGCATCGAGGTCCTCGAAGTCGATTTCGGGGAGGCCGAGCTCGTTGTGATAGCTGGGGGTCACCCGCGAGACGAAGGAGAGCTTGGCGTCCACCCTTGAAGCGACGTTCTCGACGAATTCACGGGGACTCCGCACGTCGAGGGGTACTACAATCACCCCCGCACGAAGACAACCAAATAGGGCAAGAACCCACTGGGGGCAGTTCGGGCCCCAAATGAGTGCGCGGTCGCCCTTGGAGAGGCCGCGCGCCTGCAGCATGGCGGCTATACGCTCGGCGCTCTTCCATAGGTCGGCGTATGACCAGCGCTGGTAACGGAAGCCGGGCCTGAAGAGCAGCGCATCGCGGTCACCGAATTCCTCGGCACGCGCCCGGAGGAAGTCGACCAAGGTTGCCTCTACCACCGACCTGTCCTGCGCCATTCAGGGCCTCCTGGCCAGCAAAGCCTGGCTACATTGGGCGCGATGATAGCAGAACCGGGTTACTGCTCTCATCTGCTACGATGTTTTTGACTTGTATGATGCTTCTAGTGAATCGGGCTGTGTTAGCACTGACACATTCCCTGCCCGCCAGCAGCAGAACCGAAACAATGACCGGCTAGCTCTTCGCAGAGGGCCTAGTCGAGGACAGAGAGGACTAGCGTACGCTCTCTACAAGAGGTCTCGGCGCTGGAACGTAAGCGCAATGAGGCTGTCGCCGTTATAGACTGGCGCTTCTCCACTCAGGACGCTCGCACTAAACTTCAACACATCTATCCATCATATTCAGTTTGAAACGATACTAGCCTTACCAAATCCAACGGAAGCTCACTACGAGAGGCCATGCCAATACAGCAGGAGCCATTGGTCTTGCCGGGCTGACGCTGGCGCCTTGACGCCCAGGCCGATTGCCTCCGAACGGCCGGCCGAAATTAGGGAACCCGGACGCCTCCGTGTACCAGGGACCGGGGCGATAGCACCGGCGGCTGATGTGGAGTGCTCTCCTGACGTTGTCCCACCCTACGGTCGGCATCCCATGGCTTGCGAGTGAACCGATGTCCTAGGCCTCTGTTAATTTCCTGCCACTTCCGTTCTTCATCTGGCGTGATGAACGTCACTGCCTCGCCGGTTCGCCCCATGCGGCCGGTCCGGCCAACCCGGTGCGTGAAGAGTTGTTCAGAGTCCGGCAGGTCATAGTTGATAACTTGGCCAATGCCCTCAACATCCAATCCTCGGGCGGCGACGTTCGTTGCAACCAAGATCGGCATGGCTCCGGAGCGGAAAGCCGCCATTACGCGCTCACGTGCATTTTGACTCAGGTTTCCCTGGAGCGCCCCCACCGGATAGCCCAGCGCGCTCAATTGTATGGCCAGCTTCTTCACGCCGTGCTTGGTCTTGCCAAAGACGATGACAGGCACGCCATCCCGCTGGTCCAGCAGGCTTTGCAGGGCGCATATCTTGTCGCTCTTACCGATGGTGTAGACCAAATGCTTGACGGTCGGCAGCGTTTGCAACTCTGCGTCGACCTCGGCCATCGCCGGGTTCCGCAGGTGCTTTGCGGCTGTCTTTGCTACCCATGCGGGCATTGTCGCCGACAGGAGCGCTGTCTGCCGACTGGAAGGCGTCCGGCTGAGGATAGCCTCGACGTCCCGGGCAAACCCCCTGTCCAGCATTTCGTCCGCCTCGTCCAACACCAAAAAACGCACAGATTGAAGGCCTAAGGCGCCTTGCCGAAGGTGGTCGAGCGTGCGGCCTGGGGTACCAATGACGATCTGGGCGCCGGCGTCCAATTCAGTGCACTCCGACCGCGGCGAGCGGCCGCCGTAAAGCAAGGTGACGCGCAGTCGGTGTGGTGAGGCGATTGCCTCAGTGACTTCAGCCACCTGGATAGCCAACTCACGAGTGGGAACCAGCACGAGCGCTTGAACTTGCCGGACCGAAGGGTCGCACCGTTCCACCATCGGGACCGCGAACGCCAGAGTCTTCCCAGATCCTGTACGCGCCTGTCCTATCAAGTCACGTCCCGCTAATAGAAGAGGGATGGACTGTTCTTGGATGGGCGTGGGCACTGATATGTTCAGACGTGAGAGAGCTGACTTGGTGGCGGCTCTCAGGGCCATTTCAGGAAACGCTGGAGCGCCTGCGGGCGCACCGCCGGCAAATGATTCCTTTGTACTGGATGACTCCTCTACGGATGAGGTTGCTTGGGTGGAAGAGCGCCGGGCTTTGAAGCACGGGCGGCAGTACACGGGACGATTTTGGCTCGGCCGGAAGGGGACAGTCGTGGGCGTGGCGCATTCAGCGCAAACGGTATGGTGCCTTGGCCTACGGTCGTGCGAACTTGGGCGAGCGAATAGGGATTTCAACGGCATGCTGAAGCGGACTCCTTAGGCCAGGGGGCGAGATCAGTATTCAGAGCAGGGACAAGACGAAAGATGGGAAGGGCGATGGTTCGTTGCAGTAGGAACCGCCCCCACGTGATTAGACGTGCCCTATTCACTCTAACAGAAAACAGGCTGGCCGACGAGCTAATTGCAGGTCAGCCCAGGGCCTTTCCATTGTTGAGATAGGGTCGTACCTTGCCGTTCGGCCTGAGCTTGGCTCTCCTGAGCTTGTCGAAGGGTCGAAGGCCCCAATTGTGGTTCGACAGGCTCACCACGAACGGACTTTGGAAAGGCCCTGAGGTCAGCCGCCCTCTCGTGCGCGGCGCGGGTCAGCTATCGATCGCCAGGAGCGGGCCTGTTGAGAAAGTCGGCCTGACGTTTGGTTAAGTCGGCGGTCTGTAGCTGGACCTGGCGTCGATCAGCTCGATGTCGAACTCTTCCATACCAGGACCGCATCCTGCCGCTGGACAGAGCGGGCGCGAGGTGGGCCGCGCAATTCCGGGCACAGGCGCGTCGGGCCGGCCGCACGCTGGACCTGGGAGATGCTCTTGTCGCCGGTACGGCCAGGGCCAACGACCTGGCACTAGCCACCCGAAACACCGCCGATTTCCAGCACCTCGACATCGATCTCCTAAACCCCTGGGGCTAAAGGGACTGTAATTGACTAGCGGTTTAGTGGCCCGTAGAGGGGTTGCGGCGAGCGCTGGGTGCTGTTTTAGACTTTGGCTATGTGCAGTTCCCCAAGCTTGTCCCCCTCTGAACGGGATCAGTTTATCGCACTCTGAACGTCTCTCTCCCTGCCATTAGGCGACCACTGTGGGGACAGCGTTCTGCCGGCGCATCGCTGTCATGGGCGGCTAGGCTCAGGGCGAGTCGGCTACTGGCATCCTTTCGACCAGCATCTCCAATTCGCGGTGGGCGTTCGTCGTAAGCGGCGGATAGTGGCTGAAGCACATCGTGTGGAAATCGAAAGGAAGCAGCCGCGCCAGGGACTCTTGGGCCAGTCGGTTGTCGGCGGTGACATTCTCGGCAGGCGGCCCCAACTTTCCGAAGCGGAACTGGAGGGCGTCGCCCACGACAATCGTGCCCTTTCCTGGAATGAAGAGGCAGATGCTGCCGGGAGTGTGCCCAGGTATGTGGACCACACGCACCTCCTCCTCGAACGGAAGCAGGTCGCCATCTTTCAGGGGCGTGTCGACGGTAACGGCATCGCCGTAAAGCGCCCTCACGATAGGCCGGGTCACGCCGGCGACGAACTCGTTCCTGTAGGGGTCGGGCCTCGGCTCAGTGCCGTCGATCACCCCCGCGTCGAGCCGGTGGGCCGCCACCCTGGCGTTGGTCGCCCGCGACAGCCTGGCTAGGCCGCCGGTGTGGTCGGGGTGATGATGCGTGATCGCTATCACCGCCACCTGCTCCGGGCCTATTCCAAGCGCATCGAGCCCCGACAACACAATACCGACGCTTCCCCTGGCTCCCGCGTCTATGACCAGGGCGCTCTCGCCCGCCGTGACGACGGTGACCCGCGACGCAACGGCCCGTAGCTGGTTCAGGCCGGGTGCGACAGCTATTGGGTTGCCGATCTTCAACGCTGGCCCAAACCCATGAGAAAGGTCGCCCTACCCTACTGCAGCGGTGAGAACGACGCCGGGAGCAGTATCTTCGAGTCCTGCGTTTCGAGTCTGGCCGTGGTGGGCGGCGGCCAGATGTCCTTGTCACGGGCCTCCTGTCGAACCCGCATACGCTCTTCGAACGTCCGGTAGGCCCACATGTGAGCGAAGTTGCCTGTGCCCCCCGACTCCCTGTACCAGCAGCCGATCATAGGCGACAACCCGTCCCTGGCCTCGATCCTGTCGCCCCAGGCGCGCAGTATCTCGGGGATGTCCTCTGGCGGGTAGGTGTAGGTGCGCAGCTCGTAGAGCGGTCCGGAGCTCTGTGGACTCAATGGGCGCATGAAGGGCGCGGGACGGTATATGTCCGACACCATCGACTCGATCAAATCGCCGGTATCAGGGGGCCATACGCCGGCCTCCTCGGCTTCGGCCCTAATGCGCCTTCGCTCTTCCAGGCTGTCGTAGGGCCAGATGGCTACGACCTGGTTGATTGGCCCGATCTCCGTATACAGGTGAGCGCCCAGGGGCGAGAAGTCCAGCCTGCCCTGCAGCTTCTCGGCAAAGCGCTTCTGGTACTCCGGCACCATAGTTGCCCTGATGTTGTACGTCCTTATTTCGTAGATCATTACCTCACTCCATGCTCTCTATAGTGGTGAACCCCTCTCTCTCTCGAAGTCCGCCTCGAAGTCCGCGTCATAGGCGAGTGCCGTGGTGACGCCATGTTCCCTCATCACCACGAAGCTAACGCAGTCTACGTAAGGCTGAGGTCCCGTCTGCCGCGCCCTTCCAGCATATCGACGGCCCTTCGAAGTTCGACCTGCGTCACCCAGTGTACATGAAGAAGCTGCACTCCCCTCAGGAACATCGACGCCGCTGCCAGGCCGAGCCCGCTTTGTATCAGGGCCGCACTCTCCAGGACGACATAGTTGTGGGTCAACACCGACTCCCGTCGTCCCAGAGTGGCCTGGAGCCGAGAGGAGGCCTGTCGGTGGTTCGGGTCTGCAGCATCGGCGATAGCGTAGGCCGCCGACGTGTCCAGGAAGATCAATGCGCCAGCGCCTCTCCCAGAGCTTCGTCATGACGCTCCGACACCGGACTCAGATCTCCTTGGTCCGAGCTTCCGATACCTACGAAACCCAGATCCTCGATGGTCTGAGCCTGGGCAAACTCAGGAGCAAGGTATTGACTCGGAGCCTCTCTAATGACGGACGCCAGGGAAACACCTTCATCGAACGCCCTCTGCCGCGCCAGCTTGTGGATAGTCTCGTCCAACTGTATTTGCGTACGCTTCATCTACATGCCAGTTTCTGTGTACTCATGACATCATACCATCATGACTGTAGCTTCAACTGCCGACCCCGTTTGCCCGTTTGCGCAGCAGCTAGACCGTCTGCTAGAGTGCAGCCAATCTGGCTCGACGAGGAGCTACGCAACATGGCAGCAAAGTACAAGGTCGCGATTATCGGTACGGGTCGAATGGGGGGACTGATCGAGGACGAGATTTCGAGCAACGCGTTCTCCAGCCCCTACGGGCATTTCAGCTCCTACGCATCCATCGATGAGACCGAGGTCGTCGCGGTCGCGAATCGCGGCACGGAGCGATTGGAGCGGTTCAGCAAGCGCTTCGGGGTAAGCAACACCTACCTCGACTACCGCGAGATGATCGAGAAAGAACGGCCCGACATAGTCAGCGTGACCACCGCCTCGGTCCACCGCGCCGCTCCGATCATATTTGCCGCCGAGCACGGCGTGAAGGGCATCTACGCGGAGAAAGGGCTGTGCGCGTCGCTGGAGGAGGCCGACAGGATCAGGGATGCCGTGACATCTAACGGCGTCGCCTTCAACTGGGGCGCGATGCGGCGCCACCACGACGGATTCGTCCGCATGGCTGAGTCGATTGCCGACGGCGCTATCGGCGACCCTCGGTTCGTCGTCATGCCCACCTACACCGACATCATCAAGCACCACCCGCACATGATCGACCTCGTCCAGATGCAGATCGGGGACCCAACGCCCCTGTGGGTAGAGGGCGCCCTCGTCCAGAAGGGCGACCTGCTGGATAACGGCCAGTCCGCCGTGCGTCCCAGATCATACCCGAGCTACGACGAGGCGAGCCACAGCTTCGTCCCGCCGCCGGGCGAGGAGATCGCGGACCCCATGGTCGGTCACTTCCGCGTGGGATACGGGGGGGGAGTCGAGGCCACGTACCTGCCAATCGGCAGCCTGGACATCGAGGTCTACGGTACGGAGGGCAAGGCCTACTCCTGGGAGAACGGCTCGTTCTTCAGGATACGCCGCGCCGGAAAGGGGGCCTCGACCGTCGAGGAGACGGAGATCATCCCGACCGGCGACAGCCCGACCGTCTCGACCATACGCAACATCATCAGGGAGCTCGAGACCGGCGAGCGTACGACCGGCAACATCGACGTCACAATGCAGGCGGTCGAGACGCAGTTCGGCATCGCCCACTCGCACCTGCAGGGCGGCGCGCGCGTTACCCTGCCCGTCCAGGATCGCAGCCTCTATATTCCCGGGGGCTGACCGGTCACCTGAACCGGAAGGCGTACAGCTTCGTGTCGTAGGTCTCGATATGCAGGCGAATGGGCCGGCCCGCGAGGCTACCGACATCGGCGCTGCCTCGGAACGTGACCGGCATTCGCGTCGAATTGCCGTTGACGATGTCGCAGTCGTTCCGCGAGAAGCCCTTGATGGGTGACCCATCGGCCGCCTGCACTTCGACAGAAGCCGAGCCTCCTGCGCTGGTGTCTATGTTGAGCTCGAGGCTGCTCCCCTCAAATACAATCGGCGGTGTGACCAGCCATCCGCCCTCGTATGGCGTGTCTGCCGAGATGAAGCCGTCCAGCCGCGACTCGTTCACGTAGATCCCGTACTTGATACCGTCGGAGTCCGGGTCGAACAGGCCTGAGTGGTTTCGGTTCGAGCCTGAGCAGTAGTTCCAGAGCGCGTCGCCGACCCGGACGAAGCCGGGAGCCGTGTAGAGCTGCCGGGACCTCGATCCGCCCTTCAGCCCGACTCGAAGGAACGGCCTTCGGCCGGGGGCCTGCCTCCACGACACGCCGTCGCGGCTCGTGAGCAGCCGTATGTCCGACGTGTCTGGGTAGTTGACGTGCATGTCGCCCGCCTCGTCGCCCTCGCCACGGACCACCCCCACGCACTCCCAGTGGTAGAGGAAGCTGGGCAGCATCAGGTACACGTCCTCGGCGTACGGGTACTTGGAAGCCGCGTTCGTATATACGTCGACGTACCCGCCCAGACGCTCGGCGCACTCCGCGGGCGGCGTGGACCGCCACTCGGATGCCTCCGCACGATACACCTCCACCATCTCGGACCAGTCGTGGAAGTCTGTCGACTCGATCCTTCCGATGCCGCGGACGCGGAACCCCATGTAGGGATTGCGAGTCCGACCGTACCCTACGTACTTGCCGAGCCGGTCGTCCCAGAACGGCACGTTCTGCGTGTCGCAGTGCGGCGTTTCGATGCGGTCCGGATAGGTATTCCAGTAGATGCCGTCCCGCGAATACATCTGCCAGAAGGGACCGGTCATACCCCGGGCCTGGTCTTCAGGGTGGATATCCCGGACCTTAGTCCAGAACTTGTAACGCTCCTCATCCGGGCAGTCCGGGTTGGTGTCGAGCAGGACTGTGCCACCCTCGGTCTCTCCGCGTGGAGCGTCGGGAAGACGCGGGATGACTACGTTGTTGGCGCGTGTGCCCCCCATCTCGACGATCCCTATCTCAGGCTTCTCCCAGTGGATGCCGTCGGACGACTCCGCATAGGCGACCCCGCGGGTAATCCCGGATGGATCGCCGTCCGGCGGCGTGAAGTCGTACCACATGCGGAAGCGGTCCCCTTCCCTGATCACCGTGTTGTAGCCGCCTATCCGCGTCTCCCAGGGCCTGTCGGGGACGAGGACCGGCTCCTCGCCCATGTGTGGTGGGTTCATCGTCAACTCGACGTCTTCGCTCCGGTCGATGAAGCAGTCATCGATGAAGAGCTGCTTCCGGTTGCCGACGTCAAAGGGCCGATTCGTACCCGCATTCTCTTTCGTCACCGTACTCACCTCCGTGGAAGTCCATATAGTACCCTAAAGCCAACACCTGTTTTCCGGTGTATGATGCATACATGGAGTATGAGTGGGATGAGGTCAAAAGACAGGCCAACGCGGAAAAGCACCGGATTGACTTCGCGACGATCAGGGAGTTCGAGTGGGAGACCGCTGTGGTCGACTCAACCATCCGGGGAGGCGAGCTTCGCTACATCGCCACCGGATACATTGGAGACCGACTTCACACCGTAATATACACGGCGCGACAGGGAAAGCGACGCATCATCAGCCTGCGCAGGTCCAGCGGACAAGAGGAGAGAGACTATGCCCAAGCTTAAGCCAAGCCACATCAGCCCAGCGCCCGCGAAGGTTGACCTCACACAGGAGCAGATTGATGAGGTCGCGGCAAGCGATCTGATTTTTGACGAGGTAGAGGCGAAGTACGGCGAGGACCTCGCCATCCGAGTCGGCGCTGCCAGAGACCCGGATAATCCGGAGTTGACGGCCGAGGACTTCGCCAGTATGCGCCCCGCCATAGAGGTTGACCCGGACCTCGTCGAGGCGTACCGCAGGGGCGAGATCAAGATGCCCGGGGAGCTTGTGAGCCATCAGGGGACCTAATTCGCCAACCACCCGTGGGGGCTCACACAAGCATGCATAGACAACAGGAGACGCAGATGACCACTGACCCTTACCGGAACAGGCAGCTCTTCATAGACGACGGCGCAATTGCGGAGACGCGCGGCCTCGTCAAGACGCTCAACCAGCCGGTCAAGTACGCCGGCAATCCGATTCTCAGGCCGTCGATGCCGTGGGAGAGAGACGCGGGATTCGTCGGCACTGTCATGCGCGACGACGACGGCTCCTTCAGGGCCTGGTACCAGGGCTGGTACTACGACCGGTACCCGGCCTGCTACGCGACTTCGATGGACGGCATATTCTGGCACAAGCCCGAGTTGGGGCTGATCGAGGTGGATGGGAGCACGGCCAACAACCGGATCATGGAGGAGGCGTGTGTCCCCAACGTGATCTATGACCTGAGGGACCCAGATCCGGACCGGCGCTACAAGATGCTCTATTGGGACTTCTCGATACCGCGCCCGGCAAGAGCCGCGTCGGCCTCCGTGGCCTTTTCGCCGGACGGCATCCGCTGGACGCCTTTCGAGGGCAACCCGATCCTGACGGGCACCGGCGACACCCATTCGCTGCTGGGCTGGGACGAGAGCGTCGGCAAGTACGTGGCTTACGTGAGGCCGGGACGCGGCGCGGTCCAGGGCCTGTACAGGCGGCTCATCGGGCGCTCCGTAAGCGACGACTTCACGACCTGGAGCGAGCCGGAGGTTGTCCTGGCCCCGGACGAGGACGAGCCGGACCTGGAGTTCTACAACATGCCGGTGTTCAAGTACGAGGGCCTGTACCTGGGTCTGCCGTGGGGCTACTACACCTATGCCGAGGAGCCCCGCTCCAGGGCAGGCGGTTTGATGGACGTCCAGCTTGCGGTCAGCCGTGACGGCGTGGAATGGTCGCGTGCCGGGGACCGTCAGTCGTTCATCCCGACAGGGCCGCGCGGCAGCCTCGACCAGGGCATGGTCGCCTGCGCCAAGGAGCCGGTACGGGTCGGAGACGAGCTCTGGTTCTATGGATCGGGATCGGATGGCGACCACGGGAGCAAGCACAGGAACGCCCGGGGCTTCCTGAGCAAGCTGCGCCTCGACGGTTTCGTATCCCTGGACCCGGGCGCCGAGACCGGATGGGTGACTACGCAGCCGTTCGCGTGCCAGGGCGGAGCGCTGGAGGTCAATGCGGACGCCCGGGGCGGTACGCTGGCCGTCGCTGTCCTCGACGCAGACGGCATGCAGGTAGATGGGATGCGGCACCTCGACTGCGCCATCTTTGACGGCGACTCGGTGCGTCACCGCGTCACATGGGAGAACCGCATCTCCCTCGATCACCTCAAAGGCCAGGCCATACGGCTCAAGTTCTACCTCACCTCAGCGAAGCTCTACTCCTTCGGCTTCGCCGGAGCGTAGGACCCAGAGGCCCCCTGCACTGGCTGACAAGCTCGCTCATGGGGATTGGGGCCCATCCCTTCGCAGGCTCTAGCCTTCCCCCTGGGGAGGGCGCGATGTCGTTCAGGCTACACTGCTGTGTACTTGATGCGCGGGTCCACTATGGCTAGGAGGATGTCGGAGATCAGGGTGCCAACCACCGTCAGCGTGCCTAGCATCAGGATCACGAAGCCGGCCAGGTATATGTCCTCGTCCTGAATGGCGGTCAACAGCACCGGCCCTATCGTCGGCAGGCTTAGCACCACCGACACGATGACGCTCCCGCTGATCAGGGAGGGCAGCAGATAGCCCACTGTGCTGATCATAGGGTTGATCGCCACGCGCACAGGGTACTTGATGATCAGCCGCCAGGACCGCACTCCCTTGGCCCTGGCCGTCACGACGTAGGGCTTGCTAAGCTCGTCGAGCAAGTTATTGCGCATTACGCGGATGAGGCCCGCGGTGCCCGACGTGCCCAGGACTATTGCGGGTATCCACAGGTGGTCTATCAAGTCGAACAGCTTCGCCAGACTCCACGGCGCGTTTGCGTAGTCGGCTGAGAAGAGCCCTCCGACGTTCATCTCGAAATAGGCGAAGAAGATGTACATCAGCACCAGGCCGAGCAGGAAGTCGGGCACCGCGAGTCCGCTGAATCCCAGCAGCGTGAACACGTAGTCCCCCACCGAGTGCTGACGCACGGCGGAGTATATCCCTACAGGTATGGCAAAGGTCCAGGTCACGATGATGGTGAAGCCGGTCAGCGCAACCGTGGTCCAAAGCCGGTCGCCTATAATCTCCTTGACCCTCTACTGATAGGCGAGCCCGGCGCTCTGCGAGCCGAACGCGCGGCCCAGATCGCCGTAACGCACCATCCGCCAGACCCACATCCCATACCTGACGTAGATCGGCCTGTCCAGGCCCAAGTAGGTGCGGAGCTCCTGCAGCAGCTCCTGGGCATACGATTCGTCGGAGCCCACGTTGTGTATGGTCCTCTGGTACCGCTTCGACGCGAGATCCCCCTCCGGCAGCTCGATGATGGCGAACGCGAGCATGGAGATCATCACGACGGTAAAGAACGAAAGGATCAGTCGCTTGGCTATGTAGGCGCTCATAGTGTCTACCCCCGTGTACCGGCTGTCGCCTGCGAGAGAATTGTCGCGAACGTCGCTTTCGTGGGCCGACCAAGCGCCGGGGCTAGCGCATGCCGGTGAGAATCTCGGCCCGGCAGCCCAGGCATGACGATGCCTAACGCGATGGCTCCGTGACGGTAACCCGTCGGTTGGCTGGGACATCGGTTAGGGTTTGGACTATACCGTTGGGCCATCTGACAGTCAATCGGTTGACCCTATGGTCCGAGCCGAGGCCGAAGTGGGCCGGCCTCATGTGCTGTCCCATGAAGCTGCGGCCGCCGGATATCTCCCGTATCTGGGTCCTGCCGCCTGCCTCCAGGGTAATCCTCGCGCCGATCCCGTCCCTGTTGCTGTGGGTGCCTACGAGGCTCACGACCAGCCAGCTGTTCCCCGTGCGGCAAGTGTTCCTGAATAGCCTGGCGTGGCCGCCGAGATTGCCGACTAACAGGTCCAGGCAGCCGTCCTCGTCCATGTCCAGGTAGGCCAGCCCCCGGCCCACGCCCGGGTCGTCGGCGCCGCTGCGGGCAGAGACGTCCTCGAAGGTCGAGTCTCCCCTGTTGCGCAGCAGCTTGTTGTGCTGCCGCTTCATATAGGACGGGGCGTTCTGGGGATTGATGGTCGGCTTCAGGAAGCCGCTGACTATGTACAGGTCCTCGAGGCCGTCGTTGTCGTAGTCGAGAAACGCCGATCCCCAGGTCACACGCTTCTCCACCCCTATCATCGCGACCTTGGTTCCTGCCTCGGCCGAGACGTTCGCGAACCCCTCGCCCTCGCCTCTCAGGAGAACGCTTGCGCCCACATTGGTCACGAACATGTCGAACCGGCCGTCCAGGTTGTAGTCCCCGACCGCGACGCTCATCGCCTCGATGGCCACGCCCGCGCCGGACTCCTCGGAAACGTCGACGAAGCTCCAGCCGCCGCCGTCCTCCGGGCCATCGTTTCGCCACAAGACGTTTGGGTTGGTGAAGGTCCCCCAGTCGTTGGCGACGTAGAGGTCCGGGTCGCCGTCGTCGTCATAGTCCAGCCAGCCGGGCTGAAATCCGGCGCCCCAGACGTTGCCAAGGGGGTCGCCGTACCGGCTGCGGGAAGGCCGAACCGTGTGACCGAGCAGCTCGGTTTCGTCGGTGAATACTCCCCCACCTGCGTTGTGGTAGAGGACTAGGCTGCGGACCTCCTCGTGGAACGCCCCTTCAACCAGCGTGCGGGCGGTCAGTTCCCGCAGATGGCGAACGACCACGAGGTCAAGGAGGCCGTCCCGGTCGTAGTCGCCCCATGCGCAGCCCGTCGACTTGAGTGAAGGGTCGGCATCCTCCATGCCGCTGGCTGCCGAGGCGTCCGCGAATGTGCCGTCGCCGTTGTTCCTGAACAGCCTGCTGGGGCCGTGGTTGGTCACATACAGGTCCTGGTCGCCGTCGTTGTCGTAGTCGGCGGCGCACCCGCCGTTTGAGTGTCCGTCGGGTTCGGCCACGCCTGCCTGCCCGGCAATGTCGGTGAAGGTGCCGTTCCCATTGTTTCGGAAGAGTGCATTCGGGCCCAGCGAGTCGGTGAGGTAGGCGTCGTGCAGCCCGTCGCCGTCGTAGTCGAGCACGAAGACGCCCGCGCCGACCGGCTGCATCTCCGACAGGTCCTCGTGGTGACGAAACAGAACGCCCGCCGCCTCGGTCACGTCGGCAAACAGCGGAGCTCCCGCCGACCCAGTCACAGCCGGGGTTGCGGGCGGGGGCGGCGAAGGCGTTGGAATACTCTCACCGGCGCAGGCCGCGGCGACCAACAGGGAGAACGCCGCGTAGATGATGCACGCATTCATGGCTAAAGCGAGTCCATGCAGGTTGAACGTGTAGCCTGAATCCGTATAATACCGGACACGAGGCCGAGTTGGTCCCGCCAATCGAACGGGCCGAGCACCAGGCAGGTCGAAGCGGAGGTGATATCGTGGTTGCCTACATAGCGCGGAGAGTAATTCTGTCGGCGTTCACCATCTGGATGATTTCCATGCTCGCCTTCGTCATCATCGAGCTGCCCGAAGGCGACCTGGCCACTAAGCGCTACGCGCGGACCGTCCACGTCGTGGGCGAGTCGGAGTCGATGGCGAAGGAGCTTCTCGACAAGTTCCGGATCTACCTCAACCTAGACAAGCCCCTCTGGTACAGGTACGGCAACTGGATATGGAGGATGATAAGCCAAGGCGACCTGGGATTGGCGTTCGGCGCCCCCGGCGGCGGGCTAGCCTATCAGGAGCCCGTGAAGAAGATTGTCGGCGAGAGGATATGGACGACCGTAGCGCTCACGGGATTCACCATCATCGTGACGTGGACCTTTGCCGTTCCTGTCGGGATCTACTCGGCAGTGAGACAACACTCGGTGGGCGACTACCTCTTCACCTTCATCGGATTCAGTGGACTCGCGGTGCCCGACTTCCTGCTCGGCCTGGTGCTGATGTACATCTTCTTCGCCTATTTCGATATGAACGTCGGAGGGCTCTTCTCAGCCGACTACGCAAACGCGCCGTGGAGCATGGGCAAGGTTAAGGATCTGATCGACCACATGTGGATACCGGCAATCGTCCTCGGTACATCGGGGACGGCCGGGCTCATCCGCGTGATGCGCAACAACCTGCTCGACGAGCTCAGCAAGCCCTACGTCGTCACGGCGAGGGCCAAGGGCGTCAGGTCGTGGAGGCTAATACTCAAGTACCCTGTGCGCGTGGCGATCAACCCTCTGATCAGCACGGTCGGCTACCTGCTGCCCTCCCTCATCAGCGGAAGTGTCATAGTGTCGGTCGTACTCAGCCTGCCGACAATAGGGCCCGTGCTGCTGAACGCGATCTGGGACGAGGACATCTACCTGGCCGGCTTCATCGTCCTGCTGCTCGGCATGCTGACGGTCGTGGGCACGCTCATCTCCGACATACTGCTCGCCATCGTGGACCCCAGGGTTAAGCTGACGAACCAGTAGAGGTGCTCTTGACAGTGCCGGTCGATTCGAGATGGACATCTTGACATCACAATTAGAATGCATCATGATGTCTGCATGAGAACCACACTCACAATAGAAAACGACCTCGCCCACAGGCTCCGAGAGCGGGCCCAGCTTCTCAATTTGCCGTTCAAGCAGGTGGTGAACGACGCTCTGCGCCGCGGCATCTCGCCCGCAGTAAGTCACGAGCCCGTGCCCCGATTCAAAGTTAACCCAATCCACAGCGGGTTCGCCCCAGGCGTCGATCCGCTGAAGCTGAACCAGCTCAACGAACAGATCGAAACCGAAGCCTTCGCCAGACCGAGCGCGGGGTGATCATTCCCGACATCAACCTGCTGCTCTACGCCTACGATGGCAGGGCGCCTTATCACGGCCCCTCAAGGTGCTGGTGGGAAGACTTGATCAACGGCGCCGAGCGGATCGGGATCCCGTGGGTCGTATCGACAGGCTTCGTGAGACTTATGACCCACCCCCAGGTGCTTGCCCAACCGGCGGCACCATCGGAAGCCGTCGACTACGTGCGTGAGTGGTTCCGATTCCCCCATGTTACGCCGCTCGACCCCGGTCCCGACCATATGATCCACCTGAGAAGGAATCTAGTCGCCGCCGGCGTTGGAGCGAACCTTGTCGCAGACGCACATATCGCCGCCCTTGCGATGGAGTATCAGGCAGAGGTCCACTCGAACGACACCGACTTCAGCCGCTTCCCGGGCCTCCTCTGGCGCAACCCCCTCTGAATTCTGTGTGGGACATCGGTGGTGGATACATGGGACCGGCAAGCCACCCGGCGCCCAGTGAACGGCATCCAGACAGGTCCCTGACCGTCTCCTACATCTATGCTGCGCGTTACGACACTCCGGCGTAGTCTTCGCCTCTTCGTCGCCATAGACCGTAAAGGTTATGCCCTCGTCGGAGAACGAGCGCGTGACACGCTCCTGAATGGCGACAAGCTCCTCGGAGGAATACTGAGTCAGCGCCTCATGAAGTGGCTCGTAATGCCCCCGGGGAGTGCCGTCCGGCAGAAACATTTCGTCATAGGTTGCTGGTTCAAGATCGTAAGAACCGAAGTCCACTGCAAATCACCCTGGCCTTTGCCCGAACGACTCGACGGCGGCCCCAGGAGATCTTCGTTGCCGCCACCCGCACCCTCATAGGACGGCGTCGGCGCAGACAGGGACGTTCGCAGCGCGAGGTTGAGTACGCCGACGTAGGATAGAGGCAGGCCGAACTGGGGTCAACGGCGACCACAATCCAGCCGTTCCACAAGTGATGGTGTCGGACCGAAATCCCCCACCTCCGTCATTCCCGCGAAGAGCCTGCCCCGTACTCGATACGGGGCGGGAACCCACTCCCTGGCCGCACATATACGGCGGCATCACGGTGACTTGGTATTAGGTGGTGAATCTCGGTCGGACTATCTGGGTTTGGTCTAATACCATTTCGTTTTGACTACGCCGTGAATTGAACGTGACGCAGTTCAGCAATCCGTCATTCCGGCCTTGAGCCGGATTCCTGCGAGCAGGAACTGTCCCCCCATCCCGTGACGGCATGCCCCCGCGCAGAGCCTGCCCCGTACTCGATACGGGGCGGGGGCGGGAACCCATCCCCGGCTCCCCAATCCTGCCAATCACCCTAATCCCCCAAAATCACAGTTCAGACAATCTCCCTCTTGACAACTACCCATCCCTCCCACATAATAGAACGCATGTCCGATACCAGCACACAGACCACAGAACAAACAGCGGAGCGCAAGCCGCCCACACTCGCCGACATCGTCCGCGAGAAGACCGACGACGGCAAGCGCATCATCGACTTCTTCCTCGACGTCATGGAGGACAGGATCGACGGCGCTGAGCTTTGCCACAGGATCGACGCCGCCAAGCAGCTCGAAAAGCACAGGTCCAAGGCCGCCGCCAGGTTCCTGGCCAAGTACCGGGGCGTCCCCTGCGGTCACTCCACCCGTGGACGCCCCGACTCCGCCGACCCCTGCTCCGCCGAGGAGAGGAGCCTGGTGGCCGTGACCCTGAACGCCCCGGCCACCCTTACGCGAGACTTCCTCACTGTGCTCTCTGGGATAGATGAATTCCTCATGGCCAGGCTCATCCGAGCCCAGACGGCCGACGGCGGCACCGTCATCGAGTTCCTCGACGACGTCATGCAGGACAGGAACGACGGCTTCAAGACCCACCACAGGATCGCCGCCGCCAAGGAGCTCATAGTACACATAGTCCGCGACGAGCAGCCCGTTGCAGGCTCCGTTCACCCTGAGCCCGTCGAAGGGTCCGCTCACCCTGAGCCTGTCGAAGGGCCTGACCTCGCCAAAAGGCATGAGGCCAACTCAACCCCAACTCCCCCGGAGCCTGCCCCCGCGAAGGCGGGGGGTCCCGCGGAGAGCCTGCCCCGTACTCGATACGGGGCGGGAACCCATCCCGTCCCTCTTTCCTCCGTTCACACTGAGCCTGGCTCCCCTGAGCCTGTCGAACGGGTCGAAGGGTCCCTCACCTCCGTTCACACTGAGCCTGGCTCCCCTGAGCCTGTCGAACGGGTCGAAGGGCCTGTCCTGAGCACCGCCGAAGGGCCCGCAGACAGCTCATCCGTCGTTCCCGCCAAGGAGCCTGCCGAAGGACGCCAGGACGACAAAGCAAGACGGCCCCGAGGACGACGCACCCGAACACAACGGCGCAGGGACGGAGCCGCAAGGGCCGCCACTCTCGGAAAGCACCCAGGCTCCGAGCGAAACAAGGAGGAAAAGCAGGACAAGCCCACCCCCGT
This sequence comes from Dehalococcoidia bacterium, assembly GCA_965222445.1. Lineage (GTDB taxonomy): Bacteria > Chloroflexota > Dehalococcoidia > Lucifugimonadales > CAJWER01. Next base: position 2,776,504 of record CBDCTY010000002.1, on the reverse strand, counting down.
GGAGCTCACCATCGCCGAGCGCAGAATCAAGGAAAGACTCGAACAGCACTGGCACGAGCCGGACCCCTGGACAGGACCCATCGACTCCACAACCCCCGGCCGCTCGCCACCCTGGTGACCGCAACCCGACTACACAACTGAATAGTGTGAGTGGAAGGGGGCTCTTACCCCCTCTCCCTTGACGGGAGAGGGCTGGGAGCCTGCCCTGAGCTTGGCTCCCCTGAGCCTGTCGAAGGGCCGAAGGGTGAGGGTGAGTCCCCCCTCCACCACCGTCGTTCCCGCGCAGAGCCTGCCCCCGAGCAGTCGGGGGCGGGAATCCACTCCCCGGCCCGCACATATACGGCGGCATCACAGTGACTTGGTATAACGTCACGGGGTTGCCCTCGTCATCCTGACGGGTCCGCAGCCATCTCTTCTAGCGAAAGCTCCACTTCACACCTGACTGAGGGAACAGTCTCGACATCAAGGGTGGTTGCGAGTGCGGTGGCGGCCTCTTGCCCGCCGATCCGCCCCAATGCCCAGGCCGCGTGCTCACGCACCAGAGCGTCCGGCGAGTGCATCGCCCGCACCAAGGCAGGAACGGCCCGTGCGTCGCCGATGTTGCCGAGGGCCACGCAGACGTTGCGCTGCAGTCCCACGCGCTTGGCCCGCTTGATCGGGCTCTTGCGAAACCGCTCGCGGAAACCCTCGTCGTCTAGTTCCAGCAGCGGGATCAGCGCCGGCGCTCCGAAGTCGTGACGCTGGCGGAAGGCGGGCTCCAGGCTCCCTGAGGCCTTGCGGTTGACTGGACAGACGTCCTGGCATATGTCGCAGCCGAACACCCAGTCTCCGACCAGCGGTCTCAGCTCCCGCGGCATGGACCCTCGCAGCTCGATGGTGAGGTACGAGATGCACCGCCTGTTGTCGATCACGTAGGGCGCTACGATTGCCCCTGTCGGGCAGTCGTCGATACAGATCATGCAGTCGCCGCAGGTCTTCGCAAGCGGCTGATCCGGCTCCAGCTCCAGGTCCGTCACTACCTGGCTCAGAAAGACCCAGGAGCCGTGGCTGCGGGTGAGTATGTTCGTGTTCTTGCCAAACCAGCCGATACCGGCGCGCTCGGCGGCCGCCCGGTCGTTCATCGGCCCGTCGTCCACGAATACCCTCGTGCGCACGGCCCTCCCGGCCAGATCGTCGAGGCCGGCCGTCAGCCGTCTCAGTTTTGCCTTGATCACGTCATGGTAGTCGTCCCCCCAGGCATAGCGGGCCACCTTGCCCGTTGGCCCGGGCCGACCCGGCTGGGCGCCGCCTGTGTTGTAGCTGGTCCCCAGCGACAGGATGGACCGAGCCCCCTCCAGCAGCAACTCAGGATGAGTTGCCCGGCGCACCCGCTCCTCCGTGTACCAGGACAGCCCATCCATCAGCCCGCTGCGGATGCGGTCTATCGCCGCGCGTTCATCCCGCAGGAACGGCTCCGCCGACGCGATCCCCACGAGATCGAACCCGAGGCCCATTGCAAGGTGCTTTACTGCGTCCTCGATGCGCTCCATCTCCTCGACAGTGTAACCCATTTCACACATCGGGCCAGCGTCCCTTATACGTCCCGCAAGACGCGAGTGTTTCGGGCTGCCTTCGTTGGTATAATGGGAAGCCGAGACGTGGACATACCGTGCGGCTGTCGGAGAGCCACCAGGACGGGAGAATGGCCATGCCCAAAATAGTCAAGGTGAGTATGGGCAACCAGGAACTGCACGCAATCGAGCAGCAGTTCCAGATCGGACGGGAGGAGTGGAACGAGTACAAGCTGCTCGACGGTGGCGTCGTCCGTCTCAAGACGACAGTCCAGCGGATATTCCTCATCGTCGACGAGAACGGCAACCAACTCTACGCCGACGACGGCGAGCCTCGCGTCTTCGTCCGCCATCGCAGCGACGTGGTGACCGTAGGAGACGTACGTTGACACACGCAGTGCGCAACCGGGAGATGCCCAAGACTTACGACCCCGGCGCAACCGAGGGCCGCATATATGAGTCGTGGATGGCTGGCGGATACTTCACCCCCGAGATCGACAATTCGAAGGCGCCTTTCACCGTAATAATGCCCCCGCCAAACGTCACGGGGGAGCTGCACTACGGCCACGCCCTCACGATTGCCCTGGAGGACCTGATGTGCCGATGGCACAGGATGAAAGGCGAGCCCACCCTCTACCTGCCGGGCACGGACCACGCGGGAATCGCCACCCAGGTCGTCGTCGAGCGGATGCTCGCAAGCGATGACCTGACGAGGCACGACCTCGGCCGAAGGGAGTTCGTCGCCACGGTATGGCGGTGGGTCGATCAGTACGGCGACAGGATATACGAGCAGATCAAGCGGCTCGGCGCGTCCTGCGACTGGTCACGGCAGGCGTTCACCCTCGACGGAGGGCCGAGCAGCGCCGTGCGGACCACCTTCGTGAACCTCTACGAGAAGGGGCTGATATACCGGGGCGAGCGCATCGTGAACTGGTGCCCACGATGCTCAACCGCTCTCTCAGACCTGGAGGTGAAACACGAGGAGGAGAACGCCAATCTCTACTACATCCGTTACGCCCTGAACGACGGCAGCGGCGCCCTTACTATTGCGACTACGAGACCGGAGACCCTCCTCGGCGACACGGCGGTAGCCGTGAACCCGGACGACGAGCGCTACGCGGAATACGTCGGCAAGTCGGCCGTCCTTCCAGTCCTGAAGCGGATCATCCCTGTGATCGCCGACGAGGCCGTCGACCCGACCTTCGGCACCGGCGCCCTAAAGGTGACTCCGGGGCACGACCACAACGACTTTGACATCCAGAGTCGCCACGATATCGACATCCTCACCGTCATGAACCTCGACGGCACCATGAACGAGAACGCGGGGCATTACGAAGGGCTGGACCGCTTCCAGGCGCGCAGTCGCATCCTGGAGGAGCTGGAGCGGGACGGACTGCTCGAGAAGATCGAGCCCCTGCACCACTCCATAGGCCACTGCGACCGCTGCAACGAGGTTGTCGAGCCGCTCGTCAGCAAACAGTGGTACATGAAGATGGAGCCCCTGGCGAAACCGGCCATCGAGGCCGTGGAGGACGGACGGGTCCGAATGGTCCCGGAGCGCTTTTCCAAGGTCTACTTCAACTGGATGTACAACATCCGCGACTGGTGCATCAGCCGCCAGCTGTGGTGGGGGCACCGCATCCCGGCGTGGTACTGCGAGGACTGCGGCAATACTACTGTCGCCCTCAAGGACCCGGACGCCTGCTCGAGCTGCGGCTCGGCAGGCATCGAGCGCGACCCCGACGTCCTGGACACGTGGTTCAGCTCTGCCCTGTGGCCCCACTCGACCCTAGGATGGCCCGGCCAGACGGAAGACCTCGACTACTTCTACCCGTCGTCTGTCATGGAGACGGGCCATGACATCCTGTTCTTCTGGGTCGCCCGCATGATGATGATGGGGATGGAGAACGTTGGAGACATCCCCTTCCACACGATCTACCTCCACGGCCTCGTCCGTGACCCGGAGGGCGCGAAGATGAGCAAGTCGAAGGGCAACGTCAAGGACCCCCTCGACCTGATAGACGCCTACGGCGCGGACGCCCTGCGGTTCGCCCTGACGACGGGCACGTCCCCGGGCAACGACATGCGGCTTACCGACGCCAAGATCCGGTCGAGCCGCAACTTCGCGAACAAGCTGTGGAACGCCTCCCGCTTCGTCGTCTCGAATCTCGACCGCTCCGGCGTTCGGCCCTCCTGGGAGCGCCCGGACACGACCCATGTCGAGGACCGGTGGATCGTCAGCCGCCTGAACAGAGTGGCCGCCCACGTGGACCAGTACATGAACGAGTTCCAGTTCGGCGAGGCGCAGCGCGAGGTACACGACTTCCTCTGGGGGGGATACTGCGACTGGTACGTCGAGATGTCGAAGGTGAGGATACGCTCCGGCGACGAGTCTCCGATTCCGGTGCTCGCATACGTGCTCGAGCGCGTGCTGCGGCTCCTGCACCCCTTCCTGCCGTTCATCACCGAGGAGATATGGCAGAACCTCGTCCAGCGCATGGACGGAGGGGCCGACAGCCCCGCGCTGATGGTGGCCGGTTACCCTGCCGCCGAGCCCGACGCCTACGACGATGAAGCCGAGGCAGAGATCGGCGCGGTGATCGAGATGGTCCGGGCAATCCGCAATCTGCGGGCCGAGTTCAGGATTCAGCCCTCCCAGCCAGTGCGGGCCGTCGTGCAGACGTCGACAATGTCCGGCGTGCTGGAAATGGAGGCGGCAGCCATCAGGATCCTGGCGCAGGTCGACCCCCTCGTCCTTGACGGGTCCGACACTGGGGGCAACTCCAACGACAGCGTATCCCTCGTGCTCTCCAGCGGCATTGTCCTGGTCCCACTCCGCGGGCTGGTGGACCTTGACCGGGAGCGGGATCGCCTGGTCGGAGAGTTGAACGATGTCGAGTGCAACCTTGCGCGCCTCTCCACCCGGCTAGAGGACGACCGCTTTCTGTCCCGGGCTCCGGAAGAGGTCGTAGAAAGGGAGCGGGAGCGGCTGGCGGCAGCCCAGGGGCGTCGGGCCCGCATCGAGGAGACCCTGGCCAAACTGACAGGCTAGCGGCCTAGCTCCACTTCGACCGGGCGCCCAGGCCCTCGCCGGCAGCGAAGTGCTCCCCCTCGTCGGGAGGCGCGATCGAGTTCGCAGTGCGGACACTTCGCATCCGCTCGAGCTGGTCCAGACCCTTGCGGGTGTCGCTGGCTATCCGCGCCTTGTCGCAGTTCTTGATCCGGTACTTGAACAGCCAGTAGGTGAACTCCTTCGACTCGGCCATGTCGATTGACCGCCGCATGGTGAGTCCATTTTTTTCCCTGAAGACGCCCAGCAACTCGTCCCTGGACAGCCGGTATATCCGGCGGAAAGCCACCTCCGCGGCCTCGTCCTTGTAGTGGAGGCCGTTGCTCGTGTACTGCTTCATCACCTCCAGCTCCACCGCAAGCTGCAGGGCTTCCTCGACCGTAACGCCGTAATGGTAGTTGAGATAGCCACGGTACTTGTCGACGCCGATGATGTCCTTGAACCGGTCCATGTCGAACGGAGGCGGGAATTGAGCGTGGAACAGCAGATCCTCCCTCTCGTCCTCGGGCACTTCCCCTCTGATCGTGTCCAGTAGGCGCTCGGCAAGCGCCAGCCAGTCGAAAGCCTCACCGGCGATGAAGTAATTTAGCTCGCGCCCCTCAAGGGTCTCTCGCGGCGAGGGCCAGACCGCCATCGCCTCGGCAAGGGCCGTGGCCCAGTCCTTACCGTCCTTCAGCGAGGATGCCAGAAGGCCTACAGCTCGCTCCAAAGTATGCGGGGGCGCAGTAGTGCTCAAGCTATCCCCACCTCTCCCAGGCCGACGTGCGTACTTCCCATGCGAGGGCAGCGTATCCTCATCGCCGGGCGTGGCCGCGGCGCGCCCGAATCCAGGGCAGGCCTCTCCCGTCGGTCGGTACCTATGCGCCGCAGCATCGCTTGTACTTCTTTCCGCTCCCGCACGGACAGGCGGCGTTGCGCCCGATCTTGCGGGAGCCTGCCCCTACCCGTCTCTTGCCTCGGTCCCCCACCACATTTGTCATCACGCTCTTGCCAGGACTGCCGCGCCTGCCGTTCCCCGAACGCGGGGCCCTCCCGTTGGTTGCAGGAGGGACGATATGGTAGATCGTGTGTACGATGTCATACTGGATGCGGTTCTTCAGCTCCTCGAACCTCTCCATCCCCTGTCTCTTATACATGACGAGCGGGTCGCGCTGGCCGTACGCCTGGAGCCCAATCCCTTGCCTCAATTGCTCCATGGAAGTGAGATGCGGGACCCAGTTCGCGTCGATGACCCGCAGCATCACCTGACGCTCTATGTCCCGCATGATTTCAGGGCCCAGAACCGCCTCAAACTCCTGGTAGAGCTCATTCCCAAGGGCAACGAGTCTGTCCTCGATCTCCTCTTGGCCCATCTGGGCAACGGCGTCTGGGCTGGCAAGCTCACCCCTCATAGGGAATATCGTGCCAAGCTCGCCCAGCATCGCCTCTACGTCCCAGTCCTCCGGCGGGGCGTCCGCGAGGTAACGCGCCGCTATCTCCCTCACCTCACTCTCGACCATATCCTGTATGTTGGCCTTGAGGTCCGAGGCCTTGAGGTCCGAGCCCTTCAGCACCTTGTCCCTATCCGCATAGATGACGGCGCGGTGGGTGTTGATCACGTCGTCGAACTCGACCAGGTGCTTCCGGATGTCGAAGTGATGCCCCTCCACCTTCACCTGCGCCCCTTCGATGGACCTGCTGATCATCTTGTTCTCGAGAGGCGCGTCGTCCTCCAGGCCCGCCCAGTCCATGACCGACTGGATCCTCTCCCCGCCGAAGCGGCGCATCAGATCGTCGTCTAAGGCCACGTAGAAGCGGGTGGTCCCTGAGTCGCCCTGGCGGCCGGCGCGTCCCCGGAGCTGGTTGTCGATGCGACGGGCCTCGTGGCGCTCCGTTCCTATGATGTGCAGGCCGCCGCTTTCGACGACGGTCCTGTGATCGGTAGCCCACTCCTCCGCGTCGATCTCTATCCCCTCTGGGTTCCCTCCAAGCACGATGTCGGTGCCCCGGCCCGCCATGTTGGTGGCGACCGTCACCGCTCCGGGCCTCCCGGCCTGGGCGACTATGGACGCCTCGCGCTCGTGCTGTTTGGCGTTCAGCACCTCGTGGCGTATCCCCTTGCGCCTGAGCCGCTCGCCCAGCAGCTCGGACTTCGATATATCCGTCGTCCCCACCAGCACGGGCTTACCTGCCTTGTGCAGCTCTTCTATGTCGTTGACCACGGCGTCGTACTTCGCCTTCTGGTTCTTGTATATGAGGTCGGGCTGGTCGTCTCGCACCATCGGCTGGTGGGTGGGAATCTCCACCACGTCCAGCTTGTATATCTTCCAGAACTCCTCGGCCTCGGTCGCCGCGGTGCCGGTCATCCCGGACAGCTTCGAGTACATTCGGAAATAGTTCTGCAGCGTTATGGTCGCGTATGTGATGGTCTCCCGCCGGACGGCCAGCCCCTCCTTCGCCTCCAGGGCCTGATGTACCCCGTCGGAAAAACGGCGGCCGGGCATCAGCCTGCCCGTGAATTCGTCGACGATCATCACCTCCCCATCCTTCACCACGTACTCCCGGTCGCGCTCGAATATCGTCCGAGCCTTCAGGGCGTTCTCTACGAAGTGCACCAGTCGGAAGTTGGCCGAGTCGTAGAGGTTGTCGACCCTGAGGAGCCTCTCGACCTTGCTCATGCCGTCGGCGGTCAGCGAAACCGCTCTGTGCTTCTCGTCGATTGTGTAGTCCTTTTCGGAATCCAGGCTAGGCACCAACTTGGAGAAACGGTAGTACTCCTTCGTCGACTCCTCGGCAGGCCCGGAGATGATCAGCGGGGTCCTCGCCTCGTCGATCAGGATATTGTCGACCTCGTCGACTATCCCGTATGCAAGTGCCCCCTGGACCCGCTGGGAGCGGTCTATGACCATGTTGTCCCGAAGATAGTCGAAGCCGAATTCGTTGTTGGTGCCATAGGTGATGTCGGCGGCGTAGGCATCGCGCCGCGAGACATCCCGCAGACGCTGTATCCCCTTCTTGCCCTTGCCCGACGAGTCGTACAGGTACGCGGAATCGTGCTGAAGGACACCCACCGACAGGCCCAGGAAATCGTAGACCTGCCCCATCCACTGGGCGTCACGCCGGGCCAGATAGTCATTCACGGTCACGACGTGTACGCCCTTACCCGTCAGCCCGTTCAGGTAGGCCGGCAGCGTCGCGACGAGGGTCTTGCCCTCGCCAGTCCGCATCTCTGCGATCTTGCCCTCGTGGAGTACGACCCCGCCAATGATCTGGACGTCGAAATGGCGTTGGCGCAGCGTGCGCTTCGCCGCCTCCCTGACCGCCGCGAACGACTCGGGAAGGATGTCGTCCAGATCCTCGCCGTCACCGAGGCGGGCCCGGAATTCCTCCGTCGTTACGCGCAGACCCTCGTCGGTGAGTGCCTCGAACTCCGGCTCCAGCCCATTCACTTCGTCCACGTATGGCTGGAGCTTCTTGACGACCCTGTCCGAAGAGCCGCCGATCAGCTTGGCTATGGACTTGAACATCCGGCTTGCCGCCTCCCTCCTCTTCACCCACATCCATGGTCTAGCGCCCGGTTAGCCGCCCGACCTCCCGGGGGCATTCAGTGCTCGAACATGGCCCCGATGGACAGCCCGCTGTGAATACGATGTATGGCTTCCCCCAGCAGCGAAGCGATGGGCAGTACCCTCAGCCTGTCGATGCGCTTCTCGTCGGCAATCGGAAGCGTGTCCGTGACGACCAGCTCCTTCAGCGGGCTATCCGCCAGTCTGGAGGCAGCCGTCCCGGACAGCAGTGGGTGCACGACCGAGCAGTAGATGTCTCCTGCTCCATGGCGCGCCAGGAGCTGGGCTGCTGCTACAACCGTGCCGCCCGTGTCGATCTCGTCGTCGACGATCAGGGTCGCCCTGCCCTCTACGGTGCCTATAAGGTTGGTCGCCTCGGTCTTCTCGTCGTTGCCGGTCCTCTGTTTCTCGATGATGGCGATAGGCGCGTCAAGGTGGTCTGCCATGTCCCGGGCCCTCTTTGCCGCTCCCACGTCGGTGGCCACAACCACAGGGTTAGGAATACCCCGCTTCTTGAAATCGGCCGCCAGCATCGGAATGGCCGTCAGCTCGTCCAGAGGTATGTTGAAGAAGCCCTGGATCTGTCCTGCGTGCAAATTCATCGTGAGCACCCGGTCCGCGCCCGACACGCTTATGAAGTCGGCGATCAGCCGCGCCGTTATCGCGACTCGAGGCTGGTCCTTCTTGTCTGTCCGTCCGTACGCGTAGTAAGGAACCACGACCGTGATCCGGCCCGCGGAGGCCCGCCGCGCCGCGTCGATCATGATCAGCAACTCCATGAGATGATCGTTGACAGGCGCAGACAGCGTCTGGACCAGGAAGACGTCTTTCTCCCTGACATTCTCCAGTATCTTGACGAAGGTCTGGTCGTTGCTGAACTTGAAGACGTCGCAAGACCCCAGGGATACGCCGAGATAGGAGCAGATGTCCTTGGCGAGGGCGCCATGGGCATTGCCGCTGAATACCTTCAGGTCTTCGAACAGGGGCATGTCGAAAGATGGCTCCTGCGCGGCCCTCCCCAGCGCCGCCGATGCGCTATACGCATTGCGCCTGCGGACGCAATTGTCCACAGTATACCATAGGCTCTCGCGCCCTCGGCAGCCTCGCCTGGACCACCCAGGGCAATCGCATTTAGGCCGACCTAGTGTCACTCTGGCGGAAAGACGGAGGCCTCACCGCTTAAATCGGTCTCTCAGGTGACGGAAATTGTCAGATTCGGGCCGGATTCCCGCCTTATGCGGGGAGGATAAGAACATTGCAGTCAAAATGCGATTGCCCTGCTTGAACCACCCCGCGCCGCCCCCCTCCCGGCCGTTCCGGCGGGGCGGAGGCAGGGCCTTTCCAAAGTCCGTTCGTGGTGAGCCTGTCGAACCACAATTGGGGCCTTCGACCCTTCGACAAGCTCAGGAGAGCCAAGCTCAGGCCGAACGGCAAGGTACGACCCTATCTCAACAATGGAAAGGCCCTGGGGCGGAGGTCCCAGGTTTGACAGCGACAAGCCGCCTATGATATAGAGTTGCGGCACAGTATCAGCGGGCCAAGACCCGGTCTGTGGGGGAGAGGCTAGGGGATTCGGTGTCAGGGGCCCCGTCGAGCGGACGGCTTGACACGACATTGTGCATGCTATAGGCTTCCGCCGACTCCTCCTAGGCTGAAGGTTCAATCCGTAGAGACCGCTCTCGGCCAGTCTGGCCACTAGACCACAACATAGGTGGAAACATATGGCAGAGGCAGCGCTTCCGCAGACCGTAGGCAGGCTGGAAGAGGAAGAAGAGGTATTCGTAGCCTCGCAATGGAGGCTCATGTGGTGGCGCTTCCGCAAGCACAAGATCGCCATAGCCGCCTCCGTGCTGGTCGGCATCTTCTACATCACGTTCCCACTGGCCGAGTTCTTGGGATTCGGTGATCCGGCAGCGACGGCTACCAAGTTTCACCTGCTCCGACCCCAACCACTCAGGTTCTTCGCCGATGGCGGCTTTCGCCCGCACATCAATGGCCTGAAGTCCTACAGGGATCCCGACACGTTCAGACGTGACTACCAGATTGTTGAGGACGTAAGGTACTCGGTGGGCTTCTTCGCCCGAGGGTTCGATTACAGCCTCCTCGGATTCATCAAGACGGACAGACACCTGATAGGCTTCTCCGACCCTGAGCACAATATGCGAGACCACCCGTCCCTCTACCTATTGGGGAGCGATTCGGTGGGCCGCGACCAGTGGTCCCGCCTCATGCTGGCAACCCGAATTTCGCTGTCCATCGGACTGGTGGGTGTGACGCTCGCCCTCTTCATCGGCATCATCCTGGGAGGAGCGTCTGGATACTACGGCGGCATCCTCGACACCATAATCCAGCGCATAATCGAGATCATGATAGCCGTACCGACCCTGCCCCTCTGGATGGGCCTGTCGGCGGCCATACCACGGGAGTGGCCCGTCCTCAGGGTCTACTTTGCCATAACGGTGATCCTCTCCATATTCCAGTGGACTACACTGGGCCGTGTCGTGAGAGGGCGGTTCCTGTCGATGAGGGAGGAAGACTTCGTGATGGCGGCCCGGCTCGCCGGATCGGGCGAGAGGCGGGTCATGTTCCGCCACATGCTGCCATCCTTCTACAGCCACATCATCGCTCACATCACGCTAACCATCCCGAGCATGATAATCTCGGAGACGGCGCTTAGCTTCTTGGGCCTGGGGCTCATCCCGCCGGCCGTCAGTTACGGCGTGATGCTGAAGGAGGCCCAGAATCCGCAGACGGTGGCCGTCTATCCGTGGCTGATGTTCGTGGCGATACCGGTCATCGTAGTGATTCTGAGCTTCAACTTCATGGGCGACGGCCTGCGGGACGCGGCCGATCCTTACGGTAAGTAGGTGGGACATGGCTACTAGTGAGTCTGAGAGAATGCGTGAGTCTTCGCAGCCGAGCCAAAGACCACCCAATCCCGATGCGCTGCTTTCGGTCAAGAATCTCAAGACGTACTTCCCGACCGACGAGGGACTAGTCAGGGCTGTCGACGGCATCAGCTTCAATGTCTCTGCTGGTCAAACCCTCGGCATCGTGGGCGAGAGTGGGTGCGGCAAGAGCACGGTCGGCAGATCCATACTGGGAATCATCGACCGCCCCGGGAGGGTCGAAGATGGGGAGATCATCTGGCGGCGCACCATGGACGGCGTCGTCCAAGAGGTTGACGTCACCAAGCAGCAGCCCAACAGCGGGGTGATGAGGTCGATCAGGGGCAGCGATATAGCCCTGGTCTTCCAGGAGCCAATGACATCGTTCAGCCCGGTCCATACCATCGGCAACCAGCTGGTAGAGGCCATCAGGCTCCATCTCGACCTGACGAAAAAAGATGCCGAGGATAGGGCGGTGGATCTGCTCAACCGCGTGGGCATCCCGAACCCGGCTCAGAGGCTCCATGAGTACTCCTTCCAGTTGAGCGGAGGCCTGCGACAGCGCGCGATGATAGCCATGGCCCTTTCCTGCGACCCATCTCTTCTGATCGCGGACGAGCCGACGACCGCCCTAGACGTCACCACACAGGCGCAGATCCTGGACCTGCTCAGGGAGCTACAGGAGCAGAACGGGATGGCCGTCATCCTGATAACCCACAACCTGGGAGTGATCGCGGAGATGGCCGACGAGGTCGTCGTCATGTACCTCGGCAGGGAGGCCGAGTCCGGCCCGGTGGACGAGGTTTTCCACAACCCGCAGCATCCCTATACCCAGGGGCTACTCAGGTCCATCCCAAGCATCTACGCCAAGGGAGTGGAAAGGCTGCCGTCCATCGTCGGCACCATCCCTCACCCGTTCAACCGGCCGTCGGGATGCACCTTCCGGCCGCGGTGCCCTTCGTTCATGGAGGGCGTATGCGATGTTCACGTCCCCAAGTTCCAGCAGATAGGCGGCACTCAGCAGTTCGTGAGTTGCTTCCTGCACCATCCTCCCGCAGAGGTGAGTAACTAATGGCAACTGACGGCGCGGCGACGACCCAGGACGTAGAATTCCTTGAAATTCGGAATCTGAAGAAGCACTTCCCTATCCAAAAGGGCTTCCTCAAGCGCACGGTCGGGCAGGTCAGGGCCGTCGACGACGTCAGTTTCTACGTGAAGCCTGGCGAGACCTTGGGTCTCGTGGGCGAGAGCGGTTGCGGCAAGACGACCACCGCACGATGCATCCTCAGGGCCATCGACCCCACGAGCGGCGAGATCCTCTTCAGGACCAAGGACGACGATGTCGTCGACATCTCAACCTTGTCCAGGGGGCCCCTGCGGGAGTTGCGGGCCGACATGCAGATGATCTTCCAGGACCCCTTCGGCTCCCTCAACCCCCGCATGACCCTGCTGGACATCGTGGGAGAGCCGCTCTTGGTGCACGGCATGGACAGCCGTCGGGAGCGGGCCGATAGGGTCGCAGAGCTCCTGCGCCTCGTGGGTCTCCGTCCCGAGTATATGCGGCGCTTCCCCCACGCCTTCAGCGGCGGCGAGCGACAGCGAATCGGCATCGCACGCGCCCTCGCTCTGAACCCCCGTCTGGTCGTGGCGGACGAACCGGTGTCGGCCCTCGACGTCTCGGTCCAGGCCCAGGTAATCAACCTGCTCGAAGATCTCCAGGAGCAGCTCAACCTGACGTACCTCTTCGTAGCCCACGACCTGAGCGTCGTCCGCCACATCAGCGACCGCGTGGCGGTGATGTACGTCGGAAAACTCGTCGAGCTGGGCAACTCCGAGGATATATTCGCCTCGCCCAAGCACCCCTACACCTCCGCGCTCCTATCGTCGGTACCGATACCGGACCCGCGCCTGAGGGCGCAGCGAATCATCTTGAGGGGGGAGGTTGCGAACCCCGCGAATCCGCCATCCGGCTGCTACTTCCACCCACGTTGCGAGTATGCGGTGGACCAGTGCAAGACCGACGCCCCGGCCCTCGAGGAGATAGAGCCGGGCCGGTGGGTTTCCTGCTGGCGCGCGAAGGACTTGGATCTGCCGGGCCTAATGTCCACCCACGGCACCTCCACGAACGGCTCCGGCTAGCGGCTGGGCCGACCTACGAAGCCGAACGCCTGGCTTGAACGCCAGGCGTTTCTCGTTACGCCGCAAGACTCGGCGCGCAGCGGCTCGGGCTGACGATTCCAGGGGATACGATATGACCGCCAACGTAAACGTTGTCCTGACGATGGACTGCGAGCCGGCCCTGTTCGAGTGCTCGCCGCTGGCAATCAAACTCTCAGGCAGCGGACCTGCCACACACGAAGCGGGCGAGCGTTCGATCAGAGGATACGTGGAAGCGGCTGCCAGGGAGGGCTACCCTGTGACCCTGTTCGCCCATCCCGAGGTAGCCGTCGCCCAGCCGGGGCTCCTGCTGAAGCTACAGGACGCCGGGGCCTGCCTGGGGATGCACCTCCATCCCTACAAGTTCGACGACGTTCGGTATCCGCGAGACCTGGGCGCCTTCACCGCCGAACAGCAGACCGAGCTCGTCTCCGCCGCGTCGGAGGTGTGGTCGGACGCCCTGGGCCAGCATCCCAAGTTCTTTCGAGGCGGCGTCTTCTCGGCCAATGACGCGACCTTCGGGGTTCTCGTAGAGCTCGGTTTCGAGGGCGGCAGCCTCTCGTGCCCGGGAAGGATCTTGCCGGAGGCGATGGCAGTCTGGGCGGGCGCGGAGCTCTATCCACACAGGGCCAACCACTGCTTTCGCCATATCGAGGGCGACAGCAACTTCGTAGAGGTGCCGATATCCGTCGACACCTCCAGGCCGATGGCACGGGGAGACCGGCGTGAGGTCGGGTTCGAGTGGCCCTACGTCCCGTCGCGCCTGTACGACCACAGCGCCGTCGCCAGGAACGTCATGGCCCGGAGCATCGACGACGGCGCCGCCTTCCCCACCTACGTCACCAACACCCACCAGGACCAGGACTACGCCGACCCGGAGCACCCGGCGAGCGTCAACCTCCAGACGATCTTCCGCACCCTGCGAGAATCTGCGTTGGAGTTTGGGGTAGGTCTGTCCGGCGCCACGATCTCCGATATTTGCGATCGCGTCAGAAGCAGCCCGCCAAACAGCCCCAGGTGTGATCCGTAGCCGATTCGACGCCCACTACGTCGGGCCACCTGCCTTGGGACTTGACAGCCGCCCTCCCTAGTCAGGGATAGTGGCCGGAATCACCCTGCCCGCACGGACGGTCGCCACGGGCTCCCAGCAACCTCCCGGCCGCTCGTCCCCGTCGACGTCCACAAGCGGCGTCGCATCGGCATTCCATCGTATTACGGCCAAGTCAGCCACGGAGCCGGGCCTCAGCGTGCCCACCTCTCCATCCAGTCCGAGTGTCTGCGCGGGACGCAGGGTGGCGCGCTCGAACGCGTCTTCATCCGACATGCCGACCGCCATCAGCTTCGATATTGTGCGGGGCATGTCGTGGCGAGGCGACGAATGGGCGTGGCGAACGTAGAAATCCGTAGAGATTGAGTCCGGGAGGAAGCCTTCACGTACTGCCGTCTCGGCCACGCCGAAGTCGAACGAGGCCATGCCGTGCCCGATGTCGAACTTGACGCCGCGCTCCCGTGCCTCCCACGCCGCATCGACGACCCTCCCGCTGGGCGCCAGACCCCCTGGGCCTACGTGGAAGCAGTACGTGACCACGTCTCCCGGCCTGAGAAGAGCAAGCTGCTCCTCGACCGGCCAATCGAATGGGTCCCAGCGCACCCCGTAGAGCAGCGGCTTGCCGCTCCGCTCGGCCATCCCCAGGACCCTGCCCAGCACTAGCCTGGGGTCGTGTCCGGCAGCGGCAGCTCCAGCAGCGTTGACCGCGATACCCCAGATGAGATCGGGGTCGCCCTCGATGGTTCTCACACATGCCTCCACGTCGATGTCGGCGAAGTTACGGAAGACCGCGCCTTCTTCCTCCTCGCCGCCGACCGCCGCGCTAAGGGCCATGCGTATACGCATCGACGCCGGCTCGATAACAGCCTGCTTGTAAGCGTCCCAGTTGTTCGCTCCCGCATCGCCTTGAGAGAGAATCGTGGTCGTTCCCCGCGGCAACATGAGGATGTCCGGGTCTATCCCGTACTTCCAGTGCGGGGGTGCAGGATGCGCGTGGAGGTCTACGAAGCCGGGCAGGAGTACCGCATCCGGGAAGTCCAGAGTTTCCGAAGCCCCTCCGTCGACGTCCTGGCCCGAGGCTGCCACACGTCCATTGCTGACCGCTACGGCTCCCGGGCCGTCCAGCCCAGTGTCGGCGCAGAAGACTCGCCCCGCCTGTATCAGCAGGTCAAAGGATTGCGATTCGCTCATCAGCTGCTCCCTCAAAGTATCGGTTGCACAATTGACTATGATAACCCTTCCCTCACGTAAAGGTGGAGAAGGGCGCGGCCTAGTTGTAACTGTTCAGTCTCCATGAGCTGAGATGTCCTCCCCGAATGTCATTCCGAACGAAGCGCCAGCGGAGTGAGGAATCTACGCCTGTCATCGGGGGGATGGCCCTGTGTGCAAAGGACTGTAGATTCTTCGTCGCTGTGCTCCTCAGAATGACAACAAGGAGGGGCGGCTCATATGTCTCATCGACTTTGAACAGTTACTCCTAGTTCGCCGCGCTTGACCGCGCCGCGCTCCATCCTATAACTTACCCTCTCGGCGTACCAGCGTGACCGCTGGAACGTCAAACACATTTTCGCCACATGGAGGACAGTCTTACATGCCCAAGATCAAGCATATCGGCATCTCGACCAACGACCCGGGCGCCTGCGCCGACTTCTACATCAACACCTTCGGATTGACCGAGGTCGAGCGCTC
The DNA here is from genome assembly GCA_965222445.1 of Dehalococcoidia bacterium. Classification (GTDB taxonomy): domain Bacteria; phylum Chloroflexota; class Dehalococcoidia; order Lucifugimonadales; family CAJWER01. The sequence goes on along the minus strand of CBDCTY010000002.1, from coordinate 2,760,557 downwards.
GCCCGACAACGACTCGGCCATACTAAGCGACGGCTACATCAACGTTACCATTCTGAAGTTCAAGTACGATCGGTATGGCGGTGGCTACCCGGGGCTGCACCACTTCGGCCTCCAGGTGGAGGACCTGGACCAGTCTCACCAGCTGATCGAGGAGAACGGCGGCATAGAGCTCACCGAATGGAACGAGACCTACGGCAATCAGGAGGGCACTCCTGACAACTGGGTCGGGGAAAAGAAGTTCATGAGTCCAGAGGGTGTCGCTCTCGACGTTAACCCCTCAGGCTGGAAGATGAGGCCCGGGGGCGTCAGGGGCGAATAGCAGGGCCTAGTCGCTGGCCGCCGCGTCCGCCGTATCCGCGGGCGTGGCGGCAGCGTCAACTCTCCACTCATTGAGGAAGTACGCGAACACCTCCTTCGTGACTCCTGCCAGGGGCACGGCGACGACCATCCCCCAAATACCGGCCACCTCGCTGCCGACTATCAGTATGATCATGACTATGGCCGGGTGGATGTGGACGGCGCCGCCTTGTATACGAGGCACGAGGATGGCGTTTTCGACCTGCTGCACCCCCACGTAGAGCAGCAGTACCCAGAAGAACTTGTCCGGCGACGTGGAGAGCGTTACCAACAGCCCCGGAATAGCGCCAAGGATCGGGCCAATGACGGGGAACAGTTCAGTTACGCCCGAGACAATTCCCAGCAGAACCGAGAAGGGTATACCCATCGCCATCAGCCCAACGAACACCGTCACCCCTACGAAGAGGCCCAGGACAAGCTGGCCCCTCAGGTAGGCTCCAACCGTTCGGTTCGCGATCTCTAGGATACTCCTCATGTGCCTGCGCAGGGACGGATGGAGTATCGAGAAGAACCCTTCGCTCAGCTCCTCCTGGTCCCTCAATAGGTAGAACAGGAAAATCGGCAGTATGGCAATGGCAATCACGATAGACAGCGTGTGCTGAACCCCGCTCACTGTACGCACCAGGACCGAGCGGGCCGCGCCCACGACCACCGAGCTGACTTCCTCGAGCGCGTCGTGTATCTCCGCGCGCACGTCCTCCGGGACTCGCCGGGTGTACTCCTCGTTCCAGTTCTCGATAGTCACGCGCGCCCCGTTGTACAGGTCCGGGATACGGTCGATAAAGTCGCGCGTCTCCTGGACTGCCAGAGGGATGATTGTCGCCAGGAAGGCAGCCATCAACGACAACCCCACGGCGTAAGCAACAAGAATGGCAGTCAATCGGCTGGCCCTGGGCCAGCGCCTCCGCCAGGGCGTCGCTCTTTCCAGTAGCCGGACGACCGGTGTCAGCAGGTAGGCGAGCAGTCCGCCGAGGAAAAACGGAACCAGCGCCCCCCGGGCCAAGTACAGGAGGGACACAACGACGACCGTAGCGCCTACTATCAGGATTATGCGATTACGACGGGCGTGCGGCGACATGCCAGAACACAGGCCTCCCGACAGCGACCCTAGCATGGTCGTGCGGCGAAGCTCTATGCGCAATCGACCCTTCGATTTCGCAAAATCAATTCACCGGAGGAGCTGACTACACTCCTCGACACACCTGGCCTGAGCAGGCCTTTGTGGTTTCGGCAAATCGACAGGGGGGGACTGAAATGGTCGCCTCAGAGATGCGGCAGTAGGCTAAGGCGAGCTGGCCGGCACTAATCGGAGGTGAATCCCTGCGGAGCGCCTGACTTCCAAAGCGCCGCAGCAGCCTTGGTGTTCCGAGCATACGCTCGGGAGGGGATCAGGGTGTCTGGTTTTTGAGATACTGGACAAGGGCCCAGCGGTCGTCTTCGGAGAGCATGTAGAGGAACTCGGGCATCGGTGAGCGAGATTCCAGACCGGCCTCTACGAGCGCGTACCCCTGCCGTCCGCCCCGTGAGATGAAGGCAAATATCTCGCCCTCCGGCGATTCCAGGGTGATGGGCGCCATCAGGTCCGCCGGGACCGGCCCCATGCCCTTGTCCTCCATCATCGTAGCCATCGGGCTGTCGCCGCGCATAGTCAAGCCGTGGCACACGGAGCAGTTGACGCGGAACAGCTCCTGGGCGTGCTCGGGATCGTAGGACTCCTTCACGCTCTGCGGTATCTTCAGCTCGCCATACTCGGCCAGCGAGCCGGGCACGATCTCCTTCAGGATCATGTCATGCTCGACGACGCCATCGGGCGAACCCAGTCCCCCATAAGGGACTGCCTCCGGATTGGGCAGAAGCCTTGGCGCCTCCTGTGAGCGGTAGGAAGGCTGATAGTGCATCTCGGAGAAGACCATGACGCGATGAGAGCCCGTCTCCGGCACCACTGGCAGCTTGAACTCCGCGATGCCGTGGATGGTCGTATCTCCCGTAGTCGAGTTGTAGCACCCGGCGAGCAACATGGCCGTAACCGCCAGGAGCGCAGGCAGCCAGAGCCCGGCCGTCCTGTCTCTTGACAATCGCACCAGCGAGCCAAACATTGTTGCCAACCGGGTCATACGCACTAGCCGGACTCCCACCCGCGCTTCACTTCCTCCGCCCCAGCCTTCTTCAACACGTCCTCCGCGTCGTCAGTCCGGTCCTCGGACGTCGTGACGGTGACTCCGATGTAGCCTTCGGTGATCCGGGTGTCGTATGCGCCCATGAATAGCCGGGGCAGCCTCGACTCGAAGACGATGCCGAAGACCGTGAACAGGATGGCCCCTAGCATCGTACCTTCGTACATGATGATCGCCATCGGCGGAATCGAGAGAAGCGGCTTGCCTCCTGCAACGAGCGGGAACGCCAGCTGGGTGCCGGCAGTCAGGAGCATGCCCACGATGAAGCCGCACGCCGCGCCTATCAGGGGGAACCTGTAGAGCTTGTGAACAGGCTCCTCCTCCCCGAACGTCCCCTCCGGGTACGGCGTACCCGTGAGCACCTCGTATTCGCCCTGCTCGAAGCCGGCCGACTTGACGCTGTCCAGGGCGTCGGCAACCGTATCTTCGTCTGTAAAAAGTCCTATTACGCTACGTTGGGCCATCGTTCTACCTCACTCGCGGATCGAAGCAGGTACGGTCTTGCGCCCGACTTTGATCTCTTCTCTGCCCACCATCGCCTCCTTGATGTCGAAGAGCGGGATGAGCGGGAACACCTTGGAGAATAGCAGCATACCCAGTATCACCCAGGCAAAGGTCATCGCTACCATCAGTATCTCGATAATGCTCGGGTGGTAGGAACCCCAGTCGAAGACCATGTGGCCGCGCCTCATAGTGCCTGGAACGATGATCAGGAAGCGCTCAAGCCACATCCCCACGTTCACGAGGATTGTCGAAATGAACATCGCCAGGAGGCTTCGGCGTAGATTCTTGAAGAGCCACATGGGGACGGGTATGAAGAACGCCGTGAGCAGGAACAGTACGAACAGCCCGCTCCACGGCCACTGGAAGACCTGCAACTCGCGCATCGCCAGCTCGGGCGCCTCGAGGCTGTATAGGGCGAACACCCACTCCAGGAAGAAGAAGAAGAACCATGTGGTAGCCACAATGATCAGCAAACGGCCTATGGCGTCGAGGTGGTCGGGCGTAATGTAGTTCTTCCAACCCCACAGCCACACCATCAGCACCATCACTGTGGCAACCGCCGAGACACCCGAATGGATGGCGCCGATGATGAAGTATGGCGCGAAGATCGTCGAGTGCCACGCTTCGGGCCCTATCTGCACGGCGAAGTCCCACGACACGATGCTGTGGACCGACACGAAGACCGGCAGCACCAGGGCCGAGAGGAGTATTCCAGCCACGGCCTGCAGCTTCCACTGCCGAGGAGTCCCGCGCCAGCCAAGGCACATCACCGAGTAGGCCGCGCGAGTAAAGCCCTTGCTACGGTCTCGGATGATAGCCAGGTCCGGCAGGAGCGCCACCAGGACGAAGAGTGTGCTGGCGGTCAGGTAGGTCATGACCGCGCTGGGGTCCCAGATGAAGGGCGAGCGTATGTTGATCCAGACGCCTCTCGCGAAGTCGTAGGGGAACACCCACAGGTCCGCGCGCCACGGCCTGCCCACGTGCACCAGCGGAGCGGCCATCAGCGCGGACATCAGCGAGAAGACCGTCAGCACCTCGGCGGCCCTTGTCACGGGGCGTCTCCACTCGGCCTGGGTCAGTCGTAGGATGGCCGAGATCATGATCCCCGCATGGCTTATGCCAATCCAGAAAACGAAGTTGACCATGAAGACGCCCCAGTAGACGGGGCGGTTCAACCCGGTGACGCCGACGCCCTTGTTCAGCATGTAACCGAACGCGCCCATGCCGGTGATGAAGACGATGAAGGCGATCAAGGTGGCGCCGGGCCACCACTTCGGCATCTGGAGGACGCCATTGAGCAGCTCTCTGTTGATCTGCTTCTGGTCTAGCTGTACGTGTTCTTGCATTGCGTCCCCTGAGGGCTAGTCCTTCTTACCCAGTACCAGTACTTCTTCGAGCCTGTGGAAGGGCTTGTGCAGCTTGTACAGGAGAAGCTCCTTCTGTTCCCAGATGCTTATCACTGGAACGACCCTGGTCGCCAGCAGATACACGAGCACGGCTCCCGCGAGTCCTCCTACCAACATCATTATGTCGGAAATCTCAGGCATGATCGCGGCCGGCATCTCATGCAGGGCATGCTTGTCGTCGGTCGCAGTAACCGACCACGAGGGCACGTAGAGCCTGATGCGGTCCAGGAATGTGCCTACCAGGACGCACGACGCGATGATGGTAGGCCCCCAGATGCTCTTGCGCAGTGGGTTCCATATCATTGTAAAGAGCGGGACGATGAAGTTGAGTATGAAGGCCGCCATGAAAACCCATATGTACGGGCCCACCATCAGCAGCTCGAGGACCGCCTGTTCATTTGGCTTCGCCCCATACCAGAAGATGATGAAGCTCGAGAACCAGAACCAGAACCAGAGCAGCGACAGCGCAAAGAGCAGCTTTCCCAGTCCCCAGAACTGATCGAGACCGATGTAGTCGCCGTATCCGCAGAAGCGGCGCAGCCCGAACATCGTCAGCAGGACGATGGCAACACCGGCCTGCAGCGAGTTGTGGGCGTGGGTCGCCGGGAAGAGGGCGTCGATCCAGCCCGGAACGAGCGCCATCGCAAATTCCATGCTGAACAGGAAGTGGGTCGTGACCAGCATCATGAAGTAGAGTGCGCCCAGAATGCCGAGCCGGTGGTACTGGACGAACCACTGGCGAGACGTGCCCTGCCAGGTATTGGCAAGGCGGGCGATGATCCCTCCCCGCCCCGTCGAATCGCGAAGCAGCCCAAGGTCTGGCAGCGCCGAAGTCCACAACAGCGCCAGACCGGCTATCGCAAGGAAGGCGAGGGACAGCAGCGCAATGGCATGGGGCATGTACGCGGGCATGTGTAGCTCGCCGAAGAACCAGAGGCTGCGGCGATCGTCCGCCAGGCTCGGCAGCACGAACAGCAGCGGGATGAATAGCAGGAGGGTGTAGAGCACCACTGCCGTGAACATCTCCGATACCCGTGATATGGGCCTGCGCCAGTGGGCCTTGGCCAGCCTGGTCGCGATGGCGACCATCACTGCGCCGCCGCCCGCGGTGAGCAGGAAGGACACCAGAGCCGCGTAGTACCCCCAGGCGCTCGGGTCATCCGTGCCCTGATCTGCGAGCTTCAGGACGAAACCGACCACGCCCATTATGGACAGCACACCCGCGGCCAGGACCGCAAAGCGGAACCCGCGCGACGACGCGCCGTGGCGGGCAGCGAGGTCGCGGCCCACCGCAGTCGCATCGTGTCCATTGCTGGAGTGGCCGTTATGCATGGCCTTCCTTCGCGTCCTTGTCTACCTTCTTCAAATACAGCACGTTAGGCTCTGTTCCAAGCTCCCCCAACATGTGGTATCCCCTGCCGTGGTCGCCCATTTCCTTCTCGTTCATCTTGGCGACCCTGCTGTCGGGATCGTTGAGGTCTCCGAACACCAGCGTGTCGGTTGGGCACGCGTTCACGCAGGCGGGGTTGAGCTCCCTGGCCCCGTCCTCCAACTCGCGGCCATCCAGCTTCGCGTCCCTGGTGGACCTGCGGATACGCTGGATGCAGAAGGTGCACTTCTCCATGATGCCGCGGCTGCGAACCGTAACGTCGGGGTTCAGCTGGTTGGTAAGGCTCTCCGGCCAGCTGGGCTCCCAGAAGTTGAAGAAGCGGACGTGGTACGGGCAGTTGTTGGCGCAGAAGCGCGTCCCTATGCAGCGATTGTAGACCTGTACGTTCAGGCCCTCAGGGTTGTGGTACGTGGCAAACACAGGGCAGACGGGCTCGCAGGGCGCGTCGCTGCAGTGCTGGCAGAGTACAGGGATGAAGCGCGCCTTCACGTTGGGGAACTCGCCCTCCCAGTACCGCTCGATGCGGATCCACTGCACAGCGCGCCGCTGGTTGTACAGATCCTCCGTGTTGATGGGGATGTTGTTCTCAGACTGGCACGCGACTACGCACGCCTGGCAGCCGATGCACTTGTCGACATCTATTACCATCCCCCACTTTTCGCCCGCCATATTCTGCTCCTACCGGATAGCCCTGGGCTCTCTACGAGTCCTTCGCCGTAAGCTTGATGATGTGCTGGTCTTCGTCGGTCGCCAGATCGGGCGCGGTGTTCTCGAACCTCGGCACCCGCGTCCAATCGCCCGTCTTGGCCACATTCACCCGGGTCGCCGCCCAGGCGAGAGCGCCCGAAAACGCGTCTTCCAGAGGCTCCAGTATCGACAGGACGTTGGCGCCGCGCCCATTCTCGTACTGGCCGCCAGCCGTGTGCCCTTGGCCCATAGGCACAGAGACGACATCCGGCGATATGCCGGGATGCGGATAGGCGAGGGCCTCGATCGACTTCCCGTTCGACGCGGACAGCCGGAGGACGTCGCCCTCCTTGATACCCATCTCCTCCGCTCGCCCCGTGTTGATCTCCACCCACGTCTGCCACGTAGCCGTGGTGATCGGGTCCGGGGTCGCTTGCAGCCATGGGAGATGCGCGCCCCTGCCGTCCGTGATCCCGATGGACGGGTACGGCACCAGGGCGAATTGGCCGGAGCCTGTTGTTGGCTCGTCGAGCTCAGCCACGATGCGCACGGGGTCCGGCGCCGGGCCGGAGTAGGTGGCCGTCGTGTCCCACCAGCCGCCGCGCTGGAGGACGCCGTTCCAGAACGACCTGAAATCGTGGGCCCTGACAGAGCCGCGATCCCGTCCGAACAGGCCCTCTACTCCCGCCTCCAGCACTTCCTTGAAGCTCTCGCCTTCAAGTCCCAGGTCTATCTCCATCGTCTGGGCCACACCCATGAGAGCGTCGGCAAAGTTCCGCGTGCCGAGATGGACGCCACGGCCCTCAAAGAAAGGACGTACTACGGGCTGCCTAATTCCGAAGGCTTGGTAGCCGGGGCCGGGGGTCGGAATGTCGTCTCCCCAGTCCTCCAGCCCATGATTCTCCGGTAATACCAGATCGGCCAGGCTCGACGTGTCGTCCATCATTCCCGAGAAGCTGACGATGAGCGGGACGTTGAAGGCGTCGCCGCTCCGTCCGAGCAGGGCATCCCTGAACCCAGCCGCGCCCGGCAACCCGTAGACCGGGTTGGCCCGGTGGACCAGCAGGGCGCTCACATCCCCCGCGTTCATCTCATCTGCGAGCCCGCGCCACGCCCTGTAGGAAGACGCATTGGCCTTTCCTGTGACATCGCGGATGGGGGAGCCTGGGTTCGGGATGACGCCTCCCGGCTTGCCCACGCTACCCACCAGGTGGTTGAGCGAGTATATGGCTCTGAGGTTGCCGCGCCCATTCGAGTGAGCGCCGGCCGAGCCGCCGCCTATCGCGAGCGCTGGCGGGTGGCTCGCGAACTCGTCCGCTATGCGACGAATTCTCTCGGCGCTCACGCCCGCGCTGTCGGCTATCCGCTCAGGCGAGTACCGGGCAAGGTCGACAGCCCCGTCATCCGTGATAGCAGCCGCCATTACCGAGTCGCCCATCCCCTGCTCGACGATGACGCTGGCAATCGCGAGCGCGACATGGCCCTCCCAACCGGGATTGACGTAGACCCACTCGTCGGCGCTCGCGGCCGTGGTCGACAGACGCGGCTCAATGTGGACGTGAGTCCCCCGTTCTCGGTCTCCCTGGCGGAAGCGGCCGTAAGCCCTCGCATACCGAATGGGAGAGCCCCAGGTCGACAGGAAGTCGGCCCCGAATGACAGCAGGTAGTTTGTGTTGCCGATGTCGAAGTCCGGCATGACGCCGCTGCCAAACACCTCATGCATGGATATCAGCAGGTTCGTCTCGTCCAGGGTGTCATACCGGAAGTGCCTGACGCCGGTGCGAGAGGTGAACCGCTGTACGACCTTGCCCATGTGTCCGCCCACCGGCTCGGTGGCAAGCACGACGGAAGAACGGTCCTCGATCTGTCCCAGCCTATGGGCGAGGCGGGCTATGGCGTCGGTCCAGCTGATCTCCTCCCAGCGCCCTTCGCCCCGGGCTCCCAGCCTGACCAGCGGAGCGCTGATTCGGTCCGGGTGGTACAGGCCCTGCAATGCCGCCTCGCAGCGAACGCCGTGCTTTCCCTGGTTCACCGGGTAGTCGACGTTCCCTTCGACCTTCTTGGCCCTGCCCTCCATCACGCGAACCACGATGCCCTCCGGGCTGCGGCAATTCGGGCACAGGGTCGCGTACCAGTTGTCGATCCCCGTCACCATGTCCTCAGGCATCTGCACGGGGGCTTCGACGATGAGCTCGTCCTCGGGCACGCCGCACGCCTGGAAGAGCACGGCCCCTGCAGCGGAGCCGCCTACGAGCGTTAGGAACTTGCGTCTGGTTAGGTCCATGTTCGTCCGTCTAGTAGTGGCACGTCGTACAGTCTGTCGGGGCCTCGTTCTCGCGGTGGCAGTCAAGGCAGTCGCCCATCTTCAACGACCTGACCTGCTTGACCTTGGTCATGCTCCCGACGTCCTGGTGGCACAGGACGCACGTCTCCGAGGCAGCGATGCCGTCGCGCTCGGAAAAGTATCGGACGTGGGACTCGTGAACGAAGTGGACGTGATCAGGCACCCGATGCACACGCACCCAGTCGATCGGCCTTCCCGACTCGTGGTAGTCGCGCAGCTTCTCGACTTCTGGGAGGCCGTCCCCAATCACCTTGTGGCAAGACATGCACAGCCCCACAGCGGGCACGGACGCCGCCGCTTCCGTCGCCACGTTGCGGTGGCAGAAGGTGCAGTCCATGCCCAACTCTTCGACATGGACGGTGTGGGGGAACGCGATGGGCTGGTCGGGCCCCTCGTTGAGCCCGAAGGCGTTCAAGGGCAGCCCCAGCCACGCCGAGAGGACGAACGCTCCGACCACCACCAGGATGACCAGACCAACCAGGCCAGTCAGGCCGATGAAGCCGAATGCAAAGACTGACTTCTTGTTCCGCTTGGGTAGACGAAAATCGCCTGGGAGCAAGTCGAGCGTAACCTAGGCGCCGAGGACGATACCGGCAAGCAACGGCATCAGTCCACCCCGCCGTCGATCCAGTACGTCTCGAAGATGTCGGCTATCACACCGGCGTGGTCTATGGCCATCACTAGCACGACGAGCGTCGCCGCGAATCCGGCTATCGCCAGCGCGTAGAAACCCACCCGCGCCTTCTGGAGTGAGGGGGGCAGGTGGTGGGACGCTACAAGAGAAGGGATGAGGATGTGGCCCACCAGCAGGTTCGTTGAAAAGAAGATGACAAGGGCGACCATGAGCCACATGCTGGTCAGCACTTTCCCAATCTCGCTCCACTCGGAGCTTGTAAGGGGGGTTGGGTCCATGGAGCCTTTCTGCAAGATATAGCTGGCGGTCAGCCGGTGCAAACCTTGTGAAAATTATCACAACCTCTAATCAGTGTCAAGAATCTTAGACCGTCTCCGAGAGACCTCCGGGCACGTCAAAGAAGCGTCCGGAGAGATACGAAAAGCGCCAGCGTAGCGTCGGTCCGGGCCGGGTGGCCCGGCCGTTCGGTTGATCCCCCATGCACATAGCGCCGAGTCCCAAGGATGACGCAGATTCGGAAACGAGTGTACCCGTTTCGCCTGTACAGCACAGACGGGGCTGGGAATAGACTGGAGCAAGGCCACCTTCTCCAGGCCGAGGTTCGAATGCCCCATACGCGCCACCGGCACAGGGGTCAGCTGCTATTGAGGATCAGGCGCGTTGCGCCTCCGCTGGTGGACCGCCGACTGGCGGCCCGCAGCCGCAGCTACGCTTTCCAGTCCGCACTTGCGACCCTGTCACTCCTGGCCATCGTGGTCGTCGAGGACGTGGTGCTGAACATCGCCATAGTAATCGCGATGGCTTCCACAGTCTTCACCATCTTCGTCGTCCCCGACAGTGTCGCAGCCACTCCCCGCAAGGTCGTGGGCGATCACGTGGCGGGGGTCGTGGCGGGGTCCATAGTCGTCGCAATACTGGGAATCCCAGATATCTCCGCAGTGGTGGAGTCCTCGCCGTCCATCCGCAACGCCGTAGCCGCCCTAACGCTGGGACTCAGCATGGTGCTGATGGTGGTCACCGACACTGAGCACCCTTCGGCCGCGGGAGCCGCTCTGGGGCTGGTGATACAAGGGTGGAGCTGGTCGTCGGTTGGGATGATCATCATAGGCGCGGTCGTCCTGTCCGCCATCCGAATAGGCCTCAGGCCCCGGCTGGTCAATCTGCTCTAGGCCAGGCGTTGTTGCCTAGGGAATTGGCGGGGGTCATAATGGTCTTAGAATGGACGCAAGGCTAAGAGAGGCGATCGAGGGGATACACGCATCTCCCACCAGAGCCGTGATTGTGGCGACAGGAGGCGGGGCACAGGCGCTGACGTGGCTGCTGGGAGTCCCTAACGCGTCAAATACCGTCCTCGAGATCTCAGTTCCCTATGCGGGCGAGGCCCTTGCAGAGTTACTGGGACGTAGCCCCGCCCGCGTGGTCTCTCAAGAGGTAGCCATGGAGATGGCCCAGCTCGCCTTCGAACGCGCCTTACACCTCTCCGGCGACCCGCACGCAACCGGTATCGGCGCCACAGCCACAATCAGGACCCAGCGCGAGAAGCGGGGCGAGCACCGCTGCTTCGTCGCTTCATGCTCCTCCGGGCGACGCCGGGGATACGGCGTGACCATGGTCAAGGGTATGCGGGACAGGGAGGCCGAGGACGAGATCGTGAGCAGGCTGATCGTGAGGCTGCTCGCCGAGGAGAGCGGCGTAGGCTTCGACGCGCCACTGGGACTCAGCGAGCCGGAGCATCTCGTGACTCTGGAGGACCGAGCGCGCGATCCTGTACGGGACCTCCTGGAATGCGCCGTCTCATGCGTAGTAGTGGACGCGGACGGGTCCGTCTCGGCAGGTCTGCCCTACCCCAAGGCGCTGCTACCCGGCTCGTTCTATCCGCTGCATGGAGGACACGAGGCGCTGGCACGGGTCGCCTCTGAGATCCTCAAGATGGAGGTAGCCTTCGAGCTGTCGACCGCAAACGTTGACAAGCCGCCCCTGACATACGCGGACGTGAGCCGCCGGCTGCGCCAGTTCGAGGGTAGAGGAAGTGTCGTTCTCACAAGCGCGGCGACATTCGCCGAGAAGGCAAGAGTCCTGCCCGGGTCGACCTTCGTCATCGGCTTCGACACCGCGATGAGGCTGTTCGATCCCCAATACTACGGCGGCAGCGCGGCGGCGATGGACGAGGCCCTCGAGGAGCTTAGGGACTCTGGCTGCCGATTCCTGGTGGCAGGCCGTGTAGAGGACGACCGGTTCCGGTCTCTGGACGACGTTGGAGTGCCGACGGGCTTCAAGGACATGCTTGCGGGGATTCCAGAGTCGGCGTTCCGGCGCGACGTGTCGTCCACCGAGATACGGGGGGCGGCTTCAAGGCTATGAAGTTCAAGGACCTTCGCGAGTTCCTGGGATTCCTGGAGGAGCGCGGCGAGCTCAAACGGGTATCCGCGCTGGTCACCCGCGACCTGGAGATCACCGAGATAACCGACAGGATGGTCAAGTCGGGCGGCCCCGCGCTATTGTTCGAGAACGTGGAGGGCTTCGAGACTCCGGTGGTCATCAATCTCTACGGCACCCACCAAAGGGTCGCCTGGGCTCTCGGCGTCGAGGACGTGGAGGAGATCGTGGCGCGGGTCCGCAAGCTGACCGGACTCCCGCAGGCCCCGCCCAAGGGCCTCATGGACAAGCTCCGCACCCTGGGAGACCTCACCGGCCTCGCACGGAGCCAGCCCAGGACGGTGCGGAGCGCCCCGTGCCAGGAGGTGGTGCTGACCGGAGAAGACGCCAGCCTCGACCGGCTCCCGATCCTGACGTGCTGGCCCGACGACGCCGGGCGGTTCATCACCCTGCCGCTGGTCATCAGTAGAGACCCCGCGAGCGGCCGACGAAACGTCGGCACATACCGGATGCAGGTCTACGACAGCAGGACGACGGGTATGCACTGGCAGAGTCACAAGGTAGGGGCGCGGCACTTCAGGTCCGGTACGAGAATGGGGTCGGAACGGATCGACGTGGCGGTCGCGCTCGGAGGAGACCCCACTACCATGTGGTCGGGCTCGATGCCGCTCCCACCCGACATGGATGAGTTCGCCGTGTCCGGCGTGCTCCGCGAAGAGCCCGTAGAGCTTGTCAAGTGCAAGACAGTCGATCTGGAGGCACCGGCCCACGCCGAGATCGTTCTCGAGGGGTACGTCGTACCGGGAGAGACCCGGGTCGAAGGGCCCTTTGGCGACCACACGGGGTTCTACTCCCTGCCCAACGACTATTCCGTCTTTCACCTCACGGCCATCACCCACCGGCACGACGCCATCTACCCTACGACTGTCGTGGGAAGGCCCCCTTCCGAAGACTACTTCATGGGCAAGGCGAGCGAGCGAATCATGCTGCCCGCCCTGCAGCTGACGGTCCCCGAGGTAGTCGACATGAACATGCCGGCAGAGGGCATATTCACGAACTACGTGCTTGTGTCCATCAGGAAGGAGTACCCGGGCCAGGCGCAGAAGGTGATGTACGCCCTGTGGGGCATCGGCCAGATGGCGTTGCTAAAGGGCATAGTGGTCTTCGACGAGCACGTCAACATTCACGACCTCTCGGAGGCGGCGTGGCGACTCGGCGTCAATATCGACCCTAGGCGCGACATCCTGTTCGTAGACGGCCCGGCAGACGACCTGGACCATGCAGCTTCGACTCCGCGGCTGGGCAGCAAGATCGGCATCGACGCCACGGAGAAGGGCATCGACGAGGGCCTGAGCCGGGAGTGGCCTGCGGAGATCGTGATGAGCGGCGAGATCAAGAGCCTAGTGGACGCCCGGTGGGAGGAGTACGGGCTGTGAGCATCGAGGCCGCAAGGGGCGGGCTGCTCGCAAGGGCGCCGCTCTTCCTGGACGCGGTCAGATTCCAGGAGACGTTATTCGCGCTGCCTTTCGCGTTCTCTGGCATGGTGCTCGCGGCGGACGGCCTGCCGGAACTAGACGACTTCGTGTGGATAACGGTCGCCATGGTCGGGGCTCGGACCCTAGGCATGTCGGCGAACCGAGTCATCGACAGGCACATCGATGCGGGCAATCCGCGAACGGCAATGCGGCACCTGCCCCAGAGGCTGCTCCGGGCCCGGGACATGTACGCGCTCTTGGTAGCGTCGGCGGCGGTGTTCTTCGTGGCGGCGTGGCAGCTGAACCCCCTGGCGCTGGCCCTGGCGCCTGTGGCGGCCGCCTACCTGATCGCCTACCCGTACGCCAAGCGGGTCACGTGGGCCGGGAGCTTCATGCTCGGATGGGCGCTTGCCATAGCGCCAGTCGGCGCATGGATCGGCGTCACGGGAAGTATCGAGTGGGCGGCGGGCCTGCTGTCGGCGGCTGTCGCCTCCTGGGCGGCTAGCTTCGACATCCTGTACCACGCGGAGGACAGGGCCTACTATGTTCGCAGAGGGCTGCACTCGGTCGCGCAACGCTTCGGGATTCCCGCCGCGTTCAGGATTTCGGCGGTGCTGGACGTGATTGCGGTCGGGTGCCTGGCAGCCTTTGGGCTGGTGATGGGCCTGGCGTTTCCGTACTACGTCGGATGCGTCGTAGTATCCGGGCTGCTCGTCTACAGGCGGCGCATGATCTCGCCCGACGACCTGTCGCGCATGGGGACGGCCTTCATGAGAATCAACGCCTACATCTCGACCACCATGCTGGTGGCACTCCTTCTCTCGCTGGCTGCGGCATGAGCAAGAAGAAGCCTGTCGTCGTAGGCATCTCGGGTGCAAGCGGGTCTATGATGGCAGAGGCCACGATCGACCGACTGCTGGGCTTGGGCTGGCCCGTGATCGCGACCATATCCCCCGCCGCCAGGATGGTCTGGCGGGACGAGATGGAGGAGTCCCTGGGCGAGACCATCGAGCGGTGGACGGACACGGGCCTTTTCACGACCTATGCCATAGGCGACCTGGCCGCACCCATCGCGAGCGGCACGTACCCGTCGCAGGGGATGGCGGTCGTGCCATGCAGCATGGGGACGGCCGCCGCCGTGGCCGCCGGGCTGTCCGACAATCTCATGCGCCGGGCCGCGGACGTGGCCCTGAAGGAGCGGCGCAGGCTCGTCATAGTGCCCAGGGAGACCCCCGTGACTGCCGTCCATCTCGAGAATCTTGCCACTCTCGCGCGGCTGGGGGCCGTGGTGCTGCCGCCGCACCCGGCCTTCTACCTGAAGCCGCGGGGAATCGACGACGTCGTGGAGTTCGTCGCGGAGCGCGTCCTGATGGCCCTGGGCGTCTCAGACGCGCTCCCGCGACACTTGCAGTACTCCTCGCCACAGGAGCGAGGGGCTGACCGGGTTCAGTAGCCCTTGGTCTTGTCGATGACGCTGGTCAGCGGCTCGTCCGAGAGCAGCCGATTGAGGTTGTCGCAGAAGAGGTCCACCGCCCGGTCCATGCGCCGGGGCGACCCTCCCGCTGAGTGGGGCGTTATTACGACGTTGTCGAACCGCCAGAGCGGGTGGTCGTCAGGCAGGGGTTCCCGAGGCGTCACGTCGAGCCCCGCGCCGCCAATAAGACCGCCCTCCAGGGCCTCGATCAAGGCCTCCTCGTCCACTATGGGGCCGCGGGTCACGTTGATCAGAAGGGCATGGGACTGCATCCGCCGAAACGCGCTCCGGTCGAACATGCCCTCGGTCTCCGGCGTGAGCGGGGCACATACAGCGACAACGTCCGAGGCATCCAGGAGCTCACTGAGCCCGTCCATCTTCCGGCAGTACTCGACGCCTTCGGGCAGGTCCACGTCCATCGGGTCGACGGCGATCACCCGCATCCCGAAGGCGAGGGCGCGGGCCGCAAGCTCCCGTCCCGTGCCCCCAAGTCCGACGATGCCCATGGTGCGTCCGAGCAGCTCCCACGACATTTCCCGGGTGGCGTCTCGCTGGTCCCAGCTCGGGTGCCTCACGGCCCACGCGATACCGCGCGTCAGGGCGAGGAGAAGGGCCATAGCGTGCTCGGCCAGGTGGACACCCACGATGCCCTTGGCGCTCGTCAGGACGACGCCGCTCTCTACGAAGTCGGGATACATCATGCCGTCGACGCCGGCGCTGGTGACCTGGACCCACTTTAGACGCCGGCCCCGAACGAACATGTCGTGGTCGAAGCTTCCGAACACGACGTCGATCTCCGGCATGAGCTCCAGAGCCTCGCCCTCGGAATCGGCCCTCACAACTTCGACGGCATCCGATACGGCCTCTATCCGGCTGACCTGGGAGTCGTCGAGCTGGATATTTGCGAGCACTTTCATGTGGGCACCTCCGAACGGTACATCCGTCATGCGGACCGGTCCCGCCAATACTACACCGACTGGCCGGGCTGCGTAACATTGGCATCGTCTCTTGGCATGGTCGAGGCCGACCCCACCCCAGGTCCGTCGCTAGCTCGGGACGACATCGCGGGGTGGCTGGGTGCTGTTTCAAAGTAGCCGCTCATGCCGCTTTGCGACGGCGCACCAAGTGATGACAATGGCTCTGCCCAGTTACCCCAAGTTGACAGCAGCCGGGGATGGGTTCCCGCCCCGTGTCGAGTACGGGGCAGGCTCTGCGCGGGAACGACGGTGACAGGGTCCTCCCATCTGTTTTGTACCAATGGCAGCCGTACAAGGCTCTCCTTGGGAGAAGGGGTGAATCCTCTCTCGAAGGCTTTGGACAGCTGCACGCGGCGCTGTCCTCTAGCCTTGCGCTGCGCGACCATATAACCTAGACGGCATGGGCAACATGCTGCGCATGGCGATCCGGGCGGCGCTGCTTAGGCGGGAGGTCCACCGACACGCGGCGGGTGACCCGGAGATCATCCTGAAGTCGCTTGGCGTGGTCATCCTCTCGGCCATCGCCCTCAGCCTCGGTCTCCTGAACGTGGTGGAGGTGGGAATCACCCAGCCCGACCTGACATGGTCGATGTTGGGCGAACGGCTCATCACGGTGTGGCTCGTAGTCATCACCGTACTGCTGGGCTGGGTCCTGTGGGCCCTGGTCGTCTACCTGCTGGGCAGCCGCTTTCTCGGCGGAAAGGCCGTCTATCACCAGCTGCTGCGGGTGATCGGACTCTGCTACGGGCCGGGGGCGCTGTTCCTGCTGATACAGGCGCCGGGAGTCGGCTTCTTCGCGGCTATGCTGGCGGCGTTGTGGATACTGGTTGCGGCGGTCGTCGGTGTCAAGGAGATGCAGCAGACGGACTGGACCGCCGCTGTCCTGTCCACCCTATTCGGGTGGTCCCTCTTCCTCGTCATCATGCCCACCTTCATACTGCTGCCCAACGTCGACTGAGGTGACGTAGCGGCTTAGGGGGCTCCCCTCTCCGAAGAGGCGCAGCACGTTTCGGGTCGTGGCCTCCTCGATCTCACGCACGTCCCGTTTCTGAAGCTGGGCCAGTTTCAGGGCAACGTCGCGGAGATGACGGGGCTCGGTCCAGTTCTCGCGCTTGGCCTTGAATGGCTGTGGAGCGGAGTCCGTCTCCAGGACGACGTGGGCGAGGGGCAGTGACGCGGCCACCTCCTGCAGGTGGGGCAGGCGGAGGAGCGGCCGTGCCAGGGATATGAGAAAGCCGAGGTCGATGGCTTCCTCAGCCGTGCGCTCGTCGGCCTGGAAGTAGTGCATCGTACCCCCCACCTCATAGGCGCGCTCTTCCCTGAGCGCCCGCAGCGTTTCGCTGTGGGCCTCCCTACTGTGGAAGACGATGGGCAGCCTGAGGTCGCGGGCCAGCCCGATCTGTCGTCGAAATGCCTGGTACTGCACGGCCCTGTCGGGCATCCCTTCCATGAAGTCAAGCCCGATCTCGCTGACGACCACCACCTTATCGGTCGACGATGCCATATCGTGCAGCCGTGCGTAGGCCGCGTCGTCGATCGGGCCCTCCAAGTCCATTGGGTGGACTCCAACGCCGGCGAACATGTCCGGAAACGCGGCGGTCAACTCGACGGCCCTGCGCGAGGAGCTCTCCGTAGTGCCCGCCGAGATCACTGCGCCCACGCCCACCTGTCTGGCGCGGGTCAGTATCGAGGACACTTCGGCGTCCGGGAATGGGTCGAGGTGCGTATGGGTGTCTACGAGCAGCACGGGGGCAGGAAACGTCCGGGTTCTGGCAGATTCGGGCGGCGCTGGACTATACTACACCGCATGGGGAATCCAAGCGCGGAGCCTCGCCCCAAACGTCCAAAGCGTCGCATCTCGATACGGCGTTGGGCGTCTGAGGGGGCGAAGCTCGCGGTTGGGCTGGCGGTCAGCGGGCTGCTTGGCTGGCTGGCGGTACGCGGCCTGGACTGGGGCGACGTGGTCGACAGCCTGTCGGGAGTTTCGCCGATGCGCCTCGCGCTCGCCCTTGTGGTCTTCATGTCCGCGGGCTGGCTCCGGGCCATACGGTGGAAGCTGCTATTCACGAACGAAGAGATATCGATACGCAGGCTCTTCATCGTCCAGCACGAGGGGTTGGGTTTCAGCAACGTAATGCCCTTCAGGGTGGTCAGCGAGGTGACGCAGCTTGCGGTCCTGACGCTGCGAGATGGCATCAAGGGAGCGACTGCCCTTGCCACTCTGGGGATGGAGCGCGTGATCGACGCTGTGGCGAGCACCGGCATACTCGTAGTCGCATTTCTGATGGTGCCGGAGATGAGAGGCTTTTCCGTCTCCCTTTTTGGCAAGGAGCTGTCCGTCTCCGTCTTCGTCTGGGGCGCGCTCGGATTCACCGTTACCGTGGTCCTCCTGGTACGGTTCTTCGCTTGGAGCGAGTCACTCGGATTCGTCACGAGGTTCCAGTTCCTGGCGGCCTTCTCCCATGCCGTCAGGGATCTGGAGAGGGAGAAGAAGCGCCTGGTATTGTCGCTGGCCGCAAGCGTGTCATACTGGCTGCTGGTCGGCATGACCGCCTGGATGATTGCTACGGCCGTGGCCCTTCCCATCTCTCCATTGGTCGCCACCGTCGTGGTCATGGGAACGATCTTCTTCGCGACGGCCGTACCCGCCGCACCCAGCGCCATCGGCGCGTTCGAGTTCGCCGTGATATACGTGCTACGCTTCTTCGGCTTCGAGGACAATGACGCCTTCGTGTTCGCCGTGGTCTGCCACGCCGTCTTCTTCCTGCCGGCCACGATCATAGCGGCCATTTTCCTGCCGAGAGAGGGCGTCGTGACGCTCAGCCGCATCCGGCGCCCACGCCGCGCGAGAGCCAAGGGGGCGTAGTCGGGAGTTTCCACAGGCGCAAGCCGTCCGCGCCGTCATTGCCGCGGCGCTCCGGGATACGGCTCTCGCCGGATGACGGCGCGGGGGGAATCACCCTTACCCCTTCCACAGGCTCAGGGCAGGCTCTGAGTCCTCTGCCGTCGAGGGAGAGGAAGGGAGAGAGCCCCCATCCCTTCGACAGGCTCAGGACAGGCTCAATCTTCCCCCCAGATGGGGGAAGAGGTAAGAGAGGCTCGCGGTTCGGTTTGTTGTTGGCTGGTTGGCTTCTCCTTGTGTTCGTTTCTGCTTGTCTGCCTGATCTCTGGTTTCTTCGATAGGGCCGGAGCGCGCCCTGGCTGGTTTGGCCCGCTGCCACGCGGAGCCGGAATGTCGAACGTGCCCACTTGCGTGGGCGGTGTTATACCAATTTATTTTGAGCGCGCCGTAAAGCCGTCATTCCCGCGAAGGCGGGAACCCACTCCCTGGCCGCACATATACGGCGGCATCACGGTGACTTGGTATTATCTACCTGCGACGGTCAGCGGAGTCCCTCAAGAACGCGCCCCGGTCTCATCTGAAGCGGCGGTACTACACCGTCCCCTATCCACCATTTACGCAGGCCCCGAGACCTACCGCTCAGCCGCGGGGTGTGCGAAGGCAATACGGTTTGACCCGCACCCGGAAAGGGGGAAAGCACGCACGGTTACGGATCCGGACGAGCTTGCGAGCTTGTCCTCTAAGGCGCTTCAGACACGCCACGTGCCCGCCCCATCCCGACGTAGAGCGGACCCGGAGGGGCTCGGGCTCATCTTCTCCCCTTCCTACCGAGGGTAGAATAGCACGGGCGTTCTGCGCTTGTCAAGCGCCGTTTTCGGCCCGGGGATCATTGACGAGCCCACCGCCGGCGGCTATGGTGGGGCCAAGCCCAGGATCAGCAATGAAGATAACAGACGTCGAAGTCATCGAGTTCAGGACGCGCACTCGTGAGCACCGCACGCGATGGGGCAAGGAGCGGTGGGGCGAGGAGACGGACGCGACGTCCACGATCACCAAGATCTCCACGGACGAGGGCGTGTCCGGCTATATGGAGGGCGGCAGCAAAGCCGTGATCGAGGGGACGGTCAAGCCGTTGCTGCTGGGCGAGGACCCACTCGACCGCGAGAAGCTGTGGGGCTGGATGGACCAGATGACCACCAGCCGCGCCAAGCTGACCGAGCGGGACATGGGAATCGTCGACTGTGCCCTGTGGGACCTCCTGGGCAGGATGGTCGGGATGCCGGTCCACAAGCTGCTCGGAGGCGCAAGGGAGCGTGTCAAGGCATACGCCGTCTCGGCGTCCAACCTCGGCCCCCCGGAGGTCTACGCGGAGCACGCCATAGCCTGTAAGGAGGCGGGCTACAAGGCGTACAAGATCCATGCCTACATCTTCTGGGACCCGCACAAGTGGGAGCCCGCCCCCCAGCAGCCCGGCTTCCCCAAGGAGGACGTGGAGGTCTGCAAGGCCGTCCGGGATGCCGTGGGCAGCGACATGAGGCTGATGCTGGACTCATACGGGGCCTACTCACTGGAGGAGGCCATCTGGGTCGGACGGGAGCTGGAGAAGCTGGACTTCTACTGGTTCGAGCACCCGATGATCGAGACGCGGATGGAGGCGTACCGGCGCCTCACCAGAGAGCTCGACATCGCCATATGCTCACCGGAGTACGTCCCCGGCGGGGTGTTCTCCAGGGCTGAGTGGCTTCTCCAGGGTGCAGCCGACATGCTTCGAATCGACTACGCCCACGGCGGGCTGACAGGATGCTGGAAGCTGGCGAACATCTGCCAGACGTTCGGGGTGCAGTGCGAGCTGCACGGCGGCGGCTGGGCGCACGCCCAGGTCCTTGCGGCGACGCCAGGCTCGACGTGCGAATACTATGAGCGCGGGGTGCTACGCCCGGGCGACGACTACGAGACTCCCCCACCCCACCTCAAGGCCATCCCCGACCCCATGGACGACGACGGCAACATAGTGGTCTCCCAGAAGTCCGGCCTGGGCATGGAGTACGACTGGGACTACATCGACGACAACCGGCTTGACCGTCACGCCCGATAGCTTAGGAACCACCTCAAACTGGCGGCAAATCTGATCCAATTCTGCTATATCGCCAATCGCCTGGTGGGGACTAGCCCCCATCCTAACCTTCCACCTGAGGAGACCCTTGCGTAACTCTCAGGGCAGAGCAACACAGGGACCCCAAGAGACGCAATCCAAGCTGGCCCCCAGCCCCCTGGATTCCCGCCTCCGCGGGAATGACGGTTGTGCGAGGGTCTCCTCAGGTGGAAGGAATTCTGACATAGTCTCCTAACTTGACGTGGGTATCCTGAAGCGGCTCGTGTCGAGCCGGGCCTATGTCATCCGGGGCGCGAGCATGACGCCATCGCTCAGACCCGGCGACCAAGTGCTCGTCGACATGTCGGCCTACGGTGAAGTCATGCCCGGCCGCGGTGACGTCGTGGTGTTCTCCAGCCCCCACGCCGATGGAAGGCACGACATCAAGAGGCTGGTCGGGTTGCCCGGGGAGCGGGTCGTCATGGCCGAGGGCATGCTATATGTCGACGGCCGCCAAATAGCCGAGCCGTACCTGGGAGGGCTGCCGTCCTCAGTTGGGATGGGCGAATCGGCGTGGGACCTGGGCGCAGGCGAGTACCTGGTGCTTGGAGACAACCGCACCCACAGCACGGACAGCCGGGACTTCGGCCCTATCGAGGCCGGCAGGATCGTCGGCCGTGCTTGGCTGCGCTACTGGCCGCTCACGTCCTGGGGCACGCTGAACGTTACTGTTCCGATTCGATGAGACATAGGAATCGCCCCTCCTTGTTGTCATTCTGAGGAGCGCAGCGACGAAGAATCTACAGCCCTCTGCACACAGGGCCGTCCGCTGATAACAGTCGTAGATTCCTCACTCCGCTGGCGCTGCGTTCGGAATGACATTCGGTGATGACGTCTCAACTCATGGGTACGGAACAGTTACCGCTGACCCCCCGCTGACTCCAACCAAGAGCGCACGGAGACTCGCGGCCCCGCCAGAGGCTCAGGCTCCGGCCATGATGTCGCTGAGCTTCTGGACGTTCTCCTTCCACCAATTGAATAAGATGGCTATGTCGGTGCCGAGGGCAAAGTGGCGGATGCCCTGGTCGAGGAACGGCTTGGCGTCCTCGGGGTTGCTTATCTCAGCCCTGGGCTGGATACCCATCTCAAGGGCCTTCTTGTGGACGTAGTCGCGTGTCGCCAAGACGTCTGGATCCCTGGCAGCTCCGGGCTTCCCGATGCTCATTGAGTAGTCGCTGCCGCCCCAGACAACCATGTCGATTCCGGGCACGCTCAGGATCTCCTCCAGGTTGTCGACGGCCTCCTTCTTTTCGATCATCAGGGCGACGACGCTGTCCTCGAGGGCCTGGACGTACTGGGGGGAACCGGACTCCAAGATGTAGCCGGCGAACCGCCTGTCGCCGGAGCCGTGGTGGCCTCCCGTCTGTGGGGTTTCCGCGCGCACGGCGCCGACGCACTCCCGGGCCTCCTCAGCGTTGTGGACGTCGGCGAAGAGCACATTCTGGATGCCGGAGCCGATAGCCCGCGTCGCGGCGAAGGTGCGGGGCTCCTGGTCGAGCTTGATCATCGCCGTCATGTGGTCGAACAGGTCGACAGCCCGGCCGAAGTTCTCGAGGCCCTCGAGGTCATACGGCGCGTACTCGGCCACGAACTCCACGTAGTCGATGATGCCGGTGTGTCCGATGATCTCCACCATGCCGGGCCAGAAGACCATCGTGTGTGTGCCTATGCTGGGCTTTCCCTCGTCGAGCAGTTTCCGCAGGGGGTTCGGTCGCATCCAAGTTCACCTCAGGTGTGGCTATGAAGACGGGCCGTACTCTATTGGCGCGCCGCGAGGCGTGTCAAGCCCGCGAAGTGGCGCATTAGCGCCGAGAGGGCGGGTTTGAAACCCGCCCCTACACAGGCGTCGAAGCCCTTCAACGCTAAGATGTGGGACCACTAACTGTCTCGGGGGACGGGGGTCTCGCCCATGATGGAGTCGGCGGGGTAGACCCTGTACTGGTTGGGCTTATTGGGCGAGGTGTGCTCGACGGCCCAGACGGCATCTCCGTGGGTGTCGACCTCCACTATGAAGAAGGGCCTGCAGCAATCCGGGGCGAAGTTACTGCCGAACAGGACGAGCGTGTTCCCGTTTGCCAGCCGCGTCGCGCTGGAGCAGCAGACCGAGAACATGTCGGGCTCGAGCCTGTACTCCCAGACCTTGGTAGCGGTCATCGACTCCATGTCTAGCTTCAGCTCGAGCGCCCGCGAGTACTGCCCTCCCTCGCTGCCTGGCCTGTGGTTGCCGTTGTCGAAAAGCAGGACGTTGCCTCTGGAGACGAGTGAGGCGTCGTGTGCGTGATAGAAGCGGTCGGACGGCTCAGTGAACTCGAACTGGCCGCCTGGCCCGCCGAGCCGCCACCTGATGGAGCTGTAGTCGGCCTCAAGCAGGACCAACTGATCGAGGTTTCGCAGGGACACCAGGACCGAGCCGTCCGCCCCGACGTCCAGTGAGTCGGTGTGGCTCCAGTCCTGCACGCTCCGGTCGCGATCGCACCCTCCCCACAGCGGGTTGCCGGGCAGCGTGCGGTTCGAGTCGGGCACCGTACGCTCGGCGGGCGAAATGAAGTCGAATATGTCCCAGACGATCCGGTTGTCGCCTGTGCTGGGGTCCCAGATGCCTATGGTGTCGCCCTCCTGGGGCTGCGGCGGGTCGCCGAATCCGGGCCTCGACACGCGCCGGGACAGGTACATCACGCGGCCATCGTCCAGCAGGTCGAGCTCGTGGTGGATGGGCCCGAATGGGCTGCACTCGTCGACCAGCCGGGCCTGTTCGACGCCCAGGGGGTCGATCTCGACGACCCCCTTTGCGGTCGTGCCGCCCTTGTGCCCGGCGATGAACACGATGTTGCCGTCCGGGCGCTGCGCCATGACGTAGGGCTGCTCCTCGTCCCTTGCCTCGTAGTACCAGACGACGTGGCCCCGGCCGTCGAAGGCTGCCAGCCCCATGTAGCCCAGCTGCCGGAACTCCAGGAAGGTGATGGGATGCGACGGCGAGCCCACCAGCACGTCGAACTTGGCAGCGGCGAGCACCTCCGGCAGGGTGCCTGTAGTGAAGCTGCCTGAAGGGCCCTCAACTGCGCCGCCCGCCCCGTCCGTGCCGAACACCTGGTAGGAGTACGTCGTCTCGGCCCTCAGCCTGACCGCGTGGACCGCGTACCGTGTGCTGTCGGACGTCTCCGTGCGGGAGCGAAGGCGCGGCACACCCTCGGCCCAGTACTCGACGTAGACGTGGCCCTGCTTATCGAGCTCGCCCTCGACGCGCACGATGAGGGCGTTGTCGTCAAGGATGGTGGCGGTAGCCGAGATCGGTGCCGGCGGCGGTGGGGGTGTTGGAGTTGGCTCTGGGTTCGTGGCGCAGCCGGCCAATGTCAGGAGGACAGCCAAGTATGCCATGCCCGTGCAGTGTCTGAGCATGCGAGGAATCACCATGGCGTTGTGAGGCCACATAAGGGGACGGAAATGGCCAGCGACGTCATGGTCGAGCTGGGCGGCAGGAACCGGGGATGGATTCCCGCTCAAGGCGGGAATGACGGTGGCGGGGTCTGTTCTCATAGGAATCACTGTGGCCTTGCGAAGGCCACACAGGGGGATGAATATGACGAAGCTTCGGCCATTCCAACGCAGGTCTGAGTTCAAGGGTTGGGGACTGGATATCGGCCTTCGCCGGTATGACGGTGTGGGTGTGGCGTGGCTATTCTCATAGGAATCAAGGGGAGAAGCACCGGATCACAGCTTCGGCGTGTGTTCGCACATCGGGCGAGTCGGCCTGTTGCCATGCTGCCATGAGGTCGCGGTAAGTGCAGGCGACGAATCTCACCTCGTCGGCTGCGACGTCCATTGCGAAAGCCTCGACCTCTTTTCTGTGCGCAGCCTTCGCCGCTTCGTCAACCGACTTGCCGGAATTGGGCAAGGAATCCGGCTCCGCATAGACATAGAGGAGGATGGGCGTCAGGCCTGCATACTTCTTGCCCGGGCTGCATCGCGTACGCAAGGCGAGGGCGTGTTTGACAAGCTGATCTACCTTCAGGTGGATGTAGAGACTCGCATCATCATATAGCTTGTCCCTGACTCGCTCATAGCCCTTCATGGAGTCGCCCCAGACCGGCCGACAATACGCATCGGAAAAGGAGACTTCCGGCCTATCCCGAAATGGCTCGAAGCGCTTGGACTCAATGCCGATGAGCGCGGATTTCGTAGCTACTAGTACGTCCAGGACCGGGTGGCGGCCGCCTCGCCACGGGAAGCGGACAGTCACTTCGAGGCACAGCGAGACTGTGTGCCAGGTCTCGCGCTTGCATCCCGGGAGCGGGGGCAGATCCGACGGGCGGTCGAGGAAGAACCCGAAGGCATTGGCCGCGAGGGCCGACGACGACTCAGGGCTGTCGAACTTGCCGGACGCGATCTCGTTGCCGGGCGCGGCGTTGAAGATTTCCTCGATTCGCCGCCCTGGAACGCCGGGCAAGAACCGGTCGCCTATCACTCCACCCGGGACTCGCCGGCTATGGACTCGATGGTATATGCGCGGAAGCTGTTGCGCAGGGATGGGCTTCGGATCTCCAGGGTCCACACGGCGTTGCCGTCGCCGTCCGCTTCGACCAGGACGCGGGGCGGGTCGACCTCGTTGGTCTCGAAGTTGATTATGGTGTTGCCGTTCGGCATACGGAAGGCGCTGCCCCTGCCCCTCGCGTAGAGGTCGGGGGTGTGCCTGTACTCCCATACCTTGATAGCGCTCAGGTCGTAGGTGTTCAGCGTGAGCTCCAAGGCCCGCGAGTACTCGCCGCCCTCCTCCTCCGGCCTGCCCTGCCCGTTGTCGAACACCAGGATGTTGCCGTTGGGCATCTCGGACGCCGTGTGCTGTCCGTAGAACCTGTCGGCTGGGTCCAGAAACTTGTAGTCGCCGTTGGGGCCTCCGAGCTTCCATTCGACCCTCTCTCCGTCCGGCGAGACCGAGATTACCTGGCTCCTGTTGGCCAGGGACACGATGTAGTTGTCCCGGGGGCCAAGCGCGAGCGAGTTGGCCCGGAGCCAGTTCTTCAGGTCTCCACCCCACCTGGGCCTGACGTCCAGGGACAGCGTGTCGAGGGCCGACCAGACCTCCCTGGTGGTGTGGTTGGCCTGGTCCCATATGCGTATGGAGTCGACCAGCACCCGGGTCTCCGGGTCGCCGCCGCTGGCCGTGTCGTCGATCTCGATGATCTCGTTCGCCAGGTAAAGGACGGTCTGGTTGTCGAGTACCTGGATGTCGCGGTTGACCCACTTGTCGATCTCGTTGTTCACGAGCCTGTCCACCAGCTCGCCCTGCGGGGTGATCTCCTTCATGCAGCAGTTGAAGCGGCGCCCCAGCGGGCCGCCCTCCAGGAACACGAGGTTGAAGTCGGGCTTCTGCCGGACCGTGCGCGCGCTGGTGAACTCCTCAGGCACAGTCATCTCGTGCGCGTAGTACCAGACTACGTGCATGTCCTGGTCCAGGGCCACGTAGAAGCTCTCGGGGTTGTCCTCGTAGTCGAACAGGACAAGCTCGGAGGTGGGCCGGCCGGTGGCGGTGAGCTCCATGCGCGCCAGGGCATCAGGGAGACCGCCGGTCGTGAACTCGACGTGATGTCCAGGGCGCTCCCGTCCGTCCTGGTCAATGACGAATACCTGGAACCGGTAAGCGGTTTCCGGCCTGAGCCGGAAGACCGGCACGACGTGTTCGGTGTCTTCGGACTGGGTGGGTGCTGTTCGGTGCCGGCCCGCCTCCGGGTTCGAGTACTCGACGAACACGCGGGCGGGGCTGTCCAGCGCAACAGTGACTTGCGCGATGAGGGGATTGCCGGGGAGCGGCGACACATGGCTGTCCACGACCGCGGGCACGGGATCTGGCGTCGGAGTCGGGGCTGGGGTAGGCGCCTGCGTTGCGAGTGCGGGCGATGGGGTCTCGTCGGCGGAGGGCTGACCGCAGGCGACGGTAACGAGCACCACCGCGACCAGCGCCATAGTCAAGGCGGGCCAAAGTGTGAAGAAAGATGGATTCCCGCCACGTATCGAGTACGGGGCAGGCTCTGCGCGGGAATCACCATGGCCTTGCGAAGGCCACATAAGGGTATGAAAATGGGCGCGGGATTCTCCGTTGTCACATGATCTGTGGCAGCGACCGGGGATGGGTTCCCGCCCCGTATCGAGTACGGGGCAGGCTCTGCGCGGGAACGACGGTGTGGGAGCGTGAGGTTCGTTTTCGTAGCAATGACGGTTGTGCAAGGCTATCGTGAGCTCTCGACGGTTGCCGGCATGGCCCTGCGGTAGAGCCTGCCACCCGGAGCGGGCTTGTGGTTGGCGGGATGGAAGTTTTGCACGGTGGTATCGTACCTGACCTGGCTCATCGCCATCGAGCCGCCGTCGTCGAACTGAACCATCGGCTCGGCGCCCGGCTGCCCATCGTAGATAATCTCAGCCCTCGCCGAGGCCAGGCGGTCGAGCAGCAAAGTTCTATGGGGCTCCGATGGCAGCCACGACTGGTATTTCGCCTCTACCTGCAGTTTGTATGAGCCGGTATCACCATCGTCGAGCACCCAGGGGCGGTCACGCTTGATCTCGAGGAAGAGTCTGTTGAGCTCGAGGGCAAGCTCCATGCGGCTTCGAAGCTCATGCTCCAGCGAGCTTGCGACCGAGCGGATCGCCTCCGCCAAGTCGGCTATCTCTGGGACGCCAGTGGCCGCGTAGTCGCCGGGAGAGCGAGCGAGGTTGTCCAGGAATGCCAGCGCGCGCTCCGCCGGCTCCGTGTCCGTGGGCGGCTCCTCGTCGAGGCGCTGCAACGCCGAGGCCACCCTGGCCCGGTAGTCGTCGTATTCGCCAATGCGTTGCTGCATCCTGAGGAGCATGTAGCGGGCGTCTTCCAGCAGCGTCGTCACGGCCGCGGGCGGATCGTCCAGGATGCACTCGTACTCCTCGACGTGCATCCGCTTGAACTCGTCCATAGTGCCGCAAACGTCGCTGAATCGGGTCTGCCGGGTGACCATACTCAACCTCCTACGCCGGAATACCGCGCCAGAAATCGTTGTAGGCCCTGAGCGGCCCATCGTCGTCAGGCCCCGTGCCGAGGTCCATCCCTGCGAAGATGTATATCGAGCCGTCGAGCGGGGCCATGCCCATCACCCGCCTCACGCCGGGGCGACTGGCCGCAGCGGTGTAGTCCTTCGAGGCGTCGTGAGGGCCCATGCAGACCCACTCGCCGGACTCCAGGTCGCACCGCCAGAGGTCGTTGAGCTGCGGGCCGTCGCCGACCTGGGAGCCATAGCCGCCGAACAGGTACCAGTGGCGTCCGATGCGGGCCTGGCCCAGGCCGTACCTGGGCAGGGGTCTGCCCGCGTCGCCGGGCGCGTTGTCCTGGAGATGGGTCCACGTGCGGCTGGACGTGTCGTACTCCCACAGGTCGTTGTAGAACTCGGGGGCCCTGTCCACAGTGTCGCGGCCACCCCAAAGGTAGAGCTTGCCGTTCCAGCTTGTCATGGCCGGGCAGTACCGCTTGGCGGGCCAGCCGGGCGAGTCGTCCGCGTCCGGCCCGTGATGGTCCCAGGTCTTCGAGGCGGTATCGTACGACCATAGCTGGATGCTCATGTCGAACCAGTCCCATCCTCCCGTCCTGCCGTTGCGTTTGGGAATCTTGCCGGCCCAACCGCCGAATACGTACAGGCTGTCGTCGACTACCGCGTAGCCCGCCGCACCGACTACGGAGGGGCGCCCGTCGTCGACGTGTGAGGGTGAGCGGAGGCTCCGGTAGTCGTTTGGTTCGAGCATCTCCCACGCGCCGTTCGCCGGGTCGTACGACCAGAGGTCGTTCACGAGATGGGGACGCCACCCGCCGTCCAGCACCGTCAGCCCTCCGAACAGGTAGAGCCTTTCGCCTATACCCGCGAAGGCCGGAAGCATCCGGCCGCAGGGACGTTCGTCGTTGAAGGAAGTCCCTGCCCTGCCGTCGTCATCCTCCAGCTTCGTCCAGGAGCCGCGCGCGGGGTCGTACCGCCACAGGTCGTTGAGGGCGCCCATCTTGGTCAGGTCGCCCGAGTGCCCAGGCGTCCCATGCCGGGCAGTCCCACCGCCGAAGGCGTAGAGGGCGCCGCCGTGGCCCGCAAGCCCGCCGGGCAATTCGCGGGGCCCGGGCGCGCTGTCGCCGGGATCGTCGACGTGGGGATGCAGGAGGTCCCATTTCCACGCCGTGGGGCGGCCGCTCAACTGGAACCCCGTCTAAGCACCCGGCCCGGCCGCGAACCCACGTGCCTGCCGTCATCTATCACAGGGGCGCCGTTGACGAGGACGTGGTCGATGCCGACGGAGTACTGGTGAGGGTCCTCGAAGGTCGCCCTGTCCATCACGGTATCCGGGTCGAACACGACTATGTCGGCGGCCTTCCCCTCCTCGAGCAGGCCCCTGTCCCTGAGCCCGAGGCGCTGGGCCGGGAACCCGGTCATCTTGTGGACCGCCGTCTCCAGCGTCATTACGCCGTCGTCCCGCACGTAGCGTCCCAGAATGCGCGGATAGGTGCCGTAGAAGCGGGGGTGGGGCTTCGCCGACGCGTAGAGGCCGTCGGGTGAGACGGCCCTGCCATCGGAGCCGAACATCGCGATGGGCTGGGTCATGAAGTAGCGCACGTCGCTCTCGGCCCTGTTGTGTACCACGACCGACACGACGCCCTGCTCTTCGAGGTTGAGCTGCAGCACGGCATCTTCGGGCTCGACGCCGCGGTCCCTGGCGAACTCCTCGATAGTCATGCCGATTATGCCCTTGTTGCGGTCGCTGCCGACGTTCGCGATCTGCCACGTGCCCCAGAGGGGACGCAGCCCTCCCGCGGCGCGTGTGAGGTCGTCCCGGATGCGCTCGCGCGTCACGGGGTCGCGCAGCCTGTCCATGTACTCCTCGTATGTGCCTCTCTGGGCCCACAGCGGTATGGTCTCGTCCAGGTTGGACCCGGCGGCGGTGTAAGGGTAGATATCGTACGTGATGTCGAGGCCATCGGCCCGGGCCTGCTGGAGGAGGGCCAGCATCTTCGGCCCATCGCCGTAGAAGCGGCCATCGGTGATGGAGATATGTGAGAACTGCACGGGAACGTCCGCGCGCTGGCCTATCTCCACCGCCTCCTCGATCATGCTGATGTGCTTGCCGGCGCCCGTTCGAGCGTGGGTGGCGAAGAAGGCCCCCTCGTAGCGGGGGATGACGCTGGCCAGGGCCACCAGCTCGTCGGTGGACGCGTAGGCCGAGGGTGCGAAGGAGAGGCCGGTGGAGAGGGCGAACGCTCCCTGCTCGAACGCCTCCGACGCTAGGCGCTGCATTTCGCTCATCTCGTCAGCGGTGGCCGGGCGGTCTTCAGTCGCGCCTGCGGCCACCTGGAGGGAGCCCTGCCCGACCTGGGGTGCGACGTTCAGGCTGACGCCGTTGGACTCCAGATCACCCGCCCAGTCGTCGAGCGTATCCCACGTCCACTCGACGTTGGAGATGAGCAGTCCGCCAAGGTGTTTCCGCAATGCCTCGGGCCCGCCCTTTCCAGCCGGGAAGGGCGAGAAGCTGCAGTTGCCGGTGACCTGTGTGGTGACGCCCTGGTATGCCATGCTCTCGCCGCCCGGGTCGTCGATCAGGCTGACGTCCGAGTGAGTGTGCATGTCTATGAAGCCGGGGGTCACGACCTTCCCTTCAGCATCTATGACACGGGAGGACTCGGCCTCCGGGAGCGCCCCTATCGCCTCGATCCTGTCGCCGGAAACCCCGATGTCGGCCCGGTATCCCGGGCCGCCGGAGCCGTCTACCACGCTGCCGTTGCGTATGAGGAGATCGAACGCCATATCGCCTATGCTCCCAGGTCCGTCACCGCGCGGATTATACATGGCGCAAACGTCGGGCTGCCACCGGGAGTTGGGATATTCACCACAGAGGAAACAGAGGAAGAGGTCTATTGGGAGGGGTGAGGAGAGAATGCACGGCAGAGGGCGCAGAGGGATCACAAAGGGAATGAAACGGCGGCGTTCATCCGCGTGTGTCGACGGCAGCGGCCGGGGATGGATTCCGGCTCAAGGCCGGAATGACGGATTGGGGCGCTTCCGTCTATTTGGCACCAAAGGGGGATGAAGATAGCCGCGCTCATCCGCGTGTGTCGACGGCAGCGGCCGGGGATGGATTCCGGCTCAAGGCCGGAATGACGGATTGGGGTGCTTCCGTCTATTTCGTACCAATGGCTTTGCGCGGGCGTACGGCTGGGAATATGATATGGCGGCAGCAGGAGGGAGCGCATGACAAAGATGAAGCAGCTGGTGAAGCTCGAAGGTTTCGGCAACGTCCAGATGCTGGAGGCCGACATTCCACAACCGGACCCGGACGGCGTGGTGGTCGAGGTGAAGCGGAGCCTGATAAGCCGCGGCTCGGAGCTCTTCAAGCGGTACGTGGCCGAGGAAGCGCTTCCGCCAAGCATGATGGGGTACTCGGACGCCGGCGACGTGGTGAACGCCGGCCCCGAAGTGGAGGGGTACAGCATCGGACAGCGTGTGATGGTCATGGGGCCCCACGCCCAGTACGCCGCCGGAGCCGGGAGCGGCGACCGCAGGCCGCGAGTCTCAGCCCTTCCTGGCGACATCGACTACGACGCCGCCACGTTCCTGCCGCTTGCAGCCGGAGGCGTCGCCTGGTCGAGGACCACCCCGATCGAGCCCGGCGACACGGTGGTCGTGCAGGGACAGGGGCTGGTCGGCAACCTGTATTCACAGGCCGTACGGCAGCGCCAGCCAAGCCGCGTGATCACGACGGACGCGTATGACTTCAGGCTGGACATCTCAAGCAGGTGCGGCGCGGACGAGACGATAAACGTCTCCGAGGTCGACTCGGTGGACGCCGTGATGGACCTGACGGGAGGCGAGGGCGCAGACGTGGTTGTCGAGTGTGTCGGCGGATTCGCCGGGGTCAAGTCCTTTGAGCAGACGATGAGGATGGTCAAGCGCGACGGCGTCGTGCACCTGATTGCACTGTACCAGGGGCAGCCCCTGCGGCTGGACAGCGGCCTAATGATGAACAAGCAGATGATCGGCGGCTACTGGAGGTCGCCCGGCGGGCCGAGCGAGACGGATATGCGGGATACGGCGGATATGCTGACGGACGGACGCATCAGGGTAGACCCGCTGATCACGCACAGGTACCAGTGGGAGCAGACGCCAGAGGCGTACCACTACCTGTACGAGAACCCGAACGAGGCTCTCGGGGTCATTATCGAGTGGGATAGGTAGGCGGGGACGAGGGAGCCCCGGCTTCCCAATCACGTCAATCCCCCAAGACAAGAATCTCCCCCTCCCGCGTCTGTCACGGCTCCCATAGGGGCGGGTTTGAAACCCGCCCTCCCCGGTGCGGCGTAAAGAAACCAGCCACCCACCACATCCGTCATTCCGGCGCACGCCGGATTCCTGCTCTGCAGGAACCGTCCCCCATCCAGTCCCCGGCTGCTGTCGTCAACTCGGACTGGCGACGGCGGAGCCATTTTCATCCCTTGGTGTGCCGGTCGCACCCACCACCGTCGTTCCCGTGACAGCATGCCCCCGCGCAGAGCCTGCCCCGTACTCGATACGGGGCGGGGGCGGGAACCCATCCCCGGCTCCCCAATCCTGCCAATCACCCAAATCCCAGAATCCTGATTCAGACAATCCCTCCCTCTCTCCCAAATCACTCCAATCACCCTAATCCCCCAAAATCACAGTTCAGACATTCCCCCCTTGACACACCCCCATCCCTCCCCCATAATAGAACGCATGTCCGATACCAGCACGCACTCAACAGAAACAACAACGGAGCGGAAGCCGCCCACTCTCGCCGACATCGTCCGCGAGAAGACCGACGACGGCAAGCGCATCATCGACTTCTTCCTCGACGTCATGGAGGACAGGATCGACGGCGCCGAGCTCTGCCACAGGATCGACGCCGCCAAGCAGCTCGAAAAGCACAAGTCCAAGGCCGCCGCCAGGTTCCTTGCCGAGTACCGCGGCGTCTCATGCGGTCACTCCATCAATGGACGCCCCGACCCCGCCGACCCCTGCGCCGCCGAGGAGAGGAGCCTGGTGGCCGTGACCCTGAACGCCCCGGCCACCCTTACGCGAGACTTCCTCACTGTGCTCTCTGGGATAGATGAATTCCTCATGGCCAGGCTCATCCGAGCCCAGACCGCCGACGCCGGCACCATCATCGACTTCCTCGACGACGTCATGCAGGACAGGAACGACGGCTTCAAGACCCACCACAGGATCGCCGCCGCCAAGGAGCTCATCGTACACATAGTCCGCGACGAGCAGCCCGAACCAACTCCCCGGGAGCCTGTCCCCGAGCAGTCGGGGATTCCCGCGGAGAGCCTGCCCCGTACTCGATACGGGGCGGGAACCCAGGGGGGCGGCGGGGGCCGTCGCACCGCAGCCAACCCCGCTCGTACCGAGCCTGTCCTGAGCACCGTCGAAGGATCCGCTCACCCTGAGCCCCGCCAAATCGTCATTCCCGCGGAGAGCCTGCCCCGTACTCGATACGGGGCGGGAACCCATCCCACTGACCCTGTCCTGAGCACCGTTGCAGGCTCCGTTCACCCTGAGCCTGGCTCCCCTGAGCCTGTCGAACAGGTCGAAGGGCCTGAGCTCGTTGCAGGCTCCGTTCACCCTGAGCCTGTCGAAGGGTCTGAGCTCGTTGCAGGCTCCGTTCACCCTGAGCCTGGCTCCCCTGAGCCTGTCGAACGGGTCGAAGGGCCTGAGCTCGTTGCAGGCTCCGTTCACCCTGAGTCCGCCGAAGGATCCCAACTAGAAACTCTCCCTGCAAGACGGCCCCAAACACGACGCACCCGAACACAACGGCGCCGGGACGGAGCCGCCAGGGCCGCCACTCTCGGAAAGCACCCAGGCTCCCAGCGTAACGAGGAGGAAAAGCAGGACAAGCCCGCCCGAGTGGAGCTCACCCCCGCCGAGCGTAGAATAAAGGAAAGACTCGAACGGCACTGGCACGAACCGGACCCCTGGGCCGCACCCATCGACTCCACAAACACAGGCCGCTCCCCGCCCCAGTAGACCCAACCCGACAACACAACCGAATAGCGAGCGTGGAAGCGGGTGCGGGGCTAGATATCCTCGATTCGGAGGGCTCGGTGGGCGGCGACGCGGTGGACGGCCCAGACGACGCCGGCCATGATGCCCCCGAATATGACCGCGATAACCGCGTAGGCCAGGGCCAACGAGGTCCAGTCCACCTGCACGGCGAATGGCGGCACCACCTGGCCTCCCGTCTCGTCGTGGCCCATGAACGGCATGACGGCCGACACGAGGCGCACACCCATCCATGTCCCAAGGGCCATCCCGCCGAGCACCTGTACAGCCTGCTCCAGCCAGACTATGGCCGCAAGCTGCCGCGTCGAGAGGCCGATCGACCTGAGGACGGCGAACTGCTGCTCGCGCTCCCGGAACGAGAAGTAGACGTGGACGAAGAAGCCGATCGAGGCAAGCAGCAGGACGGTCGAAAAAGCGCCCACCAAGAGGGCGCGCCAGCCGGCCCTGGCCAGCGGGTCGACGTTCGACTCGGCCAGCAGCCGGGCCCTGTCGTGTACCAGCTCGGCCTCGAATGGGCGCTCGTAGAAGCGTTGCGTAGGGCGTTCGCTGACTTCGGGATCAGACGTGAGCGACAGCCAGACCTCGTTGGGCTGCAGCTCATCGGCGAGGGGGTCCAGGTTGGCATAGCGCACAAGGGTCTTCAGGTCGGCCACAACGAACCGCTCCGACCTTGGGTCGAGCGTCGGGAACAGCTCGACCGTTCCAGCGAGCGTGGCTGGAATGGTCCGGCCAGCCATGGAAAGGGAGATCCGGTCCCCCAGGCGGTAGTCGCCAGACTCGACAAGGGAAGCGCTGCCCAGGACGGACATTGGGGGGGGACTCGGTCCGAACATGATCCCGTGGCTGGTCACGGCTCCTCCGCCTCCCCATGAAAACCTGACTTCACCGGCGCCGCTCAGGACGTCCGGGCTGGACTCGGTGTTGAGTCTCATCACGCTCCACGCTTCGATAGAGTCGAACGGCTCGACGACCTCAGTCTCGACACGAAGCTCCTTGTATCCCTGACCGGAAGGCACGGCATCGAAGCGGCCCTCTGATATGTGGTCGATCAGGATGGAGCCGCGCGGGAGGGGGTCTGAGTGGTATTCGGAGTGGACGCCCATCGAGACGAGGGCTAGGGGGCCTTGCCACCACCTGCCGGGGCCGTGGAAGCTCGTCGAGCCAAGCAGCCACTCAGGTTTCTTCACGTTGCCCAGGAAGTCGCTCCTTCCCAGCGGGCCGGCGGTGTAGCTGTGGTAGCGGTCGTTCGCGTCCCTGACCCGGAACGTCAGCCGCAGGGACGGATCGGGCCGCTCCGCCTTGAACCGAACGTTCAGGGTGGAGGCCGTCTCGGAAAGCTGCAGACCGGCGGGCGCCGACCGACGGGACGACCTCAGGACGTCTCCGACCAAGTCCGTGGGGAAGTCTTCCGGCAGCCACGCGACGTCTTCGAAGCTGTCGATGTCTACCGCGAGGATTGTGAGGGCCCGGCGTTGCGGAAGGGTGGCGTCCCTCGCCCTTCCCCTGTAGACAGGGGCGGCCCGCCCGGTGGCCTCGTTCTTCTCATAGGCAGCGGCGATGTCGCGCCGGGGTATGCCGAGGTCGAGACCTATCCCCTCCACTCTGATGTCGCCGCCGGTGGAGTAGAGGACGCGCTCCTCGAAATTGCGCTCCAGAGTGGCTACAAAGCTGGCAGCCGCCACACCAAGCCCCGCCATGAGCACGAGGAGCAGGAAAACCCTGGAGTACGGCGTCGGGTTTCTCGATATGTGCCAGACCCCGAGCATGAGGGACGCGGAAGAGTAGCGCGACAGCACTCCTCCAAGCACCCTCATGGCGACGGGGAAGAGCCGCAGTAGGACCATGGATGCTGCGATGAGCGCCAGGCCAGGCGCAGCCAGCAGTATGTGATTGACGACCGCCTCGCCAAACAGCCCTACCGCGAGCACCGAGCCCTGTTCGGCAAGCTGACGAAAGAGCACGACGGCAACCACCAGGAGCATGACGTCGAGGTACCGCCGCTGAAAGAGGGGCAGCTCAGGGGGCCTCGCCAGGCGCTGGCGGTGCTCCGCCACGTCCGTCCGGCAGGCCTGCAGGGACACAAGTACGATCGCGCCGAAGCCCAGCATGCCCCCGATCGCGCTCAACAGATACGCGCCTACCGACACGTTTGCTCCCAGAACGCCACCGCCGCTTACATCAGACAGTCCCGGAGTGAGGCCCAACATGTTCACCGCGGCCGCGGCTGCAAGCGGCCCCAGAGCAATCGCGAGCGCCACAATACCTGCACCCTCGATGAGGAAGACGGCAAGCACTGGGCGGGAGCCCGCGCCCCGAGCCCTGAGCAGCACAATGTCCCCCCGCCGGCGTTCGATGATCAACGAGGCCATCGTTCCGACGTAGTAGAGGACCACCATAGCCGCCGTCACCAGGAAGACGAGCATTGGGACCTTGGTGAAGAGCAGGCGCTCGTCGTAGCTGGCGAACACCATCAGCAGCGAAGTGGACAGGCGGAATCCGGGCACGGCTGAGTTGATCCACTGCTGCGCCTGTACGATGTCGGCGGCGACCCGCTCCTTGTCGGCGACATCGATCCGCTCGGTGTCGACGTCGAGCAGCCATCCGTAGGTGCTTTCGAGGCTTCCGAACGCCGGCCCCAGCACGCCGTAGTAGGCGTCCTCGTCGACGAAGAGCGGGAGCGTATCGACCGTCAGGGAGGCGCCCTTCTGAAGGACCCGTTCGTAGAGAACCCAGAAGTCGTCCAGCGGGTCACGGCGCTCGAACAGGCCGCTCACCGTGACCCGCGCAAAGGGCACTGCGCTCTCTCCGTACGGCACTGCCGACAGTACCTGCCCGACCTCGATCCCTAGCTCGTCGGCGACGTCGACCGGGACAACTGCCTCGACCTCCAAAGGCTGCCCGTCGCCAAGCATTCGCGGAGGACGGGGGCGCGACCCACCTGGCAGGAGCGTCACATGGTCGTAGAGCCTCGGCGCGGCAGCGAAGTATGCACGACGGTCGTCCGCGCCTGCCGACGCCTCCGCTCCCGGCGGGGACAGGGCCAGGGTCTCCGACTTGACGGCATGGACGCTACCGTCGATGAGCCAGGACATGCGAAGCTCGACCTGCCGCTCAACGGAGTCGGCGATTCTGCTGCGTACGCCGTGCGAGGTCGGGCGTTGACTATGGGTAGCCAGGATGTCGAGGTCCACGGGAGAGTGCTGGGCAAGGGCCCGCCCAAACGCCAGGTTGTTGAGGGCGTCGTAGTAGATGGTCGTGCCCGCCATGATGGCCGACGCCAGCACGAGGCCGGCAACCAGGGGCAGCAGGCTCTTCCAGTGGGCCAAGCTGCGCTTGAACATAAGCCAGACCGACGCAGCGAGCCGCCCCGCCCTTCCCTCGCTCACTGGGCTTCGTCCATATTCATGGAAGTGTTGGACCGGACAATGCGGCGTCCAAATATGAGCAGCATTGAAGCGAACGTCGCGGCCTCGGCGGCCCAGATCGCTCCCAACACCGTCCAGTCCGTCGTGACGACGACCGGCGGGACCGGGGCTCTCGAAGGCGACAGTGCGGGCACGAACAGCTCGCTCATGAGCAAGCCTGCCCAGGCCCCCAGGACCATCCCAGCTCCGACCACCACAAGGTTCTCCAGCACGAGACGAATCAACCCCTGCCTTCCGCTGGCTCCAAGCGACTGGAGGAGGCCAGTCTCACGACGAATGCGCCTCGCCCCGGAGAGGAGGTGCACAGCGTATCCCACGACGGCGGCGAACGCAGATACGGCGAGCACGGCTAGACTCATGGCCCGCCAACCTGACGTTACGAGCGGGCCGCCGTCAAGTGTTCGCGTGCGGAATTCGTCCATGTCGAGGCGGTCCAGGACCTGACTGAGACGAGGAGCGAGGGACTCGATCTCGTTCCTGACCTCGTCGCCGGCGCTGGGGTCCAGCCTGACGAAGAGCTCGTTCGGGACGATATGTCCGGTTGCGCCCAGGGCATCGAGATGTTCCAGCAGCATGTCCAGGTCACAGATCGCAAGGCTGCGCCGCCGAGTATCGACGGTCGGGAAGTACTTGACGGTATCCGTGACGACGAACGGCAAGAGATACCCTCCTACGTCGGCGACGAAGGTATGGCCCACCCCCATCTCTGGCCCGCCGTCCGCGGAGACGTGGACAACGACCGGAAGGAATCCGCCGCTTGGGCTGTCGTACACGCCGGGGACGGCCCTCGTCGATCCCTCGCCGTACGCGTACTCCATCGATCCGGGCCCGTGACGCGCATCCTCCGTTATGGTCAGCGCACTATCGGCAAGCGACATCGAGGTTGGCACGGGCGTCCAACGAGCCGGCGCTCCAAAATCATCCAGCACGACCTCGGCACCGGCCTGCACGGCGAACAGGCTGTCGATCAGGACGGAGCCGGATATGCCTATCAGCCCCGGGACGGGTAGGAGCCGTATTGAAGTCACCCTGACCGGCGTCTCCATACCCTGGGGCAAGTCGGCCATCATCCTCGTCCACTCGCGCCGGTTTAGCGTCCCCAGACTGAGCGAAGTAGAAACGCCTGCGCCGTCCCGGACAGTGACTCCCACCAGGACCGGCGGCGATACCGGGCCCAGCTTCGCCCACAGGCCCAGCCCGGCCGCGCCATCGGGTAGCGGTGCAGGCCCGGTCTCTTGAGCCGGACCCAGAGAGGCCATCAACTCCGCCAGGGTGGTGGCGGAGAAGTCGTCCCGGTACCAGGACGTATCCCGGAAACTCAGGGCCTGCACGGCAAGCAGATCGAATTGATCGCCTACCCCAGGCAGTCCCAGCCCGCCGCCCCTGTAGGCCGCCGACACACTTTCGACCCCGAGTAGGCCCTCAAAGCTCCCCTTCAGCGCCCGGATGTCCAAGTAGCGGCCGATCTCCGCGACCCTCAAGTCGGCTGCCACGTCGTACCGGACCACATCGTCGTCGCGCCTGGCCAGAGTCGTCCCGACCGTAGCCGCAAAGGTGGCAAGACCCGTGACCAGCACCAGCAGAAGGCTGAGCAGCATGTAGGGGTGGGGATTCCGAGCCATCTGCCGTATGGCCATGACAACGGGCACCGGCGCGGCCCTGGAGTAGGCCTCAAGAGCCGCAAAGCCGAGCTGAGCCGGGACGAGCGCCACAAGCCCCAGGGCCGGCGCGAGTCTGGGGCCCGACCCTGAGAACGGTTCCGCCACGGCCACGAATGCCGCGGCAAGGACAGCCTGGAGGGCCAGGCAGGAGTATCGGAGGCTCGGCCTCGACACAACGCGCCCAGCCCAATACGCCGCCCCTATGCCCAGCAGCGCCAGAATCGACCAAAGGGGCCCTTCCGACGCGTCGAGCAGGGTCAGAGCCGCAGACGCGGCGACGGCCGCGAAGGCGACCACATCGAGGAGCGCGGGCGATTCGCCCGCTGCGAAGCGCAGCGCCAGCGGAAAGAGCCGCACGAACAGGAGCCCCACCAGGAGAATCAACAGCACCGGGGCGACGAACAGGACCTCGTTCACGCTGGCGTCTCGGAAGAGGCCCCCGGCTACGAGCTCGCCCCTGGAGTAGATCTCCCAGTAGACCAGGCCCCCGAGCACCAGCAGGAACGTATCGACGTGGTACTTCTGGAAGAGCAATGTCGAAGGCGCACGCACCCAGCGGAATCTCCGGGACATCTGTCCGGCGCCGGCCCCGAAGAGCGGGGGCAGGGCAAGGATGCAAAAGCACAGACCCCCGATCCCGGCTGCGCCGACGAAAGACCAGTGGACCCATTCGACAGGGATAGGACTGCTCCCGCGGTACGGGTGGAAGATCGGAAGCATTACAGCCGCAGAGACGGCAGCGAACGCCAGAAGCGGTGCGGATACCGCCGCCCCGAGAGTGACCACGAAGGCCTCTGCCCCGTAGAGCTTCAGGATACGCAGCCGTGCCGCGCCGAGAGCGCTCAACTTCCCCACGTCGGGCCGCCTGCCACCCACGACGTAGGTCATCATCATGGATACGAAGAACAGGAGGGTGAGTACGGTGGTGGCGGCGAGGGCTATCAGGGTCAGGCTGGCAGCGAACCGCTGACGCTCGACGGTCTCGAGGAGGGACGACAGGCCCGAAATGGTGGTGTTGCCGGGAAGGGCCTCGGCGAGCTCGATCTTCAGCTCCCGAAGCCGTAAATCGGCGTCGTCGGGCGACCATCGCTGCAGCTCGCTGCGGTCGAATGGCACGAACCAGGTCGAGCGCATCAGCGAATCGGGGTAGGCGCCTCCTACGGCCCCCGCCAGCGCCTCGCGGCTGACTACGAGTGGCAGCGGCTGGTCGGGAATCTCCGGCAAATCGAACAGGCCGGCGGGGCCCCACTGCCAGTAAACGTCGTCCGGATCGGCACGCTCCACGATTCCCACTATCTTCGCCCGTACCCACACAGGCTCATCAAGGAACGGCGTAAGGGTGAGGACGTCCCCGACCTCCAAGCCAAAGGGAAGGGCCCGGGGCACGGCCAGAATCACCTCCACCATCGGGCCGCGACCATCGTCGACGACAGCGTCGCTGGCCTTGCGACCCTCGACGAGCGCGACCCGCTCATCGAGCCCGGACACAGCTACGAAGAAGGCGCGACCAAAGCCATAGCCAGCGGGCTCGACGAGCTGCTCCGGCAGCTTAGACGCGGCCTCGGGGGTGATCACAAAGGCGGCGGGACCGGATGCGCCGCCCTCCGCCTGCAAGTCGAAAAATATGGCCGCCCTGCCCTGCCAGTAGCCGTCGTCTTGGTCCACTGGTTCGACTATGCCCACCACGCGGGCGGAGGCCCGCACGCGGTCCCTGGGCGGCCCGGTGACGAGGGTGACGGTGTCGCCGATTTCGATGTTCAGCTCGGAGGCTGTCCATGCGCTGACAACTGCCTCGGCGACGGGCCCTTTCGCCGCGAACTCGAGCAGGTTACTCGAGACGTCTCCGCCACCCATTCGGCCCGCGACGACCCGCACGTGATCCTCGAACTCGGCGGCGTTTGCGAAGTAGGCCGGCCGGCCGGCCTCCTCTCCGTCCATCAGCGCCGTGGCCGGTTTCGGCGTCGGGATGATGGGAGTCGGATCGAGGAGGAAGTCGTCGGTCCGCAGGGACCGCTCATGGCCGGCGTACACGCCATTCAGGTGCCGGCGCAGCCCCGCCGCTACTGTCTCCTCGACGCGTGTCAGGCCGGGTTCGGCGGCGGGTACAAAGTCGGCGGAGGCGACTATGTTGAGCATCAGCTCGGGCGCGGTGCTCACCGCCGAGACATAGCCCAGGCGCTCGACGCTGCCGAGGAACATAGGCGCCGCCGAGACGAGCGTAACCGCCGCGAGAACGCCCACGGCGACGGGGAGCAGAAGCCTCCAGTCACGGCGCACGCGCTTTAGGACGAGCTGGAATGGCGACACTAGCGGACCACCTCGCAGCCACATGCAAGCTTGCGTGTGACTCTTCCATGGGGTACAACTACCTGCG
This sequence comes from Dehalococcoidia bacterium, assembly GCA_965222445.1. GTDB lineage: Bacteria > Chloroflexota > Dehalococcoidia > Lucifugimonadales > CAJWER01. The sequence goes on along the minus strand of CBDCTY010000002.1, from coordinate 2,719,244 downwards.
GCGCTGCCCTATGCTACCATCCGCGCGGCGAGGCAGCCGGGACCAGCAGCACGGAGGCGGAGTATGGGCGATATCCGAGTCGGACTGTTCGGGTTGGGCCACAGGGGTATCCACTGGCTGCGGCTGCTCCAGAGAATCCCGGGCTACCGGGTGACCGCAATCGGAGACATGTTCCCGGCTCTTCACGAGCGAGGCGCCGCGGACCTGCTTGATCCAAGAGGCGTCGCCAAGTATGCCCGGTACGAAGATATGCTGGACGACGCCAACGTCGACGCCATCGCCCTGACTGTCCGCTGCAAGGAGCAGGGCGCGATGGCCGCCCAGGCCTTAGAGGCGGGAAAGCACGTCAACGCCGAGGTGCCCGCCGCCCATACGATGGAGGACTGCTGGCGAATCGTCGCGGCGCAGGAGCGGACCGGACTCGTGTACCAGCTGGCAGAGCAGGCGCGATACGCCGGGTTCTTCCAGGCGTGGAAAGGCCTTGTCCAGCAGGGCAGGCTGGGGCGGATCGTCTACTGCGAAGGCGAATACGTCAGCTACAAGGGCATACTCAGATACCACCAGGACTGGAGCACCGGGCAGTTCGTCTACCCCTACGACCTGGACAAACACCCCAACGCCAGGCCGACGTGGATCCACGAGATGGACCCGATCCACTACCTGGTGCACGACCTGAGTCCGCTACTGATGATCCTAGACGACCGCGTGGCGCGGGTCACTGCTATGGGCACTCGCCGGCAGAGCTACGCCCACCCCGAGCTGAAGCGGGCGGACATCCAAGTCGCGCTCATGCAGACCGAGAACGACACCGTCCTCCGCATGATGCAGGGGGGCACCCAGATGCTTGCGCCCGCCAGGGACCATCACCACTACCAGGTCGTGGGCACGCAGGGCTCGCTAGAGTCCGGGCGCTCATACGGCGACCTCCAGAGTATGTGGATAGCGGACACGCAGATGCACGGGCCCGCGAAGGTCGACTGGAAGTACGAGCGGACGGATGCCCCTGCGGAGGCCGTAGACAGCGGGCACCGCGGCACCGACTACTACGTTCACGTCGCTTTCCGGGAAGCCGTGCTTGAAGGGAAACCGCTGGAGTTCGACGTGTACAAGGCGATGGACACGGCCGCACCGTCGATTCTCGCGGCGGACTCCATCGATGCCGGCTCGGAGCCGATAGATGTGCCCGACTTCAGGCCGAACGAGTCGAGACCCGCCGGGCAGATGCCCGCGGCAGCCACAGCTTAGGCACTTGGAGGTACGCAAGTGGACGAGATTCGCATCGGCATCTTCGGGGTCGGACACAGGGGAATCCACTGGCTCAGGATTCTGGACCGGATGGACGGCTACCGCATCACGGCGGTGGGCGACATTTTCCCGCAGCTGAACGAGCGGGCCCTAGGTGAATTGCGCGATAGCCGCGGCGTGTCGACTCACAGCACTTACGAAGACATGCTCTCCGACGGCAACGTAGACGCGATCGCCCTGTGCGTTCGCTGCGAGGAGCAGGGTGCTATGGCCGCCCAAGCGCTGGAGGCGGGCAAGCACGTCAACTCCGAGGTACCGGCCTCCCATACCATGGAGGACTGCTGGCGGATCGTCGCCGCCCAGGAGCGGACGGGCCTCGTTTACCTGCTTGCGGAGCAGCTGCGGCACGCCGGGTTCATCACGGCGTGGCGGGACCTGGTCCAGTCCGGCAGGCTGGGACACGTCGGGTACGTCGAGGGCGAGTACATGAGCCGTAAGGACACGCGCAGGTACTACCGGGACTGGGAGACGGGCAAGTTCGTCGACTTGAAGGACCTTGATAAGGTCCCCTGGGCGCAGAAGACGTGGACGCACGAGATGCCTCCGATCCACTATCTCTGCCACGACCTGAGCGCGATACTCAGCATACTGGACGACCGGGTAGTCAGGGTTACGGGGATGGGCACCCAGGCGGAGGGGTACGCCCACGATGCGATCCAGCGGCCCGACATCCAGGTCGCCCTCCTTCACACCGCGAAGGACACGATAATGCGGATGGCCTGCGGATGGACGATCGGGCGGTCGCGCCAGACCCGAGGCCACCGCTACCAGATGATCGCGTCCCACGGCACACTGGAAACGGGGGAAACCATCGACGAGCTCCCGATGATGTGGCTGGCGGACAGCCAGATGCATGAGGTGTCCCGCGTCGACTGGCGGTTGGAGCGGGACGATGCGCCCGCCGAAGCGGCCGCCCTGGCCGACATACCGAGCACGGTGGGCGGTCAGCGCTCGACGGGGTACTCGGAGCCGAGCGTCGACTACTTCGTGCACAAGGAGTTCCGGGAGGCGATCCTGGGCGGGAAGCCGCCGGAATTCGACGTGTACCAGGCCATGGACACGGCGGCTCCGGCGATCCTCGCCGCAGACTCGATCGACCAGGGGTCGAAGCCGAGAGACGTCCCGGACTTCCACCCGAACGAGTCGAGGCCGGCTGGGCATATGCCGGAGGGCTACTAGTAGTCCGAAATCTCTGAAATTAGGGCTAGCCGGGATTGGATTGGCGTTCTACGATGACAGGGCGGGTTTCAAACCCGCCTCTACCTAGCGGTAGACACCCTTCAATACCAAGATGTTGGACCACTAGCCTAGCCGCGCTGTATCAGCTCGACCCAGTTGCCCTCGGGGTCCTGAAGGTAGCAGATACCGGTCCGCCCGCCGTCCGGAGCGTCCCTGAAGATGGGTTGGGTGACGAAGCGGATGCCCCGTGCGATTAGCCTCTCGTGCAGAGACGCGAGGTCCTCGACGTTGAAGCATATGTGGGCCGCGCCCAGTTGGTGGCGCTGGAGGTGACCTTCGGGGCTCGGCGGATCGAAGTAGTGGACGAGCTCCAGCAGATGCTCGCCGTCCGGCTTGCCGACGAACACGAGCTTTCTGCGCGCGCCCGGGAACCCTGTGTGGTCGCCGGAGGGAGGCGCGATGCTGTCGGCCTCGCGAATCACCGAGAGGCCCAGGGCATCGCGATAGAAGGCGACCATCGTGTCCAGGTCGTCGACAACGAAACCCGAGTGGTTGAATCCGGTTACCATCACTTCCTCCTTATTGCAGGACGAGCCTGGATTTCGGGCCCGTATCGAGTACGGGGCAGGCTGTTCGCCGGAATCACCATGGCCGTGCGAAGGCCACATAAGCCGATGAGAATGGGCGCGTGATTTTCCGTTGCCACATGATCAGTGGCAGCAACGGGGATGGGTTCCCGCCCCCGGCTGCTCGGGGGCAGGCTCTGCGCGGGAACGACGGTGGGTGTGTGCGGGTCGTTTTCATAGCATTGACGGGGCTATGCAAAGGTCTTGCCTATTTCGGGGGCGCCCTGGAATAGGTTGAGGCCGCTCACGGTCAACGCTCTGGCTCGGTGATGGACAGGACCTGGTCGGCGGCGACGTCGGTGAGGGTCTGGACTACGCCGCTGGGCCAGCGAATCTCGATCTCGTCCACTTTGTCCGACTGGCCCAGGCCGAAGTGCAGGTCGAGGCAGCTCATCGACAGGAAGGTGCCGCTGGCGGTGAGCTCGCTCACCTGGGTGTTCATCTCACCGTCAGGGCCTGTGGTGCGCACGTAGACCCGCGCTCCGAGCCCGTCCGCGTTGCTGCCGGTGCCGTCGACGGCCATCCTCCCCTGGAGCCTGAGGGCGATCCAGTGGCTTCCCTGGTTGCCGTTCATCCACACGAAGAGCGGGCCGGGAGCGAACCCGATCCTGCCGGTCTTCTGGAACACCTCACCGCTGCTGTTCGTGCCCACCAGGTCGACGTACCCGTCTCCGTCGATGTCGCACTTGGCAAGTCCCTTGCCGTTCTCGTGGAACTGGGGAGCGATACGCTGGCGCTCGGCATCGAAGGTTGGGTCCGCCGGATCCAGCACGGAGTAGTCGACGTCCTGGATGTCGAGTAGTCCGGCCTCGACGGTAATATCCTCGAAGGAACCCTTGCCGTCGCCCCTGAGCATGCGCCCGGCACTCTGGTAGTACTGGCCGCGCGGCCCCTCGCCCCGCGCGATGAGCGAGCCCAGCCAGTAGAGGTCCTGGTCGCCGTCGTTTTCCATGTCGAAGAAGGTCACTCCGAAGCCCAGGTCGTAGGCGGCAAGGCCGGTGAGGGGCTGCCAGGTCAGGAGGATGTTCGATGGATTGAGAGACGCGGGCGGCATGAGGCGGCTCGGCCTGACCCTTGTGCTGGGCGCCACATCGACATACGAGCCGAGATCGCTCAGGCCCGTCTCGCCCATGTCGTTGCGCAGGAGGAAGTGGCCGCAGGTCCCCCAGACGAAGCGGTGGCCGTAGGCGCAGTCGCCGCCCGGATACGGCGGCAGACGCAGCAACGGATGGAACCCTACATTTGTGACGAAGACGTCCAGGTCGGCGTCGCCATCGTAGTCGGCGAGGGCAAAGCTCATCCACGCGCCGGACTTGTCCAGCCCCATGCGGCGGGCGACGGGAACGAATCTGACGCTGCCCGGCGTGGACTCGTTGCGGTATATCTTGAGCCGGTCGCCGTCGTCTGCCACCCACAGGTCCGGGTCTCCGTCGTCGTCATAATCGTAGAAGAGGACCCCCCAGGTCTGCCCGCTGGCGTCGCCCACCCTATTGCCTGCCGCGTCGCGCAGATCGGGGTCGTACCCTTCGTACGTGGCTCCGCTCGACGGGCTCCCGAAGGTAATCGGCTCGCCGTTGGGACTGCGCATTACTATCTGCCCGCCCGCCACGCCGGCCTGCTCGGAAACGTCGGTGAAGGTCATGTCCCCATTGTTCCTGAACAGGTCGTTGTAGTGGCCGTGGTGAGCGGGATGGTCGAACCTGACGAACTCCATGTCGCCGTGGTTGCCTATATAGAGGTCGAGCCATCCGTCTCCGTCGACGTCCGCGCAAGCCACGGCCTTAGTGGACCGGATGTTGACGGCGGGCCCAAAGGCCGATTCGGTTATCTCAGTGAAGGTGCCGTCCCTGTTGTTCCTGAAGAGCCTGTCTTTCGTGATGACCTTGAGCCCGGTGGACATGTTTATGGAGCGGTAGTCCATGTGGTCGCCGAGCCTGCCCATGGCTCCGACATAGAGGTCCTGGTACCCGTCGTTGTCGAGGTCGCACGCCGCTACTGCGCTGCTGTTGCTTATGGCGAGCGCCACGCCCGCCTGGTCGGCCACGTCCGTAAACGTGCCGTCGCCGTTGTTGCGGAACAGGCGGTTCGGCCCACCCTCCGCGAGCGGCTTGATAGGGGCATCGGACTCCGCCTGGGTTATGTAGATGTCCTGGTCGCCGTCGCGGTCATAGTCGAAGATCGCGACCCCCGGAAAGCGGCTCATCAGGGACGCCTTGCCTCCGAAGAGCTTGTGAGCTTCATTGGTGAACCTCACTACTCCGACCGGGCCGTCTCCAGAGACGGCTACCTCCACCGAGCCGGTCTGCCCGCCAACTGCGGAGGAGCTGCTACCTGCCCGACCGCTTGCTGCGGCGACGTCCCCGGACGCGGAGGCCGTGGCGTCCCAAACGAATGCGCCTATCCCCAGGACCGCCAGCCCTCCGGTCGCACCCAGGACCCAGGTCGCCGTCGCGAACGAGGCTATCGCACGCTTTGGAATCACCTGGGCCAGACCCCAGAAGGTAACGGGGCCGCCGGCCGCCGCCGTGAATAGGAGCGTGGCGGCAGGAGCCGTACCCATGCCGAGCATCAACCCCAGGGCCACGAGCGGCACCTCGAACAGCAGGGGCACGTTGATCAGTATGCCAAGGGTCGCAGCCGTCGCCACTCCCTGCAGGTCGTTTCCGAAGTAACGGGCGACCGTATCGGGGCTGATCCACTGTATGACCAGTCCGCTCGCAAAGCCGGCCACCACCATGATTGGCCCCATGCGGGCCAGGTAGCCTACCGTCGTGCGAGCCCAGTCCCGGAAACCTTCGGACATGGCTTCCATCCAGCTTCCGGGCCCGACCTCGATCCCGAGGTCCGGAAGCTCCACGGCCGGCTCTGTTTTGGAGCGGCGCAGCGTCATCACAACTATGGGGCCCAGGAGCAACGCGCCGACTATCGCCATGACCAGGCGGCTGGCGCCGATGATCGGCGTGAAGACGAAGAAGACCATCGCCAGGGCGGGTATGTTCATTGTGGCTGAGCCCTGCACCATCGCGATGGTCCCTTCGATGCCGCCGCCGCGTCGGTGGAAGGCGGACGAGACAGGCACGATACACGCCGAGCACAGGTTCATGACAGGGCCCACGAGGGCCCCCTTTATCGTGCGCCTGAAGGCGCTGCCTGACTCGAAGCTGACGCCGCTGCCCGAGGGGAAGATGAAGGACTCGGCAAGGCCAGCGACGAGGAACGCAAACGTCATCCCAATAGCGACGAGCCTGAGGTAGGTCACCGAGAAGACCATCCACCGCTTGAACAGGCTGGAGCCCGGCTCACGCTCTATGCAGAAGCCCTGGAAGCACTGGACCTGGGGAGCGTTGACCGCGCCGAGATCCGTCCCAACAGCGTCCAGCTTTGGAAAACGGTTAAAGGAGAAGAATAGAGCAAGGATGACGACAAAGAGAGCCGCCCCTACAAGCCTCTTCTTCCCCAACGCAGTATCGAACACTATCCAGGAACCTCCCGGCTTTCCATATTACACAAAGCCGCGTGGGAGTACATGACTCAGAACTCCGACCATCCGGTTCGGCCATCCCTTTTGGAGCACAGGGCCTCCCACAGCGCCGCATAGACTCGGCCAGGGGGTAGCGGGGAGGCTCTGCAACGGGATGGTGGAAACAGAATTTGACACTGTTCGCAGCTTGCATTAGAGTTGCCGCCACTGACGGGAGACTCTACGTTTGTAAACGACGCCAGCCCGGCGAAGGGTTGCGAATAGGTCGCGTCATATTGCAGAGGAGGAGCGCATCATGACTGGACTAGGGAAGACCATTGTCTGGGGTGCACTGCTTGCCCTCGTGCTCACGGGCGCCATAGCCTGTGAGTCCGACGAGCCGGCAGACACCGGCCCCAGCGCAGCCGACATGGAGAATATTGTCAGGTCTGCAATCGCAGAATCCGGCGATCAGCTCACAGCCGCAGACGTGCAGAGGATCGTCAGCGATTCGGCCGGACAGTTGACCGCTTCGGACGTGAGGAAAATCGTCAGAGACTCGGCCGCCGCACAGATCTCCTTTTCCGACGTGCAGAAAATCGTCGATGCATCGACGGGTGGCCAGTTGACGGCCGCAGACGTCCAGAGAATCGTCAACGCATCGGTGAGCGGACAGTTGACCTCCGCAGAAGTGAGGAAGATCGTCAGCGACTCGGTGGCAGGCCAATTGACCGCCTCTGACGTGCAGAAGATCGTCAACGCGTCGACAAGTGGACAGCTAACTGCCGCGGACGTGCAGAAGATCGTTCAGGCCTCGACCGGCGGGCAGCTGACCGCCTCCGACGTCGAGAAGATCGTCGACGCTTCGGCGATGGGCCAGCTGACGACGGCCGACGTGCAGAAGATTATCAGCGCTTCAGTCAGCGAGGCCGTCGAGGAGGCCAAGAAGGCCACGGCCGCCGCTGAGGCTGCCGGGATGGCTGCGAAGGCCGCCGGGGTTGCAGCCGATGCCGCGGCTATGGATGCCCAGAAGGCCCTTGCAGGCGTCGAGCTGCAGAGGGAGCTGGTGGCAGAGGTCACGGCTCCCGCTCCGCTGCAGTACAACGAGGCCCCCGAGCTAGCCCAGCTGGTGCTGGGCGGCAAGCTCCCGCCCGTGGAGGAGCGACTGCCCTCCGAGCCTCTCGTCATCCCTGTGTTCGACGAGATCGGCAAGTACGGCGGCGACATGAGGGCTGCATTTACGTCCCGGTCGGTCTGCAACCTGGAGCGGTACGCCCGCTCGGCGCTGTTCCGATTCAACACCGACGGAAGCGCGATCATCCCGAACCTGGCCCAGAGCCTGGACATCTCGGCCGACGGCCTGGTCACCACGGTGAAGCTGCGATCGGGGACTAAATGGTCGGACGGCGCGCCCTTCACGGCGGACGACTTCCTATTCTGGCTCGACGCATACGAGAACAACGACGAGATCAGGCCAGGCAGGATCAGCGGCTTTCTGCGCGGCCTGACGGAGGGGGACGACGGGACCATCGTCAAGGTCGACGACAACACTGTGCAGTTCGTCTACCCCGCCCCGATGACGTCGATGGCCAAGCGGCTGACGGCCGTATGCGGCAACTCGACCTTCACCCCGTCACACTACATGAAGCAGTTCCACAAGGACTTCAACTCGAACGCCGACGCGGACGCAAAGGCGGCCGGGTACGATTCATGGGTGCAGTTGTACGGCGCCAGGGACTTCCCACACGAGAACCCCGAGATACCGGTGCTGAATGCCTGGTATCCGACGGGCAGCATCCTCAAGGATGACGTTGTAGTCTTCAAGCGCAATCCGTACTACGTGGGCGTAGATTCGGAGGGCAACCAGCTTCCCTACATCGACACGATTACCCACTTCCACCTCCCCGGGAACCAGGAGCGTCTCAACCTGATGCTGCTCGGCGGCGAGCTGGACTTCCAGGCGTTCGGCGTCAACAACGCTGACATCCCACTCTTCAAGGAAGGCGAGGAGAGGGGCGGCTACCGCCTGCTAGGACACCCGGTGGCCAGGGGGATCTGGGACGGGATGTACGTCAACCACTCGCTCCAGGGGCGCTACGGCGATCTCCTGCGCAACGTGGACTTCCGCAGGGCGCTGTCGGTGGCCGTCGACAGGGAGGCCATCAACCAGAACACGTACCTTGGCCTGGGCGAGGCCCGCCAGATCGTCCCGCTCAAGAACTCGCCCTTCTACCCTGGCGACGAGGCCGCGTTCGCTTGGACGCAGTACGACCCCGACCTGGCGAACATGATGCTCGACGAGATACTGCCGGACAAGGACTCCGAGGGCTTCAGGACGTTCCCGGACGGGGAACGACTCGTGCTGAGGCTGGACGCGTGGAACCAGATCAACCACAACGCATCGCTGCAGGTGCCGCAGTACTGGGATGCGGTCGGGCTGAAGACCGAGTACAGCGGGTCCACAGGCGGAGAGCAGGGCGGCAATACCGTCCGTGACCGCGTACACGACAACGAGTTCATGTTCTTGATGTACGTCGTGAATGCCGCGCACCCATTCACGCAGGCCCGGTACACTGCGCCGACGCATTACCGCAGCTTCGTGGCTCCGGGCTACGGGTCCTACTACTGCGACTGCAATCCTAGCGGCTGGGAGGGCCTGGAGCCTCACCAGGAGCTAAAGGAGCTACTCGACCTCCACCTGAAGGGCACGACGGTCCCAGAGGCTGAGCAGGCAGCGCTGGGCAAGGAGATATTCCGGCGCTTTGGCGAGGACGTGTACGGAATCGGCCTGATCGGCAACGTACCCCGCTACGCCGCCATCAAGAACGGCCTCCGGAACGTGCCGACGAGTTGGATGGGCGGGGCAGCCGAGCGCTCGCCTTCCACCGCGTTCACCGAGCAGTTCTACTGGGCGAGGTAGTCCGGTATTCTGCGTAAGCGAGCAAACACCCCCGCGGGCTTGACTGAGCTTGCGGGGGTGTTGCTTGTCCAGGGCCCTTCGAGTGCGAATCCGGCCCGTCCGGCTCTTTAACTTGCCTCGGTCCTGGGCGGTCAGCTAATACCAATTCGGTTTGAGTACACCCTAAACTCGTCATTACCATGAAAATAGACATCAGGCGACCACAACCGTCGTTCCCGCGAAAAGCCTGCCCCCGAGCAGTCGGGGGCGGGAATCCATCCCCGGCCGTTGGCCTAGAGCGGGAGTGACGACGGGGAAGCCGCCGCCATTTTCATACCCCTATGTGGCCTGACCAGGCCATGGTGATTCCTGCGGAAGCAGGAATCCAGTCCCCAACTACTGGACTCCGACCTACGCCGGAGTGACGACGAGAGGCCAAGCATTGTATTCCTTTACGGTCGTATCACGACTAATTGGTATAACATCCTCCCCGTACTGATCGTAGAGCTCCGGGAACGTGACATATAATACAGTTTGCGATTCGGCGCTTTCTGATCCTAATCCCGCTGCTGTTCCTCATATCCGCAACGTCGTTCGCAATCCTGCAAGCACCTCCCGGCGATTACGTGTCTACCTTCATAGCTAGGGTATCGTTGCAACAGGGCTTCACGATGACCCCGGAGGAAGAGGCCGCCTTGCGGCGCCAGTACGGCCTCGACCAGCCGATCTACATCCAGTACCTGAAGTGGCTGGGCAAGATAGTCCGTGGTGACCTCGGGCTCTCCTCAGGGCGCCAGTCTCCGGTTAAAGCGCTGATACAGGAACGGCTGCTCCTGACGATTGGCCTCTCCCTCATCACGATCCTGTTCGTCTGGACCCTCGCCATACCCATAGGCGTGATCTCGGCCGTCAAGCAGTACTCGATGCTCGACTACATTGCGACGTTCACAGCCTACATAGGCATCGGCACGCCAAACTTCCTGCTGGCGCTGGCCATCATGTGGGTCGTGCTCGACTTGGGCGGGGGGTATATTGGCGGACTCTTCTCACCAGAGTACATGAACGCTCCATGGAGCTGGGCCCGTGTCCTCGATGTGCTGAAGCACATGTGGGTCCCCGCGCTCATCCTGGGGACCGACGGCATGGCGGGGCTGACCAGAATCGTCCGCGCGAACATGCTCGACGAGCTGCACAGGCCCTATGTCCTGACTGCCATGGCAAAGGGTCTTCCGATGTGGCGAGTCATCCTGAAGTACCCGATGCGCACGGCATTGAATCCCTTCTTCAGCGGCATAGGCTACGCCCTGCCGCAGCTCTTCTCCGGCGCAACCATCCTCGGAGTCGTACTGGGGTTGCCGATCATCGGCCCGTTGCTCCTCGAGGCTACTCTCGAGGAGGACATGCTGCTTGCCGGCTCGCTGCTATTCATCCTCGCCGGGCTCACGCTCATAGGCACGCTGATCTCCGACCTGATACTTGCCTGGGCGGACCCGCGCATCCGGATCGAGGGGTAACCACCGTCTGAGGCGGTTGCGCGGCTCCCGAAACTCAGGCCGTCCACAGCGCCGCATCGACCGCCCAGGCGGTGGGCGGAGGCTCTCGAATGAGATGTTCAGGCGCAGGATTTGACACTATTCGTGGCTTGCTGTAGAGTTGCCGCCACCAACGGGGGGCGCCTATGGCGCCATGCCCCGTCAGGTCGGTGAAAGGCTGCGAAATGAGTCGCGGCAAACCGCTAGAGGAGGAGCGCATGATGACTCGAGTAGGAAAGATAACGGTATGGGCGGCGCTGCTTGCCCTCGTGCTCACGGGCGCCATAGCCTGTCAGTCCGACGAGCCGGCAGATACCGGCCCAAGCGCAGCCGAGATCGAGAATATCGTAAAGGCCGCCGTGGCTGGTGGCGACCAGCTGACCGCCTCTGACGTACAGAGGATCGTCGACGCTTCGGCGGGCGGACAGCTGACCGCCGCTGACGTACGGAAGATCGTCGGCGATTCGGTGGCCGGACAGCTGTCGGCCTCGGATGTCCAGCAGATCGTCAACGCGTCGACAAGTGGACAGCTAACTGCCGCGGACGTGCAGAAGATCGTTCAGGCCTCGACCGGCGGGCAGCTGACCGCCTCAGACGTCGAGAAGATCGTCGACGCGTCGGCGATGGGCCAGTTGACGACGGCCGACGTGCAGAAGATCATCAGCGAGTCGGTCAGCGAAGCCGTCGAGGAGGCCAAGAAGGCCACCGCTGCCGCCGAGGCTGCTGGAATGGCCGCGAAGGCCGCCGGGGCCTCTGCCGAGGCAGCGGCGATGGATGCCCAGAAGGCCCTCGCAGGCGTCGAGCTCCAGAAGGAGCTGGTCGCGGCCGTCACGGCTCCCGCTCCCCTGCAGTACAACGAGGCCCCGGAGCTCGCCCAGCTGGTGCTGGGGGGCAAGCTTCCTCCGGTTGAGGAGCGCCTGCCATCCGAGCCCCTCGTCATTCCGGTGTTCGACGAGATCGGCAAGTACGGCGGCGACATGAGAGCGGCGTTCTCGTCGCGGTCGGTCTGCAACCAGGAGCGGTACGCGCGTTCGACGCTGTTCCGCTTCAGCACCGACGGCAGCACGATAATTCCGAACCTTGCCAAGAGCCTGGACATATCGCCCGACGGCCTGGTTACGACCGTCAAGCTGCGACCGGGCACAAAGTGGTCGGACGGTGCGCCCTTTACGGCCGACGATTTCCTCTACTGGCTGGACGACGTCGAGAACAACGAAGAGTTGAAGCCAGGTAGAATTTCCAGCTACCTGCGAGGCCTGACGGAGGAAGACGACGGTACCATCGTCAAGGTCGACGACTACACCGTTCAGTACGTGTACCCGGCGCCGATGACTTCAATGGCTGTGAGGCTCACGAACCCGTGCAGCTACTCCACCTTCGCGCCGGCACACTTCGTCAAGCAGTTCCACAAGACCTACAACTCGAACGCCGACGCGGACGCCGCCGAGGCTGGATTCGAGACATGGGTGCAGTGGTACACCGCGAACGACGGGCCGAATGAGAATCACGAGATCCCGGTCCTGAACGCGTGGTATCCCACAGGCAGCGTAGCCAAGGACGACGTGGTCGTCTTCAAGCGCAACCCGTACTACATCGGGGTCGATCCCGCAGGGAACCAGCTTCCCTACATCGACACCATGACCCACTTCCTCATTCCGGGCAACCAGGAGCGGATCAACCTGATGGTCCTGGGCGGCGAGCTGGACTTCCAGGCCTTCGCCATCAACAACGCGGACCTCCCGCTCTTCAAGCAGGGTGAGGAGAAGGGCGGCTACCATCTTGTTGGACATCCGGTCGCCAGGGGCATCTGGGACGGGATGTACATCAACTTCTCGCTTGAGGGACCTTACGGCGATCTGCTGCGAAACGTCGACTTCCGCAGGGCCCTGTCGATAGCCATCGACAGGGAGGCCATCAACCAGAACTCGTACCTTGGCCTAGGCGAAGCCAGACAGGTAGTCCCACTCAAGAACTCACCGTTCTACCCGGGCGACGAGGCCACATACGCCTGGACGGAGTACGATGTCGACACGGCCAACATGATGCTCGATGAGATCCTGCCCGACAAGGACTCGGATGGGTTCAGGACGTTTCCCGACGGCGAGCGGGTAGTCCTCCTGCTGGACGCGTGGAACCAGATCAACGACAGCTCCTCGCTGCAGGTCCCGCAGTACTGGGAGGCCGTCGGGCTCAAGACAGACTACGGCGGAGCGCTGGGCGGTGAACAGGGCGGCACCATCATCCGCGACCGCGTGCAGCAGAACGAGAACATGTTCATGATGTACGTCATAAACGCTGCCCACCCGTTCGTGCAGAACTCATACACGTCCCCAACTGCATGGTGGAGCTTCTCCGGTCCCGCCTTCGGGTCCTACTACTGCCAGTGCCATCCTGAAGATGATCCCGGGATGGAGCCAAATCAGGAAATGCAGGAGTTGATAGACCTCCACCTGAGGGGCACCACGGTCCCCGAGGCTGAGCAGGAGGCCCTGGGCAAGGAGATCTTCAGGCGCTGGGCCGAGAATGTCTACGGCATCGGCCTGATAGGCAACGTACCTCGCTACGCGGCTGTGAAGAACGGCCTCCGGAACGTGCCCACTAGCTGGATGGGCGGCGCGACCGAGCGCTCGCCTTCCACCGCCTTCCTCGAGCAGTTCTACTGGGGAAGATAGCCGACGACAAGTTCACTTAGGACAAGCACCCCCGCAGGCCGGATTACGCGGTCCTGCGGGGGTGCTTCAACAAACAACGAACAGGTGTGACAACGGCGCGCATGCTGCGTTGGCGGGAAGTGAGTCCCAAGCGCGGCCGCTTCGCTGATGGGCATATCTGTAGCACCGATTTACTGAAGGGAAACCGTGGATGCTGGGCTTTGCGATTAAACGATTTTTCATAATCATCCCCCTTCTGTTCCTCATTTCGGCAACTTCGTTCGTGATTCTTCAGGCCCCTCCGGGCGACTACGTCACCTCCTACCTCGCCAGGGTTTCGATGCAGCAGGGATTTCCGGTCACCAAGGAAGAAGAGGCCGCCCTTCGACGTCAGTACGGTCTCGACCAGCCGATATACGTGCAGTACCTGAAGTGGATAGGCAAGGTGCTCCGAGGAGACTTCGGCCTGTCGACGGCGCGAGAGGCGCCTGTCAACGAGCTGGTAAAGGAGCGGCTGCTCCTCACGGTCGCCCTCTCCCTCATCACGATCCTGTTCGTCTGGACCTTCGCCATACCCATAGGCGTGATCTCGGCCGTCAAGCAGTACTCGATACTCGACTACATTGCGACGTTCACAGCCTACATAGGCATCGGCACGCCAAATTTCCTGCTGGCGCTGGCCATCATGTGGATCGTACTCGACTTGGGCGGGGGGTATATTGGCGGGCTGTTCTCACCCGAGTACATGAACGCGCCATGGAGCTGGGCCCGTGTCCTCGATGTGCTGAAGCACGTGTGGGTCCCCGCGATCATCCTGGGGACCGACGGCATGGCGGGGCTGACCAGAATCGTCCGCGCGAACATGCTCGACGAGCTGCACAGGCCCTATGTCCTGACCGCCATGGCAAAGGGCCTTCCGATCTGGCGAGTCATCCTGAAGTACCCGATGCGCACGGCATTGAATCCCTTCTTCAGCGGCATAGGCTACGCCCTGCCGCAGCTCTTCTCCGGCGCAACCATCCTCGGAGTCGTACTGGGGTTGCCGATCATCGGCCCGCTGCTCCTCGAGGCTACTCTCGAGGAGGACATGCTGCTTGCCGGCTCGCTGCTATTCATCCTCGCTGGGCTCACGCTCATAGGCACGCTGATCTCCGACCTGATACTTGCCTGGGCGGACCCGCGCATCCGGATCGAGGGGTGAATGGCAGAAACCGTTGCTGTGCCGTTGCCGGCCGAGGAGGAGGAAGTTTATGTAGCGCCCCAGTGGAAGCTGGTCTGGTGGCGCTTCAAGAAGCATAAGCTCGCTCTAGTTGCTACGGTAATCCTCTCCTTCTTTTTCCTGATCGCACTTTTTCCTAACTTCCTCTCAATACACGACCCGAAGATCACGCACGGCAGGGAATCTCTCGTAGGGCCGCAGCGGATCAACGGCCTGTGGAGCTTCGATCCCCACGTCTACGCCCTGAAGACGGTCAGGAACACCGAGACGTTTGCACTGGACCACACGCCCGACAAAGACAACAAGATCCCGATCAAGTTCTTCATCCACGGCCAGCGGTACAAGCTCCTATGGCTGTTCAAGACTGACATCCACCTGATGGGCATAGAGACGGAGGACGGCAGGCCGTTCTACCCGCTGGGGACCGACCGTCTTGGCCGCGACATATGGTCCCGTCTCGCCCATGCCATCAGGCTCTCGCTCTCTATCGGGATGGTCGGAATGCTGATCAGCCTAGTTCTGGGCGTCGTCCTGGGGGGAGTATCAGGCTACGCAGGGGGCTGGCTCGACGTGCTCATCCAGCGCCTGATCGAGTTCATCATCTCCATACCGACGCTCCCGCTATGGATCATGCTAGCTGCGCTGGTGCCCAATACCTGGGGCATCGTACAGGTCTACTTCGCGATCACGACGATAATCGCCCTGCTGGGCTGGACCGGCATGGCGCGGGTGGTCCGGGGGCGGTTCCTCTCTCTCAGGGAGGAGGAGTTCATCACGGCGGCCCGGCTGGCCGGCGCATGGGAGGGCAGGATCATATTCAGGCACATGCTCCCGTCCTTCGTCAGCCACATCATAGCCTCGGTGACCCTCAGCGTACCGGCAGTGATCATTGCCGAAACGTCACTGAGCTTCCTGGGCGTAGGTCTAAGACAGCCCGCCATCAGCCTGGGTGTCATGCTGGTGGAGGCGCAGAACGTCCGGTCGATCGCGCTGACGCCGTGGGTCCTGATTCCAGGCCTGATCGTCATCATCATCATCCTGGGCTTCAATTTCATCGGCGACGGCCTCCGGGACGCGGCGGACCCCTACGGTCACTGAGGCTGGCGCAGACGAACGGGTCGCGTCCCACGAGGAGACACCACTGGCGACCGCAGGGACGAAGAGCACAACCGACACGGCGGCAGCGGGCGAAGCGATACCCCCGGAGCTTCGTATTGTCGAGTGGCAGAACGAATGGGTCGCCGAGAGCGCCTTCGAGTTCCAGTTCCCTGCCCCAGACCAGCTCCTGACCGAGCTCCGGCAGAAGTACGAGCTCGACGATGTCATTCGCCCCGGCAGAACGGAGTTCGAGCAGATACTACTCCTGCGCGAGTGGGTACACGACAAGTGGGACCACGGCTGGAGCCTCGTCCTACCTGAGACCACGAACGCACTCGATATCCTGAGAGAGGTCGAGCGCGGCAACGACTTCCACTGCGTCTACTACGCCATCACGTTCATGCAGTGCCTGCAGGCGATGGGCTTCGTCGCCAGGCGAGCCGGCATCTCGAAGACGGCGACCGAATGGGACGCGCCGGGCGAGGGCAATGTCGGCCACTCGGTGCTCGAGGTCTACTCGCACGACTTCCACAAGTGGGTACTGCTGGACGCCGACCTGAATATGCACTTCGAGCGTGCTGGCGTTCCGCAGAGCGCGTTGGAGATACACAGGGCTTGGGTAACCCGCCGCTGGAACGAGGTGCGGATGGTGCGCGGCCAGAAGCCGTTCGCATTCACCCGCAAGCGGAGCTCCGGCTACCTCAGGCTTGGAGACCACGACTATCACGAGTCGATGATCCAGACCTTCATATGGCACGAGCTTGGGGACTACTCCGCTCACGCCAGCGTCAGGCTGGACAATAGGCACCCCCAGCCGCAACCGGCGACTATGCTGCACTGGATCGACGACGTGACGCCCCCGAAGCTGATAGACCGCAACTCCGTCAACCAAAACATCTGGACGGGCAACGAGCACGACATGTATCCGACGATGGACCAGGTGCAGATCGACCTACGTGTGGATGCGGAAGTATGGGAGCGGGGCGAGGCCGTGCTGGACGTCTCACTGAAGCACAGCATGCCCAACCTTGGGAAGCTGCTGGTGCGAATCGACCACGAGCCCTGGCACGAGACCAAGCAGCCGTTCAGATGGGTTCTGAAGCCCGGCAAGAACGAGATCATGGCGAAGGGGACCAACACCTTCGGCCGCGAGGGCCACATCAGCCGCGTCCTTCTTCGATACCGCCCCTAGCGGTCACCCTAACCCTCTCCCGCGAAGGGGCTGACAGGGGTAGGTAAAATCTGAAATTAGCTATAAAACCTTGGAAGACGCAAGAATCTGGCACCGATCCATTACAGTGACGAGAGTGCAGCAAAGTCGAGTTTTCAGCTTTGTGAAACATAGACCGAACCGCCGTTTGGCTTGAGGTCGATCAACTTGACATAAAAATACCTACCCCTGTCAGCCCGTCGAGGGAGAGGGGAGTTTGGAGCAGGAGATGACGACAACACAGAGAGCGGCAGAGCCACAGACAGCGCCAGCCGAAGTCATCGCGCCGGAGCTGAGGATCGTCGAGTGGCAGAACGAGTGGATCGTGCGGAGCTCGTACGAGTACGACTTCCAGGCCCCCGACGACTTCCTCACGGAGCTGCGCGAGAAGTACGAGCTGGACGACGTGATTGGCGGGGGGCGTACGGAGTTCGAGCAGATGCTGCTGCTCAAGGAGTGGGTCCGCAATCGGTGGGACCACGGCTGGAGCACGGTATCGGACTCGAACAGCGCGCTGGAGATGCTGGAAGCCGCCCAGCTGGGCAGCGACTTCGCCTGCGGCTACTACTCTATGACGCTGATGCAGTGCTTCCTGTCGCTCGGCTTCGTCGCCAGGCGGGCGAGCATCGCGAAGGCCGCGTCGGAGTGGATGTCTCTGGACGAGGGCAACATCGGACACTCGATCCCCGAGGTCTACTCCCATCAGTTCCACAAGTGGATCATGCTCGACGCGGACATGAACGTGCACTACGAGCGTGACGGCGTGCCTCTGAGCGCGCTGGAAATCCACCGAGCATGGGTCGACCGGCGCTGGGACGAAGTCAGCCTCGTCGAGGGGCCCACTCCGTTCCGCAGGACGACCAAGGAGAGCTCGGGACTGCTCGACGTGTGGGGGACGCTCGACGAGGCGGACACAACGTTCTGGACCTTCACCCGACACGACGCGGGCGACTACTACTCCCACGTAGCTGTTCATCTCGGCAACACCCACCACTCCCGAGGCGGACCGGTACCGGTCCTCAACTGGATCGACGACCGGACACCCCCACGCCTGGTAGCCGCGAACAACCCGAACAAGGACCTGTGGACGGGCAACCAGCACGACATGTACCCCACCATCGACCAGGTACAGATCAACCTGAGGGCGGACGCGGACGCATGGGATAGAGGCGATGCTGTTCTTCTGAAGGTCGACCTCGAGGACAGTATGCCCAACCTGGAGAAGCTGCTGGTCCGCATCGACCACGACCCCTGGAATGAGAGGGGGAGAGACTTTACCTGGAGACTGAAGCCTGGTAAGAACGAGATCATGGCCAAGGGCGTCAACGCGTTCGGACGCGAAGGCCACATCAGCCGAATCCTGCTACGATTCCACCCGTAGGGACTACTGCATACGGAGGAGCCTGATGGCGACGACTTCCCAAGCGACGCAGACAGCAGAACCCGGGCAGGAGGCGATACCGCCGGAGCTGCGGATAGTCGAGTGGCAGAACGAATGGATCGTGAGGAGCGCGTACGAGTACGACTACCAGCCCCGAGACGAAATGCTCGTCGAGCTGCGGGAGAAGTACGAGCTGGACGCGGTGATTGCCGGTGGACGGACGGAGTTCGAGCAGATGCTGATGCTCCGGGAGTGGGTCCGCAACCGGTGGGACCACGGCTGGTCGAGGGAGCCGGAGGCCAGGAACGCGCTGGAGATACTGGAGGCCGCGGAGCTGGGGAGCGACTTCAACTGCGGCTACTACTCGATAACCATGATGCAGAGCCTGTTGGCCCTTGGGTTCGTAGCGCGGCGCGCGGGCATTGCCAAGGCGCAGACGGAGTGGATGGCGCTGGACGAAGGCAACATCGGACACTCGGTGCCCGAGGTTTACTCCCACGAATTCCATAAGTGGATCATGCTCGATGCCGACATGAACGTGCACTACCAGTTGGACGGAGTACCGCTGAGCGTGCTGGAGATACACCGCGCATGGGTCGGTGGACGATGGTCCGAGGTGAAGATGGTCAGCGGGGCCAAGCCCTTCCGCAGGACGGAAAAGACGAGCTCCGGCCTGCTTACGGTATACGACACGATCGACGAGCATGACGCGTCGGGCTGGGTCTTCAAAAGCAACAGGGTTGGAGACTACTATGCTCACGCAAGCGTTTATCTCGGCAATACGCACCACTCGCGCAGCGGGCCTATGCCCATGCTCCACTGGCTCGACGAACGAACCCCGCCACGCCTGATCTCCGCCAACAACCCCAACAAAGAGGAGTGGACGGGCAACGAGCACGACATGTACCCGACCATAGACCAGGTGCAGATCAACCTGAGGGCGGACCCCAAGGCGTGGGATAGAGGCGAGGCCGTGCTGAAGGTCAACCTCGAAGACAGCATGCCCAACATGGAAAAGCTGCTGGTACGCATCGACCATGAGCCCTGGACCGAGAGAGGGCGAGACTTCACCTGGAAGCTGAAGCCTGGCAAGAACGAGATCATGGCCAAGGGGGTCAACACCTTTGGCCGCGACGGACACATCAGCCGCATTCTGCTGAGATTCCATCCCTAGGAGGCCAACGCGTGAACGATAGTTTTTCGACTCCCATACTGGTGGTCTGGGACAGCGGTACGCCGCACCGGTTCTCGGGCTACATAACGGAGATACTGGACGTCGAGGGGTACAACTGGCGGGTCGTCCACGACCTGGCGAGCGACCCGCTGACGGCCGAGGTCCTGGCGGGGCACCAGATCGTCATCCTCACGCATATCGACCCGTCGGACGATGTCCAGGACCTGCTGATCGAGTATGTGCGCGGGGGCGGCAATCTCATCGCGCTGCGGCCACCCCGGGCGATGGCCGGGAAGCTGGGGCTGAACTCGTCGTCCGCGGAGCGGTCGATGGTCGACCGGTACGTATCGTTCAGCAGCATCTGCGCACTGAA
This sequence comes from Dehalococcoidia bacterium, assembly GCA_965222445.1. Taxonomy (GTDB): domain Bacteria; phylum Chloroflexota; class Dehalococcoidia; order Lucifugimonadales; family CAJWER01. The sequence goes on along the minus strand of CBDCTY010000002.1, from coordinate 2,699,137 downwards.
CGCCGGGGTGGACCACGGCCCGCTGCAGTTCCACGGGCGGGGCGAGCACTACACCTGGGCAGGAGAGCCAAACGCCATAGTGGCCTACTTCGCCGCCAAACCCGACTACGTGACTCCGAACCCAGCCATATTGATAGGCAGCCTGGGAGAAGGCCACTGGTCCGTGTTCGCCTACGACCTGGCAGAGAGTACTGTGCTGTTCCACCAGGGCCGAAGGGAGCAGGCGAGCGATGGGGCCCGCGCCGACGCGGACGGAGCGCGGCAGTTCATCCCCAATGACCTGTTCGTAGGGTTCCTGGACCCAGACCTGCGCCTCCTGCCGCAGGCCGACCTGCACCAGGACGCCCTCGTCAGGGTCATCGAGTGGATCGCGTCCATTACCAAGCCGCTGCCCCGTGTCTGGCACTTCCCGGACGGGGCTCCGGCGGTGGCGTTCCTCAACGGCGACAGCGACAACATGGATGCCCGCGACTTCTGGAACATCATCGCGACCACGGACCGGTACGGAGTGCCCTTCACGACGTACCTGAAGCCCGAGCACCACGAGATCGTGGAGCCTGAGGTCGAGCGCTCCCTGCGGGCACGGGGCCACGACTTCGGCGAGCACCCCTTCGTGAGCCTCATGCCCACCAAGGAGGAGATGCGGAACGGCCTTCGTGAAGAGATGGGCGCATTCCGCGCGAGGTACGGCCACGACCCCGTGACCAACAGGGGGCATTCCGTGGTCTGGGTGGGCTGGACTGAGCAGGCGAAGTACCTGCGGGAGAACGGGGTTAGGCTGGACACGAGCTTCGCGGGGGGCAGGTACCACCGCTGCGCCTACGTGAACGGGAGCGGCCTGCCCGTGAAGTTCATGGACGAGAACGGCGAGCTGCTCGACATCTACGAGCAGAACACGATGTCCTCCGACGACGGGATGACCACCGACAAGTGCTTCGAGCGGGCGCTGTCCATCGACGAGTGCATCGAAGTATCGAAGAGGCAGATCGACGCGTCCATCGACCGCTTCCACACCGTCTATCACCCGTACTTCCATCCTCACGCCGCTCAACCGGCGCCGCGATCGATCCAAAGGTGGGTCGAGGCCGCCATCCAGCACTGCCAGGAGCGCGGATTCCCCTTCGTCAACGGGACCGGCTGGGTGGACTTCAACGACGGCAGGCGGTCGCTGCAGCTTACGAGCTACAGCTTCGACGAGAGGTCCATGTCGATTGAGATGACCCTGACCGCGGGGACGTCGGTGGATGGGGCTGCGCTGGTGCTGCCCTACGTGTATCGGGGCCTTGCAATGGGCAGCGCAACGGTCGCCGGGGAGCCGGTCGCCACGAGCCCCACGATGATGGAGGGCCGGGAGCAGGTGTCGCTCTGCGCCGACTACCGGGCGGGCGAGCCACGGACCTGGCGAGTGCAGTGGAGATAGGACTAGGCGTGCCTGACCGCGCGGCCACATGCCCGATTCTCGTAGTCTGGGACAGCGGTACGCCGCTTCGGTTCTCCGGCTACATCACGGAGATCCTGGATGTCGAGGGGTACAACTGGCGCGTAGTCCATGACCTGGCGAGTGATCCGCTGACCGAGGAGATCCTGGCCTGCCACCAGATCGTCATCCTCACACATATCGAGCCGTCGCCGGAAATACAGGAGCTTCTACTGGCGCATGTGCGCGGGGGCGGCAACCTCATCGCGCTGCGACCACCGCGTGAGATGGCCGGGAAGCTGGGGCTCGGGTCGTCGTTTGCCGAGAGGACGATGGTCGACCGGTACATCGAGCTGAACGGCAACTGCGCCGTCAACGTCGGTGTCGAGCCCTACGTGCTGCAGTTCCACGGCCGCGCCGAGCAGTACACATGGGCCGGCAGCCCATCGGCCGTCATGGCCCACCTGGCCTCGGAGCGGGACTACGTCACGGAGAATCCCGCCATAGTTATAGACAGCCACGGCAAAGGCCAATGGGCGGTGTTCACATACGACCTGGCGGAGAGCACGGTGCTATTCCACCAGGGTCTCCGAGAGCAGGCGAGCACGGGCGTGCGACCGGACCCGGGCGGCGAGTACCAGTACAAGACCAACGACCTGTTCGTGGGATACCTCGACCCCGCCCTGGGACACATCCCCCAGGCGGACCTGCACCAGGACGCGCTGGTCAGGATACTGGACTGGATGGCGTCGCTGTCCCGCCCCCTGCCGCGGCTCTGGCACTTCCCCAACGGCTCCCCTGCCCTCGCGATGTTCACCGGAGACAGCGACGGCATGAGCATGGACGACTTCACGAACACGATAGCGACGGCAGACCGGTTCGGCATCCCCTATACCACGTACCTGAGGATCGAGCACCACGCTGACGTGACGCCCGAGCTACAGACGGCGCTGGAAGCCCGGGGCCACGACTTCGGGGAGCATCCGTACGCCGGTGCCCAACCCAGCCTGGAGGAGATGCGCGAAGGACTCCGGGAGGAGCTTGGCGCCTTCCGCAAGCGGTACGGACGCGGCCCCATCACCAACCGGAGCCACTCGGTCATATGGGTTGGCTGGACCGACTCGGCCAAGTACCTGCGCGAGAACGGCGTTCGCCTGGATACGAACTTTACGGCAGGCCGCTTCCACCGGGCGGCATACCTGAACGGCAGCGGGCTGCCGGTGAAGTTCATGGACGAGGACGGCGAGCTGCTGGACATCTATGAACAGTGCACCACGCTGAGCGACGACGGGTACGTCGGCGTCAAGATCCTCGCCCCGGCAATGACTATCGACGAGTGCATCGCCTTCACCCGAAGGCGGCTGAACGACGCGGCGGAGCGATTCCACTCGGTCTACAATCCGTGCTTTCACCCGGTGAGGACGCGCCCCGGCCCCGAATCGAACCAGCGGTGGTACGAGGCCGCCATCGAGCACTGCGTCGAGCGCGGCTTTCACTTCGCCAGCGCCAGGGGCTGGCTCGACTTCAACGACGGGCGGCGGTCCCTGTGCATCACGGAGTACGCATTCGACCAGGACTCCTTGACACTGCATCTGGGCCTGCAATCAGAAATGAGCGTGGCCGGGGTAGCGCTCGCGCTCCCCTACACCTTCAGGGGCAGCCCAATGAGCAGCGCCGACATAGACGGTGAGCCCGTAGACGTAGATGCGCGTAAGCTCGAAGGACGACTGCAGGCGCTCCTGCCCGCCGATTACGATGCGGGAAAGACGCGTCGATGGCGCATACGATGGAGTCTCCGGTAACTCGACATGGTGAGGTGATCTGACATGGACCGAAAAGCCGAGACAGGCTGGACACTAGAGACTGCGGCTGCCCCATGGACACGGCGGGACTCGATGGGGCACGTCGTGTACGACGGGAAGATGTGGATCCTGGGTGGGTTCATCCCGCAGCGGGTGAACGATGTGTGGTCGTCGAGCGACGGCAAGACGTGGACGGAGGCAACTCCCGAGGCGCCCTGGGCGGTCCGCAACCTGCCAAACTGCGTCGTATTCGACGACAAGATGTGGATCATGGCGGGCGGGAGCTACGTCGACAACCAGATTGGGAACGAGCAGATCGCATACAACGACGTGTGGAGCTCCACGGACGGCGCGAACTGGGAACTCGCCACAGACGACGCGGCCTGGAGCCCGCGAAGCGCCGCTACTGCCATCGTATTCGACGACCGGATGTGGATCATGGGCGGGATGGCCTGGGGCAACGGCAGGAAGCCGAGCCATGACGTCTGGTACTCGGACAACGGGAAGGACTGGAAGCTGGCCACCGACTACGCCCCCTGGTGTGCCCGGTCGATGCAGACTTCGGTGGTGTTCGATGGCAAGATGTGGGTGATCGGCGGCGGCGTCTACGACGAGACGGTGTACGCCAACTCTCCGATAAACTTCCAGGACGTCTGGTGCTCCACCGACGGCGTGGAATGGCAAGAGGTGACAGGCGGCGCAGCCTGGCCGCCGCGGCGTTTCCACAGGTCCGTCGTGTTCGACGACCGGATATGGGTGATCGGAGGGAGCCACTACGGGAACCGGCGGGACGTCTGGCACTCGACCGACGGCGCAGAGTGGCTAAGGGACGGGGAAGCCACGTGGTCGGTGCGCCACGAGCCTGGGGCCCTGGTGTTCGAAGACAGGATATGGATCATCGGCGGGTTCGGTAAGGACCTTTACAACGACGTCTGGTCGTACAGGCCGCAGGTACGCAGTGGGTAATTTGGAGCGTTAAAGATACCAAGTATTCAGTTAAGCGATCCGGGATTGTCAATCTGAGGAGCAACGCGACGAAGAACTGGATACCGGCTTTCGCCGGTATGACGGAGGTCGGGATTTGGGCACAGGAGGCTTAGTGTGATGATGAATGGGCACGCCCCAATACTAGTGATATGGAACAGCGACACGCCCCATCGGTTCTCCGGGTATATCACGGAGATTCTTCACATCGAGGGCTACAACTGGTTCGAGGTGCATGACCTGGCGCGCGAGGCCCTAGACGCGGGGGCGTTAGCCGGACGCCACGTGGTATTTCTGACGCACATCGACCCGCCCGAGGACGTGCAGGACGTGCTGCTCTCATACATACGCAATGGCGGCAATCTGATAGCGCTACGCCCTCCGCGGGAGATGGCCGTGAAGCTGGGTTTCGGCTCGTCCGGCGCGGAGAGGTCCATGGTGGACAGGTACATCTCTCTCAGCCCCATCTGCGCGCTCAACATGGGCGCAGAGCTGGGACCGCTGCAGTTCCACGGGCGAGGCGAGGAGTACACCTGGAGCGGGGAGCCGAACGCCGTCGTCGCATACTTCGCCGCGCAGGCCGACTACGTGACCACGTACCCAGCCATCACCATAGGGACGCTGGGAGAGGGCCATTGGGCCATGTTCGCGTACGACCTGGCGGAGAGCACGGTGCTGTTCCACCAGGGACGCCGCGAGCAGGCGAGCACCGGGACCCGGCCCGACCCGGACGGCGACCTCCAGTTCAAGCCCAACGACCTCTTCGTAGGGTTCCTGGACCCGGCGCTGCGCCACATCCCGCAGGCCGACCTGCACCAGGACGCGCTGGTGCGGATACTCGAATGGATCGCGTCCGTTACGAGGCCCATTCCCCGCATGTGGCACTTCCCAAACGGCGCCCGCGCCGGGGCGTTCATCAACGGAGACAGCGACAATATGGCGCGGCGCGACCTCGACAACGTACTCGCGACAGCGGACCGGTACGGCGTGCCGTATACGACGTACCTGAAGATCGAGCACCACCCGCTGCTAGAGCCAGATGATGAGAGGGCGCTGCGCGCGCGGGGCCACGACTTCGGCGAGCACCCGTGGGTCGACAACATGCCGACCCTGGCGGAGATGCGCGAGGGTCTCAGGGCCGAGCTGGGGGCGTTCAGGGACCGATACGGGCATGACCCGGTGACGCACCGGGGCCACTCGGTGATATGGGTCGGGTGGACGGAATCGGCCAAATACCTGCGGGAGAACGGTGTGCGCCTGGACACGAACTTCTCCGGGGCACGCTACCAGAGGGGCGGCTACGTGAACGGGAGCGGTCTGCCCGTGAAGTTCATGGACGAGAACGGAGAGCTGCTCGACATCTACGAGCAGACGACCATGTCGACGGACGATGGGTGGACCACAGGCAAGAGCTTCGCCCCTGCCCTATCCATCGATGAGTGCATCGAGCGGGGAAGGGAGCAGGCGGACAACGCCATCGACCGGTTCAACAGCGTCTACCATCCGTACTTCCACCCGCTGGCAACGCGACCGGCGCCCCGGTCGGTCCAGAGATGGCTGGAAGCCATGCTCGGACACTGCAAGGGCCGCGGGCACCACTTCGTAGACGGCACCGGTTGGGTGGAGTTCAACGACGCAAAGCGGGCCCTGCGAATGACGGAGTACGACTTCGACTACAACTCGACCACGCTGAGCGTCACGCTCGAGGCCGATTCCGCGGTGAGGGGGGCGACGCTGGTACTGCCGTATATCTTCAGGGGCGGCGCCGTGTCGTCGGCTACCATGGACGGGGAGTCAGTCGCAGTCTGCTCGCAGCAGCTAGAGGGCCGCGAGCAGGTCCTATTGTCGGCCGACTACTCGACCGGCGAGTTGCGCCGGTGGCGCATCAAGTGGGGCAGCTGGTAGCCAGCACCCTCGGCCAGGCCGGTTACTAGTATCGATTCAAGGTAGTTTTGGCGAACGTCCAGCCCCCCGCCCCTCTGGGTTCCCGCTTTCGCGGGAATGACGGCAATCCGAGGGTTCTGTCATATTTAGATTGAAGCAGTACTAGCTTCGGCGGGCATGGTTCCGGCAGGGCGCGAGGCGCTTGGGCGGAAGTCGGGCACGTCGAAGGGCGCATTGCCGTTCCTGATCGACTCGACGGCGAGTATGGCCGGGGCCGCGGTGTCCACGCCCTTGTAGACGTCGAATTCCAGGGGCTGCCTGCCCAGGACGGCATCGCGGAAGGCCACCTGGACGTAGTAGTCTGCCCCGCGGTGGCCGCTGGACACGGCCTCAGGAGGCGCGTCGGTACGCTCGTAGCGCCAGTCGACGTCGGCCATGTCGTGCATGTGTCTGTCGGCCAGCCACATCTTCGCCTTGTCCCTGCTGGTGCGGCCGGACTGCACCATACCGCCCGTTCCCATGATCTGGTAGTGGTGATGCTCCCACAGAGGCGGCAGAGGCTGGGTGTAACCGCAAGCCATCCTCAGGACGGCGTCCTTCTCGGTCTTCATCAGGGCTAGCTGCAGGTCGGCGCGGTCGATTTCCGGGTGGGCGTAGCTCGGCTTTTTGGTGCTCATCGCCGTGACGCGGGTCACGCGGTCGTCGAGCACCATCAGGAGCGGGCTCAGCTCGTGAGGCAGGTAGTAGATTGGGTCCATCAGGTGCGACCAAGTCGGCCTGGCATTCGGGTTGTTCGGCAGGTCCTCCGTCGCCACGAACTCGCCCGTCTTCCAGTCCTGGTGGTACCTGAGCGTACCGGGGTAGCCGATGTACTCGCCCTCACAGTAGACTACGCGTCCCAGCTGGCCCCCCTGGACCATGTCGCGCCAAGCCTGGAAGAAGCCGGCGTAGCGGGCCTGGTCGCCGTGCAGGTAGACGAGGCCGGTCCTCTCCTGGGCCACGACGATGCGCCAGCAGTCCTCGATCGTGAAAGCAGCCGGCACTTCGGAGTTCACGTGCTTGCCGGCCTCGAGCGCCTGTGCAGCCATTGCGCCCTGCTCCTTGCAGCGGACCGTCAGGGCGATGGCGTCGATGCCTGGGTCGGCGAGCATATCCTCGTACTCCACGTAGGTAGCCACGCCGCGACGGTCTTCGAGCTGAGCCAGCGCCCTCTCGTTCAGAGGCTCGAAGATGTCGCCGACCGCAACTATGCGGTATCCGTCCAACCTGTCCATCAGCCGGAGCCAGCCCAGGCCCCTGTGCCCTACTCCGAAGATACCTATGCGGATCTCGTCCATGTGCGCTCCTTCGCTCTCGCGGCTGGACCTGGGTTCGTCACCCTCACCCCTTCGACAAGCTCAGGGCAGGCTCCAACCCTCTCCCGTCAAGGGAGAGAGGGTTACCCAGGCATTTGGCCGGCGGGTCGCGTCTCGTTGGGCCTGAAGTCGGGGACGTCGAGCGGTATCGAGCCCTGGTCGATGGAATCGGCCGCCAGGATTGCAGGTGCGGCGGTCTCGATGGCCCTGTAGACGTCGAACTCGAGAGGCTCGTTTCCCCAGACCGCCTCCCTGAACGCCGTGTGGACGTAGAGGTCCGTTCCCCTGTGGCCGCTGGCTAGCGCCTCGTCCGAGGCGTCGGTCCGCTGCCACCGCCAGTCGACGTCAGCCATGTCGTGCATATGGCTGTCGGCCAGCCACATCTTGGCCTTGTCCCTGCTCGTGCGGCCCGACTCGAGGTGTCCCCGCGTCCCGATGATCTGGTAGTGGTGGTGGTCCCGTGCGGGCGGAGTGGGGATCGTGTAGCCGCACATCATCCGAAGTATGGTGTCCTTCTCCGTCTGCATGAGCGCGACCTGTATGTCGGCCTTCTCGACCTCGGGGTGGGTGTAGCTTGGCACCCTAGTGCCCATCCCCGTGACGCGAACTACGCGGTCGTCCAGGATCATGAGCAGTGGGCTGAGCTCGTGGGGCAGGTAGTGGATGGACGGACAGAGCATCCACGTCGGCCTGGCATCGGGGTGCTGCCGGCCTTCCGATGGTGTGAGCAGCTCGCCGGTTTTCCAGTCCTGGTAGTACCTGTGGTCGCCCTTGTAGCCGACGTACTCGCCTTCGCAATAGGTGATCTTGCCCAGGCTGCCCTGGTGCACGAGACCCTTCCACGCCTGGAACATCCCAGCGTACCGGCTCTGCTCGGCGAGCTGGTACACGAGCCCGCTGCGCTCCGCCGCGACGACGATTCGCCAGCAGTCCTCCATGGTGTGGGCCGCCGGCACCTCGGAGTTGACGTGCTTGCCGGCCTCCAGCGCCTGGGCGGCCATGGCTCCCTGCCTCTCGGCCCTGACGACGAGGGCGATGGCGTCGACGTTGGGATCGGCCAGCATGTCCTCGTACTCGGCATATGCGGGGACGCCAGTGCCGTTGTGAAGCTGGGCGCGCCCGCGCTCATGGAGCGCCGGGATGAGGTCGCCTATGGCAGTGATACGGAACCCCGGGATGGTCTGTAACAGCCGCAGCCAATGCACCCCGCGATGCCCCAGTCCAAAGAGTCCGACGCGGATATCGTCCATTCCGGTACCTCCAGGCGCTCATCCCGTACGGAGAGGCCATCTGGCGGGCTTGTCCATACGGAGCCGATGCACATTGTGACGTGTGGCAGCGCCGGAGGCAACCATGGAGGAGCGGCGACTGGTGCTGTGAGAATTCGACGCTGGGCCGTACTTATACCAATTAGGTGTGATGCCGCCGTATATGTGCGGCCAGGGAGTGGGTTCCCGCCCCGTATCGAGTACGGGGCAGGCTCTTCGCGGGAATGACGGCTTTACGGCGCGCTCAAAATGAATTGGTATTAGAGCAGCAGGACCGCTCGCAAATGGGCACCTATTCTCGGCGCAGCGTGGAGGGAGAGCGACCGGAGTGCTGAAGCCGCGTCAGGAGGCCGGCAGTTCGGCGGTCGCTTGTGCGGCGGTGCGGTCCGCCAGCCGTGAATCGAGTATCAGGAGGCCTGTGCCGTCGTCGCCAATCCGCTTCAGGTGATCGACGATCTCGAGGGCGGACTTCTCCTCTTCCACCTGCTCTTCGATGAACCACTCCAGCAGCACGTGGGTGGCATAGTCCTTGTGCTCCTGGGCCTCCCGGTAGAGGTCCTCGATCATGGCGGTCACGGCTCGCTCGTGTTCGAGCGTCATCTCCATGGCGGATTGGACGGACTCGAACTCGGTTGGGGGCTGGGCAATCGAATTCACCACCGCGCGGCCGTTCCGGTCGTTGATGTAGTCGAACAGGCGCAGCGCGTGGGAGGTCTCCTCTTGGTGCTGGATTTTCATCCAGTGCGCGAACCCCGGCAGGGTCTCCGACTCGAAATAGGCGGCCATCGACAGATAGAGATGGGCCGAGAACAGCTCGCTGTTCAACTGTTCGTTGAGGGCTCTCTCCAACTGGGCGTTTAGCATGACGTAGGTCTCCCGGAACGGCCACCGATTATTGGCTATGTGTCAACTATAGCATAGGACCATGATGGCGAAGGGTCTGACACTCGCCCCCTTCCTATCTGCTGAAGACCTCGACGGTGGAGCTTTACGTCTTCAACCGCCACCGATCCATCCGTGCCCGACCATGCCGCCGACGCGGCATACGTCAGTGCCAGTCGTGGGAGGCCGGCATGGCAACGCCCGATCGGACCGCGCGCAGGTCCGTCGCGATCACGTTCGTCGTCCCGTCCCACCTCGATACGCGCCCAGTGACCTCAACCACCTGGCTCCCGAGCTCCCTGCGGCGCCTGGCGAACAGGTCGCGCCAGACGATGACCTGCACGTCGCCCGTCTCGTCCTCGATGGTCACGAACACCGTGCCGTTCCGTCCGCGCGGGTGCTGCCTCGCCACAGGCCAGCCGGCGACCGTGACCCATTCGTCGTCGCCGCGCCTCTCCACGTCGACCGTGGGGAGCACGTTGGGACCCAGGCCGGGCCTGACGAACTCCATGAGATGGCCCCTGGGATAGAGCCCCATCACCCGGTACTCGCCCATCATCTTCTCGCGCTCCGTGAAGTCGGGGAGCCGTGGCACACTGTCCTCCGTTGATATGGGCATCGCGACCTGGCCGTTCCTTGCAGGCCGGTGGTGCAGCCCCGCCTCCCACAGGGCCTCCCTGCGGTTCGGCGTGATGCCGTCGAACGCCCCGGCCATCGTCAGCGACAGCACGGCCTGCGGCTTCATCCCCGTACGCCGCACCAGGTCTCCCGCGGTGACGTAGGGGCCGTGCCGCTCCCTCTCCCCCACGATGAGCCTCGCCGACTCCGCTCCAACGTCCTTGATGAGCTGAAGGCCAAGCCGTACCGACTCACTCTCGGGAGCGCACACCGCCCGGCTCCTATTCACGCAAGGGTTCAGAAAGGGCACGCCGATGCGTCGGGCGTCCTGCTTCAGGGTCTCCATCGGGTAGAACCCCATCGGCTGGTTGTTCATCAGCGCGACGAAGAACTCCAGCGGGTGGTAGCGCTTGAGCCACGCGGCCTGGTACGCGGTGACGGCGAAGGCGTGAGAGTGGGACTCGGGGAACATATAGTGGCCGTTGATCTTGGAGAATATCTTATCGGCGGTCTCCTCCGGGACGCCGTTCCGCCGCGCGCCCTCCAGGAACCTCTGCCAGTGCATGGCGATGAGGTGCTTATTGTTGGGCCTGGCGAATGCGCGGCGCACCTCGTCGGCCTCCGCCGCGGTCATGCCGGCCACGTCCTCGATGAGCTGCACGACCTGCTCCTGCCACACGATGACCCCGTAGCCTCGCTCGAGGGCGCGCCTCTCCAGCGGATGGTCGTAGTCCCACTCCGCCCCATGCCGGTAGCGCTCGACGAACTGGGAGACGGCGCTGCCCTGAACGCCGACGCCGGGGCGGATGAGGGCGACCTGGTAGGCGAGGTCGAGGAGGTTGCGCGACCTCAGCCTCTGGGCCATTTTCAGCTGCGCGGGGGACTGGAGCAGGAAGACCCCCTTGGAGAGGCCTGCGTTTATCATGTCGTAGACCCCTGCGTCCTCCGGGTCGATCCTGCTTATATCGAGACGCCTCCCTTCCCGCTCCTCCACTAGGTCGAGGGCCTCCTCGATCTGGTCCAATACAGGCAGGGACAAAATATCGATCTTGGCGAACCCGGCGTCGGCCACGCTGTCCTTGTTCCAGTCCATGATGTAGCGTCCGTCGATGGCCCCGGCCCTCATGGGCACCATCTCCGGGATGGGCGAGCTGCTGAGCACCATGCCTCCGACGTGCTGGCTCAGCCCCTTAGGGGCATCCATCAGCTGCGGGGCCAGATAGAGCAGGTCACGCCATCCCGGTGCATCCACCCTGTCTCTGAAGTCCGGGAGCTGCGCCATCTCGTCCCTGAGGTCCGCGGCATCGTGTGAATGCAGCTGCTTCGAGAGCAGGGACAGGTGTTCCTGCGAAAGGCCCAGGGCCTTGCCCAGGGCCTGGATGATGCCCTTCACCTTGTAGGTGGTTATGGCCCCAGTCAGGACGGCGTACTCGGGCCCGAAGTGGTGGTGCACACGCTCGATCAGCTCGTCCCTCAGTCCCCTGGGAAAATCGAGGTCGATGTCCGGCAGCGTCGTCATCTCCTCGGAGATGAACCGCTCCAGGGTGAGGTCCCACTTCAGGGGGTCGACGTGGCTGATTCCGATGAGGTACCCGACCAGCAGCGCCACGGAAGAGCCGCGCCCCCTCCCGGGCGGCCTCTCCTCCATCGGCGTCTCAGGGCCGACCATACCGCGCTCCTCCATGATCCGCTGTGCGACGAGGACTATTTCCCTGTAGAGCAGCAGGAAGCCCGCCAGGTTGAGATGGTCGATCAGTCGAAACTCCTCCCCAAGACGCTCCTCCACCCGCTGCGGCACCGATCCACCGTAGCGCCGCGCGGCTGCCTCGTAGCAGAGGCGCCGCAGGTAGCTCTCCGGCGTGTAGCCGTCCGGCACGGCGGGGTCCGGCAGAGTGTAACCGAGATCCGTGCTGAGATCGAAGGCGCACCGCTCTGCAACACGGAGGGTGTTGGAGACTGCTTCCGGCCACTCAGCGAAGAGCCGCTCCATATCGTCACGGGACTTCAGGTGGAGGTGGTGGTTGGGACGGAGGTGCGGCAGCGCCTGGTCTATGGTGGTGTTGAGCCTTGCGGCGACGAGTGCGTCCTGGAGGCGGGACCGTTCCGGGGAGTGGTAGTGAACGTCGTTTGTGGCGACCACCGGGACGCCAGCTTCCACCGCGGTCCTGACCAGCCTCCTGTTGCGGTCTGTGTCCCCGTGCAGGAGGTTCTGTTGGAGCTCTACGTACACCGAGCCTGGACCGTACCAGTCCATGTACCGCTTCAGCAGCTCGCGGGCTTCTCCGGAGTGGCCGCCAAGCGCCAGTTGAGAAAGTTGTCCGTCGCGCCCTCCGGTCAGAAGGACGATACCCTCGGAGTGGTGGGACAGGTGCGCGGGATCGAGCCTCGGCTCTCTGCGGTCGGCGGCATTGGCGATGGTGAAGAGACGGGATATGTTGGCATATCCCTGCCGGGTACGGGCGAGCAGCGTGAGCCTCGAGCCGTCGGTCAGGGTCAACTCGCCGCCCGTGATGGGTCGGATGTCCAGGCTGTTGGCGAGCCTCGCGAACTCCAGGGCGCCGCACAAATTCGTGTCGGTCAGGGCCAGCGCCGGGTAGCCGTAATCCTTCGCCTTCGCAAGAAGCTCGTGTATGTGGGACGCCCCCACCCCGAAGGAGTAGAAGCTCTTGGCGTGAAGCTCGACGTAGCCATCTGCAATCAGGCGCTCTGCCGGTACCAGCGGTCACCCCTCCGGTCGTGAAACAGCGTGATTCGCCTGCCGTCGCCGGGGTCGATCCGGTAGTAGGCGCGGGTCACGGGATCCGGAAGCCACCACAGGTCGAACGTCCACCGGTCGTCTATGCGGGACACCCGCTGCCAACGCCTGTCCACATGCACTGACACCGGCTCGCCCTCCATCCCCTCCCGCACCTCCACCGGCTTCGGCGTGTGGAGTGGCCTGATGTCGTCACGTCCCGACGGGTCGATGGGCACCTGCAGGACGCGCATCTCAGGCGCGGGGTGCCATGGCGCGACCTCGGCGATCCTGTGAAGCGCGTGGCCGCCGCCCATCAGGGCCTGCAACTTCCTGTCCGCCTCCACGAGGCGCCTGCGCCTGTCGTCCCGCATGTCCTTCAACAGGCCCATCTGTGTCCCGGACTCACCGGTGAAGCCGGACAGGGTGAGTGTCACGTCCTCGACGGGTGTGCGGGGACGGTCAGCTTCCAACCTGCTTCGGACGACTGGGGAGGCCTTCTCCCACGAGCCGACTGGCTGCTTGAACCTGATGCTCTTCTCCCAGGACGGCCAGCCGGACGCCGCACAGAGGAGCTCCGCCGACCCGGCGTACCGGCCTCTCATGTCCGGCCGGGCATAGGCCCTCCTGAGGAGAGCGTCGACCGCCACGAACAGGGCCTCTATGGATGAAGAGTGGAACGGCAGCGAGGCGTGCTCGACCACCGACTCCTCGAACGCCAGGGGGATGACGGGGCTGTCGTCGCTCCCATTGCAGAGCTCCCAGGCACGCCCCCCCTCAGGCCCGAACCGGTCCGCGAGCATATGGCCGCTCATGGAGGCGACGGCTCCCATCGTGTGCAGGCCGAAACGGTGCATCTCGCTCTTCACATCTACGGAGACGGGAAGCAGGTCGATGGTGTGGGGTGCGAGGAAGCCTCTCACGTCGTCCGGTATCCTGAACGCTCCGTGTGCCCCGCACGTCCGGGCCGCGACGAACGCGGGGAACTTCGCCTCTGCAACCCCGATGCGGGGGATCAGATAGGTGGGGACCGCGTTCAGCAGGGCGGAGACGGCTCCGGCCTCACCCCGGAACAGTCCTTCGAGGCCGTCCAATCGCACGTAGGCCGTGCCAAGCTCGCCCTCCTCAACGCGGTCGCTGATCCCCTGTAGGGACGCGAGCACCTGGCCGAACACTCGTCGGTAGTGAGGCTGATCGGCGTCCAGTACGACGGCGTTCGCGTGGCGGGACACGGCCTGCTCCAGAGTCATCCCTGCCATCACTCCCGAGGCAGACCGAAAGCGGTCGACGACCACAGGCCTCGCCCTGGAGGGGTCCCGGTCGACGATCAGGACGGGGCTGTCCTTCAGGTGAGGATGTCGGCACATCTCCACCTTTGCGCTCAGGTGAGTGACGATCACACAGGCGACCCTCATAAGCCTCCCGGTTCATTTCGTGGAGTATCAGGACAGCAGATGATACAGAACGAACGTTCTGCGTGTCAACCTCTCCCACGTGAACGTGAGGCAGGCCGAGCCCACCATCCCGTCGTAGCCATCACCATGAAACCCGGACGGGTCCGGTGTAGGGTGCTATGTATGAGTGCGGCCGTAGTAGCCGCCTATGTCGGCCCCGGGATCCAGGGTATCGCCCGCGTCGTCCTGGGGTGTGTAGCCCAATACCCGCGCGCCGGTCTCGATCTCGTGGATACGCAGGGTGTTGTTCGATATGCCATACACGACCAGGAACCCGACAGAGTGTGGGGCGTCGATGCTACGTTCGATCAGATGGGCGGCGTCCCTGTGGCTCAGCCACATAGCGAGACCCGGATACGACTTGCGGTACCACCCCTTGCCCGTGTTCACTCCTCCGATGCGAAGGGCGATGAACGATATCCCGCACTTGTCCCAATAAAGGCTTCCCAGCGCCTCGCCAAAGGCCTTGCTGACGCCGTAGAGGCAATCGGGACGTATCTGCTCCGCAGTGAGCAGCGGGAATGGTCTCTGCGCATCGTCGAGCCTGCCTTCGAAAACGGCCCGGTAGGGATCGTCCCTTTCCGGGTAGTACCCGACCACGTGGTTGGTGCTGGCAAACACTACGCGCCTGACTCCCGCCTCGCGGCACGCCTCCATGACGTTGTACGTGCCCACGATGTTGCTGGGCAGAACTGACTCCCAGGGAGCGCCGCCGCTCGGTTCGGCCCCAAGGTGAACCACGGCGTCCTGTCCTTCGAAGGCTGGCCTGATGGCATCCAGGTCGGCGAGATCGGCGACCCGCGAAGGGACGCCCTCTACCGCCACCCTGTCCAGCGCGCTAAGCTCATACTTCGAGCCCAGGAACCGACGAACTATTCCGCCTATGCGGCCTGCGCCTCCGGTTACCAGTACCTTCTTCTTTGCCATTGCTTCCCTCATCAACTCCAACTTCAGAAAGTGACGGCTGCGATTGTACTCTCAGGAGTCCACCGTGGCGAAACTGACAGAGCGTCTCGAGGAGTGCTTCACTCTCTCTGATGGGCCGACCTCATCGCTCACGCCCTCCTCAAGCAGGAGGAGGAGCCGCCCCCTAGGGTGGAGCGCCTAGGGGTCGACCGGGCCTTCGGCATCCTAGACCAGGCCCTCAACCGCAATGCGTCGAGGCGGGACCCCCAGGGCGTCGTCAGGCGGTGAGGGATTAGGGCGGTTGTGCGGCTCTAGGGCGTGAGAACGTCCCCCGGAAGGTTCTCCCGGAGATTGTCCCACCACCCGCGGTCCACTCCGTAACGGACCACGTATCCCCCGTCCTCATGCTCCCCGACCCGTCCGGCTACTCGGACCCGTCCGCCCACGGAAACCTGCTCGAAGACATCCGCCGGTCCACGGACCCTCACCCACTGCACGTATTCTCCCCGGTCCATCTCCACCACCAGCTCGCCGATGTCTCGCGACACCACCTCTCCGGCAACGCTCACGCACTCATCCAGGAACACGTCAAGCAACACAAGTAGCTGCCCGGGCGGCGGGATAGTCGGAGAGTCCGCCGGACATGGGTCGACAGCCGGTGAGACCAGGTTGAGGCCGACCACGCCCGCCACGACGACCGCCACGACCAGCGCCCCTATCCCCAGCAGCCGGACCACCCACATCAAGCACCCACCGCACCCCCGTCCGCCCTTCGGCTCCTCCACCTGCCCCAGAGGCCGGTACTTCCGATAGTCCAGCGGCGAACTCGGGGGATCTGCCGTTGATTCCCCTCGCGCCTCCGTCTCAGGCGTGACGCCCTCAGTTTGTGGTCTCTCATACACCGTTCCACCACTGCCCTCGCTGTTCGCCGTCCCTTCAACCTGCTCGTTGTACAACGGCCCCAATTGGAACAGTTCCGGCTCTTCCCCGTTGCCTGGCCCCGCAGCCGCTTCCGCCGCGCCTTCGGACCCTCCGGCCAGGCCCCACTGCGGTGCGGACATAAAGCCGTGATAGGCCACGTCCAGGTCGGGAGCCCCCAAGGAGGCTGCCTCAGCGGAGCCAAACCATGGTGGAGCCGAGATCGAAACGTCCAGCCAGGGCTAAGCCGCATCCAGTGCGACGGCATAGGCCAACATTGGATCGGGTTCGCCCCGTCCGTCGGCTGGGTCAGGTCCGGTCAGAGATTCTTTCAAACCATGCAACTGGCTGATCTCATATGCCCCCGCTTCCGTTGGCAGCAGCATACCCGTGTTCATCGGCGTCGCAATTACCCAATATGTGCAGCCGACGACCGCGCCGACGAGGGAGTTCGCCCACCATTGGGGCAGCCATAGAGCCAGCCAAAGCCCGCCGCCAACTCCCATCAAGGCCCCGGCCAATGTTGCCCATCCGAATCCATCCGCGAAACGCTCCCTCCTTATCCGTATCGGGTTGTCATGGAAGAGGCCGCGGTGCTGCAGGTACTCCCCCAACCGGTCGCCGATGGCGTCCTCGTGCTCGCTTATCCCGTCATGCAGCGCTTGAACCGTTGTGGGGCGCGATGGCAAGATGTCGCATATCAACCGCTCCCAGTCAAACTGCGCGGGACCCTGCTGCGACAGCCGGTATAGGAAGCCGCTCCTCGTTCCGACGCACTCGAATTGCAACGTGCCGCGCTGGCACATCTCGGTTATCGCCGCCAGCAGCGTTCGGCCGCTGACCTCCCGGTCTTCCAGCACCGATACAGCCGCCGCCGGCAGCCCAGGGCGCTGCCGGGTTGCCAACTCCGATGGGTCCCGATGCCTGATTGCCTGTCTGGGCCGGTAACCCAGCCAAAGCCCCAGCACGAGCAGCAGCCCAACGCCGACGCCTATTGTCCGGAAGCCCCAGGCCGTGAGCTGCTTCCAATCCATATCCCGGTAATCGGGAAAGCCGCTCTGGGCGATGGCCCCGCCAGGGTCCAGCACGAACAGCAAACCAATGACGGCAAGGGCCGCCAGCGTTGCCAACACACTCGCCATAGGTCCCCTTCTTCCCTTACCCTCGCAGGTCTCCTTGCGCCGCGCCCGGCTTGTACCACCTGCGCTCGATAATCCCTCTGCTCTACGCCGCCAACTGGGACCTTACCGCTGTCTCCAACGGGTTTATCGCCGGAAGTCTCTCAGGGAAAGAGCAGGATCACCTTAGCTGGACTTTGTACATTCAGGCTGCGTAGGTCAGCGATTCTATGAAGCGGTCAACTATGGGGCGAGGGAGTTTTCGGATGTTGGGTTGAGCAGGCGATATGCCGAAAACGTCTGAGCTGGACCACAGGTGATGGCGGACCAGAGCGATAGCATCGGAGAAGGTGGGCAGGGTCTTGGGATACCAGGCTGCTGAGCGGACGGGTACGGCTTGGCCCCGGCCCAGTGCATGTGCTGCCAGTGTAACCCATGAGAATAACCCGAAGAGCGCCGGTGTGGTGCGGGCGATGGCCAGGTCAGACCATTGGCGTTGAGTCTCCACTCCCAGGTGAGTGCGGACTTCCTGGAAGAGCCTGCCCCGTACTGGATACGGGGTGACCTCCAGCTGCCATCGCAACACGAACCATTCGATGATTCGGGTGGGCTCGACGTTGAGGTCGGTGCATAACAAAGCCTGTGGCCGGAACGCACCCATCGGGTCGCGTATCAAGGCCCAACGGATAGGAACCGGAGCCTTGCCCTTGTGATACCAGACCGCCGTATGAGAGGCGATCTCCACTCTGCGTAGGGTACCGTCGTACCAGGGGACCATTACGGCAGTCCACGCGGTTGCCGGTTGATCGAGGAGTTGTTTTAGTGTGGGCAATCGTTCGCCTTTGACGCGTGGGCGACCCATCTGTCCAGGCAGTCGAGGTGGAGCGGGTTCATAGAGCGCGGCGTCCAGACGCAACCGGGTGATGAAAGTGACCGGGCGAGTCATGGACTGACAGAAGTGCAGCAGGTCGAGGACGGCATAGCTACTGTCAGCTACGATGACCAGGGTGCGGTGAGGCAGCCAACGACGGAGCTGGATAATCATCTGACGCGCCCAGTCGGTGAGCTTTTTGTGAGTCCGACCCATTTCCTGGTAATATCGCTCCGAGGGCGCCAGGGCAGTCAGCACAGGCAGCGCCCATGTCCGATGTGCCCAGGGTATGGGTGCCAGCCACATCAGGTTCACCCAGCGCAGGCCGGAGGCCTTGACGAAGTGACTTGCGCTGGAGCGCACTGCGTCGCGATATATCCCCTTGGCCTTGATCCGCCTACCACGTCGCCGCTCCAGGGTCTCGTCGATCCCAAACACCAGCGGGCCATCGCCGTGATCGAGGTGTTGGATCAAGAGCAACAGTAGGCAGTGTGCCAACCGGAGGGGCGACCACCCGGCGCGGTTGAGAACGTGGTGGTAACGGGCAAAGCTCGTGTCGTCGCTGAGGCCCATGACGCGGAGCGCCGAGGTGACGGTACGCTTGCGCGTGGCTAGGACTGCGCCGACGAGCAGGACCTGGGCTTTCGCCCATGTTCTGGCCTGGAACATGGGCGCGAACGGCTTGAGCAAGGGTATAATGGCATCGGGCAGGGTGAGCATGACGTGACCTTTCGTAGTGGGTTGGTCTTGTCAGCTTACCCTGTTCTCTTCTAAGTTTTGTACAAAGTCCAGCTAAGAGGCTCGTCGATGTTCAACTGGCAGCGCATAGGACTCGCGGCAGCGATTGCCGCCTTCATCGGAGCATGGTTCATCATCGTTGACCCCGTAAACGACGTGAGGGCCCACCCCGTAGGCGATGGAGCATCGGGCGCTCATTCCTGGTGCTGGTTCGACATATTAGCCGACGAGGTAATCTGCTACGACCATACGCACGATACTCCTACCCCTACCCCCAAGCCGAAGCCGACTGCGACCGATACTCCGAGGCCACGACCCACTGCTACCAATACGCCGAGGCCCAGGCCTACTGCCACGAATACCCCACGGCCAAGGGCAACAGCGACAAACACGCCGAGGCCGAGAGCAACCGCCACCAACACGCCGAGGCCAACGGCTACGAATACCCCACGACCCACTGCAACGAATACGCCGAGGCCACGACCGACTGCGACGTACACGCCGAGACCCAGACCAACGGCGACTTACACGCCGAGACCGACAGATACCCCTCAGCCGACAGATACCCCGGTGCCAACGACGACGAGCACTCCACGTCCCAGGCCGACGGCTATCAATACCCCAAGGCCGCGCGCTACCAATACCCCGTATCCCACTGATACGCCCAGGCCAGGCCGTCGCGCTACGGCAGCATCAGAGCTTCATCCTCGGTTATCAACGTCGGCCAAACAACCGTCGTCACAGTGTACGACCTCCGTCCCGAGCACATAGCATGGAGCCTTTCTCTGCCCGGTCATCTGTCGCGCGGTTCCTGCGGCAACGCGGGTGGCGAATGGATCCCCGAAGAGACGAACGTAACTCTGACGGCGTGTAGATCAGGGACAGGAAACGTAAGACTTCGTAGCGGAGGCCGGACGCTCGATAGCGTGAGCATCAGGGTACGCAGCATACCTCCTACGCCTACTCCGACGCCTACGCTCACTCCGACGCCTGCCCCGCCCCCGACTCCGACGTATACTCCTGTGCCGACGAATACACCCGTCCCTGGGGGCAGGCTAGAGGCCAGCCGCACAAGCATCTACATCAATCAGACGACCAGCGTTTCTGCCGTTGACCTTCACCCGCATGGATTGAGGACGGTCTTCTCATCCACGTATCACTTCGTCTCTGGCTCGGGTACGCGATGTCCTGGAGCATCGGGCACGAATGACCACCTCCACGATGGCCCCACGGTGGTACTGAAGGGATGCTTCCCCGGTTCCGCCACCGTGCGACTGCGGACGGCGCGAGGACGCGTCCTGCTGGACACCATTAGCATCTCTGTGCGCCGCCGTTCAGTCCCTACCCCGACGCCTACTCCTACTCGGACCCCGACTTGGACGCCGACGCCGATTCCAACGCCGACGAATACCCCAACGCCTACGCCGAGCCCCACTCCGACCGTGACGCCTACTCCTACCCCTACAGATACCCCTGTACCACCGGGGCAACCCACCAATACCCCGACCCCGACGTCTACGCCGACTTCGACTCCTACGGCAACGCATACTCCCACTCGAACTCCGACTCCGACGCCAACGGATACACCTGCACCGCCTCGCGTGTACGGTGAACTGTCGGCGACTCGCTACTCCATCGACATTGGAGAGACGACCCGCGTTTCAGCCGTGAGCCTTGTGCCATCCAACTTGGCCGTGACCATCTCGAGCTCGTCGCATCTCAAAAGAGGCGACACATGCCCTACGGGAGCATCGGGAGGCATAGAGGAACCATACGACGGCCCTACTGTCACGCTGCGTGGATGCAGGGCGGGCAGCGGCACCGTGTTCCTCCACACTGCTGACGGCACATTCCTCAACAGCACCACCATTCGCATATCAGACCCCGATGGCCCTGTAACGCCCCCGACGAATACGCCGACGCCGACGCCTACGCCTACGCATACCCCGACGCCAACGCCGACAGCAACGCCGGAGACGGGAGACCCAACCCCTACCCCGACAGCAACGCCGACGCCGATGCCGACGCCCAACCCTGACATCGTTCCGGTCACGGGTGCGCCTAGGCTCACTAGGACCGTCTACAGCAACTCGGTTCACCTCTCATGGACGGAGGTGGAGGGCGCGGTTGAGTACCAGTACCTCTACAAGAAGGTACAGAATCGATTCCCGAAGTACGCAAGGCGTCAAGAAGGACAAACCGCGACCCAAGGAGGGCTCGACTCGAATACCACTTACGAGTTCTGGGTTCGCGCCATAGGCGCCGGTGACGACGCTGAATGGGGGCCACTCTCGAATCGGTATAGAGCAACAACCGGCCCGCCTCCGCCAATCAGCTCTATCAGGGTAGAAGGTGCCGGCACAGACATCGTGTACTTCGCATGGGACAACACTAAGGGCGTCGGCCAATATGAGATGGAGCGCCAAGACCTCGGCTCCGATGCATGGGTCCACGTTCGGACCCGTGACGTGGACAGCGGGACAGTGACTACTGCAACAATACGCGACCTGGCCGACGGCGCTCTGTATCAATTCAGGATTCGGAACATTGGTAACGGATCACACTACGTAGCGACGGGAAGCGCATGGGCATACAAGTCAGTACAGACATTCCGAGAGTTTGTTGATCTACCCGGCCCTGGATATGACGACTGCCTTCCCCTGCCTCCCTTCTGGCACATCGCAAAGGCATCCAAGACCGACCGGAGGCATATAGTATCGCCAGCCGACGGCACAACGCATATAGGGTCGCTATCCATCAATCCTTTCGAATGGCAAGACCCCATCACGCCGCCGGGAACGCATACCTCTGCCATCTCTGTGACTGGACTCTACTGCATCGACGTATCGGCAGTGAATAGGTCTCTGGCAGGGGCCGACGGTAGCTCGTGGCTTGCGGAACTGCACATGGGGAGATTAACGCTTCCTTCCTCTACCGTACGTTCCAATCTGGAGGGCAAGTCATTAAGCGACTTCAGGAATATGTACCGTGACACATCTCCTCCGCGAAGAGGAAGCGGAGGACAGGCAGCATCTAATAGTTGCCAAACCTGCGCAGGGTCTGGTAGCCGGACTTCGACAACACGATTCACTGCATTCTTTAGGCGTCCCATCGCTTATGCATTCGGACGCCACACGTTTGGCAGAGGGGCTTGGAGCGCACCATACTACACATCGCTTGAGTACAAGTTGCCAGCTAAGTCGGTTAGCTCGATCAGCGATGCGGTTTCCCTCTACGGCGTGGTATTCGCTGAGATCAAGAAGGACATACAGGGATTCATCGAAGCTGGAAAGATTACCGTTTGGGCAGTCGGTAAATTGGGAGGCTGACAATGAAACACATCAACGCACGCATCGCAGCGCCGGTACTCGCCCTCGTAGCTGTGATGGCATTAGGAACTGTCGCGTGGCTGACTTACACGGCGGGGGCTGAAGAGAAGCATTGCACTGACCTTGACCCGGTAACATCGTACGATGTCTCGTGGAGCAATGGCCCATTCCTCATGACGGTGAAGGTTAGGGAGAACCAGTACCACATCCTCATGACAGCGGAGGGCAGCTCATTCTTCGCAGAGTCGATCTTCGATGGGCAGGGCACGGAATACAGCCGCGATGAAGTTGACCCCGAATGGGTGGCCTCGCCTAACGACAATGAGTTTGGCGACCTAGACTCATTTCCCTTCTTGCCAGGGTCACTCTGTCCTGACATTGAAGGCGCGACTCACGTAGGCGAAGAACAGATTGCATCGGGTGCGGCCAGCCACTATACGGCGACCTCTGATGGGGCCTCTGGTGCCAGTGGAGATCAGAGCAAGGATTGGGACTTCTGGATCAACAAGGCCGGATGGCTTGTTGAGGCCGAAAGAGAGTATTCGGACGGCCCATCGGAACGGGCTACTATTTCCAGCACTGGAGGCACGGACCCTATCGCTATCCCCTCGACTGGACAATAGGGACTCGCCGATGAGACTCGCCCGCACGGTACTTGGATGGATAGCAGGGAGGACTATCTGTAGGTTCTTGCGGCGTCCCGTAATTGATTAGCGGATGACGGGGCGAGGTTCAGACTGAAGGGGAGTGAACGGGAGGGCCGCTGAAAACAGCGCAGAGCCGATCCACCACAGGCTGGTCGCCTCCATTGCGTTCCAACGTCCTGATTACGCTGGTGAAGGCTGAGAACGCATCGGCGCCCTCCACCGTCTTCGAGCAGTGCGATACCTTCCGCGCGATCACTGCCGGGCGGAGCGCTCGCTCAGCACGGTTGTTGGTCGGCTCAATGCGCGGATCGTCCAGAAAGCGCAGCAGGTTCCCCCGGTCGTCGTGCCAACCCAGCTCGTTCTGCAGCCGACAGCTGTCCGCATCCGACATAGGACGGTCACGGAGATGATAGCTCACCTCTCGCTTCAACCGTTCAGCCTGGATACGAAAGTCCGCAGCCTCTCCTCGGTGATATGCCCTCCACAGGTCCATCGCTTCTCGCAAAAGACCCGTCAGACGCTTGCCGAAGCTGCGTCCTCTCCCTGTCTTGGTCTGGACCACCTCGCTGACCGAGCGCAGTACGTGCGCCAGACACTTCTGCTGCTTGACCCCGGACAGCGCCTGGGCGTCGTAGCTCCGTCCTCGATCAGTCACCATCACCCCTCCATAGTCCGAGGGGACAACCTCCCGCACCTCTTCGTTCCGGTGACGAGCACGGACTTGACAAACCGCAGCCTCTTCCGTCTCGAACGCCATCAGAAACGCTCGCTCGCCTCCCACACGCCAGCCCGTGTCGTCGGTGTGGACGAACGGACTGGCGCGCACCGATGTCCGCAGCCTGCTGTAGGCATCACCCACCGCACCAGCAGCACGACGCAGCGCGTCCTGGCTGATCGCTCCCTGACTCACTCTCACCCCGGTCAGCGCTCTGAGAACGGCAGGAACCTTCCGTACCGGAACGCCCACCCCATAGTGGAGCACGTGGGCCGCCGCCATCAGCCGCTTCCCCACTCGGTGGGCGCTGGCCCCGTACTGGTCCGGCGCTATGTCGGGATGCCGCCCTCGCACAGCCTTGCCGCACGACCGGCACCGGCATACCTGCACACGATACGCCGTTACCTGGGGACGTGGAACCGGCAGAAGATCGGTCACGTAGGCAAGCCGCACTCCCTCATGTTCGAGGACGCCTCCACATCCGGGGCAGGTGTCCCAGGACACTGGCACCTCTACAACCGGCTCGGTGATCTCTTCGGCAGACGGCGGCTTGCGGTAGCTGAACATCCCCATACCCGGCTTGCGGCCAGGACGCTTGGGCTTGCTGCTGCGCCCGCCCTTGGAGAACGGCGCCGCCTGCCGCTTTCCCGCTCGCTTGGCCTCGGCGAGTTCCTTATGCAACTCTTCGTTGGCTGCCGTCAACCGCGCGTTCTGCTCTTGAAGCCGCGTCACCAACGCGATAAACTGATCCCGTTCAGAGGGGGACAAGCCTGGGGAACTGCACATAACCAAAGTCTAAACCAGCACCCAGCGCTCGCCGCAACCCCTCTACGGGCCACTAAACCGCTAATCAATTACTTGTACCCAGTCAAGGGTACGGTTGTTCTAATTCGACCTGCACAGACTTCTTACGAGAGAATCAAGGCATTAGGGAGTCGAGTAGTCACAGAACCCGTGGGACCTAAACTGGCGCGAGGCCTTGGTCACCTCCGCGCCCAACTCTCGAAGCTGTTGGTCCACACCCGGATCAAGGGCTCTCCCTTGCTCGTCGAAGGCCTGCCACGCCCGAGGAACCGGTATCACCAGCGGCACGGCCCATCCACGCAGGGCTCTTACGACGAACTCCATCGTGTTCACGGCCTGAAGCCCCTGCACCCCGCCCGCAGTGCTGACCAGCCCTACCACCTTGTTTGCCAGATACGGCGGGTCGCGGTCAGAGAGGAGCTGAAGCCAGTCCAGCGCATTCTTGAACGAGCCGCTCACCGTTCCGTGGTACATCGGGCTGCTCCACACAAGCCCGTCGGCTTCGTAAACCGCGTCGGCCAGCCGACGCGCCGACTCCGGCGGCTCGCCATCCTCAGGAGTGTACATAGGCAGGTTCAGGTTCGCGATCTCGAGCGCAGCCGTGCTCGCTCCCGCCTCCTGCGCGCCCTCCAACACGATCCTCAGGGCTGCGGCGCTTCGCGACCCCTCGGCCATCGACCCACCCAGCCCGACTACGTTGACCGTTCTGCATTCCATCTATTCCCCTCCAAGCTTTCCGCTGATGCTTTATCGTGTACTCAGCAGTCGTCAGTTGCAACTCTTGTAGTCTAGGCTTCACGCGCCGATGCTGCGAGAACCCCATTGTTCTCCACACACTCCGACATCCAGGGCACCGAACAGGTGGCCACCCAGCTGTTGGCGGTCTGAGACTCAGGCCGGAGCGAAACGGGGTTCCCTGTGGCGGATGGCACAGAGGCGCGGGGGAGCGCCGGGGATAGGGCCATGACCAGGAGCACGGGGATAGCCAGTAGCAGGAAGGCATCGCTGAAGCCAGCCCCGGCCCCCGTGTGCAAGGGGTTCAGCAGGCTCCCGTCGGCCTCTCCTCTGGAGGCAACCACAGCCATCACTATGGCGGCTCCCAGACTTCCGCCCAGAAAGAACAGCATCGAATTGATGCTCAGGGCCGAAGCCAGCACCTGGTTGCGCACTATTCGCGATACCGTTGCTGCCAGAGGTGTGTTCACCAATCCAAACCCGGCTCCGAGCATCCCCGCGAAGGCGGCGATCAGCCACACCGACGACCCGGCGTATGTTGAGAGCCCGAGCACCGCCAGGAGCATGAGAGGAGCCCCCATCCAGGTCGGCAGTCGCGCCCCGTTTCGATCGGTGAGCCGACCTGCCAGGACGCCGAACACCGAGGTGGAAATCGCGCCGGGAAGCATGGTCAGCCCCACTTCCAAAGACGACAGCTCGTGAGAAGAGACAAGGAGAATCGGCAAACCGATGAGGACCGCAACGTTGGCGGCCATGACCGAAAAGCTCATCCACACGAGTCCGAGGTAGCGAGGGCTTCGGAGAAACTCCCTGAGGATGAAGGGTGATCGAGCGGTCATCTGACGGGCCGAGAGGGCAATCAGTCCGATGAATACCATTGCCGCCCCTGTCAGGACCAATGGCGATGACCAACCCGAACGGGCGCCCTCCGTTGGAATCAGCACCACTCCTCCCACCAGGAGCCCGAGCGCCGCCCATCCAACCAGGTCAAGACTGCCTCCTGTCCGGTCTTCATCCCTGGGCAAGATCGTCATCCCAACGGGGATCGTGACCGAGGCGGCCGCGTTGAGGACGAAAATAGATTGCCATCCAAACGCCTGAGAGAGAGCTCCTCCCAGAAGCGGCCCGATGGCCCCGGCGAGGCCGATGGTTGCGGCTATCACGCCGAGGACCGCCCCGCGCGACTCTGGACCATAGGCTCGGCTGGCAAGCGTCATCCCCAAGCCGGGGACCGCCGCACCCCCAATCGCCTGGACGATCCTTGCCGCCAGCAACAACGAAAAAGTCGGCGCCAGCGCGGTCAAGAGGGAGCCGGCTGAGAACACGGCCACGCCGAGCAGAAAGAGCGGGCGAGCGCCATACCGATCGGCCAGACGACCGTACAGAGGGATGGCTATCCCATAGACCAGGAGGAACCCGGTCATGAGCCAACTAAGCTGTCCGGTATCGACCGACAGGTCGGCGGCGATCTCGGGCAGAATCACCCCTACCGCCGAGGCGTTGAGCACCCCGAAAAACAAGGCGACACAAACCGTCAGCAGCACACCTTTCGCAGCCTGTCCCGCCGAGTGATTCTCCCCCCGGCTTGATCCTGAGCTCTTGTCATCCATGCCTGCCTCCCGTTGCCCGGCGCGTTCCCACACAAAGCGTCCCAACGAGCGCAGGCCGCCTGACATTTGCCTGGGAAGATGGCCTACCTGGCATCTCAGACGAGGAGGAACGTCCAGCATTCGGGATGCCAAGTCGCCATCCGTGGGCGGCCGTGTCTCGAAGGTGAGACCGGTCTACACGCTCCTGGGCAGGTGCACCTCCATAAGCTCGATAAACCCGTTCATGTCGTAGTCGGCCATATTCAACCGGCCCAGCTCGGCCATCACCGCTTCCCACGTGACGGGAACCGCTCCAGCCTGGATTATCCGCTGCATACCGCGCTCGTGGGCGTCGGCGCTGGTTCCGCCCGAGGCGTCGGACACGGCGTACACCTGGTATCCTTCGTTCAGCAGATCCAGTGCGGGAAACACGAGGCAAACTTCCGTCCAGAGACCGGCCATTATCAGCTTTTGGCGTCCGGTGGCGACCACCGCCTCGCGAAAGGCGGGCTCTTCCCACGCGTTCACTTTCGAGCGGTCGACGGTAGGAATACCGGACAGGACCGACTTTAGCTCGGCAATCGTGTCCTCCTGGTAACCAGCGCTCACCCCGACGGTGGACAGCACGACAGGCAGCCGAAACAGGGCGCCGGTCTTGGCCAATGCCACTACGTTGTTGATTAGAATCTCCCGGCTAACGGACTTGGTGCCGTCAATGAGGCCCGGCTGGAAGTCGATCAGAACCAGGGCGGAGTTTTCAGGCGTGAGCAGGTGGTCGGTTGTGGGGTCTCTAGTTATCTGAGCGGTCATTGGTTCTCCTTTTTGCTGTATTCTTGGACTATGTGGACTCAGCGTCCGGGGCCGGATTCAGTGAGAGTTCCCCCTTCATGACCTGTGGCGTACCATCATTTTCCCTCCTTTCTCAGAACCGGCTTGGGGCGAGTTTGTGAGCATTCATGCCGTTAGCTGGCTAAGTATCACCGCAAAAAATCGCGACCCCTATCGGTCCCCAGTCAGGCTCCGATAGACCTGTAGAAGCAGACGGCGAAGCAGGACACGCTCCTCGACGCTGAACCCGGCGAAGGACTCCTGCTCCAGCTTGCCCCACTGCTCCTCGACCGCCTCCTCCAGACCGCGGCCCTTCTTGGTCGCGTAGACGCGAGAGATACGCTGGTCTTCCGGATCCGGCCTGCGCTCGACGATCCCGGCCCGCTCCAAGCGTTGGAGCATGTTCGTCACAGTGGCGGGCTGTATCATCACGTAGTCCGCCAGTTCAGTCTGGGTCAATCCTTCCTTTTCCCATAGGCCGGACAACAGCATCTCCTGGCCCACATGCAACCCGATCTCATTCAACAACGCCTCTGCCCGCTGACGATGAAACTTGCAGGCTTGGGCCAACATATACCCGGTGGTGCCCTTTATTGACATCGTACCCGAGACATCTCCGCCAATGTTGCTTTAGCCGCCTGACTATCAGGCGGCTAAAGAATACCACCGGCTAACGTCCTCGTCAAGGTTCTGCTCGTCCAGTCCAGGTTGGCGGTCGGGCGGAGCCGCCGCTGATCAACGACAATTACTTTTGCCGGTCGTGTTGCCTCATCGGGAAATGTTACCGAAATCTGAGCCTCTGGAGTCAACTCCAACCGGAGCGATCTCCCTTGTTGCAGCGTCCCACGGCATCGACTGGTCAGCAGAGGCATAGATGAGCTCCTTAGCCATGACTCCCCGCCATTGGCGAACTCTGCGTTGCAGTGTCCGGAGCTGGCTGTCGGTGAAGCGGCCAGGGTAGAGAGGCCGCAGGCGTTCCAGGAGGGCCTTGGCGGTAGCGTCCGGTTCCTGCTGCAGCCAGAGCAGGACGTCAGACCAGACCCCTCCAAAGGGATCCTTCCGGGTTCGCAGGTTCGAGGACGCGCATCTCGCTGCGCATGCGTCGGGCGGACCTCACCCAGACGCCACAGATCAGGCAGCTGCGAGAGGAAATGCTCCAGACCTTCCTGACTCGGAGCCGCCTGACCTTCAGGAGAGGCGACGGCGACCAGGGCGGATTGCGCCTGTCGAATGGTGTGCAAGAGGGCGACGGGGTCCAGCCTGGTGCGATTCTCTCGCAGCCTGTCTTTGATCTCGACGCTGACCGAGCCGTGCTCCAACAGCCGATCACAGGGCGTGGCTGGCTTATCGTAGCGTTTCGTGACTCTGGCGCCGTCCCGCGTCTTCTCGACCAGCTTGAACGAGGGCTGGAAGTAGTTCACATACAGGCGGACTGCCCCATACAGGTGAGCCAGGGTTTGACCGGCAATCTGGCCTGTGTAGCGGTCATGCCCGACGAATCGGCGGATGACGGCCCCGTTCTTCTGCTCGATCCAAGTCTGGTCGTTCTTTCGATATGCCCTGGAACGGGTGAACTCGATCCCACTGTCTGCACAGTGTTGCACAAGCGTCTCGTTGATGAATACGCTGTCGTTGTCCGAGTCGATACCACGGATGGGGACAGGGAGCTGTCGGCCAATGATATGCAAACCCCTCGACCACGAGCGACTGCTACACGCGCCAGGAGCGGGACCGCTTCGGTCCACCCCGAGCATACGTCCGTGGCGACCAGGCTGTGGACGAAAGCGCCCGAGAGTGTCCCGCCGCAATGTGCGACCAGGTCGATCTCGAGGAATCCTGGGGGAGGCGCGTTCCAGTCAGCAAACGTCCGCACCGGAACTTGCCGGCTCGCCCTCTTCCGCCTGACCCGCCGCTTGCGACAGCCACCGGCCGTCTCCCTGATGGGCTTGAGGAGCCGGTCTATGGTCGCAGGGCTGGCCGAAACGAGACGCTGGCGGACATGGGGGCAAGATCCAGGTACCCATGCCGTTCCATAGCCTCAATGAGGCTGGGGAGGACCGCCTTCAATCGCTTCCCGCAGATGCGGTCCGACGCCTCCCAGACAACGATCAGGGCTTCGCAGACGGCCTCATCATAGATACGCCGGCCCTTCGCCACAGTTGGCTCCGCTCCTCCTTCTGCGGACAGCCCCAGCAACCTGATCGCATGCTTCCGATGGCACCCTACCACCGCTGCTAGCTCGTCAAGGGATCCTGCTCTTCTCCATCTTCGTCGATTCCCTGTACCGACTACGAATAGTCCTGATCAACTCTTCCCTGGCAATCGTGCTCATGCCGCCAGCCATTCGACACCTCCAAGAATCTTGGTAACAATCTTATGAGGCAACGACTCCCGCTGGGTAACACTTTCATTGAGTCAATGCGACCGGCAATAATAGTTGACGCCGATCACCCACACTCTCCCGGGCCTGGTGGCCAGGGCTAGTACACGTTGGCCGAGCAAAGTGGGCCTAAAGGAACTGAATTGCGAAATTTTCAGATGGGCTTTCTCGTTCTGAGGCCAGCGCCGGCATCCGGTGCGCCGACCGGCGAACCGCTCCTGCTCGGCAATAACGGGCTCAAGTATAGCGACGGCATGATCTACCTCTTTCTTGCTCGTTTTCGATGTCGAGTTGAGCTTGAACTCTCCAGTATGGAATTCCTGCGACTGAGGCAACCGACAACGGCTGCTCACTCCATCGTCCGCCTGGGCTGTTCAGAACAAGGTGTATAGCCTGTCTTGACGCACCAGGTTGGGCAAATCGGGAACGGTGCCGTTTGCTACACCACGGTCGTTCTATCCACCAACGTTTCGGCCTTCGCACGGTCATCGGCGGATAGCGCTACGATGGTGTGGCCGCCTCTGCGCTCGACGATGTGCAGGCTCTGTATGTTCACCCCTGCGTGTTTGAATCTCTCGGCCACCTTTGCCAATGCACCCGGCTCGTCCGGAAGCCTGAGGACCAGGGAGTCGTCTGAGACCGTCTTGAATCCGGCATCGGTCAGAGCTCGCAGTGCATCGTCGTAGGCATCTGTGGTCAGCGTGATGATGCCCTTCTCGTCGAGTCCCTCCGCACTGATGGTCTCTATGTTGATCCCCTCGTTGGCCAGCGCCATGCTGATGTCGGAGATCACCCCAACCTCGTTTCTTGCCATGACGATAATCCTGTTCATCCTGCTGTCCCCGGCTCCTGATGGTATTCCAAGCAGTCGTCGACCACCGCGTCTATGGTCTCTCGCGTCACGTGAGGCATTGCTATGAGGTGTGCGATGTCCTCGTAGGGAGCTAACTGCCACTTGCGGACCACGTCATCGGACGGCTTCGGGAAGACGACCGTGACAGAGTTCCTGTTCCGCCAAGCTGGGATCCCACTGTCGTTGAAGCGGGCGACGGCGTACTCGGCGACAGCCAGGCACTCAGCCACCATTTCACGGAAGCCGTCCAGCCCTTGCTGGCGGAGAGCGTACCACATCATCAGCGGTGTGAGGGCGTTGCGCGATCCGGTCAGAGTGGTGTCCAGCACACCCACGTACTCGGTGGACCTGGCGATGCGCGAGACGTACTCGCCCCTGGTGAGGGCTGTACCGCATGGCAGCGGCGAGCCGATCATCTTGTGGCCGCTTATCGCCACGCTGTCGAAACCTACATCGAAGCCGTAGGGCTGGGGCTCGTCCACGAACGGCAGGATCATGCCGCTCAGGGCCGCATCCGCGTGAATGTAGAAGTTCGTGACTGCGAGATCGTCGAGAATCTCCCGCACCCTGCTCACGTCGTCCACCGCTCCTTTCATGGTGGTTCCTATGTTCGCCAAGAAGATGACGGGCACGTCGCGATTGATACGGATGGTCTCATGGAGGTCGTCGTAGTCTATCTCACCGTTGTCCAGGCTCTTGATCATGATGTTGCGAGCCTTCAGAACGCGCAGAATCTTGACGACGCTGTAGTGGGTATCCTGCGAGAAGTAGACAACGCCGTCCGGGAACATCTCGCGCCCGATGTAGAGCCCGTACAGCCTTCGGTGCCGCCCCGAGGTGACGTAGCCCTATGCCTGGTCTTGCGGTAGGTGCATCAGGTCGGCAAAGAGGCCGATGACCTCCCGCTCCATCTCGTGGGTGTTGCTGCGGAAATTGCTGTCGTGGAAGGGGTCTCCGACGTTGTTGGGACAGTAGCTCAGGAAGGGCAGCAGCGGCGAGTAGTCGAAGTCCTGCTTGCAGGGATAGCCCACGAGCCGGTGTCGCAGCTCTTCGAAGTCGCGCAGAAGGGTGTCGAGCCGCTCTTGCGTCCCAGTCTTGGCATCCATCGCTGACCCTCCCTGGGTTTGACCTACCTCGAGGATAGTGCACACACCGGAACATCTTCAATGCATTCGCCGTGCACTCTCGGCCTCTGCGTTGGGCCCAGCCAACAGCGGCATCTTCAGGCTCAGCCCGGACCAAGGTAGTGACCGTCACTTTTCGCGTACCACCCCATCACCGTCGCCGTCCCGGGCACTGGGCACCTTCGATTGTGGGAACCCTCGACCCGATCCCTTGCTACCCTGCACACGCTGCTCTCCGGCTAAGTCCGCATACATGGCCGTGCAGGGGAAGGACACAGAATCTCGGTGTCCTCCCCCGTGTCTTGCGCTCCAGCGTCCCGCTCCGACCGGCTCCGCCTCCCGTTCTTGTTCGAGGGTCAGCGCTCACTCGAACATCGAGAGGGTGGCGGACTGAGACTTCCGCTTGTGGCCCCTTGGCTTGACCGGCTCCTCGGCTATGAACCAAGCCCCCCGGGAGAACAGTGATGTCGAGCCGAGGAGTTATGAATTCAGTCTGCTTCGGTCGAAAAATGTGGGCCTAAGGAGACTGTACTACGAACTTTTCGGTGGGATGTGGCGCTGTAGGCCCCCGGCCACCTGGGAGAAGAGAGGCGACGTCCTACACGGCAGCGCACTCCGGCGCTGCGCCCCGCTATGCTTGCCCCTACTGCGGCCCGATAGTCAGGGTGATGGTCCCGCCGCCGGAGGTGGACGCCGCCTCTACGGTGTGCGTCTCTCCGGGGGACAGCATGAGGGTGACGCTGTTGCAGCCGTCGTGAAGCAGGACGTGACCGGCGTGTTCTCCGGCTCGGTCGGCGGGCGGAAGCTCAGCGCTGTCACGCTCCGCCCGCCGACCCGTCCGGTTACGGTGTGATGAGGAAGCGGCCTTCCGCCATTGCCACGCCGTTCTCCATCAGCACGAAGGGCACGTACTCCGCGTCCCCGCTACCGGGGCGTATGTTGATCCTGATGACGTACTCGTAGGCGTCGCGCTCGTATACGAACGCCTTGCGCGGGCCCCCGAAGTCCGTCCGGTGGGTGGCCTCGCCCGGCTCGCTGCCGTCCGCCTGGACCTGGAACGTCACGCTGCCGCGCGCGAACGGGCATATCCTCTCGTTGGGGCGCGAGCTGCCGTTGCACTCGATATTCACCTGCACGTCCACGGCCGTCTGACCCTCCGCGGGACGGGTGCCCGACGCCGGGCTTAACGTGATGGTCCACCTGTTCGACGACGGTTCGGCGTCCGGCGCATCCGGTTCCGACGGCGCCGCCGCGCGGGTGACCGTTATGGTGTAGATGGCGTCGGTCACCCCGCCGCTGCTCGTGGCGATGGTGATCACGTTGCCGCCGACCGCCAGCGGGATGGCCTCTCCCGGCTGGACGGGCCCGCCGTTCACCGCAATCTGCACGCTGGCGCCCTCGGTCGTCCGCACCGCCGTTTGCTCAATCTCGTTCGCCACCTGCGCCAGATACTCGGTGCGGCCCGGCGTGAACTCCAACGGGATGCCGTCCAGCGACACGCCGGTCAGCGGCGGCCCTCCGTCGTTGTCCGTTATCGTGAAGGTCGCGGAGGAGGGCGAGCCCACCCGGTAGCCGTCGCCGCTCACTACCCTGACGGTCAGCGTGCCGTTCGCCTCGCCCACGTCGTCGTCATGCGTGGCGAACGCAATGTCTAACTCGCCTTCGCGGGCCTTCAGCAACACGGTCTGCTGTCCGGCGCTCACGCCGAAATCGCCTTCGACCGTGATTTCGAGCGTCACCGTTATGTCCTCTACCACCTCGCCGGGGATGATCTCGAACTCCGCAGTCCCGCCCTCGCGTACGATGCTCGATATGCCCATCCGCTCGATGGTAATGCGGGGCCCGGCCGACTGCCCGGTGGCCGGACTGGGCGCGTCCACCGTGACCGTCATGGTGTCGGAATCGGATTGGCCTTCCTTGTCGGTGACGGTCAGTTGGAACTCCAGCGTCGCGCCGTCCGCCGCGTCTGCGGGGATGACGAACCTGGGGTCGCCGAAGTTGGCCGCCGGCTGGGTCGTGAGGGGATGGGTCAGCGTGACGGTTGGGCCGGAGAGCTGTGCCCACTGGTGCGCCATCTCCCACCATTCGCCGTAGGGGTTGTAGCTGTTCGTACCCTGCAGGGTCACGCTGTCGCCGGGCTGGCCTGCCAGGTCGGGGCCGGCGTCGGCAGTAGTGACTGTCAATACCTGCTCCACCGGCGGCAACACGGGCGGTTCTCCCGGCGATGTGCAGCCATCCGGGTTCGCGTTCACTCTCAGGGTGCGCAGGGCGGTGCCCGGCTTGGTGGTGACGCCGTCAGTCACGCTGAGCGTGAAGGTGTGCAAGGTTTCGGCGGCCAGGCAGGGCAGCATGAAGTTGGTGGTCACCCGCGCGCTGGGGCCGCTCGCCGTGCCCGTAGTTTCGGACCACGCAGCGTTGTTCACAGACGCCGGTACGGAGACGGAGCTCCACGTGTAGGTCAGCGTTTCGCCGTCGAGTCCGCCGATGGTTCCCCGCAGCCCGATCACGTCGCCCTCGTTCCAGGTCACGCCTTGCGCGTTGGATCTGGTGAAGTCCACCGCCACCGTGGGACGCGCCCGGACCCCGATCTTCACCACGGCGAAATCCTGCGAGCCGACGGTGTCCGTAACCGTCAGCCGGAACGCATAGGCCATGTCGCGGATCTGGCCGGTCGGCGTGGTGAACGTCGCCCGGCTGCTGGTGTCGCTGGACAACTCTACCGTAGGCCCGCTGGTCTGCGTCCACCGGTAGCTGGCAATGCGACCCTCTCTGGCCCGGCTGCCCGAGGCGCTGAGCGTCACCGTCGCGCCTTCCAGCGCCGGCTTGAGGGTGCGGCTGCCCGTGTACGTCGCCGTTGCCTTGGCTATGGGCGAGGTGTCCCGGACTACCTCCGGCAATGACTCTACGTTGACTCTCACGAGGTCGTAGTCCTGGCCGCCTTCGCTGTCGGTTACGGTCATCATGTAGAACAGACTGACCGTGTCCTCTTCCGTAGTGGTTTCAACCCTCTCGTTGCTGAGGCTGTAGCCGTATTCGTGGCAGTCATAGCTGCGGAAGCACTCGTGTCCCAGGGGAGGCGGGTTGATCGGCTCCATGCTGGCTCTCTTGACCATGGCCGGCAAAGAGGGCGTGGTCAAGGACACGGTCCGGCCGCTGTCGCTGCTCAAGGCAGTGTCAACGCCGCAGTACCCTATTCCTTTCACCAGATCATGGTAGGCGACCACCTTGTGATACCCGTAGGCATCGGGGTTCAAGCAGATCTGCCGCCAGGAGTAGCTTGCGATACTGCGGCCGCTGGAGGCTGCGCTGTCGCGGCCGCTGAGCGTCACCCTGCGGTTGGGAGTCTGGAGCCTGGTGTCCGGTTGGACAATCGTTGTGTTGTCGTCAGCGGTGCCGGCCCTTCCGTCCGGGCCCAGATTCAGTCCGTCGTCGTCGGTGCCGGGCAGTCCGTCCACGCCGCAGGCCAGCGTGTCGTCGTCCGTGCAGGGCTGGCCGTCGGGGCCAACGATCAGAACGACGTCGTCGTCCGTGCCGATGATTTCGTCGGGGCCCGGGTCTCCGGCCTCACCGGTGTCGTCAGTCGTGCGGTACACGCCGTCGGGGCCCCTCCCTCTGTCGGTTATGGTGTAGGTCTCTTGAGGGTGCGGCGATGTCGTCGTGACCTTTGCGATTGCCGTCGGCGCGCTGGCCTCTTTGGTTTCGTCCGCCACGTTGACGGTAACCCTCTGCGGCGGGTCGCCCGGTGCGGGGTACAGCACAACATTCCCGTTGTGGCGCTCGGTGATGGTGAACTCGAAGACGTATTCCCCGGGCGGCGTGGGCGGGTTGGGAGGGGTTGGGTCGTCGCGCGGCACATTTTTATTCGGAATACCTTCGAAGTAGGACCCGTACGCCTGCCACTCCGTCGGCCTGGTCACTCCGTCCCACACGTCGAATGACATGACTTCGTCCGGATGGGACAGGTAATAGGTGCAGTAGGTGCCTGGGCCGCCGCTTGCGCAGACGCCGTTGCCATACAGCCTCCAGCTCGTCCCTGCGGGCGGCGGCGGCCCTGCGCGTGGCCCGGAGACCTGCTTCCATCTGTATCTCAGCGA
This sequence comes from Dehalococcoidia bacterium, assembly GCA_965222445.1. Taxonomy (GTDB): domain Bacteria; phylum Chloroflexota; class Dehalococcoidia; order Lucifugimonadales; family CAJWER01. Next base: position 2,663,090 of record CBDCTY010000002.1, on the reverse strand, counting down.
CGCGTGGTAGTCCTTGTACGCCTGGGACTCTCCCCACTCTTCCCTGTCCCTCACCGTTTGCCGGTCGGGGATGATGTACAGATCGAACCGTCCGGGCCGGGACACGGCCCTCGTGGTCCGCGTGGTGTCGCCGTCAAGCGAGACGGTGGGTTGCGGCAGCCGGGGCATGTAGGTAGGCGGCGGGGGAACGTAGGGGTTGGCCAGGTACATCCTGACTTCCGCCCTGGTGATATGGCCATAACCGTCGTATCTGATTACGGTTTCGCCCTTGATGACAATCTGCTCGGTGTCCTCCGTGTCGTCCCCGTCGTCCACCGGCGTGAGGGTGAAGGTCACGCTGGCGCTGTGCTGGCCCGCCGGGATGTTGATGTCCGGAATATCCGTGGCGGTGAAGTCGTCGGCCCCGGCGAAGACGGAGGTGAAAGTTTGGTCCTTTCGATGTATCCACACCGAAAGGTTTATGCCACGCACGGGCGCGCCGGCGCGCCCACCGAAGGTGGCGGTGACGGTGACCGTCGTGCGGCCCGCGTCCTCCGCCAGCGTGCTGGGGCTGACGGACAGGTTGACCGTGTCAACGGTGGCGTCCTGCGCGAGGGCGGGCCCGCCGGAGAGCAGCGCCGCCAGGGCAAGAACCGTCAGCGCCAAGAACGCGGGGGATAGCCAACGCCTTACCATTCCAGAACGCCTGTTCGGGGGGGGGGGTAGAGGGGTACGGAGAATGCAGGAGGGACATGGCTAACACCTTTCCTTCGCGTCCACATATGGCGAGATATGGCAAATTATACAGAGGCTACGGTCAACTGTCCAGCGCGCGTTTTGGGGCGCTCTCGGGCGCCTTCTCCCGCTGGGGAGGGGGTTGCGGGATGGTGGGCCTGACAAGACTGAATTGCGAACTTTTCGCTGGGAGGTCCTCATATAGGAGTCGGTCAGGCTACTCTGGCTTAGGGCGTGAGAACGTCCCCCGGAAGGTTCTCACGGAGATTGCCCCACCACCCGCGGTCCACTCCGTGATGCACCACGTATCCCCCGTCCTCATGCTCGCCGATCCGTCCAGCCACATGAACGCGCTCGCCTACGGAAACCCGCTCGAAGACATACGCCGGTCCACGGACCCTCACCCACTGCACGTATTCTCCCCGGTCCACCTCCACCACCAGCTCGCCGATGTCTCGCGACACCACCTCTCCGGCAACGCTCACGCACTCATCCAGGAACACGTCAAGCGCCACGCCCAGCAGCCCGGGAGGCGGGATTGTCGGAGAGTCCGCCGGACACGGGTCAACAGCCGGTGAGACCAGGTTGAGGCCGACCAGCACCGCCAAGACCAGCGCCCCTATCCCCAGCAGCCGGACCACCCACATGAAGCAACCACTCCACTCCCGTCCGCCCTTCGGCTCTTCTACCCAGCCCGGAGGCCGGTAATTCCGATAGTCCTGCGGCGAACTCGGGGGATCTGCCGCTGTTTCCCCTAGCGCCTCCGTCTCAGGCGTGACGCCCTCAGTTTGTGGTCTCTCATACGCCGTTCCGACACCGCCTTCGCTCTTCGCCGTTCCTTCAGCCTGCTCGGTGTTCCACAGCCCCAATTCGGTCTGTTCCGACTCTTTCAGCCAGGAAGCCGCGTCCGCCGCCTTATCAGACCGGCCGCTCAGGTACCACTCTACCGAGTGCATAAAGCCGTGATAGGCCGCGTCCAGGTCGGGACCCCGAAGGGAGGATGCCTGGCCGGAGCCGAACCACAGCGGAGCCGAGACCGAGACGTCCAGCCATGGCTGGGCCACATTCAGCCCTACGGCATAGGCCAACATGGAATCGGGTTGGTCCCGGGGGGAAGGCGAGTCGGATCCGGCAAGGGACTTTTCCCAGCCAAACCACTGACCTTTTTCGTGTGCACCCCTCTGCGTCGGCGGCACCATACCCGTCTGCACCGACGGCGCAAACAGCATGTACATGAAGCCTATGAACGCGCCGACCAGGGCGTTCGCCCACCATTGGGACAGCCATAGAGCCAGCCAGAGCCCGCTGCCGACGCCCATAAGAGCCCCGGCCAACATTCCCCATTCGACTGCATCCCCGAGGTTTTCCCTCCTTATACCATTTGATGATAGGGAGACCTGAAAGTAGCTAGCGGTGTATTTGTAGTTCATCCATACTGTGGCCAACATACTATGTTGGGGTGCATCACAATGATGGGTCGACCTCTTCGAATCGATTGGAGTCTGGAGGATACACCGGAGGCACTGAAGGCAGCCTACCAGGCAGAGCATGACGTTGTCCTTCGTACACGACTCCATGGACTGTGGCTGGTCCGGTCGGGATGGCAGCTCGGTAAGGCGGCGACAGCTGTGGGAGTCCACTACCGGACGGTACAGACGTGGGTGGGCTGGTATAGAGAGGGAGGTGTGGAGGGAATGCTGTGGCACAAGATGGCAGGCAGGGGCAAGCCGCGGTTTCTGAGCCCAGATCAAGAGCGGGAGTTGACCGAGGAGGTGTCGAGCGGGCGATTCAAGACAGCGGGAGAGATCAGGGACTGGATAGAGTCCGAGTATGGAGTGAGCTACAAGTCGGGCAGCGTCTACGGTCTGCTTGAGAGGTTGGGATGCAGCCCGAAGGTTCCGAGGGGCCGTCATGAGAAGGCAGACGTAGGTGCGCAGGAGTCGTGGAAAAAGGGGGCTTCAGTTGCGCCCTTGCCGGAGCGGGCGTGAGTTCTGATACGGCCTTTGGCTTTGCCGATGAGATGCGAGTGGGGTTGCGGGGGATGGTCCGCAGGGTGTGGAGCCGTCGTGGAGTGAAGGTGCATCAGCGAGTGCAGATGTTCTACAAGTGGACGTACCTGTTCCTGGTGGTAGACGTTCGGAGGGGCAGGCTGTTGTGGAGTTGGATCGACTCGATGAGGTCTGCGGCTATAGCGGCGGCAGTCGATGGCCTGAAGCATCACTCGGACATCGAAGCGCTGGTGTGGGATGGAGCGCGTGGTCACCGGGGCGAGATGGTACGGAGTGTTGGACTGGCAACCATCATCCAGCCGCCATACAGTCCTGAGTTGAATCCCGCCGAGCGGGTGTTCCAAGAGGTCCGCAGGTGGGTGGAGGGCAGGACATACGGGAGCATAGACGAGAAGATGGAGGCGGTTGACGCATACCTTGGTGAGCTTGAATCTGATCCGGGTCGGGTGCGGTCGCTCACGGCCTGGGATTGGATCGAACACTCAACGCGAAGCCTTCCAGCACACTTTACGGCCTCAGCAATATGAAATGGTATTACACCGGGTTGTCATCGAAAAGGCCCTGGTGTTGCAGGAACTCTCCCAACTTGTCGCCGATGGCATCCTCGTGCTTCTTCAACCGGTCATGCAGCGCCTCGACCGTTGTGGGTCCCGGCGGCAGGCTGTTGCAGATGAGCCGCTCCCAGTCATATACGACGGGACCCTTCTGAGACAGCCGGTATAGGAAGCCGGTTCCTGTTCTGACGCACTCCAACTGGAGCGTGCCGCGCTGGCACATCTCGATGACGGAGGCCAACAGCGTTTTGCTCAATATAAAATGGCCTTCCAGCGCCGATACCGCTGCCGCCGGCAGTGAACCGGACTGCGGGGTTGCCGGGTACGATGAGCGCCAATGCGCCTCGGTCCCCTGCGGGGGCCGGTACTTGGGCCACAGCCACAGCACAAGAAAGAGCAGCAGCCCGACGCCGACGCCTATTGTCCGGAAGCCCCAGGCCGTGAGCTGCGTCCAATCCATTTCCCGGTAATCGGGGAAGCCACTCTCTGCGATGGCCCCGCCAGGGTCCAGCGCGAACAACAGACCAATGACGACAAGGGCCGCCAGCGTTGCCAAGACACTATCCATAGGTCCCCTTCCTTCCTATCTCTCTCAGGTCTCCTTGCGCCACGCCCGGCTTGTACCACCTGCGATTGACAGCGCAGGGAGCACCGTGCTCTACGCAGCCAACTGGAACCCTGCCGCTGTCTCCAACAGCACTGTCGCCAGAAGTCTCTCAGGGAAAGAGCAAAAGCGCCATGCTTGACTGAAGATTCGTCACTCTCGGCTCGTGGCTCCATAGCATGATGTGATGATACCAACCAGAAGGAAAGGCTGTCTCCGGTGTGCAAGGCCGAGCACAAGACATTCTTAGGTCAAGATACCCAACCGCAACCCTTACCAGGGTGACATCCGTATCTCAGGCGGCCGCTTCTCTGCCCTGCGGCACGAAATCAGCGGAAGAGGCCCACATGCATGGCTTTCCGGGGGGTGTCAGTGCCCAATCCATCAGAACTGAGACGCTAGGAGGGCATTCCAGGCCGGGCGAGTGGTGGCCTCCACTCTTCATTGTAGGCAGCCCAGTGCCCCGCGCCGACCGGCGCGCCCTCGCGCTCGTCAAAGTATCATCACCCACTCGGACATCAAGAGGGCTGAGGCTTACCGCTGCGGGCCTTCGGCTTGAACGGCTCCTCGGCGATGAAACTACGCCCAGGAGAACAGCGCCGTAACAGCCAGGGGGTTATGAATTCAGTCTTGTCGGGTCGCAAAATGTGGGCCGTGGAAGACTGAATTGCGAACTTTTCGCTGGGAGGTTCGTATCTAAGGAAGGGGCTGGGCGGCCCCCGATAGACCTCGACGAGCCTCCGGCCTAACGGGTTAGAGGCTCTCTTATTTCTCACGGAAGGCCCCACCGTACTGCCAGAAGGTGCGGGTGGACCACCTTCTCATTATCGACGCTGCGCCCCTGTGGAGACAACACCGTGCGGTGGATGCTTCTCACCCTCCTTGTGACGGTCTATTTCACGGAGACGCCTCTTGCTGCGTCTCCCCCTCCGCCATGCGGTAGCCGATGCGAGGCTCGGCAAAGATGTATTGGGGGTTCTCCGCGTCGTCGCCCAGCTTGCGGCGCAGCCTCCTTACGATGTTCCTCACAGGCCCTGAGTCTTCGGCCTTGTCCGGTCCCCACACCCGTTGCAGCAGATGCTCGTGGGTCAGCGCCCGGCCGCCGTTGACCGAAAGCTCCACCAGCATCCGGTACTCGAGGACGGTGAGCGCGACCGGGCGTCCCGCCATCGTCACCGTGCGCCGGGGGTAGTCGATGGTCAGCTCTCCCAGCACGTAGGGCTCGGAGGGCTCCTCCAGCTCCGGCGCCACCCGCTTGCGCAGGACCGCCCTGATCCTGGCCGCCAGCTCCGTGGGCGAGAAGGGCTTGACCACGTAGTCGGCCGCTCCCGTGTCGAAGGCCCTGGCCACAACCTCGTCCTGGCCGTAGGCCGACAGGAAGATGACCGGCACGTCGGCGATCTCGCGGATGTCCTTCATCAGCTCGATGCCGTCGCTGCCCGGAAGCATCAGGTCCAGGAGGACCAGGCGGGGCTCTTCCTCCGCCATGAGGCGGGAGACCTCCTCCGGGTCTCCGGTCAGGACGGGCGCGTAGCCCGCCTTCGTGAGCGCGTCCCGGACGTACCTGAGCGTCTGCGGGTCGTCGTCCACGCAGAGGATGCGCGGCCGCTCCCTCTCCTTTCGCCGCCGTCGTTGGGACGGCCTGGAGGGGAGGACCGGGGCCTCTTCGACCGCCGGAAGGGTGAAGGTGAACCGGCTTCCCAGGCCCGGCCCGTCGCTCTCGGCCCGGATGCGGCCCCCGTGGGCCTCCACGATCCCCTTGCAGATGGCGAGGCCCAGGCCGGACCCGCCGATCTCCCGTCCCCGCTCCTCGCCGTCCAGCCGCGAGAACTTCCTGAACAGGTGCGGCAGCCGCTCGGCGGGCACGCCCACGCCGTCGTCGGCCACCGAGAAGGCGACGTGCACGCCATCGGGCGCGGCGGCGATCCGGATGGGGGACAGCTCGTGCGAGTGCCTGGCCGCGTTGGACATCAGGTTGCCAATGACCTGGACGATGCGCCGCCGGTCCGCCGCCACCCGGGGCAGGTCCGGCGGGATGTCGATTTGCAGGTTGTCTCTTCCGCCCCCGCTCTGGAACCTGCTCCTGGCCTCGTCCACCAGGACGGCCGCTTCCACGGGTTCGGGGGATACCGGCAGGGTCCCCGTCTCGATGCGGGCCACGTCCAGCAGGTCGCCGATCAGGTAGCGCATGTTCTCCGACTGGTCGCGGATGATCCTCAGAAACTGCGTCGTCTCGGCGGAGTCCAGCTCGGACAATGACTCGAGCAAGGTGTCCGCCGATCCCTTGATGGCGACCAGGGGTGTCCTCAGCTCGTGGCTCACCATGCCCAGGAACTCGGCCCGCAGCCGCTCCAGCTCCTCCAGAGGCGTCATGTCCTGTAGGGTTACGACGACGGATTCGACCTCGCCCTCCTCCGAGCGGATGGGCGTGGCGTTGACCAGCGTGGTGACGCTCCGCCCGTCGGGGGCCTGGATGACGATCTCCTCGGTCCGCACCGTCTCCCCCGTGCTCAGCGCCAGGGCCAGGGGGAACTCCTCCAGGGAGACCTCCCGCCCGTCGGCCCGGCGGAAGCTCAGCACCTCCAGCAACTGCTCCGCAGAGCCGTCCGGCCCGTGCAGGTCGCCGACGATCCTTCTCGCCTCCCGGTTGACCGACACCGGGTCCCCCGTCCTGGCGTCGAAGACCAGGACGCCCACGGGAGCGGTGTTCACCAGGGTTTCCAGGTCGGCCCTGGCCCGCTGCTCGTCCCGGTGCCTGCGGGCGTTGGCGATGACCAGCGCCGCCTGGGAGGCGAACATCACCAGGGTCCCCTCGTCCTCGGTCGTGAACTCCACCTCCTTCTCGCCCACGTAGACGGCCCCGACCCGCTCTCCCCGGTGACGGATGGGCGCGGCCAGGAAGGGGAGGACGGGACTCACCGGCATGGGCGGGCGGAACTCCGGGAGGCCCAGCTCCCTGGTGTGGCTGTGGAAGTCCCGCAGGCGCAGCGGCCCCTCGATCCTGCCGAGGTATTCGAAGAACGTCATCCCGTCCTGGAACTCCGAGAACAGCTTGGTCTCCTCGTCGGTCAGGCCGGAGTACACAAAGTCCTCCACCTGTCCCGAACCGTCCAGGAGGGTGATGACGCCGTAGCGCGCTCCGGTAAGCGACCGGGCGGAGTCCAGGACCCCTTGCAGCACGCTGTCGAAGTCCAGGCTCTCGTTGATGCGCAGGCTGGCCTCGCTCAGCCTGGAGAGGCGGTCGCGAAGGGCCTCGTTCTCCCGCTCAAGCTCCCCGGCGTCCTTCATCTACTCAACCTCTATTCAGGTATGGACGCCCCGGCGATTCCCCTCGTCCCGGCGCCCGACGGCCCCATTATAGCGGTCTTGAGGCCAATTACACAAGACAGATTGGTGCTGGAAAAGAACGAAAACGGCCATAATTACACTGACATTACACAGACAACAGGTGTACTCTCAACGGCAGAATCGCCCCAACTTTCGGTGGGGAGGCATTCGCTTGGGATTCGACAGGCCGATGGATGAGATAGAGACGACGGTCGCTCCGGCAGTATACGCCGCCGCGACGACCGCGCCCGCGTCCGCCTACCACGGCGGACTAGCTCACATGTCCCCCCCCCCCCCCCCCCCGATTCTCCCTCTCCTCTAGCCTCATATCTCTTTCCGGCTCGTCACGGACGAGCCGCACCTCTCTCACCGCCGAAGTCCGCGCAGGACGCCCGACGCTGGACTTCCTGCGTCCCGGCCTTCGTCTCAACGACTTCCACCGCCTTACCTACCCATGCCGATGTGCGCCGCACACTCCGCGACGACGGCTGACGCCCCAGCAGCGGACGGGCCGCGCCACGCCTGCGCCCAAACAACCCACGCCGGGACGGCGGGCCGGACAAGACCCCCGCCTGCTCAAAGCCCGCTCATAAGAAGGAGGAAACCATGATTCGCACCGATAGGAGACGACTTCCCGTCCTGTTCACCGCACTGACCGTGCTGGCCCTGGCGGGGGCAATGCTGGCCCTGCTCTTCTCAACGGCGCAGGCCCAGGAGGGCTCAGCCCCGGACAAGCCCACAGGGTTGTCCGCCGTCGAGGTCTCCCACGACGAGGTGACCATCGGCTGGGACGACCCCGGCGACAGCTCCATCACCGGCTACGTTATCCTGCGACGCCAGCACGACACCCACGCCCAGGGCGAGTTCACCACCCTGGTGGAGGACACGGGGACGGCGGAGAGGACCTACACGGACGCCGCGGTCAACCCCGAAACCCGCTACACCTACCGGATCAGGGCCATCAACGAGCACGGGGAGAGCCACCGGTCCCGCTGGCTGCATCTGGACATCCCCGCCGCTCCAACGACCGAGCGAGACACGCCCGCCAAGCCCAGGACGCTGACCGCCGCCGAGGTCTCCCACGACGAGGTGACGCTGACCTGGAGGGACCCGCAGGACGCGTCCATCACCGGCTACGTCATCCTGCGGCGGGACAAGGGCCTCCACCCGAACGGCACATTCGCGACCGTCACGGCGAACACCGGAACGGCGGCGACGACGTACACCGACGGCAGTGTGAAGCCCGAGCGGCAGTACGTGTACCGGATCAAGGCGATCAACGCCCAGGGGAAGAGCGAGATCTCCAGCTGGGAGCGGGCCTACACCCCAGCGGCTCCCGCTGAGGAACCGGACCCAACTCCCACTCCCACACCGGAACCGACTCCAACTCCCACGCCGGAGCCGACAGCGGAGCCAACGCCGGAACCAACCCCCGACTCCACGCCCGAACCGACGGACCGGCCCCACGGCCTCAGGGCCGTCGCCGGTGACGGCTCGGTCACCCTGACCTGGAACGCCCCCGACGACGGCGCCGCGTACGGCTACCGGGTGCTGCGCCAGGGCCCGGTGGAGGAAGATGCCGACCCGCCGGAGCGCGTGGAATACTCCGACACCACCAGCCATACCGATACGGACGTTGCGCCCGACACGCTGTACGTGTACCGGGTGCAGGCGATCGACCTCTTCGGCTTCCCGTCCGGCGATGCGTCCGATCCGGCCTCGGTGCGGACGCCGGAGTTCAACAGCCCGGCCACGGGAGCGCCCACCATCAGCGGAACCGCGCGGGTGGGGGAGACGCTGACGGCGGACACGTCCGGGATCGCCGACGCGAACGGCCTGGACAACGCCGACTTCACCTACCAGTGGCTGGCCGACGACGCCGACATCGACGGCGCGACCGGTTCCAGCTACACCCTGGCCGACGCCGACGAGGGCAAGACCGTCAGCGTGCGGGTGTCCTTCACCGACGACTCAGGCAATGCCGAGTCCCTGACCAGCGCCGCGACGGACCCGGTGGCGCCGGAACCCACGGAGCCGCCCGACCAGCCCATCCGTCTGGCCGCCGCCGCCTCCCACGACTCGGTGATTCTCTTCTGGGAATACCCCGCCGACGACACCATCACCGGCTACCGGATACTGCGGCGGGACCTAACGGACGGCGGGGACCCCCAGTTCGGCACCGTGGTCGAGGACACGGGAACCACGTACACCACCTACACCGACGACACGGTGGAGGCGGGACGGCTCTACGAGTACCGCATCCTGGCCCTCAACTCCCAGGGGGCCAGCGAGCCGGGCGACATTCGCACCAGGACGCCCGCCGCTCCGGCGGGGGAAGGGGAGCCGCCGACCGGCCAGGCTCAACAGGCCCGGCAGAACGTCAACGACTCTAGCGGCTCGGACTTGGACGCCGACACCACGACACGAGGCAAGATCGCAGTCGGCACCTCAGTCTCGGGGTATCTGGATCCCCAAAACGGAGATTACGCTGACTGGTTCGCCGCGGAGCTGCGTGCGGGCATACGCTACCGGATCGACGTGGAGGATACAGGCAACCTGGAGGAGCTTGCTGCGGTCGTGTTCCCCCCCGATGGGGGAGATGAATCTCTAGCAGAAAATTTCGCCGACGACGGCGAGACTGCGCAGGTGTACTTCGCACCGGAGGCCGACGGCACCTACTACCTGGTTGCGGAGAGCGACGATGAAGACAATGACGGCACCTACAAGATGTCGCTGACCGCGGTGGATTTCGAGGATGGCGGCGTCGACCTGAGCAACGACACCAAGACCATGGGCCTGGTTGTGGTAAACGGCCCCGCGGCCAAGGCTGGCATAGCGCGGCGGACCACATTTAAGTACACGGACAGTGGAACAGAGAACACCGGTTACCACTTGGACTACGACTGGTTCCGGGTCAACCTGATCAAGGGCCGGACCTACCGGATCGACATGGAGGGATCGAGCTCGGGCGGAGGCAGCCTGGTCGACCCGTACCTGAACGGGATCATGGATTCCGAAGGCAGGTTCACCTACGCCGACCCGGACGACAATAGCGGTCGCCACCGGGACGCCCGGATCATCTTCTGGCCGAACAAGGACGGCGCCTACTACATCTGGGCGCAGGGGCGCACCAGGGACGACGAGGGCACCTACCGGGTGAGGGTCATCGACATTACGCCGGCGGAGGACTGGGGCACCAGGCTCATTCCCATAGAGCTTCACGAGGCCAGCGGAGAGCAGAGCGGCTACTGCGCACCACACCCGGATGCCCCAGGCGACTGCATCATCGACCCCGCGCACGCCCCCTACGGCTCCCTCAATCCAGATGACGACGACATCGAGATTGCCGGAACTACATACACTATCTGGGAGATCAGCCATAGCGATTCAGGCGTCGGCGACGCACTGTATCTCACGCTGGATGCCGCGCTGGCAGAAGCGGACAAGTCGCGCCTGGTCCTGTACGTCTATGACCATGAACGGGGCTCACGGTGGCTCAACTTCTCGTCGGCCAGGACAAGCAGCTCTGGTGAGAGGACAACCTACATATGGGAGGGGGTGAGCTTGCCCTGGAGGGTCGGCTCCGCCACCGCAGTCAGGATATGGGTCCCCGGATTGGAACGGGCAATCGCAGGGCGGTGAACGCCTGTGCGTAGGACAGGGTGAGCCACACCGGACCAAGGCCGCCCAGGTGGGCGGACGGGGGATGGCCGATGCGGGCATAGCGTCGGCCTCCCCGCCAGGCTCGGGGGCGGGCTTCCACTTGAACATCGAGGGGGTCGCGGGCTTGGGGCTCGTGGCTGCTGCCCGATGATTTCGGGCAACAAAAAAGGGCCGCACACATGGCCCGCCGAGGGTTGATGCAGCCCTGAAACGCAAAAAGGGCTGCATACATGACCAGCCAGGGGAGGGCATCGCTTCATCGGCGATGCCCTCCCCTTTTGCGTGTCGGCCTAGTGGTTCAACATGTTTGTATTGAAGGATATAGGGACCTCAGCCTGATGCGGGCATCCTCGGTGGTGAAGCGCCAGTTCACGCGCACCGCATCACGATTGCGGCTCTTGTGCCACGTTTCTACCTCGCCACGCAGGGTCTCCCTGTCTGGAATGCGACGCTCCAGGCACTGTCGAGCCAGTACACTGAGCTCTATCTCTGCCATATTCAGCCAACTCCCGTGTTTGGGTGTGTAGTGTATCTCCAGACGCTCAGCTATACGCCTCGCCTCCGAAGGCTCGAACGCCTCGTAGAGCGATGACAGTTTGTGCGTGTTGAGATTGTCCATAACCAGCACAACCCGATCTCTGTCAGGGTAGTCCTCGTCGACCAGTCTCTGTATCACATGCGCCCAGTCCACCTTCGTGCGACGCTCCTTGACCTCGACTCGATGCCTCCCTTCCAGGGGCGCGAACAGCATGAACAGACTGCTCACTCCATTGCGCTCGTATTCGTAGTCATAAGCCGACACCGCCCCGGGCGCTGCGGGACGCGGCACTCGCGTCTCCTTGACCAACTGTTTGCTCGTCTCATCCATGCACACCAGAACCTCATTCCCATCATACGGCCGTTGGTAGACCTCCAGCACGTCTTCCATCGCGCACACAAAGTCCGCGCTCTGACCGGGAGGGATGCACCAACTCTGCTTCAACCACGGCTTGAGTTCGTTTTTTTTAACACCCTCCGAACCGTCTCGGTGCTGATGGTCTCAACTATCTCGCACTCGACCAACTGGTCAGCCAACAGCTTCAGGGTCCAGCCAGCACACCCTCTGGCGGTTCCCCACAGGCCATCGCTATCAACCTGGCTTCGCCCTCGCCGTCCAGTACCTTCTGGCGGCGGCGCAGTTGCTTTTTGCGGTTCAACGCCGACTCGATGCCTTCCTCTACACAGCGTTGACGCACCCGCTCGACCATTGACAGCCCCACATCAAGCGCGCCGGATATCTCTGCGTCCTTCATTCCTCCGTCTTCCCTCGCCTCGTCGCTCATCAGCAGGATGCGCGCATGCGTCTGCTTGTACGCGGCGGTCCGACCGTGGGAGACGAGTGCCTTGAGTTCCTGTTGTTCGTCCGTTGTCAGTCTGATACGGTACTTCTTGGCAGGCATGGTGATTCCTCCTCCATTCAATCGTATGATTGAACCTCTCGGAGGGATATGCCCTTTCAGACCTTCATTTCAACAATGTTCGACCACTAGGGCGCCCGCAATGGAGCGCCCACAACAAGCTATATCTGAGTACGCCAGGACGCGAGCGCTCAGAGCCCGAGCGCCTTGACGGTGATCACCGCTTCGCCGCCCTTGCCCTCGTCGGCGTTGCAGCGCACGAAGTGCTGCTGCGCCAGCAGGAACGACAGCGTGACCTCCACCGTCTCTCCTTCCGCCACCTCCTCGCTGACCCCCAGGCCCTGGATGATGAAGCTGTGGTCGTCGTCCTGGGCCGTTACCTCCACGGTGATCGTCTCGCCGAGAGTGAAGCTTAGGGCGGACGGCTCGAACGCGCACCCGTCCGCCGACCCGCTGATGGTGATCTTCGGCGCCTCGGACTCCTCGTCCACGTCCAGCGGCGGCTCGGCCGTCGGCATGCCCGGCGCCGACGCCGCTTCCGCCCTGGGAGGCGGCGTCACCTTGAGCACCTCAGCGCCGGTCGGGCCCGTATCCTCCGGGACCGCCGTTGCGCTCACTCCATTCCCGCCGCCGCACGCCACGGCTGTGATCGCCATTACGGCCGCCAGCAACGTCAGCACAACGCCCGGCAACACACGCAGGGCGCCTCTCTCAGCCATCTCCCTATGTCTCCTGACGCGGGTCGAGCGCGTCGCGTAGTCCGTCGCCCAGGAAGTTTACCGCAATCACCGTGGCGGCAATGGCCACGCCTGGCGAGAGCCATAGCCACAGCTCGTTCCGTATCGTGTGCAGGGACTGCGCGGAGGTCATCATGTTACCCCACGTCGCCGTCGGGATCCGCACCCCGAACCCGAGGAAGCTCAGGGACGATTCCGCTATGATCGCGCCCGCCAGCGAAAGCGTCGCCGCCACCACGATGAACGGCACCACCGCGGGCAGGATGTGCACGAACAGGATCCGCATGTCGTTGGCGCCCACCGCCCGCGCCGCGGTCACGTAGTCCAGCTCACGCCCCTGCAGCACCTGCCCCCGCACCAGACGCGCCTTCCCCGTCCACCCGAGCACGCCGATTATGAACATGATAATGAAGACGCTGGACCCCAGGATCGACACCAACACGAGCAGCGCGAACAACGTCGGGAAGTTCATCACGTACTCGGTGAACCTCTGCAGAATGTTGTCTATCCAGCCCCCAGCGTAACCCGACACCAGCCCGATGATCGTGCCGATCGCCACCGATATGAGCGTCGCCACTAGCCCCACGCTGAGCGACACCCTGCCGGCGTGCAGTATCCTCGAAAAGACGTCCCGCCCCGCCGAGTCGGTCCCAAGGGGGTGGGACCACGAGGGCGGCTGCTGCACATGGTCCAGGTTTACCTTGTTGGGACCGTGCCACGCCACCACGGGCGCGAACGCGGAGGCGACGCCAAAGACCGCCAGCACCGCCAGCCCCACGAGAGCGAGCTTGTGCTTCGTAAACTGCCGCCAGACGCTCCTCCTGGAGCGCCTCGGCTGCTCCATCTCCTGAGCTAAGGCGGCTGCGCCCTCAGTCGTGTTCGAGGTCGACAACTATCTCCTCCGAGGCCTTCTAGGCGTTGACCCTGACCCTGGGGTCCGCGTAGGCGTATAGCAGGTCAGCCGCCAGGTTCGCCAGCATCACCAGCGACGCAACGATTATCGTCAACCCCATGATCATCGGATAGTCGCGCTGCCCCACCGCCTGGATCGTAAGCTGCCCCATCCCAGGCCACGTGAATATCGCCTCGACCAGCAGCGCCCCCCCGAACAGCCCGGGCAGCCGCAGCATGGTCACCGTTATCAGCGGAATCAGCGCGTTCCGGAAGCCGTGGCGCAGCACCACTACCTGCTCCGACAGCCCCTTGGCGCGCGCAGTCGTCACGTAGTCGGCCTTCAGCACCTCCAGCATCGCCGTCCTGGCGTAACGCGTCTTCCCTGCCATCGTGTCTATCGAGAGCACCAGCGCCGGGAGCAGCAGATGGTATATGTTGAGCCGGAGGGATAGCCCCTCGCCGGGTACGTACCCCATCCCGTGAGACGGAAATATCTCCCACACGAAGGCGAACAGGTACAGGGCCAGCAGCGCGAAGAAGAAGGTCGGGATGGACACGCCGAACAGCGAAGCGATCCCGAGAGTGTAGTCGTACATGCTGTACTGCCTGAGCGCCGCTATGATCCCGAAGATAGTGCCCAGCACGGTCGACAAGATCATCGCAGTGGCCGTCAGCTCGAGCGTCGGCAGTATCTTGGCGGATATGCGCTTCAGCACCGGCTCGCCCGTGTAGTAGGAGTAGCCAAGGTTCCCCCGCACCACCTGCCCGAGCCACACTACGAAGCGCTCCGGCACCGACCTGTTCAGCCCCATCGCCTCCCGGAGCCTCTCCAGGTCCTGCGCCCCCGCCTCCAGCTCCTGCGGGTCGATCATCGCGTCGATCGCGTCGCCCGGCGCCAGGTTGATGAACGCGAACGTGCTGACCATGATGAGGAGCAGGAGCGGCACAGAGATCAGCAGCCTGCGAAGAATATATGCCTGCAAAGACCTATCTCCAGTCCATAGACCTCAACGCCACCGTACCCTACCCTACCCCAAATCCCCCACATCCGCCATTCGCCCCCACCCGTCGCTCCCGCCCCCACTTCAGCCACCCTCACCCCTACATCCGTCGTTCGCGCCTTCTCACTCGTCGTTGGTACGAAAGCGGGAACCCATCCCCGCGCCCATTCAGGCCAGCCCGCGGCCCGCGCTGCCTACCGGGCCGTAACGTATATCGGCGACGAATACCCGATTATCGGACCCTTAGGGTACTCCGGCGACTGCTGCGTCTGCACCCGGACGATATAGTACCGCTCCCCAGGCTCGCGCCGCTCATCGTTGAACGTTACCACCGCCTGCCGCTCGTTGACCGTCCGGTGCTGGATGTAACCCCCGTCGCTCCACAAAGACACCGTCTCCACCGGCAGCGGCGCCGAGACCGAGACCTCGACCTCCACCGGCGCGCCGGCCTCGCCCTCCTGACCCATGGGCACGCCTCCGGCAGTAACCCATAGCCCAAGTTCGCCGCCTGCGCAGGCGTACGTCCGGCGCTCCCTCAGCGCCTCGAATATCGCCTTGCCCGTAAGCTCCTTCGTGAAGAAGCCGGTCGAGCAGGCGCCCAGCGTGCGCATGTGATGGTCGGTGCCGCCGATGAACCCCAGCCGGGCGTTCTTCCACTCGATGAAGTTAATCGGGAATGGGAAGTCCGACGGGCCTCCGAACATCCCCTCCTCAGTTGCCAGCATGTCGCCGCGGCTGTGCAGCGCCTCCATCGCCCACTCGACACGCGGGTCGTAAAGGTGCGTGTGCGTGTCCCCGACGATCCCGTGGCCGCCCAGCTTGCCGTAGTCGTGGAAGTGGCGGTTGGCCATCACCATGTCGGGGAACCTGTCGTAGATGTCGTTGAACATCAGGTGGATGTCCAGGTCGCGCAGCAGTATGATGCGCAGCTCCTTCATCACCTCTTTGTCGTAGGTGTAGAAGTTGATGTGCTGCCACGGCTGCTTGTTCCACTCGATGGCGTAGATCGGCACGTAGCCCGGCGTCCCCTCCCGCTCCAGCAGGTCGATCCTCTGCAGGTAGTCGGCGTCGGAGATACGCTGGTGGTCGGCGATGCACAGCACCCGGTACCCGAGCACGTCCCTCTGCAGCCTCATGTTGTCTACCGGGTCCCCGTCGCGGACCGGCGAGCACGACGACTGCGAGGTGTGGTCATGAAGGTCCCCGAACACCAGCTCGTAGCCCTCCGGCGCCGCCGGCAGCGGGGGCGCGTGCGTGGGAGGGTTCGCGGGCATCAACTCCACCGCATCCAGCGTTTGGATGCCCTCGTGCATCCGGGGAAGCCCTGCCACCGTCCCGCCGTCCAGTCCCCGCTCCCGCAGGGGAACGGAGACAACCTCCACCCGGTGACTCCTCGATGGCACCTGTTCGACGTCGAAGCAGTGGCCCGCCGCAAGCACTCCGCCGTTGTAGGCGTCCAGTCCATAGACGTGGTGGGAGAAGCCCACGGGCTCGGTCACCCGGACCGGCTCGGTCCACTGCCCGCCGTCCAGGTGCGTCATCGCGAGGTACCACCCCTCGCGATGGTGGTATAGCTGCCTGTCGCGGTTGAATCGGCCGTCTACGATCCACGGAACGCTGACCTTGGGGTCCATGTCGGGCTGGAACATCCGGAACGCGCACGCCAGGCCGTCGCCGGTCGCGACCACCCTGGGGTTGGACGGCGTCATGTTGATCGCCGAGCTCTGGTCGCCGCTGCGGCTGAACGACCGCAGCCCCGCGGGCAGCAGCCCGCCGGGTCCCGTGCCCGGCCCGTCGGATACCGCTCCCGACTCCAGGTCCGCCCGCCGCAGCCACAAACGCCGCACCTGGTCGACACGTACGTCGAACCCCCAGGCCGGGCTCGACTCCCAGGTCACCAGCAGCGTCCCGCCGCCGGCCGATGCGGCCCGCGGCCGGAAGTTGAGCGGGTCGCCCGACGAGAGCCGGACCTCTCCGCCGGCCCCGGAGGAGCCGACGGCCGTTGCGGCTATGTGGGACTCGCCGTCCCGGAAGACCTCGTACGCGACCGCAACGCCGCCGCCGGCCGGGGCCAGGCTGGGGAAGCGGCCCTCGAGCTCGGCCACTTTCTCACCGTGCTCGTCCGTTACGCGGACCCAGTCCCCGGACCCGTCCCGGCGCACCCAGGCGCACCGGAGGGCGCCGTCTGTGCCCCGCGCGATCGATGGAGTCTGCACTATCTCGCAGCCGGAGTAGATGACGTTCGTTTTGCCCCCGGTATGGAGCTTGACCGTCCAGCGGCCACCGTCCAGGGCCGTCCATATGAAGGCCGGGTCTGTGCCGCCGACCGCCGCTATGCCGGAAAACTGCTCCGCCTGCTCGCTGTGGAGCAGCCGCACGCCCCCGCCGTCGCTCTCCAGGAGCTCCAGCCGTGGCCGCAGCGCCATGAACGCCTGCGCCCACTCCTCGTAGGTCTTGCCCGGATACAGCAGCGCCTTGGCGTGCTCCCACTCCGTGTCCGCGTCCATGTTACGCACGAAGCGGCCGTCAACGTCATCCACCGTAACGACGCCCAGCACCCAGCCGTCGGGCGTTGCGGCGAGGTCGCACTCGTGGCCCCCCTCGGCCGCGTGGAGCAGACGCGGCGAAGCCGCAGCCCGGCTCGTGTCGGTCTCTATCATCGTGTCAGTCCATAACCGACTAGTGGGTCAACATGTTTGTATTGAAGGATATAGCGACCTCAGCCTGATGCGGGCATCCTCGGTGGTGAACCGCCAGTTCACACGCACCGCATCACGATTGCGGCTCTATCTGCCACGTTTCTACCTCTCCACGCAGGGTTTCCCTATCTGGAATGCGGCGCTCCAGGCACTGTCGAGCCAGCACTCCGATCTCTATCTCCGCCATATTCAGCCAACTCCCGTGTTTGGGTGTGTAGTGTATCTCCAGACGCTCAGCTATACGCCTCGCCTCAGAAGGCTCGAACGCCTCGTAGAGCGATGACAGTTTGTGCGTGTTGAGATTGTCCATAACCAGCACAATCCGATCTCTGTCAGGGTAGTCCTCGTCGACCAGTCTCTGTATCACATGCGCCCAGTCCACCTTCGTGCGACGCTCCTTGACCTCGACTCGGCGCCTCCCTTCCAGGGGCGCGAACAGCATAACAGACTGCTCACTCCATTGCGCTCATATTCGTAGTCGTAGGCCGACACCGCGCCGGGCGCTGAGGGACGCGGCACTCGCGTCTCCTTGACCAACTGTTTGCTCGTCTCATCCATGCACACCAGAACCTCATTCCCATCATACGGCCGTTGGTAGACCTCCAGCACGTCTTCCATCGCGCACACAAAGTCCGCGCTCTGACCGGGAGGAATGCACCAACTCTGCTTCAGCCACGGCTTGAGTTCGTTTTTTTTAACACCCTCCGAACTGTCTCGGTGCTGATGGTCTCAACCACCTCGCACTCGACCAACTGGTCAGCCAACAGCTTCAGGGTCCAGACGGCACGCCCCTCTGGCGGTTCCCCACAGGCCATCGCTATCAACCTGGCTTCGCCCTCGCCGTCCAGTGTCTTCTGACGGCGGCGCAGTTGCTCTTTGCGGTTCAACGCCGACTCGATGCCTTCCTCTACACAGCGTCGTCGAACCCGCTCGACCATTGACAGCCCCACACCGAGCCCGCCGGATATGTCTGCGTCCTTCATCCCTCCGTCTTCCCTCGCCTCGTCGCTCATCAGCAGGATGCGCGCATGCGTCTGCTTGTACGCGGCGGTCCGACCGCGGGAGACCAGCGCCTTGAGTTCCTGTTGTTCGTCCGTTGTCAGTCTGATACGGTACTTCTTGGTAGGCATGGTGATTCCTCCTCCATTCAATCGTATGATTGAACCTCTCGGAGGAATATGCCCTTTCAGACCTTCATTTCAACAATGTTCGACCACTAGCGTCCCGCGCCGACCGGCTCGGCCTCCAGCTCCTGCTCCACCGCCCACTCGAAGAGGGACAGGGACGGAGCCTGGGCCTTGCTCTTGCGGCCCTTCGGCCTGACCGGCTCGGCCATGAACTCCGTCCAGGAGAACAGCGTCTGCTGCGGCTCCTCGGCCTCGTCGTGGTTGCCGTTGGCACCGTTGCCGTTGACCGGGGCAGCCGCGTGGCCGTTCCCGTTGGCGGCGTGGCCGTTGCCGAGCACCAGCTCGACCGTCGGCCCGATGCCGTCCGCGTCGTGGTGGCCGTTGGCTCCGTTGCCGTTGACCACTACAGCCTCTGGCTCGACTTCGACCAGCTTCCAGCCCTCGTCCACCAGCAGCTCCTCCGCGCTCACCTCGGCGTCCCGCGCCTGGGCGAGCGCGGCCTCCACCGCCTCGGCGTCGGCATCCTCCTCGTCCCCACTGACCACCTTGCGGGCCAGGGCCATCATCAGGTCTTCCCCGTCGTCGCCGTAGGCGGCCAGCCCGTCCTCCGGCAGCTCGCCCTCGACGGCGAGGGAGCTTTGCAGCTTCTTCGCCACCAGCTTCAGGGCGTCGGCCTGTAGGGTGTTCCGGTAGCTCATGTAGACGACCTTGACCGGGCGGGTCTGCCCGATGCGCCACGACCGGCGCGACGCCTGGCGCATAACGTACACACTGTAATCCACCTCTCCCCAGCAGATAGTCGGGAAGTCGATGAGGTCGAGTCCGGTCTGCACCAGCTTGGGATGGCAGATCATCACGTCGATGCCCTTCTTCACCCTATCCGCCACCCACGCCTCCCGCTTTTCGGGGGCCACGGCGTCGGCCTTCATCACCGCCACGCGGAACCCGTGCCGGGTGAGGATGTCGTCCATCCGCTCCGTCACGTCCCTGGTCCCCGTGTGGGTCACGTAGACCAGCACCCGGCGTCCCGCCATGCGCTCCGCCGCCACCAGGTCAACCAGGGCCTTCTCCTTGGGGTAGAGGCGGTCTTCCGACAGGGGCGGCACCGAGACGATGACGTCGCCCGTCCTGGGGTCGAAGACCGTCTCGCCCCTGGTGCAGCCGTCCGGGTAGGCCAGCAGGGTTTGCAGGTAGGTTGCCAGCAGCCGCTTGGAGCCGCTCTTGAGGGCCTCGGCCAGCTCCTTCCGCAGCTCCTCGAACACGGTGTCGTAGGCGCTGCGCTGGGAGAATCCCGTGCCGTCCTTCTCCGAGTCCATCGAGGACAGGAGCACCTGCTCCTCGTATTCCGGCAGACCGGAGGCCACGTCGGAGAGGCGCAGGAAGACGGTGTTGCCGATGAGGTGGAACAACGCTCCCGGCGCGAGGCCGGGCCGCTCCCGCACCACCTTGCGGTACTTGCGCCGCCTGCTGTTGCGCCCGTCCTCCATCGACTCGTCGTCGGGCTTGCCGATGGAGTGCTCGACGAAGCCGTACCGCTCGATCCAGCGCCCCTCCTCGGAGCGCCCGAACTCCGTGCGAATCTCCGGGCTGAACCTGTAGAGCAGGTGGAACAGCGTCGAAGCGTACCCTCCCATCAGCGTCCCGCTCAGGGAGAGGGACTTGCCGCAGGCGTCTGCGAGGACTCCCGCCGCGATGCCCTGGGCCGAGCCGCGCCCCTTGTACTCGTGGACCTCATCAGTTACGAGCAGGTCGAAGAAGCCCCTCATGTGGTGCTTCACGTAGTCGGCGAGAGGGTACCTCTTGGGGCCGGAGTTGTCGGCCTGCCAGAGGGGGGAGTCGCAGGCGGCGCAGGTGCGCTTGCGGCGGTTCAGGTCCTCGTCCGTCAGGGGAACGCCGTCCTTGTCTGTGATCTGCGCCGTGCAGTCGGGGCAGCAGGGCACCCTGAACGGCTCGCCCGTCTCCTCGTCCCTGATGAGCCTGCCCTTGGACGTGGCCCACCGATAGGTGACGGCGGCCTGCCAGCGATAGGACAGCTTGGCCTTCTCGCGGGACATCACGGCGAACAGGGGGCCGGAGCCGATGGAGAACCTGAGCTTCTCCAGGTCCGTGATGGACTTGACGATGACGGCCCGTGCGCCGGGCACCGTCATCTCGACCTCCCGCTTCCACTTGGGAACCAGGTGGGGCGGCCCCAGCACAAGGATGCGCTGGAAGCCCGCCATGTGCGCCGCCGCCGCGCCGATGAAGGTCTTGCCCGTTCCCATTTCGCCCACCACCGTTGTTCCCCGGTGGGCTTCGAGGGAGAGGGCGGCCCCGCGAATGGCGTCGGCCTGCGCGCCCAGGGGAGAGCGGAGCAGGCGGGGCAGCTCGCGCCCGTTCTCCGAGGGGCGGTAGAGGGGCGGGTAGGATTCCACCACCCTCTGGGCGATGGCCTCCTTGTAGGTGTCGATGAACTCTCCGAGGTTCATGTCTGTCTCCTTTCCTTTATAGGAATGTGTTGCGTCCGATGACCCCGTATCGAGTACGGGGCAGGCTTAGCGAGGCGCGGGGCCTCGTGGGGTGCGGCTCGATGGCGAGCCGTCTAAGCGGCGAGCAGCGCCTTTCTGTGGGCGGCTTCGGCGGCCCTGTACTCCTCGTAGCACCTGCCCGACAGGTGGTACGCCTTCACCGGGGAGGAGACGGCCCTGCCGTCGTCGCCAATGTCCACCGAGGCGGTCTGCATGGCCGGTTCGCCGGGGGCGATGGGCTGCCCGCAGCGCGAGCAGGCTTCGAGGGTCATCATCGTCTGCATATCTTCACCTTCCTTATATGGGGTGTGTTGCTTCCGAAACGAGACGAGGCCCCGCCGTCCCGCAGGGGAATGACGGGGCCTCGTTGTTGCGGCTGAGGTGAGCCGTCTTACGCCGCTATCTCGACGATCTCGCCGTCGTCCAGGTCGAGGGCGACCACGGTGGTCTTGAGCCTCTCGCGGTGCACCTCCTTCTCCGGGGTGTCCTCGACCTGCACCATCTCCTTGGAGGTCTGCCCCTTGACCAGGATGCGCCTGCCCCCGGAGTCCAGGACGAGGTTGTTGAGGAACCCCGCCGCCACCAGCATCGCTATGTGTCCCCTGCGAAGGGGCATGAGCGGGCGTGTGCGGTTGTCCTTCGCGGGCCACAGCGAGTCGGTTATCTCCGCGCTGGCCCACAGCCCCGTCCGCCTGGCCTCCGTCGCCGCAGCGACGGGATCGACGGTCCGGGTGGTGAACAGGATGTCGCCCGCCGGGGTCGCCTTGGCCTTGAAGAAGGGGTAGCGCACCCCTCCCAGCCGTTCCGGGTCTCCCTCCGACCACCTGTTGACGGTCTCCTCGGCGGAGGCGTCGGGGATGGGGTCGGCCTTGCGGTAGCCGAGGAGCGCCACCTGGTCGAACACCTCCCGCTCCGGGTCCGGGAAGGCCCAGCACCGCAGGTTCCGGTAGTGGGTGGACAGGTAGCGGGCCGACACCGCAAGCCTCTGGCGAGGCACGATGAAGACCAGCAGCCCGCCCTCGGCAAGGTAGCGGGTGCAGTGGGTGAGGAAGGCGTGCTCGACGCGCTTGTCCTCCTGGTCCCAATCATAGGGGGGATTGACGTAGGCGAGGCCGAAGGCCCCGTTTGCGATGGAGGTGGCGAACAGGTCTGCGGCGAGGGCGCGGTCGAGGCGCTCCTCCGCCTGCTGCGCCCTGTCCCGGTGAAGCTCCACGCCGAAGGTCTCGACGGGGAGGTTGCCCCGGTAGCGAAGCTCCTCCGCAAGCTGCGCTACGGCGTCCCCGCCCCCGCAGCAGGGGTCGAGGATGCGCAGCGTCTCCCGGTTGTAGTTGTGGTGGCCGTAGGGGATGTCAATCAGCCCCGCGATCATGTCCACCACCCTGTCCGGCGTGGGGTAGTAGCCGCCTTTTGCCTGAGCAGCGAGTCTCATGTCGTGTCTCCTTTCTGTGTGTCTTGCGTCGTGTCCGTCGAAGGCCCGAACCGGCAGGGTTCGGGCTGGCAGAAGTGGCAGTCCCTCCGCGCCCTGGGCGGCGGCACGTAGTCCTCGGAGGCCACCGCCTGGAAGATGACCTGGATGCCGCAGTTGCCGCAGTGGTAAATCTCCCCGGTGTGGAGGTCCCTGTCGAACTCCTCCGTGGTGCAGAACCGCTCATCGCAGTGCGGGCAGTCGAAGAACAGAGTCTGTTCCCTGGTCATGGTTCCGTCTCCTTTCCGCCGCGTCAGGCGGCGATTCCGATGTCCCTGTGTCCGTTCTTTGCCAACCCGACCACCTCTCCGATTGCCAGGTTGCGCTGGAAGCAGAGCACCTGCTTCGTCCCGACGCTCTCGGCGCAGGGGACGCAGTAGGCGGTTATCAGCTCGGCGCGGTTGGCGACGGTCATGCGCCGCACCAGCGCCGAGCCGCCCTCCGGCAGCTTGTGGCGGTAGAGCATGAGGTGGGGGTCGCGCCGCTCCGCCTCCGTCGCGGGCCGGAAGAAGTGGGGCTGGCCCGAGCTGACCAGGTGCTGCGAGCCGTCGTGCTTGCAGTAGCGGCAGTGAACGCCGTCAGGGGAGAAGCGCCGCCAGGCCCCGCCGTTGCGCTGGCCCCTCCGCTTGTTGTTGCGCTTGGCCCTCTTGAGAGTCCTATCCATCGCTCCCCTCCTCCGGCAGGCTGAGCCAGCCCGACGCAACCGCCTGGGAGAGGTCCTCGCGCAGCTTCTTGGCCTTGGGAGCGCACCTGTAGGCGGAGACGCCGACGCTCTGGAGGGGTACGATCTCCTCCTCTTCGAGGCCCCTGTGCCAGAGCCAGTCGGCCCAGGAGCGGTGCAGGGGCAGCGGGCTGCGCTTGTCGATGAAGCGGTGGTGCAGGGCCGGGGCCTCCTCTTCCGACTGAGCCAGTAGCAGGAAGGAGTCCTTCTCGTAGGCGTACTCGGCGGTCTTGGTGTAGACGAGCGCGTGCCAGCCGCCGGAGCCGCGAAGCCGGGCTATCTTGGTCGTCCACGTCCCGATGGTCTCGTAGGGAATCCGGCACTGCTGGTAGCCGCCCGAAAGCGCCATGCCGTCCGCGCCCCTGATGATGTGGGCGGTGTCGGGCGGCTGCTTCAGCAGGGAGGCCGAGATCGCCTTGAGCGCGGTCTGGGAGCCGACCATCGAGAGGAACCAGAGGCCCTCGGTCTTGTCGTCGCGGACGAAGGCGTCGGCGGTGGCCGAGAAGCCGCTCGCGCTGATGGTGTAGAGGTTCTCGGGGTCTATGGTGTGGGTTGCGAGCATGGTGAGTCTCCTTTCGTCGTGAGGGTTGAGAGTCGATGCGCGGGGGTGTCCCCCGCGTGAGGGCCGGACGGCGCAACGCCGTCAGCCCATCAGCCCCTTGTCCTTGAGGCTGACGAACTTCTTGCCGCCGATGACGATGTGGTCGAGAAGCTCGATGTCCAGCAGCTCCGCCGCCTGCTTCAGCTTCCGCGTGATGAGCACGTCTTCAGGGCTGGGGTCAGGGTTTCGGCTGGGGTGGTTGTGGGTTACGATGATGCTGGGAACGGCCTCGATCACGGCGGGCCTGAGCACCTCAGCCGCGCGGATCATCGACGAGTTGACATTCCCCTGGTAGACCACTCTCTGGCCCAGTACGTTGTTCCTGATGTCAATGAGCAGCACCCGGAGCTGCTCCTGGGCGAGCTTGGACATCTCCGGCCCCAGCAGGTCGTAAACGTCGCGGGAGCAGTTGATGGAGGGCGGGTCCTCCGGGCCTTCCGGCCTGGTGGAGACCTCGTAGCGCATCGCCAGCTCTCCCAGCAGGTTCAGGTTGCTGCGCAGCGCGTCCAAGAGCGCCTCTCCCCCGGTCCAGTCGATGGCAAGCTGGGAGCTGGCCGAGGGGATTTCGGTCTGCTTGGTCTTCTTCTTCCTGGGCATATCGGCCTCCTTGGGGTTTCGGTTACGGACGAGAGCGGGGCCGCCCCCCGTAGGTGGGAAGCGGCCCCGTGGTGGTGCGCCCGGCTCGGAAGGCGGGCGTCTCTTTGCGGTTGTGGGCTGAGCGGGCTAGAAGGGCGAGTCCTCGTCGTCGTGGTCGCTCCCGCCGTTCCCGTTGCCGTTGCTGGAGTCGAGGAAGACGACCTCCTGGGTGTGGACCTCCGTGCGGTGGCGGCGCTGGCCGTCGTCGCCCTCCCAGGTGTTCTGCACCAGGCGGCCGGCGACGTAGATGCGCTGGCCCTTCTGGACGTACTGGTTCACGGCCTCACCCGTCTTGCCCCAGACGACGATGTTGTGCCAGTCTGCGGTGTCCTCGCCGTCCTTGCGGTAGCGGTCCGTCGCCAGCCGGAGCTGGGTGACGGCGGTGCCGTTCTGCGTGTGTAGGGTAGGCCGCCGGCGAGTTGCTCCGGTTGCCCGAAGCACTTTTCCGTCGGCCCCCCTCCGAACCGGACGTGCAGCTTTCACTGCATCCGGCTCTCCAGTGGTTATTTCTACTTACGCGGTTGCCAACTACCTCCGTGGACGTTCAGGTGGCAGGGACGGCAGACCACAAGGGTCTTGCGCCGTCGGGTCGCCATAATCTGTATCCACAGGGGCTTTTCACCTTGGCCTTTGACGTTCAGGTCGCGTAGGGCGCGGACGTGGTGGACTTGCACGTCCACCGTTGACCCGCACATTTCGCACTCGTTCGCTAGGAGCCGTTGGATAAGCTCGTTGCGTTCAAACCTGTACGGCTGGGGCTTTTGGTCTACGAGAACGGCCTGCCGTTTCCGCTTCAGGGGTATGCCACCGAACTGTGCCACCAGTGAGCGTTTCCCATTGCCCCGCTTGACCTCGACCTTGAGGCAAGCTCGTTCCCCGTGCTCGGTTAGTACGATGCTCTTGTAACGCCGAACCATTTTCCGAGTTGAGGTCTTGTGCTTGGCCGCCAGTGTCTTGGCCAGCGACTGTCCCATGACCCATTGCAGCTTCCCGAAGTGGAAGACGTTCAGGGCCAGTAGGTAGTACTGGACGACTCCTCGGAACTCCGCTTGATACCTGCTCACGATGGTGAAATCATCATCGTGTATGAGTACGCTGCGGTGTACCGGCTTGCCGTTGCCCATGTAGGCGTGGCAGTGTTGTTCGATGACTTTGGCGGGAACCCGTAGCCCGATACGGCCATTGACTCTGCGCCGCCCCTTGGGGTCGTGCTTGTCGTTGGCCTGCTGATTTACGAGTTCGTAGCCGAGGAACTTGGCCGCCTGGCTGGTGGCATGGGTTATGAGAGTCTTTTCCCTAGATAGCTCCAGCTTGAGCGTGTCGCGCAGGAATGTCTCCAAGGACTCCTTTATCTGCTCGGCTTCGGTTTTCGGCCCGATGAAACCCAGCACGAAGTCGTCCGCGTAGCGGACGAATCGCAGCCGTCGGTAGCCAGGGTCGTTGGGGTCTCCTGATGGCAGTTGCTGCATCTGCTTTCGCAGTCCCAACGCCTTCGCATGATTTCCCCTTCCCCTGTGATATGACATTTGGCCGTTCAACGCTTTCCATGTGAGATTGCGTCTTCGTTCTGTGCCTCGGGTGTTTGCTGGAATGAGCACTGTCTCGACGAACTTGTCCAACCGGTCTAGGTAAACGTTGGCGAGGATGGGGCTGACCACACCACCTTGCGGTGTACCACTTAGGGTGCGGCCATATTTCCAGTCCTCCATGTATCCCGCTTTCAGTAGGTACTTCAGCAGGTTGAGGAAACGGTTGTCGTGGAGCTTCTCGCCGAGCACCAACAGCATGACCTCGTGGTCTATGTTGTCGAAGCACCCCTTGATGTCTCCCTCGACGAACCAGCGGACACCGGTCCAGTGAGTGACCACCTCGCTCAATGCGGTGTGGCATCCCCGGTCGGGCCGAAAGCCGTGGGAATGGTCGGAGAACTGCGGCTCGTAGTAGGCTTCCAGAATCATCCGGATGACCTCTTGCAGCAGCTTGTCCGTCCACGTTGGTATGCCCAATGGACGGGTTCCCCCATTAGGTTTGGGAAGGTTGACCCGTCTGACCGGCGTCCACCGGAACCGCTCGTGACGTAGCTCGTCGATGATGCGGTCGATTTTCGCCAGTGACATGCCGTCCACGGTCTCTGCGGTGGTTCCCTTGGTCATCGCTCCCTGGTTTGAGTAGAGACGACCGTAGGCCCGCAGGTAAAGTTCCCGGTTGTACAGTTGCCGATAGATGTCCTCCAGCGGCAATCCTCGTTCTCCGCGATCTCGAATGACGTTCAGTACAGTTTCGGCAGTTCTCATCACGAGTACCTCTCTGTCGTATTCCGTCTAAACCACCTGCCCTCCTTCGCCATGTGCCGGGCTTTCCCCGGCTCGGACTACTACGAGGGCTCCGTTGCCATAGGGGTCTCCCCCGTAGGCAATCCCGCGTTCCGTTGACTTCGGGGATAGGGCTCTGCTAGTCTCCACGTACACTCCCGTAGGGAGCAATAGGAATGGAGATTTCGCTCCCTAATGACCTGTTAAAGCTTCTGCTCCTACCGTTCATCGTTTGGCCTGTGGCCGCCATCTGGGCGTTTGTGTACTACGCGAGGCGGCGGGCCGAGAACAAGGTCAGGAAGTCCGACCCCATCCTTCGGGCTGACATCGTGTTACTAGCGAGAACGAACTCCCGGTTGTTGGACGACGCCATAGCCCTGCGTTGCGCCCAGATGGAACAGGGGCGCAACCCTGATGACTGAGCCTTTGTCCAGATGAGACCGAGCCTTTTTCCCCTCTGTCTTCGACATAGGACGTGTCTAGCGCGACTGTAGGTGCCCCGTTCGTCCCCTTGAATAGACCTCATAGGCCATCGCCCACTCGTCGGAGGTGCATCGGGCTGAAGTACATACCGATGCAAAGAGTGGCGCCGGGTTTCAGGCATTCTACCGGCGGGTGCGGAGTACACCGTCCGGGAACTGGGGTTCAGGCAATCAAGCTTTCACCGTATCGCACGGGTCTTGCGGAACTGGCCTTACAACGCCTTCAGACCATAGCCGCTTTACCGACATGCTATTGTCCCCCTAGGCTTTCGCTTTGAGGTAGGTCGGTTGACCCAAGAACTTCCTCCGAGTTCTTCCCGAGTGAGTCGGGTATCCTATGCCGCGTTACGCGGCGCACACTTCATCTCCGGGTCCGTCCCGACCCGTCCCAAGAGCTCGACCTTGTTTATCGTGCGTGCCATTTTCGATTTCCTCCTGAATGGTGTGGCGCGAGCTTTGCCGCGCCCGTTTGAATAAAAGGCGGGGCCGTCCCTGTAGAGGGAATCGGCCCCGTCCTGCGCTCCCGCCAGGGGAAGCGTCTAGCTGAACTCGCCTTAGCTAGCCCCTCTCCGTATCTCGCCCAGGGTCTTCGGCTTCCAGTACAGGTCCCGCTCGACGGCGGGGACGCCGCCGAACACCGTCGCCTCAGCCAGTTCGTCCAGCGAGAAGTAGCCAAGCTCCGTCTCGAACCCCTCGACCAGGCCGAAGCATTCGCCGGTCTCGGCGTTCCACTCGGTGATGTACCAGGTCCAGTTGCCGTAGGGGGAGAAGAGCTTGGCCGGGGCGAGAACGCTGTCGTAGTCGGCGACGTTCTCGTTGGCGTAGAGGGCGGGGATGGTCTCTCCCAGCTCCTTCGTAATGAGCTTGTGCCTGCGCAGTCCGCTGTGGCGGTCCTGCCAGAGCTTGGCGTTTGCCGTTGCGCTGGTCATGGTGTCTCCTTTCATGCTCGGTTGATGGGATTCGGCGGGGCCGTCCCTGTAGAGGGAAGCAGGCCCCGTTGTGCGCTTCCGCCAGGGAGCGTCTAGCTGACCCGCACGTACTCCGACTCGCTCTCGGTCACGATGTCGGCCCGGACTTCCGGGTCGAGCGCCTCGTTGAGCTTGCGGTAGTTGACGGAGTACCGGGTGGACTGCACCAGGCTGACCGTGCGGTCTCCGACCGCAGCCTTTGCGTCCCCCTTGCGGCGCATCCACGCCTTCAGGGTGTCCAGCGCGGCGCGCTTGGCCTTCTCAGGCTGCCGGATGGACTCCTGGGCCTCCGAGTAGGCCGCCACCGCGTCCCGTGCCTCTTCGTCGCTCACCTCCTCTATGTCTGATGTGTCTTCGTCCGTCCCGTCGTCTTCCGCCGCACCCGGCAGGCAGATGTCCAGGAATGGGCAGGAGCGGCATTGCCAGGTGTTGGCGGAGAAGTCTCGCTCCGGCAGAACGTCCGGGTCCGGCCCATTCTGGACGTGGTGCGCGCCCAGCTCGCCGAGCCAGGCGCAGGCGTCCTGGAGGGCCTTCTCCAGCCGCTCGGCGGGGATGACCTCGTAGTCCCAGGTCCGGTTGCCCGTGTCCATCGTGGCTATCACGGCGTCCCGAAGGTCGTCGTAGGTTCCCAGGGTGTAGAAGGCGGCCTGGGCCACCGCCTGCGGGTGGCTGCGCTCGGCCCCCAGGGTCTGCCACCGCCTGAACGCCTCCGGCCCCCTCGTCTTGACCTCGACCACCATCTCGTCGCCGTAGGCGGGAGCGTCCGACACGCCCCCGAAGAGGAGCATCTGGACCTCGGCAGCCGCCTCGTCCTCGTCCAGAGCCTGCCCCGTACTTGATACGGGGGGCATCCGCGCCGTTCCGTCGGGGTGTCCCGTGACCAGCAGGCCGGGGCCGATCATCACCGCCACCTGCTGCGGGTCCTGGGGATCGGCGGCGTCCACCTTCCACCCGGCCCGCTCCATCGCCCGAACCACCACCGGCTCAAGGGCGTTGCCCGCCTCCATCGCCGTCAGCGAGTCGTCGCCGGGGGCATTCGTGGGCTGGTAGCCGGTAGCCGAGTACCACAGGGCGCGGCGGCAGTTGCCCGCCGCCGAGGCCCGCACCACAAGCTCGCCGTCCTCGTTGATCTGCGCCGCAGGACGGGAGAAGACCTCCGCCCTGTCCTCAATCGTCGTTGTCATCGTCTTCGCCTCCTTGTTTCCTGTAGATGAGAGCTTGTCCCGTACTCCGATACGGGAGCGGGGCCGCTCCGCTGAGACAGCCCCGTAGTGCAAACCGCTCACGCGGCCGCCTTCACCTCCGCCACTTCCACGTCTGCCGCCTCCCGCTCGTCTCTGGCCCGCACATGGGCCTTGAGGATGTGCGCGATGCCGTCTCCCAGGCCGAGCACGGGAAAGCTCTTGCCGTCCAACTGGTTCCAGAACGGAGCCATCTCCTGTATCCCCTGGCACTGGTCGATCACCTCCTCCAGGGGAGTTCCCCTGCGCAGGTGCAGGGAGATGAGGCGGCAGGCAAGCTCGGTAACCCCGTGCTGGAAGCTGCCGCCCTTGCCGAGGAAGCCGAAGACCTCGAAGGGCTCGCCGTCCTCGTCCACGGAGATCGTGACGAAGAGACTCCCGAACTCGGTTTGCAGCTTCGTCGTGGTGCTGGGAAGGCTGCGGGGCCTGGCCCGCGTCGTCGCGGTCATGGCCTTCCCCCATTCCCGTTGTGGTGCAACTCGCACTCGACGGCCTCCAGCCGCCCGTGGTCCCGCACCTTCCGCCCGTCGTCGGCGAAGGCTTCCGCCTCCTCCCTGGTGTCGAACCGCCCGAAGGGGTCCGTGCCGTAGCCGCCGAAGTAGGCCATGACGTGGAAGTGCGGCCCCGGGGCGACCGTCCGCAGGTGGGGCAGCGCGGGGGCGTAGCGGTCGAAGTAGCCCGCAACCTTGAAGGCAAGCTCCCTCTCCCGTTCGCCGCCCAGCCCCAGGAGCGTCCGCACGATGACCTCCTCGCAGTCTTCCTCTGCGAAGGTGGGCGTGTACATGGCTTCCCGCACGTCGGCGGGAAGCTCGTTCCACCGCTCCCGGCTGAGCTTCAGCCCGCCGTGGCTGGGAGTGGAGACTCTCTGGACTCCATCGGCCAGCTCCTCAACGTCGTGCGTCCAGCCCCAGGGCGTGTATGTCAAGGTCGTCGTCACCATTTCGTCTTCTCCTTCCTGTAAATGGAGAGCGGGGCCGCCCCCGAAGGAGACGAACCCCGCTCGATTCCGTGCGTCGATTGTTGGGAGGCTAGGCGGCGGCCTGCGCCTGCTTCATCTCCCGGACCTTGGCGGCGGCGGACTCCACCAGCGCCCCGATCTCGTCCGCCGTCAGGTCGTCCAGGTCCTTACCCGTCTGCCTCTGGACGGCGGTACGCACCTTCGCCTCGTAGAAGCCCTGCTCGGCGGCCAATCCCACGAGCCGCTTGCGCAGCGTCTCGACCTGGGACCCGTTGCGACGGCTGGCCTGGGACTGGCCCGACCTGCCGTTGGCCTGCACCGGGCCTCTCTGCGGCTGGGGAGCGCCGCTCACCGGGGCCTGTTCTCCGTAGAGGCCGTTCCCGAAGCGGTCTCCGAAGCTCCTGAGCGCCCGCTTCATGCCGTCCGTGACCGCGCCCTTTATGGCGGTCTCGTGGCCGTCGGCGGTCTCATCCGTCACCGCGTGGAAGCCGATGTCGGTGCGCGGGGGAGCGCCGGGGACGGTGACCCGCACCGGGGCGCTGTAGGCGTTGACCACCTTCACCTCACCCGTCTGCGTATCGACCGTCTCGATGCGGCGCAGGCTGACGTTCTCGACCAGCTCGAACCCCCACCCGCCGAAGCCGAAGACCTCGTTGGCCTCCGAGATGGCGGTGTGGCCCTCGATGTACGAGAAGGTGCGCCCGGCCCGCCCCTTGCGCTGGGAGACCAGCGCGGGGTCGATGGGCTGGGAGAGCGCCTGCGTGACGGCGGGCGACAACCCGTCCCACAGCAGAGCCAGCCCCGCACTCGATGCGGGGTCGGTGCCGTCGATGGCGCCGGGGTCGTTGTGCGCCCCGTTGCCGTTCCTGGCGACGATGGCGGTGTCCTGGTGGACGCCGTTGCGGTTGTGTCCGTTGTTGTTGCCGTTAGACATCTCGTGTCTCCTTCTTTGGTGTTTGTTCCTGTAGCGAGTGAGCGATGCGGGTTCCCCAACGGGAAGCCGTGTGCGGGCAAGGCCCGTCGCAAAATGGGCATAGGTCCTCCAGGGTGGTGAGAGTGGGGGCATGGGGATGAAGCGGGAGAGAGTCCCGCAAGCAAGCGGGCTGGGGTAGCCCGGTAGAGGGAAAGTGGGGAGCTAGCGGGCGGAGCGGGCCGCCCGTGCCAGCAGCCGAAGGAAGGCCGCTCGGCCCTGGGGGAGGGCAGCAAGCTCGGCCACGTCGCCGACGCCCTGGGGAAGGGTGACGGCGGCGGCCCGCCTGCCAAGCAAGCCCGCAAGCCGCTCAGTGGCCTCAAGGCCCGCCTCGTCGTTGTCGAAGGCGAGGAAGACCCTGGGGCAGCCCCGGAGGGCAGAGGCGACCCGCTCGACGCCCTGGGTGCCCAGGGCAGCGACGGCGGGGACGCCCCATCCGGCAAGGGCAAGCCAGTCAAAGACCCCCTCGGCGACGACCGCCCACGGAGGAGCGGGGCCGAGACGACCAAGCCCAAGCACCGGCTTGGGACCGGGGAGAGCCTGGAAGCGTGGCTTTGTGTCCGGGTCCAAGGCCCGCCCCACGAGCCAGCGGACAAGCCCGCCGGAGAGTTCGGGAACGACCACCATCCCGGTGAACCGCTCGGAACCCCGCTCGGTGAACAGGCCGCAGTGTAAAGGGCGGAGTAATAATGGACCGGCGAGGCGGGGGTGAGCGTCCGGGAGTGGCGCTGCAAAACCGTACCACCCGCCGCCTTCCATAGAGTTGGAGGCAACTCGATGGAAGGTGTGAAGGATGTACAAGGTGGAGCTGTACGTTCGAGTGCGCCGGGCCTGCATGGTGGACGGGATGAGCACGCGGGAGGCTGCCCGAGTGTTCGGTCTGCACCGGGATACGGTGCGCAAGATGCTGGAGTACTCGGTGCCACCCGGGTACCGTCGACAGTCACCGCCGCGTCGCCCCAAGCTGGACCCGTACCGCGGGGTGATCGACCGGATCCTGGAAGAGGACCGTAGTCTTCCGAAGAAGCAGCGGCACACGGCGAAGCGGATCTACGAGCGTCTGAGAGCGGAGCACG
Source organism: Dehalococcoidia bacterium (assembly GCA_965222445.1). Taxonomy (GTDB): domain Bacteria; phylum Chloroflexota; class Dehalococcoidia; order Lucifugimonadales; family CAJWER01. The sequence goes on along the minus strand of CBDCTY010000002.1, from coordinate 2,630,427 downwards.
GGTTCGGTGGCAAGTACACGATAGTCAAGGACTACGTGCGCGAGCGGCGTCTCCGGACACGGGAGATGTACGTTCCGCTCTCCCATCCTCCTGGTGATGCCCAGTGCGACTTCGGCCAGGCCAAGGCGGTGATCGGAGGAGTGGAGCAGACCATCCACTACTTCGTGCTGGACCTTCCCCACAGCGACGCATGCTTCGTCAAGGCGTACCCCGCGGAGACGACCGAGGCGTTCTGCGACGGTCACGTCTCGGCGTTCTCGTTCCTGGGCGGGGTGCCCCGGAGCATCTTGTACGACAACACGAGACTGGCTGTGGCCAGGATCCTGGGAGACGGTCGGCGCCAGCGTACTCGTGTGTTCTCTGAACTGGCGTCCCACTACCTGTTCGAGGACCGGTTCGGCCGTCCAGGCAAGGGTAACGACAAGGGCAAGGTGGAGGGGCTGGTGGGATATGCGCGTCGGAACTTCCTGGTGCCTGTGCCGTCGCTGCCGAGCTTCGATGCCCTCAACGCCCACCTGGAGGAGCGGTGCCTGGAACGGCTGGGGAGACAGCTGCGTGGACACAAGGAGACGATAGGCCAGCGGATGGAGCGTGACCTGGAGGCCCTGCTGGCGCTCCCCGCCGTGCCATACGATGCCAGCGACAAGCACGTGAGCCGTGTCAGCTCCCTGTCGCTGGTGCGGTACCGGACCAACGACTACTCGGTGCCCGTGGCCTACGGTCACATGGAGGTAGTGGTGCGCGGCTATGTGGGCGAGGTGGTGATCAGCAACGGGGCAGAGGTGATAGCCCGGCACAGGCGCTCCTACGAACGCGACGACTTCGTGTTCGACCCCATCCACTACCTGCCGCTGCTGGAGCGCAAGACGGGAGCGCTGGACCAGGCTGCTCCTTTGGTCGGGTGGGAGTTGCCGGAGGAGTTCGGAGTGCTGCGCAGACTGCTGGAGTCGAGGATGGGCAGGCGCGGCAAGCGGGAGTTCGTGCAGGTGCTGCGGTTGATGGAGAACTTCCGAACAGAGGTGGTGTACGAGGCCGTACGTGATGCCCTCAGGCTCGGGGCCATAAGCTCCGACGCCATCAAACACCTGGTGCTGTGCAGGATGGAGGGCCGCCCTCAGAGACTCGACCTGGAGCTTTACCCCTTCCTGCCCAGGGTCACCGTGACGAAGACGTCGGCCAACGACTACATGGCGCTCATGTCGGGGAGCAGGCGGTGAGCGACAGGTCGACGGTGCTGTTGGAGCACCACCTCAAGGAGCTGAAGCTGCCGACCTTCCTGAGGGAGTACGGCAAGGTGGCCGGCCAGTGTGCCGCCGAGGACGTCGACCATCCAGGCTACCTGCTGAGGCTCTCTGAGCTTGAGCTGATAGACCGCCATCATCGCATGGTGGACCGCAGGATCAAGGCTGCACGCTTCCCTGCCACAAAGAGCCTCGACACCTTCGACTTCCTGGCCATGCCGTCGGTGAACAAGCACCTGGTCATGCAGCTTGCACGCTGCGAGTACGTAGACCGGCGTGAGAACGTCATCGCCATCGGCAACAGCGGTACCGGCAAGACCCATGTGGCCCTCGGCCTCGGGCTCGCCGCCTGCCAGAGGGGGCTGTCGGTAGGCTTTACCACCGCCGCCTCGCTGGTCCACGAGCTGATCGAGGCCAGGGACGAGCGACGGCTGCTCAACCTCCAGAAGAAGCTGGCCCGACTCAAGCTGCTTATCGTCGACGAGCTTGGCTTCGTCCCACTCTCCAAGACCGGCGCGGAGCTCCTCTTCGAGGTCTTCAGCCAGCGCTACGAGAGAGGGTCGGTCCTGGTCACTACCAACCTGCCATTCGACGAGTGGACCGAGGTCTTCGGCTCGGAGAGGCTGACCGGCGCCCTACTGGACCGCCTCACTCACCGCGTTCACATCCTGGAGATGAACGGCGAGAGCTACCGCCTCAAGCAGAGCAGGCTAGCCGTCCCCACACGCTCAGCCGGCGATTCCCCTGACGCCTAGATTCCACCGACCTCGCTGCGACTAAGGGCTCCCGACGGCACCCGTCGCAGGCGGACATTTTCGCTGAACATCGCCGCTCAAGTGGTACACTTTTGCTCCGCCACACGGCCTGATTTCTCTCCGCCCTTGATATTGTTGCTCAGCATAAATGTCCTGACTAACTGACCAGCATAAATGTCACATTCTCCATGAGGTGACTGTGACATTGAACCAGAAAGAGCAGGTAAGACTTCAGATCCTCAACAGCCTACTGGCCGAGCATATGACGGTGGACCAGGCGGCCATGCTGATGGGAGTGAGCACACGCCACACCAGGCGCATTCTTGCGGCTTACAGAGAAGAAGGAGCAGCCGCACTCGCTCACGGCCATCGGGGTCGGAGGGCTCCCAACACAACACCCGATTCGATAAGGGCCGAAGTGTTGCGTCTAGCTCGAACCACGTACTCAGGAGTCAACCACACTCATCTGAGCGAACTGCTGAGAGAACGTGAGGGTATAGACATAGCCCGTAACACGTTGCGACGCATACTGGTCGGAGCCGGTCTCGTCAGTCCTCGTCGCCGTCGTCCTCCGAAGCACCGTGTTCGTCGGCAACGCATGCCCCGAGAGGGGATGCTGATACAGATCGATGGCAGCTATCATCGGTGGCTCGGAGAGGATGGACCTCAGTTTATGCTTCTGCTTGCCGTGGACGACGCCACGGGCAAAGTGGTCAGTGCGCTGTTCTGTGAGTACGAGAACACCCGAGACTACTTCGTGCTGATGCGGGGACTGATCGAGCGCCACGGGGTACCCATAGCGCTGTACACCGACCGCCACTCGGTCTTCAAGCACGTACCAGGAACCGGAGCACCGAGCGCTCCAACCCAGTTCTCCCGTGCGATGGACGAGCTCGGAATACAGATGATCTACGCGCTGTCTCCACAGGCCAAGGGCCGTGTGGAACGAGCGGCAGGCACCTTCCAGGACAGACTTGTAACCGAGCTTCGACTCGCGGGTGCGACCACCATCGAAGATGCTGGTGTCGTTCTGAGAGACTTCCTTCCTCACTTCAACGAGCGCTTCGGGGTATCGGCTCCGGAGTCTGAAGTCGCCTACCGCCCTGTGGACGGAGGGACGTGTCTGGATCGGATGCTGTGCTTCAGGCACAGTCGCAAAGTGGCAAAGGACAACACTGTGAGATACCGACGGAGTACGCTTCAGCTGCTGCCCGGCATGGAACGTCCGACCTACGCTGGAGTGAAGGTGGACGTGCTCGAGGGAATGGACGGTCAACTGGTCGTTGAGCACGAGGGTCAACTCATCCCCAGCCAGGAGGCTCCACCCCGTCCGAACATCCTGCGCGGTGTGAATGGATACCCTTCACACGCACCGCCGTATCGTAACGGTCTGGGCAGCCGCTGGGAGAGAGTTCTGGCCTCACTCGACAGGGAGAGAGCCGAAGCAATCGACGGCAACCACGACAGTGGTGCAGCCAAGATCCGCAAGAAGGCAACCTCTGTACCGAGGAAGCCCACTCCGAAGCAGATCGCCAGGTGGGAGGCGGTTCATGCAGCGAAGCGCAGGGGCCTGTCCATCAGGAGAATAACCAGGGAGACGGGCATCCACAGGAACACCGTACGGAAGTACCTTAAGGCCGACAGTCCGCCGATGAATCGTCCTCGGGTGATGTTGAAAGCAACGTAGTCTGTTACCGTGGCAAGTTAGACAGGTGACATTTTCCCTGGTCAGTTAGGCGGACATTTATGCTGGTCTTCGACACCCTTGACATCTTTCAGAGGCTCATATCTAAGGGATGAGTAATCAGACAGATCGGCTAAAGCAGACGGTGCCCCCGCAAGGAACGTAGTATTTGCTTCAAACTCCTCACCGGGGCCAACGTAGGCAGTCTTCCCCTTCAGCGCATACGTCTGTTTCCGTGCCGGTCGCTCGGGGTCCCTGTGCATTTGGACCCTGAGTCTGTCGGGAGTGACTTCCAACACGGTACCGTCTCTGGTTGGTACCGTTGCGGGCCAAGTACGGTCCCGCTCCGCTCCTTCCGATGCGGACTTTGGAGGGCCGAGCTTTGATTGGTCGACCGATTCGCGCATCGCTCTCACTGTGAGATAGTTGACGCGATTTGCCGGGTGCAGACCTTCCCCTGTATCGGAACACGCAATCACTGCGACAATGTCATTGTTTCTCAAGCCCGCGTCCCAAACTCGGTCGGGATTTGACGGGGCATCACTCATACGAATCTTCAGGTCGGTCTTTGCGCGAGCCTCCACCCGCATTCCAGTCTTCGCGCAAAGCAGGTCGGGGAGACGTAGGCGTTTGACTTTCGTTGTCCAGATCTTGTTGGACGCGCAATAGCGCTCCAGTTCAATTGGCTCAAAGCCCTTGTCACGGAGATCCTCCATAATTCGCTGTACACCGACAGCGCCAATGCTCAGGTACTTAAGCCCGAATCCACCGAAGGACACCGATGGACGGCGTGAGGACAGCGGAAGGGGGTGGGTGAGGGAGCTACAGGGGAGATGGCCTGGGGTCTTGGGGTAGATGGGGGCCGGCGGACGGTCTTCAGTCGCCGCACAGGGCCCCTAAGGCCCTATGCGGGAGTTGCGATGCGCCGGATGGCGAGAGGATACGCAGCAGGGGACTCTCGCGACCGGGGTGGCGCGAGATTGCGGGGACGTTGGGTCAGTTGCAGGCTGGCCGTCAGGCCGGGAACGGAATGGCTTGCAGCCGGGCCAAGGCGCGACTGAACTGGGTTTCCCAAGGCCAGCGCCGGGGGAGATGCAAAGTGAGGCGGCGCGCCGAGCGGGTGATCCGTCCCACCAGAGCGAAGACCCGCCGCCTGAGGGTCTTGGTGATCACGGTCCGCTCGCCCAGACCAATCCGCGCCGTCCAGCGGGCCAGGTTATGCGCCATCACCTGGACCGCCAGCCAGGCGCCGTTGGCGGCGAAGCGCGCCGACGGCATGTGGTTCAGCCCGACGCCGTACTTGAGGTCGCGTATGGCGTTCTCGACCTCGGCGTGGCGGCGATGATCGGCCTCCAGTTCCAGCGTCTCCCCATCGCGGTCGGTGATGAAGGCGTGATAGCTGTATCTGGCGAAGAGGGCGAGCTGGGAACCGGGCGTCGGCTTCACCCGCCGGACAATGAGCCGCACCGGCGCGGCGTCCGGCTTGGTCTGGAACGGGGTGTAAGTCGTCTCGGCGACATCGGCGGCGCCGTCCATCCAGTAGGGAATGGGAGTCCAGTCCTCCTCTGGTATCGCCTCGATCAGGTCCCGCAGGCTGACGCGCTGGCGGATGGTGATAGAGAAGCGGACATCCATTTCCCGGCAGGCGGCAACGACAGTGTGGGCGTAGAAGCCGCTGTCGGCCCGCACCGTGAGTTGTCCCCTGGCCCCGCCGTAGCGCACCCGCCCCACCGTCTCACGCAAGAAGTGGGCGGCGCCACGGGCGGTGTTGGCCCGGCCCCCGCGCAGCCGGGACATCAGCACCTCGCCGGTGCCGGCGGCAATGGCCAGCAGCGGGTGATAGCCGCGGGCGCCGGTATAGCCGTGGTGGCGCGCTCCCTCCTTGGCCAGTCCATAGGTCTCGCAGATGGTCGAGTCCAGGTCGATGGTCAGGGGCGAGTCGCCGGGTCCGGCCCCAGCGGCCCAGGCCCGGGCCAACAACTGGCGGCTCACGCAGTCGAGTTGACGGACATGCCCCCACCGGAAGCTGCGCAGGAAGGTCCCCAGGGTGGATGGCGCCTTGACCACGCAGCCTAGAACACCGACCGTCCCACCAGCGCGCAGCGCATCGGCGTCGTCGATGCAGTCGCCGCCTGCCAGCGCGGAAGCGACCAGCGTCAGCATCTTGTCCCCGGTGTTCGCCCGTCCCGGCGCTCCGCCGAGGTCAAGGTGATGGTCGACGAGTTCCCGCAGGCCCAGGTGCCGGGCTAGGGTGGCCGGCAGGAGCAGGCCGGCATTGGCCACCAGGCGATGGTCGTCAAAGACGATGCGGATACGGTCGGGTTTGTTCTGTGGCAGCATCTATTGGGTGCTCCTTGTTTCCGGGAGGGTTTCTGTTCCAAAACCATTATCCCAGATTCAGAGGAGCACCCTCTGGCTTCTTCAAGGGCTGTCCCCAAGGCCCTCCTTCGGTGGATTCGGGCTTAGCGTAACTGTGACCGCCTACCACGTTCACGGGGGCGCTGCGCTCCTGGATGGCTGGGCTCTGCAAACATGCCCAAGTGCACCCCCAGGCTGTCGAGCGCCGCAACCTTGTTGTGCAGCTTGAATCGCACAGTGGACTCTTGCGCCGTGATCGTCTCTGAGACTCCTACGACGGCTGCCGCTGCTTCATTCGGCAGCTCGCATTCTCTAAGCCGGAATTCCTCCTCAAGAGACCTTCCACCCGCAGCGCGTCCGCCCTCGGGTTCGCCGTTCACCGTGACCTGGGCTTGCGAACACCAGCGCGGGATTCGATGGTGCGTATGATTAGCTACATGGCCGCAGTCTTACATTCGTCGATCTTGTCAGCCTCAATCGCGTTAGCACTCGCGGCCTGTTCGGGAGAACGTGAGCTAGTCCCGAATACGCTGGAGGAGGAGTTTGTTCAGACCGGTATGGACGCGATGATGGCAGACCGAGAAGTCACGAGGGTTACACCAAACACCCACTCGACCGGTTCGTGGATCGATCATCCAACACGTACCAGCACTGCCCCTCTGTATCCAGGGTATCTGCGAACTCCTTCGACCGATTGCTTCTATTGCTGGGACTCAACCGGCAAGATTACACGTCAAGACGAATCGTCAGCGGCTTGCGGCCGACCTATCTCTGGCTCGTTCCCTGTGCCTCTGTGCGTCACCGAGTCCAGACAGATAGAAGGCGATCCCTACTTCAACTTGAATCCTTTCTGGAACTTTTACGCACCCCTCGCGCTATTGGTGGCGGTGCTCGAGCTGCCTGTCGGTGCGTATTGGTGGGCCAACCGCCGACGCAGGAGGTAGCTCACCGGGGAATAAGCAGGCATAGAGTGGAGATCAGGCTCCGACGGTCGGGCTCCAAAGCCGAATCGACGGCGCTACGTGTCCCACCTAGACCCGAACATGGTGACGATGATTTGTACCTACGCACGGGACAGCGCATGCTCCCCTTCACGGCTTCAGGCGGTACGCCTCAGGCGGAGTGGCGGACGGCACCGTGTGGGCGCTGGTGCGGCCCACCGGCATCTCGGTTGGCACGTACACCTTGTTCATCACCCTGTCCGGCATGGGCAAGGAGTCGTAGGTTATGCCGGTCGGGCGTAGGAACGGCTCCGCGTAGGCGCAACCGGCGATCATCCCCCACCGGCCGTCGCGCGCCTCGACGATCCAGCGGGACGTGTCCTCATGATAGCCCTGGCTGACGAGCTGATCGATGGCTTGCACCTTTTTGTGTATTACCGACGACGTGTCGATCCAGACGTCGGGCACGATGCCCTGCACGAAAACGTTGTTGGTGTTGACCTCCTCGCCAGCCGCGAAGGAGAAAAAGACCTGCTTCACCCCGCGGTAGGGCTCGATTCCGTCGAATTGCCGGACCCGATTCCTTACCATCTCATGAGCCTTCATCACGATGCGGCCGGTGATGGGGTGGTCGTTGTCCGTGGGCCCGTTGTTCAGCGGCAGGTGAGTCACGAGTATGTCGGGCCTCACGCGGCGGATTACATCGGCTATGTCCTGCACCTTGTCCAGGTCGAAGTAGATCTCGCCGTCCGTCCAGCCGAGGAAGATCAGCTCGCTTACGCCCAGTACATCGGCGATTCGCTCGGCCTCCCGCTTCTTGAACTGCCTGTAGTCCTCCAGGGTCATAGTGTCGACGTCGGGGTCTCGCTCGCCCGGGGGCTTTTTTTCCTCGTCGTGAAGCCACTGCATGTGGTGCCGCTCGCCGTAGGTCGCGACCACGCTGGTGACCTTGTCCCCCCTTTCGGCGTGGAGCGCCATAGTGCCCGAGGCCTCGGTTGCGAAGTCCGCCGGGTGGGGATACACGACCAGTATGTTGAATTCGCTCAAGATTCGACCTCCATACTTCGAGATTGCCCCTATTCTACCCGCATGACACCCTAGAGCCTGATGAACGTGGTCACGTCATGTATCGATTGGTAGTGGGCAGTGGTAGGGCGCTCGAAATTAGTATGTGGCATCTGCTGCCTATGCATTCCTAGAGGCCATGCCTACGGGCCCTCGGCGAAGCCATCTGCGCGGAATGCGAGAGATGTGTAATCGCGCGCCGCGCCACAACGCACCTGGAGGCTATCGCGAACTTCAACTGGCTCCTAGCCAAGCACGCACATACTTGGCGTTCCTGGATTACGGCAGGGCAGCTCGAATCTTCATCGGGACCCCGTGATACGATTGGTCGGAATTGAAAGAGCGCTGACCGCCCAGGTCAAGGCCCCGGTGTGAACGTCCATCTTTCCTGTCCATTCGTCGTTTCAACGCCGACGAGATCACCCCGAATGTCAAGAAGGAACCCGACTGTCATGTCAACTGACTCACCCGAATTCTGGAACGAGATTTGGGCAGATATAGAAGACTGTGGCTCCGGCTCGGATGAGATTCTAGTTGATCAGGTCGAGCACCTGACACCGGGACGCGCCCTGGAAATCGGCTGCGGTACTGGCAGCAATGCGGTATGGCTAGCGAAGCAGGGCTGGCAGGTGACGGCGGTGGACTACTCCGGGGTCGCCATCAAAAAGGGCAAGCGACGTGCTGCCGAACGAGGCGTGAACGTCGAGTTCGTTGTGGCCGACGTCTCTACATACCAGCCTCAGGGCCATTACGACCTGATAACGTGTTTCTACATTCAGCTGTTCCCTCAGCAGCGTGCAAACGCCGCAGGCTCTACTCGATTGAGGCGCACACCTGTATGCCGCGGAGTATCTCCTCGTGGGAGACTCCGCTGGGCTTGTCACCACGTCGGACCGACAGTATGTCGCGCATACCCCTCTCGTAGTGGTCTGCCCTGGGAGCAGAGGCAGCATACCGTAAAGTCCGGCTTTCTCCTCCTTCGATCCGCGCCCGCGAGGCCGCGTCCGCCGTATAGTTGCGGGTTGTGCCAGACGAATCGACCATCCGGTCCTGGCCCACGGCCATCATGTGAAAGACGCAAGAACCGTCCCCGATCAGGGCCAGCGATACCAGAGTGCCGTCGCCGAGGGTGCAGGCGACGCTGACGTTAGACCTCTCGGCGCCGACAGGACTCTCGGTTGCGTTGACCTATACCACGTCCACGCCGTGGACGCTCAGCACGAGATCAACTGTGTGGATGCCATAGGACAGGATTCCCCCGTACGGGCTTCTGCGCGCGGCGGGCCCCATATACAACGCGTACCTGACCGGCCCCGCTCCCGAATGTCCGGTCTGCGTCAGTTCATCGCATGATTCCAACGGCAGCTTCGCCAGGGATTAGGCGGGAGGGATTGGGGTGTGACTAGCTAGTGCCTTTTCTCACTCGACGTGCAGTGTAAAGAGCCTCGTTTTCTCAAGCACGATACGGAACTTCAGACTACGGCCCGATAGCTCCGACAAACGGCGGCCGTTCCATGAGGGTCGGTGCTCAACCTCGTCACCCGCGAACGCGTCCGAGTCTGATAGGCCGTAACCATCTACCGTGTGGCCATCTTGGTCGAGCACTTCGACTCGCAGACTGCCGGTTTGTTCCACCTGCGCATTGATCACCAGGTCCTGCTCATCGAATAGTATCGGGTGGGTAGTCAACTCACCGGTCCCGTCCACAGGAGCGGCATAAGCCAGGCGACCTGGCCTGATGTGTGTGAAGCAGTGGAGGTCACTCATCCTTTGACCCCGCTGCCATAGGGTCTCCCAGTCCACAAAGAAGGGAGATTCGCTGTAGTGAGGGTGATCGGCCTGCAGCTTCTCCAACGTCTTGTAACGACGTCCAACTTTGTTGTGAAGGTGCCGGGAGGAAGTGGCAGTGTTAGACAGCCACCAGGCGTCGTTACCGTCGGCATCCTTGAACGGGTAGTAGCTGGCTAACTGGGAGTACCCTCCCCAGTTGTACGAGCCTTCTTTCTCTCCCAGCTTGACCAGGGGTGCCCGGTTGTGGGTGAACCGGTGCCAGTGCAGCAGATCCCGCGTCCAGATAAGCTCGGGGTACTGCTGCTGCACGTCGGTGGGATAGTTACGGAGCTCGGCTACGTACATCTGGCCGCCGTCCACTGCCACGCCCGCAGCAGAGCTCCGGCCCAGCATGGTCCTCCCCTGAAGTGAGGCTGGAAGCTCGGTGATGAGCGCCATGTTGTAGAATTGCATTCCCAACGGATCGAACTCGTCACACCCAATGCACAATCGCTTGTGAAAGTTCACTCCGTCGTTTGTCCACATCACTGCCAGGTTACGTTGCGGGCCGTAGAGGTTGTCCCAGACCATGCACTGGGGGGGGTACGGTGGCGTAGTGGGCCGGTAGTACCAGTAGATGGTAGGGCCATCTCGGAGTTCGACCTGGTGCCGGATGGACTCGCTACTGTTCATCAGGTCCATGCCACGAGCCGAATCGGTGACCGTTCCCAAGTAAATCAGGGGCTCATTTTTCAGGAACAGGTACTCGTCATCGCCCTTGTACATCATCGGGTAGTAGCTGCGTAGTGTCGGCGTGAACCCCAAGGCTTCCACCGACCCCTCGAAGTCGTTGGGCCACATGAAGTCCCACTTGCCATTTAAAGGTCTATTCCGTCCTGCACCGATCAGGGCCATGAACACCTTGTCTATGTCCACCGGCCCGTCTTTGTCGGGGTCGTACATACGGAACTTGAATCTGGCCGTGGTAGCATTCAATGTAATGGCGGAGGTGACATCCTTGTATTTGGCGGCCCGGATCACGTCCTCGACGGTGCCCAGGATGTTGTTGGTCGTCGAACCATGGAACTCCACTCGGCCCAGTTCAGGCTTCTCCCAGTCAACACCGTCCTTGGACGTAGCCAGGCACACATAGTCAGGGCGGTCCAGGTCCTCGGGGTACATCTCGAATATCTGCGCCTCCGATTCGTCGAACTCGCCGGGTTCGGGAAGCTGACCGTCCGGTCGTATACCAGGGACAGCCAGCATCAGGTGATCCGTGTTTCGCTCACCGCTGGGACGTAGGTCTCGCAGAAGCGCGTACGAGCATCCATACGGAGGTATGTCAAACTCCTGGACAGGCGTGCCATTATCGAGCAACCTCTGCAGAAGTTGCTCGTATGGGGCCTGCATGGGGTCTGATCGCCTCTTGCTCACCTCCTCGGACTCGTCATCCTCGGTATACAAGTCGTCGGCCAGCAGGTGCCAGCCTCTGCGGCGATGCCGATCGGCACTGAACCTGTACTCCATCCTATATAAGCCATCGTCATAGGTGATGAGACTGCTGCCGAATGCAGGGACGGTCATTATGCCGTACTCCCAGGGCTTGTCCATGACAACGGCGGGTTTGTCTGGGTTAGGATCGTAACTCATGGGCCAGAAGTCGATGCCCTTGGCCTCCTCGAACAGCCAGTCGTCCACCATGTACTGCAGCGAGCTCCCCAGTCGCAGCGGGATCTCAGGCTCCACTTGTGGACCGATCACCTCCTTCCAGAACTTGCGCACCATGTACGGCCCGTAGGGCTGACCATCCTCCAGGAGCTGAACCCTGATCCAGTACTCGCCTCGCTCCCAGCCGGGGTGCTGGAAGGTCACGATCTGCGGTTCTTCGGTCAGGTCCAGCTCAATCGGATCTATGAGTGACTCCGTCCCATGGCGTGCGGTGATGTCCATCCGGACGCGGCACCGAGACACCCGCTCCCTCTTGAGCCGGATGGTCACAGGCACCTCGTCGTGGTCGATGCACACCGGCCGCAGGGGGGCACACTCAATGAAGCCGGGCGGGAAGTCGTGTCGGAGACGCGATGCCGAGTCCTTGGCATAGAGCTGGTCCTGGTCGAGCTCGACCGTCTCGGTAACGATGGGCGAGCCATTGTTCAATACTGTGGCAACGAAGGTGTGCACACCCATCTCGTATTCGCTAGTTGCCACCATACCTTCGACCTGCTCCCAGGCACCGTCGTCCATTAGCGGGTAGCTGATAGGGATTTCGGCCCGCTTGCCCTCTGACACGAGGTCAGCGTCCAGCTCCAGTGTGTACCCACTAGGCTGGGTCACGCTCACATGGGCCGTGAGCTTTCCCCAGTGATTCGGATCGCCCGGTAGCTGCAGCTTGAGCACCTGGGTCATGTAGCCGGCTTGGATCACCTGCATGGTCGAACTCCTTACCGTCTTGCGTCTACACAGAATCCATCTTGGAGGGGAGGATTATACCAAGTATTTCGCATACTGACCACTGTCTACCCTTTCACTGGTTGTTCCTGCTACTCTCGGGACCGGAAAACGTGCTACGATTTGTGGGTAACGACGGCAGATCAACCTGCGGAGGTCCACGTGAGAGGCCAATTCCTGCCATTACAGAAGGTCAAGGGCTCCTATTCAGCGGTGTTGAACAGGGCCAGGATTAGCTCAGTCGGGGACGCGGCAGAGAAGGCCGTGTTTCTCGTATCGGCGCTTTTTGGCCTTGGCATCATATGGTTCATTTATGAGTTGTTGGGCGTTGCAGGCTTCATCGTTCTGGGCGCTGTGTTCCTCGGGATCACGCTGATAAAGATAGTCTTCGTAAGGTTGCAGTGATAACGAGCGGACCGGAACTGCCAGGCTCTACTGGTTGTATGGGTCAGCCGCGTCGCGCATGCCGTCGCCCATGAAATTGTATGCGAGGACCGCGAAAATCACGAAAACCGCGACGAACATGAGCCACGGGTAAAGGGCTATCGTCTGCACGTTCTGCGCCTGCTGGAGCATTACCCCCCAGCTGACTGCCGGCGGTCTCAGCCCCAGTCCCAGGTAGCTGAGGGCGGTCTCGCTGATGATCATTCCCGGAACTGAGAGAGTGATCGTGGCGATGATGTGGCTGGTGAAAGCCGGTACCATATGCCGGAAGATGACACGGGTACGCGAAGCCCCCGCGATGTGCGCCGCCATCACGTACTCCTCCTCTCGCAGCGACAGGAACTTTCCTCGGACGACTCGAGCCATGCCGGTCCAGGAGAGAATTGAAAGTATGACAGTGATCGCGAAGTACACCCTCAGCACCGGCCAGTCCCTGGGTATGATCGCTGCCAGCCCCATCCACAGGGGAATCGTCGGTATGGAGTGGAGTATCTCGATACCGCGCTGGATCAACTGGTCTATCCAGCCACCGTAGTAGCCCGAGAAAGCTCCCAAGCTCACGCCCAGTACGAAGGCGAGCCCAACGCCCACGAATCCGATGCTCAATGATATGCGGGTGGCGAGCATCAGCCGAGACCACTGATCCCGCCCAATAGTGTCACTGCCCAGCAAATAAGGCGCGGGCCGCTTGTCATACTCCTCCGGATCAGAGAAGCCGATGAGATGGCGGTCGGAGCGGAACAGCCCGAACAGCCTGTACTCAAAGCCCCGGACAAAGAAGCCTATTGGGATCTGTTCATCTGGGATTGTGCGATAATCCTTCTTCCTGGTCCTGGGGTCTCTGAAGCCCTCGGTTCGGTGCACGTGCGGCATGAACGCGCCATCTTCGAACCAGTGGATGACCTGCGGCCTCAGGAGGTGAAACTCTTGGGTAGCTACCGCGGGATCGCCCATGGCCAAGAACTCTGCGAATGCCGCGAGCAGGTAGAAGCCAAGCAGGACGAGGGCAGCGATTACCGCCACCCTGTGCCTCAGGAATCGCCGCCACATCAACTGCCACTGCGATGCGACGAAGATATCCTCGGCCTCGCCGCTTAAAGCAACTCCGATTCTGTCACGGCCCGAGGCAGTTGCATCCATCGTTACTCCATTGTCTTGTGCATGCTGATGCGAGGGTCAACGACCACGAGGAGGATGTCCGAGATCATCGTGCCGATCACCGTCAATATCCCTAGCAACAGAATGATCGTAGATGACAGGTAGATGTCCTGATCGAGTAGAGCCCGAAGTAGTAGCGGCCCCAGCGTCGGGAGGCCCAGCACGATCGATACGATGACGCTGCCACCTACCAGGGTAGGCAGCAGATAGCCCATGCTGCTGACCAGCGGATTGATGGCTAGCCTGACCGGATACTTGGCGATCACCCTCCAGCTCGCGAGACCCTTGGACCTGGCGGTGGTGACATAGGGCTTGTTCAGCTCATCCAACAGGTTGTTGCGCATGATCCGGATGAGTCCTGCTGTTCCCGCGGTACCCAGGACCACGGCCGGTATCCAAAGGTGGGTGATCATATTCCAGAGCCGTTGCAGACTCCAACCCATCCACTGTGCTTGATCGGGTAGCGGGCCGGTGACGTACTCGGGTGAGAAGAGTCCCCCCACGCTGACGTGAAAGTACTTGAAGGTCACGTACATCAGGATCAGACCCAGCAGGAAGTCGGGCACCGCCAGACCGATAAACCCTAGCAGCGTGACCGTGTAATCTGCTACGGAGTGCTGGCGGAGCGCCGAAAAGATACCTATCGGTATGGCCATCGTCCACGTGATCAGCACAGTCATCCCGGTTAAGGCGATCGTAAACAGGACCCGCTCGGCGATCAACTCCTTGATCGGAAGCGCCTGGTCGAAAGAGTAGCCGAAGTCGGCTCGCACCATGTTCCAGATCCACTTCCGGTATTGAACGTAGACAGGCTTGTCCAGCCCATAGTACGCTCGGAGGGCCTCAGCTTCCTCTATGGTGATGTATATCGCCTCATTCGCAAGGAGCCGGCCGATGTACACGTCTACGTAATCGGGCCCGGGAGCCTGAATGATGAGAAAACACACCAGGGACATCGCCCATATCGTGACGACCCCGAAGATCAGGCGACGGGCAATGTAGCTGCGCATGGCGATGACCCCCTACCGGGTGGGTTCAAAGGACTCTGGCGCCCTGATGCCGGAATCCCGAGTCGGCGCTCTCACTCGATGGTCAGCCAAGCGGGGAGGAGTAGCCGATTATCGGCCCCTTTGGGAATTGAGGCGATCGCTGTGTTTCGGCACGGACGATGTAGTAATGTTCGCCTTCGCCGGCCCGATCGTCGACGAAGCTGACCTGGGGCTGTCCAGGCTCTGCCACCTGGTGCCGGACCCACCTGCCGTCGGCCCAGAACGATACGAGCCCGATCGGCAAGGCAGACGCCACCGAAGCCTTGATCTCGACGGGAGACTCGCCCCGTCCCACCTGGCCCATGCCGACCCCGTTGCTGTGCACCCACATGGCCAGCTTGCCTTATGTGATGGAACATGAAAGCGGGGGGTATGGGATCCGTCGTCACGAAACCTACCCCCCGCTTTGCCTGAAAGCTTTTCCCGGTCCCGGCCTAATCACCGGGCCCCAGCTGGAAGCCTGCTACTTGAAGCGGTTAGCTCTACCGAGGAGTGAAATGCTGGTGCCGCTCGGGATTCTCGTAGTAGTACATCGATACGCGGGGCGGCTGATTGTAGAAGTCTGCATGGAGGGCCGTCCTGGGGTCCGGCACGTTCCGCATATCGTTGTTTACCACGAATAGCCCCTTCGTGGCAGTGCTACTGCCAAGCACGGTGATGACCAGGACTTCCTCGATGTAGGTCTTGTAGAGGAACTTGGACAGCTCCTGCCGCCTCTGCGACTCCATCGGGTGCTGGAAACCTTCCTCCCAGGCATCCAGCATCTCCTTGAATATGAACCGGCCATCCTCGTTCTTGTACTTATCGAGCAGTGGGGACTCTCCCTTTTCGCCATCAGTCTCGTACCATCTGCCCACTTCCACCGCTATTTGAGCGGAGGGGACACCCGGAGCGCAGTCGCCCCTGCCCATCCAGCAGTTCCACCCCCCACCGCCCGGCCGGGCCTGGAAATAGCCCTCGTTAGCCCTGTGGATCACGTGCGCCTGGGAGTCAACGTTGAACGTGGCCTTGATCCCGATGTCCCGCCAGTGCCGGTTGAACAGCTCAACCGGGTCAACCTGTGCGGCTTGGATGTCCCAGCGCAGCAAGATGGGCCCCTTCCCGTCCGGCCTGAGCCGGAATCCGTCCGAGTCTCTTGCGGTGAGGCCCAGCCCATCCAGTAGCGCGTTGGCCCGGTCGAGATCGCGATCGATCTCAAAGTAGCGCAGCTCGGGGCCGGGATCGTACAGGGTGCCCTCGGCGGGGGCGTAAGCTCGAATCTCGCCAGTACCCGCGAAGACAATCTCCTGGATCTCCTTGCGGTCTATAGCCAGCGAGAGCGCCCTGCGGAAGTCCCTTGTTCGCAGCAAGTCTCCGATCACAGGGTCCTTGTCGTAGCTCTGGTTGATCTGGACCGCCCAACTACTTGGACTGGGGCTGGCATACTGTATTACGCGGTAGCCTCCGACTTCCTGGAACTCGAGTAACAGGGGCAGCTTGCCCGCTTGAACGCGCCGGCCCTGCATGTCGACCTCACCCGCCAGGGCCTTCAAGGTGCCCACCTCGGCGTCCTCCACCATCGTCTTAACGATGTAGTCGATGTAAGGCAGCTGATTTCCCGCGGCGTCCACTGCGTTGAAGTATGGGTTTCGCTCGAAAGTCCACTGTGGTCCCTTGCTGCCGGTGAGCATTATCCAGCCATTGAGGGTGGGTAGCTCGGCATTGTTGTAGCCGTTGCACTTGATCTTCATCAACTGGACCCAATCATCCACCCCCTCGTCCTTAATCAACTGGGCCAGTTTGGTCGCGTCCTGATACTTCGGATGGAACTGTTTGAGGTAGGCAGAGCTGCCATTGGAAGACACGCACCAGGGATTGTGTGTCCCCCAGCCATTAAGGATACCCCTGTCCATCCAGCCGAAGTTAGTGTCGTCGTACGTCATGACGACCGTTCTGTCGTCGGGGATGGTCATCGTCATGGGGTTCTTGGTTAACAAGCTCTTGAAACTACTGGAGGGTCCGGCCGGGCTGAATTCCTTGTTCAGCATCAGGTCCTCATAAACGAACCTGAAGTCCTCGGAGGTAAACGGCGTTCCGTTCGACCACTTGTGTCCCTCACGCAGGGTGTAGGTTACGACCTTACCGTCGGCGGACATCTCAAAGTCCTTCAGCATATGCGGGATCTTGCCCAACCCATTGGGGTTCCAGTCGCCGAGCTGCTCGTTTCTGATCGAGGCGTGGTCGCTGGGGCCGGTGTAGAACCTCCGCCAGGTCCCGCCGTACTTCCCGATAGCCTCGACGGCGGGTATGACCACTGGGTCCCCGAGGCGCTGTTCTACCGGGGGCAGGAGATTCCCGTACCTGTCGGGCGTACCGTTCCTGATCATTTCGGCGAGGAGTGGCGCCTCGTTGTAGCTTGTCGGCACCGGACCATCCCACTCAAAATTGAACAGGCCGTTAGCACTCGTCTTGGCTAGCAGAGCGGGGTTCGTCCTCGCCGGATCCGTTACTGGCGGGAGGATGACCGACGGCGGCGGGGCCATGGCGGCCATCGCCGCTGCTCCAGCGGCCCTGGTGGCGGCCGTTCTCGCGGCTGCCATGGCCGTGGCCTCTAACGAGGCATCCACGATCTTCTTCACGTCCGCGGCGGTTATCTGACCGGCTGCCGTATCTTCTACAGCCTTCGTGATCAGGTTCTCCATCTCGCCTCTTGTGGGGACGTCAGAGCTGGCTGCAGCCACTGCGCTCTTGACCAGCGCCTCGATCTCCTGAGCGGTGGTCCCCTCGGGCACCGAGGCAGCCACCGCCTTTTCGATCACTCCAGTGAGCTGCGATGGGTCTACCGAAGGCGCCGGCAGCGCCGCGATCGCCGCGTCCACGACCTTCTTGACGTCCGCGGCGGTCATCTGCGCGCCCGCCTGTCTCGCTATGGCCGCTTCGAGGTCGGATTTCGTCACGCCCTGTCCTTTCGCCACAGCCGCCTCGACAATCCTCCTGATCTCAGCGGGATCGGTAGCAGCAGGGGCCGCCGCGGCGACGGCGTCCTGGACCGATCTGCGTATATCCGCGGCGCTTGGCCCTGTCGGGGCCGCCGCTACCGCATCCTCGACCATCTTTCTGATCGCGGCGGGGTCGGTCGCCGCTGGGACCGCCCCGGCGACCGCGTCCTGGACCATGCTGCGTATTTCCTCGGCGCTCGCCCCGGACGGGGCCGCCGCTACGGCGTCCTTGACTATGGCCGCGATCTCCGAGGCTGGCACTGGTGTGGGCGCAGGTTCAGCGCTCCCACACGCAACTGTCAACATCGCGATCACCAGCAGCATACCTACTAAGAATCTCGGACTCGTGGCTCCAGTTCTCACGCTGAATCCTCCTTCGTTCTGACATACTGTCTACTTCTAGGTTCGAGAGCGGCCCGACCTTATCACTCTGGGTGAGCTCTGTCAACCGCCAATGTACACAGTCGCCGGCTTGCCTATTCGGGCCTAGCCTGGTAGTAGGACCCTCGCCCCTTCGCACCGGCACTGGTCGGCTTCCTATGTTCTCCCAGATAATCACTGAGATGTCCGATGAAGTTAGGATTAGGCGATTCGACCTTGTCCGGCAAGAAACAATAAGAGACGCCTTCATCTGATTCAAAAGACGTATACCCAGTCACTTCGCCCTTCGCCTTCACCTCACCTAGCACGCGCTCAACCTCAGCATCGCTCGTTTGGTAGTCCCAGTCTTCGGGACTCCAGTCGATGGAGCCTATAACATGCACACCACCGCCTGATTGCTTGATGTCGTACTTAGAGCCTATCCGATAACTCCGGCGGCACGATATGTTATCTGAGCGCAGGCGAGATGAAGCATAGCCAGGTAGTTGTCCATGCGCTTTTCCCAACGGATCAGCAACCTTCTGAACCGGTTCAACCAACTGTGACTACGCTCCACCACCCAGCGGCGGGCGCGGTATCCCGGAATGGTCTGCTTATCTTTACGCTCCTCGCCTCGCCTACGTATATGCGCTGTGTATCCGTAGCTGGCCACCAGCTTCTCGACCTCAGGATAGTCATAACCTCTGTCCAGACACAGCCCCTGAGGCTGTTCGGGTTGTGGGGCTGGGCGGTCTCCCACGATGGCTTCGAGTGTTGGCTCAACCAGTTTCATATCGTGGCGATTGGCGCCGTCCACGCTTATTCCTATGGGAATGCCGTTGCCATCGGTCAGCAGGCTGCGTTTTGTGCCCGTCTTGCCTCTGTCCGTAGGGTTTGGGCCAGTACCCTCACCCCCCGAGCGGAGCCTTCGTCATGGCTCCATCCATTGCCTGCCACTCCCAGTGTATGCCGTATAACTCGTCGTATTCGGCCAACCCCTGTTTCCACAGTCTCTCGAAGACTCCGTCCTTCACCCAACGCTGATACCGGTCATGCACGGTGCTCGGCGCTCCGTACGTTCGAGGCATGGACTTCCATTGGCAGCCGGTGCGCAGCACGTAGAGTATCCCGTCCATACAATCGCGGGCGGACTTCCAGGGTCTTCCCCCCTTCGGGCCCGTCTTCTCCTGGGGCAACAAAGGCTCGATTCTTTCCCAAAACGCATCGGACATGCGCATATCGTCTCCCGCAGCACGTTTCCCTGTCTCCGACATGTCCTTCCTCCCTATAGAACTGGAGAAAGTCTAATCGAAGCATCATACAATGACCAAGGCAATATAAGGTTATCGGATAGGCTCTTAGTCACTAATCAACTGTCCTCTGTCGTGTGGGTATATGTCCCACCCCGCATGAGCCTGCCTCTGGGGGCAGTATAGCCTAGCAGGCTGCTGAAGAAAAGGGTCTGATGCCGGGTGCGGGTAGTGTTGAGAGTAGCATGACCAGTGTTTGGTAGCGACAGGCAGGGTTAAGGGTGTCTATTCAAGGTCTGGAAAGCCGATTAAAAGCCTCTCGATACCCCTTTAGGGGCTCGGTGGGCACACTTCGGCCTGGGCGGGTTACGCAGCCCGAACGACCGCGGCCTCTTCCTGTTCTATCGGGAGCAATTTAGCCATTCGCACGAGATTGTAGGTAGTGGCCATCAGGTATCCCGCCAGCCCAGTCCGTTCCACTCCCCGATACCGCGTATGGCGAAACCCGCCCACAGTTTTCATCCACCCGAAGATCTCCTCCACACGCTTTCGAACCCGCTGGCTGACCGCATAACCTGCCTGCCGGGTGGTCCTTCCGTCAATGGCAGAGTTGACTGTCTGGGCTACGTGAGGCGTGACTCCGCGCTCCCGCATCGCGTCCACGCAGCCCCGAGTGTCGTAGTTCTTGTCCCCACCCATGGTCTTGGGATGAAAGCCTCGTTCTCGGGCCTGGTCCACCAGCATCGGCACTGCATCGCGCTCTGCCATGCCCGTAGCCTGGTTGACCTGGAAGTCCGTCAGCATCCCGTTCCGGTTCTGCATCAAGGCGTGGGCCATGAACACCAGCTTGGCCTCCTTGCCTTTGCCCTTTCGCATCAGCCGGGCCTCTGGGTCCGTGGTGCTCTGGTGAGTATCGTTGCTACGTCGCTCTCCTTGGAAGTCAACCGAAGGGTTGCCCGGATCGTCGTCCGTGTTGTTCGGCGGGTCCCCATCCTTGGGCTTGAAGCTCTTGAGACTGGCCGCCGCCTCGATCAACGTCCCGTCCACCGTGAAGTGCTCGTCCGATATCAGGCTATGTCGGTCCGCCTCCAACACCACTTCGTCGAACAACGCTTGCCCAATCCTGTGCTCCACAAGCCGCTTGCGGTTCTTAGTGAACACAGTCGGGTCGAAGCTGGGCTCCATCAGGTTCATGTCAAGGAACCAGTGGAAAAGCAGGTTGTAGTCCAGCTCCTCGCAGAACGCCCTTTCGCTGCGTACCGAGTAAAGCGCGATGAGCAACGAGGCCTTAAGCAGGCGCTCGGGCGGAATGGACGGTCGGCCCACTGTCGAGTACATGCGATCAAACTCGGGCGACAGCCGCGCCAACGCCTCATCGGCCACGGCCTTGATGGTGCACATAGGATGGTCTGGCGGAACGCGGGCATCCATATCCACAAAGGCGAGCAGCGTCACTTGTGGATCCTTTCGTCCTCACATGGGGAGTCACCTCCGCGTCTTGGTTCTCCCACGTTACCTGACAATCGTTTCAAACATGTTTCATACAAGAGTTTCCGCAGCCTGCTAGCGGTGATCAGAGATATATATTGGCTGGACCCGGACGGGCCGGGCGGTCACGCCCTCGCCGACCAGAAAGCCGGCGATGTCGTCGGCGAACTTGACATCAGAGTCGTCCTCTGGCTCATATCCCAGCGCTTTGCGGGCGTTAGACAGGGCGTGGCCTTCGAGGTAGTCGAAGAACTTGCCGCCGCGCCCCTTGCGCTGGGAGACCAGGCCGGGGTCGAGGGGCTGTCCGAGGGCGTTGGTGACGGCGGGCGAGAGCCCGTCCCAGAGCAGCTCGTGCTCCCCGGGGATCGCGGCGTCGGGCTTGTGCCCGTTGCCGTTCCTGGAGGCGACTGAGGCGTCCCTGTGGACGCCGTTCTCGCTCCCGTTTCCGTTATTGTTGCCGTTCCTGCTGAGCATCTCGTTTCTCCTTCTTGTGGTGTCGTTCCTGTAGCGAATGACCGGTGGGCGGGTTCCCTCTACGGGAAGCCGTGCGCGGGCGAAGCCCGTCGTGAATCGGGCATAGGACCTCCTGGGCGGTGAGAGTGGGGATGGGAATGGAAGCCCGCAGGGGGGGATGCGGGCCGGGGGAAGCGGCGGGGAGCCGCTAGCGGGCGGAGCGGGCCGCCCGTGAGAGCAGACGCAGGAAGGCCGAGCGGCCCTGGGGAAGGGCAGCAAGCTCGCCCACGTCTCCGGCGCCTGTCGGAAGGGCGACGGCGGCGGCCCTGCGACCGAGCAGGGTCAGAAGCCGCTCCGTCGCCTCGCGGCCCGCGTCGTCGTTGTCGAAGGCCAGGAAGACGCGGGGGCAGCCCCGGAGGGCCGAGGCGATGCGCTCAACGCCCTGGGTGCCCAGGGCGGCGCAGGAGGGAAGGCCCCATCCGGTAAGGGCGAGCCAGTCGAAGAGGCCCTCGGCGACGACCGCCCACGGAGGACCGGGGCCGAGCCTGCCGAGTCCGAGCACCGGCTTGGGGCCGGGGAGGGCCTGGAACCGGGGCCTTGCGTCCGGGTCCAGCGCCCGGCCCGCAAGCCAGCGGACGAGGCCGCCGGAGACGTCGGGAACGACGACCATGCCGGCGAACCGCTCCGAACCCCGCTCGGTGAACAGCCCGGAGTCCCGGATGCGCTTCTGGGAGAAGCCGAAGGACTCCAGGGCCAGCCGCAGCCCGTTGCCCGGCGAGTAGCCGAGGCCCAGGCGGGCTGCGGCGACCGGGCCGACGCCCCGGGAGGCCAGGTACTCCCGCGCTTCTGTGTGTCGCCGGAGATTACCGGCGTAGAAGCGCGCCGCCGCCGTCAGCAGCGTGGGGTCCCTGGGAGGCAGCGCGGCGGACGCAGGACGCCGCGTTCCGGCTGGACGAGTGGCGGCCCTGGGCGCAAGCCCTGGGCTGCCGTTCAGCCGCGCGATGGCCTCCGTGAGGCTCAGGCCCTCGGCCCGCTGGATGAAGTCCAGCACGTCGCCGCCAAGGCCGCAGCCGAAGCAGTAGAACCGCTCCGAGTCGCCGTACACCGTGAACGAGCCCTCGGCCTCTTCGTGGAAGGGGCAGACACCCTGGCGGACCCTGCCCCGACCGCGCAGCCTCACGCCCGCCGCCTCCACCGTGTCGCCCAGCGGGTGCCGGGCCTTCAGCGCGGGGATGTCAACCGAAGCGTTGGCCGCGACCATCACGCACCTCCGTTCAGGGGCCGCAGACCCCGGAGGCTGCGCTCCGAGACGACCTTGCCCGGCCGCCACCGCATCCCCAGGACCGCCGCGACCGCCATCGTCCCGTCGCCGTGGGGCACCAGGGCGGCGGCCCGCCCGGCGCCCTGGCTGTAGACCATCGCACCCCGGTTCCCGAACCGCCTCTTCACCAGCTGCTTCCACTCGGAGAAGGCCCAGCGGACCTCCCTGGCCGTCGCCTTCGCCGCGTCCACGTCTCCCAGCACCGCCAGCGCGGTGTCCACGTCCCCCGCCTGCCTGAGCCGCCTCGCCTCGTGGATCGAGCGCGTCACGCTCTGAGGCTCCACCGTCTCCGCCGGCTCCACCTTGAACAGCGCATCAATGAGCTGGTCCACCAGCTCCTCCAGGCTGCGCCGGGGCCTGTCCACCGTGTCCATCGTCCGATTGCCTGCTACCAATGTTGCCGTCGTCATCGTGCACCTCCTTAGTGCCTGTGCTTTGTTGCCTTGCCGTCTCCGCCCGCTTGCGGGCAAAGAAGAAGGGCCGCCCCCTGATGGAGACGACCCTTGTGCTTGGGAATGGGTTGTGAGAGGGCGGGAGCCCCCCGGTCAGCGCCTGAACCTCCTTGTCGGCGGACGCCGGGGCATGAACCGCCGGAGCAGCAGCGCCCCGACGCCCAGCCCGACCAGGTTGAGGAAGACCAGCTCGCCGTCGCCGGTGATGAGCGGCGCCGCAATGACCAGCGCGACCGCCACGGCCACGATGACCTTCCTGCGCTTCCACCAGGGCCTCTTCTCCGACGCCTTGTCAGCGACCTCAACGACCGGCTCGTAGGCCGTCCAGATGGGCAGCCCGATGAGGACCTCGAGCTCCGTGATCACCACGCCGGCCGAGCAGCCCCCGGTGTGGCACCGCACGTCGATGCCGTTGCCGTCGGGCCGCTGCCGAAACGCCAGCCCGTCCGACTTGCCGCCGTGACAGATGGCCGTCGTCGTCCAGAACCAGCCCCGCTCGAAGCTGACCCGGTGCGGCAGCAGGTTGGCGATCCTGAGCGCGCTCGGTCCCGTGTACCGTTCCTGTGTCCGTGATTCGTCCATGCCTATGTACCTCCTTGCTGATTGGTATGCCTATGCCGTTGATGCCGTGACTCCGTGTCCGATTGCCGCAGACGCACTCCGGCCACGGTCGAACGTCGAACGCGGAAGACGGAGCGGGGTGAAAGAAGACGCAGCTCGGCCCAGGGTGGATAGCGTCCGGGTTGGGGAAAGCTGCGAGACGTGAAGCGGCCAGCCTGCTTCTCAGTCGCAGACCGGCGCGTGTCGAAGCTGCGGCCCGGCTGCGTGTCAGCCATGCCGCAGGCATGTTCAGTCGGCCGGGGCGAAAGACGCACTCCGACCGACCGGGTGAGGACGAGGCGCAGAAGGCGCTCCGTCCCCTGAGTCCCACGGATGAGGCGATCAAACCCCAAGCGCCGGACCGGTCGACCAACGGAGGGAGCGATCAACTCCGACCGTCAGCCGTGTGTCCAGCGGCCGAGGCGATCAACCCCAACCGCTGAACGGTGTCCGACGGCGGAAGGGCTTGTCACTCCAACCGCCGGACGTGTCCAGGGGGAGAAGGACTTATCACTCCAACCCACCGGACGAGGCCGAGGAAGAAGGGCTTATCACTCCAACCATCGGCCCGCGCTGCCTGCGAAGGGCTTTATCACTCCGCATCGGCAGCATCCCTCTTGGGCGACCTTTGTGGTGCAACCCGGGCTTGAGGGAGATGCCCCCAGGTTTCTAGGGCGGGAAACGCTGGAAAAGCCTGAAACTGCATCAATTATTACCGCAGCCGACACCCGATGGAAAGGGCTTACGTGACCCCCCGCACGAATCACTGCCTTTGATGGCTCTTTGGTGGCTCTTTTCTTGCACTTAAGTTGCCTCAAACTGCTTGACGCAGAAAGTGACCCTCTACCGACGCCAGCGGCCGAACGTAACGACGCGCCCCACGCGCAGCAGAAGCTCCCACCTTCTCAGCGCCCTCCGCGTGTCGGAGAGCGCTGTCCTGCGCCAGTTGATCTGCCCGTTCCGGGCGAAGTCCCGCAGCGGCTGCTTCTCCGGCGGAAGCGTCATGCCGTGCTCTTCGAGCAGCGTCAGCTCCATCACCAGCAGCCTCTCCTCGTCCGTCAGCCACTCGAAGCCCTTGCCACGGACCGGATGCGCGTCCTTCAGCTCCCGCCACCCCGCGATGAGCGGCCAGGCTGCGCCGAAGACCTCCTCGTCGCCCTCGACAGCCTCACGGGTCACCAGGTCGGGGTACTCCCGCCAGGGCGCGGCCCGCCGCTTCGCCGGCCCGCCCGCATCGTCAGCGGCCGCCCTCTGGTCTTCCCCTGGGCCTTCCACCTGCGTCAGCCGCCGTTCCACCTGCCGAAACCCCTGGGCCTGCTCGTCCCTGAGCGCCTTGACGTCCCCCCGGACGGCTGCGAGGCCCTTTCCCAACGCCTCGCCCCTGTCCTCCGCGTCCTTCAGCCGTCCCTCCAGACCGTCGTTGCGCTCCCGCTGCTCGGCTGCGGGCGAGCCCCCACCCTCCAGCAGCGCCTTCTCCAACGCCTGGCGCATCCGCCTGGACAGCCTGCCGTCCTTCAGACTGTTGGTCAGCGTTCGGTAGTCGACGCTCAGCTCCTGGGTCGCCTTCATCACCCCCTTGTTTCGCACCAGCTCGCGCAGCAGCGCCATCAGCCGCAGGTGGTGCACGTCCTCCACACTCCGACTCTTCTCGAAGACCGGCTCCCGTGATTTCATCGTCAACGCCTCCTTCCACAAGCCCCGAGTTACCGCCGGGGATTATCCAAGTCCCTCCGAGTGTTCCGGCTTGGACGAATCCAAGTCCCTGGGATGCCGCTTTGTCCAAGTCCTCGCCGGAAGGAGGGCTTCCCAAAAAGTGCTTCCCGTTTACGTCCTGTAGGGGGGTGATTTACCCCCGTTTCAGCTTGCCCACGACCCCGCTTGGCCTTCTGCCACCAACGTCCTTTCCCTGTACACCCCAACTACAGCATCAGAGGGGGGTATTTCGGAAGCCCTCGCAGGGCGGTGCATTCATGCACCCGGGTGCATGAATGCACCGCCCCATAGGAGGTTCCGAATAGCCATCCGGCTGCTCACACTCTTTTGCGGGCGATGCACTCCGATGTATCGCACCAAACCGCAGAGAGGTGAACGAGTTGGCGCTGAAATCGAAACTCCGGTCGGCAAGACGGCTTATTCCCCTGGCATCCGCGCTGCTTCTGGCGGCGCTGGTGGCGATTCCTTCAAGCGGCATCGCCCTGGCCCAGGCCCCGCCTGACGATCTGACCCTCGTCAACGCCGACCGGGATTTCGTAGAGCGCAAGAAGAAGGGCGAGTTCGTCGCCAGGCCCATCTTCGACCGGGAGATCGCGGACCTCTACTACGCCGTCCGGGACGCCGACACCGGCGACTGGATAAGCGCCATGTACCGGGTGAAGGGCGGCGAGAAGAAGAGGAGCGACGGCTGGGAGTACTCGTGGGACTACCCAGACGCCGACGAGCACCCCGACCTCGACCCCGACCGGGCCTACCTGCTGGTCATGCTGGCAGAAGCCGAGGACGGCAAGAGGGGCGACTTCTACGCCGTCGTCCCCGTCCACCAGCCGGGGCGCATCTGGGACAAGATTCTGAGCGCGCTCAACCCGGCGCGGTGGGCCAAGGCCTTCGCCGGCTGGGTCATCGAGGGAGTCCACGGGACGCTCTGCGGCGTCGTCGAGAGGGCGTCCGGCCAGGACTCCGACAACTGCGGGGGTGGGTAGCGCATGAGCGACATCCTCACCGGCACCCCTCCCGAACTGACCTACGCCCACGACATGGTGCAGCAGGCGTGGATGGTCGTCTGGGCCATCACGTCGGGCGCGCTGGTCGTGATCCTCGGATGGATGGGCCTCAGCCTCATCGTCTCCGAGCACCTGGGCCGCCAGCAAACGGGATGGCGGGAGATGGTCCCCCGGCTCGTGCTCGGCCTCGTGGCCGCCGCATCGTCCCTGTGGTGGTGCGCCCTCGTCCTGGACGTGGCCGACGCCGTGTCCGGCTTCATAGCCGTCTCCCTCAACGTCACCCCCGGAGACCTGCTCAGGGCTCCCCTCGACACGTTTCTCACAGCCGTCCAAGCCGGGAGCGTGGGCATGGCGCAGCTGCTTGCACTGCTCTACCTGGTCTACGGCTTCTTCGTGCTCTACGTGATCGTCCAGATGGTCCTGCGCCTCGCCCTCATCGACATCCTGTTGGCCCTGGCCCCGATTGCGTTGGGGCTGTGGATTCTGCCCCACACGGCGGGCTGGGGGAGGCAATGGCTCAGGCTCTTCATGACGACAGTGTTCCAGCAGGCCATCCAGCTCATCGCCCTGGCCCTAGGTCTCGGCTTCCTCAACGAGTTCGCCTCGATAGCGGCCTTCGAGCCGGTGCAGGACCTGATCTGGAAGCTCCTGATGTCGCTGGCCTTCGTCTACATGGCGACCCGCGTCCCTTCGATGCTGGGCAACGCCGGCACCTTCGACTCCTGGCTCTCGATGCTCTACTTCGGCATGAACCTGCCCGCTTCGATGGTGCGCTCGGCGAAGACCATCGGCCTGATAGCTGGCGGGGCCGCAGGGGGTCCGGGCGGCATGGCGGTTGGAGCGATGGCGGCCAGCGCGGGCCTGTCGGCGGCGGCCAGCGGCCTGAGCTCTGCGGCCTCGATGGCGACGCCGTCGGCCGGAGGAGACAGCGGCGGCGAGCCCCGGAGCAGCGGGGAGTAACGAGGAATATGCGAAAGAGAGCTTTCGTGTCGATAAGTAATGAAACGGAGGGAGGCGAGATGTGCAGGTAACTGAGCGGAGGAACCCCGACCGGTAGAGACGAGCGGAAGGCTCGCAAGCAGAGAGGAGAAAAAACGAATGGAAGACCTTACACAGACGATTTCAAACCTGGTGGGAATCCTGCTGGGCGTGGTGGGAGCGATAGGCGTCGGCTTCTTCATCTACGGCGCGTACATGTACCTGACGGCCAGCGGAGCGCCCAACCAGATGGAGCGCGGCAAGAGCGCAATGATGACCGCCCTGGCGGGCATCGTCCTAGCCCTGGTCGCCTACGGCGTCGTGGAGCTTGTGATGAACGCGGTGGTCAACCCCGGCGTGGAGATCGAAGACGCGCTGCCCAAGCCGGACTCGGCCGAGCCCACCCCAACGCCTGACAGCTAGGCGGACGTGAGGAAGGAGAACGAGACATGAGAGAACACGAGGTCCCGACTCACGTGCAGGCCGAGGACAAGGTCCTGCTCGGCTTCACCTTCCCGCAGGTCGTGGCGGTGATGGCCGTATTCGCTTTGTCCTACGGGGCCTACCGCTACGCCCCCGTCGGCCCGTCCGAGGTGCGCATGGCCCTGGCCGCCGTCCTCGGGCTGGTGGGGGTGGCGATGATCATGGGAAAGATAGGCGGACGGCGGCTGCCCCTGGTGGTCGCCGACCTGCTGAAGTACCGGCTGGGGGCGCGGCTCTACGCCGGGCCGGTGTCCCAGCTGGTGAGGACGGAGCCGCCTGCGCCGATGCAGCCAGTCAAGAGCGGCCCCGGCCCGCTGAGCCTGATGGCGCGCAGGTCGAAGCGTGCCCTTCGCAGCCTGCGCAAGAAGAAGAACAGGCGGAAGGACCGCCGCAACGGGCGGATGCCCTTCCGTCCCCACGGCTGGTTCGGCAAGCGCCGCAAGAGCGTAAGACACCAGCGGAGTCCCGGCCACAGCGCCGAGACTCTGGAGAGCAGACGCCGGAAGCCCCGTGGCGGCTTCCTCGCGGTCGTGGCCGTCGCCCTGGTGGCGACGGCCGCGACCCTGCCCCAGGCCGTCCTCGCCGACGACCACGAGCCCTGGCGGGACGAGATCGACTTCGAGGTCGAGGAGCCGATGGAAGGACGGAGGATATTCGTCGAGGGGTTGTCAGTAACCGGCGACCGCGCCGCCGTCACCCTGCGGGCCGCCACCGACCTGGAAATCCGGGTGCGGGCCTACGGCGGACCGGAGGGCACGTGGCAGCGCTTCTGGGGCTCGGCCAGCGTGGATCAGGGGGAGCGCATCGACTACTCGCTCCCCCTCCACGGCCCGGCGCCGTCCTTCACCGTCTCGTGGGAGGACACGCTCGGCCAAGCCGGGGCGCTGACCTTCGACCACGAGCAGATCCCGTACCCGCTCCCGGAAGCCGAGGGCGAGATTTGCAGCGTCCGGCTCGCGTCGCTGGGTTGGACGCCGGGCGCCGTCAGCGGTGTCGTCGAGTCCAAGTGCGCCGCCGTCGTAGAGGAGCCGGTCGAGCTTCAGACCGTGTCCGGCCACGCCGACGTGACTGAGACGGCGCTCATGGACGCCGAGGTGACGGCAATCACCGGCACGGTCTCCGCCGCGGCCGGCGAGTCCCACGCCAGCGTCCCGTTGGTCCCCGGCGGCGAGACGCACTTCCGGCTTGACGTGGTCACGGGCGAGGCGATTCACGCCGTGACCGTGGACGTGAGCCTGGAGGCCTCCCTGAGCATCCCGATCCCACCGCTGACACAGCTCACCCACCACCCGGAGCGGACGGAGCACCGGACGAAGACGGTCAGCCTGTGGAGGCCGGGCACGAGCCGGACAGTCAGCGAGACGGTCACCGTCACCAACGACGACGGCACGACGACGGAGCACACCATCTCGGCAACCCTGTCGATACCGGGCGAGACGGTCTACCGGGACGTGACCCTCACCATCGTCCACCCGGGGCACGTCAAGGCCGAGGTCGTGGAGCGTTCGCCCATCACTCGCACCCGCGAGGAGAGCCTGACCCTTGCATTCGGCGTGGGATCGGACAACCCCTTCGAGGTCCTGGTTCTGCCGGAGCCAGAACCGGAAGACCCGCCCGCCGAGCAGACGCCGGCAGGCGGCGGTCTGCAGGGCTGGTTCGACTCGCTGGGATGGGAGTGGCCCTGGTGAAGCGCGCGCTGACGGCAGCCCTTCTGGCCGGGGTCGCGCTGGCGACGACCGGCGCGGCCCCGGACACGAAGGAGGCCATGCTGGAGCAGTTCGACCGTGCGCTCACGGCGATGGCCTACGCCGCCTCCGGCCTCTGCTTCTTCGCCATCGTCTGGGCCGGATTCGTCCTGATGGCAGAGGGAGGCGAGGAGCGCGGCGGAGGGCGGGCAAAGGCCGCCGTCGTCATGGCGGTGATCGGCCTCGTCCTGGTGCTGTCGGCCAAGGGCGTGGCCGCGCTGCTGAGGAGCGGCCTCGTGGACTTCCCAACCCCCTAGAGCAGAGGAGAACACCCTCTTGAAAGAGCTTATTCGACGACTGACAAGACGAGGAGCGCAGGGGCCGCAAGAAGACCTCTCCGCTCCCCACGAGAGGCTTTGCTCCAAAAGTGCGAGTTGTTCCTAAAGTCAGGGTTCTGTTCCTAAAGTCACCCGGCTTTTATGTATCGCGAGGCTTTACACTAAAAGTCGGTGTTGATGCAAAAGCCACTAAGCATTCAGTAACCACGAACAAACGTCAAGTCGGTTGAAGGAGACCGTCCGTTTGCAATGTAGTCGATGGTTTCGATAATCTTGGTTTTTAACTCTTTAATCTGGGTTTGCAAGTGTAAAGTGTCGGTCTCTGCCACTCTTTCCGAGTCCTGCTTCAACCACTCATCCAGTGACGATTTGGAGACCACAGGTTCATTCTCGGCTCGATAATAAATCTTCGCGATGCGGCTCCTCACCTCAGCAGGAAAGAACGGTATGCGTATCTCAGACCAATACCTCTCCGCTAGACTACCGCCCTGTCCCCCAACTGATACGTGATCCAAGAGACCGATATGACGGAGGTAACGCAGGAAGCAACTGACGAATGCGCTCTCTTCTGTGTCGCGGTTCTTCTTACTCAGGACAATGCCATGAATGTTCGTGATAAGTCTCTCAGTTGAGCCTACGAACATCACACACTTCCCAATGGACCCTTCGGCTGAAAAGATGATGTCACCTTCTGTGATACACGAGAGACTTCGGGGGTTCCCTAAGTACTCATAGCGTGTCACAGTGCCATAATCTGAAAGATTCGTTGGCCGTACTAGAGTGTAATAATTAGCTTTTGGTGAAGTGGTGTAAATACTGTTGCCTATGGCTGACACCTGGAGATTCTGCCCTCGTCCCAGCTTGAACCCCCAATCTTCGACTATCCCCGAACCATTCTTGTAATTGGCAATCATAAACTGCTTGCGACTATATTCGATGCCGTAAACCCCCGCATCAAGCCGCCCAACTTTCGAGACTTCGGCAATGCGAGGATTTGAATGCTTGAATTGAACGAGTCCTTGGTTGCTGGCTAATTCTGCTTCGATTAGACTATAAATCTGCTGCTCATTCTCGCGAATTTGACGCTCTCGACGGACAACCATTTGAACCAAGGCATCAATGCAAGAGAACACATCCGCTTCCTCTCCAGGTGCCGGCAACGGCACTTCACAGTCGAGAAACAGCTCCTTAGCATGGCGGATGGTCGCGCCCTTTGGGACCATGTGGACTAGCTGATCGTGGAAGAGTTGGTGCTTCAAGAATGCGAAAAGATAGGTCTTATTTTCTTTGACCGGCAATTGCAGCAGCCCCGCAGACAACATGTGGTCGGGATAATCCCGATCAAGCATTGCCACCGCGCCTACGTTTGAGTCTTTTGAGAGGAGCAAATCTCCGCTAGACAGCGACATGTTCCTGAAACTGGTTGGCAGTATCGGAACAACGGCATCACCAGTCAAATGAGGTATGAAACTGTCCGGCTGGAGGGCCTTAGTTCTTACAAAGGCCTTGGGGGAGCGATCAATGTATGCACCCGATCCCACTTCCTGGCCCTTGATAGGATTGCCGTTAAGAAAATCCCTGACGAACTTGCGCCTCTTGGTCTGAAGACCTGCCTGTTGATAGCGTCGTGGAGACAACGACGCATTGGCCTTCAGGATATCCTGTATCCGAACCGCTTTCGATATTCCAAGATAGGGCATACTACGACGGACCCAGAAAGAGCCTTTTCAGTGTCTCTTCCTGGGTCAGACACCAGGCTCGGAATTCTTCAACTACGCTGGTGAATTCTTCGTTTAGGACAGTCTCGCCAAACTCGTCGATCACAGGTTCGAACGTCACCTCGTCTCTACGGTATACCGGGTTAAAATATTTCACTCTGTTAGAAGTCCGCACTTCGTAACCTACTCGTTGGATATCCCTCGCGAATACCTCATAGTTATTTGCCCTTAACGCTTGTAACTCCGCCCCACTTGGTCGATATGCGATGATGAGGGTAGTATTGACTCCCGTTTCGGCAAAAATATTGGGTGGCAGGTCAAACATCGCCACGAGTCGCATGTGTTCAATAAGCCATCTACGCGCTTGTTCCCACCTATCAATGGATGCGAGCGAATTCGACAGCACAATTCCGATCCGCCCGTTCGAGTCCAACAGCCGATACCCATTCTCTAAGAACAGCAGACCCGGGTCTATCCATCTCCCGGCCCGGGCGACATGCCACAATTCGTATAGTTCTGCAATGCCCCTATCGGCTTCATTCTTTGGCTCAAACTTTCGGTTTTCACCGAAGGGCGGATTGGTAAGAACCACATCAAATTTCATTAACCTTGTGCCATCTACCCAGTGGTCCCAGTTACCGTTCTTATGGAGCACTGGGTCCAAAGCTACCAATTCTTTGTCAATGCTAAACTTGAACAGAATTGAGCCCTTGTCGGGCATATGTTTCAGAGTCGCGTTGCCATCACCGTTGAGCAGCATGTTCAGCTGGGCCAGTTTAATCATCTGGTCGTCATTGTCGATTCCATATATGTCGTGGTCGTCAAGGCTCTTGTTCGAGTTGGCGTAGCTCATGGATAAGAAATCAGCAATACCAACAGTTGGGTCTATGATCCTTTCGCCTTTTCGCGGGTTGACGATCTTGACTAGGAAATCAATGAGCTTCAATGGCGTGATGAATTGAGCCTTTTCGGTCTTGGTAAATTCGTTTGCGAATTTATAGAACACAAGCTGGTAGAGGTCGGTATCCGTTGACCGAATGAAACAGTAATCCTGCAAGCTCTCAACTACCGAACCAATGGCCCGGATATGCCCTTCGTCCTCCCAGTTGATTGTGGCTGTATCAACGGGCTGGAGGATGACCCGGTATTTCTCAGCCGCGTCATTGTATAGGTCACGCATTCTGTTGACAAAGGATTGGACATTTGGGTCGCTGAGCCTGGAGTACACCTTCTCAGGTTCTGTGATGAAAAAGCTTAATTGGGCCATTTCTACGTTAGTTTGGTAGAACTCCAAATATCTCTTCGGGTCGGGTGTGTCAAGAAATACTTCACTTCTCTTTTCGTCGAATATCTTAAGAGCCAGCATCTCGACAAGGATTTCGTACCCTCTGGCGTTCCGGAGTCCTACCTGGTCAAGCGCACGCAAGATATTGGATATCGCCTGATTAATTTGGGTGCTTGCCGCCCCTGTAATGGCGTCCAGATCATCAACAGTCCGCTTGCTTCGGTCCAATAACTCAGCAACATTGACTCGCTTCTTAAGCGCCTCAAAAGAAGGTATGTAGTTGTAACTGTCGGTCAGATCAAGTGATAGATGGGCTACTCCGCTATTGTTTCCTTTTTGGTTTTTCGATTCGTCATAGCGGAGAACTGTTCCGTTCTTCTTTTGGAATATAAACAGTCGCTCGTTATCGTAGTAGAAACCAACGCAATACGTTGCTTCTGATTCCTTTATTTCCGGCTTGATCTGGCTCGTATAGACGGATTTTATGTCTTTCCCGTCAGACTTCTTGAATTCGATGGTTCCGATGAGATGGGAGCGAAGCCACTCTACAGCATCATCATCTTTTGACTCTCTCCATCGGGTGTAGTAATCGATCCACTGCTTGTCGTCGAATATGCAGGCATCTATCTTGATCGGTGCTGACTTCTTGTTGCCCTTTGGGAATTGCACCTCTGCACCAAGATAGTCCCTAGAATACAGACCACTGTGGGTGAGGGCGTAGATGAATTGCCACTTGAAGTACTCTTCGCTTCTCTCACCTGCGGTGTTCTTCAGAGAAATATCGGCCAGAGGCTTACCATCGACAGGCACAAGCGAGTGGGGCAGTACCAGGGTTGTGCCATATTCCTGATCAAACAGATTCTTTGCTCTAAGAAAGGTGGACGACGTCATGACAGGCTCCGCCCGGTATCGGTCGGTCGTCGAATTCGTTTCTTCTTGGGAACGCGCCGACGCTGGAGCAATCGGCCCAAGTGCTCTAGGGTTGACTTCCGATTTGCTGGTGTCCGGTCGCCGACGTTCCACTTCTCAACGGCGTTTTTGGTTACCCCCAGCTCGTCCGCTATTGCCGCCAATGTCCAGCCTTTGTCCCTGAGGCCCGCGAGACACGTCTGCACTTCGTTCATGGTGGCACAGTACCATACAGCGTATATCACCGTCAAGCTCTTGTTAATCATATACAATGTATGGTAGTATAAATACAAGTTGAAGTTACGGACAGAGGTGGAAGAATGAACGGACAACAGACGCGACAACTCACTGCTCTCGACCCCGACGCCATTGACGACGGAGACGCCGGACGCCAGCAGCGCGGGATGGCAATAGCCGCGCTGACCCCCGTGGTGAAGAACAAGCTCGGCTACAAGGTCCCGTCCCAGTCCGGCAGCGGCTCCTACGTGGTGAATCTCGACGGCGAGCCGTTCTGCACTTGCCCCGACTTCGAGAAGCACCAGCAGCCGTGCAAGCATATCTACGCCGTCGAATTCATCATCCAGCGCGAGGAAAGGCCCGATGGTGTCACCATTGAGACCAAGACCATGCGGATGACCTATCGCCAGGACTGGCCTGCCTACAATGCGGCGCAGACCCATGAACAAGAAAAGTTTGCCAAGCTGCTGCGTGAGTTGTGCGACACCATCCCCCAGCCACCTCAGACCCTCGGACGGCCCCGGCTGCCGCTCTCCGACGTGCTGTTTGGTATTGGACTCAAGGTCTACTCCACTATGTCTGGCAGGCGGGCTATGACCGCCTTCCGTGACGCTCAGGCTAAAGGGCAGCTTGATAAGCCGCCGTCCTTCACAAGCACCTTCCGCTACTTGGAAAACCCCGACTTGGCCCCGCTGTTGAAGTCCCTGATCGAACAGAGCGCGTTGCCGCTTCGCGCGGTCGAAACAGACTTCGCCGTGGATTCCAGCGGGTTCTCCACGTCGGTCTACAACCGTTGGTTCGACCACAAGTGGGGCAAGGAGCGTAAGGAAGCCAAATGGGTGAAGGCTCACCTGATGTGCGGCGTCAAGACCAACATCGTGACTGCCGTTGAGGTCACTGAAACCGAGTCCGGCGATGCGCCCTACCTGCCCCCGTTCGTCGAAACCACGGCGCGGGGTTTTGAGGTCAGCGAAGTGAGCGGCGACAAGGCGTACGTTAGCAGGAAGAACCTGCGGGCGGTGCAAGCTGTGGGCGCCACCCCCTACATCCCGTTCAGGGCCAACTCGGTGGCTAGGAACCGCAAGCAGAAGCATGATCCGCTGTGGGAGCGGATGTACCACTACTACAACTTCAACCGTGGCGAGTTTCTCGCCCATTACCACAAGCGGTCGAACGTGGAAACGACTTTCGCGATGATCAAGGCCAAGTTCGGCGGAGCCGTCCGGTCTAAGACCCCGGTGGCCCAGGTCAATGAGGTGTTGGTCAAGATTCTGTGTCATAACATCTGCGTCTTGATTCAGTCGGTCTACGAGCTTGGCATCGAGCCGATATTCGGCTCAGAGACTTTTGGAACAGAAGGGCCGGTTGTTCCAAAAATGGCCTGGGAATAGGACTTTTGGTGCAAAGCCCGTGAGCAGTCGCTCGTGGTCGAGGGTCTGCATATCATTGGCCGACAGCTCCCTGTCCCCATCGGTGGAATCGACTCGGACAACGACAGCGTATTCATCAACGAGACGCTTGTGCAACACTGTGCAGACAGTGGGATCGAGTTCACCCGTTCCAGGGCATATCGAAAGAACGACCAGGCTTGGATCGAGCAGAAGAACGGGGCCGTCATCCGCCGATTCGTCGGGCATGACCGCTACACAGGCCAGATTGCCGGTCAAACCCTGGCTCACCTGTATGGGGCAGTCCGCCTGTACGTGAACTACTTCCAGCCCTCGTTCAAGCTGGTCGAGAAGACGCGGGACGGCGCCAGGGTCACGAAGCGCTACGATAAGCCAGCCACGCCCTGTGATCGGCTGTTGGAGCACGGCTCGGTAAGCGTCGAGATCAAAGACAGGCTGCGAGAGAATCGCACCAGGCTGGACCCCGTCGCCCTCTTGCACACCATTCGACAGGCGCAATCCGCCCTGGTCGCCGTCGCCTCTCCTGAAGGTCAGGCGGCTCCGAGTCAGGAAGGTCTGGAGCATTTCCTCTCGCAGCTGCCTGATCTGTGGCGTCTGGGTGAGGTCCGCCCGACGCATGCGCAGCGAGATGCGCGTCCTCGAACCTGCGAACCCGGAAGGATCCCTTTGGAGGGGTCTGGTCTGACGTCCTGCTCTGGCTGCAGCAGGAACCGGACGCTACCGCCAAGGCCCTCCTGGAACGCCTGCGGCCTCTCTACCCTGGCCGCTTCACCGACAGCCAGCTCCGGACACTGCAACGCAGAGTTCGCCAATGGCGGGGAGTCATGGCTAAGGAGCTCATCTATGCCTCTGCTGACCAGTCGATGCCGTGGGACGCTGCAACAAGGGAGATCGCTCCGGTTGGAGTTGACTCCAGAGGCTCAGATTTCGGTAACATTTCCCGATGAGGCAACACGACCGGCAATAATAGTTGACGCCGATCACCCCGACGGGACCTAGTCTCTCAGACAGCCAGCAGTATAGGGACGACAGGTGGATCGCAAACATAGCCACGCCGACAAAAGAATGTGAGGGCGATGCCTAGCTGGAAGGCCTTGTTGAGTACGCGGTACATGGTCTCACCTTAGCCAAGTCTCTCCTATGGGTCACGGAGAATCTGGCTTGGGATTTGGAGGATTGAGTCTATTTGGCTGGCAGCACCCATTCGATAGGTGTGTCACTGAACCGCATGGGCTCCATCCACTCTTTCCCGTCTACGGATTTGTACCAGCATCCCGTTGGGGAGCGCACCACGTCTCCCGCATCTACTCGACACCGACCTTCCGCGGCGGTGTAGACCACACGGGGTTGTTCTATCCGTAGATATTCGCTGACCGTACTGTAGGAGTGAATGTCATAGAAGGCGAAGAACTGGAACATCACAAAGGGGACGATAGCGGCCATTAGACCAAAGACGACGGCGGTGACATAGCCAGCCACTTTCATAGCCACTTCCTCAGACTTGCGGGCTACGAAGATTCCGAGCAGGACAAACGCACCGAAGACCATCACTAGGCTAAATGCGGTGATGGTGAGTGGGATTGTGCTCATAGTTTATCCTTTCGCTTGCTACTCCAACGAATACCCCCGTCGTCGAGGAATCCCAAGATAATCAACCCGAAGATCCCAAGAAGCCCACCGAGGATGAACCATAGCCCAGGACTCCGATTCTTACGTTTAGCCATGAATACGGCGATGAGGCCGCAGACTATCGCATAGACGATGTAGCCTAGGGTCAGTTCATTCTCGACTATCATGTGCTTATCTCCTATTGCTCTCGCATCCCAATCAGCAGCTTCATTTGCTGCTGTAAGGTGTGCAGCTGCGTCTGTATCTCCCTGAGCTCAAAAAGGATAGCTTTCCCTACGTGGTAGTGCATGTACAGCATCACGAAGAGCAGGACGGCAACGGCGGCGAGGGATACGCCAATGGCAATTGTCCGTCGGTCCCTCGTCCACAGCGCGAGTCCGAAGCCAACGGCACTAACCAGCAGACTGCCTACACCCGTGAGCAGCAGCACGTCGAGCGTTTGAATGGTCATGTCTATCCTCCCATGTCAGCGTGGGTCGTCGGGTGGGTCTTCTGTGTTTCTGAGCTTCACGCGTGGTGTGTCCCTTTTATACTGCTCCTGGACAAACTGCTGAACTACCGGAGGCAGTTCGTCGTAGTCCACGAGTTGTAGGTGCTGGTTGTCAATGATGGCGACTAGCTTTGGCCATGCCGTATCTTCGTCTTCTACGGGCCACGCTATTCCAAAACCCATGCGGTCGCCATATGCCAGATCCGAGGGCAAGTCTTCGCACTGAGGGTCGATAGGATGGATAAGGAAATCGTAGTCACCCACTTGGTATAATACCATTTCATATTGCTGAGGCCGTATAGTGTGCTGGAAGGCTTTGCGTTGAGTGTTCGATCCAATCCCAGGCCGTGAGCGACCGCACCCGACCCGGATCACGGGTCGCACTCACCAACTGAGAGCCTTCTGGTTCGACGCGGCGGTCTGCGGAGCGTGCCCGCTAAAAGAGCGGTGTGTGGGATCAGGAAAGGGCAGCGGTCGGACGGTGAGACTTCATCCGCAGGAAGCGATGCTTCAGCGGGCTCGTGCGTTGCAGAAGAGCGAAGGGTATGCAGAGTATCGTCAGCGGCGGGTGGTGGTGGAGCACAGGTTGGCGCGTCTGGTACAGCTTGGAGTGAGACAGGCGCGGTACTTCGGACGTACCAAGACGCTGTTCCAGCTGTTGATGGCGGCGGCTGTAGCCAACCTGACACTGGTGGCTGGCAAAGTTGGGAGGATGGGCGGACCACCTGGAGGTCGAGGACCTGCTCGTCCGCAATCCGCATATCCAGGGATCCAACCTGTTCGTAAGACTGCGAAAGCTGCTTGAAGCCGGAGGTTTCGATGAGGCTCTCGCGAGTACAACCGACCGCGACATCTGTATAAGGCTGGCGGACCTGAGCTCAGTCAGGTACCGCGCACTTCCCAAAGGAGATTATATACAAGTCTATTGAATTCGATAACCCCATCAAACAGCGACCTAAACGTTATTTGGGCCGCCTCATCGCCCTCTTCTGGAGGTAGAGCTTGATGGCGCTGCCTATGGCAGCTCCCGCAGCAGCAATCAATACATCGCGGATAATGGTCTTCTTCATGGGACAGGCTAGATCAATTCCAGGGCTTCAAGTACCAATACTCGTAGACCTTCTTGCACTCCGCCCGCCAGAAATCATGGGCGCTATCACGGTCTATCGGCCCATGACCTAGCCGATTAGCTAACTGGTAGAAACCTGGGCCCGGTGTGCCCTCTCCCTTGCGAATCACCAACGAGGTGAGCATTGGCCGATCATGAGTCCACTCATCCCACCCGACCTCTTCTAGCACTGGACCCATAGCGATTGCCGCCCTCTTGATAAGCTTAGCGACTTCCGAGTAGGTAACAGTCCGGCGCTGCTTGGCGACACCTACTAGGTGATTGCGAACGGTCAAAGCGTCTGGTGTCACGGCCCTCTCCCTCGCGACCTAGAATTTCGGCGCTACCCTACACCCCGCCTACCCAGCCGTCAAGCTGCTGTGGGTTACATCGGCCCACCAGATTTCTCTAGAATGAGAAAGGCCCCGGTGACTATGAATCACCGAGGCCCTAGCGGTAGGCGCCGTCAGATTCTCGCCCAACCCTACCACTCTGTTACTTATTGTCTTTCTTAGATGGCGGCGGTGGTGGTGGATTTGAATCTGTAGGCGGAGGCATGGCCGGGCCCCTGGGCCACGACTGTTCCGTCTGAGACGACCGCGACCAGCGACGCCAGGAGCAGCGACGCGAGAAGCACAGGCCTTCTCGCCCCCGTATCGAGTGCGGAGGAGACTCTTACGGTCTCGATCCCCGATTGCAGCCCCATGTATGCCTCCTCTCCGGCGATGGCTCCGTGGTCACGGCAATCGAGTGTGAACGACCGCAGCGCCGCTAGTAATGCCTCCAAAGGCGTTCCACATGTAGCGCCTTTCGAGGCGTTACCCGGAGGGATGGCCCTGCTGAAGGACATGGTGCGGGAGCTTGGCCCCGTCGAGGCGGCTGAGGCCCTGGGGATAGACCGAAAGACGGTCTGGCGCAGCGCCTGTCCGCGGGCAGGCTATCGCCCCGGCTGGCCGACGCCCTGGAGCGGCTGCTGCTGTCCGAGCGTTGCGGACGCGGCGCGGCAGCTTGAACGCATCGAGGCGCTCGAGCAGGTCGTCGGCGAGCTCGCGGAGGACATGAAGGGCTTGGCCGAGGAGGTGCGGGGAGAGATCGAGGCGCTCAGGGAACGGGACTCCCACGGAGCGGCGAAGGCTGGAGACCGTTGGTCCGGGCTGGACGCGCTTAGGAGGAGGGCCATGGCGACCGCCGTTCACACGGAACGGACCGGCGGGTGGCGCGGGAGGCGGACGGTCGAGCGGATGCTGGATCCCAGGATCGTCACGGGCGACTACGCCCCTGGCGACGAGGAGGTCTACGGCGAGCCGTGGCCCCTGGTGGACGAGTGGCGGGCGTTGGAGCTGCGGCGCGAGGTCGGCACGAAGCTGGACCGGGCAAGGACCCGGGAGAGGATCATGGCCCTGGAGATTGCACTGATCGAAGACCACGGCCTGACCCTGCCGCCCGCGAGCTCACCCATGCATCCGTCGGAGCGGGAGACCCACCTCGGCTGGCGGCGGAGGGCGCTCGACGACCTGCGCCGGGAGCGCCTCAAGCAAGAGATGCTGCGGAAGGTGAGGCGCGTCCTGACCATCGGCCCGTGGCGAGAGTAGCTCGGTTCAGGAGATGTGGCCAGGGCATATTGCGGTGTCGTCGCGGATCTCGGCCCC
Source organism: Dehalococcoidia bacterium (assembly GCA_965222445.1). Lineage (GTDB taxonomy): Bacteria > Chloroflexota > Dehalococcoidia > Lucifugimonadales > CAJWER01. The sequence continues at coordinate 2,589,977 of CBDCTY010000002.1, read as the reverse complement.
GGGCCCGCTCGCATCCTGTGGACACCTCCATGCGAACGTCACCGCCTCATGGTTGGGACCAAGCCGATGCGCTCAGTCACTCGCCCCGTTATGAGATGGACGCGGCCTCGCCGGCCACTCCCTGGACAGCAGGAGTTTCCATGCTGATCACCGTGCCCATCGGCATCATGGTGCCAGCAGTCTGGCGGCTCGCCCAGTTCTGAGGAGGACAGCATGGCGATCGGTAGTTGGATGACACGGAACGAGGGGGAGTCCTGGGCGACCGGTTAGCTGGCCTGGCAGCGGCAGGTCGAAGCTTATGACGGTCGCGGTGTAGATGCTCACGGGTCCCACACGGCAAGCTCGTCTCCCACCGCAGCCTGTGGGCCTCCACCCCCTGACCGGAACTGCGTGATGGCCGCCTCCAAAGCCATCGCATCCGGGTACTGTTACAGCTACAGGTTCTCTGGAGAGGTCGGAGGTTTATCAAATGAACGCTGACTCCTTATCCAACGAACACGTCCCAATTCTTCGTGACAAACAGAATGAAGAATCTTTATTGAATCGTGGTCTTGCGACGACATTGCGATATTATGACGACTGTCCAATTCCTTCATCATGGCCCCTAGTGCGTCTAAAACCCATAACTCTCGAGACTCTTCGTGAAGCTCTGGATCAGCTCCCGCCAGCACCGATACCAACATCCGCATGTAATATGCCAGACCCTTGGCGGTAAGATGCTGGAACCGTTCTTGGTCCATTGTAGTCTCCAATGGCAGGGGGAATATGATACAGGTGACAAGGTGTACCAGCTACCGTACACTCCACCCTTCTCAGAAGGGTATTGATCCTCCTTCTGTCGGCCTTCGTACCAACCCTTGATTCCCTCGTAAAACCCCGTTTTGAGGAAGTCCCAGCGCTTTAGCACATCTGAGCGCTACCGTATGTTGGGGTAGTACACGGAACAGAGACTGTATATTGTACCCAGGCAAGGGTACGGTTGTTCTAATTCGACCTGCACAGACTTTTTACGAGAGAATCAACCCTTGGCCATGCCTGCATCGCACATTCTGCGCCTGAACTCGTGCTTCCGCCGGGCGTCGCAGAGATGCCATCAATGGCAGCTCCGATGTCCTGGACACGACGAGTCGGTTACCTACGCGTTAGTCGTTCTTTCGCGGGCGTCTTCGTCGCCTCACACCGGGGCCGAGCCAAAAGTAGATCGCATCATCCTTGCGCCTGATGACGATCTCCTTCCCCGCCGCTGCCGCCGCTCTGCCGATCCGCCGACGGAGGGCTGTCGGACTCTCGTCCGCGCTGCTTACCGTCAGCATGCCGGCCTCCCCGTCCTTCAACTGGTTGAGATAGCCGAGATACTCGACCATGATCTCGGCCCGCCTGCCGGTCGCCGAATCTAGCTCCGCCTTAGTCTGCGACATCACCTCGAACTTCACCATCTATGGCTCTCCCTCGGAAATATGCATCCTAGGAAGGCTACTACAAGAGCCCCGGACACGTAAACACGACTTCACATCAGGAGGGAAGTGCAAAACGCCGGAACTACGCGAAGCGGTAGAGCAGGTCTTCAAGGGCATGAAGGAAAGCCGTCGGGCATCCGGTAGCCGACGCGAGGCTCGGTGAAGATGTAGATGGGGTTGTCGGCGTCGTCGCCCAGCTTGCGGCGGAGCTTGCTTACGATGGTGCGCATGGGCCGCACGTCGCCGCTGCTCTTCTCCCCCCAGACCCGTTCCAGCAGATGCTCGTAGGTCAACAGCCGCCCGGCATTGGCCGAAAGCTCGGCGAGCAGCCGGTACTCCATCGCTATCAGCGGGAGCGGGCGACCGGCAAGGGTCACGCTCCGTTCGGCATAGTCGATGGTCAGGTCGCCCAGCACGTAGGGCTCTGACGGCTCGGACGCTGCCCGCTTGCGCAGGGCCGCCCTGATTCTCGCCGCCAGCTCAGTCGGCGAGAAGGGCTTGACGACGTAATCGACGGCCCCCATGTCAAAGGCCCTGGCGATGAGCTCGTCCCGGCCGTAGGCGGACACGAAGATGACCGGCACGTCGCCCGCTCCCAGGATGTCCTTCATCAGCTCGATGCCGTCGGTCCCCGGCAACATCAGGTCGAGCAGGACCAGATCGGGCTTCTCCTCCGCCACGAGCCGGAGCGCCTCCGCCGGGTCCCCGGTCACTACCGGCGTGTAGCCGGCACTGGCGAGGGCGTCGCGGACGTACCTGAGCGCTTGGGGGTCGTCGTCCACCGCCAGGACCCGCACGTGTTCCCCCGCTCCCGCCACCGCTCGCCGCGCGGCGGGAGCGGAGAGAGGCGGGAGGCCGATGGCCGTGCCGCTACCGGTCTCCTCGACCGTCGGTATCGTGAAGGTGAACCGCGCTCCCATGCCCGGCCCCTCGCTCTCGGCCCATATCCGGCCCCCATGCGCCTCCACGATCCCCTTGCAGATGACGAGGCCCAGGCCCGACCCGGCGACGCCGCTCCCCAGGTCGTCGCCGTCGGTCCGGGTGAACTTCCTGAACAGGTACGGCAGTCGCTCGGAAGGTATGCCCCTCCCCTCGTCGGCGACCGAGACCGCAACGTGAACGTCCTCCCGCACTACGGTCACCGTGATGACGGACGACTCCGAGGAGTGTTTGGCCGCGTTGGACAGCAGGTTGCCGACGACCTGGACGATGCGCCGCCTGTCCGCCATCACCAGGGGCAGGTCGGGCGGAATGTCGATGGCGAGGTTGTTCCCGCCCCCTGCGCTGAGGAAGGTGCTCCTTGCCCGGTCCACCAGCACCGCCACCTCCGCAGGTTCGGGAGTGACCGGCAGCGTGCCCGTCTCGATGCGCGCCACGTCCAGCAGGTCGGCAACCAGGTCGTGCATGTGGTCGGCCTGGTCCTCGATGATCCGGAAGAACTGGCGGACCACGGCGGGGTCCATGTCGGCGGACGACCCCAGCACTGTGGCGGCGGAGCCCTTGATGGAGGTCAGGGGCGCCCGCAGCTCGTGGCTCACCATGCCCAGGAACTCGGCCCGCAGCCGGTCCAGCTCCTCCAGCGCCGTCATGTCCTGGAGGGTGACGACCATCGACTCGACCTGTCCCTCTTCCGAGCGGATGGCGGTGGCGTTGAGCAGCACGGAGACGCTCCGGCCGTCGGGGACGCTGATGACGATCTCCTCGGCCCGCACCGTCTCGGCCGTGCTGAGCGCCTCTGCCAGGGGGAACTCCCGCAGCGAGATCTCCCGCCCGTCAGCGCGCCGGAAGGTCAGCACGTCGAGGAGCTGCTCCGCCGTCTGGCCGGGGTTTGTGAGGCCGTCGACAAGCCTTCTCCCCTCCCTGTTGAGGGACACCGGGACGCCGGTCCCGGCGTTGAACACCACGACGCCTACGGGCGTGGTGTCGATCAGCGTCTCAAGGTAGGCCCTGGCCCTCTGCTCCTCCCGGTGCCGCCGCGCATTGGCGATGGCCATTCCCGCATGGGACGCGAACATCGCCAGGGTCTCCTCGTCATCCTGTGTGAACTCCCCTCCTCCCTCCTTGTCCGATAGATAGAGGTTGCCGGCGCGTACGTCCCGGAGACGTGTAAAGGGCGGAGTAATAATGGACCGGCGAGGCGGGGGTGAGCGTCCGGGAGTGGTGTCGACGCTCAGCGATTCTGTCCGCCCAAGTGTCAAGGGAAAATGTCATCTCGGTGGATTGCCATGCTAGCAGATCACGGTACTTCCGACGTTGCGCGAGCGCGCGACCGCGACGACATGGGTGGGCTTTCAGCGTGCATGTACTTCCTCACGGTTTCTCTGTGTATGCCCAGTTCCCGGGCGATCCCACGAATGGACAGCCCCTTGCGCTTCGCCTTCTGCACCGCCTTCCATCTCGCTGTCTGAAGTGGGGTGGGCTTTCTGGATCGCGGAGTCACGGTCTTGCGAACTCTTGCGGCGCCGTTGCGGTCAGCATCGTCGCGGAGTTTGTCCACTTCGAGCATTGTGCCCATTGACGCCACTTCGTCCTCCGACCTCCTGATGACACCGTTGGTGTGGCGGCTGGGAACAGTCGTGTGTACGGTCCTCGTGTCGAAGCTGCGCAGGATACTTGGACGGGGAGGCGCTTCCTGGGAGGCGACTATACGCCCTTCGTGTTGCACTGCGAGTCGTCCGTCCAGCCCTTCGAGCACATCCACCACCGATCCAGCATAGCTCGGTCGACCCCTATCGGGAAGCAGCTGCAGGGTACGCCAGCGGTACTTCACAGTGTTGTCCCGGCCAACCCTGCGCCTGTACTTCAGGCATAGGACTGTGTCCAGGCACATCCCCGGCTCCAGGACCCGATACGCGGTCTCTGCGTGCCGCGACGGCACACCAAAGCGTTCATTGAAGCGGGGAAGGAAGTCATCGAGCACGCGATTAGCGTCATCGATGGTGGTTGCACGTGCGAGTCTCAGCTCCGTGACCAGCCTGATGCTCCTATAGATGTCAAGGAGTGCTTTGGGATAGGGCTGAGTTCCGTAGGGTGGAGAAGACTTCTCGAGCGACATAGCGTTTGAGGCAGCGGATCACCTCAGCCTTGCTCATCCCCTCGGTGGTGCGACGACGCATGTATGCCTGGGGCCGTTCATCATGACGAAGTCTGACGATAACGATGCGATAGAGAGCCGCGTTGGCCTGGCGGTGGCCGCCTCGGTTGAGCCGATGGCGGTTGGTCTTGCCCGAGGAAGCAGGTATGGGATTGACACCGCACAGGGAGGCGAAGGCAGCCTCGGAGTGGAGGCGGTCAGGGTTACTCCCGGCAGCAATGAGGAGGGTCGCCGCCGTGTCTGGTCCTATGCCGAAGCCATCTACCAGGGCTGGGGCTGCCGTCCGGGTGAGTCGATCGAGCTCGGCCTCGAGGTCGCGGACCTCCTCGCTGAGCTGACGGTAGCGGCGGGCAAGGGAGCGCAGGGTGTACCTGGCCGCTGCTAGGGGACCGTCCAGACGACCGGTACGGAAGCTCTTGCAGCGCGTGACTAGAGCACCGGCAGCGAGACCATCGAGCGTTTCGCGAAGCTCGGCCGGGGCCGTGACAACCAGGGCCTTCATCTGGTTGATGGCCTGGGTGCGAGCCTTGACGGCCGAGTCCTTCGCACTCTTGAGCATGCGGATCATTTCGACTTCACCCTCACCTGACTTTGGAGTGGCATCGGCTACTCCGGCAAGCACGGCACGCGCTGCCATCTCCGCATCAGTGGGATCGCTCTTCCCCTTCCGGTAGCGGGTTGACCGGTCGGGCCGGTTGACCTCCACTACGTTATAGCCCCTACTGGTCAGGAAGCGGGTGACTCCGGCACCGTAGGAACCGGTGCCTTCAATCCCGAAGGCATGAATCTCTCCCAGGCCCCGGGACCACCGTTCGAGCTCCTCATACCCATGGGTGGTCGCCACTGTGTGAAGCTCCCCCAGGCGGACCCCCTGACGGTCAATGGCCACCGCCACATGCTCATCCTGGTGGGTGTCGACTCCGACGACCAGCTCAACCCCACGACTACCTTCATGACCGACGACTCCTGTCATTCCTACCTCCCGGAGGATGGCGCGCCGGCCAGGTGAGCGGACAGGACTGCGATGGGGCGTGAGGCCAGGCTCCTATCAGGTCACTGCTCGCCTTGCCGAAGGCACTTCGGGCGCCACCTCGGCTCGAGTCGACAGATCAGGCTGAAGGCATGATGCCAGTCCTGGAAAGGGTCAGGCCCGAGCCGAGGTGCCCCGGGATTCATCATCGCAGTCCTGGAGGGTGCCCGCGGTGCGTTCCACCCGGCCTTTGGCTTGCGGCGATCGTGCGAATATCAGCTCTACGCCAAGCTCACCCATCGCGCGAGAGAACTGGGTGGGAGCGGCGGCAGTCTCCGACGGTGGCGTGTGCTTGAAGACGCCATGGCGGTCTGCATAGAGTGCGAGCGGTATGCCGTAGCTCTGTATCAAGTCCCGCAACAGCAGTAAGTAGCTGCGTGTGTTCTCGTACTCACAGAACAGGGCATTGACGACACAACCCGTAGCATCGTCGACCGCCAGCAGTAACGTGAACTGGGGGCCATCTTCTCCCAGCCATCTGTGGTAGCTGCCGTCGATCTGTATCAGCATTCCCTCGCGAGCCATCCGCTGCCGTCGAACACGATGCTTCGGCGGCCTGCGCCGGCGAGGGCTGTTCACACCGACGTCAGTCAGTATCTTGCGCAACGTGTTACGACCGATGTCTATGCCCTCTCGCTCCCTCAGCAGCTCACTCAGGTGCGTGTGGTTGACTCCCGCGTATCGGGTCCGCGCCAGAAGCACCACGTCGGTCGCCAACGGGTCCGGTGTAGCGTTGGCTGGTCTGCGACCTCGATTGCCGTGAGCGAGTGCGGCTGCGCCGTCCCTTCTGTAGGCCGCCAGAATACGCCTGGTGTGGCGCGCGCTCACTCCCATCAAAGTCGCTGCCTGCTCTAAGGTCATATGGTCCGCCATCAAACTGTTGAGAACCTGAAGCCTCGTCTGCTCTTTCTGCGTCAATGTCACATTCTCCATGATGTGGACATTTTCGCTTGACAGTTAGTGAGGACGGAATCGCTGAGCAATAACATAAAGGGCGCTGCAAAACCGTACCACCCGCCGCCTTCCATAGAGTTGGAGGCAACTCGATGGAAGGTGTGAAGGATGTACAAGGTGGAGCTGTACGTTCGAGTGCGCCGGGCCTGCATGGTGGAGGGGATGAGCACGCGAGAGGCTGCCCGCGTGTTCGGGCTGCACCGGGACACGGTGCGCAAGATGCTGGAGTACTCGGTGCCACCCGGGTACCGTCGACAGTCACCGCCGCGTCGCCCCAAGCTGGACCCGTACCACGGGGTGATCGACCGGATACTGGAAGAGGACCGGCGTCTTCCGAGGAAGCAGCGGCACACGGCGAAGCGGATCTATGACCGTCTGAGAGCGGAGCACGGGTTCGGTGGCAAGTACACGATAGTCAAGGACTACGTGCGAGAGCGCCGGCGGCGGACACGCGAGATGTACGTTCCGCTGTCCCATCCCGCGGGTGATGCCCAGTGCGACTTCGGCCAGGCCAAGGCGGTGATCGGAGGAGTGGAGCAGACCATCCACTACTTCGTGCTGGACCTTCCCCACAGCGACGCATGCTTCGTCAAGGCGTACCCCGCGGAGACGACCGAGGCGTTCTGCGACGGTCACGTCTCGGCGTTCTCGTTCCTGGGTGGGGTGCCCCGGAGCATCGTCTACGACAACACGAGGTTGGCTGTGGCCAGAATCATGGGAGACGGCCGGCGCCAGCGTACTCGTGTGTTCTCTGAACTCCAGTCCCACTACCTGTTCGATGACCGATTCGGCCGGCCAGGCAAGGGTAACGACAAGGGCAAGGTGGAGGGGCTGGTGGGATATGCTCGCCGGAACTTCCTGGTGCCTGTGCCGTCGCTGCCGAGCTTCGATGCGCTCAACGCCCATCTGGAGGAGAGGTGCCTGGAACGGCTGGGGAGACAGCTGCGTGGGCACAAGGAGACGATAGGCCAGCGGATGGAGCGTGACCTGGAGGCCCTGCTGGCGCTCCCCGCCGTGCCATACGATGCCAGCGACAAGCACGTGAGCCGTGTCAGCTCCCTGTCCCTGGTGCGGTACCGGACCAACGACTACTCGGTGCCCGTGGCCTACGGTCACATGGAGGTGTTGGTGCGCGGCTATGTGGGCGAGGTGGTGATCAGCAACGGGGCAGAGGTGATAGCCCGTCATCCGCGATCCTACGAACGCGACGACTTCGTGTTCGACCCCATCCACTACCTGCCGCTGCTGGAGCGCAAGACGGGAGCGCTGGACCAGGCTGCTCCGCTGGCCGGATGGGAGTTGCCGGAGGAGTTCGGAGTGCTGCGGCGTCTGCTGGAGTCGAGGATGGGCAGGCGCGGCAAGCGGGAGTTCGTACAGGTGCTGCGGTTGATGGAGAACTTCCGAACAGAGGTGGTGTACGAATCCGTACGTGATGCCCTCAGGCTCGGCGCCATAAGCTTCGACGCCATCAAGCACCTGGTGCTGTGCAGGATGGAGGGTCGACCTCAGAGACTCGACCTGGAGCTTTACCCCTACCTGCCCAGGGTCACCGTGACAACGACATCGGCCAGCGACTACATGGCGCTCATGTCTGGGAGCGGGCGGTGAGCGACAGGTCGACGGTGCTGTTGGAGCACCACCTCAAGGAGCTGAAGCTGCCGACCTTCCTGAGGGAGTACGGCAAGGTGGCCGGCCAGTGTGCCGCCGAGGGCATCGACCATCCGGGCTACCTGCTGAGGCTCTCTGAGCTTGAGGTGATAGACCGCCATCATCGCATGGTGGACCGCAGGATCAAGGCTGCACGCTTCCCTGCCACCAAGAGCCTCGACACCTTCGACTTCCTGGCCATGCCGTCGGTGAACAAGCACCTGGTCATGCAGCTGGCACGCTGCGAGTACGTGGACCGGCGGGAGAACGTCATCGCCATAGGCAACAGCGGTACCGGCAAGACCCATGTCGCGCTCGGCCTGGGACTCGCCGCCTGCCAGAGGGGGCTGTCCGTCGGCTTCACCACGGCCGACCAGATGGTGAATTCATCGAACCTTGTGGACTTGCCGGCGATTCCATCGCCTGTGAAGTAGGAGCCTACAGCGGACACGCTTCCGTTCTCCAGCCAGCCGCTGAGATCCAGCTTGTCCACGTAGAACCCCGTTGATGAACAGCCAGTTGCTCCCGGAGGGGTCGGTGGATATGTGGACGGAAGTCCGCCCTGCCAGTTCCTGTGTGGACTTCGCGTCGCCTGTACGTAGCCGGTGGACCCACCAGCCGTCGTGATTGACGACGACGGCATGAAACTCGTCGAAGGCGCCGCTTCGGAACAGGAAGCCACTGCTCCAATTGCCTTCCTGTTCGGGGTAAGGATTGATGAAGCGGGCCTCGATGATCCCGTCGGCCATGCAGCCGCAGTCCGTGGCGTGAGCCCCGCGTAGCCGTAAGCGTCGCAGCGGCGGCAGACCGCCAGCTCGCAGTATGCGGGGTCGTGGGAGCCGGTCACGGCGTCGGCCCCTTGAGGGCCTTCAGCTCCTGCCGGCGACGCCTGGCAGACTCACGCTTGCGCCAGCGCTCCCTGTCACTGGAGCGCTCCGGCGAGCACGTCGTGGTGCGGGGCAAAGCGATGTGGCGGGCCTCTCAGCTTCATCCGGCCACTCCGATTCTGGCCCTAGTCCTGGCCCTAGTCCTGGCCCTCACCCTTACTTGCTGATAGATATCGATGGCTTGGCTGTCGTGCTCTAATGTGACCACCAGCGCGTATCGCTGGGAGTCTTCGCCCAAGGGATTCGGGAATTTCGGCTGGCAACCGACGAAGATGTGCAGCGATGCGTCTCCATTAGGGTCAGGCCTATTGAGAAAGACGGTGCCTTGATTCGAACTCCAGGACCTCTTCTGCACGGTCGACATCCTTATGGTTTGTCCGGCGGGGCTAAAGTCGAGCCTATTCCTATCTTGCGCCTTTGGAGGCTCGCCGTCGCCCACGTATTTGGATCTGTACTCGACAACTTGCTCCGTAGTCAACCCGCCGAACACCTCCAGCCACATCGCAGTGGCAATGTAGTCACGTCTACTCAATCTTGTAGGAGGGTCGTAGGCGAGTGCCACAGAGATCGAACGTCTTCCCGGCTCTTGGATAAAGTCCTCAGGCACGACGAGGGAGTAGACGTGAAACGTGCGGTACCCAACGATGTCTTCAGCTACGAGGCTTATCCGATTGGGCGTTGACCAGCAATACTCGACGTTCGGCTCCCCGTAGCCAACGGTGTTGAGCACGTCGCCCTTGTCAACGTAGCTCTTGACGTTGTCGTGTGGACGAGCAGAGCTTACCAAGAGCGCACGCACGAGGTTTTGACTCGGCGCCATCTGGAATTCATTCCTTAGAGCCGCTTCCATGCGCGCGGCGATGTGAGTCACATGCGCGGCCGCGAAGCTCGTACCGCAGACGGCACGGAGCAGGCGTCCAGTAGCGAAGTCCCGATTGAGAGTCGGCTCACCGAGCTGGGGATCGGTCCTCCTCCAACGGGGTCTCCCAAAAAAGGAATCGAGTGCAAAGTTTCCGCCGGATGCCACCACCTCCGGTTTGACGGCGCCGTTAACACCAGGTCCGCATCTTGTGAACGGGGATGGACAGCCTTTGGCCGAGCCTGCAAGCTGGGTGCTCAGAGACAACATACTAGGGTCGTCCCGGCGGGCGACGGAACCCACCGTAAGACTAAGTGCAGAAGTGGCGGGATCTATCAACCTGTGTTGGGGCTGCTTCAGGGACCCCGCCACCTGCTCCTTAAACTGATCTGAGTGGACAGGTGCCGGTATGGCCGGGTCAAGCACGTTTCCGGCTGAGACGACAATGACAATATCCAGCGTTTTTGCCAGTTCATCGAGCAACTCTGCCCAGGGCAGCTGTCGCCCTCCTGCGTAAAGCCTGTCTCCGTGCCCTATCGAAAGGTTGAAGACGCGGCAACCATACTCACTGTGAAAATGCTCTATCGCCCGCTTGAGTTGCTCCTCGACGCGCTCTTCGGCGGGGAATTCGGTGTCTGGCCATGTCGGATCAATGGAGTTCCGCTTATTGCGCATAACCTTGGCCGAGTAGAGGTTGACCTGGGGCAGCCATTCGTTCCCCTGCATCCGGCGAGCGATGTCACCGTATACGACGAGCCCTCCAACTTGAGTGCCATGGCCGTTCAGGTCTACCGGTGTGGCTTCGCCGGAATCGAAATCCTCTGCTGCAACTACTACCCCTCTCAGCAACGGGTGACCTGCGATGATGCCCGAGTCCACAATGCAAGCCAGCGGACCGTTCGCCGGAACCGGGGGTAGGGGGTCAAGCGGCAGAACCGGGGACAGCAAGTCGAAGGAGTCCTCCGGTGGCGGACTCGGGGGTAGGTCTACCAGGGAAACCACGTCGAGTTGTGAGAGCTCGTCCAAGAGACTCTGATTTGCTTCCACCTTGACAAGAAACAGGCTTGGCGTAATCAAGGGGTCCTTAACAACCCTTCCACCACGAGACTGTACGAATTCTCGAAAGAAGTTCGACAGGTCCCGCCTACCGTCGTCGGTACCGGGATTCCATAGGTCAACATCGAGATAGAAGAGCTCCTCGGCGGGTGGCCCCTCACGTTGAAGGCGGCGTCCAGTCCTCTCTTGGGCTGAAACGGTTGAGACACTCTCAAGGGCATCGAACAGATTCCTCCGCATTGCATGGGGCAAGGCAGTGGTCTGACTTGTTTCGTCCGCGTACCGGTCGTATTCGGTCGCAAATATGGTCAGGGATTCGCTATCAGGAAACTGAACGAGCAGTCTACGTACCGCTGTGTCTCCCCGCCCTTCTCTCACTTCCTCGACTACGGTAACGTTCAAGCGCTCCAGGGTATCGCGTTGCTCGCCATCAAGCGTCTCCAGTCGCAAGACCAGGAATCTGTCCGGGGCCACCCCGAAGGATGCCCGCAGCCTTGCCAGCTCTGCGGCGGCTGCAGCGGTCTGATCCTTCATACGATCGGCGTGTTCCCGCCGATTCGAGCGGGGTTGAATGCGAGGGGGGCGGCCCCTAGGCGGCCTTATCAAGGCCTGCTGGGGCTCGCGCTGAATGGCGATATGGGGTAAGGGTTCGATACGTTCGAAGTTGACCATACTGACCCTTAGGGAGTGCCTACTCGCGGAGCTTCAGAGTGGACTGAACTCTGCATGACCTGCATTCTGAGTGCGTGGCTCTCCATGGCTCTCTTGATGTCTTCTGCCTGCAGTCGAGTTTTGCCGTCAAGGGCGCAGCTCTTCAAGACGTCCGTGGCGATGCGTTCGACGTCGGCGAAAGTCGACCCTTCCAGTTGTGCACCGTACCGCTTGGTTGAGATGTTCGAGTTAATGACGGGGACTAACCTCTGCTTCATCAACTCCTCGATCTGTTCCACCGTCGGACGCTCAAACCGCACGACTTCGTCGAATCTGCGCCAGAGGGCGGGGTCGAGAGCTTGTTCGAAGTTCGTAGCAGCGATCAACAGGGACCGTCCGTGGAAGTTGTCCAGCATCTGAAGGAATGCATTTACCACTCGCTTAATCTCCCCGTGCTCGGTGGCGTCGTCTCTCGACCGGCCAATTGCGTCGAACTCATCGAAGAGGACGACCCAGGTTTCTTGATGGATGTACTCGAACACCTTCCTCAGGTTTGAAGCTGTTTCCCCGAGCAGTGAAGAGACGACGGAATCAAAGCGTATATACACCAGCGGCAATCCTAACTCAGCTGCGATCACCTCGGTGGTCGCAGTCTTGCCACAGCCCGGTGGGCCGCAAAACAGGAGCTTGTGGCTGGGCTTCAGACCGTTAGCTTCGAGGATGTCCCACTGTCGAAACTCCCGCATGGCCTTGAGGAGTATCTCTTTGGTCCCAGCGTGGAGGACCAGATCGCGAAAGTATCGGTCAGGGTGTCTGATTTCGAGGAGCGGCGCTCTCTTTTCGTGGTCTCTTGGAGGCGGCTGGAAGGTGCCCCTGAGACTCGGCGTAGCAGCAACGACCCCATTGTTCAATATTCGAAGCAATTCGTTGGCGAACGCAGGGTGATGTTTCTTGCGCTCTTCGTCAGCGATAGAGCGCGCAACGTCCATGAAGGACTCGCGGTCGCTTTCGCGATAGGCTCGGAATAGCTGCTTCAGAAGGTCTGCGCGCGCCATGTCCTAGCGCCCCTGCTTCGGCGATTCGACGAAACGTTCATCCGGACCTGCGCCGTTGGAGACTTCCGCCTCTCCCGACGTGACCCATGCATTCACCTCGGACAGTTGAAACTTCCAGAACCGACCTACGCGGTGAGCAGGCATTCCTCTGGAGTCGATCCAGCGATACACAGTGTCGCGGGCTACACCCAGGTGGCTGGCAACCTCAGCGACAGAAATCCAGCGAGTATCTCTTGCTTCCATAGGTGAATCCGCCTTACGCTCAGCAATACGGCCAATACTCGGCATATATAGGCCAATGTATACCAACGTCGTACAAAGCGTCAATCGGTATAGCCCCTACCAGCTCAACCCAACCCGAATCACCCGGCTCCCATCATGCTCCCGCGCCTCCAGGGGCCGGGACGCCGACCAGGGGCCGAATGCCCGGCAGCTAGGGATACTCTGAATAACCCATCAGCACGGCTTAATTTCCTATGTGTGGAGCTGCAGTCCACGGACTTATTCAGACCATCCCTAGGCGATGGCGTCGGCAGACGTCTTGCGCGACAGTAGGCAGCTGAGTAACGTTGGGGCGGGCCGCGAGGGCGGCCCCCAACGGCCTAGAGGAACGGGGCCTTGGGGGCCGAAGACGACCTGGCGGTCTTTCCTCAAGGGAGAGATAGGCCCCCCCTTCCCGAGCCAAGCTCCCAGGCCTCGGGAAGGGGTTCCGGCACCCCGCCCGGCGGGTTGGGATTCGTGCGGGGACTAGAACCCGGCTACGCCTTCAGGCAATCCGGCGGCCGCATCCCACAATCGTTACCACGGGACGCTCCGGGTGGGAGCGTGAGCGACACTAATTTTCTAGCAATGGTGTTGATAGCCTCCACCCGCCGGGCGGGATCCCCCTGGGGCGAGCCGCGAGGCGTTCGGCGGCCCTCCAAGGCCCCGCCCTAACGCTACTCCGCTGCCGACCGTCGCGCGGTGACCGCTCGCGCGAGGGCCTGTCGCTTTCGCCGCCATTTCTTGTGGGCACGTTTCTGATTGGACTGTTCGTTCCGGATGCTGCAGAGCTTGTCGCAGGTGAGAGCTCGCGGGTGTCGGCGGATGCGCTCGATGGGCACGGGCCGCTTGCAGATCACACAGTCCTTGGCGATGTACTCCTGCACGAGCGCTCCGTGCAGGAGGCGGGATTTCAGGGCGGTCGCAGTACATGTGTCGCCGCAGACTTGCCCATACTGCCTGCTCTCTGGCGGCGGCAGTGGTTCTTTGCACATCCGACAGCGATCGTCGCTCAACCACACCCTCAGATTATGTACATGGGTATTCGTTTCATGTGTGGCCAAAACACCGGTGATTATATTATGAGAGGGAATTGATTCTTATAGCCTCAGTGTCCGGCCCGCGTCGGGGGGGGGGGGCGAGGCCCGCGTCGGGTCTTTACCTTGGGGAGCGAGGGGCGCGGGGGCCTGGCGAGTCATTGTAGACCACGACCTTCGGCAGCCCGCCGTAGGGCCTGTCGCGGACACCCGCATCGGCCTGGCGGCGGCCCCGGCTGGCCTGGCGGCTGGCCTTGATGCGGGCCCGGCGGTCCATCATGGCGTCCACCAGCTTCCGCCGATAGTCTGGCGAGAGCCCTTTCGGAGCCACAGACCGCCTATAGGCCTCGGCGAAAACGGACTCGCGCTTGGCCTCTTGCTCGGCATCGAAGAGCTGCGCCCTCTGCCGGGGGGTGGGCCGCCGAGCTCGGGCCATGGCGTCCTGCGCCTGCTCCAGCCTGGTCGCCCGTTCCGCCTGTACCGCCTGCAGGGTGCCAATGTCCACCCGCTGCAGCTTCAGCCACTTGTCCCTGTTCGCCCGTTCCGCGTCGTCTGGCCGGGAGCTGGCCGGGTCATGGTCGACGCTGCCGGCGTCGAGGCCGTCCAGCGCCTCGAGGGAGTCCGGCCCCTGGCGGCCGTCGAGGGCCTGGTCGTCCTGCCGGTCGGGGGAGAGGGCCTGGACCAGCCGCTCGGCCCTGGTCGCCCGTTCCGCGTCGAGGGAGTCCGGCCCCTGCGCCGGGCGAGGGCTCAGGCCGCCGTCCGACGCAGGGGCATGATGGGTGCTGGAGCGGGACGGGTCCTGCTCGACGCTGCCGAGCGCGTCGAGAGTATCCGGCCCTTGCTGGCGATCTACGGACGGCGGCGGCTCGAAATAGGCCGGGTCGAGCGTGTTTAGACTGTTCTCCGGTTCCAGGCGGCGGACGGGCGGCAGGCGGCGGTCGCCCTGCCGGTCGAGAGCGTCCAGCAGGTCATTGGCCTCGCGGTCGTCCATCCGGTCGTCCAGCCGGTTGTCCTGCTGCAGGTCGTCCTGCTCCTGCTGGGAGTTCTTGGGTCTGGCCGGGGTCCGGCGGTTGAGGGCCCGGAGACCTACACTTGCGGGTACGCGCACTCTAGCCATGAGCCCCATGTTATGCGGCCCGCCGGGGCGGGGGCAACCCGCGATGCCCGTTGACGGGTTGCTCAGTATCTCAGTATTATGCGCGGGCGACTGCCCCAATCTCCATGGGCGGTGATGTTAATCTTCTTTTCGGTATCCAGTTCTCGGAAGATATCTCTGAAGACGGTGTCTGGCCCAGGCAGAGGGAGTCCTCTAAGTGCGTTTAGGGGATTATATACAAGTCTGCAAATACAGATAACCCATCAAACAGTTTGACCCTGCCTGATTTCCTCTGCTGAGTGTCTGCCAATACGACCGGCATGACTACCGATTATTGACCAGGTCAATTACGGACGGGGCGGAGGATCGCCCCCCGGTCGAGATGGAGGCCCTCCCGATTCTCTCGTATCAGGCTGTTGTCCTGGGAATGAATCAGGAGGACCAGTGGGAGAAGGCGGCGTGGGTCTTGGGGGAGTGGGCCTTGGCGTAGGTCTCTCAGGTCGCTGTCGATACTTCGGGATGCTCTTCACTACTCGGCCTCCACTTCTTTGCAAGTACTTTCTTGGCTATCTTGTTTGCCCTATCGTTTATCTTCCTATCCGTACCTGAGAGGAGCGCGGAGGCAGCTATGACGCGCAAGCTCAGCTGATTAACCTTACCCAGACACTCCTTATCGCCGATCTGACCATTACTGACCTGCGACCACAGGTCCTCGTAGTCCTTCTCGATCACGCAGCACTCTAAGTTGATGGCGTGCGACAGCGAGGCCTTCGTTCCCCAATCCCAGATAAACTCGACGGCTGTAGCAACCAAGAGGGTGGCTGAACCCACAATGCCGATCCACTCAGGCAGTCGGCCCAGCGCCAGCGTCAAGGTGGCCCCAGACCCTAGCAATATCACCAGTCGGACAATTCTATGATTCCGAACTAGGTGATTGGTCTGAAATTCGTAGTATCGAGTTAGGCGGGCTAGATCGAACATGTCCTGCCAAAGCCTGTCTTTAGTATGCTCTGTGACCTTCATCTGGCACCTCCCATCTGCCCGTCGTTGCCCTCCAGCCCAAGTCACACGATACGCCGACCTACTCAGACTTGTCAACTCTGCGCAGTCTCTGAATCACCTTCTCTAGTAGCTTTAGAGGCTTGCGCTCAGCCGGACTCGGCTCGTTGAAAGGCCGGCCTTCAGCCCTAGCCTCATTCCGCCGCCTCTCCCACTCGACCAACTCCTTGTTCTCTGGCTCGATCCAGCTCTCGCGCTTGTCCATGCACACCACCCTACGAGGGCTTCAGTCTCTCCACGATCTCACCTGCCTCATTGCGGACAATAATCAAACCATCTTTATCTTTCACCGCATGTCTCTGCCACACCAAATCTGCATCGAATCCGATCCCCATTGTCAATACATCCGACGCGACTTCTCGTGACACTCCCAAAGCCTTAGCTATAGCCTCTGTAGGCCACCCATCATCAAAGAGGGCTAATGCACACACATGCAACTGTCGATCAGTCACTTGGGTACTCTCGTGAGCCGCTTCAATTCAGCGGGAGTGCGAATCTTGACTACTGAGCCTAGTATCTCGTGGAAGCGCTCAGGCAACTCAGGGGTACTCTCAACCCGCCCAGCAGCTTGTATTTCCTTGCCTGACTTCTTAGCCATCATTGACTCCTGTACTTTGCGCCGTCCCATAGGGTATACTGTATCACCTTTGAATGAAACAGTAAACCGATCACGTCAGTATCAACTAGGCCACATCGCGATTATCGCGCTTACAACTGCACCAATCGCTCCACCAATAAGCGCTCCGGTAGTGGTGGCTCCCGCTGCCCAGTCACCTACGAACCAGCCGATAACAGCGCCACCTATAGTCGCTTTGCCTATAAAGACGAACCTTGTATCCACGATTTCTCCCTACCTTTCAAGGAGCTTCTGACCTTCCTCGTCTAGCCACAACTCGCACGTCGTGATGATAGCCTCAGCTATCAGCATATCTCCAGGCCTCTCGGCGCCTACCTTGATAAACTCCGCTACCTGCCTAGCCCTAGGCTCTACCAACTTTGAGATGTCAAGGCTACGCACTAGTCCCACCTGGGCGGGCTCTAGCTTACCCTGCCGGCGGCTAGTGCACAAGCGCCACACATGCACGTCCCCTAGAGATACGCCCTTGATTACTCTCGTAGGTGCAGCCACTGCCGTGGGTGTATTGCGCTGTTGAGCTGCCTGAATGATTATCGCCTCAACTTGCGCATACGTCTCATCGTCTACCTGATGGTACCCAGCCTGACCCACCAGACCTAAGACTCGCTGATAGGCAGGTTGGAAGGAATGGAAGGCGAGTAGCTTGCCACCTGAACCGACGGTGATAGTAATTGGCGTCGGCTTAGGAGTAGGTGCGGGTTCTGCACTGAACTTACCAGCCGCGAACAAGAACAGCAGCACACCTATGCACGTCGCGGTCCCAATCCCAATAGCCCATTGCTCGCTCCGACTGAGGCCCTTAGACTTCTTGAACTTCGGCGGGTCCTTGAACTCCTGCAATTAGGTAAGCCTCCTTGCGACACGAATGTCCAGTCGGCTTACCCAAGCTCCCGAACAAGTCCCCGATGTAATGTATGTGTTGGATCCCGTCTTGATTCATGACTTGCATGAGCGACTTCAACAGCACTGTCAGACCTGCCATTCTTAGTCATTACATCCTCCATGACCTAGTTTCACTTCGTTGACGCTATAAACCACGTCTGATACACTCCCTACAGCTTACCCAAGCTGAAATCCTAGTAGGGAGCAGTCTATTGATGGTCGATAAGCGAACACTTCACAAGGTTCAACAGGCGTTGGAACGGTACAAGGAAGAGATCGCGCTAACGCCTCTATCCCCAGGGTCCCAATACACCTACTCCCGCCACGCTGAGAGCTTTGTGCGCTGGCTAGCGGGCGACTTCAAGCCAGGGTCGAGCCTCATGAAGCTACTCAAAAAGAACTAATGCCTACCCTCGACGAACTGCACTACAGTATGTCCTACCAACAAGGTGAACTATTCGCTCTCCGCATCGCCCTGAAAGGAATACTCACTGCGCATCAGAGTCGCAACGGGCCTCACCAGCCCTCAACTCTGGTGACTGAGTATGAGAAGAAGGGCATGTTGTTCAACAACCACGCAGTCATGGCGGGGTTCTACGAGACACTGGCGCGAGCAGCCATTCAGGTAGAGCGAGTCGGAGCACAGACCAACGAAGGACCCGCCGTCGAATTTGCAGCCGACGAAGGACGAGTCGTCGCGGAGGAGCTCAGCCATTCCGTCTTTGTGAGTCACGGTAATTCCTTGGTGAGGCACTACTCGAACTCCCCCGCAGCCTTCCAGACTACGATGCAAATACTGCGTACCTTCAAGTTCAGCATGAGGAACACATGCGGGTCAGTGAAGATGCTTCCAGTACTTCCGCTTCCAACCGTCTCCCTCTTGGTATCTCCTCCACTCGTAGCCCACTCCGATGAAATCAACCGTTCGTGGTGTGCTTCTTCCGTCTTGTCATTCGGGTTCTCCGCCGTACCAGGACAGTGGATGATGTATCCGCTCGGTGCCGCGAGACGCTCGAACTCAGCCAACCCCCTGGCGAGATGCCAGCCGAGCGCGTGAGGATAGCGCCAGATATAGAGGCAGCCAGAGTGCCGCCTTCTGGTAGTATAGGGCGAAGGAGGTGGCAATGGGAAGGCGACGGGGTGGCGAGCCTACCCTGCAAATCGAACAGAGCGACAGAGGTTTCCGCATCAAGGGAACCGGCGAGGTCGGCGTCATGATCGCAGCACTCGTAGGCGCGCCGCCGCTGCTCCTGATAGGAGTCTTGCTGCTCTTCGGCCTAGGCAACCATCCGTGGGCCGTCGTATCCCTCTCGGCGCTCATACTGGTTGGGCAAATAGCGGCTATAGCATTCGCGCCGGTACGCATGCTTGACCAGAGGCACGAGAAGGAGATGGCTGTCCTTACGGGACAGGACTCGGACTGAATTAGCCGCGCCCTCCACCGTCACATTCCTTACGGTCACCGTTGCTTCCGTCGTGTTGCGCTGTACGACGTAGAGAGGCCTCCCCGCCGCCACCCAGTCAGTCATGCAGCTCATCTGTTGGGACTGATCTTTGGGGCTAAGAGCGAATGCGACGTGCGGCCCATGCGCACTGTCTTGAATACCCTCCGCCGCAACTTGGGCGACGACGCGGACAACCCCATCTACATTCTTCACTGAGCCTCACGTCGACTACTGAGTGCCGAAGGAGAAATCGGCGGGAAGTCGGAGTCTTTCCTCACCCCCTCGTGGCAAGCTATCGTCCGACGAGATGGGAAGGAGACTTCGACCTACAGGTCCAGAACGAACCTCACTTCGCCTCCACAGTCAGCGTGAATATCCCCATCTCAGCAATTGCTGACAGCCTGATGCTCAGGTTCCCTCTAGTTGTAGTTTGTTCTGCGTCAATGGCAGCAGCGAGTTTCTCTGCAACCCAATTGATTCCCTCAGTCCATGTCGGGACTACGAGTTGCATGAATACGATCACGTAGGGCACTTCATCTTCGGAAAGAGTAAACATGGTTGTTGCCTGTGTGGGTCGACTAGGGGGGCCGACGACTTCAACCAGTGTAGCATCATCAACCTGCTCACCGATGACGCGGGGCGTGCCGTCATGTAGCGGCGAACTCTGGAATACGAAGCCAAGCTCCTCGAAGGCAGACTGGATCGAGTTGGTGGTGACTCCCAATGCTGTCGGCGTAGATGTTGATACTATAGTCTCGGTTTGCCCACCAGCTGGCGCCGACGGCTCATGCCAGCGAAAACTTCTCATTATGGCCAAGGTCTCCTGTACCTGTGTATCCAGATGCCCATTATCCTCACTTATGTAAGTGCGAATTGTGAAACCGTATGCTCGCTGTGTGTGCCTCGATGGCATTACGAAGGCTTCGAGGCGTCTCTGAACATCGGATTCCATTGTTATTTTCCACCGGTATTCCAATAGGTAGAATTTGAGATCCTCTTCCGTTTCTTCTTTGAACGTTATGACCTTAAAGAGCGGAGAGAATCGTTTGACGGCGCGTTCTTCGGCTTGACGTCTGTAACGCTCAGCAAAGTGAAGGAGTGAATCGGAAGCTTTGACTCCCAAAGCCTTCACCGTCAAAAGTCCACCTTGCTGGTTGGAGAAAAAGTGGACCGAATCGTCCATATCCTTTTCATTGAATGACCAACCAGCAGGGAGTCTAATACTGTACCCATAATTGTCATTTGTGTATTTCGTGCGGTAACGAATCGTTGACGTATCCCGCACCGTCGACGGTATGGAGGGCGGTACATCCGGCACTGACGTCATCTGTGGTCTGAGTATGCTCGTGTCTTTGGGAACGTATTCTTTGAAGCTGTACGTCATTTTCGATAGACTCTCAGTATCTTGTTCCACGTTTAGATCATCCTCACAGATAGAGCTTTCGAGTTTGTATCCATACGGTGAACCAGGATGAAACGATGGGATCGAGAGCAGTGTGAACCCCCAATAACCACAGGAATCTGAGGTAGCCTGTGAACGGCTTGTTATTAGGTAAACTGCCCGCCCTTCTCTATTTTGGAGCGATGAGGACTCTATTGCAAAGGAATATCGAGCTTGTTCTATGGCTTGCTCTTCTTCAAAGCGCCTTGTTCGCAGGGCGAAGTTCTCCAGCGAGTCCGAAGTAGGTAGTCCGACTACTGAGATGCCGAGAAGTGCTGTAGAGTTGGGTCGAGAAATAACTGCTACTCTTAAGCTACTGTCGGCTGTTGTGACCTCCCAGCCAGGATCCAACTCTATACTATACCCAAGTTCGGCATTCAAATACGTTGCGGACGAAGCATCGGTGGCCTTGGCGGAATAGGAGGTTGGAGTCGGGGTATGCGTTGGGCGGGCCGAAAGGGCGGTTACAGTCGGTGCAGCCGTAGGCGAGGCCGAAGGGGCAGCTGATGCAGATGCAATCGTGGGCGGGGCCGAAGGGGCAGTTGGCGCTGGCGCATCGGTGGCCTTGGCGGAATAGGAGGTTGGAGTCGGGGTATGCGTTGGGCGGGCCGAAAGGGCGGTTGCAGTCGGTGCAGTCGTAGGCGAGGCCGAAGGGACAGTTGACACCGATGCAGTCGTGGGCGGGGCCGAAGAGGCAGTTGGCGCTGGCGCATCGGTGGGGGTGCTGGACCCGGCCTCTGGCACCGCCTCAGTGGCGCAGGCTGCGAACACCAGCATGAGCGCGGTACCTGCGATGACCGCTCGAAGAGAAGTCCCAATTCTCATGTCGGCTCGACCTCCCGTTGCTTCAAGTCAACGTAGGGTCAGTTGCGCCCGGGTGGTACGTTTTTGCTCCGCCCCGTGTCCTAACATCCCGCCGCCCTTGACACCACCGCTCTCAATGCCGTCTTGACACTCAAAGACTGGTCTGTATGGTTGAACTTGGCGGTTCAGCTGAGACCAACCATGGTACGCCTCCGTCTACTTTGGCGCAGCGGAATATAGCACGGGGTGGAGGGGCGGTCAACTGAGTCTAGTCGGAAGCAGGGCCTTTCCAAAGTCAAGGTGAAAGTAGGGCAGCAGTTGGTTGAACGCCGAGTCTCTGTGCTCTGCCTGTGAGCGGTTCCTTCGATGACCACAGTGAGCAGGCGCCCCTCAGCAGGGTCAGGGCAACGTTTCTGAGCAGGCTGAGGACTGCACCACTCCCATGGTGCTGCATCACATGGCGGTCTTCACCGAAGCTGTCATCCTTGACGTGGAACAATCTGTTCTCGATTCCCCAATGTCCCTGAACCAGGGAGAGCGCCCGTTTGGGGTCTATGTCAGACAGGCTGGTCACCGCGTACTGCTCACTTTCCGCCCACTCGCCACGGTTGAGGTGCTTGACCCTCTTGCTGACCTTGATCACATTGGACAGACCCGGGAATGTGCTGTATCCAGCCAGCTCCGATGATACCCACACGGCCCGCTGCTCCAATCTGCCGTGTCCCTTGGTTGTCAACCGCAGGTCGGGCTCTCGCGCCTCGGAGAAGGCGAACTGCGCGTCCTCTAGGAGCTCGGGTTGGTTTTTTGAGCTTGATGACGTAGTCCTTGCCCTCGGCCACGATAGCTTCGGCAAGGTTCGTATTGGCGTAGAGCGCATCGCCGCTCAGCACCTCCAGACCCTCAAAGCGCGACGATACCATCCGTATCCATCGCTCCGCCGCTCTCGGCTCTTCATGATGATGTGCTATCTCCACTTGGTCCAGCGCCACTGATCCCTCACGGCTGAACAGGTGCAACAGCCTCAATTGCTCACCATTCTCCCTAACCCCGAATCCACCGAAAGACGACTTTGGGGACAGTCCTTGAAGAAGCCAGAGGGTGCTCCTCTGAATCTGGGAGAATGGTTTTGAAACAGAAAACCACCCGGAAACTAAGGAGCACCCAGTAGATGCTGCCACAGAACAATCCCGACCGTATCCGCGTCGTCTTTGACGATCACCGCCTGGTGGCCAATGCCGGCCTGCTCCTGCCGGCCACCCTTGCACAGCACCTGGGCCTGCGGGAACTCGTCGGCCATCACCTCGACCTCGGCTGCGCCCCGGGGCGGGCGAACACGGGGGACAAACTGCTGACGCTGGTCGCTTCCGCGCTGGCGGGCGGCGACTTCATCGACGACGCCGATGCGCTGCGTGCTGGTGGGATGGTCGGTGTTCTCGGCTGCGTGGTCAAGGCGCCATCCACCCTGGGCACCTTCCTGCGCAGCTTCCGGTGGGGGCATGTCCGTCAACTCGACCGGGTGAGCCGCCAGTTGCTGGCACGCGCATGGGCCGCTGGGGCCGGACCCGGCGACTCGCCCCTGACCATCGACCTGGACTCCACCATCTGCCAGACCTATGGACTGGACAAAGAAGGGGCGCGACACCACAACTACACCGGCGCGCGGGGCTATCACCCACTGCTGGCCATCGCCGCCGGAACCGGCGACGTGCTGATGTCCCGGCTGCGCGAGGGCCGTGCCAACACCGCTCGCGGCGCTGCCCACTTCCTGCGTGAAACGGTGGGGCGGGTGCGCTACGGTGGGGCCAGCGGCCAACTCACGGTGCGCGCCGACAGCGGCTTCTACGCCCACGCTCTCGTCGCCGTCTGCCGCGAGATGGGTGTCTGCTTCTCCATCACCATCCGCCAGCACAAAGGCCTGCGGGAGTTGATTGAGGCGATCCCCGAGCAGGACTGGACGCCGATTCCCTACTGGATGGACGGCGCCGCCGATGTGGCCGAGACCACCTATACCCCCTTCCAGAGTGAACCCGGCGCCGCGCCGGTGCGGCTCATCGTCCGGCGGGTGAAGCCCACGCCCGGTTCCCAGTTGGCCCTCTTCGCCACCTACAGCTATCACGGCTTCATCACCGACCGGGACGGGGAAACCCTGGAACTGGAGGCCGATCATCGCCGCCACGCCGAGATCGAGAACGCCATTCGAGACCTGAAACACGGCGTCGGACTCAACCATCTCCCCTCGGGGCGCTTCGCCGCCAACGGCGCCTGGCTGGCGGTGCAGGTGATGGCACACAACCTCGCCCGCTGGACAGCGCGCATCGGTCTGGCCGAACGGACCGTGACCACCAAGACCCTCAGGCGGCGGGT
Source organism: Dehalococcoidia bacterium (assembly GCA_965222445.1). GTDB lineage: Bacteria > Chloroflexota > Dehalococcoidia > Lucifugimonadales > CAJWER01. The sequence goes on along the minus strand of CBDCTY010000002.1, from coordinate 2,566,261 downwards.
CTTCGCTCTGGTGGGACGGATCACCCGCTCGGCGCGCCGCCTTACCCTGCATCTTCCCCAGCATTGGCCTTGGGAAACCCAGTTCACTCGCGCCATGGCCCGGCTGCGAGCCATTCCACTCCCCGCCTGACTGCCAGCCTGCAACTGACCCAACTTCCCTGAAAACTCGTGCCACCCCGGTCCGCGAGAGTTCCCTGCTGCGTATCCTCTCGCCATCCCGCGCATCGCAGCTCCCGCAGAGGGCCATAGGGACCCTCTGCGGCGACTGAAGACCGTTCGCCGACCTCCAATCTACCCCAATGAGCCCAGCCATCTCCCCTGTAGCTCCCTCACCCACCCTGCCGCTGTCCTCACGCCGTCCATCGGTGTCCTTCGGTGGATTCGGGCTAAGCAGGGTGAGGGCAACGTTTCTGAGCAGGCTGAGCACTGCACCACTCCCATGGTGCTGCATCACATGGCGGTCTTCACCGAAGCTATCATCCTTGACATGGAACAAGCTGTTCTCGATCCCCCAATGCCCCGGAACCAGGGGAGAGCGCCCGTTTGGGGTCTATGTCAGACAGGCTGGTCACCGCGTACTGCTCACTTTCCACCCACTCGCCACGTTTGAGGTGCTTGACCCTCTTGCTGACCTTGATCACATTGGACAGACCCGGGAATGGCTGTATCCAGCCAGCTCCGATGATACCCACACGGCCCGCTGCTCCAATCTGCCGTGTCCCTTGGTTGTCAACTGCAGGTCAGGCTCTCGCAGGGCCTTTTCATTTTCCAGCGTTATAGTCGATGCCCATAAGTGCGAGGGCTTCGGGAAGGTGTGCAGCGTGGCGGCGCAGGGCAGCGGCTACGTTGCTATGGCCCGCCCACCGCACCAGGGTGGTTGTCAGATTGCGCAACGCTGCCATCACCTGGGGAGCGGAGGCAGTCCTTACCTGAGAACGGTCTTCGTCGAAGGTGACGTCGCGTACCCAATGCAGACGGTTCTCGATGTGCCAGTGCTCTCGAAGGACTTGCAACAAACGGTCCGCCCTGGCAATGGTCGGGGGGAGACTGGTCACCGCATAGCTCACCGTCACCTGACTTCGGCCTTTCACTATCCGCCGCCGCTCCAGCCGGCACACCTGTTGCAGATGAGGCCAAGCCTCTCCCATCGTCCCGGCTCTACCGGCATACTCGTTTACCTCCTGGTCAGCCAAGGCCCACAGCTCACGCCGTTCCAGCCGTCCATGACGCCGCTTGGACGGGGCATCCACCCCCACCATCAGCGTTGCCCCTCTAGCCCGCCATTCCCGCGCCTGCCAAGGGGACACTGCCGGCCCGTTGCCCCCCTTAGTTTCCAGTGGGGGAAAATGCTTCCACCAGATCCTGGTACAAAGCGGGCTGATTCGCCTTTACCGGCAACAGGTAGTCCCCACCACCGGCCACAATCTGCTGGCACACGTCCCGTTGCGTCAACAGGGCGTCCGCCACCACTACCCGGCCCTCCAGGGGAACCTGACCCAGAACTGCTCTGGCCGCCGCCAGCTCCTGACCCTTCCCAGGGGCGGCTGCCTGAGCCAGCACCGCCCCGCTCCCAGTTGCATAGGCCTACACCAGATGCACCCCGGGTATCTGTCCCCCGTGAATCCCCCGCAGGGTCTTGCCGTCCAGGGATAGCACCTCCCCCGGCTCTACTCCACTATCGATCAGCCACTCGCCCAAGACCGCCTTGAAGGCAGCCACATCCAACTCTTTGAACACCCGATGGAAGGTGGCTACACAGGGCGTCTTTCCAGGCCTGAACCCCAGGATATGCCCTGTGCCAGCACCGTGGTCCCGCCCCCATTGGGCTATGGCATACAGGCTGCGGGCGCCGCACAGCATCGCGCAAACGGCCAGACTCAGAATCGCTCCCAATGGATGACGACGGCCCTGACTGCTCCGGTGGTCGGGCACCCCATCCAATGCTTCTCTTAACTCCATATTCATCACCTCTCCATTCTCTGACACAAAGTCTAAAACTTGTTCCAGAAAATGAAAAGGCCCTGAGGCTCTCGCGCCTCGGAGAAGGCGAACTGCGCGTCCTCTAGGAGCTCGGGTTGTTTTTTTTGAGCTTGATGACGTAGTCCTTGCCCTCGGCCACGATAGCTTCGGCAAGGTTCGTATTGGCGTAGAGCGCATCGCCGCTCAGCACCTCCAGACCCTCGAAGCGCGGCGATCCCGCCCGTATCCATCGCTCCGCCGCTCTCGGCTCTTCATGATGATGTGCTATCTCCACTTGGTCCAGCGCCACTGATCCCTCACGGCTGAACAGGTGCAACAGCCTCAATTGCTCACCATTCTCCCTAACGCCGCGCACCGTCTTGCCATCCATCGATACCACCCCGACCCCTTCGCCGCGCAGTTCCATCACCTCCCTCACGAACTCCATCAGGGCCTCGCGGACCTCCGATACCGACACCATGCGCAGTAGCCTCGATAGCGTCTGGACCGACGGGCTGCGCCTCAGCCCCAACTGGCTCAGCACCTGCTCGTGGCATTCACCGAATCTGTTTATGGCGCTCAAGGAGCGATGCCCGCACATCAGCCCCAGCACCACCAGGCTCAGAACCCCGTCCAGCGGAAAGACCTTCCCTCTGCTCATCCGCTCGTCCGTTATCTTCCCTAGCTGCTTCCTGAGAACTCCAAACTCATCAGACAAAGACGATGACTCATCCATCTCTCACCTCCTTCTTGCCTATATTCTCATACTCATCTAAGACTTTGGAAAGGCCCTGCCAGCAAGTGCGAGGTGTTGCCAATCAATGAGCTACTTGTATATGATCCTGTAGGTCCTTGGCGGCTTCTGGGCACAATGTTGCCGGAGGCTTGTCGGGAGCAGCCAACTACTGTGGAGCGAAGCGCATGGTCAAGATGAACCGTGTCGGGAAAGCACTAACCACCGGCCTACTGACCTTGGCACTGCTGGTGGCGGTAACCGCCGTATCACAGCCGACGGTCGAGGCTCAGAGTCCCCCCGACGGGCAGAGTCAGCAGGATGTCACTGTCGATCCTGGGCCTGGCACCGAGTACATTGATCCAGAGTTGTGGGCTCTCCTACATCGGCAGGCGAGCGGAGAGGGCAACCTGCCCTCCCCGCTAGACATTGGGCTCATATACTACATCGACGACGATGGTGCCATATCCGCCGCCATTTCCGCCGCTGGCGGGCTGCTGAAGAGCGAGAGCGTCTGGCAGATTCCAACTGACCAGGTCCTCTCCATCATCCAGCGGCCTGACGTGCATGGTGCCGTGATCGTAAGTGCGGACGCTTCTGGCACCGCCTCGTCTCAGATGAACGACACCCTGGCCGACGTGGTATCGGCGTATCGTGCGGGTGTGCCCGCCAAGCAGGCGGCCCTGTATGCGTTCTTCATCAGGGGTGGGAGCGTGACCGTCCTGATCGACGTCCCCGACTCCGACACTGAGACCGAGGTCCGTCGCTGGCTGAGCGCCAATACCACTTACGCTCCGCCCCTTGATCCTGGGAATGGCATTCCCCTCCGTGTGGCGGCCCTGCTCCCGGTGGAGCAGATAGAGCCACTGTCTCAAACATTTCCGACGGTTTCGTTGACAGCAGAGAACTACCAGGGTCAGGGACTCCCGATGACGCGATCACGCTGGCCCCAGAGTGCCCTCGACTACGAGAACTGGATAGTTGATGTCCTTCTTCACGGGCCGCCTCCAGACAGCAGCGGAGCTAGTGGGGTGGTAGACGAAAGGCCTATCGGCGGTCTAGGAGGATGGGAGGTTGATCTGGTCGCACGGCGCAAGGCGCATGGGGTAGACGCCTGGCATAGAAAGGGCCTTGACGGCTCGGGCGTGAAGGTAGGCATTATCGACTGGGGATTCCGCGGGATCAACGACGACCTCGACCTTCCCGATCTGGTCATCGTCGGCGACAAGGAGAACCCGAACTGGAACGCCCTCTGCCAACCGGTCCACATGAGCACTTGGCCCCATGGCTCATTGATTCAGCTTGTGAGCGACCCCTGTGAGCCTCTGTTCGGAGCACTTGGTAGGGGAGTTGATATGGATCACGGGGTCAACGTCGCGGAACTGGTCCAGGACATGGCCCCCGGAGCTGAACTGTACTTCGCACAGGCCAACTCTCCTAGGCAGTTATACGAGGCGGCGGATTGGCTGAACGACCAGAACGTGGACGTTATTGTCCACGCCGGCGGGTGGCCCTACGACGGACCGGGTGACGGGACGTCGCCATTCACGGTGTCGGTCTACGAGAATAGTCCCACCACCGGAGGCAACGAACATTCCCCCTATCGCTACTACCCCAGCCCTCTGAACACAGTGGACGAGTTCGTTAAGGACTCTTCAGGGCCGGTATGGATCAACGCCGCCGGCAACGCAGAGCGGCTCACGCTGTTTGTGACGAGCCCTCAACTTCTGGGAGGGAAGAGTAAGTACTCGGACTTTCTGATTCTCAACAGTGCGGGTAGTAACGACTCGGATCGCACCTGCCAGCCCGTCCCCAAGGATGAGGTCAAAATCTACATATACAGCCTGAGATGGGCGGACACTTGGCCGAGTGGAGATAAGGACCTTGACTTCATAGTATTAGACCGATGGGCAAACCCCAACCCTAGCTTGTGGGATAGATTATTGGGTTGGCGTGATCTGTCGTTTGCCAGGTCCGATCGCACGGAGCAGTTCCCTAGTGCCCACCCAGTGAGGCGGGTCGCGAAGATGAGCTACGCCTCCCTCCTCCCGGTCGATATGTGCCTACGCATCCGTGTCAACGCCGACAGCTCTGGACAGCGGGTCGCCCCCGGCTGGGTTCAGTTCCAGATTCTCACCAATGACACGGATGCATCGATTGGTCAGAGCGGCGACGTATCGGGGTACAGCGTCGTCAACCCCGCTTCAAGCAGCAACCCTGGCCTCTTGGCAATCGGAGCGATGGACCTACGCTACGCCGCAAGGCTTAAGTTGATGGAGTATAGCAGCCAGGGGCCCGTGCGGAGCGAGCAAGGTTCCTGGACTCCCGGGGATTGGCAGCGAATCAAGCCTGACATCGTAGCTGGAAGCGGGGCCGCCACGCATACCAAGTGGGACGATTGCGGCCAAAGCCTTAGTGCTTGCGATGAGAAACTATACTTCGGCGGCACCAGCGCCGCAACGGGGCACACTGGTGGGCTGGCCGCCCTGGTGGTGCAGTGGCTCAAGAGGCTTGGGGTGTCCTACACGCCAGCCGACATAGCCAACTATCTGCGTGATAGTGGTCGGCCGCAGGATAATCCTCCTGATCCCAACAACAGTTGGGGACACGGACTCATCAGGTTGCCCTGTCCGTCCGAGAAGCTGCCTTCGATTACACACTCGGGCTCCTACATGTGGAGCGCCCGCGACTGCGAATCGATCAGACGTCCGGGGATGTATGCCGACTACTATACTTTCACCCTTCCGAGCAGGACCGGGGTTCAGATCGACCTGAAATCGAGCACGGCCAACCCTTACATATATTTGTTCGAGGGTCTATTCACTGGTGATGCCAGCTTTATCGCCACTGATGACGATGGTGGTGTTGGCAACAACGCTCGAATCACGATGGCCCTTGATGCCGGTACATACACCATAGTAGCTACCACGGACTCGAGGGTTACGACCGGGAGCTACCAACTCGAAATTACATCAGCGACAGCATTTCCATAGTGAACAGCCCCGTGGACGGTCCCACCTCAAGCGTGATAGAGGACGAGGAAGTGGAGTGAAGCGAAACCGAGTTGGAGATTGGAGCGGTACATTAGCGGGTCTGGGTAAGCGACCAGGGCACTTCATGGCGCGGATTGAAATCAGTGATTAGTACGCCTTGCCGGGGTGGGCGGGGAGTGCACGCAGCCGGTCCTGTTGTTGCCGTAGACGTCCGAGTCGCGCCGAATCGCTCACACTCACTGCACCTCCTTTCCCTCACACCAAGAGAGAATGGATGCCCGAAGCCTCCAAGCCCAACCAAGCACGAGTGGATAACCTGAAGACAGGAGGGTGTACTCTAACTTCTGTCCTCCGGCTGGATGCCTTGTCAGCAATTGCACAAGAGTCTTCTTCGACTATGCAACTGTATAGAGCACGCAAGGTGATGAAATGGTGCCTGATCTGGCCCTCGGATATTGGGATATCATAGCCATAGCCGCACTTGTCCTTGGCCCCGCTCCAACGATGACGATTGTCGCTGGTGGAGTGACTGGTCTGATGGTTAGGGGAGCGAGCGTAGCCCGCAGCCTCTTCATTGGATTGGGCCTCGGCATTGTCGGCGCTGCCGCCAGCGTTGGGTCACTGATACTTTATCGTGCGCTAGGCGGGTCTTTAGCTGAGTTGTTCCCCGGCATACTCCCGGTGATGGCGACTAGCATGCTGTTCGCCGCTGCCACTATCTTCCTCACCCGGCGCTGAGTTCACAGCCTTTGCCATGAGCCAAGCGTCATTATGGGCGACAGAGTGGCCGATCTCAGTACGTTCTCCGACTCCCCAACTACCGCAGGCGGACGAAATGCAAGAGGGAAGGCCAAAGGCGACCCTGTGCAGTTACGTGAAGGAAGTCCCGCTATAGCATATGGCGATACAGGGCTGGTTCGCCTGGCAAGCTAGATCCTTGGATACCATCTGGTACCTAGAAAGAGGCCTCCCAGCGAAAAGTTCGCAATTGAGCCTGTCTCACAAGTCTGGGTTGGCGTTGAGTATGGGTCAGGTGTACGTTTGAAGCGACATCAAGGTGGGAGATATTGAGATGCCGCTTCGACCGATGGGCCGAGAGCAGATGTGGATGTTGCCGCCGACGCTTGACGAGTTGTTGCCGCTGGACCATCCGGCGCGGTTCGTCGCCGAGTTTGTTGACGCTTTGGACCGGGAGGACTGGGCGGAGCTTGGGGTGAAGATAGAAGGTGACTCGATGGGAGCGCCAGCCTACCATCCACGTGCGCTGTTGAGCGTGTGGCTGTACGGCTTCATGACCGGGGTGCGCTCGTGCCGGAAGCTGGAGGCTGCCTGCCGGGACCAGATACCGTATCTGTGGCTGACAGGGTGGCAGCATCCGGACCACAACACCCTGTGGAGGTTCTACAGAGGGCATCGTCAGGCTATGAGGAAGCTGTTCGAGCGTACCGTGCGTACGGCAGTGACGATGAAGTTGGTGGATCTGGCGGTTCAGGCGGTGGATGGTACTAAGGTGGTCGCCAACGCGTCGCTGAACAGGAGCTACGACGCCGAGGGACTTCGAGGGCTATTGGAGCGGCTGGAGAGTGCGATAGCCGACCTTGAGGCTCAGAACGAAGCGGGAGAAGACACTGCTGTTGCCCATCTGCCTGAGGAGTTGGCCGACAAGGAGGTCTTGAGAGAGCAGGTGAGGCAGGCGATGGACGATCTCACGAGTCAGAAGCGCCACAAGCGCATCAACCTGACCGACCCAGACGCCAGGCTGATGAAGGGTAGGCAAGGCATCGTGGCTGGCTACAACGCCCAGGCTATGGTCTCACCCACAGAGGCGGATGGGGGAGCGACCGGCATGTTGGTCACCGCCGTGGACGTGGTGGATGCGGCCAATGACAATGCCCTGCTGGTTCCGATGATGGAGCAGGCCGAAGAGACGACCGGTACAAGAGCGCAGATGACGTTGGCCGACGCCGGATACTTCGCCGCAAGTCACCTGGCGGAGTGCGACCGTCGAGGTCAGCAGGTGGTGGTGTCAGAGGCACGACAACGGTTCCTCAAAGACCCATATCACAAGGACCAATTCACCTACAACGAGCCGAGCGACAGCTTTACGTGTCCGCAGGGACAGACGCTCAAGTTCGTTCGTATACAGCACGCGACCGGAGTCCCGTTGCGTCTGTACCGGGCTGCAGGTGCTGTCTGTCAGGCATGCCCGGCCTTCAGAGCTTGTACCAGGGCCAAGGAGATTGGGCGAAGCTTAGCCATAGGGCCGCACGATGAAGTGCTACGTCGCCATCGCTCCTGGATGTCCACCTCAGTAGCTCAAGAGGCTTACAGGCTGAGAAAGCAACTGGTCGAGCCTGTCTTCGGAATCATCAAGGAGCAACAGGGGGCACGTAGGTTCCTGCTGCGCGGCCTCGTCAACGTGGCGGCCGAGTGGACTATGTTGGCCACCGCCTTCAACCTGCGTACTCTCTGTCGGGTGTGGCGCTCCAGCCCCTTCATCGGTCTATTTAATGGCCCGGAGCTTCGTCCCGTCTCCTGACCTGCAGTGATGACAGCAGCTGACCCATCGCTCCGTCGCCTGTACTACCCGCTCAGGCCAGGGCCTTTCAGCGAACCCTCCGACCTCTATCCGATCCCCCTATCCGCAATTCCCACTTCTGGGACAGGCTCAGTACAGGACACGTTGGCCCACTTGGTAAGGATCGAACCGATTCTTCGGGCCTACTTAGGGTCGCAGGCCACATCTGGAAGACTTCCCCACCTACCATCCGTGTCGGCCTACTACCCGGTCACGACGCATCAGCGTCCCTGCGTCCCGACGCGTCACACTACAGGGATTGAGAGACCTTGGTGCGTCGATAGGTTGCCGAGCCACATTTCAAAGATGGTGGTATCTACCGTATGCGTTGGTGGGCTGGACTTGACGAAATCAAGAACCGAGGCCGATTCCGACGTCACTCCGTCGCTCGGCATGGGGACCGTATACGTCAGCGTCGCCTCGTCTCCCACCACCTCGATGCCCTCCACGAAGTTGCGGATGAGCGCCTTGCGCTCGGGGATCGTCCCGTCCTTCAGGAAGTTTCGGAAGTCCGCCACGTACTCCACTATCTCCTCGGTGTCGGGCAGGACAACCCTGCGCTGCTCAAGCCGGGTCTCGGCGTCGTCCCTCGCAGCCTCCAGCTGCTCCTCACGGTGCCTCAGAGACATGATGCGGGGCGACAGGACCTCCAACGTCAGCTCGCTGGTCTCAATGGCCTCGTAGAGCTTCTCAAGCCGATTCCTCACGTCGGATAGCTCGGCCTCGACGACCTCCAGCCTGCCCGACAGCTCACCCGCCATCGCGTCGATCTCCTCGGCCACCAACTGCACAAGCTCAACGATGGTCTCCTCGGTGAGGATGCGCTCCCTGATCTTCTCCACCACGAACGTCTCCAGCTTCGGAGCGTTCAGGTAGCGGGCGCTGCACATCCCCGCTCCCTCCCTGAACAGGGTGCCGCAGATGTAGTAGGCGAACTGGCCGCTCTTCGCTCCCTGGGCCGAGTAGGGCTTGCCGCACACCCCGCAGCGCAAGAGGCCGCTCAGAAGGTACGGACTCCCCACCCTGGCGGGCCGCCGCACCTTCGGGGCTCGGTCACTCATCGCCTGCTGCACGTCCTCGAACAGCTCCCTCGACACCAGCGCGGGCCACGCTCCTTCCACCCTTACAGGGTCCTGGGACTTCTCTCCCTTGCTGGCTTTGCCCCACACGGCGGCGCCTGTGTAGGCTTCGTTTCTCAGCACGTAGTGGAGACCGCCCTTGTTCCACCGCTTGCCCCGGTTGGTGATGCCCCTCTCGTTCAGCTCCTTGCATAGCTCCTTGAGGCCGCTGCCCCGCAGGGACTTCTCGAATATCTCGCTCACCACCGGGGCGGTGGCGGGGTCAACCTCAAGGATGGGGCGCTCCTTCGCCCCGTCGCTGACCTTCACCCGCCTGTAGCCGAAGGGGGCCTTGGAGCCGAGGAAGAAGCCTCTCGAAGCGGCCTCCCGCATACCCCGGACGACCTCCTGGGCAAGATTCTCGCTGTAATATTCGTCCACGCTCTCGATGATTCCCTCCAGAAGCCTGCCGGTGGCGTTGTCCTCGGCCTGCTCGGTGATGGACACCACCCGGATGCCCTTGCGCCGCAGCTGGGACTTGAAGGCGACGGCGTGCTCGCGCTTGCGGGTGAAGCGGCTGAATTTCCAGACGAGAATCACGTCGAAGGGGGCCTTCGGCTTGCTGCCCTCCTCGATCATCTCCCTGAACTGGGGTCTGTCGGCGACGCGGCCGCTCTCGGCCTCGTCCACGTACTCGCGGGCGACGGAGTAGCCGTTGGCCCCGGCGTACTCCTTGAGCGCCCGCAGCTGGGCGGACACGGACAGGTCCACGTCCTGGCGGTCGCTGGACACCCTGACGTAGAGCGCCGCCGGTGTGAGCGGCTGTGGCTGTAGGTGCTTCTTCTTCATGCTGTCCTCCTTCAATCTCCCTGTGAGTCTTCTTGTCTGGCATGGCGAGCGCGAAGCCTCTCGTACCGAATGGTCCGCAGCCACTCCCGCTCCTCCATGTAGTTGCGAAGGGCCTCTCGGATGAGCTCGCTCATGGTGCGGCCCTCCTCGCGCATCACGTCCTGCACCTGCTCCGCCATCTCAGGCGGCAGGGAGAAGGTGATTGTCTTGGTGTTCCTGTTGATGAGCCTATTGGTCATAAGCTGTCTTACTACCTATCATCCACCATCAGATGGCCTCTTGTCAACGACGCGTCCCAAACTCTCTCACTCCTATTGCAGCCGAGGTTCAGCCTCACCTGTCGGCTATCGGACGGGGAGACATGCCAAGGTCTCTTGCCGGTTCTCACGGGGTTCGGCGAATGTCCGGCGGAAAAGCTGTAACGTCGATGGCGCGAGGTCAAATCGCAGACCAGATGGCACCACCAGAAGGTGATACCTGTTGCTTAGTCTGAGGACGTGCGGCGCACTCCTTAGCGGATACGCCCTCTGTGGCCCTCATGACTCTTTCGCTGTTTATGTGCTTCTCAAATGTGAATGTCGCTAGCTAATCCCACTGCTAAGATGGGGTCAATTGCTTGGGGTTACTTGTTCATTACTAAGTAGAGCGTAGACCCGCTTCAATAGCATCAACAACGTCAACAGGAACAAGGTCCCAAGATAGTAGATCACGGCGCTGAGTATATAGGTTGCTAACATTGAAGCACAGTCACTCACGACGCCAAATATCAATACGGAACCAACCGTCACTAGCGCCACAAGCACCGCAAAAGCGATGTTGCTGAATATCTCATGGAACAGCTTCTCCCTCATCTCCCGAATGCCCTCATCAGAAGGGGACTCAGAATTCCGTGCTATGTTGTAAGCCAATAGAAGCAGATTAAGGAGGAGGGCAGTAAATATTGAGAGAGACGTAGCGATTACGCCGATCAGATTCGTCGGAAGCGTACCCAGGATCGCTACGAACCCGGCAGCTACAAGAAGCGGCACGAGAAAAAAGAGCAGGAAATCAAGCGGACGGTACTTTCTCGTGGAGTTGTCCTTGAACGTCCCAAGATGATCGCGTACGATTTTGGTGATGTTAACCTTATCCTGCATCCCGTCTGCCAGTTCCAAGTTCAGCAAGCAAACTACCCATCAGATCTCGAGCGACAGCGTCAATGCTGTTGAATTCGGGATGACCGTCGTCGTCAATGCGGATATCTGAGGTGATGTCCACATAAGCCCTTATCTTCAAGAGATCCGAGAGGTCGAGTGTTTTCTTACTGCCCCTTACATCCAACTCGACCTTTACGTTGTCATATTCATGGGCACGCAGTTCGACCATCTCACTAATCTCTCGTCTGCCGTTGAGTACCTCTCGCAGCCTATTCAGCAGCGGGATGCTTTGTCCCCTTCTCGGTGAGAACACCATCTCGGCGATTCCTTCTGTCTCTACGTGTCCTCCAGTGTCATAAGCGTCAGACAGGTCCGAGGGTAGACCGAACCGGATGAACCTGATTTTGGTGAGTCGTCCATTCTGCAAATACTCATCGAGCAATTGCTTGGGCACCAAAGGGTTGAATGCCACCTTGAGACCTGGGTAGGAGCTTGCAAAATAGTCCGCGAAGTCCCTCAGGAATATTGTGCGTATCCCGAGATTTGATCTTCTTTGAAGGAGAATGATGCCCTCATCACGATGAGCAGGTAGGTGTGTCAAGAAATAGAAGGGCATCATCTCCGCATCGGTCCCGATTCGTTGATAGGAAACGGTCTCTGTATCCACGTTATACAAGTCGGCGGTGTATCCGTATTCGCCAGTTTCCACGATTCCGTTAACGGTAGAATCCGTGGCATGAGGCCGAAGAACACGCCACAACTTCTGACGCTCTTGGTCAATGGAGTAATCTGCCACGCGAGCTTGGAGATATTGATGAAAGATGGTCATCAAGTCTTGGCCACGCACAAAACCACCTAAAGGCAGATTCTCTCCTGTACCCTTGTCAGTCACTCTTACTGTGTAGCAACCGAGTGAGAAACTGGCCACTTCATAAACTCCTTGTGAGGCAGGTCTTGAGGCTGTTGCCTGAAGAACTCAAGCCTTTGATTTGCTTGTCGGCTTCCCCCGACATATCCATGTGCTGGTCGGCAACCGCTTCAGGCGGCAGGGAGAAAATGATCGTCTTGGCGTCTCTGTTGATGAGCACATTGGTCATAATTGGTCTTACTCACAACATCATCGACCATGCGACTATGCGTAGTCAAGACAAACCTCCTGCGACTCAGGGAATCGTGGCGCGGTAGTCTCCCTACGGTCGACCTCCCTTATCAAACCTCAGGAAGGCGCTGTAGGTATCACTGACCGACCTGGCCGAGAAGTCAAGGCCAGGGAAAAGGTTTTCCCGGCTGACGTTCAGCAGTTGCAAGTCTTCCTTGATGCGATCCATGTGCCGTCCGGATATGGTCAGCTTGTAGTGGGCATAGACTGGAATCCCCTCGTTCCACCTCAGAATCTCTTCGCGCTCGAACCGCTCATGAAATGCCGATACCAGAAAGGCCCCAGCTTGTGCCCTGAGACGCTCAGAGGACTGTTGAGGCTCGACGACGAAGACCTGATAGAAATCCCTTGGGTCAATCCGCCCCTCGAAGTAGGGCTTCTCTTGCCGGATTAGCTGGTGGAGGAGGCGCATAGCCTGCACGTGTTCGTTTTCGTATCGGATTCTGTTGTCGCCCAGAGAGAAGTGCTTGCCTAGCAGCGAGTCCTTTTGGCGGCGAGACAGCCTGGCAACATTGGATGCGATGCTGATAGCGTCGCTGTTGAAGGACTCGATCAACGCTCTTCGTACCGCGAACACATGAAGACGCCCGTCTTCTTCCTCTTGTTCCTTCTGGCCAGTCTTGTCACAGGCGTGGTAAAGAGCAACCAGAGGGTTCCTGGTGACATCCAGGAAACGTGTCTTTAGACCATGGTGCTGGGCGAGCACCCATTGAGCGAGCGCCGAGGGCATCTCGTTGAAATCTTCAGGTCGCCTCGACACAAGGTCGGTCAACATTTCGTTCTCATATACGGCCAGGTCGCTTCGCATCAAAGAAGGACGCAATTCCCATCCGCATTCGGACTCACCGCGGAAGTAAAGGAAGACCGTCGGATCGTAGTAGTCCTTGATTCTCTGTATCTTCGGTAGCAAGTCCTTGATGCTGGCAACTGGTCTCGACTTGTCAGGATGTTGCTCCGGCGACTTTATCGCTGATGGGTAGAAATCTGCTTTCCAAGGCTCCGAAGCGGTCAGATTGGCTCCGGTAAGGTCGGCAAATTGGAGATTCGTGTTTGTTAGGTCCGCACGCCACAGGTTTGAGTCGGTGAGGTTGGCAAGTTCCAAGCTCGCGCCGGAGAGGTCAGCTAGATTCAGGTCTGCCTTGGTGAGGTCGGCATCAGACAGGTCCACGCCAGCCAGGGGGATTCTTCCGCGGCCGTCTAGTTTGCCAGCATCGCGAAATGTCCAATACAGAGGTGCTCCCCTAAAATCGGGAGTAAACGGATATCCTTTGCCCGGGACGTTCTGGTGCCTCTCGTTCCACGACTCGACGCCTTCGAGGAGCCATTTGATATGTTCGTCGTTAGCCACTGCCCTCTCTCACTCTCAACTGTAGTCGGTCGAATCTTGCGACGGCCTTTAGCTGGGCGTGATAGAACCTGCCGGCTCCCTACCTCAGTATAAACCACCACAGGAGAACGCTGCCGATCAGCAATGCCAACATCACGAAGGCGATCACGCGGGCCGCGATGAGTCCATCCTTCGTCTCCTCGTGTGCGGCGGTCTCCTTCCGATACGCCTCCTCTAGCTCCTCAACCGCCCGTCCGCTGGCGGACGCGGCCTCCCTGGCCTCGTCCTGCTCCCGCTCCAACTCCGATGCTCGCCTGTCCAACTCCCACACGGTGCGCTGAAGCTTGTCCTCCCTGACGATGGCCCGGCGCAGCAGCTCCTCGTCGCTCACGTACTCCGGGCCCTCCAACCGCACGTAGACCCGGCGGCCCTCCCTGCGGACCTCGATCTCCCCCCTCCGTATCATCCGGTCGAGGGTTGAGATGGAGACCTCCAGCTCCCGCGCCGTCTCCGCTTTCGAGACCCACCGGCCACGCTCAGCCATCGATCTCTTCCTCGCTAAGCGCCTGACGCCTCCGCCTCCAGTTGAACAGACGCAGACCCCGGCCCCCGGCGTCGGGCGTATCCGTCGCCCGGCCTGCGGCGGTGTCCTTGGGCGTCTCCGCCGTCTCCAGCGCCTCCACGCGGCAGGTCAGACGCTCCACCAGCCTCGCCAGATCGTCCATCGCTTCAATCGCTAGCCTTATCCTCGCCTCCAGCCTGTCCAGCGGCAGCGTCCTCTCCCATCCGGGATCGTCCAGGTTGGCCATGAGCCGCTGCACGGCGAGGGTCATCCTGCCGGTCAATCGCTCCCGGCGCAGGGCCAGCGCCACTGTCTTCCGGTTCACGCCCAGCAGCGCCGCCGTTTTGCGCTGTCCTTCCCGCTCGACGAGCCACTCCACGACCCACTTGAGGTCGGGCTGATTGTCGTCGGCCCTCGATGCCCGTCCATCACTCATCTTCGCCTTCCGAGAGGTCATCTCCATCCTCTACAGGGGTGGCCCACTTTGGCAATTGAATCCGTTTTTCGGTGGAACCAGCCCCGACAGTGACCGGTCATTTTAGCCCGCCAATATATCCCGCAAATTGCACGAATCCCTAGCCGGTTGGCCCAGGATGTCCGTTCCTGCCCATGCCTCAAAATCATGTCATGTACCCCCACATCGTTTCGGGCCGTTTCGCGCCAAAACCGATGGGCCAACCTGGGCCGCATACGCCTCCAACACGCCGAATCCTGCCCGCATCGACTCTCGGGACCCGCTGGACAGGTTCATTCATAGCTGTTTTCCTCACTAGCGGATGACACGCCAGGGGTTGCAAAGTGCAAACGAGGTGTCATTGGAGAGGCAATGTAGTTTAGCATGGCTTCCCATCCATTTGCATTTTCAGGCGCTGACCGGTCAGAGGGTCTGTCGGCCTGTTTCGTAGCTAAAACAAGGGTGAATAGGGCGGTCTGCGGTCTCTCAAACCCTCGCCGACAGGCCAAGATGCACCGTTTTGCAGCCCCCAGACAGCAGTGAGGGCAGATAGCGACGCATCGGCGCTATCTATCCCCCCCTACAGGACGGTGACGCATCCGGTGGTGGAGGTAGTCCCATTGGTAGGCGCTCAGCCTGGACAGGGGCAGCCTCGGGGACTCCGATTGCCACAGTGGACGCCATGACGATCCCAGTATCCCCGTGCGTGACAGGACGGGGATGCAGGACACGAGAACGGGCACGGTCATCAGGGTCATGCGGGCCGCTGTGCTCACGTAGGTTGCCTCGACCTCCTCAGTGTCCACGATGAACAGGGTGACGGGATACGGCGGCTGGTCCTCCCCCGGCTCGTTGGAATGGTAATAGCGCGTGTAGGGTCTCAGACGGGCAAGGACTCCCCTGGGGTGACGGGCTCGCAGCTCGTACTCGAAGTAGAACGGTATCCGAAGGCCCTGGGCGGTCATCTGTCCCACGGCGTCGGGAGCGATGGCGGAATCTCCCCAGTTGTAGGTGCGGTCGGACCTGGCGGTGGGGACCGTCCACTGGAGTTCACTGGCAGGGTCGGCACGAGTCTCGGTCTGAAGCTTCGAGAGGAACCATGTGATGCCGTCTGCGTGCCTCGTCTGCCTCGCCCACGTCTCGATGCGGTGTCCCACGTGACGCCTGCGGCCCTGTTTGTCGGTGGTGAGGGAGGTGCTCCAGATGCCCTGCGTCGTGGGAAGCTGAGCGCGGTCCCTGTGAGTGATGTAGCGGATGCCCTCGGCGGACAGGGTGTAGCGGATGTCACCGCGTTGTCCTCGACGCTCGACAAGGCCCCAGGTTTTCACAAGGTTGTGCATCATCTGGCTGACCCTTCCCTCCGAGACGCCGAGCCAGAGAGCCAGGTGCTCACGGGGAATCATCGGATGGTCGGTGATTAGGTCGAGCGTGCGCTTCCCCGACGGGCTGACGCCGAAGGCCGGCGCAGCCTGCACCATCCGCTCCGGGTTGGGTATTGAGGCCCGCTTCCGCTCTGGTGACGCCGTGTGAGGCGCTCCGCCGGTGCTGGCGCGGGAGACCACGCCCTTCAGCGAGAAGAACCTGCTGCCGATCACCCACGAGGTGCAACACCAGAGGCGAAGGTCCCGTCTTTCCAGCGCGTCCCTGGACTCCACGGCGACGTAGCAGTCGCGGATGTTCCGCTCCTCGCAGAACCTCGTGGTCAGCCTCTCCTCCCAAACGCTGGGCACCAGGATGAGAATGGTGCCGGGACGTCGGCTGTAGTCGTACTCCGCTATGGCCCTCAGCCGGTCGTAGAGGGACCGGCGCCGCAGGGCCAGGCCCTGGCGCACCACGCCGAAGCTGCGGCCGTCGTGGAGCGTGATGGTGGCGTCGAAGCGGCCTCTCCGGTGAAACTCCACCCGGGACCGGAGCTCGTCGATGCCGGGGGACATCGAAGCTGCGAGGCGGTAGACGGCGGCCACCGCGTCCATCCTGCGTATGAGCAGCGTCAGCCACTCCCTGGATACCGGGTAGGCGCGCACGAAGTCCGAGGGCGTGTCGAAACCAAGCACCCAGGCAGCTTCGCCAATGCCGTTGGCCATCAGGTGGTATCGCTGGCTGGACGGCAAGTGTGCGGTGCCGTGGCTCACGCGCCCGACGATGCCCTCGGCTAGCAGGTTGCTCAGGGTTCTGTGAACCGTGGTATGCGGCTCGCCGAGGACACCCGCCAGCTCCGCCGAATCGACGAACGGCATCCGGCTGAGGGGGTCGAGCAGATGTCGGTCTGAGAGGGTCATACGTCGAGCGTAGCAAAATAGCTGCACACTGCGCAGCCAGCAGATGGCAGTGGGGGTGCAACTCGTTCGTGCTTCTCTACTTTGCTATGTCGTGCTCTCTCCAGGCGGGCACGTGCGCTGTCATGAGCGCCTTGAAAAGCTTGCCGTGGTTTGGCACCCGAAAGTGGAGCAACTCGTGGACGATTACGAAGTCTTGGAACCCCGCTTCGCGCTCAGTAAGGTCAGAGGCCAGGGTAAGGGTGCCCGAATTCGAGCAGGATCCCCACTTCCGTGACATCTGCTGGATGCGTATCCGGGGCGTCTGCACAGCCAACTGCAACGCCCAAGCCTCGACGCGTTCGCAGAGGGCCGCACGTCTTTCGTCAATCTTCTGCATCGGCGTCTCCGCCCAGCATTATCGCCAAGGTTTGGTCCACGAGGCGGCCCCGCTCGCCGCTTTCGACTTTCAGCAACGGGTTGTACAGTGAAGTTCTCAGTCGTCGTTGCTCGTCGGCGTTGACGGCGGCGTTGGGAAAGCGGTCCACAAGGGCCTGGGCCTCTTCTGCGAATTCCATCGCGCTCACCCCGGCAGTTTGTAGGGCAGCGTCGTTCTTCAGCGTCCAGTACACCCCGAACGCTCTCGGAGGTAGCGTGCTCTCCCTCGCGGCAACGACGGCAGCCTCCTTCTCGTTGGCGAGGGCCTCCAGCATGTCCATAGCCGCAAGCCCGGAGGTTGTGCGCTCTTCGAGTCCCTTCAGCACGTGCTTGGCGCGTTCCTTGAGAGGCCGCAGCACGGCTTCTAGTCCCGGCTCACTCTCTACCTCTGTCTGAAGGCCACGCACGAGGTTGAACACCTTGGCCTCGTCGGGACCTGACTCTTTCCTGAGGGCCGTAAGTGTGCGCAAGTCGAACGTCACAGCTTTGGTGAGGTTGCCCAGGCCGTACATCGCCGCCGACTCTTCCACCAGCCGCTGGGTCTTGTGCGCGAGCTCTGCTACGAAGTCGGGGCGGTCTGCGTAGGCGTTGCGGACTGCGGCGTAGAGCTTGACTAGCTGCTTGAACGTGTCTATATGGTCACGCAGTTCTGGGGACGGCGAGAGTATCTCCCACAGCGCCTCTAGCTCCTTGTAGGCCGAGAAGAACCCCTTGCGGGCATCGGGATCGAGGAAGCGCGTGTACACGACCTGTTCCAGGCGCTCGTCCGCGCTTCCTCCGGCAGTGGCGTAGGCTGCCCGTGTCTCGGCCACTCTGCCGCCGTCCCCATAGTCGAGATAGCTCGCCTTTGCCTTGACTACCTTGTCCTGAAAGTCATACATCAGCAGGTCTAGGTCCTCTATCGCGCCGCTGACGTCGGATGAGTCGAACTGCAGCGCCTTCCGCAGCTCCCGCAGGACGCCCACGAAGTCCACGACGAGGCCGATGGGCTTGCTGTTGCCTTCCCCGTCCACGTAGGGCCGGTTCACCCGTGCGATGGCCTGAAGCAGCACATGGTCGCGCATCGGCTTGTCCAGGTACATGCAGTACAGGCGCGTCGCGTCGTAGCCCGTCAGCAGCTTGTCGGTGACTATGAGTATCTTCGGGTCCTCGCTCGCCTTCTTGAAGGTAAGCCGGACGTCCTTCTCCTGCTCCTCGGAAAGCTGAAGCTCGGCGACGAGCGGCCTTTCGACGACATCATTGGTATTCTCCGAGTACACCGGCACGCTCCACTCAGGCGGCAGCAGCTTGTCGAGCGCGCGCTTGTACTTGGCGCAGGCTTCGCGGTTGACGCCCACCAGGAACGCTTTGTAACCGAGCGGCAGTACGTTTTCCTGAAAGTGCTGAGCGACGAACGCCGCGACCTTTTCGATCCTGTCGTCGGCGGTGAGGAAGGTGCGGAGTCCCACAGCCCTGTCCAGGACACGGTTCAACTCGTCGACGTCAGTCACGCCTTCCATCTCGGCTAGGGCGAAGAACTCCCTATCGAGCTGCCCGGCCGGCACGGTCATCTCGCTCGGCGCCATCATGTGGCGGATGGGCAGCGTCGTCTCGTCCTCGATGGACTCGGCTATCGAGTACTTGTCCAGGTAGCCCTGATCGTCGTCTGCGCCGAATATCTTGAAGGTGCCCTCCCCGTGAGCCGTCCGTGCGATGGGCGTGCCGGTGAAGCCGACGATGGTGGAGTTGGGCAGCGCGGCCATGAGGTACGTGCCAAGCTCCCTGGCGACGGAGCGGTGGGCCTCGTCGATGAACACGTAGACGTTGTCTCGGAGGTTGGCGTCCTTCTCAATGCCCTCGAACTTGTGGATCATCGAGATGATCAGCCCTCTCCTATCGGCAGCCAGCATCTCACGCAGCTCGGCCTTGGAGTTGGCCTGAGATACCGCGATGTCCTGCTGCTGCATCTCGCCGAGCAGCCGCTCCACCCAGCCCTGAAGCTGGCCCTCCAGCTCCGTGCGGTCTACGACGACCACGACCGTCGGGTTGCGGAACGCCTCCTTCGCTTCCAATATCAGGCGGGCGGCTGTGAGCAGTGTGAACGTCTTGCCGGCCCCCTGGGTGTGCCAGACGAGGCCGCGCCGCTTCACCGGCTCGGCGCACCGCTCGACGATGAGGTCCACCGCGCGGCGCTGGTGCTGGCGCAACACGGTCTTCCGCATTTCGCCGTCCTCGACGTAGAAGAGGACCCAGTCGCGCAGGGTGCGCAGGAAGTCCGTCGGCTCGAAGAAGGACTGGACAGCGAACCGGTAGCTCTCTTCCGGGGACTCCTTCCACCGCGCCATGTAGCGGCGCGACAGGTTCCAGGTGACGCCGTACCAGTAGTCGAGCAGGTGGGTCACGTTGAAAAGTTGTGCCGCGCCCAGCATCTCAGGCGTCTCCATCTCATAGCGGCGCAGTTGCGTGACGCCCCGCTCGATGGCATCGGCGTCTGTCGGGTTCTTGTGCTCGACGATGGCGACCGGCACGCCGTTGACCACGAACATCACGTCGGCGCGGTTGCCCTTGCGGGCTGGCGGCTTGAGCCGCCACTCCCAGGTCACGTGCAGGACGTTGGCCCCGGGCGTGTCGAAGTCTATGAGCCTGACCTGCCGGTGGCGCTGCTCGGCCTCGTCGTACCACTGCCGCTCGCCGCGCAGCCAGGCCAGCATCTGGCGGTTGCCCTCGATGGTCGGCGGGAGCGCCTGGATGTTCTCGACCACCGACCGGACGGCGTCGTCCGTCAACCAGGGGCTGAACCGGCGCAGCGCCTCTTCCAGTACGCCGCGAAACAGCAGCCCCGACTCTCCGCCTCTCATGGCGAGGGCATCCGCCGGCGGCAGAGGCGTCCAGCCGACCTCCGCCGCGTGGCGGACCATCGGGAACTGGACGGCGCCGGCTTCTGTGATGTTGAGTTCAGTCATGGCTTGGCCCTATCTCGCCCCTAAATAACGCCCCCATCTCGCTCCCATCGCGCCCCTATAGGCCCCCATAACGCCCCTAAGACGCCCCCATAACGCCCCCCAGGGGCCTTATCTACAGGCGTCCCACGCGCTTCCAACACCCCGACCGTCCACGACCAGGGGATAAGACCAGCCCTCTAGCCTTCAACTCCTCCAGCGCCCTTCGCACCTGACGCTCGCTAACGCCAGGGCCCAGGCGGGTGCGAATCTCGCCTCGCGTCAGCCCGTCCTCTGCACTATCCAGCAAAGCTAGGACCTCCTCCCATCTTTGGGCAGGACTAGCTTCAGTGCCCTCCAGCTGCGGAATGAACTGGCCGTGCCGGAACCGAACGGTGACGGCCCCGCCGTCATCCTCTATCTCCGGGACCGGGAGCCCGGCCCGGCTCGCCAGGTCCGCCATCTTCAGCGTTCCGCTGCCCCACTCCTCGATGATCCCTCGACGGTAGAACGTGCGGGCGATCAACGGGTTCCACGGACGCGACTCGTGCGGCGCGAACAGCTTCTCCGGCGTCAGGCCGAAGTGCAGGGAGCCGGAGGACGTGACCTCCAGGCGGTCATCGTAGACCGCTATGCCAACCGAACCGCCGCCAATGGAGTAGTCGCGATGGCACAGGGCGTTCGCCAGCGCCTCGCGTGTGGCCAGAGGTGGGTACAAAGGCTCGTCGATGCGCTCGAAGCGATCCTGCTCGAACCGCCCGGCGATGGGCAGGGTGTCGCGCAGAAAGCGCTCCGCGTTCACCAGAAGCGTGAAGGCGTTGCCGTTGAACTGGCGATTGTCCAGGAACTCCATCCGGTCGGTCCCCCGGAAGCGGGCGACGCGCAGCAAGCACTGCGGCATCTCGAACTCCAGCCGCTCCGTGCTGCCGAACAGCACTGCCGCCGCCCGAAGCAGCACGCCGTCACGCAGAAGGCCAAGGCCCCGTAGCAGGTCAGACGGATCTCCACCTACAGGCTCCTCAAGCCGCCCGCGCCGGACCGCCTCCGCAACCGTCCGTCGAATCTCCGCCACGTCGAGGTCGTCGACCGACCATCCGGTGGCGGGCTGGTTCTCCCAGCGCTGTTCGCTGTGCATCCGCTCGAAGAGCATACGGTTGTACTCGTCGGCGGACATGGCGAGCGTGGTGTTCCCGACCCGCCGGTAGGCGCTGCCTCGGTACGTGTACGGCCTCGACACGCCCTGGGCCGTGCTGACCACGATGACCTCCCGGCCGCCGTCCACAGGGACCCGCTCAACCGTCGGAAACGCCGGAGGGTCGATTTGCCGAAGCTCGGCGCTCAGCTCCTCAATGGTGCGCTCGCCGACCTGCTGGCCAGCCACGGTCCCTGCCTGGGTGACGCCGAACAGCGCCTGCCCGCCGCGGTGGTTCAGGAAGGCGCACACCGTCATCGTTGCTTCTCGGCGCGTTCCGGTCGTCTCCTTGAACTCCAGCGTCTCAGACTCGCCGGAGGCGGTCAGTGCTGCTATCTGCTCGAGTGTCACGGGATAGTACCTGATTCTTTCCCCAATACCAATTCATTCCAGTTCGGCTCCTTGCCTTCATCCAGTCGCTTCAGTATCCCTTTACGGCACAGGTCTTGGGCGGCAGTGAGCAGTTGACGATTCTCCTCAGTGTCCGGGGTTGCGCCGGTATGCACCGCCTTCGACCCAAGGTCGTACGCGCCTTTGAGTATCCTTTGGTATTTGCGCCGTGCGCTGAAGTCTGCGCCCAAGTGCCATGCACCACGAGTTGCAAGGCGAAACCCCAACTCACGATCGATTCCCTTTAGATAAAGCGCCTCCAACGCGATGCGCAGCTCAATGAACCGGTCGGCGTAGCTTATGCGTTGCTTAGAGCTCATCCATCTGCTGATTGCTAAGTCTATATTTTTTCCTTGATTCTGTAGGATGGTACGCTTTGATAACAAGCTATATGTTATAGCCAAGTGCTCTTGTGTCAGCTCTGTTTTACCAGAATCTGATGCATTTCTACGATGTTGAGATCCCCCGAATACACCTGTATTTAACAAAAGGAGTTCACCGTAGTCGGCCCAGCTGATCATCCAATCAACATATTGATTGCATGACAGCGATAAGGTTTCGCACAATACATCCAGCGAAAAGGGTTGAATTTTCCCATGAGCCCATGTGTGGTCTAGGGTTAAGCTATCGGATTGCCTGGGGAATAAAGCTGGCCTGGCTTCACAAAAAATTGATACTTTAACGGCACTCATAAACTGGAAGTCTCCATATTGCATGGTGCTGCCCCGAGGCAAATGTGCTGAAACCTCATTTGAGGATTTTGGTAGACTGGTAAAGGAGATGCCGTTACCCATATCCAAAGCCTCGTTGACGGATACCCCACACAGCACAGCGTGTGTCCAGTACTCAAGAGGGTCACCGTCAGCCCAGCCGAAGACCAATTGCGTGACACGCTCTGGTCCCAGAACAGCGCCCGCCCTAATAAGCATGTCAGCGAATTTGGCCACTGCGGGATCGCTACCGCCGATCAGATCAGTAAGCCCATATCCGATATAACCGTCAACTGTGAATTTTTCTAACAGAGAGCTAATCTTTACTATCAATTCTGTCAGCAGAGTCTGCTGAAGTTGTGGTTTCGCAGATACTATACTCAGCACATCCAATCCTGTAGCGCGATAGTACATAGCCTGCAACTGCGACGACGTGCATACTCCCAAGTGGTCACAATCAAAAGTTGTCTGCTGTATGATCTTATGCAGTAGCTCTGTGAATTCTCGCATTACAGAGTATCCCTTTCTGCCGTGGAAACTTGGACAGCTTCCAACTCCCCCACCCGTATCTCCCCCGTCATTAGCTTGTGCAGCAGCGCCTTGAACAGCTCCTCCAGCACAGCGCGCTTCTTCCGGTGCAGGTCAATCTTGCGGTCGATGGCGTCGAGGATGACGACGATTTCATGCTGTTCATCTCGTGTTGGAGGAATGGGTAAAGGTAGATTGCGAACGATTTCCAAGTTGAGGTTTTGTTGCTGTCCACCGTGGGCCATCTGTCGAATCGACTCATAGCGAAAGAGGAGGAAGTGATACAGGTACTTAGAATCGACTGCGCCATCGTTCGGGCTTATCGCTGCACACGCCTGATTGCATGTTGCTTCAATCCCGAGGATTGCAACTTTGCCTCGAGTCACACCCTGTCCGTACATAGCTAACAGGAGTGTTCCGGGAGGAAGCACCTTCGCTGCTGATTGCTCTAGGCCAGCTCGTGTGATGTATTCCTCGGTTTTCCTGATTACGCAGTAGTCAACCTCGGTGGTCTTGACCCATGGAATGGTACCGCCCAACCAAAATTCCTGAACCCGTCGAGAAGGAGTCCCTCCAGAGATTACAGCGAAGTGATCGGAGAGGAGTTTCAACTCCCAACTCTCCGGTATCGGCCCGATCTCCGTCTCCTTCTGCGCCTCGCCCCGCAGCCCGCGCGTGAACAGCGTGTGCATGGCGGCGCGCTTGAGGGCTTGAGCCGTGGCGATGGATTGCTCTTCTACTGACTTAAGGCGCAGTAGGGACTCCAGTGATTCGGCAACGATTACCTGCTGCTCTGGCGGTAGGCTAGGATAAGGCAGGTCAAGCAGGACTTCCGTCGGCACACGCTGCCGTCCCGTGCTTCCTTCCATACGTTCGGCGACATGATGCCGTACGTCCGGATGCAGGAGGTAGAAAAACAGAAACCGCCGATCTTGGCCGTTGTGCCTCGGCCGTAGCGGGATGACTTCCGTTGTTGCGAAGCCAAAGGGAGCGGGCAGTTCAGTGACAAGGGCCTGCTTCCCGTTCTCGAAAGATGGAGTGATCTTGGCTACCAGAACGTCGCCACGCTCAAAGTAGGTTCCGGTCCTTATCGCTTGTGGCGGCCTGAAATCATAGTCGGGCGTGTACGCGCCTCCCTGTGGCATAGCCTCCATCGTCGCGAAGGGCACTGCCTCTACGGACGATATATCCAACCCGCGTGGTTTCTTCGTCACCTCATAGGCGTCGCCCACTCGGATCCATGCGAACTCAGCGGGCAAGTCAAGATCAAATAGGCTCATCAGCGACTCCGGCAAGTAGCTTGGACAACGAGGCGGAGAGCGTACTGGCCTCGTCATCGAGTGACGCTAACTCCGCCATCAACGCTCGCACTGAACCAACTTCGGTTGATGAGGCCTGCCCCACCCACCGGCTTGGGCTGAGGTTGTAGTCGGCCTCCGCGGCTTGGTCGCGGGTGATGACGGCTACCTCGCCCTCTACCGGCTCGCCTTTCAGGAAAGCAGTCGCCACGGGGTGAATGTCCTTCTCCGGGATGTAGTTCTTGGGGCGGCCCTTGCCGACGCGACGGCTGGCATTGACGAGTACGATCTTATTCTTGCGACCCTCCGGCTTGCGCCTGGACAGCACGACGATGATGCCGGCGGCGCTGGTGTTGTAGAAGAGGTTGTCCGGCAGCAGCACAACGCCGTCGATCAGGTCCCGCTCCACGAACCACCTGCGGATGTTGCGCTCACGGTCCTCGTTCTTGCTGCCGGAGCCGCGCGTCACCGCGCCCGTGTCCAACACTACCGCCGCCCGCCCACGCTCGTTCAGGCAGGCCAGAGTGTGCTGGAGCCAGGCCCAATCGCCCTTGCCGGTGGTGACGCCGCCGGAGGTGCGGAAGCGGTCGAAGGGGTCGTTCTCGAAGATGTCCTGGTTGAAGTCCTGGTTCCACATCGGATTGGCAACCACGATGTCGTGGCCGGATATCCGTCCCGCGGCGTCCTTGAACTTGGGGTTGATCATGGTGTCGCCGCGCTCGATGCGCACGTCCATGTCGTGGATGATGGCGTTCATGTGGGCCACGGCGTAGCTGTCGGCTTGCAGCTCCTGGCCATGGAGCTTGAGGGGCACGCGGCTGGTGGGGTCGGTTTCCCGGGCGACGAGCTGGAGCTTGATGAGCAGTCCCGCCGAGCCGCAGGCGTAGTCGTGGCACGTCTCCCCGGGCCGAGGGCGCATGATGTGGGCCATCAGGAAGCCGACCTCGGTGGGGGTGAAGAACTCGCCCGCGCTCTGACCGGAGCCCTCGGCGAACTTGCGGAGCAGGTACTCGTAGGCGCGGCCCAGGAAATCGGGCTGTACGTCGGCCAGGCCAAGGCGGTAGCGGGGATCTGAGAAGGTCTCGACGACGGCGGCGAGGCGGGCCGGGTTGAGGTCGCGCTCGCCGTTGCGCTCGGAGGCGAAGTCCACGAGGTCGATGACGCCGGAGAGGGTGGGGTTGTGGCGAACGACAGCCCGCACGGCCATAGTCAGGTGCTCGCCGACGTCACGGGGCCGCGCGCTGCGGCCCTGGGCGTCAAGCGGCCAGTCGTGAGCCTCCCGTCCGCTGACGACACCCCATCGGGCCTCTGGGGGCAGGTAGAAGCGCAGCAGGTCGTGGTCGCTCTCCGCGATCTCCTGAGCGACCGCGCGGTCCCCGAACTCCTGGGCCAGCCGCTCGATCTCGTCGTCGAACACGTCGGAGAGGCGCTTGAGGAAAAGGAGAGGCAGCAGGTAGTCCTTGAACTTCGCCGCGTCCTTCTCGCCGCGAATCGAGCAGGCGGCGTCCCACAGCATCTGCTCCATAGGCTTGGTGTCGGGAACGGACGCCTGGCCTCGGCGGGACCGCCGTCGAGTCACGCTGGCCGCAGACTCCGCCTCGTCGACCTCCGGCGCGTCAGTGTCGACACCGGCCTCGGCGGCCAGTGCGGCGATGGCCGTCCGCGCTGCTCGCTGCGGCGTGGTCACACCGCCCTCCCACCGATTCACCGTCGCGAACGACACGCCAAGGCGCTCGGCAAGTTGCTCCTGCGTCAGGTCCAGCCTCGCTCGGATGGCCTGTAGGGTTGGAGGGATAGTTTGTAGGTCTGCTATATCTGTCATGTGTGCAGTATAGCATAGCTATCAACAGCCAGTGAACTCGCCCTGCGGCACCCTCCGCGAAGTCAGCTTGAGGGGGGCATGCTCTGAGCCTATAGGTCCAGCGTGAACCTCAAGGTGAAAGTTCTTGATTTTATCAAGTCTGGTGGGCCCGGCAGGGATCGAACCTGCGACCAATCGGTTATGAGCCGACCGCTCTACCACTGAGCTACGGGCCCTTGGAGGCGAGGGCGGGAGTGCCGGAGCCAAGCCTCTCCGCCAGACAGCAACGCCCTTCTAGTGTACCACGACGGGATTGCCGATTTGGGATCCGCCTGCGTTGACACGGATGTGGGTCGGCGATACATTCGGCACGTTCAAGAACTTGAAGGCAGGTAACAGGATGGCTGTCGCACAGAAGATTCGCAGATTCATGGAGAAAGGCTCCTGGATTCGGAAGATGTTCGAGGAAGGGGTCACGCTCAAGGAACAGTATGGGGCGGAGAACGTCTACGACCTGTCTTTGGGCAATCCGGAGATGGAGCCCCCGCCGGAGTTCACACGCGAGCTGCGGCGGCTCGCGGACGACGCGACGCCCGGGTTGCACCGGTACATGCCAAACGCCGGGTATTCCGAGACGAGGGACGCCGTAGCCGCTCAGCTTTCGGCCGAGACTGGCCTCCCCTTCACCGGGAACAGCGTGATCATGACGTGTGGAGCGGGCGGGGCGCTGAACATCGTAATGAAGACCCTGCTAGACCCGGGCGACGAGGTGGTCATCTTCGCGCCTCACTTCGTAGAGTACTTCTACTACGCGGACAACCACGGCGGCGAGTGCCGGGTAGTGCCGCACGACGACGGATTCCTACCCGACCTCGACGCTCTGGAGGGCGCGATCGGCCCTCGGACCCGCATAGTGCTGGTCAGCTCTCCAAGCAATCCTACCGGCGTCGTCTACGACGCAGACGTCCTATCACGCATCGGACAGGCGATTCGCCGCAAGGAGTCGGAGCACGACATCGAGATAACCCTGGTGAGCGACGAGCCGTATCGCAAGATTCTGTTCGACGGCACAGAGTACCCACAGGTCTTCGATCACCACCCAAGGAGCATCGTCGCCACGTCCCACTCCAAGGACCTCGCGCTCCCGGGAGAGCGGATCGGGTTCGTGGCCGTAAGTCCTAGCTACGAGGGCGCAGACGAAGTGATGGACGGGTTGACCTTCTGCAACCGCACGCTTGGCTTCGTGAACGCCCCTGCCCTCATGCAGCACATAGTGAAGGAATTGCAGGGCGTGACAATCGATGTGAGCATGTACCAGGCCAAGAGGGACTTCCTCTACGGGGCCCTGACCGACATCGGATACTCGGTGGTCAAGCCGGGCGGCGCCTTCTACATGTTCCCGGAGACACCCATCGCGGATGACGTGGCATTCGTAGACGAGCTCCGCAAGCACCGCGTGCTGGTGGTGCCGGGCACCGGGTTCGGGTCGCCGGGGCACTTCCGCATCTCGTACTCCGTCAGCGACGCGACGCTGGAGGGGTCCATCGAGGGGTTCCGCAGGGCGTTCGGGGCCGTGCGCTGAGCGGATCAAACCTAAAGGGGTCGATGCCCAGAAAAAAAGATGGGACCCCACCGAAGTGGGGCCCCATGTCGGGAGATGTTCCAGTGAACACCTACCGGGAACACCTCCTCGTACTGCTACTATCCAATTGCCGCAACCTCCTTTCTAAAGGCCCCACCATAAGCTTTCTTCCACCCCTCCCGGCCTCTACCTTCGGATTATACACCATGAATACAGCTACGGTTTAGTGCCCGCGCGTCAGCTATATCCCGAATAGCTTAGAATTAGTCCATGGCGGGTCCATGAGAGGGGTAAGCATTGCGGGAGAGGCGAGCGTGACGTACGACACCAACGACTTCGCAAAGGATGTGATCGAGCGCAGCCGGACGGTTCCCGTGCTGGTCGATTTCTGGGCCGAGTGGTGCGGCCCATGCAAGATTCTGGGACCGATCCTCGAGAAGCTGGCCGGGCAGCACTCGGACGAGTGGGCGTTCGTCAAGCTGAACACGGAGACCCACCCACAAATCGCAGCCAGGTACGGAGTCCGCAGCATCCCCAACGTGAAGCTGTTCGTGGACGGCGAAGTCATCGACGAGTTCGTCGGCGCCTTGCCCGAACCCAGTGTAGTCGAGTGGATTCGCAAGGCGATGCCGAGTCGCTTCAGGGCGCAATTGGCGGAGGCGAAACGGATGATGTCCAACAGCGCCGCGGGCCCGGCACTTGAGATACTGCGACCCATCGTCGCCGCGGAGCCAGACAACGACGAAGCGCTGCTCTTGATGGCAAGAGCCGTCCTGTTCTCGGATTCAGACCAGGCGGCCACAATCGTCAATCCTGTAGAACTAGGATCGCCCCACTACGATGAGGCCGAGGCGATCGGGACGCTGGCGTCGATGTTTGCCAGGGTCGACGACCCACAGCCCCTTCCGCAGAGCCCGGTGAGGGAACGCTATCTACAGGCGATCGGAAGTGCACGAGCGGGGGACTTCAAGACGGCCCTCGAGGGATTCATTGACGTGGTCCGAAAGGAGCGCAAGTACGACGACGACGGCTCAAGGAAGGGCTGCATCGCCATCTTCAATCTGCTCGGCAACGACCACGAGCTCACCAAGAGGTTCCGCGCCGCACTGAGCAGCGCGCTGTACTGAGCTTCTACCAACCCGCGGAGGGGCTTGCATGATCGACGGCATCGCAGGCGTGATCATCTGGACGGACGACCTGGAAACGATGCTGGATTTCTACAGGGACACGCTAGGCCTGACCCCGCACTCCGTCAGGCCGCACTTCGTCTCCTTCAAATGGGGCGGAGTGCGGCTGGGTCTGGGCACTCACGCCAAAGTAGCCGGCAGGACGAGGGACCCCTTCCGCATCATGGTGAACCTCGGCGTCGAGGACATCCACGCAGAACACGAACGCCTGGCGTTAGAGGGAGTCGAGTTCACCAGACCTCCGGAGCGGGAGCACTGGGGCGGGTGGGTCGCCACGTTCTCGGACCCCGACGGCAACACCATCCAGCTTCTGCAACTCCAGGCGTAGGCAGCCCGGCGTCAGTCCCTTCTCTCCGCCTCGAGGAAAGCCCTGGAGGCGTCGAGCAGCAAGTTGGCCGTACGGGCCGAGACCATCACGTCGTCGGCCATCTTCTTTCCGGCGGCGTGAACGGCGTCTCTGACCGTCGCCTCGAACTCCAGCACCTTGGGATGCTCCGGCTGTCCGGGCAGGCCCATGGACTGCGCTATGTCCTGGGGGCCGGAGCTGAAGTAGTCGATGCCCTCCACTGCCAGGATGCCGTCGAGGTCGTCCAGCACACCGACGTCTTCGAGCTGGGCCATCACGATGACGTTGGCGTTCGCGTGCTCCATGTATTCCAGCGTCGACGGGTAGTCGCCGTGGTATGCTCCCCTACCCGATCCCATGCTGCGTGTGCCCCGCGGCGCAAACCTGCAAGCGCGGGCGAGCCGTTCGGCCTTCTCCCTCGTGCTGACGTGGGGACCCAATATACCCATGATGCCGCGGTCGAGGAATCGCAGGATCGTGGAATCCTCGATGTCGGGCACGCGGGCCATCGGCGTCAGGCCAAGACCGTCGGCGACGCGGCACAGATCGTCGAGGGTGTCGGGCGTGAACGGCCCATGTTCCGCGTCGAACGAGACGAACTCGAAGCCCGCGAGGGCCATGATCTCCATTACAGAGGCTGACGGAAACGTGATGTTGAACCCGTACGACATTCGACCCGCAGCGGCGTTCTCGACGACCCTGTTGCGTCGCATTGCAGACCTCCTGAGCCAGCTTGAAGCCGCATTATACTCTGCACGGACTTGAAGAGGTGAACCTCGCCCCATACAATTGGCCCACTCGAAATCTGGACGAGGAGTGTGGTCATGCTCTCGGGACTGGAAGCGGCCAAAGCCATCAATCGCGTACGGGACGACGCCGTCGTCGTCTCCACTATGACGCCCAACCGGTACTGGAGTACGGTTACCGACAGGCCGGAGCTGGACATACCTGTGTTCGGGGCGATGGGCAAGGCATCCTCTGTCGCGCTCGGAATAGCGGTCGCACGGCCGGACCGGCGCGTCATAGTGCTCGACGGCGACGGCGCGGTCCTCATGAACCTGGGTACGCTGGTCACAATCGCCGGCCAGGCTCCCGCCAACCTGGTGCACTTCGTATTCGAGGACGGCGTCTACTACACAACCGGCGGCCAACCTATCCCCGGGGCCGGGACGTTCGACCTTGCCGGTATGGCCAGCAGCGCAGGATTCAAGCACAGCTTCACCTTCGACGACCTCGAGGACCTGGTCAGCGAGCTGCCCAGAATTGCAGAGATGGAAGGCCCCGTGTTCGTGTGCCTGAAGGTGTTCAACGAGATCCCCCCGGAGGCACTCAGGGGCAGCACTCGCGACGCCATGAGGCGCGTATCCGAGGCGCTGCGTCCATGAACGTAGGCCTCTCCATCAGGAGTGCTGCGATCCCCGGCGTGCCACCGGCTAACCGGGCGGCTCATCTCGTGCGCATTGCCCAGGAGGCCGAGGGGCTGGGGTTCGACTCCATTTGGGTTCCGGACCGTACCGTATTCCCGACCGACATTGCCGCAAGGTATCCAGGGCGGTTCGGTTCGGGGCCACCTATCCCGGACAGCCAGCAGGTACTGGAGCCGATCACCACGATGAGCTTCCTTGCAGGAGTCACTGCGAGAATACGCCTGGGTTTCGGCGTTGTCGTGTTGCCGTTCAGGCACCCTGTGTTGAACGCGAAGATGGTCACGACGCTGGACGTGCTATCGGGCGGGCGGGTCATCTTCGGCGCGGGCGTAGGATGGATGCCTGAGGAGTTCGAGGGCATGGGCGCACCGTTTGCGGACAGGGGCACGGTCACCGACGAGCACATCGAGATGTTCAAGGCCCTGTGTACCCGGTACCCTGCGAGCTATTCTGGCAGGCACTTCAGCATCGACGAAAAGGTGTTCTATCCGAGGCCCATCCAGCAGCCGCACCCGCCTATCTGGGTCGGCGGCGTATCTCGCGCCGCCGTCCGCCGAGCCGCGCGGCTCGGGGATGGGTGGCTGCCCAACGGGATGTCACCTGGCGACGCGGAGGAAGCGCGGGGACGGCTCCATGCGGCGTGCGAGAGGGCTGGAAGGCCGACCGGCGGCGTCGTCATGGGCGCGAGCGCGTCGCTGCCGACCGGAGCAGCGAGAGAGACACGAGACTCCCTTCGAGCTTATCGTGACGCCGGCGTCGAATACCTCGTGGCCTCGATGTCAGGGGCCGAAACCGACGCTGCGGTGAACGCGATGGCCGTTCTAGCGGAATCGAGGGACGCCGCGCTTTAGTAAGACCAGCCACCAGGGGCGGTCGGACGAGCCCCGCGCTCCAGCGACACAATCACGTCGTCGAGGCGAACATGACGCAAGACTTCGCGGAGCTGAACGAAGAAGCCATAGCGGCCTGGGAGCACATCGCCCCTTGGTGGGACGTCCAGATGGGCGATGACGGCAACCGTACTCACCACAGCATCGTCGCTCCCACAGCCGAACGGCTTCTGGACATCTCTCCTGGTGAAACGGTACTTGAGGCGGCTTGCGGCGCGGGGATATTCGCGCGGCGCATGGCTGAGCTAGGTGCAAACGTGGTCGCCTTCGACGCATCAGGGTCCTTCCTCGAAGCGGCCAGGAAGCGAACGGCGCAGTTTGCCGAGAGCATCGAGCTGCACCGCATCGATGCAACCGACGAGGACCGGCTACTGTCGCTGGGCGAGCGGCGCTTCGACGCGGCGGTATGCAACATGGCGCTCATGGACATCGCGGACATACGGCCTCTTGCCCCTGCACTCTCGCGGCTACTGAAACCCGGCGGGCGCTTCGTATTCACAGTACCTCACCCGTGTTTCAACATGGCGTCCGTCAAGAGGGCCGCCGTGGAAGAAGACCGCGACGGCGATTTGGCAACGGTGCACTACGTCAAAGTCTCGAAGTACCTCACGCCGAGCGCCGAGCGGGGCGTTGGAATACCTGGGCAGCCGGCTCCCCACTTCTACTTTGACCGGCCCATCAGCCTGCTGTTCAAGACGTTCTTCGACGCGGGGTTCGCCATGGACGCGTTGGAGGAGCCCGCCTCACCTCCCGGAATCGACGGCAAGCGGCCCCTGTCGTGGTCGAACTTTCCCGAGATACCTTCGGTTCTGGCCGCTCGTATGGTATTGGCGAGCCAATAGACGCAGCCTCAGGCTACGCCCGCACTAGACGAAGCCTTGCTCCCGCGGCGCAGGATGGGTCTATGAGCGAGAAGGGGCCGTCTTCTCCTTCAATAACTTCGCTGCACACTGCGCCGCCTCGCCGCATTGCGGCGACCGTGGCTCCGATGTCGGGCGTCTCCAGCCCAAGCTCGAAAGGTCCTTCTCCGTGCGCCGCAAGAAACTCGGCCAGCGCACCTGGCCCCGAAGGCGACTCCAGGTCTACGTAGGCATTGTCCAGGGTGATGCGCCGCCGAACTCCTCCATCGACTGGAACTGGGTCACCGGCCTCGACTCCGAGTACGTCCTGCCATCTGACGGCGGCAGCTTCGGCATCGTGGACCGCCAGCGTGACGTGGTGGACCCCGGTGACACCGTTCTCGTGGACGGTCGGGGCCGTTGGCAGGGTATAGCGCTGGGCGACCGTGTGATCGTGCTGGATAAGGAAGCACTCACTGCCCCTCAGGGCGTCCCGCAGGTTCGCGCTCCTCCAGGTGTATCCGGGCGTCTCGCCCGCGTCTCTCCGACCTAGTACCGGGGCATCAATGCTGCCGCCGCGCGAACGGATCTCGGCAACAGCCCAGTCGATGTCGCTCGTGCCCAGGGCGAACATGTAGAGCCCCTCTCGCGCCTCGAGGAACGACTCCATACTTGGGCGAAACGGCGTCGTGGTCGGGTCGTGGACTGCTATCAGCTCCAGGTACTCAGGCCCAAAGACCATGAGCCGGTTGTGGGTGCCTCGGCCGGGATGACGGCCCTCAGGCGTGACCTTGAATCCGAGCGACGAGTACGCATCCGCCGCGGATGACAGGCGGCGAACCGCGATGAGCACGTGGTCGAGGTAGATGGCAGTGTTCGTCATGAGCACAGGGTACCAGAACCTTGACCCTGCTCGGAGGGTCGCCTATGTTAGCCCGACCACACGAACGAGGTAGCTTGCCATGAAGGTCACCGGAATCAGGACGCTCCAAATAGAAGGCGGCTCTTTCATCGTGAAGGTGGAGACCGACGCGGGCATTCACGGGCTCGGCGAGTCTGGAATCAGGTTCTGGGCGCCGTCGATCGAACGGGCCGTCGAGCACCTCTCGGAGCTGGTCGTAGGCCAGGACCCGTTCGGCACGGAGCGGCTCTGGCAGCACATGTTCAGGGGCTCGTTCTTCCCGGCCGACGGCGTCTACTCCTGCGCCATCAGCGCCATCGACATAGCCCTGTGGGACATCAAGGGCAAGGCCCTCGGAATGCCGGTCTACAAGCTGCTCGGCGGGCCGGTCAGGGACAAGGTGGTCTGCTACCCGCACTGCCAGGGCCCTACAGTCGAAGCGCTGGTTGAGAACTGCGTGAGCAAGGTGGACGAGGGTTGGAAGTTCGTGCGCTGGGGCCAGCCCGAGACCTCGGGCAGGTTCGAGGCGCAGGGCGAGGCGATCCTGGAGCCCGTCGAGTCGATGCGGCTGGCCGTCGAGCAGATGGGCAGGGTCCGGGAGGCCGTCGGCCCGGACATCCAGATATGCTTCGACGTGCACACGCGGCTGGACACCGCGCATGTCGTCGCCATGTGCAAGGACCTGGAGCCGTTCAAGCCTTTCTTCATAGAGGACCCTTTGCGTGCGGAGAATCCCGGCAGCTACAGGACGCTCGCGCGGCACGTAAGGCTGCCCATCGCCGCCGGCGAGCAGTGGTCGAGCAAGTGGGGCTTCCGGGAAGTGATCGAGGAGGAGCTGATCAGCTACGCGCGCATCGACCTATGCAACGTGGGCGGGCTGACCGAGGCCCTTAAGATCACCCACTGGTGCGAGACTCACTACATCGACATCGCCCCGCACAACCCCCTCGGCCCCGTAAGCGCAGCGGCGTGCGTGGCCCTCTGCATGGCCTCGACTAACGTCGGCGTATGCGAGATGCCCAAACAGCCCGGCACGTTCGACACGGACCTCTTCCCTGTCCAGATCGACTGGATGGACGGCTACGCCTTCGCGCCCGACAGGCCCGGCCTGGGCGTGGAGATCGACGAAGCGGTGGCCGAGTCCCGGGCCGACAGCAGCTACGGATGGCCACCCGTGCTCAGGCGGAACGACGGCGCGTTCACCAACTGGTAACCTCAGGTCCCCGAACGTCCTTGTGCTATACTGAACGTTGAGCTAGGTGCGCAGGAGAACGCCCCACATGACCACAGATTCCGCCGCCCCGGTTGCGGCGGCCGGAGAGCAAGGCTCGCGCGGCTTTGTTCGGGGTGGCCTGTTCGTGGCGGCAGCCACCATGATGGCGCTAACGCTATACCTCATCTTCTTCTGGGCTCCTACGGACGAGAATCTGGGCGTCTCCCAGCGCATCCTCTACTTCCACGTCCCGGTGGCGATTCTCGGCCTGTTCTCGATAGTCG
Organism: Dehalococcoidia bacterium; assembly: GCA_965222445.1. Taxonomy (GTDB): domain Bacteria; phylum Chloroflexota; class Dehalococcoidia; order Lucifugimonadales; family CAJWER01. The sequence continues at coordinate 2,531,254 of CBDCTY010000002.1, read as the reverse complement.
TGGTGGCAGCCGCAAGCGCCGCGCATCTCATAACCAGGCGCGAGGAGTGGGACAGCCTTGCCTACTCGGCCGCCGAGGTGGGCGTTCTCCTGACCTCCCTGGCCATCGTGACCGGCGCAATGTGGGCCAAGCCGACCTGGGGCACGTGGTGGACATGGGACCCCAAGCTGACCCTGACCCTCGTCCTGTGGTTCATATACGTCGGCTACCTCATGCTCAGGGCATACGGCCCCCGGGGCTCCCAGGGAGCGCGGTACGGCGCGGTCGTCGCCCTTATAGGCGCGATCGACGCGCCCATCGTCTACTACGCTGCCAACCTGTGGCGCACGACGCATCCGACCCTCGTAGCCGGCCCGGCTGCGGAGCCGGGTGCGTTGGACTCCAGAATGGCGGCAGTGCTGCTGGCTTCCATGGTCACATTCGTTCTGCTATACGTCCATATGCTCGTCGAGAGGTACGCGCTCAGGCGCTCCGAAGCCGCGGCCGACGAGCTATACCGGCGAACGGCTTAGGCTCGGCGTGCGCAGAACGGTCCCAATCCTCGCCTTCGCCCTGGCCCTAACGCTGTCCGTCGCTCTATGGGGACACCTCGGAGTCCAGGCGTCCCAGAACAACCCATCGACCTACTCCGACGCCAAAGGGCCGCAGGCCCAGGCTCAGCCGGGCGACGACCCGGACCCGAACCTAGGATTCTTGTTCGGCGTGTACATCGTGACGTGGGCAGGCTTCTTCGGATATACGTTCATGATGTCGCGGCGGCAGAGGGAAATGCGGAGGGAGATCGCCGCGCTGAGGGCAGTCGTAGAGAGTAGAAGAGAGCAGGAGTCCTTCTGAGCGATGGAGCAGACTACACAAGCCATCCCCGGCCTTGCCGAACCACTGGACGGAGCGGAGGGAATGCTGACGGCCCACAGGGTAAAGGTGCTCCTCGCCGCTGCGGTATTGACGGCAGCCCTCGGCTACTTTGCGTTCCAGGCGTTCCAGAGCGCCACGGCATACTACCTGACGGTGGGTGAGCTGGTCGAGCGCGGCGCATCCGAGGACGGCCGCACGGTCAGGGTGAACGGCAAGCTGGCCGAGGGGTCGTTCGAACGGCACGAGGACTCGACGCTGGCCACCTTCGCCATCACCGACGGGGAGCAAACCATAATAGCGCAGCACGAAGGCGTCGTTCCTGACCTGTTCTTCAACGAGCACTCCGAGCTGATCCTGGAAGGGACGTACGGGACAGACGGTCTGTTTCACAGCCACTCGGTGATTGTGAAGTGCCCGTCCAAGTACGCCGCCGTAGAGTAGGGCTGGGGCCGGCGCTCCTCTGAGAGGTGTTTCCGAAGTCCCTTCTCCCCTGGTGGGAGAAGGTTAGAGCCTGCCCTGAGCCTGTCTACGGGATGAGGGGAACTTGCTCCCACACAGTCACCCTCACCTCAATCCTCTCCCATCAAGGGCCCATCGAGGGAGAGGAGAAACACCCTCTGAGAGAGGACCCTAGGCGCCGGCCTCTCGGCGGATGCGGGCGCGGACAGTGCTGCTCAGCGATGGCGGCGGCTCCGCTCGCTCGAATGACCCAAGAAGGCTGACGGTCGCTCTCAGCGTGTCCACAAAGGCCTTGCAGAGGCTGCACCGCCCGAGGTGAGCGGCAAGCCTGCCGCGTACCTGTCCGCCGACCTCGTCATCCAGGTATGCGGATGCCAGCTCGCGTACCTGACCGCAGTCGAGGTCGCGTCGCCGGAATATGCCGAATATTCTCGAAAACATGTAACTCTCCCGGCAGCAGAAGCGGTGCCGGGTATGCCCTCCACGTGAGATAGGCCTTTCGCTCTATGATGCACTTCACTACAATTGGATTCATACACGAAGGCCACAGATGCATGACTCTCCACGAAGAAAAGACAGCGACCGAGTCGAGCGTCGACTTCGACACTTTGGTCGAGGAGCAGACTGACTTCGTATACAACGTGGCCTACCGGATGATGGGGAATTCCCATGACGCCGAGGACGTCGTCCAGGATGCGTTTCTCTCGGCTTACAGGGCATGGGACAGGTTTCGGGGCGAGTCCAGGGCCAGCACGTGGCTCTACCGTATAACGGTCAACGCCGCACTAATGAGGCTAAGGAAGAACAAGAAGGGCAGCCAGACCACGCAGATGGGCTTGGATGACGTGGAGATCGTGGACTGGTCCCAGACCCCAGAGCTTGGCGCGGCGAACTCCGAACTGAGAGACAAGCTGTGGGAGGGAATCGGCCTGCTGGCCCCAGACCTGAAGGCGGCGGTTGTGCTGCGGGACGTGGAGGGCCTATCGAATGCCGAGGCGGCCGATGCCCTCGAAATCTCGGTTTCCGCCCTGAAGTCCCGCCTCCATCGCGCCAGAGTCATCCTCCGGAAGCACCTCTCCGGCTACTTCAGCAATTCGGGTCAAGGCGCCCAGGACACACCGGGAGCCCAGTTGAGGGCAGGGGCCTGATCGAGTCGAGATTCTCGGAGAGGCTCCGGTGCTCCGGTGTAACTGTTCAGTCTCCATGAGTTTAGAGGTACTTCTCGAATGTCATTCCGAACGCAGCGCCAGCGGAGTGAGGAATCTAAGCCTGTCATCCGGAGACGGCCCTGTGTGCAAGGGCTGTAGATTCTTCGTCGCTGCGCTCCTCAGAATGACAACAAGGAACGGGCGATTCCTCTGTCTCATCAAGTCTGAACAGTTACGCTCCGGTGCATCTGCTTTACACCCTACTTGGCCCGCAGATATAATTGACTTGAATTGCGGTGAGCTACACCGCGCAGAAGCGTTTCTCGGAGCATCCATTGGCCGTGAGGATTGTACTGGAATTCCCCCACCCTGCCCTCAGGCGCAAGGCCAAGAGAGTACGTAAGATTGACAGATCAATCCAGGAATTGGCCGACGACATGATCGACACGCTGCACGAGGTTGGCGGCGTCGGCCTTGCCGCGAATCAGGTAGGCGACCTGCGCCGCGTCATCGTGATACACCTCTCGGAAGAAGAGGAGCCCAGGGTATACGTCAACCCAGAGATTGTGCATCGCGAGGGAGAGAGGGAGATCGAAGAGGCCTGCCTCAGTGTTCCCGGATACCACGGATTCGTAACTCGGGCCATATGGGTGAAGGCGAGGGGGCTGGACCGTCATTCCAACGTCTTCCGAATCAGGGCAGAGGGCCTGCTGGCCCAGGCACTGGAGCACGAGATCGACCACCTGGACGGAATTCTGTACTTCGATCACCTCCAGTCCCACCAGTCATTGATCCCGAACGAGACTCCGCCCGAGATCGTCGAGGCAGAGCCGGCGGCAGTTGGAGAGTACGACCGCCGATCATGATTCAGGTAACCGAAGCCGAACCGCCTACCATGGCCCTCTGCCCGCCTCGTTTGCCCGACTCCGTGGGGCCCCTTCAGCGCTTCCTCACGTCGCAGGGCCTTACCGCCTACCTGGTCGGCGGCGCAGTTCGAGACGGCCTGCTCGGTAGAGAGACCATCGATTTGGACGTCGCGGTTGCCGGTGATGCCGGCCGCGTCGCCCAAGGCGCAGCCGCAGCTCTTGGCTGGAAGGCCCACCCGCTGGACGCGGCCCGCGGCATCTTCAGGCTCAGCCCGGACCACGGGACGCCGAGCGTCGACCTGAGCCCGGTTCGCGGCTCTATCGAGAATGACCTGGCACAGAGAGACTTCACGGTCGACGCCATCGCCCTGCCCCTGACGGAGGACGCAGTTCCCATCGACCCATACGGCGGCGCCCTCGACCTCGAAGGGGGGCTCATACGCGCCCTGTCGCCCGACGCATTCGTCGACGATCCCGGGAGGCTGCTCAGGGCCGTTAGGCTCGCGTCGCAGCTCGACTTCGATATCGAACCCTTGACCCGCTCGTGGATATCTTCCTCTGCCCACCTGATTCCTTCGGTAGCAGCCGAGCGAACAAGGGAAGAGCTGCTGAGACTACTCGGGGGCAGAAACACCGCGCGATGGCTCAGGGAGTTGGACGAGCTGGACCTGCTCTGCAGGGTCATGCCGGAGATGGAAGAGACCAGGGGCGTCTCCCAGCCTAGAGAGCACTACTGGGACGTGTTCGACCACTGCATAGAGACGGCGGGACAACTCGAGGGGCTGCTACAGTCCGACGAATGCTCGCGGTTCCTCGGAGACGACATCCCTGTGGACTCCCTGGAATACTTCTCCAGGCACGCAAGCGACGGTCACAGCAGGCTCAATCTGGTAAAATTGGCCGGATTGCTCCATGACATATCGAAACCTGCGACGAAGACCATAGAGCCATCGGGGCGCATTCGCTTCTTTGGCCATCACACGGAAGGGGCCGAGGTCGCGGGGAACATACTTAGGAGGCTGAGATTCAGTCGGGCAGGGGTCGATCTCGTAAGCACGATGGTCGAGAACCACCTGAGGCCCGGCCAGATGGCAAGGCAGGGCGAGCTCCCCACCCGCAGAGCGGTCTACCGTTTCCACAGGGACCTGGGGGAGGCCGCAGTAGACACCGTATACCTGAACCTGGCGGACTACCTTGCCGCCCGTGGACCACACCTTGATGAGAACGACTGGGAATATCGCCTTCAGGTTGCCAGGCATATTCTTCGGGGCAGCGCCACGAGTGAAGGGGCCAAGAGGCCGCCAACAATAATTGACGGACACGACATCATGAAGGAAATGGGAATACCCCCCGGGCCGAAAGTAGGAGAGATGCTGGAAATGGTGCGAGAAGCGCACTCGAGCGGCTGTGTAAGTACAAGAGAGGAGGCGCTGCACCTGTTGGCAAGCGAGCTCCGGGCCGGAGGAACGGGTGCGTAGATACGCCAGTACCCTAATATTCATCGTCCTGCTCGCGGTCCTGGCAGGACTGGCGCTCGGCTTCCAGACCCTCAGGGTAGGTGAATTCGAGCGCGGCGGCGATACTCTGCTCGGCCTGACCCTCGGCCTGGATCTACAGGGCGGCAGCCATCTCGTCTACCAAACTGCACTCACCGATCCCAACACGGGGGAGCCCGTGCAGCCGACCAAGGACCAGATGGACGCTCTCCTCGGCACGATCGAGAGGCGAATCAACAGCGCCGGCCTGGGCGAGCCCATCCTTCAGATCCTGGGAGAGGACCGGCTGCTCATTCAGCTCCCGGGCGTCCAAGACCCCGGCAGGGCAAAGAGGCTGATAGGCGAGACCGCTCGGCTGGAGTTCAAGCATCGCATCCTCGAGGTCGAGCAAGAAATACCGGGGCTGACGAGCGACGAAGTAGTATCGTTCCAGGTGGGCACCATCCTGCCCGCAGGCACGCTGGACGAGGCCGGCCTGCCGCCGTTCCGGCCGGGCGACTCGACGACCCGAATACCCCTCGTACCGGAGCCGACCCCAACCGCAGAGGCGACGCCTGCCGCCGAGACAACGCCCACTGCGGATGCGACGCCAACGTCGGACGCGACGCCAACCACCGACGAGACCCCCACCACGGAAACAACACCCACCGTGGAGGCGACGCCAACTCCGGAGGTGGACGAAAGTACCGCTACGCCCGCAATGGTGCTGGAGCTCGAACCGGCGGCGGCGGCGGCGTTCCTGGCACTCATAGATCGGCTCCAGCTGAGCCTGTTCGCCGCACCGGGTGCTGTGGCGACCTACCCCAACTTCCTGGGCATCGCCGTGGACGGCGACACCGATCAGCCCGCTCTGGTATCTACTCAACCGCTCGCGGCACTGGGAGACGGCACATTCATCGTGATTCCGGCCGACCCGCTAATCATGCACGTGCCGGACACCAATAAGTTCCTGATAGACATGCGCTACGCCACACCATCGCTCGAAGATGCTTTGGAGCGGTTCACGGAGGACTCCACCCTCGTGTTCACCGAGCTCGTCGGCGCGGTAGACGAGGACATCGGCCTGACAGGTGAAGACCTGGCGCGAGCCTATGCTGGACAGCACCAGAGCTCCGGGCTACCGATCGTCAACATAGAGTTCAACGCCGAGGGCACCCGCAAGTTCGGAGAGGTGACGTCAGACATAGCGGGAACAGCAGACCTCCTCGCCATCGTCCTCGACGACGAGGAGCTGATCGCTCCGAGGGTCAACCAACCCATCACCAGGGGCGTCGCCTTCATCGAAGGCCGCGACTTCACTTTCGATCGCGTCAAGGAGATCTCTCTGCTGCTGGAAGGCGGGCGTCTGCCAGTGCCCATAACCTTAATCCAGGAGCGGGACATCGACGCGATCTTGGGAGCCGACTCGCTCGCCAAGAGCGTGGTCGCCGGCCTAGTGGGTCTGGCCCTCGTGCTCGCCTTCATGGTCGCCTACTACCGCGTACCAGGCCTCTTGGCGGCGCTCGCCCTCGTCATATATGCGGCCCTTCTGCTGACCGTGTTCAAGATGCTGCCTGTCACGCTTACCCTGTCCGGTGTCGCGGCGGTCATCCTGTCGATAGGAATGGCGGTGGACGCGAACATACTGATCTTCGAGCGAATGAAGGAGGAGTTGCGCGCCGGGCGGACTCTCCTGTCGGCCATCAACATAGGGTTCAACCGCGCCTGGCCCGCCATCAGGGACGGCAATGTGTCGACCCTTATCACGTGCGCAATCCTCTTCTGGTTCGCGGACACTCTGGGAGCGACCATCGTCCAGGGGTTTGCAATCACGCTTGCCATAGGCGTTCTGATCAGCATGTTCACAGCGATCATAGTGAGCCGGACCTTCCTTAGGCTGATGGCTGCAACGGCAGTCGCCCGCAGGCTGGTCGTGTTCGTACCGGGAGGCTCGTCGGACCTGCCCCGACATCAGGCAGCGCAGGCAGACTAGAAAGAGCAAACACACTGCCTCCCTTACGGGAAAGGAACACAGGTGAGGTGACTTGGACTTCGTAGGCAAACGTGCATGGTTCTTCCTGGTCTCGGCGCTTGTCATAGCGCCCGGTATCGCTTTCCTGATCATCGGAGGCGGGCTTCAGCCCGGCATCGACTTCACAGGCGGCTCGACCATCGGGCTGGAGTTCTCCTCGGACGTGCAGCAGGGAGACCTGCGGTCCAAGCTCACGTCCCTGGGCTATGGGGACGCCATCGTCCAGAGGATGGACGACCAGGCCTTCTTCGTGCGGACGAAGGAGCTGGAGGAAGACGAGAAGGACGGCCTGGTGGAGGATCTGAAGGCGCGGCTGTCCCCCGACGGAGTGGCGGTGCTGTCCTTTGACCTGGTATCCCCAGTCGTGGCCGCCGAGACGGTCGTCAACGCCTTCTACGCAATACTCGCCGCGGCAGTGGGTGTGTTCCTCTACGTGTGGTGGGCATTCAGGAACATGCCGAGCCCCTTCAGGTACGGTGCGGCGGCCATAGTAGCCCTGCTTCACGACACGGCGGTCGTCGTGGGCGTCTTCGCGATTCTAGGCGTGCTGCTGGACGTCGAGGTCAACACGATGTTCCTCATCGCGCTGCTGACGGTGATCGGCTACAGCGTCAATGACACCATAGTCGTATTCGACCGGCTCAGGGAGAACGTCGTCAACTACCCTAACCGGAGCCTCAGAATCAACGCGAATCTAAGCATATCCCAGAGTCTGAGCAGGTCTCTGAACACCAGCCTGACGCTGCTATTCACGCTCCTGGCTCTGCTCCTGTTCGGCGGCCCGACGATACGTAACTTCCTGTGGGTGCTCCTGATAGGCGTCGCGGTGGGCACCTACAGCTCCATAGCCATAGCGACGCCTGTGCTGATGGTGTGGGAGGAGGGCGACCTTCGCCGCCTCTTCCGGAGGCTCCGACCGTCCTAACGACGGGCGACTACTGAGCCGTAGTGCCGCCGTCTATGACCAGCTCCGCACCGGTTACGTAAGAGGCCTCGTCTGACGCCAGGTAGAGGATCCCGTAGGCGATCTCCTCCGCCGTACCGAACCGCTTCATGGGAACGCTCTCGGTGCGGCGGGCGAACAGGTCCGGGTGGGTGAAGTACTTGTGGGTCATGGGTGTGTCCACGTAGCCGGGATGGACCGAGTTGACCCTGATGCCCTCGCCGGCATACTGGACTGCCGCCGCCTTGGTGAAGATGCGAACGGCGCCCTTTGCCGCGTGGTAGGCCGTGGACGACGGGCTGCCGATTAGCCCGAAAATCGACGAGACGTTGATTATGGAGCCGCCCCCCACCCTCCTCATCTCGGGGATGACCGCCCTGGTGCCGAGAAACGCCCCCTTGGCGTACACCTCCATCTGACCATCCCACATCTCCACGGTCGTGTTCTCCACCGTCTCGCGCGATGTCGTGCCGGCGTTGTTGACGAGAATATCGAGCCTCCCAAAGCATGACACCGCGGCCCTCACAGCATCCCCCCACTCCTCTTCACTCGTCACGTCGAGCCTGACGAATACTGCCTCCCCGCCCGAGTCGCGGATCTGGCGCGCCGTAATCTCACCATGCTCGTCGTCTATGTCAGTGATCACGACCTTGGCGCCCTCGCGCGCGAAGAGCCACGCTGAGAAACCTCCAAAGCCCATGAGCTTTCCCTTAACACCGTTCGCGGCGCCCGTGATCATCGCAACCTTGCCCGCGAGTCTCATGGCCCTCCTCTTTGACTCCCCTTCAGGCTAGGTTTGCGACGGTTCCAGGATCCGATCAAGTGCGGTTCGCAGCGCGGCTGCTACTCACGTGGCATCGTCAATGGACGAAGCGCTGAGGGCCGGCCCCAACAACACGCCTGCGTGCTCGATGGTAAAGCCAACGACGTTGCCGTCGGCGTCTAGGTCGGCGACAAGACTCTCGACGATGTCCTGGCCTTCGCTTGCCGGACGACCATTCCAGAGAGACAGGGTGTCCGTTTCACGGTCGTAGTCGATAGTCAGTTTCATGGCCGTCCCCACTCCTTCATCTTGCCGTGGTCGAAGAAACGATTGAACAGCTTGCCGTCGGCGACCATCACTCGAAGCCACTTATCTACTTCTTCGATGTACCCGTAGTGTCTCACCCTTCCATCGGGCTGAGTTCACTGTAGTGAGGAGTGGTCACTACACGCTCGACCCACTCTTCTCTGGGTTCTGGGTGTTTCCGTTTGTCCACCCGCTCGTAGTATCCAGTAGTCTTCAAGCCACCAGCTATTCTTACTGCTTTGCCGCGCCGTCGTCAATCAGCGAGCGAGAGCTCCTGCCAGGCCTCGCCTCCGTCCGTTGTGCGCAGGACTAGGCCGTCGGCCGAGCCTGCCAATACCGTCCGGTCGGCCGCGTAGCTTGGCGATACCGCGATCGTGTTGATGGCGCTGAACCCCTGATACGTCGCCCTCCAGGATTCTCCGCCGTCGTTGGTAACGAAAATGCCACCCGACACCGTCCCAGAGAACAGGGTCGCGTCATCTCCGTAGGCCGGAGAGGTCACCAGAGCAAGCGTCCTCTTGCTTAGCACGCCCCTGTTGGCGCGCTGCCAGGAGTCGCCTCCGTCCATCGAGCGGTGGACCCCCTCCCACTTGGTGCTGGCGAAGACCGTGCGGTCATCCGCAAAGCCCGGCGACACCGCGATCGAAAGTATGAACGTATCGTCCAGCCCGATGTTGATCATTTCCCACGAATTCCCGCCGTCGGTGGACCTGAACATGCCGTCCCTGCCTGATCCGGCGAAGACCGTGCGGTCGTCGTCGAAAGAGGAGGAAGGCGCCGTGAGCAGCACGTTGCTCTCGGCCAGTCCCAGGCTGCTCCAGCTTTCGCCGCTGTCGCGAGACACATGTGCACCGCCTATGTTCGAGCCGGTGAGCAGCCAACGCTCACCCGACGCCGAGGCAGTGGACAGTTGCGGTACGTTGCCGTCCGGCAGGCCCTCGCCCGTTCGACTCCACGACTCGCCGCCGTCCGTGGACCGGAACAGACCCTGTGTGCGCGTCCCTGCGAATACGGTGCGGTCGTCTCCGAAGCCTGGCGAGACCAAGATGGACGGCACGTTGCCGTCCGATATGCCGGTGTTGACCTGCTTCCAGGTCCCGCCGCCGTCCGTGGACTTGAAGACGCCCGCGTGCTCGGTTCCGGCGAACACGGTCCGGTCGGGAACAAAGTCGGGAGACATTGCCAGCACGAGAACCCGCCCGGCGGCCTCGGGCCCCACATCCACACTCGGAACGGGAGTTGGCGTCGGTTCAGCGCCTGCTCCGCACGCCGCCAAGAGCACGGCAGCGCAGGAAGCTGCAAGATAGGCTGAGGCCATGCCCCATGTTCGATGGTGTCGGCGTGCGGCGTTCCGCATCAGCCTTTTTCGGGGCCGGAGACGACGAGGTCCAGCCTGTCGCCCCACTTGTCGAGGAAGCGTGTGAAATTCCTGCGGCTCGAGGCTTCCCGCTCGTCTTCGCTCAACGCGCTCCAGGCGCGGTGCTCGTGCAGACGGACGGGCAGCGTCGGGTCCGCCACGATGCGATAACCCTTGTCCCTGAAGTGGAAGCTGTAGTCTATGTCCAGGTTGCGGTAGAAGCGGAAACTTTCTCGCATCAGCCCCACTTCCCGCAGGCATGACCTTCTGAAGGCGAAGCAGTACGCCTGCATGGCGTCCATCTCGCCGGCCTCCCCCTGCCACTCGTGAAAGTGGCGCAGGTCCGTGCTCCTAAGGCCGAACGGGCCCGCGACTCCCACAGAGGGGTCGTCCAGCATCTCAGCGATGGGCCCGAATAGGTCGCCTGTCACCTCGGCGCTGGTGTCGAGGAGCACCACCACCCGGCCCCGGCTCTGCCGGAGGAGGATATTGCGCGCCGTACCCTCTCCAAGCACGTGGTCCGTATGCACGACCCTCAGGCGCGGCTCGCGCTCCGCCTCCTTCTCCAGCCATTCGGCAACCTTCCCCCTCGACCCGTTGTCGACCACGATGGTCTCCACCGGGCGACCCTCGGCCATGTCCAGACCGCTTCCCAGGCAGCGTCGCACATCGTCGACATATTCTCCAGCCACTATGCCGATAGTGAAGTCGACCTCGTCGGGCTCGTCGATCAGCGATTCGACCTCTGCGGACGACGAGACCGAGCTCCAGGCCTCTTCGTGCTTCTCCCAGGCAGTCTTGGGCCGCGTCGCGGTCGCAGCTACCTCGTCCTGCAGCACGAACCCCTGGCGCGAGATCTCATCCCGATGCGCATCCGCACCGTCGTACTCTCCCCCGCGTCGATGAGCGGCCCTGTGCTCGACTGCTCCAAGAATCTCCTCTCCGACGATGTATCCTGAAGCCACGTCCTCTAGGCCCAGGCCGAGAACCCGGTCGAAGCGCAGCACCGCCTCCAGCTTCGTGCGGCCATTCAGGTTCGAGTGCGCGAGGTCCCAGGTCAACGCGAGTGCGCCGGGAAGGTCGAGGTTGTCGTTGACCCGTTCCAAGAACCGGGTCTCCCACTCTTGCAGCGCTGCCTCGTCGACGGGAACCTCAGTGAAACGCCCCCACTCCCAGACCCGGTTCTGCAATCTGAGGAGGCCCCGCTGCGCGGCCTTGAGTGACGTGAAGGTGAAGTTGAGCCGCGTGTTGTAGCGGGCGGTCATACACAAGTACCGGAGCGCAAGAGGGTCGATCCCCTGCGACTCGATGTCTGACAGCGTGAACGAGTTGCCGGCGGACTTGGCCATCTTTACGCCGTCCGCGAGCAGGTGTTGGCCATGCACCCACGTCGTTACCACCTGCCCTCCAGCGAAACCCTCGCTCTGGGCGACCTCGCCCTCATGGTGCGGGAACACATTGTCCACACCGCCGGTATGTATGTCGAACCTTTCGCCCAGGTACTTGATCGACATCGCCGAGCACTCGATGTGCCAGCCGGGGAATCCCCTGCCCCAGGGGCTGTCCCATACGAGGTCGCGCCCCGGCTCGCCGAGCTTCCATAGCGTGAAATCGCGGGGGGCCTTCTTGAGCGGGTCCGGATCGATACGGACAGCCTCCTGAAGGGCCTGTTCACCCGTGTTTCCGGAGAGCTTGCCATAACCGTCGAAACTCGACACGTCGTAGTACACGTTGCCACCAGCTACGTAGGCGTGCCCGTTCCCGAGCAGCGCCTCGATCATGGCTATCATGTCGGAAACGTGCTCGGTTGCCTTGGGGTAGAGCGCCGCGGGCAGGATATTCAGTCTGCGCTCCTGATCGAGGAAGCGGTCGGTGTAGTAGCTGGCTATAGCCTGAGGTGTCGTACCTCTGGCCAACGCCTCGACGATGACCTTGTCCCCTCCACGCTCCAGAGCCTCCTGGCGCATGTGGCCGACGTCCGTAATGTTCTTTATGTGCCGAACGGAGATGCCCTGAAACTCCAGAACGCGGCGGAGCCAGTCGGCCATCATGTACGAGCGGAGGTTGCCGATGTGCGCGTCCCTGTATACGGTCGGCCCGCAGGTGTACATGCTGACGCATGCAGGATCGACGGGCTGGACTGAGGTGAGCCTTCTTCTGAGCGTGTCGTAGACGCGCAGCATCAGCCGGACACGGCCCCGTGAGATATGGTTAGCACTCTCAGCAGGTTCGTACCCCCGGGAACCCCTATGGGCAGCCCCGCCACGAGGACGACGAGATCTCCCTGCCGGACTCCGCAGATACTCACGGCGGAGTTCTCACCCACCCTGAAGAAATCGTCCACGGTGCGGATCATCGACACTGTAATGGGGACCACACCCCAAGACAGTGTGAGCCGCCGCTGGACCTCCTCGCTGGGCGTAAGTGCCAAAATGGGGGAGACAGGCCGGTACTTGGCGACACGCGCGGCAGTGCCTCCGGACTCCGTGAATGCGACTATCAGCGAAGCATCGAGTTGGCGTGCCGTGCGGCAGGCGTCGTAGCTGATGGCGTCGTCCGTCCGGGGTACGAGATGCGCGAGCTTGTCGGCGATCATCTCATCGTAGGGAAGAGCCGCTTCGGCCTGCAAGGCCACCTCAGCCATGACCTTGACAGCCTCTACCGGGTACTGACCGACGGACGTCTCGCCCGACAGCATGATCGCGTCCGTGCCGTCGTAGATGGCATTCGCCACATCGGTCACCTCGGCCCGCGTCGGCACGGAGGATCGAATCATTGACTCGAGCATCTGAGTCGCGGTGATCACCGGCTTGCCGGCATAGTTGGACATGGCGATCAGTCGTTTCTGCAGCACGGGGACACTGGCAAGCTGTACCTCCACGCCCATGTCGCCTCTTGCAACCATAATGGCGTCGCTCACCTCCAGTATCTGCTCAAAGTTGTCGACGGCATCCGATCTCTCTATTTTGGAGATTATAAGGGGGACATGACCCTGCCTTTCCAGCACAAGCCTGGCCGCCGCGATGTCGTGCGGTCCAGTGACAGTGGACAGTGCAACGAAGTCCGCCTCGCACTCTGCGGCGAATTCGAGAGCTGCGATAGCCTTCTCGTTCGGGAAGCCGTGGGACGGACTCCTTCCCGGCGTAGCTACCCCCCGGCCTTCGGTGAGACGTCCGCCTCTCACTACAGTGCACGCAACGTCTTCGCCCTCGATGCTGACGACGCTCAACTCCATCAGGCCGTCGTCGAGGAGGACGGGGCAATTCGGCGCGGCGTCCCTGTGAATCCCAGGCGGGGAAATGGACACCAGCCGCTCGTTGCCGACCAAATCCCTGCTCGTCAGCGTGAAGTGGTCACCCACCGCCAAGTTGACCACGCCGGGATCCGTGGGACCCGTCCGGTACTTTATGCCCGGAACATCGACCATGATTCCAAGGGGCAGGCTCATCTCCGCGGAAATTCTGCGGACAATCCTTGCCGCCTCGCGATGCTCGCTGATTGTGCCGTGCGAGAGGTTGAGCCTCGCGATACTCATACCCGACTCGGCCAGAGACCGCACAGCCTGCTCGGTCGAGGTTGCCGGGCCGAGCGTGCACACGATCTTCGTCTTGGGCCTTCCGGCCTTGATACCCATGAGACTGCTCCACTCCCGTACAACTCAATTATGCAGGATTCGAACCTAGAATTCATCCCCGGCGGCGGGCAGTGCGTGTGGCAAGACGCACCGCGCGTCAGTCGCAATCCAGATGCCACCCGGTCAGTTGGCGTTGGGGTATACTAGCCCCATGTCAAGTGTGAAGCAGCTCTACGGTCTGCAGGAGATCGACCTGAAGCTCTCGGAAGCGGAGACCCTGCGGGAGTCCCTGCTGAACAGGCTCTCTGACCGATCGGAGCTCCTGGCATCGGCCGAAAGGCTCGAGCGGCTCGAGAAGCGAAAGGGCGATTTCTCCGCCCGGACCCGCGCGCTCGAGCGACTAGTTGCAGAGGTCGATGTCACCCTAGAGCGGCTGAACGAACGGCTCTACGGCGGTGGCGTAACCAACCCCCAGCAGTTGGCGGCGGCGCAGGAGGAGCAGGCTTTCACTGCCGCCAGAAAGAAGGAAGCAGAAGACCAGCTCCTCGAGATCATGATCGACATGGAGGAGCTCGAGCCGGTACTAACCGAGGCGCGGGAGACCGCGTCCAGGCTCCATAAGGAGCGTCCGGGACTGCAAAGGGCCTGGCGGAAAGAGGAGCGCGAGACCGCATCGCAGATCCAGGCGCTTCGAGCCGACAGGGAGGCTCTGCTACCAACCATGCCGGCCAACCTGCTGCCGCTGTACGAATCGCTCCGAAAGAGCAGAAGTGGGCGCGCCATGGCGCTCGTCGAGCGCGGAACGTGCCAGGGATGCCGTCTCTCCCTGACGACCCAGGAGACGCAGCGGGCGCGTGCCGGACAGCAGATCGTCCAATGCAGCTCCTGCGGCCGCATCCTGTACGCACCCTGAGGCTGCCCGCGTGCGCGCGATCGGATACTTCCCACTCGGCGAGCGCGAGGATCGGTCGTCCGAGACCCTAAGGGCGCGCTTCGAGGAATTCTGCCACGCCAACCTCCACCAGCCCATAGCCATCCTGGAAGTCGAGCCGCAGGAGCAGGACGGCCCGGGCCTGCAACGGCTCGTGGACCATTTCGACCGTGTTGGGGCGGATTTTCTCGTCGTCGTGGCCTCGGCGGCCGACCTTGGGGACCGTTTGGAGGACGTTGTCAGGTCACTGGCCGCCCTCGACAAGCTCGACGTCCAAGCGGTCTGCATGGACGATGAGTACCCGAACCCTCTCCAGAACGCCATCCACCTGTTCGGATTCGAGGGAAAATCGGCGCAGCGGAGCAGCCGCGTCAAGGAGTCTATGAGCGTGAGGGCCCTCCAGGGACGCGCGCTGGGCCGGCCGCCGTACGGCTACAGGATCGGGCCCAGCGGCCGTCTGGAGATATACGCCAGCGAGGCCCAGATAGTGCGGATGATCTTCCGCATGTACACGCGCTACGGGTTGGGTCTCAGGCTCATCGTCCGCGACTTGAACCAGCGCGGGCTCACGACCCGAGGCGGCAGTAGCTGGAGCGTCGCCAGCGTCCGGGGCATCCTCAGGAACCCGGCCTACATAGGGACATACACCAGGCTGGGTATGCGCCGCCCCAACGCACACAAGGCCATCGTCTCGTCCGAAGACTTCAGGGCAGCCCAGGAGACCGCCCAATCCCGTCGTCCCTTTGGACGGGTCAACAGCTCGGAGCCATTCCTGATGTCTGGCATCGCTCACTGCGCCTACTGCGGCAACGGGATGATGGGAATAACCAGACGCCGCTCGTGGAGACGGAAGGACGGCACGAGGGCGTCAGGCGCGTACCGCTACTACCAGTGCCAGGCGAGGAACAACCAGAGCCGCTGCGGATACCATACCTGGCGGGAAGCCAAGCTCGACGAGGCGGTCGTCAGCGAGCTGCGAGAGGCTGTCGAGCGCGGCTCGTCGAGAGGCGACGCCGGGAAGCTGGGCCGCATCAGGGAGTCCGAGGTGGCCAACGCCGGGCGGCGCCTGATCAACGCCGCGAGACGCGCCGCGCGGGAGGAGATCACCACTCGAACGCTAGGGAAGTACCTCGCCGAGCTGGACGCATCCCGTGAGGCTGCCGCCGGGCCGCAGATCGACGCCGGGGCGGCCCTGGCCAGGTGGGGGTCCCTCGACTTCGCGGAGCGGCGCGCCCTCGTGGAGCACCGGGTCTCCAGGGTAGTCGTAGAGGACGACCGCGTGGAAGTAATTCTCTGACGCGGCGGTCAGATCGGGCGGCCCGCCCTTCTGCCGCGCCCGCTGGCTGCCTCAATACCAGCGTTGGCAGAGATCGGACAGGCGGACTACAATGGTCGGGCGCAAGAGGGCCGGGCGGCCGCCGTTCCGATTCGTCGGAAGGGAGGAAAGTCCGAGCACCATCGGGCGAGGATGCCCGCTAACGGCGGGGCGGGGCAACCCGACGGAAAGTGCCACAGAAACATACCGTCCCGAGCATTCGGGATAAGGGTGAAATGGCGAGGTAAGAGCTCACCGCTCCGGTGGTAACATCGGAGGTCAGGGCAAACCCCATCCGGTGCAAGGCCAAATAGAGGGATACGGCGCCCGACCAGTCCCCGGGTTGGCCGCTCGACCCCGGCGGCAACGCCGGGGCTAGATAGATGGCTGCCGCCCCCGCGTACATGGGGACGAAGCCCGCCCAGGCGGGTGTAAACTCGTGTGCGCAGGGGAACAGAACTCGGCTTACAGGCCCTCTTGCGCAGCAGGCCCCGGCTGGTACTTCCGTGCCAGGGGGCCTGACACAGCGTCGGGTGCAGGCCGGACCCCGCTACCTGCGCCTTTGCCTCTTGCGCTGCCGTCTGGCAGGTCTGTCCCTTGGGGGCTGCTCCGCCTCTTCCGGTCCTTCCTGCCGTCCGGGCTCGGCGGCCGAAGCGGGCTCCTCCGCGCCCAGGGACAGGGATGATTGCGGGAAGAATTCGAGCCATACAAATGCCGCCAGCAGACACGCCATGCCGATGGGGCCGGTGGGGTTCGCATGGCTCATACCGAATATGAACGCCGCCAGCACCATGAGAGCCACAGGGCCGCGGGGCGCACCCGATCTCCGTAGCGAAATGGCAGCGGCAATGCCTCCCACGGCCCATGCCCCCGCTCCAGTGAACGAGACGACTGAGAAGTTTCCTACGACAGGGTGATTCCAAAGGTCCTCTATCGCCTGCTCGACTGCGGCAAGCTGGGCGGGTGGCAGTTCACGCGCGTTGGCGACCAGCACGCCGACGGCGATCCCGTCCACCGAGTCCAGCACCGTATAGGCGACCACGAACAGCGCCATGCAGACGCGGGCGACAGAGGCTGGGATGTCCGCTAGACCGCGCACCATCAGGTACACCGCAAGCCCCACAAGCGCGATCAGGGGCGCCTGTAGCAGGTGGACGATGAGCCACTGCGTGGCAACGGGTGCGATGGTCCGGTAGCGCGTGAACGGGCCGAGCTCGCCCTCCGAGTCGAACGGGAGGGCTTCGAAGTGCCAGACCTCAAGGAGACCGAGCGCAAGCGGCGCTCCCAGGACCACGAGCCTTGTCAGAGTACCTCTCAAGCGCGGCCCATCCCGATTGCCCAAGTAGTGCCCACCCTAGTCCTTCATGGCGGACCGCGGCGGGCGCACCCCTCGTCCACGTAGATCGTCGATCCGACGGTCGATATTGTAATCGCCTGGCGGTACACGCTGCGGCCCAGAGGCCGTTCTGCCCAATGGGTCTGGGCAGAGTGGGGCATGGACTCCGGTCCTCCGTCGAGCCCCTCATCCAGAACGCGTCCGTCCATCGGCTCCAAGGCATCAATGCCCAGCAGCCTCAGGATGGTCGGCATGACGTCCACGTTTCCGGAGGGCGTGTCGACGCAGGCACCGGACTTAAAGCTAGGGCCGCGGGCTACGAAAGCACACCTCTGCTCGTAGCGGCTCATCGAGCCGTGGTTCCCCTGACCGGGCGCCTTGGAGGTGCTGAATATGTGGCCCGGGTAGCCGTCGTTGTTGGGCTTCGAGTTCCAGGCGAAGGACATCGCGAGGTCGGGCGCCCGCTCGCCCTCTACGCCGACGAGCCTTGCCGGCAGCGTGCCCTCCGGATAGCCGGATGCCTCCGACGCTACGATCGGGCCGCACCAGCGTTGTGCCATCAGCCAGGCTGCCAGTCGGTCCGCCGTGTCCCGGTCATGGCCTGCGACGTAGTAGAGAACAGACCCGCCGTTGGAGGCGACCATGACACCGCCCCTCTCGTCCGTGCTTGGGAATCCCGCGGACTCGACCAGGTTCGCTGCATCTATGGCCTCGCAGACGGTGGAGTAGCCATGATCCGATGCCACGAGAATGTCCGTCCGGGAGAGCCGTCCAGTACGGTCGAGCCACTCTATCAGCCGCGCGAACTGCCTGTCCGCCGCTTCGAGTCCGCGGTTCCCCAGGCTTGAGCCCACTCCTGTTTCGTGGTGGCTCGTGTCGGGCTCCAGGCTCCAAAACAGGGCCACCGCCGGGTCCATCTCGTCGAGGACTCGCTCCGCAAGTACATCGACGCCACGGGCGAGCCGAGGCTCGGCCGGCAGAGGAGCAGAGCCGGGCCACTCGCCATACCGGGCAAGGATATCGTCGTGAAGGCTGCCCGGCTCGCAGAACTCGGGGTGTATGGCCGCGCCGCCCACCTCTTCGGCGTGGGGGTTGTGCAGAAAGCCGTTCCCGCTGGAGCCAGTCGCAACGGCAACGTACTGTTCGCCGCGAGCTCCCAAGGTCGCCGCCAGATTCGGCGTGAGGAGGAGCCTGCCGGTGGAGCTGAACAGCTCCCGAAGTTCGCCCCGCATGGCGGGCAGCACACGCGCCGCGTCGAACTGCCGGTCGAGAAACTCGTTGCCGGCGAGGCCGTGGCGGCCGGGATAGCATCCGGTGGTGATGCTCGCGGCGTTGACCCTGGTCACCGTCGGGAATACAGGGTGGTGGTTCATGAAGCGCACGCCGGAGGCGGCGAACGCCGACAGGTTCGGCATCAGGTCGGGCGTGACCTGGGACATCTGCAGCCCGTCGAATACGAATATGAGTACTCGGTTCATCCCGTGACTGCTCCGCTAGTATCCGAGCGCGTAGCCGTCACGCCTAGGGTCGGCAGCGCCCTCGAAGGTTCCCGCGTCGGCGTTGAACTGGATCCCGTGCGCGCCGCCCACCGAGCGAGACCACGCGGGGATGACATTGACGTCGTGTCCCTTGGCTTCGAGCGC
The DNA here is from genome assembly GCA_965222445.1 of Dehalococcoidia bacterium. Lineage (GTDB taxonomy): Bacteria > Chloroflexota > Dehalococcoidia > Lucifugimonadales > CAJWER01. The sequence goes on along the minus strand of CBDCTY010000002.1, from coordinate 2,512,251 downwards.
CAGCCGCACGTGCAGCGGAAACCGCTCTTCCATTGCGACGTTCCGGCCCGTCGACACTCTGAACCGGGGCGAGTCTATAGCCTGCTGCACGTTCATGCCGTGGTCCAGGACATTCGTGAGGAACTGCGGCGTCGTCTGGAGGATGCCCCAGCTTCCCGGAGTGCCCATGCTCAGGAAGAACTTCCCGTCGAGGAACGTCTGGGTCGGCGCGACGACGAAATCCACCCGCTTGCCCGGCCCGATGCGGTTCGGGCTGCTCTCCTCCAGCTCGAAGTAGCTGGCCATGTTGTTCAGGAATATGCCCGTCCCTCCAACCGCTGCGCCGGACCCGAAGCCGCCGCCCAGGGTCTGCGTGACCGACACGACGTTCCCGTCCCGGTCCGCGACGGCGAAGTGGGTCGTCATACCGCCGTCGAACTCCTGAGGGCTGCCCGGCGTCAGCGCGCCAATGGGCCTGTCGGTCGCGTACCGCTCCCCGGGGACGATTGCCGCCGTGCCGCGGTCTATGCGGCGCCGCTGCTCGACGGCGTATCCGTCGGAGAGCAGCCCCGCGAGAGGCGCGGTAACGTAGTCCGGGTCGCCGGCCCAGGTAACCCGGTCCGTGATGCACAGCTTGGCCGACTCGATGAACAGGTGGAGAGAGCTGGCGTCCTGGACACGCCGCTCCTCCGGGCCGAAGCCCTCCAGCGTCTTCAGGGTCTGCAGCACCTGGAACGAGCTGCAGTTTGGCGGGGTCGTGTAGACCCTGTAGCCCTTGTAGTCGATGTTGATGGGATCGAGCCACTGGGCCGAGTACGTCTCCAGGTCCTCGTCGGCGTAGATCCCGCCCAGCTCGCGGTTGCCCTGCACGATCCGCCTTCCCAGGTCGCCGCCGTAGAAAGCCGGCAGGCCTTCCTTAGCGATTGTGAGGAGCGACTCCGCTAACTGCGGCATCTTCAGGCGGTCGCCCGGCCTCGGTGGGCGGCCGCCCCCGAGAATGATCTCCGCGGACGGGAACTTGCGGAGCATGTCGGCTGTCGTGACAAAAACCTCGCTGTTGAAGTAGGTAACGGGAAAGCCGTTCGATGCGTAGTCTATCGCCTGATCGAAAAGGGGCTCGCGGTCGAGCGATCCGTACGCCTCGTGCATCGTGAGCCAGCCGGACAGGTTCCCCGGCACCATCGCGGCCAGAATGCCGGCGTCCTTCGACTCCTCCTCGAAGCGCTCGGGCTCGGAGGCGAGAGGCGCCCTGCCCGAAAAGTCGATGGCCCGCACCCTGCCCTCCCGGGCCACGTGGGCGAGCGCAACCCCAATACCACCGACGCCCGACATGTAGGGCTCGACTACATTGAGGGTCGAGGCGGTCGCCACCACAGCGTCGAACGCGTTGCCGCCGCGCTGCAGTACCCGCAATCCCGCGAGGGATGCCAGCGGATGAGCCGAAGAGACCATGCCGTTGGCGCCCATAGCCACCGGGCGGGTTGCGGGCGGGAAGTCGAATGAGCGCATCGCATACTCCTGAGGGTGAGCCAAGTAAGAACGCTAGAGGCTTGGCCCTGCATAAGTCAAGGCGCAATGCGACCGACTTCCGCCATTCCGACGGAGGCCTCAGCTCTACTACGGAGGGAAGGCTGTCCCACGTTCCCGCGCAGGCCGAATCCAGTCCCCTGCCGGTAGGCGGGGTGCGGGCTCTAGCCTTGAAACGACCTCAGGGCATCCTCGCCCAGACGGATCGGCAACATCCCGCTAGCCGACAGACCCGATGCCCTCTTCTATGCGGCGGGTGTACGCCTCCTCGACCTGGAGGATGTGGCCTATCACCTGCCGCGCCGACCACTCGCCCTCGGCGGGTTCGCGGTCGAGATCCTCGTCCGACAAGCCCACCATCATCCCCTCCAGCTCGCCCCTGGCGGTCTGTAGGCTCTTCAGGATTAGCTGGGCCTCGCCCTGGGCGGCACCCAGCATCTGCAGCGTCTTCGCGAGCTGGACGGTGTGCTCGACCTCGTGGGCGATGAACCTGTAGAACATGAAGCGCACATTCACGTCGCGCTCTCCGTAGGTTGTGGGGGCCAGCATCTGCTCCTCGGTGACGTCCTGCAGCCGCTCCTGTGTCCGCCTGCGCTGCTCCCGCATCTGATCCAGAATTCCCTTGACGGCAGTCATGTCCGATCCTCCCTAGTGTGATTCGAGCGGGCGCGGCCGCTCACTTGCGAATACCCTGCTCCTTCAATCGCGCCACGAACTCCTCGTGGCTTCGAGTCCCCTTGGAACTATTGCACGCGGCACACAGAAGTTGAAGATTGTCGATGTGATCGGAGCCCCCTTTGGATCTCGGCACGATGTGATCGATACTGAAATTCCTGAACGGAAATAGTTCCCTGCAGCCTGCGCACATCCCTTCTTGCTGTCCGAACAGGCCGTGTTTGTGAGTCCTGTAGTTTGGAAGGTCCCCCAAGTCCGTTCGATTCGGGATGTCTTCCCTGTGCACAACGTCGTAGAACAACCCAAGATAGTCCCGCAGGCGCCGCTTGACCAGCTTCGCCGCCATGGGCGAAAGGTCTATGCCGACCCATTCCCGGCCAAGTCGCTCCGCCGCTATGGACGCCGTCGCGCACCCGCAAAATGGGTCGAGGACCATGTCGCCCTCGTTCGTGGACGCCTGGACTATCTTTTCCAGCAGGGCCAGCGGCTTCTGGGTCGGGTATCCGATTCGCTCCGACGAGTTGCCCTTGATGATGGGGACGTACATCACGTCCGACTGTGCCTTGAACTCTCGGTCGAAGTCGAACAGCACATCGTCGTCTCTCAGGTCTCGGTTGAGCTCCTTAGTGAGCCGCTTTACCCGCCGCAGTATGAGCTTGTCTCTCGAGTCCTTCACTGAGCCGTACAGCACCCTGTTGCCGATCAGGTGTCTGGCGTACCGTGTCCGGTACTCCGATTCGGCTCCCTTCACAAGCCTGAAGACGTAGTTGTCCGTCTTGGTGTAGCGCAGGATTGTGTCATGGTTGCGCGGGAAGTTTCTGCCGGGATTGGACATCTTGCCGTAGTGCCAGACGATCTCGTTGCGGTACTGTTCCTTACCGAACACGCAGTCCATCGCGATCTTCAGATAGTGGCTGGCCGTCGGGTCGCAGTGCAGGTAGATGCTCCCCGTGTCCCTCAGGATCCGCCACATCTCCAGCAGCCTCACCGCCATCATGACCAGGTACGACTTCATCGACTTTCCATGCGCCTGCCCTGCCGCGTCGATTACGGCGTAAAGTGCCGGCTCCCGGTCCGCGACTTCGCCATGCCAGGCCAGGTCCACGTCAGACAATGTCCATGTGTCCTTGAACGCCGCTCCGGCCGCTTCCGAACCTATGGGAGCGCTATAGGTCTTGTTGGAATTGAAGGGAGGGTCGAGGTAAATAAGGTCCACGCTGTCCGAGTTCATACCCCGCATGATGTCGAGGTTGTCGCCCGTCCATAGCGTGCGGTTGGCCCAGTTCGGCTTGCCCGCGGCGGTCACGCCCATCCGACCCCCAGCCGGTTGGAGGCAGCTATTCTGATGGTCGCCAGCGAAGATTGGGGCGGCGAGCGGCTCCGGCCTCGTCGAGGCGCGTGTTGGGCATGTCGTGGGGGGCATCGTGCAGCAGCGCCGGATTCTCCCTCGCCTCCTGCGCTATCGTGCGCATCACCTCGATGAAGTGATCAAGCGTCTCCTTCGACTCCGTTTCCGTCGGCTCGATCATCAACGCCTCTTCGACCACGAGGGGAAAGTACATGGTCGGAGGGTGAATGCCGTAGTCGATCAGGCGCTTCGCCACGTCGAGGGCCGACACGCCGTGCTCCCGCTTGAGGCTGCGGGCCGAGAAGACGACCTCGTGCATACAGGTCCGGTCGTAGGGGAGGTCGTAGCAGTCCTTGAGCTGGCTGAGCACGTAGTTCGCATTGACGACGGCATCTTCGCTGATGGCCGCGACGCCCTGTCGGCCCAGGGTCCTGATGTAGGAGTAGGCCCGCACGAGCGCCCCATAGTTGCCCTGGAAAGCGCCCATCTTGCCTATGGTCTGGGGCGGCGTTGCGAGGTCGTATCGCTCTTTTCCGTTCTCATCGACCGTGCGCTCGACCACAGGCGACGGCAGGTACGGGAGAAGCCTGTCGTTGACCATGACGGCGCCAGCCCCCGGACCGCCGCCGCCGTGTGGCTGCGTGAAGGTCTTGTGGAGGTTCGAGTGGACGACGTCGAAGCCCAGGTCTCCCGGCTTGACCCGCCCAAGGAGCGCGTTGAGGTTTGCGCCGTCGCCGTACAGGAGCCCGCCGGCGTCCTCGACAATACGGATCACTTCCGTAATGTGTGTGTCGAAGAGGCCGAGAGTGCTGGGCTGTGTGAGCATGAGCCCGGCTATGTCTTCGCCTGCGGAGGCCCTGAGGGCTTCCAGGTCGGTATTCCCGTTGGCGTCTGTCGGCAAGGTCACCACGTCGTAGCCGGCCATGGCGGCCGAAGCCGGGTTAGTGCCGTGAGCGCTGTCGGGGATGAGCACGGCAGTGCGCTTCGTGTCGCCCCGCGCGAGGTGGTAGGCCCGGATCATGAGCATGCCTGTCAGCTCGCCCTCCGCGCCTGCCATGGGAGTGAGGCTCGTGCCAGCCATACCGGTGATCTCGGCGAGGAGCCCCTGCAGCTCGTACATCAGCTTCAGCGCGCCCTGCACCGTAGCGGGCGGCTGGTGGGGATGTATCTCGGCCATTCCCGGGAGACCGGCCATCTCGTCGTTCAGCTTGGGGTTGTACTTCATCGTACAGCTGCCAAGGGGGTAGAAGTTGTGGTCGATGGAAAAGTTGAACTGGCTGATCTGCGAGAAGTACCGGACGACTTCGCCCTCGCTCACCTCCGGCATCTCGAGCTCGCCGCGAAGCATGTCGCCGGACGGCAATTCCTGCGCCGGTACATCGAGCGTAGGCATGGTGGTCCCGACCCGGCCCGGTACGCTGCGGTCCATGAGAAGCTTGCGGCGGCCGTCGTCGAGATTCGCACTAGTCATGGGAGTCTCCGACCTCCGCGAGGGCTTTCGCCAGCCCCTCAATCTCGTCGCGAGAGTTGACCTCCGTGCAGCACACGAGCATCCCGTTTGGGATCTGATCGCTCACGTCCAGGCCCCCGATGATGCCGTGTTCGATCAGCCGATCGCTGATCTCAGATGGCGGCCTAGGACACTCGACTACGAACTCTCGGAAGAACGTGCCTTCCAGCGGAATGGAGTACCCAGGAATTTGCCCGATCAGAGACGCCGCGTAGTGGGCTTTGTGGTAGCACAGCTCGGCGACGTGCCGGAGTCCCTGCTTGCCCTGGGCAGCCATGTAGACTGTGGACATCAGGGCAATCAGGCCGACGGACGTGCATATGTTCGAAGTCGCGGTCTCCCGCCGGATGTGCTGCTCGCGGGTCTGCATCGTCAGGACATACCCGGTCCGGCCCTTCGTGTCCCGTGTCTTGCCAACGATACGCCCAGGCATCTGCCGCATATACTTCTGCTTGCAGGCAAAGAAGCCGACGTACGGCCCGCCGTAGGTGGGGGCGACACCTAGCGCCTGCCCTTCCGCCACGACTATGTCCGCGTCGAACTCAGAGGGCGGCCTGAACATAGCCAGTGAAAGAGGGTCGCAGGACACCACCAGCAGAGCGCCGCTAGAGTGTGCGGCCTCGGACAGGGCCGACATATCTTCGACGTAGCCGAAGAAGTTCGGCTGCTGGACGACCAAGCAGGCCACGTCGTCCGGGATCGCGTCCCCTTCGGAGCTCTCAACGTCTATCTTCAGTCCCGGCGCCTCCACGTAGGTCTCGATGACGCTCCGCAGATAGGGCGAGACCGTGTCGAGGATCGCTACACGGTCCCGCCGCGTCACCCTGGTTGCCATGAGGACGGCCTCGGCCAGGGAAGTCGACCCATCGTACATGCCGGCGTTCGCCACGTCCATGCCCGTCAGCTGGCAGACCATGGACTGGAATTCGTAGTGGGCCTGGAGTGTGCCCTGGGCCACCTCCGGCTGGTACGGCGTGTAGGAGGTCATGAATTCGCTCCGGCCGGCTACCTGGCGGACAATCGCGGGCACGAAGTGGCGGTAGGCCCCCCCGCCCAGGAAGCAGGAGTACTTGCCGGGCGTAAGGTTCATCTCAGCCATCGCTTCGATCTCTCGCCGAAGCTCCAGCTCGGACGCGGGTGGAGGCAGGTCGAGGCCCGGGCTGCGGTACTCGGGGGGTATGTCCAAGAACAATTCGTTAACGGAGTCGACGCCGATGGCGTCCAACATCCTCCGTCGGTCTTCGTCGGTATTGGGGGTGTATGGGGAGGTGAAGCCGTTGCCGTCCATCGGGGGAGCTTGCTAGGACTCGGACGCGAGGAACGAGTCGTACTCCTCGGAAGACATAAGGTCATCCATCTCAGTCGGGTCTGCCATCTCGACCTTGAGAAGCCACCCCTCGTCGTAGGGCGAGTCGTTGACCAGCTCCGGAGCGTCGACCACGGCCTCGTTGCGATCGGCAACCGTGCCGCTTACGGGGGCGACCAGATCGGATACGGCCTTTACCGACTCAACCTCGCCGAAGGGCTCGGACTGCGATACCTCCAAGCCCGGTTCCGGAAGCTCGACGAATACGACGTCGCCGAGGCTGTCCTGGGCATAGTCGGTGATGCCGAATGTGGCTATCCCGTCGTCTCCAACCTGTACCCAGTCGTGTTCCTTGATATAACTGCGGTCGGCGGGGCTGGTCATCCGTTCACACTCCATGCAGGCGAAGGCTCGGCCCCGCCACGATTCGACAGTATCGGTCAGCCAACGGGCGCAAGTATAGGGACCTGCCGCTCGGCGTAGAAGGGAAGCATCTCCACTTCAGCATCCACCATGCGGCCGCGAATATCCACTTGCAGGGGTGCCCCGAGGGCCGAGAAATCCTCCCGAACATAGCCCATGCCTATAGCCATGTCAAGCGTAGGAGAGAAGCTACCGCTGGTAACATGGCCGACTCGCTCGCCCCCGGAGTAGATGTCGTGGCCGTGTCTGGCGATTCCCCGGCCTACCATCTTGAACCCTATCAGTCTGCGGGCGGGGCCTTCCTCGCCGATGCGTGTTAGGGCATCTCTGGCAATGTACTCCTCGCGGTCGAGATTGACGAACCTGTCAAGCCCAGCCTCATAGGGATTGACGCTGTCGTCGATATCGTTGCCGTGAAGGGGAAGCCCGGCCTCGAGCCGCAGAACGTCCCTCGCACCGAGTCCGCAGGGGGTGGCCCCGGCGTCGCACAGCGCCTGCCATACCCCGGGGGCCTCTGAGGACGGGACCATCAGCTCGAACCCGTCTTCGCCCGTGTACCCGGTCCGGGCGACAATCGCATTGGCGCCTGCAACCTCCGTCTCGACCGTTCGGAACAGCCTCAGAGACGAGACGTCGTAGTCGGTCAGGGTCAACAGCATCATCTGGGCCACAGGCCCCTGGAGGGCGACCATCGCCAGATCGCTGGTGACCGTCTCGACTTCCACGCTGTCAGTCGGCTTGCGCCACCGCCCGATCCAGTCCACTACGGTATCGGCATTGGAGGCATTGGGGACGAGCATATACCGCTCTTTGCCGAGGCGGTAGACGATAGTGTCGTCGATAATTCCCCCCTCCTCATTGCAAATGAGGCCGTACCGCGCCCTCCTTATCCTCAGCTTCGAGATGTCCGGGCTGAGCACCCTGCTTAGGAAAGCGCCCGCATCGGCCCCGCGTATCTCCACTCGCCCCATGTGCGAGACGTCGAACAGTCCGGCCCTCGACCGGACCGCACGGGCCTCGTCCAGGATGCTGGTGTACTGCACAGGCATGTCCCACCCTGCAAAGGGCACCATGCGCCCACCAAGGGACACGTGGAGATCGTATAGCGGCGTTCGTCTCAGAACCATCAGGACTCCTGCGCTCCGCTCTTCGTATGGTGTTGGCTCCCGAACTCACTGGCCGCGTCCATGAATCTGCCGATGGCGTCGATATGCTCCTGCGGCGACCGGAGCCCGGCCCTCATTGTGTTGACCGAGACGTGCGTAGCACCAACTTCGGCCCACGCCCGGACCGCCTCAGTTGGGTCACTGGCGCGTATTGACGTCCACCCCTCAATCCCTACTTCGTCTTCAGACCTACCGGCCTCGGCCGCATATCCTCGCAGGGTGTCGACTATTCGCCGCGCCCTGTCGTCCGGCTGGCGAAGGTTGGATATCCAGCCGTCACCCATCCGGGCAATTCGACGGAGCACTCTGTCGTCGCTTCCGCCGAACCAGACCGGTATCGGCCGCTGCACAGGCATTGGGTTGATTCCAGCATCCGTGACCCTGTGCCACCGTCCGTCGAAGGTGACAAGCTCGCTGCGCCACAGCGCCTGCATGAGCTTGATCTGCTCCTCCGAGCGCCTCCCACGATTGCCGAAGTCCTCTCCGAGCGCCTCGAACTCGACCTGGTTCCATCCGATCCCGATTCCGAGCCGCAGCCGTCCGCCACTGAGGACGTCGACCTCGGCCGCCTGCTTCGCAACCAGCACAGTCTGACGCTGGGGGAGGATCACGATGCCTGTCGCCAGGCCAATCCGCTCGGTCACCGCGGCCAGATAGCCGAACAGCACGAAGGGTTCGTGGAATGCGTCCTCGTGGCTGTAGACCCCGCTCCAGCCTGGGCGGCTCGCGGGATTCGCGCCGAGAACGTGGTCGAAGGCCAGGATGTAGTCGTACCCCAGCGACTCGGCAGCCTGGGCATAGTCCCTAACTGCCGCTGGGTCGGAGCCGATCTCCGTCTGGGGGAATATCGCCCCGAGCTTTATTCGTCTTGTCACGCCGGGCTTCACCTCGAGAGTATGTCGCTTATGACATTATACGCCACCGTAGTCGGGGCGGCCCGGCGACCATGCCCCGCCGCACAAGCATCTATCCGGCGTCTGGAATCCCTGGCCGTCACCCGCACTCCGGGTAAGGTCGGTTGTTAGAAGTGGTGGTCGGGGTGACTGGACTTGAACCAGCGACCTCGTCGTCCCGAACGACGCGCGCTACCGACTGCGCCACACCCCGACTGGCTATCCATTGTAGGGAAGCAGGCCGCAGAGAGCAAGGCCGTGCTGCGTGCATGTTGGGCTTGTTGGATCTTCTCGACATAGCTGACTGCACTGCGTCGCCTGCCCCAGCCAGCAAGGGCAATCGGCAACACCAGGAACGCCGCCATGCCGAAGTCCATCCCTGCCTGCCCTCCGCCCCCCACCGCACTGCAACTCGCGCCGCCGGTCTGATTCGGTGAGGGCGAGTCTGCCTGCGCTGATTCATGCCTCCGCTCCCAAACCGACATTGGCGTCGGCGTGAATGTGGATGTCGCGGTGAGAGTCGGCATTGCATCGATTGAGAGCTCGGGCCTTGCTGCAGCCGTAGATGCACGAGTGGGCGTGGATATTGGCGTCGGTGTTGGCGTGGGTGTCGCCGCAAGCGTCAATGCCTGAGATGCCGTAGCGGGAGGCGTCGGCGTATGAGTGCCTGTCGTCACAAGTGTCGGTGTCGGTGCCGCGGCTGCGGTCGACGCGGCGTTGGATGTGGATGTCGCCAGAGATGTCGGTGTCAGCATCGGCGCGTCGGTCGACACCAGGGTTGGTGTGGGCCTTGAAGTGGGCGGAGGCGTCTGCGTGTGAATAGGTGTCAGTGTCTGCGTCGGCACGGGTGTGAACGTCGGCGTAGGAGTCGATGTGGGCGTTGGCGTATGAATCGGCGTGGGTGTGGACGCAGATGTCGGCGTGGCTGCTGGCGTCGGCGTCGATGCGATCGCGGCCGTGGGTGTCTGCGCTAACGTAGCAGTTGAAGGTGGCGTTGGCGTAGGAGAGGCTGTGGATACCGACGTGGCTGTCGATCTTGGCGTAGAGGCCGGGGTGCCTGTCGCTGTCAGCGTAAGTGTAGCAATGGGTTTCGGCGTTGGGGTCGAAGTGGCTGTCGCCGTATGAGCGGGTGGGAACGTCGACTCCGGCGTAGGCGTGGCTGTCGGGGTGGGCGTCGGCGCAGGTGTGGATGTGGGCGTAGAGGTCGGCGTGGCTGTCAGGGTGAGTATCGGTGTGGGCGTCGAGGTCGGCGTGGGTGTGAGCGTGGGTGTCGGAGTCGACGTTGACTTAGGCGTATAGGTCGGCGTCGGAGCATGGGGCGGCGTGGGCGTGGGTGTCGGCCTCTGGGTAGGCGTGGCTGTTGCCGTGGGCGAATGAGTCGGCGTCGCGGTTGGCGTTGGCGTATGAGTCGGCGTTGGCGTGGCTGTCGGCGTCGGCGTCGGTGTCGCCGTTGGCGTCGGCGTGGCCGTCGGGGTTGGCGTAGGCGTAGCTGTCGGGGTTGGCGTAGGCGTGGCTGTCGGGGTTGGCGTAGGCGTGGCTGTCGGGGTTGGCGTAGGCGTGGCTGTCGGGGTTGGCGTAGGCGTGGCTGTCGGGGTCGGCGTAGCCGTGGCTGTCGGCGTAGGCGTGGCTGTCGGCGTTGGCGTTGGCGTAGCTGTTGGCGTCGGCGTGGCTGTCGGCGTTGGCGTAGGCGTGGCCGTCGGCGTTGGCGTAGGCGTGGCCGTCGGCGTTGGCGTAGGCGTAGCTGTCGGCGTAGGCGTGGCTGTCGGCGTTGGCGTTGGCGTAGCTGTTGGCGTAGGCGTGGCTGTCGGCGTTGGCGTAGGCGTGGCCGTCGGCGTTGGCGTAGGCGTGGCCGGCGGCGTTGGCGTAGGCGTGGCTGTCGGCGTTGGCGTGGCTGTCGGCGTTGGCGTGGCTGTCGGCGTTGGCGTGGCTGTCGGCGTTGGCGTGGCTGTCGGCGTTGGCGTGGCCGTCGGCGTTGGCGTAGGCGTGGCCGTCGGCGTTGGCGTAGGCGTGGCCGTCGGCGTTGGCGTAGGCGTGGCTGTCGGCGTTGGCGTGGCTGTCGGCGTTGGCGTGGCTGTCGGCGTGGGTGTCGGCGTGGGTGTTGGCGTGGGCGTAGGTGTGGCTGTGGGTGTAGGCGTGGCTGTCGGCGTAGGTGTGGCTGTGGGCGTAGGGGGCGGCGTGGCTGTTGGCGTCGGCGTGGCTGTTGGCGTCGGCGTAGCTGTTGGCGTCGGCGTAGCTGTTGGCGTAGGCGTGGCTGTCGGCGTAGGGGTCGGCGTGGCTGTCGGCGTTGATGTCGGCGTAGGTGTGGCTGTGGGCGTAGGGGTCGGCGTGGCTGTTGGCGTCGGCGTGGCTGTTGGCGTCGGCGTAGCTGTTGGCGTAGGCGTGGCTGTCGGCGTAGGGGTCGGCGTGGCTGTCGGCGTGGGTGTTGGCGTGGGCGTGGGCGTGGGGGGCGGCGTACTGTCCACTACGGTGACGTAGGCCACGTACGGCTCTGCAGTGGAAATCTTGCGGCTTGTCGGGTTCAGCGAGAGGTCGACCAGAGCATTGGCCAAATCGTCATCCTCAATTCCCGTAACGGTGAACGTCACGCGTTCACTGCCACGGGGAATGACCAGCACGTTGTTGGCGCCGAGTCCAGATATGGTCACGCCGTCGCCAACCACTACAACCTCCAGTTCGTCGTCGCGGTCCGCCGCGGGAGTGACGAGCACGGTGATAGTTATCGCAGCGCCCTCCTCGACTTCGTATGTTTCCTCACTGAACGCCACTGTGAGCTGAGCTACGGCCGTCGAGGCCTGGACCGGAGTCGCCGGCACCCAGGCGCTGCTACCCTCATGATTTACAGACCGTACCTGAGCCTCGTAAGGGGTGTTGGACTTCAGACTCGATATGGACGCACTGAGGCGTCCCGGGGCGCCTTCCGCCGGACTCGTTGCCACATCTTCGAGCTCGACCCAGACTGATGCTGGCGTTGTTCTTTCCCTGTAGCGTACGTCGTATGCCGTGATCGACGGGACACCATCCGGCACAATCGGTTCGGGCCAGAGAACTGTGAGCTTGCTTTCGGGACTGTCGCTGCTATCTGGGCCGAAGGAGAAATCACCCGTCGGCGCGGGAGGAGGCTCCTCAACATCGGTGACTGAGATGGTGACGGTGATGGTGTCCGAGGCCGAAAGTGAGTCGGTGACCGTGACCATGAACGTGTATGTCGACATAGACTCGTGATCAAGGCCATGGCGAGTTGCGAGGCTGATCTGACCCGTCTCTGAGTCTATGAAGAATGGGGTGTCGTTCGTGGCCAAGACCCTGTAGCGAAGCACGTCGTCTGAGTTGGTGTCCGTTGCCGAAACAGGAGAGCCAACCAGTGCACCGCCAGCAGCATTCTCTGGGATTGTGCGTTCGGCCGTCTCGCCCTCGTCGAACGACGGAGCCGTATTGACCCTGGGCGTAGCCGCGCTTTCGGGCTGCGTAGGGTCACCAGTGCCGAGGCGATTGGTTGCGGACACCCGGTAGTACCTGGTGGTAGATGGCTGTATCGAGTCATCGCTGTAGCTCGTGGAGGAAGTGGTGAAGCGGTTGGCCTCCGGCCAGGACTCGCCATCCTCCGACCACTCGATGAGGTACACGGTAATCGGTACACCACCGTCCGATGCAGGCGGCTCCCATCCTATGGAAACCTGACGTGGACCCGCTGCCTCTACGGCCAGGTTTGAAGGAATTCCCGGAGCGGTCACTGTGTCCGTTACAGTAATCTCCGCGGACGAGGGCTCTCCAATGGTTATCCTGCCACTCGCAGTGAGGCTGAGGGACAGCTGGACCGACGCGTCGTCCGAGTCGGCATCCTCGATCCCTGAGATGGTGAACGTGGCCTGGTCTTCCCCATGCGCAATGGCGAGTACCCCGCCGGCGAGTCCCGATACTTCGACCCCGCTGCCTGACGCGGTGACGGTCACATCGTCGTCGCGATCCGCGGAGGGAGTTACGAGCACGGTAACCGTCTTGGTAGCGCCCTCGTCGACTCCATACGAGCTCGCACTGAACGATACAGTCAACTGGGCTACCGCCGTCGAGGCTTGTAGTGGAGTTTCCAGCGCCCAGTCACTGCTGCCTGACAGGTTCACAGAACGTACCTGGGCCTCGTACGTCGTGTTCGACTTCAGGCTAGTGATCGATGCGCTGATGCGCACCGGAATGTCCGCACTGGCATTGGTTGCGATATCTTCCAGCTCAGTCCAATCCGGAGCCGGTGTCGACACCTCCCTGTACCTGACGTCGTAGCCGGTGATCGCCGAGACTCCTTCCGGCAGGGTTGGCTCGTCCCAGCGGAGTGTGAGCTTGCTTTCGGGGGTATCGCTGCTATCGGGACCGAAAGAGAATCCACCGGTGGGAGCTGACGGCGGCTCTGAAACCAGCGCTTCTGCGACGCTGATCGTGATGGTGATGCTATCCGATGTCGACAAGAAGTCGGTGACGCTGACTGTGAAGGTGTATGTCGGTGTTGTCTGGCGATCCAGGTCGTGCTGTGCGGCCAAGCTGATCTGGCCTGTCTCGGAGTCTATCAAGAACGGAGTATCGTCAGTGCTCACGAGCGTATATCGAAGTATGTCCCCTGCATCAGAGTCCGTGGCTGAGACGGGAGAGCCAACCAGGGCTCCCCCGACAGCGTTCTCCGCGACTGAGCGCTCTGTCGTCTCTCCCTCGTCGAACGACGGTGGTGTGTTCGGCCCGACGGCCAGCCGGAAGACATCGGATGCCGAGCCCTGGTTGCCGGCATCATCGGTGGCTTTGGCGGTAAACCCATGCACTCCTGGCAAGAGCCGAGGCACATCGAAACGCCAGTCGCCACGCGGGTCGGCATCTGTAGAGCCGATGCTCGTGCCGCCGTCGAAGAACGTGACCACCGCGTAGGACACGGTCGTGCCTCTCAGTGTTGGGGTGGTGTCGTCGGTGCCTGGGTCTGTCTGCGGGCCACGGTCATCCTCGTAGCCGCTGATGACGGGCTTGGGAGGGGGCTCGGTGTCCACTATCGCGCCAAGGCGGTCGGATCGTCGGCTGACGTTGCCTGCCGCGTCTGTGGCGGCGGCAGTAAAGCTGTAGTACCCGTCTTCTAGCTCTGTGGTAACAAAGCTCCATGCACCCATCTCATCGGTGCGCGCAGATCCGAGAGTTGCGCCGTTGCCGAAGACCTCGATCTCACTCTGAGCTTCCGCCCGACCCGTCAATGTCAACGTCACGTCGTTTGTGGTGTTGTCATTGAGCAGCCCCGTATCGTCATCGAACCGAACTATGACAGGCTTATCAGGGGCAGTCGTGTCGATGGTTACGTCAAAGGCGTCGGAGCGGTCGCTCACGGTGCCTTCGTCCTCGTCTGCGGCCGTGGCGGTGAAGCTGTGCAGGCCATCGGGGAGGGGATGCTGAAGGACGAGGCTCCAGGCTCCACCACCATCGGAGTTGGTGTCGCCCAGTACACTGTTGCCCCTGTAAGCCTGCACTTTCAATCCCGCTCCCGCCGTGCCGAACAGAGTCAGAAGGTTGTCGTTGGTAATCCGGTCACCCTGAACTCCGCTGTCGTCCTGGAAGCCTGTGATGACTGGACTGTTCAAGACGCTCGGTTGGGCGTGGGCTGGGCGGCAACGTCCTCCCCAAAGAAGGACACCGGCCGCCAGCACCAGTGGCAAAGTCGATGACGCGAGCCAAAGGATACGAGGCTCCCCTCGCAACAAGTTCAAGCGGGTCCTCTGGTTTCAAGGCCCGTACACGGCACGAAGTGCTTCCTGACATCTGCTTCCAGCAGCGTCGGGCTATATGAAGATTGCAACATGTTCTCCAGTCTGCTCTTCATATAACCTACAGTCCCATTTGTCAACCGCAGGGCGTGCACCCAAATCCCCCACCTAAACCGAACCGACGATCTGATCCAGTATCTGATTCAGCCCTGAAGACGGGGCCTTCTCTTCACCTACTGGGTGAAAGAACGAATTGTCCAAAATGACCAATTTAGCTACAAAACTCAACCGCATCGCCAATTTAGGTGGTGGATTTGGGGTGCATGTCATGAATGCGGCTATGGATAGGCAAAGTCTCGAACGAAGATTCCAGCAGTTATGCAGACGCGCTCATAAGATGCGCTTCTGCAGTTCATGAGTCAGGAGGGGGATGCTGTACATCCGGCCAGATTGGACCCGACCTTCTTCGAACTAGGTGATTCTAGTTTTCGACTCGAGGTTGCTGAAGTCAGCTTGTCAGCCGACAGTACGACGGCGACCTGGACTGGAAGCTTCTTGCAGCCCTCAAGTGTCGCGCACGAGACCGCCAGGACCGCAGGCACAAGATGCGCCAAGCGAGTACACCCACTGGCGCGAGGGCTGCGGTACGGGCTATACTTGACGCCATCAGCTCACGGAGGATTGATATTGGCGTTCGTCACAATGCGCGAAGGTGAGGGCGGGGAGCAGCTCCTCAAGAGGTTCCAGACGTCGATGCAGAGGTCCGGCGTGCTGCGGGAGCTCAGGAACCGCCGGTTCTTCCGGTCAAAGGGCGAGCAGTCGCGCCTGGACAAGGCTCGGAGCCTTCGCCGCATTCGCCGGCGTCGGACTCGTTAGAGGGCACATTCGGGACTGCCCACACTAAGGCGGCGCGTCGGCGCCACCACCGGCCGCCTGTGCGCTTGGGGTTAGCCCGTCGGAACGACGGGCAGGGTCAGGCGGGACGGTCGGTCCCCATCGTGGTAGATGCTCTGCTGGGCGATGGCCACGTCCGCGTCAAGCCCGGGCTGTGAGCCGGTATTCTGATTACGCTCATAGCGCGGGAAATTGCTGCTGGACACCTCGAGGCGGATCGTGTGGCCCGCCTTGAACAAATTCCCCGTGTCCCACATATCCACACTGATCTCGTAGACGCCTCCGGGCTCCATCAACACAGGCTCCTCGATGGAATCCCTGAACCTAGCTCGGGCGATCCCTTCAGTCAGCATCACCGCCTTGCCGTCGGGGTGGACGTCCGATAGCGTTCCGGTGAAGTCCGTGTCCGGCGCACTCGACGATACGTAAAGGGTCAGCGTGACAGGGCCCACGACCTCCAGGTCCTCCTCTAAAGGCCCGTAGTCGTAGACGAGCACGTCGTCCCGTCGCTGGGCGGCACGCCGGTCCGCCGGCCCTCCCATCTCGATCATCATGAACTGGCCCCCAATGGTGGGGACCGGGTCGTGGGGGTCGTATGTGAATTCGTCGGGCGGCTCGTCTCCAGGCACCTTGTCGCTCAGCTTCCCATCGCCGTGCAGCGAGTTGGCGCCGCGCCTGGACCGGAGGTAGAAGTCGCGGTACTGCACGCCCTCCAGGGGCCACGTGTCGCCGGTCCGCCATCGGTTCGCACCCATGACGAACACCATGACCTTCGGCTCGGCATCGATGCCGTTATCGATTCCTCTGAGCCGCCGGTCGTTCCACCTTATCTGCTCTGCGACTATGTCCACGAAGGCGGCCCCGCCGAAATCGACGCTCCCAAAACGCTCGCTCGACCCGATGTTGCGGTGGCTCCACGGGCCGATTAGCAGCTTCGTGAGTCGCCGGGCCCCTTCCGTCCTGGCGCCGGAGGTCCAGCCCTGGAAGAGCCTGCACGTCTCGTGGACGAGGTTGTCGTACCAGCCGCTTATGAAGTATGCCGGAACGGCTACCTCTCCGTACTTGCCCCGCATCGAATAGGACTTCCAGAAGTCGTCGAACGTATGGTGTCGGACGACCTCGCGGTAGAACTCCAGGTCGACGATGTCGTCCACTGCCGACACGAGCGGCAGGCGGCGGTATATCTCGTCCCAGTCCATCAGGGCGGTCGATGCTCTCTTATTCGTCCGCCCCGCCATGTTGATGAAGAACTGGGCTACGTGCTGCTGCAACACGCCGTCTACGCGCTGGTGGCCGAAGTTGTCCTGCTGCGACGCAATGGGCACTATGCCCTTCAGGTACTTGCTCCTCTGGGTGGCCGGCTGGTGCTGTGTGAAGCCAACGTAGGAGATGCCGTACATGCCGACGCTGCCGTCGCACCAAGGCTGAGCGCCTATCCATTCTATGGTGTCATGGCCGTCGTCCGCCTCGTGAATGTACGGCTCCCATGGGCCGTCGGAGTCGTTGCGCCCGCGGCAGTCCTGCATAACGCAGGCATACCCGGCCTCGACGAAACGCTCGGTCCACTCGACATAGCGTTCCTGCTGCTTGTCGTATATGGTCCTGACGAGCAGCACGGGAAACGGCCCGTCCCCGGGTGGTGTGTAGATGTCGGCAGATAGCAAGACGCCGTCCCTCATGGGAATCTTGACGTCCAGGCGAATACTGATCGGCTGTCCAGTAGGACTCACGGCTTTACCTCCCCCAGAACTCGGATTCTATCGCGGCAGACCCGGGAAGCACAACGCAGTCCGCGTGGCCCAAATCCCCCACCTCCGTCATTCCCGCGAAGGCGGGAACCCATCCCCGGCAAGGTGCACAGCCATAGCCTCAGAGGCAGTCCGTCACGCCGCCCGTCCAAATTAGGTGGTGGATCTGGGGTGGGTGGCCCACATGATGAGGACCAGTGACACTTCAGTACCCAGGCAGGGGGTCACACGGGAGGCGCGGCTTGCGCAGCGCGCCGCTATCTATGCCGCCGCCGCGGCGACGCACTCGTAGAGCCTCGTTCACCGGTACCAGTCGGCCTGTATGGAGTAGAGCCTTGAGTAGGCGCCATTCAGGGCCATGAGCTGGTCGTGGGTGCCCTGCTCGGCGATCCGGCCGTCCTCCAGGAAGACGATGCGGTCCGCGAGGCGGGCGGAGCCGAGTCGGTGGGAGATCAGCAGGACCGACTTGCCCTGCGACATGTCCCGGAACCTCCTGTACACTTCCACCTCGGCCTTCGCGTCGAGCGCAGCCGTCGGCTCGTCCAGCACCAGCACCGAGGCCTCGCGGAAGTATGCACGGGCGCTCGCCAGCCGCTGCCACTGCCCTGCCGAGATGTCCTGACCGGCCTCGTCGAACGACCTCCCAAGCATCGTGTCGTAGCCCCTCGGAAGCCCAGCCACGAACCGGGCAGCGCCGCCCTTGACGGCGGCCAACTCGATTGCCGGCCGCTCGTCCATCCGCGGCAGGTCGCCGAATCCGATGTTCTCCATTGCGGTCAGCTCGAAACGGAAGTAGTCCTGGAAAACGGCGGCGACGCGACCGCGCCACTTCGACGGGTCCATGTCACGCAGGTCGACGCCTCCGACCCTGATACTTCCCGACGTCGGGCGGTACAAACCGAGCAGCAGGCGCGCCAGGGTGGACTTGCCCGCTCCGTTCCTTCCCACCAGCGCAACCCCGCTCGCCGGGCGCGATGGTCAGGTCCAGCTGATCAAGGACCATCGTCTCTGTGCCTGGATATGCAAACGACAACCGCGAGAAGTCAACCTCCGGGGTATTCTCCGCTGTCTTAGGGGGTCGTTGTTCCATGTCACCTGGCCCGCTTCGGGATGGAGCGTCCAGCAGGTCCGGGTCGGAGATTCCCAGGTAGTCGATCAGGTCGGCCAGGTATCTGAAGTCTGCGTCGAGGGTCATCAAGTAGAAGCCTATCCACGACATGGAGTAGCGGAACCGCTCCGCCGCAGATAGGTACGCGGCAAGCTGCCGACAGTAAGGCTCCCGCGCAGGATCATCAGACAGACACCGCCTATGACCGCGCCGTAAGCGACCTGGTCGGTCATGCTCGCCAGGCTGGCGAATCCAGCGTGCTCGCGTGCCAGCTCGTACCTCTCCCGTCGAAGACGCGACGAAAGCTGCTGTCTCCTGTCGCGCAGGTATTCACCAGCCCGAACAGGCGCACCTCTGCTGCGGAGTTCTTCTTCGTCATCAGGTCACTCAGGTAAGTAATACCAATTAGGTGTGATGCCGCCATATATCCATGAACCTGGTTGCTATGCCCTTCGACAGGATCAGGGCAGGTTTACGGCAGTGACTGGGGAAGGCGGGTTACAAACCCGCCGCTACGATTTGAATTGACGGCGTAGTCACAATGAATTGGTATAAGTACCCGCTCCGACTGGGTCTGGGCGCGGATCAGAATCCAGACCTTCCTGTCGAGCGCAAGGGTCACGTGGTGAAATGGAACGAGCCCGACAAGTAGCACCAGCGGGAAGACCAAATGCGCAGTGGCGAGGAACAGGAGTATGCCAAACCCCATCACCAGGAGCGATGGAAACCTGAAGAGTGCATTGAGGCTGGTGAAGAGCCGGTTGTCCAGGGCCTCACGAGCCCGGTGCAGCTGATCGTACAGGTCGGGACGCTCGAACGCAGCAAGGGCCACGGCGCAATGAAGGTGTGGTACGAGAAGACGGCTAGCGCCCACATACTGCGTAGATTTTCTATCCACTGCTTCATTGGCGACTCTTGATCGGGTAGGAGGATTGACAGCCATTTGCAGCCAGGGCGATGGGTCACTCAGCGGGCAAGGACGTCACGCTGAGCATCCGGGAACGATCGACGCCCACCATAGGGATTGCTCCCCCTACTGGGCCTCCAAGCGACCTCTCAGGACGCTCTCGCAAACCTCAATTCTAGCATGAGCCAAGCCCGTTCTATCTGCGCGGGGGACCAGTGAATAGGCGCTCAGGGATGAAGCTATCGGTCTCCGTGGAGTGCGCGTGGTCGAGGCCGAGTGTGGTGACGACGCCCATGGTCGTGTAGTGTCTGCTCTCGCCGCTGGCACCGCTCTTGTTGCCGCCACCGTGACCCCGCAGCCACTCGGCTCCGAGGACTCGCTGCCCCTTCCAGATACCGCGGGTGGCCACCAGATGGCCGAAGCGGGCCAGATCGGACGCGCTCATGATGACCCAGCCGGGGGCGCTGCGAACGACGTGTCCGTCTATCTCGTACGGCGGGTCCAGGTATGTGTAGGCGTCGGGGATGGCTGGATAGAGGTACTTCTGGTCTTTCACCCAGCCGCCTGAGGGCCACTCCCAGCGGTGGGCCGGGATGCCGATCTTCCCGAAGAGCCGCTCGTCGAGCAGGTCCTTCAGGTCGCGGCCCCAGAGAGCCGTCAGTGCCTGTCCGAGGCGCCAATAACCCGCGCTGCTGTATATGGCTTGAGTGCCAGGTTCGACGTGGGAATAGCAGTCGTAGAAGGGGTCGCCTGTCCACCTGGCCCATTCGGGAACGCCGGGGACCGCGTCGGCATCCTCGAGGCCATGCCGTTTTTCGCTCCATCGTATGCCGAGCTCGATGGCGAAGCCGCCGTAATGCTCGCTCTTCTCCCGGGAGCCCAGCAAGTGACGCCAGGTCAGCTTCTGGTGGTGGCCGACGTGCATGAGCTTGTGGGTGTGGGACAGCTCGCCCTCGCCGGTCCACGTCTCGTGAATTGGCGTGTCCGGGTCGGCGAGCCCGTCCTCCACGGCGAAGCCGAAAGCTGCCCATGCAAAGGCCTTGCCCGTCGAGGCCGTCTGGGCGCGGTAGTGCCGGTCGCCCCACGACTTGACAAGGTATCCGCCGCGAGCCAAGGCCGCTCCCCACCTGCCATTGCTATGGTCCTCTCCACCGAATGCGGCCTCGCGCACATTCAGCCGGTCCAGGAATCGTTGAAAGCCAACGGGGTCCAGGCCTGCCTCCTCGGGGGAAATCTCCACCCAATCGTCATCGGGGAACGTGACCCAGTCGGGAATATGCGATGGCTGTTGCATTGGAAGTCTCCGTTCATTCGAGTTGGGTGGAGCGAGGCATGCTGCGGAGGGAGAAAAGCATGGCGGACCCTCAGTCGAGTCTCCCCGAGACCGCTGGCCGACCCTGTGAGTGCCGCCATCTTCAGCCAATCATAGCAGGCCGCCTGATCCAGCGGTGCGGTTACCAGCGGCGGCCGGCTCTGGAATCGATCACGGTTCCCGGACAGGTCGAAGCGCCTAGCGACTGCCTGTCGGATTTGACCTAGCCGAGTTGTTCCTATAGCGTAGGGGCAATCCGCCGCCAATCCGCATAGACAGGACCACGTCATATGGATGAGTTGGATTGTCAGATAGAGGTGAGAGACCTCTGGAAGGTGTTCGGAGCCAGTCCTGAGAGAGCCCTGGACCCAAGCCAGGCTTCCAGGAGCCGGGCCGACATCCAAGAGGACCTCGGCCTGGTCGTCGCGCTTCGGGACGTATCTTTCCAGGTGAAACGTGGCGAGGTCTTCGTCGTCATGGGACTCTCCGGCAGCGGGAAGTCGACGCTGGTGCGGTGCCTGATCAGGCTCATCGAACCCACCAAAGGGGGGATCCGCTTCGATGGCGAGGACATTCTTGGCTACACGCCAAACGAGCTTATCCAGTTCCGCCGCCAGAGGGTGGCGATGGTCTTCCAGCACTACGGGCTGCTCCCCCACCGTCGCGTGATGGACAACGTCGCGTACGGACTGGAGATACGGGGCCTCGAACGAGAGGCCCGGTACGAGGCGGCCTCGGAGGCGATCGAGAGTGTTGGGCTCAAGGGTTGGGAGGACTACTTTCCGAACGAGATGAGCGGGGGCATGCAGCAGCGTGTTGGGCTTGCCCGCGCGCTCGCCGTCGATCCGGAAGTCCTGCTGATGGACGAGCCATTCAGCGGTCTCGATCCTCTCATCAGGCGCGAGATGCAGGACGATCTGATCTCGCTGGAGACCGAGCTTCACAAGACGATTGTGTTCATTACTCATGATCTCAATGAGGCCCTAAAGGTCGGCGACCGCATTGCGATCATGCGGGACGGGCAGATCGTGCAGCAGGGCTCGCCCGAGGAGATCGTCACTATGCCGGCCGACGATTACGTGACCCAGTTCGTTAAGGACGTATCCAGGGCGAAGGTCATACAGGCCGGGGCGATTATGCAGGAGCCGAATGCGGTGGCCCATGAGTCGCAGGGCCCTGTCGCAGCCCTGCACGCGATGCAGAGCTGCGGCACCGACCGCGTGTTCCTGCTTGGCGGGGACAGGGTCCTGAAAGGAGTGCTGACCGAGGACCGGGCGGCGGCCTTGGACCTCCAGCGCGTCACCACGCTGGAGGAGACACAAGCCGAGTCGGTCACGACTGCCAGCCCCGACGACTACATAGAAGACATCATACCGATGGCGGCACGGACGGAGTACCCGATACCCGTGGTCGATGAACAGAGACGCCTGTTGGGAGAGGTCCATCGAGGATCCCTGTTAGCATGTATAGTTGAAGGTGGAGCGGGCGATGTCAGCGCGGACATCGATGGGGAGACAGGTCGATGGCAGGAGTAGACCAGTCCACTTCTGGGCTAGCCAGCTTAAGTAGACGACCGTCGAAAGTGATCCTGGAAGCACTCCAGGAGAGGTTCGGCGGGCTGCTGTGGTATGCAGGCAGCGCGATTGCGCTGTTGGTATGCCTCATCGTGTGCCTGGTCCAGTGGGGTCCCGGCATGGACTTCCCCGCCGAATGGGGTAAGCCGATCGGGAACAAGGTGGACGACTGGATCCTGTGGCTTACCGTCGAAGGCTCCTGGCTCTTCGACGGCATCAAGAACGTGATAACCAAGGTGCTCATTACAATCGAGGACCTCCTGCTATGGCTCCCATGGCCGGTGGTCATACTGGCAGTCGCCCTGACCGCATGGAAGCTGTCCGGGCGTGCCATGGCCATATTCTCGACCGTAGCTCTGCTCCTCGTCGGGATGATGGGCAGGCTGCCGGGAGGCATCAATACGCTCTGGGAGGGTTCGATGGAGACGCTGGCACTCATCGTGGTGTCGGTGGCGATATCCCTCCTGATCGGGGTGCCGCTGGGCATAGTCGCCTCCCGCAGCTCCCCGGTGGACTCCCTCATCCGTCCCATACTGGACGGAATGCAGACGATGCCAAGCTTCGTGTACCTGGTGCCTGGCATCCTGTTCTTCGGTCTCGGCAACGTGCCGGCTGTCATGGCGACGGTGATATACGCGGTGCCGCCGGCGATTCGACTGACCAATCTGGGAATCCGACAAGTTTCGGCCGACGCGGTCGAGTCGGCGCGGTCGTTCGGCACCACGCCGCTCCAACTGCTCGCCAAGGTACAGATCCCGCTGGCGCTGCCGACCATCATGGCTGGAATCAACCAGACCACTATGATGGCTCTGGCGATGGTGGTCGTGGCTTCGCTGGTCGGCTCAGGCGGCTTGGGCGAGGCGGTGCTGCGGGCCCTAGGCAGGCAGGAGGCCGGGAACAGCGCGATCGCGGGCCTGTCCATCGTGGCGATGGCGATCATCATCGACCGCATCACCCAGGCGGTCGCAAGGAAGCGGCAGCGCGTCCTGATAGGACACTAGCGCACGGTTTACCATGTGACGTTATGCTGGAATGGAAGACAGATGATGAAAGGAGGAAACTGGAGTAGTGAGGGCGACACCTTTGAATAACTGAATGGGCAGGAAAGAGTAGTCATTGTCACCGTGCAGGAGTCGACCTCTCAGATATTACCTGCACCGGAGTCGTCAAGGTCGCGCAGAGATTCCAGACAGAAAGGAAAAGGTAGAAGCATGAGAACCATAAGATACTTAGGATTGATCGGCTTGCTGCTGGCGCTCGCTGGAATGGGGGCACTGGCCTGCACATCGGACTCAGCCCCCGCGCTGAGTGAAACCCAGCTTCGCAGCATCGTCGAAGACGCGGTGGCGAAGTCTGCTCCAGAGCCTCAACAGCAGGTTTCCGCCCAGGAGATCAAGGCCATGGTGGAAGCCTCCATGATGGATATGGCCAGCTCCCAGGTCTCGGCTCAAGAGATACAGCGGATGGTGGAGGGTGCGGTCGCGTCCGCCGCTGGGGAGGGCGCATCCACACAAGAGCTTCAGGCGTTGGTGCAGAGCGCCGTTATGGCCATCACTGCGGATGCGGTTACCAACGCCGATGTCCAGGCCGCCGTCTCCAAGGCGGTCATGGAGGCCCAGGAGGGCATGGTTACCGGCGATGACGTACAGGCCGCCATCTCCTCTGCGGTCATGCAGGCTGCCGAGAACTCCCTCACTGCGGATCAGATAGAGCAGATAGTATCGAAGGCGCTGGATGATCGCGCGATGATGGAAGAGACGCCCAGGAAGACTATCGTCTTCTCAGACCTCAACTGGACGAGCGCGCAGGTACAGAACCGGGTCGCACAGTACATCGTGGAACACGGGTACGGCTATCCCACCGACGTCATATTCGGTGGCACGCTGCCCAACTTCCAGGGTCTGCAGAAGGGGGATATCCACGTAACGCTCGAGATATGGCTGCCCAACCAGTCGATAGGCTGGGGAAAGGCGGTCGAAATCGGGGACGTGGTGTCGGTCGGCACCAGCCTCGTGGGCGACTGGCAGAGCACGTTCGTAGTCCCCAAGTACATAGCCGACGCGCACCCGGACCTGAAGACTCCGCAAGACCTGATGAAGCCCGAGTTCCAGGAGCTCTTCTCCACACCCGACAGCCGCGGCAAGGCGCGCCTCGTCGCGTGTGTGCCGACGTGGTCCTGCTCGCTGGTCAACACCGAGCAGATCAATACCTATGGACTGGCTGACCACCTGCACGTCATCACCCCCGGCGATCAGAGTGCGATGTTTGCCGAGGTCTTCGCTGCGTACGAGAAGCAGGAGCCGTGGCTCGGGTACATGTGGGGCACAGGCGACCCCGCTCTGAAGCTCGACCTTGTCCGCCTGCAGGAGGAGCCGTATACCGAGGAGTGCTGGGACGCCAACAAGGCCTGCGCCTTCGCGGAGTCGCTGGTACTGATAGCGGTCCACAAGAGCCTGCTCCCGCGGGCCCCCGACGTGATCGGGATGCTCCAGAACTGGGAGTTCTCCATAGACATCTACAAGAGCATCTTCCAGTATATGGACGCCAACGAGGGCTCCGAACCATCCGACGCGGCCCTGTGGTTCCTCAACAACAACAAGATTTGGGAGAGCTGGGTGACGCCGGAAGCCGCTGCGGCCGTGAACGCCGCGCTGGCGTCTGACGCCTAAGCAGACACGCCAGACGCCGGGGTCAGCGCAGGTCGCAGAGAAAGGCCAAGCCGCGCTGGGGCTTGGTATGACCGGCCTGGTCCCGGTGTCGTCGTGTCGGGAAACGCGCCAGAAGGGGTAGACCTCCCTAGAGTTGCCCAGCCCGAAGTGGCAGGCAGCATGTTCTGTCCCATGGAGCTGGACCCAGCCGAGACTCCCCTCACGCCCCGGTCGTGACGGTATCCGATCCCCGATGCCGTCGCGGTCGCTGGCGCTGCCGACGGCCTCGACAGTCAGCCAGTTGTTGCCAAACTGGCAGGAGTTCTCGAACAGCTTGGCCATTTCATCGATGTTGGCGACATAGATGTCGAGGCACCCGTCGCCGTTGAAGTCCAGATAAGATCCACCGCCGAGGGCCATCGATCTGTTAGGCTTGTGGTGACGAAATGCTACTCCGGCAGCGTCGCTTACGAACCGACTCCCTACCGCCCTTCCGTCCATTCGAGGGATCGTTAGCCGTAGGCAGATTAGGCGGACGTTATTCGGCCCAGCTTGCGATCTTCTGCCTCCAGCCACTCATAGTACGGACGTGGCATCGGCTCCGGATCACCCAGCCCGTTTTCGCGGCGCCATCGTAGAAGCGGGTGGTCGCGGCGGACCTGCGGAAGCTCCACGGGCCGCCCGTAGGCCGCCGACTCGAAGATTCCCATGATGATCTCCAGGACGTGCCTCGCCTCGTCGCCGCTCGACTCGTGGTCGCGCCCTTCGTCGAGCGCACCGACATACTCCTCGACGAACCAGTAGTCATCGAGGTTCGCATTGCCGTCCCCCTCGAAGCCGTCCGGGACCTCGGCCTCGAGCGCCTGCCACGCGTCATGCTCTCCGTCAGGCAGATTCCACGCACCCTCCAGCAACCACGCGCCGCGTGGTGCATTGACGAGCACGCGCCCCTGCGTGCCCAGTATCTCCAGAGCATGACCAGTCGCGTCAACGACCGGCATCCGGTGCTGCAGGAGCGTACCCGTCACCCCACCGTCGAACTCCAAATGCGCACTGATCGACTCACCGGCGATGGTTCCCATCCCGCTCGGTGACGGGACCACACAGCCTGGAGTGATCGGGCGTCCGTCCGTGCTCGCTGAGGCGTACACCCGTCGGCAGCGACCGGTCAACTTCATCATGGAGTTTAGCGAGTGCGTCCCGATGTTCAGCAGCCCGTACCCGCCGTAGTATCCCTTGCCACTGGCGTTGACCTGACGCAAGTCGCCAATGCGCCCGTCCCCGACCGCCTGGGCCACCGCACGCATAAATCCACCGGAGCGAGACTGGTGATGCACCGCCACCCGAACGTCCTTCTTGGAAGCCTTCGCCAGCACCTGGTCCGCCTGCCCCAAGTCGACGCATATCGGCTTTTCGACCTCGATGTTCACCCCGTGCTCCAAGACCCGCATCGAGAGCTCATGGTGAAACTCCGTGCCAGTAGGAATGGCGACGATGTCCGGCTTGGCATCGACAATCATCGCGTCGAGGTCGTCGTACCGGGCAGTCACTCCAAGCTCGTCCCCTAGAGCATCTACACGCTCTTGGAGCAGATCGCACAGGGCAACCAAATGAGTGCGAGGGTGCATGTGGTAGGCCCGTGCCGCCGCCATCCCTCTCCCGCGGCACCCGAGAATCGCCACTCTGTACGTCTTCATCGTTCGAGCCTCCATTGGCATATGCTTGAACCCGTGGGGTCAGCGGCAGTCGATGCGTTGGGTCAGGCCATTCAACAGGGACCTCTTTCCAGACGAGAATCCAGCGCTTGCGGGGTAGACTGAAAGTCCTCAGCTGCGTTCACGTACACTGGTCTCAGCGCACCGCCCCGATATGAGCAACACCGATGGCAAGCTCCAAGACATCGCAGAAGGACTGCTTCGGTTGGATTCTACAGTACCCGGGCCGGCGTGGCAGTCAGCGGGGGGTTGGACGGTGCTTGCGCGATGTGGTGGAGACGGGGGAGGGTCGAACTCCCCGTCCAAAGGACCGCCCGGCTGAGATGTACTACAGGCATAGCCGGCACTTGGGTCTCACCTCCCGCGCAGCCCTTGCCGGCGGGACTCCGCGAAGGCCAGCCGACTGTCTTAGGCCCCGGTTATCGGCGTCGCCGGAACAGCGCCTCGAATTGCGTCGCTCAACTCGCCTCCCTCGAGGTAAGGATGGCGGTGAACGCGCCGCCTATTTAGGCGGCGACGGGCAAAGCTTCGTTGCCAGTTACTGTGGTGCCACCTTTTTACGAGGTGGGTGGCGCCTCGGCCTGCAATCTCGCGGAACGAATCCCCTGTCGAAACCACGCGTCCCCACACGTCACTGCGATATTCTACACGATCGGGATACCTCATCGCCATCCCTGATGAGGCGTGGTGGCGTGGCGCAGGCTCCCGCACCGGTGCTGTCCCCATCCACACACAACATCTGGGGTGCAGAGAAGGCACGTCCACGGGATGTGGTACTTGACCCGCGTACAGTCTCAAATCTATACTCTACGCCGACATTCAATCGGGGGGTGGGTCGAATGCAGGTGTCTTGCTTACAGGAGAACCTGAGTCGCGGGCTTGGCGTGGTCGGCAGGGCCGTGGCCACGAGGAGTCCTCTCCCAATAATGCAGAACGTATTGATCCAGACCGATGGATCGCGCCTGAAGCTCGCCGCCACGGACGCGGAAATCGCCATCACCACCTGGATCGGCTGCCAGGTTGGCGAAGAGGGCGGGATTACGGTCCCGGCAAGGCTTCTCACCAATTTCGTCAACTCACTCCCCGCGGAGCGCATCGACCTGGAGATTGGGGACAACCCCACCGGTCTGGCGCTCCAGTGCGCCAGGGTCGACGCGAATTTGAACGGGATCGCCGCAGATGACTTCCCGCCGATACCGACTACCGAGGAGGGCGTTGTCGGCAGCATCCAGGCATCGGACCTCGAGAAGGCCATAACCCTTGTGGCCTTCGCGGCCGCCACGGAGGACAGCCGCCCCGTGCTGACCGGCATCAAGGTCGAGATAGAAGGCGACGAGGCCACGTTCGCGGCCGCAGACGGATTCAGACTGGCCGTCTACAAAGGGAAGCTCGCGGAGCCCTTGTCCGAGGACCTCGGCTTCATCATCCCTGCCAGAGCCCTGCGCGAGATCAGCAGACTCGTCGCCGGGCGTGACGAGGCCGTAGAGTTTACGGTCAGCCCGTCCAAGAATTCGGCGCTCTTCCGGCTTTCCGACACTGAGATCGTGACACAGCTCCTTCAGGGCGCGTTTCCAAACTACTCCCAGTTGATTCCCCAATCTTTCGACACCAAGGCGACAGTCAAGCGAGAATACTTTTCCAGGGCCGCGAGGACCGCAGACATTTTCGCCCGCGATGGGAGCGGCATATTGCGGCTAACGGTGGACGGAAGCTCCGACGAAGAGCGCAGCAAGCTGACCATCTCCGCGAAAGCGGAGGAGATCGGAGAGCACAAGGAGGATGTCGACGCAAGCATCGAGGGCAACGACGCCAAGATTGCCTTCAACAGCAAGTACGTGATCGACGTCCTAGATGTCCTGCAGTCCGAGGACATCGCTCTAGAGGTCACCAGCCCATCGAGCCCCGGCGTCGTCAGGCCGGTCGGCGACGACAGGTACGTCCACGTGGTCATGCCTATGTTTGTCGCCTGGTGACCCGCTTCATGCCGTCATTAGAGGCCGCTGTCCCGCCATGCGGAGTGTCAACTGGGCCCACCTCAGATCCCTGCTAGAGAGGGCTTGGAAGCGACCTGAATGGCTCTCGAAAGGGTGAAGCTGGGCAGCGGGGAATCCATGGCAGTCAGGGTCGTGGATTCTCCACTGGGACACTACGCCGACAAGGTGGGGTGCTGGTCCCACCTTCGCGACGACCTATTGAGCGGTAGAATGTCGGACACACTCAGCGTCCGCTACTTTATCGCCGAGATCGACGGTGAGGTTGTCGGGAGCATGGGCTGCTACACTCCCAGGAACACGCGGGATGTCGGCGTGGTCGAGTTCGTGGAGACAGACGAGCGTCACCGGCGAAAGGGCATCGCCTCCACGCTGCTGAACAGGCTTATTGCCGACTTTCGTTCGGATGGGGGCGGAGCCCTGCTACTGTGTACGACAAACCCCATCGCCGGGTCCCTGTACGAAAACCACGGTTTCTGGTACACGGTCGGCGACGGGATGACGTATGTGTCGCCCGACGCCCAAGACTTCGCATACACCTACCTGTCATATGCCGGAAAGGCCAAGATACGCGAGGCAGTTTGGGGCGACCTGCCCCGGGCTTGTCTGCTCTTCAACAACCCGGAACCGGACTGGCTGATAAAGGACTACCTGACGGACAGCTTCAGAGATACTCGCTTCGAGCGCCACTTCACCCAGCTAATGTGTGACTCCGAAGGAGGGCTCGGGGCTGTCTTCGTTCTCGAAACCCCAGCGAATAGAGTGGTCGGCCTAGCCGCCTTCCACCGACTAAACACCTACTACGAGCAGCACGTGGCTACGCTCACTTTCCGCGTCTGCCCTGACTACTACCCACAGGCGGGCGATCTGCTCTGGCACTCATTGGTTATGGCAAACGAGCTGTCAATAGGTATCGTCCAGGTCCATGTTGCGGATATAGACGACGATCAGAAGCGGCTCATCCGCAACGCTGGTTTCTCGGAGACCGCCCGGCTTCCTGGCCACTTTAGGGACGGGGACCGGAGTTCCGACATGCTGATATACACTCACGACATTGAGACATCGGGCAATCCTATCCGCGGGCGTGGTGAATACTATGGAGGCCGCCAGCCTTGGCAAGACATTCGAATTGGTTCGCGTGATTCCGTCTGATCCGTTGGTACGAGCCACCGTAAGGGAGTAACCGATAGGCAACCTAACGATGCTGGACCCACGAGTCGGTTTGCGTACTCTCACTTGTTATAGTATCTTAATGGTAAGTACGACTAGGAGGCGATCCTTAGATGGCGAATTTTGAGGTAATCTCACAGACCAAGGCCGAGATGGACTCCGCGACCGGCAAGCGTGCCGAAATCATGAACGAATATCTCGGCTATTTGAACCAGTTGAAGGACGGTGAGGCAGGCAAGTTGGAGGTTTCTGACGAAAACGAGAGCCCCACAGCCCTGAGGAGGCGAATCGGCAAGGCTGCGGAGTTCGCAGGTAAGGAGATCGTCATCAAGCGCAAGGATGACGCGATCTACTTCTGGCTTTCTCCGGGTGTGAGGAGGCAGAGACGACTACGCAAGAGTGATCCTCCCAGCAACTAAACTCACAGTTGCTCCGAATGATCGGCGCCGCCCGCGAGGCCGGCCGGCGCGATGGCGTCACTCCATCGCAGTGCCTCTCGGGTTTAGGATTACTCTCAACAAGGCTTAACCGTTTCGCTGCAACTGCCGCGCGATGCAGTTGAGTGCCTGTGCAACGACCGTCGTAGTGGAGAGGGCCGGTACAGGTACTGAGGATGCCGGCAAAGCGCCACGGAGGAATCGGCGCATTAGTGGAAGGGAAAGGCCAAGTCGAATAGGCTGAGACCTGAACCCGAGATGCTCGCGGTCGCTGAGCTGCCGCGACAGCCCGTCAGATCAGCTCCGCTACAATTCTCCGCGCCAGGTCCGCCGTGCACGCCGCTATGAAGAACGGCGACCGGCCCGCCCGATCCTCGGGGGAGAACCTGTATACCGCAAGGTGGCCGTCAGGGTCCACCTCAAAGAGCCTCACGCCTGATCTCGCGGCAAATCCAATGCCTGGGTCTATCTCCGAGCGGGGCTCGTCGAACATGAGGTATGCGTCCACTAGCCCGCGCGCCAGCCAGGGGTAGATGCAGGCGCCGCCATTCGGCCATACCCGCAGACCCGGGTACCGCGCCAACAAGTTCCTCGTCCGCGACGCCCATTCGCTGAGGTACGACGGCTGCATCAGGTAGGCCGCGAGGGTCACATTGTCGTCGAGGGACCCCTTGTACGACCGTGATACCCGCCGCCTGCCCGCGCCGTCCACAGGGCCGACCGACACACCCTCCGCGTCGGCGGAATACAACTCGCCCCGGAGAATGTCCACGGCGGCGCCTCCCAGCGGCGTGCCCGCGCCGTCGAAATAGCTGGCGACGCTCCACCACTCAGCGGGAATGCCCCGCCGGTACAGGCCAGAGCCGTCGAAGGGATCAACCGCGACAATATACTCCGGCTCGCCGCTGCCCACGATGTCGACGCCGTGCTCGGAGTAGACCCGCACCGTGACCCCCACGTCCGCCAGGGACTCGACGAATATCGCGTCGCAGCGGCTGTCGATGCCAATCTCGACGTCCTCGCTCTCCGGGCGGCCGGGGACCCGCCCGACCACCTCGCGGCCCAGACCCTGGCGGGCATGCTCCCGGACCTCCTCCGATACACGCCTCAGAGCCGTCTCCAGGGCTTTGTCGAGTGCGCCCATCAGGCCCCCAGCCGTCCCGCCGCGCCCTCTTCAGGGAGGAAATCCGCGAGGTCGCCCGCAAACCTGACCTCCGAATCGTCCTCCGGCTCGTAGCCGAGCACGGCCCGCGCGTTAGACAGCGACCAGAAGGCGCGGGTGTTGCCGCTGATCCCATAGACGACCTGCCAGGGGATGCCGTGCTCGTTCTCGATGTCCGGCGTCTCGATCGCCCTGCGGAAGAGCTGAGCCAGGTCCCTGGCACTGACGTACGCGCCCAGGTCCCGCTTGTAACCGGCTGGGTCCCCCTCGAAGCTGCTCGCGTCTATCTCCCTCGGCGCACCTATACGGACGTTAACCACCTCGAGTCGGCGCGGCCCAGGCTGCGGCGAGACGTGAGTCTCGCGGCCCGACGCGTCTTGGAATCTCGGAAATCCGCACGCGAACAGGAAGCCCAGGTGCTCGTATGAGGCCTTTGCCCACCCGTAGAAATTGTCCGAAAGCGGAGGGGCATACGGGTCGAGCATCTCCATCTTCCTCTCGTGTATCAGGGCGTGCTCGTACCAGTCAGCCGCGTGGTTGGAGCTGGCGACCGCCACCCGAGGCACCGACGCGTCGTACGCGCACCGCAGGACGTTGTACACCATCCGCACGTTGTCGACCTCGTCATGAAAGTCGTCCAGCGGCTCCCGTCTCCTCGACTTGTGGCCGAGGTGAATCACCGCGTCGACGCCTTCGAAGTGGTGCTGGTAGCGGGACCGGTCCGGGTCGGTGAGGTCGGCCTTCACCACACCTTCGACCCGGCGCCCGGCGCGGTCGACGGCGCGCATGTCCAGCAGGGTCAGATCGTACATCCCCCGGAGGCCCGGCATAATGTAGCTCGCGATGTACCCGGCAGCCCCCGTAATCAACACCTTACCCACAGCCATCAAGGCCTCCTCTCCAAGCTCCCGTCGATTCTTAGACGGACCCCCCCGCTCAACCTGTCTCTATCTCTGTGCTCTCAGCGTGCTCTGTGGTGGAAATGCCCCTGCCCCCGGCGCTCACCAGCTGTGTCTGCACCAGTTGTGCATACAGACCGCCATTGGCGAGCAGTTGGCGGTGGTCACCCTGCTCCACCAGCCTCCCCGAATCCAGCACGACGATGCGATCCGCGTCCCTCACCGTCGACAGCCGGTGAGCAATCACGAGGGTCGTGCGTCCTTCCATAAGCTGCTTCAGGGCCGCTCGCACCTGCTGCTCGTTCACTGCATCCAAATGCGACGTAGCCTCATCCAGGATTAGTATCGGCGCGTCCTTCAGCGCTGCCCTCGCTATGGACAGGCGCTGGCGCTGTCCGCCCGACAGCCGCATCCCCCGCTCGCCTACCACCGTCTCGTACCCGTCCGGGAACGACACGATGAACTCGTGAGCATTGGCAAGCCTGGCCGCGTCTTCGATCTCCTGGTCCGACGCGCTTGGCATAGCCATACGCAGATTCTCGCGTATCGTCGCATTGAAGAGGTAAATGTCCTGCGACACCAGCGCCGCCTGCCGCCTGAGACCATCGAGCTCGAACTGCCGCAGATCATGCAGCCCAGCCTCGATCCAGCCCTCGTCCGGGTCCCAGAACCTGAGCAGCATGTGAGCCGACGTCGTCTTCCCCGCGCCCGAGCGCCCCACCAGCGCCACCGTGTGGCCCGGCTCGACGTCGAACGTCACTGCGTCGATGGCCCTCCGGTCGAGCGACTCGTATGAGAATCCAACGCCGTGGAACGACATGGAAGGCGTCGCAAGCAGGCCCGAATCCGTCAGCCCGCGGCTGACCCCTGGCCCGTCGCTCACGACTACCCGTTCGTCATGCACGTCGAAGATCCTGCGGACGGCCCCAAGCGTGTCCATCAGCGCCTTCAGCGTATTCGCGAGCTCCGTCACCGGCGCGAAGGACGACAATGCCAGGAGTGTTGCCAGGGGAAGGTCCGCCCGATCCATCCGGCCCTCGACGACCAGCCACACACCCGCGGTCAGCACCGCCAGCCCTCCCAGCGCCGTGGCCGCCTCGATCAGCGACGCGTAAAACGCCTGCGTGTCCAGGAAGCGGATGCGTCGGCCTGCGTAGGCCCCGCCCCTCTCGGCCATCTCCTTGACCCGCACCTTCCCATAGCCGAATGCCACAACCTCGCGGATACCCTGCAGTCCATCGACCACGTAGGCGTTCAGCTCTCCCAGGTCGTTCCGCATCTCCGTGCCAAGATTCTCGGTACTCCGTTGAGCATGGAACGGGCTGATCGCAGCCACCGCCAGGAACGGAAGCAGTACAAGAGCCAGCGGCCACGACAGCACCGCTAGGACCGCGAGCACCACGGTCGGCGCCAGCAATGCCACGAAAGTCGGCGCGATTACGTGGGCGAAGAAGTTCTCCACCGCCTCGACATCGCTCCCTACGACCCCCGTCAGGTCTCCCGACTTGCGGCGCACCAGGTACGCCGGGGCAAGAGGCTCCAGCTTTTCGTAGAGGGCAATGCGCATCTCCGCCAGTATCTTGTAAGCAAAGTCGTGTGACGACCAGTTCTCTCCCCAGCGGAACAGGGCCGTCAGCGGCGCCACCACGGCCAGCAGCACCAAGTACGGAAGCAGCTCGTTTCCGCGGAATACGGCCGACACCAGCAGGGCGCTGGCCGCGCCAAGCACAGTCACCGAAGCGTGATGGGCCACGCCGGTGATCAGGGTCAGGGAGAGCCTTAGCCTCCACCGAGCCGCTATACGCATCAGCCTCGACCACGCATCCACCGAGCCTAGTTTCTCACGTGCGGAACCGTCTGCTCCCTCTTCACCTACCCTGGCGACCGCGGGTCTGGACGGGGCCTGGCCTCCGCCATCCAGGTCCAGCCGCGTCGTGATGATGTCCTCGCTCAGGGACGTTTGCTGGTTGGCCATCAACGTCGTGTATGCGCCCCCTGCCACCGCAAGCTCGGCATGGGTGCCCGACTCCACGAGCCGCCCGTCCTCTATCACGAGAATCCGGTCCGCCCCCACCACACTCGAAAGCCGGTGCGCGATTACCAGCGTGGTCCGCCCCTCCATGAGGCGGTCCAGAGCCTGCTGAATGGCCGCTTCGTTCGCAGCGTCCACGCTCGACAGCGCCTCGTCGAGCACCAGTATCGGCGCCGCCTTCAGCAGCGCGCGAGCAATCGCGATCCGCTGCCGCTCGCCACCGGACAGCTTGATGCCCCGCTCTCCCACCACAGTCTCGAAGCCGTTGGGGAGCGCCGAGACGAATTCGTAAGCGTTGGCGGCTCGCGCGGCCTCTTCCAGCTCACGCTGGGAAGCGTCCGGCTTCCCGACACGCAGATTCTCCGCCACAGTCCCGTTGAAGAGGTACGTCTCCTGGGTCACGACCGAGATCTTGCTCCGCAGGAAGTCGATGGGTATATCGCGCAGATCGTGGCCGCCCAGAAGCACCCTGCCCCCGGCGGGATCGTAGAAGCGCAGCAGGAGCCACACTATGGTGGTCTTCCCTGCCCCGCTGGCGCCCACCAGTCCCAGAGTCTCTCCCGCCCGCAGCGTAAAGGACATTTCGCGCAGGGCGGGTCGCCGCCCGCCCTCGTAGGCAAAGTCGACCGCCTCGAACGTCACCTCGGGCGCAGGGTTCTCGTCGGCTACACGCCTGTCCTCAGTAGGCTCCTGCACCGTGATGGGCGTATCCAGTAGTGAGAAAATACCCTCGGCGGAGGCCATCGCCACCATGCCCTGGTGGTATAGGGATGCCAGCTCACGCACCGGACGAAAGACCTCG
Source organism: Dehalococcoidia bacterium (assembly GCA_965222445.1). Lineage (GTDB taxonomy): Bacteria > Chloroflexota > Dehalococcoidia > Lucifugimonadales > CAJWER01. Next base: position 2,477,302 of record CBDCTY010000002.1, on the reverse strand, counting down.
CCTCCGAGCATCAGGACTATGACCAGCGTGCTCAGCTCCAGCTCGCCGTTGCTTACGCGGACGCCCCCCCAGATGAGGGCAGCCGTCGCCCCTGCCGACATCCCCAGAACGGTCGCAGCGCTGGAGACGCCGTCGACAGCCACGATTCCCATAGTCGACCGGTAGAGATTGCGCGCCCTCGCTGCCAGGAGCTGCCCGCGGGTCTTGCTCTGTCCGAATGCCTTCAGGGTCGCCAGCCCCTGAACGCTGTCCAGGAACTCGGCGCCCAGCTCCCCGAACGCTTTCCTGCGTCTCCGCCCCGAGGCATTGGTCCAGTTGCGGAGCATTAGGGGGATAAACAGGGTGAAGACCGCAAACGACAGTAATATCAACCCCGTCTGAACGTCCAGGACCGCCACGAACGCGAATATCAGCACCGGCGCCGTCAGCGCCACGACGAACTGCGGCAGGTACTGCCCGAAGAACGTCTCCAGGCTCTCCACACCGTCCACGAGCGACATCAGGATGTCGCCCGTCCGGCGCTGGTCGACGAAGCCGGGGCCCAGCGCGAGGACGTGCTCGTAGACCCGGCGCCGTACCGCAATCTTGGTCGCTGTCGCAGTGCGGTAGCTCACCGCGTCCCGGGCGTACTGAAGGCCCGCGCGAGCCGCGATCAACCCGGCCAACACAGCCAAGGACGCAACCAGGTCCGCCGCCGGGGCTCCCTCGAATACGCGGGCGATCACCCATCCCGTCAGGGCCAGCCGCGCAATGCTCGCCCCCAGTGCGAGCAGTCCGATCACCGCGGCGAGGGCGATCCTGGGCCGCAGCCCTCTCGTCATCGCAAACAGGCGCGGGCTAAAGTACATCGGGTATCAGTACGGGCATGTTACGTTCTGCTCATCTTCCACATGGACATTGGCCTCACGCCAGGCTAGCACTCGCGCGTCAGTACGGAATCGCCCCATTCCCCTACGCGGGCAGGGTCCAGCCGGGTCACGCCCGGCAGGCGGTCGAAGTCAGCATCTGCAGAGATGACCCGATCGGCTCCCAGTCGTTGCATCACCGCGGCGTGGACGAGGTCCCGGGCGCTTACCCCCGGATGGCGGTCCGCCAGCTTCCCAGCCAAATGGATATCCTCCTCATAGACGGGTTCGATCCGGCCGTGCATCACCTCGGCGAATCCTTGGAGGACTTCTCTCCCCAGGGTCCATAGCCCCGAGGCGAGATATCGGTTCACAAGCTCCTGAAGGACCTCGACATCGGTAACAAATGACAGTGGATGTTCTGCGGCCATCATCAGGACACGGGCGCACGGCTCTTTGTTCGGATGTCCCCTGCCGGAGGCGTAGATTGGGACGTTGGCGTCAATGAATGCCGCCGGGCTCATGGGCCGCCTCCAATTCCCGAGAGAGCGCAGCAGCATCCGGCGGGTCCTCCACCTCCAATCCAACCAGACGCTTGACCGCAAGTCTGCGACGCTTCTGCATCACGCCCTCATAGGCGTCATCGATCAGGCAGCGCACGACTTCGGAGATAGGCGCGCCCCTCTCCTCGACAAGCTCCTCCAGCCGCCTGCGCCGCTCGGCATCCAGCCGTACATCAAGTCGCCCTGCCATGCACTCTCCTTGTGCGGACATCTGTGTACGGAGCAAAGTATGCGGCACGCCAACGTCTCCCGTCAACCATGTCGGCACGGCGATAATTGACGTCTCCTTACCCAACCTACGCCATGCACAGGGCTCGCGCCGCCCTGATGACCTTGGCCGGAATCGGCCCGAGCGCGTGCCGCAGCCCGTATGCCGCCAATGCAGCGGCCACGCCGATCAGGGCCCCCGCAAGTACGTCGGAGGGGTAGTGGACCCCAGCGTAGACCCGCAGGAACGCATGCGTCCCAGCCACGGCCAGCAGTATGGCGCCCGCACGTCTGTCGAAGCCCCAGACAGACGCCGCCAGCCCGATAAAGGCTGCGGCCGAGTTGGACGGCATCGACGAATCGGTCGGCTCGTAGAAGAGCAGCGTCACGTCCAGCTCCGCAAAAGGCCGGTCCCGGAAGTAGATGGAGTTGATCGTCATGACGGCAAGATTGGCAAGGCCTACAGCGCCTAGGGCAGTCAGAACGCCAACCTGTCTCTCCAAGCGGCCCGCGCTCATGGCGGAGCCGAACCAGATGGCGACGAGGCCCAATCCCAGGAACGACGTTACCAGGTAGTCGCTCACGAGCCACTCTACGAGCCTGTCCAGCACCGCGATCTTCCCGGCCCCGGAGTTCAGCCAGAGAAGTATGTCTCGATCTGCCTGCGCCACTCTCTATACCGGTAACTGAGATTGTGAAACAGCGCCCTGAAGTAGGTCGTTCGGGACAGGGACTCCAGCCCGGCCCCCGGCGATGCCTCCTCACGACTGCTGTTGTGGTTCAGAACGGACGTCACTGTAACAGTCAGGACCCACGCCGTAGCTACTCCCACAAAGAACGCAAGGGCCATCTCGTTTGACGACAGCCCTCCCAGGTGATCGCTGACCTTCCTGTCCTTGGTGTCGAAGAACCAGAATACCGCAGCCACCGGGAGCGCGGCCCACAGCACCGCCGCAATTCGTGATGGCTGGAAGACCAGTATCCCGCGCAGGCCCCCGTGCATCGCGGCAAGCTGGATCACCCCAACCGCCGACACCGTGACGAGTATATAGTAGTCGATGGAGAAGGCCTTCATCGAGCTTCCGCTAGACCATGGACGCGGGCCGGCAATCGCTTTCCGGCCCTCCCCCTACCCACCACCAGGAACTATCGCGGTCGTCCAGTGCGAGTAGTTCGCGTTGCCGCCCCGGATGATCTCCAGATACGACTCGCGCAGGGCCTGCGTCACCTCGCCTACGTCGCCGCTGCCTATGGGGCGGTTGTCGAGCTCGCCTACTGGCGTGACGTGCGCCGCGGTGCCCGTCAGGAACATTTCGTCTGCCAGGTATATCTCGCTGCGCCTGATCCTGCGCTCGACCACTTCCAGCCCCATCTCGTCCTCGGCAAGCCGCCAGACGGAGTCGCGCGTTATGCCGGTGAGATTGTTCTCGCTCACCAGAGGCGTGTGCAGAGTGCCGTTGGTGACCATGAACAGGTTCTCGCCGGACCCCTCGGAAACGCTGCCGTCCTGATTGATGAAAATGGCCTCGTCGAACCCGGCCAGCACCGCCTCCGTCTTGGCAAGGATGCTGTTGACGTAGTGGCCGGATATCTTCACCTGCGGGGGGATGATGGTGTCGTCGATCCTGCGCCATGACGATGTGGTGCACCGGATGGCGCCTTCGGCCTCGATGTACGAGCCGAACGGCACCGTCACCAGGGCGAAGTCGCTGCTCAGCTCATGCAGCTTTAGGTTGGCGACAAGCTCTTCACTCTTGTAGACGATGGGCCGTATGTACACGTCCTGCCGGTAGCCGCATCGCACGATCAGGTCGATGGTGATCTCCATCAGGTCGTCCAACGAGTACGGGATGTCCATCAGCATGATCTTGCAGCCCTGCAGGAGCCGCTCGTAGTGCTCCCGCGCTCGGAACACGAACATCTTGCCCTGCTCTTCGTTCCAGTTGCCGCGGATTCCCTCGAACACAGCCGTCCCGTAGTGCAGCGCGTGGGTGGTTATGTTCACGTTCGCCTCGGATAGCGGCACGACCCGGCCGCGGAAGAACGCGAGAGCCTCGGGCATCGGGGACTCCTTAAAAAAGTTCCGCAACATTATACTAAGCCGCTTCACCCAAGCACAACATAGGGACTGCCCCCAAATCCACCACCTAAATTGGCGATGCGGTTGAGTTTTGTAGCTAAATTGGTCATTTTTGACAATTCGTTCTTTCACTCAGCAGGTGAAGAGAAGGCCCCGTCTTTAGGGCTGAATCAGATACTGGATCAGATCGTCGGTTCGGTTTAGGTGGGGGATTTGGGTGCCCTCACGTGTTCCGCTCTGGTGAGCGGGTCACGCTTTACACCCGGCCTTCGATTAGACTAGACTAGCTTGAGAAGATTAGGTTCCTGCGGGCCCGAGGGAGGTTGGTTTCATGCCCAGAGGACACGCCGCAAAGCGAGAGAAGAAGAAGCCCAAGAAGAAAACGCAGAGTCCGGACTTCCTGGCCAGTCCAATAGTCGCGAGTACAGAGGTCGAGGTCGTCAAGAGGAAGCGCAAGCCGCGCGACGAGGACTTCTAGCCAGGGACTGAACTCGACCGATCCGTGCCTTGGCCGACACCGGTCAATGATGTGGAGGAAATGATGCCCAACTTAGGCCCGCCCGAGTTGATTCTCGGACTTGTGATCGTGCTGATCATTTTCGGCGCCGGAAAGCTCCCCGAGATAGGTGGAGCCATGGGCAAGGCAATCCGTGAATTCAGGGGCTCGGTCTCTCCCAAGGACGAAGAGGCCAAGGCCCTCGAAGGAGAAGACACCGGAGCCAAGAAGGCCTGACGGCGATCTGCGGAGTTGACACTACGCTCCGCGCGCCGAGTTCCAGGAGTCGGGACGACGACTCCTGGTGACCCCTACCCCGCCTGCCGTCTGCCCCTGCCGCCCAGTCGCGCCAGCCAGATGCCGACTTCGTAGAGGACGATGATTGGCAGCGCTACTATGGTCTGGTTCACCGGATCGAGAGTCGGCGTGATGACCGCTCCCAGCATGAACGCGACCACCACCGCGTACTTGCGCCACCGTGACAGCTGGGAGTAGGAGACGACACCGATCCTGGACAGAAAGAACAGGACTACTGGCGTCTCGAATATTACTCCCATCCAGAACAGCAGAGTCAGCATCAGGTTTGTATAGCTGCCTATCCTGATGAATGGGGTGGCGACATCGCTCCCGAAGGTGCACAGGAACTTGAAGGCCGGAGGAAAGAGGACAGAGTACCCGAAGGCCGCGCCGAGGGTGAAGGCCAGCAAAGCGACTGGCAACAGCGCGAAGAGGTATCGCCTCTCGGTGCCTGTGAGTCCCGGCGCCACGAAGAGCACGACCTGGAGCAGCACGAACGGCAGGGCTATCATGAAGCCCGCCAGCAGCGACACCTTGAACGCGATGCCGATGAACTCGGTCGGCTCGGTGAAGATAAGCTTCTCTGCCATTGCGCCGCCGCAGTCCGGCGCAGGCGCCTGTAGCAGCCTTAGGATCGGCTTATGGAACAGGAAGGCCACCAACATGCAGACCACGACCGCAACGACCGACCACGTGACACGCTTGCGGAGCTCGACAAGGTGCAGGCTCACGGGCTTGGGAGTGTCCTTCACGACTCCCTCCGCTCCTCTCCACGGCCGTTGGATGGGGAGTTGCGCGACTCCTCCGCGGCAGGCGGTGACGATGAGGACGAGGTGCCGCCGTCTCCCCTACCGCTCTTCTCCTCGCGGGCAGTGTGGCCGCCGGGCCTGTGAACCCGCGGCTCCTCAATAGTCTCGTCGAGCGCGTCGGTAAGCCCTTGGCTCATGCGCCGTACCTCGCGCGTCACCTTGCCGAGCAATCTCGCCGCGTCCATCATCCGCTGGGGACCCAGCACGATGAAGGCCACGACGAGGATCACCATCACCTCCAGAGGACCCATGCCCAGGAAGGTCACTGTCCCTCCTCCCCGCACCAGGCGGGCGGCTTGCACACCGGGCAGCGGCCGCTTGAACCGGGCATCTGCCCCTGAAGGCATGGTACGCCCAAGCTGGACAGCAGGGCAGCCGCCCTGCAGAGCGGAAGCCCCACTACATTGAGGTAGCAGCCCTCCACACCTTCAGCCGGGCGAAAGTCAGGGTCCTGGACGGCGTAGGCTCCGGCCTTGTCGAAAGGCTCCCCGGACGCAACGTAGGCCGCGATCTCCGGGTCGCCATACCGGCGCATATGCACCGTCGAGGTCATGGCAGTCGTTGCCAAGCGGCGCGTTCCGGCGTCCACGGCCGCCAACCCTGTCGTGACTCGATGGTCTCTGCCCCGGAGGCGGCGCAGCATCTCGACAGCCTGGCTGGCCGATGCAGGCTTACCCAGTATCTCGCCATCGAGCACGACCACGGTGTCGGCCCCCAGAACGACGCCGCTCCGCACCCTGGCCGAGACCTCCGAAGCCTTCTCGCGGGCCATCCGCTCGGCATACTGCTCGGGACGCTCCCCGGCAACGGGGGGACCTTCGGACACGTCGGGCCGCACGATCTCGAACCGCAGCCCTGCCGACGCCATGATTTCACGCCTGCGCGGCGAGCCGGAAGCCAACACAAGCGGCCCGCCGCCTACGGAGCAACCCATTCGTCAGCCCGACGGCCTCAGCGTCGCGACGCACTCGACGTGGTAGGTCTGCGGGAACATGTCCACCGGGTCGATAGATTCGACTGCGAAGCCCGACCTGACCATGATGTCGAGGTCACGGGCCAGGGACGACGGGTCGCACGACACGTAGCAGACCCTCCGGGGGTTCCAACGCGCCACGGCCTCCAGTACCTGCGGATGGCATCCCGCGCGAGATGGGTCCAGCACGACCGCATCCGGTGTGTCGGCCAGCCCGTCGATCACGTCCTCCACCTTGCCCAGCACGAGCTCCACGTTGTCGATGCCGGCAGTGTTGACCCTGGCATCCTCGACGGCCGCGTCGGACTCCTCGACAGTGATTACCTTGCCCGCGTCCTCGGCCAGAAGCACCGCGAACGTACCCACTCCCGCGTAGGCGTCGACGACCGTCTCCCGTCCGCTGAGCTCCAGCCGCTGCTTAACGAGGCCGATCAGACGCTCGGCCTGCGCCGTATTCACCTGGAAGAAGGAGGGCGACCCGATGCGAAAGCTCCTCCCCGAGAGCCTCTCCGTGTAGTGGGCCTGGCCGGTCTCCAGACCAACATCGTTGACGCTCAACTTCGGCTGGATGAGCCAATCGCCACCGTTGATACCGTAACGGATGGACAGCTGGCTCGTGGCGCCGCTCCGGCCCTGTAGCTTTCCCAGAATCTCGTTGATTCCGGGAGCCATGAGGAGACACTCTTCTATCCTCACGAAGCGGCGCGTAATGCGGTTGACGAAGCCCAGGGAGCCATGGCGCCTGACAGTGAAGCGCGCGTGGTTCCTATAGCCGAAGGCGCCCTCGGAAGGCATCGTACCGGCCACCCCAACCCCCCTGAGCGAGTCGTATTCGTCGACCGCCAGCCGGACTGCGGCGCGCTTGAGCTCGAGCTGATGGGCGTAGTCGATATGCTGCCACTGGCAACCGCTGCACGGGCCGAAGTAGGGGCAGGGGGGCGCGACACGATGAGGCGACGGCTCCAGTACGTCCGTCACTATGCCCGATACAACGGCCTTTCTGCGGCGTCGGTAGCGGACTATCCGGCACAGGACCTGCTCGCCCGGTATACCGCCAAAGACGTTGATCTCCCTGCCCTCGAACTCTGCAACCGTGTCGCCTAGAGTTCCCAGGCGGCCCAGCGTGAGGCGCGCGGTCTCGCACTCGCGTCCCTCGGCGGGCATCCCCGCCAGGGTCTGTATCTGCTGCGTCAATGGCCCGGCCTGTATCGCTCAGAGGTCACCGGGCTGGCGGGCACAACTCCGGGGCATGTCGCCCAGTTGTCCCCAACGGATCGTGGATAGTCGTGGACGTGCGATCTGCCAAGCGTCCTGAACCTAGCTGCCAAGCTGATGCCTTCCTCTGGGATGACCGGCGAACCCACTATAGCACCGTTCTGCTATCATTGCTCCCAGCACGTAACTGTTCAGAGTTGAGGGAGAGGATTGGCCTCTTTCCCCCAAGGCGACCTTTGCACAACCGTCATTCCCGCGGAGGCGGGAATCCAGGGGGGCTGGGGGCCAGCTTGGATTGCGTCGCTTAGGGTCCCCTGTGTTGCTCTGCTCAGAGAGTTACGCAAAGGTCTTCTGAGGGGGAAGATTGAGATGGGGGCTCCCGGCCTGACTGGGAGGAAGCGGCCCACACCCCACGAAGACTGAACTGTTACCCCAGCACCCGTCCAGAGGAGACCGAATGAAGCAGCGCCGCAGACTCCCCGATTGGCTTAAGGTCCGCATGCCAGGGGGAGCCAGGTACATCGAGCTGAAGAACTTGATGCGCGACAGTGACCTCCACACTGTGTGTGAAGAGGCCCACTGCCCGAACATCGGCTCATGCTGGGAGCGTGGCACGGCCACATTCATGATCCTCGGCGACATTTGCACCCGAGCGTGCGCCTATTGCGCCGTTACGACCGGGCGGCCGGGCACGCTCGATCTCCAGGAGCCCACACGGCTCGCGGAGACGGCCCTTCGCATGGGACTCCGGTACGCCGTCATCACGTCGGTGAACCGCGATGACCTTCCGGACGGAGGCGCATTCATGTTCGCCCAGTGCATCACCCAGGTCAGGAAACGGCTGCCGGAATGCAAGATCGAGGTCCTGATACCCGACTTCCAGGGCGATCTGCACGCGCTGGAGACCGTGATGGCGGCTTGGCCCGATACGCTAAACCACAACATCGAGACGGTCCGGCGCATCTTCCACCGCGTCCGTCCAAAGGGCGACTTCGACCAGTCGCTGGAGTTGCTCGCCCGGGCCAAGGCTATCGCCCCGGGCGCTGTGACCAAGTCGGGGATGATGGTCGGCCTGGGTGAGACGTGGAGCGAGATCATCGACAATATGAGGGAGCTGCGGTCGGTCGACTGCGACCTGCTCACCATCGGCCAGTACCTGAGGCCGTCGGAGAAGCACATTGCGCTCGCCAGGTGGTACACGCCGGACGAGTTCGAGGAGCTGAAGCGCGAAGGCGAGGCCCTCGGATTCAGGCACGTCGCCTCAGGGCCCCTCGTACGCAGCTCCTACCACGCCGACGAGCAGCACGCGGCGGTCGCCGGCGCCGCAGTCCTCAGCCCTTCACCGTCTCGATGACCCGCTGGGCAGCGTCGTAGTCCCGCCGCCCGCCCCGCAGGATCGGCGGGATCAGGTATATTGACCTGAACCCGCTCTCGACGAATCCCTGCAGCACCTCGACTGCGATGTCGTACCCTGGCCTGCCCCGGTCCATGTCGCGCGTCACCCACTCCGGCACTTCGCCGAATACCACTCCGCCCGGCGCCATCACCTGGACGCCGCAGAATAGCGGCTGGTTCAGCCGCTCACCGTACCGCCGCTCGTATCTCTCCATAAGCTCGGCGACGCGCTGCGGGTCGAAGAGCGGCTGCATCAGGAAGAAGTGCGCGCCCGCCTCCGCCTTGCGCCTCGTCAGTCTGAGCTCCCTCCCCGGTTCGTGCGCAAGGTCGATGGCAGCGCCCACGCACAGGTTCGTTGGCGCGCGCAGCCTGCGGCCCCTGAAGTCGAACCCAGCGTTCATCCGCCCTATCGAGGCGATTAGCCCGGTCGGTGTGAAGTCGTCGACGGGCTTGACGGCGGCCAGCTCCGGCTCCGTGAACGCATCGCCCTTGACCACGACGACGTTCTCCAAGCCATGAAGCGCCGCGCCGAGCAGCAGGCTCTGCAGGGCGACCTTGTTCATGTCGCGTGTGCCGACGGTGAATACTGCGTCGGCGGAGGCGGCCTGCTTCACCCAAAGAGCGCCGAAGGCGGAGCTCACCCTCACCGACCTACCGGGGTTGTACGCGACGGAAATGAAATCGGCGTCGAGCTGCAAGGCTGCTGCCACCAGCCTGGGATCCGCCCCGCGAGGGGGAGAGAAATCGCACACTATCAGGACTTCGTCCCTATTGTCCGCCCTTCTGTCCAATATCGACGTCAAGGGTCAGAAGGCCAAACGGGCGAAGTACGGGAGCATGGGATCCTTCTTAGGACGGGCGCACCCCCAGCAGGGTGTCCGCTCCCTACGCACTTCAGTGTCGGAGCGGAGTCCCCTGTGGGAGCGCATTGCTGGACTTAGATCCAGACCGGCATCCCGTTTCTACCGGGAATGATCGACACGCGGTGACCGTCGCCGCACTTGAATCTCTGCTCCTGGGGCTCGGCCCGCTTGCCCGACAGAGACGATTCCTCCATCGAGCCTTCGCAGAACGGGCAAGTAACTTTGTACATCGCCCTAGTGCCCCTGCGAACAAGCGTCATGTGAACAACGGTGTGTGCCAGGCGCTCGCTTGCACCTTTATACCTCGCGACGAGGCGGGTGGCGGAGCTAAGGAGGCTGTTCCTCGCCCATCTTGGCGCCATATCCCTGCTGTAGGTGTAGTCCGCGTACCCGCACGTTACGCACTCCGGCTCGTCTCGCCCCATGAACATCTTCGTTCCGCACCGTACACACTGGCTAGGCCTGGAGGGCAGGACCCTCGTAACCGGCCTTACCGGCCTTACCGCCTCATCGAATACCGCCGTAGTAACCATAGCCTCCCCTTAACCGAGAATAACTCTCCAGGGAAAGCTGAAACAGCGGGACGCATACCCTCCACCACCCGCGCAACCCCAGCGCGGGCAAAAGGCGGAGGGCTCGGAGCACGGCTTAGTTCAAAGGATGAACCGTACCGATACTCCAGCTAGGCATGCACCGCCATGAAGCTTACCCCCAAAGCACGACAGTATTCTTATACTAGTCAAAGAACTTTTGTCAATACTTTTTCGCAAGGGGTCTAAGCAGAGTTTCGCGCATGCCCAAAACGGATGTGCGTAGCGTGCTGGAATCGAATGGCAATCGAGCCGACGGCTGGGCTGCTACAGTCTGCTCTTGACGAACTTGTCTATCCGCTCCAGCGCCCGCTCCAGGTTCTCGGAGGAATTTGCGAATGAGAACCGGACGCAGCCCTCCCCATACCTTCCGAAGGACTCGCCTGCCAGGCAGGCTACTCCCCCCTCTTCGAGCAGACCGTCCGCGAACTCACGGCTCGTCATGCCCGTGCCCTCTACGCTGGGGAAGGTGTAGAAGGCGCCCTTCGGCATCGGGCACCTGATCCCGGGTATCTCATTGAGGCCGTCCACAATGATCGCCCGGCGCTTCCTGAATTCGTCGACGATGCGGTAGGCATCGTCCTGGGGCCCTTCCAACGCCTCCATAGCCGCTATCTGCGTAAATGCTGCGGTACACGAGATGCTGTTGGTGCTGAGGCGCGAAATCGGCTCCACCATCTCCACCGGCATGACGCCATATCCGATGCGCCAGCCGGTCATGGCGTACGTCTTCGAGAAGCCGTCGAGGATGATGGTCCGGTCGCGCATCCCCTCGAACTGAGTGATGCTGTGGTGCTCCCCCTCGTACAGGAAGCGGCTGTATATCTCGTCGGACAGTACGGCGACGTCGTGCTCGCGCACCATGGCTGCCAGCGCCTCCAGGTCCTCCCGCTCGATGATGCTGCCGCACGGGTTGTTGGGAGAGTTGATGATCATCAGCTTGGTCCGCGCAGTGAACTGCCCGGCGACCTCCTCCAGATCGATCCTGAAGTCGCGTTCGGCCAGCAGCTTCATGGGTACGGGGACTCCTCCCACGAAGTCGATCATCGATTCGTAGATCGGAAACCCCGGATTCGGGTACAGGACCTCATCGCCCTCGTCCACGAGGGCCAGGATAGCGAAGAACATGATCGGCTTGCCGCCGGGTGTGACGACGACGTTCTCTCCCGCAACCGGGATGCCTCTCGTGTCCGCAATCTCACGGGCTATCCGGTCCCGGACCTCCTGTATGCCCGGAGACGGGCCGTAGTGGGTGAAGCCGTTGTCGAGAGCGCTCACGCCCGCGTCTATGATGTTCCTGGGCGTGTCGAAATCGGGCTCTCCGATCTCCAGATGGATGATGTCCGCGCCCTCCGCTTCGAGCCTCCTCGCCTTCAACAGGACTTCGAACGCCGTCTCCGTGCCGAGGCGGCTCATGCGCTTCGCAAGCTTCATACGTTTCCTGCCTCCTGTGGTCTCAGACAGTATATCGCGCGGGCCGAATTCGCCGCAAAGTCCCGCCGGCCCGCACAATGGCAGCCGCCCCAGTCCACGCAGCGCATTTGCGTTGTGCTATAGTCAGATTGGAAGGGATCAGACACGGAGGTCGCCGATTCCGACATGAAGATATACTTGGGCGCTCCGCGAGGGTATTGTGCCGGGGTTGTCAGGGCCATCGACGTCGTGGACATAGCCCTGGAGCGGTACGGTCCTCCCATCTACGTCAAGCACGAAATCGTACACAACTCTCACGTCGTCAATGCCCTCGCGGTCAAGGGCGCGTTGACGGTCGACGACGTGTACGACGTCCCGGAGGGATCGACGGTAGTCTTCTCTGCCCACGGGTCGCCTCCCGACGACTTCCGCAGAGCCGAGAAGCGGGGACTAAAGGTCATCGACGCAACATGCCCCCTGGTGACGAAAGTCCATAACGAAGCGCACAAGTACGCCAGAGACGGCCGAAGACTGATGCTCATAGGGCACAAGGGCCACCAGGAGGTCATCGGCTCGATGGGACAGGAGCCGATGCATCTTGTGGACGACAGGGGGGATATGGACCTGCCCGACTGGGACGACGAGGCTCCCGTGACGGTACTTTCTCAGACCACTCTCTCCGTCGACGATACCCAGAGGGCTGTCGAGGAGATCAAGAGCCGATTCAACAACGTGATAGTGCGCAACGACCTCTGCTACGCTACGACGAACCGACAGGCATCCGTCAAGGAGATGTGCCAGCACGTCCAGCTCATCCTGGTGATCGGGTCTCGCAAGAGCTCCAACTGCAACAGACTTCGGGAGGTCGCAGAAGCCAGTGGCGTGGATGCCCACCTGATCGACGGACCACACGAGATCGACCGCGCGTGGCTCGACGGTATCGACAACGTCGGTGTAACCTCCGGCGCATCGACCCCTGAGTGGCTCGTCGAAAGTGTAATTGAGGCACTCGATGCGGAGGAGGTAACTATACTTTCCAGTGTCCAAGAGGACATAACCTTCTCCTTACCCAGAGAGATCTGACACTTCCTGTCCGGGCCCGTGCCCGGCGTCGAGACAGAGAGTACGCGATCTGGCAGCCCCACGGCAGGCCGTCGCTTGGCGTCTCCGACATCGAGAACCCCTCCGGGGCGACTGTCGTTCGTTGTAGGCCGCCAAGTGGTGTGCTATAATGACGCCAACAAAAAGAGAGAGTGAAACAAACAAAGAATTGGGTCTCAGCAAGGCAGAAAAAGAACCGATAATCAAGGAATACCAGGCTGGCGACGACGACACTGGCTCTACCGAGGTCCAGGTCGCCCTGCTGACCACCCGCATCAATGGGTTGACGGAACACCTCAGGACCCACAAGCACGATGAGTCAACCCGCCGAGGCCTCCTCCGGCTTGTGGGGAGGCGAAGACGCCTCCTCCAATACCTCACCCGCGAAGATGTGGGCCGTTATCGGACCCTAATCGGTAGGCTCGGACTTCGAAGATAGTCCCGCACAGTCGGGACTTTCTTGTTGTTTGCTTCCCTTCCAGGAGATTGAACTTCCTATGACTTCCTCCTTTCAGCGACGCATTGGACACGCAGACGTACACGTAGAAACCGGCAAACTTGCTCTCCAGGCCAACGGAGCCGTCGTAATCCGCCGCGGCGACTCTATGACGCTCGTCACGGCGACGATGGACAAGCCCAGGGAGGGCATCGACTTCTTCCCGCTCACCGTGGACTTCGAGGAGAGGCTCTACGCCAGGGGGCGCATACCCGGCGGGTTCCCGAGGAGGGAGGGCCGGCCCAGCACTGATGCGATACTAACCAACCGGCTCACCGACAGGCCGCTGCGGCCCCTCTTTCCAAAGGGCTTCAAGAACGATGTCCAAATAGTAGCAACCGCCCTGTCGGCAGACCAGGAGAACCCGCTCGACATCCTCGTCATCAACGGGGCGTCGGCGGCCCTCACCATCTCGGACATCCCCTTTGGAGGACCCATCGGGGCCACGAGAGTAGGCCACGTCGACGGCGACTTCGTCATCAACCCCACCTACGAGGAGCTGGAGCGCAGCAGGCTCGACCTCGTCGTCGCAGGCACCGGCGAGGGCGTGCTCATGATGGAGGCCGGAGCGAAGGAGCTGCCGGACGACCTGGTCCTGGAGGCGATACAGCTGGGGCAGTCCGCCAATCTGGAGATGATCTCCATGCAGCTCGAGATGGCGGAGGCTGTGGGACGCCCCAAGGCAGACTTCCAAGCCGATGGGACATCGGAGGACCTGGCCGCCCAGGTGACTGCCGCGGCGCAGGACAGCCTTAGGCGCACCTTCAAGGAGAGCGACGGCAAGGCCGACCAGGCGAGCCGAATCGGTGCGCTCAAGGCCGAAGTCATGAGCAGGCTTGCCGGCGCTGGGGAGGCCTCCGACATCGCAGACGCATTCGAGACGCTGCTGGAGGCGGAGTTCCGGGCCAGGATACTCAACGACGGCATGCGGCCGGACGGCCGCGGGACCCGCGAACTGCGAGAGATCGAGTGCGAGACGGGAATCCTGCCCAGGACCCACGGCAGCGGCCTCTTCAGGCGAGGCGAGACGCAGGTGTTGGGGGTAACCACCCTGGGATCGGTCAGCGACTCCCAGAAGCTGGACACGCTCAGCCCGCAGGAGTACAAGCGCTTCATGTTCCACTACAACTTCCCGCCCTTCAGCACGGGCGAGACGGGCCGGATAGGCTTCACCGGCAGGCGCGAGATTGGTCACGGAGCCTTGGCAGAGCGCGCCCTTATGCCCGTGCTGCCGGACGAGGAGGAATTCCCATACGCCATTAGGATCGTGGCGGAGGTTCTCGGCTCCAACGGCAGCACCTCTATGGGCAGCGCGTGCGCCGCGACCCTGGCGCTCATGGACGCTGGAGTGCCCATCAAGAGACCGGTCGCGGGCATCTCCATAGGGCTGGTCACCGGCGACGATGGCGAATTCGCCACGCTCACGGACATCCAGGGCATGGAGGACCACTTCGGCGACATGGACTTCAAGGTCGCCGGGACATCGGAGGGCATAACCGCCATACAGCTGGACATCAAGGTGCAGAACATCAGTTCCGAAGTGATAGAGACCACCTTGAAGCAGGCCCGCCAGGCGCGCATGGAAATACTCGACCGCATCGGCGAGACGATCGCCGCGCCGCGGGAGGAGATGAGTCCTTACGCGCCGAGAATGGTCAAGATAAAGATCCCCGTCGACAAGATCGGCGCCGTGATAGGCCCCGGCGGCAAGACCATCCGCGGCATCGTAGATGAGACCAAGGCGACGGTGGACGTCCAGGACGACGGGACCGTCGTGATAGGCTCCCCCGACCAGGCCGCAACCAAGAAGGCGATACAGATCATCGAAGGCCTCACCAAGGAGGCGAAGGTAGGCGACATCTACACCGGCAAGGTCGTGAGGGTCATGAACTTCGGCGCATTCGTCCAGATCCTGCCGGGCGTCGACGGCATGGTCCACATCAGCGAACTGGCGAACGAGCACGTCCCCACGGTCGAAGACGTGGTGAGGGAAGGTGACGAGGTCACCGTCGAGGTGATTGGCGTCGACCCGTCCGGCCGCATCTCGCTGTCGCGCCGCTCCCTGCTCGATGGCGGCAGCGAGGAGCGCCCGCGCGAGAGGGCCGGCGACCGTCCGGACAGCCGAGGACCCGGCGGCGACGGCCGGGCCAGGCGAGACGGCCGGGACGGAGGCCGCTCCGGCCAGAGGCCCCGGGGAGGCCGCAGGCCCGGAGGACAGGGAGGCCCCAGGTTCTCCGGCGGACAGCGGCCAGGCGACGGAGGGAGGTAGGGCTATGTCCCCCATCAACGTTGTCGTCAACGGCGCCCTCGGCAAGATGGGCCAGCAGGTGCTGTCGGCCGTCTCGGCCGAAGACGACATGCGCACCGTCGCCGGAGTAGACCTTGCCGCCAAGCAAGCCACCGTCTCCACTCCCGACGGAGCCGCTTCGGTGCCACTGTCGTCGTCACTGTCCGATGTGTTGGAAGGGGTCGATGTCGTGGTCGACTTCTCGAACGCCGAAGGGGCTTCCGGGGTCATGCGGGACGCGGCCCCGCGCAAGGTCAACGTCGTCATCGGGTCGACCGGCATCCAGGATGCCGCACTCGAAGAGGCTGATGCGCTCGCCAGTGAGCACGGCGTCGGCATCATCATCGCTCCCAATTTCGCGCTGGGCGCGGTCGTGATGACACACCTTGCCAGAGCCGCCGCACCCTTCTTCGACTACGCCGACCTGACCGAGATGCACCACGAAAACAAGATCGACGCCCCGTCCGGCACAGCCCTGGCGATCGCCCGGGCCACGGTCGAGGGCAAGGGCAGCGCCTTCGAGGCACCCGAGGCCGAGAAGGAGCTCGTCCAAGGCACGCGCGGCGGCACACTGGACGGCGTTACCATCCATTCGGCCCGGATGCCCGGCCGAGTGGCCCACCACGAGCTGATATTCGGAGCGCTGGGCCAGACCCTGTCGCTGCGTCACGACTCGATCAGCCGCGAGAGCTTCATGCCGGGCGTCCTGTTGGCAATTCGGGAGGTCGTCAAGCGCCCGGGCCTGACCGTAGGCCTGGACAAGATACTGGGGCTCTAGGCCGAACACCGCTCGACAACGGTGTAGTCTGGACTCTATCGACAATGACGCTACCATTGTCCCATCCCTATTAGTAGGAGTGGTCCATTGAACGGCTTGCGGGTAGCGGTTGTAGGCGCCACGGGCGCGGTTGGAGGTGTACTCCTCCGGATAATCGAGGAGCGCAGACTCCCCGTGGAGGAGATCCGCCTGTGCGCCTCCGAGCGCTCGTGGGGCAAACGGCTCGTCTTCGACGGCCGCGACGTGACGGTGGAGCCGGTCACCCCGGAGCTGCTCTCGCAGGTTGACATCGTCTTCGTTGCAGCCGGAAGCAGCATCAGCCGCGAGGTCGCGCCGATGGCCGTCGAGCAGGGCGCATTCGTGATCGACAAGAGCTCGGCATTCAGGATGGAGCCGGAAGTCCCCCTGGTAGTGCCCGAGGTCAACGGCGCGGACCTGGCCGACCACCGGGGCATCGTATCGACGCCGAACTGCTCCACGACCCAGCTCGTGATGGCGCTCAAGCCCCTCGACGACGCCAACCGGATCGCCAGGGCCATAGTCGATACGTACCAGTCCGTATCGGGCACCGGGGCCGCCGCAATGGACGAGCTCCGATCGCAGTCGGGCCGGGTTCTGGACGGCGGCTTCGCTGAGCCGGCCCAGTACCCCCACCGGATAGCCTTCAACGTACTCCCGCAGGTCGAGACCTTCCTCGACAACGGGTACACTACGGAAGAGATGAAGCTGGTGGACGAGACGAGGAAGATCATGCACCGGCCGGACCTGCCCGTCTCTGCAACCTGCGCCCGCGTGCCGGTCATGGTGTCGCACAGCGAGGCCGTTCACGTGGAATTCGAGCAGCCCATGACCGCCGGCCAGGTCTCGGAAATTCTCTCGGACGCGCCCGGAGTGGAGGTGGTCGACGACCCGGAAGCGGCCATATACCCGATGCCAATCGACGCGGAGGGCCGGGACCCTGTCTACGTCGGGCGCATACGGCAGGACGTCTCACACCCCAACGGCATAGCCATGTGGATCGTGTCGGACAACCTGCGAAAGGGCGCGGCGCTCAACGCGGTACAGATAGCGGAGGAGGCCCTGGACAAGAACCTCCTGTAAGTGAAAGAGAGGAGCCAGCCATGGTAGAGATTGGAAGAGTCCTGACGGCTATGGTTACCCCGTTCGACGAGGATGGCGAGCTCAGCTACTCCCAGGCCCGAAAGCTGGCGCGTGGGCTGATCGAATCTGGCTCGGACGGCTTGGTCATCGGCGGCACCACGGGCGAATCGCCCTCCATGTCCGACGAGGAGAAGATCCGGCTCTTCGCCGAGGTGAAGGAGGAGGTCGGCGGCAGCGCCTCAGTCATCGCCGGTACCACTGACAACAATCACCGCAACTCCGTCGAGCTGTCGCGGGAAGCGGAGAAGGTGGGCGTTGACGCCCTGCTGCTGACCGTGCCCGCATACAACAAGCCCCCGCAAGAGGGCCTGTACCAGCACTTCAAGGCCATCGCCGAGGCCGTGCCTCTGCCCGGCCTGCTCTACAACGTCCCATCGCGCACCTCCCTGAACATGACCGAGGATACGACGCTGCGGCTGGCAGAGATCGACAACATCGTCGGCGTCAAGGAGGCGTCCAGCGACCCCGTCCAGATCACCAGGATAGTGGACGGCGCGCCGCCGGGATTCAGGGTCTGGTCGGGCAACGACGACGAGACCTTCTCGATTGTCTGTGTCGGCGGCTTCGGCGTCGTGAGCGTCGCGTCCAACATCATCGGCAACCAGGTAAAGGCGATGATGGGGATGGTCCTTGAGGGTGACCTCGAGAGCGCGGCAGCCGAGCACCGGAGGCTGCTGCCCATATTCAAGGCCCTCTTCTGGGTCACGAACCCCATCCCCATCAAGTACGCGGTTAACCGGGCCGGGTTCGACGCCGGCAAGCCGCGGCTCCCAATGGTAGAGGCCGACGACGACTTCAGGGCCAAGTTCGACCCGGTCATGGACCGGTACGACATCGATTTGCCGGTCGAGGCCTAGCTGCTGCTAGGAGTCCCCAACTCAGGAGACCCTTGCATGACTCCGTCATACCGGCGGAAGCCGGTATCCAGGGTTGCCTCTGGAGTTGGGAGATGCTCTCACCCCAACGACCTCCCTCTGGGGGGAGGGAGCACCGCCAAGGCTTCCTCAGTGGCAACGAAGTGACCTGGGAGTCGCGGTCCGTGAGCTCTACCCCTTGCGGTGAGTGAAGAGCAGGCCTGACCACGTCTTGTCGATGGCGCAGATCTTGTAGTCGACTAGGCCCGTCGCGAGTCCCAGCGCCCTCACGTCATTCTGGGCCACATCGGTCACGACGCCCGACGCCTTCTTCGGCCAGGCTATCCACAGCGAGGCGCTCGGCATCAGCATTTTCGCCATGGCGCCGACCCCGTCTTGCAGGCCCCTCAGTGACATGGTGAACCAGATGATCAGGTCGCTCTCACTTGGACCGAGCCTGTCCAGCGACGCGCCGTCCGGCAGTCGGCCCAGCGTCGCGTCGAAATCGTCCGGCGCGTTCACCAGAGCGACCGATACCCCCGGCTTGATCCCCAGCTTCTTGACCAGGGGCGTGCCCGCATACGCCTCGAAGGCGGAGCCGGGCACGACGGAGCTGGAGGGAGGCGCAGCGATGGCCGCCTCCAGGTCCCCTTCGATCTCCTGCCACGACGTGTAGACGGCGTCGGGGATGACCCGCAGCGTCCGCTCGACCTTCGCAGCCTCTCCGCCAACGAAGATGATGGGCACCCGGCGTGTCGCCTCTCGCTTCCGCAGGAGGACGGCAATGTCACGTCCCTGCGAGGGCATTCGGCTGAGGTCGACTACTACGGCATCGAGCCGTGCGTCGAACAGTTGTCGCAGGCTCTCGGAGGACGGGACCTCGTGATCCACCTCATAGCCCGCCGTTCGCAGCCGCTCTCCCCGCTCGGCAGCTTCGCCTGCGTTCCAATGTATCAGGCGTACCCTGGCCACAGCTCCTCCATATGAGTTGAGAGGCAATGGGCCTGCTGGATCTCGGGGCGACCGTTAGATACGGGCAGTCAGAGTAGTCTGTGCTTATTCAGGGGGGGGGTGCGAAAATCACCAGAGCGACCTGGCGTTCATGAGCCCCTGCGATTCGGATAGAGGGTCCTATATGACGGGGCGGACCGTGATGGTCTCGTGGCGGTAAGGCCCTGTCGATATGACGTCGATGGGCAGGCTTGTGAGCTCCTCGAGCCTGCGGACGTAGCCCATCGCTCCGTCGGGCAGATCCTCGACTCTCGTCACCCCCGCTGTGGCGCCGTCCCATCCCGGGAAGTCCTCGTAGATGGGTGTGCAGCGCTCCAGCACCGCCGCGCTGCCTGGGAAATCCTCTACCCGCTTGCCGTCCAGCTCGTACGCGACGCATATCCTGATGTTATCAAGGCTGTCCAACACGTCCAGCCTGGTGAGGACGAGTGACGTGTAGCCGTTGACTCGGGTGCTGTACCTGGCGACGACTGAATCGAACCACCCGACACGGCGAGGCCTGCCCGTAGTCGTACCGAATTCCCCCGCAAGATTCCTGATACGCTCGCCTGTCTCGTCCAGCAGCTCGGTCAGGAACGGCCCGCTCCCGACACGCGTGCTGTACGCCTTGAACACGCCCAGGATGGAGTTGAAGTCCCTTGGCAGCAGCCCCAGGCCTGTCGAGGCTCCTCCTATCGTCGGGTGCGACGACGTGACGTAGGGGTACGTCCCATGGTCCAGGTCCAGCATGGCGCCCTGGGCGCCTTCGAGCAGCACCGTCTTGCCGGCCCCTACAGCGTCGTACACCACGTGCTCGACCGCGCCAACAAACGGACGCAGCGCGTGCGCCCACTCCTTGCATCGGTCGAAGACCTCGGCAAGAGGCACCGGCTCGGCCTCGTACACCTTCTCGATAATCGCGTTATGGTGCCCCATCACCCGCTCGAGCCTGGGGTAGAGCGCCTCCAGGTCGAACAGGTCGGCGGCCCTGATACCGATGCGAGCGGCCTTGTCGGTATAGGCGGGTCCGATGCCTTTGCCGGTCGTGCCTATCGCCTGGTCGCCCCTGGCAGCCTCGGCCAGCTCGTCGAGCGCCACGTGGTACGGCATCACCAGGTGGCACCGGTCGCTGACGAGAAGGCGCCCGTCCAGCTCCACGCCCCGCTGCCGCAGTCCGTCGATCTCCTGGATCAGGGCATCGGGATCTACGACTACGCCGTTGCCTATGACTGCCATCCCGTCGGGCCAAAACACGCCTGAAGGCACCAGGTGGAGCTTGAAGGTCCCCTCAGGGTTCATCACGGTGTGCCCGGCGTTGTTGCCGCCCGAAAAGCGCGCGGTCACGTGAGCTTTCTCGGCAAGTACGTCTACGATCTTGCCCTTGCCTTCGTCTCCCCACTGGCCGCCCAGCACCGCACACACAGGCATCCTGCGTCGCTCCTATCGGGAAATCGGCCCGCAAGGGGCCGTCCGCAAGGGGCCGTCAGAGAGTATAGCATAGGGCATGGCTCCAACAGTTGTGCGGAATGGGAGAGGGCATTCCTCCCAGGTGAGGCCATCCACCCCATCATTACCATGAAAATAGACATCAGGCGACTACAACCGTCGTTCCCGCGAAAAGCCTGCCCCCGAGCAGTCGGGGGCGGGAATCCATCCCCGGCCGTTGGCCTAGAGCGGGAGTGACGACGGGGAAGCCGCCGCCATTTTCATACCCTTATGTGGCCTGACCAGGCCATGGTGATTCCGCGCACGTGAAGATGAGCGGCTATACCGCGGGCCCGAAGACCTCGTCGACATCGACGCGCAGCCCATCGACGCTTGTGGACGCGATCGCAGCGCCTCGGGCCGTCACGCGCACATTCGCGTATCCCGACTGCCCCGGCTGCGTAAGTACCCTGATAACCTCGGCCTCCAGATCGACGACCCACACCTCGGGAACCATCGCCCGTGCGTATCGCGGCGCTTTTTCGTGGAGATCGTAGGCCAGGGAGGAGTCGGCGACCTCGATTACCAGCAGCGTGTCTCCCGGTTTGGGGTGCCCAGCCGTGTAATAGTCGTCACGCGAGGCAAGGATGGCGATGTCCGGCTGGGGCTCGTTGTGCAGATCGAGTTGCACTGGGTTCTGCACTCGAACGATGGCCGAGCGCCTCAGCAGCTCGACGAGCATCACGTTCAGGCGGTCCACGATCCCGGCATGTAGCGATCCAATCGGCGCCATTTCTCGTATCTCCCCGTCGATGAGCTCTACCCGATCGTCCTCCGTAAAGATTCCCGCCTCGCCCATCTTCGCGAACTCGTCGACGGTGAAGCTGTGCCTGCGAACCTCTATAACCATGGACATTCTCCTCGTGGCAGCCGCTCCTGTCAGAGTATCCTCTTCAACATCCTAGCACAGACTCTGGGCTAGGCCCTCACGTCGTGTGCACTCTACAAGTAACTGTTCAGTCTTCAGCGGATCTGAGTACGGCTACTCTATTGGTGACACTGCTGGTCGAGAAGATCTCACGGAGCTTGGTGGCCAAAGTTCGTAGGGGCAAACCCTTGTGGTTGCCCTGGTTGGGATCGGGCGTCCACAAGGGACGCCGCTACACGTTGGACAGTCTGCCAAATGCGAAGCAGGCACATATGAGCCGCCCCTCCTTGTTGTCATTCTGAGGAGCACAGCGACGAAGAATCTACAGTCTTTGCACACAGGGCCATCCCCCGATGACAGGCGTAGATTCCTCACTCCGCTGGCGCTTCGTTCGGAATGACATTCGGGGAGGACCTCTCGGCTCATGGAGACTGAACAGTTACCTCTACAACGCCAGGTGCCTGAAACGCCGGCCGTGGTAGTATGGTGGCCTACTATTCGGCGTCACGGAGGTTGCGAATGGTCGTCACGGAGAGGCTGAGCGTAGCGGAGGTCGAGGGGGCGGATGAGTTGTTCACGCCCGGATTCCAGCAGTTCCTCCTGGCCCTGCACGACAGGTTCACGGCCCGCGTCCACGATCTGCGGGCAAAGCGGGCCGAGGTACTGGATAGGGCGCTGAAGGACGGCGTCCTCCCCGCCCCCATGCCGCCGTCGGATGCTACGACGCTTGACTGGCAGGTGCCTCCCCTTCCCGAAGACCTCAAGCGGCCCGGCATCGAGATCACGGGTCCGGCCTCGATAACCAACATGTTCATCAACGCCCTAAATCCGGGCCCAGACGGCACCCGGGCCGAGGGTGACCTGGACGACGACGAGGACGCGGCAGGCCACCGTTTCGTCGACACCGTGACGGCGGCGCGGAACCGGCTTGCGGCGGTGGAGCGCACGCTGGAGTTCACCAACAGGGCGACCGGCCGCCACTACTCCATCAAGGACGGCGAGATACCCTTCTTCATGCACCGTGAGCGCGGACTCCATCTGGACGAGCCGGAGGTCACCATCGACAGCGCCCCCGTCCCCGCTGCCATCCTGGGCACGGCGCTGACCGTGTACCACGCCGGCAGGGCCCAGATCGAGCGCGGCCAGGGACTGTACTTCTACCTGCCGAAGATGGAGTCGGCCGAGGAGGCCGCGCTATGGCGGGACTTCTTCGACTACTCGTTCGAGCATCTCGACCTACCTGAAGACGCCGTAATCAGGGCGATCCCCCTGGTGGAGTCCCTGCCAATGGCCTATCAGATGGAAGAGACCCTGTATGCCCTCGGTCCTTACGCCGGGGGGCTCAACGCCGCCCGCTGGGACTTCAAGGCCAGCATCTTCGAGTTCGTAATGACCGACCCGGACTCCGTGTGGCCTGATCGGTTCGGCGTCGACATCAAGACGACCGACTTCCTGGCTAACATATTCCGGCGGCTCGTGGCCATCTGCCTGAAGCGCGGCGGCGCCCCTGTCGGCGGGATGGCGACCGCCCTGCCGAGCCGCGACCCGGCGGTGAACGAGGCGGCCGCCGCCACCATCGCCGCCGACAAGGAGTGGGAGGCGCGGCAGGGCTTCCTGAGGGGATGGGTCGCGCACATCTTCCATATGAAGACGGCCGCCGACCCCTTCAAGAATCTCCGAGCGACGGGCTGGGAGCCCACAGCGGACATGGCCGACCCGGACAACTACCCCATTGAGATCGAGGTGCCGGAGGGCCCGGTCACAGTTGAGGGCACGCGCCGCAACGCGCGGATGGTCATCGAGTACGTCGAGGGCTGGCTGAACGGCCGGGGCGCCAAGGGCATCGACAGCCAGGCGGGCAAGCCGGGGCTGCACGGCCCCCTGATGGAAGACCTCGCTACGGGCCGGATGTCGGTCGCCCAGATCGCTCAGCGGCTTCTACACAGCGCCAGGGACACGGAGACGGGCGAGGTCCACGACTTCCCGCTCGTCAAGAGGATCCTGCAGGAGGAGCGCGACGACATCGTCCGGCTGATGACCGAGGAGGCCGGAGAGCTCGACGAGTCCGGGCAGAGGGCGCTGGCCGCAACCACGGAGGGGTACGGCAAGGCATACAAGATCGCCCTGCAGTGGGTGAAGAACTACACCGAGCTCGACTTCAGGAGCCTGGGATCGTACACCCACGCACAACTCCACGATATCGCCGCAGCCCCGGACGCGTTCTAAGGGGCACTACGCTAGGGAGCAGGGCCCCATGCAGTTTGGAAGTCTGGACAGCGTGCCATTGCGTGACGCGTGGGCTAACGAAGCACAGAACTTCACTCCATGGCTTGCCGAGAATCTAGAGTCACTTTCCGATGTAATCGGCATTCGCATGGAGCTTGAGGATTCCGAGGTAAACGTAGAGGAGTTCTCAGCCGACATTCTCGCTCGGAACCCCACCAACGGTAGTCATGTGCTGATTGAGAATCAACTCGAGAACTCCGATCACAAGCACTTGGGACAGATCCTTACCTACCTAGCCGGTCTCGAGTCCCAAACAGTAATATGGATCGCCCAAGACTTCGCTCCTGCCCACTTGTCCGCCGTGCGATGGCTCAACGAGCATACAGACGATCCTTTCGCCTTCTTTGCCGTGCAGGTGAAGGTGGTGCGAATCGGAGACTCACCACTGGCCCCAGTGTTTGAAGTCAGGGAACTCCCAAGTCAGTGGGACAGGCGCATTCGCAGCATATCGACTGAAACGCTGAGCGAACTTGCACAGTTCCGTAGAAACTTTTGGGCCTTCTACTCGGAGCGTTTCCCCGGCGAGGTCGAGTTGAGTCCCGGCTATCGTGCCGTCTATCTCAGTCATGGGGTTGAGGGGTCCGGCATTCGGATCTCTCAGTATCTCTATCCGTCGAAGCGTCATGTTGGCATGTATATTGTCGGCCCACGCGGAGAATCGGACGACGCAGTGGTGCGGCAACTCGAACCCTTCGAGTCTCGTTTCAAAGAGGAGTTTGGTGTCCCGGAATTTCGTGCCACACTAGACGCCGGTTCCAATCACTTCGCGGGCATTCAGATGCAAGAGGATCCGCTAGACCGCGATAACTGGCCGGCCATAGCAGATTGGTTCCACGACCGCCTAGCTGCCTATCGCCGCATTCTGACCGTAGCAGAGCGGTAGGCCAATAGCCGAATTGGTGCAACAGGCGCTAGACTACCTAAGTGCCTGCTCTCACAGCTCTGGGCGGAGCGTGTGCCAGTCGGTGGCCTGCTCGTATGCGTGTGCGGCGCGGAGCAGCGTCTCTTCCCCCAGATGGGGCCCCATCAGCTGCAGTCCCACGGGCAGGCCTTCGGACATTCCGCCCGGCACCGAAATGGCCGGAATGCCGGCGATGTTGGCGGGCTGGGTGAACACGTCGTTGAGATACATCTGGACGGGGTCGTCCATCTTTTCGCCGTGCCCGAAGGCCACGGACGGCGACGTGGGCGCGGCGATCACGTCCAAGTCCTCGAAGGCGCTGTCCAGCTCCCGCCGGATCAGCGTCCGCACCTGCTGGGCCTTCAGGTAGTAGGCGTCATAGTAGCCGGCGGAGAGCGCGTAGGTGCCGAGCATGATCCGGCGCTTCACCTCCGGTCCGAAGCCGTGCTGCCGGGTCCTCTCCAGTGCGTCCCACATGCTGTCGGCCTCCTGCATTGAGAAGCCGTACTTGACGCCGTCGTAGCGCGCGAGGTTGGCCGAGGCTTCGGACGGGGCGATAATGTAGTAGACGGCTAGGGCGTACGGCGTGTGAGGCAGCGACACCTCCTGGACGACGGCCCCCATATCCTCGAACACCCCAATGGCGTCTCGGACGGCCTGCTCGACGCCGGGCTCCATCCCCTCCACGAAGTACTCGCTGGGCACGCCCACCCGCAGGCCCTTCACGTCTCCGGTCAGGGCGCGGGTGTAGTCCGGCGCCTCCATGTCGATAGACGTGGAATCGCGGGGGTCGTGCCCGGCTATCGCGCCGAGCACGATGGCTGCGTCCGTGACGTCCTTGGTGATCGGGCCTATCTGGTCCAGCGAGCTGGCGAAGGCGACGAGGCCGTACCGGCTCACGAGCCCGTAGGTAGGCTTCAGGCCGACCACACCGCACAGTGCGGCGGGCTGCCGGATGCTGCCTCCTGTGTCCGATCCCAGGGCGTATATGCACTCGTCGGCTGCCACGGCGGCGGCCGGGCCTCCGCTGCTGCCGCCCGGCACACGGTCTATGTCCCATGGATTGCGCGTCGGGAAGAAGGCCGAGTTCTCGGTGGACGACCCCATCGCGAACTCGTCGAGGTTGCCCTTCCCCACCAGCACCGCGCCCTCGTTGTAGAGGCGCGTTGTAACGGTCGCGTCGTAGGTGGGCACGAAGTCCTCGAGCATCCGCGACGAGCACGTGGTCCGCACCCCCCGCGTACACATGTTGTCCTTCAACAGCATGGGCACGCCGGTCAGGAGGCCCGCATCCCCCGCGGATATGCGCTCGTCCGCGGCCCTGGCCTGCGCCAGCGCCATATCGCCGGTGACCGTCACGAAGGCGCCGGTACGGCCGTCAACCGCGTCGATCCGGTCCAGCACCGCCTGGGTAAGCTCCACGGACGACGCGCGGCCGGTCCGAAGCAGCCCTGCCGCTTCGTGAATCGTCAGACTGGCAAGCTCAGGGCAAGGAGTGGTTCTACTCAAGAACGGCCCTGACCCGGATGAGGTCGGCCTCCCGGCGTGGGGCGTTCGACAGCACTTCCTCCCTATCCGCCGAAGGCTCGATTCTGTCGTCCCGCATCACCGTATGACGGCCTGTCAGCGAGCCGGTCGACTCCACTCCGCCCGTGTCGACCTTACGGAGCACGTCGAACTGCTCCAGGATGTTCGACATCTGGTCCCGCATCCGCTCGACCTCCTCGTCGGTCATCCCCACCCGGGCCAAGATGGCTATATGCCGGACCTCCTCGGTCGTGATCCTCATGGCTCCTTCTCCGCTTGGGTCGTAGGGCCAATTCTAGCAGAGGCTAGGCGCTCTTCCCACTTGCTCCCGCAGAGAGTGGACCAAGTGCAATGCCAAGTTGCCATAATGCAGCCGCATGGAGGACGAACGCACCGGCGTAGGGGGGTTGCAACCCGCCCTCACCGCGGCCGTGGGCTCGAAACGGCACGGCGTTCCTGAAATCATACGCGCATTCAAGACATTCTCAGCCCGCAAAATCAATGAAATGCGCCCTCAAACGCCACACCTGCATGGCAACGGGACTCTACGACCACGTTATGCAGCAGCCCTGCCAATTGGCAGGGCCGAGGGCGGGTTCGAAAACCCGCCGCTGCGATCTGAATTGGCGGCGTAGTCAAAAACGAATTGGTATTTATCTGCGCCCTCGCCGCGTTAGGGCCTTTCCAAAGTTCCCTCTCCCCTTCGCGGGAGAGGGTTAGAGCCTGCCCCGTACTCGATACGGGGGTGAGGGGGCGTTGACCGATACAAGTCAGTCACCCTCATCCTAACCTTCTCCCATTGAGGGAGAAGGGATTTCCCAGATCCCCCTCTTATGGCATTGTGACGACTTTGGAAAGGCCCTGTCGCCGCGTAGCCGTCCTTGTGGACAGCCTGCGAATCGGGTAGGCTGGGATATGAGAATCCAGGGGAATGCTTGCCAGTGATTTCGACAGGCCATAGGGCAGGAAAAGTCGGGGCCATCTTGAGGACGCCTGCACTGCTTCTCGCGCTCGCCGCCCTAGCGCTGGCCATCGGGGCGTGCGGCCTGGTGGGGTCTTCCGAAGACGGCTCGGACAGCCAGATGCCTCCGAGTCAAACCGAGATCAGGCCGTCGCTGCAGGCGCGCGACGCGCACACTGCGACGCTGTTGAAGGACGGCCGAGTCCTCGTGACGGGCGGCTTCGACGGAGAAGTCTGGCCGATGGACACCGTCGAAGTCTTCGACCCCAAAACCGGCGTGTGGAATGCCGGCGCCAGAATGTCGATCGCCCGGGCCTTCCACGCTGCAACAGTCCTGGGAGACGGCAGAGTCCTCGTCACAGGCGGCCTCGGGCCGGACCTCAAGCCCCTCGCGTCCGCGGAGGTGTGGGACCCGGAGACTGAGCTCTGGTCCCCCTACCTGAGCATGGCGGCGCGGCGGCGCGGGCATACCTCAATCGAGTTGAATGACGGTCGGATCCTCATCATTGGCGGCGTCGGGCAGTCAGGACCGCTGGCCCTGGCTGAGATATACGACCCGAGCGACGACAGCGGATGGCTGACCAACAACATGCTGGAGCCCCACAGCGACCATGCGGCCCTGATGCTGCCGGACGGCAGGGTAATGGTGGTGGGTGGCCTGAAACAGGGCTCGGCACTCTCCCGGGCGGAGGTGTACCAGCCCGACACGGAGGAATGGTCATACACGGGAAGGCTCAGGCGCCGCACGTTCTCCCACTCCTCGATACTGCTGAACGACGGCACCGTTCTGCTCATCGGGGGCTTCGGAGCCGGCGTGGGCCCCTACTCCGTAGAGATGTACAACCCCGAAAACGACACGTGGTCGAAGATGAAAAGCGGCATGAACGATGGCCGTTCCCTGCACACGGCCACGGTGCTGCCCGACGGCCGCGTGCTGGTCGTCGGCGGCTCCAATGAGGACGGCAACATGGCAACCACCGAAGTGTACGACCCCTCGACCGGCCTGTGGACCCTGGCGGGTAGGATGGCAGCGAAGCGGGCCGTCCACACGGCCACGCTCCTCAAGGACGGCAGGGTGCTCATAGTCGGCGGCGGCGGAGTAGTGGTCGAAGTGTTCAACCCCATCTCCGGGACTTGGGCGTCCAGCCCCCAGTAGCGGTTGGCGAGCCAGAGTAGCGTGTCGTCGACCGCACAAGCCCGACTCGCAGCCGGGCCGCGCAATTACCGAGAGCGTCCTCCCCGAATGTCGGCACGTCCTGGCACAGCGTGGGCGCTCATCCTCGTCCAGCTGATGGCTGTGGCGCTTCTGGCCTGCACGTCCGAAGAGACGCCTGCCGCCGTCGACGAGACCCCGGCGAGGTCCGCCGCCGAACAGGCAACCCCCGCCCCTACGGCCGAGACCGAGACCTTCGCACGGCACATGAAGTCGAGCCGCCAGGGCCACACGGCAACGACGCTCGCCGACGGAAGGCTTATGGTGGCTGGCGGCTCCGACGAGTTCGGCACGTCACCCCTCGCGGAGATATACGACCCCGCAGCGGACACCTGGACGCCCATACGGGCCATGCGCCACGCCAGGACCCTCCACACTACGACCCTGCTCCAGGACGGGAGGGTGCTGGTCGCAGGCGGCGAGGACAGCGCGGGGCGGATGCGCAGGGTGGAGATATTCGACCCCGAATCCGGCTCTTGGACCGACGGGCCGGATCTCCTGACTCTCAGGGGCGGTCACACGGCCACCCGGCTGGGCGACGGGCGCGTCCTGCTCGTGGGGGGCGTCGCTGCCTCGCCGGTCACTACCGCCGAGATATACGACCCGGAGAGCGAGACCTGGACGCCCACCGGCTCCACGTCGAAGCCCCACGCATTCCACACGGCCACCGTGCTAAGGGACGGCAGGGTGCTTGTCGTGGGCGGGGACCTGCTTTCGGGCGACCCGGAGCTGACCGCCTCCGAGGTCTACGACCCGGCCTCAGGGGAATGGTCGCGAGCCGGAGACCTGGAGACGGGGCGCGCATTCCACGAGGCCACACTGCTCGCGGACGGCAGGGTCCTCGTCACAGGCGGCCACACGCAGGTCAGCGCCGCAGAGATCTACGACCCAGCCTCCAACTCCTGGACAACTGCAGGCCAGATGGAGACTTCCCGAAGGAAACATTCGGCTTCCCTCCTGCCTGACGGCAGGGTCATCGTAGCCGGCGGGGCGGACGCAGAAGACTTCCCCAGTGAGACGGCAGAGATCTTCGACCCCGCGACCGGCAGCTTCTCCCCTGCCGGAGACCTGGATCTGGCGCGGCAGCTCCACTCCGCCACGAACCTTGCCGACGGCCGCGTGATGATAGTCGGCGGGGGCGGACACGACGGCGTCCTCAGATGGGTCGAGATGTACGACCCCGCCCGTGGCAGATGGCTGGAGCAAGGCTCCTTCGGCTCATGGGCCAAGATCGCCGACCTCGACCAGAGCCGCACGAGTCACACGGCTACTCTGCTGACCGATGGACGGGTGCTTGTCTCGGGAGGCCGCACGAAGCGCGTTGAGGAGGGAGAAGACGCGCGCACCGGCGAGACGGTATTCCTGGAATCAGCCGAGCTCTACGACCCCGCAGGCGGACGTTGGAGCACGACGGGCGCCCTGTCCCAAGCCAGGGGAGACCACTTCGCGGTCCGGCTGGCCGACGGCCGGGTGCTCGTGTCCGGGGGGCAGTTCCTGGGTAGCGCCGACTCTGAGGGGAAGCGGAGCATCGAGGTGTTCCCATCGACCGAGATATACGACCCGGAGACGGGCAGATGGACCCCGGCAGCCGACATGACATCTCCCCGGCAGCGGCACTCTGGCGTGCTCATGCCCGACGGGCGGGTGATCGTGGCGGGAGGCGACGGGGGCGATGGCGCCCTCGCCTCCGTGGAGATATACGACCCTGCATCCGACACGTGGGAAGCAGGCCCGCTGATGTCCAACGAGCGCTCCTTCCCGGTAGCGCTGCCCCTGCAGAGCGGCGGGGTGCTCGTGATGGGAGGGGCAGGCGGCTCGGCGGAGATATACGACCCTCCCTCCGGAGCGTGGACATCGACCGGCAGCCTCTCCACGCGCGTTACCCAGGCCGCGACTTCCGTCCTTGCCGACGGCCGAGTGATCGTCGCCGGTGGATTCGGCCCCCAGGGAGGGCTGAATTCAGTCGAGGTGTACGACCCAGGCTCCGGCGCGTGGTCGATGGCGCAGCGGCTGAGACGAAAGAGGATCGGGCCCACGGCAACCCTGCTGCCCTCCGGCCTCGCCCTCGTCGTCGGCGGCCGCACCTCCAGCACCCTGCTGTTCGACGCCGCGGCCCTTGCGTGGTCTTCCGCCGGCAAGCTGACCGAGAGCAGGCGGGGGCACACCGCGACCCTGCTCGACAATGGGACCGTCTTGATCGCGGGCGGCGAGGGGCACAACTCCGCGATCCTGGCCTCCACGGAAATCTACACGCCTTAGGCAGACGCACGGCGCAGTCTTGCCCGGCTTCGTGGTCCGGGCGCGTCGCTGAAGCTATGCGCCACATGACTAGTGGTCCAACATCTTAGTATTGAAGGGTGCCGACGTCTGGGTAGGGGCGGGTTTGAAACCCGCCCTGTCGGCGCAGGACGCCAATTCAGTCACGGATAGACTGGATGCTCCATGACGCAAACTCCGGCTAACCCTCATTTCAAAGATTTTCGACTACTAGGCATCGGTGACCATGATGAGCCAGGACAGGACACATGGACTGCCGCCAACCATCGGATCGGCTACTGCGGCTGACGGGGAGGTTGTAGCTCGGATATATGTCGATTCATGGAATGCTGGATTCGGCGAGCTGCTATCGCGGGCCAATAGAACTGTGACGCCAGATCTCATCGAACGCTGGCGACATGATCTTGCACAGACCATCCCGCATCGTTGGTGGGTCGCGGAGCATACGGGTTCAGTTGTCGGTTTCGTCGGCATCGGACCCAGCCGAGACCCTGTCGACGCTCGGCTCGGCGAACTGGACACCATCGCCGTCAATCCGCCGTACTGGCGCACAGGTATTGGCAAGGCGTTGATTTCGCTAGCTTTGCAATACCTGATTGCGGACGGCTACGATGAGGCAATACTGTGGACGGTTGAAGGCTACGAGCGAGGGACCGCTTTCTACGAGGCCATGGGGTGGAGCCGTGATGGCGGGACTCGAGATGACGGATTGCAGGTCCGCTTCAGGCGAGACCTCGCCACCTTAAGAATGCCTACAACAACACTCCCACAAAGCCAGTGCTGAGGTGCGAACTGGATAGTTAGCCTAAGGGTCCTTGTCCTCTGGCAGGGAAGCAGCTCAGATAGTAACGGCTAGAAGACAGTTCTCATGGGGAGGAACCCTGAGACTCCCTGCCGCATCTCAGGTCTGAGGCGGGTTGACGTTGAACCGGTTCATAGCCTCCACTACACCGTCACGCAGGACCGCCTCGATAGCCTCGGTCGCCCTCGACACCGCCTCGTCCACCCTGGCCCTCTCATCCCGGGCCATCGACCCCAATACGTGCTCGACCTCCTCGCCGCCCTTGGCCGGACGCCCTACGCCGATCCTGAGCCTGGCGAACTCCTGTGTCCCTGCGGCCTCGATGATCGATTTCATGCCGTTGTGCCCGCCGGAGCCTCCCCGGGCCCGGAGCCTGATGCTTCCGACGCTTAGGTCCATCTCGTCATAGACGACCAGCAGGTCGCCAGGGGCCGCACCGTACTTCGCCATGAGCGACGTGACGGCCCGCCCGCTCTCGTTCACGTAGGTCCGGGGCTTGGCCAGCACGACCCGATGTCCTCCGATGGTCCCTTCGGCAACATCCGCCAGGCGCGAGCGTCTGAAGCGCCCGATCGAGTGGAGCTCGGTCAGCCGGTCGACGCACCAGTGGCCAGCGTTGTGGCGAGTCTGCGCGTACTCCTTGCCGGGATTGCCGAGTCCAATCACGACACTGGGGCGCGGCCCAGGCTCGGTTGCACCTGCCAGCAAGCCGCCGATTATCGGCCAGCTATGCAGCTTCATGGCGCTCGCTCACCATTCGACGGGCCTGGGGCTGCTGCCGTCACCTGCCGACATCTTCCAGCGCCTCTTCCAGGGCCGTCCAGGGCAGGAGCGCGCACTTGATTCGCACCGGGAATGCCCGCACCGCATCGAGGGCGCGTAGCTCGCCGAGCGAGTCGCTCTCGTCGGCGGAGAGGGCCTCTCCCTGCATGAGTCGGCGGAAGCGCCCGTCGACCTTGATGGCTTCGTGGCGGGACATGCCCGAAACCGCCTCCGAGAGCATCGAGGCCGATGCCCTGTTGATCGAGCACCCCACCGACTGGACCCCTATGCCCGCGACCCTGTTCCCGTCGAGCGTCAACTGGACGTGGGCTTCGTCGCCACAGAATGGATTGACGGCGTTCCCCTCGGCTTCGGGCGCGTCTATCCTCTCTGCGTGGCGCGGATCCCGCGAGTGGTCGAGTATACGTATGTCGTACAGCTCGTCGAGGTCGCTAGGGCCCATGTCCGAAGTAGCGCAGCGCCTCTTTCAGGGAGTCGACCAGTTGGTCGACCTCGTCCTCGGTGTTGTAGACGTAGAAGCTGGCCCGGGCCGTCGCGGGCACACCGAATCGGCTCATGACGGGCATGGTGCAGTGGTGGCCGGTCCGGACGGCGATGCCCTGCCGGTCCAGGAACGTGCCCAGGTCGTGCGGGTGTAGGTCCGAGCAGTGGAAGGAGACGACGCCGCCCCGGACATTCAGGTCGCGGGGGCCGAAAATGTCGACCTCCTCCAGCTCCCTGAACCGTTCGAGGGCATAGCTCGTCAGCTGCACCTCGTGCTGCCTGACCCTGTCCATGCCGATGGACTCCAGGTAGTCGATGGCCGCGCCGAGCCCGATGGCGTCGGCAATGTTTGGCGTGCCAGCCTCGAACTTCATGGGCAGCTCGTTCCAGGTGGCGTCCTCCATCGTCACCGCAAGGACCATCTCGCCGCCGCGAAGGAAGGGTTCCATACCCTCCAAGACGTCTCTCTTGGCGTACAGAGCGCCGATCCCTGTGGGTCCGAGCATCTTGTGGCCCGACAGGGCGAGGAAGTCGCAGTCGATATCGCGCACGTCCACAGGCATGTGCGGCACGCTCTGGGCGCCGTCGACCATCACCGCCGCACCGACGGCCCTCGCCCTTGCGGCCAAGTCCTTGACCGGGTTGATGGTGCCGAGGGAGTTGGAGCTGTGTACGACCGAAAGCAGCCTTGTCCGCTCGTTGACGATCGAGTCAACATCACTGAGGTCGAGAGCGCCGTCGTCTCCGATCGGCAGGTACTTCAGCGTTGCGCCGCTGTCGGCGGCAACCTTCTGCCACGGCACCAGGTTGCTGTGGTGCTCCATCTCGGTGACTACGATCTCGTCTCCAGGGCCTATCTTGCCCTGGGGCCACGAGTGGGCCACTAGGTTGATGGCCTCGGTAGCGTTGCGGGTCCATATGATCTCGTCAGGCGATTCCGCGTTTATGAAGCGGGCAACCTTGGCTCTGGCCTCCTCGAACCGGTCCGTCGCCTCCATGCTGAGGGCGTGTACGCCCCTGTGGACGTTCGAGTTGTACCCCTCGTAGTAGTCGACGAGGGCCTGGATGACGCTGCGCGGCTTGTGGGAGGTCGCCGCATTGTCGAGATAGACGAGCGGCTTGCCGTAGACGGTGCGATGCAGGATCGGGAAGTCCTGCCTGATCCTCTCGGTGTCCATGGGAGACATGACGGTGGTGCTCACAGGTCCACTTCGATGTCGTCGCCGTTCAGCTTGACAGGGTATGTCTCCACCGGCAGGAATGCGGGGCCTCTGATCACGGCGCCCGTGCGGACGTCGAAGCGCGCCTGGTGACGCGGGCACTCGATCTCGAAGCCGTCCAGCGCTCCCAAGTCCAAGGGGCCGTCGTCGTGTGTGCATAGATTCTCGAACGCGTACAGCTCACCGTTGGCCCTGCACACGGCGATCTCCCTGTCCTCTGCGTCTCGAATCTGGACCGCACCCTCCGGCACGTCCGACGCCTTGCCTACGCTAACGAACGCCAATTGTGTCTCCTTTCGCCTGTACTGCCCTGCGGCTCGCGGTGGATCTGCTGTCGACAAGGTCGGCGATGGTCGTAGAGTTCAGGACCCTCCACATCGCCTCCTCGACGTCCATCCACACGTCGCGCTGGCTGCATTCGGGCGAGCGGTCGCAGTCCCCCGCGTCGTCCAGGCAGCTCATGAGCGACTGCGGCCCATCGAGATACCTCATCACCATTCCCATGGTGATCGCTGTGGGATCGACAGCAAGCCCGTGCCCTCCCTGGGGGCCGCGCTGGGCAACGGTGAGTCCATGCTTCTGGAGCGAGTGGAGCACGTGGGCGAGGTACGACTCCGGGATGCCCTGCCTCTCAGCGATCTCCGCAGCGCGCACGAGGCCCCGCTCCCGGCGGGTTGCCAGGTCCACCAAGGCCCTCACACCGTAATCCACCTGCATTGGGACGTGCATTGGTCGTCCTCCCGAACCCGCCTACTCGGTCTTGACGGTCTCGCCGCGGCCTTCGAGCGCCGCCTTAAACGTATGCCACGCGAGCGTGGCGCATTTCACCCTGGTCGGGAACTCCGATACACCCGACAGTACCGCCAGATCGCCGAGCTCTTCCGATGGCTCTTCCTCGCTGTCCGGAGGACGGGTCAGCATGTCGTGGAAAGCGTCGAAGACCCGCCGGGCGTCCTCGCCGCTCTTGCCCATCACCGCCTCCGTCATCATCGAGGCGGACGCCTTGGAAATCGCGCATCCCGATCCCTGAAAGCCGACCTCGGCAACCTCCGCGCCGTCCATCTTCAGGTACAGCGTTACGGTATCCCCGCAGAACGGGTTGTAGCCGTTCGCCTCGCTGTCCGGTTCTTCGATGCGCCGGAAGTTCCGCGGCCTCCGGTTATGGTCCATTATCAGCTCTTGGTAAAGCTCGTCCAGATCCAACATTGTCCTTTCCGTCCCCTATCCTAGTGGTCCAACATCTTAGTATTGAAGGGTGCCGACGTCTGGGTAGGGGCGGGTTTGAAACCCGCCCTGTCGGCGCAGGACGCCAATTCAGTCACGGATAGACTGGATGCTCCATGACCTAAACTCCGGCTAA
This sequence comes from Dehalococcoidia bacterium, assembly GCA_965222445.1. Lineage (GTDB taxonomy): Bacteria > Chloroflexota > Dehalococcoidia > Lucifugimonadales > CAJWER01. The sequence continues at coordinate 2,441,723 of CBDCTY010000002.1, read as the reverse complement.
CCCTCATTACAAATATTTTCGACTACTAGTCTCGCCGTCTTCTCAGACGCTTTCCGAGAAGACGAGGGCCGCGTGGTCCCGCAGGGCATCGAGCGGGATTGTGTCCAGAATCTCCGCCGCGAAGCCCGACACCAAGAGCCTACGGGCCGTCTCCTCGTCTATCCCCCGGCTCCTCATGTAGAACAGCGCGTCATCGGCGACCGCGCCTGCCGTCGCTCCATGCGTCGCCTGGATGTCGTCGGCGTATATCTCGAGACTGGGCTTGGTGTTGATCCTCGCACCCTCAGACAGGATCAGGTTCTTGTCCGACTGGTGTGCCACCGTCTTCTGTGCATCTTTCCTGACCAGCACGCGGCCGCTGAACACCGCCCGCGACCTGCCGTCGAGGATTCCCTTGAAGTGCTGGTCGCTCGTGCAGCTTGGCTTCGCGTGATCGATGTCGATATGGTTGTCGATGTGTTGTGTCCCGGACGTGGAGTAGAGCCCCCTGAGCACGCACGAGGCGCCGGGAGCGTCCATGAGCACATGCAGGTCGTTGCGGGCAATGCGGGCGCCCGTGGCAACGCTCGTGGACTCGTATGAAGCGCCGGCATCCAGCCTTGCCCGCGTCGCCCCGATATGGAAGGACTTGGGACTCTCGCCGATGTAGCGGTAGTGTTCGATCGCCGCTCCCTCAGACGCCGCGATCTCCACCACGGCGTTGGTGAAGTAGCGCCCGCCGGGCGGGCCGACGTAGCTGTCGACCAGGGTTAGCCGGCTGTTCCGTCCTACGAGCACAAGGATTCGCGGATAGGACACCCTGTCCGGGGATGCCCCGCTCGAAACGAACACGAGATGGACAGGCCTGTCCATCTCCGTATCGTCGGGCGCCTCCACCACCGCGCCGTCGTACGTGAATGCCGTGTTGACGGCGATGAACCCGTCCTGGATCGAGGCGTAGCGTCCCAGGTGCTCGCCGATGATCGCGCCGTCGGAGGTTACCGCGCGGGCTATGCTGCGCGCGGTCTTTCCTTCGCCGCGAGAGAGCGCCGGCGCGAAGACGCCGTCCACGAACACCAGGGTCGTCCAGTCGTCGTCCCAGGGAGCGAGAGCCTTGACCTGTTCGAGCGATATGATCTCTGAGTCGACATCCTGCGAGTACGAGAATGTGGAGCGGGCAAGTGGGCCAACGTTGGTGTAGCGCCACCTCTCGTTGCCCCGGGTCTGCGTGGGAAAGCCAACTCGGCCAAACGATTCGATGGCCTGCTGTCTCAAGCCTCCCAGCCATGCGGGGCCTCCGTCGCGGCTCGCGGCGGTCTCGAAATCGGCCAGGTACCGTTCGTAGCTGCCAGTGCCAGATGCCATGGCTCAGACGGCCGCCTTCTCGCCGGCGGACTTCCTGACCCACTCGTAGCCCTTCGCCTCCAATTTCAGGGCAAGCTCGCGCCCTCCAGACTGCGCTATCCTGCCGTCCAGGAGGACGTGAACGTAGTCCGGCGTGATGTGGCCCAGTATCCGCTGGTAGTGGGTGACGAGAACCGTCGCGTTGTCGGGTCGCCGGCGCTGGTTGACGACGCCCGCTACCAGCTTCAGTGCGTCGATGTCCAAGCCGGAGTCGGTCTCGTCGAGCAGCGCCAATCTGGGGTCCAGCAGGGTGAGCTGAAGCATCTCACTTCGCTTCTTCTCGCCGCCGGAGAACCCCTCGTTCACCCCGCGCTTCATCAATTCCGCTCCAATATCTACGGAGCTAACGGCCCCTCGGTACATCTTGTCGAACTCCCGCGCGCTAAGGGCCTCGTCCCCCTTGTGCTCGCGTCGGGCGTCCAGGGCGGACTTCAGGAACTGGCGGTTGCGCACTCCCGGCAGCTCGACCGGGTACTGGAACGCCAGGAAGATGCCCGCGAGCGCGCGGCCGTCGGGAGTCATCTTCAGCACACTCTCCCCGTCGTACAGAATGTCTCCACCGGTTACGTAGTAGCCGGGCCTGCCGACTATGACGTTCGCCAGCGTGCTCTTGCCGCTGCCGTTGGGGCCCATGATCGCATGCACCTCGCCAGCGTCGACGGTAAGGTTCACGCCCTTGAGAATATCGGCTTCGCCAACAGACACATGCAGGTCTCGGATTTCCAGGAGCATAGTCTAGACTTCCTCGTCGGGGATTGTATTCATGGATTGTCTACGAACACGGCCTCGCCGTTTGGAAGCGGACAGGCCGCGTACTTGCCTTCAGGTACAGCGGGTGTCTGGGCTGGTGCCTTTTGGTCAAGCCAAGATGGTACATCCTGCTCGACAGGCCATCGCCCTTGAGCATCCGCAGGACGCGCTCTCCCCTGTCGAGGTGTAGCCCATGATTCCCCCACGCGCAGACTATCCTGTCAGCCTTGCGGGCATGCTTCAGGATGTGGCCGTCGTTCAGAGGACCAGTCGGATCAGGACTCTCCCTGAGTGCGTCGGGGTCTGGGGAGCGCAGGCCGAACAGGTTACAGGCCCAAAGGGCGCCGTACCCCCATCTCCGGGCGAAACCCTTGCACCGTGTAATTGTAGGGTCGGACTTGACCTCGTCAGCAGTGCTTGGATTCAGCATCAGGAACATGCAGACGCCGTCCCCACTGCCCAGCTTCGACTCGAGCGAGTACCGATACCGTCTGTCGGGCGACATACTGACACGATGCATACCTTCACTTACCGCCGTCCTAGCGTCTTCGCCTTCGCGTCTGGGAAGACCGAGGCTCCACGGGCTCCCTCGTCCGGTTCTCTAATCGGAAGATCAATTCGCGAGCGTCGTCAATGCCCTGGGCGACCATTTGGTCCGTATACCAGTCTTCATAGAAGTTCGCATGCAGCCCGTTCATTGACCCATACAGCCTCCTGATAGCTGCTGGATCGTCTGTCTCTTGTGCCAGGTCTACGACAATATCCGACAGGTCCGTGTGCGACCTGTTCCTCCATCCACGCTGCTTGGCAATTGACTTGATGTGATGGGCCACGGCTCCCCACGCCTTTTCCGACGCCTGGGGCAGGTCTCCCCTCTCGAACTGCTCCTCGGCATGTCGAAGGAACCGCTCGCTCGTTTCCGTATGGTTCGCTATCTCGGCTTGTGTCATTCTTACCTCTGCATGGAGAAGGTCACCCCACTGCCCCTTCCAGGCTGACGCGCAGCAGCTGCTGGGCTTCCATGGCGAACTCGAACGGCAGCTCCTGGAAGATTCCGCGGCAGAAGCCGTTGATGATCATGTAGTGGGCCTCTTCCTCGGAGATGCCCCGCTGCATGCAGTAGAAGAGCTTGTCGTCGCTCACGCGGGAGGTCGAAGCCTCGTGCTCCATCCGCGCCGTGGCATTCCTCACGTCGATGTACGGCACGGTGTGAGCACCGCACTCGTCGCCGACAAGCAGCGAGTCGCACTGGGTGAAGTTCGTAGCGTTGGCGGCCGGCGGCATGATCTGGACCAGCCCGCGGTAGGTGCTCTGGCCCTTCCCTGCGGATATGCCCTTTGCGACGATGGTGCTCTTCGAGTTCTTGCCGACGTGGATCATCTTCGTGCCCGTGTCGGCCTGCTGGTGGTTGTTGACCAGGGCAACGGAGTAGAATTCGCCCGTCGAATCGTCGCCCTGCAGGATCACGCTGGGATACTTCCACGTGATCGCGGAGCCGGTCTCCACCTGAGTCCAGGAGATCTTCGAGTTCCTGCCCGCCGCCTTGCCGCGCTTCGTCACGAAGTTGTAGACGCCGCCATTGCCCTCCTTGTCGCCCGGGTACCAGTTCTGCAGCGTCGAATACTTGATCTCTGCGTCCTCCATCGCCACCAACTCCACCACGGCGGCGTGAAGCTGGTGGGTCCGGCGCATGGGCGCTGTACAGCCTTCGAGGTAGCTCACGTACGAGCCCTCGTCCGCGATGATCAGCGTCCGCTCGAACTGCCCGCTCTCTTCGGCGTTGATACGGAAGTACGTCATCAGCTCCAGGGGGCACCGCACGCCCGGCGGCACGTACACGAAAGATCCGTCGCTGAATACTGCGGAGTTCAGGGTCGCGTAGAAGTTGTCGGTGTACGGCACTACCGAGCCCAGGTACTTCTCCACCAGTTCGGGGTGCTCCCTCACGGCCTCGCTGACCGAACAGAAGATTACGCCAGACTTGGCGAGGGTATCCTGGTAGGTCGTCGCCACCGAGCTGCTGTCGAAAATGGCGTCCACAGCCACGCCGGTCATGCGCTTCTGCTCTCCGATGGGGATGCCCAGTTTGTCGAACGCCTCTATCAGCTCGGGGTCCACGTCGTCGAGACTCTCCGGCTTCTCGTCCACGAAGGGCGACGCGTAGTAGTGGAGGTCCTGGTAGTCGATTGGCGGGAAGTCCACCATGGCCCACCTGGGCTCCTCGTTGTCGAGGGTCTTCCAGTGCTCGTAGGCCCTGAGGCGCCAGTCCAGCAGGAACTGAGGCTCGCCCTTCTTGGCCGAGATCATGCGGACCACGTCCTCGTTCAGCCCCTTTGGGGCGATGTCGGACTCGATGTCCGTCGTGAATCCCCACTTGTATTCGGAGTCGAGGTCCTTTGACGTCCTGGATACGACCTTCGGCGTAGTCACTGAGCCTCCATGTATTGTTGATAGAAGTGGTCAAGAACTATTCTATGCACGTCCGAGCCCCGGCGTCAACATTTCTTGTATCGGACACGTGGTTCACCAGATCGCCGCGCCAGGGTAGATCGGCGACGGCGAAAGGCAGTCATGTAATAATGTCCACATGCTGGAATTCGCAGAACCCATGGCGAACCATGTAGCCAACGTCATCTTGGGTGCGATATGGCTCACGCTCTTTGGCACACTATTTGCGCCCATCGCGGGGATTGTTTGCAGCCTGATTGCACGGGCCAAGCGGCACCAACGCCCGGGGGGGTCATACTGGACAACAGGCGCCTGGTATTCCATGCTGTTCTTCGCACCTTGGTTGTACCTGGTGATCCGAATGTTGGGCCTTCGTGTCCCGAACATCCTGGTCCGCATCTGGTACGGCATCTTCTTCGCTTGCTGGCTCATCGGCGTACTCTCCCTGTTCGCTGGGAGCGTACAGCAAATCATCGTCGAAGGGCGCGCAGCGGATGGCGTGCTCCTAGCGCTCGCGGCGGTATTCCTCCTGGCCGTCGAGTTCGTAGCTATTCGCAGGCTGATGCGCCGCCAGGTCGCCTATACTGAAGAGCGAAGCCCCGTGATGCGCCGGACCTATGCTCTTCTACAGGCGCTTTGGCTGGCTGGTTCGGTCTGCTTCGTATTTGTGGGATTGCGCGAGCTCCAGGAATACGACAAGCTGGATTCCGCCATTCCATTGTGGGTACTTGCCGGATTTCTCGTAGCGGCGTGGTTGGCTGTCAGGTCAAGTATCAAGTCGAGCTACGTTGATTCGCTGGACTTCCCTGGTCGCACACAGCCCGACGCCATTCCGCCTGACCGCGCGTACATAGAGCCGTTTGCGCTGATGTGGAGAATGCTCGCAATAGTGCTGGCGGTCACAATCGCAGTGTGGGTGTTCAATCTGATTCTGTGGATTGGATAGGGCCGATTCCCCCGCCAAGGTAGCCCCGGATTGAGTCTGTGGCCGCTAAGCGCGGATCAGACCCGTGATCATCGACACAGCCTTGCCGGCGTCGACCCCGAGGGCGACGCGGACGGGGCCGGGCCCGTAGGACGCCGCGGTCTTGCCTAGCCGTTCGCCGGCGCGAACCTCCACGCCGATCGTGCCCTGCCGACACGATAGCAGCGTCGGGTCGATTGCAGCGGCAACCGCGAGTGGGTCGTGGAGGCCGTACGGGTCCCTGTCGGGGTGAAGCTCGAACCACGCCCCAAGTATCTGCCTGGCCTGCGTGGCGGTAGCAGAATCCCCTTCGACCCATGGCTTGTCTACCCGCGAAAGGGCCACCTCCATGGTCACGTCTAGGCCGACGAGGGCCACCGGCGCACCGCTGTCGAAGACGACCTCGGCTGCGGCGGGGTCGTTGTAGATGTTGAACTCGGCGTGGTCCGTGACGTTGCCAGGCACTTCGACTGCGCCGCCCATCACGATGACCTCGGCGGTCTCCTCGGCCAGCCTCGGCTCTCGGCGAAGGGCCAGCGCCACGTTGGTCAGGGGCCCCAGCGCAATCAGCGTCAGCTCGCGGGGCCGCACCAGCACGGCGCGGATAATGGCGTCGACGGCCGGCTCCGGCTGCTCACGTGTCGTGGGAGCTTCCAGGCGTATGCCCATGCCGGCCTCGCCGTGGTAGTCGTACCCGAAGCGGAACTCTCCCGCCAGCGGTCGACCGGCGCCCCTCCAGACCGGAACTTCGGCACGCCCGGCTATTTCCAGGAGAGCCAGCGCGTTCCTCGTCGTGTCGTCTATGGTGGCGTTCCCTCCCACGGTGGTAAGACCCACGACATCCAGGTCGGGCGAGTTCAGAGCCGCGAAGATGGCGAGGGCGTCGTCGGAGCCGGGGTCGCAGTCGATCAGCACGGGCCTCATCGCTTCCCTCCATCATGAACATGTGCATCCCAGGCATCCCTGGACGAGAACCGCGGCCTGAAGCCCATTTCGCGCTCGATCTTCCCCGTGTCCGCGAGCCAGCGATAGCGAACGAAGTCGAGGCCGAGCGCGGGAGAGTCCGACTGCAGCCTCAGGACCCACGTTAGCTGCGTAGCCGGATAGAGCAGCCATGCTGGCGCCGAAAAGACCCGCCGGCCGCGAGCGGCTGCCATCTCGCCCCAGCTTATCGACCCGACCCCAGCCACATTGTACAGGCCGTCCGCGTCTCCCAGCACCGCCATTTCCAGGCAGCGCGCCAGGTCATCCTCGTGGATGAGCTGCATGGGCGGATTCGCGTCCGACACGGCAACCAGGAAAGGCTTGTCGAATGCACTGGCGATGAAGTTGTCGGCGTTGGCTCCCATGACCGGGCAGCACCTCAGTACGCACGCAGTTACGCCGGCCGACTCCGAGGCGAACCTGCTAATGAGCTTCTCGGACTGCAGCTTGTCCTCGCTGTACTGGAAACCGGCAATGGGCCGGGCCGGCATCTCCTCGCTCATTGCTTCCGGATTGTCGGGACGTGGGCCGTACACACTGGTGCTGCTCAGGTATACCACGCGTCGGACGCCCCCCCGCCGGCAGGCGTCGAGCGTGTGGCGCGTTCCATCCACGTTTACGCGACGGTTCGCCTCGCGGTCTCTGCCCTGCCGAAGCTCGTATGCCAGATGGACGACCGTGTCGATCGAGTGCTCGGCGAACAGCCCCGGAAAGGGCTGCGACACGTCCCGCCGCACGAACGAAACCGTGCCTGGGAAAGCTTCGCTGAGCTCCCTCACGTCTACCGCGAGGATGGTGTCGACGGACTCGCGCTCCGCCAGGCGTCGAAGCAGCAACGACCCGACGTATCCGGCGGCGCCCGTCACCGCAATACGCCGGGGCCCTTCACCCATCCGCAACTTCGTCGGAGAAGTCGAACCTCATGCTGCCAAGCCCAGGGACATCGAAGGCCATCTCGACCTTGTGTACCCCCGGATCGAGGGACACGCCGTCGGTCCAGACCGTGATCGCCTTGTTCATCTCAAGGGAAAAGGTGGTGTCCGGAGATACGTCGCTGAAGGGCGTCTCCTTGTCGTCAACGATGAAGTAGCTCCGCTCCGCGGGTATCTCCTCGCCGTCCAGCTTCAGGGGCCACACCTTCGTCGAATAGCCGGACCCCAGGGTGTTCATGAGCTGGAACTCGAAGCCCACCAGTGAGTTCTTGAGGCTGCCCTTGACGTACAAGCGGCGAAGGAGAAATCCAGGTACGGAAACCATGCGTCTGTCCTCAGGTCGTGTGGAGTCGTCGCTATGAGTCTAGCGCATTTTGCCGAATGCGGGACTGCCTCCTCATCTCGAATATCGCGGCTTCGGCTTCCACAACCTCGTCCGGCAGGGTGGTGGCCCCTCCTAGGACAGAGGACAGGACGAATACCTTGGCGGCCCTCTCGACCAGCATGGCCGCCTCCAGCGCGAAGCTAGGATTCGCACCCACTCCAACGGAACCATGGTTGCGTATGAGCGCCGCGTCGCGGTTCCCCAAGGCCGCACACACCCTCTCGGCCACTTCATCCGACGCCGGTGGTGCGTACTCGGACACCCTCACCGCCCCACCCAGGGCCACGACCATCTCGTCCACAATGGGCGGTATATCCACCCCTGCCACCGCTGCAGCGCTCGAATACACGGCGTGCGTATGCACGATGCCTCCGACATCCGGGCGCGCCTCATATATCGACGCGTGCAGCAGGGACTCGGACGACGGCACGAGGTCTCCCTCGACGGTGGTCAGGTGGCGGTCGACCACCACCACTTCGTCCGCCGACATGCCCTCGCAGCACCCCCCTATCGGCGTGATCGCCAGAAGGCCGCTGGGCAGCCGAGCGCTCACGTTGCCGCTGGCCCCGGATACGAGGCCGACTGCGGCCATCTTCCTGGCCACTTCGGCAACCTGTTGCCTGGCAGAGTCGATTTCCATGTCCGCTTCCTACGTGCCTGCCGCTTCAAGATGCCGGGCCATCTCTGTCCAGCGCAAGTAGTGGTACTCGTACTCCGCCGACTCGACGGACCTGGGTTCGATTGTACGCGATGCCGCCACGGCCTCGGCGTAGCCGACAAGCGAATCAACGCCGTCGAGGGCAGCCTGTGCCGTGACACACGCGCCCTTAGCAGTGACATCGGGCGCCGAAGCCACCTGCACCGAACGGCCAAGCACATCCGGCAGCATCTCCACCCACGTGGACGCAGCGGTCATACCGCCTCCCAGGGCCAATGCGGCGGCGGGTATGCCGCTCACGGACTCCAGCTGCTCCAAATTGGCCCGGACCGCGAAAGCCATCGACTCGAGGGCCGCCTTGGCCATGTGCTCGCGTCCTATGCCTCCGAAGGTGATGGGCACGGGGAAGACGAACCCGCCCGTCCGCAGGCCGATCCTGCTCATGTCCATCCGAGGCGGCCCAAGGAAGGCCAGAACACCCTCGGAGCCTGACTGGACCCTGCGTGTTGCCCTGTCCATGCGGTCCAGGGGGCGGGACTCTCCGGCCCACATCGTGTCGGCAAGCCAGCCGTATGCGTTACCCGCGTCACCGCACGTGCTCTCCAGACTCCAGAGGCCCTCATCCACGTAGCAGCCCGTCCAAGTCCGTCGGCCGCTGTCGAATAAGGGCTCGCTGGTGAGCATGAGGAGCGGTATGCTCCACCCTGCAACGATCCCCACCTGGCCGGATCGGCTGGTCCCCAGGCCGAGGAGACCGCATTGGGTGTCGGCGGGCGATACGACCACGGGCACTCCATTAGGGACGCCGGTCAGGTCCGCGGCTTCCGGGCGCACGCCGCCCGCCACCGTGCCGGCTCTTTCGATGGGGACGCCGCCACTGGGACGGACGCCGAGCTCCTCCAGCAGCGGCGTGCACCACCGGCGCTCCCGGATGTCGAGCAGACCCACCTCGGCTGCCAGCGTCGCCTCGCTTACCAGCTCACCCGACAGCTCCCACCGCAGCCAGTCCGCAAGCGTCGCCACCCGGTCGATCCTGTCGTAGACGTCCGGCTCGTGCTGCATGAACCAGCGGAGCTTGGCGGGCGCGAACAGGAAGGACGGCAGCCGTCCCGTCACATCGAACACTCGCTCCCCCATCTCGTCGTCGAATGCCGCGCCTTCGAAGACAGCCCTGAGGTCTACGTTCGGACCCGCGTAGAGAACGCGTCCCCCGCTATCGAGGAACACTGCCCCCTGCCTCTGGCTCGTAACCGTGATGGCCGCAATCCGGCTGGCCTCCACCCGGCTGTCTCCGACGCACTCCGCGATCAGCCGCGCCGTGGATCTCCAGACTCCCTCCGCATCCAGCTCTCGCGCATACGGGGATGACGCGCCGAGATCGAGATAGCTCCAGGGTGCGGAGCGCCGCACGACCACATGGCCCGTCTCGTCGAACACGAAGCACCGAATCCGGGTCGAGCCCGCGTCCACGACGACGACGAATCTGCCGCTCACCGCGCCGCCCAAACAGCAGGGTTGACCAGGTTCTCGGGCCTCTCACCGTCCAGGAATCGAAAGATGTCGGAAGCCATCATTTCCGAGTGGCGATCTATCGTCTCGTCCGTCGCTCCGCCCACGTGGGGCGTCAGGACCACGTTGTCGAGCGCCAGTAGCGGGTGGTCCGGAGCAATGGGCTGCGTCTCGAAGACGTCCAGCGCTGCTCCGGCAATTCTCCGGCCTTCGAGTGCGGTCTTCAGTCCGTCGCTGTCCACTATCCCCGCGCCCGAGAGATTCACTATGTACGCCGCCGGCTTCATCAACGCCAGCCTTCGGGAGTCGATCATCCCTTCGGTCCTACTGTTTAGAGGCGCGTGGATCGATATGAAGTCCGAACAGGCCATCACCTCGTCCAGGTCCTTGAGGGACACACTCGGCGGCGGGCTCTCCACGTATGGATCGTATGCGACACACGTCATACCGATGGCGCCGGCCAGCTCCGCCAGCCGCCGCCCGATGGCGCCGAGCCCCACGATGCCGAGGGTCCTGCCTGCAAGCTCCATCCCTCGCAGCTCGACGTACGGCCCGACGGGATTTACCCAACGGCCGCCCATGACGTAGTTGTGACCCTCCGGGATGCGCCTCGCCAGCGCCAGCATCAGCCCGAGGGAATGCTCGGCCACGGCCTGGGCATTCCTTCCGGGGGTATTCACGACGACGACGACGTGGGCGGTCGCAGACTCCATGTCGACGTGGTTCGTCGCGGCCCTGCAAATTCCCACGAACTCAAGATGCGGAGCGGCCTCGAACACCTCCTCGAAGACGAAGTCCACCTCTATCACCAGTATCGACGCGCGCCGCTCGTTCAGCTTGGCCACGAGCTCTTCGGGGTCGTGAATCCGCCCGGAGTCCATCCAGCTTTCGTAATCGGCGTCGACCCTGCCCGCCAGCCGCCGAAGTCCTTGGTCGGAAAAGGGCGCGAGAATCAACGCCCGGGGCCGGCTGGCTGCTTCTGCTTCCTGTCTCACCGAAGCTACAAGCGCCCGCGCCGGGCCTGAGCCAGTAGGGATGGAACGAAGCTCGCCGCCCAGAGCCTCGCCATAAGGAACAGCTTCTCGCGGGTAGTGAGGCCGACCCTACGGCTGTACACGTCGAATCCCGATGTCTCGATCCGGTCGAGTATCGAGCTGTAGACGCCGTGCAGCAGTGCCAGGCAAGCCCTGGAGTCCGCCGACAGCAGCGGGACGATCCGCCGCCCTCGCTCGAAGTGCTGCCGCGCACGAGCTGCCTGGTAACGCATCAACTCGCGGAAAGGGTCGTTCACGACGCCCTGCTCCAGGTCCTGCTCCGTATACCCGAACTTCTCCATTTCGTCGAGAGGCACGTATATGCGCCCTCTCAGTGAGTCTTCGCGCACGTCTCGGAGTATGTTGGTGAGCTGCATGGCCAGCCCCAGCTCCACTGCGTATTCCTTCGCCCTCGCGTCCGTGTAGCCGAATATCTCGATACAGACCAGCCCCACCGCCGAGGCCACGCGGTAACAGTAGCCTCGCAATTCTTCGAATGTCCCGTACCGGGTCTTCGTGAGGTCCATCTCGACACCTTCGATAACCTCGTCGAAATATCGCACGGGGATGTCGTACAAGTCCATGGTGTCGCGCAGCGCCATGAAGACCGGATGGGGGTCCGCACTGCTGGCAGGCATCAGGCTGCCGCGCGTCTCCTCAAGGAGGCGCCGCTTGTCGTCAAGGGGAAGGTCGCCGTCCGCTATGTCGTCGCAGAGACGGCAGAAGGCGTAGGCGGCATAGATCGCGCGCCGCTTCCGGGCCGGGAGAGTCCTGAAGGCGTAGTAGAAGTTCTTGGCCTCAGTCCTCGTGACCCGCTTGCAGTGATCGTAGGCAGTCTTGAGGTCTCTCTCCATGTTCCAACGTTGCGGATCAGCAGCCGCGGGTGCAACTCTTCGGTCTTGCGAGTGTAGCTGGAGACGATGATCGTTGATTCTGCGGAGAACCGCCGCCACTTCGCCGGCAGTGTCGCCGGTCTGGAGCGACGCGGCACGCAGTGGCCGACGGTGCCGCCTGGGTCATCGGGCGGCCTTCATCACAGATCGGAATGACTCTTGCCAGCCCTCGGCGTCCCACTCCCAAGCTGCCCCCCGAACCGCTGCGGGCGAGTTCCGGACACACTGCGCTGGCCGAAAATGGTGGAGCTGGGGGGAATAGGATTTAGCTACGAAATAGGCTGTTTCTCTCTATGATCCCCACACTGGTTACCACATTATCGACGGGTGAGAATCTTTGGAACATGTCCATGCGGCTATTGTATCCCCCCGCCCTGTACCACGTCGAGCTATGTGAGCACATCTCTGTAGATGTTCAATGAAAATGTCAGTCCATGAGAGGATTGACATTGACGACCAAAGAGCAGACGAGGATCCAGGTGTTGAACGGAGTGATCGAGGGCAAGGTGACGGTGGCGGAGGCGGTCTGGGCTGATGGGAGTGAGCGAGCGCCATGCGTGGCGACTACTGGCAGCATACAGAGGGGAAGGACCTGCTGCGGTGGCTCACGGGAACAGGGGCAGGAAGCCCGCGACCACCACGTGCCCGCAGACACGAGAGAAGGTGAGGGAGCTGGCTGAGGGCCCCTACGCAGGATTCAACCACACCCATCTGACCGAGATGCTGGCGGAGCGAGAGGGCATCGCTCTGTCTCGCTCTACCGTGAGGCGGGTCCTGCTGGCTGATGGCGTGCCCAGTCCCCGTCGCCGCAAAGCCCCCAGGCGATACTCTCGACGGGAGCGCTATCCCCAGAGGCAGGGCCTTTCCAAAGTCTTAGATGAGTATGAGAATATAGGGCAAGGAGGTGAGAGATGGATGAGTCACCGTCTTTGTCTGATGGGTTTGGAGTTCTCAGGAAGCAGCTAGGGAAGATAACGGACGAGCGCTTGAGCAGAGGGAAGGTCTTTCCGCTGGACGGTGTTCTGGGCCTGGTGGTGCTGGGGCTAATGTGCGGACAGCGCTCCTTGAGCGCCATAAACAGGTTCGGTGAGTGCCACGAGCAGGTGCTGAGCCAGTTGGGGCTGAGGCGCAGCCCGTCGGTCCAGACGCTCTCGAGGCTACTGCGCATGGTGTCGGTATCGGAGGTGCGCGAGGCCCTGATGGAGTTCGTGAGGGAGGTGATGGAACTGCGCGGCGAAGGGGTCGGGGTGGTCTCGATGGATGGCAAGACGGTGCGCGGCGTTAGGGAGAATGGTGAGCAATTGAGGCTGTTGCACCTGTTCAGCCGTGAGGGATCAGTGGCGCTGGACCAAGTGGAGATAGCACATCATCATGAAGAGCCGAGAGCGGCGGAGCGATGGATACGGCTGGTATCGTCGCGCTTTGAGGGTCTGGAGGTGCTGAGCGGCGATGCGCTCTACGCCAATACGAACCTTGCCGAAGCTATCGTGGCCGAGGGCAAGGACTACGTCATCAAGCTCAAAAAACCAACCCGAGCTCCTAGAGGACGCGCAGCTCGCCTTCTCCGAGGCGCGAGAGCCCGACCTGCGGTTGACAACCAAGGGACACGGCAGATTGGAGCAGCGGGCCGTGTGGGTATCATCGGAGCTGGCTGGATACAGCACATTCCCGGGTCTGTCCAATGTGATTAAGGTCTGCAAGAGGGTCAAGCACCTCAAACGTGGCGAGTGGGTGGAAAGTGAGCAGTACGCGGTGACCAGCCTGTCTGACATAGACCCCAAACGGGCGCTCTCCCTGGTGCAGGGGCATTGGGGGATCGAGAACAAATTGTTCCATGTCAAGGATGACAGCTTCGGTGAAGACCGTCATGTGATGCAGCACCATCGGAGTGGTGCAGTCCTCAGCCTGCTCAGAAACGTTGCCATCACCCTGCTTAGGAGTGTCTGCTCATTGTGGTCATTGAAAGAACCGCTCACAGGCAGAGCACAGAGACTCGGCGTTCAACCAACTGCTGCCCTACTTTCACCTTGACTTTGGAAAGGCCCTGCTCACCGGCATCGAGCGTTGACAGCCGCCGTCGCTCATGGTATGTTTTTTTACCACCCCTATCTCTTCGGCGGTAGGGTCGAGACCGTCCTCCGGGGCGGTCTCTGTCTTTGTATGGGAGTAGCGATTGATCACCAACCTCTACATCGACGGCTTCAATCTCTACTACCGCGCCCTGAAGGACACACCGTTCCGGTGGCTGGACCTGCGGAGGCTGGCCGAGACGCTCTTCCCCCAGGACTCGATCAACCGGGTCTGCTACTTCACCGTGCGGCTCGACGCCCGTCCTGGGAATCCCTCTCAACGCCAGCGGCAGCAGGCGTATCTGAGAGCCCTGGCGACGCTGCCGGGCTTCGACGCGTACTACGGCGTGTTCCGGTCCGGTGTCAAGCGGCGTCCACTGGCGGAGCCTGTGACTGGGCTGCCGTCTTATACCAACTCACTGAGAGGCGGCCACTAAGTGTGGGGGCAGGCGTCGGATGTTGTCGTCGATCCAGGCCCAGCCGGCAAGAGAGCGCACGCGGGCAGGGTCCGATTCCAGTTCCCTCAGGTACGCGTTGACTGCCTCCATCTTGTCCTCGATGCTCCGGTATATCCTGCCCTCCACCCATCGGCGAACCTCTTGGAACACACGCTCGGCAGGGTTCAGCTCAGGACTGTACGGTGGCTGAACGATCGTGGGCAGCCCTACTCTCTCCACCTTCTCGGCCCGGTGCCCCCGCGCTCCGTCCCAGACCAGCGCACCCATGTCGGTCTGCAGCCTAAGACCCCTGACCGCCGACGCTATCGCCTCGGACCTCATCGAGTCTATCCACGTCCACGACAACCTGCCGCGACGACCGTCCACGACCAGGAATAGGTACATCCACCGGTACGCCAACTGCACCCGCTGGACCACCTTGACGCCGCGGCGGCCCCATACCCTGCGAACCATCCCTCGCAGGCCCCCACGCATCTCGTCGGCTGTAAAGGGCGGAGTAATAATGGACCGGCGAGGCGGGGGTGAGCTATTGTTGCTCAGCATAAATGTCCTGACTAACTGACCAGCATAAATGTCACATTCTCCATGAGGTGACTGTGACATTGAACCAGAAAGAGCAGGTAAGACTTCAGATCCTCAACAGCCTACTGGCCGAGCATATGACGGTGGACCAGGCGGCCATGCTGATGGGAGTGAGCACACGCCACACCAGGCGCATTCTTGCGGCTTACAGAGAAGAAGGAGCAGCCGCACTCGCTCACGGCCATCGGGGTCGGAGGGCTCCCAACACAACACCCGATTCGATAAGGGCCGAAGTGTTGCGTCTAGCTCGAACCACGTACTCAGGAGTCAACCACACTCATCTGAGCGAACTGCTGAGAGAACGTGAGGGTATAGACATAGCCCGTAACACGTTGCGACGCATACTGGTCGGAGCCGGTCTCGTCAGTCCTCGTCGCCGTCGTCCTCCGAAGCACCGTGTTCGTCGGCAACGCATGCCCCGAGAGGGGATGCTGATACAGATCGATGGCAGCTATCATCGGTGGCTCGGAGAGGATGGACCTCAGTTTATGCTTCTGCTTGCCGTGGACGACGCCACGGGCAAAGTGGTCAGTGCGCTGTTCTGTGAGTACGAGAACACCCGAGACTACTTCGTGCTGATGCGGGGACTGATCGAGCGCCACGGGGTACCCATAGCGCTGTACACCGACCGCCACTCGGTCTTCAAGCACGTACCAGGAACCGGAGCACCGAGCGCTCCAACCCAGTTCTCCCGTGCGATGGACGAGCTCGGAATACAGATGATCTACGCGCTGTCTCCACAGGCCAAGGGCCGTGTGGAACGAGCGGCAGGCACCTTCCAGGACAGACTTGTAACCGAGCTTCGACTCGCGGGTGCGACCACCATCGAAGATGCTGGTGTCGTTCTGAGAGACTTCCTTCCTCACTTCAACGAGCGCTTCGGGGTATCGGCTCCGGAGTCTGAAGTCGCCTACCGCCCTGTGGACGGAGGGACGTGTCTGGATCGGATGCTGTGCTTCAGGCACAGTCGCAAAGTGGCAAAGGACAACACTGTGAGATACCGACGGAGTACGCTTCAGCTGCTGCCCGGCATGGAACGTCCGACCTACGCTGGAGTGAAGGTGGACGTGCTCGAGGGAATGGACGGTCAACTGGTCGTTGAGCACAAGGGTCAACTCATCCCCAGCCAGGAGGCTCCACCCCGTCCGAACATCCTGCGCGGTGTGAATGGATACCCTTCACACGCACCGCCGTATCGTAACGGTCTGGGCAGCCGCTGGGAGAGAGTTCTGGCCTCACTCGACAGGGAGAGAGCCGAAGCAATCGACGGCAACCACGACAGTGGTGCAGCCAAGATCCGCAAGAAGGCAACCTCTGTACCGAGGAAGCCCACTCCGAAGCAGATCGCCAGGTGGGAGGCGGTTCATGCAGCGAAGCGCAGGGGCCTGTCCATCAGGAGAATAACCAGGGAGACGGGCATCCACAGGAACACCGTACGGAAGTACCTTAAGGCCGACAGTCCGCCGATGAATCGTCCTCGGGTGATGTTGAAAGCAACGTAGTCTGTTACCGTGGCAAGTTAGACAGGTGACATTTTCCCTGGTCAGTTAGGCGGACATTTATGCTGGTCTTCGACAGCACGTACGCTATGACCTCTGATGGGGGTTGGTTTACAAGCGAAGACTCGTTCACTATCAGAAGGACGTCGACGTCACTGAGGCCAGTCACGTAGGTGCCTCTCCAGACGGAACCGCCGAACATGGTCTGCACGACATGGTTGCCTTCCTGTCTGAGGAATCGACACAGGTTTTCGATACGACTCGTGACAGTCTGTGTATTCCTGCGGTTGTGCCTTACGAGTAAGGCTTCGCAGTACTCATTGAACCTATCGCCTGACATCGCTCACGGTCCCATCTGCAGAACGCCAGCTCATCCGCCAACCCTCAAACCGTCTCGAACTGCAACGCTGAGAGATTAAGGTTGGATGAGCGCTTGGAAAGATGGAGCATCTCAACCCCTACGACTTCGTTCGACTCGTTGTAGTCGAGCACGACGCCGGGCGAAACCTCCTCGGACTCGACAATGGGGGAGTCATCGAGGCGGAGGTAGAGGGCGTCCGCTTCCTTGTCCACGTTTAGCTTCATAGCTCACCTCTCATGCTTCGATCAAAGAATACGCTCACCACGCGCCAGGGAGCAACGCGGGTGTTGACGGCAACGCGCAGAACGCGGTCGCCGTGTTCCGGTATACGACGGAAGAACCGTTCGACCTCGGGATCGTTTGGGTCCGAAGTGCGAAGGGCCGGTTCCACCACTGCTGACTCCACCCACTGTCTAGGAATCAAGCGTTCCTCCATAGCGTGGACTGCGTGCCTGGTGTAGTCCAGCGCTAGTGGTCCCATGACGCCTTCTCTAGCTTCAAGTATGCGTTCACCTCTTCGGCTGTCTGGAACAGTCGGCGCTCTGGGCCGCTGTTGAGGATTTCCATGATGGAGCTGCCCTTTTGATTGGACTCGTGCAGCACGACTACCTCCACGGTCCACCCCACCTCCAGCTCTGGGCTGGCAATCTCCACCTTGTCACTCGGCTGTACCGTTGTTCCGATGCGCAGCGCCTTCTGCATGAATCCAGCTCCTACGATGAGTATGGCAATACCCTAGTGTATGGCTGTTTGTCAATGATAGAGCCTTGAATTTTCGTTTTCAGGAACTCCACGAGGCTCATGTCGCTCTCCAGGAGCATGACGAACTCCTGAAGCGTACAAAGCACGATCACTACCTTGCTCGACAAATCCTTACATACGTCAATTGCGGGGGACGTGTATTCGCTGTAGGAGACAAATATCCCTCGACTCGCGCTGCGACTGAAAACCCTGACCATGTGGTCCGACAATTCTGTGCGTCCGACCGGCTCCTTGAGCCACTTCATCTCCACTAGGTAGATATGGCCATCAAGTTCAACTACACCATCAATCTGCTCCATGACCCGATGGCCCGGCTCGGTCACTAGTGTGAAAGATTCGCGCACCAGGATGTCATTCTCCTTAAAGAGTCGATTTATAACCCCTTCGAGGAGTCGGCCCCTTTCATGGGCATCTCCCATTGAGAAAAGACGCTTGAAATCTTGGTGTATTGCGGCAAGGTGTTCCCGTCGCTGCTTAAGTGCTTCTGCCTCACGACGCCTGTTCTCCAGGTTCTTCCTTACTTCTGCTTCGCGCTCTTGGCGCATTCTGGTAAAAGAGTCTTTAACGTTGATGACACTTCGTATTTGGGAAACCAGGCCTTGTGCCTCAAGACGGTCCTCGGGCCAGCACGTAGAAAAGTTTTCAAACTCGACGACGCGCTTCAAGAGTTCTCTGCGCACCCTAAGCGTTGCGTCGCCAGCCTCGTTTAGGCATGTAAGCACCCTTCTAACCATTTCGAACTTATTTATGCTCCTGGGGTCACTGCGTAGCTGCTTATCGAGATCGGATATAGTCGAGCCCCCTATTCCTGCTCCCCGGAAGAAGATCAGAACGTCCCGCTTAGACCTGCAGAGACGCGGTATTGCATCAACCAGCAGTTGAAAAAGCTCAGGTGGGTAGTGGTACGTTATATCTAATGCAGAAACTCTGACCTGGGATGGAAGATTATCCATTTCGACTATTCCTATCCGGTATTTCCCATATTGGGAGTCTTCAGGCTCAAAGGGCAGTCCAAACGAGATAGGTAATTGATTAGCGGTTTAGTGGCCCGTAGAGGGGTTGCGGCGAGCGCTGGGTGCTGTTTAGACTTTGGCTATGTGCAGTTCCCAAGGCTTGTCCCCCTCTGAACGGGATCAGTTTATCGCGTTGGTGACGCGGCTTCAAGAGCAGGTCGTCCGGTTGACGGCAGCCAACGAAGAGTTGCGGAGGCAACTCGCGGAGTCTCAACGGAGCGGCAGGCGGCGCCGTTCTCCAAGGGCGGGCGCAGCAGCAAGCCCAAGCGTCCTGGCCGCAAGCCGGGTATGGGGCAGTTCAGCTACCGCAAGCCGCCGTCTGCCGAAGAGATCACCGAGCCGGTTGTAGAGGCGCCAGTGTCCTGGGACACCTGCCCCGGATGTGGAGGCGTCCTCGAACATGAGGGAGTGCGGCTTGCCTACGTGACCGATCTTCTGCCGGTTCCACGTCCCCAGGTAACGGCGTATCGTGTGCAGGTATGCCGGTGCCGGTCGTGCGGCAAGGCTGTGCGAGGGCGGCATCCCGACATAGCGCCGGACCAGTACGGGGCCAGCGCCCACCGAGTGGGGAAGCGGCTGATGGCGGCGGCCCACGTGCTCCACTATGGGATGGGCGTTCCGGTACGGAAGGTTCCTGCCGTTCTCAGAGCGCTGACCGGGGTGAGAGTGAGTCAGGGAGCGATCAGCCAGGACGCGCTGCGTCGTGCCAAGGGTGCGGTGGGTGATGCCTACCGCAGGTTGCGGACATCGCCCGGCTGTGATCGCGCGGAAGGTATCGCACTGCTCGAAGAGCCTGGAGGGGGCCGATGCGTTCTCGGCGTTCACCAGCGTAATCAGGACGTTGGAACGCAATGGAGGCGACCAGCCTGTCGTGGACCGGCTCTGCGCTGTGTTCAGCGGCCCTCCCGTTCACTCCCCTTCAGTCTGAACGTCTCTCTCCCTGCCAGCCGCTAATCAATTACCGAGATAGTTGCATCATAGTCAGGTCCTGCAAGGCCAGTCAATCTCTGGTCTATCCGATAAGGGATGCGATTCTTGCCGTGAACCATGCTACTTGTCCGTCTTTGTCGTCTTCGGGCCCCCGCCAATGGGGTGAAAGCGCATTGAAGACAAGCCGACTCCCTGGAGCGCTCTCCCCCTCTTGGCAAGATCGTGGTTGTACCCTCCCTCAGCTTGGCACCGGCGATAACCGGCCGATACGATCCAACACTCCCTGGAACAACCGTTGAGGAACCGACACCTCGGATAACTGAAAGATCAATCGACGGGAGTGCCGCACCAGACGGCCTCCCATCTTGGTCAGCTTGACCTGCACGCTCCGCAGCGACCAGTGCCTGACCGCCTTGGGCAGGCATAGCCGGCGAAGGAAGTTTCCAAGGTTGTACGCCAGAACGAACAGAGACAGACGCACCCTGTTGGCCACGAACCGATGGCACGACAGCCGAGTCCAGTTCAGCGCGTACTTGCCCTCCTTGATCCACTGCTCGGCTGTCCCGCGTCCATTGTAGAAACGAACCACTCCTTCGGGGCCAGCCGTCATGTTCGTGACGATGAAGCCCACCCGGGGGAACAACTCTCCCCTATGCCACTCCACCTTGGCCACCACACGCCGAGCACGGTCCCAACTCTCAGCACGATACCAGAAGTCGTTGTATAGGATCACTGGACGCTTCGGCGGCCGAACTGTCCATGTCCAAGATCACCCGCCGGTGCGGCGTGCGGGACATAGCTCCGTCCACCCACTCAGCGTTCAGTCGATCCAACCCTTCCACGTTGCCGTCTTGGGTAAGCACCTCGGTCTCGAACCGGCTCATGGTGTTGGTGCTGGCGGCCGGTATGTCAGTGTCTCGCCGTCCAACGATGATCCGCATCGTCGAGTCTTGGGCCAGCCGTTCAGCGTCGTTGGTATCCTCGTAGCCCGCCAGACGACTGTACACCGACTGCCTGAGAAGGCCCACCAATCGGTGCTGCACGCTACGACCGCCCCGACTCTCCTGCAGACACTCATTCGCCGTCTCCGTCAGTCCCAGTGCATCGTCCAACTCGCGGCAGGCCAGCAGCCCAGCGTCCGAGGTGATGGTAGCGCCGCGAAACTCCAACCGTACACGTCGGTCGAAACGGAGCGTGGCGCGGGGGTTGGTGCTTTCACCCATTGGGTGCCTCCAGAGTGGGTACGTTATCAAGACTTAAAGCTGTCGATCACGACCAGTCTAGCACTCATGATAACTGCTACGTTCTGCTATTCGGCTATATTGGGTAGTTCTGTTGCTGATTACGGCAAGCCCTACAGGGTTGATATGGGAAATGTGGGTTCAGAGCGTACTTCCCTTTGTGTCCCAAAAATCCCTGACACTGCCAGCACCGCGAGCGCCAGGCCGAATCGTAGGCCTACTCATGTCCCCCTCCTGGCCGCCGCCCTTATCGCACGGTCGGACGTTAGAGGGTAGCGCCCCCCTAGCGGTCAGGGGGTGTGGCAACCCCAACTTGGAAAAGCATACATATGATCTCCGCGTGAGAGAGGCAGTTTGTCTCTCTCACACACAACCCCCCGCGTTCGTATCTGGCGCGGTATAATAAGTGACAGTTGTAAGCTCAGAAGACATGCATCCTATAAGCGAACAGGAGTCCATTAGATGAAGCTGCATCCCGATGTCGTTCGGAAGCTGCGACTCTACTACTCCCGAGGCTATAGCATCGCCAGTCTCATGGAGCACTTTGCCCTGTCGCGCAACTGCGTGACGAACGTTGTCAAGAACCGCACGCACGTGCATGTCAGTAACGATCCCGCGCTGCCGCCTCTCGTCCGGGTGGAGGGCGCGGTCCAGGTTCTCCGGCCCTCGAACGGCAAGCGTTCGAAGCCAGCGCCGGCGACGGAGCTGTCAGACAAGTACGCCAGGTTCGTGGCAGGACACCGCGCCGATGACTTGAGCTCCGGGTAGCGCCGTGGGGTTGAACGTGGGAGCGGACGCCGCCCCTGTGGACCCGCAGGTGCGCGGTTCGACTCCTGCAAGCGCCGCGACGCGGTTTGCCCATTTTGGCCCGAGCTCCACCCGCCCGGCAGGTACCTGCAGCCCCGTGCGTCCAGAGGCTCCCGCTCTGCTCTGGCTCGTGTTGGCGCTGTGGGACCAGCGGCGAGGTGGTGACGGCAGCCGGGCCCTTCCAGTGGGCGTGTGAGTGCACCAGGGAGCTGGTGCTGCCGCACGGCTACGCTGGTGCCATGCCCCGGTCTCAATAGGTGAGCGATGGATCGTAGGGGCGAGATGGTGCGCTCCGCCGTCTGCTGCCGGACGGACCGCCACCTCACCCGCGCCGTCCTCCCGGGCGCCCTGAGGCACGCTGGTAAGGCGGCGTATGTTCGTGGTGACCTCACAGACCTCAGGCGCCGCCCGACGAAAGGGAGGAGCGCGTTACCGGAAGGATTCGCCGAGTTGGACCCCAACAACCGGTGGCTCGTGGAAACGCGCCTGCTGCTCATTGAAGAAGTTGCTTGCGGTCCCCAGGCCTGCGGGATCGGCGCACCCGACATGGAAGAAGCGGAGAAACGCATTCGCCAGGCCGTGGAGCGGAGGGATAGGAAAGCTGAGAAGGATGCCATTGTGGACTGCATGAGGGCTGAAGTGAGGGAGGGGTGGCAGAACTTTCCCGAACGTGAACTTCTCACCCGTCTATATCGGCGGGCCGCCCGACGGAGGGCGGGATGTGGCTCTACCGACAGTAGACACCCCCCTTCTCATCAGGAGGGCCTCTAGGTTGCCAGGCCACTGTTGACCCCCGTCCCGGACACGAGACGGTTAGACTCCGAGTGGGAGTACGCAGCCGTGTTGAAAGCTCAGACAGACCAATGGCTGTCTCCCAACGGACTACCCTCCCGCCCCGCGTTGCGAGCGTACATCAGGCTATCCCGATCCAGCCGGGTCTACTTCGACGCTCTCGGGCGCTTATGGGAGGGACTGGACAGCCGGGGGCAGACCATCCCCAGCTCGCTAGCGAAGTGGCGGCGGAAGGCTGCCAGCGGGGACCTAACGCGTCCCGCGAGGAAGCCTCTCCCACGCCATCGCCCCGTCAATTCGGCCCACGTCAGGCGTAACTTCCAGATTGAGCTCACCATCTCGGTCCTGCAGAGGGTTGGTGTACCGCCGAATGGTAGTCCCGTCTCCGGATGTCGTATCGTGTCAGAGGCGCTGGGGTATAAGCCTTCCGACGACAGAGTGGGGAGCATCTGGAAAGAGCGCACATCTAAGAGGCCTTTCGAGCCCGTGTTGCGGAAACATTCGGAGGCCATGGCCAAACGCACCGGGCTATTCCCATACCACTGAGGCTTGAGCCTCGCACAGGCTACGATGCCTCCCGTCCTTCTATCGACGAGAGGCCGGTTCACGCTGCCCCCGAGTGATCAGCGACAATTACTTTTGCCTCCCTCTGGTCATGGACTGGTGGAGACAACGGGACCCTTGCCGAGGGCGGTTGTCTCGTGCGTAGGGGCGACTCCCGATACAAAGTCTCAACACACTCCCGACTTAATGACCCTCTTTTGGGCGGCGCGCAGGTCTACGCTTCCCCTACTGGGACGTCGTGGCGTCCCCAGTCTAGCGAGGAGGAGGTGTTGACAATGCATGACAGACTGCTGAGGCGTCGACAGGTTGAGGAAATCACGGGGATGAGCCGCTCGGCGATCTATCGGCTCATGCAGGACGGAGAATTCCCACTGCCAGTAAGGGTCGGGTCCACTGCCGTCAGGTGGAGGGCGAGCGACATCACGGCCTGGCTGGAGTCACGGCCGACAGCGAGGAGCTAGTCTGGCCCACCCAAGACAGCCTGGACGACCGGAACCGTCGACTTGGATCTCGCTGTTTCGGCTTCCCTTGAGCTTAGCCGGTCAGGTAGTCTGCCCAAAGCTGCATCAGTGCGCGCCGCCGCTCGAATAGGTCGGACCTGGCGTAGGCCTGTTCGGTCGAATTGCCCAGGATATGGGCAAGCGCCGACTCTGAGACTGCCCAGGGGGTGTCCGTTTGCTCCAGTGTCCAGTTCTTGAAGCTGCTGCGGAACCCATGGACGGTCGCCCGTTCCGCGAGGCCGGTTGAACGGAGAACCTTGGTCAGCGTAATGCCGGACATCGACGAACCCGGCCTCAGCGGCGATGGGAACACTAATTCGGATTCATCACGCAATGCAGATGCTTCGCCAAGTAGGTCGAGTGCCTGTACGCTAAGGGGCACCCGATGCTCCATGCCTGCTTTCATCCGCTCAGACGGTATCCGCCACACTTGATCCTGGAGATCGATCTCTTCCCACGTAGCACTCCTAGCCTCGCCGGAGCGCGCCGCCGTGAGAACCAGGAACCGGAAGCACAACTTGGCCGGGATTGAGGCCTGGGTGGCATCAACGGTTTCGAGCGCCGAACCTACTTCCTGATAGGGCAGCGCCCTCAGGTGTGCCTTTACCTTCGGCATAGGGGGCAACGCCCCGTCGATCGCTTCCCCCGCAGGGTTCGTCTCCATGAAGCCGTGCGCCATTCCCCATCGAAAGACGGTCCGCATCCGTTGACGCACCCTACGGGCTGTCTCAGGCCGGGTCGTCCATATCGGGGTGAGGACTCGCAGCACATCGCCGCGATCTATCCGGTCCAGGGGTGTGTTGCTCAGCGTCGGCATGGCGTGACGCTCCAGAGTCTGCATCCAGCTGGCGATGTGCCTAGCGTTGCGCCAACGGGGTTTGTTCGCCTCATGAACGGCACAGGCGGCTTCCTTGAAAGTCGGGATCGCAGGCGCGTGCTTGTCAGCCAGAGGATCGCGACCCTCCGCAACTGCGGCCCGGTTATCCGCCGCCTCCTCGCGAGCTCGAGCCAGGCTTACGGACGGAAATCCGCCCAAGCCGATATCGCGTCGCCGTCCGTCGATGGTGATGCGCAGGACCCACGACTTGCGTCCCGCCTTGCCGATGTATAGGTGCAGGCCTCCGCCATCGGAGTACCGCCCCGGTTCTTTCAGGGCCTTGACCCGCGTCGCCGATAGTGCCATAGAGGCCCCCTCCGTTACGAACTGTTCCCACATATGTTACCACACTTGGAGTGGGATACTGGAGGAACCATACGGCGCGCCTGGGTACCCGATGCGCCTATCTCAGCTACGCTTGGGGGGGGGGGGGGAGGGGGTGTTTTGGGACAACATGGAGCAGGGCCGGATTGGTTAGTGGTGGAGCTGCAGTCCACGGACTTATTCAGACCATCCCTAGGTTCGCCGATAACGAACCCTAGCCACGGAGCGGCGAGTAAGCGTGCGGGCCGGTAGATCGCAGGGGCGGATTGGAACGTTCAAACCCGCGGGCCACCGTGCAGCCCTGCCGAGTGTGAGCGGTTACGGGTCCAGTCGTTCTCGCAGTCTCCGCAGCTCCGCTTCGGCAGCCAAGCGTGCGTCTCTCTCCCAGTCCCGCTCGGCCTCGGCGGCGAGGCGGGCGTCCTCGGCGTCGTCGTAGTCGTTGAGGTAGGCCCCTGTCTTGGGGTCCCAGAAGCGCAGCCGGCCGTTCTCCCAGCACAGGTGGAGGCCGAGGGTCTCGCTGTAGCCGCGCAGGTTTCCGTCGGCGTCGGTGGTGATGGGGATAGGCTTGTATGCGCCTTCCACGAGGCGGTCCCCGGCGAGGGGTCGGTCGTGGTACTCGCCGCCGGTGGAGTCGAAGCGGAAGTATTCGGTCACTCCGAACGCGGCGTAGCCGTCCCGCTTGACGGTGTAGTCCCTCTTGCCGGTGGTCTCGGAGGCTACCTCCAGAACGAAGTCGGGCGGCTTGCCCTGCTCGGCTATCACGTATCCGTTGCGGCGTGTGGCGGCCTCCGGCGATGCGCCAAAGGAGACCATGCAGTCGGGCGCCAGCCACCCGCTTTGATCGCTGCCGGTGTCGGAGCACAGGTAGCCGCGGGCCGCAACGAATACGTCGGGGCGGCCGGAGTAGCGGCGCATCAGGCTCAGCAGGGCATGGGAGATGTAGGGGGCTTCTTGCATATCCCACCTCGGCGCGTCGGGCAGACGACGAAAAGGCTCCGGCCCGGCCGTCGGCGCGGCTATGGTCCTGGTGGTCATCATGCGCCTCCCTGATGATGCGGTCTGTCGGCCCCGTCCGTCGGCGGACATAATAGCATACGGGTGATGGAGGGTGTGGTGTGAGTGGTGTTGGAGGGTATTGGGGGTGGGACGGTTCAGGCGCACCCTCGTCGGTTGGCAGGGGGTTGCCGGCATCCTCAAACCATCTGTTGGCTTAGTGTGGACACAGCGGCCGGGTGCCTACACTTCCGGCATAATACCAATTTATTTTGAGCGCGCCGTAAAGCCGTCATTCCCGCGAAGGCGGGAACCCACTCCCTGGCCGCACATATACGGCGGCATCACGGTGACTTGGTATAAGATACAGTGAGAGGAAAGGATAGGAGGGGAAGGCTATGTCGAGGATGCAGCGGCTGGAGAAGCTGGACGGGGTGGGGAATGTGCGGATGATGGAGGCGGACGTGCCTTCGCCGGGGTCCGGCGAGGTGCTCCTGAAGGTCCGCCGCAGCCTCATCAGCCGGGGCTCCGAGCTCTTCCGGCGCTACGTCATGCCGGGGGCTGTCCCTCCTCACATGATGGGCTACTCGGACGCGGGCGACGTGATCGAGGTTGGGCCCGGCGTAACGGACGCCAGCCCCGGCGACAGGTCGAACGTCGGCGGGCCGCACGCGCAGTACGTGGCGGGTGAGCACGGCCACATCCCGCCCAACTTGGACTATGAGTCGGCGACGTTCATCGGCCTGGCGACCAGCGCGGTCATGTGGGCCCGCTCGACTCCCATCGAACCCGGGGACGACGTCGTCGTGCTGGGACAGGGCATAGTTGGCAACCTCTACATGCAGGCCGTCCGCGAGCGCAGCCCCGGCCGGGTCATAGCAGTGGACGCGGCGGCGATGCGATGCCGCATCTCGAAGGAGTGCGGCGCGGACGAAGTCATAGACGTCTCCGAGACCGACTCCGTCGAGGCGGTGATGGACCTGACCGGCGGCAGGGGGGCGGACGTTGTGGTCGAGTGCGTCGGCGGCAACGCCGGCCTAAAGTCGTTCGAGCAGGCGCAGCGGATGATGAAGAGCGACGGCGTGCTCCATCTGATCGCCAAGTATCAGGGCGCGAAGGAGGCGGGCGACGGCCTGCTGCCCCTCGACTCCAACATATTCATGAACAAGCTGCTGATAGCGGGAATGAGGCTTTCAGGCGACCGCTCCGGTCACCGGGCGGACGCCGCCCAGATGCTGGTCGACGGCCGGGTCACGGTAGGCCCTATGGTGACGCACCGCCTGCCCTGGCAGCAGACCGCCGACGCCTACCACATGCTATTCAACAAGCCCGAAGAGGCCCTGGCAGTGATCCTGGAGTGGGACTGACCGTCCTCTGAGCCTCTACCAGCTCAGGGCGTAGCAGGCGCGCCTCGGGTCCGCGCCGGTGCTGAGCACGCCCGTATCAAGTTCCCGGTGGGCTACCGTAGCGCCCATGCCGCAAACAGTTGCCCGTGCGACGTCGTGTCCCATGCGCGACAGGGCATCGAGCGTCTCCGCCGGGAAGCCGGGCTCCAGCGACAGCCTGCCCGGGTAGTAGGTGTGGGGGTAGAAGGAGTCCGGGGCGCTGTCGCTGGCGAACCTGGGCGCTTCGATAGCCTCCTGGGGATTCATGCCGAATATCAGCGTGTTCAGCATGAGCTGAAGGTTGCCCTGGGCCTGGTGGTCTCCCCCAGGGCAGCCGAACGTCATCACCGGCACGCCGTCCTTGGCCGCGATGTAGTTGACCAGCGTGGTGCGCGGGCGCTTGCCGGGCACGACGACGTTGGGATGGCCCTCCGTCAGGTTGAACATCTCGATGCGCGTGCTGATGGCGAATCCCAGCTCCGGGAAGAACACGGACTTGCCGAACGAGCCTCCGCTCGGGGTGGCGCACGCCAGGTTGCCGTCCCGGTCGATGACCGAGACGTGCGTCGTGCCGCCCTCGCCCCCCGGAACGTCCCCGGCAGGCGCGGTCGGAGCGACCGCTGCATTCGCCGGCGCCGACATCTCGGAGTGCGCCCACGGGTCGCCCGGGTCGGGCATCGCTGGAACGGCCCGCTCGCCGGCGATCAGGGCGGCCCGCTCGGCGGCGTACTCCTTCGACAGCAGCCCGTCGACGGGCACTTCCGCGTAGTCGGGGTCGCCGTACAGGGCATGTCGGTCGGCTAGCGCCAGCTTCAGGGCCTCGGTTACGGTGTGAATATAGGCCGGGGTGTTGTGGCCCATCGCCTTCAGGTCGAAACGTTCGAGCATATTCAGGGCCTGCAGGAGGACGGCGGCCTGGGACCACGTCCCCTGGCAGCATATCTCGTAGCCGGCGAAGGTGGCCCGCAGCGGCTCCTCGAACTGCGATTCGTAGCCGTCCAAGTCCTCGTATGCGAGCACGCCCCCGACACTCGAAGAGCACTCGGCGATAAGGCGCGCCACGCCGCTGCGGTAGAACTCGTCGCTGGCTGCCCGCAGCCCGTCGGACCGGCTGCCGCGAGACGCCGCCTCGGCTGCCGCCATGGCCTTGAGCGTGCTCGCCAGCCCAGGCTGTACGAGCAGCGAGCCCTCCTGGGGCAGTTTGCCGTTGTCGTAGAAGACTCCGGAACCGCCGGGCGGGAACAATTCGAACTGCTGCATGGTGGATGCGGAGCCCAGCGCGTCGATCATGTACTGGTAGTGGGGGATACCGCGCTCAGCGTACTCGATTGCCGGCGCGGCCGCCTCGGCAAAGCTCTTCGTGCCGTACCTGTCCAGCATCGATATGGTGGCGTGCGCCACGCCCGGCACTGTGAAGGCAAGCGGAGCGGCCGCGCCTGGGCCGGTGGGAATGGCGTCCAGCCCGCGCGAGCGGTAGAAGTCGACCGTGGCCATGGACGGGGCCGTGCCTTGGCCGCTCAGCGACTTCAGGTCGCCCGACCGTGCGTCGTACAGCATGAACACGCTCTCTGCGCCAAGCGAGTACGACGCTATCGGCTCGACCACCGCTGCCGCCAGCACAGCGGCCGCCAGGGCGTCGAATGCGTTGCCCCCCGACAGCAGCATCCGCATCCCCGCCATCGAAGTCAGCGCGTGGCCGCTGGAGATTACGCCCTGTGTCCCGGCCACCACGGGCCGGGAGCCCCGGGGCCTCTCGGCGGCATCCGTATCGGCGCGATTCGCTGTTTTCGGTTCTGCCATCTCAACTCCCTGTCCGTAGTTTCAGCGCCTTGCTGGCGGCTCCCGATGTCTCAGTTGTCCTTTAGCATCCCCCTCAGGAAGATGCGCAGGAAGCCCTCGTTGACCGGGTTGACGATTCGGCGGACTTCGTTGCCCTCGCGGTCGATCAGGAACGTGGTTGGGAAGCTCGTCACCTTGTAGTCCACCGTCAGGTCGCCGAGGATGTCGACGCCCAGGGGATAGGTGATCCCGTACGCCTCCGCGAACTTCTCCACGTCGGCCTTCTCGTCGTAGATCGCCACGCCGAGGAACGTTACGCCCTGGTCCTTGTACTCCTCCCAACTGCGCTGCAGCGACGGCATCTCCGCCCTGCACGGCGGGCACCACGTGCCCCAGAAGTTGAGCAGCACGACCTCCCCCCTGTAGCCGGACAGGGTAACGGTCTCGCCGTCGATTAGCTCGATCTCGAAGTCGGGGGCCTCCTTGCCGCTGCCGAGGTCGATCTTCCGCACCTGCCGGTCAGGTGTTGGGGGCGTGTCTATCGAAGCCGTGGAAGCGGTCGGCGTGGGCGACGGTTCGGCTGTGGGCTCAGGCGTCGGCGGTTCGGGAGAGGGCTCCGGAGCGGCCGTCAACTCGGGATCGGGGGAGGCTTCCGTTGCCGTCTGTGCGGCCTCCGGAGCGGGCGGGGCCTCAGGCTGGACTTCCGTGGTCGAGCACGCGCCGACTATGAGTAAGCACAGCCCGATCGCAGTGAGCCGCAGTGTCCCTACCATGGCGACATTATAGCCCAGACCGGGCATGTACCGGGGTGGCCGGACTGCTGGGAAGCTAGGCCAGGGGCTCTCCGGGGCCTTTCGGTCGGCGGCCCGCAACCACGTAGTAGATTATTCCGCCGAGGGCCGACAGCGCTACCACCGCCACAGCCACCGCGAAGATGATGTCACCCGACCCTTCGCCGGTCATCGCCGGTGTAGCCGTCGGGGTTGCAGTCGGAGGCGAGACGGTTGGTACTGGTGTCGGCGTGCTCGTCGGCACTGGAGTAGGCGTGCTTGTCGGCACGGGAGTAGGCGTGCTGGTTGGCACAGGGGTGGGCGTGCTTGTGGGCACAGGGGTGGGTGTGCTGGTTGGCACTGGGGTAGGCGTGTTGGTTGGTACCGGTGTAGGTGTGCGTGTCGGCACGGGAGTGGGCGTGCTCGTCGGTACTGGTGTGGGCGTGCTTGTCGGCATAGGCGTGGGCGTGCTTGTCGGCACGGGAATAGGTGTGCTTGTCGGTACGGGCGTGGGTGTGCTTGTCGGCCTGGGGGTAGGCGTGCTTGTTGGCACCGGGGTAGGCGTGTTGGTGGGAGTGGGAGTAGGCGTGTTGGTGGGAGTCGGGGTAGGCGTCGGAACGCCAACGAACACGAGAGTGTGGTTCTGGGTTATCGCGCCGCTCTCGTAGGTGCCCCTCGTCGATGCCTCGATGCCGTCGAGCAGGAACCGTATCTCCTCACCCAGGAGATCCACGTCGTTCGGAGCGATGACCAGGTTCAGGTAGCTGTTTCCGCTTATTACCGCGGGGATGGACACATAGCTCCCGACGCGAGCGACGAGCTTGGCGTCCGGGGATACGGTCCCTCCGAGGATCACTATAGGCCCAGAGTAGACGGCCGGCAGGGCCGACCGGGGGGTTGGTGTAATTGTCGGGACTTGCGTAGGGGTAGGAGTAGGGGTAGGCGGAGGCGTAGGCAGGCGAGGGAAGGTCAGCTCCAGGAACTCGCCGCCCAGAGGCACCAGCTTGACGGACTGGTCCGATGGGACTTCCCCATTCAGGTAGAAGGTGACAAGGCTGCCCAGCAGGTTCGAGTTATCGAGCCCTATGGTCAGGCCTCTGAACCGGCCGCCCACTATCTGCACGGGCTCCGCTTCGTATCCGGCATCGATGCGCGCAGTAAGGGTCAGGCCGTCTGGCGGTGTGTCGCCGTCGACGAGCACGATCCCAGCGTAGACAATGGGTATCGGCGGTACACCGTGCGGCAGCGGGGGTTCTGGAGTGGGCGTCGGGTCGTGCGCCAGCGACGGCCCCGCCTGGAGGGCGGCGAACGCCAGGCCGAGCGCGACCGCCGCCGCGATGGCTTTCCGTACTCTCATCCCAAGGTCTCCAACCCGTACTCGCAAGCTGAGCGTCTACCCTTACGGTTGTCGGTAAGTATCATTGCGCGTCGCTGGGCCTTAGTAGCGCGTGCGCCTCGTGCCTATCATGTAGGCCGCCGCTGCTACTGCCGCGAGCAGGATTATCACTACGACCGCGACGATGACGATGATCCCGGCGTTGCCGCCCTCCGGTGGGACCGGCGTGGGCGCGATTTCCGGCGTGGGCGGCGGAGGAGCCACGGTTGGCACGGGCGTGGGCGGCGGAGGAGCTACGGTTGGCACCGTCGTGGGTGGCGGCGGAGTCGCAGTAGGCGGCACCGTCGTGGGTGGCGGCGGAGTCGCGGTAGGCGGCACCGGAGTGGGTGTGCTGGTCGGTACCGGCGTTGGCGTTCTGGCAGGCGGCACGGGCGTGGGTGGTGGCGGAGTCGCGGTAGGCGGCACCGGAGTGGGTGTGCTGGTCGGTACCGGCGTTGGCGTTCTGGCAGGCGGCACGGGCGTGGGTGGTGGCGGAGTCGCGGTAGGCGGCACCGGAGTGGGTGTGCTGGTCGGTACCGGCGTTGGCGTTCTGGCAGGCGGCACGGGCGTGGGTGTGCTTGTTGGCAGAGGCAGGCCGACGAATACCAGAGGGAAGTTCTGATCGATCTTTCCGCTCTCGTAGACGGCCGTCTCCTCCGCCGCGAAGCCGTTGAGCAGGAACGTGATCTGCTCTCCCAGCAGATTCGGATCGTGGGGCGCTATGACGAGGTTCGCGTAGCTGTTCCCCGTAATAACGGCGGGCAGGGTCTCGTAGGTCCCGACTCGCGCGACAAGCTTCGCGTTCTCCGGTACGGTTCCCCCGGCGATGACGATGGGCCCTGAGTAGACCGCCGGATTTGCGATCATGGGCGTGGGCGTGATGGTGGGGGTTGCCGTAGGCTCGGGCGTAGGCGTGGGTGTAGACGCTGGCAGCATGGAGAAGGTCAGGGCCACCGTCTCATCCAGATCCTGGCCCCTGCGGAAGCCTGGCTGGTACGTCGCTGTCTGATCGGCTTGGACTATGCCGTCCAGGTGGAACGTTATCGTGGCGCCGACGGTGGTGCTGTCCGGCGGACCGACTCCCAGTCCTTCGAACCCCCCTCCCACGATCTGTATGGGCTCCGACTCGTAGCGGGTGTCGATGCGGGCCACGAGCGTATGCCCGTCGGGCGGGACCTCCGCGGCCACGCGCACTGTCCCCTTGAAGAAGTGAGGGATCGGCGGCGGCGCCTGGGCTAGCACCTGTCCTCCGTAACCAAACAGAAGCGCTGCCGCCGATGCGGCGAGTGCGACTAGGAGCAGCATCTGAATTCGTCGTATCAAGTTACGCCTCCAAATATCTCACCGCACAGGACGGTGAGGTGACCCTTAGTTACCATAATAGATAGGGGGTCTAAACCAGTCTAGCACTTTTGAACCACTGTTTGCCGCAGTATCGAGAACGGCGTGAGGCCTGCTGTAGCGGCCCCGGCGGCGTGTCAGAAAGGTGGACTTGGCGGCCCGTCGCCGTAACAAACCGAAGAGGCTACAGGCTGCATCTAAGTAACTGTTCAGTCTCCATGAGCTGAGAGGTCCTCCGCGAATGTCATTCCGAACGAAGCGCCAGCGGAGTGAGGAATCTACGCCTGTCATCGGGGGATGGCCCTGTGTGCAAAGGACTGTAGATTCTTCGTCGCTGTGCTCCTCAGAATGACAACAAGGAGGGGCGGCTCATATGTCTCATCGACTCTGAACAGCTACGCAACTAATACCAATTTATTTTGAGCGCGCCGTAAAGCCGTCATTCCCGCGAAGAGCCTGCCCCGTACTCGATACGGGGCGGGAACCCACTCCCTGGCCGCACATATACGGCGGCATCACGGTGACTTGGTATAACACACACTGGACGCGCTGGCTTCCGCCCTGTAACCTTCGGGAGGCATGGATATGACCTTTAATCGCATAAAGGCGCCGGGTGTCCTTCTCGCAGCTCTGGCGCTTCTTATCCTAGGGGCTGCGTGCGGCTCCGAGCCTGTCGAGCCGACGGCCGTGCCGGCCCCGGCAGATACGGCTGCCCCGCGGGCTGGCGAGTCCACCCCTGAGGTGGGCATCGCCGTCGGCAACCTGGCGCCGGACTTCACACTGAGGCTCGTGGATGGAAGCGATCTCACGTCGGCGCAGCTGAGGGAGGAGGGACGGCCCGTGTTCCTCTTCTTCCTCGCGGGCTGGTGACCGGTCTGCCGCGCCGAGTTACGGCGCCTGAGCAGCATCTACCCCGAGTTTGCGGACAGGGTCGAGTTCTACGGGATCAGCGTCGACCCGCTGGAGACTCTCGACGAGCTCGAGGAGATGAAGGCCAGCGAGGAGTACGTCTACGAGATCGTCTTCGCCGTGGGCAAAGCCATCCCCGACCTGCGCGTCCTCAAGCAGTCGACGAAGATTGCCATAGACGGCGGCGGCGTAATCACGTACCGCGCCGGATTCGGCAGCGGGGACGTGGACGAGTGGGCCCGGGTGCTGAGCGGCCTGGCTGACAGCCGGACGGCCCCAGTGTCCGCTTCCGCCCCGGCCGGCTCCCCCACGCAGCCCGCACAGGCCGCCGCCGCTCCGCCAACGGCCGCTCCCACCGTTGCCCCCCAGCCAACGTCGACGCCCGTCCCGCGGCTGACCGACACGCCGGTGCCCAATCCAACGGCAACGCCTGTCCCGCGGCCAACCGACACGCCGGTGCCCGATGCGACGGCAACACCGGTTCCACAGCCGACCGACACGCCGGTGCCCACTGCGACCGCAACAGCGGTTCCGCAGCCGACCGACACGCCGGTGCCCGGTGCGACGGCAACGCCGGTTCCACAGCCGACCGATACCCCTACGCCTGTGCCCACTGCGACGCCTCAGCCGACCGATACCCCTACGCCTGTGCCCACTGCGACGCCTCAGCCTACCGACACCCCGACGCCCGCGCCCACTGCGACGCCAACGCCGCGGCCTACGGCCACCCCGCCGCCCGAGCCTACGGCGACGCCCGCGCCGCAGGCAGATGTGGGCACCGGAGTCGGGAACCTGGCGCTGGAGTTTGCGCTGAGGCTCGCGGATGGGACCGAGATCACGTCGACTGAGCTGAGGATGGAGGGGAGGCCGGCCTTCGTATACTTCCTTGCGGGATGGTGACCGGTCTGCCGCGCCGAGTTACGGCGCCTGGCCAGCATCTACCCAGAGTTCGAGGGCAAGGTGGACTTCTACGGCGTGGGCTACGATGCTACCGAGACCATTGATGAGCTCGAGGCCTATAGGATTGGGAACGAGTTTGTCTATCAGGCAGCCGTCCCTGTCGGCAGCGTAATCACCACCTTCAACGTCAGGAGCCAGTCTTCGAAGATGGCGATCGACGGCAACGGCATCATCGTCTACCGCGGCGGCAAGGGCGCTGGCAGCGATGATGAATGGCGCACCGTGTTCGCCAACCTCGCGGCTGGCCAGTAGTCCCTCCATGTCCACCGGCCCAGACCCTGTCGGTACTGGTCTCGCAGGGAAGGTCCTGACGGTTCGGGGTCCGGTGGACCCCGGAGGCCTCGGCGCTACCCTGATGCACGAGCATCTCTTCCTGGACCTGAGGAAGACCCACATGCCACACGTCCTGAGCGTCGACCTGCCCGGGCGCTCGGAGCCGCTCCTCACCAGCGACGACTTCCCCGCGACTGAGCTTGCAATGTGGGAGGCGAAGCTGGACCTGGACAACCTCCATGCCGCCAGGAACGTGGAGCCCATCGCGGACAACTACATCCTGGCCGATGAGGCGGTCGCCGTCGCCGAGGTCATGGAGTTCAAGGACAGGGGCGGCAGCGCGATAGTCGACGTAACGAGCATCGGATTGAAGCGAGACCCGAAGGCCTTGCTCCGCGTGTCCGAGACGACGGGCCTCCACATCGTGATGGGCACTGGCTACTACCAGCGGGTCTTTCATCCCGAGGACATGGACCAGCGCTCGGTCGAGGACCTGATGGAGATCATCGTCAGCGACGTGACCACGGGCGTGGGCGGCACCGGCATCAGGTCGGGGATCATCGGGGAGATAGGCGTAAACGGCGGCCCCATCACAGCCAACGAGGAGAAGAGCATCCGCGCCGCCGGCAAGGCATCCCTGATAACGGGCGCGCCGATCTCACTGCACAGGGGCGGCGTCGGCTCCGAGCGTCACCAGACGCTCGACATCCTCGAAGAGGAGGGCGTCGATCTGGGGCGCGTCATCCTAGGCCACTCCGACGAGATTGTGGACGATATGGGGCTGATGCTCGAGCTGCTGGAGCGTGGACCGTACGTCCAGTTGGACCTGATCGGACGCGTCGAGGTGGTAATGCGGATCGACAAGCTAGGCCCCGGCGAAGGCATAGGCCCCAGCGTGACCGCCCGCGACGCTGAGGCCGTGCCCAGGCTGATCGAGGCCGGATACGAGGACAAGGTCCTGCTCTCCCACGACGTGTGCTGGAAGACCCACCTAAAGAAGTACGGCGGGTTCGGGTACTCGTACATCCTCGAGCATTTCATACCGCATCTGAGGAACATGGGCGTCGCGGAGCCCAGCATCGAGAAGATGATGGTGACGAACCCCGCGCGGATACTGACGTTCGAGGATCCAAGGGCATTTGGAGCGACGCCAGCTGAGGCTGGAGGATAGGTTGAACAGGGCCCCTCATTACTTGCTGACTGGCGCTATTGCAGCGTTGGTGATTTCCTGTGGGGGAAGAGGTTCCTCACCACCATCTAACGTCACACCCACGGGTTCGTCCCTATTGGCGACCACGCTAAACACGCCGAGGCCACATCCTCCCACGTCCATTCCAACACGCAAGTCCATCAGCACGCCCATACCTACCAGCGCGCCAACGCCCACGAACACGCCAACATCCACCAGTACGCCAACGCCCACGAACACGCCAACATCCACCAGTACGCCAACGTCCACGAACACGCCAACATCCACCAGTACGCCAGCATCTACCAACACGCCAGCACCCACCAGTACGCCAACGCCCACGAACACGCCAGCATCTACCAACACGCCAGCACCCACCAGTACGCCAACGCCCACCAACACGCCGATACCCACCAGCACTGCAACGCCTATCAACACGCCCGTACCTACCAGTCCGCCGACGCCCAGAGAGGTCGCTGCCGCACACCTGTCGGAGGTAGTCCAGTGGATCGATAAACCACCGGACTCTGCACACTCTGACGCCGCGGAGTCCATCATCGGCATCTGGCTTGAAGATGCCGACCTCGGCGACGCGGTCACAAAGATGGAGTGGGTCGCCAATGGCATCATCGAGCGTGAAGTCAAGGTTCTCAACAGCCTGCGCAACATCGCGACCACTGACGTGGGCTTAGCCAAAAGGGTGTTCGGCTTTACTTGGCTCACCGATTCGGCGGCCTTGGGCTACGCAGAGCCACGGGCACTCGAGGCCCTAGAGAAGATTGGAGCCAGAGACCTGACACTGGGGATGCTTCTAACAGGCTACGCCTGGTTGGCGGACGATGTCACCTCTCACGAGAACGACGCGCTTGAGTCCCTTGACGGCATTGGGGCCCAGGACCCGATGCTAGCGGAGTTGCTGGCGAGATACCCGTGGGTCACCGACGACATTAGCAAGGACGAGGGCGCCGCGCTCGCTTCTCTGCACAGTATCGGAGCCGCGGATTTGGCACTGGCGAAGCTAGTAGCGAATTACCCTTGGGTCGGCGACGATATGACTAGCTACGAGGTATCCGCCCTTGGCTCCCTGGGCATTATCGCAACGGACCCAACAGTGCTGAAACTAGCAGTAGGCTACCCCTGGGTCGTCGACGGTATAAAGTTTGTGGAACAACGGGCGCTCCTATACTTGAGCAGCATCGCACAGTCCCAACCTGAATTGGCAAGACTCGTGGCTGGCCTAACCTGGGTCGCCAACGACATGAACTTTGAAAAGCAAGACATCCTCGCATTACTAGATATCCATGACCCTGACAAGGTGCGGTACATGCTGGGGATGGCGAGGCAACCGGAAGAGTCCATGGACGGTCCAGAACGATGGAACCTTAAGCTTTTGCATTCCCTATTGCGGCTGCTCTCTCTTCCCCCGGACACCTTCGAAAAGCTAATTGTGCAGCCATGGTTTGCCGATGGATTGGATGAGGAAGAAGCGGCATTCGTAACGGTCCTGGGCACATCTCATCATTACTCCCCTCCGGTGTACAGAGACCTCATTCAGACCCGCCATACACAGTCGATGACCATCTCACTGCCCTTGGCCGGCGAAGTCAATCTGTGGGCTTTCTCCAATATCCCTTTCCCTCCCGACGAGAACGTGGTCGCGACGATTGGGGACGTTGTACGGACCACCGAGTCGTTCCTGGGAGTGCCATTCCCCACAAATACCGTGGTGCTGTTGATCATACCTGAGACAGAGCAGGAATTTGGACCGGGAGGCTATATAGGAAGCTTCATGTGGCTCACGAGGAACGGTTCTAATCCAATGAGCACAAGAACTGTTTACCATGAGACATCCCACTACTACTTCGCTTTCGGTCCTTCTTGGCTGTCGGAAGGAGGCGCCAACTTCCTAGAGGCGTATACCAGCAATAGGGTGGGCATATTGAGCTTCGACGATCGGTCCAAGGGCCTAGAAGAAGCCGTCGAGGATTGCGCCGAGATTGGAGCAGCGAACATCGACCAATTGAATGAACTCCTACGCACAGGACCCTTTCGATACTATTATGGATGCAGCTACTCCTTAGGAGAATACTTCCTGACGAGTGTGTTTGAGATGTTGGGCGAGGAGGCGATGTCCTCAGCCCTAAGGGAGTTCTACGTACTCTCGGATGAGGGACGACTTTGGATGAGTGGTGAGACAATATACAGAACATTTCTCAAGTATACTCCTGAAGGGCTTGAAGAGGAGTTTCGAGAACTATTCAGGAGGCTACACGGCGGCCCCTACGCTGACCCGGGAGACTGAGCGCCTTTGACTTGCACAGATCCAGTTCCAGTTGCCACGTTCGCTTCTAGCCTACGCTCCTAGCCTGTACCATTTGCGGAGGATGAGCCTATGTCCGACGGCGACGACCGCTACATGGAGGCGAACCGCAAGAGCTGGGATGTGCGGACGCCGACCCACTTCGGGTCGCGCTTCTATGACGTAGATGGCTTCAGGGCCGGCGCGTCGTCGCTCCGCTCCCTTGAGATCGAGGAAGTGGGCGACGTCAGGGGCAAGAGCCTGCTCCACCTGCAGTGCCATTTCGGGCTGGACACCATGTCCTGGGCAAGGCTCGGGGCCCGGGCCACGGGCGCAGACTTCTCGGAGGAGGCGGTATCGCTGGCCCGCTCGCTGAGCGAGGAGCTCAGGATCGACGCGGAGTTCGTTGTCTCGAATCTCTACGACCTGCCGGATGTACTGGACGGCCGTTTCGACGTGGTGTTCACGTCATATGGCGCGCTGACTTGGCTGCCCGACCTGGAGCGCTGGGCCGACGTGGCCGCTCACTTTCTGGAGCCGGGCGGCTTCCTGTACATTGTGGACGGTCACCCCTTCGGCAGCGTCTTCTACGACGAGGAGGACGCGGTCGAGTTGCGGCCCTTCTATCCCTACTCCACCCGTGGGGCGGGCCCGCTGGCGTTCCCGCCGGGGTCCACCTACACAGATGGGCCGCAGGAGCAGTACGGCCCTACCTTCGAGTGGAGCCACAGCGTGGGGGACATACTCAACGCGCTGATCTCGGCGGGGCTGACCATCGACTTCTTCCACGAGTTCCACTTCGCCGGATACCAAGCCCTGCCCATGATGAAGAAGAGCGAGGACGGCTGGTGGCGCCTGCCGGAGGGCGGGGAGTCGGTCCCGATCCTGTTCTCGCTCAGAGCAACGAAGCGGGGGTAGTGTCCCCTGACCGCTCAGCTGGTCCGTATGTCCGGAATGCCCGCCTTGCGGACTAGGGATACAAACGCTGGGACGTCCCGGTCGATGACTTCGCGCAGTGACTCGAACTCGCGTGCTATGCGCCCTGACAGGTGGTCGAACACCTCGTAGGAGCTCTTCGTTGGGGCCGAGTCCGCGCTCTCGACGACGCTTACCAGCGTGGCGAGAGCCTCGGCCAGCTTTGGAAGCGGCGTGCCCAGCTGGCCTCGCTCGGTCGTCTGCCATGTAGCGACGAGCCTGCTCTCCAGGTCGTCCAGCCGCTCGACGACGGTGCGGCCCCCCTCGTCCGCTTCCGGGGTCCCGTCGGCGCGGTCCACCCACTCACGCACCTGTCGCCTCACCTGTCGCAGCTCGACGATGGCGTCGTTGGTCTCCGAGATCCTGTCCCTGAGCCTGAGCAGCAGGTCCAGCTGCTCGTCCAGGTCGGAGTCCGAGGCCTCGGAGCCAGGGTCCTTCACTATCCTGAGATTGCGCGTGAGGGTGCGGCCCGCGATCTCCAGCCTGACGGCATAGGTTGCCGGCACAACAGCGGGCCCCTTCGGGCTCGGCCCGGCGATCAGGCGCTCGGCGTCGTCACCGGGGGCCTGGCGGGGGCCTTCGTGGCGCATGTCCCACATGAAGCGGTTCATGCCCGCCTCCGCCGGCAGCCCGCAGAACTTCCTTACCTCGCGGCCCTCGGCGTCGAGGAACGTGATCGTCGCGCCGTCCTGTGATGCCTCCCGCAGGTGGTACGTGATCGCGGCCCCCTCGGGCGGGTTGTGGCCCGCGTCCAGGAAGCGGCGCTCAGTGACGCCCTCCGGGGTCTCGACCTCCTCGAAGGTGGCTGCGGCTCCAATGGCGATCCAGTAGTTCTTGCCCGGCCCAATCCGGAACGGATCGGTTTTGCCCAGCATGTTCAGCGCACGGATGGTCGGCCTGGGCTCGAACAGGTGGACGGCGTCGCTCGTCGCATCGGCTGTCAGCCCGTGGAGCGGCGTCAGGTCGTCGAGTATCCAGAACGACCTGCCGTGGGTCGCGGCCACGAGGTCGTCATCCTTGACCAGAAGGTCGTGTATGGGCGTCACGGGCAGGTTCAGCCGGAGCGACTGCCACGACGCGCCCGCGTCCGGCGACACGTACACACTCGTCTCGGTACCGGCGTACAGCAGGCCGGGACGTGCCGGGTCCTCCCGCACGACGCGCACGAACTCCCCCTCGGGAATCCCTTCCGCTATCGACTGCCAGCTCAGCCCGCCGTCATGCGTCCGGTACAGGTAGGGGGAGTAGTCGTCGAGCTTGTAGTTCCACGCCGCGAGCCAGGCCGTGCCGGGGTCGTGGGGTGACAGCTCGATCATGCTCACGGTCGCCCACTCCGGGAGGCCCTGGGGCGTGATGTCGTCCCATGTCACGCCGGAGTCCCGGGAGACGTGGACGAGGCCGTCGTCGGAGCCAGCCCAGAGCTCGCCGGGGGTATGGGGCGACTCGGCGAACGAGAATATGGTGCAGTAGACCTCCGCGCCGGACACGTCGCGGCTGATGGGGCCGCCGCCGGGCTCGCCCTTGTCGGGGTCGTTGCGCGTCAGGTCCGGCGACACCGCCTCCCAGCTCGTGCCCTCGTCGGTGGATCGGAAGACCCTGTTGCCGGCGGCGTACAGCATATTGGGGTCGTGGGGCGATATGACTATCGGGAAGGTCCACTGGAACCGGTACCGCATGTCGCGCGCGCCCAGCCCGTATGACATCTCGGGCCACACGGTGATGATCCGCGACTCCCCCGTGGCGTGGTTGTACCTGAGGAGTGCGCCCCCTCCGCCCGGGGCGCTGCCCACGGAGCCGGAGTAGACGATGTCCGGGTTGTCGGGGCGCACGGCGATGTATCCGCTCTCCGACGGGCCCACGGCGTAGCTGTCCGAGAAGGGGATGGCGCCCTTGATCGACCTGCTCGGCGTGCTGATCGCGCTGTTGTCCTGCTGGGTGCCGTAGACGCGGTACGGATGCCGGGTGTCGACCGCGGCGTGGTAGAACTGGGCGGTCGGCTGGTTGTATATGGTCGACCACGTGTCGCCGCCGTCGAAGGAGACGCACGCGCCGCCGTCGTTCCCCTCTACCATTCGCTGGGGGTCGCGCGGGTCGATCCACAGGTCGTGGTTGTCGCTGTGGGGCGTCGTCATCATCGTGAACGACCGCCCGGCGTCGTCCGACCTCCACGCCTGTATCGGGAGGGTCCACATGGTGTCCTCCCTGGTGGGGTGGGCGAAGATGTGGTGGTGGTAGAAGGGGCGCTGCCTGACGATGGTGCTGTCGTTGACGCGCTCCCACGTGTCGCCGCCATCGTCCGAGAGCAGTAGGACGCCGTCCTCGGCTTCGACGATAGCCCAGACGCGCCCCGACCTGGCCGGCGACGCCGCGACGCCTATCCGGCCCTTGATCCCGTCCGGCATACCGGGCCTGTCCGTCAGGTCGGTCCACGTGTCGCCGCCATCGGTGGACCGCCACAGGCCGCTCTCCAGCCCGGCGCCGACGAGGCTCCACGGGGTCCGCAGCACCTGCCAGATCGCGGCGTACAGGACTCGCGGGTTGTGGGGGTCCATGGACAGGTCTATCGCACCGGCCCGCTCGCTCCTGAACAGGACGCGCTCCCACGTCCCGCCGCCGTCCGTGGAGCGGAAGACGCCCCGCTGCTCGTTCGGGCCGTAGGCGTGTCCCAGAGCCGCGACGTAGAGCCGGTCGGGGTCGCGCGGGTCCACGCGCACCCGGGCTATGTGCCGAGTGTCGTCCAGGCCGATGTGCTTCCACGTAGCCCCGGCGTCCGTGGACCTGTAGACGCCGTCGCCGTGGGAGACGTTGCTGCGGATGCACGCCTCGCCCGTGCCGGCGTACACGACCGATGGGTCGGCGTCGGCAACCGCGAGTGCTCCGATGGCGGAGGCGCCGAAGAAGCCGTCGGATACGTTGCGCCAGTAGGTGCCGCCGTCCGTGGTCTTCCAGACTCCGCCCGCGCAGGCACCGAAGTAGAAGGTCTGCCTCTCCTCGGGGTCGCCCGCCACCGCCACGACGCGGCCGCCTCTGTGCGGCCCAATCGAGCGCCACCTCAGGGTGCGAAGATGCTCCGGTCGAAGTTCGAAGCTCAACGGGGTCTCCTTACCGGGGGAGGTACTTGACTGGAGTCCATTGTTGGGCGGCAGGGCAAGAGAGTGCAAGGACTACCAGCGAACATCCGAGTTGGCGTCAGGCGCGGCACTTAACTGCTCAGCCTTGGGGCGTTGCCGATCCTCTCCGGTTCGCCAGCGACCTCGGGTTCAGCTGGAAGAGCGGCTCGTCTCCTCGGAAGAAACGCTCGAGCTCGTCGACCATCAGGGTGAAGAAGCGCTGGTCGCTGGCCAGCGTCACGCCCGCTATGTGGGGGCTCAGAAAGGTGTTGGGGAGCCCGATGATCTCGCTGTCCGGCGGAATCGGCTCCGGATCGAACACGTCCAGGCCAGCGACGATGTCTCCGCGCTTCAGGCGCTCTATCAGGGCGTCGCTGTCGACAATCGCCCCGCGCGACACGTTCACGAACACCGAGTTGGCAGGGACCATGTCCAGCTCGCGCCGGCCGATCATCCCCGCCGTGGCGGGTGTGAGGGGAGCTAGGCAGACGATGACGTCGGACTTCGAGAGTACGTTCTCGAGCGAGGTCTTCACGACGCCTATCGCGTCCGGCATCTCGCTGGCCAGGTAGGGATCGTAGACGCGGATGTCCACCTCGAAAGGTTTCAGGTACTTGACCAGCCTGCGCCCGATGTGGCCGCATCCGATGAGTCCGACCCGCTTGCCGGTCAGGTCGCCGTGGAGGTACCCGAAATCGTCGTAGTCGGTCTGGGGGGCTTCTCCCGCGAGGATGCTCCTGAACCTCGCTCCCGCATTGCGGAGCGATATGAGAATCATGGCGAGTGCCCATTCGGCAACCGGATAGGAGGAGCCGTGGGTCGTATCGACGGTTCGGATGCCGCGCTCCCAGGCGGCCTCCACGTCGATGCGGTGGGCGAACCGGTTACCCTCCAGCTCGCCGACGATCTTGAGGTTGGGGGCGCGGTCCATGACCTCGGCGCTGATCAACGGGGAGCCGTGGGACACTACGATGCAGTCGACGTCGCCGACATGTTCCAGTAGCTGTCCGATGGCGTCGGGGTCCTCATTCGGCCCGAACGAGACACCGCCCTCCAGGTGCAGCCACTCCCAGTCGGCAATCGCGGAGAGCCGGTCCAGGTCCGCAGGCAGGAGGCTCTCGTCGCGCACCCGCTGGTTGGCTACGATCAGCACCTTGTGTCGGGAAGCGGTCATGTTTTTTCCCCCTCTAAGAGCGTCGGACTTGCGCTGGGACATATTACGGAAGTGATGGATGGCCCCAGTACGGGGGTCTCGAACATTATACCAATTAGTCGTGATACGACCGTAAAGGAATACAATGCTTGGCCTCTCGTCGTCACTCCGGCGTAGGCCGGAGTCCAGTAGTTGGGGACTGGATTCCTGCTTCTGCAGGAATCACCATGGCCTGGTCAGGCCACATAGGGGTATGAAAATGGCGGCGGCTTCCCCGTCGTCACTCCCGCTCTAGGCCAACGGCCGGGGATGGGTTCCCGCCCCCGACTGCTCGGGGGCAGGCTTTTCGCGGGAATGACGGATTGGGGGCACCTTCCGTCTATTTCATGGTAATGACGGCTTTACGGCGCGCTCAAAATGAATTGGTATTATACGGCCCGTGCATCATAGAGCCCGTGCGCGGACCTATGGTAAGGTGGCGGGCGTCCAGACCTCGAAGGGAGCCGAACAGCACATGGAAGACCTCCGCTCGCTGGCTGAGGCGGCTGGCGCGCTGCTCAAGGAACGCGGGCAGACCGTCGCCGTCGTGGAGTCGTCTGCGGGAGGGCTTGTGTCCGCCGCGCTGCTGGCGGCGCCGGGCGCATCCGCGTACTTCGTAGGCGGCGCCGTCGTCTACACCAGGACAGCCCAACGGGGGCTGCTGCGCGTGCCCGACGAAGTGATGGAGGGCCTGAGGGCCAGCACGGAGGAGTACGCGCTGCTGAACGCCCGGACCGCGCGGGAGCTGCTCGGCGCAACCTGGGGCCTCGCGGAAACGGGCGCCAGCGGGCCGACGGGGAACCGGTACGGAGACGGCCCGGGACACTCCTGCATCGCGGTGGCGGGGCCGGTCGAGGCGGCGATCACCCTGGAGACTGGAGTCGCCGACCGCGAGGGGAACATGTGGACGTTCGCCAGGGCGGCGCTGGATCTGCTGGAGCAGTGTGTCAAGGACGCTGGTTAAAACTGAAACCGCGACAACTCATGACCAGGAGATGCTACAGATGAGCTCGAACGGACGGGTCGCTATCGTTACAGGGGGAGGGACGGGGATCGGCAAGCATTCGGCGCTGGCGCTGCTGCGAGACGGCTACTCCGTCGTCATAGCGGGGCGGCGAATGGAGCCATTGGAGGAGACGGTAGAGGAGGCCGGCGCTGGCGCGCCCATCCTGGCCGTCCAGACGGACGTCGGAAACCCCGAGTCGGTCCGCGGGCTGTTCGCCAGGACGACGGAGGCGTTCGGCCGGCTGGACGTGCTGTTCAACAACGCCGGCCACGGAGCGGCCAAGGTGCCCATGGAAGACCTGCCCTACGAGGACTGG
Organism: Dehalococcoidia bacterium; assembly: GCA_965222445.1. Taxonomy (GTDB): domain Bacteria; phylum Chloroflexota; class Dehalococcoidia; order Lucifugimonadales; family CAJWER01. The sequence goes on along the minus strand of CBDCTY010000002.1, from coordinate 2,397,132 downwards.
CAGCGGGTGGTCGATACGAACCTGACGGGGACGTTCCTCTGCACCCAGGAAGCGATCAAGATCATGAAGGCCCAGGAGCCGATGGGCGGCCGGATCATCAACAATGGCTCGATCTCGGCCCACGTGCCGCGCCCGGACTCGGCCCCCTACACGTCCACCAAACACGCGATCACCGGCCTGACCAAGTCGACCTCGCTGGACGGCCGCAAGTACAACATCGCGTGCGGCCAGATAGATATCGGCAACGCCGCCACGGACATGACGGACCGGATGCAGGCTGGCACGCCGCAGGCCGACGGCTCGATGAAGGTGGAGTCGACGTTCGACGTCGAGCACGTCGCCTCCACAGTCGTGTACATGTCGAACCTGCCGCTGGACACAAACGTCCAGTTCATCACGATCATGGCGACTGACATGCCCTACATCGGCCGGGGGTAGCCGGGGTCCTCCTTGCGTAGTCGGGTCGCGGTCACCAGGGGGGTGAGCGGCCTGGGGTTGTGGAGTCGATTGGTCCGGCCCAGGGGTCCGGCTCGTGCCAGTGCTGTTCGAGCTTCTCCTTGATTCTACGCTCGGCGATGGTGAGCTCCGCGGGGGCGGGCTTGTCCTGCTTTTCCTCCTTGTTTCGCTCGGACCCCTTGCCGAGGATGGCGGCCCTGGCGTTTCCGTCCCGGCGCCGCTGTGTTCGGGTGCGTCGTGTTCGGGGCCGTCGGGCGGGGAGGGTTTCTAGTTTCGAGTTCTTAGTTTCTAGTTGGGAGCCAGGCTCAGGGTCACGGGGATGGGTTCCTGCTTCCGCGGGAACGACGGGTGAGTTGAGCTCAGCATGTGCTCCAACCTCGCTGGGTCGAGCCACCCCGCGCCCCTGGGTTCCCGCTTTCGCGGGAACGACGATAGTGTTGTCTGGGTTCCCCTCTGCCTGCGCGGGAACGACGGGTGAGTCACCCTCACCCCAGCCCTCTCCCGTCGAGGGAGAGGGGGTTTTGGAGCCGGGAAGCGGGCGGACACGTGGGTCCGCCCCTACGGCGGGTGTGTCACCCTCACCCCAGCCCTCTCCCGTCGAGGGAGAGGGGGTGTGGGTGGGTTGCTCGTCGCGGACTATGTGTACTATGAGCTCCTTGGCGGCGGCGATCCTGTGGTGGCACTTGAAGCCGTCGTTCCTGTCCTGCATGACGTCGTCGAGGAAGTCGATGATGGTGCCGCCGTCGGCCGTCTGGGCTCGGATGAGCCTGGCCATGAGGAATTCATCTATCCCGGAGAGCACAGCGAGGAAGTCTTTCGTAAGGGTGGCCGGGGCGTTCAGGGTCACGGCCACCAGGCTCCTGTCCTCGGCGGAGCAGGGGTCGGCCGGGTCGAGGCGTCCACCGATGGAGTGGCCGCATGAGACGCCGCGGTACTTGTCAAGGAACCTGGCGGCGGCCTTGGACTTGTGCTTTTCGAGCTGCTTTGCGGCGTCCATCCTGTGACATAGCTCGGCGCCGTCGATCCTGTCCTCCATGACGTCGAGGAAGAAGTCGATGATGCGCTTGCCGTCGTCGGTCTTCTCGCGGACGATGTCGGCGAGAGTGGGCGGCTTGCGCTCCGTTGTTGGTTCTATGGTCTGCGTACTGGTATCGGACATGCGTTCTATTATGGGGGAGGGATGGGGGTTTGTCAAGATGGAGATTGTCTGAACTGTGATTCTGGTGATTTGGGTGATTGATGTGATTGGGGAGCCGGGGATGGGTTCCCGTTGTCACGGGAACGACGGTGGTGGGTGGCTGGTTTCTTTACGCCGCACCGGGGAGGGCGGGTTTCAAACCAACTGTTCCAGCTAATTCGACGAAATGGGTGTTTTCGTACCTGATTTGCCCATGTTATACCAATTCATTTTGAGCGCACCGTAAAGCCGTCATTCCCGCGAAGGAGACCTTTGAATAACCTCCCATGAGGGCCCATCCACCACATGGGAGGCATTGTCTTCATAGCTGGGCCCCACCCCTGGATTCCGGCTTTCGCCGGAATGACGGAGTTTTGCAAGGGTCTCCGAAGGCGGGAATCCACTCCCTGGCCACACATATTATGTGGAACGGGCCATCCTCTGGACGTGCTTGCGGAGCGCTCCATTGATGTCCGTCTGGTATCCCCGGCCGTCACGAGCACTGGCCTTGAACCAGGCGATGATGTCCGCGTCGATCCTCAGCGTAATCTGTTGCTTTACAGGCCGGTAGAAGACCCCGCGCCTGGCGTCGGACCAGTCGAGAATCTCCGGGGCGTCGGTCGTGTCGATCTGGTCCTCCGGCAGAGCCTCTAACGCCCGTATCTGCTCCTGAACGTCTGACGGCAGCTCAGTAATGTCCTTCTTCATACGCCTCCCTCTCGTGCCTCGTCGCCTTACGTGCAGAGATGATGCGCCCGATCTCTTCGCCGGTCTCCGCGTCGAAATCGGGCCGAGTGTGGACTACCATCACGACTTGAGTGCCCACCATGCCAATGGTTCGCCACCGTTGCTCATATGGATGTGGGTCTTCCCGCGTCGCAGACATGGGATCGTCGAACACGAAGACCGCGGCCACGAAGCTGAGGCCGTGCGCTCGAAGGTTCGCCTCGTTCTTGCCTGATCCCAAGTCCAACGCAAGCGCAGTGGCCCTTTGCCAGACTACGCAATTGTAGTTACAGAAACGGCACGAGGTCAACACCTGTTCGGCCGGATCATCAACAACGGCTCGATCTCGGCCCACGTGCCGCGCCCGGACTCGGCCCCGTACACGTCCACCAAGCACGCGGTCACCGGCCTGACCAAGTCGACCTCGCTCGACGGCCGCAAGTACAACATCGCGTGCGGGCAGATAGACATCGGCAACGCCGCGACGGACATGACGTCGCGGATGCGGGAGGGCACGGCGCAGGCCGACGGCTCGATGTCGAGCGCGTCGCGTCCACGGTCGTGTACATGTCGAACCTGCCGCTGGACATGAACGTGCAATTCGTCACGATCATGGCGACCGACATGCCCTACATCGGCCGAGGGTAGCCGGTCCCGTGGTTACAGCAGGTCAGGACAGCGGTCCCCGGTCATGATCTGAAACAGGCGGCCCGACGAGGCGCCGCCTAGCCGCACCAACTCGTTATGGGTCATGTGGAGCCGGTTCAGAAACCCTCACGCCCAATCTGGTTTAGTTTCACCCGCGGGGGAGGGCTGCCCACACTCGGGTTCTGCCCTAAGTCAAGTGAGGCCGGAATGGTGGCCCGGGGTACATCACAGTCTACTGTAGAGCATGACCCGCGCCGCCGTTTGAGACAGTGGCAGAAGCCATGGAGACAACCGTGCGTGATTGGCGGTCGTTGGCGCTATTGTTGTCGACTGCCGGGACTCGCGCGCGTGGACTAGCGCGTTCCTAACCCGATGCAACGCGATTGAGAACTGCCTATTCCAAGATTGCGCAAAATCCTCATAGACAGTAGAAGCACTCACAAGCGCCGGTAAAACGAAGCCTCCATCTAGCTCAACGTCTTTGGCAAAATCGGAAAGAGATTCGTCTAGGATACTCCACATTTCTTGGGGATCTACACACTCTTCAATCATTTCGTTGATCTTTGCTTCGTCCGACCTCTTCTCTGCGGAGATAGCATCCAGCATTCGTTGCGCCACCCTATCAGGGCGTGAGACGGCATCTGGAGCGGCAATCGCCCGCTCTACTTCGCGTCGGACTTTATCTCTGACGTGATAGAAGCCGGCGTATTCTAGTATCTGGTAGTAGTGGATAAACCTGAGGAATGGGTCGCCACCATTAGCGCTTGCCCAGAGAATGAGAAGGTGTTGGTCAATGTCTTTCCCTGATAGGGAATCTGGAAAGGAGTCGAGGTTTGGCCGATGTAGGACCTTAGGGGACGCAACTGACTCTTCGTGGATGAGGATGATGGGTGTATACTGATCGAAGTAGGACATGTGGAAATTGAGGTTGCGGACAAGATCCCCAATGTGGTCATCGTCATAGTTGTCAATGCCACGTATCCAAAACGAAGTAGGCTTCCCATTCTTAACGTAGTCCGCGTCTGGATGTTCTTCTAGCATGTGTTCGAATCGATAAAAGGGTTGGAGGTTCCGAAAATCGGAACCCGATGAGCTACCTGAGGGTCTTGCTTTGGGTCTTGCTTTTCGTGCGATGGCCCTAAGTCTCGGGCTGGACGGCCCAAAGCCACAGCGATAGCAGCTCCCCCTATACCGAAACTCAAACTCCCTTTCTAGAAGGGGGTGCTCCCTCCTGAGCACCGTATATATGACTTCAAATTCTCTTGTGTCCTCATGCCAGATAGCGGTGAAGCGAGGCGGTAACCGTACAGCATTCAGAGCTTCAAAGAGTTCTTCATCGTCACTGCGGAGAGGGATTTCGATGGCTTCCTCACCCCAGGGCTGGCTAACTGAAGGCTCGCGGTCCCCGGACCTGACGTCAGCTTCAGGATTACGAGAGAGAAACCCCTGCAACTTTGCTTGGAGGTAGTTCGTCTCGGCCTCGCCTATTGTATCCATCCTTGAGCTTTGCCTCACGAGGTACTTTCACGGCCCACAGGAGGCCCGGAGAACTCCAGTAATCTGGAACCTGCTTCACAGTATAGCAGAAGGAGCGAAGTCAGGGACACGCGGCGGAGAAAGAGTGGGCGAAGCAGTATAGAACCTAGATTCCCAGGGCGGCGAAGCAGGCTGCCATTATGCTGTCGGAGTCGATCTCGTACTCCCTGTACAGGTCGTCGGGGTTGCGCCCAGCGGGTACGTGGGCACGTTGAGGGCGGCTCCCAGCCACGCGAGGGTGTGGGCAAATGGACATCGGCAGCGCCGCGACGGACATGACGTCCCTGATGCAGGCCGGCACGCCGCAGGCCGACGGCTCGATGAAGGTGGAGTCGACGTTCGACGTGGAGCACGTCGCGTCTACGGTCGTGTGGACACGAACGTCCAGTTCGTCACGATCATGGCGACCGATATGCCCTACATCGGCCGCGGGTAGGCGGTTCAAGGGGTCATATGCTGTTCCAGTCCGACAAGAGGCGCTCTTCGGCGATTATCGGACACGTCTGATTACAGAATAACTGCTTTCACCTGGTCTCGTTGCGAGAGCACCAATTGAATCTACTAGCGTACTAGCTTCGTGACGCAATTGAACACGGCGCTCGATGATCCTACGACACTCACTGGCGAGTTCGCGCGCTCTCTCATCCGACCGGGGTATTGGGATTCTGATCTCAAACACTCGTCTCCCAATGGTGTCGATAATATCTTGGGTGAACTGCTTGGATCGGACCTGCAGTTGAACGATCGGCGTATTGAGAAGAGCGAACAGGAGCCAAGGGTCTATTACATCTGGCTTGGTTACTCTGATACGGTACAGATGACTTTGGAAGAGCATGGGCAGGTCGTATTCAGTCACTATTGCCGAGGTACCAACCAGGTAAGTACCGTCCTTCACCATAAGTATATCACCAGCCTTCACATCAGCCTTTGCTCGTGCCTCCTCGTATATTTCTCCGCTAACACCTTGTTTAAAGTTTGTCTTAATCTCCCAATTGGAGATGTCCGATGTGCGGATGAAGGGAATCTGACCAGTCCCATAAGCCATCTTCCCTACTTCAACACCAGTGCCAAATGACACCGCTTGCTGCTTAACGAGTTCGTTCAATGTGACAAACCGATAGTCGGAGTTGAGATGCGCGATTTCTCTCTCGATTCTAGGATTGTAGTATCTAGGGATCAACACGCCATTCGTGACGTCTGTCATGGGTAGTATGAAGGCACGGCGATCTGACACAAGAGAGTCCATATTGTTGCGCCATTGATCAAACAGTGTAGAGATTTCTGGCACATCATCGAGCAACTCCATTTCTCCATTGGGCAGCGCGCGAAGCGTAGGATTGCCACGAGAGTCGTGCCCACACCACCTAGCCTCTCCCATGAATATTGGTTGTCGGGACGTGTTGCTATCCAGAGTGCCAACTAATATACATACTTTCGTGTGTGTCCCACCCTTGCCACTCGTTTTGAAAAGCGGTTCCGGCATAGTGACAATCGCGGTGATGCGTAAGCGTTCTTGGAGCCACTGTACAATGTATCCATGTGTTGGATTACCAAAGATGCTTTCGGGGAGCACAATCCCGATTCGACCACCTGGCTTCAGAAGCTGAATGCAGCGCTCAATGAACGGTATTTGAGGTGGAAGTTGCACTCGCTGAGTGGTCGTCTTTACCCAAGTTGTGCCAGACTTGCGCCTCCACTTGTGTCCAAGCTCGAATTGTGATATCAGCTTTTCTCCCTTGACTACTATCCTCTTACCGAAAGGTGGGTTGGTAAGGACCACGTCAAAGGTCCCCGGCTTGATCTTTTCGAGTGTTGAGGACGGCCATTCGTCAAAGGGTTCAAGTGTATTCTGGCAGAACACTCCGCCCCGTCCATCACCAATAAGGGCCATGTACGCTTTGCAAACACGAGCGAGAAAGGTGTCTTTGTCTAATCCCCGGAAGCATTCTGTCGCGATATCGCGTTCGCGCTGTACGAGGAGCCTTTCCGTCCAGTTCTTTCTGACCGCCTCTTCTCGAACGTTCGCCCAGACGTGTGAGAGTGCGGTGATCAGGAACCCACCGGAGCCACAGGCTGGGTCTATGATCTTTTCTCCCGGTTTTGGATCGACCATCTTCACCATCATTTCTATGACGTTGCGAGGCGTGAAAAACTGTCCCTCAGCACCCCGCAGCGCTGGCCCTATGAACACCTCAAACGCGTCTCCAATAGCGTCTCGATCAGCCTCAGTGATGGTGTAGTTCTGGAGTTCGCCAACTACGTAAGCTAGACTGTCAGGATCAAGCTGAAGACTATCAGTTGGGTCAAATACGTCGCGGAAGATAGTTTTCTTCACCCGCTCGAATAGTTGGCTAAGCCGCTCTTGAACATTGTCATGTGGTTCTCCCACGCCCGCCCTGAACTCCACCGTGTCGTCTGGAGCTGCGTCCTGCTCGTCCAAGAGCTTGCAGAAGAGGAGATTTATTATTTCCTGGGCCAGTGCCTCGTCGCGAGTGATTCCGGTGGTCATGCCAGCCAAGTGGTTGCGGATGTCACGGAACACTGCTTTCAAGTTTGACGGCGGTACTAGATCCCTTCGCTTGTAGAGCCCGATATCCTCGACGCGCTGACCGTTGCGAGGAATGTTGGGGAGTGTCTGATATGTCCGGCGTCCATCTTTGTGGTGGACCTTGCGAAGATAAATGTGGTCGTCACCGTTGAACCACACGCTAACCTCCGCGGATGACATGTCCATATATAGGCGAAGCTGCTTCTCACCATCCTGGCGGTTCTTTCTCTTACATTCGACGACCATCTGCAGCTCGTCATCTGTTCGTTTGGCGCTTCGAAAGACTGCAATGTCTACAGGATAGGACTGAACATCATCGGAAGGTCGCCGGCGAACACGGTACTGGGGCCGAGTTTGGATCTGCGCCTTGCTGTATCCGTAGTCTTCGACAAGCCGCCGGGCGAATACTTGGACAGCTTCCACTTCCTCGGGTGTAGCAGGTATCTCTCTGCCACTTATGAAGTCAATGATGGACTTCCCTTTGGTCATTCTACTTCCCCTCGCTCAAGCAGCATCTGAAGGGTTACATCCCCAGGGCGGCGAAGGAGGCGGCCATGATGCTGTCGGAGTCGATCTCGTACTCTCGGTAGAGGTCGTCGGGGTTGCCGGACTGGCCGAACCGGGTGACGCCGAGGGGGTAGGTGGGTACGTTGAGGGCTGCGCCCAGCCACGCGAGGGTGTGGGGGTGGCCGTCGACGACGGTGACGATGGGGGCGCGGCGCTCCTGGCCGTCCAGGACGCCCTGCAGGAAGGGAGTGGTGACTGGCTTCCCGCGAACGGCGGCGTGGGCCGTCTCCTGGTACTCGGCGTACAGCGGGCCGGGCCCGGTGACGTTGATCACGCTGGCGTATATGCCCTCGTCCAGGAGCTTGCCGCTCGCCTCGACGGCCTCTGGGACCACCGCGCCTGACGCGAAGACATTGACGTCGTTCACGCCAGCCTCGTACCCGTCGTCCTTCCGCCTGTCCACCAGCCGGTATGCGCCGCGGATGACCTGCCTGCGCAGGGCCTCCCGGGCCTCGGCGTCCTTGGGCAGCGTGAAGAGGCCCTGGTCGGCGTTCTTGGTGGTGAGCCTGAGGTAGGTCGACTCCTTCCTGGTCCGAATGTTCTCCAGCGCGGAGAGGAGTATCCACTCCAGCTCCTGGCCGAAGCAGGGCTCGTAGAAGCCGAGCTCGGGAAGCTCCACGCCTATGGAGGGCGTGACGCCCGACTGGTGCGAGCCGCCCTCGGGCCCCAGGGTTATTCCCGACGGCGTGCCGACGACTATGAACCGTCCGCCGGCGTAGACGCTGTACAGGAAGGCGTCGAGGCCCCGCCTGACGAAGGGGTCGTAGAGGGTGCCGATGGGGAAGAGCATCTCGCCCGTCATCTCGTGGGTCAGGCCGAACTGGCCCAGGGCCATGAAGAGATTGTTCTCGGAGATGCCCAGCTCGATGTGCCGGCCCTCCTCTGACTCGTCCCAGCTTATGGCGCTCCGCTCCAGGTCCTCCGGGAACTCCTCCTGGGGGCGCTTGGCCCACACGCCGGCCCGGTTGATCCAGCCTCCCAGGTTGGTGGAGCTGGCGACGTCGGGGCTGATGGTCACGACGCGCTCGTGTAGGTGCTCGGTGCTCCTGGAAAGCTCGGTGAGGACCAGCCCGAATATTTGCTGGGTGGACATGCGCCCGTTGTACGAGCGGCCGAACTCCCTGGGCACGTCTATCTGGGGCGGCGCGCCGTTGCTCCGCCTGCTGAGCTGGAGGTCGAACCCCCTGTCGAGGCACAGGCGCCCGGCCGGCGTATCGGAGCGGAGCCGCGATGCTGTCTCGTCCTCGGGAACGCCGAGGCTCTCCCGGAGCTGGGCCATCTGCCTGCGGTTCAGGGTCGCGGAGTGGTTCTGGGGATGGCCGATGGTCGGCAGCTTCCACCCCTTCAGGGTGTATGCGAAGAGCACGTTCGGGCCGCTCTCCAGGTCCAGCTCGTCGAAGGCCTCGCGCAGCACGTCGAAGTCGTGGCCGCCCAGGTCGTGGAATATCTCGCTCAGCTCGTCGTCGTCCCACCTGCCCAGCAGCTCCGCCAGGTCGCCGGGGTGTTTGCTGGCGCGGGGCAGCCACTCGCGCAGGGTGGAGCCGTCGACTCGCAGGAGCCGCTGGTAGAGGTCGTTGGACATGTCGTCGATTGCGCCGCGGAGCAGCTCGCCGTTTGGCTCGGCGAAGGCGGCCTGCAGCTTGCGCCCGTACTTGGCGTCGACCACCCTCCAGCCGTTCGCCTCGAACATCTCCCGCCACACCTTCACCCGTATGCCGGGGACTATCCTGTCGAGGCTCTGGCGGTTCAGGTCGACGACCCACAGCACGTTCCTGAGGTCGGCCAGGGACGGGTCCGCGATGGCCTCCCACACGACCCCCTCGTCCAGCTCGGCGTCGCCGATGAGGCTGATGAAGCGGCGGTCGGGCCCGCTGTTCGGGTCCAGGTGGTCCCGCACGTACTCCTCGGCCAGCCATGCGAAGTTCGGGGCCACCGCCCCGAGCCCAACGGAGCCAGTGGAGAAGTCCACGCCGTCGGGGTCCTTCGTGCGGCTGGGGTACGCCTGGAGGCCGTGGAAGCCCCGTAGCGCCTTCAGGTACTCGGCGTCCAGGTTGCCGAGGAGGTACTGGATGGCATGGTATACGGGCGACGAGTGGGGCTTGACCGAGATGCGGTCGCCGGCGCGCATGTATTCGAAGAACATGTACGTCATTGCGGTGACGACGGAGGCGCTGGAGGCCTGGTGGCCGCCGACCTTCAGGCCGGTCGGGTTCGGGCGCTCGTTGTTGGCGTAGTCGACCATGTGGCATGCCAGCCACAGGACGCGGTTCTGTATCTCCTCCAGCAGGGCGTTGTCTGTGCGGGAGGTGTCCGCGACGGGAGCGAGGTTCGTGGTCAAGTCACTTCTCCGGGAGAGCTCGGCCGCGCGGCTGCCCGGCCGTCTCAAAGTATAACATCCGCCGCTTCCCGGAGTAGCCCCAGCGGAGCCAGGGACTGGATTCCCTGCCGTCGTCGGTCAGGTTGCGTTGTCTAGCCTGGGAGCTGCCCAGAAGCCAGCTCGCAGGGAACGGCGCTGCGCGTCCGTGAGAGGTCCACGCGTTTCGGCAGACCCACGGGCCAACAATTCCCGATCCACTTCCTGCGGAATCTTGGGCTTTCCCTTCACGGCTCTGGGAACCCCACCCGGATTCGACTCTGCCCAAGCCTCTCCGAAATGTCTGCCGATCTGCTCGAAGTCTATCGAGGCGGTCGACATGGGCGGAGCGCCGGCCCCTGAGAATGGTTGAGTGGGCCTCAAAGTGATCCACTGGCTCACTTGATCGCGCGTTAGCATCACCGAGCCATCCGCTTCTTGCACCAAGGAACGTGCTTGATTGTTCTGGCCCGGCAGCGGAGTGATGCCAAGCAGCACCACCGACACCCCGCAGTCCTGGGCTTCTGCTACTCCCTCCCGAATATCTTCGTCGCCACTGAGAACGTATGCCGAGGCGATTGCCCTATCCCGAGCGAGCACGATCAGGTCTCGTACGATTCGTGAATCCACTCCTTTCTGTCTGCCCGAACTCAGTCTGCCTAGCCGGAGCTTCACGCCCGGGATAGAAGCCACTGCGATGTGACTCGGAGTTGGGCTCGCGTCTGTGGCCGCGTCGTACCAGTAGGTGCGAAGATAGTGAATCTTTGAGTGGTCTCGCCCTATCTCTGTGAGAGCCGAAACGGTCTCTTTGAAGTTCAATTCAAGCCTGAGGCGGTCTCCTGTGTCGTGGGAAAGCTTGCCTCCCTCGGCATACAGGTATCCTGCATCGACGAAGAGAGCAAACCTGTCCATGTCCCCCTCAAAAAAAAGGGGCCCCGAAAGGGCCCTAAGGAATGTGACTAGCCGTTGTCGACCAGCCAACGCTATAGTACCTGCTGTTGCCGTCCGGCGTCAACTCCTTGCCACCCAAATCCCCCACCTAAACCGAACCGACGATCTGATCCAGTATCTGATTCAGCCCTGAAGACGGGGCCTTCTCTTCACCTGCTGGGTGAAAGAACGAATTGTCCAAAATGACCAATTTAGCTACAAAACTCAACCGCATCGCCAATTTAGGTGGTGGATTTGGGCCATTGGCCTGCGGTGCTAAGCCTGTCGATTGGGCCCCCTGGCTTTCCTTGACACGGTTTCAACCGCGTTGCTACCATTCCCACGCCTCGAGCCACGTCAGCGAGGGGCCGGAAGCCCGCATCTCCTCCGTCGGAGGCCCGCCGAGTGTCCCACGTCAAGTCCCTCGAGTGTCGTGAGTGTCGCAGGGTCTACCCCATCGAGCCCATGAACGCCTGCGAGTTCTGTTTCGGACCCCTCGAAGTAAGCTACGACTACGACTCCATGGCACGGGCAGTGTCCCGCGAGTCGATCGCCGCCGGTCCCCTGACGATGTGGCGCTACCACGACTTCCTTCCCGTCAAGATTGAGGAGGCAGTGGACATGGGGACGGGATTCACCCCGCTGCTCCCGGCCAAGAACCTGGGCCGCAAGCTGGGTCTCGACAACCTGTACATCAAGAACGACAGCGTCAATCCGACCTTCTCGTTCAAGGACAGGCCCGTTGCAGTCACTACCGCGAAGGCCCTGGAGTTCGAGTTCGAGGTGCTGGCCTGCGTCTCGACGGGAAACCTGATGGGCGCAGTTGCCGGACACGGGGCCAAGGCCGGGATGAAGACCGTGGTCTTCTTTCCCTGCAACCTGGAGAACGGCAAGATCACCGGCGCCGCGATATACGGCCCGACCCTCGTCGCCGTGGACGGCACCTACGACCAGGTGAACCGGCTGTGCAGCGAGCTTGCCGACAACCTGCGCTGGGCTTTCGTGAACATCAACATGCGGCCCTTCTATGCCGAGGGCAGCAAGACGCTCGGTTACGAGGTCGCCGAGCAGCTCGGGTGGAAGGCGCCGGACCATTGCGTCGTGCCGGCTGCGTCGGGCGAGCTCCACACCAAGATATGGAAGGGCCTGACCGAGATGGCCGACGTCGGCCTCATCGACCAGCCGTCCACGAGGATGCACCTCGCCCAGCCCGAGGGCTGCCGCCCCATCGTCTCCGCGTTCGAGAACGGCGATACCGTCGTCGCGCCGCAGCGCCCCGACACCATCGCCAAGTCCCTGGCGATAGGGGACCCGGCCGCGGGAGTCTACGCGCTGCAGACCCTAAGGGAGACGGGCGGCACGGCGGCGGCTGCGCCCGAAGACGAGGTCGCGGAGTGCATCCAGCTCCTTGCCGAGACGGAGGGCATCTTCACGGAGACGGCCGGCGGCGTCGTCATCTCAGGGCTGCGCAAGCTGGCCGAGTCCGGTAAGATCGGCAGGGACGAGGTCACCGTGGCCTTCATCACCGGCAACGGCTTCAAGACCCAGGAGGTCGTCGAGCACCTGGTCGACACCGTGCGCATCGACCCCACGTACACCTCGTTCGAGGCAGCGGGGATCGACCGCTGACGGCGGGCCGCCCGCTCGCCCAGAACCAAAGAGCACCGGAGGACCGGCAAGCATGAGCGTCAACGTCAGGATACCAGCGCCCCTGAGGCGGCTTACGAACGGACAGGACAAGGTGAGCGCGGACGGCGCGACGGTCGCCGAAGTCGTCGCCAACCTCGACGAGCAGTACCCGGGGATCAGCGAGCGGCTCTGCGACGAGTCGGGCCAGCTGCGCAACTTCGTCAACCTCTACGTGAACGGGGAGGATGTGAGGTTCCTGGACGGCCTCGGCACGGCGACCAGTTCGGGTGACGAGGTGAGCATCGTCCCAGCCGTGGCCGGAGGCTAGGGCCCGCCGTATCTTCTAGCCTGCATAACCTCCGTCATACCGGCGGAAGCCGGTATCCAGGCTTGTCTCTGAAGCTGGGAGTTGCCCTCGCGCCGACGTTCTCCGCCTAGGAGAAGGTTAGGATGAGGGGGCGCTCCCACACTTTCACCCTCAACCTTCGGCAAGCCCAGGGTAGGCTCTAGTCCTCATCCCATCAAGGGAGAGGAGCCCCGTCGCTCCGAAGTCTTTCACCCTCACCTCAATCCTCTCCCGTCGAGGGAGAGGAAGCCGAAGGTACACCCCTTCAGTGGTCGCGGGCGGTGTGGTCGTAGCGGCCTACTATGTTGCCGTTGGCGTCGACGACGTTGGCGAAGGGGAACTTCACCGTGGTGGTGCATGCGTGACCCGGGGCGGCGAGGATGAAGTCGCCCACGTTTAGCTGTTCGCCGTTGAGCTTCACCACGCCGTGCTCCTCGCTCTGGGCCAGCAGCTCGGCCTTCGGATGGCCCACGACGGTGAAGCGGTTGGGCATTGGCTGGTCGGGAGAGCAGGCCTTGGACCCCACGTCGGTCGTCACCGTGTCCATCTCCGGGTCGCGGTCGACGACCTGGCCCAGGACGACGGCCGCCACCTTGAACGGCAGCTCGGCCATTGTGGCGTTCCGCGAGTCCCAGTAGACCCAGGTGCCGGGGGACACCCTGACGTTCTCCTCGCCCAGGTAGAGGTGGAACGACCATGAGCCCCCGGCCACGTTGTCGACGACCTCGACTCCCTGCTCCGCCACCCGGTCCCACACCTCCCGCATGTAGTCGATGCTCTTGTCGACCAGGGCCTTGCGCTCGTCGTAGTCGGGCTTGTAGAGGGTGTGGCCGTCGAAGACGTGCACGCCCAGCGCTCTGATACCGGGAGTCCGGGCTGCCTTCGCGTAGAAGTCCGCGGCCTCGGCCCCTGGCTGCACCCCCGTGCGGCGCATCCCCGTGTCGAGGTCGATGTAGACCTCCATGGTCATCCGCTCGCGCTGCATCACGGCCGAGAGCCCTTCCAGGTGCTCAGGCGTGCTGACGATGGCGCGGACGGTAGTGTCCGGGTTGTCCTTCTTGAGCCTCGCGAGCCGCTCGATCTTTTTCGGGTGGACCAGCGGGTAGGCGAAGATCAGCTCGTCCACGCCGTGCTCGACGAGCAGGTCGGCCTCCCGCAGGGTCGCGCACTTGAACGAGCGGAGTCCCGCGTCCATCTGGCGCTTCAGGACGGCGGCCGACTTGTGGGTCTTGGCGTGAGGCACGATCCGGTCGACCGAGCCGCAGACGCGTATCACGGCGTCGATGTTGTAGCCCACCATGTCCTCGTACACGAGGAATTCGGGGGTTTCGATGTCGTGGGGGTTGTTCAGGCGATATTCGCCGACCTGCATCGTTGTCTCCGGGCAACGTAGCGTTGAAGGCGTGGCGAGTATAGCAACGCCCAAATTGCCTGGTCAATCACGCCGGCCGATCCGTAAGTGTTCAGTCTTGGTGCGAGGAAGCTCCCCACCCCTGGATACCCACCCCCCGACTGCTCGGGGGCAGGCTCTTCGCGGGTATGACGATGGGCTGTGCGCATCCAGTGTTCCCACGAAATCTGAACAGCTACGCGGATCCTCTACCATGTGCCCGCGATTGCAGGTTAGAATCTGTGAATCTCCCAGGACCTCTTACCGGAGGAGCGATGGCCGAGCCAAGCACCAGAGAGTGGCGCGACCTGCACGAGACGTTCAAGGATTACTGTCAGGCCAAGTCCTGGCAATGGCTGGACAACGACGACTTGGTGGTCATAGAGCACCCGTCCAGAGAGTACAAGGGCTACTGCGCCGTCATGGGCAGCGCTGGTATTGAGCATGGTCTGGCTGTGTACATCGGCGACGAAGGGCTCGCAGGTTACCTGTCGCTGATGACGGACGAGATCGATCCCGAGTCCCCGGATAATATCGACTCGATGCGGTCCTTGGCCGCTTTGCTTGCGGACAGGGCAACCCTGGACAACAGAGACCGCGCCATCATCCGCGATCTGGGACTCAAGTATCGGGGTCGAGGCCGCTGGCCGTTCTTTCGCAGCATGGTTCCTGGCTACTTGCCGTGGCTGCTGGACTCAGACGAGGCGGTCTTCCTAACTATGGCGCTGCGAAACATTATGGATGTTGCCGCCAGAATGTCCAGGGGCGAGCTGGACCTCTATTCGGAGGACGAGCCCGGCCTGGTGCTAACCCTGGTTTTCCGGGATGGCGAATGGCGTGATCAGAGGGAGATACTCAGACCGCCCCGCCCCCCGGCGGCTCCTCCCGGCTATCCCGACTCTGAACGGCTAGAGCGAATAGCTCGACCCAACGTCAGTCGAACAGGGATCTGGGAGCTCAGCAAATTCTACCTGGACACGGCGCTCCAGGACAGCAAGGAAGACCGCCCCTACTTGCCCATGATTATGCTTGTGATCCACAGGGAATCGTCATTCATACTCGGCACCAGCATGCTGGGCGAGAGCCCATCTGAACTCAAACAGCAGGAGGTACTGGTCGACACACTCGAAACTGCGCCCGGACTGCCGTCCGAGATCGTAGTCGACTCGACGAGCACAGCCCAGCTTGTCGAGTCGATCACTGCCGCCCTTGATATAAAGATCTCCGTGGGCCCGACTCCGGCGCTCGACTGGGCGAGGGCGTCGCTGGTGGGCTTCATGGGCAATCTACCGTAGAGACAGCCCGTGGGAGAGGAGGCTGGACGATCGCTCCACTATCCGTGATTGAATTGGCGTCCTGCGACGAGAGGGCGGGTTTCAAACCCGCCCCTACCAAGCCACTAAGCTGTCTGTGCTAGGATTCGCTGGAATTGGCATAGGAGAGGTCGCTGATGGTTGACGGCAAGGCTCGGCTCGAGGGTAAGGTTGCGATCGTGACGGGGGCTGGCTCCAGCGGGCCGGGCTACGGGACCGGCAAGGCCACGTCCGTGCTCTTCGCGCGCGAAGGGGCGCGGGTGCTGCTCGCGGACCGTGACGCCGACCGCGCCGAGGAGACGTCCGCCATCATTTCCGAGGAGGGCGGCGAGGCGTCGGTATTCGAGGCCGACGTCACGAGCTCCGACGACTGCCGGGCGATGGTCGAGGCCGCGGTCGAGCGCTACGGCAGGCTCGACGTGCTGATGAACAACGTCGCCGTCATCAAGTCCGGCACGGTCGTCGACGTGGACGAGGACGACTGGGACACGGCCATGGACGTCAACCTGAAGGGGATGATGCTCTCGTCCAAGCACGCCATACCCGCCATGATCGAGACGGGCGGCGGCTCCATCGTGAACATCTCGTCCGTGGAGGCGGTCCGGTCCGGCACCTTCGCAGCCCTCACGCCCTACTCCGTATCGAAGGGCGGCGTGGTCACTCTTACCCTCGCGATGGCCGTGCAGCACGGGCGCGACAACATCCGCTCCAACTGCATACTGCCGGGCTACATCTACACGCCGATGGTGGCTCCGCACCTGTCTGAGGAGATGCGGAGCCTCCGGGCCAGGGGCGCGCCGCTCGGCACGGAGGGGACGGCGTGGGACATAGCCCACGCTGCGCTGTTCCTCGCCGGGGACGAGGCCCGCTGGGTCACGGGCGTCCTGATGCCCGTCGACGCCGGCCTCCTCGCGGCCTCGCCGCTTTCGATGCTGCCGTACCTGACGGGCTAGAGTGGTGGAGAGCTTCATGTAGCTGGATGCCATGAGATGCTGTAGCGACGGTGAGCGGATTGCAGGCAGCGGTTTCCGGGGAAGGCGCTGGGTATGCTGAAACGGGCCGTCCATAGGCGGAAACTCGACCCAGGGACGTTGGACGACGTCATCGCCCGTATCGTGGAGGTGGCGGATCCTGAGAGGATCGTACTCTTCGGGTCCGCTGTCCGCGGCAACATGGACGCCAACAGCGACCTAGATCTGCTCATCATCAAGGACGGCGAAGACCCGCTCAATCTCATGGCCCGGGTTTATAGGAGGCTGCACGGGGTCGGTGCGGCGGTCGATGCGGTCGTAGTCTCGTCCGATGAGGTGGAGCGCTTCAAAGATAGCCATGCGTTAGTCATAAAGCCCGCCTTACAGGAGGGCGAGGTGGTGTATGAATCCACCAGAGCGCTTCGAACCTGACGACCCGAGGGAATGGCTGAACCGCGGCAGGAGCAATCTGGCCCTGGCGAAGAGCCGTGTTCCTGGCGCTCATCAGACTGGATGTCGAATACCCGTACGTGCATGACCTGGCTCACTTATACCAAGTCACCGTGATGCCGCCGTATATGTGCGGCCAGGGAGTGGGTTCCCGCCCCGTATCGAGTACGGGGCAGGCTCTTCGCGGGAATGACGGCTTTACGGCGCGCTCAAAACGAAAATGGTATTACTATCCATGCTCGAGGATGCCGGAGAGTCCATTCCCGACGAAGTGCGCAAGGCCGAAGAGCCTCACACCTTATGCCGTGTTCACGCGCTATCCCGGCCCGGCCAGACCCATTTCCGCACGGGAATACGGGGCTGCGTGGAGGCTGCCGGAGCCGCTGTCCGATGGGTAGGCGAGCGCCTGTGACTGCGGCTACATCTGGCCCTCCACGGGCACGGGCGGCTCGACGTACTTGACGACGAGCTCGAGCTGCTGGAGGAGACGGTCCTCGACGCGGGGCGCGAATCGCCTGTCCATCGTCAGCTCGAAGGTGTTTGGACCCTGGCGCACCAGGTCGAGGGGCAGGTGGAAGTGGTACCAGTAGTGGGTGTCGATGCGCTCCGGCAGTCCGGCCCGGAAGGCTGAGTACGCGAGCGCCCCGCCGTAGTAGGTCTCGACCTCGGCGTGGTCCAGGGTCAGCTCCTGGCCGTTGAACCTGAACGTGAAGCTGTCGTCCGGCCCCGACTGGACGATGCGGACGCCCAGCACTATCGACCTGAGCTCGCCGTCGGCCCGGGCCGCGTCGAGGTCGTCGCCGACGTACACGGGTATGCTGGCGGTCAGCCCTTCGGTCATCGTGACCGGCAGGCGCCGGTCGAGGGGGGCCGAGTCGGGCGCGTCGATGCCGGGGGCGAGCATGTAGTGTTTCGTCCTGCGCTCGTAGATGTCGGGGTCGCCCATCTCGCGCAGCACCATGTACTGGTCGCGGGTGTGGGGCCACTTCAGGTCCTCGAGGTACAGGCCGTCCGCGCCGCGGGCGTGGAGGTTGGCGGCGGTCGCGCGGAACATCTCGATGGACTGCTCGTAGTGGCGGTCGTCGTATGGCGTCCGGCCCGCGGGCGAGTAAATCCACGCGCCGCTCGCCCTGGCCGCCTCGACCAGCCAGTCGAATGAGAGCTGTGAGTCGGTGAGCTTGTCGTGGGGGCCGCCGAGGTAGGGCACGACGAAGTCGAGCAGGCCCTCGGCCAGCCAGGAGCGGACGTCCATGCCGGCGGACAGGTTGCCCTCCTCGGTGGGGTGGACGCGCATGGCGAGGGCGAGGCGGCGGCCCCACTTCGACTCGCCGGCGTGGTCGAGCAGGCGTCGCACGTCGCGGATGAACTCGGTCAGGATGGGGATGTTGCGGCGGGCCTCCGAGGGCTTGAAGAAGACGCGGAGGTGGCTGTCCTTCAGGCAGTCGTCCAGCTCGATGCCGTCGGGCCCGTAGTTGAAGGCGATCTCCTCCAGCACGTCCAGCCGCTCCTGGCGCACCTCGGGGCGGGCGTAGTCCGAGCAGGTGGCTATCTTGGGCTCGTCGGGGTCCTCCTCGCCGATCATCACCTCGGGGTGGTCCCACTTCAGCTTGCCGAGCCAGTAGAGCTTGTCCGACTCCAGGTATGACGGGTCGTTGAGCTTGAGGCTGCACAGGACCTGCAGGCCCTTCTCGTGGGCCCTGTCGATCACGACCTTGAGCGGGTCGACGCCATCCCTGAGGGCGTGCTCGAGGTTCTCGCCCGCGCGCCACCACATGACGCCGTTGTTGTGGCGCTCGACCCGTTCGCCCCACTTCAGGCCGACCTTAGTGTCGTGCCAGAAGGTCTGCCCCGACGCCAGGCCCACGGACAGGGTGTCGACGCTCGTGCCCAGCACCTCGTCGACGGGCTGGCGGAACCGGTGACGGCTCATAGGCGGGTCGAACCGGTACATCAGGTAGTGGCGGAGGTCGTTGTAGTACACGAGCTTGGGCTTACGCATGGTGGGCTCCCTTCCGTGTGATTTGGAGGTCGCCCACGATGGTATCAGATGGCCGCGGGGTCCAGGCCAGCCTTGCCTAATGGCATGGCCGGGGGCGGGTTTGAAACCCGCCCCTACGGGTGGTTGAGCAGCAAACATCCCCCTCATCCCAACCTTCTCCCCTGGCGGGAGAAGGAGGCAGAGGCAGCTTGGCGACGTGTTTGCCCCGCCCGGCCCGGTTGGGCGGCGGGGCGGGTTCAGCCCCAGATTAGTGTGCGTTTGGGTTTCGGGACGCCGGCCTCGCGCATCTTGTCGGAGGGCCGCTTCATCCAGATGCTCTCGGCCTTGGGCGTGGTCCCGGGTTCGCGGGAGCGGCGTCGTCGCCTGGGCCGGAGTCGTCTTCTGATCGACCTGGGGTATGCCTGGACGAACTTGTGGATTGGGTGGGACGGGTCGCGCTGGGCTTCGGCGATCTTGCCGTCTATGTCGTAGCAGCCGCGCTCGGGGTCGGGGGCTTCCGGGTCGTCCGCTTTGTCCCCATCCCCACCGCTCTGGATACCGCCCCCGTATCGAGTACGGGGCAGGCTTTCCGCCGGTATGACGGATGGCTTGCCAGGGCCCCCTTCTGCGTTGTCGGAGCCGGGGATGGGTTCCCGACTGCTCGGGAACGACGGGGTGGGCGTTTGCCGCGCCGCTCGGGGTGGCACTGGACGCCGGCCAACCGGGCTATGGCATCGGCCACGAGCTCGGGGGCGATTGCCTGGACCTGCATTGCGGCCTCCACCCTGTGGCATGCCTCGAAGCCTTCGTCGTCGAGTTTGCCGTTGGCGACGTCGAGGTAGAAGCGGACGATGGCGCGCCCGTTGTCGGTCTCCTGGCGGACGATGTCCGCGAGTGAGGGAGGCTCGCTCTGCTCGGTGTTATGGATCATGCGTTCTAATGTAGGGGATGGTTGGTGGGTTGTCAAGGGGAGATTTTCACGACAGAGGACAGGGAGAGCACTGAGGGGGAAGTCTTAGGTGGAGAGTTTTTGGAGAGGGGGTGTCTGAATCAGGATTTGCGGGATTGGGGAGAGGGGGTTACGCAAAGGTCTTCCTCCCAGCACGCACGACTGCATCGCAGCTAAGGCGACGGATGCGCCGCGCCCCGTCAGGACGGATGCCCGCCGAAGTACTCTATGGCTGGCGTAGGCTCCAGCCGGTGAGCAACCGTATTGACCTTGAACCCCAGGGTCTCCAGCGTCGTATACCCGACCAGGGGCTGCTCGCCGTCCCCGCCTACCGAGACCAGTACCGGCCTGCGGACCCCGTCGATCTCCACGTCGGCCAGGGCGAGCTGACGCCGTATAGTCCTGCCATCCCCAATCTCGATCTCCGCCTCGTACGCCGCCTCCAGCCCCACCTCGTCGAACACCACCCGCGGCACCTTGGTAAAGGTCGCCGCAGTGTCCGCCAACGCGGTTACGACCACCGAACCGGATTCCCCATGAATGCTTATGTCGACGTGTGTCTGTCCCATATAGTGACTTAGGTTTCTCCGTCCTTATCAAGGAAGATTCGCACCAGGACTCCGATCATCGGCAACTCTTGCCACGTCCCGTGTCCACGAATCTATCCCCGACGCACGCTGCTCTCCAATCCACTAGGTGCCACCACCAACTCAAGTGTAGCATGCTTAAGGTCTCGGCATTCACCTATGCGAAGGCGGGCAGTTCTCCTCTGATCTGGTCTATCATGTCCAGCAGCTCAAGGTATGTGCCCGGTCCGCCGAGGTAGTCCCACAATTCATCGCCGATCAGGACCTGTTCTTCCATGTCCATGATCTGTTTTGTGAAGCTGTGTCTGTACTGTGATCGAGTCACGAAGGGGTTATATGTCAAGCCTAGGAAAGCCTTGCTACCTGTGACACCTTGCCTGTTCTTTATCGCCAGGTAGTACAACATCTTCCTCTTAGATTCGGCGGCCACATCGAGATTGGGAAGAGGGCTCTTCAATTCGACGAACAGAGGACCGCCCTCAAAGTCTTCAACGTATAGGTCAGCTGTGGCGGCTCTCAACGATTGCCCTCCTCCTCGAGATTCGAGAATATCCCGCATCTCTTTACGGTGATCAGGCCTACGATTGGAGTCTCTTCTTGTAGGAGGGGTTCGCAGTTCAGTGACGATCTGTTCGATCATGTTGATTGCCGCGTCGTTGATCGTACCCTCAATTGTATATCCCAAGAAGACCGACTCATAGCGATCCTTGGCAATCGCTTCGGCCAATTTAGGATACAGACTGGTGCCCATCGACGTCACGACGCTCCGCTCGACTCTGCTCGCCAGGATAGCCTCATCCGGGAAGAAGAGCCGGTGGAACGGGTACGCCTGCCTGATGTCGTCCAACGTCCATCTGGTTAGCTTGGGGAGCTGATCAAATGCAAATTTACGAAGAATCTTACCAAGAGCTTGTCTTGTTGAAGGCTTCATTGCCGGCAATCTCCTATGTCCTCCAGACGAGGACACTCTCAAAGAAGTCGCCTGCTCTTCTTCCGGTCCGTCGGTTCACGTGCCTCTCCAACCGAGTTTCGACACGCAATCCAGCCCTCTCGCTGATCTCGTCATATAGACCGAGCTTGTCATTCACTATGACAACCATCCGCCCCTTCTTCGAAAGACTGTTCTTCACATTCTTGAACGACTCCACCATGTTGTCGACGTACTCCGTACGTGCGCGAAGAGAGTTGCCTCTCTTTGCTGGGCCGATTTCGTCGTCTGCCTTCCAGTCCAGCCCCAACAGCTCGTATGAATACCTGTGCTGTTCGTGGTAATCGATCAGGCCGACGTAGGGCGGAGACGTGATTACTAGGTCGTGCTTGGGGAATTCAGTAGTTCGGGTGTCCCCGGCGATGATTGATATGGCGACATCCTTCCGCAAGGACGCGAACTCACGTATCCGCTTCATGGTGTCGGAACTGTATCGCTTGAGGAACTGCGCCGCATTGTCTGTAGGTCTGCAGATGCGGCCGTGCTTGTAACAATCGTAAGGCTCGGTCTGCGGTTTCTTTGGGAAATCAAGATCGAAGTGTGTAGTACGGCGTGCAGACCTAGCAGCACGGGACAAAATCAGACGCAGTACGTCCTTGTAGGTGTACTCGTGCACCAGAGCCTGGTACGTAAGTAAAGACTCAAGGGCGGTGGGTGCAAACCAAGCATTGAGATACTCGCTGGGATGATACGGGGCTTGTTTTTCCAACAGCGCTGATTGAGGAGATGCTATTGCCTTGTTTAAGATGTCTCTGATCTCAAACTCAAGCAATTCGAGATCGCATTTCTCCGTCTTGACTCTGCTAATCAGAGTATTGAACTCCGAAATATCGCAACCGATAGCATTGATTCCAAGAGTGGCGGCTTCGACCAGTGTCGTACCAGAGCCGCAAAATGGATCACACACGGTTGTTGGTTCAAACTTGCGAAGAAATATCTCTACGATCTGCGGAACGAACTTGCCGAGGTATGGGTGAAGACTATGAACATGCTTGGTCCGTACCCTCTGAGGCAAGTCCTGTTCACGCCAATTGAGATTGAGAGACTCCAGAGGGGTTTGCGGTGTGACCGAATCAAATTTGGTGAAAGGGACGAGGACATACTGAGGCGCGTAGCCATATGTTGCCCCGGTCCCGTTTCTGGATGCGGTCTTGGGCTTGACGGCGGCCCGTTGATTCATGCGGCGTCACCTCGCTACCAGTTGAAGTGTAGCATAATGTGGTCGTCGTGCCACGGGAGGGCGTCTATCCAGCCTCGGACTTTGTCGATGGTCTGTTGGGTTAGCTCTTTGCCGTTGACGTATTCTTCCAAGAGCAGGGCCATGGTCTCGCGGGAGAACTCCACGATGGTGTTCATGTCGGAGGACACGCTCCAGGTTTCCTCGTCGTCGGCGTGCCACTGGAGGTGCCAGACGAAGTCGTAGACATCGTTTTCTGGTCGGCCGAGGTACTTGATTGGAGATGGGATGACCCCAACGTCGAGCCCCATGCCTTGTCCTCCTCCGGATGATGCCGAGGGCTCATTCGCCCTGGCGAGGCTAAGAGTAGTACGGACGTTCGCGCAATGTCAAGGGTCCGTTCGCGGGTAGCGGCTGTTCAGTTTCCATGGGACGCGTAGCGAAGGCCTCCCATATCGCCCTTCGGAACGCCATGCATGCTGCGACCCGTCATTTCGAACGCATCGAGGGAACTAAGGACACTGCCATCGCGCACTCTGTCAGCGACGTGTGTGTGCAAGGGACTTTATACCAAGTCACCGTGATGCCGCCGTATATGTGCGGCCAGGGAGTGGGTTCCCGCCCCGTATCGAGTACGGGGCAGGCTCTTCGCGGGAATGACGGCTTTACGGCGCGCTCAAAATGAAGTGGTATTAGATTCTTCGTCGCTGGGCTCCTCAGAATGACATGGGATGGCACATACAGGTATGAGAAAGGCCCTGCCCTCGTTACCCCGATTTGACGGCAGCGGCCGGGGATGGATTCTGGCTCAAGGCCGGAATGACGGATTGGGTCGCCGCCTTCCGTCTATTCTCGTACCAACGGCGGAGGTGGGGAATCTGGGCTGCTCTGCGCCCTCCGTGCCCTCTGCGGCTGGCTACCCGCTTGTGCCGCTGGCCGGCTGGGGCTGCTTCCGGCGTCCCCGATTCCGGGACCGGCGCTTCGATCTGTTCTGCCAGTCGGGGTGTAGCCGCTTCATCTCGCCCTCGATCAGGCGGAAGTCCTTCTGGGGCAGCAGGTGCAGCGTATCAGTGAATGCCAGGGGCCAGCGTTCGATGGGCCAGTGCTTCAGGTAGTCCAGCCGCGGCGCAAGCTGCAGCGCGTCGATGTACGACTCCTCGGCCATTACGATGTGCGGCCTCAGCTTGACCCGGTACGGGTACGTCTCGCTGCCGCCGTCCGCGGCGGCCCAGATCGGCGTCGGGTCTTCGTAGTATCTCGACGTGACGACCGCGATGGCCGTCCATTTCTTGACCCCGTTGACGTAGAAGAGCACGCTGTCGTCGGGCTCCATTCGCTGCGCCCGCCGGCGCTGCCTCCCCTTCATGCCGTGAACGGTGAAGCCCAACTCTCGAGTGATCTCGAAGTCTTCGGGCGTTTGCACAACCATCCAGAAATTCTTGGCCATAGGACCGACCCTGCCTGCGATTTCTGCCTATTCTACCACCAGGCATTTCACGGCGGAGGGCGTGGAGGGCGCAGAGAGAGACGAAGGGGGAGGGATGAGCCACGGAGGGCACGGAGGGTTGGGAGGTTGGGGTAGGAGGGATCACCCTCACCTTAGTCCTCTCCCATCGAGGGAGAGGAGGGGAAAGCCAGCCCCATCTCAATCTTCCCCCCTCGGGGGAAGATGCAGGAAACGGAGCCGGGCCCATCGCGTATAATCGTGGCCGCGCCCAGAGCCAATCCCCAGTGGAGCCAGCACAATGCCCGATAAGCCCAGGATGGACTTCGGATACAACCCGCCCACAGGCGTTCGCGGCCTGGAGACCATACGCGACCGGGACTTCCTGTCCGACATCCACCGCTCCCTCGACGTCGCCTCCCAGGGCTTCTCCAGCCTCTGGATCTCCGACCACATCAACTACGGCAGCGAGTTCAGGATGGAGTGCTGGACACTGCTGACCTGGATTGCGGCCCGCTACCCGGGACCCAGGCTCGGCACCATCGTCATGTCCAACTCCTTCCGCAGCCCGTCGCTGATGGCGAAGATGGGCGCGACCCTCCAGCACCTCAGCTCCGGCAGGTTCATCCTCGGCTACGGCGCGGGCTGGCACGAGGGCGAGTACCGGGCCTTCGGGTTCGACTACCCGAGCCCGGGCGTGCGGATCGACATGCTCGAGGAGGGCGTGCAGGTCATCGGGAAGCTCTGGAACGACGCCCCGGCCAACTTCGACGGGAAGTACTACAGGGTCGAGAACGCCCACTGCGAGCCCCTGCCGGACCCGCCCCCGCCCATCATGATCGGCGGCGCGGGCGAGCGGAAGACCCTGCGCGTGGTTGCAAGGCACGCCGACTGGTGGAACGACCTGGCGAGGCCCGCCGACGACACCCGCCGCAAGCTCGACATCCTCAGGCAGCACTGCGAGGCGGAGGGCAGGGACTACGACAGCATCCGCAAGACCTTCACGACCCGCATATTCATAGACCGCGACCGCGACAGGGCCCGCCGCGCCGCGGGTGACTGGCTCGACAGCGACCAGCCGCCAATAGTCGGCGACCCGCAGGAGGTCACTGACCGGCTCTGCGAATGGGCCGAGATGGGGTTCGACCTCTGCATATGCGTTTTCCCCAACTTCCAGACCCTCGACGACATGAAGCTGTTTGTCGACGAGGTGATGCCCAACTTCGCATGAGGGTCACCACGACCTTGCGCAGTCCACATAGGGGAATGAGGAGTGGCGAGGGCCTTCGCATGGTCGCCCAAGCCTGACGGCAGCGGCCGGGGATGGATTCCCGCTTTCGCGGGAACGACGGTATGGGGACTCTGCTCGCCAAGACTGAGGGCCGGCGCCATCCTACCAAGGACCACACAGGAGGGATGAATGGCCTCGCAATTGTCGAATGGAACGCAGCGGCCGGGGATGGGTTCCCGCCGTCGCGGGAACGACGGTATGGGGACTCTGCTCGCCAAGACTGAGGGCCGGCGCCATCCTACCAAGGACCACACAGGCGGGATGAATGGCCTCGCAATTGTCGAATGGAACGCAGCGGCCGGGGATGGGTTCCCGCCGTCGCGGGAATGACGGTATGGGGGTTCCGCTCGCCAAGACTGAGGGCCGGCGCCATCCTACCAAGGACCACACAGGCGGGATGAATGGCCTCGCAATTGTCGAATGGAACGCAGCGGCCGGGGATGGGTTCCCGCCCCGTATCAAGTACGGGGCAGGCTCTGCGCGGGAACGACGGTATGGGACTCCGCTCGTCAAGACTGAACAATTACCGTAGGAGAGAGTGCATGATCGAGCCGAACCCGAGCCTGCACGACGACTCGCCCATCCAGGTCACGTCCTCGCGCGTCCTTTTCCCGGGCGACGGGGCCGTGCACAGCAAGTCCGCCAGCCTCGTCAGGCTGGACTCGGGCCGCCTGCTCCTCACCTACTCCCTGACCGAGGGGGACGGCAGCCTGGAGAGCGCGGTTGCGCTCACCGAGTCGGACGACGAGGGCGCCATGTGGTCCCAGCCCCGCGTTGTCTACGACGCGCCCGGCTGGACCTGCCTGAACCTGGGCGGGCTCGTGCGCTTCTCGGACGACATGATTCGCCTGATCATCGGCAGCGTCAAGATCGACCGGTCCCTGGGCGGCGACGAGCCCTTCTACGACTGGTACACGGGCTTCATGGACTCCCGCGACGGCGGCCGGACGTGGACCGAGCCGGGCGACGAGCTGAAGCTCTTCCCGCTGTGGACGGAGGTGTACGGCCAGAGTAACCCGCACCCCCTGCCGGACGGCCGCTTCCTGCTCGCGGCCATCGGGACTATGGGCAGGGACGAGCAGTGGCACTCGGGCGTCTCCATCTGCGACCCGAACGACGGCTACTCGTTCACCAAGCCCGTCATCATCGCCAATGACCCCGAGCGCAACTACAGCGACACGGACGTGGTGCGCCTCGACGACGGGCGGCTCCTCGCCGTCGTCCGGGAGCACAACCTGAAGCGGAGCGTCTTCTCCCACTCCGATGACGACGGGCGCAGGTGGACGCCCCTGCGCTACACGGGGTTCCTCGGCGCCAACTTCAAGCTGCAGCGCCTCAACTCCGGCGTGATCATCTGCGTCTACCGCGACGAGGAGCCCTCCCGCCGTGGCGTCAGCGTCAGCGTGACGGAGGACGGCGGCGAGACCTGGCGGTTTGTGGGGCAGCTCTACGCCTCGCACATGGACCCCAACCACACCCCCAGCCTGCTCTGCGGCTACCCCGACATGGCCTATCTCGACGACACCCGGATGATCGCCGTCCTGCACACCTACCCCGACGATGCCGACCGGATGTATTTGCACCAATTCGAGCTCGTCGATGTGAGTTGAGACACAATTCGCCCGTTACGGATTCGCACACTGGGCGGCGATGGGAATCGTGGTGGCCCTAACGGCCCTTCAGCCTGGCAAGAACCTGGCTAATCGGCGTCCTGAAGTGGTGGGCCCATGGCTCATTGAAGTCTAAAGTTTGTTCGAGAGCACTTTGGAGGCTTCTCCGCAATTGTCTATTGTTGAAGTGCGCGCCGCCTGCAATCCTTCGCAAGTCGTTCTCTAAGAATCCAAAATACCATGTTCCTTTGAAGACCTGATCGAATTGTCCATTATTGTATATTGCATCGACTCGGTCGGATAACTGGCCGAACAGATCGTCAAATTGCTGGTCTGCTATTCGTGGGTCTTGTAGGGCCGAGCGAAAGCTCTCATATCTGTCTGGATCTACAGGGCCATACGCTTCATCGTTAATCTGAGACGTCGGCCGACTGTAGTAGGTCGTTGAAGTCGGCCCATGAAGTTGCGCGAAAAGGCAGAGTTTGACCCAACTCTTCCAACTCTCCGCTGCCTGCCGTCGCCACTCCCTATAGTCTCCCAGGGCAGTTCGCACTGAATTGACATCGAGAGCCGCAGCTCCAGATGCTGCTTGACTGATATTTCCATGACAAAACAAGTAAGATTCACGCTCATATGTTTCGGTGTAAATCACATGCTCCGAGTCCCTCATTATGTTGCCTGTGAATTCATCCACATCCTTGTCGAGGAAGAAAACAGAAGTTGTGGTCTTTCCCTCAAACATGTTGGTGACCGCATTCTCCTGTTCAAGATACTCAAAGAAGCTGATCAGGATGTTCTTTCCTCCCCCAGCGCCTTCAGCGAGTTCTTCCCCCGTGACGATGCAATGGAGAAGGTCGAGTGGCTGACACTCAGAATCAGCAATGCGACTGTAGAAGTAGCGGTCAGTGAAGCCCTCTACAAACGCAAACAATGGAGCTTCTGATATCTGCATCTTGCGTTTGTATGCTGCGAACGACCATACTAATCTATTCATATGCGAAAGATCTTGTCATCTGGGATTTCAGCCATTATCTCGGGTGAATGTGTTGCCAGAATGAGTTGGGCTTCCGGGTTCAAATCGCGTATCGATGCGACCAAAGCTCTTTGCCAATCAATGTGAAGCGAAATCTCTGGTTCATCAATTAGCAAGGTATTCTCTTCTGCACGTAGGGCGTCGATGAAGATTCTGAGTGATTGCTTTTCTCCTGAAGATAGCGACGAGAGACCGATCTGGTCCCCATCGGCAGCGTTCACTTCAATGCCTGTGTTGTTCAGCGTGACGGACTTATTCTGTGTATACATGCTTTGTATGAGTTGTTCAAGTCTGTTTCTTGACGCCATCGCTCCAAGAATGCGCTGCTCAATGGTATCAATGTCACTAACAAGGAGCCTGAGTTGAGAGTCATTCTGATACCTGTTGTAGAACTCTTCAGACGTCCCCAGAATATCAGCCGTACCTTGTCGCTCTAAGAACGCAACAACCAATCGGTAAGCCGTATCAGGATCCAATTGCTCCACTTCTCTGCTCTGTGCGTTGGGCGCTATAATGGCACGAAGGATACTACCGAGCCCCTCTCCTTGGATGCTCTGTACTTCGCCCAACAACTCGTTGGAATACCGGATCCATAATTGCTCCAGTCTCTCAGCAAAGGTTATGTCCCAGTCATGTTCACGTTCAGCGTCGTTAGAGCTTCTAAAGAAGCTGAGCTGTGCGGATTCGGGAGGAGTCTGACTGCCAATGTGGAAAGCTCGCCATGTCGGCAGGTATATGTGGCTCCAACGTGTTTTCGCTGTGTCTGGTTTTGCAGGGGTAGTATTCCAAGAGAGACCTTCCTCAACATCGGGGAAAGAAGAGGTATCTTCTTCGAAGGGAGATTGCCACCTGTGTAGCATCCTGGAGGAGGTTGATGAAAGCTTGGAACTCTCCT
Source organism: Dehalococcoidia bacterium (assembly GCA_965222445.1). Lineage (GTDB taxonomy): Bacteria > Chloroflexota > Dehalococcoidia > Lucifugimonadales > CAJWER01. The sequence goes on along the minus strand of CBDCTY010000002.1, from coordinate 2,368,140 downwards.
CGGTTCTACTGATTGATCTTACAAAGGACCTTTGGTATTGGGAGGAGAATATTGTAATGGCAGCCGACTTGAAGGGAACTCTTCTCAGTATGCTAGCATCTCCTGACATCGCAGAGTCAAGGATCCGTAGTAGAGATGTCTTGCCGCTCCCATTGGCTCCGAAGAAGATGTTTATATCTCGATTCAAGACTTGCTCGTAGCTGTCCCTTCTCCCAACCATACCGTTGACTTCGAAACTAGTGATGTGAGCCACAATACCCCCATCCCGCGCGAGCAGATGTACGGACGCTAGTGTGTTGGCACGCTCCGTTGGCCACCATGATAGCGGTGGTGCCGGACTCCTGGCAACCGGGGGCGTGAGGGTTGACAAGATAAGTACTAGTGTTCTATTGTTGATGCAGGGACGGACCCACTGGCGGTCCGTCCCTTTTCTTTTTCGCGATGGGAGGAGCGCCGCAACCCAATGAGGAGGTGGATGGAAGCTGGACAAGGAAGTTGTCGCCGACGGAGCGCCGAGCGGAGGGCCGGGAACGAAGGCCGAGATCGAGCCGGTGGATTTCGTGCGGAATGTCCTGGGTGAGAGTCCGTACGACAAACAGGAGGAGATACTGGCGGCAGTCTCAGGCTCTCGCCGGGTGTCTGTGGTGGGCTGCAACGGGTCGGGGAAGGACTGGACGGCGGCGCGGGTCGTGCTGTGGTGGGTGAACGCCCGCAGCCCGGCCAAGGCGATCGTAACGGGCCCGACGTCGCGCCAGGTGAACGAGATCGTGTGGAGGGAGATGCAGTCGGCCTACGCCGGTGCGCGCGAGGGGCTGAAGGGGAAGATGTTCAGGACCTCCCGGTACGAGGTAGACGAGGAGACGTTCGCGCTGGGCTTCGCGACGGACTCGCCGTACAACCTGCAGGGGTTCCACTCGCCGAACCTGCTGGCGGTGATCACCGAGGCGCACGCGGTTGACGAGCGGGACATGGACGCGATCCGGCGTCTTAACCCGAAGCGCCTGCTGATGGTGGGCAACGCCTACGTGTCGCCCGGGACCTTCTACGACTCGCACCACTCGAAGCGCCACCTGTACAGCGCGATCAGGATCAGCGCGAAGGACACGCCTAATTTCAAGGAGGGAGAGACATACGTCCCGGGGATGATGACGCGGCAGGACGTGGAGGACCGGGCCGCGGAGTGGGGCAGGAGTGACCCCAGGTTCCTGAGCACAGTAGAGGCGGAGTTTCCGGAGGAGCAGGAGGACATAGTGGTCCCGCTGTCGTGGGCGCGGGCGGCGGCGGAGCGGAGCCTGGAGCCGGACGGGCCGGTGATCGTGGCGTGCGACGTGGCGAGGTTCGGCCGGGACAAGACGATAGTGGTGAAGCGGCAGGGGGCGAAGGCCGAGATCGTGCACAAGATGCAGGGCCAGGACACGATGAGGATCGCGGAGTACCTGAAGGGATACTGCGAGAGGGAGAAGGCGGATTTCCTGGTGGTGGACGAGACGGGAGTCGGAGGCGGCGTTGTGGACCGGCTGCGCCAGCTCGGCCTGCGGGGACCCAAGCTCGTCCCGTTCGTGGCCGGGGCCGCGCCGTCGAACCCGAGATACCACGTCAACCTGGGCGCCGAGGTGTGGTGGATCATGCGCGACAGGTACGAGTCGGGCGACCTGGACACGCCGAACGACCCCTACCTGATCGAGCAGGTGTCGACGCGCAAGTTCTACCGTGAGGGCGAGCGGGTGAAGCTCGATAGCAAGTACAAGCTGTCGAAGTCGCCGGACGAGGCCGACGCGCTGGCGATGACGTTCGCGGTCAGGAAAGACAGGGTGAGGATCTGGATATAGGGGCGAATTGGGAACTAGGCACGGGGAATTGAATATGGATGGGAGGGTGCTGATGGTGCTGGACAGGTTGGGGAGGATATTCGAGAGGGTGCGGGGGCCGAGGGCCGGCGGGAGCATTTCATCGCTCGAGGGCAGTCGATTGGAGGATCTGGGCACGGGCTGGAGCTGGACGCCGGAGTCGTACGGCGAGTACTACCCGAGGTCGGCGCTGGTCTACTCGGCCCTCAAGCTGAGACAGGACGCGGTGGCGCGTGTGCCGCTGGTGGTGCACAGGGGAGAGGGAGAGCGTCCGGCAGGGGCGGACCATCCGGCCCAGCGGCTGCTCGACCGCCCCAACCCCTTCTGGACGCGGGGCGAGCTGTGGCGCGCGACGGAGACGTACCTGGGCCTGTGGGGTTCGGCGTTCTGGGGCCTGGAGCGGGACGGCGGCGGCCGGGTCGCGGAGATATGGCCGCTGCGGCCGGACCGGATGCGGGTGGTGCCGGACGAGGAGAGCTACGTGCGGGGTTTCGTGTACATGTCGAACGGGCAGCAGAGGGCGTCGTACCTGCCCGAGGACGTGGTGTGGATGCGGTACTTCAACCCCCTGGAGGAGTACGCGGGGATGTCGCCGATGGCCCCGCTGCGTCTGTCGGCGGACATGGGCCTGGACTCGCTGCGGGCGAGCCGGAGCGCACTGCTGAACGACAGCGCGCCGGGGATCTTCATCGAGACGACGGACACGCCGACGGACCAGGAGGTGCTTGAGTTCTACGAGCGGTGGGAGGCCCGCTTCAAGGGCGTGGACCGGGTGCGGCGCCCGGCGTTCCTGAGCGCGGGGATGAGCGTGCGGAACCTGGGGTTCAGCCCGCGCGAGATGGAGTATTTCCAGAACATGAGGTGGAGCCTGGAGGACGTGTCCCGCGTCTACGGGGTGCCCAAGCCTATGCTGGCGGACATGGAGCAGGCGACATTCTCGAACTTCAACACGGCGCGGCGGGTGTTCTGGGAGGACACGATTGTGCCGCAGCTTACTTTCTACGAGGAGGCGCTGAACGCGGGGCTGATGCCCGGCCTGGGGGACGGCACGCTGCGCGCCAGGTTCGACATGAGCGGCGTGGAGGCGCTCAGGGAGACCGAGAACGACAAGGCCAAGCGCAGGATCGGCTACGTGAGGGCGGGGATCATGACGGTGGAGGAGGTCAGAGAGGAGATGGGGCTGAGGACGGTCTAGGCGTAAGCCCCAATCCTCCACCTAATTTGCACGGATGGCGCGACAGACCGCCTTTCGTGGTCATGGGCGCACACCCCGCCGGGGATGGGTTCCCGCCCCCGACTACTCGGGGGCAGGCTCTTCGCGGGAACGACGGAGGTGGGGAATCCGGTAAGGCAGGCTGGTTGAACGCCCTTCACGAGCGCCTGCGCCGCCATGCGCGTGAGAGCAACCGCACCATGAGCGCGGTGGTGCTGACGGCGCTGGAGCGCGAGCTGGCGAGGCGGGAGTGGCGGGACCGCCTGGCCGGACGTCCCGAGACCGACCTCGGGGACCCGGCGTCGGCGCTGCTGGCGGAGGCGCGCTCGGCCCGCGACGCCGAGCGAGGGTGACCGGGTACGTCGTCGACGCATCGGTCGCGGTGGAGTATCTCCTTAGGACGCCGCTCGGCATGGCCGTGACCGACATGCTCGACGGCGCGGCCCTGGCTGCCCCTGAGATCATGGACGCCGAGGTGGTGTCGGTGCTGCGTCGAGGAGTGCTGAGCGGCCGCCTCGACGACGCACGGGCGGAGATGGCCGTGGAGGACCTGGCGCACTGGCCGGTGGACCGCATCTCCAACCGGGAGCTTGCCCTCCTGTCGTGGCAGTACCGCGACAATGTGTGGGCGTACGATGCCTTCTACGTGGCGGCGGCGCGAGCCCGTGGCATGCCGCTGCTGACGGCGGACGGCAGGCTTGCCAGAGCATCGGGCATGGACGTGGTGGTGCAGTATGTGCGTACGGGGTGACGTGGAATTCGGGTTGGGGTTGGCTAGGTTGTGTTGACATTCCGGTTTCATGTCATTCCGAACGCAGTGAGGAATCTAAAGCGGTAGCGGCATTACAGGCATAGGCTTTAGATTCTTCGTCGCTTTGCTCCTCAGAATGACAATTTGGACGGCTTACTCGGTTATGAAATGCCCGGTATCTCAAATGTCAACACTGCCTAGGCTGCGCCACGCAATTCCGTCAAGGCGAGGATGCACCTCGACAGGCTTGGCGACACTTGGGCTGCGGATGTGGGCTGCCATCGGCCACGCCCCTGTTTGCCGACAAACTCCGACATACGAGACGTGTACGCCGGGCCTATCGATGCTCCACTTCCAGGCCGCGGCACCATATCTTCACGAATGGCTCTGCTGCGGGAGCTTCGGGCCAATTCGATAAGCGTGTGTTTGGGGTTGTCGAGGTCGTCGACGGTGCGCGGGACCCTGCGCACCGGCACACTCAGGAACGCTGCGATTCCCGCGCTATCGGCGAGCAGCCAACTCTCTATCTCGCGAACTGCTACGCGAAGATACATGTGCTCGGCCGGGTTTGGGAGCCACTCGGCTCGAAGCGACGGCGCACATTCGAATTCGTCGTCCAAGTCTACGAGGACTAGCCATAGTGCGAATCTCGCAGCCTCATTGTATCCGTCGATCCTGGCCCTTCGCTGAGGCTTGCCGCTCCTGCCAAATACCGCCCTCACGTGGATGCCGAGGTCCGCGGCCAGTCTGCGCATTACCGCCTCGTCTAGTATGCCTTCGACGGCTCCCGAGACGGCTACGCTGGATTCGCCGGAGGTCAAAGGTCTGCGAATATTGCCAACTGCTCCGAATTCTCGGGACGCGTGTGTGGAATCGCCGCGTCGGCCATGCTTATCCCAGCTTCGAGCAGATGTCGTATTTGGTTGTCCGAACCGGCGGAGTGGACTTTGGTTCCCTCCTTCGCTGGCTTCAATAGCAGTACCTCGTCCATGCCGATACCCCTGTCCTGGAGCAGATCCGCTGAGTGAGTGCTCATGATGATCTGCCGACCACCCCCCCGCTGCGCGCGCGCTATTAGCTGCGGGAGGTGCCGCACTACTTCTGGGTGCAGCGAAAGCTCAGGCTCTTCGAGAAGCAGGGGACCGCCGCCCTCGATGACCGACCAGAGGAATCCCAGCAGCCGAAGTGTGCCATCGGATAGGTCCTGCTCATTCTGCCAGGCGCCCTGGTAGCGCCAGTGCTCGTACCTGCCACGCAGGTGAGGAGTACCGCGTTCGTCTCGCCAAAGCTCCAATTCCTGGAGTTGCGGCACCGCCACCTGGAGAGCCTTTGTAATGCGGCGGAGCCGGGAATGCAGTGTCCTGGCCTGGGTACGGGCGACCTGATCGAGGAAGTCGCCCCCGAATGGATCGTTCTCACGGCCGATGGAACGGTCCGGATCGCGCACAAGCTGGGGAACGATATGCCTGTAGCGAACCGAGCCCAGGAAGTCGACCAGCTCTCGGAATTCCCTGTTGACGTTGACCTGCTCGAGATATGTCTGCGACTTTCTCTGCGGGTCGCTCTCGTCCTCCGCGTCTGGCCTGTTGAGAAGGACCCTCCCGTTGTGGATGACGGTCTCTTCCTTGATGAACGGGCGGCGAACGTTGTCCTGGGCAAATCGGACCCTATACTCCCAGAGGGTCTCTTCCTCGTCATTGCCGACGGTCACGCTAATGCCCACATCTGAGTATCGGCGGGCGGACAGGGCTCGGATTCCAGACACGCCGCCGCGCCTCCTCACGGCTTCCTGGAATCCTCCGCCAACGGTTGCGATGTCGTACAGGAAGCGGAACGCATCTAGGAGGTTTGACTTGCCAGACCCGTTGGGTCCGATGAGGAACGCTCGTCGTTCAAGCTCGACGTCGACATTCACGAAGTTTCGCCAGTTCTCCAGGGTCAGCCCCGTGAACCGATATGTCCTTCGGTTGTCCTGTCTCTCTCGTCGAGCCATGAGAACCTCGTGCGCCTCGTTCCGATTCTACACCGTGTCGGGCATGGTGGTCTGGCGGCCTTCGGGGCGGCGGACGCGCTGGGCGGGTTGGTACATGGACGGGTGGGGCGGGACGTCGAAGGCGTTGCCGTCGAGCAGCTCGGCGATGGTTCGGATCTGCATCCTGGCGTAGTTCCGCTGCCATATCTCCGAGTGGTAGAAGCCGGCGCTGGCGGCTTCGGTACGCATGTCGCGGGTCGGCTCCTCCAGCGTGATGAAGAGGCCCAGGTCGGCCTTCTCGCGCTCGACGGTCCCCTTCAGGTCGCGGATGTGCGGCGACGACACCCTGCCGCTCTTGACCTGGACGATGGCCTTCTTCGTCGCCCGGCGCGGTCCGTCGATGAAGTGGACGACGCCGTCGATGCCCCTGTCTGCGCCCCTGCGCCCGTCCCGCTCGCGCGGCAGCGCCTCCAGAAGCGACATGGCCCAGTACTGGAACTGGTAGCGGTCCTGCTCGGCCAGTGCTCGCGCGCTGCCGACGTCCGCGGGCTCCCCGACGACCTGGTAGTCGGCGCCGGGGTGGAGGTCGAAGGCTGTCCTCAGGCGGCTCTTCATGAGGGCCACGGCCAGATGTGTGACGTCGATGCCGATCCAGCGGCGCTTGAGGTTCTCGGCGGCCGCGACGGCCGTGCCGCAGCCGCAGAACGGGTCGAGCACGACGTCGCCTTCGCTGGAGGACGCCTGGATGATGCGCTCCAGTAGGGCTTGCGGCTTCTGGGTAGGGTAGCCAAGGCGTTCACTGTGCCACGACCGCAGTGGGAGAATGTCTGCCCAGACGTCCTGTGCGGGCATGCCTGGATTCTCATCAAGATAGACCTTCAGTCTGGGGATTCCATTTCGAGTCCAGTAGATCTTGTTATTCTTCAAGAGCTTTTCGATGCCAGCGTCGTCGTGCATCCAATGTCGCCCTTCAGGCGGTGTGATTGTCCCTCGCTCGCCAAAATTGCGTGTAGGGCCAGAACCCGCAGCGGACAAGTCCGCCGACATGAACCTGCGTCCATCAGAGTCTTCGTATCGGTAATAGTTTTCTACATATTCAGGGTTTAGCGGTTGGAAAACGCTATTCCATGTAAATGTAGAACTCTTGTTGTAAAGAAGTATTGTGTCGTGGACCCTTCCCAAGCCTTTTGCGTCGCTATGACTTGTCGTTCTACGCCAAGCGACTTCATTACGAAAGCTGGTGGGGCCGAAGATGGTGTCCATGAGCAGCTTGAGGTAGTGGCTGGCGGTGGGGTCGCAGTGGAGGTAGATGGAGCCGGTGGGTTTGAGGACGCGGCGGAGCTCGACGAGGCGGGGCGTCATCATGACGAGGTACGCCATCATGGCGTTGCTGCCGATGAACTGGCGGAATGCGGAGATCATCTCCTTGACGTTGGCGGGGGTGCCGGGGTTGGTGATGATCTCCTGCTCGTAGGTGCGCTCGGCCTCCTGGGTCCACTCCCAGGTGTCGGTGAAGGCCCTGATCTGCGCGGGCGAGGCCTCGCCGGACTGCTCCTTGAACAGCACGTTGTAGTTGGCGTTGGAGTTGAAGGGCGGGTCGAGGTAGACGAGGTCCACCGACTCGTCGGGGACGTGCTGCCGGAGGATGTCGAGGTTGTCGCCGTAGTAGAGGGTGTTGGTCATGGGGGTCTGTCTCTATGAGATGGTAACGGATGTGAGTCGGCCCTTCTCGGTGACTCTGTAGATGAATGGCCGGGGTGTCCTGGCCGCGGCTTCGAGGATGTTCTCATAGGCGCGCAGGAAGCATCGCATTTTCTCCCATCTAAATGCTCCAGCTCCCCACAGGTAGAAGCACCCGATCTCATGCTGTTTGATGGCCGAGAGCTCCGACTCTTCCTGGTGGTGGCGGCTATCGTGGCCTATCAGGGTCCATCCCAAGCTGCCTACTCCAGGCATCCAGTCGTCGTCCCGCGCGTCGATGGGGAAGTGCTCTTGGTGATACTCGACGCGAGTCGGCAGCTTGAGGACGCCGAGCGCCTGCGGCAGGGTGATTCCGACATCCCTGTCGAAGAACAGCACCGGAGAGGCGTCGGGGGCCAGTCCGAGTTCAGTGTCCACCATCGCTCAGGCAGCCGGTTGGATCCCTTCGAAAACCAAGCCATGCGTGATCTCTTCTTCGCCAAGTCCAAAGTCGTCCCTAATATCCGTGACGCTCTCCCCTGCGCTCCAGCGTCCTTTCAGTACCCACGTGGGGATACCCCTTACCGTAGGAGCTCCAAATGATATCCGGGGGTCTATGACTACAGGGTTGTTTCTCCCTTGGACGTGCCATATCAGAGCCATGTCCTCTTCATAGTCGAACTGTGCGAACCGCGCGCCGACCATCTCTTGCCAGGCGATCTGTCCATGAGCGTCACCCACGACGAGGCTGCCGATCGACGCGTCGTCATCCACGTCAATCAGATCCAGCATTGCATGATGGCCTTCGGTAAGCCACTTGTACTCGGCGAATGGATACTCGGCGTTCAACACCTGAGCGGCATAGGTCCGCGCCTTGCGTATCCGTTGAAGCGACACACCGAGCTTCCGGAAGGTGGCGACGAACGCGACCTCAACCAGTTGGAGGTATGAGAGGTGCTTCTGCTTCTGGTGACCAGGCAATGCCGGCCCAAGCCGGCCGTCCCCATGATGCCAATGCGTAACCGTTTGGGCGGCAACACCGGAGTACCTCGCCGCGTCGCTGGTCCGGTACGCGGGCAAGTACAGTCGGCGGCGCCAGGGCTCCACGCTCCGCTCCGCAATGATGGAAGTCACGGCGGCCCTCCGTCCAGCCCAGGGGCGAGCTCCTCACCCGGCAGCTGCTTGCCTGAACGTCGAGATACTATCACATCACTCGGCGCCGAACTGCCATTGGCTCAAGAGAGCTATAACTGTGTTGGGTGAGGATGCGCTCGACCTTCGCTACGTACGGGGACGGGATGCGCCGTCGATCCCTTATCTCGCACAGCCGTTCTATCCCCGAGTAGAAGTGTACCCTGTTACTACTCAGGCTGCAACTATATGGAAGCCGAGGGTGCTGGCGACGGACTTCTGGGGGCTGTCGAGAGTAACGAAGGAGATGTCGCTCGGCTTGGGGGCGACATAGAGGGCGGTCGCGACGTGCCAGAGGTCGGCCCCCCTGAGGAAGCCGGCTGCCAGGGCCGCTTGGAGCTCAGTGGTCAGGGGGCGGTCTGGGAGCACCCACCTGATGCCGGAGAGGACGCGAACGTCGAACTCTACCCCCATTCGGGCATACGCGGCTCGGACCTCGGCCTCGAGCAGGTTGGAAGAATGCAGACCGGAGAACTCGCCAAGGCGCCGCTCCATGGAGGCCCATCCGGGATCCTGGAATGCAATGCCAATGATCGCAGAAGAGTCGACGTAGGCGATGCTCATCAGTCGCGCTGTTCGAGGAACGTCTTCAGGGCGCCAGGGACGTGAACGCCGCCCTCGAATGGAGTCCTAGGCTCGCGAGGCCCGACCAGCACCCCCCGCCGCTCCAGCTCCTGGGTGCGCTGCTCTATGGTGGTCGATCTCTCCAGCGGACGGATTTCCGCCACAGGCTCTCCTCTGTACGACACGGTTACGGTCTTGCCGTCACGGACGCGCCGGATGATCTCCGAGAACTTGGCCTTCGCTTCGTATGTCGAATAGGTGATGCTCATGCCGGTATTATATCCGGTCAGACTGGTCTATTCAACCCTGGCGCCGAAAAAAGTCACAAGAAAGTAACGAATATGGGCTTGATCGTAACGCCAATGCAACACGCCGCGCCTATCATGGATGGTAGACGCTCGATGGAAGGAGGCGCTTATGTCTATACATCGTCCCCTGGTGCTGGGCGTTAGCAGCCGGAGAACTAGTTGCTGGCAAGCGGACTGACAAATGGAACTGCTAGACATTGGGCTGATGAATGTGCTGCTCATCATCGGGGTTTGTAGCCTACTGCTTGCCGTTGTGGGCTTCGGCCTCACCCTGTGGACGAAGGACCGAAGGACAATTGCCCTCGGGGTGCTCCTAATGTCCATTGCCATCTTGCTGTTTGCCTCGCTCTACATGGACTACCATGTGGGCAAGGCGACGCTTGAACAGGAGTACGAAACAGCAACGAAGATGGCGGAGAGCATAGAGGACTTAGGACGGATACTCAGGCTCTTCTTGGGCATGAGCGGTGAGTAGCACAAGGGCGCGGTCTGCTATCTGTGGCCCGCGCCCTTCTGCGGGCACCCATTTCGACGACACCGACTGCCTCAGTGTACGTTCCGAGATCTCCCATGGGTCCGGTGGGGGCTACTCGAAGTCCACCATCCGCTCCAAGAAGCATACGCCCTATGAGTGCGCGGGCAGGAAGGCACGAGACCGCGGAGACATGAGGGCCAAATGGGAACTGCTGCACAAGACCTGGGGCGGATGGCGCACCTGCATTTACTCGAACTATGGGTACAACAGCCGGCGCGTGCACACGTTCAGTGTCTACCAAAATCATGGGGCGACCACGCCGTGCGGCGACACCAAGTACATGAACATCGCCAATGCCGGCGTCAGGATAGGTGGAACTTGGAAGGGCGACAGTGATGTATACTCCTCGCTCGGACACGAGTTGCCATAGTGCCCCACATTGGGTCTTTCCGCCTCGGTAGTTGAACGAAAGGAAGGAAACCAATGAGGAAGATTGTCATTCTGTTGGTACTGGTGATTGCGACAGTGGCGGCGGCGACAACGGGCATCCTGATGGCGCAGGACCCTTCTGACGACGACTGGATGATAGGCCTGCCCCAGCAGAACGAGGATGGAACGTGGACGCCCGAATGGTTCGAGGTCGGCAACAGTACCGGCGCGGCGGCCGGCGTCGCAAGGACCGCAGACCTGTTCGGCGACAGCGATGTATACCCGGCACCTGTATACGACCTCGATGACCACAGCATACACATCGGTTACGTTGGAGAGTTCGGCTATTGGGCCATCGGTGACGAGAAGCCTTGGTGCTTGGATTGCATCAGTATCATCGAGGAATCGCTCGGCGAGAACGGTGAAAGATACGTAGTCACCGATACGTACAATGCGGACCGCACCATCACGCGAACCACTACGGAGACCGACGCTGACGGGAACACCACCACCGCCGTCGAGATCATCGAGGAGGGCACGGACGGCGAGGAAGGGCCGACTGGGTCTGTTACGGAGTAGGCAACCCTATCCCCCCATTGCACGGGCGCGCCCCCGGTATCCTGCACACCGGGGGCGCGCTTTACGAGCCCTTTTCGGCACGACAGCAAGAACACTTTCCTGCCGTCCCGATGGTGAATCCCAGGAAGGGAGCGACATGATGAAGAAGCTAATTTCGTAATTGATTAGCGGCTGGCAGGGAGAGAGACGTTCAGACTGAAGGGGAGTGAACGGGAGGGCCGCTGAAAACAGCGCAGAGCCGGTCCACGACAGGCTGGTCGCCTCCATTGCGTTCCAACGTCCTGATTACGCTGGTGAACGCCGAGAACGCATCGGCGCCCTCCACCGTCTTCGAGCAGTGCGATACCTTCCGCGCGATCACTGCCGGGCGGAGCGCTCGCTCAGCACGGTTGTTGGTCGGCTCAATGCGCGGATCGTCCAGAAAGCGCAGCAGGTTGCCACGATCGTCGTGCCAACCCAGCTCGTTCTGCAGCCGACAGCTGTCCGCATCCGACATAGGACGGTCACGGAGATGATAGCTCACCTCTCGCTTCAACCGTTCAGCCTGGATACGAAAGTCCGCAGCCTCTCCTCGGTGATATGCCCTCCACAGCTCCATCGCTTCTCGCAAAAGACCCGTCAGACGCTTGCCGAAGCTCCGCCCTCTCCCTGTCTTGGTCTGGACCACTTCGCTGACCGAGCGCAGCACGTGCGCCAGATCGCATTTTGACGAGTATAAGAAAGAGCCTAGTATGATAAGACCATTCTTCGTACGAGGGTGGCCTTATGAGCAGTCCAATCTTAGCTCTGTTGACAGATCGATTCGCCAGTCTAAAGGACCCACGAACCGGCCGTGCCAAGCGTCACCAACTTATAGATGTCATCGTCATAGCCATCTGTGCCGTCATATGTGGAGCTGACTCATGGGTAGATGTGGAGATGTTCGGCAAGGCCAAGAAGGACTGGCTCAGCCGTCTGCTCGAACTCCCCAACGGTATTCCGTCTCACGACACCTTCGGTCGGATCTTCGCAATGTTGGACCCCGTTCAGTTCGAGTCCTGCTTCATGGAGTGGGTCGAGGCGGTCAACGAGGTGATGGAAGGCCAGGTCGTGGCCATAGACGGTAAGACTATCCGCCGTTCACACGACAGACAGGCGGGCAAGTCAGCGATCCACATGGTGAGTGCGTGGGCATCGGCCAATCACTTGGTTCTCGGTCAGATCAAGGTAGACGACCACTCCAATGAGATCACGGCGATCCCGGAGTTGCTCGGCGCTCTTGACGTGTCGGGATGCACAGTGACCATTGACGCAATCGGGTGTCAGAAAGAGATAGCGACGACGATCACAGACCGTGGGGCCGACTATGTTCTGGCGCTCAAGCAAAACCAGCCCCAACTCTACGATGACGTCACTGAGATGTTCGACCACGCGAGGCGGGCCGGGTTCTCAGACCTTCCCCACCACTTCTGCGAGACGGTGGGAAAGGGTCACGGTCGAATCGAGAAGCGACGGTGTTGGGCGGTCTCCGACCCCGACCACCTTGATTATGTGAACGACCATAACCAGTGGTCAGGGCTCAAGAGTCTTGCAATGGTCGAGTCGGAGCGTACCGAGAATGGTAAGACCTCCACACAATCCCGCTACTACATATCGAGCCTGCCGAACGATGCCCGGATGCTACTGTCCAGCGTTAGAACGCATTGGGGGATCGAGAACTCCGTCCATTGGGTCTTGGACGTAGCGTTCGGCGAAGACGCTAGCAGGGTCAGGCAGGGCAATGCGGCTGAGAACCTGTCTGTACTGCGTCGCATGGCTCTGAACATGCTCAAGGCCGAAACCACCTCACAGGGAGGTGTGGCGGCCAAACGCAAACGCGCCGGGTGGGACGAGGACTACCTACTCTTGGTGCTCGCTAACTAAAATGCAATTGCCCTGATACGGTGCACGAACCTATTCCCAACAGCAGCCCGACTCCGAGGCCGATGAGTACGCCCCGGGCAACTGAGCGGCGCTGCCGCCAATGGAATAGGGCCGCTACTATTCCACCGACCGCCAGATATACTCCCATCATTAATGTGGCCAGTAGAATGAAAATGACGTCTCCGAAACTTTCGCCACTGTCATCAAAGTCCGGTGCCAAAAGGAAGGGCGTGACGAGGAAGGGGAGCGCCGTTAGTCCCAACGCGATGATGAACGAACGCCAGCTAGTCGGTGTGAGGTCCGCGCCGCACTGCGCGCAGAATCTGTCCTCATGCGGATTCTCTCGCTGGCACTTCTTGCAGGTCCGGGTTTGTTCAATACTCATGCCCGAGCACTCCGATCCGGTCAGCAAAGCCCCGCTTCCCCCATTGATTAGCGGGGACGGTGTCATGGTATCACATGGGTGTGTCGTTGTCCAGTGAAAATGTCAGGGGTAACTGTTCAGCAACTGTGTTGAAAGTCAAGAGGAGTGACCGACGAGTGCCGGGGTGGTGGCGCGCTGAGCGCGCCAGGGAGAGCGCTGCTTGAGCATGGAGTTGAGTATGACGAGCAGTTTGCGCATACAAGCGACGAGGGCCACCTTCTTCGGCTTACCAGCGGCCAGCAGCCGCTGGTAGAAGTCCCGGATGACGGGATTGAAGCGGCTGGCGGCCAGCGTTCCCATGTACAGGACGGCTCGGACCCGGGAGCGCCCGCCCCAGACGCGCCGTTTGCCACGCATGGTGCCGCTGTCCCTGTTGAAGGGAGCCACGCCCACCAAGGCGGCGATCTGCCGACGGTTCAGCGTGCCCAGCTCCGGCAAATGGGCCAGGAGGGTGAGGGAGAGCTGCTCTCCCACGCCGGGGACGGTGCGCAGGAGGTCGTCTTTCTCTCGCCACACCGGACTGCTGCGGAGAGTCTGCCGCAGCCCTTCGTCAATGTCGGTCAGCTCCTGGTCAAGCCAAGCGATGTGGGCCTCGATGCGGGGCCGGACGGCGCTGATGGCGCTCCCAAGCCGGTTCTTCTCCGCCACCAAGATGGCTATCACTTGGTGCCTGCGGGCAACCAGGGAGTTGAGGATCTGGGTCTCGGCGTCCCTCAGAGGGCGCACGGCTGGGCGAACGGCGTCGGCGAAGTGGGCCAGTACGGCCGCGTCCAGGGCGTCAGTCTTCGCCAGCGTCCCGGTGGCTCTGGCGAAGTCTCGAACCTGCCGGGGGTTGACGATGACCACTGGCAGCGATGCGGCCGCCAGGGCTGCCACCGAAGGCAGCTCCAGGCCGCCCGAAGCCTCCAGCACCACCATGGCAGGTTCGAGGGCCCTGAGCCGAGAGACCAGTTCCCGGATCCCAGGCTCGTCATTGGCGATGGTCCACCTCTGCCCTATGGGGCGGACCGCGACGTCCAGATGGGCCTTGGCCACATCAATGCCTACGTAGACTGCTTCCTGTTCCATCCATACCTCCTGTGTGAAGTACTGGCCCTTCCTTGCGCGATGCGGGCTCGTTTGGCCCAGGCAACTGTTCGGGCTCTGTTTGGGGGTGGTGCGGCGACCCTCGCTGAACAACGGTCTTTGATGACCAAGAGTTGGTCGGTCTGCCGCACCCCACTCCACCTCTGTGAAGTCACTATTGGGAACCACCACTAACATACAAGAGTTGATGAGGCGGATGCTTGCGGAGAGCGTGGATAACGACCCTGGTCAGAGGTAAACCGTGCTATCGGCGAGACCGCTGGGCGAGACGGATCTCACGAAGTCTGAACAGTTACCGCCGATGGGTTGACGGAATGGGAACTAACGTGCTAGTCTAGTTGAGACGCGGGAGTGACGATCCCGCTGAATGATCTGAATCAGGGCGGCGAACGCCCCCGATTCGAGGCCGACGGACGGCTTTGGGTCGGGGGTTTTCTATTGGGGCTGGGGAATCAGGAACTAGGAATGGGTAAGGAGGTGGGAGTTGCGTTCGGCATTTTTGGACATTGTGGAGAGCCGGGACCTGGGCGGCGGGCGGTACGTGGTGACGATTGCGGCGAATGAGAGGGTGCGGCGTCCGCCGGACCTGGACTTGGCCGGGATGTCGACCGAGGCGTACATGAGGAACCCGGTGGTGATGTGGGCGCACGACGTGGTGGGGCGGTCGCCTTCGGGCGGGCTGCCGATCGGGCGGACGCTGGGGCTGAGCAAGGGCGGAGACGGCCGGCTGCTGGCGGAGTTCGAGTTCCTTGCGGAGGACCCGTTCGCCCAGCGGGTGAAGAACGCGTGGGACAAGGGATTCCTGCGCGCGGCGTCGGTGAGCTGGGTGCCTGTGGAGAGCGCGTCGGACGAGTCCGGCCGGCGCCGGGACGTGACGTCGGAGCTGGTGGAGTGGTCGCTGGTGCCGGTGCCCGCGGACCCGGACGCGCTGCGGGAGTCTTACCGGCGGCTGGTGGCCGAGGCCCTGGAGAGTGAAGAGGGGACTGGGGAAGAGGACTGGCGGGAGGCTATCGGGCTACTGGTGGACGAGGTGAAGGAGGGCCTCGGGATGGCGGCGTGAGAAGTGCGCGGCTCCCCCTCTCCCGCCAGGGAGACCTTTGCATAACCGTCATTCCCGCGCAGGCGGGAATCCTAGGGCAGGGGGGGATGGGATGGGTTCCCGCCCCGTATCGAGTACGGGGCAAGCTTTTCGCGGGCATGACCATGGCCTTGCGAAGGCCACATAAGGGTATGAAAATGGGCGCGGGATTCTCCGTTGCCACATGATCTGTGGCAGCGACCGGGGATGGGTTCCCGCCTGCGCGGGAATGACGAGGGGATGCGTGGGAACGACGGGGTGGGGAATCCGAGTGAAGCGATTCAGAATCAGAATATGGAGGAGGAAGTATGACGACGACGGAGATGGAGTCGATCAGGAAGGAACTGGCGGGGATCAATGAGTTCGTGCGGGAGCGGTTCGATCCGGTCTCGCAGGACGTGGGGCTGCTGAAGGAGGAGGCGGAGCGCCTGCGCGGGGAGGTCTCGCGCCTTCAGGAGCAGGAGCGCCAGCCGAGGCGCAGGGCGCTGGCGGGCCAGGTCGGCCAGGAGCCGGTGGTGAGTGGAGGGCCTTACGCGGGCATGGACGCTCTGGACCTGGGCCTGCTGAGGCGGATCGCGCGGTCGCAGCGGCGTGAGTCGTTCGGGCCCGGTTGGGTCGAGCGAGCGGAGTCGGCGAAGAGGTCGCTGGTGGAGGGAGCGACGCCCGCGGTCGTGCAGGAGTCGCACGAGGCGGCCGACGCGCGGCTGAGCCAGCTTCACCGGGTCGGTCCGCGCCCGACCGGGCAGCACGAGACGTTCAGCCAGCCGGTGCTGCGGTCGCTGACGCGGTCGGCGATGGACAGCACGACGGCGGGTTCGGGGGACGAGCTGGTGTCGACGCTGGAGGCGCGGGAGCTGTGGATGGACGTGAACCTGCGGACGCTGGTGGCGCCGCTGATTTCGGCCATCGACATGCCGTCGACCCCGTTCGAGCTGCCCAGGCAGCTTGGGGACGTGAACTTCTACCCCGGGACGGAGAACAGCGCGGCGGCGTCGACCGCGTTGAGCACGGGCCGAGCGATGCTGGAGGCCCACGAGCTGGTCGGCCACGTGCCGTACTCGTTCACGCTGGAGGAGGACGCTGTGGTGGCGATGCTGCCGGAGATCAGGGCCGGTCTGGTGCGGAACGTGGCCGAGGTCCTGGACGACGTGATCCTGAACGCGGACACGACGGATACGAACAACATCAATGCGGACGGCACGACGATCTCGAAGTCGGACGCCGGGAAGGGTCACTGGCTGCTCGGCTACGACGGGATTCTCCATCTGCCGCTGGTGGACAACGCGACGCAGAGCAACCCGCACGGCGACGGGGTCTCGGACGACATGTTCAGCGAGATCAGGGCGAAGCTGGGCAAGTACGGCGCGAGGCCGTCGGAGCTGGCGTGGGTGATGGACGTGAACACGTTCATCCGGGCCCAGTCGATCAGCCAGTTCCGGACGATGGACAAGCTGGGGCCGAACGCGACGCTGCTGACGGGGATGCTGGGGGCCGTGGAGGGGATACCGGTGATCGTGTCGGAGCAGATGCGCCTTGCCGACATCGACGGCAGGGTCACGGAGGGCGGCAATGTGAGGGGCGCAGGCCGCCTGCTGATCTTCAACCGGACCCAGTGGACGCAGGGGTTCCGGCGGAAGATCACGATCGACGTGGACAGGGATACGCAGAAGCGCCAGACGGTCGTCACGGTGAGCGTGCGCCACGCTCTCACTGAGCGCAGCGGCGACCGGACGACGGCGGAGCATACGGCGCTGCAGGTCAACATCACGGGAGTGTAAGCGAAGTGGGCGCCGGCGCCGGGGTGGAAGGCTCCCGGCGGCCGGCGCCCCTAGAGGGTGTTTCCGAAAGTCCCTTCTCCCCTGGCGGGAGAAGGTTAGGATGAGGGGGAGTCGTGCCAACACGTTCACCCTCACCCTTTCCACAGGCTCAGGGCAGGCTCTCAATTCCTGTCCCGTCAAGGGAGAGGAGGCCAGGAGGAGCGATGGCAAATACATACTTGACGCTGGAGGCGTTGAAGGGCCCGTCTGTGCTGAACATCACGAGTGCGGGCGACGATGTGCGGCTGCTGGGGATGGCGGAGGGCGTGAGCCGCCTGATCGACAGGTACTGCAACCGGCACTTCTACGCGGCGAGGGCTACGCGGCGGTTCGACGGGAGCGGCGGCGAGCGTCTGCTGGTACCGGACCTGGTGAGCGTGGACGACGGCGGCGTGCGGACGGACGACGGGGGTGACGGGACCTTCGGGACGACATGGGATGCGTCCGACTACGTGCTGCTGCCCGCGAACGCGGACCCTGAGGGAGGGGGAGCGGCGTCGAGGCCGTACACGTCGATCGAGGTAGCCCGGAGGGGCACAAAGCAGGTCTGGCCCGCGGGCCGGGGCACGGTGCAGATAGCGGGCGAGTGGGGATGGCAGCGCCGGGTGAGACGCGAGGGCGAGACGGCGAGCGCGGTTGCGGACGCGGCGTCGAGGGAGGTCATGGTGTCGAGCGAGTCCGGCGCGTCGGCTGGGCACACGCTGGTCATCGACGAGGAGCAGCTCTACGTCCGGGAGTCCGGGGGCGGGGCACTGGCGGTGGACAGGGGAGTGAACGGCACGGAGGCGTCGGCGCACGATTCGGGGACGGCGGTGTATGTGTTCGAGTATCCGGGGCCGGTGGTGGAGGCGGCGCTGCTGCAGGCGGTCCGGCTGTGGAGGCTCACAAGCGGTGCGGGCGATCACGCAGGCCGCGCGGTGCTGGACGAGGACGTGCGGGCGATGCTGGGGTCGTACCGGAAGCCGGCCCTGGGGGTGGGCGCCTGATGGCGAACGAGATACGCGCAGCGGTCGACGGCCTGGCCGCGCTGCTGGAGGGCGTGCCGGGACTGCGCGTACACCGCCAGCCACCAGCGGCGCTGAACGAGCTTCCGGCGGCAGTCGTGCTGTTCGAGTCTCGGGGCGCGTCGCGGACGCTGGGCGGGAGCGGGTTCGCTGGGCGCATCAGGGTGGTGCTGGCGGTGTCGGCGGCTGACGCGAGCGAGGGGTTCGACAGGCTCTACGACTTCATGGCGCAGTCCGGAGGATCGAGCATAGAGGCGGCCACGTCGTCGGACCCGACATGGGGCGGGAGCGTGGACGACGGGCGGCTGTCGTCGATCGACAACGCGGGCCGGCGCAGGCTGTGGGGCGGCGAGTACGTGGCGGCGGACTTCCACTTCGAGGTGGTGAAGGGCGGGGCGCAGGGCTAGGAATCGTTTCAAGACCACAGCATTGGTGGAGGACCGCCTTCCACGGAGCGCTGGGCCCTTCGTCAGGCTCAGGAGAGCCGGGCTCAGGACGAACGAGTGCCCGGGGCTCTCGGTGCGGGCAAGCTGCCTGTCGGTTATCATGGCCCATCATCCGGCCCTTGAGTGCAGGAAGAGGAGTTGGTGATGACGCCACTATCCATCCGCTTCCCAGTGCCGCCCATGGCTGTTGTCGCAGCGCTGGTCCTGATTGCCGCCATGACGATCCTGGCGATTGCAGCCTATGCCCAGAGCGATCAGGCCACATGCTCCGCGGGTATTGCGGTGCCCGACCCTGCCATCAACCCGGGGCTGGCAGCGGACTGCGAGGCGCTGCTGGCTGTGCGGGACACGCTGGCGGGTACGGCGACGCTGGACTGGTCGGCGGACAGGCCGATCGCGGAGTGGGAGGGAGTGAGGGTTGATGGGACGCCGGAGCGTGTCACGGGGCTGTCTCTCAGCGATAACCAGATGACGGGGACAATTCCCGCCGAGCTGGGCAGGCTGTCCAACCTGACGACGCTGTGGCTCTACGGCAACCAGTTGACGGGCACGATTCCCGCCGAGCTGGGCGGCCTCACCAGCCTGACGGAGCTGCGTCTCAGCGACAACCAACTGACGGGCACAATTCCCGCCGAACTGGGCAGCCTCACCAACCTGAGGATCCTGTATCTCGATAGCAACCAGCTGACAGGCGCTATTCCTGCCGAACTGGGCAGCCTGCCCAACCTGACGGAGCTGCGTCTCTACAGCAACCAGCTGACAGGCCCAATTCCCGCCGAGCTGGGCAGCCTGTCCAACCTGACGAATCTGTCTCTCAGCGACAACCAACTGACGGGCACCATTCCCGCCGAGCTCGGCAGGCTGTCCAACCTGAGGATCCTGTATCTCGGTAGCAACCAGCTGACAGGCGCTATTCCTGCCGAACTGGGCAGCCTGCCCAACCTGACGGAGCTGCGTCTCTACAGCAACCAGCTGACGGGCACAATTCCCGCCGAGCTGGGCAGCCTAGCCAACCTGCGAGTGCTGTATCTCCACAACAATCGGCTGATGGGTCCAATTCCCGCCGAGCTGGGCAGCCTGCCCAACCTGACGGAGCTGCGTCTCTCCAGCAACCAGCTGGCGGGCATAGTTCCCGCCGAGCTGGGCAGCCTGTCCAACCTGACGAATCTGTCTCTCAGCGACAACCAACTGACGGGCACCATTCCCGCCGAGCTCGGCAGGCTGTCCAACCTGACGATCCTGTATCTCGATAGCAACCAGCTGACAGGCGCTATTCCTGCCGAGCTGGGCAGCCTGCCCAACCTGACGAGGCTGCGTCTCTACAGCAACCAGCTGACGGGCACAATTCCCGCCGAGCTGGGCAGCCTGCCCAACCTGACGGAGCTGCGTCTCTACAGCAACCAGCTGGCGGGCACAATTCCCGCCGAGCTGGGCAGCCTCACCAACCTGAGGATCCTGTATTTCGATAGCAACCAGCTGACGGGCATAGTTCCCACCGAGTTGGGCAGCCTGTCCAACCTGACGACGCTGTGGCTCAGCGGCAACCAGTTGACGGGCCCGATTCCCGCCGAGCTGGGCAGCCTGTCCAACCTGGTGGAACTGTTTCTCAGTAGCAACCGGCTGACGGGCCCAATTCCCGCCGAGCTTGGCAGCCTGTCCAACCTGACGAGGCTGTCTCTCCGCGGCAACCAGTTGACGGGCACGATTCCCGCCGAGCTTGGCAGCCTAACCAGCCTGACGGCGTTGTATCTCAACAACAACCAGTTGACGGGCCCAATTCCCGCCGAGCTTGGCAGCCTGTCCAACCTGACGAGGCTGTCTCTCCGCGGCAACCAGCTGACAGGGTGCATACCTGGCGGATTGCGCGGTGTTGACCACAACGACCTGGGCGAGCTCGGTCTGCCGTTCTGCGACGTGCTGCTGAGCGGGCTGTCGATCAGTCCGAGAGTCCTGACGCCGACATTCGACCCCTACCGGACGAGCTACACGGCGCTGGAAGGCCCGACGTCGGTGACGGTGACTGCCTCCAACGAGCACGGCGCGGTCATCCGTTTCCTGGACGAGGGCGGTGTGGAGATAGCGGACGGCGATGGCGCGCTGGACGGCCTCCAGGTCGATCTCGGCGGAGGAATCGAGGGGATCAGGGTCGAGGTGACCTCATCGGACGGCCTTGCCGTCCGTGTCTACAGCATATTGGTGCGCCCTGTGAGTGCCTGCGTTATCGGAGGGGCGGTCCAGGGCGTGAGCAACGCCGGTCTGATATCGGACTGCGAGGCGCTGCTGGCGGTGCGGGACACGCTGGCGGGTACGGCGACGCTGGACTGGTCGGCAGATACGCCGGTCACGGGGTGGGAGGGCGTGACAGTGCGGGGTACGCCGGAGCGGGTGACGCGGCTCAGTCTCCCTCAGAAGGGCCTGGATGGGGCTATCCCGGCCGCGCTGGGCAGGCTCTCGATGCTGACGGACCTGAACCTGCGCACCAATGGGCTGAGCGGGCCGATCCCTGCCGAGCTTGGCAGCCTGAGCAACCTGGTGAGGCTGAACCTGCACACGAACCAGCTGAGCGGGCCGATCCCTGACTTGAGTGGCTTGACGGGCCTGGAGGAGCTGTACCTTGCGAGGAATATGCTGGTGGGTCCTGTCCCGGTGTGGCTGAATGGGATGACCGAGATGCGGGAGCTGTGGCTGTGGGGCAACGAGCTGAGCGGCACGATTCCCGACCTGAGCGGGATGACCAGCCTGGAGAAGCTGAAGCTGGCGGCCAATAACCTGGAGGGCGGCGTGCCTGGAGCCTCGGCTTTGCCGGCGAACCTGCGGTGGCTGATCATCCAGGAAAACCCGCTGGGCGGCACGATACCCGACCTGAGCGGCATGACCAGCCTGACGGTCTTGTGGCTGCACACCAACGGCCTGACGGGTGAGATCCCGGCCTCGCACCTGCCTTCGAGCGTGACTAGCGTGAACCTGCACGCCAACCAGTTGAGCGGTGAGATTCCGGACCTGAGCGGCTTGGACAAGCTGCAGTGGCTGCGACTCCAGAGCAACCAGTTGAGTGGCATGATCCCGTCCACGCTGGGCGACATGGACAGCCTGACGAGGTTGTGGCTGCACGAGAATATGCTGAGCGGATCGATCCCTGTGTGGTTTGGCAGGCTGACCAAGCTGGAGCGGCTGTGGCTGAGTGACAATATGCTGTCGGGACAGATACTGGAGGAGCTGGGTGAGCTGGGCAGCCACAGCCTCGTTCAGTGGCGGCTGGCCGGTAACCAGCTCATGGGGTGCGTACCGGTGGCACTGGCGGATGTGTCGGACAACGACTTCGACAGCCTGGGCCTCGAGGTATGCAGCGGTCCCTGAATGGCTTGAGGACCGATGGCCCCCCGGTCGGCTGCAGCCCTGCAGCGGTAGATGGCTCGCCGCGCACGGGGCAGCTCTATGTTGCCGTGGATGGATACAGGGACAAAGTCGGCACATGCGCCATCACGATTGCCGAGGGCCGACCCGGCCAGACGAGCGTGGCCAGCAACTGAGGCGGGCAGCCTGGAGGCTGGAACGACGCCTTGCCAACCCCATGCGCAGCAGGGGCGCCTCTACTTGGCGTTGATCCTTGCGACGAGGTCGCGGACCTGGGAGTCCATGTCTGCCAGGCCTGACATGAGGAAGCCGAGGTCGGCGCCGACGGTGGCGATCAGGCCGCCCCGCTCCAGCCAATATTCCGCTATCTCGTAGGTCGACGTGAACATGCCCCACGGCACGCCGTGCTCGTTGCACTTGTCCAGAATGTGCTGGATCATGGCCGTGTGCTCGTCGTTCCATTCCGAGGGCAGTATACCCATCGTAAGGCCCAGGTCGCCGGGGCCGACCATGATGCCGTCGATGCCCTCGACCGTGAGTATCTCGTCGATCCTCTCGACCGCCTTTACCGACTCGATCTGCGGCCATACGAGGGTCTCGTCGTTGGCTACCCTGGAGTAGCCCGCCGAGCCGCCGTACTTGTCCGCGCGTAAGGAGCTGCCCCAGCTCCTGGCGCCCCGCGGCGGGTACTTGGCCGCCTCAATCGCCCGCTCCACGTCGGCTGCGGACTCGGTCAGCGGGACTATTACGCCGTCCGCCCCTATGTCCAGCGCCTGGTTGATCAGCCACGGCTCGTTGAACAGCACACGGACGATTACGTCCTTGTGCCCCATCGCCCTGACCATGCGGCTCAACATCGTCGGGTCGATGGCGCTGTGCTGGGTGTCGATGAGCACGAAGTCGAACCCGGAATCCGCCAGGGCCCCGTTTGCGGCCGGCAGGTCCAGGCCCGCCATGGTTCCCACGATCGCCTTTCCCGCCGACAGCTTTTCTCTAATGCTATTCGCCAATTGTGTATACCTCCATGGTTTGCTGGGCTATCTTAACTCATACTCAGCCGGAAGGAGTACAGGCGGATCCTGACGGCTCGAAGAGTTTCTAGCTGTCGAAGTCCCCAAGAAGTACCTTGGCGCAACCCCTAGTTGAATGACACAGTATCCCATATCAAGCGCAGAGGTGCGAAGATGAAGAAAGCAGAGTTGGAGAAAGAGTGGCTGGCCAGTAGTGCCACCACTGCGTTCATGGGTGCATTATTCGTAGCCTACGGGTGGCACATTTCGGACGGTACTATCAATCTACCTTTCAATGTGACAAGTCCTGGGCTTCCGGATTGGGTGTACTTCGCGCTTGGTTCCCTGCTGTCCGTCTTGGCGTTCGTGCTTCTCACAGCTTCCATGGCACCGGTAGTCCGGCCTTGGGTGGTTCGCGCGGGCCACTACTTCGCGCCGATACTCGGATTGCTGGCTTTGGTCGCATTCGCGCTGAGCTGGGCCGCAGCAAGCCCCACGCTGCAAGAGATCAACCGATGGTGGTCAGAAGTTCTATACTGGGGCGGCCCAGCATTCCTCTTGCTCCTGGCACTCAGATTCATCTTCTCAGGAGGCTACAAAGCAAAGTCAAACAACGATGAGCCTAAAGTGGCGGAAGAACCATCGTTGCGCACTGCTTTGTTCGTGGGCGGTTTGGTCCTCTTCTTACTCATCCTAGGCAGGATTTCCTCCGGCCAGTCGCCAAAGGACGGCGACTGATTACAAGCCGAGGCTCATCCGTTGAAGTCTGACCAAGTGCGTCTGACTATTTCAGGCGAATCGGGTCTGGTGTGACTCTCAAAGAGTATTCAGACTACTGTTGTATCTCCGCAATGACTTGATCGATTTGGGCGAGTAGGGTGGGGTCCTGCACCAGCGTCCGTGCCTGGGAGAGATCATCCAGTGCCTTCCTTGTCTCACCCATATGGTAGTAGGCAATGCCCCTAGTGTAGTAAGCGATGGGGTGACCAGGATTATTATTAGACTCGATGGCCTTGTCCAGGTCCTCTATTGCGCGACGATGCTCACCTAGATGAACGAAGGCAGTCCCCCGGCTGACGTATGCGGCGGCGCTAGGCTCAAGCTCGATGGTCTTGTCTAGGTCTTCGATTGCACTGCGATGCTCACCCAAGTATCCGTAGGCAATCCCTCTAATGTTGTAGGCAGCGGCGAGGTCGGGGGCAATCATGATGGCTGTATCTAGGTCCTCAATTGTCTGTCTGTATTCACCCAAGCTGATGTAGGCGGTCCCTCTGCCGATGTAAGGGAGTGCCAGATTGGGATTAAGCTCAATGGCTCTGTCGTAGTCTATGATTGCCCGGTGGTGCTCTCCGAGGTATCTGTGGGCATCTCCCCTGCTGTTGTAGACGAGGGCTACGTTGGGATCAAGCTCAATGGCTCTGTCGTAGTCTATGATTGCCCGGTGATGCTCGCCAAGGCCGCTGTAGGCATATCCCCTATTGCTGTAGGCAAGTGGAAGGTTTGGATCGAGTTGGATGGCCCTGTCGAGATCCTTTATCGCTCGGTGATGCTCGCCAAGGCCGCTGTAGGCATATCCCCTATTGCTGTAGGCAAGTGGAAGGTTGGGATTGAGTTGGATGGCCCTGTCGAGATCCTCTAGTGCCCGGTGATGCTCTCCAAGACCGTTGTAGGCATTACCTCTGTTGTTGTAGGCATCGGCGTTGGGCTCAAGCTCAATGGCCGTGTCGTAGTCCTCTATTGCCCGGCGGTATTCTCCCAAGTCACTGTAGGAGTTTCCTCTGTTGTAGAAGGCGTCATCGTAGTTTGGATCAACATCAATGGCCCGGTCATAGTCCTCGATTGCCCGGTGATGCTCATCGATAATGTTGTAGGAGAGGCCCCTGATATTGTAGGCGAGCGCGAGGCTGGGATCAATCTCAATGGCCTGGTCATAGTCATCTATTGCCTCGCGGTATCCGCCTAGACCTTGGTATGCACGGCCCCTGCCGATATAGGCGTCAGCGACGTTGGGCTCAAGCTCTATGGCCCTGTCCAGGTCCTCGATTGCCCGGCGATGCTCACCTAATCCATAGTAGGCATAACCTCTAATGATGTAGGCGAGGGCTGCATTAGGCTCAAGCTCAATAGCCCTGTTGATATCCTCGATTGCTTTCTCGTATTCGCCCTGGTCGAGGTGGGCATCTCCCTCTTGGATGTGTACGTCGGCGTTGTTTGAGTCGGGCTCCGGCATAGGCGTGGATGTAGATACTGGTGTATGCGTGGGTGTAGGGACCGGGATTGGTGAAGCTGTCGTTGTCGTCTGCTCTCTGGAGTGGTCCGTGGACGTGTCTCCACAAGAGATCGATGACAGTACCAACAGACTCAGCGCGGCAAGGGCGCAAAGCAGGGTCAATCTCATTACTGGTCGCTCCTTTGTGCGCGTCGTAGCATACCAGCCCCGAACCTTACTCCAGCCAGAAGGAGTATAGGCGGGCCTGGCGCATTGTGAACCTGAGGCGGACGGGGTGTTCGAAGTTTGGCGGTGTGTCGTTGTCCCAGCGTATTTCGGCGCGGACGTGGTCGCCGGTGACGGGCACGGTGGAGACGCGGTCGAAGCCGGCGACGATGGGGAAGTTGTCGGGGCCGATGGGTATGGGCGGGCCCACAGGCTCAGGCGGTGCGGCGCTGTCGGCTTCCAGCACCTCGGCGCGCAGCTCGCCCCAGGCCGCGTCGACGTTGACGAAGAGGCGCTCGCCCTGCCAGGTGAAGGGCTTGGTCACGATCTTGCCGACCTCTGGGGCGTCGAGGGAGACAAATCCGTCGAGGCGCAGCGTGGCCAGATTCATCGCGCCGATGTCCTCGAAGACGGCTGGGTCGACCTTCAGTCTGAAGAGCTCCCTGTTCCTGTCGTAGGCCTCGTGGAGGTACTTGTAGCCGGGTATCCGGTAGCCGTTGTAGTAGATCCAGATCTCGTCGCCGCGGACGATGGGCGCGCCGCAGATGCTGATCTGGCTGGTGTCGTAGGCGATGCCGTCCCAGGGGTGTACGGGCAGGAAGAGCTCCCTGTCGGCGACGCGGTCCCAGTTGTAGAGGTCGCGTGAGAGGGCGAGCTCGGGCTGGTTGATGCGTGTGAAGTTTCCGTGAGGGGCGGGTATTGCGCCGAAGGGGTTGAAGAGGTTGGGGAAGCCGACGTAGAGCCCTTCGTAGGGCATCGCGGGCATCAGGTAGACCTCGGCTATGTAGTCCTCATCGTCGACGATGGGGGGCGTGAAGTAGGCCGGATTCTCGACGATCTCGCGGACGCGTCGGCGGCAGTTCTCCCAGTCGATCTCGTCCGAGTGGAGTACCAGGCGCGGCTCGGAGAAGTGGTCGAAGTCGCTGCTTGTCGCGACCCAGACGGAGCGGCCCCACTGAGTGGAGTGCTTGACGGTCGCGACGAACTGCTCGGTGTATGGGTCGTAGAAGAACTTGGAGGTGTCCTGGCTGGGGATGGGCGGCGTGTCGAGCATGGTCCAGTCGAAGCCGTCGGGCGAGACGCCGAGATACCGGTCGCGCGCGCCGAACAGGCCCTTGTACCTACGGCCCGGGTCGGGGTCCCTGTCGTCGCGGAGTATGTGGTAGAGGCCGAGCCCGGCCTGGGAGTCGAGCCTGCCGGACTTGTCGGAGGGGTCGAGGGCGATGTTGTTGCTCTTCGACCCCTGCCACTCGTATAGGCCGAGGTCGGGCTTGTCCCAGTGCACGCCGTCGGTGGAGGTGGCGTAGTGGTTGAAGTAGGCGTCGGTCTCGCCGTAGTGGCCGTTGTACCACCACTCCCACAGGTCCTTCTCGGGGTTCCATATGGGGACCGACCATGCGGCGACGCGTACCTGCCCCATCGACCGGTCTCGCCGGAGCACCGCGCCCTTGCGGTCGGGCTGGTGCAGTGTGCGCTCGATAGCGTAGAGCCGCTCGATGGCATGGTCGTCGAGGAAGAGCTGCTTGTGGGCCTTGGGGTCGATCAGGGCGTGGGTCATGGGTCGCCTCCGTGTGGACGGTGCGGGGATTCTACACGATGAGGCGCCGGGCCCGCGCCGGTCACCTCACGACCGGGTAGTCGGGCGGTCCCCCAGTCGACTTGAGGACGGAGGTGGAGGATTGGAGCATATCCCGAATACTCCACCTAATACCAATTCATTTTGAGTGCACCGTAAAGCCGTCATTCCTGCGAAGGCGGGAACCCACTCCCTGGCCGCACATATATGGCGGCATCACGCCAAATTGGTATAATTTGGACGGATGGAGTGACGGACTGCCTCATGTGTAATGGACACTCACCCCACCGGGGATGGATTCCCGCCCCGTATCAAGTACGGGGCAGGCTTTTCGCGGGAATCCCCATGGCCTTGCGAAGGTCACATAAGGTCACATAAGGATATGAAAATGGGGCCGCGGGATTCTCCGTTGCCACATGATCTATGGCAGCGACCGGGGATGGGTTCCCGCCCCCGACTTCTCGGGGGCAGGCCCTGCGCGGGAACGACGGTGTGGGGGCGTGCGGTTCATTTTCAGAGGAACGACGGAGGTGGGGGATTTGGGCATATGCAGGACGGTTGACGTCCGGCGTCACGACTCGGTACGCTGGAACCGATGCTGAAGCGCGCAGTCCATCCGGGGAGGATACTGAAGGACGAGCTGGCGGAGATGGGCGTGACCCAAGCAACCTTTGCCCGGCAGATCGGCGTGCCGCCTAACCGGGTCAGCCAGATCATCGCCGGCAGGCGCTCTGTGACCGGGGACACCGCCCTGCGATTCGGTCACTGGTTCGGCGTCGACCCTCAATTCTGGATGAATCTCCAAACCCAGTTCGACCTAGCCGCCGCGGAGCGGAAGGCAGGTGCCGCCGTTCGAGAGCTGCCCACCGGTGCCGCGGGCAGGTAGCGTAGGAGGCCGTGCAGTCACCCAAATCCAACGGCTATTTTGGCTGAGTGGCGTAACTGACAGCTGCCGGACATGGCAGTGGATTCACATTCCGCCTTTACGGGAGCGATGTCCTGCCGGAATCACCATGGCCTTGCGAAGGTCACATATGGGTATGAAAATGGGGCCGCGGGATTCTCCGTTGCCACATGATCTATGGCAGCGACCGGGGATGGGTTCCCGCCCCCGACTTCTCGGGGGCAGG
Source organism: Dehalococcoidia bacterium (assembly GCA_965222445.1). GTDB lineage: Bacteria > Chloroflexota > Dehalococcoidia > Lucifugimonadales > CAJWER01. Next base: position 2,339,870 of record CBDCTY010000002.1, on the reverse strand, counting down.
CTCTGCGCGGGAACGACGGTGTGGGGGCGTGCGGTTCATTTTCATAGTAATGACGGTATGTGGTTTATGGGACAATGGAAAGGCCCTGGACATACCTGAAGCGGTGAAGCAGAGTTGACTATGATTCGTGGTACAACGCATGTTCACGGTGTGGTCTTGTGGGTGGCCACAGTTGGGTATCACTAGGCGAGCATCCAGCCGTCGGAGGCCATTCCTGTGGAGTTCGACATGCGCGAAGCGAAAGCGCGGCTCTTGGAGCTCGTGGCTGCCGCTCAGGGCGGTGAGCGGGTCGTCATCACGAAGCATGGCGAGCCGGCGGTGGAGCTCGTGCGGTCCCGCAGGAGCGGCGGGATCGATTTCGACAAGCTGGATTCGGCGTGTGCGCGGCTTGGGATCGAAGGAGACGAGAGGGGCTGGCCGGCCGACTTCGACGACCGGCCCTCAGCCGCCGGGTCCTAGGCTTGGACTAGGCAGACCGTACAACGGGCGCGCACCCCAGAGCGGGGTATGTGCCCTAGACGGGTATTGCCGGCGTTACCCCGAATCCACCGAAGGAGGGCCTTGGGGACAGCCCTTGAAGAAGCCAGAGGGTGCTCCTCTGAATCTGGGATAATGGTTTTGGAACAGAAACCCTCCCGGAAACAAGGAGCACCCAATAGATGCTGCCACAGAACAAACCCGACCGTATCCGCATCGTCTTTGACGACCATCGCCTGGTGGCCAATGCCGGCCTGCTCCTGCCGGCCACCCTAGCCCGGCACCTGGGCCTGCGGGAACTCGTCGACCATCACCTTGACCTCGGCGGAGCGCCGGGACGGGCGAACACCGGGGACAAGATGCTGACGCTGGTCGCTTCCGCGCTGGCAGGCGGCGACTGCATCGACGACGCCGATGCGCTGCGCGCTGGTGGGACGGTCGGTGTTCTAGGCTGCGTGGTCAAGGCGCCATCCACCCTGGGGACCTTCCTGCGCAGCTTCCGGTGGGGGCATGTCCGTCAACTCGACTGCGTGAGCCGCCAGTTGTTGGCCCGGGCCTGGGCCGCTGGGGCCGGACCCGGCGACTCGCCCCTGACCATCGACCTGGACTCGACCATCTGCGAGACCTATGGACTGGCCAAGGAGGGAGCGCGCCACCACGGCTATACCGGCGCCCGCGGCTATCACCCGCTGCTGGCCATTGCCGCCGGCACCGGCGAGGTGCTGATGTCCCGGCTGCGCGGGGGCCGGGCCAACACCGCCCGTGGCGCCGCCCACTTCTTGCGTGAGACGGTGGGGCGGGTGCGCTACGGCGGGGCCAGGGGACAACTCACGGTGCGGGCCGACAGCGGCTTCTACGCCCACACTGTCGTTGCCGCCTGCCGGGAAATGGATGTCCGCTTCTCTATCACCATCCGCCAGCGCGTCAGCCTGCGGGACCTGATCGAGGCGATACCAGAGGAGGACTGGACTCCCATTCCCTACTGGATGGACGGCGCCGCCGATGTCGCCGAGACGACTTACACCCCGTTCCAGACCAAGCCGGACGCCGCGCCGGTGCGGCTCATTGTCCGGCGGGTGAAGCCGACGCCCGGTTCCCAGCTCGCCCTCTTCGCCAGATACAGCTATCACGCCTTCATCACCGACCGCGATGGGGAGACGCTGGAACTGGAGGCCGATCATCGCCGCCACGCCGAGGTCGAGAACGCCATACGCGACCTCAAGTACGGCGTCGGGCTGAACCACATGCCGTCGGCGCGCTTCGCCGCCAACGGCGCCTGGCTGGCGGTCCAGGTGATGGCGCATAACCTGGCCCGCTGGACGGCGCGGATTGGTCTGGGCGAGCGGACCGTGATCACCAAGACCCTCAGGCGGCGGGTCTTCGCTCTGGTGGGACGGATCACCCGCTCGGCGCGCCGCCTCACTTTGCATCTCCCCCGGCGCTGGCCTTGGGAAACCCAGTTCAGTCGCGCCTTGGCCCGGCTGCAAGCCATTCCGTTCCCGGCCTGACGGCCAGCCTGCAACTGACCCAACGTCCCCGCAATCTCGCGCCACCCCGGTCGCGAGAGTCCCCTGCTGCGTATCCTCTCGCCATCCGGCGCATCGCAACTCCCGCATAGGGCCTTAGGGGCCCTGTGCGGCGACTGAAGACCGTCCGCCGGCCCCCATCTACCCCAAGACCCCAGGCCATCTCCCCTGTAGCTCCCTCACCCACCCCCTTCCGCTGTCCTCACGCCGTCCATCGGTGTCCTTCGGTGGATTCGGGGTTACGCCTGGAGCAGCCGCTTCACGATTTCCCTAGAATCGTCCAGGGTCTCGACGAAGTGGTCTTCGGGGACACGCCGGAGGACGTCAAGCGCCTGAAGAGTGGTGGCAGGCTGGCCCGCGAGACCCATCACGATGCACTCGGTATTCTCTGCTATTGCGGTGTCGATCAGCTGCTCCACCACGAGGGCGGCGCTGTCGTCCATGTAGACGGTGTCGGAGAAGTCGAGGATCACGACCTCATGGTCCCGGATGTCGACGCTTATGGTGTTGATCAGCTTGATGGAGGACGCTACGGTGAAGCTGCCCCTGAGGGCCACCAGGCCGACACGGGCGGAGAAGTCGTCGAATTCGGCCATGTCTTCGTGACCCGCGAAGAAGGTCTGGTCCAGCAGCGGCACGGAGATCACGCTGTCGAGCTCCAGCCGCTCGAACTGCCGCGCGCTGGCCATCCCCGCCGCGATGAGACCTATTGCCACGGCAGTGACCAGGTCGAGGAACACCGTGAGTCCGAGGGTGATCAACATTACGACCAGGTGTTCCGGCTGCACGCGGTGGATGCGTGTGAGGAATCGCCAATCTATGATGTCCCAGCCGACTTTCATCAGGATGCCGGCAAGAACCGCATGAGGGATCGCTTCGACGTACTTCCCGAGACCCAGGACCAGCGCCAGGAGGATTGCCGCTCGCAACACTCCCGAGACTTGCGTCCGTCCCCCGGCGCGTAGATTCACCACCGTGCCCAAGGTGGCCCCGGCGCCCGGCAGTCCCCAGACCAGCCCTGCAGCCATGTTGCCGATACCCTGGCCAACCAGCTCCCTGTTTGGGTTGTGGCGCGTGCGGGTCATGGAATCGGCCACGAGGGAGGTGAGCAGGCTGTCGATGGAGCCGAGCAGTGCAATGATCAGCGCCGGCTGCACGGAACGCACCAATTCGCCCACGGAGAGATCCGGCAATCGCAGCCCTGGCAGGCCCGTCGGCACTTCGCCTATGACCGGCGTCCCGGTCAACCACAGGACGCCCAGCAGCGTCCCGGCAATCAGCGCGCCCAGCGTAGCGGGCAGGAACTTGCTGAGCTGCCTAGGCCAGAACACGCCCACGAGAAGGGTGACGACGGCGATGGCGAGTGCGCTGAGGTTGACATCGCTTATCGCGTCCGGCCAGGCGCGAATCGCTTCCAACGGTCCACCCTGTGCGACGGATGTACCCAGGAACGGCAGGGTCTGCAGCAGTATGATGATTATCCCGATGCCGGACATGAACCCGGATATGACCGAGTAGGGGGTGAAGGCCACGAAGCGGCCTATCCTCAGCACGCCGAGAAGGATCTGTATCAGCCCGGCCAGAATGACAATCGTGAATGCCCCGGCGAGGTTGTCCGCATGGCTGGCGACGATGACCGCCATGACCACGGCCATAGGTCCGGTGGGGCCGGATATCTGGGAGCGGGTCCCTCCGAACACGGCCGCGAAGAAGCCGACGGCAATCGCCCCGTATATTCCGGCTAGGGCGCCCAAGCCAGACGCCACACCGAAGGCGAGCGCAACCGGGAGGCCCACCACCGCCGAGGTAACGCCGCCAAAGACGTCCCCGCGGAGGGTCTGGAGGTCGTAGCTCGGGTTGGGGACAATACTACGTAGGCTCTGCGACGTCTTCACCTCCGCCTACCGGCGGCTGCAACCCGTTCCCGCCTGGGCCAGAGGCTCTCGATACTGAGTCTTCTGGGACGGCCCGGCGAGCGCCTGGATTATACAGAAATTCGAGGAGGATGCTGCGCTGTGGAGCAGCAGTTTCGAGGCGCCTGCTGAGGGCGAAACGCCCGCGGCCGATGTGATAATATGCCGCGTTGTAGCGCGAGGGCATTAGGGCGAGGGCGATCCCGCGATGGCTGCCGACTCTCATTCCGTCAGATTCGATCCGGACCAGCCGCTGATGCTCCGGGACGGGACGATAACGTACGTGGACGTATTCCGCCCCGACGGTCCTGCCAGGCTGCCCGCGCTCCTCCAGCGGACGCCGTACAACAAGGGGACGCCCCACAGTCGGGGCTATTCCCTGGACGCGATCCGCGCGGCCATGGCCGGGTACGCCGTCGTGATACAGGACATTCGAGGCCGGTACACGTCGGACGGCGAGTTCTACCCGTTCGTGGACGAGATGAGCGACGGGTACGACTCGGTGGAGTGGGTGGCCGGGCAGCCGTGGTGCAATGGAAGGGTGGGGATGTTCGGGTCGTCGTACGTCGGGGCGACCCAGTGGCTCGCGGCCAAGTCCAAGCCGCCGTCGCTGCAGGCGATAGCGCCGGGGGTTACGGCTTCCAACTACCACGACGGCTGGGCGTGGCGCGGGGGAGCGTTCGAGCTGGGTTTCAACCTCTACTGGACGATCAGCTCGCTGGTCACGGAGAACTGGCGCAACCTGTCGACCCGGCTCTACCTCTCGCCGAGGCAGTACGAGATGCTGCTCGAGGCGAAGGACAGCGTGATGAACAGCTTCCTGCACCTGCCGCTGGACGCCCACCCGGAGCTGCGGGGCGACATGGCCCCCTACTACGCCGACTGGCTGGCCCACCCGGAGTACGACGACTACTGGAGGGCCATATCGATCGAGGAGGCCCACTCCGAGATCACGGTCCCCGCTTTCAACTACGGCGGATGGTATGACATATTTCTGGGCGGAACTATCCGCAACTTCGCGGGGATGCGAGGGGGGGGGGGCACGGAGGCGGCGAAGCAGGGGCAGCGGCTGGTAATCGGCCCCTGGACGCACGCGGCCATCGGCGACAACGTTGCGGGTGAGCGGAGCTTCGGCAGCGTGGCCTCGTCGGCCTACGGGATCGATCTGCAGGGCCAGCTTCTCAGGTACTTCGACCATTGGCTCAGGGACGAGGACAACGGCGTGCCGGAGGACCGGCCAGTCACCATATTCGTGATGGGCGAGAATGTTTGGAGGGAGGAGGACGAGTGGCCGCTCTCCAGGGCGGAACAGGTCCCGTTCTTCATACGCAGCCGTGGCAAGGCCAACTCGCTGAAGGGCGACGGCCAGCTGGACAGGGACGCCGCCGGCAGCGGCGAGCCGCCGGACGTCTACGTCTACAACCCCCTCGATCCCGTGCCGACGAGGGGAGGCCCTGTGATATGCGACGCGGGGTTCGTACCCGCAGGGGCATACGACCAGCGGCTCGTCGAGTCGAGGCACGACGTGCTGGTGTACACGACTCCGCCGCTGGAGGAGCCACTGGAGGTGACTGGTCCGGTGACGGCGACCATCTACGCCTCCAGCTCCGCGCCAGACACGGACTTCACTGCAAAGCTGGTCGACGTAGGCCCGGACGGGTACGCCCGGAACGTCACGGAGGGGATCGTCCGAGCCAGGTCCAGGGAGGCCGGGCTTCCGTCAAGCATGATAGAGCCGGGGACCGTGTACAAGTACGACATCGACATGTGGGCGACCAGCAACGTGTTCATGCGGGGCCATCGTGTACGACTGGAGGTGTCCAGCAGCAACTTCCCGAAGTACGACCGGAACGCGAATACCGGCGGGCAAATCGGGAGGGACCGGACCGTGGTCTCGGCCCTGCAGACCGTCCACCACAGCACGGGGTACCCTTCACACGTCACTCTGCCCATCGTTCCACGGGTGTGATGCCGCAGGGGTCGCCCGCTCACCCATCGGCCAGGACAGCCGAGGGTCAGTCGGCGGCGCGGCCTGCAAGGCGGAAGCGGCCGTCGGGGTCTGCGATGGCTCGGTCTCCCGTGAGGTACCATCCCCTGCGAAAGCGTTCGTTGTATTGCCTGGGGTCGTCCCAGTAGCGGGCGAACATGGACGGCCATCCCGGGCGAATGGCGAGGCGGCCCTCGACGCCGGGGCCCAGCGGCTCGAAGCCGGAGCCCAGGACGGCCATCTCGATGCCCGGCACGGGCGCGCCGATGGATCCTGGGATGGGCTCGGAGCCCGGCGGGTTGGCGCAGACGACCGCGCCTGTCTCCGTCTCCATGTAGCAGTCGTGGATGGGCACGCCGAGCGCGCTCCGCCCTTGCGAGGCCAGCTCGGCGTCGAGATGCCCACCGGCGGAAGCGGCGTGCCTGAGCGTTGTGGCCGCTGGGCCTGGTTGGGGCCCAGGCTCGTTCCGCAGGAGATCCAGGAGTGCCGCAGGTGTGGTGAACAGGACCGTGACGGCGTGCTCATGCATGAGGCGCATGGAGCGGACGGGGTCGAGCGGGCCCTCGTGCACGAGCTGCGTGACGCCGTTGGACCAGGGCGCCGCGATTCCGTAGGCCGCCCCGGCGAGCTGGCTTGGGTCGGCGGTGCACCAGTAGACGTCGTTCTCGCGCAGATCGAGGACCGTCCGCCCGGTGGCGTACTGCTGCACCACGGCCTGGTGGCGGTGCACGACGGCCCTGGGCTTTCCCGAAGCGCCCGCCGTGAAGTGGAGGGTGGCGTCTTCGAGCTGGCTGGTACGCGCCGTGCGGTAGTCGGCCGGGGCCTTGGCCATCTCCTCCTCGTATACGAGGTCGGCGATGTCGGGCGGGCCCCTGTGGCGCCCGTTCTTGTTGACTATGACGATGTGCTGGAGCTCGAAGAGCTCGTAGACGATGCCGCCCATCCTGCGGCGGAGGTCGGGCTGGGCAACGAGAATCTTCGCGGCGGTCAAGGCCATGCGGTCGCGCACCGGCTCCGGTCCGAGGTCGGGGGAGAGGAATCCGACGACAGCGCCGGACTTGAGCGCGCCGAGGAAGGCGAAGTAGAGCTCCGGTATCCGGTCGAGGTATATGAGCACCCTGTCGCCCCTGACGACGCCGAGGCTGCCAAGCACGTTGGCGAACCGGTCCGAGAGGGCCTTGATCTGCCGAAAGGTATACCGCTCGACCTCGCCGTCCCGGCCGACCCAGACTAGCGCGGTCCTGTTTCCCAGCCGCCCCCTGGCGTGCCGGTCGATGGTCTCATGGGCGGCGTTCAGCCAGCCTCCCGGCAGCCAGGCCATGCTGTCGAATTCTTCGTTCCATGGGGAGGAGGGGCGCCCCGCGGCGCTGCGGCTTTCTCGCATTTCTCTCACTGCGCTCATTATAGGGGCTGGGTCGTTGTGTCTCAGTCCTCATGGAGTCGAATGATACCATTTCGTTTTGAGCGCGCCGTAAAGCCGTCATTCCCGCGAAGAGCCTGCCCCGTACTCGATACGGGGCGGGAACCCACTCCCTGGCCGCACATATACGGCGGCATCACGGTGACTTGGTATGAGATCATATCCCAGCTTGAGAGACCTCCATCATGGAGGTCTCCTCTTGGGGGAGAGGCCAGTCGTCTCCGTCAATCATGGACACAGGGCCGCGTTCCTATATACCATAACGCCGTCGACAGAACGAAACAGAACGCTGGCAGGGAGATATGGCAGAAGAGGAACACGAAGACAAGACGCTGGAGAGGGCCATGGTGGTCGTGGCCCACGCCGACGACGCGGAGTTCGGCTGCTCCGGCACGGTGGCGAAGTGGTGCGCCGAGGGCGTGGAGGTGGTGTACGTGATCTGCACGGACGGGAGCAAGGGCACGCAGGACAGGGAGATCACGTCCGAGGAGCTCTCGGCGATCCGGACGAGGGAGCAGATCGAGGCGGGCAAGGTGCTGGGGCTGAAGGACGTGGTGTTCCTGGGCTACCCGGACGCGTACCTGGAGCCGACGCTTGAGCTGAGACGCGACATTGCGCGGGAGATCAGGCGGCACAGGCCCGACGTGATGGTCTGCATGTACCCCTTGCGGAGCCTGGACGGGGGCTGGGGGGTGGGCCACCCGGACCACATGGCGTCCGGTGAGGCGACGCTCGCGGCTATCTTCCCGACGGCGCGGGACCACCTGACCTTTCCAGAGCTGCTGGAGGAGGGGCTGGAGCCTCACAAGGTGTCGGAGGCGTGGATCATGGGCCACCCGGAGCCGGACCACTGGGTGGACGTGACCGGTCACATGGATATGTCTATCAGGGCCCTTGCCGAGCATGAGTCGCAGATCGGCGGGAGCAGCCTGGAGGAGATCGGCGGCCGGATGAAGATGTGGCGGCGGGAGCGCGCGAAGGGTCATGGGATGGAGCACGCGGAGTCGTTCAGGCGGATCTCGTTTCAGCGGCGGCTCCGCCTGATGCCGCCGTCCGCGATGAGACCGTAGCAGCGGCGAGGTCGGCACGCGAGCCATTTCGCTCGCCCCCCGTCCCGGTCCCCTGGGTTCCCGCTTCGCGGGAATCACCATGGCCTGGTCAGGCCACATAATACCATTTCGTTTTGAGCGCGCCGTAAAGCCGTCATTCCCGCGAAGAGCCTGCCCCGTACTCGATACGGGGCGGGAACCCACTCCCTGGCCGCACATATACGGCGGCATCACGGTGACTTGGTATAAGGGTATGGAAATGGCGGCGGCTTCCCCGTCGCCACTCCCGCTCTAGGCCAACGGCCGGGGATGGATTCCCGCCCCCCGACTGCTCGGGGGCAGGCTCTTCGCGGGAACGACGGTTGTGGTCGCCTGATGTCTATTTTCATGGGAACGACGGTTACTCGGATGGCGCCGCTCTCAGGAGCAGGGCGCCGGTTACGAGGGTCCAGCCCTCGGACACGGTGATGGAGCGGCCCTCGACGAAGAAGTCGCGGTCGATGCCCATGTCTGGGTAGCTAACGCGCAGCCGGTCCGAGACGGCCCGCTGCAGCACGAGCATCAGGTTGGCGCCGGACCCGTTCGTGACGGTGAGCCGGAGGACGGTCCTGGGGTCTTTCCTGCGGTCGAGCCGGCTGCGAATGGCGGCGAGGGCCGCGTCCGACTCCCGCGTCCACCGGGCGTCGATCGACCTGATCCGGTCCCCGTACGCCCGCCTGCTGGCTGCGTCGTCCGCCAGCAGGATGACGGGGTCGTCGTAGGTGATGGCGTTGAGGGTGCGGAGTTGTAGCAGGGTCAGATAGCCGGGCGTTGCGCCGAACGTTACGCGGACGAGGGTGCCCTTGCCGTTGTAGGTTGCCGTGTCGGGGTGCGATACGGCAACCTGTGCGGTCAAGTCGCCGCCCGAGCCGTCCTGCATGGTGTTGGCCCTGAAGTCGACGTTGGGGATGGGCGTGAACTGGCCGCCGAGGGTGTCGTAGCCTGCGCCCTCGGCCAGGAACTCCTTGGTCTCGAAGGCGCTGAACGCGGGCTTCTCGGCAAGGGTCCAGGCCGTTCGCAGGCCGTGGTTCGTATAGCCCCTGATCCGCATGAATACCATGTTCTCGACGTTGCCCGCGCCGTCGTCCCAGACGAGGTCGGAGAAGTACGGGCCGGTCCCGCCGCCGGTGTCGGTGACGGTCGTCAGCGGGAGCGAGTGGGGGCCGGCGGCCCGATGCTGCCGGGCCTCGATGCGCCACCGGCCATGGCCGTCGACGTACACCAGGCCGTCCTCCTCGTCCTGCAGCCTGTGTATCTCGTCGAGGGCCTTCACGCCCCAGATGGCTGGGCTGAAGGTGTCGGGTACCAGCGCTGCGCCGTCGTCGAGCTTGCGGCGGGCCGGGTCGACGCCCGCATAGTCGAGGATGTGGTGCAGGATGTCGCCCGTCGACTGGGGGAGCTGGGCCGTCGCGTAGGTGTACAGGGTGACCGTGCCGAGCCGCTCCATCTCGTCGAAGGCCCTGACGTAGCAGTACTGCGCGCCGCGTCTGGGCCTGGGCTGGATTGCGTCGACCCGTCCGTGGAAGAGCGACACCCACCCGCCGAATCCCCGCCATAGGTGGTCGGCCGCGTCCTCGCAGAACAGGCCATGGCTCGTCCCTGAGGCGTTGAGCTGCGAGGCCGCCTCGAGTACGCCGACGTCGTCCACGAAGACTTGTATGTCGCTGCCGTGCATGGCGACCTGCAGGAACTTCTCTGCGCCGTCGTCCCAGGTATGAGGGGTCGATGCTACGAGGGTGTCGGACGATCCCATGCGGGTCTCCACAACCTCGATCTCCGTGCCGGTGACGCGGACGTAGAGATATCCGGTTGCCGAGCGCCTGAAGCACAGCCCGCCGTGGCTTGCCGAGCCGCGCCGGGTGAACCAGCAGCCGAAGGAGACATCGGAGGAGCCGAAGTCGATAGTAGCCCAGCGTGCTCCGGTCAGGAGGCCGGCTGTGCGGACGCCCGCGCCGGAGGGGCCTACCTCGAAGGGGTCTCCGTGCTCTGTCCACGAGAGGCCCACGCCTAGGTCGGGTCTTCGGGAGCTGAGCCGGGCGCCCGGATTCCCTGAGAGGGAGTCGAACGGGTACGCGGCCCTGACCCAGACCCGCCGGCCGGGCACGAGGTTGCCGGAGAGGGGCGAGGCGGCGTTGGGCGGGCTGTACCTGTGGCCGTCGTTCCTCAGCTCCAGGTCGAGGCGCGCCGACTCCATGTACTCGGACGCGAGATCCCGGAAGTGCTCCAGAGTGAGGCCGAGCACGTCGGGCGTGACGTCCTCATCCGGGTCCGAGAATGCCCCGTCGTCGTTCCAGTCGATGCATACGAGCCACTTGGCCTGCATTGGTGGTCACTCCCTTGCCGAACGGGGCGCTAGACGCCGATACCGCGCCTCACGTCCTCGATGATGAGGCGCTTGATCTCCCTGGCGAGGAGCCTCATGCGGCGCTCGTCGTCGAGGAAGACCACGCCGCCGTTGAGATTGACGGTGATGTGTACGTCCGCCGATCCGGGGGAGGGCCGACTTTCGGCCCCCGCGGGCTCCCCGTATTGGGTACGGGGCGGGCCGTGGCTGAGCGACGGCCCTGCGAGGCTGGCGAGGTCCGCAGTAAGGGATGAACGGAGGTCGGAGAGTGCGTCGCCGTCTGCGGCTCTATCCGGCATTGGCTGCCGCCGGGAAGTCCAGTGCGCCCCCATTCTCGCGCACTCTGCGGACTGAGAGGTACGCCATCATCGCCTCCACCGCGTCGGCTGGGGTCTCCTGCAGCGTGTGCCAGCTCCACCCGGTGAGCGCCATGACGCGGGCCTCCTCGAACTCGTCTGGCACTCTTCCAGCTGCCATCTCCGTGAAGAGGCGCTCGGTCTGCTCCCGATGCTTATTCGGGTCCCACAGCTCCGCCATCGCCTGGCGGACTGCCTTGAAGGCCGCGACGAGGTCGCCGGAGTCGATCCGCTCCAGGGAAGCGGTCTTGATCGGCAGGTCGAAGCTCCAGGCGTTCGTCAGTGAGACGAGCACCTCGTCGGCCAGCCTCTCCTGGGCTCTGGGCTCGCGCCAGGAGCGCATCCACGCCCTCTGGTGGCGCCAGCGGGGCCTCGTCTCAATGTCCCACCATCCGCCCGAAGGCAGTCGTACGAGCATCTCTCTTCCTCCTAATACCAATTTATTTTGAGCGCGCCGTAAAGCCGTCATTCCCGCGAAGAGCCTGCCCCGTACTCGATACGGGGCGGGAACCCACTCCCTGGCCGCACATATACGGCGGCATCACGGTGACTTGGTATAAGTTGTTGTTTGAATGCGAGCGCCGCCTAGAACGTGTCCCGGCTCACTGTCCCGTCGACCTGGAGGGCTGCGGCCCACTCGACCCTGCTGCCCACGCGGCTGCGGAGCCGGTAGGAGGCGACCCAGCAGGAGCCGGAGTACCTCGTCGAGCCTGCGGAAGTCCCCCTGGGGCCGTACTCGAAGCGGACCGGCGACGAGTGGGCGCGGAGCGGGCCTAGCACGGAGTCGGGGCCGCCGGGCTCACTGTCGTCGAAGATGCCGGAGAGCAGGAACGCCACGTCCTCGATGCCCGGAATGAACCTTGCGCCGGAGTCGCCGAGGGCGGTGACCTCGTTCAGCGTCCGGTCGCCGGGAAGGCCGCGCACGTCGGCGATGAAGGGCGACAGGTCCCGGCTGCTGCCGCCCGCGTCGAAGATCAGGAACTTGGATATTCTGGAGTCGAAGAAGGCCAATCCCACGTCCTCCCGGATTGTGATGGGGCTGGCCGCTGGCAAAAGAAGAAGGGACAGCCCTCGCGGGGTCTGTCCCTCATTGGGAGTATAGAACAGGAGTTCGCTGTTTGTCAAGGGCCGGGCGCGGCCGGGAGTGTCACCATCCTGCCGGCTTGGTGATGCTGCCAACCTCGTCAGTCAGCGTGTCGGGAAGCTGGCTCCGTCTCAGGTGGCTCTTCCACAGACGCTTGACGTAGGTCGCGGAACTGGCCAGCTCCGTGGGGCTCGTGTTCCTGGAGTCTGGATTGACGAGCGTGACGCGAAGGTTCAGGTCGTCCCTGACGTACCGCATCGCGCCGGCGAAGTCTGCGTCGTTGGACACGACAGCCGCCTGCTCGTACTCTCCGTTGAACCCGTCCACCAGGAGACGGGTGGCGAGGTTCACGTCCGACCCCTTCTCCTCCGAGTCCCTGACGAGGACGTGCGCCGGCAAGCCCGGCACTGGTTCGGCCAGCGGACGGCGCTTGACGCCGGATCGGAAGGCGCCGTAATAGGCCTCGAAGCCCGGCAACGTTGCCAGGGCTCTCAGATACACCAACTGCCGACGGGGTTGACTGGGATTGCCGGGACGCGCGTCGAGCCGGGCGGTGAAGTAGCAGACTCTGTGGATGGTGTCCTGGGGGAAGAGGGTTTCGGCCAGCTTTCGCAGGTCCAGCCATCTGAACGGGGTGTCCTTGAGGGCGCGGTAGTAGAGATTGAAGCCGTCAATGTAGAGGTTGGTGATCAACCGCCTCTCCCTTACAAAGACAGAGACCGCCTCGAAGGGCGGTCTCGACCCTACCGGCGAAGCGATAGGGGTGGTGGATGAAAGGTATCAGGAGCGAGGGAGGTTGTCAACGCAGTTTGGGAGGATGTAATACCAATTTATTTTGAGCGCGCCGTAAAGCCGTCATTCCCGCGAAGAGCCTGCTCCGTACTCGATACGGGGCGGGAACCCACTCCCTGGCCGCACATATACGGCGGCATCACGGTGACTTGGTATAAGATGTTGGACCACTAGCATAGTGCTGCTGAGTGGGCCACTTCATCAGGTTCAGGCTACTGGGCTGGTCAGAGCAGGTGGTCGATGAGGAGGGTTGCGAGGCCGAGGAAGAGGAGGAGGCCCAAGACGTCGGTGAAGGTGGTGATGAAGACGGCTGCGGAGACTGCGGGGTCCATCCTGAGCTTGCGGAGGAGCAGGGGGATGCCCGCGCCGGTCAGGCCCGCGATGATCATGTTGCCGACCATTGCGGCGGCGAGGATGATGCCGAGGGTTGGATCGCCTTTCCACAGGTAGGCCGCCGCACCGACGGCCGCGCCGAGGAGGATGCCCTGGGCGAGGGCAAGGGCCAGCTCCCTGACGAGGAGCCTGAGGACGTGCCTGCCGGGCAGCTCGCCGAGGGCCATGCTGCGGACCACGAGGGTGAGGGTCTGCATTCCGCTCATCCCTCCCTGGCCGGGGATGATCGGCAGGAATATGGCAAGGGCGACGACGCGGGCGACCGTGGACTCGAAGACGCCGATGACGAGGGCGGCCAGGAAGACGGTCACGAGATTGAGGCCGAGCCAGGGCATCCTGCGGCGCATGGACTGGAGCAGGGGGCCCTGCACCGACTCGCCCTCTACGGCGGCGATGCGGTACATGTCTTCGGTCGCCTCCTCGACCACCACGTCGATGATGTCGTCGGCGCGGATGGTGCCCAGCAGGCGTCCCTCGTCGCCTACGACTGGGATCAGGTCGAGGTCGTACTGCCTGGCCAGGGCCGCGCACTCCTCCTGGTCGGTGTCGGGTGTGACGGAGACGACGTCGGTGTCCATGACGTCGGATACCGGCAGGCCCGGCCTGGCGAGGGCGAGCTTGACGGTCTCGACACGCCCCACCAACCTGCGTCGCTCGTCGAGGACGGGCAGGATGCGCGGCGACTCCTCCTGCAGCCGGAGGCGCAGCAGGTCGAGGGCGTTGCCGGCAGTGGTCCCCGCCTTAACGTACGGGGCCTCGGGGTCCATGAGCCCGCCGGCCGACTCGTCCGGATATTTGAGCAGGGGCATGACGGCGTCGGACTCGACCATCTCTTCGAGGGTGGGGTTGAGGCGGTGGCCGGGGATGTTATGTAGCACATCGGCAGCGACGTCGGGGTCGGCCTCGTCCAGAACGTCGGCCAGGTGTTCGGTATCGAGCTGCTCAGAGACTTGGGCGGCCTCGTCCTCTGTGAGATGCTCGAATATGTCGGCGGTGTCCTCCGGCGGTAGCTCGTCGAGGAGCTCCTGCCTGGAGCCGCTGGGCAGGTCGACCAGCACGTCGCCCTGGTCGGCGGGGTGGAGGGCGTCCAGGAGCTCCAGGGCGTCGCCGACGCGCTCCTGCTCGAGGAGGCTGCGCACCCGGTGAATGAGGTCAGCCGTCCTGTGGTCCCTGTCCGCCGAGCTGTGAGCTGCGGCGGGATCGAAGTCACTCTGACGCACTGGAGTCCGGACCTCCGGTAAGTTTGGTTTGCAGCTTCGGGGCAGGCAGCCTGGCAGAGTCTCATTCTACACGTCGGCAGGAGAGTGTGGCTTGTCCAAGCGCCCCCTCCCCCCCCCCCATACTCGATACGGGGCAGGCTCTAACCCTGTCCCGCGTGTATAGACCGGGGACATAGGCAACACATGTTCGGGAATCGGTTACACCAATAGGCATGGAAAGCCCTGGGTTCAGGGTTGATGCGGCGAATTATGAAACTGGAGTCTGATGTAGAGGCAGAACTAATACCAATTCATTTTGAGAGCGCCGTAAAGCCGTCATTCCCGCGAAGAGCCTGCCCCGTACTCGATACGGGGCGGGAACCCACTCCCTGGCCGCACATATACGGCGGCATCACGGTGACTTGGTATAAGCTAGTCGAACTGACGGCGAAGGTCTCGGCTGCCGTGACGGACGTGGAGAATCTCTACGCCGCCACTCATGGGCCGGTAGATGATGATGTATCGGGTTCCGGGCGCCGCAAAGCTACGATGCTCCGGGCCGAACTCCGGCCTCGCAACGCCCATCCGGGGCTGGGCGGCAAGCAATAGACACTGCTCTTCGAGCCTATCTATGAGTCGCAGGGCGCTGCCAGGGTTGTCCTGGGCGATGTAGCTGTGTATGTGTTGGAGGTCGCCGCGAGCTTCGTGGGAGAAGACGCAGTGGCTCGTATGGCCTGTTCGGTTGTGGCGGCGTTGCGCCGTCTCAGCTCTTCGAACACCTCGGAGGCGGGAACGACCTGGCCTGCGTCGGCCTGCTCGGTGCCTCTCCTCACGCTCTCGAACATCTCGGCCAGCTCGCGCTCCAGAGGCTCGTCTCGCTCGTCGAGCAGCTTCAGTGCGCTGTCGAGCACATCGTCGACGGACGAGTACCTGCCCGAATCCACCTTGCGTCGGATGCGTTCCACGTTTCGTTTGGCAGCCTTCATTTCGTTAGCTTATACCACTTCGTTGGGATGCGACCACAATTCACGGCAGGCCTCTGAATCCCGGGCGAGGGTCTCCTCTCCCTCGACGGGAGAGGACTAAGGTGAGGGTGATTGATCCATTCACGGCCCATTCAAAGCGAAACGGTATTAGGCCCTGATGGCCCATGAGCGCAAGGACGATGAGATTTGATGCTCTGAGGTCTTTCCAAAATCAGACCAAGCCTGCCAGTGGCGAGGTAGGGAGTGGGCGGGTGTAAAGGGCGGAGTAATAATGGACCGGCGGGGCGGGGGTGAGCGTCTGTCGAAGACCAGCATAAATGTCCGCCTAACTGACCAGGGAAAATGTCACCTGTCTAACTTGCCACGGTAACAGACTACGTTGCTTTCAACATCACCCGAGGACGATTCATCGGCGGACTGTCGGCCTTAAGGTACTTCCGTACGGTGTTCCTGTGGATGCCCGTCTCCCTGGTTATTCTCCTGATGGACAGGCCCCTGCGCTTCGCTGCATGAACCGCCTCCCACCTGGCGATCTGCTTCGGAGTGGGCTTCCTCGGTACAGAGGTTGCCTTCTTGCGGATCTTGGCTGCACCACTGTCGTGGTTGCCGTCGATTGCTTCGGCTCTCTCCCTGTCGAGTGAGGCCAGAACTCTCTCCCAGCGGCTGCCCAGACCGTTACGATACGGCGGTGCGTGTGAAGGGTATCCATTCACACCGCGCAGGATGTTCGGACGGGGTGGAGCCTCCTGGCTGGGGATGAGTTGACCCTCGTGCTCAACGACCAGTTGACCGTCCATTCCCTCGAGCACGTCCACCTTCACTCCAGCGTAGGTCGGACGTTCCATGCCGGGCAGCAGCTGAAGCGTACTCCGTCGGTATCTCACAGTGTTGTCCTTTGCCACTTTGCGACTGTGCCTGAAGCACAGCATCCGATCCAGACACGTCCCTCCGTCCACAGGGCGGTAGGCGACTTCAGACTCCGGAGCCGATACCCCGAAGCGCTCGTTGAAGTGAGGAAGGAAGTCTCTCAGAACGACACCAGCATCTTCGATGGTGGTCGCACCCGCGAGTCGAAGCTCGGTTACAAGTCTGTCCTGGAAGGTGCCTGCCGCTCGTTCCACACGGCCCTTGGCCTGTGGAGACAGCGCGTAGATCATCTGTATTCCGAGCTCGTCCATCGCACGGGAGAACTGGGTTGGAGCGCTCGGTGCTCCGGTTCCTGGTACGTGCTTGAAGACCGAGTGGCGGTCGGTGTACAGCGCTATGGGTACCCCGTGGCGCTCGATCAGTCCCCGCATCAGCACGAAGTAGTCTCGGGTGTTCTCGTACTCACAGAACAGCGCACTGACCACTTTGCCCGTGGCGTCGTCCACGGCAAGCAGAAGCATAAACTGAGGTCCATCCTCTCCGAGCCACCGATGATAGCTGCCATCGATCTGTATCAGCATCCCCTCTCGGGGCATGCGTTGCCGACGAACACGGTGCTTCGGAGGACGACGGCGACGAGGACTGACGAGACCGGCTCCGACCAGTATGCGTCGCAACGTGTTACGGGCTATGTCTATACCCTCACGTTCTCTCAGCAGTTCGCTCAGATGAGTGTGGTTGACTCCTGAGTACGTGGTTCGAGCTAGACGCAACACTTCGGCCCTTATCGAATCGGGTGTTGTGTTGGGAGCCCTCCGACCCCGATGGCCGTGAGCGAGTGCGGCTGCTCCTTCTTCTCTGTAAGCCGCAAGAATGCGCCTGGTGTGGCGTGTGCTCACTCCCATCAGCATGGCCGCCTGGTCCACCGTCATATGCTCGGCCAGTAGGCTGTTGAGGATCTGAAGTCTTACCTGCTCTTTCTGGTTCAATGTCACATTCTCCATGAGGTGACTGTGACATTTATGCTGGTCAGTTAGTCAGGACATTTATGCTGAGCAACAATAGCTCACCCCCGCCTCGCCGGTCCATTATTACTCCGCCCTTTACACTCGGCTCTTCATGATGATGTGCTATCTCCACTTGGTCCAGCGCGACTGATCCCTCACGGCTGAACAGGTGCAACAGCCTCAATTGCTCACCATTCTCCCTAACGCCGCGCACCGTCTTGCCATCCATCGAGACCACCCCGACCCCTTCGCCGCGCAGTTCCATCACCTCCCTCACGAACTCCATCAGGGTCTCGCGCACCTCCAATACCGACACCATGCGCAGTAGCCTCGATAGCGTCTGGACCGACGGGCTGCGCCTCAGCCCTAACTGGCTCAGCACCTGCTCGTGGCACTCACCGAACCTGTTTATGGCGCTCAAGGAGCGCTGTCCGCACATCAGCCCCAGCACCACCAGGCCCAGGACCCCGTCCAGCGGAAAGACCTTCCCTCTGCTCAAGCGCTCGTCCGTTATCTTCCCTAGCTGCTTCCTGAGAACTTCAAACCCATCAGACAAAGACGATGACTCATCCATCTCTCACCTCCTTGCCCTATATTCTCATACTCCTCTAAGACTTTGGAAAGGCCCTGCTGCCGATGAGATCACCGAGCCGGTTGTAGAGGCGCCAGTGTCCTGGGACACCTGCCCCGGATGTGGAGGCGTCCTCGAACATGAGGGAGTGCGGCTTGCCTACGTGACCGACCTTCTGCCGGTTCCACGTCCCCAGGTAACGGCGTATCGTGTGCAGGTATGCCGGTGCCGGTCGTGCGGCAGGCAAGTGCGTGGCGAGCACCCAGAAGTTGCGCCTGACCAGCACGGGGCCAGCGCGCACCGAGTGGGGAGACGAGTGATGGCTGCGGCCCACGTGCTCCACTATGGGGTGGGCGTTCCGGTACGGAGGGTTCCCGCTGTTCTCAGAGCGCTGACCGGGGTGAGAGTGAGCCAGGGAGCGATCAGCCAGGACGCGCTGCGTCGTGCCAAGGGTGCGGTGGGTGATGCCTACCGCAAGTTGCGGACATCGGTGCGGGCGAGTCCGTTTGTCCACACCGACGACACGGGCTGGCGTGTGGGAGGCGAGCGTGCGTTTCTGATGGCGTTCGAGACGGAAGAGGCTGCGGTGTATCAAGTCCGTGCTCGTCACCGGAACGAAGAGGTGCGGGAGGTTGTCCCCTCGGACTATGGAGGGGTGATGGTGACTGATCGAGGACGGAGCTACGACGCCCAGGCGCTGTCCGGGGTCAAGCAGCAGAAGTGTCTGGCGCACGTACTGCGCTCGGTCAGCGAGGTGGTTCAGACCAAGACAGGGAGGGGACGGAGCTTCGGCAAGCGTCTGACGGGTCTTTTGCGAGAAGCGATGGACCTGCGGAGGGCATATCACCGAGGAGAGGCTGAGGACTTTGAAGTGCAGGCCGAACGGTTGAAGCAACAGCTGAGCTATCATCTCCGCGACCGACCGATGACGGATGCGGACAGCTACAGGTTGCAGAACGAACTTGGCTGGCACGACGATCGGGGCAACCTGCTGCGCTTTCTGGACGATCCGCGCATTGAGCCGACCAACAACCGTGCTGAGCGAGCGCTCCGCCCGGCTGTGATCGCGCGGAAGGTATCGCACTGCTCCAAGACGGTGGAGGGGGCCGATGCATTCTCAGCCTTCACCAGCGTAATCAGGACCTTGGAACGTAATGGAGGCGACCAGCCTGTGGTGGATCGGCTCTGCGCTGTGTTCAGCGGCCCTCCCGTTCACTCCCCTTCAGTCTGAACGTCTCTCTCCCTGCCCGCCGCTAATCAATTACCGGCGGGCGTTAGCTTCAACATGGGGTTGACCTTTCAGGGTGTGAGTTCCACAAGTTTAGATTAGCCGACAGGGAGCAGCAAGGCCAGTGAGGATTTCACCACAGAGGGCACAGAGGGGGAAGGGTTAGGGGGAGAGGGATGGTCTGAATCAGGATTCGTGGGATTAGGGGATTGGCGGGATTGGGGAGGGTGTGGAGACGCGCACCGCTTGCCCTCCTTTGACGGAGTCAGAGCGAATTGAGGTGAAGAGGCGGGGTGGGGGTGTTGGCGAACAGGGCTAGCGGACTGTCTTGACCTCGAGGCGGACGCCTTCATGCCTCTGGATCAAGAGGGAGTTTTCACCACAGAGGGCGCGGAGGGCACAGAGAGAGGAGATTGTGGGGAAGAGGCGCGGGGGATCCGCGGCGCGGCCTATGGGATTGGCCATTGTGCGGTGTGGGGTCCGCCAGTGTGGGCTTGGCCCGGCGGGCACAGAAACGCCTCTTTCGCTGAAGCAACATCATCGGCTAACATCAGGCCTCGAACAGGGGGCGACGTTTGGCTTTCGAACCCGAGGCCCAGATGCGCACCAAGGACGCGCCCGCAGAAGGGAGTCAACGGTGGAAGAGCGACAGGTGACTGCAGTAGCCACTCGCCTGAAGCTGCTGAACTGGCTGCAACTGCGGCGTTTCTTCAGGGTGAACGGGGCAATTGAACGTCAGCTGAAGGACACGTCCGGTGTAGTTATAATCTTCTCTTCGCCAAAGACCTTGCCCAGCTCTCTACGGAAGTATGGGAGTTGCGTTGGGCCACCTACAAGGAGCACCTCGTCAATATCAATAGCCATGTCCTCCTCGCCCAGAGAGTGGACTGTGGCGTCCCCTTCAAGGTATTCACCTATGGGAGGGGCACCAGCATGGCGATCCCTCTTCCACCATAGCTTTGCGTTTCTGTAAGCGCGCAACATGGAGTCAAGTGTCTTTGATCTGAACGCTTCTCTATCCAAGATTGCTTCAATATCTTCCATGGTAAGGACGCTGACTCCCGAGAGTGGAACACTCTCCGTAGAAGTCAATTGTTCCTTGGCTATGCGCAGGCTTCTCAGTGGCTCGTCGCTGAACTGCTCTCTTAGGGCGTCGTCTATGTTCATTCCTCCCAGCGTCGGGACGCTGTCGTGCGCGAGTACAGTTATGTCGCCTTGCTTGATTTCGATCACAGCGCAGTCGAAAGAGCCTCCTCCCATGTCGTAGACAACGTAAGAGCCGTCCTGCAGGGACCCTATAGCCTTGCCGAAAGCGTAATTGATTAGCGGGATCAAGTTCTGGGAGGCGTTCAGAGTGAAGGAGAGTGAACGGGGACGCCGCTGAAAACAGCGCAGAGCCGATCCACCACAGGCTGGTCGCCTCCATTACGTTCCAACGTCCTGATTACGCTCGTGAAGGCTGAGAACGCATCGGCGCCCTCCACGCTCTTGGAGCAGTGCGATACCTTCCGTGCGATCACTGCCGGGCGGAGCGCTCGCTCAGCACGGTTGTTGGTAGGCTCAATGCCCGGATCGTCCAGTAAGCGCAGCAGGTTGCCCCGGTCATCGTGCCAGCCCAGCTCGTTCTGCAGCCGGAGCTGTCCGCATCAGCCATAGGACGGTCGCGGAGATGATAGCTCACCTCTCGCTTCAACCGTTCGGCCTGCACCGCAAAGTTCTCAGCCTCTCCTCGGTGATATGCTCTCCACAGGTCCATCGCTTCTCGCAAAAGCGCACTCAGACTCTTAGCGATGCCACCGTGAATGATGAGTGACATCAGCGCAAGGCTCAGGGTTCCAGGATAGTTGGTCACCGTGAAATGTCTCTAGGTGAGTCAGCCCTGACGGCATCAGTGGGTATCTCGATCTCGTTGGCCTCGCCTCTGCCGGTTACTGTGGCCGTATACGAAACATCGTTGACGGGTCCTTCGCTGGCGCCGGAGGGGCCAATCTCCACCAATTGGATTTTCGTAAGCCATCCCTCAGAGTCTATCCACACCAGCCAGTCATGGCCCTCGGTATCGAGGGAGTATTTTCTCAATGCAATGCCGTCCGCCGTCTCTTCTCCGAGACTGACAACCTCGCCCACGGATTCGAGGTCTGGGCACATTGCATTGCGGTTAATTGGGAAGATCCCTTTCGGAGTCCTGCTTGCGGACATCCACTCATCATCGGTGCTGATTTTAAAATACTCTGTCCCTGCACCATAATAGATAGTTTCAAAGTAGCTAGCCGCAGGCTCCCCGGCAAAATAATCGTGCGAGACGATACGGTACTTATCGCCGGAGATCTCCGCAGTGATAAGGGTTACGTCTCCCTCTCTGAGACTGTCTGAGTAATCAACTGTCATAGTTATATCGTAATTGATTAGCGGGGTCGGTGTCATGGTATCACTCACATGGGTGTTGTGGGAGACTCGGTAAGTTCTTATACTCTATCTATGTGCAAGACGGATTCTGAGCACGCCGAACTGATGGCCCTGGTCGAGGGGCTGCAGAAGCGGATTGCCGACTTGAAGGCAGCCAACGAAGAGTTGCACAGCCAACTTGCCGGGTCCGAACGGAGAGGAAAGCGTCAGGCTGCGCCGTTCTCTAAGGGCAGGCGCAGCAGCAAGCCCAGGCGTCCTGGCCGCAAGCCGGGTACGGGGCAGTTCAGCTACCGCAAGCCGCCGTCTGCCGATGAGATCACCGAGCCGGTTGTAGACGTGCCAGTGTCGGGGGACACCTGCCCTGGATGTGGAGGCGTCCTCGATGATGAGGGAGTGAGTGTTGCCTACGTAACCGACATACCTGCTATTCGGCGTCCGCAGGTGAGAGCGTACCGGGTGCGGGTATGCCGGTGTCGGTCGTGCGGCAGGCAAGTGCGTGGCGAGCACCCAGAAGTTGCGCCGGACCAGTACGGGGCCAGCGCCCACCGAGTGGGGAAGCGGCTGATGGCGGCGGCCCACGTGCTCCACTATGGGGTGGGCGTTCCGGTACGGAGGGTTCCTGCTGTTCTCAGAGCGCTGACCGGGGTGAGAGTGAGTCAGGGAGCGATCAGCCAGGACGCGCTGCGTCGTGCTGCTGGTGCGGTGGGTGATGCCTACGGCAGGTTGCGGACATCGGTGCGCGCCAGTCCGTTCGTCCACACCGACGACACGGGCTGGCGTGTGGGAGGCGAGCGTGCGTTTCTGATGGCGTTCGAGACGGAAGAGGCTGCGGTGTATCAAGTCCGTGCTCGTCACCGGAACGAAGAGGTGCGGGAGGTTGTCCCCTCGGACTATGGAGGGGTGATGGTGACTGATCGAGGACGGAGCTACGACGCCCAGGCGCTGTCCGGGGTCAAGCAGCAGAAGTGTCTGGCGCACGTACTGCGCTCGGTCAGCGAGGTGGTTCAGACCAAGACAGGGAGGGGACGCAGCTTCGGCAAGAGTCTGAGTGCGCTTTTGCGAGAAGCCATGGACCTGTGGAGGGCATATCACCGAGGAGAGGCTGAGGACTTTGAAGTGCAGGCCGAACGGTTGAAGCAACAGCTGAGCTATCATCTCCGCGACCGACCGATGACGGATGCGGACAGCTACAGGTTGCAGAACGAACTTGGCTGGCACGACGATCGTGGCAACCTGCTGCGATTTCTGGACGATCCGCGCATTGAGCCGACCAACAACCGTGCTGAGCGAGCGCTCCGCCCGGCAGTGATCGCGCAGAAGGTATCGCACTGCTCCAAGAGCGTGGAGGGGGCCGATGCGGTCTCAGCCTTCACCAGCGTAATCAGGACGTTGGAACGTAATGGAGGCGACCAGCCTGTGGTGGATCGGCTCTGCGCTGTGTTCAGCGGCCCTCCCGTTCACTCCCCTTCAGTCTGAACGTCTCTCTCCCTGCCAGCCGCTAATCAATTACGGTCTCGCATTGGCGTATGCTCCTCGAAGATGTCGAAAACCGTCAGACCGCCGGACTCGATGTAGTTTTCGTAGGCTCCCGTGCCCATGAGATATACGCTTGCATTGAACTGAGGGTCGAGGTCAACGACCAAGCACTTCAGACCAGCACCGGCTGCGGCCCAACCCAAGTTGACCGCGACAGTCGTCTTGCTGACACCACCCTTCATGTTGATGACACATAGACCCGTGTACACAGTTGTCCTCCCGTCCCGACTTGGTCGTCGATTTAACAATATAGCCGGTGGGCAGCGGTCTGTCGAGATTCTAAGGCCCCAAGGGGAAAGTTCCTCGTTGTTTGTGCCACTCCGCTCTTCTCTCCCCATCTGTTGCATCGAACAGGGACCAGAGGGCGGGACGCGCGCACGGGGGCCGGCTATGCGGCCATCGTGAGCGGCACGACCCCGACGCAGCAGCCCGCTTCATGGAGGCGGAGAGGCCCACCCTGGTGTCGCCGGACATGATGCTGCCCTGGGCCGACGGCATCGAGGTTGAAGGAAAGCATCCCCGAGCCTACCGAGGTGCCGGTGTTCTTCCTGTCCGGGACCAGATAGTGGCGAGTGCTCTGGAGGCCGGTGCTGAAGACTACACCGCCAAGCCCTTCTCGCCGACCGAGCTTGTGGCCAGGATAAAGACATTGTTGCGCAGGCGGACGGCGACGGAGTCGGGGGAGCCGTCCGGGCCCTATGTGCTAGGTGAGCTGGCGGTCGACTACGCCGAGTGTCGGGTCGCCTTGGCGGGCCGTCCTGTGCAGCTACCGACCTGGAGTACCGGGTGCTCTTCGTGCTATCGGTCAACGCCGGTCGGGTGCCGAGCCACGCCGAGCTTCTGCAACGGGTGTGGGGCCGGCGCACTCCGGGAACTACGGGCTGGTGCGCATCGTCGCCAAGAACCTGCGGCGCAAGTTGGGCGATGACGGCCACAACCCTACCTACATCTTCATCGAACCCCGCATCGGCTACCGGATGGCAAAGGGCGAGACGCCGGTTAAGGAGATGGAATGACCATCCCCGTCTTGTCTAAGCCGTCTTTTCTTTGCTTGGAGGGCGTCCGGTTACACCGGGTCAGGTCTGACCTGCCTTGTCTTCGCCGGACGGAGCGGCGACAATGAGGATCACGGCTGAGAATGCTAAGGGTCTAGAGGAGCCTCCTTCCCCGAGAAGCCGGAGGCTCATGAGGCTAATCGGGGTCGCCTGACCGACTCCTTAGACAGGAACTTCCCAGCGGAAAGTTCGCAATTCAGTCTTACACGGCCCATCAAACTTGACGAAATCAAGAACCTTCGAGATTAGGCCCCGCTTGGCGGTGTCTATGGAGGACCGTGAAGACTAAAGGCAAATGTAAGCTCTGTCGACAGACGGCAGTGCTTGTCGATTCGCACGTTGTTCCTAAAGCGCTCCACGATGACATCCGAATCCCAGAGGATGAACTTAAACTCTATGCGACTGATCAGCCTCACAGTAAGCGAAGTCGTACCGGTGTATATGGTCAGTTCTTGTGTAAGGGCTGTGAGGATTCATTCGCATCTTACGATCAGTATGGCGTTGAGTTCGTAAGGAACCACAAGAACGGGAAGAATGGACGGCCGCTTTGGGGTTCGTTCTCATCAGGCTTTGTTGCCAGCGTCGACTACGCGAAGTTCAAGCTCTGGGTGCTGTCCATCCTCTGGAGGGCCGGTGCGTGTAATCACGAATACTATCGCGCCATCACCTTGGGCAAGCAGCGAGACCGAAGACTTGCGGATAGCATCAGGAGACGGTCGCCTGGTGCCTCGGACCGCTTCGCATTAGTGGTTATGCTGCTTGATGAGGCTCCGATGTGGCGGCGCTCTGTCCTTTCGCCGACACTCGTAGAGTCACGGGGCGAGTCGGACAACGGAACTCAGGAATCCAGGGATGCATGCCTTCTGTACTTGCCCGGCGGGTTCAAGTTACTCATCCACGTAGATGAGCTCGAGCCACTGCCCGTCTGGCAGCAGGTTATCTTGAGAGAGGATGGTCAGTTACGTGTAGTACGTTCACGATTTTCATCGGACGAGAAATCGAGACTGGAGAGCCTACGGCAGTTAGGTCCACCAGACTGAAAGGGAGGTGCTCGTTGGGCTCTACAACGCCGCCAGTGGCCCAGGCTGGACGAACAGCACCAACCAGGTTCGGCGCCTTCCGCGTCGACTCCGGTTGGGGTGCGCGTGAGTGACCTCAAATAGAAGAAAAGAGCGGCCAGCCGCAGAGCGCCAGATTCTTATCGCTACTCCCCGGAAGGATGGTTGACCGAATCCCTACAGCCGGATCTCCCAGCGAAAAGTTCGCAAATCGGTACGCCTTGGCCCACCAGACCCATTCCGACTGCACCTGAACCCTCCCACCGGCCTCGTCTGGGCCAGCGACCGGTATGCGCTAGTGTGATCTCTTCAAGGCTTTGCCAGACGGTAGCCGACGCTTGGCTCCGTGAAGATGTAGGAGGGGTTCCTGGCGTCGTCGCCCAGTTTGTGACGGAGGTTCTTTACGAAAGAACGGAGGACACGAAGATCGGCAGAACGGTCCTGGCCCCAGATACGCTGCAACAGCTGGTCATGGGTCAGGACGCGTCCGGCGTTAGTGGAAAGCTCGAAGAGCAGCTTGTACTCTGTCGGCGTAAGCTGCGCCGGACGGCCCGCGACCTCGACGCTCCGTTCCAAGTAGTCGACAGTCAGGTCTCCCAGCAGAAAGGGTTCTGGTTGCCGGGGCACCGCCCGCTTGCGCAGGGCTGCCCTGATTCTGGCCACAAGCTCGGTGGGCGAGAAGGGTTTGACCACGTAGTCGGCGGCTCCTATCTCAAAAGCCTTGGTAATATCATGGCCCCTGCCACGTCCCGAAAGAACGATGACCAGTGCCTCTGATACATCTGGAATGCGCCTCATCAGCTCGAATCCATCGGTCCCCGGCAGCACCAGGTTCAATAGAACAAGGTCAGGTTTCTCATTCTCCAGGAGGTCGTCCATTTCGTCGGGGTTACCGGTCAAGATCGGAATATATCCGGCATCCGAAAGCGTGTTACGAACATACCGCAACACTTGGGGATCGTCATCTACTACGAGAATGCGCTCCGATTCTGTCGACGCACCTCCCGAATGAGCGGGAATCTTGGCGGGGTAGGTCTCCGCTCCCCTACGGCCCTCATCGACCGTCGGAATCGTGAATGTGAACCGCGTGCCATGACCGTGTCCGTCGCTCTCGGCCCATATGCGGCCCCCGTGCGCCTCCACTATACCCCTGCAGATTGCGAGGCCAAGGCCATATCCCCCTACCTGGTCGCCAGCGCCGTCACCAACAATTCGAGAGAACTTGCTGAATAGATGTGGGAGGCGGTCGGAGGATATTCCTCTGCCCTCGTCTGCGACGGAGACCGCAATGTGAAGGTCCTCCAGCGACGCGGTCACCCTGATGGGGGACCACTCGCGTGAGTACTCTGAGGCGTTGGTGAAGAGGTTGTGCAAGACCTGGACAATCCTCTGACCATCCGCCCTGACTGGGGGCAAGTCCGGCATCAGGTCCACCTCGACGCTATTCCTGTATCCGCCGCTCAGGAAAGCGTTCCGTGCCTGGTCGACAACTAACGCTACATCCGTCTGCTCGGTAGCGACCGATAAGGTTCCCGCCTCGATCCGCGTCAGATCGAGAAGATTGCTGATCAGGTCACGCATGTGGTCGGCCTGCTCTTCGATGATGCGGAAGAACTGGCGCGTCTCAGCAGGATCGAGCGGGGACGAGGATCGCAGCACCGTAGCGGCGGAGCCCTTGATAGACGTCAATGGCCCACGCAGCTCGTGGCTCACCATGCCGAGGAACTCGGCCCTCAGCCGCTGCAGCTCTTCCAGCGGCGTGATGTCCTGTATGGTGGCAACAACGGACAAGGTCTCTCCATCTTCCGAGTAGATGGGCGTGGTGTTGATGAGGGTGCTCACCCTCTCCCCATTCGGGAGATGGATGACGACCTCCTCGGCTCGCACTGTTTCACCACTTCTTATCGAACGCTCCAGTGGAAGCTCTTGGCGGGGAATCTCCTGCCCATCGATTCGGCGGAAGGTCATCATGCTACAGAGCTGCTCGAAGGAGCGGTCCTGTTCTCGCGTTCCGCTGATGATTCGTCGCGCCTCTCGATTGAACTTCACCACGTCCCTTGTCCTCGCGTCGAATACCAGGACGCCAACAGGCGAGGTGTTGACCAGGGCCTCCAGGTCGGCCTTGGCCCGCTGTTCTTCACCGTATCTGCGGGCGTTGGAAATGGCCGTTGCCGCCTGAGCGGCGAACATTTCTAGGGTCTCCTCATCATCACGCGTGAACTCCAGTCCGTCTTGCTTCCCGGCGAGATAGATGTTGCCGCTAGGCTTGTCACGATCACGGATCTGCATTCCCAGGAAGGTCTCGATCGGCGGGTGATTCCTGGGAGTGCCTGCCGAATTTGGGTGGCCCAATATGTCGGGCAGCCTCACCGGTCCGTCGACCTCGTTCAGGTATCCGAGCATCCCCAGACCCTTGGGCCAGCTCCCCACAAGCCGGCGCTCTTCGGAAGTGATGCCGGAGGTGATGAAGTCCCGTACACGACCGGAATCGTCGAAGATCAGGATCGCGCCGTACTTGGCCCCAACCAGAGACCGGGCCCCATCCACGACCTCTTGCAGGACGGTGTCGAGGTCGAGGTCTTCGCTGATGCGAAGGATGGCCTCGATCAGCCTCGCAAGACGAGTCCGCAACGTCTCATTCTCCGCTCTCAGTCGCTCGTCTTCCCTCAACCCTTCACCTCGTGGTGGAATACACGCACTAGCAGTGAGTGAGTGGGTGGAGAGTGTATCATGGTCTACGGGTGACCCCGGCCGACCCTTCGCGGTAGAATGCGCGGTCTAGTTTGTTTGGGGCTCATCGATCGTTGCTGAACCAACGGGGCCAGAATCCTGAAGTCGGGGAACAGGGAACGTAGGGCTCAGCCGCCCCTTCAGCCTGTCAGTCAAACCAGAAGAACGGATTAACCTTTGAAGTTGCAGTCATGAGGCTTCTTCCTCTCTCGGTGCAATGGAGCCGAGTTCGCTCCGATCCTCGCCATTACCTTCGTAAGACGGGGGGATGCATGAGGTGTATTCCCTGTTGTCTTGCCGGTCTAGCGTACTGCGCCGATCAGCTCCCGGTGCTGATCTAGGTTGAACGCCCACTTAAAGAGTAAAGCGGCTACGGACTTCGGCTTGCGGCTGCTTTGGCCGGCTTCTCTGCTATGAATTCGATGCACCAGAACAGCGACCGAGACAATTGTGGAGTAATGAAGACAGGATACTTAGGGTGGTGGTGGTGGGCTAGCGTGTCCTGTACTGCGAACTTTCCGGTGGACAGTTGCCCTGTAATTCTGGACGGGTGTCGCCGCCCTGTGCCAGTCTGTCTGGTGCGTCCGCGCCTCTGGTAACTGACGCCCGCTGTCGTCTTCAAATCTCAGCCATGTCCGTTCTCCCGGATGGTCGCAGAGCACGGCTCGGGGGAAGCGTCAACTATGTTTCCCGCTCGGACAGCTTCCATAGGCTGAGAGCCACGGCGACAATTGCGAAGGCCGCCAGCACCGCCAACTCGAAAAGGATTCCGGTGCTAATGGGGGGACACTCCCGTGTGGCACGTGGACCGAAGTGATTCTTCGAACATCCGCATTGCTGGCTTGGCATCGGGCATCTTGACGGGTGGTGTAGCGTCCAGCAGTGACAGCAACCCATCCAACGACGTCACACGCCTCCAATCCCCATTGGCCCACCCGTAGTATCCGATGGTCGTTTGCTCCCCATTCCTTTCCAGCCGCAAGATATTTGAACGAGGTCGAGGGGACGGCAGCGACACCAATCTGTCGAACTCGGTGGTGTTGTAGGAACAGAGGGTCACATGATCGGCTTCCGCGACCGAGGTGTCCAGGGTCAGGTGCTGGCCACTGTCCCCCAGGTGGAAGGTGCCGTTTTCGCTGCTAGGCTCAAACAGCGACTTCCACACTCCATCGGCGCGCATCAGCCTGTTCAGGTCCTCGATGGTCAGCGGAGCCTGTACGGTAGGCGGATTCTGAGCGGGCTCCCAGTAGGAGATCGGTGACGGACTCGAATTCTCATCCTGCCTCAACTCTCCTATACCCTCACGGAGGTGCTGTTCCCGCTCCGTACCCAACGTCATCGCGGCCCTTCGGATGGTTTTCTGGACGACCTGCAGTATCGGCTGAAGGTCGCCGACCACCGCCTCGAACCAGTCGATGCGCGCTCCCAGCGCGGCGTAGACATCCGACTCCACAGTGCCCTTGTACAGGAAGTGCCTAATCCTGACTTCAGTCCGTAACTGTCCGATGCGGTCGATGCGGCCAATCCGCTGCTCGACCTTCATCGGGTTCCAGGGCATGTCGTAGTTGAACATAGATCCGCAGTTCTGTAGGTTGAGCCCCTCCGCGGCCGCGTCGGTGCATACGAGTACCTTGACCCGGCCCTCGGAGAACTCCCGCTGAAGCCGCTCCTTGCTCATCGCCTTCCACGACCCGGTCTCGGAATCCCACTGCTCGCCTCCACGCCCCGAGTAGCAGCCAAGTGTGCCTCCATATGCGGGTTTGAGGTGGTCACGTAGGCTGTCCATAGTGTCGGTGTACTGGGTAAAGACGATGATCTGGTCGGCACGCCGCAATTCGTCGTCTATGTCGTTCAGCACTCGCTCCAGTTTGGTCTCGGATGGGAGGCGATCCAGCTTCCTGAGAAGACGATCAATTTCCCCAACCTCCCCGGAGAAACGTGCAGGCGGGTACTCGATTGCCTCGCTGATGTCGGAGGTCAAGTCGTCGTCCTCAATGTCCTCCTCCTGAAGGCCGTGAGGATGCTCCCCTTCCCACTGTCCCAGCAGGAACGACTTACGGCGTTTAAGGCTCTCCCAGAGCGCATACAGTCCCGAAGTCAGCCGTCGCCGGTAAATGGTCATCACGAATCCCAGACCTGGACGCTCTTCCTCATACTGGTTGTAGTAATGGCTGATGTACCTCTCTACCTCGTCGTACAGCTCACCCTCTTCGGGCGACATCTCCAGCCATACATCCTGGGGATCGCGGTTGGGGATGTGCTGAGCGATCAAGCCCCGCTCGTAGTAATGTCTGAGCAGGTCCCGTGTGTGGCGGTGAACGCCATGCATCACGGGATGGCACGTTTGCATAAGGCTCATGACCCGACCCCGTTGTTCGGCATCAAGGGTGCGCATCGAGTGGGTGGAATAAGATTCGATGGCCAGCTTCAACTTCGCGTCGCCGACCGGTCCCAGGTCGCTATCAATGCGCTGGCCGTATCTGTTCCATCCCCATGATTGGACTGACGCCCGGAGCATGGGCTGAACGAGCTCCCAGTCCACGTCTCCATACGGCAGACGGGTTGACCGGAAGTATTCGATGAAGTCGTCTGGGTCTCCCCACTCATCGGGCAGTCCGAGCAGCCGGAGCAGGTCCCACACCTCGACGGGATTGACCTGCATGGGTGTGGCTGTGAGCAGCAATAGCGACTTGGTACAGTCGGCGAGACTTTCGAGGAGCCTTAGCAGCCGGTTGGGCCGATACCGCCGCGTGCCGAATTCCCGCCGGCGCGCATGGTGGGCCTCGTCTACCATGACGATATCCCAAGGAGATGCGTCCAGGAGTTCCTTGGCTCTCTCTTCTCGCTTAACCATCTGTGCTGAGGCAATGACCACGGGGTGGCGCTCCCACGGACTCGTGTCCAGCGGTATCGCTTCGTACCTGTCCCGGGGCTGATCGAACCACACATACTGCCGACCGTCGTAGAAGGGCGCGCGGATCAGGAAGCGGTCTCGTAATTCCTCTTGCCACTGCTTCGCCAGGGAGCGAGGAACAAGGATCAGGCACCGCTTGGCGCGGCCGCTAATCAGTAGCGACCGCAGGATCAATCCCGCCTCGATGGTCTTGCCCAGTCCCACCTCATCGGCCAGCAGGTGATTGCAAGGGAACCTGTCCAAGATGTCGTATGCGACGGCGCGCTGGTGTGGGAAAGGTTCCACTGCGGCGGTCTCAACCCCCACGTACTGCCCGTTGCCGACGAGGTAGGGCGCGTCCCGGACGAATTGCGCGATCCAGTTGGCGTTGTCGGCGGCGTCCGCCTCCGCGTCCAGCGCGGGGTCGACGGGGGAGGGCCGCTCAGGCGGGACCAGCGCGATCAGATCGTCACGCACTGCCACGGGCAGATCGACCGTCCGCCACCCGGCCTCGGCGTTCTCCCACAGCCGCTCGAACCTTTCGACCTGCGGTTTGAAGAACTTGGCGTCGCTCCAGGACGTATAAACGTCGAAGGCCTCATAATTGTTTTGCCATGCCGTCGCGGTTTCATTGATACTGCCCGTGAAGGCCACCCCGTCACCCGTCTCATCGCGCAGAATCCCTATCTTTGCGTGGAAGTAGCCATCGGAGGCCACTGGGACCTGGGTCTGCCGGTCGGTCTCGACGACGACGCGGATGTCCAAGCGGCCGTTGGCTGCCAGCCACGCCAGCGCCTCGAGCCTGCGCTTCACCAGATGGTCCGTCAGCGCAGTCGGATCGGTCAGGAGGCCTCGGAACTTCCGTGACAACACCTCCCGCAGTTCAATGCCCCTCAGGATGGCCCCGACATCTTCTTGCGAAAGCTGCGCGCCTGCCAGCAGCCTCATGCGACCGCCCCTAGCGATCATGCTCGCTATGCCCTGCGCGGCCACCGATAGCGCCGCAGACGAGAAGAAGCCGGCGATTCGGTCGTATCGGACCGACCGTTCGAGCGCGGGGATGTAAAACACGGTCAGCGGATCGTCGGCAGGTCCGTAGTCGGGCTTCCAGGCCCGCCCGCGGAGGCCGAAGAGGGTTTCGGGGGCTTCAGCCACGAAGGACCTCAGTCAGACGTTGTCCACAGTTTATTTCAACTACCCGCGCCCTCTTCCCACGGAACTTAATCCACTTCTTCCCCAATTGAACCCTGATATGTCTGCGAAGATTCAAAGAAGCAAGAACTGGACAGAACCGAACAGTTGAGTCCTTGGGAATGAGGCGTTCGGCGATTCTGGCGCCCGCCTGAAGTTGACCTGCAATCGTGCCGGAGGGCTTCTTATCGTAGGTCGTCAGTTCCAATGGAATTACCCATGGGTTCCCGCGTGTACCTGCGCCACCGACGAACAAGTAGTCACACCGTTGCTTACCCTTTGCAGCTAATGACCAGGGGGGATCCCCAGGCACATCAACATGAATCAAAGCAAATTTCCCAGACGTTCGGTCTAGGGATACTGAGCAGCTTCCTTCTTCACAGGAAGATGCCAGGAGCCGAGGGTCCAGCATTTTCCGAACCGCCTCTACTACGGTCATCTCTTGCCAGCTTCTTCGATAAGGTTTGCTACTCTAGCCCAGTCATTGTAAGTCCCCTTGGCGACCTCGTTGAAGTCGGATGCGTAGCCTCCATAATCTGCGCTAAAGGGAATCTCCCTCACCACAGAACCCTTTGGGCTTTTCTTCGGCTCGAACAGCCACACGCCCACATCACCGGCACGTAGTGCGAAGTCCCCACCTGGGATCCCCTCCCGCCGCGACTTCGGAAGGTCGGACAGGTGCACGAGGTTGGCAAGCGCGTCCAGTACCCACTCGCTGTGGGTAGTAATCATGATGCGTGCTCCCGCCCTCACTGCGGCCGCCAGATGTCGAATGAACTCCACCTGCATCGCGGGGTGCATGTGGGACTCAGGTTCTTCGATGATGAGCACTTCCCCGGGTCTGACAACGTGGCGCAGATATAGTACGACCGGCGCGAGTTCTGAAACCATGGATGATGTATTCATCAAACGCAAATCCCGTTCCCAACCAGCTGGACGGTAGAAGAACTCTGGGTAGCCTACTAACGAGTTCTCCATGCGGACTTTGCCCTGAAGTATGTCTATCTCAATATTTCGGGCGAGACTTCTGTCGAGATTTCCCTCCGGCATATCACCCAATCCGATAAGCTGATTGAGAAAGTCAGCCAGAACGCCGGAAAGCTGAGGAAGAGGCGTGTCGCGCTGGAATCCCGCGCGAGATGCCTGACCGATTATAGAACGTACTACCGTTCGGTGTGCGTGCATCACCCCTGTGCGGTCGGCAGGCAGGTAGTGGGCCGCACGACTCAGAGGTCTAACGATATGAGCACCGACCGATTCGACAAGGCTTCCTGACAAGAATCTGTACATATCTCGATTGTCGTCTTCACCACCTCTCAGTTGACTAATTAGGAACGGGAACTCGTCCATGGGCAGGCCTCGGAATGGGTTGCCATAATTCATCGCAAAGTGCAGGGGTACAGTGTCGGGTATGGACGGGACAAGATCGCGTCTTCGGCCCTTGATATCGAATCGGTACTCAATGGACTCCGACGTTTCGTCTGTGTTTCCAGCAGGCCGTCTAGCTACAACGCTCGCGCCGCTCCTCACGCGGTTGCGAACAAGGCTCAGAGTGTCCTCGACCCCGAAGCTGTTTGCAACTTCCCGGTCAAGTGCATGGCCGAACTCGCCCACATCTGTAAGCATTGGACGAACCAGCTTGGCGATGGACTCCGGCAATGTAGCCACACAGTCCTTTGGGGAATCTTGGGTATGTACTCGTGAACTGACTTTCTTCATCCAGTTCCCGAACTCTTTGACATCTTCTTGAGAAAGCGGTGGGCGATGGTGGAAGTCACGTGTGGAACTGAAAAAGTTGAAGCGCCTGAATTCCGAGCCGATCCTCGAGCCTCCAAAGAACCCATGAAGTGCGTATAACAGGATCGCCAAGTACGACTTCCCCGTGTTGCTGGGGCCTACGAACACGGTCATCGGGCGCAAGTCGATTTCGGCTTTGGCTATAGGGCCGAGGTTGGTGACGCTCAGTTCTAGGTTCTTGCGGTTAAGTGATTCGGCCATGGGAGCGCCCTCCTAGTCCACATCCATCGTCGCTTGCTCGGCGCCGACGTCGGTGTCCAGCTTCTCGGTGATGTCGATGTCGGGGAAGAGGCTCAGGCGCATGTTTTCCAGCGTCTGCGCCTCAGGGACCCTGAAGCCGGTGACCTCGCCGCGGCTGTAGGTACGCCCGCGCGGGATGGCGTTGACGGCGGCCCGCACCAGCGTATGGAAGTCGGCGTCCGCGATCAGGCCCGCGCCCTGGAGGAACTGGCGGCAGCTGCGGTCGCCCTCCAGGTCGTAGAGCCACATGGCCGTATGGAGCGCGTCCACTGCGCGAGTGAACGTCACGGCATCGGGGTTGACGTGACCGCTTCCCTCGCGCTGCGACGGCTGGAGCAGGGTTACAGAGTCGCCTTTGCGCGAGAGCAGCTTGTGGCGATTGCGCAGTTCGTCGGCATCGGCGCCGTGGGCCATGGCCATCTTCCGGGCCTCGTCATAGCTGAATTCGCGGGCACCGAAGCTCTTCCACGCAAGCAGATACCAGTCGGTGGCCTGGTCCCAGTTGGCTGCGCGCCCGTCCAGCAGACCCTCGCGCTGAAGCCCGAACACCTCACGCCGCGCGATGCTCAGCGCCGCCTCGGGCTCCAGGCGCCGCGGCTCGCCCGTCTCGCGGTCAACCTCCTCGCTGATGATCGGCCAGTTGCGTGACAGCACGCCCAGCACCGGCCCGAATGTCGAAAGGTACAGGTCGACACCGTCGATGCCCGCCTGCTGAAAGTCCCGCGCCCTCTCCGCCGCCGTCCCGCGAACCTCGTCCTGCAGGTCCCGGGTCCAGAACGAGACGTCCCGTGTCAGTTCGCGGGGCCGGCAGAACAGGAAGATCGTGCTGCGGGCGGCGTTCTTGCGCGCGATGTGCAGGCTGTGCTCGGACTCGGTATGGACTGGCCAGGACGATCCAATCTCCCATCCCGTTTCCAGCAGGGCGAGGCCCAGGGCGTTCCACATCTCCGTCTCGCGGTGGGTGAACATCACGGTCATCGAGCCGTTGGGCTTGACCACTCTGCGCATCTCGCGGAAGACGCGCCGCATCTTCATCAGGTAGTCCCGCGTCGCCAGCTCCTTGGACTTCCCGCCGCGAGCTCCCTCGAACCGAGCGGGGTTCGCCACCGCCTCGGCGTCCTTGTCCACAAGCTCGGAGTCGAACCAGCCGGGATACAGGTCGCCCACGCTGCGCTTGAGCCAGACGTAGAAGAAGTCGGAAAGCTCGGCGTACATGACGTTGTTCCCGTAGGGCGGGTCGACTACCACCGCGTCCACGGACGCATCGGGCAGGTGGGACAGCCCGGCCGCACTGCCACGCGTGACCTGCACTGGTCCGACTTGGCCATTTCTGGACGGGACATCGAACATCGGACGCGACGGCTCCACGAGGTCGCAAAGGCCTCTGTAAGCTTCCACGACCTGGGACAGTGCCCACGGAAACGCGCCCCTGTCCTTGAGCGCCATATTCATTTCGGCGAACGACCATTTCATGGCAAAGTCGTGGCGGTCAAATACGCTCCGGATCTTGTCGCGACTCGCGTCCCACGAAGACAAAATGGAGTTGAAGTTCACTATCTTCCCGATGACCATCCCCAGATACGTCCTCACGGCGGCGGCGCGGTCCTTATCAAGCTCCCGCTCCATCTCCGGCACCAGCTCTCGCAGCGCCTCCAGGTATGTCAGCATGGCAAGGAGCTGCCTGGGCACGAAGAGTTGGTCCCACTGGTACATCCCATAGCGACGTGGCTCCGCTGTCTTGTTGCCCGGAGGGATCGCCTCCGTCGGGATCAGGCCGGCGGCAAGCCAGTCGTCCCAACGTTCGGCGAGGGCCGTCCTGGCGCGTTCGGAGGCGTCGACATCCTCGCTGGTGGGCAGTCGGAAGTCGCGCCCGTCCCCCCTGTTGACGCAGAGTGCGAACAGCTGCGCGCCCATGCCGTCCCGCTGCGCCACTTCCTTGATGTAGTCGCCGGGCACGGGGTCGCCGCTCCAGGGAGAGACGGCGTTGCCGCGGGCGATGGTGCCCTGCCCCGGCGCGTACCGCATCTCCAGGTCGGCCTGCCTGCCGCGCACGATCTCGAAACGGCACTCGTCCCAACCCGGCTCGCACGGGAGCATGTGAGCGGCAACCGAGTCGGCGGTCTGCCGCCGCAGCCACCAGTTTGGCGACAGCGGCACGGGCTTGCCGGTGGTGGGGCATGGAACGGTGTGCGCCCAGAGGTAGCCGATAGCGTTCTCGTTCGCGGGCAGCGGGTAGAAGCCGTCCAGACGCTTCTCAATGAGGTCGCCCCACCTATCGGCCCACCTGTGAATGTCGTCGATAAGAGCTTTCCCGAAGGTGAGGGGATACCGCACTGTCGCTTCGAGGACTACGGAGGCCACAGGGTTCAGTTCGTTGGCAATCGTGGGCAGGCCCAGCCTGATCGCCTCGAAGGGTATCGACCCGCCGCCAGCCATCGGGTCCATGGCCGTCGGCAACGTGTCGAAGCCGCAGTCCTCCATTAGAGACCGGAAGGTTGTCGTGTCGTCGGAGTCGACAGTCCGACTGAATGCCCTAGAGTATCCGTAGGGGTTTGGTCCCAGATTCTTGCCGGTGTCCCGCGCCCTGAGAATCGCCTCCGCCGTCGCCACTGGGTCAATACCCGGCTGCCCGGCGGGGATGCCCAGCATCCTCAGGAACCAGATGTGGTATTCGCCCTCGGACTCGAAGTGCTCGCCGAGCAGGTCGCCGTTACCCTCCCAGGCGGGAAGTATGGAGCCGAGGATGGATGCGCGTGATGCAGTCAGCGGCCGGCGCGCCCACCAGACGTGGAGGAAGTAGAGCGGGGGAAGTGCGCTGCTGGCCGCCCTCTCTCGCCGTGACTCGACGCCGATCTCCTTGATCGGCAGCCACTCTTCTATGAGGCGCTTGGTGTTCATGGGGTGTCCTTTAGTGCGGAGTTACCAGACACAGGGTACCAGGGATTGGCAGAATCTCATCTTCCTGTCACTCGACACGATTGTAGCTGCGCCGTACCGGGCCTGCAGATCCAGTGCCGTGGCCAGAATTATCATGTCGTGGGCGTCGGTCCACAGGTTGGGCATCAGGTTGATAACATTCAGATCGAGATCTCTTATGAGGACTTCTCTGGCTTTGAGCTGCTGCCGTATATGGTTCCAGGGGGCGAATCCCTGCCTTCTCTTTCTGTCTAAATCCCATGCCTCGACGAGGCAGATTGTCGGGATCGCCAACTGGTTGCCATCGCCTGGACCACTAATGACATCAATCGCCGTGGCAGACAATCTCGAGTCGCTAGACAAGTACCACACGAAAGCCTGAGTATCGAGAACGTACATTGTCATCGATCGCGCCACGCTCCGAGTTTGATTGCCGCGATCTCTTCTTCAGTGAACTCCACACCCTTCCAAATACCGTACAGGTCCGCAAGGCCTCTCCCACCGGGTTCGGGAACGTCGATGTCCATCTCCTGTAGCATCTGATACGGGGTCAGGAACCTAATTGGATACTCGGAGTCTTCGCATACGTCCGACAACCTGATGCGGACGCGGGAGGTGTCCACTCCGACAACTGCGGGAGCCTCTGTGAAGAAGCCTGAACGGCCCCGACAGGTAACAGCGAGGGCAACAACGAAAGGGTCAGCATCAGGCAACTCGGCGTCGAGGTCGATCAGGCCATGAAATCGCGGCGAACTTACGATCTCACTCGCGACTCTGCTTTGGTCGGCATCGAGATCACGCAAGAGCGTGCTGTTCACCTTGACCCACGACAGAGCTCCGTTGTCCTCCTTCTTTTCGAGCTCTCGGCGCACCTCACGGGGAGCCATGAGAACTTCGCTGTCCACCAGTTCGGCTAGCTGCTTCCAGACATCCGGGAACGTGTCAGCCGAGTAGGTATCTGCCATGAAGAGCAGCGCGCTTGTATCGAGGCAGTAGATCATTTCAGCCGATGTCATGCGTCTTGCCCCATTAGCGATTGGCTTCCCGTCGGATGTTATCGAGGTGCTTCAATCGTGCCCCAAAATAGTCCGCGATGTCGGCACGTGTTAAGGTGCCCCGGTCAAAGGCTTGAAGAACGCCGCGCACGAGCCGCTGGCCGCCGTAGCGAACGACTTCGTTGGGGATATTCCTTCCACCACCCCTCTTTGGACTGCTCCGCCGGGTCTGCTCCTCCCTCAAGCGGTTGTATTCCGACCGGAATTGATCTATAGGAAGGATTCCCAAATGTCGCATTCGAAACAGCACGACATTTTGGCTGACCTTGAAATGGTTGGCCAAGCCGAGCAGGTCCGCTTCGTACCCGGATCGGCGACCTGCCACCGCAGCGGCCTGTTGCCGAGACCGCAGCATCTCCCCGTCGACGAGCATGGCCTCGGCGAAACGATTGCACCAGTCCTCCGTGCGCCGGTCAGCGTCGCTTCCATCGTCCTCCGGCTCATCGGTCAAGCACAGTCCGGTGTTTCGCAGCAGCAGGTGTCCAAACTCGTGCCACAGGGTGAAGCAGCGGGCTGATGGGGAATCATTGGCGCTGAGCATAATCGCGTTCGGCTGAGCGTCCGACAGGCTGAATCCCTGTGCCTCGTCCCTAGGAAAGTCCCAACTGAACACTAGGACGTTCCGTGACTCGACGATGGAACGCCATGCTCGGAGAGCGGTCCCTACGTTTCCCCACCTAGTGTGAATATCTTCTGGGATGTCCAAAGCGCGGCGTACTTGTACTGCTGCCCGGTCGGTGTCGTCGGTCATGTTGAATGTCGCTGGAAGGTTGGGCGCTGCATGTTCTTCCAAGTCGCGGAATACTTCTGCGGCGATGCGCTGAAGGCGCCGGGCCCGGCGTATCGCCCTGAACAGGTCGGGAGAATAGCGCTTCCGTCGCCTGTGCGAGCGGCGAAAATCCTTCGGCAGTCGCGCTTCTTTGGGAGGCGCATGCAGAAGGAGCGCGGCCGTCGGGCGCTTGACGGCGTCCGCAATGTTTTCTAGCTGGCCTGGGGTGACAAGAGCCGCGGCGCCGGGCCTCTCCAACTCGTATATGTTCACGTCCCCAGACCTGATCTTCTGACTCAATTCTTCCTGCGAGAGGCCGGCCGACTCCCTGGCCCAAGCCAGGACCTCGGGAACAATGCGTATGGTTGGGATTCTTCTAGGCATCGGGTTAGTGGGCGACGCTCACTGGCCTGCCAGCAGCACGCGCAGCGCCTTGAGTGCGTTGTTGGCGCCGGAGGACTCGAATGCCCCGGCCATCTTGGCATACCAGTAGTACACCTCCTCGTCGCACATCTCGGAGACGCCCGCTCGTATGAGTGCGGCCCTGCTGGGTTTCTGCACGGGCGCGACGGACGCCAGCGTCAGCGCAAGCCGTGCGCCGCGCTCTTCCGACAGCCGCACCCTGCCGCCCCTGCGGTCGTCCACTCTGCCCACGTCCGCCCCTGCACGATTCAGCAGATCGAGAGTCATCGGCAGATGCTGCGACGCACGCCTGCCTTCGAGGGTTACGATTCTCTGCGTGACCGTCCGAGGCCCAGTGCCATTTACGTCGGCCGACTGGTGACTGACCACTATACGAGGGGCAGCCGTGTCGAGTGTCACGATGAACGGCTTAGAGTATCGTCTAGGTCCCCACCCGGCGCGGGCAATCATTTGCCGCCTCCATCATGCCGTGCGGCAGTGACAACCGTGTGTCCCAGTGCCACAAGCTCCAGAGCCTCGCGCAGATCGGCAAGGTCTTGCCCATTGACGTCCAGCCCGTCCGTGTAGTTGAGGATCAGTTTCATGCTGACGAACGCCTTCTCCGCCTGGGATGCCTGAGCTTCCAGCGTATTGGCCACGGACCGATACCGCTCGTACGCGCCGCGGTAGATTGTACTCAGCGATCCGCCGTCTTCGAACTCGCAGGTCAACTCGCAACCGACGCTCGCGCTGGCGCCAGGCACCTGTCCCATAAGGGTCCTTACGTGACTCATAGACGAGTTTGCGTCCCGGTCCTCCCCTTGCCACACAAAGGTTACTGAAGCGAAGGACTCCCATCCCTGATCGTTGGCTTTGGCTGTCACGTCTGCCAATGCCTTCCGCGGCTCACCTTCGCCATTGATTTCCCTTGTGGCTACACCATCACCGGAAGTGTCCACGTCCGAAACCTTGCCGACATCCTTCCGGTCTGTTTCGTCCTGCCTCTGGGTAATCGGCCTCCACACCCGCACGCCACGCTTCACGGCCTCGTCGGGGAGCATGAGCATGTGCTCGCCGTCGAGCACGATGTCCGTAACAGGCTCGAGTGCATCGTATGCTATGTTATTGGCAGCGTCGTAGTAGAGCCAAGTCTTGTTCGCGACGCCTGCTCGCGCGACTTCCTGGAAGTAGGTGGGCGCAATGATGAGCGGCAACCTGGGGCGCTCGGCGTATCGTTCCACCAGCGAGTCCAGCGCCAGCGCGCCCTCCCCGGCACCGAAGGCCTCCTGCCTGACCATCACCGGGGAGCGCAAGCCGGACTCAGCAGTCTTCACCTTGTCCAGATCCCTTACGAGCACGTTTAGGATGGTCTCGGTGTGGTTTATCCTCCCGTTGCCCTGGTCGTCTATCATCAACGCGTGGTGATCGAATACCGTGCTGCTCTGCTCCACTCTCACAGGATAGAACAGGTGCCGGAATGCGCGCGTGATGGCAACCCTGACGCTGAGCTCGCCCTCCTTGTGCCAGTTCTTCAGCCGACTCCGATGCTCGGCGCTCAGCTTCATCTCGTCCATCCGGTTCCTGTTCTGCACGAGACCGTCCAACGCCAGCCAACGACGTGCGACTTGGGACATACTTTCGATCCGATCCGAGTCTGCCACAAGGAAAAAGAGCGTGTTTCTGTAGCGGCGGTAGTCCTGCTGCACGCCCTTGTAGTTGGCGAGTTCGTGGACCTTGGACGGGACCGCGTTCCGGGTCGAAGTGACATCCGCTGTGTCCCAGTGGATTAGCACCAACCTGCCGTTCGTGGCGTCGGATAGGTCTTCTGTGGCATCGGGGAAGTACCGTACTTCAAGACCGGCAGTCCGCCAGATCTGTCGAATCCGCCGGTCCAGTTCTGTCCGGGCATCGTGCTGGCTGACAACTTGGGTCTCGTCCAGAACGATCTTGTTGAGAGACGGCTCGGTCCTGAAGGTGTAGCGGATACCCTCATAATCCAGATGCCAAGCCTCGTTGGACAGGAACTCCAGCGCCTTCTTGAGGTGTGCGGGGTCGGAGGTCGGAGTTAGGGCCGACACCAAGAGCTCGTTGAGATTGGCTCCCCTGGCGGGCGGATCAGGGAGGCTGTGCAGGAGCAGTGTGGTGGCGACACGCTGGGCATATGGCGGGTGTCCAGCGAAGCTGTTCTTGTCGATCTCTTGGGCGTGTGCCCGCCCGGCGGGGTTGGCGACGTCGTAGCTGACCACTGAAGAGTATGCCGGACGGTCGAGCCTGCCGACCAACTCTTCCACCATCCCCGGATCGGACAGGTCGACGCAGAATGGGTGGATGAGAGCTACGTCGTTCTGCTTCCGTTCCCACATTCTGCGGATCACACGCGCCACCAGCCTGAGCGCACCTCTCGTCCGCTGGAAATTCGGGATAGTGGCCAGCTTGCCATCCAGAACCTCGATGAAGGACGGGTGGAAGGGATACGCATCCTCCAGCTGGTTCCTGTATGACGCTTGGACGACCTCCGCCGGGAGCGGCGTATCTCGTCCGGCGGCATCGCGCAGGGTGGAGAAGTACGCATCGGCCGTGGGAGCGGCAGCCGTCATGTCGACGGCCGCGAATAGACGCCGGCGAAGGATAGGCTCTATGTCCTGTCGCTGGGCTGGGGTCACTATGTGGGCCGGGCGACTAACCACAGCCTGGATCTCCCTGAACGTATCGTCGAGCGCCGCGACCAGATCCGTAGTCTCTTTGGAAAAGGCGTCCCTCCGGTCGTGCTCCGCGTCGGGGTTCCAGGCCAGTGTCAGGACGAGCACCCTCGGACGGTTCGCTGCCGTCACCCATTCCGACAGGGTCTTCAGGAACGCTGGAAGCTGGCCTGCAGAATCGCCCATCCTGCGCATGTACTCGGCAGGCTCGTCGATCATGAAGAGGACGGGAGAGTCACCGGCCAGCACGTCCAGGAACTGCGGTCCCGGCGCGACACTCTGGGAGTCGGCGTTCCGCACGAGCCTATATCCTTCCTCGCCGCCCAGCTGATAGGCGATCTCGCCCCAGATGTGGTGGATCACCGCGTCCTGCTTCTTCACGCCGTCAGCAGGGTTCAGATCGCCGCCCACGATCGTTACGATCTTCACGGGATCGGAAGGTATGTCTGAGGGGTCGACGCCCATCCCACGCAGGAACCCAGGGGATGCTTTCGATCCCAGCAGGTGGTAGAGGCTGATGAGGGTATGGGTCTTGCCGCCCCCGAAAGGCGTGTCGAGCCTGAAGAATGCGGCAGCCGTACTGTCCTTACCCGAAAGCCGCCCGATGACCTCGTTCAGGAAGGATTTCACACGCTCAGTCGGGTATGTATTGGCGAAGAACCTGTCGGGGTCCTGGTATGTCTCGTGGGCCTTACCGCGCACAACCTCAGACAGGTTCGCCGCGAACATCTCGTCGCGCAACTCCCCGGACAGCACTTCGTCCCTGGGCGTACAGGTATCCCTCAACCGACTCAGTTCACTCAATGCCATTCTCCTTTTGGTGAGCGACTATTCTACTAGAGACCGTCAAGTTAAGCTGAGTCTGAGAGGTCGGTAGAGATTGATCACCGTTGGCGGCGATCCGGGATGAAAGAGCGCTGGTGGTTCAAGCACCGTTGGTAGCGATCCAAGCCTGTCAGCTGACCGGCTCAACATCCTGGTCAGGTCCCTCCGTTCGGCGATTGCAAAATTTCATGGGTATGCACATATGGAGAAGAGTGGGATGACCGTCGTATCGGCTGCGATAGCCTCACCCGTCTTCTAGCCGTCCATCCCGACCTCTTTCGCCAGTTGCGCGGCGAATTGGCCGTACTCGTATGCTTCATCACCCAGGCCTTCAGCATCCAACTCTGAGCGTCGGGCACAACCCCACCGTGCGGGGGCATCCTTGCACTCGTTGCAGACCGTTGGAACCGAGAGGCCGTTCAGCCGATCCTCCATGTAGGACTGGACGCCGATCAAGTCGCCGCCCTTGAGATTCGGCTTGCAGAGGGCCACCTCATCACTGGCTTCTTCAAGCATCAGGTGCCATATATCCATTGCGAGGCTCTCATTGTCTTGCATGGTATTCATTGTACCTCCTCATATCTCGGGTTCTCATCTGAGCCCCTGTCGGCCGAGTCCAGCACTTCCTGCATCAAGGCGTCGGTCTTGGGCGCTGAGCCTCCCGGCGGGAGGGTCTCGCCGATCTCGGAGCGCAATGTCTCCGACAGGCGGTCCCAGACGTTCAGCAGAGCGGCCCACTTCGGACACCGCTTCGCCAGGACCAGGAGTCCGTTCTCACGGGTCTCCGGCGCCTCTTCCAGGAGCAGCAGGCACCGGCGCAGGTCGCCGGGGTCGTGAGGCCACGACGCATCGTGTCCAACGGGATGCACGCCGAGGGCCGTCAGAGCTATGGCCTCGGACGAAATGCCGCGCTCCCCTAAGGCCAGCCACATGGTTATGCTCATTGCTGTCACCTTCCTTTGGCATTGGTCGGAAAACGAGGGCAGGGCCGCCCCGGTAGTGGGGAGGCGGCCCCGTGGGTGTTGCGCCTTCGGGAAGGCGTCGCTGTGCGGCTATAGACTGGCGGGCTACTCGAAGGGCGAGGCGTCGGGGGCCTGCCCGGCGTCGCCGTTGCCATTCCCGTTCCGGGAGTCGAGGAACACGACCTCGGAGGCGTGGACCTCGGTGCGGTGGCGGCGCTGGCCGTCGTCGGTCTCCCAGGAGTTCTGGACCAGGCGGCCCGCGAGGTAGATGCGCTCTCCCTTGGCCACGTACTGGTTCACCGCCTCAGCCGTCGCACCCCAAACTACGATGTTGTGCCAGTCGGTCTCGTCCTCGGCGTCCTTGCGGTAGCGGTCCGTCACCAGCCGCAGCTTG
The DNA here is from genome assembly GCA_965222445.1 of Dehalococcoidia bacterium. Classification (GTDB taxonomy): domain Bacteria; phylum Chloroflexota; class Dehalococcoidia; order Lucifugimonadales; family CAJWER01. The sequence goes on along the minus strand of CBDCTY010000002.1, from coordinate 2,295,704 downwards.
GTGACGGCCGTGCCGCCGGGGGTGTACTGCATCTCCGGGTCTACGCCGACCCTGCCCAGGAGCTCTACCTTGTTGATCGTCCTTGACATTGCGATTCTCCTTGTGTGTGAAGTGGCGCGGTGCTTGCCGCGCCCGTTTGAATGAAAGCGGGGCCGGCTCCCCGATAGAGGGAAGACGGCCCCGTCCTGCGCTCCCCATCTGAGAGCGTCTATGTCACCCGCACGTACTCCGACTCGCTCTCGGTGACGATCTCGGCCCGGACCTCCGGGGCGAGGGCCTCGTTCAGCCTTCGGTGGTTCACGGAGTACCTGGTGGAACTGACGAGGGTGGCCGTGCGGCCCTCCACCGTCGCCTTGGAGTCACCCTGCCGGCGCATCCACGCCTTCAGGGTGTCCAGCGCACCGCGCTTGGCCTTCTCGGGCTCCTTGATGAACTCCTGGGCCTCTGCGTAGGCCACCACCGCGTCCCGCGCCTCTTCGTCGCTCACCTCCTCTGTCTCGATCTCTGAGTCTTCGCCGACCTCAGCCGCACCCGGCAGACAGACCGCCAGGAAGGGGCAGCTTCGGCATTGCCAGCTGGTTGCGGAGAAGTCCCGGTCGGGCAGCGCGTCGGGGTCAGGCCCGCTCTGGACGTGGTGAGCGGCAAGCTCACCGAGCCACTCGCAGGCGTCCTGCAAGGCTCGCTCCAGCCGTGCGGCGGGAATCTGCTCCCAGTCACAGGTGCGAGCCCCCGTGTCCATCGTGGCGATCACCGCGTCCCGCAGGTCGCCGAACTCACCGGAAGCCTCCGGCACCTGCTCTCGGACGAGGGCGACGACCTGCTCGGAAGCGAGGCCCTCGTCACCGTCTTCGACCTGCGGCTGCTGGAGCCGGAGCTGAGGCCCGCAGCCGCGATGGTCTGCACCGAGACGGTCTGGGCCGCCGCCGCCCAGGACCCCAAGCCGCGCCTGCTGGTCGTCGACGAGGTGTGGTCGATCATGCAGCACCCGGAGGGAGCGGCATTCCTCGTCTCCGTCGCCAAGAGGGCGCGCAAACACCGGCTCGGCCTGCAGTTCATCACCCAGGACGTCCAGGACCTGCTGTCCGAGGATACCTCGCGGGCCATCACCGGCCATTCGGGAAGAGCCCTCCTGCAGAACGCCGCCTTCAAGCTCCTGCTCCAGCAGGACGCGGCCGCCGTGAGCGCCGTGGGCGACGCATTCGACCTGCCGGAAGACCTCCAACGCTGGCTCCTGTCCTGCCCCAGGGGCGACGGACTCCTGCTGACCAAGGGAAACCGCATTCCCATCCGCGTAGAGGCGACGGCAGAGGAGACGGAAGTCATCGAGTGGCGGCCCGGCTCCCACAGACGCAACGACGACAAAACATAGATACGGATAGGGAGACGAAAGGAAGGAAGAAAAACCATGAAACTGAACCCCAGAAAAATCCTGTTCGGCGATCCAAAGTCCGACCGTCCCGTGCTGGTGTCGGTGACCCCTCCCCGCACGGGGGAAAGAACCCTGCTCGGCGTCGAGAACATGCTGCAGGCCATCGCGGTGCCGGAGCCCTTCTCCCTGGAGTTGGCCGGCGACGTCGACGGCGTGACCCTCATGGCCCGCTGCCTCGACGAACAGGTGGTGCGGCAGCAGATATCGACCCACTACCCCCAGGCGCGCATCCATGAGGTGACGCCGGAGGACGACCCGCTGCGCCTCGACGAGGACGAGCGGGCGTGGTCGATGACCCTGCGGGCGAGCGGCCCCGAGTACGTCCCCCTTCGCACCTTCAGGGACGACGACCTGCTCGACCCCGGCTCCGACCCCCTCATCGCCCTGCTGGGAGCGCTGTCCGACCTGAACGAGGGGGAGCGAGTCGTGGCCCGGCTCATGCTCCGCTCCCTGGGCCCCGACTGGTCGCAGGCCCACCTCGAAAAGGCGCACAAGCGACCCGTGGCCGAGCCGCGCGACTCCACCTACTCCAATCAAGTTCGCCACCACCAGTCCGACGTGACGACCATGGCCGTCCTGGGCGTCGCGGCCCTGGTGGGTCTCAGGGGCTACCTCTGGGTGCGGGCCGGGGAGACCTGGAAGACCGCCCTGCTCGGCGTCGGCATGGCTGTCGTCCTCACCGTCGCGGGCTGGGCTTGGTGGCGCATCAGGCAGGCCCGCTCCCGCGTCTACGACCCGCTCCTGATCAGAGAGAAGGTCGCCCGCATTGCATTCGACGCCGAGCTGCAGGTGACCGCCGTGCTGCCCCTCGGAGGCACGGCGGAGCGGGCGAGGGGCCTGCTGGCCCCCGTCGCCGCCGCCTACCGCCACTACGACCATCCCGCCGGGGCGGGGTTCAAGGTCAGCAGGGCGAGACCTGTCTCGGTCCCCAACGTCTCTCTCCACCCTGCGGGCCCCGGACTCTTCGGAGGCCGCAGCGTCCTCGGCGTCCGAGAGACGGCGGCCATGTGGCACCCGCCGGGAGCCCACGACGAGATCCCTCTCGTGGCGAGGTCGGGCGCGAGGGCGCTCATCCCCTCGGCGCGTGGAGTGAGGGGCGGCGCCCCGGTGGGCGACACGACCGCGGGCAAGCCCAGGGAGATCCGCTTCCCAGAAGACCTGCTGCACCGTCACCACCTCTACGTGGCCAGGACCCGCATGGGCAAGTCCACCCTCATGCACCACCTCATCGCACACAAGATGAGGGAGAAGGCGGCGGGCAGGGACGGAGACGCCATCGTCGTGGTCGACCCCCACGCCGACCTGGTGGGCGCTCTCCTGGAGCAGGTCCCGGATGAGATAGCCGACAGGGTGCGGCTGATCGACCTCGCCGATCAGCGGGGCGCGCCGGGCGTCAACCTGCTCGACACCCGTGTCTTCTCGGACCGGGATCGCACCGCCGACTCGGTGGTGCGCGTCGCCAGGGGCCTCTGGGAGCAGTGGGGACCGAGGATGCAGTCGATCCTCGAACAGACCGTCAAGACCCTCCACGAGGCCAACGAGCATCCCGACACGGACGCGGACGAGCAGATGACCCTTCTTGACGGGCTGAAGCTCCTGTCGGACGACGAGTACCGCGGCGGCGTGCTGGCCAGGGTGTCCGATCCCTACCTGCTGGAGTGGTGGGCCAGAGACTTCGGCAACTGGCGCCGCGAGTACAAGTCCGAGGCCCTCGCACCCGTGCAGACACGCCTCTCCTACTACGCGTCGTCCAAGCGGGCGCGGGCCATCATCGGCCAGTCCCGCTCCACCATCGACATGCGCGAGACCATCCTCGACGGCGGCATCCTGCTGGTCTCGACCGCGCAGGGAACGGTCGGCAGGGACGTGGCCGCGCTGGTGGGAGCGTCACTGCTCAACCTGGTCGACTCGGTCATTCGCGAGCAGGGCGGCCTGCCGCCGGACGAGCGGCGCGGCGCGCTGGTCGTCGTCGACGAGATGCAGTCGATGCCCGGCGTGGACTACGAGTCGATGCTCAGCGAGCTCGGCAAGTTCGGGGCGTCCTTCATCCTGGCGACCCAGAGCCTCGCCAAGCTGGACGACCTCTCGCCGACCATGCGCGACACCCTGCTCGCCAACGTGGGATGCCTGGCCGTCTTCCAGGTCTCCGGGAACGACGCCCGCCAGCTCGTATGGGAGCTCGGCAAGGAACGCGTGTCTGAGGACGACATAGTGTCCCTGCCGGTGCACCACTGCTACGTCCGCGCCACCGTCGGGACGGAGCGTATGCCCGCCTTCTCGATGATGGTCAGGAAGCCGGAGCCGGGAGATCCGGACAGGGCCGGGCGCATCAGGGCCGCCTCGTCCTCCTACGTCACGACTGAGGAGGAGATGGCGACCCAGCAGGCCGAGGGCAGAAGGCGCGTGGACGACTTCCGCAAGGCCTACCACGCCATGAAGAGCGGCGAAGGCTCACCACAGGACGCTGCGAAGGGCGAAGTATCGCAGGACCCGAAGGAGAGGCGGGAGCAGCGAAGCAAGCACACCCGGCCGCCGACCGGATCCGCCGAGCACGAGACATCCGCCGAGGAGCGTGAGGGATGAGGCCGGACGGGTGTGAGGCCGAGCTACTGCGCCGGCTCGCCTCCATGCCCTTCCTCGACCGGCTGGAGATGGCTGCAGTCTCGGGCCGGTCGAGGGGCGCGGTCTACGAGGCTGTCGAGAGGATGGAGCGCGACGGCCTCGTAGCGTCCATCCCCCACGCCGCGCCTCTCATCCCCCCGACAAGGCGCTACTGCCTCACCGCCGCAGGGCTGCATCGCTTGGCCCGAGACGAGGGCACGACGGTCGACGAACTGCTGCTCCGGTGCCCGGTATCGGCGCAGGGGCGGCGCGTCCTCATGGAGAGGCTCGACGCCCTAGCCGTCGTCTACCGGCTCACCGCAGCCATATCAAACGCCGCATACCCGATCCGCTTCCGCTGGTACAGGGCCATGCCGATGGACGCGGCGATAGCGCTTCCCGACGGCAGGACCGTCGCCGTCGTCAGGCAGGGGCTCACCGCCGACAGGACGGCCTTCGCCAAGCGCCTGTGGCGGCTACGCGAAATATTCCGGCCCAGCGCGGTCCTGATGCTCATGTCCGACGAGATCAGACTCAGGCACGCCGGCAGGATTGCCGCCGGATCGCAGTCCCTCACGTTCCTCGCCCTGGAGAGGGAGGCGGTAACCGCGGGGGCGAACGCCCCCATCTGGCGCACTCCGTCGGGGTCGGCACTCCTCGACCTTAGGACGGCCCTGGCCCACACGAGGCCACGTGGCGCGTGGCCTGCAGAGAAGCCCCCGGAGCGGGCGTCACTTCCAGAAAAACTCTCATTCGACGACACGGAGGAGAACCCGCCTGGATGGGCGCTGCCCGCGATCCTGAAGGAGACAGACAAGCGGGCCCTCGACCTGCTCTCCGACTGGCCCTGGATAACCCCAGCACACCTCGGCGAGCTGCTGGGGTCAGGCGGTCGAGGCTCTCGGAGGTCCTGAGGCGGCTCTCGGATATGGATTTGGGCGTCGATCTCCAAGTCCAAGGAGGCCGCCGCCTGGCGCTCTCCGACCGGGGGCTGGCGTTGCTGGCCCGCCGCGACCGCTCCTCCGTGGGCGCCGCGAGGAAGCGGTGGAGCGTCGCGCCCGCAGACCCTGAGGCCCCGCTCGACTGGCGGAACGTTGTGGGCAGGAGAAGCGGGCAGCTTCTCAGGAACATTGAGCACACCGACTCGGCCCACTGGTTCGCGGCGGTCATGGAGAGGCAGGCGCACTCACGCTCCAGGCAGGTCGTCCAGCTCGATCCACCCGGCAGGGCGTCGCGCCACTTTCGCCATCACGACAGGGTCCGCTCGATCCACCCCGACGCGTTCGGCGTCCTGGGCAGGGGCACCGACACCCGGCCGTTCTTCCTGGAGTGGGAGCGCCGAGCGGTCCGCCCGGGCACGATGGCCGACCGCATCGCCCCCTACCTCCGGTACTACTCCTCCCACCGGCCCACCGACGACCACGGCTCGCGGCCCATCGTGCTGGTCGTCTTCGAGGACGAGATCGCCCAGACACACTTCCTGCGCGTGGCGAGGGACGAGATGCAGCGCACGGGAGTGGGAGTCCCCCTGTGGGTCTCCCACAGGAGCCTGCTGGAAATAGTCGGGCCGCTGGGATTGGCATGGAGCGCTCCTAACGACCCGGAACCGGGCTACGCATTCCTTGGTCGGCCGCGCACCCGCAACGGGAGGCGCTGAGCTCGGACCGTCGAACGGGAGCAGGAAGACGCAGTTGGGCCCGATCAGGACGCGAAATGAGCGTCACCCAACCGTTCTGATCGTGGTAGACTGACGCGCTGTAGAGAGGTGAAGCGCCCGGATGCCAAGCAGGAACCACAAGCAGCGGCAACGGGCCTCTTAAACGAATGCCAAAGTGGCAGCAGGGAAAATAGCCACCAACGCCCTCTAGGAGACTGAGGCATGACCGAACGATCCGATGGACTGCGATTGGCTCAAATGCAATCCGCTGCTGATCGACTGATCAGTGTTCAGCCCGAAGAACAGCCTACGGCCTTTAATGATTTCGCCCACCTCATACTTGACTTCTTCGACCAAGGCTCTGATCACTCAAATGCTACGTCGCACCTCTTCTCAAATGAATTGCCCCAGAAAATCCAACGCTTCACCGCATCATGGCTCCTCTGGGCACTCAGCAAGTCGCCCACCGCACTGAACTTTGGGAATGTCGAGGCGATGGCGGGTTCCCTTTTTGATCGGACATTACAGCATCAAGTTTATGGAGCTGCAAATATTGATTCTGGAACCCAGACCTTTGAAAAACTACAAGCGCTGACCGTCTATGTGCAAGAGGCTACGACCGAAATAGAAGACTTGATCCGAGTAAGGCCGGATTTGGACCGCCTTAATGGATTCCGAGAGGAGATAATGCGGCTAATTAACCGGCCGCCTACTCGCTTTCTTCTTTCGCCACTCTTGCCTCGAGCCCTTATCAACAAGAACCGTTTGGGCAGTCTGTTTCATGCCGTAGAAAGTTATGTTGAAAACACGGACGACGACCCCATACACACACATGAAGATGCATGTAGCTTTTGTGAAGACTTTGTTGTAGAGGCGGAACTATTCGGCACTGCTATCGCCGATAGGATACTTGGAGGCCTAGCACGCCAACTAAAAACAGCTGTCGAAGAGCATTTTGAAGCATTGGAAGCGAAGACAACACCGAAGCTGATTGTATCAGCAATAGCCAAGAAATACCCACTACTAAGGCTACATGAGCGAATTAGCTTCAAGGTCAGAATAACTAACGCCGGTAACGGACCTGCCAGGGAACTGCGACTCGACGAGATCGTAGCCGATCCATGTCTCTCGGTTGAAACGTCGCAGATTGAACTTGGCACCATTCAACCTGGTAGTTCATTTGTCGTCGACATTCAAGCTAGAGTCATGGTTCCTTCCACAGAAGCCAGGTTAGTCGTGCAATTTTCGTGGTTGCGACCCCGTGGAAGGAGTGAGTGCGAGCAAGAATTTAGATTTGGAGCGCAGCGCGAGGATATCCATTGGGACGATGTCGAACTAACTGAACCCTACTCACTGGAGGCAGTTACGACTAGAGACGAATTGATAGGACGCGAGGAGGAATTGAAACGACTGCTTCGGCTTAGCAGTTTGCAAACCGTGGGATCTGCCTTCATATATGGACATAAGCGTGTTGGCAAGACGTCGTTAGCGAATGCTGTCGAAGAACGCCTCAAGTCTGATACTGCGATAAAATGGGTGGTCATCAACAAAGGTAGTGGGGACTATGTCGGTGACGACGCGGCTAGTACCCTGCGGAGTCTGGGCGATGTTCTGGCTCAAGCAATGTCAGACAACATCCCCGAACTAGCAGACGTACCGTTGCCGGATTTCTCAAATGGCTTGGCACCCCTATCAGCGTTTGTTGACAAGGCCCTAGCTGATGAGGACTTGCGTCTACTCTTCATACTTGATGAGTTTGACGAGTTGCCACCCGACCTTTTCAAGAGAACCGATGCTAGCTCCTCACTCTTCCAGCCTCTGAGGCAGATCAGCAACAAGAAGGGTTGCGGATTTCTCCTCGTAGGAGGCGAGAACATGCAGCGCATTGTCAATTTGCAGGGTGATCGCCTCAATAAATTTAGACCGATTGAAGTCGATTCCTTCGATAGATCGGAAGATTTTGTTGAACTCATCAGAAGACCGGTAGAAGACTGGTTGACTATAAGTGACGCTGCCTTAAATGAGCTATTCGAATCAAGCGCAGGCAACCCCTACTTTGCAAAATTATTGGCTACCGAGCTCTTCTCACATATGGCTGATAATCGCTATAGCGACGCCAGTGAGATCGATGTTGCCGTTGCAATCGATAATACGCTCCGCAATATCGGATCAAATTCCTTCGCACATTTCTGGACTGACGGTTTGGTGGAATCATCAGATGAGATAGATGAACAACATATGATTCGCCGTTCAGTACTGATTGCTGCTGGGCGTGCCTTTCGCAAGCAGACTTCGGTTGACGCTGAGACCTTATGGGCTGAATCAGCGAAGGCAGTCGGTTTTCCAATTGGAGAACGCCGTTTCCGTATGACTTTACAGGATTTTGTGCGCCGCAGGGTCTTGGTGGAGGACGGAGAAGGTATTATAACTTCGAAGATCCCACTATTCAGAGCCTGGCTTAGAGGCAATGGGGTAGGCGAACTTCTTGAAGACTCTCGAGAATTAGACGACCTGAGAGCGAAACTGGAAGATGAGGAACGCACTAGAGTAAGAGATGAAGAAGTAGCTGATTTATGCGAGATATGGCGGCAATTTAGTTTTCGTGGGCGAAGCATCGTGCCAGCTACTATTAGAAGATGGCTTGAACAATTCGACAGCTTGGAAGACCAGAGGCTAATGTTCCGGCTATTGTCAGGATTACGGATGTACGACGAACATACGGTGCGCTCAAAAATGAACGAGGCGTTTGGTATCGTTACACGCAACATGCGGACTGTTATTGAGGCGGGAACGAGAGTCAGAAGAGACATTCTCGTCAGTTCATTAGATAGCTCAGGAGCGAAGGCTGGTATGACCTACTGCAGGTTATTTGCTAGCGAGAATCAAATTTGGTCAGAAGCCGTTAATCCGATTCGGCTACTCAAAAGAAGACTTAGTGAAAAGAACGAAGTCCAGCGTCTCGTGATCATCGATGACTTCGCTGGCACCGGGGGGACTCTAGTAGACGGACTCAAGGAACACCTGGAGACCCTGAAACTGGCTAACGCTAACGGGATACGCGTTGTGCTAGTCGTTGTGGTGGGCTTCGGTCGGGCTCGGGACCGTGTTAATCGCTTTATCACAGAAAGCGGTTTGGAGGCAGATGTCTATCTCTGTGATGAGTTGGGAGACGAAGACAGGGTGTTTTGGGAAGAGTCTACATTTTTTGGAAACCCGGAGGAAAGGGACCGCGCTAGACAGATCGCGGAATCGAAAGGCGTGGTTCTGGAAAGAAGACACCCACTCGGATATGGCGACACACAATCAGCCGTTGTTTTCTATCAGAGTTGCCCGAACAACACGTTGCCCATCCTGTGGTCGGCCAAAGGCGGTTGGTCTCCTCTGTTCCCTCGCATATAGGAGAGTGGCGGGCTGGGGTGAGTGATCGGCCCGTCCGCTGAACCATGCGAACGATAATTCGCTCTTCCGAGGCCAGGCCATCAAGTGACTCGCCGCTAATCCAAGTCCAGTTCCCGGGCCGCAGGCAGCAGGATGTGGAGCAGCCCCATCTCGGCGGCGAGGGTGAATAGGGCGACCAGGTGGCCAGGGTCCGGCTGCGTCCCCTTCCGCCAGCGCCTCAACATTCGGTTGTCCACATGTAGCAGCCGGGCCAGCCCGCGCGAGGATAGCTCAGCGGCCTCCAAGAAACGCTCCAGCCTCTCAGGAAAGTCCGGCGGGAAGCGGGACGGCTCTGTGTGGTAGACCCATCGCTGGCGGCGCACCACGTCGTCACTTCCCGCCCTGGTCCGACCCGGCGGCTTCTGGAAGCATGATCTCGAATCCGCCGGGCACAGACCGCGCCAGACTCATGATGCGCCACACCTCCCCGCCGGTAGGGATCGTCCCCTCGCGCCACTCCGTCACGCGGTCGAGCCCGACGCCCATGATCCGGGCGGACTCCTCCCACGACAGACCGGCGAGCTCTATCAGACGCTCCAGCCGGTCTCCAAAGTCCTTCGGGAAGAGCTCTGCGTGACAGTCCTCAGCCCGGTTACGTTCCCCCATGGTCTGCCTACCCCTTCGGAGGACCACCATCAGGTCCTCGTTGTTCAACAGCGCGCCCAGACCCTCCGGCACACGCGTCGCCAGCGCCACCAGCGCCAGCATAGCGCCCCCGTTTGGCCATCCGCCATCACGCCAGTACTTCAACTGTCTCGGGTCCACGCCCAGGCAGACGGACATCCCCTCCCAGGTCAGGCCGGTGATCTCCTTGAGAGCGGTCAGGCGGGCGGGGAAGTCCTCCGGCAGCAGAGAGACGCCGGGCGAAAACAGGTGCGACGGGACATGGCGCTCCCTACTCATCGCAGCTCACCACGACGAACAGCTCGTCGAACTCGGAGCAGTCCAGTACATCCATGAGGCGTCGCCGCATCGAGGGCGACGGGCAGCGCCTTCCGTTGATAAGGCGTGAGAGGTGGCCCGAAGAGATGCCCAGCAGAAGGGCCAGCTCGTTCTGTGTCATGTTGAGCCGGTTGAGGCGGTCCCATACCGCCTCGGCCCTCAGCTTCACCTTCCTGGCGGGGCGCTTACCTGGCACTTTCGCCCTCCTTCGCAGGAACTTCTCCATCAGGGGCTGAGTTGGGCACGGAGCCGTTCCTCTCCGCGTCCTGCTCGATGAGGGACGCCAGGTGAGCACGCACGATCATGCGAGCCAGTATTCTCAGGCCCCGCAGCCGTATCGCATTCTGCTCTTTCGTGAGCCTCTGGTCTCCACTCACGTGTCCGGCTCCCATGCGGTGCACCTCGGTGGCGCAGTGGTGCTCTTTGGTATATGATATGGTGAATAGGACGTATATTCTGTAACATGAAAGTCTAACAGCAGAGCACACTCAGAGGCAATACCAATCGGTTGGCAATATGGCATTGTTGACAAAGTGCTTCCTGTGCTATCACAATCATTGACCAACTATTGACCCCTTGGAGGCTCGGAGGCCGGTGTGACACAGGAGTTGAACAGGGGGACAGCGATGAACGAGGAGACCGACCACAGAGACGAGAACATCGGGCAGATGCTCAAGCGGCTGAGGGGAGACACCAGCCTGCGGGGCGTCCAGCGGCTCAGCGGAATCTCCAACGCCTATCTCTCCCAGATCGAGAAGGGCGAGCGCCATCCGGGACCCAAGCTCCTCAGACGCCTGGCAGCCCTCTACGGCGTCGGAGTCCACGAGCTGCTCAGGAAGGCCGGGTACCTGGAAATGGGAGGAGAGGAGGGGGAAGAGCCTGAGGTGGACGAGACGGCCGAGGTGGAGAGGGCCTACCAGTACGTCCTGGCCGATCCCGTGTTCCGCGTGGGGACGAGGCCCAGGGGTCCGCTCTCCATCGATTCGAAGCGATTCATAGTCGAGCTGTACGAGCGATACAGCGGAAAGAGGCTCCTGTCGTGAACGAGTTGACGCTGGATGACTTCTGCCACCACCTGATAAGCGGCGGAGTTCCCGACGTGAGGCTCCATCCGACCGCCATCGCGCGGGAGTTCATCGACTTCTTCGGCCTCTCCGCCTTCCCCGACATGGCCGAGATCGAGACGCTGCTCGAAAGGGCCGATATCGCGACCGTCGTCCGCTCACGTGACACCAGAGGCCTCAGGGGCTATCACACGGGGACGAAGGACGCCGGCTATATCATCGTGATAGACGACTCCGAATGGGACGGGGCGCAGGAGTACACGACGCTCCACGAGGCATACGAGACCGTCAGGGAGCGGCTCCGCGACCTCTATCCGCAGGTCGGAGCCCCTCAGGGCAGGAGCAAGTGCCGCCAGGCCGACGGGTTCGCCGCCGCCGCCTCGATGCAGCCCTACTGGTTCTCCCTGTTCGCAGAAGCGTCGGGGTTCGACGTGGTGGCCCTGCAGGGGACCTACGGGCGGGCCTACTCGTCCCTGACCATCAGGCTGGCCGAGGTGATGCGCCACCAGCCCCTTCTCGCGGTCCTGTACGAACGCAGTGAGAAGGGGGACCCGGGACAGTGGATAGCCGATCCGGATTCAGATGTCTTCCGCGCCACGGTGGTGGCTCGGACGCCGGGATTCAGGCTGAGGACTCTCAAGAGGCCCCTGTCCAATCTTCGGGGGCTGCTGCCCCGACGAGGTGCTCCCCCCGCCCAGTGCTCGGTGGCGGAGAGAGTCATCCTCACCGGCAGGCCCGTCTACGTGGAGAGGGTGAGCGGTTACGACCTGTGGCGTAACGACGACGTGACGGTTGCCGGGAGGCTCGCCAACTGGCACGGGCGGCTGGCGAAGGTAGCCCTCATCGCCGTGCCGTACCGGGACCGGTCCGTCCTCAGACCGCAGCTCGCACACGCCTACTTCGAGCGCATCCCACACGCTCACCAGGTGATCTGACCAGATAGAGACTACGGGAGGAGAGTCATGCAGGGAGAAGACAACGGACAGGACGGACAGTTGCCATGGGAGGACCGCGACGAGTTCCGCAGGTTGATGGACAGCCTGAGTCAAGAAGAGCTTCGGGGGATGTTTGAGCGCCTGAACGCAGACATCACAGCCAACCCGGACGATACGACCGCCCTGAGCGCCAGGGGCCTAGTTCACAGGGAACTGGGACACGACCGCCGAGCCGAGGAGGACTTCGGCAGGGTCGTAGACCTATCCCCCGGTAACGCCGAGGCCCACCACTACAGGGGACTTGCCCGTGCCCAACTGGGGAAGCACAGCCTGGCAGTTTTGGACTACGACATCGCCATCGTCCTCGACCCAGGTGACGCGATATCGCATTACAACAGGGGGGTGTCCATAGCCGAACTGGGCGACCTGGCCGGGGCAATCAAGGACTTCGACGCGGCAATCGGCCTGGACTCCAACGACGCCAACCCCTACTACAACAGGGGACTTGCCCACGCCGGGCTGGGTGACCCGAGCAGGGCGGTTGAAGACTTCAGCAGGGCCATCGCCCTCGACGCCGGTCTCCCCGAGGCCTACCACAACAGAGGCGCCGCCTACCGGGACCTTGGCGAACTCGATAGGGCCATCAAGGACTTCGACAGAGCCATCGAACTCCAACCGCACAGCAACCTCTCGCGCTACTCCAGGGGAGTCTCCAAGCTCAATCTCGGAGACTTCGACGGCGCGCTCCGGGACCTCGATGCCGTCCTCGACCTCGACCCCGACAACGCCGGCGCCCTCCGCAGCAGAGGAGTCGCCCTCGGCAGCTTGGGGAGACCCGCCGACGCCATCAGGGACTTCGACAGGTCCCTCCGCCTCGACCCAGACAATCCCGAGGCCCTCACCGCCAGGGGCTTTGCCCATGCCAGCCTGGGACGGCACAAAGAGGCAATCGAAGACTACACCAGGGTCATCGAGATTGACCCCGACAACGTCAGGGTCCTCTATGAGAGGGCGACCGCTCACCTGCATCTGGAGGAAAAGGAAGAAGCCATTCACGACTTCAGCGCCATCCTGGGAATCGCGCCCGGCAACATCGGCGCCCTATTCGGTAGGGGAATGGCCCACATGTCTTTGGAGAAGTACGAGGACGCGGTTGTGGACTGCGACCGGCTCGTCGAGCTAGTCCCGGATGAGACCGTAGCGTACTACCTGAGAGGGTGCGCTTACATCAAGATTGGGGAATTGCGCCGGGCCGTCGAGGACTTTGGGAAGGCCATCGCCCTCGACCCGAACGACGTCCACTCCCTGCAGAACAGGGCGATGGCTCACGTTGACCTGGGCGAGCCGGGCAAGGCCGTCCCCGACTACGACACGCTCGTCAGCCTCGAACCCGATGATTCCGTCGTCCGCTACTCCAGGGGCGTCGCGTTGAGCGACCTCGGCAGGCATGACTCCGCGGTCCGGGACTTCAGCAGGGCCATAGAGCTTGACCCGGACGACGCGGAGTCCTACTACGAGCGGGGGATGTCTCGCGTCGAGCTGGGTGAATACGACGTCGCCATCGAGGACTTCGAACGGACTGCCAAGCTCGATCCCGACCACCTATCCGTCGCTCAAGAGAGGGCTATCGCGGTCAAAATGGCGAAGAGCAACAGCTGCCTCTCAGCTGTCCGTCATCTCGTGGGGAGGAATCAATCTGCGATGAACCGTCACAACCCGAACGCCTCCTTTGCCTACTCCGCCAGGCGGTGGCAGGGGCGCTTCCGCGACACTTCTTCAACTGTCAGCCGCCGTGGGCGGTCTCCGTCGGATGACAAGGGCCTGCGGAACCCCCACCTCCTGGCCCTCGGACACGAGGAGGAGAACCTTTTTCCGGGAATCCGCGGCGACGGTGGGGCGGTCGAGTTCTTCAGCCGGCGAAGGCTGAAGTGGCACAGGACCTCCAGCAGCGGCGACGACCGCTCGTCAGATGGACCGACCCGCAACATGGCCAGTTCACAGGTGGCCTGCGTCAACTTCCTGCTCCCCTTGGCAGGGATACCTGGAGCACTGGCTGCGGTCCTGCGCTCAATCGACCGGGATGTCCGCACTGTCGTGAAGATCGAGCACGAGGGCGACGCTTCGGAGGTGGAGTTCGAGTGGATCGGTCTGGACGATTCCCTGGAGGGTACGAGGACGAGAGGGGCGAACGCGACAAGCATCGATGCCTTCCTGGTTGCGGAGACGGACTCCGGTCGTAGGCGTGCCTATCTCATTGAGTGGAAGTACCTCGAGCAGTATCTGAGCACCCGACCGACCTTCAAGGGCAGTGGCACAGCCGGAGTAGTTCGCCGGCTCAGATACGGTCATCTCTACCGATCGCACTCATCATCCTTCGACCTGAAGGCTGCCCCAAGGCTGGAGGAGTTCCTGTACGAACCCTTCTACCAGATCATGCGACAGAGACTGCTGGCGGACAGGATGGTCGAACGGCGGGAGCTCGATGTCGATGAGGCCAAGGTGGTGGTCGTCGTGCCCGAGCAGAACGTCGACTATAGAAGAGTATCCGACGGCCTCAAGACCACGTCGCCGCCGCTGGCCGACCGGTTCCCCGACCTGGAAACGGTCGAGTCGATGATGCGCGCCGTCCTCAAGAATCCGGACGCGCATTTCGACATGGTTGCGCCGCACACCCTGGTCGACGCCGTATGCCGAGAGCGTCCAGTGGAGGCCGCGCTGCTATGGGCCGAATACTGGCGGGAGCGCTACGGAGCATGACCGCGGTGAATTGAAGGTGGAAGCCCGATATCGCATGGTGTATAGTAAGACAGGGTCATATCCCAGGAGGCAAAAATAGGGCCATGCCCACAACGCCGAGAAACACCAAGACGATCACCTTCTCCCTGCCGCCGAACATGGCACAGCAGGTGCAGGGCGTGATGAAGGAAGAGGGGCGCACCATGAGCGAGTTGATCCGCGAGGCTCTCCGCAACTACATGGAGGAGCGCGAATGGCTGAGGGACATCCGGTACGAGAGGCTAAGGGAGCGAGAGGGAGAACAGAACGAGGCGACAAGGAGGACAGACGAATGAGTATGAAGCAACGAGAAGACTACACAACTGCGGCCCTCTACGCCAGGGTATCCAGCGACAGGCAGGACGTGGACCTGTCCGTCGCCGCACAGCTGCGGGCATTGCGCGACTACGCCGAGAAGAACGGCTACCTCGTGGTTCGCGAGTACATCGACGAGGCCGAGAGCGGACGCATCGCCGACAGGCCCCAGTTCCAAAGGATGCTGGACGAAGCCGCCAAACCCAGCGCTCCTTTTCAGGAAATCTTGGTCTGGAAATTCTCCCGCTTCACACGCAAGCGCGAACACGCCGTCGCCTTCAAGTCCATGCTCCGCAGGCGCGGAGTCAGGGTGACTTCCATCACCGAGCACGCCGACGACTCTCCGACGGGCAAGCTCATGGAGGCCATCATCGAGAGCGTGGACGAGTTCTATAGTGAAAATCTTGCCCAGGAGGTCTGCCGGGGGATGCGAGAGGCCGCCTTGCGTGGCTTCTGGATGGGCACCTACGCCCCATTCGGCTACAGGAAGGTCTACGTACAGGACGGAGTCAAGACACGCCCCAAGCTGGAGCCGGATCCGCCTGCGGACGCCGTGGTCAAGCGCATCTTCGACATGGCCCTCCAGGGCAAGAGCTCGCTCGACATCGCCAAGGCCCTCAACGCGGAGGGCGTCGCCAGCCCCAAGGGCAAGCAGTGGCTCAAGAGCACCATCCACACCACTCTCAACAACGAAGCCTACACCGGCGCCGTTGTCTGGGGAGTCAATGCAAAGGACGGCGCTCCGCCGGTACGCGTGGAGAAAGCACACCCCGTACTCGTCTCGAAGCGCAAGTTCCGGCAGGTCGCCGGGCTTCTGCGCTCCCGCGCTCCGAAGAGCGTACACACCTACTACGTCTGCCATTCCCTGCTCAAGCGGGGAAGCGGGACCTGCAAGGCTCCAAGTGCGCAGACGATGTCAGACGGAGGCGCTTGGCCGCCAATTGACGTACCATCGGGCGAAGCGTATCCACCCCATAATGCTTTTTGCCTTCATCGCCTTGAAGATCTGCTTCTGGTAGGTGACGCACTCCTCCCCGGTCATGGTGAACGTTCTCCGGGCCTGTCCGTGCAGGCCCTCGACGACCAGCCACTGACCGTTGGCGAACACCAGTGTGTGGCTGGCGACCTGCTCCGCTTCAGGACCAAGCAACCGAACATGGATTAGGTCCTCCACCCTTGCCAGCCTTCGTAAGACGCCCCTAGACATGACCGGGTTCTTGAGGGTCTCGCGGGTGAGGGGTGTGAACAGGACTGACGCTATGCGCCACGTCTTGAAGGCATCGAGCCTGCCGTCTGCCGCGTGGCTTACCATGTTGGTTACGTTTTCCATCTTCAGCGGCACCAGGAAATCCCACCTGCCCGGCAGACCCGACTCGATGTGGATTTTGCCCTTGCCCACTCTGATGGTGAGCTCCTCGCCGGTCTCCTCTATCGTAATTCCGATAACGTCGAACATACCGGTGAAGAAGTCCACAAACTCGTCGGTCTGTGCGACTGCCCGCCATAGGTCTATGGCCCGGCCCTTCTGAAGTCCATCTTCCACTTGGCTTCCTTTCCCAACTGCGTTCAAGGGTGTGACTCAGCGGATGGGCAGAGGCAGCTGTATCTATTGATGGTGGAGATAGGGGGACTCGAACCCCCAACCTCGGCATTGCGAACGCCGCGCTCTCCCAGTTGAGCTATATCCCCATGCCGTCCGGTCGATTATAGCGCGGACAGGTGCCGCCGTATAGGGTCGTATGGCGAAGTTCACCCATTTGCGCCCGCAGGAGGCTCGGATGGGTCATGTGGCCGAATGGAGCCAACGGACGGATTCGAACCGTCGACCTGCGGTTTACGAAACCGCTGCTCTACCTCTGAGCTACGTTGGCTTGACGGGCCGCCGCTAAAATTGTAACACGACGGCCCGCACCTGGCCCTTACGAGCTGAACCTCGGCTGCCTCGGGGCGCGGTCGCGCAGCAGGTAGGTGCTGTTGCCTTCCAGCGGCAGCTCGACCCGCGACCCGCCGCGGAGGTGCGACTCGATGCTGGCGAAGATGAGCTCCGTGCCCGCGTGGGCCGCCCTCACTCCGCCCTTCGTCGGCTCGCCCGTGTCCAGGGAGTTGACCAGGTCCTCCACCAGACGCAGGTTGGAGCTGTATCGCCCGAAGCGCGGGAAGCGGCCGGCTGCCGTCGTGGGCGAGCCCCGGTATCCGGGCGGGCCTTCCTCCCGAATCCTGTACTTGGACCCGGCCCACGCCGTCAGCGTACCTCTCTCGCACGACGCCTCCCACTCCACCTCGTGGGGGGAGAGAACGGCGTAGGCCGTGACGTCGTTCTCGAACTGGATGACCCCGTGGGATACCGGGTCTTCGGTGAGCCTGTCCCCGTCAATTCTCCAGTTACCTTCGACCAGGCTCATCTGGACCGATGTCGCCCTAGCGTCGCCGTTGAGGAAGAGCAGGTTGTCGTAGTGGTGGCTTGCGCCGTTGAAGAGGCTGCTCCCACTGAACACGACCGTCTTCAGGTCGCCGATACGGCCGCTCTCGATCACCTCCCGCATCTTGACGAACCCGGGGTGCCACCGCCGCTGGGTCCCCAGATTCAGCACTGCGCCGTTGCGCTCGCATGCCTCCAGGATCGCTTCGGCTTCGGCCATCGACGCGCACAGTGCCTTCTCCGCGTAGATCGCCCTGGCGCCGTGCTCGACGGCGTAAATCACGATCTCTGCCCGGTGCTCCGGCTGAGTGGCAACGCTGACGATGTCAGGCTGCTCCCTGTCGATCAGCTCCTTGTAGTCGGTGTACTGCCGCTCCTTGGGAATATCGAACTGGCTGCCGACCTCTTCCATCACCTCCGGCCTGATGTCGGAGCACGCCGCCAGGTGGGTCCTCGGGCAGGCGTAGAAGACAGCCGTGTGAGCATACGGCGGCACGTGTCCCGGCGCGCCGACTACCTCGTTGTCGATGAACGCGCCCATCCTGCTGCAGCCTATGACCGCCGCCTTGTAAGTCTTCATCTTGTCACCTCCCGGTGTCTGTTCTGCCGTCGACATAGCCGGCACCCGGCCCGGCCCGTCAGTCCTGCCTCTCGAAGCGCGGCTGCTTGGCGGGTATCCCGCGCTCCATCCGGATCGTGCTGCCCTCGAGCGGCAGGTCCACACGCGCGCCGCCCCTGAGGTGTGACTCGATCACGGCGAAGATCAGCTCCGTGCTGGCCCGGGCCACCCTCGCGCCGCAGCGCGTCGGCTCGCCCGTGTCCAGGGAGTGGACCATGTCTTCGACCAGCGCGAGGGTCGAGCTCTTCCACTCATACTCAGGGAACTCACCCGCGATCAGCCTGGTACGGCCCCTATGGTTCGGCTCACCGGCCTCGCGAAGCTGCCATTCCGCGCCGTTCGAGAGCGCAGTCATCACGCCGCCTTCGCACACGGCCTCCCACTCCGCCCGTCTGCCACCGGCATTTAGAGCATAGCCGGTCACGCCGTTCTCGAACTCTATGATTCCCTCGCCGATCGGGTCTATTGATATCTTGCCGTCACCTATGGCATGGTCGGCGTCCCTCAGCAATCCCTGCACCCACACCGCGGGACAGTCGCTGTTGAGCCGCATGATCAGGTCGAAGGAGTGGCTTGCGCCGTTGAAGAGCGAGCTCGTGTTGTAGATGGTCAACGCCCTCAGCCGTCCCAGCCTGCCACTGTCGATGATGTCCTTCATCACGTCGAACCCTCTGTCCCAGCGCCGGTTCGTCCCCAGGTTGAAGAAGACGCCGTTGCTCTCGCAAGCCTCCACGATAGCGTCGGCGTCGGCCATGGAGGCCGCCATCGCCTTCTCTGCATATATTGCCCTCGCGCCGTTGTTGGCCACGTAGCTAACGATCTCCGCCCGGGGCTCTGGCTGCGTGGCAACGCTGACGATGTCCGGCTGCTCCCGCTCCATCATCTCCCTGTAGTCGGTGTACTGGCGCTCTGTGGGAATGCCATAGCGCTCACCTACCTGGGCCATAACTTCAGGCCTGAGGTCGGAGCAAGCCACCAGCTCCGTGCGGTCGCACGCCTCGTAGCCCGCCGCGTGGGAGTAGGGGTACCTGCTCGCAGGAACCTCGTTGTCGATGAACGCGCCCATCCTGCTGCATCCGATCAGCGCCGCCTTGTAGGTCTTCATGTCTCCCACCTTTCGTGACCCATTACCGCCACTTGGTCAGGGCCGAATTCCCCCCCGCCCAGTGGACGAGCAAATGTGTTCCGCGACGGTAGCAGAGATGCCGAGACATATTCAAGGCATTCGCTCAGATTTCGACGCGATTCCGATGGCCGATTTCGCAAAGGCGCGGAGCCGGTAGGCTACGGCTCCACTATCGGCTGCGCGATAATCCACAGGCTGCTCGCGGTGTAGAGCACCATCAGCGCCAGCATCGCGTACTGCCCCCTCAGCGCCGCCGTGCGGCTCACTGGCCTCCCTAGGGATACTACGTGGGCCACGTACACCGACGCCACGTGCCCCAGTACGATGGCCGCCACCGATATGTACCAAACACCCTTGGCCCCGATCAGCTTGAGGTCCAGCATGTAGCCCGACGTGCCCAGCAGATTCCAGCCCAGTCCGAAGGGGTCCGACGCGAGCGGTATGATGAGCTGGCCCTGGATTAGCAGGTATCCAATGAAGTGGGCGAGGTTGTAGGCGAGGGCGATCGGCACCAGGGACAGGACGAACACCCTGGCGATTGCGGCGACTCCCGCGTCCTCCCCCGACATCTGCCGGATTCCCCACGAGAACGCAAGGTACACGACGGCGAACGCCATCAGCACAGCCGCGATCCCGAACGTGTCTATCACTCCCAGGGCATCGGGGTTCACGGCCGACGCGGTCGAGTAGAAGGTGTTCTGCACGCTGCGCCACAGCCGCGTCTCAGAGAGTCCGTCGAAGGTGACGCTCGCCAGCATGAGCACCACGAACGCGGCTCTCGCGGTCGAGAGGCGCCCCGGCAGCGTCAGCCCCACCGCGTAGGGCCGCAGGTTCACCTCTCTCATAGCCCCCATGCTTCCGGCCAGATGGAAGCACTCGAGGCAGTCCACGCAGTCACCTTCGTACGGCTCGCATTCGAGGCTGCACGACCGGCATACGCGACTCTCCGGCACCCGCATCTCCGTCGGCGAGAAGCGGGCGAAGAAGCCGAACAGCACGGAGAATATCTCGCCGTTGCGGAGCCATACGTGCTTGCCGAACAGCAGCATCCCGGCCCAAGTGACCAGCGAGTAGAGCACTACGAGGATTGAGAGGTTCAGCGGCGCCGCCGCGCTCGCATAGACGTTCTCCAGCCATACGAACACGAAGAAGAGGGCCACAGCGGGCCACGCGCCCCACTCCCGGGGGTAGAGGAACATCGGCCCGCTTGGGGTACCCGCGGCCTTCTCCGCCCACTCGTATATGGTCTTCCATGGGTTGACGATCGCCCATACGTTCCCGAGCAGCGCCGTGATGTACCCCATGCCGACCCAGAATATGACCCAGACGAACGTCGGTGATATGTTTTCGAGGGGGCGGTTCACGCCGACCAGCCCCGCCGCGACCAGCAGCACGAGGACGACCGCCCCAAGAATTCGGACGACCCCGATCAGCGCCCAGCCCGACAGGACCGGCCCGACCAGTGGGACCCGCAGCAGGTTGCAACGAGGATATGAGACACGCCCGGATCCACCGCGGACGAACACTGACAGTACGACGAACGAGGCCGCAACAGTCGCCGCCGCGCCGACCATGAACAGGTTGAGCGGTATGGGGAGGTCGTAGCGCTCTCCGAAACCGTGGGCGTATGCCGTCCCGGCCGCCAGTACGGACGCCGCGCCTACGCTGCCCAATACAATGGAGAGGCGGAGCAAGCTCATGCGATTGCAGCGATTGTACGCCCCATCAAGCCGGTGTCACAACGAGCTATCGGAGCCGGGAGTGACGTCGGCGGACGTGAGGCTACTCACCGAACGTTCTGATGTAGTTGACCACGTGCCATATTTCGTCGTCCGTAAGCCTCTCACCCAGCGCCGCCATCGCGGTCCCGGGGATGCCCTCATTCACGAAGCCGAAGATGTCGGCGTCTGAGTGCAGGGGCACGTGGACAACCAGGTCTGCAGGCGGCGGGTCCAGCCCCACGCCTGCTGGGCCGTCGCCGAGCCCGGTCTCACCGTGGCACGCCAGGCAGGTGTCGACGTAGACCTTCGCGCCAATCCTCAGCGACTCCGCGTCGGGTGTGAAGGGATTGCGCGACGCGACGCCGGGCGTGCCGATCAGCTCGCTGTTGAACAAGAGCACCACGCCAGCGAGCAGACCCAGGACTCCGGGCGTCATCACTCCCGCTCCCCGCAGGGTGAACAGCCCGCCGAGGGGCATTCCCATCGCCAGGAATATCACACCGAGGACTACCAGCCCACCGCCGAACAGCACTCGGCCCATCTCCGGCGAAGGCGCGATGGTACCGCTTCCACCGGCGCCAACCTCGAACCGGAAGCCCGTCCGAGCGTCGAAGGCGTCAGGGCGCCTGACGACCAGCTCGGCCTGCCAAGCCCGGCTATGTTGAATCGCCCATCCTCCGCGACGTACAGGCCCCCTCCGACCGGAGCCGCCTGTAGTACCTGCTCTCCCAGATCGTCGTCCAGGTAGCTGATTCGCACGTTCACTTTGGACGCGTTGTCTATGGGCTTCCCCAGCCGGTCTGCAAGCGAGACCTCGAACCGGTTCGGCCCCACGCTCCCCGGCTCGATCCTGAGCGCCAGATCCGCGCCCTCCACGGTCTCCGAGAACCTGATGGAATCCGGCAGGCCGAGGCCCTGCCGCGAGGCCACCTGGCGCGCCGGTTCAAGGGCCGTCAGGAATCCTACGGAGAGTACGATGAGGACAGCCACCGTCACCTCCGCACCGACTAGCCTTCGAAGCCACCGGGCGGCCGAGTCGTCCGTAGCCAGCCGTGGCCTCACCCACAACAGGTTTACCGCGCCAAGGACGAGAAGACCGCACACGAACGCAATCTTCGCCAGGAGTGTAGTGCCGTAGGGCACCGCAAGGGCCTCCACAATCGTCACCTGAGCCCTCGCGCTGTATGCGCCTGTGACCACGAGCGTTGCTGCGCTGAGCCCCGCCAAGACCGAGAATCTCGGCACCACCGAGGCGAGCATCCGGCGTCTTTGCGGGCCCGCCAGCGTCGTGACGGTGGTCGCCGCCAGCAGCAGCAGCCCCGCAAGGCCGCCAACCCACACGGACGCGGCCACCATGTGCAGCAGGTCGCTCGCCACCGCCGGCCCTCGGATGCCTGCCGTAGCCGCTGCGTGGCTCGTCAGGCTCAGGGTCGCCAGCAGCCCGACACCAAGGAGTAGAGCAAGCGCCCCGAGACCCGCCTCCAGGCCGAATCGCCGGGCCTGTGCGTACATGGCGGCAGCCACTGCCGCGGCCAGGGCCACGCGCCATAGCCACAGGCGCCCCCAGTCGGTCTCCACCAGAACGGTTACCGCCGGGCCGCCAACCACCGAGAGCAGGGGTTGCTCGTAGATCGCGGAGGCCTGCACGGCAAGCTGTGCCGCTGATGCGCAAACGAAGAGGCAAAGAACCGTGGCCTTCAGCCTCGTGGAGTGGAGACCCCAGAGCCGTCGCAGCCGGTCCTGAGTCCCCCTCCGCCTCAGGACCGGCCCAGCTACCAGCAGCTCGAAGCTCGCAGTTCCCGCAACGACAAGCACGCCCAGGAGCACCAGCCATCGCACGACCGGCTCGGCGGGCGACTGGAACAGCGGCTCATCGCTTTCAATCGCCGCAGCTTCGCCGCTGGGCTCACCGACCGAGAATACGAAGGAGCCGCGGACGCGGTGGCCGTCGACCGTCGAGACGTTCTTCCACCCGACGGTGTAGGTCCCGTCCGCCAACGTGCCCAGGGAGACGGACATGACGACGGGATTGATGGAGTCGACGACGCTGTCGCCGTTGTCGACCCTTGCGCCGAAGGAGTCGAGGACCCGGATCTCGCTGAACGACGGCTCCAGCGGCTCTGTGAACCTGATGACCACCCGGTCCGGGGCCTCGTCCAGGACGGAGTCCGGGGCCGGCTCGGCGCGGTCTACGTTGGCGTGAGCGCGAACACTACCGCCGTGCCAGGTCACCAACAGCATGAGAGCTGCTGCCAACAGGGCGACCGCGCCGAGCCGCTTGCGAGTCACGTCGGCGCTACCTTCTCCTCAGACCCACTGCCAGGCCGGCAGCCCCGGTGCCCACGCCCAGCACACCCAAGACTATGCCGACGATGGCCAGCATGCTCGCGGCAGAGGCGCTGTCGGCGGCCTCTATGACCGCATCCTGCGCCCCTTCAGCCGAGGACTGGGCGCCACGTACGGCCCCTTCTATTTCACGGACCGTCGCGCGCCGTTCCGGGAAGTGGAGGTCACCGGCGGGATTCACGTTGCTGAACGTGTTCGGGCCCGACTCGAAGGTCTCGTCGACCTGGTTGCCCTCGACCGCGCCGTAGAAGCGGAACCTGTAGTCGCCTGACGCGGTCGGGATCAGGTCGGCCCTGTAGTGGCCGGGCTCGCCGAACACGGCACGCAGCGGCATAGACTTCGTCGCGCCAGTCCCGATGTGCGTCACCTCCACAACCAGAGTCTGCTCGAGCCCCTCGACAGGGACGAGCTCAGCGTGATCGTGGCCGCCCATGCTGCCACCTCCTCCGGAACTCGTTCCGCCATGCTGGCCGGCGCTCGTGTCCTGATCCTGAGACGCCGCGCTCCTCTCCACCCTCAACTCCACGCCATTGACCAGCCCTTCCAATGCCGGCTCAACTGCGAACTGGTACGTTCCTACAGACCTGTGTTCGTGGGCAAGCACCGCCGCCGCGAATGCCAGGGTGGCCCCCATGCCCACAAGGGCAAGCAGGGCAGCTTCCTTACAAGCGAGTTCATTCGTAGCTCCTTTCCGTAAAGACTCTTGGCGGCAGGCAACGCAGGCCAACGGACTACTGCCCGCCAGCGCGGCTGCCGCGGCTCGGATGGGGATAGAAGCTAGACTCGGGGCGGCTGTGTAGGTGGCGTGATGAAGCTCTGCTGGCGCAGAGCGCCATCCTCCCCCATGTAGTAGTGGGGGGGCTCGCCCGAGTCAGGGAACGAAAGCTCGGTCTGCGAAGCCGAGCCGGAGACATATGCGTAGCCCGGTACGGCGCCGCTATGGGAGGCGATGACCACCACCCCTCCGGGTCCATCCCTTTGCTCCTCCACAGAGGAGTGGGGGTGACCATGGGTGTGCGAGACCTCGTGGCCGTGCAGGTGATCGTGGAAACAGTGCCCCTGCGTGGATGTGGTCGTGTCCGGGCTGCCTCCCGGCGTAGTGATGATCGAGCATGGGTCCGAGACCTGGCAGCAACGCAATCGTTGCGGCGGCTGCTACCCAGCCGATCCCGGTCACCACTCGCCGGATGGACATCAGTCTCATGGCTGAATTATACCAAGTCACCGTGATGCCGCCGTATATGTGCGGCCAGGGAGTGGGTTCCCGCCTTCGCGGGAATGACGGCTTTACGGCGCGCTCAAAACGAAATGGTATTATATCCGACAGGACGACCTACCGCGAGGGAACAGCGCCCCCCCCCCCGTAACTGTTCAGACTTCGTGGGGCAAGAGCAGAGTCCTATCCGTCATGCCGAGAGCCCCCATCTCAATCTTCCCCCTCGAGGGGAAGAGGTTATCCCGATCCTCTCAGCTCTGAACAGTTACCCGCCCCTCCTCTGCCGGAAGTACGCCCGTCCCGACAGTCCCAATATGGTCACGAGGGCCAGGAGCACCGCCAGTATCGCTATCCCTCCGATAGGACTGGCCTTCACGACCTCCAGGGTGAATGTCGTCTCGGCCTCGCCCGGCGCCGCCTCTATCAGGACGGCGAAGGCCCACGTCCCTACCTCCTCCACCGACGTGTTGACCTCATAGTAGGTCGGCTCGCGCAGGTTTCTCTCGGCCACCAGCGGCCCTATCTCGATAGGGTCGTCGCCCGGCCCTTCCCCAATCACCGCCACTCGCGCGTCGAGGACGTACGCGTCCGTAGCGGACTCTTTCACTGTCACCGTGAGATGGATGTTCCCCACGACGGGCGTGTCGGGAATCGTGCCCAGGGATATTTGGTAAGGCCCAGCCTGCCGGGTGTCGAACCGCAGGACCCGCCCGTTTGCCGATGCGTGAGGGGCAGCCGCAATGAGCAGAGCGACAGCGACAAACAGCACGGGCGCGATTCTTGTGAGGGTCGGCACGAGTCCCGGCTGCTAGTCCGGCCGGGAGGCCTCCAGCATGTAGTAGGTCATGGACTGCAGGGACAGTACCGGATCGATATTCCTCAGGATGACACCGTCTGGCACGTGGGGAGCAACCGGTGCGTAGTTCAATATGCCCTGTACACCCGCCCCGACGAGCCTGTCGATGACCGACTGGGCCTGGGAAGACGGGACCGCCACGATGCCGATCGTAATCTCCGACGCGTCCACGGCACCGTCCAACTCAGACATCGGCCTTACCGGTATGTCGCGGACCCGTTTACCCACCAGCCCGGGGTCGCTGTCGAAGGCCGCCACGATGCTGAAACCCGCCGGAGCGAAGCCTGGGTAGTCGATGATCGCCTGCCCAAGATTCCCTACCCCAACCAGGCAGGCCGTCCAGCTCCTGTCGAGCCCCAGGATCCGGCGCAGCTCGTCCCGAAGATATGGGACGCTGTAGCCCTGGCCCTGCTTTCCGAACTTACCCAGGTAGCTGAGGTCCTTCCGCACCTGGGCTGGCGCTATGCGAATCAGCCGCCCCAGGGTCCTGGAGTCGACCACTTGGTTTCCGGCGTCGAGCAGCTGGGACAGGGCTCTGACGTACATGGGAAGTCTGAGGATGACTACGTCGGAGACTTCAGAAAGGGCCACCGGCTTTAGACTGCGTACGTTTGCCATTCCGCTGGCAGTATACCCTTGCACAGCCTCTATGTGAATCAACCGCCGGCCGTGCCACTTGGCTCTTCCCTACTGCCGGCAATATTGACACTCCCGCCCACTGAATGCTAAAATTAGCTACGATTTGGAGGTGCCGCTCGCCGCGGGCCCGGTGAGCAGCGATGCTCTCCGGGTGCCCTGCCAACCCTGACTCTAGCTCGTCGTGCGCCAGGAGACCAGTTGGAATGGTGTCTGAGAACAAGGTAGAGCTCAACAAGGGCCTCAGAAGCGGCTACTACGACAGGACCGAGTCGAGCCTCATTGTACCCAAGCCCGGCAAGCTCCTGTACCGCGGCTACAACATCGACGACCTGGCCCGGTACTCCACCTTCGAAGAGACGACCTACCTTCTCCTCTACGGCTCCCTCCCGTCGCGTTCCCAATGCGACGAGCTCACCGCGAAGCTTGCCTCCCTGCGCGGCCTGCCCAGCCACGTGGTGGAGACGATAGCGGTCTATAGAGACTCCCATCCGATGGATGCGCTCCGCGCCGCAGTCTCCGCGATGAGCATTTCCGACCCCGACGTAGAAGACAAGTCCGCGGAAGCCATCCTCGACAAGGGCATACGAATGGTTGCCGCCGCGCCGTCGATGGTTGCCGCGCACCACCGGATCAGGAGCGGGCTGGACCCCGTGGAGCCGGACGAGAGCCTCACCCACGCCGCCAGCTTCCTGCACCTCCTGTTCGGGGAGCATCCGGACCCGGAGGATGCCAGGCTGATCGACAAGGATCTGTTGCTCCATGCCGAGCATGGGAGCAACGCATCCACGTTCGCCGGAAGGGTGGCCGCGTCCACGGGCGCGGACTTCTACTCCGCCATGACATCAGCAGTGGCCGTCCTCAAGGGCCCGAAGCACGGGGGCGCCGCGGAGGCCGTGATCCGCATGGCCCACGACGTCGGCAGCGAGGAGAACGCCGAGTCCTACGTGGAATCCGTGATCGGGAACAGAGGCAGAATCCCGGGGTTCGGCCACCCGGTCTACCAGGACATCGACCCCCGCTCCGTCCATCTCAGGGCCGACGCCAAGGCTCTCGGAGAGCGTAAGGGGCAGCCCAAGTGGTTCGCCATCATAGAGGCCGTAGCGAGCAGCCATGCCATGCGCAGGCGCGCCAAGCTCGGCATCAACCCCAACGTCGACCTCTGGTCCGGCGCCATCTACTCCCTGCTCAATATTCCGGAGGACCTGTTCGTGCCTCTCTTCGCAATCGGCAGAATTCCCGGATGGACTCTCCATCTTCTCGAACAATACGCCTCAAGGGACATACTCCGCCCCAGGCTCTACTACAGCGGTAAGAAGGACCTCAAGTACGTGCCTATGGACCAGCGACAATGACACCAAGCCGGAAGCTCAATCAAGGGGCAGGCCCGGCTGGAGAGGGACGGATTTGACCAACAACGGGGAGCCAGAATCGGACTGCCGCCACGAGTGGCTTATCGACAGCCCCAACGGGCCTACCAGCCGGGGGGTGTGCATGAATTGCGGGGAAAAGAGCGAGTTCAAGAACTCGATGCCCATCTCAGGCTGGGACAGGTCGGGAGGCCACGCCCGGAGGGCAAAGCAGACCCGGACGTAGACCGACCGACGGCCTACTCCATACAGTCATGAGGGGCGCCGAGGCAGTACCGGCGCCCCTTCCGTTTCAGACTTGCGTCGCAGGCACGATCGGCACATTGCCGGCGCCGCCTCCTACCCGCCACCTCCGCCCATGACGGCGGCGGCCGAGAACGAGATCCGTGCCCGCATTTCCCAGCGCGGCAGGATCACGTTCGCCGAGTTCATGGAACTCGCCCTCTACCACCCCACCGGCGGCTACTACCGCCGGGGAGGGGCTGTGGGCGCATCCGGCGACTATTACACCAGCCCATCCGCCCACCCCGCCTTTGGCGTCCTGCTGGCCATTCAGCTTCGATGCATGTGGGATGCTCTCGGCAGGCCGCCTCGCTTCCACGTCGTCGAGCTGGGCGCGGGCAGCGGGCGACTGGCGGCCGACATCAGTCACGCCGCCTCCCTCGAACCCAGCTTCGCCTCGGCCTTGCGATATGTTGCGGTGGACAGGTCGCTCCCAGTCTCAGGTACCGATCACACAGCAGACTATGAGACACCGAGGACATTCGACCGCGTCCGGGCCGACGGAGTGCCTGTGAGTGGCGTCGAAGGATGCTTCATCTCGAACGAGCTGGTCGACGCGTTCCCCGTACATCGATTCCTGGTGGACGACGGCATCCTGGAGCTGTACGTGACGGAGAGAGACGACAGGCTCGTAGAGATGCCCGGCGAGCCCTCGACACCCGATCTGGCCGGCCGCCTGGACCGGCTGCCCCACAGCCTGCCGCCTGGCTACTGCGGCGAGGTCAATCTCGCCATCGGCCCATGGATGATGGAGGTCTGCAAGGCGCTGAAGCGCGGCTTCGTCGTGACAATCGACTACGGCGACATAGACGTCGATCTCTACGCCCGCCCGCGGGCAACGGGCACACTACAGACGTACCGAGGCCATTCCCCGGGCGCAGGACCACTTACGCAAATCGGCCTCCAGGACATCACCAGCCACGCCGACTTCTCGGCCGTAGCGTACGAAGGGCGGCGGCGCGGCCTCGAAACCATCGCTCTCGTGACGCAGGCAGATTATCTCCGCAGGCTCGGGATCGGGTCGTGGCTCCAGACCACCAGGACGATGCCGCTCGGTCAACACGAAATGCAGGCGAACATGATGGCGATGCGCCACCTAGTGGACCCGTCGGGCCTCGGCAACTTCAAGGTCCTCGTCCAGGAGAAATCTACGGGAGTCGACGACATCGAATCGCTGATGCCCAACCTCGAGAGGGACGACCTTGGCGAGCCGCCACTGCTGGGCCGCGAGCACATGCCCCTCATGGAGGGGCGGTATTCCCATGCCGCATGGCAGCCATCCTGGACAGATCTGGCGGGAGGCTCCGCCGATCAGTCCTCCTGAGCCTGGCTGCGTGGCCGCGGCTCGCACTTGCGGGCAGTGGTGATGAATCCCGTGTGGGCGACCATCCTCTGAGCCGGACGCACGCTGCGCCCTCCCACCGACCAGGGCCTCACGAGAACCTCGACCGTCTCGATGAGCTCGAACCGGCGGTCGGCCCTCAGCGCCGACGTAAGGTCCTGGAACTGGAGCACCGTCGGCACGAAGCTGACGAATATGCCTCCAGGCGCCAGCGCGTCGCCGGCGTGGGGAACTACGTCCCATGGCTCGGGCAGGTCGAGCACCACCCTGTCCAGGTCCCGCTCTTCTATCTCATCCGACACGTCCCCCAGTCTGAATGTGAGCTGTGGGTGGTCAGGCAGCGCTGCCGCGACGTTCGCGCGCGCTCGTTCGATCATGTCCGAACGCATGTCGTAAGAGACGACTCTGCCCTCCCTGCCCACCGCCCGCGCCAACAGCAGGGTGATCGCTCCCGATCCCGAACCCGCCTCCAGTACGCTCAGGCCGGGGTATATGTCACCGAGAGTCAGGATGGCGCCCATATCCTTGGGGTAGACCACGGTCGCGATCCTCGGCATCAGGCGCGTGTAGTCGGCCGCGGTCGGCTTCAATGCCAGTACCACATGACCCCGCGACGTGGATGCACGCAGTCCCTCGTCGCGTCCAATGATGTCGTCGTGCGCAACGTCGCCCAGGTGGGTACTGAATCGAGCCGCATCTTCCAGCGTGATGAGGTAGAGCCTGCCTCGCTTGTCTACGAGCATGCAGGGATCGCCGACGCGGAACAAGCTAAAGCACCATCGGCAAGGGCCTAAGCTCCCGTCTCAGAGGATCCAGCACCAGGCCGAGGGACTCCAGGGTGGTAGCACCCATCAGGTTGCTGTCCCCGTCTTCTCCGAAGATCACGTCGGCCCCTCCGACCCTCTCGCCATAGCGAAATACTGCCACACCCTTGCGTCGAGTGACCTTGGTCCCGTCGGCCAGCCGGAACTCCTGCGTGTCCAGGTGCCTGATGCCAAGCCTATCGAGTACGGGGGCAGGAACCACCGAATGCACGGCGCCCGAGTCCACAAGGAACTCCACCGGCTCGGAGTCCTCCGGGGTCGCCGGCCCGGCTACATCGACCTGTAGATACGTGAGCCCCACAACGAACCCTCCCTTCACGAACGGTCTGCGCCCATTATAGCCCACCCGCCGCCCCACCCTCTGCGGTGAACGAGATGTTAATCCTGTCGACTTCCGCCAGCACTTCGGCAACATCCAGGTCCGAATCGGTCAGGCCCTGGCCCGTCGGGCCGGGAAGCCGGACGCTCTGGTATGTGCGCGCGAACCGCACGATTCCACCCTTGTCGACGATGACTACGGCGCGCAGCGAGGCCCCTATTTCCTCGTTGAAGAGGCCGTACGCCCTCGTCATCTCGCCGTGCGGGTAGAAGTCGCTCAGCAACGTCACCGGGTACGAGGTCGACGGTCCCAGCGACAGGATGTACGCCGCCAGGCTCGGCCTGGGGTCGCAGCTAACACCCAGTACCTGGGTGTCTCTCGCCATGAATTTCGAGTTATACTCTCGGAACTCGGCGATCTGGCTCGTTCAGTTGTCGGTGAACGCGAAGACGAAGAAGGAGAGAACGACGTTCTTCCTGCCCTGGAACCCGCTTAGAGAGATCTGTCGCCTGTTATGGTCGGTCAGCGTAAAGTCAGGCGCAGGCTGGCCCACCTCGATCATATCCAACCTCTGCACTCTGGAGTGGCCGGATTATACCACCGGCAGCCCCATCCACAGGAGAATCTCATGAAAGTGCTGGTAATGGGACCCGGGGGAGTCGGCGGATTCTACGCCGGCGTACTGAGCAGGGCCGGACACGACGTTACGGTCGTGGCGCGCGGAGAGCACCTCGAGGCCATCGCCAGGGACGGGCTGCGAGTAGAGAGCGTGAACGCGGGCAACTTCACCGCACGACTCGCCGTAACAGACCGTCCCGGAAAGGGCGATACGCCCGACCTGGTGCTCTTCTGCGTGAAGGGCTATGACAACCCTGTAGCCATCGATCTGATCCGGCCAGCAGTGGGCCCGAATACGTCGGTCCTCACTCTGCAGAACGGCATCGGCAGCGGCGACCAGCTCGGAGCGGCCCTGGGGGCCGACAGGATACTCCTGGGCGCGACCTACATCGACGGCGACAAGAAGGGGCCTGGCCTAGTGACGGAGACGGGCAAGTCGCCGCTCGTGGTGTTCGGGGAGCAGGACGGGCAGATCACGGCCCGCGCAGAGCGGGTCCGGGACGCCCTGGCCGGTGCAGGCGTGCCGGTCGAGCTGTCCAGCAACGTCGAAAAGGCGCTGTGGGAGAAGCTGGTGTACATCTGCGGGTGGAGCGGTATGATCTGCGTCACGAGGACCTTCTTCCCCGAGATATTCGAAACGCCCGAGGCGGAAGCGATGACCCGTACCGTGATGGGTGAAGCTCTCGCCGTGGGACGGGCAAAGCAGATAGACCTGGACTCCAACTTAGTCGAAGCCACGCTGAACGAGTTCCGAGACGTAGGGGACGACCCCGTGTCGTCGATGTTCACCGACCTGAGAAGGGGCGGCAGGCTGGAGATCGAGGTGCTGAACGGCGCGGTCTGCCGGATGGGCAGGGAGACCGGCGTACCCACTCCGGCCAACGATTTCATCACTGCCTGCCTGCTGGTGCCTCACAACCGAGCCCTGGCCGGGCTCTCCGCGAGCTGACAGGAGGACAACCATGTCGCATTTCTACGACCTTGAGCGGATCGGCAGCAAGGGCCTGGTGCCCGGCGTGACTCTCCAGACAATATGGGGAGAGAAGGTAATGTTGAGCCGCGTCGAGATCGCGCCGGGCGCAGAGGTCCCCAGACACGATCACCCGCACGAGCAGGCGGGCACGCTGCTTGAGGGCGTGTTGGAGATGACCATCGGTGACGAGACGAGGGAGCTGAGGCCCGGCGATTCCTACGTCATCCCCGGCGGCGTGGAGCACAGCGCCCGCGCGCTGGACGGCCGGGTCATCGTGCTGGACATCTTTTCGCCGCCGCGCGAGGAGTATAAGTAGGCGGCCAGGTCCTCTTACTACGCCGCCAATCCAGATCGTGGGGGCGGCTTGAATGGGCGTACGCCCGTGCCGTCTCGAGGCCAAGGCCGCCGGGAAGGCGGGTTGCAAACCCGCCCCTACGCCGGGGGGCTCGACGGGGTGGTTAGCGATTCCTGAACAGGTCCAGGAATCGCTCCTCGAAGAAATCAAAAAGCCCCCACCTGTCCAGCTCGCGCTTGAGTATCTCCGGGTTGGCCCCCTGGCCCACCTCGACGAACATCCGCTCGATGGCGTCGATGGCTGCTCGGGGCACACCCCCGAAACCCGCCTGCGGTTCGAGCATCCCCCGGCCCGCCATCTCCTGCACGTTCCCGGCCACGGAGGACGACGTGAACTCGTAGATGAACTTCAGGAGCGCGACGTCCCACGCCTCGTCGACGCCCACCATCACAACCGACATGTCCTCTTGGCGTCGGTCCAGATCGCTGGCTATCCGGTGCGCGATCTCGCTCGGAACACCGCCCACGATGTCCATCTTGTCCGTCGAGTTCCGGTACTGGTAGAGGATGCCTGGGCTGTTCGGCCCGGCACTCCCGGCGACCTGGGAGAAATATTCGTACGCCTCGGGGCTGAACCCGTCCAGGCTCATGGCGTAGGTGGGCGTGACGATGGATGGGCGCTCGGCGATTACGCGTCCCGTGCGCACCACGCCCTCTTGCTTCGACTCCTGGAGCTCCTGGTATATAGGCTCGGTCACCACATAGTAGGCTATGTTGGTTGAGCCGAAGGTGTGGAGTCGCTGCTTCGGGAACCTGACTACCCAGCTCTGCTCGGCCGCCCTGCGCCAATCGTTCTCGCTCTGTATCATTGCCTCAGCCTGTCAGGAGTAGGGCCGCCACGGGCGCCGGCCCCTGAGTTCGATGCTAGTTGCCAGCCAGAGCCCATGTCAAGCGCTGCCGAGCGTCCCGTATATGCGCAAGGATTGTGTCAGGTTGAGGATCGAACTGCCCGTCACAGGATAGCAGGTTTTTGACCCGGATAGGGTATTGTCTCATGGAGGGGACAGGCTTACACTCAGCAAAATAGATGGAGATGGAGGTTGGCAGGTGACTCAAACCCTTGTAATCGAAGGTCTCAGGCGACGTCGACTACCGATCAACCTCCGGCAGAGCGGCAACAGCGATGCCCAGATGCTGATCTCCACCCGCATCAGGAAGTCTCCCTGGTGGCACCTGTCGAAGGCAGCCGGTTGCTGGGCCTATACAACATACAACCACCTGTACCACCCAAGGGCGTACATCAAGCCCGAGGATGGAGGGGTGATGGCGGAGTACGAGTACCTGACCGAACACGTCAGCATGTGGGACGTGGCGGTCGAGCGCCAGATCCAGGTCAAGGGTCCTGACGCGGCGGATTTCGTGAACATCCTGATCACCCGCGACGTAGACGCCGTGGTGCCCACAATGCAGGCTCGATACGTGATCCTCTGCAACCAGTACGGCGGCGTCATCAACGACCCGGTGCTGCTTAGAGTGGCCGACGACGAGTTCTGGTTCAGCATCTCCGACTCCGATCTCCTCCTGTGGGCCCAGGGAGTCAACTCCTCCCGCAAGTTCAACGTCGACATCCACGAGATCGACGTGTCTCCGGTCCAGATCCAGGGTCCCAAGTCGGTATTGCTGATGGAAAAGATGTTCGGCCCCCACGTAAGGGAAATCCCGTACTACCACCTGATTCACGACACCCTGAACGGCCATGCCGTAACGATTTCGCGCACAGGTTTCTCTGCCGAGGTCGGGTTCGAGATCTACCTGCACGACGCCATGCTCAAGGCGGACGACGTCTGGCCTTACATCCTCGAGCAGGGAGAGGAGTTCAACCTGGGTGTAATCGCCCCCAGCCACATCCGTCGACTGGAGGCCGGAATTCTCTCCTACGGCCAGGACATGGACATTGAGAACAACCCATTCGAAGTCCGGCTTGGCTGGCAAGTGGACCTGAACAAGGGGGATTTCATAGGGAAGGAGGCCCTGGCCAGGGTCAAGGAGGAGGGGGTCCAGCAGCGCCTGGTCGGCCTGAAGGTCGGCGGCGAGCCGATCGTCTGGTACAACGAAGATTTCTATCTGGTCAAGGACGACGACTCCGGCGACGACGTGGGCTACGTGACCAGCGCCTTCTGGTCGCCGACCCTGGAGTCGAACATAGCGCTGGCCGTCATGCCTCGATCTCACTGGAGGCGAGGGACCCGCGTGAAGGTCCAGCTGCCAAAGGACGGCATTGTGGATGCCGAGGTGGTGCGAGTGCCGTTCATAGACCCCACCAAGGAGCTTCCCAAGACAGCATTGTGAGTAGTCCTATCTTGGGGTTCCACTCCCAGACGCCCTGAGGGCATCGGCAGCTGCGAGCACGCCGGGCGCCCCTGCGCCGGGTTAGCTTCCCTTGATGAGGTCGGCTGCCCGCTCCGCCATGGCAATTACCGTAAGGTTGAGATTCGCCCGGACCGTGTCGGGCATGATTGAGGCGTCGATGATGCGCAATCCGTCGACGCCGTAGACCCTCCCGTACTGGTCCACCACGGCCAACGGGTCGCTTGAAGGACCCATCTTGCAAGTGCTCGACACGTGGTGCGCGGTGATCACCTCCCGCTTCATCCAGGAATCCAGGGCATCGTCGTTGCGCAGGACGTCGTCCGATGGCGCGATCCGCTCCTCGACTATCTGACGGAAGGCCTCATGCTTGAACAGGTCAGCGCACATCCTGAGACCTTCGCGGAGCCGCGATCTATCGAAGGGGTCGTCCAGAAGGTTGAAGTCGAGATAGGGCGGTTGCCTGGGATCGCTGGATTGGATGCGCAGCTCGCCCTGGCTCAAGGCCAGGTAGAGGCATAGGCTTACGCCTACCCCTACCGGGCTCTCATGGTCCAACCCCCTCATGGGCCTCGCCGCCGAGTAGTTGCCCATGTAGATGACCATATCGTTCTCGAAGGTCGATCCCGGGGCCGTAAACCGCAGGGTGACAGTGCCCGTCGTGACCTGGTCGATGTTCAATGGAAATCCTTCACGCGTACGCCAGGCCATTGGCACGTCCGGGTGGTCTCGAAGATTGCGCCCCACTCCGGGCAGGTCCTGCATGACGGGTATGTCCAATTGCCGCAGCTGGTCGGCGGGCCCAATGCCCGACAGAGCAAGGATGTGCGGCGTTCCTATGGCACCGGCACAGAGGATTACCTCCTCGCCATAGACGGAAAACTCCTCATGACCGCTGATTGCGCGCAGTCCCACCGCCCGATGGCCTTCGAAGATGATCCCGAGGACAAAGCAGTGCGGTCTGATGGTCAATCCCGGTCGATTGCGGGCTGGGTCCAGATAGCCCATTGCCACACTGACACGCACGCGGCCGGAGATGTTGAAGGCCAGGGGCCCTACGCCCGTGGAGTTGGGTTGATTGTGGTCCGGGCAGTCGGGGAACCCGGCGTCTCGACATGCCCGATAGAAGGCGTGCTGTTGGGGTCCCCATTCATTGGGCTTATACCTGCGGCAGCTGATGGGGCCATCCGAACCATGGAATTCGTTGGGGAAGTCCTGGTCCGCTTCTAGCTTTCGCATGTAGGGGAATATTTTTTCGAACCGCCATTCGGGGTTCCCCCACTCCGCCCACCGGTCGAAGTCCTCCGGCATTCCCCGAAGGAACTGAGCGTCGTTGACAGCGCTGGAGCCGCCTGCGACCTTTCCCCGCGGGACATCTATCCGGGCCTGGTCCGTGGCCCTGGCACGAAAACTCCATATGTGTCCGCCGTCCCAGATGGTTGTACTGGTCCCGTAGACGTACTTCACCGAATCGGGCATCCGTTCCAGTGTGGGATAGTCTCCTCCTGCCTCAAGAAGCAGGACAGACCTGTGACGGTCTTCCGAGAGGCGGGCCGCCAGGACTGCACCTGCCGAACCCGCCCCGACGACAATGTGGTCGTATCTCTTATTCATACTGCTTATACCAATCGTTTTGACTAAGCCGCCAATTCAGATCGTAGCGGCGGGTTCGAAATCCCCCTTCCCCGGTCACTGCCGTAGAATGCCAACCCGGGTAGACATGGCGGCATCACGGCGACTTGGTGTTGGATGTCGCGCTCGAGCATCCCAGTCCGGTCGGATGGTCCTCAATAGAGATCAGCGGTCTCAGCCATCGCTGGGAAGAGAGAACGCATGGAGGGCAAGTTCCTCTTGGCCGCCGGTCTTATACCAATTCGCCGTGATGCCGCCATATAGGGGGCTGAAAGAGTGCCCGGCTTGCCATAGCCACCCGGTCTGTATGCAACCGCCGGGGACTGGATTCCGGCTCAAGGCCGGAATGACGGATTGCCTGACGGCGTCACTATCAATTCACGGCGTAGTCAAAACGAAATGGTATTATACCAATTAATTTTGAGCGCGCCGTAAAGCCGTCATTCCCGCGAAGGCGGGAACCCACTCCCTGGCCGCACATATACGGCGGCATCACGGTGACTTGGTATTAGTATAGGCCGTCCTTTCTGGACAATCCGAGGAAACGTGAAGAGGGGCGCCGTAACCAGCACCCCTCTGTTCGTTGTTCGTTCGACGCTACCTCGCCGCGTCGTGGCTTACCTAGTCGGCGCCATTTGTCGTCGCTTCCCCTCCATTGTTGGAGGCATCTTCGGCGTCGGATACGTCGGATACGACGCCGGGCAGGTTCTTGAGGGTGCTGATGAGGTCGACGCCGGTGAGGGACTGCACGAGGGCGGGGAGTTGCGCGATGGTGGAGGCAACGTCCTGAGTCACCTTGCTGGCCCCGGCTCCCGCTCCGTCGTCGCCGCCGTTGCTGATGACGACGATGCTGTCGGTCTTAGCGAGTGGCTGAGCGACGGCGTCGGCGATCTGCGGGAGTGACTCGAAGAGCTGTTGGATCATGGCGGCCTGACCATATTGCTTCCACGCATCGGCCTTCTTGTCCATTGCCAGGGCCTCCGCTAGACCCTGCGCCTTGATGGCTTCGGCCTCGGCCTCGCCACGAGCCTTGATGGCGAACGCGTCGGCCTCACCCCGTAGCTTGATCGCTTCAGCCTCTGCCTGGGCTTCGGCAATGACACGGGTGCGTTCACCCTCCGCCACCGTCTCGAGCTTGTATCGTTCGGCTTCGGCCTCGACTCTGGTGCGGCGCCTGTTGCCTTCCGCAATCAGCTCCAACTGGTCGCGCTCGGCCTCTGCCGGACGCCGGATGGTCGCATCCAACTCTCGCTCTCGCCGTAATATCTCCTGCTGCTGGATCTCGATTTGCTTCTGACGCTCGATGACCTCGACCTGCAACTCCTCTTCGCGGATATGCTGGCGAGTCTTCGCCTCCTGCAGGGAGTAGGCCAATTCGGCTTCGGCTTTTCGAGCGTTCACCTGCTGATCATACGACGCTTTCTGCGTCTCGTAGTCACGCTGCGACTCAGCGATGGAGGTGTCGGCGGTATATCTCGCCGCTTCTCGCTGCTGCTCTGCCTGGGCTGATTTGATCCCCGAGTCACGCGCGGCCTCGGCTTCACCGATCGTGGCGTCACGCTTCACTTCCGAAGTTCTTCGGACTCCGAGGGCCTCGAGGTACCCTTGCTCATCTTGAATATCGCGGATCGAGAAGCTCACGATTTCCAGTCCCATGTTGGTCATGTCGGTAGCGGCCACGTCGCGGACCTGCTCGGCGAACGCTACCCTGTCTCGGTAGATATCCTCGACCGTCATGGTGCCGAGAATGGCGCGCTGCTGGCCCTCCAGGGTCTGAAGCGCGACCTCTGCGGTCTGGTCGACCGACTTGCCGAGGAACTGCTCGGCGGCGGTCCTAATCGCCTCCTCGCCACGTCCGACCTTCACCTGCGCGACGCCGTCGACCGAGACTGCGACGCCCTCCTTCGTGTAGACTCTCGCCGTGTTGACCTGAAGGGTCATGACTTCCAGCGAAAGCATCTGCGCCTTCTGCACGAAGGGCAGCACGAACATCCTGCCGCCGACTTTGATCTTCGGCTGCGTACTTCCCCCCGATACGATCAGGGCATGGTTCGGTCCTACTGTATGAAAGCCTGCCATTTATTCCCCCCCTAGATTTGTTGACTTGGATCCGCAATACTATCAGTTGCCTCGGCGATGTCTTCGTATAGCTTTTCGACCTTGAGCACCTCGTTGTAAACGCCGACGACACGAATCTCATCGCCTTCTTTGATGATGACTCCGGGGTCGGTCGACGCCGTCCACTCCTCGTTCGCCACCCACACTTTACCAGAAGGCCGGATGTCGGAGACGGCAACACCCCACTGTCCCTCAAGCAGCATTTCCTTCTCGGTCTGGAATCCGCTAGACGTGCCGCCCTCGGTCCGCGCGAAGCGGATGAAGAATACCCACGTCACGGTTACGAGGGCGGTCATCACGGCGATCATGATCGGGTTTACCATGAAGCTAGGCTCAGGCAGGTCCGAAGGGCTGAAGAAGTCCCCGAACAGGAAGACGGCTCCGAGGACAAGGCTCACGATCCCACCCGCACCGAAGGGACCGAATCCCGGCGCGGTCGTTTCCCCGTAGAAAAGACCCATGGAGAGGGCGATGAGACCGACGCCGAGCCAGCTGCCCGGCAGATTAGAGAACCCGACGAAGGCCAGGCCGAGGAAGATCACTCCCAAGATACCCGGACCGGCCAGGCCAGGAATGAGCACTTCGATCAAGAGAGCGATGCCGCCGATGAGGAACAGGGCAAAAACCACGTTGGGATTGACGATGATTCCAAGAGCGCGTTCAAGCAGGGTACTGTCGAGATCGCGCACGCTCGCGCCCTCGACCGAGAGGGTAACTTGTCCGGTCGATGTCGTCGTCGTGCGACCGTCAAGCTGTTCGAGCATGGAGTTCATGTCCGGGGCGATCAGGTCGATCACTCCGAGCTCGAGGGCCTCTTCCGCCGAGTATGCCGTGGACTTCAGCACGGTGTTTTCGAGAGCTTCGGCGTTGCGGTCGCGGGCCTGCGCGATGCTTCGAATGAAGGCGCTCGTGTCGGCGCTGATCTTGCGGGAGAGGGTCGACGGAATGTCCCCGCCGTCCGACGTGACGGGCGAGGCGGCGCCGATGGTGGTGCCCGGCGCCATGACGGCGAAGTTGGCCGCGGCCGTGATGAAGGTGCCGGCGGACGCCGCACGAGCGCCGGCAGGCCCGACGAATACCGCGACGGGGATGTCCGATGCCAAGACTTCTTCGACGATCTCACGGGTCGATTCAAGTAGGCCGCCGGGGGTATCCAACTGGATGACCACCAGCGACGCGCCTTTGCCGCGCGCATGGTCGATTCCTCGTGCGATGCGGTCGGCAGTCAGGGGTTCGATATTGCCGTCGACCTCTATGACGAGCACAGACGAGCCGTCGGCGGAGACGGAATCACCGGACTGCCACGCGAGAACGGAAACGGCGATCATTACGAATAACGCTGTAATGACGTGACGCATGGAAGTCCTCTCATCGTAAGAAACTACCATATGTCGCATACTATTTGAGACTGAATCGCCTGTCAAGCCGAATTGACTGTTGGAGAGAAGTGCAAGACTGCTCGGTTCCCTCCCAAGTTCTCATACTCTACATTCCCGCGCACGACGGAATTTGCACCTCGGCGCACTAGACTCCCGCTTTTGCGGGAGAGACGGGAGTGGGTATATTGACTCATTCACCAGTCTCTTCATTGTTGGTCTATGATCACACCGCACGTCAACTATATTGCCTCGCCGGGGCGGCCACATCACACGACTCTGTGATTCTTGGGACAGTTACTGGGAAGGTAGAAGAAGCTCTGTTAGAGGAGAGATGCAGAGAGGCCCTGGAATGAATCCCGGGGCCTCTCGTGAGTCCTTAGTCAGACAGCTCGACGAATCTAAACGCGCAGCTCCAATCGAGGTCTCAGTAGACGGTCCGGCACCTTAGTTTCGTGCATGAACTCAACCAGGAGCTGATGGATTTCTCTGGCTTCGTCTATGTGTGTGCCTATCACGTAGCCCGGCACGTCATGCCAGTTTCCGTACACCGGGAGCACCAATTCGCCATCGTATTCCGGCCAGTAGAGTTCTGTGTAGTGGGATGGAGCGTCCCAGGGCTCGTGGGGGTCCCAGGTGTCTATGTAGAGGGGAAAAGTCCTCTTTGTAGTGACGCTCCAACCACTGCATGGCAGTCATGAAAGTTCGAGGGGCATTCCTATCCGGCCATGCTGCTCGAACGTCTTGGGATTCATGATGATAGCCGGGCTGAGGGATCAGGGACCACATGGTGTCCTGTCCCCGGTGTCCACCGACGCCGCTGTGTGGAGGCCGTGATCAGCCAGCATCTCCGCTAGGGTGGTCACCCCGCAGGTAGAGCCTCCCACCCCATAAAGGACATCGTCCAGCGTCCCGTCTGATGATCCGCTCGGGTGGGCATAGTCGGAAATCCGGCAGCATAGTGGCCGTCGAACCTGACCGACCTGGCTGCCAGCGCATCGAGAGAAGGCGTCCGAATCGTCGGATTGCCGTATGCGCCTACGTGATCCCTGCGGAAGGTGTCGGCGACTATCCAGATGATATTCATCTCGGTCACCCCCATGATCTGCCACCGACAAAAGTATCACAGATCCGAGACTCCTGTAGGCCCGGGGACCGGTCCGGACAGTATGCCAGCTCCCGCGCCAGGCGTCTCGGCTTTGCGGTTGGCAGACCGCTCGGCTAGAATGAGACGGCGCAAAGGGCGCGTCACAGGGGGTTGAGCATTGGCCGAGATGATGAAGGTATACACCCATCCAGACTGCAGCTATTCGGATGCTCTGAAGGCTGAGCTAGCCGGGCTGGAAGTGGACTTCGAGGAGATCGACCTTTCGAAGAGGCCCGAGGAGTGGAAGGCGCTGGAGGAGCTAACGGGCGGGGAGCGCACAACGCCCGTGTCCGTAGAGGGCGACGTCGTCACGGTCGGCTTCCGCGGAATCGGTTGAACATTCTAACCGGAGCCGTCGGCTCCGCAGGACTGAATCGACCCTAGTTCCACCACCCTCACCTCAATCCTCTCCCGTCCAGGGCTGACAGGGGTAGGTATTTTTATGTCAAGTTGATCGACCTCAAGCCAAACGGTGGTTCGGTCTATGTTTCACAAAGCTGAAAACTCGACTTTGCTGCACTCTCGTCACTGTAATGGATCGGTGCCAGATTCTTGCGTCTTCCAAGGTTTTATAGCTAATTTCAGATTTTACCTACCCCTGTCAGCCCGTCCAGGGAGAGGAGGCCGTAAGGAAGGATGACATGAGGATTCAAGAGGCCTTCGACATGCAAGGGCGCGCCGCGATAGTGACCGGGGGCGGCACGCACCTGGGGCGTGCGATGGCGACGTCGCTGGCAGAGCTTGGCGCGTCGGTAGTCATTGCCAGCAGGCGGGAGGACCTGTGCCTTCAGGTCGCGTCCGAGCTGCGGAGTGAGGGGCTGGACGTGACGGGACGTGGCTGCGACGTGACCGTCGAGAAGCAGGTCGACGCCCTGGTGGAATCGGTCGTCGAGTCCGCCGGCAGGCTCGACGTGATGGTATGCAACGCAGGGGGAAGCGCGGCTCCTCCGACCCACGTCCCGAACGGATCGGTGGACGAGTTCACGGCGACGCTGGAATTGAACGTCACGGGGACGTACCTGAGCGCCCAGGCGGCCGCGAGGGTGATGGTCGAGCAACGGGCCGGCTCCATCATCACGGTCGGCTCGATACACGGCTCGCTGACCACCGACAAGCGGTTCTACGAGGGCCTTGGCTTCAATCGCGGC
The DNA here is from genome assembly GCA_965222445.1 of Dehalococcoidia bacterium. GTDB lineage: Bacteria > Chloroflexota > Dehalococcoidia > Lucifugimonadales > CAJWER01. The sequence goes on along the minus strand of CBDCTY010000002.1, from coordinate 2,253,799 downwards.
GGGCCGGCCTACCAGGCATCCAAGGGCGCGATCATTAATTTCACGCGCAACCTTGCGGGGGAGCTGGGCGAGTACGGGATTCGCGCGAACTGCATCAGCCCCGGCCAGATCCCCAAGCCGGACGCCAGGCCGGAGTTCTTACAGAGATGCGCCGACAACATCCCGATGAATCGCGGCGGCGAGGCCGAGGACCTGAAGGGCGCGGTGGCCCTGCTGGCTTCGGACGCGGGCGCGTGGATCACAGGCCAGAACCTGATTGTGGACGGCGGCTGGACGGTCTGGTGACGGGACCCCCGCGGGGCAGGCCGAGTCTAGGCCGTAGCTTCTGAGGATGACTCGACGCAGGGCGGGTCCGTGAACGCCCTGTACATGGCGTCGACCTGACCCGCTCCGGCGTCCCCTTCGTGGATGTAAACACGGTAGCTGAAGACGATGGTCTCGCCCGCGGGCAGTGCGTGGTCGCCGCAGTGTCCCTCGCCCAGGAACTCGGACAGGCCAAAGGGGTTGGCGGACATCAGGCCGTAGTCCCTGGCGTGCCAGTAGGTGGGATGGTCGAAGCTGGACGGACTCTCCAGGACCGCGACGCCGACGGTCTGGCCGTCGACCGGCCCGGAGTAGTCGCACCACTCTGCCCGTTTGCCCCACACATCCGACTCACCCACGCCGCCCCTGGAATTCTCCAGGCGGCCGTCCTCCTTCGCGTCCATCGACGAGGCGACGCGAACGGAGATGAACCCACCCTCCTTCGTGTCGCCGAATAGCACGTCCGAGCCGCCAACTGTGAGAACCAGCTCGTAGTCGAACAGCCTCGACGGCCCCGTGGCATACACCGTCACGGTCCGCCTCTCGGCCAGCACGGCGTTGCCGTCGTGACCGACCCAGTCGCCAATCGCGACGAACCTTCCGAAGACGGGGCCGGACTCCACCGTCTCGAACCCCCTGTGCAGGGTGCGCCCCGATGTCTCCGTTTCGGCCCAGTTGTCGACACCGCCCGCCTCGCCGTAGGCGCTCCAGATTCCCTTGTGATGCGGGTGGTCGGAGGTCTCGCCGGGTACATCCGCGACCATCGGGAAGCCGCGTGTCACGTCAAGACCGTGGGGGCCCACGACCGGATGGAAGTATGGGCGAAACCACTGAGCGCTGTGGTGGTAGCTGGCGAAGAGATCGCCGCCGATCCTGATGTCCAGGCTGCCGGCATTCGAGTCGGTTAGCTCGACGCCGCCACCGGCTGCAGAACCGCACTCGACGGCGTAGGTCCTGGACTCACCCGCAGCGAGTGGGTCCTCGATCCAGACGAGACGGCCCGGCCCCTCACTCTGCGCCGCCCTCGCGGAGCCAGACGACTCGCTCACAAGCTTCACGGCGCCGCACCCGTCCGGGAGGTCTACGCGGGCGGAGATAGGCCCGCCCGGGAATCCTTTGTTGCTAGAGACTTGAATCGAGCTTGTTGCCAATGTCTATTCTCCAGTGGATGGCGATGGCAGCTCTCGACCTGCACTTAGGGTGAGAGACTTGGGGCGAAGTGGGATCACAGGGCCAGCTTGGGCTCGCGCCAGCGGGGACCCTTCTGCCAGGGGTCACGGTTGACGCGGTGCATGCGCAGCGGGCTCTCCTCCAGCGGCATAGCGATTCGTTCGCCGCCTCGCAGATGCGACTCCAGCATGGCGACCATGATCTCGACGCCGTGCCGGGAGGACTCCATGCCGCCAAGCGGGGGTTCTCCGGTGTCCAGCGCCCCCGCCAGGTCATCGATGAGGTTGACCGTCGGGCTGCTTTTCTCGAAGTCTGGGAATTCGACCTCCTCGAACTGTCTCAGGCCACCCGCCTCCCTGCGCAGGAAGAATCCGAGGGTGTCGTTGAACGTGCCGACCGCGCCCCTCTCGCAGTTGACCTGGTACTCGTACCTGCTTGTATGCAGCATGTAGCCGGTAACCCCGTTGTCGAACAGGATGACGCCGTCACCGCCCGGATCGTCGCTGTAGACGTTTCCGTCACGGATGGCGTCGGAGGTCGGCGCGTTCCCCTGCACCCAGACCGCGTGGGGGTCGTCTATCAGATAGGTGAGCAGGTCCACCACGTGACACCCGTGATCGAATAGCCCGGCCGAGTAGGTCATTAACAGGTTCTGGACCGCCCCGATCTCGCCGCTGGCTATGATCTCCTTCATCTTCTGGAAGCCGGGGTGGTAGCGTCGCTGGGCCCCCATGTTCAGGATTGCGCCGTTGCGGTTGCAGGCTTCGGCCATGGCGTTCGCCTCGCCCAGCGACGGCGCGAGGCCCTTCTCACAGTAGATGGCCTTCACTCCGGCCTCGGCTAGGGCGATGACGACCTCCGCGTGGTGCTCGACATGGGTGGCGACGCTGACGATGTCGAGGTCCTCGGCCGCCACCATGTCCCGGAAGTCCGTGTACTGGCCGCCGCCGGGCACGCCGTAGTTCCGGCCGAACTCATCCATGAGGTCGGTGCGGAAGTCCGAGCAGGCAACGAGGTCGGTCCTCTCGGACGCGAAGAAGCCGCCGCCGTGCGAGTACGGCGGGTAGAACCCGGGCGTGCCGATGACCTCGTTGTCGATGAACCCGCCCATGCGTCCGCAACCGATTACAGCCGCCCTGTACGTCTTCATCCCTTATCCTCCTGAATCCAGTAGCGCGGCGCCGGGCCATGTGGGTCCGGCTGCCATGGGACCTATTGTTGGTGGCCCTCCGAAAGCAGTGCGATGTCGGCATCGACCATGATCTTCACCAGCTCGTCGAACGTTACGGTGGGCTCCCAGTCCAGCGTCTCCCTGGCCTTGGAGGCATCCGCGATGAGCTGGGTTACCTCGCTGGGCCGGGTGTAACGCGCGTCGAACTCGACATAGTCCCGCCAATCGAGCTCGACGTAGGCGAATGCCGCCTCCAGGAACTCCCTGACGGAGTGGGTGATCCCAGTGCCGACCACATAGTCGTCCGGCTCGTCCTGCTGGAGCATAACCCACATGGCCTGGACGTAGTCCGGCGCGTACCCCCAGTCCCTCTTTGCGTCGAGGTTGCCCAGGTGCAGCTTGTCCTGTTTGCCCGCCAGAATCCTCGCCAGGGACATCGTGATCTTTCTCGTGACGAAGGTCTCACCCCGGCGCGGCGACTCGTGATTGAAGAGGATGCCGTTGCACGCAAAGAGCCCGTAGGCGTCCCTGTATACGGAAGTCATCCAGTACGAGTACAGCTTCGCGCAGGCGTATGGACTCCGGGGCAGGAAAGGGGTGTGCTCGCTCTGGGGCGGCGGCGCGTTGCCAAACATCTCAGAGCTAGAGGCCTGGTAGAACCTGGTCTCGATGCCGCTGCTGCGCACAGCCTCCAGCACCCGCGTAGTACCAAGCCCGGTGACATCGCCCGTGTGCTCCGCCTCCTCGAAACTGACGCCCACGTGAGACTGGGCCCCGAGGTGGTATATCTCCACCGGCTCCACCTCGCGGAGCAGTCCGGTCAGCATGTCGGCGCTCGTGAGGTCGGAGTGGTGGAGGAACAGCCGGGCGCCAGGCTCGTGGGGTTCGACGTAGATGTGGTCGATCCTGGCCGTGTTCACCGTGCTGGAGCGCCGCACGAGCCCGTGCACTTCGTAGCCCTTGCCCAGAAGCAACTCGGCCATGTACGACCCGTCCTGTCCGGTGATTCCCGTGATGAGCGCCCTTTGCCCCACTCGTTCCTCTCCCATCTCCTGATTCTCTCCTCCACGATCGGCATTATACAACCTCTGCAGCTTTCCCAAGTCCCCCACCCAATTTGGACGGCGAGGGTGAAGGACTGCTTCTCAAGGTTGTTGAAACGCACCCCGCCGGGGATGGGTTCCCGCCCCGTATCGAGTACGGGGCAGGCTCTTCGCGGGAACGACGGAGGTGGGGAATCTGGGCTCTCGAACGTCGACAGGCCGTCACGCGAGGTGGTAGGATTCTGCCCCGCACAAGGCGACATACCGGAGGCCCACCATGGGGACGAGCAGGCAGACCGTCGGAATCGCGATGATCGGCAACGGCTTCGCGGCGGACTTTCACAGCGAGAGCTACAAGCGTGTAATAGGCGTAGAGGCGCGCCTGGTCGGGGTCTACGGCCCCAGGCCGGAGGGCCGCGGCGACTTTGCCAGGAAGCACGGCTACGAGAAGGTCTACTCCAGCCTCGACGAGGCCCTGAACGACCCCGACGTGGACATGGTAGACGCGTGCGTGCCCAACAAGTTCCACGAGGATATGGTCGTCCGCGCGCTGAAAGCGGGAAAGCACGCGGTGATCGAGAAGCCGTTCACCGGCGCTTTCGTACCCGGGCAGGACGACGAGGGCTGGCGGCAGTGTCTCAAGGACGGCCTGGAGAGCGCCGACCGGATGATCCAGGCCGAGCAAGATTCGGGGCGCACGATCATGTACGCCGAGAACCTCATCTATGCGCCCGGCGTCCAGAAGGCCAGGCGTCTGCTCGACGCGGCCGACACGCCCATCCTGCGAATCGTGGGCGAGGAGTCCCACAGCGGCACCCACTCCCCATACGCCATGGTTTGGGCCACCAGCGGGGGCGGAAGCCTGTACAACAAGGGCTGCCACTCGCTGGGGGCCGCCCTTCACCTGAAGTACGAGGAAGGCAAGCGCCGCCTCGGGCGCAGGATTCGCCCGGAGTGGGTCGTGGCCGCGGTCGCTAACCTGACGAAGACCGAGGCGTTCGAGAGCGAGGCCGAGCACATTATCCGGACGGGTTGGCAGGACTGCGAGGACTGGGGAATGATGGTCGTCGGCTTCGAGGACGGGTCAATTGCCCAGATCAATTCCGCGGACATCGTGCTCGGCGGCATCCAGAACCTGCTCACGGTCTACGCCGCCCAGGCGGCCATCAAGGTGAACATCAACCCGAACGACGCGCTGCTGACCTATGCGCCGAACGGCGAAACCTTCGGAGACGAGTACATCCGAGAGAAGGTCGAGACGAAAGCGGGGTGGCAGTTCAGCAATCCCGACGAGGACTGGATGAACGGCTTCCCACACGAGATGCAGGACTTCTGCGAGTGCGCCGTGTCCGGCCGCGAGCCCATATCGGACAGCGTACTGGGACGCGACGTCGTGGCTGTCAGCTACTCGGCCTACCTGTCGGCGGCATCCGGGCGGAGGGTCAACGTCCCCATCGCCTGACGAATCGTCAGGCCCTACACATCGAAGGTCAAAGACAGGGGGTCTTCGTCGAACTCGATCTGGCGAAGGGCCTCGTCTGCCGCTTCCTCGACCGCCTCGTCTCCTGATTCGAGGCACTTCTGCAGGGCCTGGCCGGCCAGTGCACCTCCCACAGAGCCGAGAGAGGCTATAGCGGCGAGCTGCACCGCCATATCGTCGTCCCTGAGAAGAGAGATCAGATGCGGCGCGACGGTCTCGTCGCCCAGCAACCCTGCCGCATTGGCAGCCTCGTAGCGGACTGCCGACGACGGATCGTCCATCTCCCTGAGCACGGCAGGCAGCCACGCGGCATTGGATGAGCGGCCCATGGCGTAGATCGACGACTGCTTCAGCTCAGGCACGCCGCTCTCGTACGCATCCCGGATAATCTCGTCGACGCCCGTGTCCAACAGACCAGCCAATGCCTCCACGGCCCGCCGACTCACCTCGACATCCTCGTCCGGGCTGTCGAGCACTCCCACCAGCGCCGAGCGAATCTTCTCCGCGTCCCTGGTGCTCAGCTTCCCCTCCTGCGCTAGGGCGGTGAACCTGCCGAGCGTGGTGCAGGCTGCGGCCCTGACCTTCCCCGACGGATCGCTGTTCACCAGCTTCACCAGGGGCCGTATGATATTCCTGTCCTCGCACTCCCACAGGCCCCTGGCCGCCATCTCGCGGACGCCGTCATCGCCATCCGCCAGGCACGACCTGAAGGCGGCGGTGAAGTCGAGCTCCAGGTTGTCCTCGGCCAGCTCAGTAAGCTTGCCGAGGATGTCCCGCCTGACCTCCGTGGAAATGGACGGCCAGGCGGCCTCGAACTCATCCGACTCGTCCGACGAGAGGTCCGACAGTTGCAGAAGCTCTGAGTACTTCAGTGCATCGCCGTTCTCGGCAAGAGTGGCCAGATATTCCGTGATGCTCAAGGCTGTCCCGTCATTCTGAAATCGGTCCGTGATTCCTATGTTCCCGATGCTCCGTTCCCGATGATGGCAACCCTAATGACGGCGAAAGTAAGCGAGCGCCCGATGCTTGTCAAGTAGCGCGGCCCGTTGCTACGCTGTGCCGGAAGGTGACGGGAGCTCGGCTGGATGGATCCACAGACCACTTCTCCACGCAAGCGGCGGCGGGTTGCCGCCGGCGACGTCATGGCCCTCCTGGGCCCGGAGTACGGGCCTTGCGAGTGGTCCCCAAGATACGACCCGGCGTCGGAGCTTGTATACACCATCCTGTCCCAGCACACGTCCGACCTGAACTCTGGGCGCGCGTTCGAGAGCCTGATGTCGACCTTCGACTCGCTGGAGGCCATCGCTGAAGCCCCCGTCGAGGCAATCGAGGACGCCATACGGATGGGCGGACTGGCGGCGCAGAAGGCCCCGCGCATCAAGTCCATCCTGGTGCAAATACATGACGAGGTCGGCTCGTTCGACCTGTCGTTCCTGGCCGAGATGCCCCTTGCCGAGGCCAAGGCATGGCTCAAGAGACTCAACGGCATCGGCCCCAAGACGGCTGCCATCATCCTCTGCTTCTCGCTGGGCCTGCCCGCCATGCCGGTGGACACGCACATCTTCCGCGTCTCGAAGCGTCTGGGCCTGATAGGTGAGAAGGTAAACGCCGACAAGGCCCACGACATCCTGGAGCCCATGGTGCCGCCCGAGGACGTGTTCCCCTTCCACATGTACCTCATCAGGCACGGCCGGCAGGTCTGCAAGGCCCAGCGCCCGCGTTGCGGCGAGTGCGTCCTGGCCTGGGGATGCCGCGCCCGACCAAGGTTCGAACGCGAAGAGGCCCGAAGGTCCCGCTAACGGCCCTCACGAGACCACCCGCCGGACTTCATTCGCAGCCCTGACATCGTTCTGGCGTAAGCTGCCGTCCAAGCTATCCCTTCCTGTCCGCCTCAACATGGGGTCGAAAGGCCACCGATTCCTGTCATACGTGCGTACCGCCTTGTTATAATCACTGGTAGCCCCGACGCAGTGGGGCTCGATTTGGGGGGGCTGTGATCAAGGCCGGCATCATAAACGTTACGGGGTACGCGGGGGTTGAGCTTGCTCGCATACTTGCGCGGCATCCCGAAGTCGAGGTCGCCTCGGTCACCGGACGCAGCTCCGCCGGCAGGATGCTCGGCGACGTCTTCCCTCACCTGGCAGCCATCGACATGACCATCACCAAGGACGTGGCCGGGAGTGTAGACGTCGTAATCTCGGCGCTTCCCCATGTAGCCAGCGCCGAACGCCTCGGCCCCATTCTGTCGGACGGCATTCGCGCGGTGGACATCAGCGCCGACTTCAGGCTGAAGGATGTCTCCGAGTACAGGGACTGGTACGAGGCCGACCATCCCTACCCGGAGCTGGTCGAGGAGGCGGTCTACGGCCTCCCGGAGATGGGTCGCGACGACATCGCTCGTGCGAGGCTCGTGGCCAACCCGGGCTGCTACCCAACCGCAGCCATACTGGCGATTGCCCCGGCGGTCAGCGCGGGGCTCATTGAAGCCGACGTCATCGTGGACGCAAAGTCGGGCGTATCGGGAGCTGGCCGCAAGGTCTCTGTCGATTACCTGTACTCCGAAGTGAACGAGAACCTGAAGGCCTACTCGATGGGCGGACACAGGCACATGCCGGAGATAGGCCAGGAGCTGCGGAGGCTCGACCCGTCCGCCGAGCCGCGGGTCACCTTCATCCCGCACCTGGTGCCGATGACTCGGGGGATACTGACGACGTGCTACGCGCCCCTGAAGCCCGGCGCGGCGGGCAGCAGGCCGGAGGCGGTCGTGAGGGAGGCTTACGAGAGCTTCTACGCCGACGCTCCTTTCGTCCACGTGACGGCTCGCCCGCCGGAGACCAAGCACACGCTGGGCAACAACGACTGCCTCGTGTACCCGACGGTCGACACCAGGACGGGACGGCTCATCGCCGTGGGCTGCATCGACAACCTGGTGAAGGGCGCGGCCGGCCAGGCCGTGCAGAACATGAACCTGATGTTTGGCCTGGCGGAGGACGAGGGCCTGCGCCAACTGGCCCTGTACCCCTAACACCATGAGCACTGCAGCCCATTCGATCATCCCAAGCGAAGAGGAGCGCAGCCGCGCCGTCAAGCGGGCGCTGGTGCTCACGGCCCTGGGGATCATCGCGGTCATCGCGTCCTGCACCGGAGGGCACTTCCTGTACGTCTTCGTGTCGACCGCCGACTCCGCAGGCCTGGCGGACCGATACCTCACCGCGTTGGGCGAGGGCAGGACCTCCGAGGCATACCTGCTCACCTCCACGAGATTCCGCGAGGAGCAGGGGCCTGAGGCCTTCGCAGACGTTGTGGAAGGCGTGTCTATGGCAAGCCACGAGCTGGAGTCGTGGGAGAACAGGACCCTGGACAGCAACGACTTCAACATCTACACAGGCACCCTGACGACTGAGTCAGGGCGCACGCTCCCCTTCATCCTGGAGGTCGTGGAGGAGGTCGGCGAGTGGCGCGTCCTATCGCTGACCGGGCAGGGCCGGGCGGAAGTCGGGCCCGGCGCGTGGTTCCGCCAGGTCCCGAAGGAAGCGGAGGTGAAGCGGATCGTCAGCGAGACGATGCTGGACTTCGGCCAGGCGGTGCGTGATAAAGACCTACGTCGGTTCTACGAGACTATGTGGACGGCCAGGACCGAGATATCGTACTGGAAATTCGAGCTCATCTTCGGGGGCTTCCTGGACGACGATGTCGATCTGTCGGCGGTCCGCGATGTGGAGCCTGAGTTCGCCGATCCGCCGAAGCTGGACCGCACGTCGTCGGGGGTTCTGCTGGTGGTGAACGGCAGGTTCGACGCCGAGGGCGGGCAGGTGCCTTTCACATTCAGGTACAAGTACGACCACCCGATATGGCGTCTGTTCAACATCAACGTCGGCCGACCAGGCGACGCCGTCTTCGTTCTGGACCGGTGAGCTGGCGGTCAGGCCAGATCGATCTTCAGCAACAGGCACGGGTGGTTTGCGCAGGAGGGCGGTTCAGGGCTAGAATTGATATTGCGACGATATTCGTCACAATGAACCATCGCCGGTCATGGTGCCGCAGGCACTAATCCGGCAACACGCCCCCATCGTCTAGAGGACTAGGACGTCGGCCTTTCAAGCCGGAAACACGGATTCGAATTCCGTTGGGGGCACCACCGCGCTCGAGGCACCTGCGAGCCAGAGCGGTGAGGCTGTGAACCCTCGACTTTTGCTGTCCTGTATCCTGTAGGTATGGGTACTGTGTTTTCGCCGCGCACGACTGGGCAGGCTGAGGGGCGCGGGAGGGCCTGCAAGCGCGCCTCACGCGTCGAGATACCAACGCTGCACTTGAGACGCTGGGCCGCAGCCGCGCTGTGCGCGTCGATTGCGGCGGTCGTCCTGGCCGCCTGCGGCCAAACGTCCGACGAAGGGGCCTTCCAGGATTCGCCCACGACCGTAGTCCCGATCGCCACTACACCCTCCCCTACCAGCGTGCCCTCGCCAAGCCCCACCAACACGCCCCTACCCACACCTGCTCCGATTCCAGACCCGACTGCCACTCCGACCCCAGAACCCCCTCCAAGCCCTACGCCCACGGCGGTGCCAACACCACTGGCAAACCTGGCTCCGTACACGCCCCAGGGTTGGGGTGCACCGCTGATGGTCTCCGACAGCGCGGAGGAACACGGCTCATCGGAGCTGCGTGCTGGCGAGGAATCATTCGTTTCGTGGGCCGTGGCAAACACGGTGGGCACACAGGTCGACCGCAGATTCTTCGTAGACCTGCTGTTCGACGGCGTCACGGTGTGGCGCTGGACTAACGACCTGCTTCCGGCCAACGGGTTCGTCGACATCAGCAGCTGGCCCGACCTCCACAGGCTGGTCAACATAGACCCAGGCCCGCACACCGTGACCCTGGTGATCGACCCTACGGACCTCGTTGTCGAGTCCGACGAGACCGACAACCGGCTGGAGGCGGACGTGGTGTGGCTTCCTCCTGAGACCGCCCTTCCTTTGCCTCCAGGGAGGCAGCGGCTGCCTGACCTGGCGCCCCATACCCCCAAAGGCTGGACGGGCTCCATAACAGCGAACCCCTACGGAGAAGACGGTATCGACGGCCCGCTGTCGATCGATGCTCCGGTCCGGGTACTGGCTGCCTTCACCAACTCCGGCGCGGCGAGCACCGGACTCAATATCTGGGCTCACCTCTACCTTGACGATGTCCTGGTGGACCTGAGCGTCAGCCCCGGCCTGCTCATGGGCGATCTCGCCAGCAGGCTGCGTGTCGAAGACCTCCGTGAGAGGATCTCCATATCCCCTGGCGAGCATACGCTCAAGCTGGTCATCGACCCTACCGACCTTGTCGCAGAGTCGGACGAGAGCAACAACGTGTATGAAAGGCGCCTGACATGGATGTCGGGCGACCTGCCCCCAGAGACGGCGAAGACCCCTGGCGCCGCATCCGCATATCCGCCGCCTTCCACCCTCCCGAATCTCGTCCCCGCATGGAAATTCGGTTGGGACGGGCCTATCGTCGTGTCTCGGGAACGGGGCACGTCCCTGGATGCGGCCCCCGTCCTGGGGAGGACGGCCTACATCGACCTCGCAGTTGCCAATCTGAGCACGGTGCAGCCGCCGCAGCCTTTCTCGGTCGATCTCTACTTCGACGAAGTCAAGGTTTCGTCGTTCAGGTTCTCCACTACTCCACCGGCGAACACCGAAACCTTGCTGGACTGGGAGGGACTGACGGATGCAGTGGAACCCACCCCAGGCCGTCACGTCCTGAGACTGGTCATAGATCCCGAAAACGCCGTCGACGAGACCAACGAGAACGACAACACGTTCGAGAAGCCGGTAACGTGGCGACAGGAGCCTCCGACGCTGCCACCGCCGACTACCTACTCGGAGGACGAGCTCCGTGAGATGCTGGCCGGCCTGCGTGGGCTCCTCGATCTCAGGCAGACCGCCTTCGACCCGGATGGACCGGATCACCGCGAGGACGTGCTCCGGGTCGCGGAGGCCGGATATTTCCTGCTGACGGGCCGCAGCATGAACGACGAACGCCTCACCGTACAGCTCCTGCCGCGCGAAGAGTACGCTGCCTGGGTGGACGAGGACTTCGCGAAGAGCTTCGCCGTGACCGAAGAGTCGGACTATGCTGCGCTGGTCCAGAGCCGCGAGATCATGAAGGAACATGCCCTGGGACTCAAGACACGGAAACGCGGCGAGGTCGCTGTGATAGTCGATGCAAGCCAGCCCATAGACGGAGCGATCAATTCGCTCGTCCACGAGCTAGGTCACGCCGTCCAGGACTTTGTGAACCCCGGCCAGACCGAGGAGGTCCCGTCGCTGCCCCTGCAGGGACTCCGAGAGGCGCAGGCCCACCAGTTCCAACGGGCATTCTGGCTGAAGCTCGAGGAGTTCACGGGGCTGAGGCTGCTTGCCTATCCTGACATCAGACCCTTCCGTGCGTATGTTGCCGAGCAAGTCTACTCGATAATACGGGACGCAACTTCGAGCGGGCACCGGCTTGCAATACTGATCCAGTGGGCGGCCATCATCAAGGAGGCCGAGCTCGAAACTCTCAGGGCCGAGCTTCTTGCGAACGGCAGACTCGACGCCGACTCGTCGAAGGCGCTATTCGATTACCTGGCTGCCATACCCGTCGACGAGGCAGACTCTAGGGTAGAGCGTTGGTTGCAGGGCGCAGCCTTCGAGGCCGGGGCGATCGTGGGAATAGGGATAGGCCGCCTGTTGCCGGAGGGTGAGGTCGACGTGGAGGGGCCTCCGGGGCTGCGTTCGACGAAGCTGTTGATGCCGTAGCCCCTCGCGCCTACGTCACCCGCCCCCGACGGCCCTGACTATCTCAACCGTGTCTCCCTCGGAAAGCTCTATGAGGGCGAGTCCGTCCCGTTTCACCACCTCGCCGTTGACCGCAACGGCTATCGTGGCCATGTTCACGCCGAGGGAGGCGACGTACTCGCGAAGGTTGGCCGACTGGGGCAAGTCTCGGTCCTTTCCGTTGACGCGGACTCTCATGCGAGGGCTCCCTCCACGGAGCGTGTCCGCCTCCATGCGTCCGTAATCGCCCTCCTAAATGCTCTGGCAGCCTCCAGCGGGTCGGGGCTCTCGGTGATGGCTGTTATGACAGCGGCGCCCGACGCGCCGGCCTCGACGACAGACCCAACGTTACCCGCCGTTATCCCCCCTATTCCAAGAAAGGGGACGACGTCGTGCCGCGACAACTCCTCAAGTGGGTCGACCCCACTGGGTTGCGCGTGCGGGTGAGAAGCTGTGGCGAAGACGGTCCCGAAGACGACCATATCCGCCCCAGCACGACTGGCATGAAGGGCGGACTCTACGCTGTGCACCGACCTGCCAATGGTTAGCGTTCCTCCGGCGAGACTCCGGGCCGCCTCGACCGGGATGCTCTCTTCGCCGAGCTGTACGCCGTCCGCCCCGGCGGCAAGGGCCACGTCGACGCGGTCGTTCACGAAGAGGCTTGCCCTTGAGGCTGTGATGGACCGGAGCCTGCGGGCCAAATCGAGAAGAGGGCCTGCGGGCATGTCCTTCTCGCGAAGCTGAACGATGTCCACGCCTCCTGACACCGCAGCCTCGACGACCTCCTCGAGAGGCCTGCCACCGCAGCGGCGCCTGTCGGTGACCAGACAGAGCAAGGGGGGCTCTTGAAGCCTCACCCGTCCGGACTCAGGAAGAGGTCTGCGACGAGGCCACGCCGGATGTCGGGCTGCTGGCAATGCCCTCCCGCCTTCGCTCGATGCGCCCGGCGAGGAACGCCTTGCGGCCCGCTTCCACGCCCAGCTTGAAGGCCTCGCCCATCAGCGTCGCGTCCCTGGCCTGCGCGATGCCGGTGTTCACCAGCACGGCGTCCGCGCCCTCCTCTATAGACTGTGCGGCCTCCGACGGCACGGCAAGACCCGCGTCCACCACCACTGGGACCGATGCCGACTCGATGATGAGCCGGATCTCGTCGATGGTCAGGATGCCCTGGCCGGTGCCGATGGCGGAGCCGAGCGGCATGACTGTTGCGCACCCGATATCCTCGAGCTTCGTGGCAAGGACGGGGTCGGCGTGAATGTACGGCAGCACGACGAATCCCTCGTCGATAAGCTGCACGGCGGCCTCGTAAGTGCCCACTGGGTCCGGCAGCAGCCTCGGGTCGGGGATGACCTCCAGCTTGATCCAGTCGGACCCCGTCACCTCCCTGGCCAGGCGTGCCGTGAAGACCGCCTCCTCGGCCGTCTTACATCCGGCTGTATTCGGAAGGACGGTGTAGCGCGTCCAGTCGAAGTAGTCGAGGATGTTCTTTTCTGCGGGGTTGTCCAGGTCGAGACGCCGGATGGCGACGGTTATGATCTCCGCGCCAGACGCCTCGATGGACGAGACCATCTCCTCCATAGAGCGATGGCGTCCCGTTCCCACCATCAGCCTGGACCCGAATTCCTTGTCCGCTATGACCAGTGGGGCGTCCATTGCACTTCCTTCCGCATGGATTCGCTTCGCCGACCGTACAAGGGTCCCGACGCTGGACGATCAGACAGCCGCCCGCAGCCGCGTCAAGCGGCGGCCTCTCCGCGCTCCTACGAGTTGATAGTAGCACACGCCGCTGGTATCTGGCATCTCGGCGTCCAGAGGCCCAGGGCCTTTCCAAAGTCCGTTCGTGGTGAGCCTGTCGAACCACAATTGGGGCCTTCGACCCTTCGACAAGCTCAGGAGAACCAAGCTCAGGCCGAACGGCAAGGTACGACCCTATCTCAACAATGGAAAGGCCCTGCCAGAGGCCGCAGCCTCCCGCGGCCTGACTGCAAGGGGACCTATTCCGCTATGCGCAGCGTTGCTGCCATGCCCATCTTTTCCCACGTCCTGCTGAACATGTAAAGCGAGGGCTCGTCCGCTGGCACGGTCACGACGACTATCTTGATGTCGCCCGCCAGGAGCTTGATGTCGGCGAGGAGGTCACCTTCCCTCCTGCTCTTCCGGTCCTCGCTGACCGCGAGGGCGAAGTTGTGTCACCAGCACTCGTCCGGCGTGAAGTGGGTGTTGTCCACGACGAACATGACCTTCTCACCAGGCGGTACAGTCTGGGAGTCCAGGTCGAAGTAGTAGCGGTAGTCTTCGTCCCTCAGGATGTGGACGTTGATGGTCTTCGCCACGTCCGACTCGTCGACGTCGACCACCCCGATGAAGGAGTCCATGAGCCTGGAATGGCCGCCTATGTGCAGGCCGCCTCGCAGGTCCTGGTCCTGTGCGGTCTGCTTCGTGGCGGAGGCTGGCGCAGCATCGTCGGAGGGTGGCTCAATCACCTTGGAGACGGCCTCGCCGGACGCCGCAGCCGACTCAACACCAGGAGCGCTGGCCGCCCTTCCTTCTTCCGCTGGGGCCTTGCGGAGGGCGGCGGCCGGAAGCGCCTCCTGGGGACCCTCGGCGGCTTCCTTGGCAGGGCCTTTCCATTGTTGAGATAGGGTCGTACCTTGCCGTTCGGCCTGAGCTTGTCGAAGGCCCCAATTGTGGTTCGACAGGCTCACCACGAACGGACTTTGGAAAGGCCCTGCTTCCTTGGGGACAGGCTTGACTTCCAGGGCAGATACAGACCCACCAAGCTGGCTGCTTCTTGCATTCCACGCGACAGCCGCAGCCAGCAGCCCGACTACAACAGCCGCAGCGATCCACATCCGTGCAGGTGCGATCCCCATTCCAATGTCCTGGCAGTTCAGCTTCAGGTGCCAGGTGCATTGTAGCTGAGGCCGTATTTCGTGTCCACGCCGTAGGCACCGCCGTCGAGGTCGCAAAGCCGGGACGGGGCTCGGGCGCCGCAGATTTGCGGTTTGCCCCGTCTTGTGCTAGATTCCTTGCGGACTCACGGCGAACGTGGGGCCACACGGCGTTCCGAGAAGATGGAGACACAGATGCGCAGATTCCTATGGGCCGCGGCAGCGGTAGTTGCACTGCTGGCCGCAGTTGCGTGCGGCGGTACCAAGGACGAGGGACCCGACTTCGACACGGAGGAAGTGCCTGGGGGCACTTTAGGTTATACGGAGATTGCAGCAGGCGAGCAGGCTGCCCTTGGCAAGCAGGCCGCCCTCGGCGAATCGGTAACGCTTGATGCCGGCCTTATGGAGGGACCTGTTGGCGAGCCTCCTCTGGAGGGTAGCGCTGTCCTGACCTTTTCGTCCATTGCCACCGCCAACGACATAGGGACGGAAGGCAGGGCCTTCGGCGGCGGTTCGTCGGCCGCTTTCTTCAATGCGCGCGAGGGCCAGTACCTTGTGATCTATTACACCGTGAAGAACGACACCGAGGGCGGGCTTCAGCCCAGCACCCACGTCAACAATAGCTTCAAGCTGGTGGACGACCAGGGCCGCGCATGGGCGCCGGCGAACTACTACTCGCATGGCTTCGAGGTGCCCTACGCGGTGGGCATCGACATCGGTATCAAGGACACGCGGAAATTCGTCGATCCCGGCGACACTGTCGAGACGGCAATAGGGTTCGACGTTCCTACGGACATCAACGTGGTCAAGCTGCGCTCGGAGCTGCTCGACCTAGAGGTGTCGCTGGGAGGATAGCCCAGCCGCTCCCTGGAGGATTGCTGCAATGGCCAACGTCTTGGAGATAAAGGACCTCGCGACCTACTTCTACACCCACGACGGGATCGTGAAGGCAGTCGACGGCATTAGCTACGAGGTGGAAGAGGGCGAGACCCTGGGGATCGTCGGCGAAAGCGGCTGCGGGAAGAGCGTCAGCGCACTCTCGGTGATGGGTCTGATCGCCGACCCCCCCGGCAGGATAGAGCGGGGCGAGGTGCTGTTCGAGGGTGATGACCTCCTGAAGCTGAGCGACGCCAATATGCGGAAGGTGCGTGGGAACCGGATCTCCATGGTATTCCAGGAGCCCATGACCTCTCTGAACCCCGTCTTGACTATCGAGCGGCAGCTCACCGAGACACTGGAGCTGCACCTCAGCATGACGAAGAACGAGGCGAAGTCCAGGTCTGTCGAGCTTCTCGAGATGGTCGGCATCCCGGACCCTGGCAGCCGAGTCAAGGGCTACCCGCACCAGATGAGCGGAGGCATGAGGCAGCGTGTGATGATCGCCATGGCCATCAGCTGTGACCCCCGGCTCATCATCGCGGACGAGCCGACGACTGCCCTCGACGTGACCATTCAGGCCCAGATCCTGGAGCTGATGCAGTCGCTGTGCAAGGAGCTGGGGACCGCGCTGATAATCATCACTCACAACCTGGGAGTCGTAGCCCGCTACGCCCAGCGCGTCAACGTCATGTACGCCGGCAAGATCATCGAGAAGGGCACTGCCCGGGAGATTTACGCCGATCCCCGTCATCCATACACCCTGGGGCTGCTGAACTCGGTGCCCAGGCTCGACGAGGAGCGCGGCTCCAAGCTGGTGCCGATCGAGGGTCTGCCGCCCGACCTGATCGAGCTGCCGGAGCGATGCAGCTTCGCACCGCGTTGCCGGTATGTCATAGACCGCTGCATGCACGAGTTCCCCCCGCTGGAGGCCGTGAAGGGCGCCCATTTGTCGGCGTGCTGGCGGTCCGGCGAGCTCGACGAGATAGGCCTGAAGGCCAGTTAAGGAGAGCCCTTTGGTCCAGACAGAAACCCAAGCTACAGCCGTGCAAAGCAACGGCAACGACATCCTGGAGGTCAGGAACCTCCAGATGTACTTCCCTGTCACGTCAGGGATAATCTTCCAGCGCAAGGTCGCCGACATCAAGGCGGTCGACGGCGTGTCCTTCTCCATCAAGAAGGGGGAGACGCTTGGCCTGGTCGGCGAGAGCGGCTGCGGAAAGACGACCGCCGGACGATGCATACTCCAGCTCTACGAGCCCACCGGTGGAGACGTGCTCTTCGAGGGGCAGCGCCTGAACGACCTGACCACCAAGGAGATGATCCCGTTCCGCCGCAAGATGCAGATCATCTTCCAGGACCCCTACGGCTCCCTCAACCCCCGAATGACCTGCGGCGACATCATCGGCGAGCCCCTGGTCATACACAAGCTGACCAGAGGCAAGGGCGAGTACAACGACCGGATAGCCGAGCTGCTCACAGTGGTGGGGCTCAACCCCTTTATGGCCGACAGGTACCCGCACGAGTTCAGCGGAGGCCAGCGCCAGAGGATCGGCATAGCAAGAGCCCTGGCCGTCAACCCCAGCTTCATCGTGTGCGACGAGCCCGTCTCAGCCCTCGACGTCTCCATCCAGGCCCAGGTCATCAACCTCCTGGAGGAGCTGCAGGACCAGTTCGGACTTACGTACCTCTTCATCGCCCACGACCTCTCAGTCGTGAGGCATATCAGCGACCGGGTAGCGGTCATGTATCTGGGGCACATCGTCGAGGTAGCCGACAGGGACGAGCTTCACGAGAACCCGCAGCACCCCTACACGAAGGCCCTGCTCTCCGCAGTGCCAATCCCGGACCCCGTCCTGGAGGCCCAGCGGGAGCGCATCGTGCTCACGGGCGACGTTCCCAGCCCGATGAACCCGCCCGAGGGCTGCGTATTCCACACACGCTGCCCGTCCATGATCGACGATTGCACGCTCGGCATGCCCGAGCTTCGCGAGGTCAGCCCAGGCCACTTCGTGGCCTGCATCAGGGCCGACGACTACGGCGACTACAAGTAGCGCCGCTGGCGCAGACTCGGCAACGGACGAGTAGTAGCCCTGCCGCCCAGGGCCTCCTGTGGCTGGCTTGAGCGCCTCACCCGTAAGACGCCCTTGACGGCCCAGACGTACAATTGTACAATTCCGAAATGGAACTGGTCATCGATACGTCTGCAGTCATAGCCGTAGTCGCCGACGAGCCGGAGAAAGCGGCCATAGTCGGACGCACTGCCGGCGCCACCCTGGCAGCCCCCGCGTCGGTCCACTGGGAAGTAGGTAACGCGTTTTCGGCAATGTTCCGACGCCGCCGCATCACGTTGGAAAAGGCCAAACAGGCCGTCAGGAGCTACGAAAAGATCGTCTTCCGGTTCATAGACGTGGACTTGGGCCAATCATTGGAGCTGTCGGACCGGCTGGGACTGTACGCGTACGATGCCTACGTCTTGGCCTGTGCGCTGACGCTGAGGTCGCCCCTCATCACGCTGGACACGAAACTCGCGGCCGCCGCCCCGTTGGCTGGCGTGCGTGTGCTGGAGTTAGACCAATGAAGGTCTACACGTACTCCGAAGCCAGACAGAATCTCGCCTCCCTGCTGGAAGTAGCCCAGCGGGAAGGAGCCGTCAGAATCCGACGCAGGGACGGCCAGACGTTCGTACTGCAACCTGAGTCTTCGAACGCTTCGCCGCTCGACGTCGAAGGCGTCGACCTTG
Organism: Dehalococcoidia bacterium; assembly: GCA_965222445.1. Lineage (GTDB taxonomy): Bacteria > Chloroflexota > Dehalococcoidia > Lucifugimonadales > CAJWER01. Next base: position 2,235,319 of record CBDCTY010000002.1, on the reverse strand, counting down.
GAGTCACGACGGACGAAATTGTCTCGATGATCCGAGAGGGCCGCGAGCGCTACGGCTGAACCAGAGTCGCAGAACGGAGACTTGCGCATGAAGATCACCGGCCTGGAACTCATCCCCGTTTTTTCGACCCGCGAGATGGGCAGATCGAGCCCGTCCGACCCAAACAAGTCCATCTCGTACCACGTCATCGTCAGACTGCACACCGACTCGGGCGTGGTCGGACTTGGCGAGATGTCGGACATCGACTTTGCGGCGGATGCGCCGACGGTAGAACGTCTGCGGAGCAAACTCGAGCCTTTGCTGCTGGGGAGGGACCCATTCGACCGGGGAGCGATTGCAGTCGACCTGGAGAGCCGCACCTGGGACCACCAGGTCATGTGCGGAATAGACATCGCCGTGCACGACGCCGTCGCGAAGGCGCTCGATGTCCCACTACACGTGCTGTTCGGCGGCAAGCTCCGCGACCGCATCCCCTTCTCGTACCCCCTGGCCCGCTGCCAGACCGATGCCGACATCGACGCGAACATCGAGCGCGTCGAGTGGCTGCAGGGCCTCGGACACGACATGGTGCGCTACTACTTCGGCGCCGACATCGATCTGGACTACCGCCTGCTGACGGAGATCAGGCGCCGCGGAGTGAAGATAAACGCCCTGGACGCGAGCGGACGGCTCGAAGTCGGCGCCGCCATCGAGGCCATCGACCGGCTCGCAGAGTTCGAGCCGAACCTCGTGGAGTCGCCGGTCAGCGGGCGGCACGATGCGGCCGTCGAGGACTTCCTGGCAGTGAAGGACGCCGTAGACGTCCCCATCGGGGAGCACATCGCCAGCGCCGAGGTTGCCGAGCGCCTGGCGCGCCACGACGCAGTGGACGTGTTCAACACCGGGTTGGGATACGCTGGATTCGACCTGTGCGTGAAGACGTTCGCCCTCGCCGAGCTGTTCGGCATCAAGACACTCGTCGGCAGCACCGTGGAGCTGTCCATCGGCACGGCCGCGCGGGCCCACGTGGCGGCAGCCATGACGAACCTCGACCTCCCGATCTATCCCTCCGGGCCTCTCGTCTACTACGAGCAGGTGGTGAAGGAGAAGGTTTTATACGAAGGCGGCCACGTCGTCGTACCGGACGGGCCTGGCGTCGGTGTCGAGCTCGACGAGGAGCGCCTGGAGGCGCAGCGGGTCTAGCGGGAAGGACCCTGCAGAGTCACGGCGGGGCGCTCCAGTGGGTGGCATACCAACGCCGTATGGGTCTCGACCCCTTTCGAATCGCCGTAACCGTTCAGACGCGATGAGAGGGGGGAATTGCCCCTACAATGTAGTCATTCTGAGGAGCGCAGCGACGAAGAATCTACATCCTTGCACACAGGGCCGTCCACGCGTAGATTCCTCACTCCGCTGGCGCTGCGTTCGGAATGACATTCGAGGAGGCCCCCTCAACTCATGGTGACTAACAGCCGCGAATCGCCAACGCAACGTGCATGCCCGTCGGGTTTGGGGTACGCTCTATTGGCTTCAAGGGAGACTGCGACAGGAGTATGCGATGTCGGATGGTGATGGATTCAGTTTCTCCGGGCTCATTTCGGACCGTGCGCCTGCGCCCCGGCCCGGCGCGGCGGTCAAGCGAGCTAAGTACGACTTCGCCGTAGCCTACCCCGACCCCGATTCGCTGCCGCTCGACGACCTCGCCGCATCCCTTCGCTCGGCGCTTGGGGAGGAGGGCCGCGGCCTCGCCGTCTACCCTCACACGCAGGGCTACCCGCCCCTCCGGGAGTACGTTGCCGACAAGCTCAGGCGCACGCGCAGCATCGACGTCACACCGGACGACATCATCCTGGCAGACGGCTCCAGCCAGCCCCTGCACATGATCATCGAGACCCTGATTGAGCCCGGTGACGTCGTCCTGACCGAGGACTACTTCTACAGCGGCACGCTGAACATCCTCCGCCGGTTCGGTGCAGACGTTCGCGGCGTGGCGTGCGACGATGACGGACTCGACCCCGACGCCCTAGAGGAGGCTATCGAGCTTGCGTCGTCTAAGGGGAAACCGCCCAAGATGATCTATACGATACCCACGTTCCAGAACCCACAGGGATGGACGATGAGCCTAGAGCGCCGGCAGGCCCTCGTGCAGGTCGCGCAGAAGCACGGCGTACCGGTACTGGAGGACGACTGCTACGTCGATCTGCGGTTCGAAGGGGAGGACGTGCCCTCGATCCACTCGCTCGACGACTCCGGCCTCGTCATGTACGTAGGTTCGTTCTCGAAGATCATCGCGCCCGGCATGCGTCTGGGCTACTTGACCGCACCGCGGCAGGTGCTCGACGTTGCCATGGCCGCCAAGAGCGGCGGCGGGGTCAACCAGTTCGCCGCCCTGGCCGTTCACCGATACGCGACCTCAGGTCTGCACGGCCACATATCGGACGTCAACCACATTCTGCGCACAAAGCGCGACGCGATGCTGGCGGCGCTGGGCGAGAATATGGGCTCTGCCGCCACGTGGAGCCGTCCCGAAGGCGCGTTGTACGTGTGGCTGCAGCTGCAGGAAGGCGCCGACACGACGGCCACACACGAGGCCGCTTTCGACGCGGACGTCGGCTACCACCCGGGCGTGAACTTCGCCCCCGACGGCGTGTCCGGCAAGAACATGACCAGGCTATGCTACGGATACAACACGCCGGAGGAGATCGGCGAGGGTATCGGGCGATTGGCCGAGGTCTTTGACCGGGCCGGGTACCTGGGGTAGAACCGCTCGCTACCCGCCCAGGCGCTCTGCTATTCGCTCCCTGAGGACGGCGGCGTTGCTCCTGAGCAGGGGCAGCTGGGCACGCAGCCTGGCGACGGTCGAGGGCTCCTCTAGCAGGGCCTGCTTCACATCGTTGCCCGCCTGCAGAAGGGTGCACACCAGCCACGACAGCTCCACGGGGTTTCCCGGCGTCTTTGGCTCGCGAACCCAGCCGCCGCGCAGGCCGTGCAGCAGCCGTATCTGTTCCTCGACGGTCTGCCGCACGTCCGCGAGCAGGTCAGAGTCGGGCGCCTCGGGGCTGCCGTCGTCGAGAATGTCCACTACCCCCTCCATGTAGGGCTGCCGGAGCAGGACGGAGTCGATTCGAAACCGCTCCCCGCCCGTGACCAGGATGTTCATCCGGCCATCCTCTTCCCGCCTGACGTTCACGATCCGAGCGGCAGTGCCGACCGCGTGCGGCTCCGCATTCCCACCAACCTCGACGCCGGACTTGATAAGGACAACGCCGAATTCCGAGTCTGCGTCGAGGCAACGCTGGATCATCAGCCTGTAACGCTCCTCGAAGATGTGCAGGGGCAGGAAGCCGCTGGGAAACAGCACCACGTTGAGCGGGAACAGGGGAAGTGTCCGCTGTTGACCGGTCATGGAAGCACCTGCCGGGTGTTGGGTTGGGGGAAGACGCTGGAGGCGCGGCGTAGCTCATCTTGCCACTATTCGGGCCTCGATGTTAGAATACGGTCTACCCTGGGGATTCGTCTAGTGGTAGGACGACAGACTCTGGCTCTGTAAGCCGAGGTTCGAATCCTCGATCCCCAGCCACTGTAGCCAAACCTGTGGCGCGTTCGTCTAGCGGCCTAGGACACCGCCCTCTCAAGGCGGAGATCACGGGTTCGAATCCCGTACGCGCTACCATAGTTTACCGTTGACAGAACCGGCCTTGGAATGGCCACCCCCTCGGCGTCCATCCCCGCTATCCGACTATCTCGCGGCATGGGGATCGTGTAACGCACCCTGACTCGGCCAAGGCTAACTACGATCTCCTTCACGAACGACTGCAGTCATCCTCGTCCTGCACGGCGGCATGAGCCGAGACCTGTGGGAAGATGAGAAGATGCTCGGTGAGGAGATCGTGAAGCTGGCGGGCCGGGACGACAGGTACGGCTACCGCCCCGGCTCAACGGCCTCCTGACAGGCTGGACGGGAGACCACGCTTGCGGGACCTACAGGCCACCCTGGGCAGGCTCGACTACAGCTCGATAGTCCTGGCTACTGGATTCGCCGTGCTGTTCTTCAACAGCGGCACGCGCTACGCCTTTGGGCTGATGCTCAAGCCTATGACGGACGATCTGGGATGGAGCCGGTCGGAGCTTTCGCTGGCACTCGCGGCCTTCATGCTCGTTTCCGCCCTGGCGATGCCCCTCGCTGGGCGGCTGGTTGACCGGTACAGCATACGCTCGGTGCTCGCGGTCGGAGGGTTGATAGCCGCCCTGGGCATAGGGCTGACGGGACAGGTTCAGTCCCACTGGCATCTCTTCGTCGTCTACGGACTTGTCTACGCCATCGGCCACGCCGCCACCTCTATCCCGACGGTCAGCGTGATGATATCGAGATGGTTCGTCCGGCGGCGAGGGTTTGCGAACAGCGTCGCCGTCTCGGGCAACGCGGTCGGCCAGCTGGTGATCATCACGGTGCTCGCCTCCCTGCTGGGCTCCCTGGGCTGGAGGACCTCGTACGCCGTGCTGGGAGCGGCCAACCTGATCATCGTGGTGCCCCTGGTGCTGGCCGCGGCCAGGTCCCGCCCGCCGGCGTCGTGCTGCGGCCCATCTTCCCGCGTCGAGAGCGCGGGCGAAGCGGATGCCGACCTCTCCACTCTCACTCCATCCGCCCCGGCCACTCCTCTCCGTCGCATCCTCGCGTCCAAGGAGTTGTGGCTGCTTATCGTCATATACGGGGTGTGCGGCTTCCAGGACTTCTTCGTGGCTACCCACGTGGTGGCCTTTGCCATTGACCAGGGCATGGGCCGACTGCTGGCCGGGAACGTCCTGGCGCTGATGGGCATCCTGGGGCTGATCGGCGTGCTGACCTCCGGCTTTCTCTCGGACGCGTTCGGCGTGACGAGGCCGGTGATGCTGTGCTTCATGGTCCGGCTGCCTGTATTCGCCTTCATCCTGTTTGTCCAGGAGACACCGGCCATCGCTGCCTTCGCCTTCGCGTATGGCTTCACCTTCCTGATAACGGCTCCGCTCACGGTGGTCTTTGCCGGAAACCTGTTCGGCCCGTCCCGGCTGGGCACCGTCAGCGGGCTGATCAACGCGATACACCAGGTCGCGGGCGGGTTGGGGGCCTTCGTCGGAGCAGTGATCTTCGACCGGTGGGAGAGCTACGACGGGGCCTTCGCGCTGATGGCGGCGCTTGCTGTGGTCGCCATCGTGGCCACGCTGTCGCTTCAGCGCGGGAAGCTCAGGCCGACGTGACCGGTCTTGACCGCCGCCTTCCGGCGCATGTAGGCTGATTCGACTGCATGCATGCGACCGGGGGCTCGCCTCTCCCTTGAAGACGGGACTGACAGAAGAGACGTCTCCGGACATCGAGGCCGGTAGGGTCCCCGCACGCTCCGGCTTCAACCCACTCTCCCGCCTCCGGCGCCTCCCAGTCGCCGAGACCCTTGCGTACCGGGACTTCCGCTGGGTCTTCCTCGGCTCGTTTGCCTCCTTCATGGCCATGAACATGCAGCTGGTCACCCAGTCCTGGCTGGTGGTCGAGCTGATGAACGACTCGCCTCTCGCGCTGAGCCTGTCGATAGTGTCGTTCACGGCGCCGATCACCGTGGTATCCCTGTTCGGAGGGGTGATGGCCGACCGCATCCCGCGGCGGCGCCTGGTGATCTTCAGTCAGAGCGGGAACGCCGTGATGACGTTCCTGCTGGCCACCCTGGACGCAACCGGCCTCATCGTCTTCTGGCAGGTGATGGCCATCGGCTTCATCAACGGGTCGATGATGGCGTTCAACATGCCCAGCCGCCAGGCGATCATCTCGGACATCGTGCCGGAGGCCCGACTGATGAACGCAATATCGGTGAACAACTCCAGCATGAACCTGACCCGCGTGGTAGGCCCCGCCACGGCGGGATTTCTGATTCTCCTCATCGACACGTGGGCGGTTTTCTACCTCGTCTCCGTCGTGTACGTCTTCTCCGTCCTGTCGATGGCGATGGTGCGCGCCGGGTCGGAGGCGATTGCCCGCTCGGGCAAGGGGATGCGGGGCGACATCGGGGCCGGTCTGTCATACGTGGCCCAGGACCCGACCCGGCGGGGTCTCATCGTCATGTCCTTCATCCCAGCGCTCTTCGGGTACTCCTACTACGCGCTTCTGCCGGCGTGGGGACGTGAGGCCCTCGACATAGGCTCCGAAGACCTGGGCCTGCTGATGATGCTCATGGGCGTCGGCGCACTGATCGGAACGCTGATACTGGCCTCCATGCAGCACTTCAACCAGCGGGGGGCCTTCTTGCTGCTGTTCTGCCTCCTGTGGGGTGCCGCCCTGGCCGCGTTCGCCCAGACGTCGAGCTACCTGCATGCCATACCCCTATTGATGCTGGTCGGACTGTTGAACTCCGTGTTCATGTCTCTGAACATGACGCTCATTCAAATGCACTCTTCGCGGGAGATGCGCGGGCGGGTGATGAGCATTGCGATGATGAGCTTCGGGGTGATGCCCCTGAGCGGAGTGCCGTTCGGCATCCTCGCAGAGTTCACGGACACTCCCTTTGCGCTGACGCTCAGCGGACTGCTGCTTGTCGCCTTCACGCTGGTCTTCGCAGCCGTCTATCCGAGCTACCGCCGGATCGCATGAAGGCCACCTCGGTCTCTCGAGGCCTAGGTGGGCAGGCCGGAGCAGCTAAGGCGTAGGGGTTGAGCATCCCGACGGCGGAGCTATGGATGTGGGACACGGTGGAAGGCCCCCGGGTCCTTCCTGCTGTCAACCTTGGCTTACGAAACCCCCGAAAGCGAGAACCCTCAATCTCAGGTTCGTTCCGGCCTGTAGCCTGGTCATCCCCGCTGGCGCCGCTCAGTGGCGGACTTGGCCCATCTCGTCGTGCATCACCGGCGCGGCCAGGAAGGCGTCCGTGTCGACTTCCCCGAACCTTGAGGGGCTGTACATCTCCGAGTCTATCCTCGTCCCGCCGTCCACGACATGCTCCGCGAGGAGCAGCCCTGACACGGGATTGTAGGCGAACCCGCCGGAGTGGAAGTGCGCCCCGACGTAAAGACCCTCGACGCCGGGCACCGGCCCGATCACCGGTTTCACGTCGTACGCCAGGCTGATCAGCCCCACCGTGTGGTAGTCCCACTCGGCCCCCTCCAGCATTGGCGCCCGCCTGACCATGTGCTCCTTGATGAACGGCAGCGCGTCCGGGTGCGGCTCCAGCTCCGACACCGCGAAGTCCGGCCCGCGCATCTCGTAGGCGCCGAGGCCGTCGACCGACGTGCCCAGGAGCAGCCGGTTGTCGTCGGTGGGCCGCACGTAGCAGTTTAGGATGTGATCGTTGACCGCAGGCAGCTTGGGCGGCTCCGGGAAAGGCTTGGTGACGAACCGCTCGTGCACGAAGTTCTTGTATGGGGTGCGAAACCCAACTAGTGAGAGTACGTGGTTCGTCCAGGCGTTGACCGCGCAGACCGCCGCGTCGGTCTCGATTGTGCCGCGGTCCGTCACTACCCCTCTCAGGCGACCGTCGCGCAGGTCGAACTCGGTCACCTGCTCGTTCTCCCTGGTCTCGACGCCCATGTCCTCCAGCTTGGCCTTCAACGCTGGGACATACCGGTGCGGCTCTGAATAGCCCGATCTCAGGTCCAGCACGCCTTTGTCAGTCTCGCAAGCCGCGAGGTCGGGGAACCGCTCCCTGATCTCGCCGCCTCGCAGCACCTCGAATTGGCCTCCGAGCCGACGCCACATGCCCTGGGTAGGCGTGGTCCTGGCGAAGACCTCCTCCGGGAACAGGTTCAGGCATCCGACCTGGTGGAAGTGGTACCCATCGAGGATTCGGCTGAACCGCTCGAACAGGTCGAGGCTTACCGACCGGGCGCGCACCTCCGTCTCCGTGGCCATCAGCATCGTGATAATGCCACCGGCCTGGAGGCTGGAGCCGCCACCCACCCTGCCCTTGTCAACTACTACTACACGCTCGACGCCCTTTTCGACAAGGTGAAAGGCAGTGCTCAGGCCGGTAACTCCGGCCCCTATAACGACTACGGATTGCGGTCTGGTGTGCGGCATGGCGCGGCTATTCTATGACCCCCATACCTACCGCACAATACCACCACTACGTCGGTAACTGTTCAGTCTCCATGGGTTGAGAGGTCCTACTGGAATGTCATTCCGAACGCAGTGCCAGCGGAGTGAGGAATCTACGCATGTCATCGGGGAACGGCCCTGTGTGCAAGGACCGTAGATTCTTCGTCGCTTTGCTCCTCAGAATGACCACAAGGAAGAGGCGATTCCTCTGTCTCATCAAGTCTGAACAGCTACCTACGTCGTTCTAGGGAGTGCGGGGATCGATCCTCGACCTGGGTTGGCCTACTGGTCATGAACCACCCCATACACGCCCCCGCAGCAGCAGCTCGCCCCAGTTCAGCTCAGCGCCCAGCCCTGCAGAGGGGTTGAGGTGCAGGCGGCCGCCTTCGATCCGCTCCGGCGGCGAGAGCAGGTCCGCCCGCCAGTCCGCCTCGTAGACCGCGTGCTCCAGCGGCATCGCGCCGGGCATGGATGCCGTGACGTGCCCGCTGGCCAGCAGCGAGACCGGACCCGATGGGCTGTGGAGCGACACCCCTCCCCCGGCATCGATAGCTGCCATGCCGGACCGTGCGGCCACAGCCGCGCCACCGCAGTGCTTCACGTCCGGCATGATGACCTTGACCCCAGCGTCCGCGATTAGGTCGGCGAACAGCTCCTCGCCGTAGCCCTTCTCGCCTCCGGCCACGGCCATCGGCACGCGGGCGGCGATCCGCGCCATGCCCTCCGGGTCCTCCATGGGCTGGACCGGCTCCTCGAACCAGCCGACGCCAAGCTCGGCCAGCTCCCCGGCCACGATAACCGCCGACTCGACATCGAAGCGGCTGTGACAGTCGACCAGCAGGGTCACGTCGGTGCCCACGGAGTCCCTGACCGCCGCAACGCGCCGGATGCCCCGGCGGGCACGACCGACCGCATCGCCGGGGCTCATCTCATCGAACGGGGCGCACTTCACCGCCCGGAAGCCCTCCCGCACGGCCCGCTCTGCGGTCTCTGCGAAATCGGCTGGCGTACGCCGGGTCCCGAAGAGGCCGCGGTTGATGTTCGCGTATAGCGGAACGCTGTCCCGCATCTCGCCGCCCAGGGCCTCTATCAGGCTGACGCCGCCCTTCACCGCCTGAATGACCGAGACGCCGGTACGCAGGGCGCTCACCGCAGTAGCCGGCGCAACGTCCCGTCTCAGCCGACGCTCGTCCAGGCCGAACATGCCCGGAACATCGGCCTCTCCGGCTATGGCGGCGCCTCTCAGGGAAGCGACCCCATCCGCGACCAGCCTCGCCACGTCCGCGGTCAGATTACCGGCGGTTATCTCCACCTCCGCCGTCGCGCCCTCCACGTCCCGGACGCGCGCGAACGTCCACTCCGTTCGCGGCGTCACGACGATCGCAGCGAACTCGACGCGGTCCAGACGCACCGGCTCTGATGTCACCCCAACAGCCCTCCAGGCTCTCTTCAGATGTGGAGCCCTATTGCTGTTGCTCACATGCCTGTTCCTGTTGCCCGAAGCCCCACTGCATCGTGCAACACATCAGACCCAGTTGACAAGATTCTCTTTCGCGCTTGTGAACACCCGCGCGGTCACAGATCTTCAGCATCCTGATAATCTGCCCCGGGAGCACCGGAGAGGCGACGCGTAGGGTCCCGGAACTATCGGACCATCAACTCCCCGTATCCTTGTCTTCGAATGATCGTAGAAGCTGGTCTGCCGTCTCCTGGGCGATCACACCCTCCTCCACAGCCTGCCGCACTGCCCCAGACAACCCGCTTGCCCCTTCATCCTGGAACGACCTGGAGTAGTGCCCGACTGAGACCATCACCTCGCCCGCCTCTCTGCCCTTCGACTGGGACAAGAGGGTGCTCACGCCGGCCACGCCAGTCAGCAGCACTATGACCAACGCGGCCCCGATCCACATTCGCTTGTAGGCGTGTCCGAAAGTTCCGCATATCTGTCTACAATATGGGCGCTTTCTTATGAGAGGCAGGCGTGGCTGAAATGACTCATGGGCCAGCCGAGTACCATACGGGCGGAGGCAGCGGAGACCATGTATCTAAGCGAACGTCATAGGACCACTCCACAGTGGGTTACCTCAAGTCGGCTGCTCAAGCTGGGAGAGGCCATCGATTTCGACTTCTATCTGCCCGACGGCGCGCCTTCCGAAGACCTGGTCGTCTTCGAACGCTATCTGGACCGCGTCGATCCTGGCGGGGCGTTCTCGGCCGACGGAGACCTGTCGTGGCTGGATGGAGTCGAGCCTCGCGTCCTGCCACTCGAGATCGTCGATAACCGGGCATCGTTGAGCTACCGCCCAAGGTCGCCGGGCAGCTATCTTGCGCGTTGGCGCGCGGGCGGCGAGGTACTATACCGCTACTTCGCGGTCATCGAGGACGACTGGGGCGTCGTGCGTTTCAGCACGGGCGTCGAGCTGAATCCTCACCCCAGCCTGCACGCGACGGGAATCCCGCTGGACTATCGCCTACCCGTCGTCCGCGTCGATAGGTCCCGCATGTCCTACGCCGGGCAATCGGGCCGATTCGATGCCGACGATCCGCTATTCCAGACGCTCCTGTCGTACCACCGTCTGTACGGTGACGCCGTCATACCCCAACTGCCGGACACCCCGGACATGGACCTGGAGCGGCGGGTCGAATACTACGGACGTCTCCTCGAAGTCGCGGGCGGCCTGATGCCAGACCGTGATTCGCTCCGCTCCGCACGGGTCAGCATGCGTCACGCGCTGGACACAGGGTACACAGAGACGTTTGTCCGCCTCGGGGTCAACGATCACTGCGGGCTGGAGGAGGCCAACACTGCCCCTTGGCTCGGTATGCCGGAGTTCCCATACTTCGCCTCGCCACTCGACTGCCGCAAGGTGAACCAGGGCCTCGGCGGAGAGGTCGTCGCCCACCAGTGGGACTTCTGCGGCGGGTGGCACTTCCTGGGGCCTGCCATCTGGCACCACGAGATGTCCTCGGGCCGCTGGGACGATACGGAGCGCTGCATCCGGCAGGGGGTCGCGGAGGCGCTGAATTCGAGCCAGCTGAGCGGGCATCCGGTCTTCCTCTACCCCCTCTACGACGGGGCGTACGAGCGCGGCCAGCCCGAGTTCGACTGGGCGGAGCGGCTCCAGAGGCTGCTGGCCTTCCGCCTCACGAAGGAGCACCCAATCGCGTTCGCCAGATCGCTGGACATCGCCGACTACTTCCGCCGCCACTTCCCTGTCACGCCGACGACCGTGTTCGTGAGCGCGACGGACCACGTCGAGTACGACCGACACTGGCTCGTCGGGTGGAACAACCACGGAGTCGGCGTCACGCAGGACCGACTGCCCTGGGAGACGCGCAACTCCGAGCTGAGCGTGGCTTCCCGCTCCGGGCCCGTCGCGCACCTGCTTCCTCACTCGGCCGCATCCTTGAACGACGTATTCAAGGACCCGCTCTCAACCGAGTACATCCTCGTGGAGGACCAGCATCGGCAAGTCCGCTTCGAGCGGGCGTGCCCGCTGCCCGTCTGGTACTTCGACTACACCAGACAGGACGCCGACCCGAACGGCAGCAGCATCGCTCACACGGTTACGCCCGACGTCCACGTCGGTCCGCCCGTGTGGAGGCGGAACGGCGACGGGCTGTCGACCGAGCTTTCGGTGGCCTCAGAGGCTGCGTTTCCCAACTACGCCCTCGCGCTATGGGGCCTACCGGATGACTACGAGCCGTCGGGGTGGCGGATCGAGGCGACCGCAGGCAGGCACCTGCTGGCCCGCAACACAGACGGCGAATATCACCTGGTTCTCCTGTTCGATCTGGAGGAAGGAGACCAGACCATATCCATCCGGCTGATGCGATAGAATGCGCTAACCCAGCGGTTGCCGCGCACCAAGGTCGAAGGTGAGGCGGAGCGATGCTCGCGTACATAGCCAGGCGTCTACTACTGGCCCTGCTGACGACGTGGATCATCTCGATCCTGGCCTTCGTCATCATTCAGCTTCCGGAGGGAGACGCGGCCTCCAAGTTGCTCGACCGTATGATGGGCAACGACGCCGCGTCCGATTTCCGCCCGGAAATGGCCGCTGAGCTTCGGCGCTACCTCGGCCTGGACGAGCCGATGCACATCAGATACATGATGTGGCTGTGGAACATGACGCACGGCGATTTCGGCCGCTCCTACAACCCGGGTGTGTACGTGGACCACGGTCAGAAGCCGGTCAGGGAGGTGATCGGCGACAGGCTGTGGACGACGGTGGCCCTCACGGGCTTCACCATACTGTTCACCTGGACGATGGCCATTCCCATCGGCATCTACTCGGCGGTCCGCCAGCACTCCGTGGGCGACTACGTATTCACCTTCATCGGCTTCAGCGGCCTGGCCGTGCCCGACTTCCTGCTGGGCCTGGTGCTCATGTACATCGCTTTCGCCTACTTCGACCAGAACGTGGGCGGGCTCTTCTCGGCGGACTATGCGGGCGCCCCGTGGAGCGCCGCCAAGGTGTGGGACATGGTGAAGCACCTGTGGATTCCGGCCGTCGTGCTGGGGACCTCGGGCACGGCGGGCCTGATACGAGTGATGCGGAACAACCTCCTGGACGAGCTGAGCAGGCCATACGTGGTTACAGCGCGGGCCAGGGGAATTCGAAGCTGGAAGCTGATCCTGAAGTACCCGGTCAGGGTGGCCGCGAACCCCCTCGTCAGCACGGTGGGATACCTGCTGCCCGCCCTGGTGAGCGGAAGCATCATCGTGTCGGTCGTGCTGAGCCTGCCGACCCTGGGGCCCGTGCTTCTCGACGCGATCCTGATACAGGACGTCCAGCTGGCGGGGCTAGTCGTGCTGGCGCTCGGCGTTCTCACTATCCTCGGCACCCTGGTATCGGACATACTTCTGGCAGTGCTGGATCCCCGGATCAAGCTATTCGACCGGTAACGAACCGAGGCGCACCGCGGGGTCGGATTCACCTAGGGCCTTTCCAAAGTTCCCTCTCCCTTCGCGGGCCCCTTCGCGGGAGAGGGTTAGAGCCTGCCCCGTACTCGATACGGGGGTGAGGGGGCGTTGACCGATACAAGTCAGTCACCCTCATCCTAACCTTCTCCCATCGAGGGAGAAGGGATTTCCCAGATCCCCCTCTTATGGCATTGTGACGACTTTGGAAAGGCCCTGGGATTCACCGTGCGCCATTCACAACTACCGAGCCTCGGCATATACTACCAAGTCACCGTGATGCCGCCGTATATGTGCGGCCGGGGAGTGGGTTCCCGCCCCCGACTGCTCGGGGGCAGGCTCTTCGCGGGAATGACGGCTTTACGGCGCGCTCAAATGCATTGGTATAATTCGGGCCGGAGCCGCCGGCATAGGCGCAGGCCGCGCAATCTACTTCATGTGTGGGGGTAAGGGATGCCCAGAGGACTGAACTCATACCGGCCGCCGATCTTGGGTACGACGCACATGGTGTCGGCGGGACACTACCTGGCGGCTGCCGCAGGGTACCGGATTCTGGAGGACGGCGGCAATGCCGTCGACGCGGGCGTAGCCTCCGGCATCGCCATAAACGTCACCCTGCCCCACGCCACGAACTTCGGCGGGGTGGCCCCCATCGCGATCTACGATGCGGCGTCCGACGCCGTCGTGACCATCAGCGGGCTGGGACGATGGCCCCGCGCGGCGAACATCGATTACTTCAACGAGCACGCCGGCGGCCAGATCCCAACCGGGATACTGCGGACGGTCATGCCAGCCGCGGCCGACGCCTGGCTGACGGCTCTCGAGAAGTACGGCACGATGACCTTCGAGAGTGTCGTCAATCCCGCGCTGGAGCTGGCGGAGAACGGCTTCCCGGTGTCGGCGTACCTCCACGAGGGCCTGCAGACGACCGAGGAGGACCACGAGGGCGGAGTCTCCAAGTGGCCGTCCACGCGGGAAGTGTACCTGCCAAATGGACGAACGCCGAACACCGGCGAGCTCCTCGTCCAGGCCGACCTGGGGCGCACCTTTAGACGGCTGATAGAGGCCGAGAGAGGGGCGTCTCACCTGGGCCGGGAGGCTGGGATACGGGCCGCGCGCGACAGGTTCTATCGAGGCGACATCGCCGAGGAGATGGCCGCGTTCTCCGAAGAGCAGGGTGGGCTCGTCACGCTGCAGGACCTGGCCGACTTCTCGGTGAAGGTCGAGCCGCCCGTGACGGGCCGGTTCCGCGACTACACGGTCTACACGTGCGGACCCTGGTGCCAGGGCCCGGTGGTCGCCCAGACCCTCCAGATGCTCGAGGACGACGATCTGGCCGCAATCGCCCACAACTCGACCGAGTACATCCACCTAGTCGCGCAGGCTCTGAACCTGGCCTACGCTGACCGCCACGCGTACTACGGCGACCCCGATCACGTCGACGTTCCGATCGAGGGCCTGCTGTCGAAGGGGTACACCCGCTCGAGGCGGTCGGATGTGGACTCGGCAGCCGCGTTCCCGGAGATGCCGGCCCCGGGCAACCCGTGGCCGTACCAGGGCGACGCTCGCGGGGCTGCGCTCCCGGTCGGCTCGGTGTCCCCAACAGGAGCGCGGATGCAGGACACCAGCTATGTCTGCACTGTGGACCGGTGGGGGAACGCGTTCTCGGCGACTCCCAGCGACCCGCTCGCGGGCAGCCCGATAGTGCCGGGCCTGGGCATCCAGATGTCGTCGCGGGGTTCCCAGTCATGGCTGGACCCCGACCATCCGTCGAGCCTCCAGCCGTGGAAGCGGCCCAGGCTCACGCCGAACCCGGCCATCGCCTTCAGGGACGGCAAGCTGTTCATGCCCTTTGGCACGCCGGGAGGCGACACCCAGTGCACGTCGATGGTGCAGCTATTCCTCAACATCGTGGAGCACGGGATGGACCCCCAGCAGGCCATCGAGGAGCCGCGGTTCGCGCCGTGGAACTTCCCCAACTCCTTCTGGCCGCACACCTACTTCCCGGGCAGGCTGGACCTGGAGGGCCGCATCGACACCGGTACGGCCGCGGACCTGGCCGGGATGGGCCACGACGTGCGCGTGCTGAATGACTGGTCGCCCTCGGCGGGCGCGATGTCCGCAATTGTGGTGGACCACGAGAGGGCCGTCCTGTCGGCGGGCGCGGACGCTCGCAGGGACAGCTACGCCGTCGGAAGGTAGCGGCGCCGATCCTCCCAGCCGAACAGCGCTAAGTGTGGCCGAGCCTGATCCTGGGGTCCGTCACCGCGAGCAGGATGTCGGACAGCAGCGTGCCGACCACTGTCAGCGAGCCCAGCAGCAGGACGATGAAGCCGGACATGTACACGTCCTCCTGCAATATCGCCTCCAGGAATATGGGGCCGAGGGTCGGCAGGCTCAGGACGACGGAGACGATGACGCTACCGCTCACCAGCGCCGGCAGCAGGTAGCCGATGGTGCTCACGAGAGGGTTGGCGGCCACCCTGACCGGGTACTTCAGGATCACCTTCCAGGGAGGCACGCCCTTGGCCCGCGCAGTGACCACGTAGGGCTTGCTGAGCTCGTCGAGAAGGTTGTTGCGCATCACTCTTATCAGGCCCGCGGTGCCGGACGTGCCAAGCACTATCGCCGGCACCCAGAGGTGGTTGACCATGTCGATGGCCTTGCCCAAGCTCCATGGCTCGTTGGCATAATCGCCCGAGAACAGCCCTCCCACACTCTGGTCGAAGTAGGCGTACGCCACGTACATCAGCACCAGGCCGAGCAGGAAGTCGGGGACCGCGAGGCCGCTGAAACCTATGAAGGTGAAGAGGTAGTCGCCAATCGAGTGCTGGCGGACCGCCGAGTAGATCCCTACGGGGATAGCGAACGTCCAGGTGACCACTATCGTGAAGCCGGTCAGCACCACCGTAGTCCAGATCCGGTCGCCGACTATCATCTTCACTGGGCGCTGCTCGGACTCGCCTCCACCCCACACCTGGAATGACAGCCCGAGGTCGCCCTTCGCGAGATTCCAGATCCACATGCCGTAGCGGACGAGCATGGGCCTGTCGAGGCCGAGGTGCTTCCGCAGCACTTCGGCCTGCTCTGTGTCGATCTCGGTTGCCGAGAAGCCGCCCGTCATGATCTTGTCCATGTGGCGTTCGACCGCATCGCCGGGCGGCAGCTGGCTGATGAAGAACGCGAGAAACGAAATCGCCCAGATGGTGAGGATGCCGAGAACGATTCTCCTCGCGATGTAGGCCAGCATTGGCGTCACCTCGTCGGCTCTCGCCGCCCATTATGCCAGATGCGCTCCCGGACTCCAACGAGCGTATTGACCATATCATTGGGCCGGACGGAGCGATGGACTGCCTGCTGCGTGCGTGGTGGCGCACCCTGCCGGGGATGGATTCCCGCCCCCACTTCTCGGGGCAGGCTCTTCGCGGGAACGACGGAGGGGGCTATTTTCGTGGCAAGTGTGTGGTGTTGGCCCCGCTTGGCTCCGTTTGGGCAGCAGGGCGGGTTTGAAACCCGCCCCTACGATCTGATACCAAGTCACCGTGACGCCGCCGTATATGTGCGGCCAGGGAGTGGGTTCCCGCCCCGTATCGAGTACGGGGCAGGCTCTTCGCGGGAATGACGGCTTTACGGCGCGCTCAAAATGAATTGGTCTGAGTTGGCTGGCGTCGTGTTGCCCCGCCCGACCCGGTTGGGCGGCGGGGCGGGTTCAGATCCAGATTTTGAACCGGTTGGGTCTGGGGACGCCGGCCTCGCGCAGCTTGTCGGCGGGCCGCGGCATCCAGACGCTCTCGCCCTTCTCCATGGTCCCAGGTTCTCGGGAGCGGCGGCCTCGCCTGGGGCGAAGTCGTCTTCGGATCGACCTGGGATGTGCTGGGGCGTACTGCCAGATGTATTTGCCGTATGAGTCGGGCACCTCGCCGGAGATCCAGTAGTGGACGTCTTCGTTGTCTTCGCCCTGGAAGGCGGCGGCCACCTCGTCGTAGGCCTGGACGAACTTGTGGATAGGGTGGGCCGGGTCCCACTGGGCGTCGGCGATCTTGTGGTCGATGTCGTAGCAGCCGCGCTCGGGGGCGGGAGGGTTTTGAGTTTTTGGTTTCGAGTTTCTAGTGGAGATCTGGGGCTCTTCGGCGGGGTCGGGGTGAACGGATTCGGTACGGGGCAGGCTTTCCGCCGGTATGACGGAGGTTATGCGCGGGTCGTCGGCATCCCCGCCGCCCTGGATACCGGCTTTCGCCGGTATGACGGAGGTCATGCGCGGGTCGTCTGCCTCGGCGGGGCCGGAGTCGGCGGGTGTCGTGGGCGGGTCGTCTGCCTCGGCGGGGCCGGGGTGAACGGAGCTGGCCCGGAGCTCGTCGCGGGCGATGTGTGCGATGAGCTCTTTGGCGGCCTCGACCCTTTGGCGGGGCCTGAAGCCTCGGACTGTGCCGTACATGACGTGGAGCAGGAAGCTGACGGCCGTCTTGCCGTGGTCGGTGCTCGCGCGCACGACGCCCGCTACGCGCGGGGCGTCCTTCAGGGAAGGCGCGGCGAGGGCCGATGCGAGGTATTCGAGGGCCTCGTGGCGCGCGCGGTTGCTGTTGGCGCAGTCGGCGTCCGGGGATGGGTTCCCGTCTTCACGGGAACGACGACTCGCCTCCGCGGGAACGACGGTGGTGTCGCGGGTGCGCCGGCGCCGTATGACGTGGTTGCATTCTACGCCGGTCAACTTGGCTATGTATTCGGCGACGAGCCCGGGTGCGATGGCGTGGACCTGCTCGGCGGCTTCGAGCCTGTGGCAGACTTCAAAGCCTTCGTCGTCGAGCTTGCCGCTGGCGACGTCGAGGTAGAAGCGGACGATGGTGCGCCCGTTGTCGGTCTCCTGGCGGACGATGTCTGCCAGGGAGGGATAATTCTCCTGTTGCGCTGCGGCCTGGTGGTCGTTGCTGCCGTTCATATGTTCTATTATGGGTGGTGGAATGGGGGATTGTCAAGAGCCAAGTTGGCCGGGGCTATTTTCGTACCAATGACGGAGTGGTGGGACATAGGTAGACGAGCACGGCGAGCGAGCGCCACTGCGGCTGCGCGTGGCTACGGGGCGCCTGCAGATGCGTCGCTGTAGGAGAGCAGCCTTGCGTACAGGCCGGCGTTAGCAGCGAGCTCGGCGTGGGTCCCCTGCTCCACTACCCGGCCGTCCTCCAGGGCCACGATGCGGTCGGCGTCCCGTATCGTCGACAGCCGGTGCGCGATGACCACCGCGGTGCGGTCCCTCAGCAGCTCCTTTAGCGCCCTCTGGACCAGCACCTCGCTCTCCGTGTCGATGTTGGCGGTGGCCTCGTCCAGGATGAGAATCCTCGGGTCGGCCACCAGTGCCCGGGCGAAGCTCATCAGCTGCCGTTGGCCGACGCTGAGGTTGCTGCCGCCCTCCTCGATCATCGTGTCGTAGCCCTTCTCCAGCCCCATTATGAATTCGTGGATGCCGACGGCGCGGGCAGCCCTGAACATGGCCTCGTCCGACGCCTCTGTGTGACAGTACCTGATGTTCTCGGCGACCGTGCCTGCGAACAGGTGCGTCTCCTGCAGCACGACTCCCATCTGGCGTGATAGCGAGTCAAGCGTGACGTCGCGCAGGTCGTGGCCGTCTATCGTGATCCTTCCCTCCTTCACGTCGTAGAACCGCATGAGCAGGGAGACCAGCGTCGTCTTGCCCGCGCCCGTCGGACCCACTAGGGCAACCGTCTCGCCGGGTTCGATCCTCAGGTCGACGCCGCGAAGCACCGGCGTGTCCTCGAAGTAGTGGAAGTCCACGCTTTCGTACCGTATGGCGCCCTTTGCGGGCGGGAGAGCCGGCGCCCCGGGCCTGTCCCGCAGCAGGGGCCGTATGTCCATTATCTCGAAGATGCGCATGGTGGAAACGACGGCGCGCTGCAGCACGTTGTACTGACTGGTCAGCCTCTCCACCGGCTCGAAGAAGCGGGTGATGTAGAGGCTGAAGGCCACCAGCACACCCACCTCCAGCGAGCCGCCGAGGGCCAGCATACCCCCTATCGAGACCACCAATGCCAGGCCTATGGCGTTGAGGGCTTCGACAGACGGCATGAGGGCCGCGCCGAACTTGGTCGCCTCGATGTTGGCCCGCTCACTCGCCCTGTTCGCCTCCTCAAAGCTCCGGATGTTCGCCTCCTCACGTCCCAGGCTCTGGACGACGCGGACCGCGGTCAGGTTCTCCTGGAGCCTGGCGTTGACT
Source organism: Dehalococcoidia bacterium (assembly GCA_965222445.1). Classification (GTDB taxonomy): domain Bacteria; phylum Chloroflexota; class Dehalococcoidia; order Lucifugimonadales; family CAJWER01. The sequence continues at coordinate 2,216,137 of CBDCTY010000002.1, read as the reverse complement.
TCTGCCATAGTCTGGCGCGCCTTGATGTACGCCGCCCGCGCGTACCTCTGCCAGAAGATCACCACAGGGAATATCAGGACCACCGAGACCAGGGAGATCACGCCGAGGCGAAGGTCCATTGCCAGCATACCCACCGCGACGCCCGCCAGGATGAACATCTCTGATATGGCCAGCCATCCGATGTTCATCACCCCCTGGACCTGCTGGACGTCGTTCTGTGCGCGCGACATGACCCGGCCCACCTGGTTGCGGTCGTAGAAGGTCATCGACAGCCGCAGGAGTTGGTCGAATATGGCCGTCCGCAGGTCGTACAGCAGCCGATGGCCCAGCGTCGCCAGCATCACGCTGCTCGAGCGCTGGGAAACATACTGGGCGACCGCCAGCCCGGCGAGTACGGCCAAGGGACCCATCATCTCGGAGACGGGCCTGCCCTCCGTGACGTAGTCGTCTATGAGCAGCCTTATGACCCACGGTATGGCGACGAGGGCTAGGATGTGCACCGAGTCAATAGCCATCGCAAGCGCAGCCTGCCGCTTGTACGAACGCAGCAGGCCGAGCATCCTCATCACAGTCCTCACCGTCTCGAAGCGGCCCACCTCCGCCGTATCGTCGAGACGAATGTACTCGGACCTGCGGTCCTCCACTGCCTGAGCTCCCGCCACGACTACCCTCCCACTCCCGCGGGCAGGCCACCCGCGCCCTCGACGGCGGGGGCAAGCTGCAGGTCGTGGATGCGCCTGTAGTAGCCCCCCAGCGCCAGGAGCTCCTCGTGAGTCCCGCGCTCCACGATCCGCCCACGTTCCAGGACCAGCACCAGGTCGGCGCGCCGCACAGTGGACAGCCGGTGCGCTATCACGAACGTCGTTCGCCCCTCGATTACTCGCGACAGGGCCTGCTGAAGCCTGAACTCGGTCCCCACGTCCACGCTGGATGTCGAGTCGTCCAGGATGAGGATGGGCGGGTCGGTGAGCAGCGTTCGGGCTATCCCCAGCCGCTGCCGCTGGCCGCCCGACAGCGTTATCCCCCTCTCCCCAACCCACGTGTCGTACCCGTCTGGCAGCCCATCCACGAAGTCGTGAAGCTGCGCCACCTTGGAGGCCGCCACAATGTCGTCGAGCTCCGGGTCGTCGAGCCTATATCCGATGTTGTCCCTGATCGTCGAGGCGAAAGCGAAGGACTCCTGCAGCACGATTCCCACGTTGCCCCGCAGCGACGCCAGGGTCACGTCCCTGACGTCGTGACCGTCGATCAGCACACGTCCCTCCGTGACTTCGTAGAAACGGGGCACCAGGTGTGCGAGGGATGTCTTACCCGATCCGGCTGCCCCGAGAAGGGCCACCATCTGCCCGGGTTCCACCTCGAAGTCGATATCGTGCAGGGCCGGGACCCTGTCGTCGTAGCTGAAGGAGACATGCTCGAAACGGACATGGCCGTTCGCCCGCGGCATGGACACTGCGCCCCTCCGCTCCTCGACCGGAGACTCCGCGTCGATGATCTCGAAGACGCGCTCGCCTGATGCCCTCGCGCTCGACGCCTGCACGATCGCGAAACCGGCCATGCGAATGGGCCTCGCCAGGAACCCCAGGTACAGCAGGAACGCAGCCATCTCGCCTGGAGTGAGGCGGCCCGACAACACCTCGTGCGCGCCCAGGGATAGGACGGTGATGATAGAGGCGTTCATCACCAGCGCACTCAAGGCCCCACGGGTCACGGATATCTTCGACGCGGCTGTGCCGTAGTCTCTGGCGTCCGTGGCGGGCTCCTGGAACTTGGCCCTCTCCAGCGCCTGCCCGCCGAACGACTTGACTACCCTGATGCCGGTGAGGGCCTCCTGCACCACCGTCGCCATGCGGCCGATCGCCTGCTGCCCCTGCCTGTGGAGCCCCACCATCACCGGCACGTCCGCGGCGGACCGCCATATGATGAAGGCCATGAAGCCCACGGTCGCCAGCGCCAGCCGGAGGTTCATCGTCAGCATCAGCACGGAGGCCGTGCCCACCAGGATAACCATGAAGGCGAACTCGCCCAAACCCCATATCGGGAAGACCCTGACCGAGTCCACGTCCGCCGTCGCCCTGGACATCAGGTCGCCGGTGCGCTGCCTGTCGTGGAAGCCGTAGCTGAGGCCCTGGAGCTTCTGGAATATGTCGGACCTGATCTCCCGACCGACCCGCTGCACCACGATCTCCGCGGTGTACTCGTCTATATACCGCAGGACACCCTGCACCGCCGCCAAAGCGACGATAGCGCCCGCCTGCAGGAGCAGATCGGTCCGGGAGCCGCTCTCCAGGGCCGTGTCGATGGCGTTGCCCACCAGCCTCGGGATGAGCAGCAGAGCAAAGATGCTCCCGGCCATCGCAACGTAGGTCACAGTGAACAGCCGCTTGTGCCTGAGAGCGTACTTGACTATTCGCCAAAGGATGCGCAGCATCCAGGGTCATCCTCCAAAGGGGAAACTATCAGGGTAACGAGTGTCAGAACGAGGGCGCAACGATTTCCGAACGGAGGCAGGGCCTTTCCAAAGTCGTCACAATGCCACACAATGCCATAAGAGGGGGATCTGGGAAATCCCTTCTCCCTTGATGGGAGAAGGTTAGGATGAGGGTGACTGACTTGTATCGGTCAACGCCCCCTCACCCCCGTATCGAGTACGGGGCAGGCTCTAACCCTCTCCCGCGAAGGGGAGAGGGAACTTTGGAAAGGCCCTAAGTGTGCGAGCCGGTTGAGACCGATCACACCGCGTTGGATGCGACGAGGAGCCTCTGCTCGTGCAGTCGGATGTCTATCAACTCGTCCATCTCTTGTCGAGCGGGTTGGCCGCGAAGCAGGCGTTCGAGCCATACGGCAATGGCAGGCGTATCTGCAAAAACTTCCCGCATCTGTCCCGGCAGCTCCGGCCTGGACGCCGGGTATACCTCACGTTCGACAAGGGCCGCCCGAGCCAGGTGCGTCAGGTAAGAGACTGCATGCTCGTAGGCCGCATCGGTGTCGCCCACACTGTGGAAACTGGAAAGCCACCGGTAAGAGTCCGATGCCCTGGCGTACGCGGAATCGATGTCAGGGAAGGGCAGTCTGTCCCGCCAACGGCGAACTACCCCATCCCAATAGCCATAGCGCTGGAACAGCACCTTGCCAAACTTGACTGCCCAGCCAAGCATGTCATGGCCCCTTTCAATGGAATCCTCGACATCGGAAGAACGGTATATGCGGATGTCGATCTCCAACGTAGCCCTGTTCCTCCTCTTGAAGGCAAGTCTGTCTTCGCAAATCGCAATCAAATCGAGATCTGTACTTGGCACACCGGGCCGAGTCGTGGACCCCACTGCAACTATAGCGGTGATGTTCTTGTCGCCAGGCGCCCGGCCCAACAGATCAAGCGTCCACTCCTTCGATCTCTTGGTGGGCCACCTAAGGATAGCCCTTTCGAGTGATCCGCCGCTGCTTTCGTGTTCGACTTCCGACAGTGTATTCATCCGTCACAAGTCCTACGGAGCTGTTGTCAGTAACTGCTCTACCGCGCCTACGTATGCCTCTATACTCGATGCAACATCTTCAGCGTCCAGATCAGGCGCGGGGATGTCTCCATAGAGTTCCGATTTCCGGGCGTCATTGAGCTCGTTCAGGAGACCTGAGACGTCTGGCAGGCCAAACCTATCATGCATTTCCTTGGCAGCACGCTCTCTGGTGGGGTGGTCCCGTTTTCTCGGCGATCCGATGTGCATTGAAGCGGCATCCACCGCCGCTTCAATGCAAGAAAACCCGTATACCGACAAGTCCTTCCAATCGGTAGGCTCGTCCCACGCCGCAAGGACTCTGTCAAGATGGTCCTTGGCAAGCGAAAGCTTTTCAGGAGCGCTAGTCATACCCAGCTCCTTACGGTGGGCGGAAGCGCGATACTACTGAGACTGCCTGACTACTTGACCAGGAATTCGTGCTGCTCGTAGGCGCCGTTGGTTATGGGCGTCGGGTCGAGGCCGAGCCACCGGTCGGCTATGGTCGAGTATGTGCTGCGGAAGTCGTTGTTGAAGTGCAGGTCGCCTTCCAGCTGCTTGTCCTCGTCCAGCGACGGGTACTCGCCGTACAGGCCGCCCTGCACCTGGCCGCCAAGCACGAAGGCCACGCCGCCCGAGCCGTGGTCCGTGCCCGCGCCGTTGTCCCTGATGCGCCGGCCGAACTCCGAGAACATCAGCACGACCGTGTCGTCGGCCATGCCGTGCTCGTCGAGGTCGTCCATGAAGTCGCCGACGGCATCGGAGACCTCGCTCCAGAGCAGCGAATGGCTCCGCAGCTCTCCCGCGTGGGTGTCGAAGCTGCCGTGCTGCGTGTAGTAGACGCGAGTGCCCAGGTCGGCGGTCATCACCTGCGCGATGGACTTCATGCTCTGGGCGATGGGATTGTCCGCGTACTCGACGCTCGACGAATACTGCTCCGGGGCCGTGCGGAGAATGTCCGCACCCTTCAGCGCGTCGGAGCCGGTCTGCTTGATGAACTGCGAGACGTTGTCCCCGGTCTGCGCGCCGTACATCCTCGAGAATGAGTCGAGGGCGTAGGCCCGCAGCTTCTCGTCCTCGATGTCCGGGAAGAGGCCATACGTCTCAAGGTTCCCAACGGATGCGACGGGCACCCCCTGCGCGTACAGCGCCCTGGGCAGGCCGCGGCCGAAGTTCACGCCTGTGAGCACGTTCTCGGCACTGGGATCGAGGTCGCGTATGGCCCTGCCGAGCCACCCCTCCTCGCCGATCTTCTCGCTCTCGGCGGTGTGCCACACGTCCATCGAGCGGAAGTGGGAGCGGTTTGGGTTCGGGTAGCCTATGCCGTTGATGATCGCCAGCTTGCCCTCGTCCCAAAGCCCCTTCATCGCCGTCATGCTCGGGTTAAGGCCCAGCTCGTCGTCGAGGGCGAGCACATTGTCCGCGTCGATGTGGACGTGGGGCCGGAAGTCGTAGTAGAGCCCGTTGCCGTAGGGGATTACCGAGTTGAGGGCGTCGTTCCCTCCCGATAGCTGCAGGACTACGACCGAGCGATGGCTCCCGTTCTTGCCGTTGCTGCTCATTGTGCGCTCCTTTGTGTGTGCTCTCAGGCGGCCTTGCGGAATACCTGGATCCTGTGCCGGTTGCTCTCCGTAACGAGCAGCCGGCTGGACGAGTCTAGCTTTACCGATACGGGGGCCCAGAAGAGCTTCTCAATCTGCGACGACTCATCGTGCGGGTCGTCCGGGTCGAACAGGTCGATCTCCGGCGCCAGGTCTGCCCGCGAGCGGGCCTCCCCCTCCTCCCGATTGACCTTCAGGAAGTTCGCGGCCCATTTCGACAACGTCGCTTCGCCCCGGGTCTTCATGACGAACGCGCCGTCGGGGTCCAGCACCTGAACGCGCTCGTTCCCCCAGTCGGCGACGTACATGTAGCCATCGTCGTCGACGGCCACGCTCGCGGGCCTCATCAGCTCGCCGTCGCCCCGGCCGGTACTGCCGTACGAGCCCACCAGCTCGCCGGAAGGCGCGAAGCGGGCGATGCGGTCGTTTCCCCAGTCCGCCACGTACACGTCTCCCGACGGCGCCACGGTCAGCCCCCATGGCAGGTCCAGCTCGCCGCTCCCGAACGTGAGCAGGTGGAGTCCGTCGGACGTGAACTTCTGGACGCGCCCATTGTGCGTGTCGGAGACGTAGACGGAATCCGCGTCGTCTATCGCTATGCCCGACGCTCCATCCAGCTCTCCCTCTCCAGCGCCGCTCTCGCCCCACCTGTGCAGGAAATTGCCATCCGGGTCGAAGACCGAAACGCGGCTCAGGTACTCGTCCGTAATATAGACACGGTCCTCGCTGTCGATGGCGGCGCAGCTCGCCCAGACGAACTGCCCGTCGCCTTCACCGTAGGTGCCGAAGATGCCGTAGTATTCGCTGTCGATGTCGCACATCGTGACGCGGACGCCCCGGTCGACGCTCTCCAGCGAGCGGTTGACCACGTAGAACCGGCCATCCCCGCCAATTGCCGTGTCGGTCGGATAGTAGAACCCGCGGCCCTCCATGGCCGTCATTCCCACCGTCATGTCGTACTCGATCAACCCGGTCTTAGGACTTTTGACCTGGACCATTGTTACAACCTTATCTGTGACTGGCCGTGTGAGGCTGACTAGGACCTTTGGAACTCGTCGGTCGCGGTCGACAGCCTGAGGACCCCCGCGATCGCCTCCGGCGACCGGTCGGCCTGCTCGGCGAAGTCGACCAGGATGTCCCGCGACGCATCGGTGACCTGGATGTCGCCCATCTGCTCCAGGCAGAGGTCGACCAGGCGTTGGGAGGAGATCGTCTCGCCGTTGGTGGAGGCGATGCTCTCGACCATGGTCTTGACGCCCGGCTTCTTCAGATCGCCGACCTGCTCGGACGCGAAGTTAATCCGCTCGACCAGGGTCCCTGTGTCGAGCCACTCCACGCCCTGGTGCCATCCCTCTACGCTCGGCGGGTTGTTCAGGTGCTGGCCCATGTAGACCATCTGCCTGGCCCGGTCCATGATCTCGCGGCGGGGCCTGTCGAATTCGCCAGTGAGCCGCAGGACGCCCGCGACGAACTCCGCCGGGCTCTTCACCTTCTCGTACCGGATGTCCTCGGCCTTGAAGAAGTCCGACGTGAAGAGCGCTCTGAGCATCGCCTTGATGTCGTACCCGTTGTCGAAGTAGGCCTTCACCAGCGTGTCTATGCCGGCGGGGTCCCGGGGCGGGGTGTAGGGCCACGACGGCACGGGCGGCTCGTCAGCCACGAAGAAGTGGTACATGTGCCGCGCAATGAACCGCGCGGTCGACTCCTCCTCGCAGATCATGTCGATGATGTCCTCGCCGTTGAAGTTGCCCTTCCTGCCCAGGAATTCCTTTTCGCCGCCGTCGTGGTCGTCCTCGTTGTAGTCGAAGTGCCACGATATCCGGCCGTAGGGCCAGTCCGAGTCTCGCTCCGAGCGCAGCACCATGTACTCGGTGTTGCCTATGGTCCAGCCGGTGAAGGCTCGGGAGCACTCCTTGATGTCCTGCTCCGTGTAGCTGCCCACCCCCATCGAGAAGAGCTCCAGCAGCTCGCGGCCGAAGTTCTCGTTGATGGCGTCCCCGTGGTTGTCGTAGTTGTCGAGCCAGACGATCATTGCCGGGTTCCTGGCCAGCTCGACGAGGAGGGTCCTGAAGCTGCCGAGCCCGTAACGGCGGAACATCTTTATCTGGTCCGACAGCATCTTGCCATGGATCACTTTCGGGTATCCGGTGGCGAAGATGCCGTGCCAGAACAGCGTCGTTTTCTCGGTGAGAGGCGCGTTTGTGGTGATCATCCGGTACAGCCAGTTGTCGCCGCTGCCCCACGGTCCCATCATGCCCGACTGCTCGTGGTGGAACCGCCGGGCCATGAAGTCGCCCATCCAACTCGTGTCGGGCGGGTCGATTAGCTCCTCGACCGTCGCCTCGTACCCCTGTGCGGCGTAGGCATCTATCTCCTCACGGGTCGCGCCGAAGCCTGCCCGGCGCATCAGGTGGGCTATTAGCCTAGTGTCCTCTTTCATGATGCCCTCCAATGCCACTATTGTGTGTTCTCACGATTCTAAAGCCGGAGGGGGCGGAAGACAAGCCACCCCTCCCCCCAACTCCCGAAATCGCCCGCAATTTGCGTATACGGAGAGGCTAACGCGACTGCTGGGAGTCCATAGCTGGCGAATCAGCCATCAGCCTCGTCTAATACCAATTAGGTGTGATGCCGCCATATATCCATGAACCTGGTTGCTATGCCCTTCGACAGGATCAGGGCAGGTTTACGGCAGTGACCGGGGAAGGCGGGTTACAAACCCGCCGCTACGATTTGAATTGACGGCGTAGTCACAATGAATTGGTATAATGCACTCAGTTGGATTACGGTAGATCGCTAATCTGCCCTTCAGGAGGGACCTTCAAGACTGACCATACTGCGCGGCGGTAGGAGTCCCGCGCTTTAGAAAAGGCGACTGTGGGTGCTCCCTTCCCGTGTGCGAGGGTATCTCGAAGCTGCTCCAAGATCCTGACGAGAGGTTCGCGTAGAGGCCCCTTGATGTCCGCTGGCGCTCCTCCGGGCGCCGTGAGCCGATCGAATTCACTGGTCATAGTGCCGTTCCCGCCATCTGCGAACACCACGTCATAAGGCGTAGTCAACGTCGGAAGGATCTCCCCAGCGTCACCGCGTAGTACTCTTATCCTATGCGAGAGGCCGACTCTCGTGAGCTCTCGTTGCGCGCGATCAGCATGATCTGGATCGACTTCAATTGTATCGACCTGACAGCCAGGCCCGCCAGCGTCCGCCATGAGAGCTGCGGTATACCCGATACCAGTGCCAACCTCCAGGAAGCGCCTAGCACGGAGCCTATCCACTATGAGTCGCCAGACTGGTGCGTAGTAGGGAGGGTTGGGCCAAGCTGTGCACGCCCCATCGTCGACTCCCCCGTTGTGGTCTCGTCGATGGGAATGCGTGAGCTCGTATAGATCGTGGCGCAGATCGATCTCGTGCCCGAATAGCCTTTCGAGCAAAGGCTGATGCCACTCCGCGTAGACATTGCGGTCGAACTCGTCGGCGAATTCTAGGCCTTCAGCGGAAACTCCCACTACTGTCACCGCACTCGGACCTCGCTTCCACCGGCGTTTCGGCAAGGACTGTTAACTTGCCGCCGTGACTTAGTGACTATCTCAAATTTCCTTCCCCCTGCGGGGGGAAGGTTAGGATGGGGGCTTAATCCCCGTTGGGCGATTGGCGCTCCGACAGGTGACTACGAGAGTCGCCGTCGGTTTTGAGATAGTTTGTAATTGATTAGCGGGGTCAGTGTCATGGTATCACTCACATGGGTGTTGTGGGAGACTCGGTAAGTTCTTATACTCTATCTATGTGCAAGACGGATTCTGAGCACGCCGAACTGATGGCCCTGGTCGAGGGGCAGCAGAAGCGGATTGCCGAGTTGACGGCAGCCAACGAAGAGTTGCATAAGGAACTCGCCGAGGCCAAGCGAGCGGGAAGGCGTCAGGCTGCGCCGTTCTCTAAGGGCAGGCGCAGCAGCAAGCCCAGGCGTCCTGGCCGCAAGCCGGGTACGGGGATGTTCAGCTACCGCAAGCCGCCGTCCGCCGATGAGATCACCGAGCCGGTTGTAGAGGCGCCAGTGTCGGGGGACACCTGCCCTGGATGTGGAGGCGTCCTCGAACATGAGGGAGTGCGGCTTGCCTACGTGACCGACCTTCTGCCGGTTCCACGTCCCCAGGTAACGGCGTATCGTGTGCAGGTATGCCGGTGCCGGCGTGCGGCAGGCAAGTGCGTGGCGAGCACCCAGAAGTTGCGCCTGACCAGCACGGGGCCAGCGCGCACCGGGTGGGGAGACGAGTGATGGCGGCGGCCCACGTGCTCCACTATGGGGTGGGCGTTCCGGTACGGAAGGTTCCCGCTGTTCTCAGAGCGCTGACCGGGGTGAGAGTGAGTCAGGGAGCGATCAGCCAGGACGCGCTGCGTCGTGCCAAGGGTGCGGTGGGTGATGCCTACAGCAGGTTGCGGACATCGGTGCGCGCCAGTCCGTTCGTCCACACTGACGACACGGGCTGGCGTGTGGGAGGCGAGCGTGCGTTTCTGATGGCGTTCGAGACGGGAGAGGCGACGGTGTATCAGGTCCGTGCGCGTCACCGGAACGAAGAGGTGCGGGAGGTGGTCCCGTCGGACTATGGAGGGGTGATGGTGACTGATCGAGGACGGAGCTACGATGCCCAGACGCTGTCCGAGATCAAACAGCAGAAGTGTCTGGCGCACGTGCTGCGCTCGGTCAGCGAAGTGGTCCAGACCAAGACAGGGAGAGGACGCAGCTTCGGCAAGAGTCTGAGTGCGCTTTTGCGAGAAGCCATGGACCTGTGGAGGGCATATCACCGAGGAGAGGCTGCGGACTTTCGTATCCAGGCTGAACGGTTGAAGCGAGAGGTGAGCTATCATCTCCGCGACCGACCGATGACGGATGCGGACAGCTACAGGTTGCAGAACGAGCTTGGCTGGCACGACGATCGTGGCAACCTGCTGCGATTTCTGGACGATCCGAACATTGAGCCGACCAACAACCGTGCTGAGCGAGCGCTCCGCCCGGCAGTGATCGCACGGAAGGTATCGCACTGCTCGAAGAGCGTGGAGGGGGCCGATGCGTTCTCGGCGTTCACCAGCGTAATCAGGACGTTGGAACGCAATGGAGGCGACCAGCCTGTCGTGGACCGGCTCTGCGCTGTGTTCAGCGGCCCTCCCGTTCACTCCCCTTCAGTCTGAACGTCTCTCTCCCTGCCAGCCGCTAATCAATTACGATAGTTTCTTAGCGCCATCGGCGTGGAACCGGGGTTAATCGGGACCTGAAGGGAACGTCCGTCTAGCTCGAGGTGGCGCTGAGGATGCGCCATTTGCCTTCGTGGTCGCAGGCCTCGTAGTAGAGCCGGAATCTACCGTCAGGCAGGTCGATCACGCACGGCTCAGACGCCTTGACGGGGTCCCACTGCCCGCCGATGTCCAGGCAGATACCCTCATCCTTATCCCAATGCAGCCCGTCCTGCGATGTCGCTCCGAAGATCCGGCCGTTGTACGGCGAGCCCTTCTTCACGCTGGGATCTTCCGTCCATCCCGCGTAGTACATCCTGTAGGACCTGTCGCTCAGGCGGATCACCTCGGGGGCGTACGTCTGGTAACTCTCGAGGGGCCCTGTTTGTGGGATTCTCACTCCAGGCTCGCGCTCGAAGTGCAGGCCATCGTCAGATATGGCGCTGATGATACCCTTTCTTCCGCCTCCTGAAGTGGGGTCGTTGTAATACTGATGGAAGTAGAGGCGGTACTTCCAGCGTCCCCCCTCTGCTGACTCCACGTAGATGCACCTTGGAGAGCCGTAGTCGCCCTGGTCGTCGCCATACCGCACGCCAGGCTCCTGCGACCACATCATCCCATCGTCGGAGACCGCACTGAGTATTACGCTTGGCCCCGCGACAGTCTTGTTTTCCCAGTACATCCTGTAGCGACCGTCGGGCAGGGGTATCACATCGGGACACAGGATTCGATCAGAGTCACCGACGTCGCTCACCTCCAGGCGCGCGCCCTTCTCCTTCTGCCATGTAGCGCCGTCGTGAGAGAAGGCGCTCAGGAAGGCTTCTCCCATCATCCCAATATTCGGGTTCGGACCCAAGCCCGTGTAGTACATGCGGTACCCACCGCCAGGAACCTTGATTACGTTAGGCGTGATTGTCCGAGAATCGTCGTCGGGGTCATCAGAGTTGACCGCAATCTCGGGATCTTTTGTCCAGTTGCAACCTGGGTCGCTATCCAAGTAGTGGATGTCCTTCAACCCATCAAAATCAACTCCCATGTCGAATCTCCTCCGTAGTGCTGGTTCGAGAACAGACGGCTTACGGTCAGGGGTCCTGTAGTGGACCTACAGTTGCTATGGATATCGGTCGTGGCGTTGACCCGTCGCGATCTGGCTCCTGCTATGGAAGATCTGACTCGTCGAGCTTTACACCGGCGCCGTGGGGCCCGATAGGCGAGAATCCGTTGTACTTGAAGGGACCTGGACTTTCGTAGGCGTAGTAGGCGACGAAGACCTTGCCGTCGTCCAGCTGAACCGCACTGGGATAGCCGCAATCGCTGCTGGCGCTGTCCGCGGTCAGGACAATCTCGCTGTCGTGGTCCCAGGTCTCGCATTCGTCGCTGCTGATCAAGGCCCGCACACCATATGGCGGCGAACGGTGACCAAACGTGAGCAGCACTCGGCCGCTTTCCAGCATCAACAGATCGGCCGGGTGTTGGGTCGGCCGGGTTATCTGGCGCGGCTCGCTCCACGTATAGCCAAGGTCAGGAGACTCGGCCTGCCAGAGATTCGCTCCACGGGAGTCAGAATCCCCGCTGAACCTCAACATCGCTATCAGCTTGCCGGAGGCTAGAGGTAGCAGGGCTGTCTCGTCGAAACCCTCAGCGATCAAGGAGCCGTCGCCCCAAGTCTCTCCATTGTCCCTCGACCTCAGTATCACCGAGTCGGAACGCCGTGGGCCTGTCCTCGATCCGACGTAGAGGGGCATGAGGATGGTGCCGTCCGGAAGCTCGGTCATCTTGCCATACGGGGAGTACTGCGGGCCCTCGACCGGGATAGCCCCAACATTCGCGACTCTCGGGGAGCTCCAAGTCGCACCGTAGTCGGAGGAGCGAATTGTGTAGACCTCATCATACCCTTTCGCACTATCGAACTGGCCGTTGCTGTAGCCGGCATGGACATAAGCTACCACCAGTGTCCCGTCCGAGAGACTGACGAAGCCCTGGTTCCGGACGTCAGGGCCGTCGATTTCGATCGGCCGAGCGGCGGCCCAGCTCTCCCCTCCATCGAGAGACCGCACGAAGTCCAAGCGCCCACGTTCGCCTACGTGGAAGTCTCCAGCCTCTACTACCGCGCCTATCGACCCGTCTCCCAGCTTCTGGAGCACTGGGAAATACCCGCCCAGCGTGGCTATCATGTAGCGTTTCACGGGCTTTTCTTTGACTATTTGTATCTGGCTGTCGACTTCCCATCTGTACTGGTAAGGCATTAGTAGAACCTCGGGTCCAGGGCCTCGCGCAGGCCCTCCCCAATGAAGTTGAGACTCAGTACGGTGAGCATGATCATCAGTCCCGGATAGACCGCCAAGTGTTGGGCGCGGAAGATATAGTACTGGGCACTCGTGAGCAAACTTCCCCAGCTGGACAGGGGCTCCTGGATACCAACCCCCAGGAAACTCAGGCTGGACTCGACCATGATAGCAGCCCCCACCCCTAGGGTTGCCGCCACGATGATCACCGGCATGACGCCGGGCACTATGTGCCGCAGCATAGTGCGTGCGTGGCTCGCCCCTAACGCATTGGCAGCCAGGATGTACTCCCGCTCTTTGAGCGACAGCACCTCCGCGCGGACCAGCCGCGCCGTTCCCATCCAGCTCGTCAGCGCGATGAAGAGGATCACCTCGAACAGCGATACACGCTTCATCGCGGCGACTGCCAGAATGATGTAGAAGGTGGGTATGGCCAAGAGCGTATCGACAACCCGCATCATGGCGTTATCGACGATCCCGCCACTGTACGCAGCTATCAGCCCGTATCCAAGCCCAACGACTGAGCCTATGACAACCACGGACACCCCCACACTCAGCGAAACCCTCGCGCCCTCCAGGATGCGCGCGAGCAAGTCGCGCCCGTACTGGTCCGTTCCCAGCCAGTGCCCAATCGTGTGGCCCATGAATCGCTTATCCGAATCGATCTCGTCTGCCCGGACTCCCAACAGGAACTCGTTGATCCAAGGAGCAAACAGGGCCGCGGCGGCAAGCAGGGCAAAGACGCACATCGAGACGATAGCGGGCTTATGGCTGCTATACCGCCGCCAGGCCAGGCCAAGTCTGGAACGCGACTTTCTGACCTGTAAGCCGGGGAGCTTCGCGGCGAGTGGTTCGTCAGCCATTAGAGGGGCGGAGTTCCCTACGCGTCCGCACGGATGCGCGGGTCCATGACTCCGTACAGAAGGTCAGCGATCAGATTACCGAAGATAGTCAGCGTACCCACAACCATGACCAGCGCCATGACCATCGGGTAGTCACGAGTAAAGGTCGACTCCACGGCGGCTCGTCCGAGGCCGGGCCAGGCAAAGACCTGCTCCACGAGCGCCGCGCCTGTGAACAGCGCCGGAAGGCTCAACCCGAGAATCGTGACGACCGGGAGCATTGCGTTCCTCACCGCATGGCGGAATAGGACAGTCCTCTCCATCAGACCCTTTGCTCGCGCCGTCCGGATGTAGTCGTCGAGCAACGCCTCTATGATGCTCGACCTGGCATAGCGCGTGAGGGCCGCGTTGCCGCCGAAGCCTAAGACCGCGGCCGGCAACGCCAGGTGCCTCATCACACTCCATACGGTTGTGGGTTCACCGGGCTCTGTCATCCCAGCCACAGGCAACCAGCCCAGCCATGCCCCAAAGATCATTATGGCGATGATCGCAAACCAGAAACTCGGCAGCGCCACACCCAGAAAGGCCTGCAATGTGATGATGTGGTCGAACATGGTATTGCGCATGTACCCCGCCACGACACCCAGGGGGATCGCCGTGAGAGAGACCAACATGGAAGTCCCAGTGAGGAGCAGGGTCGGCGGCAACCGGTCGAGTATCCGCTCCGTTACGGGTCGGCCATCGGCGAACGATCTTCCGAAGTCGAACTTCACAACCCGCTTGAACCAGGTGAAGTACTGCTCGTGAAACGGGCGGTCCAGCCCGTAATACTTCCGCATAGCCTGGAGCTGCTCGGTCGTGAGTAGGAATCCAGCGACCTGGTCGCCACCGATCATCGAGGAAGGATCGCCCGGGGCAAGGTTAATGATACCGAACGCGATGACCGTCAGGATGAACAGCTGTGGGACCACCTGCAAGACGCGCCGCACAGTATAGGCGTTGATCATCGCACACCTTGACTCGACCTTACGACGGGGCTAATGCGGCGCAAGTTCCAAACGGGGCAACCTGAGGATAGCGTTCACTTGGACGCGGGCAGTCGCTGTCTGATGGCTACCGGGACCCTCATCACGCGATTGTGGCCGGCTGTATGGACAGAAGGAGATTCCGGCCATACAGCGGCAGGCTCGTTCACCCTTCCCAATACCATTCGTTCATCTTGAAGTACGGAGAAGGAACAGTGGGTAAGAAGACCCCGCGGAGCTTGTCGTCAATCACGAACTCCCACAGCCTGTGCATGACCGGCAGCCTGGGCAATTCGTCTGTGAATATCTCCTGGAAGCGGTCAAACTTCTCCTTGCGGGCCGCCGGGTCGGTGACGACGTTGATCTCGTCCATCAGCATATCGACCTCGTCGTTGCACCAGCTTTCCAGATTCGACGTTGCCCCGCACGTGTAGTGGGTAGGCAGCACGGCGCCAGGATCGATCCCCATACTCCACCCCATCATCCCCACTTGGAACTTCTTGTCCTGCCACACGTTGGTGACCCACGTAGACCAATCGGAGGTCATCTGAAGCTCGACTTCCATTCCCAAATCGTTCCAGTTCTGGTGAGCGACGACGCCCGACTCCTTGAGGCCTCCCCATGGCACGTGGGTTATCGTAAATTTGAAGGGCTCTCCATTGGCATTCATCAGCTTGCCGTCGGCGTCCTTCGTCCAACCCACCTGCTCGAGGAGTTCTACGGCCTTGTCAGGGTCGTACTCGTACTTGGTAGCGTCCTCGTTGTAGGCCCAGATGCCGGGGGTTATGGCCGAGTGCATTACCATGGCGGGGCGGCCGTAGGTCTTGATGGCAGCTTCGCGATCAAAGCCCAGCAACAGGGCCTGTCTGACTCGCTTGTCCTCGAACAGCGGGTCCAGCAGATTGATGTGCATTACGGCGGTGTTGGCCGTGGATGACGGCCTGAGCACCCGATAGTTGCCGGTCTTGATCAGGTCAGTCATCGTGTCGGGATCGAAGGAGCTCATATCGACGGCACCGGTCTCCAGAAGCACCCGGCCTGTTGCCCCTGGTGGAGTGTCCCTCCAGTAGACCTTCTCGATTCGTGCCTTCTCGCCCCAATAGTCGGGGTTGGCAGTCATCGTAAGCAGCTCGTCCGTATGCTCGGTAATGATGTACGGGCCAGTCCCGACCGGCTGCCACGCATAGGGGGCCTCAAGCAAATTGTCGATGTAGTCCTCGTTCAGGTGCTTTGGGACCATTCCTGTCTGAATGAAGCTCATGAGCAGCGGAGCGAACGGCTCGTCGAGTATGAACTTGACCGTGTACTTGTCCGGGGTCTGTACCTCCGTGATCTTGTTCCAGATTTCCAAGTACTTGAACTTCGTCGTTGGCAGGAGCGCAGCTTCTACAGTGAACTTTACGTCGTCCGACGTGAACTCCACTCCATCATGCCAGCGAACGTCGTCGCGGAGCTCGAACGTGTACTCCCTACCGTCGTCTGAGACCTGCCAAGACCTTGCCAGGAGGGGCCGGATCGCGAGGCTCTCTTTGTCGAATGTTAGGAGTGGCTCGATGACGTTGGTCATCTTGATCTCGACGCTCTGGTCGGTGAGCAGCGGGTTGAGCGTATAGAAATCAGCAATCGCCTGGGGTATGGTCACGGAGGTGCCAGGCTGTATTCCCACCGGGACACCTACTGCGGCTTCCACGGCAGTCTTGGCCAATGCGGTGGACACTATCTTCTCCACATCCCCGGCGGTTACGGATTGGCTCTTTGCTACCTCGGATGCGACCGCCTTAGCGACGAGCTCCTGGATCTCTTCTTTGGTCACCGCTTGAGCGGAAGCAGCGGTCATCGCCGCGTCGACGAGGGCCTTGACTTCGTCCTTGGTCGCGCCGGGAGCTGCCGCTGCGGAGACGGCAGTCTCGACCATGCGTTGTATCTCGCTGGCGGAAGCCGGCTGGGGCTGTGCAGCCACGGCTGACCTAATCGTAGCCTCCATTTGTGCCGCAGTGACACCCGCAGGCGCCTCCGCCGACGCCTTACGTATGGCAGCCTCCACGTCGGCCGCCGACACGCCCGCGGGCAACGTGGCGATAGCGCTGTTGACCGCAGCCTGCATATCGGCCGCTGAGACCCCTGTGGGCAGGTCGGCCATAGCCCTGCTAATCGCCGCCTCCATATCCTGGGCGGACGATGCTGACACCTGCTGAACAGCCTCTGTTACAACCCCTTGGACAGCCTGCTGGACCATCGACGAGAGGGCGGCAGGATCGATAGCCGGAACCGCTGGCGCCGTCGGCTGAGGAACGACGGTCGGAGCCGCTACCGGCTCAGCCTGGCTGCACGCCAGAGCCGCCAAAATGGCGGTCAGGCCTAACATCATGCCGATTGTCTTGGTCAGCTTCGTCGCGTGTGCCATCGCAGTCTCCTATGCGGAATCGAGTGATTCACTCGTATTGCTAAGGTTCCGGCGGCTGAAGAACTTGGTTAAGGGAGACTATAGTTCGCTGACGGCCTTGTCAAGCAAAGATGCGCGACTAAGTTCTTCGACGTGTTCTATTTTCGTCACATACTATACGAAGAGTAACGATTCTCCTCAACTAGACCTGCCGACCCCAAGTGTATAATCTGACCCGTCACTCAGACGTCGGAGTCGGAGGCCAATAGTCTTGGCGCCTATGTCGTTCAGACAGTTGGCCATGTGGTCGGCTGTCGCCTCCCTGATCGCGGTAGTCTGCGTCGCTGGCCTGTTGTACAAAGATTCCTTGCTACGAGGTCCGCGCCCGAACAGTACGATCACTGAGGGGCCCGACTACAAATCCCCACCCGCGAGCCCATTCACTAATGTGGCGCCCACCGAGCTCCATCCAGGGTTTGAGGTATGGAACGACCGTCCCGGCGTTGCAGTCTTCGATTTCGACCGGGACGGGGACCTCGATTTCTACGTGACCTCAGAGGGAGGACACGCCAATCGCCTGTACAGGAACGAGGGGAACGGTCGGTTCAATGACATCGCCGCAACCGCTAACGTTGAGGCCAAGGCAGAACACAGCACAGGGGTAGTCGTGTGCGACGTCGACAATGATGGCTTTCAGGACCTGTACGTCGGCGCACGCGGGGACCCCCTGGACGGCCTCGACTTCCGTTCTCCTAGCGACAGCCAGGGCAACGTGGACCGACTGTTCCGAAACAATGGCAATGGAACATTCGCCGATGTCACCGTCGCGGCATTCGGAGACGCCGTGAACTTACGTTCAGCGTCGAGCATAGCGTGCGCGGACGTCGACCTCGACGGATGGCTGGACATCTACGTGGGCAATCTTGCCGCGCAAGACTTCCGCACACTCGACTCGCCCAGTCATCCTGGTCACCGAAACGTGCTCTATCTGAACAAGCGGGACGGCACCTTCGAAGATATCGCGGAGTCAGCAGGGGTCGGGGGCCCCCAAGTATTTATGCGCGATTCGGAGGGAAGGCCGATCATGTTCAGAGACCCTTCAACGGGAGAGATGTTCGAAGGCTACGACCCGACTGCAGTCGATGCCCTTGGCAATCGGATAGGCGAGCCTACCGGCCAGACTCACGCGGTCCTCTTCTTCGACCACGATGACGATGGCGACCCTGACCTGTGGGTTGCCAACGATGGCGATCGCCTACACGTCTTTCGGAACGACTCATCCGGGAAGAGGGTACAGTTCACACCTGTTGGCGCTCAAATGGAGGTCGACAGCGTGGGGTCGTGGATGGGTTTCGCTGTCGGAGATTACGACAGCGATGCGGACCTGGACGTTTTCGTCACCAATATCGGCTACCATCCCAGACTCTTGGAGGCGTCGAAGAATCCTAAGGGAACCTGCGAGTATCACGATCAGTTTCAATGGGGGACCTGCCTTCACTTCCTGCTGCGAAACGACGGGGGACGATTCACCGACGTAGTTGGGGACGTTCGAGTAGTCCCAGATAGGTTCATCCCTCCTTCTTCAATCGATCCGAGCAACATCCATCGCACTAGGCCTGTTCCAACAGGCCTGGGCGCATACGACTTCGGTTTCGGGACGACGTTCTTCGACTACGACAATGACGGTGCTCAGGACCTCTACTGGCTGGGTGGCCTCACTCGCGGCGAGGGTCCAGGGGGGCATGTGTATCCGAGTCCGGGCCGCATGCTGCAGGGTGATGGCGCTGGATCCTTTCGCGACATCACGGTTAGGGCCCGGCTGCTCAACATCGTGGACGTGAACTACGTTGACCTGGAGAGAAAGAAGATCACGCCCGCAATGGCCCGAGTGAGTCTCGAATATCACGAAAACGGCAAGGGCGTGGCCCACGGTGATCTGAACGGAGACGGCTTCGTCGACCTCATAGGCACAAACAGCAGTGGCGACGTGTTCACCAACCCTGAGCGCGTCGTCCCGGGATCAACCAAGACCAGGTTCACATCGCCGCTACAGCAGATGACATCACCGGTTCGACCGGCCCCAGGGCCGCTCTTCGTCTGGATAAACGGCGGAGGACCCAACCACTGGATAACCCTACGGCTGCGAGGACGTATGGGCATCGACGGTACGGGCAGCAATACGGACGGTATCGGCGCTCGCGTAGTCGTGAAGACGACAATTCCGGGCACGTCCGCCTCGTTGGTACAGGTCCAGGAAGTTCGCGCCGGCTCCAGCTACCTATCGATGGACAGCGTCGACATCGAGTTCGGCCTCGGTACCGCCAGCGTCATCGATGAGATATCGATTACCTGGCCGAGCGGCCGAACCCAGACACTCCAGAACGTGGCAGCCGATGCGGTGCTGACTGTGACCGAGCCCTCCAAGTAGGGTCCTACGGTAACCCACACTATTGAGCTACGGTTACCGTGCCCACCATCCCTACATGTATCGGACATGCGTATACGTACTGGCCCGGCCGCGTGAAAGTCAGTGAGAAGCCCACCCCGCCAGGACGGGTTCCGTGGCCAATCACGCCGGAGCTGGCGAACGTAGTCCCGTCGTAGTGTCCAGACGGTCGTACCGGCCACAGCACCAGGGGATTGATTACGATCTGTGGAGAACCCGGCTCCTGCTCCTCGAACTGGTAGAACGGCGGTATGCCGCCCCCCGGTTCAGGGAAGACCACGGCATGGTAGCGGACCGAGGTCCATACCACGGTGTCCCCCACACTGATGGCCAAATGTCGAGGCACGAACTCGAGGACCTCCGCCTCCTGAGGCCCCATGCCCGCGCTCGCTATCCAGAGGTTGCCGCCACCCGGCTTCTCTTCCCGGTCTGATACGTAGCCCATGGATACGAGCTCCTCGACCCTGGCCGTGGTCACCTCCTGGACGGCAATCTGCAGGGCGGCTTCCGAGTCGATCTCGTCCTGCGTTGGCAAGCCCGCCGCGGTCTCGGGTTCGACTATTACCGTGCCTCTCTGGAATTTGTGGAATGCGCACAGGTATCCAAAGTTACCAGGGGTGTCGAACTTCATGGAGAAGGTTTCGAAGCTGACCACATCTGGGTGCATCGGAAACGGCCAGAACGTCCCCGAGTTCCGGTAGCCCGACCCGCCGTACGTTTCCGTTGGTTCGCCAGCTTCCCGGGTAGGTAGCGCTACCGCCGGGTTGATGATCCACTCCCAGGCCTCCCCGCCGGGTCTCCTGACCGAGTCGTCGAGTCCTTCAGGATCGTCCGTGAATGTGACCGTGTGAGCATCGCCCTCGGTGTTGATCCTCCACGTTACGGTGTCCCCCGCCCTTACGCGAATGGTGGACGGGAAGAAGAGGTTTATCGAAGTAGTCCCCTGCCCCGCTCCAACCAGCACAACCAACTCACGGGGCTGAGGTGTGTTGTCCCCGCAGCCGGCGGACGCTATGAGACACAGCCATAGCACCCAAATGATCGATCTCTTGCACAGGCGGGGCATGTGGGCCCTCGTAGGAGATCCTGAGTTCAGAGGGGGTACGAAGCCGCAACAGTAACACTTGCGTCATCTTAGCACGAGTCACCGTGATGCCGCCGTATATGTGCGGCCAGGGAGTGGGTTCCCGCCTTCGCGGGAATGACGGCTTTACGGCGCGCTCAAAACGAAATGGTATTAGCACGAGTCTCCCAGTCTGTAGGCCGATCTCACCTCAGAGCCAGCGGTTTGTGCCGCACAGGCAGCGGCGCGTGTACAGGGTCGCGCTGTGAGTCTTGGAGAGTACTGGCCATCGCTAGGTCAAACCCATTGTCGCGGTTGCCACGGATGGGACTGTGGCGACAGTGTCTGAAGTAATCGAGGAGATTCTCTCGACCAAGAGACTATCTCAAAGCTATCTGCAACATCTCGAACATGGTACTGTCTACTGTCAAAGTCAGCCCGCCAAATCATCAGCCACTGAGGGGCAAGGCCAAGTGGAGGTGTTGTGACTGAGAATCACTCCGACGACGATGCCGCTTTGAACACACGCAGCGTCTGGCGGCCTGACAAGGACGAGGTCGTGGTCGAGCACGGCGCCGTCGCCACTGCGCACCCGATCGCGGCCCAGGTCGGCGTCGATGTCCTCAAGAGCGGCGGAAACGCCGTGGACGCCGCCGTCGCCACCGGCTTCTGCCTCAACGTGATCGAGCCGTGGAACTCCTCCATCGCCGGCCACGGTCAGATGATCGTCCACATGGCCGCGGAGCGGCGCAGCGTCGCCGTCGACTACGGCCACCGCGCGCCCAGGGCCGCGGCCGCCGACATGTTCCGTGTCATCGGCCAGACGGTGCAGGGCAATGGGATATACGAGGTCGAAGACCGCGCCAACGCCGTCGGACACCGCTCCGTAGGCGTGCCGGGGATTACGGCCGGCATGTGCCGCGCCCACGAGCTGTTCGGCTCCCTCCCGCTGGAGCGGCTGCTGGAGCCGGCGGTCCACTACGCCAGGGAGGGGTTCGAGGCAGACACCGCCACCTGCCTGATGGTCGCCAGGTACATGCCCACTCTGCTCCGGTACAGCGAGGCCGCGCGCGTATTCCTGCCGGACGGATATCCCCCTCCGCCCGGCGCAAGAGTCGTCCAGCGCGACTTGGCCGACACCCTCGAACGAATCGGCAGAGAGGGCAAGGACGCCCTTCATCGGGGAGAGGTCGCGGCCGCCATCGACGAGGAGATGAGGCGAAACGGCGGCGTCCTCAGCGCGCAGGACCTCGCCGACTACGAGGCGCAGGTGCTCGATCCCGTCAGGACCTCCTACAGAGGCCATGAGTTGCTCGGCTCCCCCGTGCCGGCCGGCACGATCACTCATCTTCAGACCCTCAACATCCTGGAGAGCTTCGATCTGCGCCGCCTCGCGCACGGCTCGCCCGAGCACCTGCACCTGTTCATAGAGGCGGCGCGGCACGCCTTCGCCGACCGCTACAGCTTCGTCGGCGACCCGGACTTCGTCCCGGCGCCGTTGGACGGAATCCTGTCGAGAGAGTACGCCCGGGAGGTCGCTCGCTCCATCGACCGCGAGGCTGCCAGGCTGGAGGATGAGCGCGAGCTGCAGCCGTGGATCGCCTACGCCGACAGCCCACTGCACGACCCCTGGCGCTACGACCCGCAGCCGCGGCCCGAGCGCGCCGCCCCCGCTTCGCCCCCCAGCGAGGGCGACTGCACCACCCACCTCAGTGTCATAGACCGCGACAGGAACATGGTCGCCTGCACGCAGACCGCGGTGGGAGGCTTCGGCTCGGGAGTCGTCGTGCCAGGCACCGGCGTGCTCCTCGCCAACAGCATGATCGTCTTCAACCCCATGCCCGGCGCGGCAAACTCGATCGCCGGGTACAAGCGTGCGATGAACAACATGGCGCCCGTGCTGCTGCTCAGGGACGGCCAGCCCTTCCTCACCGTCGGAGCGCCTGGCGGGCGCAGGATCATCTGCCGCATCGCCCACATCATCTCCAACGTGGTCGACTTCGGGATGAGCATCCAGGAGGCGATCACAGCGCCGAGCGTCGACGCCGCCGAGCGCGAGACCTTCGTCGACCACCGGATCGACCCGCGGACGATCGAGGCGCTGGCCCGTATGGGCCACAACGTCGAGGTCGTCCCGGAGCCCTCCACCGGCGGAGGCTTCTCCCGGCCGCGCGGCGTCATGATCGACCCCGGCACCGGCCTCCTCCACGCCGGCGTACAGCCCATCGGCCCCGACGAAGCCTGGGGCTACTAGAGACCGTTAACTTTGATGGAGCCTGCGCCGGGTGGTATCTATATCATCTCGCATGAAGGTAGTCCCACAGCCAGAGTCGTTCATACCGGTCACGGCGACATTGCCAGCCGCATGACGGTCCACCGGCACGATGCCAAGATCCTTGCCTACAGAGAAACGACAGGCTGCTCGTCACATAGGCGGCTTTGCCGCCACAACCAGCGGGACGGGGTTGAACGTTATCTGCCCAACACATGGCAGGGTCTCAGGTGCAGCGTCGACAATCCGCTCGGCAAGCGATATGGGACAGCAGTAGGTGGCGGAGAGAGTGGGATTCGAACCCACGGTCGCCTTGCAGCGACACGCGATTTCCAGTCGCGCCCAATCGGCCACTCTGGCATCTCTCCGTGGCGGAGAGGGTGGGATTCGAACCCACGATGAGATTGCTCCCATACCGGTTTTCGAGACCGGCGCCTTAAACCGCTCGGCCACCTCTCCACAGACACTCGATTATAGCACGAGGCGAGTCCGGCCTATCTTGCGAGTGCGTCCGTCGTGACTGGCGCGCCGTCTCGTAGTAGTATACGGATAATGGCTGCACGGCTGGACATCGCGCTTACGTCGCATACGCTGGCGACCACCATAAGCAAGCTACGTACTCGCCTCGACCGGAGTAATACCAAGTCACCGTGATGCCGCCGTATATGTATGGCCAGGGAGTGGATTCCTGCCCCGTATCGAGTACGGGGCAGGCTCTTCGCGGGAATGACGGCTTTACGGTGCGCTCAAAATGAATTGGTATAAGCTGTGACAGCGCCGCTCAGCAGGGCCATGGTCTACCAGCTCAAGGTGACGCTTCTGGAGACGTCCCCGCCTGTTTGGCGTAGGTTCCTGGCATCTTCGGATGTCTCGCTGCACAGGCTTCACCTGATACTGCAAGACATGATGGGGTTCAGGAACTACCACCTCTACCGTTTTGAGACTGATTCGACCCAGTATAGTGAGCCTCACCCCGACAACGATCTCTATCAGCTCCCCTTTGAGGACTCGGAGCGGGCCAGGCTGGGATCATTGGTCGTAGACAGGGGCTCACGCTTCCTGTACGAGTATGACTTCGGAGACGGCTGGCTTCACGAAGTCATGCTGGAGGACATTCTCGAGCATCAACCCGGCAAGAGATACCCGACTTGCGTGGGTGGGAAGAGGGCATGTCCTCCCGAAGACTGCGGCGGGCCGTGGGGCTATGCCGAGCTCTTGGAGGTCATCGGAGACCCTGACCACGAAGAGCATCTCGACATGATGGAGTGGCTCGGCGGAGAGTTCGATCCCGATGCGTTCGACGTGGACCGCGTGAACCGGATGCTATCGGGATCTGCCCAAGAGCCCGAACTCACGCGCAAGCAGGGGCAGTACCTCGCATTCATCCATCACTACACGAGAGTCAACGGATTTCCGCCCTCAGAGGCTGACATGCAGCGGCACTTCAAAGTGGCGCCTTCCACTGTTCACCAGATGGTGCTGAGGCTGGAAGACGCGGGCTTCATCGAGAGAGTTGCGAGGCAACCGCGCAGCATACGCGTCCTGGTGCCCCTGGAGCGTCTACCTGTACTCGAGTAAGTGTGGGACGCTCGAAGAGGCGTCTCTCATTCCTCTACGGTGGTCACCGGGTCGCACTCATTCAAGATGGGCCAAGCGGTAGATCTTCTCGTCGAAGGAGAGCATGTACAGCTCACCGTCGGGACCCTCTCCGAAGGCCGCGAGACGGATGGACGAGTCGACGAGCAGGCGGTGCTCGGTGACGACGCCCTCCTGCCGCACAGCCCATATCTTGCCGCTGCAGTAGTCTCCGTACACATACGCGCCGACCAGGGACGGCAGCCTCGCGCCCCGGTACACGTATCCGCCGGTAATCGAGCAGCCTCCGTCGCGGTCGTACTCAACCACCGGCAGCTCGAGGCCGGCTTGGTCGCACTCACCCGGTCCCCTCCGCAGCAGACTGCCGAGGCTCCTGCCCCCGGCGAAGCAGTGCGCTCCCTCCATGATGTTCCAGCCGTAGTTGAGGCCCGGCTGGATGATGTCCACCTCCTCCCAGGCGTTCTGGCCGACGTCGGCGGCCCACAGATCGCCGGTCTCGCGGTCGAAGTTGAACCGCCAGGGGTTCCTGAGCCCGTAGGCCCAAATCTCCGCCCTGACCCCGCCGCCCTCTCCGACGAACGGGTTGCCGGGCGGTACGGTGTACCGTCCCTCAGAGTCGATTGTCGATACGTCGATGCGCAGGATGCTCCCGAGCAGGGTCGTCCGGTCCTGCCCATTCCCCTGGGGATCGTTGGCGCTCCCCCCGTCGCCGACACCGACGTACAGGTATCCGTCCGGTCCGAAGACGAGGTGCCCGCCATTGTGGTTGCTGTAGGGCTGCGGGATGACCATGACCTGCCTTTCGCTCGCCACGTCGGCCCTGCCGGGGTCGCCGGGATCGACCGAAAACCTAGAGATTACGGAGCGCCTCGGGCCCGCCGCCGAGTAGTAGACATAGAAGTAGCCGTTGGACTCGTAGGCAGGATCGAAAGCGAGCCCGAGCAACCCCTCCTCGTTGCCCTGATCGTTGACCCGGTCGCGGATGTCTAGGAAGATTGCCAGCGCCTCCACGTCCTGCCGGTCCTCGAAGGAGACGATCAGGCCCGGCTGGAGCACCAGGTATAGCCGGCCGCCTCGGCCCGACGGATAGGTGAGATGTACCATTCGGCCCAGGGTCACGTTGGGGAAGGCGGGCTCGACGTCCAGCCGCGGCAGGCTGCCGGGTCCTGGAGTGGATGCGGGCTCAGGCGTTGACGTAGGCGCAGGCGTCGTCGTCGTCGTTGTCGTTGTTGGCGCCGTCGTTGACGAGGGCGCAGCCGTTTCGGATGGCGTGGGTGCTGGGGCGGGGACTGCCCGTTCGGTTGGCTGCGTCGCCGCCGCGGGAACGGCCGAAGGCTCACCCTCCGCACATGCCAACACCAAGACGGAGGCCGCGGCGGCGACACACGCAAGCGCGTTCCTGATCATAGTGAGAGCGGACAGCAATCCGGCGATTGTAGGTTCTCCCGCTAAGGACGATGCCACTTTTCGGCGTTCGAGGCAACTCCCCTCCCGCCGCAGATGGCAAGCTTAAATTGCCAGAGGGCCAGGGCCGGGAGTATAATGCAACTGTCTTTACGAAATCCCCAACGGAGACTTGCAGATGGCAACGGACACCACTGTCGAAACCGGTACGTGGCAGCTCAAGACCGGCCTGGCCAAGATGCTGAAGGGCGGCGTCATCATGGATGTGGTGACGGCTGACCAGGCCAAGATCGCCGAGGATTCCGGAGCCGTGGCGGTCATGGCGCTGGAGCGCGTCCCCTCCGACATTCGCAAGGCGGGCGGCGTCGCGCGGATGGCCGACCCCACCAAGATCGTCGAGATCAAGGAGGCGGTGACCATCCCTGTCATGGCCAAGTGCAGGATCGGCCACTTCGTCGAGGCGCAGGTACTCGAGGCGCTGAAGATCGACTACATCGACGAGTCCGAGGTGTTGACTCCCGCCGACGAGAACCACCACGTGGACAAGCACGCCTTCAAGGTCCCCTTCGTGTGCGGCTGCCGGAACCTCGGCGAAGCCCTGCGCAGAATAGGCGAAGGCGCGGCGATGATTCGCACCAAGGGCGAGGCCGGCACAGGCAACGTGGTCGAGGCCGTCCGCCACGCCCGGTCCGTCATCGGCGAGATGCGCCGCATCCAGAGTATGAACAAAGACGAGCTGATGGCCGCGGCCCGCGACATGCAGGCGCCCTACGAGCTGGTGAAGGACGTCCACGACGCCGGCACGCTTCCCGTCGTCAACTTCGCGGCCGGCGGCATCGCGACACCGTCCGACGCGGCGCTCATGATGCAGCTGGGTGTGGACGGCGTCTTCGTCGGATCGGGGATCTTCAAGTCCTCACAGCCGGAGTTGATGGCCGAGGCCATCGTCAAGGCCACGACCCACTTCAACGACCCCGATATCATCGCCGAGGTGTCGAGAGGCCTTGGTGACGCCATGCCCGGTCTCGACGTCAGGACGATGCCCGAGGAGCAGCAGCTGGCCGTCCGGGGCTGGTAGGGTGCCCAGGATAGGGGTGCTCGCCATCCAGGGCGACTTCCTGGAGCACAAGATCGTCCTCGACCGGCTTGGGGTCGACGTGCCTGAAGTCCGGTTGCCCAACGAGCTCGACGGACTCGACGGGCTGATCATTCCCGGCGGCGAGAGCACCACTATCGTCCAGCTCATCGACATATACGGCTTCAGGCCCGCGTTGGCAGACAGCGTCGTGGCCGGACTGCCGGTATGGGGCACGTGTGCCGGTATGATCGTATTGGCCGACAGCCTCACGGACAGGCGCCCCGAGCCGCTCCACCTGATGAACATCGAGGTGAGCCGAAACGCCTTTGGCAGTCAGGTGGACAGCTTCGAGGCGGACCTGGACATCGAGGCCATTGAGGGGCCGCCCTTTCGCGGCGTCTTTATCAGGGCGCCGGTCGTGAACAGGGCGGGAGATGGTGTCGAGGTGCTCGCCGAGCTGTCCGACGGGAAGCCGGTGGCGGTCCGCCAGGATGCGATGCTGGCCACCGCCTTTCACCCCGAGCTTACGAACGACGACCGGGTCCACGACCTCTTCAGGAGGATCGTGGAGGGCTCGGCGTAGAACCACGGAGGAGTAACCGCCGCTACATGCAGCAATGGATCGACAGCGACCTCGACAAGATCATCGAGAAGCTGCCGCCGCACATTGCGGAGCCCTTTAACGTCGAAGGACGCCCGGGCGACCTGCTCGAAGTGGTGCTCGACCTCGGCCGGGAGCCCCAGGCGAGGTTCCTCGACGAGACCACCACCCTATCGTCCCGCGAAGTGACCGAGGAAGACCTCCAGTACGTCGTCCAGCGCATTGGTACGTTCGGCGTCGACAACAGGGCAGGCATCGAGCGTACTCTCCACCGCATCTCGGCCATTCGGAACCGGACGGGCAAGGTGGTGGGCCTGACCGCCCGTGTCGGACGGGCCGTCTACGGCACCATCAAGTTCATCGAGGACCTCGTGCTCACCGGCAACAGCATCCTGCTGCTCGGCAGGCCGGGTGTCGGCAAGACTACCATGCTCCGCGAGGTAGCCCGGGTTCTTGCGGACGACGCCAGCAAGCGCGTAGTGGTGGTCGACACATCCAACGAGATCGCCGGTGACGGCGACATACCCCACCCAGGAATAGGCGGCGCAAGGCGCATGCAGGTGCCGTCGCCTTCCCAGCAGCACGCGGTGATGATAGAGGCCGTGGAGAACCACATGCCCGAGGTCATCGTCATAGACGAGATCGGAACGGAGCTCGAGGCGGAGGCATCGAGGACCATCGCCGAGCGGGGCGTTCAGCTCGTAGCTACGGCCCACGGCAACACCCTCGAGAACCTGATCATGAACCCGACCCTGTGCGACCTGATCGGGGGCATAGACTCGGTGACCCTGGGCGACGAGGAGGCCAGGCGGCGCCGCACCCAAAAGACAGTCCTCGAGAGGAGAGCCCCGCCCACCTTCGACGCCCTCGTACAGATCCAGGGCTGGAGCGACGTTACCATCCACACCGACGTCTCCGACTCGGTCGACAGGATGTTGAGGGGCTACCCCGTCACCGTTGAGAGGAGGACTCTCGACGAGATGGGGAGCGTGGAGAGACGCCGGGAGTACGTGGAAACAGCCATACTGGGCGAAAACGGGCAGCGACCGGGGTCCGAGCCGTTTCGCAGAGTACCGGGGAGCCGCGAGGAGCCTGAGGAGGCAGCCCTGGAGGTCCCGGCGGACGGGCCCAGGTCCATGATTCATATTCTCCCGTACGGCGTCAACAAGGACAAGCTCCGACAGGCTGCCAGGGTAGCAAAGGCCTCGGTGGAGGTCGTCGGCGACATCGGGGCGGCAGACCTCCTCCTGACGACCAAGAACTTCTATCGACGGAGGACCCAGGCGCTCAATGAAGCCGAGAGCCTCGGCAAGCCCGTCTACGTCCTTCGGAAGAATACTGCGGCCCAGATCCACCAGTTCCTCCGGGCCCTGGACCTCAGCTCCGGGAGAATGGGGTCCCAGGACGCCGCAAGGCAGGCCGTCAAAGAGGCCGAAGAGGCAGCCGTCCGCCTGGACGGTGGGGAGCACAGGGCCGACCTGAGCCCGCAGGTTGCGTTTATCCGGCGCCTGCAGCACCAGTTCGCCGAGCAGCGCGGCCTGGCTTCCAGCAGCTCCGGCCGCGAGCCCTCTCGGCGTGTGATACTGTACCGACGCTAGAACTCACGAGGACAGGCGCGTTGTCACTCTTCATATCGTTGGAAGGCTGCGAGGGTACGGGCAAGACGACCCAGGCGAAGCTCCTGGAGGCGCGGCTCGTCGACGCCGGCTACCGGGTTGTCCCCGTGAAGGAGCCGGGTTCGACCGACTTGGGCAACTACCTACGCAGATGGCTCGCGAATGAAAACAGGGAGGATCTCCCGCCCGAGGCCGAGCTCTTCCTCTTCGCCGCCGCGCGGTCGACCCTCGTCAGCAAGACGATACGCCCACTGCTGGAGGAGGAGCGCACGGTCGTCATAGCGGACAGGTACATCGACTCCACGACGGCGTATCAGGGCTACGGCCGCCGCATCGACCTCGACGGCGTCGCGCGGGTCAACCGGCTGGCGACGGGCGGACTCGTCCCGGACATCACGATACTGCTGGACGGTCCTGTTGCCGACGGCCTCCGGCGAGTCGGCTCGGCCCAGTTGGAGATGAAGATGGGACATCCGGGCGATGAGCGCACCAGACGAATCGACGGCGAGGGAACGCGCCGCTTCGAGGAGGAGCCGGTCCAGTTTCACGAGCGGGTGCGGCGCGGCTACAGGAAGATAGCGGATCAGCACCCCGAAAGGATCGTCGTAATCGATGCCTTTCGCACAATCTCAGAGGTCGCCGACGCAATCCTCCGCGAGGTCGAGGCGAGGCTCCCCGCCGAGTCGGCCCCGCCCGAGGACCACAGCCTCTCACTGTGGCCGGTTGCGGAAACCGCCTCTATTGCGGAGACAGTCTGATGCCCAGAATGACCGCCAAGGAGATCGACGAATTCCTGAAGCTCCCGCTCCTCTCCAACTTCGCAACCCTGCGGCCCGATGGCTCGCCTCACGTTGCGCCCGTCTGGCACCTATACGACGGAGAGCACCTGCTCATCCTGTCGGGGCCGTCGAGCGTCAAGGTAAGGAATCTTCGGGGCGACCCGCGTATCTGCATCTCGATCCCAAGAGAGACGGAGCCTCACGGGTTCGTGCAGGTCAATGGCACGGCGCAACTCTCCACCGAGTGGGACCGGCAGATCCTCTGGGACATGTCGATCAACTACCAGGGCGAGGAAGAGGGGAAGCGGTACGCCGAGCAGACGTACCGCGAGATGGAGTTCGTGCTGATCAAGATAACGCCCGACAAGATGGCCGGGTGGACCTTCCCGTAGCCGCCTCGGCCAGCCCGACGCCCCTATTTCACCATGACCGCCGCAGGCGCCTCGTACCCGGCCCCTGCCCGACGCCCGTCTATCAGGGAGGAGTAGTGGGCCAGCAGCCCGTCCGCGACGGAATCCCAACCCATGCCGGACGCGGTCCGTCTTGATGCTTCGGCCATCTCCGAACGCGGGCGAGCGGGCGACATCACGGCATCCAGGCAGCGTGCGTATGCCCGGGCACTGCGCTCCGGGACCAGGAATCCGTTCACGCCATCGGCGATGAAGGACATCGGTCCTCCGACCCTCGAAGCGACTACGGGCGTACCGCAAGCCAGGGCCTCGAGGGCCGCCAACCCGAAGCTCTCGTAGTACGATGGCAGCACGCACACATCCGCCGCGCTGTAATATGCGGGAAGCTCGTCCTGGCTGACCGCCCCGGCAAACGTGACCCTGTCTCCCACGCCTAGCCGAGCCGCCACGCCCTGCAGCCGAGCGACCTCTGGCCCTGAGTTCTCGTCGCCGCCCACGACGAGAAAGCGGGTTTCGCCGCCGTCGTCCAACAGAGGCAGCGCCTCGATGATCACATCCAGACCCTTCAGCGGCTCGATGCGCTGGGCGACTGCGAGTATGGTTCGCCCGCCGTCCAGCCCTGTCAGCCTACGCGAGTCTTCTCTCCCCATTGGCCTGAACATTCGCAGGTCGACGCCTGCCGGAACGACGTCCACCTTCCGGCTCGGCACACCGTAGAGACGGGCGATGTCGCTTCGCTCCTGCTCGGTCGACACGACCATTGAGTCGGCGCTCATCATGGCCGCGTACTCCGCGTCGATGCGGGCCTGAGACTCCTCTTCGCCCGGCCTGGCCTCCAGCTTGGCGCGCGCAAGTGTGTGGAACGTGGCGACGTGGGGAACATCCCACCGGCGGCACAGCTCCATGGCTGCTGAGCACGAGAGCCAGTAGTGGGAATGTACGATGTCGTAGTCCGTTCCGTCGCGCTCGCAGAACTCTTCCAAGCCCTGGAGGAACTGCGGGATGTGCCGGTGCAGGCCCAGCTTGGTCTCGCCGTGAGGCCCAGCCTGGATGTGAATGACCCTGGCGTTCTCGCCCAGCTCGACTATCTCGGGATCGTTGGGGTCGTGAACTCTCGTGTAGACATCGGCCCTGTGGCCCCGCCTGCCCAGTTCTCGCGCTATCTGGAGCAGATATACATTCATGCCCC
The DNA here is from genome assembly GCA_965222445.1 of Dehalococcoidia bacterium. Lineage (GTDB taxonomy): Bacteria > Chloroflexota > Dehalococcoidia > Lucifugimonadales > CAJWER01. The sequence continues at coordinate 2,184,830 of CBDCTY010000002.1, read as the reverse complement.
CGGTGTCGCGCTCGCCCAGGCGGGCAAACGGACAGCCGTGGACGCTCAACAGGGCCAGGCTGTACATGCGGTTGTCGTGTTCCTTAATCCCGGGATCGGCTGAGGGCGTACCATTGGCGTCAGGCCTCGATCCGAGACTCATCGCCTGACGAGCACGCGGTACACCTGACGGTCCTGTCCACCGAGCCGGTACTTGTAGTCCTCGGAGCCCCGCAGGAAGTCGAAGACGCTATTCCCTGACTCAATCGCACCCCTGATCGCGAGCGCCTTGCTGACTATCCCGACACTGAGCTTGGAATGAGCTGGATCGTAGCCGCTATTATACAGCAGGAAGGCTCCAGCGTAGTCAAAGCCAAGGCACGACGCCACCGGTTGGCCGTCGAGCGCGACCGCCTCCAGCCTGAGTCTCCCCCGACGCTCGGCCTCGCTGGCCGCATCGACGAAGAATGCCTCTCGCTCTGCGGTCATGAACGTGGCCTTGTCGGGGCTGCTCGCCCTGTGAAGCCGAAAGAAGTCCGACATCATGCGGCGCACCTGGTCCGGAGAGCCGCAGACAGAGCGGCTGACCTCCCCTGCCCCGTCGAGACGCCGAATCTTGCGCCTCAACTCGTGCCTGTCCTTCTTCGACAGACCGGCCACGTACTCGTCCCAAGTCTGCGGAAGGACGGCGACCGGGGCGACGTCCTCCGGCTCGATCTCGACCGACATGCCCGCAGACTCCGCGGCACTGGGGAGGGCTTGCAGGGTCAGCGAGCTCTCCCTAACCGACTCCAGCCTGAGGGTGTGCCATTCCCGCCGCGACAGGTGGTCCAGAAGAGCGGCGCAGAAGCCCTCCTCGCGGCCTCGCTCGACGATGAAGTCCCTGTAGTCGAACAGGTCCGTACCCCCCAGGAGGTCCAGGACGCCTTCTGAGCACACCAGGGGTGCCACGCCTATCGGACGCGGTCCGTCGCTCACCACGTGCACGACAAGCTCGGACCCGCCGCCGAAGTGCTTCCACCATGTCTTCTGCCACCAAGGGGTCAGGAAAAGGGTAGCTGCGGCGCTCAGATCCAGGACCTGCTCCCACGCAGGCTCAGCCTCCTCGATGGTCGGGAAGCTGGCGACGTTCAATGAGCGCCCTTTCTGAGGCCGTCGAACTCCCGCCGCACCCTGTCGTCTGTCCTGAATGTACCGCGAAGGGACGAGGTAACGATGCGGCTCCCGGGCTTCCTTGCGCCGCGCAGCGTCATGCACAGGTGCTCGGCGGAGACGACAACGCCGACGCCCTCCGGATTCAGCGCCTGCGCGATCGCGTCGGCGAGCTGCCCAGTCAGGCGCTCCTGGAGTTGCGGACGCCGCGCTACGATGTCCAGCGCCCTGGCGAGCTTGCTCGCTCCGGCGACCCGCCCGCTGGGTATGTAGCCGATGTCCGCGGCCCCGAAGAAGGGCAGAAAGTGGTGCTCGCAGACGGAGAAGAACGGTACGTCGGAAAGTACGACCATCTCATGGTGTGCCTCCTCGAATCCGGTCGCGAGGACGTCCGCTGGGTCCTGCCCGAGACCCTCGAAGAACTCGGCGTACATCGCAGCGACCCGCCGCGGCGTGTCTGCCAGTCCCTCGCGGCGCGGGTCCTCGCCGATGCCCTCGATCATGGAGGTTACCGCGGCCCTCAGCTTGACCTCGTCAATCACTGGCTGTCCATCCAATCGTAATTACCATGAAAACAAATGGGAGCACCCTATCACCGTCGTTCCCGCGGAGAGCCTGCCCCGTACCCGATACGGGGCGGGAACCCATCCCCGGCCACTGCCGCCAACTCAGGGCAACGAGGGCGGAGCCACTTTCATCACTTGGCCCGCCGGTCGCAAACTGGCATGAGAGGTTGCTATGAAAGCAGCACCCGGCCCGCCCCCTCCCCAGGAGCCTGCCTGCGGGCCGGTCTTCAACATACGGACGGCACGGACACGCCCAGGCGTCCGGCGATCTCGGAAATCTCGGCCCATGTGGGCTCGGGCACGTCGATCCCCTCCAAGAGGAGGCGCTCCATCGTCTGTTCCTCCAGCTGACCGGGGGCGTAGACGCGGTCGACGCCGGGCAGGGGCGCGGCGGACGTGACGTACTCCGCGAACGCCTCCACCTCGTCCAGGTAGGCGTCCACGTCGGTGAAAGCGGCAATGTCGATGGCCGTTACGAGCGCGCCTCCACCCCTGTCCTCGCCGTCGGTACACCCTGCCATGGTAAGCGGCCCGACGATCATCTCCATCATCATCCCCAGGCCGTGCCCCTTGTGTCCGAACTGGAGCCCTCCCAGCAGCAGTATAGACGCTTCCTGGGCATGATAGCGTGAGCCGTCGGTCACGTATTCGCCGTCCTTGGAGATGAGCCACCCTTCGGGGATGGGCTCGCCGCGAATTATCTTCTGCTCTATCTTCCCCCCGGCGACGACGCTGAAGGTCATGTCGAGCATGAAGGGCTGGCCGTTCCGGCGCGGTATCGCGTAGGCGACGGGGGCGAGCCGCAGACGTTTTTCCGCGCTTCCGAAGGGCGCGACGGCGAGACCGCCAGTGTTCGTCCACACCATCCCAATCATCCCGCGCTCGGCTATCAGGGTGGGACACGCCCCCAGCCTCCCCATGTGCGTGACGTTCCGGATGCCTGCCATGCCTATACTCGAAGTCTCCGCCTTCTCGAAGGCGATGTCCGCGGCCCGGTTCAGGGCGACTATGCCGTGAGCGCCGTGCCCGTCCATGAGGCGGAACAGCGGGCTCTCCTTGAGGACTTCGTGCTTGCTCCAGTTCACGTGGCCTTCGAGGGCCATGTCACCATACCTGGGTATGTACCAGACACCGTGAGAATCGTGGCCGAGCAGACTGGCCGTGACTATGTGGCCTGCGACTATTCTCGCCTCGTCCTCCGGCATACCGGCGGCCGAGAATACGTCGAATGCAATTCGCTCGAGGACATCGTGTTGCACGACAGGCATGACCGGGGTCTCCTTCCTGCGATAGCTCCGTCGCCAAGGTCGGAGCGGAGCTGCACTCCTACTCGGCTATTTCGATGTGCAGCTCCTTGAGCTGCTCCGCCTCCACACTGTCCGGCGCGTCGAACAGCGGGTCGATAGCGTTCTGTGTCTTTGGGAAGGCTATGACGTCGCGGATGTTGTCGGTACCGAGCAGCACCATGATGAGCCGGTCGATGCCGGGAGCAATGCCCCCGTGGGGCGGCGCGCCGTACTCCAGGGCGTCGAGAAGCTGCTTGAAGCGCTGGCCGACCTGCTCCTCCGTGTATCCGAGGACCTTGAATATGCGCTCCTGGAGGTCGCGCTGGTGCACCCTGATGCTGCCGCTGGCGCATTCCACACCGTTGCAGACCAGGTCGTACAGGTTGGCGATGACCCTGCCCGGGTCGCTCTCGAGGTACTGCATCGAATCGTCCTTCGGCATCGAGAAGGCGTGGTGCATGGCGTCCCAGCGGCCCTCGTTCTCGTTCCACTCGAAGAGCGGAAAGTCGACAATGAACGCGAAGTGGAGTACGTCGGGGTCCGCCAGCTCGTGACGCCGGGCCATCTCGTCGCGAAGGGCGCTGAGAGCGATGTTCGTGGACTTGGCTGGGCCGGCGACGATGAGTACGAGGTCGCCCGGCGCCGCTCCCGTCAGTGCCGCGATCTCCCCCACCTCGTCGAGAGTGAGGAAGCGAGCGGCGGGGGACCTGAAGTCGTCACCGGTCAGCTCGGCGAGCGATGGGGCCGACGCGTCCAGGGCGATATAGACCAGGCCCTGCGCGCCACGTGTCTTCGTGAACTCGACCAGCTCGTCGAGCTGACGCCGCCCGTATCCCCCTGCGCCAGGCACGCTGAATCCCTTGACTATGCCCCCGCCGGAAGCTGCGGAGGAGAACACGCGGAACCCGCTCTTGGAGGCCTGGGCCGTCAGGTCGGCCATCTCCAGTCCGAAGCGGAGGTCGGGCTTGTCGCTCGCGAAGCGGTCCATCGCCTCCTGGTAGCTCAGGCGCTGGAAGGGCTTGACGAGCCGCTTTCCGGGCACGAGCTCCTCGATCATCGACGTGTAGAGCTCCTCGATCAGGTCCAGGACGTCGTCCTGCTCGACGAAGCTCATCTCCAGGTCGAGCTGGGTGTGCTCCGGCTGCCTGTCGGCCCTCGGGTCCTCGTCCCGGAAGCAGCGGGCGATCTGGAAGTACTTGTCCATGCCCGCGACCATGAGAAGCTGCTTGAGCTGCTGCGGCGACTGTGGGAGTGCGTAGAACTGCCCCGGATAGAGCCGGCTGGGCACGAGGTAGTCCCTGGCCCCCTCCGGCGTGCTCTTGATCAGGATGGGGGTCTCGATCTCGAGGAAGCCCTGTTCGTCCAGGAAGTCGCGAATGTACTTGACGACCCTGTGGCGCAGGGCAATGGCCTCCTGCATACTCGGCCGGCGAAGGTCGATGTACCTGTACTTCAGGCGCAGCAACTCGTCCACCTCTGCGCCGTCGACGACCTCGAATGGAGGAGTCTTAGACTCGTTGAGCACTTCGGCTGAGGAGGCTGCGACCTCGATCTCCCCGGTGGAGAGTCCTGGATTCGCCGTCCCTTCGGGGCGGGCGTTGACTGTTCCAGATACCTGCACCACCCACTCGCTGCGGAACCTCTCGGCGGCTGCGTGGGCCTCCGGCGCCAGCTCCGGGTTGAAGACGACCTGCACGAGCCCGTACCTGTCCCTCAGGTCGATGAATATCAGCCCGCCGTGGTCCCTGCGATTATGCACCCATCCGCTGAGGGTTACGGCCTCGCCCGCGTGCCCTATTCTCAGGTCGCCGCAGTGGATGGTCCTAAGCATCTGTTCTCTCCTGGCGCTCGCTGCCCATTAAGAAGGCCCCCTTTAGCAAGGGGGCCCCTGCGGTGGCCTGCTTTTTCCCGGTGCTTCGACTACACCGAGACAGCATGGCCCCGCTTTTTGTCCAGATTGACGAACGTCTCGGTGCGGCGCACACCGGGAATGACGCCCACCCGCGTGCGAAGGAAGGTGCCCAATTCCTCAGCCGACGGCAGCGTTGCCCACGCAAACACGTCGTACGAGCCCGTCGTCACGGCCACCCAGCTGATCTCGGACAGCTCGAACAGGCAGTCTGCCACCTTGTCGACCTTGTCCGGCTCGACCTGGATCCCCACCAGAGCCTGTGACTCGTAGCCAAGCTTCGCCGCGTCTGGCAGTGCCACGACCTGGATGTACTCCTCGTCCACCAGCCGCTTGAGTCTCCGTCTGACCGTGCCCTCGCTCACTCCGACGTGGCGGGCTATGGAAGCGTTAGAGGCGCGTCCGTCCGTTTGCAGTAGTTTGATTATCTTGGAGTCGAGTTTATCCATTCCGTTATCCGGCCTTTTCAGAAGTGTTATCGTCCCAATTGTACCGAGTGGCTACGAATTCTGTCAACCACTGGCTATGCTAGCGAACCCATTGGATCGAGCAAGACGGCGATTCTCAGCGCGATCAGGTCGAATAGGTTAGTTATCGTCCACATCATACCTAATAGATACGAAATCTGTCAACTATTTGGCCATGCTAGCGGACCCGTTGGATCGCGAGGAAGATGGCGATTCCCAGCGCGATCAGGTCGAACGGGTCCAGCTGCAGCCCCGCGAGTGCCGCTACGATGGCAAAGGCTGCCAGGACGCCCACGGCCGCCGCTACGATAAGCGGCTGGCCCCGCTTCTTGTTGGTGGCCCTGCTTATGCCCTCGCCCACCAGGTAGCCCAGCCCCACCATGGCCAAAGTGAACACGTATGGGATGAAGAACAGGGTGGTGAATCTCGCAATTAGCCCCAGAATGAAGCCGCCCAGGATGCCAATACCGATGCCCGCGGCAACCCCGCGTACGATGAATCCGGCCGGGACGTCGTACGTAGGGAGCTTGGTGGGCTGGCCATGCTCCAGGCAGCGGATCCCGACGGGCGCCTGCACCATGCACTCCGGGCAGACCGGCTTGTCGCAGCGGCTGCATCTGAGGTTCGTCGGCGTTTCCGAGTGCTTCGCGCAGTAGGTGGGCGCACGCTCCTCGGCCATTCGGCTATCTCCTGCCGCCGGTCGTGGATGGGGCGGCGGCGTCCCCCGCGATACTCTCGTCAACCGATCCTTGCTCAGCCTGCGGCATTCGGCCCGTCCATGTTTCCTTTCGGGGGACGTCCCTGTCCCACAAGAAGCGATGCAACAGGACGCGCGCCGGTCCGTAGCGGTCGGTCGAGGGCCGCTCCCAGTTGGCGGTGAGGCGCTTGACTACGAGAATCAGGGCCATTCCCCCCAGCATGTACACGACCTCGGTAGGCTGGTCGAGGACAATCGCGGCCACCGGCAGCGCCATGAAGGAGACCAGCGACCATATGCCTGTATCCTTCGTGACGACCCGCCCGATGAGCCCGATCAGGATAAGTCCGACCCCCAGCTCTATCCAGAGTCCCATCCCAAGCAGCACGCCTATGCCTATCGAGACGCCGCGCCCCCCGGTCATCTTCAGGTACGCCGACCAGTTGTGTCCTGCGATGGCCGCAACGGCCACAGCCGCCTGAACGGCGAGGCTCTGTCCGAGGAGATCGGCGGCGACCACGGGCATTGTACCCTTGAGCAGCGTGTCGAACACGCCCAGCGCTATCCCGGTGCGCAGCCCCAGGTGCTCCATGATATTCGACGCACCGACGTTTCCGGACCCGTAGTCCCGTATGTCGATGCCCCTCAGGTAACGCGCCAGCAGGAAGGCGGAGGGTATGGAGCCGAGTAGGTAAGCCGCCGCGATCAGCACCAGTCCTGTCATGAGTGCACCGCCGGTCCCCTACCCTCGAACGAGGTCGGACTTGGCCGCCCTCAGGGCCTCGACCGCTGACGGCGGCGGGCCCGCGTCGCCGGGCTGGGCCTCATCGGGGTTGCCCGAGGCATGGTAGTCGCTGCCTCCACACGGTATGAGGCCCAGTTCGTCGGACATCGACTTCAGCTGCGCGACAACGTCCGGTTCGTACACCCCGTAGTAGACCTCCATCCCCGCAAGGCCCTCGCCCCTAAGCTCGACCAGGACCCGGCTCAGCTCCGCCATGCCCTCCCGGTCCATACGGGGGACCGAAAACGTGGGATGCGCCATGACGGGCACAGCGCCATTCGACACCAGCATCCGCACAGCCTCGACCGGCGTCAGTCGGGCCCGCTCGACATACGCGGGGCCGTTGCGACCCAGGTACTTATCGAAGGCGTCCTTGGGGTACACGACGTAGCCAGCCTCGACCATCGCCTGGGCAATGTGGGGCCTGCCGATGGCCCCGCCGCCGGACAGCTCCTCCACCCGCCCCCACGAAACCGGAAGCCCCATTTCGCCGAGCCTCTCCACCATTCTGCGCGCGCGTCCCTCTCTGCCGTCTCGAAATGTCCTCAGAGTATTTTGGAACCCGTCGTGCTCGTGGTCGACGAAGTATCCGAGCAGGTGTACCTCACTGTCCTGGACATCGGTACTGAGCTCCACTCCGACGATGATTTCGAGGTCCGGATAGCGTCGGGCGGCCCTGAGCGCCTCGCCGACACCCTCCGTCGAGTCGTGGTCGGTGATTGCGGCATACCTGATCCCGCGGCCGGCGCAGAGCTCTACCAGCTGCGTCGGCGTGAGGGTGCCGTCCGAAAACGTCGTGTGCAGGTGGAGGTCTGCCTGAACCATCTAATGGCGCGTGACGAGCCGTAGATATGTGACGGGGTGAGTCAACTTATACCAATTCATTGTGACTACGCCGTAAAGCCGTCATTCCCGCGAAGAGCCTGCCCCGTACTCGATACGGGGCGGGAACCCACTCCCTGGCCGCACATACACGGCGGCATCACGGTGACTTGGTATTAGACGCCCGCCTCGATGATCGCCAGCCGCTAGCCACGAGTCTCCGGTCGGGTCCCGTCTACCTTGCGTACTCGACGGAGCGGGACTCGCGGATGACCGTGACCTTGATCTGGCCAGGGTAGGTCAACGTGTCCTCGATCTTCTTGGTCACGTCTCGCGCCATCTTCGTGGCAGCGATGTCGTCCACTGCCTGTGGCTTGACCATGATCCTGATCTCGCGTCCGGCCTGGATCGCGAAGCACTTCTCGACCCCGTCGAACGCCCTGCCCACTTCCTCCAGGGCCTCGAGACGCTGGATATAGTGCTCGGCCGTGTCGCGGCGCGAGCCGGGCCTAGCCGCGCTGATCGCGTCGGCTGCCGCCACTATGAACGACTCAGGGCTGCTGTGCTCGTCGTCGTGGTGCTCTCCAATCGCAGCGCAGATGTGCTTCGGTACCTTGTTGCGCGTGGCAACGTCGGCGCCGATCTCCGCGTGCGGCCCTTCGACCTCGTGGGTCAGGGCCTTACCGATGTCGTGCAGCAGGCCGCCTGTCTTCGCGGCCCTCACGTTCGCCCCAATCTCGGCGGCGATCAGTCCGGAGAGGTGCCCGACCTCGATACTGTGCTGGAGTACGTTCTCGCCGTAGCTGTACCTGTACTTGAGCCGGCCCAGGAGCCGCACGAGCTCGGCATTCAGCCCGCGGACACCCACATCCATCATGGCCTCTTCGCCCGCCTTGCGTATGGTCTCCGCCAGGTCCTTCTCCGCCCTCGCGACCGTCTCCTCGATGCGGGCCGGGTGTATGCGGCCGTCCGCTATCAGCTTGACAATTGCCAGGCGGGCCACTTCCCTGCGGATCGGGTCGAAGCACGAGAGCGTAATGGCCTCGGGCGTGTCGTCGATAATGAGATCGACACCCGTAGCCTTCTCGATTGCCCGTATGTTGCGGCCCTCTTTGCCGATCACCCTGCCCTTCATATCGTCGCTGGGCAGGGATACGGACGACAGGGACACCTCGGAGACTACCTCCGAGGCGAGCCTCTGTATGGCCTCGGAGATGATGGTGCGGGCCTTCTCGTGGGCCTCTTCTCTGGCGCGCTCCTCAGCGTCCCTGTAGAAGACCGCCAGATCGTGTTCGATTTCCACTGAAGCTCGTCCCATCAATTCGGAACGCGCTTCGCTCAGAGAGAGGTTGGATAACGCTTCTAGGTGTTCGACCTCCCTGTCCTTGATTCCATCGAGCTCGGCACGAAGTCCATCGACCGCCTGTTCCTTCTCGGTAAGCTGGCGCTCTCGGCGCTCCAGGTTTGTGGCACGTCTGTCAAGATTCTCCTCGTATTTCGAAACGCGCTTCTCGGACCGGTTGATCTCTGATCTTCTCTCACGAAACTCTTCGTCCCTCTCCGACTGTACCTTGAGGGCCTGCTCCTTGCCCTCGAGTATCAGCCTCCTCTGCTCCTCCTCCGCAACCTCCAGTATCCGTGAGACTTCCTGCTCTGCGACGGCGAGCCTGTTCCTGCTCACCATTCTTCGGCCCAGAAACCCTGCGACAGCGCCTAAACCCAACCCGATCAGGACGGCGAGTACAGCGACAATGGCTAGTTCCATTGCTACTCACCTTCCTATTCAATTGTTCGGGGAGCCATCCTTTCGTCCGACTCCGTAGCATGAATATTAGTTTGTAGCTACGGGAGTGTCAAGGACAAGCACATGTCGGCAACTGTTCACAGTTGAGGGAGTGGATTGACCTCTTCCCCCTAGGGGGAAGATTGAGATGGGGGCTCTCGGCCTGACGGAGAGGACTCTGCTCATACCCACGAAGACTGACTATTACACAGGGCGGACCTACTTCTACGGTACTTCTTGGACCCACATGGAACAGGTAATGGTCCGTCAATGGTCAAGGACCCTGTCGGAATTCGTACACCTTGCCCTCGACGTGCGGGGACTCTCCCTTGAGTCAGCGACTGCCTGGGGAAATAGAAGCCGCGCCCACGATGCCGTACCAACCATTCCGACCGCACGGACGTGATAAAATATGGAACGGTTCCAAGTGCCAGGGCCCGCCCTCCCACCGACAGTCCGGAAGCCCCCTGAATACAGAATTCCCCAGCCTCTTCCCTAGCGCATTTTGCGGGTAAGTGGATTGCCGAAGCTGCGGTCGCAAGCTAGAGCCTATCCGACAACTCCAGCAGCACGATATGTTATCTGAGCGCAGGCGAGATGAAGCATAGCCAGGTAGTTGTCCATGCGCTTTTCCCAACGGATCAGCAACCTTCTGAACCGGTTCAACCAACTGTGACTACGCTCCACCACCCAGCGGCGGGCGCGGTATCCCGGAATGGTCTGCTTATCTTTACGCTCCTCGCCTCGCCTACGTATATGCGCTGTGTATCCGTAGCTGGCCACCAGCTTCTCGACCTCAGGATAGTCATAACCTCTGTCCAGACACAGCCCCTGAGGCTGTTCGGGTTGTGGGGCTGGGCGGTCTCCCACGATGGCTTCGAGTGTTGGCTCAACCAGTTTCATATCGTGGCGATTGGCGCCGTCCACGCTTATTCCTATGGGAATGCCGTTGCCATCGGTCAGCAGGCTGCGTTTTGTGCCCGTCTTGCCTCTGTCCGTAGGGTTTGGGCCAGTACCCTCACCCCCCGAGCGGAGCCTTCGTCATGGCTCCATCCATTGCCTGCCACTCCCAGTGTATGCCGTATAACTCGTCGTATTCGGCCAACCCCTGTTTCCACAGTCTCTCGAAGACTCCGTCCTTCACCCAACGCTGATACCGGTCACGCACGGTGCTCGGCGCTCCGTACGTTCGAGGCATGGACTTCCATTGGCAGCCGGTGCGCAGCACGTAGAGTATCCCGTCCATACAATCGCGGGCGGACTTCCAGGGTCTTCCCCCCTTCGGGCCCGTCTTCTCCTGGGGCAACAAAGGCTCGATTCTTTCCCAAAACGCATCGGACATGCGCATATCGTCTCCCGCAGCACGTTTTCCTGTCTCCGACATGTCCTTCCTCCTTATAGAACTGGAGAAAGTCTAATCGAAGCATCATACAATGACCAAGGCAATATAAGGTTATCGGATAGGCTCTTAGTACCAAGTCGTTTCGACTACGCCGCCATTCAGATCGTAGGGGCGGGTTTGAAACCCGCCCTCGGCCTTGCTAATTGGCAGGGCTGTCTACAGGTGTGCCAGTTGGTGGACGCACATTATTGAGAATGCCTCGAATGCGCGTACGATTTCAGGAACGCCGGGCCGTCTTGAGGCCACGGCCGCGGGGAGGGCGGGTTACAAACCCGCCCCTACGTCGGTGGGTTTGTCCTCAATAAAGATCACGCCATAAACGTGGCCTCGAGCACTCTGATGCACATCGAGCGTAACGAGGGTATGATTGCAGCATGAATATCGGGGTGATCGGCGCGGGCGTCTTCGGGCTTGCTTCTGCCATCGAGCTGCGGGCGCGGGGCCACTCGGTCACCTTATTCGATCAGGGTACGGTGCCGTACGAGAGTGCGAGCTCCACCGACGTGTCCAAGGGGATTCGCCGCACCTGGTACGCGGGAGACAACGAGACCTACGTCGAGCTGGTGGAGCGGGCCGCCAAGCAGTGGAGACAGTGGGAGGCGCGGTTCGGCACTAGCTTCTACCACCAGGTTGGAGGCGCCGTAATACTCGACAGCATGGAGCCCGGCTCGCCGATGCACGCCAGCGTCGAGTTCCTACGAGGCCGGGGCGCAGATGAAATACGGGTGCTCACGGCGGGCGAGACCAGGGCGCGCTTTCCACAATTCCGCCTGGCCGACCACGAGGTCTGCGTACATGACCCATGGACAGGGTACATCGAGAGCGGCCGTGCCGTGTCGTTCATGTGCCGCCTGGCCAGGGAAGAGGGCGTAGTCGTCCGCGAGGAATGCCCCGTCGAGAGCGTAGAGGAGCGGGCCGGGCGCGTCGACATAGGCTTAGGCAACGGCGAACGAGCCGGGGTCGATTGCGTGGTGGTCGCAGTGGGGGTCTGGATCGGCCGACTCCTGCCGGAGATCGGCCGCCACGTTCGCGTCACCCACCAGGAGATGCTCCTCATCGAGCCTCCCGACCCAGAACTATTCGCCGCCGACGCCATGCCGGTATGGGCCATCGACCTCGACAGAGAGGGCTGGTACGGATTCCCGGTGCTGCGCGAGGGATACGCCAAGGTTTCCAGAGAGCCCCTCGGTGACACGGTCGACCCGGACATGGACCGCTCTGGTACTCGGGAGTTTGCCGAGGAGGCTATGGCCTTCCTCGAATGTCGGATCCCCGACCTCGCCAGGGGCAGGATCGTGGGAGGCCGCTCTTGCCTCTACACCGCCACACCGGACGATCACTTCATCGTCGACTGGGTCCCCGGAAGCTCGCGCGTCCTCGTCGCGGGCGGCGGGAGCGGCCACGGGTTCAAGTTCGGCGGCTCCATCGGCCCGGTGGTCGCCGACGCCGTTGAGGACACCCACAACCATCTTGGAGACCGCTTTCGGATCGGCAACCGCCTCAATCTCCCCGGGTCCGCAGAATCGCAGGGCTCCAGGGGATTCGCAAGACCCACACGCACCGTAAGACATCCAACATGACCGTAGCCGTAGGGGCGGGTTTGAAACCCGCCCTGTCCCGTGCCAGGGGACGCCGACCCGGTGACGCATCATGCCGACGTGGTACAGAAGCAACAGTCGCGGCCACATGGAGGGGGATATGACGAATACCGACGAGGCACGCCGCATCTATGACGACTCGGTCGTCATTGACGGCCTGAACGTCAGCAACTGGGACAGCCCTGCCGTGTTCCAGAGTCTGAGCAATGGCGGGACTACCGCGATCAACGCAACCATCGCCACCTGGGAGAACTTCCAGGAAACACTGGCCCACATTGCCGGTTGGGGTAAGCGTTTCGATCAGTATCGAGGGACCTTGCTCCAGGTTCGGACAGTGGACGACATAGCCAGGGCCAAGCGCGAAGGGCTGGTCGGTGTGATCCTTGGGTTCCAGAACGCGTCTCCAATAGAGAACGACCTGGCGCGCCTTGCGATCTTCAAGCAGCTTGGCGTGGGGATCATCCAGGCCACCTACCACGAGCGCAACCTTCTGGGCAACGGCTGCTACGAACGACGGGACGACGGCCTCAGCAATTTCGGCCTGGACGCGGTGAGGGAGATGAACAGGGTAGGGATCCTGATCGACCTCTCTCACGTCGGCGAGCGGACCACACTGGAAACGATTGAGCACTCAGAGAAGCCCGTGGCATGCACCCACGCCAACGCCAAGTCCTACTACGACGTTCCCAGAAACAAGGCCGACGAGGCCCTGAAGCTGCTGGCCGAGAAGGGCGGCGTCGTGGGCGCCACCGCGATCACTTCATTCCTGCGCACCAGGGAATCCTCCTCCCTCGAAGACTACGTCGACGCCATCGACCACATGGTGGACCTCATAGGCATCGACCACGTGGGCATAGGGACCGACTTCACGCAGGACCAGCAGAAGCCTTTCTGGAGGTACATCGGCTCGCAGCAGGGGACGAAATTCCCCGCGACTTTCACAGACCCGTCGGTGCATTACGACGAGATGCAGATGTATCCTGTCGGACTCGAAACGCCTGACGAGATGCCCAACGTAGCAGCCGCACTGATCAGACGGGGCTATGGAGGCGATGACGTCGCCAAGATACTGGGCGGCAACTGGCTGCGCCTGTTCCGAGAGGTGTGGTAGGCATACCCGTCCCATACCAATTCGTCGGCTGACAGGCTGCCCTCCACAGGCGCAAGTCATCTAGGCCGTCATTCCCACGAAGGGAGACCTTTGCACAACCGTCGTTACCATGAACATGAACCGCGCACACACACCGTCGTTCCCGCGCAGAGCCTGCCCCCGTGCAGACGGGGGCGGGAACCCATCCCTGATCGTTGCCACCGATCATGTGGCAACTGGGAATCTCGCGCCCATTTCTCATTCCCTTGTGTGGCCTTCGCAAGGCCATGGTGATTCCTGCGCAGGCAAGAATCCATCTCCCATGTCGTGATACCAGCCATGGCCCATAGGCCCAGAATCCCCACGCAAACTTTCGCTTGACAGACGAAGAACGTTCGTGCTATTTTGTCATCAGCAGGAAGGGGAACAGGTGAGCCCAAGCCCCTCCGCGTCCGCTCGCTGTCGGGATGGGGCGGCCGCGCGGCGTGTCCAGCACGCCTCAGAGTTCAGGCTTGGCACTCACCCGGAGCCGTAACCCGGTCCGCTATCTGGTTCTCGCGCTCTCTGCCGCAGCGAGTGTAATGGCGGCATTTTATTGGCTGGACAGCGTTGACAGGTCGCTGCCGTGGTACTTGGGGATACTGGTTGGGGTCTTGGTTGGTACTGGTATTGCAGCACTCTGGCCCACTGAGAGAATTGACTCGTCTGCCTCCTAGCTCGGGGCTTGGGTACGGCTGCCCGGGTCTACTAACGGCTAGAACATTTCAAAGTGGCTCACTACCGGGAAATCTTCCATCTTGACAAATCCCCATCCCTCCCACATAATAGAACGTATGTCCGATACAGCCACACAGACCGCAGTACCAACAACAGAAGAGCGGAAGCCGCCCACACTCGCCGACATCGTCCGCGAGAAGACCGACGACGGCAAGCGCATCATCGACTTCTTCCTCGACGTCATGGAGGACAGGATCGACGGCGCTGAGCTATGCCACAGGATCGACGCCGCCAAGCAGCTCGAAAAGCACAAGTCCAAGGCCGCCGCCAAGTTCCTTGCCAAGTACCGCGGCGTCTCATGCGGTCACTCCATCAATGGACGCCCCGACCCGGCCGACCCCTGCTCCGCCGCGGAGAGGAGCCTGGTGGCCGTGACCTTGAACGCCCCGGCCACCCTTACGCGAGACTTCCTCACTGTGCTCTCTGGGATAGATGAATTCCTCATGGCCAGGCTCATCCGAGCCCAGACCGCCGACGCCGGCACCATCATCGACTTCCTAGACGACGTCATGCAGGACAGAAACGACGGCTTCAAGACCCACCACAGGATCGCCGCCGCCAAGGAGCTCATAGTACACATAGTCCGCGACGAGCAGCCCGCTCCCAACACACCCGTCGTTCCCGCGGAGAGCCTGCCCCGTACTCGATACGGGGCGGGAACCCAGGGGGGCGGCGGGGGCCGTAGCGCCGCAGCCAACCCCGCTCGTACCGACCCTGTCGAACGGGTCGAAGGCTCCGTTCACCCTGAGCCCGGCTCCCCTGAGCCTGTCGAACGGGTCGAAGGGTCCCGTCCCGAGTTCACCGAAGGAGGTCCCACCTCCATTCACCCTGAGCCTGTCGAAGGGTCCGTTCACCCTGAGCCCCGCCAAATCGTCATTCCCGCGGAGGCGGGAACCCATCCCCCTGACCCTGTCCTGAGCGCCGTCAAAGGATCCGCTCACCCTGAGCCTGTCGAACGGGTCGAAGGGTCCCGTCCTGAGTTCACCGAAGGGTCCCTCACCTCCGTTCACCCTGAGCCTGGCTCCCCTGAGCCTGTCGAACGGGTCGAAGGGCCTGTCCTGAGCACCGCCGAAGGGCCTCGTCCTGAGTTCACCGAAGGGCCTGTCCTGAGCACCGCCGAAGGGCCCGCAGACAGCTCATCCGTCGTTCCCGCCAAAGAGCCCACCGAAGGACGCCAAGACTACGAAGAAAGAAAACCCCGAACACGACGCACCCGAACACAACGACGCAGGGAAGGAGCCGCAAGGTCCGCCATTCGCAGAAAGGCCCTGGGGTCCGAGCGCATAGAGGAGGAAAAGGACGAAAAACCCGCACCCGTGGAGCTCACCCCCGCCGAGCGCAGAATCAGGGAAAGACTCGAACAGCACTGGCACGAGCCAGACCCCCATGGCGCACCCATCGACTCCACACACCCCGGCCGCTCACCCCCCTCGTGACCGCAACCCGACTACACAACTTATACCATTTGGCGGACGCCCGGCTAGGCGTCGACGTAGGGGGCACATTCACCGACTTCGTGGTCTTCGACCCCGAGTCGGGCTCCTTCTCGGTCGGCAAGACCTTGACCACCTCGCACGACCTGGCCCTCGGAATCATACGGGGGACCCGCGAGGCAGCGGGACGTTCCGGCTTCGAGATCAAGGACGTCTCCCAGGTGACCTACGGCACGACCCTGGTGGCCAACCTGCTGCTCGAGCGGAAGGGAGTAAGGGTTGGCCTGATCGCTACCGAGGGGTTCCGCGACGTCCTGGAGACCGGCACCGAGCAGCGGTACGATATGTACGACCTGACCGCCAGGCGGGCCGATCCTCTCGTCCCCAGGCGCCTCCGCAGGACCGTCCGGGAGCGAGTGGGGTGGGATGGCAAGATTCTGGTCCCGCTGGAGCTATCTTCACTCGAACCGATAGTGTCGCAATTCGAGGCGAATGGGGTGGAGACCATAGCCGTCGCCCTGATGCACTCCTACAGTAACCCCTCTCACGAGCGGATGATCCGTGAATACCTGGAGGGCCGGTATCCCCAGTACGGCGTATCGCTCTCTTCGGAGGTCGCTCCAGAGGTGCGGGAGTATCCTCGGACATCCACGACGGTCGCCAACGCATACGTCGAGCCGCCCCTGCGCCGGCACCTCGCGGAGATGGAGGGAGGACTGCGCTCCCTTGGCTTCGGAGGCGTCATATACATGATGCTCTCCGAGGGCGGCATCACCACGCTGGAGGCAGCCCGGTCTTTCCCCGTGCGGCTCGTCGAGTCCGGCCCGGCGGCCGGGGCGATGGCGGCAGCCTATTACGGGCAGGCCCTGGGATACGACGACATCGTCTCGTTCGACATGGGCGGCACGACCGCGAAGCTCTGTCTCATCACTGGAGGCAAGCCGTCCCGCACGTCCGAGTTCGAGGTCCCCGCCTAAGGAGAGGGTTGCGCAAGGGTCTCCTGCGGGAGGCTACGGCAGGATCGGCGCCTTGGTCAAGACATCGGCTGCCGGGGCATCGACGAAGGGGCAGGACGCCTCGGCCTAACTCTGGGATCCAACACCAGTGGCGAGTTGACAGCACAGAGCGCCGAACCTATGCTCCGCACGATCTCCGCTCGGGCAGTGCCAGTGTGGAGTCGAGCGACCGCAAAGGGAGGGTTCATCATGTACGTGGGAACGCAGTTTAAGGCGCGCCACGAAACGGATATACGCCAGCTTGCGCAGCTCGGCGTGGAGCACGTCGACGTGACTCCCAGCGAGCATTGGACCGAGTGGACGGTCGACCTGCTTGCGTCCATTCGCGAGAAGTACGCGAAGTATGGAATCACCGTGGAGTCCATGCACTCTCCCCTCAGCTCCAGGAGCGCGTTCCATAGCGGTATGCCCCACGTCTTCCTCGGCCCCAGCGACGAGAGGGACCGGGAGCTGGACGGGTTCTGCGAGATCATCCGCATGGCGTCGGAGGCGGGCCTGCGGGCGCTGCTATACAACGTCACCATCCTGGGCCACCTGCGAACGGGGCCGCGATCCGGCAGAGGCGGCGCAACCCTGTCGTCCTTCAAATACGCCGACCTCGACCAGACCCTGCCGGAGTTCGAGGGCGGCGCGGCCGACGCGGACACGATGTGGGAGCGGATCGACTACTTCCTAGCGCGAGTCGTTCCCGTGGCGAGCGAGTACAAGGTGCAGTTGGCGTGCCACCCGCAAGACCCCGGCATCAAGGACCACGAGTACCGGGGCGTGGCGCGTGTCATGGGCACGGTTGGCGGGCTAAAGAGGTTCGTAGATATGCACGAGAATCCATACCACGGCCTGAACTTCTGCCAGGGCACCGTCTCCGAGATGCTGGAAAGGCCTGGTGTGGAGATCTACGACGTGATCCGGTACTTCGGAAGCCGCAGGAAGATCTTCAACGTCCACTTCCGCAACATCAAGGGCGGCGTGCTGGACTTCGTGGAGGTCTTTCCCGACGAGGGCGACGTGGACATGCTGCGGGCCGTCCGCACCTACAGGGAGGTGGGCTACCCGTACATGCTCATGCCCGACCACGTGCCGGACATCGACGGGGACGAGGCCCAGCAGGTCGGATTCGCATACTGCTACGGCTACATCCACGCCATGATGCAGGCGGCGAATGAAGTGACCCAGAACTGATGGGCACGCCGCCGGCGCTGCATTGGAGTCAGGCTGTCGGCAGGTAGGTCACAGAACTGGTTCACTCCAGCCAGCGCGTGTACTGTGCCACTATGTCGACCCCCACGAGGCCGCTGTAAGCACTCTGCAGGCGGTCGGTCACTGGGCCGGGCACCGCGCCGTCGCCGACCGGTGCGCCGTTGAAGGTCGAGACGGGACAGATGCACAGGCTCGTCGAGGTTACGAAGACTTCGTCCGCCGTGTAGGCGTCGAACACGTCGATGTCTTCCTCGGTCGTCTCGATCCCAAGCTCATGGGCCAGGTCCATCGTCGTCTCCCGGCTGATGCCGCCGAGCACGAACTGGCTCCTGGGCGTGCGGACCGCCCCGTCCTTGACGACGAAGATGTTGCTGCCGTTGCCCTCGCAGAGGTTGCCGTTCACGTCAAGCAGCAAGGCGTAGGCGTTCGGATCTTGCGCGCGCGCCTCCATAGTCGGCCTGGACGAGGTTGATGTAGTTGTGCGTCTTCGCCCGGGGACTCATGGCGTCGGGAGGCGTGCGCCGAACGGACGGAGTGATGATGGGCATACCGTTCCGGTAGTAGTGCGCGCGTTCCTTGAACGGGATCGGGAAGCACTCGATGATGATCGTGGGACGGTCGGCAGCGGCCTGGATGTCGCCGCCTGCCAGCCTCAGCCCGCGGGTGACCCGCTGCGTCACCCACGTGTCGTCGTGCTCCTCGATCGTCGGAAGGTTGCGTTCGAGGACCTCCATCGTCAGGTCGGCCATCTCGTCCTTCGTCATCTGCGGATCGATGCGCATCCACCTCAGCGATTCGTACAGCCTGTCGAGGTGCTCGTCTAGCCTGAAAATCTCGTGCCCGAACGTGCGGGTCGTATCGAAAACGGCGTCGCCCATTATGAATCCCCGGTCGCTGATCGAGACCGAGGCCTCGCTCTCCGGCACGATCTCGCCGTTTACGTATGCAACACGCTCTTGCGTCATCCCTGCCCCCCCCATCGATGCGGCTCAATGATTCTGTGGGTACCCGTTCGTGGCAGGCCCGTCGAACCATGAACATTCTCCCCAGCCTGCCAGTGAGAGTATACACGCAACGGGATACTGCCCCCCGGGCCGCGGGTAACTGTTCAGTCTTCAGGGGATCTGAGTACAGCTACTCTATTGGTGACACTGCTGGTCGAGAAGATCTCACGAAGCCTGGTGGACATAGTTCGTAGGGGCAAACCCTTGTGGTTGCCCTGGTTGGGATCGGGCGTCCACAAGGGACGCCGCTACGCGTTGGACAGTCTGCCAAATCGAAGCAGGCACATCCGTCTCATCAATCCTGAACAGTTACCTTGGTCGCTCATATCTGGTGGTGGCGTGATACGATGGAGAGACTGGTACTGTTGTCAATGCCGGACATGGCCGGGGCCTGCGCGCCCACGTCCCGTCGCCGGACCGGCTGCGCGGCTCGTATGAGCGGCCAGTCTTCCCGATGTCGCAAGGTCGTCAGCGCTCCCACCGCCTGGGTACGTATCACGGAAAAAGAGGCAACATCGCACTTGCGAAGCAATCGACACGCACTATGGACGGATACCACAAATAGCAGAACCTATCGGCCGAGGGCCAGTGCGAGCTCTACGACCTGAACTCCGACCCCTACGAGCAGGTCAACCTTTTCGACGACCCGGACCACCAGGACCGCCTCCGAGCCTGGCAGGAGCGTACCAGCGGCACCGCGCCGTTACCCGACGGAGACTGAAAACTCCGCATCCTGTTCGTGTTCTCTGGCTCCAGCCCGTGGGCTAGTACGGCAGAAAGTAGGAGCACACGTGGACCGAAAACGCAACCTGCTGTTCCTCTTCACAGGGCCTTTCCAAAGTCCGTTCGTGGTGAGCCTGTCGAACCACAATTGGGGCCTTCGACAAGCTCAGGCCGAACGGCAAGGTACGACCCTATCTCAACAATGGAAAGGCCCTGTCCTCTTCACCGACGAGCAGCGGGCCGACACCCTGGAGTGTTACGGCAACACCGTCGTCCAGGCGCCTAACCTCAATGGACTGGCCCGGCGCAGCTTCGTCTTCGAGCGGTCCTACGTCACCCAGCCGGTGTGCACTCCCGCCCGCTCCTCCATTATGACGGGGCTCTATCCTCACACTAACGGCTGCACCGAGAACAACATACCCCTCAAGCCTGAGACAAAGACCATTGCCGAGATGGTATCGCCAGACTACCGGTGCGGCTACTACGGCAAGTGGCACCTCGGGGACGAGGTCGTGCCCCAACACGGCTTCGAGCGGTGGGTGAGCATGGAGGACACCTACCGCAGATGGTTCACGGAAGGGAAGTACCTGGAGCGGTTCAGCGACTACTACCACCATCTGCTGTCCCTCGGCTACGAGCCTGACGAGGAGATAGGCGGCGCCCCGGTCTTCGGACGGCCGATGGCGGCCAGGTTGCCGATGGAGCACAAGAAGTCGATCTGGCTGGGTCGAGAGGCGTCCCGCTTTATCAAGGAGAACGCGGACCGGCCCTTCGTCCTCTACGTCAACTTCCTAGACCCGCACGAGTACGGCGAGACCCCAGACGACCTCTATCCACGCGACAATCTGGCAACCGGGCCCGCGTTCCTCAAGAAGCCGGCGGAGAGCGCGTCCTTCCTCCACCGGACAAGGGCGGAGTACTATGCCAGCGGCGCTAGACACGGCAACGTGCGCGACCCGCTGGACTTCAGCGCGGAGGCTGCCTGGCGCGAGGTCCGCGCACGCTACTTCGGAAGCGTCACGCTCGTCGACCAAGGTGTAGGGATGATCCTAGAGGCCCTGGAGGAAAGCGGCCAGGCGGAGAACACGATCGTGGTCTTCACCAGCGAGCACGGTGACATGCTGGGCGACCATTACATGCTGCACAAGAACACCATGTACGAGGAGTCGGCGAAGGTGCCTCTTATCATCCACGTCCCATGGCTGAGTAAAGACCAAGAGCTCCTCAGTGGTCCGGTGAGCCAGATCGACTTGGTCCCTACCTTGCTGGACCTGCTGGGCCAGCCGATTCCTCCCGAGCTAGAGGGCGAGAGCCTAGCGCCGGTGCTTAGAGGAGGTCGGACTCTGGAGGGGAACGACGTCGTCATCCAGTGGAACGGGCCCAACAACCGGACGATCGGATGGGACAGTGGGCTGCTGCCGCGAGAGCGGCTTCGGGAGATCTGCCTTGCGCCAGGACGGACCATCGTCTCCGGCGACGGCTGGAAGCTGAACTTGGTACCCGGCGACCGTGCCGAACTCTACGACCTGAACGCCGACCCCTACGAGATGACTAATCGCTTCGACGACCCGACCCAGCGCGACCGGGTCCGAGATCTTGCCGCACGCCTCCGAGCCTGGCAAGAGCGTACGTGCGACACCGCGCCCATACCGGCACTTAGATGAATTTCCTTGTGCTGCTGCGCGTATTATACCAATTCATTTTGAGCGCGCCGTAAAGCCGTCATTCCCGCGAAGAGCCTGCCCCGTACTCGATACGGGGCGGGGACCCACTCCCTGGCCGCACATATACGGCGGCATCACGGTGACTTGGTATTATACCAATCCATTTTGAGCGCACCGTAAAGCCGTCATTCCCGCGAAGAGCCTGCCCCGTACTCGATACGGGGCGGGAATCCACTCCTGGCCACACATATACGGCGGCATCACGGTGACTTGGTATTAGAACGGCTCGGATGTGGCTACGTCCAGGCCAGGTACAGGGTCAGGATACGAGAGGGACCGTTGGCCCAGCCGCCCAGCTCGGCAAGAGACCGGTTGGTCTCGTTGAAGAGTGTAAGTATCTCGACACGGACTGGCTGATTGGTATGTCGCTCAGATGGATGACGAACGGCTCAGGCCAGCGATGAGCCAGGGCGACTACATAGAGGCGACTACATAGATGTGACTTCGCGAGTTCTGGAAAAGTACCAGGGGCTGTGGTTCGTCGATGAGTCCTTTAACGTGGCCAGGGTGGCCTGAGAGGCCGTTGAAGCTTCTCAGTGTCATTGGGGCGGGGTGGCTCCGCAGGCATGAGCCGAGCCGCAGGTAGAAAATGTGAGACAAAAGTCACACGAAGGCGGAGACCGCCCGAAGGTCCAACGGAACATGCAGGCCATCTTCAATTTCGCCAGAAGCAAAGGCTACACAGACGACGACGCCATTCTCTGGGCCCTGACCCGATTGGGTCGCCAGCGCAAGGCGGTCAAACACCATGACGCCGTTCACTACTCTGAGGTCGGAGAGGTGTTGGAGTACGTTCGTAACTCCGAGTCCTACGAGTCCAAACGGCTGGCGTTGGAGTTTCTCATCTTGACGGCAGCGCGGACCGCCGAGGTCAGAGGCGCACTGTGGGCTGAGGTCGACTTTGACAAGGCCACGTGGACGATTCCGGCAGACCGCATGAAGAACGGACGCGAGCACCTTGTCCCGTTGTCTACGGCGGCCCTGGACGTGCTGAGGCGAGCTCATAGGGAATCGTGCTTGAGGTGGGGAATCTTCCCCGACAACCTGGTCTTTCCAGACCGCAGCGGCAAGGAAATGATTTCCCAAGACCGTCTCCGCCAGCTACTCCGCCGGAAGTTTGAGACGACCACGCACGGCTTCCGTACGACCTTCCGCGTCTGGGCCGCAGAGAAGACGGACTTCCCTGCCGAAGTCGTCGAGCACGCGCTGGCGCACCTAGAGGGAAGCGCGACGGTCCGGGCCTATCTCCGGACGGACTATTTCGCGAAGCGGCGCGAACTGATGCAGGCCTGGGCCAATTTCGCGACGGGAAGTAGAACCGCGCGGTAGGGGATACCAAGGGGAGATAACGGCTTCGGGCAAGACAGCGTCTGCTTCTGTGCCTGTTGGCGTGGGGATGGTAGAATCGCCGGAAGCGTGAAGGCCTCAGCAGCATTGGGGGTGAACGATATGCAGTTGCTCATCATAGGATGCGAGTACGCCGGGACGACCACCCTGGCCCACGCCATCGACGACTGGATGGCTTTGGCTATGGGCAGCCGTATGCGGCTGATTCACGACCACTGGAAGATTCCGTACACCGTGGGTCACCCGGCGAACATATCGGAGGAGGAGTAACGGCAGTTCCTGTCCCTCAGCCCGTGGCTGAAGGACAACGTCCAGAGGCACAACCTCTACTACCACGCGCCCCGTCAGAGCTCTTCGGGAGACGCCGCGGACAAGCTGGTGATCGGCATGCACGTGGACGACGGCATCTACGGACCACGCTACTTCGGCTATGGCGGTCCGGGAGAGCAGTTCGACCGGAGGGACGTGGCAAGGAAGATAGAGCACCTGATCGTCAGCTTCGAGCCTGAGACGGTGCTGGTGCTGGTAAAGGCGTCCCCCGAGGTGATCGCCCGGCGCATGGAGGAGAGCCCCCACAGGAACGGCGTCCTGCGCGAGGGCGACGTGGAGTACATCCTTCGCAGGTTCGAGGAGGAGTACGAGGCGTCCCAGATCGCCAACAAGATCACTCTGGACACCAGCGACGCGACGGTCGAGAGCACGGTGTCCGAGTTCGTGCGGAAGATGGAGCCCTACTTCACGGTGGCGGACAGGCTTAGGATGGTCTCACGCCGCCTGCCCTAGACGCGGCCATTCTCCGGGCGATCCCGGTCACCGGTCGGCCACGACCGGGTTCCGGAGCGTGCCTATTCCTTCGATCTCGACCTCGACGGTGTCACCGACCTTGATCTCGCCCGAGGACGGGCAGCCGCTGCATATTATGTCGCCCGGGTAGAGGACCATCACCTCGGACACCCAGCTGACCAGCTCTGCCACCCCGAAGATCATTCCGCTGCTGTTGTCGTCCACGTCCGTGCAGTCGTTGACCCTGCACTGGACTCGCAGGTTGTCCCCGTCCAGTCCGGTGGCGATCACGGGACCCAGGGGGCAGAACGTGTCGAATTGCTTCCAGCGCATCGTCCCGCCGCGCCCGATGTCGCTCACCGTCATCTCGACGGCGCTGACGTCGTTGGCGCAGGTGTGGCCCAAGACGTAGTCCAACGCGTTCTCGGCGCTGACGTGCCGGGCGGCCCTGCCCATGACGATCCCGACCTCGGCCTCGTGGATCACCGACAGGCAGGTTCGGGGGTAGAGGATGGGGTCGAGGTGGGCGATGTTGGTGCCCGGCTGCTTCATGAATATGCCAGGGCCGTCCCGGTCGTCCTTCTCGCCGTAGTTGGCGGCTATGCCGATGACCTTGTTTGTCCGCTCCAAGGGCGCGAGCAGCCGCGCCTCCGCGAGTGGTCCCAGGTAGGCCCCGGGACGGGCGTCCCGGTAAAGGTCGCCGCTGATCCTCCTCACGCCCTCTCCCTCGATGACGCCCCAACGGACGCGGTTTCGCCACAGAAATCGTGCCAGGTGCATTGTTTCGCCTCCTGGGGTCTCTCCGGATGTGCTGTAAGAGAGTCTACCACCCATGCCCCAGTATGGCTCATATGTTTGCTGGCCCCGATTCCCCATCTAAATAGAAGGAAGACCTCGTTGGAGCTCGACGCGATGCGGGCTACGATGTTTTGGTGAACAGACAAAACGATCACCAACGAGGTGCACCTATTATGAAGCAAGGGTCCTACCGTTCCAGTACGAGGAGGAGAAGAGCTCGACGGGCATGACAGCGCTGTCGGGCCTGGCAGTGTACGTGGAGTTGGCGCACACAGCGGGGTTGAGATCATCGGTGGAGCGGCACGTGGGCCTGAGGCAAGGTGGTCAGGGCTGGACCGATAGTCAGATGATCACCTCGCTGGCGCTTCTGAACCTGGCAGGTAGGGAGTCAGTGGTCGACCTGGATGTTTTGGAGAAGGATGAGGGGGTCAGCAGGGTGCTTCGAGAGGTCGAGACCTACGGGATGCGTCCCAGAGAGCGTAGAGCGTTGGAAGAGAGATGGCGAGTTGAGCGTCTGCGGAGTGTGCCGTCAGAGACGACGGTGTTCCGGTATCTGGAGAGGTTCCACGACGTAGGCGAGGAGTCTGGGCGTGAAGTGCACAGAGCGTTCATACCTGCTGCCAACGAAGCCCTGAAGGGGCTGAGGAAGGTGAACGCCGATCTGGTGAGCTTCGTACAGAGACGTTCGCCGCATAGCCAAGCCACGCTGGACACGGACGCGACGCTGGTGGAGACGCAGAAACAGGAAGCGCTCTACAGCTACATGAAGCACAAGGCCTGCCAGCCGCTCACGACGTACTGGGCCGAAGCCGATCTGGTAGTCCACTCGGAGTTCCGAGACGGCAACGTGACCGCAAGCCATCAGCAGTTGCGAGTATTGAAGGAAGCGCTGGGCCATCTGCCTTGTGGGGTGGACAAGGTGATGCTGAGGTCAGACACGGCCGGGTATGAGCAGGAGTTGCTGAGGTACTGCGCCGAGGGCAGACACGAGCGCTTCGGAGTGATCGAGTTCGCGGTAGGCGTTGATGTAACCCCGGAGTTCAAGCGTGCGGTGTTAGAGGTTGGACAGGAAGGGTGGCACGTCCTGTATCGGAGTGTGGGCGAATATCGGGTGGATACAGGTCAGATGTGGTGGAAGTGAACTTCGTACCCAACTGGATAGGCCACAGCAAGTACCGGTTCATCGCTAGCAGGGAGCCGCTGAGCAGGCCGCCGCTGCCGGGAATGGAGGAGCATCTGGAGCTGCCGTTCCCCGCGATGAATCTGTCGAGCGGCTGGCACAAGGTCTTCGGAGTGGTGACCAACCGGACCCTTGCGGGAGATGAGTTGATCTGGTGGTCGAGGCAGAGATGCGGCAAGGGCGAGGAGGTCCATGGCGTTCTCAACAGTGACTTGGCGGGAGGCAGGCTGCCCTCGAGGCTGTTCGGGGTCAACGCGGCATGGTGGGCCATAGTGGTGCTGGCTTTCAATCTGAGCTCTGCGATGAAGCGTCTGGTATTGGGCGGAGAGTGGGCGAGCAAGCGTCTCAAAGCAGTCCGCTTCGCCCTGATCGCCCTACCGGGCCGAGTGGTGCAGCGGGCCAGAAGGTTGATCATCCGCTTGGCCAGAGACCATCCCACATACGGTCTGTTGCTCAGGGCGCGGCGGAGAATAGCGGCCCTGGCCGCCGAGTCGTCCCGAGCATAGACGATCTTGCTTAGACCAGAGGGCTAAGGCGACTCAGCCAAGTCGCTCAGGCTGAGCCATGCGTTCTTCAGCCTGAGAACGGCCCTATGCGGCCTGAGATCGTCGCCACCAACCAGCAAGCGCCAACCGACGGCCCCCAGACTGAGCTCATACCCGTTGATAGGACCTAAACACATGCTCCATGCCACCGAAAGTCTCCCCCACACGTTTAGGTGGGGGATTTAGGTTGTCGCAGATGGACTTGCCCAACCTTATACCAAGTCACCGTGATGCCGCCGTATATGTGCGGCCAGGGAGTGGGTTCCCGCCTTCGCGGGAATGACGGCTTTACGGCGCACTCAAAATGAATTGGTATTAGTACCAGTTGCAATGCTAGTCCTGTGTCAACGCCGGATCAGATTTGACCCACTATCGCCGGGTTAGTATTGACCCACCCCTGGCTGTGATTTCGTGTTTTGGGTTTCCTCCGATGATGGATTGAGCAGTCGGTGTGAGGTCAGCAGACCTGCCTGTCGTTTGTCCCTGAGCCTGTAGCTTTCGCCGCGGATGTTGAGCACGTGGCTGTGGTGCAGCAGCCGATTCGAGGATGGCGGTGGCGATCATGGTGTCTCCGAGTAGTTCTCCCCACTCTGCGAAGCCCTTGTTGGATGTGAGGATGATGCTACCCCCTCTCGTACCTTGCCGAGACGAGGCTGAAGAAGGCGGTGGCGGCGTCACGATCGTAGGGCCAGATGCCGAACTCGTCGACGATGAGCACCTTCGGCGCCAGGTAGACCCTCATGCGTCGGTCCAGCCGGTGCTCGGCACGGGCTTTCCTCAGGTCCTCCATCAGGTCGTAGGCCCGCACGAAGTAGGCCCCGTACCCGTTCTCGATGGACCGCAGGGCCAGGGCCACTGCCAGGTGTGTCTTGCTCCCGGAGGGGCCAACAGCAGCAGATTGGTCGCCTCGGCAACGAAGGCCAGGGAGGCCAGCTCCCTGACCTGTCTCTCGTCAATGGAGGGCTGGAAGGCGAAGTCGAACTGCTCCAGGGTACGCCGGAAGGGCAGGTGGGCCATCCGCGTCCTGGTGGTCAGATACCGCTCTCTGCGGGCCGCCACCTCGATACCCAGCAGGTCCGCCAGCATGTCGGGGTACGGCATCTGCTTACTGGCGGCCGCGTCCAGTCTGCCGTCGAGCACCTCGACAGCCTCAGTCAGCCCCAGGCTCTCCATGTACTGACGCGCCTGCTCCGGGGCGATCATCTCACACCCCCTGCCGCCGCCAGCTCGTACACCTCCAGGGACCGACGCTCCACCTGGCCTGCCGACACCTGGACCGCTACCGCCTCCCTCCTGGGACTCTCATCACCGTTGACCAGCCCGGCCCACCGACCCGGCAACGTCAACCGCTGCCCTCGCCTGTGCGCCCTCGGATGCACCGCCAGCCGGTCTGCCCCCTACCATATCTCCACCATCACGGGCCCCAGCCCCACCTGCACAGTCCTGCCTGCCCACGACCACGGTACGCCGTACCACGCGCCGTACCAATGCACGTACCCGTCGCGCCCCACCTTCCGCTCCTCTCGAAGATATGGCGCCAGACCGGACCGCTCAGGCAGGGCCAGCATGCGCGCCCGCTCCTTGGCAACCAACGCCTTCGGCCGCTGCATCGTCGTCCCGTGCACCCGCTCGTTCGCCACTCTCTCGCACCACTCCATCCCCTGCCTGTTCATCTCCGCGTCGTCACTGAACCGGACAGTGGGCCACAGAGCCTGCCCCCTGGCTTGAACAGGGGGTTGCGGCGAACGTACTTTACCCCGCTCTCAACCTTACCCTTCGCCTGAGCACGGTACGGACGGCACAACCTCATCTCGAAGCCGACACGCAACGCAAAGTCCAGCATCCGGCTGTTCCACTCGGGACGACCGGCATCGTCGCGTCCCAGCACCACCACCTTCGCGTTGTCGTACAGACAGCGGCGAGAAACCCCGCCGAAGTACTCGAACGCATTGACGTGACACCGCATGAAGGTCGTGACGTCAGCACGGCGTACGAACTCCACGTAGATGGCACGCGACCAGCTCAGCACCATCACGAACGCCCACACTCGGCGCTTGCGGCCGTCCTCTGCGACGTACGCCAGGCTACCCCAGTCGACCTGAGCCTGCTCACCGGGACCCGTCTCGAACCTAACCGTGGATCGAGGCTGCCTGCGCCGACGGCGCGGCTGATGTAGTCCTTCACAATCGTGTAGCCGCCGCTGTATCCCAGGGCACGCAGCTCACGCAGCAACACCACACAGTTCTCCAGACCTTCAGACAGACGCCCGTCTATGTGATCGGTGTACGGGTCCAGCTTGGATGCCCGCCGACGCCTCGGCGTCTGTCTCGGCACTCCCGAAGACTTCAGATACTTGCGCACCGAGTTCCGGGACACTCCCAACTCCCGCGCGATCCCACGGATCGACCGCCCCTGACCCTTCATCTCGCACATCTCTTTCACTGTCCCTCCTCTTAGCAATCTCTTGAGCACCTCCACGTTGGGATTCTTCCCTACGCCAAGGTGCTCTCTGCTAAGGGGTGGGCCAATTCCATTCCGGCGCTACTATTGTTGCTCAGCATAAATGTCCTGACTAACTGACCAGCATAAATGTCACATTCTCCATGAGGTGACTGTGACATTGAACCAGAAAGAGCAGGTAAGACTTCAGATCCTCAACAGCCTACTGGCCGAGCATATGACGGTGGACCAGGCGGCCATGCTGATGGGAGTGAGCACACGCCACACCAGGCGCATTCTTGCGGCTTACAGAGAAGAAGGAGCAGCCGCACTCGCTCACGGCCATCGGGGTCGGAGGGCTCCCAACACAACACCCGATTCGATAAGGGCCGAAGTGTTGCGTCTAGCTCGAACCACGTACTCAGGAGTCAACCACACTCATCTGAGCGAACTGCTGAGAGAACGTGAGGGTATAGACATAGCCCGTAACACGTTGCGACGCATACTGGTCGGAGCCGGTCTCGTCAGTCCTCGTCGCCGTCGTCCTCCGAAGCACCGTGTTCGTCGGCAACGCATGCCCCGAGAGGGGATGCTGATACAGATCGATGGCAGCTATCATCGGTGGCTCGGAGAGGATGGACCTCAGTTTATGCTTCTGCTTGCCGTGGACGACGCCACGGGCAAAGTGGTCAGTGCGCTGTTCTGTGAGTACGAGAACACCCGAGACTACTTCGTGCTGATGCGGGGACTGATCGAGCGCCACGGGGTACCCATAGCGCTGTACACCGACCGCCACTCGGTCTTCAAGCACGTACCAGGAACCGGAGCACCGAGCGCTCCAACCCAGTTCTCCCGTGCGATGGACGAGCTCGGAATACAGATGATCTACGCGCTGTCTCCACAGGCCAAGGGCCGTGTGGAACGAGCGGCAGGCACCTTCCAGGACAGACTTGTAACCGAGCTTCGACTCGCGGGTGCGACCACCATCGAAGATGCTGGTGTCGTTCTGAGAGACTTCCTTCCTCACTTCAACGAGCGCTTCGGGGTATCGGCTCCGGAGTCTGAAGTCGCCTACCGCCCTGTGGACGGAGGGACGTGTCTGGATCGGATGCTGTGCTTCAGGCACAGTCGCAAAGTGGCAAAGGACAACACTGTGAGATACCGACGGAGTACGCTTCAGCTGCTGCCCGGCATGGAACGTCCGACCTACGCTGGAGTGAAGGTGGACGTGCTCGAGGGAATGGACGGTCAACTGGTCGTTGAGCACGAGGGTCAACTCATCCCCAGCCAGGAGGCTCCACCCCGTCCGAACATCCTGCGCGGTGTGAATGGATACCCTTCACACGCACCGCCGTATCGTAACGGTCTGGGCAGCCGCTGGGAGAGAGTTCTGGCCTCACTCGACAGGGAGAGAGCCGAAGCAATCGACGGCAACCACGACAGTGGTGCAGCCAAGATCCGCAAGAAGGCAACCTCTGTACCGAGGAAGCCCACTCCGAAGCAGATCGCCAGGTGGGAGGCGGTTCATGCAGCGAAGCGCAGGGGCCTGTCCATCAGGAGAATAACCAGGGAGACGGGCATCCACAGGAACACCGTACGGAAGTACCTTAAGGCCGACAGTCCGCCGATGAATCGTCCTCGGGTGATGTTGAAAGCAACGTAGTCTGTTACCGTGGCAAGTTAGACAGGTGACATTTTCCCTGGTCAGTTAGGCGGACATTTATGCTGGTCTTCGACACAGGTCAGTTTGACATTCTGCCAGCCGAGCAACGGGAATCCATGCAGTGAACTCATGACAAGTCCATGGCTCTCTGATTGGGCGCAAGCTAGCACTACAGTGATCGATGCAGTCGCACTATGTAGTGTGGCCGGAAAGGCCCCGCTTGTGGTGAGTCTCGACGGTCGCAGTGGGTCCGGAAAATCCACACTGGCCTCCCTAGTAGCTGGGGAAACGGATGCGGCAGTGTTGCCGGTGGACGACTTCTACTCAGCGCACATCTCAGATGCCGAGTGGGATCGAATGACCGTCGAAGAGCGGTGGTCGAAGGTATTCAACTGGGCTAAGCTCCGCTCGGAAGCGGTCGTGCCCCTGCTCGGCGGACGGCCTGCTCGCTGGCATCCGATCGACTTCAACGCCGGACCGGACAGCCAAGGAAAGTACAGGATGAAGGCTGAGGCCACAACGGTCGACCCAGCCTCTGTCATCTTCCTCGACGGTGCCTACTCTTCAGGGCCGCAGATGGCCGACCTAGTCGGTCTGTCAATACTGGTAGAGGTGCCGAATGAACGGCTGCGGACTCGACTTGCCAAGCGGGAGGAGGCGGAGTTTCTTGCGCAGTGGCACGCCCGGTGGGACGCCGTCGAAGACTTCTATTTCTCGTCCGTAAGACCCAGGAAGTCGTTTGACGTGATCGTGACGACATAGCGGAAAAGAAGGTGCTGCAACCAGCCCTGATCGTTTCGCCCTGCAGGCGTGCCTCAGCGACCGTCAGGGTGAAGTTGTTGCCGGTCATAGCGTCTCCACCTAACTGGACTCGAACTCGGCGGTCTCACCAGGTCTGAACAGCTGCGTCGGGTAGGCGCTTCTACACCACCGAGAGCAGCAGACGCGAAGGGCGCTCGCGGTCGTGGAAGACGGTCTGGCGCGCCACGCGCAACTCCGAGTCCGACCAGAAGTCGGCCCCCGTGTTGTGGTTGCGGTCGAAGTTCGGGAAGTCCGAGCTCGCCACGTCCAGCCTGATGCGGTGCCCCTCGCCGAACCGTATGCCGGTCGGGCCCAGCCTGATAGTGAGCTCGTAGGGAGTCTCCGGCTCCATCGGCTTCGGCTCGTCGTATCCCTCCATGTAGCTGGTGCGCATGATGCCGTAGCTCACGTTCACCGCCAGGCCGTCTGGACGGACGTCGATCAGCTTGGCGGTGAAGTCCGTCTCCGGAGCAGATGAGGCGACCCAGAGCCTGAGGGTGACGGGGCCTATAACAGTCACAGGCCGATCCAGCGGGGGCGTGGCGTACACGAGGATGTCTTCGCGGGCGTCCAGGGGCGACTGGTCCCGCACTGCGGCCTGCGCGCCCAGGTCCATCAGGCTCATGACCGGGTCGCTCGGATCGTAGTCGTAGCGGTCCGGCCGCTCCTCCGACGGCTCAGACGCAGACAGGACGCCGTCCCCGCCGACCGAGTTGGCGCGGCCGCCGCTGTGCAAGAACAGCGCGATCTCCCCGGCGCCGGCCGGGGGCCACTGCTCCTCGTACCGCCACCTGTTCTCGTTCATCACGAACAGCTTTACCGGAGGCTCGGAGCCGACTCCGGTGTCGACGCCCTTGAAGCGGTAGTCGTACCATCGCGCGACCTCGTCGGCGTAGGTCGTGTCCGCCTCCGGGCCGAAGTCGAGCGGGCCCTGGCGCCGCACGAAGGCGCCGCTGTCGTGTCCCCACGGGCCGATCGTGATCCGATGCTGGTCGCTGGGGGCCGCCGGTCCGTTCGCGACCATGCCAGTGAAGTTGTCGATGGTGCCGATCAGCCGGTCGTACCAGCCTGTCACCTGGCAGGTCGGCACCTCGACGCGGCTGTGAATCCTGTCGAAGGCCCAGAACTCCCTGTTTTGCTCTCTCATGTACCACTTCAGCATCGGGCCGAGCGTGGAGAAGACATGGTCGGGGATGTCGGCGAGGGGCAGCCGCCAGATCCACTTGCCGCGCTCCACCTCGTGCCACTGCAGGTCCGCCTCGGCGCGCGTCGACGGACCGCGGTCATCGCCCGCCCTTCTCCTCGCGTCGACCGCCATGTTGTACGTCCACTGCAGGCGCCGGCCCGTCTCGAACACGCCGAAGGTGAGGTCGAGAATACGGGACGCCATCCCGCTGGCGAAGAGCGCGCTCAGGTGGGGTGGGGCGGCCCCCGCGAGTTGCCATATGCACCACGACGGGTAGGAGTGCCCCCACGTGCCGACCTGACCGTCGGAGCCCGGCAGTCTCACGGCCCACTCGACGGCGTCGTAGCCGTCCCGCGCGTCGAAGGTGTCGGCGCCGTCCTGGAACTGCCATATGAAGTCGCCCTCCGAGGCGTAGCGGCCTCGTATGTCCTGGACCGCGGCGACGTACCCGCGGGCGGCGAGGTCCCGCGCCGTCGCCGCGTTGGACTCGGATGCCTTGTCATACGGGGTGCGCTGGAGCAGCACCGGGTAGCCGCCGCCGGAGGCCGGGCTGTAGACGTCCGCGCGGAGCACCGTCCCGTCCCGCGCCTCCATCGGAACGTTCTCTCGGACTCTTACGTCGAAACCGGCCATCGGCCCACTCCTTTCGCCTGTTCAGATGTGACCGCCCTGCCGGGACCGGGAACAGCCGCGGGGAGAGTGTTTCCCGAATTCTGTCTCATTCTGTAACATTCTATTCCCTTTTGTAGCCGGACCGGTTGACAGTGGTGTGCCTCGGCGAGACAGGATTGAAGGGGCATACCCCACCATTCCCACGAAACCTCGGCCCGCTACAGGCGCTCCATTCCTAGTCCCCATCGCCACGACTGACCCCTCCCAATAGACCATGGGGATGAAAGCGCTCAGGCCCACGATGACGCTTCCTGATAGTTCTTCCATGCTGCACAGTATAGCCAGAGTGTGGGCGTCGGTAGGCCCAGAAACCCCAAGCACATTTCGGGGATCCTTTCTTCCACTACGTAGGCCCGGGCTGATGTGATGCATGGCTGAACAAGTACAGTAGCTAGACGTGAGGCAGGGTGGCGCGATACTATAGTTGCAAGGAAGTGGCTCTGGGGTTCTCAACGGAACTGTGGTAACTAGTGTGGGAACAACTGGTAATATAGCCCGAAGCCGTAGCTAATTACTATTCCCTGCAGCTCCACACATAGGAAATTAAGCCGTGCTGATGGGTTATTCAGAGTATCCCTAACACTCAGGCAACCCTGTGAATAGACTCATGAAAAGAGGGAGAGGTTCATGGAATCCAATACTGGACAGGAGGGTGGAGCGTTGACCAGCTGGACCGTTGCCGAGACCGACAACCTGACGATACAGGCCAAGCGGGAGGGTGGCACACTAACCGCAGCGCCCGAGGGCCGCATCGACGGGGCCAACGCCGGTCTGTTCATGGAAGCCCTGGAAGGTGCAATTGAAGATACAGACACAGCCGTTCTGCTGGACCTCAGCAAGCTCTCTTACATCAGCAGCGCGGGGCTCAGGGTCATCCTGCAAACGGCCAAGGCTCTCCGAGCCCAAGAAGCCCAGTTCGCCCTCTGCTCGGTCAAGGGCCCTATCCGTGAGGTGTTCGAGATCAGCGGCATCGACCAGATCGTCTCGATTTACGACTCGGAGGCTGCAGCGGTGGCCTTGTTCAAGGGCTGATCAGGAGGGCCTCGCCGCCAGTACCCGACCGGCACCCTCCTTGGAGCCTCATAGGACCCGCTAGCGAACAAGAGGGCCTAGTTGAATAGCCAGCCCTGCAAGATTCTCGTAGTCGACGACGAGCCTGACCTGGAACCCCTGATGCTTCAGCGCATGCGGCGGAGGATCAGGGCCGGGGAATATAGCTTTGTCTTCGCACATAACGGTGTGGAGGCGCTCGAACGACTGCGTGAGGACGGCGACATCGACCTGGTGCTCTCGGACATCAACATGCCCAGGATGGACGGCCTAACCCTCCTGGATCAGATCCCCAAAGTCGACCCCAACGTGCGTTCCGTGATCATCTCCGCGTACGGCGACATGCAAAACATTCGCACGGCAATGAACCGCGGCGCCTTTGACTTTGTCACCAAGCCGGTCGACTTCGAGGACCTGAGGATCACCATTGACCGGACAATGCGCAATCTCACCGAGTGGCGCGAAGCGCTCTCCTCGCGGGACAAGCTCGTTGCCCTGCAGAACGAGCTTGACGTTGCCAGCAAGATCCAGCAATCGATACTCCCTACCCAGTTTCCCAAGAACGAAGACTACCAGATCGCCGCGAACATGGAACCAGCCCGCAATGTGGGAGGAGACTTCTTCGATATTCTCCGTCTTGAGCATGGCCGCGTAGGAATCGCCATAGCCGACGTTTCGGACAAGGGCGTGCCCGCAGCACTCTTCATGATGTCCAGCCGCACTCTCCTCAAAGGCGCAGCCATAGGAAGCAACACTCCCGGAGAGGTGCTGCGTGAGGTGAACGAGCTCCTCAACGAGGAGAACGACGCCGCGATGTTCGTCACCGTCCTCTATGCCATGTACGACCAGGAAACCTCCAAGGTGAACTATGCCAACGGGGGGCACAACTCCCCGCTCTTCGTTCACGCGGACGGAAGCTCGACCCTGCTGCCCCTCACCGGCGGCATTGCTCTTGGCATCGTGCCCGGCATCCAATACAAGGAGAGCTCCGTCACCCTCTCGCCTGGCGACACCATAGTCTTCTACACCGACGGCGTCACGGAGGCCATGAACGCAGACGGCGAGGAGTTCGGAATCGAGCGGCTGCGCGAGGTCTTCGAGCCGTCTCCGCCAACTGACTCCGAGACGGCCACGGCGGCCGTCTTCGACGCCGTTCATGCCTTCGCGGGCGACACGGACCAGTCCGACGACATTACCTGCGTGATCTTCCACCGCAACGCGACATGAGCGCAACACTGTCCCTGAACATAGAACGCAGCCACGACGAGCTCGGCCGAATCACCGATGCAGTCGATGACCTAGGACATAGAGAGAGCTGGTCCAATGACATGCTCTTCAGGGTGCATCTGGTGCTCGAAGAGCTCGTGCTCAACATCATCGACTACGGATTCGATGACGGGGGCGAACACGAGATCGAGGTTGTCTTGACCTCCGAGGACGACGCACTCACCATTGAGATCACTGACGACGGATTCCCGTTCAACCCCCTGACGGATCCCAAGACCCCCGATGTAAATGCCCCGCTCGAAGACCGGCCGGTCGGAGGACTTGGCGTTCACCTGGTGCGTACCATGATGGACGAGATGCACTACCGGCGGGACCAGGGCAAGAACCACCTGACGCTGGTCGCACGCAGGGAAGAGTGAGACCTCGGGGCACAATCCCTCTCGACACGGGCGTATGAAACGGTACACGCTCGGAACCCATACAGCCGCCGCACTCGCGGCCGCCGCGCTCGTCATGAGCTCGGTCTCCTGCAATCGTGAGGGCGATGTTGTCGACAGCACGCCCCCCGTGCCTACTCAGGCGCCGCAGACCAGGGCTCAGGCGACCACACCCTCCTACCACGGCATCTACGACGACCACATCGTCTTCGGCCAGTCGGCAGCCTTCACCGGTCCCGCCCAGGCGCTCGGAAATGGCATGAGGGCCGGCATCCTGGCAGCCTTCAGGGAGGCCAACGACGCCGGCGGAGTTCACGGCAGACTCATCAAGCTCATCCCTCTCGACGACGCCTACGAGCCGGAGGCCGCCGTCACGAACTCTGTCCGCCTGATAAAGGAGAAGGACGTTTTCGCCCTGATAGGCGAGGTAGGGACGCCTACTTCGCGCTCGGCCACCCCCGTCGCGGCCGAGGCCGCCGTACCCTTCATCGCGCCGTTCACGGGCGCCGAGTTCCTGCGGGACGACACCTGGGACAACATCCTCAACCTTCGGGCCTCCTACTACCAGGAGACCGAGGAGATGGTCGCCCGCCTCACGCAGGACCTGGGCATAACGCGGATCGCGGTAATGTACCAGGACGACTCCTACGGCCGGGCGGGCTACAGGGGCGCAACACTTGCACTCGAACGGCGCGGGATGGAGCCTGTGTCCATCGGGCTCTACCCCAGGAACACCACCGCCGTGAAGACTGCCCTGCTGGACGTGCAGGGGGGGAACCCGGACGCCATCATCATGATCGGGGCATATCAGCCGGTTGCCGCCTTCATAGCATGGGCACGGCACACCGGCTTCGACCCGATATTCATGACCGTCTCGTTCGTCGGCAGCAACGCGCTCGCTCGGGAGCTGGGCCCGGCGGGCACCGGCGTATACGTTACCCAGGTGGTACCCTTCCCCACGGACGTCTCGTTGCCCGTCGTGGAAGCTTACCTGAACGCCCTTAGCGCCTACGAGCCGGGGATAATCCCCGGCTTCGTCTCTCTCGAAGGGTACCTTGCCGGTCGCCTGGCAATCGCGGGTCTCGAAAGATGCGGTAGGGATGTCGACCGCGCGTGCTTTCTCGCGGGAATGTACGGCGCAGGCGACATAGACATCGACGGGTTCATTCTCCGGTACGACACCGTCGACGACAACCAGGGATCGGACGCAGTATTCCTGACCGTGATTGGCCCGGACGGCAAGTACCAGCCCGTCGAAAGGCTGAGGGTAGAGGGCAATCCATGACGAGCATATCCGTTCTCGGCTCGAGGCTGCCGTCCCTTCTCGATCTCCGCTATCGAATCTCCACCCAGCTCTACGTCGGTATCGGGGGAGCCGTAGTCCTCACGGTGGCAGCGAGCCTCGTTGGGTGGTTCTCGTTCAACAGCGTTGGCAATTCGCAGAGTCAGGTGAACGAAGAGAGCATCCCTGAGGTGGTGGCTGCCTTCGGTGTCGCCCAGCACAGCGCAACCCTAGTCGCCGCCGCCCCGCGCCTGACCGCCGCCACGATACCTCAGGACCTGGGCCTAGTCTCCGACAGCATCGAAGAGGCCTCCGCCTCTCTCGAAGAGCAGCTGGCCCTCCTTGGTGTGGAGAGCGAGGGACAGCAGCCCCTCCTCGGCGGCGCTATCGGCGAAGATGAACAGAGCATCGCGGAAACCCAGGCGAACGACAGCACGGCCCGTTTCGAACGGATCCGCGCCAATGTCGACACGCTCATCCTCAACATCCATGCCATAGAAGACGGTATGGTCGAGCTGTTCGCGCTGACCACGCGTCGAGAGGCCCTGAGAGCGGAGCTTACAAAGCTGCGCATTCGGCTGGATGACATCATGGTCCCCGCCGTGGATGACCAGTTCTTCTATACGATGACGGGCTACTCGAGCCTCGGCGATCCTCCGGAAGACAGTGCCAAACACTTCTCGGATTCTGAGTTGGCACACTACCGATACTTGCAGGGACTGCACGCAGACGCCATAACGGCAATTCAGATACTGGAGAGCGCCTTCGCAGTATCCGATGCTCCGCTAATCGAGCCTCTGAAGGAGCGCTTCGAGTCCGCCACGGGCAGCATCGAGCGGAGCCTGTCAGCTCTGCAAGAGGCTCCATTGCACGCTGAGGTAGAGCCGATCATCAGCAGCCTAATCAAGCTGGGCACCGGCGAGGACAACGGCTTCGAACTGCTCGTCGGAAGGCTCCGCATCATAGAGACTCAGGAGCAGAACCTGGGAAAGAACCGCGACATCTCGGTCGATGTCCTCACCGAGGTCGACGGCCTCGTAAGCGCTGCCCGCACTGGGGCCGACGAAGCCGCGCAGGCCTCCACGCAGGCGATCCTTACGGGCCGCACCCTCCTGCTGGCGATCACGGCGATCAGCATCACCGGCGCATTCCTCATAGCCTGGGGCTTCGTCGGACGCATACTCCTGCGCCGTCTCCAGATGCTGTCCGACTGGATGCGGCGCATGGCTGGCGGCGACCTCGAGGCTAGGGTGGAGATCGGAGGACGCGACGAGGTGGCGGACATGGCTTCGGCACTCGAGGTGTTCCGCCGGCACGCCCTCGAGGTCCAGCGTCTGAACCTGGTCGAGAAGCTCGCCGAAGAGCTC
Source organism: Dehalococcoidia bacterium (assembly GCA_965222445.1). GTDB lineage: Bacteria > Chloroflexota > Dehalococcoidia > Lucifugimonadales > CAJWER01. Next base: position 2,146,644 of record CBDCTY010000002.1, on the reverse strand, counting down.
CAGGAGAAGAACGAGCAGATGGAAGTGGTCCTGGCAGACCTTCAGAGGGCCCAGGACCAGATAGTCATGCGCGAGAAGCTGGCGGCGCTCGGTGAGCTAACCGCGGGCGTAGCGCACGAGATCAAGAATCCGCTGAACTTCGTCACGAACTTCTCCGAGGTATCCGAAGAGCTCCTGGTGGAGTTCAAGGAGGTCATGGAGGAGGTCGAAGACAAGGTGGACGAAGAGCAGTATGGACTCCTGCAGGAAATCTCGGACGACCTGTCGGGCAACCTGGAGCGCATCCGTTCACACGGCAACCGGGCCAACCGCATCGTCCACGACATGCTCATGATGGGCCGCGGCTCCGGCGACACGCAAGTCACGGACATCAACGGCCTGCTGGACGAGTACACAGCCCTCGCCTATCACAGCGCGCGGGCCACCGACCCGGACTTCAACCTCACCATAGAGCGGGAATTCGGCCCCGAGGTGGGCGAGCTGGAGGTGATCCCCCAGGACCTCGGCCGCGTCTTCCTCAACATGGTCGGCAACGCATGCTACGCCACCGACGAGAAGCGGCGCACCACGACCGAAACGTACTTCCCAACGCTCACGCTCAAGTCCTCCCGCGACGACGAACACGTTACGATCGGCATCAGGGACAACGGAAACGGCATGCCGCCCGAAGTCGTAGAGAAGATATTCAACCCGTTCTTTACGACCAAGCCCACCGGCGAGGGCACGGGGCTCGGCCTCGCCATGTCCAGCGACATCGTGCGCGAGCACGGCGGCGCCATACGGGTAGAGACGGAGCCCGGCGAGTTCACGGAGATGATCGTCGAGCTCCCCCTCAATCCCGCTGAGGCCATCTCCGAAGCAAGCCAGGAAGAGGCCGAAGTCTAGCCTGTGTCAGACGTTGCGCAGGCCGATAGCAGCCTGACTGCAAGACCGACAGCGTCAGCTTGGATGTCATCGTGAGAACCACCGGTGACGAACTCTGCCGTCCTCCTGGGACCAATGCTATCGTGCGAGGTAAAGTCCTCCCTGATGATCGTCAATGCCTGTTCAACATCAGGATCGACGAGCAGCGGGCTTTAGGCACTGAGCAACCTCCTTGACTCCTAATACCAAGTCACCGTGATGCCGCCGTATATGTGCGGCCAGGGAGTGGGTTCCCGCCCCGTATCGAGTACGGGGCAGGCTCTTCGCGGGAATGACGGCTTTACGGCGCGCTCAAAATAAATTGGTATAAGCCGCTCCACACGTACGTCAAGTCGTAAGCGTCTTTGTTCGCTCCTCGATTCCTAAGGCCAGTGCTTTGAGCACAGTGAATGCCCCGGGGCCACAGACCCAGATGGTCCTCGTCGCTTGCTCCCCTGAGGGAGTGGGGCCGGACAACTCAACCCTCCGGCGATCCATGAATGCAATATGCAGGCCTGGGGTTATCACCGCTGCGAAGTCGGGGCGGATGCGCCGCAAACCGCCTCCTTGGTCCGTCTCCACGCTCGGCGGGATCAGGAAGTCGATAGTTGTGGACGGGTGGAAACCAGCTCTCCAGCGTTGAAGGGTAGGATTGCCCTGCTCATTGACGTCTGGCGCGAATCCTGCATCCTGATACCAAGTCACCGTGATGCCACCGTATATGTGCGGCCAGGGAGTGGATTCCCGCCCCCGACTGCTCGGGGGCAGGCTCTTCGCGGGAATGACGGCTTTACGGTGCGCTCAAAATGGATTGGTATAATACCAAGTCACCGTGATGCCGCCGTATATGTGTGGCCAGGGAGTGGGTTCCCGCCCCGTATCGAGTACGGGGCAGGCTCTTCGCGGGAATGACGGCTTTACGGCGCGCTCAAAATGAATTGGTATTACTCTCAGTTCTCGGTATCGCTCCTCTTCGAGCATGGCCAAAGCGAGTCCCAAGTCCAGATCCATCGTCCCCGCGTGCGCGTCGAGACCCCAAGGCAACTGTTCCTGGTCAACTAGGAGGGATGGGGCGAAACCACCAACTACTACGATGTCATCAAGCATGTCATACCAAGTCACCGTGATGCCGCCGTATATGTGTGGCCAGGAGTGGGTTCCCGCCCCGTATCGCGTACGGGGCAGGCTCTTCGCGGGAATGACGGCTTTACGGCGCGCTCAAAATAAGTTGGTGTCACCTAGCTTCGCAGCGACGTAGAGACATGTGGAATAGACGAGGGTGAGGGCATCTTTCCCGTACCCCTCGAAGCATATATTGCGCGTACGCGCAAGTCAGGCTATAGAGGCAAGTAATGGCATTTCAGGAATTCGTTCCAGGCTCATACCTTCGACAGGCTCAGCGCGAACGAGGGCTATGGGGCGCATGCACCGACACGGGCACGCCCCTTACCGCCGTTCCGCCCACTTTGCATCCCTGGACTCCGGCGTTCGCCGGAGTGACGAAGCTAGGCCTGCCTACTCGTACCTCAACGCCTCCGCGGGGTATATCCTCGAAGCCTGCCGCGCCGGGATGAAGGTCGTCAGGAGCGAGAAGCCGTACGTGAGCGCCAGGATGAGCCCGAGCTGCAGCCACGGCACCGAGAAGGCGATCCCCTCGATGCCCGCTTCGGCCCGTATGCTGTTCACCGCGTTGTACGACAGTAGGAGACCCAGCCCCAGCCCGATGATGGAGCCGAGCACCGAAACGAAGGACGACTCCAGCAGGAAGCTGAGCGCGATCATTCCCCGCTTGTAACCGATCGCCCGCATCACCCCAATGTGTTGGCGCCGCTCCACCACGGCGCGCGTGCTCACCACGCCCAGCGCCGCCACTCCGACGAGGAGCCCCAGGGCCATGAAGCCCGTGAACAGCCTGAAGAACGCCTGCCCGGCCGCATTCTGCTCGTCGATGGTCTCCTCGAACACCTCCGTCTGCATCCCGTTCTCCAGCAGGGCGGCCTCCAGAGCATTAGCCGCATCCTTCACGTCCGCCTTGTCCGATACCCTGAAACGGTACTCCGTCACCGGAATTGGAAATGGGGCCGCATCGTCGATCAGGCTCTTGGAGCCGATCATCCTGAAGGCGTCGGCGTGGACCCTGTCCACTACGCCGATCACCGTGAGGGAGACCTCGACGCCAGTGAACGGCTCCCTCGCGTCCACGGAGACCGCCTCCATGCTCGACGAATTGTAGTGGAGGTCGCCGAGCAGTCGCTGCGCGTCCGGGTCGCGGGCGATTTCCGCCGCGTTGTTGGGCACCAGCCACCCGCCCACGAGGGCCAGTGACGGGTCGTCTCTCATCTGCCTCAGCACATCCTCAACGCTGGGGCCATACCCGTCGGCGATGACCTTCAGCTCCACGTCGGCCGCCGACAGGAAGGCGTCGTCCAGCAGCATCGCCGTCCGGGGGAGCCACCGCCCGCTCTCTCCCTCGCTCTGCCTCATCTCGACCGGTATGTTGGTGACGCCGCCCACCGCCTCGAAGTCCAACGCCGACACATCCGGCGCAGCGTCTATGGCCGCGTCGATGTCGTCGACCGGCGTGTTGAAGTTGATCGACCCGCCCGCGTCGAAGCCCATGTACACCTTGCGCGGCTCCTCGAACTGCGTCGTGAAGGCCTTCGTCAGCACAGACATGATGACCAGCGTGAAGATCACGAGGGCGAACATCGCAAGCGTCAGCCCCGTCCGGAACTTCGAGCTCATCGGGTAGGCGACCGCCGTCACCAGCGCGGGCCTGATCCGGCCGAAGCGGGAGGTCAGCGCCGACAACCCGCGGACCAGCAGGTCCGAGTTGTACATCACCGTCCACACGGCGGCCCCCACCATGGCAATGCCGGAAACGAACATTATGTCGAAGTCCCCCTGCAGCTCCCCCACCAGCGGCTTCAGCACAGACTCCGGCAGCGCCCAGAAGACAAGCATCACCACGCCGGCGATCGTATAGGCGATCCTGTCGACGGTTTCGGACCGCATCTGCGTCCGCCCAAGCCCCCACTTCAGCATCAGTCCCAGCCCCACCACAGTGAGAGATACACCCGCTCCGAACCACGAAGACCTCTCCCATACGGCAGCACCGAAGTAGGTGAGGACGACTCCCGCGACGAGCACCAGCCACCCCCTCAGCAGGTACGGCTGGATGAACCTGAGAACGCCTATCACTATCGCCGTGAGCCACACGGGAGGCAGGGCCACGACCACGGATAGCCCCAGGTTCTTGCCGAACTCCCCGACCCTGCGCCGGAACAGCGCCCTGAACGCCGCGACCAGGTGGTAGGCCGGGAGCACGACCGACTTGAGCAGCCCAAACAGCCGCTCCTTGAATGGCGTCTCGCCCTTGGGGATGATCGACTCCGGCAGGCCGCGAATGGCGACCACGATGTTCAGACGGCTCACCCTGTACGCCGACACCGCCACGGTCGCGAAGGTGATTGTCATCCCCAGGCAGTACGCCACCACCACGCTGCGGGGCTCGAAGTGGATTGCGAGGGTGAAGGTCTCGTCCAGGCCGGAGAATATCTGGTTCATCACCGTCACCATCAGCATGCTTACGCCCAGCCCCAGCACCACGCCAATGGCCGCCGATACGATAGCGTACGCCGTCCCCTCGAAGGCGAACATCATCACCAGGTGGCGCCGCTTGGCTCCGACGGCCCGCGCCATGCCCATCTCCGACCTTCGCGCCGAGGCGAGCATCACGAATATCAGGAAGATCAGCAGTATTCCCACCATGATCGAGAACGAGCTGAACAGGATGAATATGGACGTCACACCGGTGCCCGCCTCCTCGGAGGCCTCGACGATGTCGCGCTTGATGTCCAGCACCTGGAGCTCCGCCAGCCCCGCCAGCAGCGTATACGCCTCGGCAGTCGCCGAATCCAGCTCAGCCTCCTCCAGCTGCTCAACGACCACCTGCGTCACTTCCGGGTCGGCCAGAAGACTGCTCAGGTCGTCGGTCAGCTCCGGCTTGCGAAGCTCGGCGGTAAAGTCCCTCAGGTCGTCCAGCTCGTCGTTCGAGCCCGACTCGCCGACCTCCTCCTCCAGCTCGGCGATCCTGCCGTCCAGCGCCCCGAGAATGTCCTCCCTGCCGAACAGCGCCTTGAGCTCCTCAGCGACCTGCCTGTCGTTGAAGAGCACCCGCAGGTCTTTCGTAACGTCCTCGCTGAGGTCGACGCCAGTGCGGGAGTCTCCCCGGTTGGATATGACGATGGTGTTGATCTGATCGGGCCGGTCCAGCAGCGTCTGGGCCCTATCGAGCGGGACCACCATCGTCGGCTCGATGCCCGCGAATCCGCCGGCGCTCACGACTCCCGCGATCTTCAGCCTCTCGCTCCGGCCCTCCAGGAACACCTCGAGCTCATCGCCGACCTCGGCTTCGAGCTCCTCGACGCTCGGCTCCGAGACGTACACCTCGTCCGGCGCCAGATCTTCGAGCCGCGCCTCCCCGCCGTCCAGCAGGCTGAGGCCCTGAAACCCATCGAGCATGGCCGGGTCTATGCCGACCAGTCTCATGCGACCCTCGGTGAGCCCCGTCCTGATGTTCTGGACCGAGACGCTCTCCGCCGCCTGCGGCATGATGCCGTCTATCTTGTCGTTGGCCGACAGGTGTACGAGCAGCTCCCCGAACCGCTCCTCGGTGATGTACGCCGCGCCGAACCTCGCGTCCTCACCCGCCCTCGTCGGCACGACCAGCTCGTCGATCTCTTGGAGCCACTCCACCGCACCGTTGCGGATCGAAGAGCTGAGCGTATCCCCCGTGCCGAACGCCGCGGCCATTATCACCGTGCTCAGCATCACCCCCATGATGATGAGCGCGGTCTGGCCCGGCCTGCGCGGAATGGGCCGCAGCCCCATCTTCAGCATGATCCTGTTCCGCGCCGCCAGCACGCCGAGCACGGCCATGCACGTGAGCACCACTCCCAGCAGGACGTACATCAGGGTCGTCATGGACAGGCCGAATAGCTCCTCCATTACCCTGCGGCCTCCTGCCCGGCGTCACCCGAGCTTGTCGCCGAGCCCAGGCCGTCGTCCTCGATGGACCCGTCGCGCATCCTCACGATGCGCCGCGCCTTTCGCCCCACCTCGATGGCGTGCGTGACGACCACGAACGTCTGGCCGTTCGTCCGGTTCAGCTCCTGGATCAGCGCAACGATCTCCGCCGCGTTCTCGCTGTCCAGGTCTCCCGTAGGCTCGTCGGCCCAGACGATTGCCGGCGAATTCACCAGGGCCCGAGCTATCGTCACCCGCTGCCTCTGACCGCCCGACAGCTCGCCGGGCGCGTGCTGCGCCCAGTCCGCCAGGCCTACCATGTCCAACATCTCCAGGGCCCGCGTCCGGGACTCGGAGGAGCTTACGCCCGACACAAGAAGGGGCATCTCCACGTTTTCCACCGCTGACAGCACGGGAAGCAGGTTGTACATCTGGAAGACGAAGCCCATCCGACGGGCCCGGTACTCGCTCCTCTCGTCGTCAGGCAGGTCGTTCAGGACCACCCCGTCGATCAGCACGCGGCCCCCGTCCAGATCGTCCAGACCAGACAGACAGTTCAGCAGCGTAGTCTTGCCGCACCCGCTGGGCCCCATGATCGAGACGATCTCGCCTCGCTCCACATCCAGGTCGACGCCCCTCAGCGCATTGACCTTCACTGCCCCCGTGTCGTAGGTCTTCTCGACCCCTTCCGCAGAAATGATGAAGTCGCTCATTCAGTCCCCTTTCCTAATCGCCCGTTCCGGCGCAAACCACCGTCCATCCTACACCATAGCTGGCATGATTACAAGTAATGCTCTTTGCGTGTTAGGGCTGCTAGAACAGAGCACGGCTCGGAGGCAGTGGGCGAACGGCCCGGGCACTCCATCCTGAACCACGGTCGTAGGGGGGGGTTTGCAACCCGCCCTCCCCGCAGCCATGACCTCGAGACGCCCCGGTGTTCCTCAAATCTCACGCGCATTCAACCGTCATTCCCGTGAAGACGGGAATCCAGGGGCCCAAGGCGGGGCCTCCCCCATGACGATCTTCGCCGCATCCGGGCATCCGGCGGCGCGACCGACGTTGGGGCGGGTCTGCAACAGTCCTGAACCCGCCCTACGATCTGACTGGGCGGCGTGGTCAAACGAATTGGCGTAAGGAAATGCGTACATACCAAGCGGGCTGCACACCAGCGGACCTCACGGGAGGCGCGTGACGCTACTCGACCGCTATCCTCAGCCGCTTGTTGATCCGCCCCTTGCTCTCGCGGCCCACGACCCTGATCCGGCCCACCTCGCGAGTGTTGGCGACGTGGGTGCCGCCATCGGCCTGGAGGTCCAGACCCGATATATCGACGGTACGCACTTCCCTGATCGAATCGGGCAGCAGGTTGATCTTCGTGCGTATCAGGTCGGGTATCTCGAACGCCTCCTCGCGTGGCAGCGTGCGGATCTCGACTGGCCTCGCGGCCTCGACCTCCTCGTTGATGCGCTCCTCCATCTCCATGGCGAAGTCGGCCGACATGCTCTCCAGCTCGAAGTCCATGCGCGCCGACAAAGGCTTCATGTCGCCCCCTGTAACGAGCGCGCCGTAGTCCCGCCACACGACGCCGCACAGGATATGGAGCGCCGTGTGCGTGCGCATGAGCTCGTACCTGCGCTCCCAGTCGATCTCGCCCCGAACGGCGGCGCCCTGCTGCGGGAATTCGCCGCCCTCGATCTCGTGGACGACCTTGCCGCCCGATCTCGACAGCTTCCGCACCCTCCACTCTCGCCCGCCTGACTTCAGGACCCCTGTATCGGGCGGCTGGCCCCCGCCTCCGGGGTAGAAGGCCGTGCGGTCGAGCACCACGCCCTTGTCGGCCGCCCCGACAACGGTCGCATCGAACTCCCTCAAATAGCTGTCGTCATGGCAGAGCAGGATCGTCACGGCGGTCTCCTTGGTGTTAGTAGATGTGCCGCGGAACGTGCGAACGTCTGCGGCAACAGCCCGGGCATATCGAGGATACCACGAGCCGCCAAGAACCACGTGACAACTTGAGATCATTGTGGAATGGAGTACACCGCCCGTCCAACCATTGACGGCGAAAAAGGGCGTGGGTTATGGTGAGCATGGGCAGGAGGATAGACCATGCCAGAACAGGAGAAGGGAAGCGGCTCACAGGCAACCTGTCTGATACCAAGTCACCGTGATGCCGCCATATATGCGCAATTGGGTTTGCAGCCACGACGGACAGGGAGGGCGGGTTTCAAACCCGCCCCTACGATTTGAATTGGCGGCGTAGTCAAAACGAAATGGTATAAGTTGTGTAGTCGGGTTGCGGTCACCAGGGGGGTGAGCGGCCGGGGTGTGTGGAGTCGATGGGTCCGGCCCAGGGGTCCGGCTCGTGCCAGTGCCGTTCGAGCTTCTCCTTGATTCTACGCTCGGCGATGGTGAGCTCCGCGGGGGCGGGCTTGTCCTGCTTTTCCTCCTTGTTTCGCTCGGAGCCCTTGCCGAGGATGGCGGCCCTGGCGTTTCCGTCCCGGCGCCGCTGTGTTCGGGTGCGCCTCCTTCCGGTCCGTCGGACCTTGTGGTCCTGGGGTCCTTGGGCCCGTTCGACAGGCTCAGGGGAGCCAGGGTCAGGGGGATGGGTTCCCGCCCCGTATCGAGTACGGGGCAGGCTCTCCGCGGGAATGACGATTTGGCGGGGCTCAGGGTGAACGGAGCCTGCAACGAGCTCAGACCCTTCGACCCGTTCGACAGGCTCAGGGGAGCCAGGCTCAGGGTGAGCGGATCCTTCGACTGTGCTCAGGACAGGCTCGGTACGAGCGGAGTTGGCTGCGGTGCTACGGCCCCCGCCGCCCCCCTGGGTTCCCGCCCCGTATCGAGTACGGGGCAGGCTTTTCGCGGGAATCCCCGACTGCTCGGGGACAGGCTCCCGGGGAGTTGGTTCGGGCTGTTCGTCGCGGACGATGTGTACGATGAGCTCCTTGGCGGCGGCGATTCTGTGGTGGGTCTTGAAGCCGTCGTTCCTGTCCTGCATTACGTCGTCGAGGAACTCGATGACGGTGACGCCGTCGGCGGTCTGGGCTCGGATGAGCCTGGCCATGAGGAATTCATCTATCCCAGAGAGCACGGTGAGGAAGTCTCGCGTAAGGGTGGCCGGGGCGTTCAGGGTCACGGCCACCAGGCTCCTCTCCTCGGCGGAGCAGGGGTCGGCCGGGTCGGGGCGTCCACCGGTGGAGTGACCGCATGAGACGCCGCGGTACTTGGCAAGGAACTTGGCGGCGGCCTTGGACTTGTGCTTTTCGAGCTGCTTTGCGGCGTCCATCCTGTGGCATAGCTCGGCACCGTCGATCCTGCCCATCATGACGTCGGTGAAGAAGTCGATGATGAGGCGGCCGTCGTCGGTCTTCTCGCGGACGATGTCGGCGAGAGTGGGCGGCTTGCGCTCCGTTGTTGTTTCGGTTGTGTGCGTGCTGGTATCGGACATGCGTTCTATTATGGAGGAGGGATGGGTGGTTGTCAAGAGGGAGATTTCACCGCAGAGGGCGGGGAGGGGGAGTGTCTGAACTGTGATTAAGGGGATTTGGGTGATTGGCGTGATTGGGAGCGGGGGATGGGTTCCCGCCCCGTATCGAGTACGGGGCAGGCTCTTCGCGGGACCCCCCGCCTTCGCGGGGGCAGGCTCCGGGGGAGTTGGGGTTGAGTTGGCCTCATGCCTTTTGGCGAGGTCAGGCCCTTCGACAGGCTCAGGGTGAGCGGACCCTTCGACAGGCTCAGGGTGAGCGGACCCTTCGACAGGCTCAGGGTGAACGGACCCTTCGACAAGCTCAGGGTGAACGGACCCTTCGACAGGCTCAGGGTGAACGGACCCTTCGACGGGCTCAGGGTGAACGGAGCCTGCAACGGGCTGCTCGTCGCGGGCTATGTGTACTATGAGCTCCTTGGCGGCGGCGATCCTGTGGTGGCACTTGAAGCCGTCGTTCCTGTCCTGCATGACGTCGTCGAGGAACTCGATGACGGTGACGCCGTCGGCCGTCTGGGCTCGGATGAGCCTGGCCATGAGGAATTCATCTATCCCGGAGAGCACAGCGAGGAAGTCTTTCGTAAGGGTGGCCGGGGCGTTCAGGGTCACGGCCACCAGGCTCCTCTCCGCGGCGGAGCAGGGGTCGGCCGGGTTGGGGCGTCCATTGATGGAGTGACCGCATGAGACGCCACGGTACTTTGCAAGGAATTTGGCGGCGGCCTTGGACTTGTGCTTTTCGAGCTGCTTTGCGGCGTCGATCCTGTGGCATAGCTCCGCGCCGTCGATCCTGTCCTCCATGACGTCGAGGAAGAAGTCGATGATGCGCTTGCCGTCGTCGGTCTTCTCGCGGACGATGTCGGCGAGAGTGGGCGGCTTCCGCTCCGTTGTTGTTTCGGTTGTGTGCGTGCTGGTATCGGACATGCGTTCTATTATGGGGGAGGGATGGGGGTTTTGTCAAGAGGGGAGATTTCACCGCAGAGGGCACCCTTCGGCAAGCTCAGGACAGGCTCCGGGCGCAGAGGGGGAAGAGTTATGGGGATTGTCTGAACTGTGATTAAGGGGATTTGGGTGATTGGCGTGATTGGGAGCGGGGGATGGGTTCCCGCCCCCGACTGCTCGGGGGCAGGCTCTTCGCGGGAATGACGATTCTTAGATGGTCGATACAGGGTGCCGAACGACATTGATTTCCGCGAACATCGGTACTAATACCAAGTCACCGTGATGCCGCCGTATATGTGCGGTCAGGGAGTGGGTTCCCGCCCCCGACTGCTCGGGGGCAGGCTCTTCGCGGGAATGACGGCTTTACGGCGCGCTCAAAATGAATTGGTATAATACCAAGTCACCGTGATGCCGCCGTATATGTGCGGCCAGGGAGTGGGTTCCCGCCCCCGACTGCTCGGGGGCAGGCTCTTTGCGGGAATGACGGCTTTACGGCGCGCTCAAAATAAATTGGTATAATACCAAATTGCCGTGACAGGGCCATATATGCGTAATTGGGTCAGCAGCCGCGACGGACAGGGAGGGCGGGTTTCAAACCCGCCCCTACGATTTGAATTGGCGGCGTAGTCAAAACGAATTGGTATTAGGTCGAGGCGCGTACATAGAGATACTTCGGAGTAAGGGCATCGTGGGCGGCAGTCCTGACCAATAGAAGAGGCGTGCGGGCCGCGAGATCGACCAGGTACGACATTGCCGTGATAGGCGGCGGGATCATCGGCCTCGCGACGGCAATGACGCTGGCTCGCAGGTACCCCGACCGGCGCTTCGTCCTGCTTGAAAAGGAGGCCGAGGTCGCCCGGCACCAGACGGGCCACAACAGCGGCGTCATCCACGCCGGTATCTACTACGCCCCGGGTTCGCAGAAGGCCAACTTGTGCTCCACCGGCGGGAGGTTGCTGCGCGAGTTCTGCGACGAGCGCGGCATCGAGTACCGGATGTGCGGCAAGGTCATAGTCGCCGTCGACGATGAGGAGCGCCCCCGCCTGCAGGACCTGTACGAGAGGGGCACGGCCAACGGCGCAGAGGGGCTGGAGATGGTGGGTCCGGAGCGCCTCCGCGAGCTGGAGCCCCACGCCGCCGGAGTCGAGGCCATCCACTCCCCGAACACCGGCATCATTGACTTCGGGGCCGTGGCGAACGCCTTCGCGTCCGAGCTCACGGAGAGTGGCGGCGAGCTGCTGACCGGCGCGGAGGTGCTGAGCATCGACGAGCGCGGAGACGGGGCTCACGTGGAGACCACGCGGGGCGAGGTCGCCGCGCGCCGCATCATCAACTGCGCCGGCCTGCACGCCGACCGCGTCGCCCGCATGATGGGCGTCGACCCCGGACTGCGCATCATCCCCTTCAGGGGCGAGTATTTTTCCATACGCCCGGAGCGCCGTGACCTGGTGCATGGCCTGATCTACCCCGTGCCGAACCCCAGGCTCCCCTTCCTCGGCGTACACTTCACCAGGCGAATCGACGGCTCCGTTGAGGCGGGGCCGAACGCGGTCCTCGCCCTGGCCCGCGAGGGCTACCGCAAGACCAGCTTCCGCCTGGGCGAGGCGCTGGGCACGCTGACCTACCCGGGCTTCTGGAAGATGTCGGCCACGTACTGGAGGTCGGGGATCAGCGAGCAGTACCGCTCCATGCGCAAGCGCTCGTTCCTGAAGTCGCTGCAGACGCTGGTGCCGGACATACGCATGGAGGACCTCACGTCACCGGGAGCAGGGGTGCGCGCCCAGGCGATTGATAGGAGGGGCAACCTCGTGCAGGACTTCGCCATATCGGAGACCGAGAACGCCATCCACGTCCTGAACGCCCCGTCCCCCGGCGCAACCTCGGCGCTGACCATCAGCCGCTACATAGCGGACATGGCCGCAAAGGCTTTCGATCTGGCGGCCTAGACGCCGGACGCCAGCTGTCCGAGTCTTCGGCGAAGCCTATCGCTGGAGGCCGGCCTTCAACTCCTCGATACCTACACCGCCATTGGTGCGAAAGTCTGCCAGTGCGTCAAGAGCGTCGAGCAGATCGAGCCGGTCTTCCAACGCCTCGAGAGCGTGGAGATCAGATGGCGGCACCAGCACGGCGACCGTTTCGCCCCGATTCCGCAGGGGGATACGCTCGCCGGTAAGATGGACGCGATCGGTCATCTCACTGAGACTGCCGCCATCCAACATCTTGTGCCCTCCCACCCGTTCATATTGATATTGCCACCAAAGGCATGTCAAGCTGCCGACGCCACCTAGATTCGCCTACGTCATACCGGCGAAAGCCAGTATCCAGTCCCGGCAACGTGATCACCATGATTCAAGAAGCAGAGACCACCACGCCGCGTCCCGTTTACTTTGAAGAAACGGACCACCCCCCCCCTGCCGTTCAGCCTTGACACGAACTGACCTTGCATGATAGTCTCCCCGACACTTACATGTAATGACAGTAAGGCGCAATGCGAACAGAGAGTTGGGCAATATGTACCTTCTAGCTGCTAACGAGCCGCTTGGTTGTAGAGGATGTGATCACGCAATCCCTGAGAGCAGCCTGTGCATCTCGGAGATACCAGAGCAGATACACAAACTCGATGACGTCAGCGTAGGCGCATTTCGTCAATTCCATCTCAGGTGCGAGGAATGTCGATCCGACGTGTCCTGCTACCAAACACATGCCTCGCGGCAGGCCGCGACCATAGCTCAGGAGCGCACTGACTGCGCGTACTGTGGACACCCTGTGCCTGCGGGAGGGCTCGTCCTGTGCGACTCATTCCTCGTTCTGAACAAAGGAACCAGGGCCCACGATACTCCAAGTGCTGAGGGACTCGCCGGGCTTTTGAACGTACCTCTCAGGGGCCAGGTCCGGTTCAATGAGTTGAGCGCGAGCCTCAGATGGAGGTTCCGCATAGCTGGGCTGGGAAATGGACGTGGCATTCGAACCCCTGCCCAGGCAGAGCAATTCTATCTCCGAAGTCTCCCCGCATCCGTCCGCAACCTGGGCGAAAAAGCTGTAGGGCAGTTTCTGAATGGCAAGCAGGCGAGTCACGTGGAGTCTGTCGCAAACGCGCCCGGCAAAGCCAAAGCACTCGGCAACACGGTGTGGGAGTATGCGAAGAGCAACACTCAACGGGGTTCTCGGAACATGACAGGTGTGCAAAAGCTGGGTGTCAACGTTAGGAACGGAGCACATGCGGCTAGACTGGTCGCCAAAAGCGCCGCGGTGAATGCTGCGCGCGGCGGGGCTCTTGCCGCAGCGCTGGAAGCTCCGGTGAGCATCGCTGAGAACACCATTCACGTGATGAAGGGCAAGAAAGCCAAAGGGGACGCCACCAAAGATGTCGCCAAGGACGTTGGGAAAGCAGGCGTAGCGGGTGGAGTTGTGGCTGGTGGGATGACAGTTGTAGCAGCAATGGGCGCGGGCCCCCTGATAACCGTGGCAGCTCCCATCGTGGGGACAGTGGGGCTTGGCGTATTCGCGTTCTCGTCAGCTTGGCGCATTCGGCGCGCTATCGTCGGCGGTCCGGACGGCCTTAGCCTGAGTTGGGTCCACCTTCGCTTTCATGCCGAGCACAGGGACTCCGAGGACGGCATCTCGTGCTATGATGCGTTTGCCGCGGCCGTAGGTTCTCTGCACGAACTTGAAGGTGGCATGCTCACAGAAGTTACCAAACAGACATTCATGGCGAGGGTATGGCAGGAAGATGACTGGCATGTAGCGCAGGCAATGGGTGTCGACGTAGTTATACCAAGTCACCGTGATGCCGCCGTATATGTGCGGCCAGGGAGTGGGTTCCCGCCTTCGCGGGAATGACGGCTTTACGGCGCGCTCAAAATGAATTGGTATTAGTCAGGGCAAATCGGTCGATGATGCGCTGGCCAATCTGCGCGAGGCGTTGGAGCTTCATTTCGAGCCGCCCGTTCCTACGGCTGCCCCCCCGGCTACACCGCATCGAGATAGAGGTTTCCTCCGGTTAGCGACGTTATCAGGAGTATCGCAAATGAAGATCGCATATGCCTTCCGCCGCAGCATCTACTACCCGTACAGGGGCAACCCACGCGGCCTGCCGGACCGTGACGTCCGCGCCCGCCTCTTCGGCAAGGTCAGGGAGATCGGCTTCGAGGCCGTCGAGCTGGGCGTCGACATGGTAGGCGGGCCGGACGCTGCCGAGGGCCCCGTCAACGAGCTCCGCCGGGAGCTCGAGGACTACGGCACTCCCTGCGTCGCCGTCAGGGGTGGAGGAGGCGTCGCCCAGCCCAACACGGCGGCCCGCAACAGGCGCATGCTGGACAAGACCGTCGACGTCGCCTCGTGGCTGGGCGCGGTCACCGTAAACACGACGACTTCCACGCCGCCCAGGAACCCGGACATGGTTGGCGCGTTCGTCGGCGACCCCGTCTCCCAGGGAGGAAGCCGCATGGCATCGTCCGACGACTTCGGGAGGACCGCCGACGCCCTGAGGGAGGTCGGCTCCCGGGCCGGCGACCTCGGCATGAACGTCACCATCGAGGTTCACCAGCAATCTCTCACAGACAACAGCTGGTCGACCCTACACATGCTGGACCTGATCGACAGCCCCCACGTGTTCGCCAACCCGGACCTCGGCAACGTCTACTGGTGCTACGACATCCCCGAGGAGTCGACCGAAGACGCCATCGCCGCCCTGGCGCCCAGGTCGAAGTACTGGCACTGCAAGAACCTGCAGAGGGTCCACATACCGGAGAACGAGCACTCGATCTTCATCCGCGTCCCGCTGCCGGACGGCGAGATCGACTATCGCTTCGCCATCTCGGCCATGCACGACGCGGGGTTCGACGGCTACCTGGCCGTGGAGGGGATGACGCAGGGCGACCATCTCACGAACGACCGCCGCTCCCTGGAGTACGTCAAGCAGGTCATCCGCGAGGTCGCGTCCGAAGGCTAAGGGACTATCTCAAGACTACCTGCATTGGTGGAGACTGCCCTTCGACCCTTCGACAAGCTCAGGAGAGCCAGGCTCAGGGCGAACGCGTTTAACCTGGTCCTTCTCCGTGCAGGAATTCGCGGGAAACTATTGAGATTGTTTCTAATACCAAGTCACCGTGATGCCGCCGTATATGTGCGGCCAGGGAGTGGGTTCCCGCCCCGTATCGAGTACGGGGCAGGCTCTTCGCGGGAATGACGGCTTTACGGCGCGCTCAAAATGAATTGGTATAATACCAAGTCACCGTGATGCCGCCGTATATGTGCGGCCAGGGAGTGGGTTCCCGCCCCCGACTGCTCGGGGGCAGGCTCTTCGCGGGAATGACGGCTTTACGGCGGCTGAGCCTGTAGAAGCACCCTTTGAGATAGTTCCTTAGGGCGACTCGGCGAGCCTTTCTCAGAATCTCTGCGCAAGTCCTTCCTCTCCCTCGACGGGCCCTCGACGGGAGAGGATTGAGGTGAGGGTGATGCATTCGTTACCCCGCGAATCGACCCGGCCAGAACTCGTCGAGCGGCACCGTGGTAGTGCCCTTCACGATCAGATCGGCCGTGAGCCTGGCCATGGCCGGGCCGAGCATCAGGCCAAGCCTGCCCCCTCCGGTTGCGACGTAGGCGCCTTCCGTGCCGGGCGCCTCCCCCAGCACGAGCTTCCTGTCCGCCGACAGGGGTCGGACGCAGGCCGTCTGCATCACGACCTCACCCTCGGACAGCGACGGCACGTTCCTGGTCACGGCGTCCATGATCTCGTCGCGGGCCCAGGCCGTCGTCGTCTCGTCTATGCCGGCATCCTCGAATGTGGGGCCGACCCAGGTCAGGCCGTCGGGCTTGGTCGAGGCGAAGTGGTCGCCGCCACCCACGGACGCGCGTATCGGCGGCCCCGGCAGGCGCAGCCTCAGTATCTGACCCTTCCAGGGCTGCATCCGTAACGGGACGCCGAGCCACTCCGAGGCGGCCTCGCTCCAGGGTCCGGTCGCCACCACGACCCTGTCGCAGTCGATCTCCCCGCCGTCCAGCGTCACCCCACGGACCCGGCCGCCATCTCTGGACAGCCCCGTGACGTTCGCACCCACGACGCGGGCGCCCCGCTGCTCGGCGCCCATGGCCAGCGCCAGCGTTAGGCGTTGTGCGTTTACGTCGCAGGTCCCTTCCGTATATACCGCGCCCAGCACTGCTGGGTTGATCCGGGGCTCGACGCGCTGGGCCTCCTCCGTGTCGAGCCATTGGATGATGTAGCCCTGCGTGTCCTCCTCCCACGAGCGCCGGTCGCGCTCCCAGCCCTCCGGCGACTGCGCAGCGACCGCTTCCTCCTCGTCGAAGGCCAGGGACAGCGACGGCCGCTCGCGGAACTCGACGTTCACGCCCGTCTCGTCGAGCAGCGACTCGGCCAGCTCGTGGTGCAGGCGCATGCCCAGCGACGCCACTTCGAAGTGAGCGCCGTCCATCCCCGCCTCGTCGAACGTACCCAGCGCGGCGTAGGAGAAGCCGGAGGCGTGGCTGGCAATGCCGTCGCGCTCCACCACGAGACACTCGACGCCCTCCCCAGCCAGGAAGTAGGCCGTCGCGGCCCCCACCAGCCCTCCCCCGACAATCACGACATCCGCAGAGTAGCTGCTCATCCGATCAGTACCTCACCTTGTTGCGAAAGTCTCGCCAGTATAGCCGGCGCCTGCCAGGAGCCCTGGTCTTCATCCCGTTCACCCTGAACTTGTCGAAGGGCGCCCTGACGCTCACCGTCTCTCCGGACGGGAACGCCCCTCGAAGAAGAACCGCCCGGCCGTCCCGAACAGCAGGTGGTCCCTGTCCGACGGGCTGAGGCCAGCGTGGTCGCGCACCAGCGCCAGACCCGCCTCGAAGTCTGCCGGCGGGTCGACGTCGTAGTTGCCCGGCCGCAGCGCGGGGCTGTCGCTCTCCCACATGCACCGCTCCGGCCCGAAGGCGTCGATCGTCCGCTCGACCAGCGGCAGCACGTCCAGGTAAGGCTTGACCTTGGAGCCGAGATGGTTGAAGGGCCCCACCTTCACGAGGATGCTGCGGTGCTTCGCAAGGCCGCAGAACGCCGCGATGTCCTCCTCGCGAAACTCGCCGTCGGCCCCGATCCGGCAGAGATGGTCGACTATGACGGGGGTGTCCGGGTACAGTTCGCACATCCTGTCAACCTCCGGTATGTCCGAAGGCTCCATCAGGAAGCTGATCGCCAGGTTCTCTTTTGCCCCGGCCTCGAACATCTCGTGGTAGCCGGGATGGTCCAGCCACCTCGGCCCGGCGGCAAGCAGGCTAGGCCTCGCGCTCCCGCCCCGTACCCTGAACGCGTACACGCCTCCCCGCGCCAGAGCGGACATCGCCCTCAACGGGCTGCCCACGTCTATGTCCGTCACCGCCGGAACGATCCCCGTCCCGACGAACAGGTCCGGCTCGGCGGCTATCAGGTCCAGAATGTAGCTGTGGTCCGTTCCGTACCAGGTCATCTGCACGAAATTGATGCGCCCCACGCCATGCGGCCCCGCCATCGCCAGGTGGTCTTTCGCCTCGTACGACGGTATCCACAGGTCGGCCTCCTCGAACCCGGGCGAGAGCGGATACCGCTTTCTGTCCGACGGCCATACGTGGATGTGCGCGTCTACGATCCTGTCGCGATCCTCTGCTGCCATTTCAATACCCCCAGTTCCGGAACCCATCGTGGGCGGCGTCACAAGTCTACACGCCCGGATGCCGAATGCAATGCGCGCCAGCCCCGCCTGTAAAGGGTGTCGAAGACCAGCATAAATGTCCGCCTAACTGACCAGGGAAAATGTCACCTGTCTAACTTGCCACGGTAACAGACTACGTTGCTTTCAACATCACCCGAGGACGATTCATCGGCGGACTGTCGGCCTTAAGGTACTTCCGTACGGTGTTCCTGTGGATGCCCGTCTCCCTGGTTATTCTCCTGATGGACAGGCCCCTGCGCTTCGCTGCATGAACCGCCTCCCACCTGGCGATCTGCTTCGGAGTGGGCTTCCTCGGTACAGAGGTTGCCTTCTTGCGGATCTTGGCTGCACCACTGTCGTGGTTGCCGTCGATTGCTTCGGCTCTCTCCCTGTCGAGTGAGGCCAGAACTCTCTCCCAGCGGCTGCCCAGACCGTTACGATACGGCGGTGCGTGTGAAGGGTATCCATTCACACCGCGCAGGATGTTCGGACGGGGTGGAGCCTCCTGGCTGGGGATGAGTTGACCCTCGTGCTCAACGACCAGTTGACCGTCCATTCCCTCGAGCACGTCCACCTTCACTCCAGCGTAGGTCGGACGTTCCATGCCGGGCAGCAGCTGAAGCGTACTCCGTCGGTATCTCACAGTGTTGTCCTTTGCCACTTTGCGACTGTGCCTGAAGCACAGCATCCGATCCAGACACGTCCCTCCGTCCACAGGGCGGTAGGCGACTTCAGACTCCGGAGCCGATACCCCGAAGCGCTCGTTGAAGTGAGGAAGGAAGTCTCTCAGAACGACACCAGCATCTTCGATGGTGGTCGCACCCGCGAGTCGAAGCTCGGTTACAAGTCTGTCCTGGAAGGTGCCTGCCGCTCGTTCCACACGGCCCTTGGCCTGTGGAGACAGCGCGTAGATCATCTGTATTCCGAGCTCGTCCATCGCACGGGAGAACTGGGTTGGAGCGCTCGGTGCTCCGGTTCCTGGTACGTGCTTGAAGACCGAGTGGCGGTCGGTGTACAGCGCTATGGGTACCCCGTGGCGCTCGATCAGTCCCCGCATCAGCACGAAGTAGTCTCGGGTGTTCTCGTACTCACAGAACAGCGCACTGACCACTTTGCCCGTGGCGTCGTCCACGGCAAGCAGAAGCATAAACTGAGGTCCATCCTCTCCGAGCCACCGATGATAGCTGCCATCGATCTGTATCAGCATCCCCTCTCGGGGCATGCGTTGCCGACGAACACGGTGCTTCGGAGGACGACGGCGACGAGGACTGACGAGACCGGCTCCGACCAGTATGCGTCGCAACGTGTTACGGGCTATGTCTATACCCTCACGTTCTCTCAGCAGTTCGCTCAGATGAGTGTGGTTGACTCCTGAGTACGTGGTTCGAGCTAGACGCAACACTTCGGCCCTTATCGAATCGGGTGTTGTGTTGGGAGCCCTCCGACCCCGATGGCCGTGAGCGAGTGCGGCTGCTCCTTCTTCTCTGTAAGCCGCAAGAATGCGCCTGGTGTGGCGTGTGCTCACTCCCATCAGCATGGCCGCCTGGTCCACCGTCATATGCTCGGCCAGTAGGCTGTTGAGGATCTGAAGTCTTACCTGCTCTTTCTGGTTCAATGTCACATTCTCCATGAGGTGACTGTGACATTTATGCTGGTCAGTTAGTCAGGACATTTATGCTGAGCAACAACATGACCTGCTCACGATACTTGTACCAGCCGTGACGTTACACCAGCAAGCCCGGAAACAGGGTCGGCAGGCAATACGGGCCTCGGCCCCGAGGCCCGTAGCCCAGGAATGGGCTAGCGCCGACTTCGTTGACCACCGGGTCATGTTCTTCCACGAGGGGAGCAGGACCTGACTACAGGTCCAGAACGAACTTCAGCGTGAAGGTTCTAATACCAAGTCACCGTGATGCCGCCGTATATGTGCGGCCAGGGAGTGGGTTCCCGCCTTCGCGGGAATGACGGCTTTACGGCGCGCTCAAAATAAATTGGTATAATAACGTTACGGTCACGGAATCTTCCGTAGCGGGCTCACTTTCAATGGGTACATCCAGCGTGATGAACATACATGTGAAAGATGCGGCGCACAACTTCGGCCTGCTCTTCTGCGACCTGGGGCTGCCGTCGTCTCCGATGCGGTATCCGTAGGGGAGGCCACCCGTAGGCGCCCGCCCCTGCTTGGTCGCCCCACGCTTGCCCATGGTGGACCGCTCCCGGAAGTTTTCCAGCTCGATCTTGCCGATGGCGGCCATCAGGCCGAAGGTCTTCATGTCGACAGCGTCCATCACGGCTTCAAAGCGAATCTGGTGGGCCTCGACGACCTCCATGAGGGCGGCGGTGGGGTACATGCACCTGCTGAGGCGGTCGGACTTCCAGCACACGATGGTGTCGAAGCGTCCCTTTTTGGCGTCGGCCAGCATCCTTTGGAACTCAGGGCGCTTCTTGGACCAGCCTCTGCCCACCTCCTGGTAGCGGGCGGTGATGGTCAGCGCCTTGCTCTCGCAGTAGGCTTCCATGTCCCCTATCTGCTCGGCTATGAAGATCTTATCCTCCCCGTCCTGGCTCTTGTCCGACACGCGGGCGTAGATGGCTGCCCGATTCACCTCTGCCTTCCCTTTGGTGGTTCTTGGGGGCACTACTGCCTCCACCATTGGCAGGCCCGGAGCCGCAGAAGTCGTCTGCGAACATTCATGAACGACGAGGGAGGGCCCACCAAGTATGAGCTCGTAGTGGCACTCGGTGGTCCCGTCATCGAAATCGCCTCTCCTTCTCAGTAAC
This sequence comes from Dehalococcoidia bacterium, assembly GCA_965222445.1. Lineage (GTDB taxonomy): Bacteria > Chloroflexota > Dehalococcoidia > Lucifugimonadales > CAJWER01. The sequence goes on along the minus strand of CBDCTY010000002.1, from coordinate 2,125,833 downwards.
CGCTGCGACCACAGTAGCTCGTACGCCTCGACGAGTCTGTGCGTAGGGTTTTTTTGACACTCCAAAGCTGGAGTGTGCATGCTGATTTATGGGCGAGCGCGATGTGCAGCGGTCCAAGTGGGCCTGTTGATGAGGTCCTACCGCGAGTCCTTTTCCCCGGAAGGCGGTCGGCGGGGGCTGACACAGGAAGCCCTGCTGGAGCGGATGGGGTCGGTGGACAGTGACTACGCGGAGCGGTAGAGCCACGCGACCGTCTCGCGATGGGAATCCGGAGGCACCTGCCCCACTCTGCTCAGGCAGTCGACAAGGGCTCATCCTTTGATGAGATTCGGCGCCAGATGGTGGATCACATGTTGGCCATCAGCGTGGCTTCTCCGGGAACAGGCAACACAGCTGCCTACAGAAACGCCAAGGAGAACCCGACGCGATACGTGAGCAACGTCAGCGAAGCGCTCAAGGAGCTGATGCGTCTTAGTCTCGTCCACAAGGCCACACTTCCCTCATCATCCGCGAGCGCACACGCCCATGGGTCCACCACCTACGGTCTGACCGACGAGGGCAGTGGCTGGGTCAAGTTCCTGCGGGAGGACCGACGCCGTGGATACGACGTTCTGTGCAAGACACTGTTGCAGCACCATCCTCAGTTCGCTAGCTTCCTTCGCACAATAGGCGCGTTTTCTGACCCAGCGGGACGAGGCTTCATGATCCCGTTGAAGCGATGGGGCGACGTTCCAAAGCCGCGAGACCGCGACCGTTACATCCGCGCGCTCGCGATACACATATCGGCAGAACTTTCGACCCAGGACGCTGGCTGGCAGGCTGACCACGAAGAGGTTGAGGCGTGGGTCAATAGCTATGTGCGGGACATTATCGTTAGAGCCGCCTCACGTCCGAGGCCTGATCCGCTCCCCCGTAACCGAGACTTCGTCAACGCGTGCGAGCAGGCCGCCGTGAAGCTGGCCTTCACGAAGGCCGGTGCACCCCTGGACTACATCTCCATGGAAATCCTGCGACGCTGGACACGAACCTTGGGTCTGGCGAGCTTCTCGTATCACGCCCCTGGCGAATATGCGCTTAGATTCTGGCCTACGGCCGAAATGAGACAGTCGGATGATGGTCTTCAGATTGACCGTCGAGTCGGAGGGCCGTGGCGCGACCAGGTTATCGCCAAGCTGCGAATGGCGTATGAGCGTGTCCGGAGGCTAGATCGCAGCGGCTCACCGTGGGTGCCCATCTATAAGGTGAGAGCCGCAGTGTGCAGCGAACTCCAGGTTTCTGACAGTGAGTTCGATATTGCTATGCTCGAGTTCCTTCGGAAAGAGCGAGGCGATGGCATGCCCTACGGGGTCAACCTGGATCAAGCCTCGTACGGAAGCATTCCACCTTCGGAACGTCCACTAGTCGTTTCGACGCCCTCAGCCACGCGTGTGTTCAAGTCCATGACTCTAGTTCCGCAGCCCGCAGGGTTTGCGCAAGGAGGAACCTCATGAGTCCGTCTGTCCCGAAAATCGTCCACATTAAGAGGCGGTGGTATCTGGATCAGAATCCGTTCCCTTCCCAGGGTATCGCTCGACTAGGGGGCGATGACATGCGAGAGAATGGCTTGCTTTTCGACCCGGGCGTTCAAGACGACAAGGTAAGCGAAGCGGCCGAGAAGTTCGCGCTCGGCGCTGCGTACAGCGGTCTCAAGTTCGGCTTCCTGTGGTCGCTCGGCACGGGTCTGCACAGTGACGCTCGCGGATTCGGCAAGTCCAGCTTGATGCAATATCTGACGGAGCACATCAACGAGGACTTTGGGAGGAGCGTGTTCCTATCCGCCGGCCTTGACGCCACCGATGCCGAAGAGCATCCGATTTGCGCGGTGTTGGCGTCATTCGATATGGCAAACGTGCGGTCCCTCCACGCCGTGTTCTTCGCAGCCGTCGAATACGCCTGTCGCTTTCATCGACCAGACAATCCAACCCTCATCGAGCGCAGCTACGAAAGGCTTGTGGAGAGTGTTGGAAGCGAAGACCAGGCCCATCTGGTCGCTGCCGTGAACTCCCAACAGCTAGAGCTTCTAGGACGGACCCTAGGGCCTCCAATCCCCGATTTCCTGGAACTCCTCTGTTCAGGGGACTTCCAGGCTGTGAACGAGCACCTCGCAAGCGTGACGCAAACCCGTCGAACCCGCAACGGGGCGATCTACTTGGCGACTCTTCTGATCTTCCTCAAGACGGCGGGGGTTGCTCATGTGCTGCTCTGCTGCGACCAGCTGGAGGATTTCGCATCGACCGCAACCGCTAAGCAGAAGCGGAACCTTGAGATTGAGCGATTCCGAGACTATCTGCTTGAGATACAGCCAATGGCAGACATGCTGAGCGTCGTCGTGACCATGCATCCCCGGGCGACTCAGGCCATCGCCGAGATGTGGCAACTCGCCGACCTACCCAGCTACGAGCATGATCGGGAGGAGAATCGGCATCGAGTTGTGGTCCTTGAGCGGATCATCTCGCCGGCGAAGACGAAACACCTGCTTGGGCGTTACATCCGACAGTTCCGAGCCCGCAGCGCTCCGTCGGATCTCGATCCGCTCACGCCCTTCACCGAAGACGCGGTCGAGGCAATTTTCATCCGATCTGACGGTAAGCCTCGCGACATCCTTAGAAAGGCTAACTCGCTCGTGGAACGGGGTGCCGAGGAGAACTGGGACACGATAGACGGCGAGCGGGCCGCGAGGCTCCTGGATACCTGGGCAATCGACGACGAGGAAGAGGACCTGCTCAAACCATCTGCAGCAATTGTGCCTGGCGATGTCGACTGGGGTGACAAATGATCAGCTTCGCCGGGTTGTGTAGAGATCTCTTCCTTATCGCTCAATTGCCGCTGGGCATTGGTGGGAGCGGGCGCGAATGGGGGTGCCTTCTCCAAGAATACCTGGCTAAGCACGGGGTGCGGAGTGATGTCCTGCCTGGCGGATACAGCCTACAGGGGCACACCTCCCTAAGTGACCTGGGGCACCAACTAGATGGAACCGTCGATTCGCAGGAGACCGTGGTCGCCGGCGAGTGGAAGGCATATCGAGGGGGTTTCCCGAAGAATGAACTTACGGATGATTTTTATGTCGGACTGGGAGAAGACCTTCCAATGCGGCCGATCATGCGTATCTTCGGTTGGCCCGGCGTGGCTACTCGCGAAGTCCCCGGCTGCGCAGCGATTTGGGGCATCACGCCTATCGACTCTCGCAGGTGGCCTGCCCCTGTCCTTGCGAGTGACCACCTTCCGTGGTCATCCATCCATTCCCCGGAGCCGGAGGAAGATGGTCGTCAACGGCTTGCTTGGCCCTCGCGGCCGCTCCAGCGAGTTCTCATTTGGCGGCAGAACGGTAGTGATCAGTTTCCCAGGTCACCGACGTCGGCGATTGTCGACGGGGGCACTTAACCGCCATGATTTCTGGTTAGATCGTCTGTGGACTTCAATCGATTCCACTCGCGGCCGGTTTGAAGCCCTGATCGGACGCTACCCCCTGGGCGAGGCTGTCGCTTCATGAGTAGCCCGGTGTGTGAATGGTGTGATCGGGTCGAACGTGGGCCTTGGGAAACCGATCCTTGCCCGACGGCTCTCTTCCGTCGCGACGAGTGGCTTCGACAGGCAGATCTTGCAGTTTACGTTCTTGAGCATGCCGAGGGTCCATTGAGCATATACGACATCCAGCGAGGCGTCTTGAGGGAACTGGGCTGGAAACCGCACAGGGCGTCGCTCAACGCGAGTGTGGCCAACGACCCTCGGTGTTGTTGGGCCGGAAGGGGTCTTTACGCGCTCTACCGGCACGGGTTTATCCCAGGGCCCCGGTGCCTCGCCGACGTTGCCAAGGTCATTCTGCTGACCCAAGGATGTGCTCTAGGAACCGATGAACTCGCGTTCGTCATGAGCTACCTAGGTTACCGGTTCCAGAAGCAGTCTCTGATTAATGCATTGTCTCGTGACCCCTCGGTCGAATGGGTCTCTTGGAGAAGTGTCGGCTTAAATGGAACCTCATTGACTCGCGAGGTCAAGCAGTCGTTGCAAGTCGCACCAACGATGATAGAGGTTGAGGGAGTCATCGAGCGGATACGACAGTCGGTTTCGGCCGCCAAAGCCGAACGCGAAGTGAGATTTGGCAAGACCCCTCGCGGCCTCAGTGAAGGAGACCCTATCTACGTTAACGGGTCTCAGCCGCCCGGCGAGCCTTGGAACTGGCCGAATGGCATCAAGTGAGCGGAGGTGAATAGATCGTGAAAGCTGTTTCTGCTCGGCAACAGGGGGACACGTACCAGGGACGAGCGTTCTGGCTCGAGGCCTGCCGTCTGTTTGAACGTCACACAAAGGTTGCGCGCGTCGGGTGCGAGATCGACGATGTCCCCCACTTCGACGATATCGCGGCCGTTTACTCTGAACCAATCAGGGACGCCCACGGCGAGTTGGTCTCCGCCGATTACTACCAGATCAAATGGCACGTCGACCAGGGCGGGGCACTCACTTGCAACGCCCTGACGGACCCGTCCTTTGTCGGCTCTAAGAGCACCTCACTCCTCCAGCGGCTGCATGAGGCCGCCAAGACGACATCAGCGAGAAGCGAGTCCGCGCGGTTCAACTTCGTGACAACTTGGAGTATCCCGGCCGATGACGCCCTGGCGAAGCTGGTGAGCGGACGCGATGGGGAGTTGAGACTGGATGTCCTCTTTGGCCAGAGCAAGTCTCATCGGTTCTCCAGGGTCATAGACCGATGGTCAGACGACTTGGGTGTAGGTGACGAGGAACTGCGAAGGGTGCTGGCTCGCTTGCGAATCTGTGCCAACTCTTGCAGCCTCGATCAATTGACCAGGACGCTGAGTGACCATATGGCGAGGGTCGGTCTCCGCGCTGTCAGCCATGGTAGCCGGGCCAATCCATACGACAGCCTGATCGAACGATGGAAGACGAGGTCGACCACCTGCTGGACCTTGCAGACCTGTTCGACGGCAGGCAGATCAGTACACCCGAATACTGGAATACCGAGGTCGGCCCCAAGATCCGTGAGTTCATGACCAGGTCGGTCGTCCCCCTTAGTCAATGCCGGCTGTACCTCTCCGCGCATAGCTCAATCGGACGGCGCATCCCGAGCTCGAATATCCCAAGAGCTACCCTCTAGAACATCTCGTTGGCGACTGCTGCCCGGGCGACGTCGGGAACCTGGCACAGGGATTCACACTTGTGCTCGAGGAGATGGACTCCAGGTACTCGGCATACACGGCGTCAGGGATGGTCCCGTTCGTCCCAGACCGAGGGGTTCCAGAGCACAACGTCCTGAAGCGGCTGTCTCCTAGTGACTTCTCCAAATTTGTCGATCGTGTCCGGCAGGCCTCCACTGTCGCAAGGAAGGCGTTGGACTCCGACGATGCATCGGACAGCGCGACTCTGTGGCAGTCTCTGTTCGGTAAGAAATTCCCGTCTCCTCCGAGTGGATCTTCGGCAGCGATCGCCGGAGCCGCAGCGGTAGGAACCGGGGGGTTCACACCCCGCCGAGAGCAGACGCGCGTTGGAGGGGGAAGATTCGCCTAGCATCCCTCCCAGCACGATCTCTGCCAGAGGCCCTGCGCGTGGGGCGCAGGGCCCTGGAGTCGGTTCCCGGTGTAAGGATGATCGGGGACTTCGTCTGGCACGATGACCGAGCGATCTGGGTTCTGCACTGTAGGATTACCGCGGACGTCGAATCTGGAGGTCCCGTACCTCGTACAACCGACTGGTACGTCCACGTCCGCGGCACATACCCGTACGGCCAGATTGTCTTCTACCCGGCGATGGTCAGTGGCATCGCGCTCACATTCAATCACCAGAATCACAATCGAGCCGGGCCCGACGAACTGCCGTGGCGATGCGGCCGCCTGTGTGTCGACACCACCCTGCGCACTCTGGGCCGTCGATCCTACGACATCGAGCCGTTCGACCCGGAATCCAGACTTGCCTGGCATGTCCAACGGGTACAGGAGTGGCTTGGCCTAGCGTCCCGAGGTGAACTAGTCGAGCCTGGCGACCCGTTCGAGCTGCCGGATATTCCATTCTCCTCTGCTCTCAAAGTCGTCTTCGCTGAGGGGCACGAGAATCTCCTTTTCTGGCGAGGGAAGCACCCGCGGAAAGGGACTGCAAGTGTGCGGAACTTACAGGAAGACCCACTCATACTTGTAGTGGACGATTTAAACGTAGGTAGGTCGGGAGTCGATATCCAGGACCCCTGGACCAAGCCTCTCGGCAAGGAAAACGATCTTGGTGTGGCGTGGATTTGGCTCGATAGACTACCGGTAATCGGTCCATGGGCGATACCGACCATATGGGGAGAACTCCGACAATGTTGCCAAAGACAGGGGATCGACCTAGATTCCTTGCTGAGGTCGGCGGTCAGTGGCCTCCGAGACGGGAAGAGGCACGTGCTGCTTGTTGGGTTTCCGATCCCAGCCAAAGTTCAGCAACCTGATGTCCAAGTCCACTGGCTCGCTCTATGGCTCCCGCCCCTGACCTCCAGGCCCCTACCTGGGTTTCGATCCACTGAGTCAGGGTACTGGAGCCGGGACCGATCGCTGGTGTTCGGGGACAAAGTGGCTCTCGAATGGGTCGAGACCGAAAACTGGCACCAAGACGAGATATCAGGCAGGGGGAGGATGAATGCATCGGTACGGTCAAAGTCCGTTCTGATCATCGGCGGTGGCGCGGTGGGGTCAGTGCTGGCCGAAATCCTAGTCCGCTCGGGTGTCCAAGACGTGACCATCATGGACCATGACCACCTGAAAGCTGGCAACCTCGTCAGGCACACTCTGGGAGTTAGCCACCTAGAGAAGGCGAAAGCTTCGAGTCTGGCAGATCGGCTCGATGATGCAGCGGTCCATTCCGTCGTAACTCCCATAAACGCTACCTTCCCTCCGCGGCAGCAGAAAGACAGGAATCGCGTACTGGACGCCGATGTCGTTATAGATTGTACGGCTGAAGATTCAATTGTAGCGGAGATGAACCAGTTCCCCTGGGACGGACCCATCACATTCATCTCGGTGTCGGTTGGTTTGAAAGCAAGGCGAGCGTTCACCTACGTGGCACACGGCAGCACGTTCCCGGCTGCCGACTTCGCAAGTAATACCAAGTCACCGTGATGCCGCCGTATATGTGCGGCCAGGGAGTGGGTTCCCGCCCCCGACTGCTCGGGGGCAGGCTCTTCGCGGGAATGACGGATTTACGGCGCGCTCAAAATAAATTGGTATAAGCTCGATCCATGGCTGCGTTCTGAGATGGATGGTTACGACGGGGAGCTACCGCGCGATGGCACCGGATGTTGGCATGCGCTGATGCCTGCACGGATCGACGACATCTGGATGATGACCGGGGCAGTTGTGAAGACCATGGAATCCGCGATAGCCGAACCTCCATCTGAACCAACCTTGATCGTATTTGAACAGCAGTATGAGAACGGTGTATTCAATGGGTTGCGTAGAGTATCTGAGCCCAACCAGGTCTCCTGACCTCACTATGTGTTCCTCCGACGGTCGCTTTCGGATCTGTGTCGGAGGTCATGAGGTCGAAGCGCTCTTGACCATGTGCCGTCTGTCTGGAGCCTTGGAGACCGGGGGGCTTCTTGTTGGTCGGTACAACGAGGCGCACAACACTGCGATAGTGACGAGAGTATGGGGTCCGCCAAAGGACTCGCTCAGGAAGCGGACCAGCTTTCGAAGAGGAACCCGTGGCCTTCAGAAGCAGCTCAACTCCCTATGGGAAACTCGGGAATACTACCTCGGTGAGTGGCACTATCATCCCGGTGGGGCAGGTCAACCCAGCGCAACGGATATCAGCGAGATGCTCCGTATCGCCAAAGCTCCCCAGTACAGCACTCCAGAACCAATTCTGATCGTGGTCGGTGGGCTGACATGGGAAATGGTGGCGCATGTATTCCCACGGCATCCCTCGCCCATCAGATTGGCGGCGGTGTCCTAAGATGGAGACTATATTGGGGCCGCTGCCAAGCCCCTCCGTGCGACGTTGATGGCCGCTCAGGGTCAGAGACCACACCACTCTTGCTCTGCTCTGTCGCGCCATTATGGCCATGCCAAGGGGGACCGGTAGGCTCACAGCCCCATCCGCCCGGGCCGGGCTAGGTTAGATTTGGACGGGGTAGCGGGGTTCGACACCTAGCTTGCGCGCCACGCCTGTTCCCAGCGGCCCCACCCTCTCCGGCAGGCTGTTGTGGGGCACGCTACTGTCTAACTATCTGACCTGGCTTGAATGGACCCAAACTGACCGCCCACGAGTACCTCAGGTTTCCGTGTCTATTGTGTCCGTCGAATGAAGGTTCTTGATTTTGTCAGTTTGGTGGGCCTAAGGAGACTGTACTACAAACTTTTCGGTGGGTGGTGGGGTTGTAGGCCCTCGAGTAGCCGCCTCTTCCCCCGAGGCGGCCATGCGCTCCGGCGGCGAGTAGGCCGGGGCCGTGGGCGCGGGCGGCGGTTAGTAGTTGCGGCGGGTTTGGATGGTGATGGTGACGGTGTCGGTGGCGGTTTGGCCGGTGTTGTCGTCGGTGACGGTGAGCTTGAATGTGGCGGTTTCGCTGAAGGCGAGGTCGTCCGGCGCGAAGAAGGTTGCCGCGCGGAAACCGGCATTGGCTAAGCCCGGCCAGGGCAACTCGGGGCCTGATACCTGCGTCCATTGGTAGGACAGCCGGCCGCCGGGCGGGGCGGTGGCGCTCCCTTCCAGTCTGACTGTCCGGCCGCCGGCCACGGTCCGGTCGGGGCCCGCGTTGGCGGAGAGTCCGCCGGGCGGCGGCGGCGGCTCAGGCTCAGGCTCAGGCGACGGGGGCTCGGGCGCGATCCTGATGGTGATGGTGACGGTGTCGGAGGCGCTGCCGCCGAAGTCGTCCTCGACCCTCAGCCGCAGCGTCACCCGGCCTCCGCGCTCCGGCGCGGGGATGATCGGGGTGAGCGAGCCGCCGTTCCAGATCAGGGAGTCGTTGGGACCGTCGGGGACGAAGCCCGGCACGGTCAGCCGCGGGCCCGATACCTGCGTCCATTCGTAGTACAGCCTGCTGTCGGCCGGCCCCGCCGCGCTTGCGCCGGACAGCGTGATCTCCTCGAACGCGGCTTGCACCGTCACCGTTACGTTGGGCCCGGCGTTGGCCGTTACCCGCGTCCGGCCCCCCGGCGGGGCGGCCTTGCGCACCTGCACGAACACGTGGTCAGTCGCCGGCAGGCCGTCGGAGTCGACGACTTCGACGGTGAAGCGGTAGAACGCGTTGGCGGCCAGGCCCGTGGGCGCGGTGACTCTGAGGGTCGCGCTGTTCGAGACCGCCGGCAGGGTCAGGACGGGCGCGCCGGGGGGTGAAGTCCGTGTCCACCGATAGGTTAATTGTTCGCCGGGGTAGCCGCTCGCCTTGGCGCGCAGCGTGATGGAGGCCCCTTCCGCGACCACCTCCGGGGCGGTGAAGGAGTCCACCGTCGGCGCCGCCGTGACGCGGACTTCGACCTTGGCGGTGTCCGTCTTGTCGTCGTTGTCCGTCACGGTCAGCTGGAAGCGGTAGGCGGCGTCGCGGCTCAGGCCCGTGGGCGTCAGGAACGTAGCGCGGCTGCGGGTGGCGTTGGACAGCGTGCCGTTGCCAATGTCGTCGAGCGGCTCCCAGAGGTAGGTGATGCGGCCGTTGTCCAGGTCGTCGTTGCTGCCGCTGCCGTCCAGCGTGACGCGGGTCTTCTCCCGCGCTCCGGCGGTCTCCCGTCCCTGTGCGGCTACGGTCGGATCGACCGGGTAGTCGACGAACGCGTCGGCCTGCGGCGGTATCCGGAACGTCTCCGGGCTGGCGTCCTCTATCGTGAGGTACACCGTGTCGCTGTCCCGGTTGCCGTAGCGGTCGGTCACGGTGAGCGTGAATGAGAGGCCGATCTCCTGGTCGGGGGCCGTGAAGGACGGCGTGGCCGTGTTGGCGCCGCGCAGCGTCACCGGAACGGGACATTCGACGCGGATGACGCTGCCGCTGGAGCTATCGGCGCAGGTCTGCTCCCACGAGTAGGTCAGCGTGCCGCCGACGTTGGAGGTGCTGTCGCGTCCGCTCATCGTTACTCTGCCGCCGGGCGGCTGCACCAAGTTGCTGGTGTCGAGGGTGTCCGGTATATCGCTGTTCCCGCACCGGACACGCGCATCCGGCTCCGTGCTGCAGAGAATCTGGCGGTCCCGGTCCGCCTGGTACACCGAGGTCACCTTCGCCACCGCCACCGGCGGGAGGGTGTCCGTCACCGTCACGCTCACCGCGGCGGTGTCCGTGAAGCCCGCGGCGTTGGCGACGGTCAACTCGAACCGGTATTCGCCCAGCGGGACCCTGATCTCGACACGCACCCCTTGCCTATCGTATTCAGTCGATCCCGTGATGAACCTGACGACGTCGCTGCCGGAGGGCAGCCGGATGGTGCAGAACCGGTCGGTTGCCAGCCTGAAGCACGAGAGGTTGATCGGATGCAGGGCGTGGCCGTTGGTCGAGGCGGCGGGGGCCGTGGCGGACGCGGGGCCGTGGGTCTGCTTCCAGACGTAGGTCAGCGCCCCGCCTCGAGAGCGGTCGTTGCTGCGTTCGGCGTACAGCTCGAACATCCCCGGACGCGACACCTCGCGGGTAGTGACGACCCGCCCTCTGCTGTCCAGCTCTCTCGCCACGGCCGCCACGGCGTCGGGCGCCTCGTGGCTGATGGTGACCTCGGCGGCGGCGTTGTCCGGCGCGGGGGCCACCGTGTAGCCGCGGCCGCTCCGCAGCGTGACTGTCACCGTCCCGCCCTCGGGGCTGCTCTCCGGGATGTTGACGCGGTGGGTCCCCGTGGTCTCGCCCGCGAGTATGGCAACGCCGGCCGTGCCCCGGAGGGACGCGATGCTGGACGTGATGCGTACGCGCACGCTCAGGTCCGACTCCGGGGGGGTGCTCGCCGTCAGACGGAACTCGGCGACGCCGCCGGGCGACGCGTAGGCGCCGACCGGCGCGATGGAGACGGACGGCGGGTCGTTGTCGTTGATGGTCACCGTTGCCGACGACGCCGGCGCGTCGTAGCCTGCGCCGTCCAGCACCGTAACGGTCACCCTGCCCGCGTGCTGGTCCACATCGTCGTTCGTGGTGGTCACGGTGAAGACGGCGCTCGACGCGTTCGCCGGGATGACGACCGTGGCCGGGCCGACGGTGACGCCGTAGTCGCCGTGCGCCGCGACCAGCAGGTTGACCGTGACCGCCGCAGCAGGCGCGGGGTTGATGCTGACGGTGAACCGGGCGGGCTGCCCCTCGGTGACCTCGGGCTGGTCCGCCGCGATGCTGACGGCCGGGTGGTCGACGCGCCCCTGATCGCCGAACTCGTGCCAGGTGAAGACGCCGTCGCCGTCGCTGTCCGCCTTCAGCGCCGGGTGCTGGTCGTCCTCGCCGAAGTCCCAGGGGTCGTCATTCGTGCCGTCGCCGTCCACGTCCACGTTCCAGTTGGCGTAGATGCCGGTGTAGCCCGCGGGGGTTTGCAGCTCCGAGGTGGTCTTGCCCCGGGCAACCCGGTCTACGAGGACGCGCCCGTGGGTGAGGACGCTGACGATGTTATCGGTGTCGAAGTAGCTGTCGTCAACGCTCGCGTCGGCGTTAACCACCCTGCCCGCCACACCGCCGACAGCCGTGTCGTCCGCGGCGCTGCCCGCAGCCACGTCGCCAAGCGCTAGTGAAGCCGCGATCTGCGCGGGGTTGCTGACAGAAAAGCCGTCCAGATCGCCGACCAGACCGCCGGTAAAATCACCAGGGCCGCTCATGTTGACGTTGGCATAGGAAGCGATAATCTTACCAACCATCGCGCCCACCAGACCGCCGACGCCACTCGGGTCACTAATAAAGGAGCTGACCCGTCCGGTGGCGTAGCTGGCGACAACGACGGCGTCTTGGGCGCGCATGGCCCCGGCCAGCGCGCCGACCCAGTTCCATCCGGTGATATTCACGTCCAGCAGGGCGACGTAGCTGATGCGTCCGGTGGCCTCGCCAAACAGTCCGGCGAAGTACTGGCCGTCGTCACTGAATTGCCTGCGTATGTACAGATTGGAGATGGTGTGGCCGTTGCCGTGGAACACCCCCTCGTACCACGGGGCGGTTGACTTGCCCGCAATGGGGTCCCAGCCCAGGCCGCCGTTCCAGTAGTCGTCGCCGGCGACGTCGGTGCGGCCGTCGTTGTTGGTGTCGAAGTCCAGGTTGGCGGTGAGCTCGTAGCCGATGCAGGTGGCGGCGCAGCCCATGTCCAGCAGCGCGTCGGGGAAGGCGGTGAAATAAGCGTCGCCGTTGCCCGCCGAGGGGGCGCCGTTGCCGTTCAGGTCCCAGCGGATCGCGTTGAGTTGCGCCAGGCTCGACACTTCGATGAGGTTGTCGTCGTCGATGTCGTAGTCCGCTTCCCCGGGCACGCGCTCGTCGTTGACGATCGTGCCGATGCCCGTCCCCCTGGAGGCGCCCCCACGATTGGGGAGGATGCCAACGTTGAAGGTCTCGTCCGTCTCTAAGACGGTGTCGCCGATGACCTGGACGGTGACTGTTTTGGTCAGGTCGCCCGGGTTGAAGGTCAACGAGTCGCTATGCGCTAAGTAATCCACGTTATGCGTGGCGGTGCCGGGCGTGGCCTGGAAATCGACCGTCGCCGACGTCACGACGGGGAATGACGCGGTCACGGTGAAGACGAAGGGCGTCTGGCCGCTGTCGCCCTCGTTCATGCTCACGTCGTCGATGGAGAAGCTGAGCCCGTCGTTGATGGTCACCGTGGCCGCCGCCGGGTCCCCGATGGTGTAGCCATTGCCCGTCGTCACCGTGGCCGTCACCGAGCCGGGGTCCTCGAACGTGTTGTCGCTTGTGGTCGCAACCGTGTGCGTGACGGTCTGCTGGTTGGCCGGAATGGTCGCCAGGTCCAGGCCGGTCGTGACGCCGTAGTTGCCGGTGGCCGTGACGTTCAGGATGACGGTCAGGGCGGCCGGCGGCGCGGGGTTGGCCGTCACCGTGAACACCGCGTTCGCGCCCTCGGTCACGGGGGGGCCTGCCGTGATGGTCACCACAGGGACAGAGGCGAGGACGAGCGACACCGCCACCTTCTGCCCAACGGCCCAACTCTGGCCGGCATTCGCTATGGTAAGCGAGATTTTGTCTCCAACCTTGTTTGCGGCTAACAGGTGGATCTGCGAGCCGTCCAGGTGCAGTATGAACGCCGGCGCGCTTGCCGCGCCCGATGTCGTCGCGAATGAAAAGGTGTTTGAGAAATAGGAGGCATCCACGATCGTGTAAGAGTTCCCATTGGCAGTAAAGGAAGCGGGCTCCAGAGCGCCGAGTCCTTCGGGGGAGTTATAGCCGAATTTATTAAGGCTCTCCGCCACGGTCATCAGGCCGGAGAAGATTGCGCCGTCCACGGTGGTGGCGGCGTAGCCGGAGGCGGACCATAGGCTGCTGCCGCCGGTGGCGTTGGTGGCCCGTACCTGCACCTCGTAGGCGGTGTTGGCGGCGGGCAGGCTGCCGATGGTTGCGGTGGTCCCTGTCCGGTCCCGGGGGCCGGCGGTGAAGGCCGCGTCGGAGTTGGCCGGCCGGTATTGCAGGTCGTAGCTCGTGATGGCCGAGCCGCCGGTGTTCGACGGCTCCACCCAGTTCACCACCAGGCTGTTCGCCGTGGGCGTTCCGAAGGTGGGGGCGGCGGGCGCGTCAGGGATAGGGACCAGCGACACCGCCACGGCCTGCCCCTCAGTCCAGCTCAGGTTGGCGGTGGGGATTACGTAGTAAGTAGGTTCACTGGAATCGGTTCCGTAGGAGGCGCTGTTGAGCAGGAAGGAGGCGTTGTCCAGGCGCAGGTTGTAAGACCCGGGAAGTACATTATCGAAATTCACGATATTGAATCGGACCCGAAGCTCATTATTTGGTTCCGTATCGAACAATTGTTCCAAGAAGCGGTCTGCCCCCCCAACGTTGAGGCTATCCGGAGTCAGGGAGCCGTAAGAGATGACTCTATACCCCCGACTCGTGATACCACCGCTTATCTGCGTCCCCACGATCATCGTGGCGGAGAAGGTTGCGCCGTCGACGGTGGTGGCGGCGTAGCCGGAGGCGGACCATGCGCCGCCGCCCTGGGTGTTGACCGCCCGCGCCTGCACCTCGTAGGCGGTGTTCTCCACTAGGCCGGTGATGGTTGCGGTGCGGGTCGTGAGGCCCTGGGGGCCGTTGGTGAAGAGCACGCCGGAGCCGGCCAGCCGGTAGCGCAGGTCGTAGCCGGTGATGGGCGAGTCTCCCGAGAACACCGAAGCGGTCCACGCCGCGGTCCAACCGTCCGTCGCGGGCGCCGTGAACGTGGGCGTACCGGGAGCGCCCGGCACGCCCGGCGGCAGCGCGCCGGTGGTCTCCGCGCCTATCGCCGACCACGTGCGGACGGCCGATTTCACCCTCACGGGCGCCACCCGCACCTGGTACTCGGTGCCCGCGTCCAGGCCATCTATGACGGCGGTGAGGTCCAGGACGTCCTGGGGCCCGTCGGTCCATGCCGGCTCGTCGACGTCCACCACGCCGGCGGCCAGGCGGTACTGCACGTTGTAGCCGGTGAAGGCGTTCGCCGCGGTGTTCGGCGGCACAAGCCAGGTGGCCCTCAGTGCGCCGGACCCCTCCGCGGCGACCGTCGGCGCGAGCTGCGGCTGGGCGCTGTCGCTGTCCGTTATGCGCAGCAGCATCCTAACTTTGTTCCCGAGCGTGGCATCGACGCCCGGCGGAATGGAGAGCGCGATATAGACGTCCTCCTCGTCGGCTTCGTCGATGCCATCGTCCACGATTGGGAAGTTGAACGATCGATATCTGAGAGCGTCCTGTCCGGGCACGTGCGGGGGGAAGGCAAGCGTGCCCGATGACGTCGTAAAGTCGACGCCTTCCGTCGCGCGGACTACCTCGTAGGGAGGCGCGTCGGCCGTGATCGCCCAGTTCACGCTCACGCCGCTCTTGTATTGCACAGCCGGGGTCATTTCCACATTGACAGGGATTCTCCCAAAGGACTCTGTGGCGCGACCGTCTTCCTCCTGGAACTGGAAAGAGGGCGGGGCGTCGTCGTCCATGACCGTGACGGTGGCGGGGCTGCTCCCCTCGGCGGTGGTGAGCGTGACGCTGCCGTCGTACTCGTCCGCGGCGTCGTTCTCGGTCGGGACGCTGTGCTTAACCGACGGTTGGCCGCCCGTGATGGTCACGGTGGGCGTGGTGGCTGTCGTGGTTGCCGCGGCGTCACATACGAGGGTGGCGCAGTTGTTCCTGACGAACTGCGCCAGGTTCACCGTCAG
Source organism: Dehalococcoidia bacterium (assembly GCA_965222445.1). Lineage (GTDB taxonomy): Bacteria > Chloroflexota > Dehalococcoidia > Lucifugimonadales > CAJWER01. The sequence goes on along the minus strand of CBDCTY010000002.1, from coordinate 2,110,539 downwards.
GTCGGATTCGGGCATGGGAGCGGCGGCGACGGTGAATACCGCGTTCTGCCCCTCGACGACCGAGGGACTGTCCGCGGTGATGGTGATGGTGGTGGCCGCCAGAAATACCCCCTTGTGCGCGGGGTACTGGCTGGACGTGCCGAAGTGCCAGGGGTCGTCCGCCGTCCCGTCGCCGTTCAGGTCCAGGTTCCAGTTGGCGTAGATGCCGGTGTAGCCCGTGGGGTTCTGCAGCTCGGCGGTGGTCTTGCCCTGGATGCGGTGGAACAGCGTGGTGATTTGGTTGTTGAAGTAGCTGTTGGTGACTGACCCGGCCCCGCTGCCGTCCAGGCCGCCGTTGCCGGACCCCGTTGCGGCGTTGCGGCCGATGGCGTAGGAGGCGGTGATGCTTCCGGTGTTGTAGCCCACCAGGCCGCCGTTGTTATTGCCTGTGTTGGTCACGGCGACGTTGGCCCAGGAGGTCCGCACCGGTCCCGCGTTGCTGCCGACCAGACCGCCGCACTGAGAGCCCCCGCCGCAGTTCAGCGTTCCGGTGGCGTAGCTGTTGGTGATCGTGCCGGCGCCCGCGACAGGAGACGTGCAGGCGCCGTTGTAGGCCACCAGAGTACCGTTGTCGGCGCCGCTTGCGGTGATATTGACATCCAGCAGGCCAACGTTCCTGATTTCGCCGCCGGCGAGGTGGCCGAACAGCCCGATACGATCCGACTCGTTGATGAACAGGTGGGAAATGGAGTGGTAATTGCCCTCAAAGACGGCGGTGAAGCAGCTATCAGTAGAGTGAATGGGGGACCAGCCGGAGCTGTCGGTGTCGTAAACGCCTAGGGCGTCGGCGGCGTCGCCCGTGTTGTTGCCGTTGGTGTCGAAATCCAGGTCTTCGATCAGCTCGTAGCCCAGGCACGTCGCCGGGCAGCCCATGCGGTCGTTCCCACCGATGTCCGCGTTGGGGAAGGCCGCGAGGTATTTGGCCACAGCCTGTGCGAGAGTCAGCTGGGTTGTCTCGGCAGCAAGCTTCGTGTACGCCTTCACAGTGCCGTCGCCGTCCAGGTCATAGCGCATGACGTTCAGCTGCGCGAGGGTGGACACCTCGATGAGGTTGTCGTCGTCGGTGTCGTAGTCCGTGGTTTGGAGGCGATCGGAATCCGTTGCCGCGCGCCCCTGCCGGCCGAATTCCTGCCAGGTGAACGTGCCGTCATTATTGCGGTCGGCCTTGAGCGCGGGGTATTCCCTGCCGGTCCCGAAGTCCCAGGGGTTGTCGTTGCCGGCCACCCCGTCGACGTCCACGTTCCAGGTGGCGTAGAGGTTGTTGTAGCCGTCGCCGCCCTGCAATTCGGCGGTGGTCCTGGAGTAGGGAGAGTCACTCACCTGATGGATGTCCCAATTGTAATAGACAGCTTCCAGGGCGGTGAGGCTCGAGGACGCGCCCACCACTCCGTGGATAAACCCTCCGGTGCCGGATGCCGTGCCCAGCGCATAGGAGTTTTTCACCCCGCCGCTATTGTTGCCGACCAGTCCGCCCGCTTGCGAATTTCCCGACACGGTGACGTTGGTCCAGGAAGCTGCGACCTGGCCTTGGGCGCTGCCCACGATCCCGCCGGTAAAAAGAGCGCCGGTCACCAAGCCGCCGTCGACGTAGCTCGCGGCCACGCGGGTACTGGCGCCTTGCATAAAGCCCACCAGCGCGCCGACGTTATTCATGGTGGAGGTCACGTTGGCGTTCAGCAGTCCCACGTGATGCACGAAGCCCGAGCCGCCGAGTACGCCGAACAGCCCCACCTCGGCCGTGGCACGGTTGATGGACAGGTTGGAGATGGTGTGGCCGTTGCCGTGGAACTTTCCGATGTAGGGGCTGGAGGGGCCTGTGGTGAGGGTTCCAATGGGGCCCCACCCCGCGCCGTTGTTCCAGTAGGCGTCGCCGGCGTCGGCCCGCCCGTTTCTGTTGGTGTCGAAATCGAGGTCGGCGGTCAGCTCGTAGCCGGCGCAGGTTGTCGCGCAGCCCATGTTCGGCAGCGCGAGGGGGAAGGCGAGGCCGTGGCTGTGACTGTCGGGGGAGCCGTCGCCGTCCACGTCCCAGCGCATGGCGTGCAGCTGGGCGAGGTTGGCTATCTCGATGAGGTTGTCGTTGTCGCTGTCGTAGTCCACCAGCTTTACGATGCTGACCTCATAGGTTTGGTCGGCGGTCAGGGCGGGGAATCCCCCCCCCAAGGTTATAGCGCGTCCCCACACGGTTGCTTATCGGATAGGGCGCGTCGCCCACGTACACCACAAAGAGAGTCTGATCTTGCAGATTTCCCCCGGTGAGGTTGAGCGTCCCGCCCCCGCCCCCGGTTCCGCCGCTCATGAGCGCACGGACGGTGTAGGTGATGGCGTTATAGGTGAATTGCGTTGGCTCGGACAGCGCCCCGAAGGTCCTCGGGGCACAGACGGGGAGGTCCCCGCAATAGCCAACCCCGGCCTGGCTGCTATACGCTCCCGCGGCGGCCGTGAGCGAGCCCCTCCAGAGCGTGCCGGGGCGCGCCGCCGAGAATCTGATGCTGACGGTGTAGGTTTGGCCGGAGGTCAGGGAGAGGTTTCCGCTCAAGGCGTAGTTGATGTCGGCGTCCGGCGACGTAAACGTTGCCGTATATTCGGTATCGCCCACAAACAGCGAAAAGGGCGTCGCCTCATGCAAATCTGATGTTATGTAGAGTTCGTCGTTTGCGATGAGGTTGACGGAGTACGTGGTTCCTTCATAGTCGAACGAATCCGGGCTCAGTGTCCCGAAGGGCGGATTGCACTGGACGGCGAGCACACAATAGCCGGTCGCATTGACCCCCTCAAGCGTCCCTGCGCCGGCGGTGAGGGTGGCCGACCAGAGGGTCCCGGGGGGAAGCACGGGCGGCGGGATTCTGATGCTGACCGTGTAGGTCTGGCCGGAGGTCAGGGTGGGAGTTCCCGTCAAATCATATTCTTCGCCGCCTGAGCCAAACGTTGCCGGATATTCGGTATCGCCCACATACAGCGAAAAGGGAGTCACCTGATCCAGGCGCGGGGAGAGCGTCAAGAGGCTACTCCCCGACGCTCTAACCAGAAGCTTACTAATGGAGTACTGGACACCCTTATGGGTAAATGTCGCCGGATTCAGCGACCCGAAAATTCCTTCATTACATCTGCCGCCCGTACAATAGCCGGTCGCATCGATCGCCTCGAGCGGTCCTGCGCCGGCGACGAGCGTGGCCGTCCAGAGAGTCCCCTCGCTCGTCTCGGGGGGCGGGGGCGGCTCCGTCGTCGTCGTTCTGATGCTGACGGCGTAGGTTTGGCCGGCGGTCAGGGCGATGCTTCCGGTCACGTCATACCCTTGAGTGCCCGAGTTATAGGTTAGCGGATATGAGTCGCTATCCAGATACAGTGTAATGTCGCTCAGCCGCGGCTCCCCTGTGATGAAGATATCTTCTCCACTCAGGATCCATCTGACCCCGTATTGGACGCCGGCATGGGTAAATGTTGTCGTGGTCAGCGACCCGAAGGGGTTCGGGTTACAGAGGTTGCTAGCACAATAGCCGGCCGTAGCGACCCCCTCATGCGATCCCGCCGCGGCGGTGAGGGTGGCCGTCCAGAGGGTGATCTCGTTCGTCTCGGGGGGCGGCGGGGGCGGCTCCGTCGTCGTCGTTCTGATGCTGACCGTGTAGGACTGGCCGCTGGTCAGGGTGATGCTTCCGGTCACGTCATACCCTTGAGTACCCGAGTTATAGGTTAGCGGATATGAGTCGCTATCCAGATACAGTGTAATGTCGCTCAGCCGCGGCTCCCCTGTGATGAAGAGATCTTCTCCACTCAGGATCCATCTGACCCCGTATTGGGTGTCGGCATGGGTAAACGTTGCCGCGGTCAGCGACCCGAAGGGGTTCGGGTTACAGAGGTTGCTAGCACAATAGCCGGCCGTATCGGCCCCCTCATGCGTTCCCGCCGCGGCGACGAGGGTGGCCGTCCAGAGGGTGATCTCGTTCGTCTCGGGGGGCGGCGGCGGGGGCGGGGCCGTCGTTCTGATGCTGACCGTGTAGGACTGGCCGCTGGTAAGGGAAATGTTTCCGCTCAAGTCGTAGTTGATGTCGGCGGACGCCGACGTATACGTTGTCGTATATTCGGTATCGCCCACATACAGCGAAAAGGGCGCCGCATCATGCAAAAGTGTTGTTGTCGATGCTAGTATGTCGAGTTCGTCGTTTGCGATGACCCTGACGGTGTACGTGGCTCCGTAATAGTCGAACGAATCCGGGCTCAGTGTCCCGTAGACCCGCGGAAGGCAGCTCGCGAGCGCACAATAGCCGACCGCATTCTCCCCCTCGAGCGTCCCTGCGCCGGCGACGAGGGTGGCCGTCCAGAGGGTGATGGTCTCGGGGGGCGGCACGATCTCGGCCAGCGAGACGGTGACCATCTGGCCGTTGGTCCAGTTCAGGTTGGAGGTTGTGAACTGGAAGAGGCTGTTAGGGCTGCCGGTGCCGTCCGCTGCTGTGAAGCGATGCTCGTCGTCGCCCACTCGCAGGACGAAGCTGCCGCTCGTAATTTCGAAGTTGACCTCGAATCTGAGTTGGCAGCACTGTCCTCCCGGGAGGTGATGATACAGTTGACGGACCTTCCTGGTTGCTCCGCCATAAGTGAAGGACTGCGGTGATATCGCACCCAATCCACCCCCAAGCTCAGGCGTGATGAAACCCTTTGTGGTCGCTCCGGGAAAGGTCGCCTCCCCAACCGTCATCGTAGCCGACCAGAGCTGGTTTTCGACGGTCTCGGGGGGCGGTGGCGGTGGCTCCGTCGTCGTTCTGATGCTGACCTCGTAGGACTGGCCGGAGGTCAGGGCGGGAATTCCTGTCAAATGAAGGTTGCCGGTGCTGCCGGCATAAGCTAGCGGATATGCGGTAGTCCCCACATACAGATTAAGGGGAGTAACCACATTCAGGTCCAGGCGTTGGTCGAGCTGCAAGGAGCCGAGGGACGCTGTAACCAGAATCTTTTGAACGGTGTACGGGACAGTGGTATGGGTAAATGTTGCCGGACTCAGCGACCCGAAATCACCGGGAGAACACTCGGAGCCCGTACAATAGCCGGTCGCATCAGTCCCATCGAACGTTCCCGAGCCGGCGGTGAGCGTGCCCGTCCAGAGCGTGATCTCGCCCGTCTGCGCGTGGGCGGGGGGCTCGCCGGGGAACAGCGACGCCGCGGCGACGACCGCCAGGGCTAGGATCAGGCCGGTTAGCCGTCGCGGCGTCATTTTAGAACTCCTGTTCGGGGGCGGGGGGGGGGGGGGGGTAGCAGGGCGCGGAGGGCGGTCATGCGGGTTACAGGGTTGAACATGATACTGCGGTTACCCCTTTCGTTCGATAGCGGCGCGCCCGCGGTCCTCGACTACGCTCCGGCCTGTATGACGACGCGGCCGCCGGTCCTAACCTGGATGCTCAGGTCGTGGCTATCGAGGAGAAGCATGCCTACGAGGGGGGTGGCGTCTCCGAGGGCGTCGGTATCAACGTGTCGCGACTGTCCGTCCCAAAGGACGGTGAGCGCATAGAAGTCGAAGGCGACCTCACTGCCGTCGGCCAGGGCCGCATAGTTCCGGCCCCGATAGGCCAAGCCCAACTCGGAGACCAGCGTCGGCGGTGTTGTCAGAAAACCGGTGTACCCGGTGTCTATCACCGCTTCGACCTCCCGTTCCTGTCCCGTGGGGCCTTGGAGAGTAAGACGCACTACGGCTTCGCGTGCAGCATTCACTGTTCCCTCAATCACTGGCGCATTCCTACGGGTACCCCTCCAGGGTGGAACCGCCGCCAATGCTCACCACCGCCCGGTGACCGACCCGCTCGAGCCAGACGCAGGCGTCCCGATTTTGGGCCAAGAGACGCTCCGCCGCGGCTAGGCGGGTGTCGGCAATGACGTAGCTGCCGCTGTCCACGTCGATGGCGACGTATTCTCCGTGCCGCGTTTCATCGAGACGCGGCAGGATGTCCCTCCGGTATATCTGCGTGCCGAGGCGGGCCGTCTCCTCTTTCGGGCGGGTTGGCGCGGCGGGGCTGGTTGATTGCGTGGCCTTGGCGGTTTCAGGGTTGTGCATGATGCGTCCCCCTTTCAAAGGCGTACTTCTACGCGGTGCATTATACTCTATTGCGGCGGGACGGCGTGGGGGTCATGCGGGCCACAAGGTTGAACATGTTGCCTTCACTGACCCGCCGGGGACGTAGGCGCGGGATTGGGGGACGCCGAGAGGAGCGCCCCGACGGCGGGGACCAATTCGTTCGGAATCACCATCGCCGTGTGGGACGTGTCCTTAAACGCCGCCTCAATCTCAGTTGCCCACTCGTCGTCGGTCAGCGAATCGTAGTGTTCGATGATGCCGCGGACGTGTCCTTCGTCCCAGCCGTGTGGGAACTTGTTCGTCGCGTTGCTCATCTGTTTCTCCTTCTCATCCGCCGCCGGTAAGCGGCGAGGGCATTATCGGTTAGCTGGTAGGCAGTGATGACAAAGACGCTGTCCGACTGTGGATCGTGCTTATAGACCACCACGAGATACCGCCCTCCGCCAGTCTGTCCGATGGCGATGCGGGAATCTCCTCGCCCGGGTATGTCTTACCCACTTCCCCACGCGACTCCAGAACATCCTCGACTTCGTAATCAAGCACACCATGTCCATGTATATGAGGGGCGCCCGTCTCAGGGTCTATGTAGAACCGCAGGTCCATCTGCGAGGATCGCCTCTGGGCCAACTCTCAGGCCCCGAATATGCCGCAGCGCCCGATGCCCGACCCGCATCAACCAGACACCGGCGTCCGGGCGCTGCTCCCGCAGACGATTCGCCGCGACACTAGCGGTGTCGGCAACGGCGTAGTCACCGCTGTCCACGTCTATGGCAATGACTTCCCCATGATGGTCGGTCTCCACCTGCCGCCGGATGTCCCGCTCGCATATCTCGTCGCCGAGGCGGGCCGTCTCCTCTTTGGCCCGGTGGACTGTCATCGCAGTTTCCTATCTTACGAAAGGCGATAAGAAAAACGCCTCTCCCTATGAAGTAAGCGCAAGAGCCGCAGAATACTACCATCCACGTGGCTCACTCTTACCGAACTGACAGGGATCGAACCAGTCATGAGAGAGACCACTTGTCCGTCCCCGGCTCATCTAGCTCAACTCCAGAAGGTCAAACTAGGTTCGTCACCCTCGAGTGCGCGCCACTCTCATTCCCAGAGGCCCCACCCTCTCCAGCAGGCTGTCGCGGGCACGCTACTGTCTAGCAATCCGACCTGGCTTGAATGGACCCAAGCCGGCCGCCCACGAGTACCTCAGGTTTCCGTGTCTATTGTGTCCGTCGAATGAAGGTTCTCGATTTTGTCCGGTTGGGTGGCCTTCGCAATGACCGTGCCTCGTAGGGGATAAGTGAGCGTAACTTTCGAGTCCATCCATCGGGAGGCCTCATTCTTCAGGGGCGATGCAGCGAGGAGCACCACATCGACCAGGAGCAGCGATCACAATGGGGTCGTACACCTTCAGGTGCGTATATCATACCAAGTCACCGTGATGCCGCCGTATATGTGTGGCCACGGAGTGGATTCCCGCCTTCGCGGGAATGACGGCTCTACGGTGCGCTCAAAATGAATTGGTATCAGTTTACGATCGGCCACTCGGGGTTGAGGTCGATGTCGAGCCGCTTCGCTCGCTCGACGACCGAATCGGAGACGGTACGGTAGACCTTGGGCTCGTCCACCCGGGTCGAGTGTCCTCCGGTGAAGACTACCTCGCCGTTGACAAGGACCGTGTCGACGCTTCCGGTCCCCATCGTTAGCGCGAGCAGGTGAAGTGGGTTGTTGGCGGGGTAGGCTTCGGAGGCTCGCGTGGACCTCACCACGACGTCCGCGCGCTTGCCGGACTCCAGGCTTCCCAGCTCCGCGTCCAGTCCGGCGGCCGCGGCCGCATTGACTGTCTGCATTTCGAGCAGCGCTCCAGGTGAGAGGGGGTCCTCGTAGGTCTGAGACGCGTAGTGCGCCGCCAGCATGATCTCGCCCGGCGTGCAGGCGAATGCGCCGTCGGTGCCCAGCGAGACGCGGGTCCCCTGGCGATACCGCTCCGCCATCCTGAAGCTGGCGCTTCGTCCGATTCCGAGGGAGAAGAAGGCAGCAGGGCACCATACGACCTGGCAGCCGGTCTCGCGGACCGCGGCCTCCTCGGCCTCGTCCAGCACGTTCGCGTGGACGATGACGGTGTGCTCATCGAGGACGCCCAGGTCCCGCAGGTGGACAAGCTGGCTGGAGCCGGTCATGGCGCGGTAGATCTCGGCCTCCCTGGGCACGTAGCCGGCGTGCAGGTGCAGAGGCACGTCGTTGTCGCGGGCACATGCGTGAGCGGCCTGCAACAGCTCGGGCGAGGCGGTCCCCACGCCGTAGATGAAGACGTACCCGCGGACCAGCGCTTCGGGGTCCCCGTTGCGATGAAGCTCCACGTCCAACTGCGCCAATGACCGGTCGCGGTCGATGGGCGCGCGAGCCATCAGGCTTGGACTCTCGAGCGAGGGTACCGCTTCGAAGCACTCGCGCCTGTCCCAGAGATAGAGCGGGGCGAAGAGGGCCCTCAGGCCCACCCGCTCGACCGCATCCGCTCCCGCCTCGGTCGAGAAAAGCGAGCCTGGCTCGATGAACATCGTAAAGCCGCTTCGCAGCATCTCGAGACCGGCCATGGCGGTGGCCGCAGCTTCGTCGTCATCGGTGACTCCCGCCTTCCAGTCCGCGAAGTTGACGGGCGACGGGCCCGCGCCGCGGAGGTTGCCGACCCCCCGACAGGAGGTGTGCACAATATGGTTGTGGGCATCGATGAAGCCAGGGTGCACGATGCCTCCTCCGGCATCGATCGTCTCCCTCGCATCGAAGCGGCGCCGCAGATCGGCGTCTGCGCCAACCTCCACGATGCGCGAACCGGTGACCGCCACCGCGCCCGGACGGTAGATCCGGCGCTCCGAGTCCATGGTGATGATCTGGCCGTTGTGAATGAGGATGTCGCAGGTGCTCTTGTTCATGTGGCGTAATTGATTAGCGGCTGGCAGGGAGAGAGACGTTCAGACTGAAGGGGAGTGAACGGGAGGGCCGCTGAACACAGCGCAGAGCCGGTCCACGACAGGCTGGTCGCCTCCATTGCGTTCCAACGTCCTGATTACGCTGGTGAAGGCTGAGAACGCATCGGCGCCCTCCACCGTCTTCGAGCAGTGCGATACCTTCCGTGCGATCACTGCCGGGCGGAGCGCTCGCTCAGCACGGTTGTTGGTCGGCTCAATGTTCGGATCGTCCAGAAATCGCAGCAGGTTGCCACGATCGTCGTGCCAGCCAAGTTCGTTCTGCAACCTGTAGCTGTCCGCATCCGTCATCGGTCGGTCGCGGAGATGATAGCTCACCTCTCGCTTCAACCGTTCAGCCTGCACTTCAAAGTCCTCAGCCTCTCCTCGGTGATATGCCCTCCACAGGTCCATCGCTTCTCGCAAAAGCGCGCTCAGACTCTTGCCGAAGCTCCGTCCTCTCCCTGTCTTGGTCTGAACCACCTCGCTGACCGAGCGCAGTACGTGCGCCAGACACTTCTGCTGCTTGATCTCGGACAGTGCCTGGGCGTCGTAGCTCCGTCCTCGATCAGTCACCATCACCCCTCCATAGTCCGAGGGGACCACCTCCCGCACCTCTTCGTTCCGGTGACGAGCACGGACTTGATACACCGCAGCCTCATCCGTCTCGAACGCCATCAGAAACGCTCGCTCGCCTCCCACTCGCCAGCCCGTGTCGTCGGTGTGGACGAACGGACTGGCCCGCACCGATGTCCGCAACTTGCGGTAGGCATCACCCACCGCACCCTTGGCACGACGCAGCGCGTCCTGGCTGATCGCTCCCTGGCTCACTCTCACACCAGTCAGCGCTCTGAGAACGGCAGGAACCTTCCGTACCGGAACGCCCACCCCATAGTGGAGCACGTGGGCCGCCGCCATCAGCCGCTTCCCTATTCGGTGGGCGCTGGCCCCGTGCTGGTCCGGCGCTATGTCGGGATGACGCCCTCGCACAGCCTTGCCGCACGACCGGCACCGGCATACCTGCACACGATACGCCGTTACCTGGGGACGTGGGACCGGCAGAAGGTCGGTCACGTAGGCAAGCCGCACTCCCTCATGTTCGAGGACGCCTCCACATCCGGGGCAGGTGTCCCCCAACACTGGCACTGCTACAACCGGCTCGGTCACCTCATCGGCAGACGGCGGCTTGCGGTAGATGAACTGCCCCGTACCCGGCTTGCGGCCAGGACGCTTGGGCTTGCTGCTGCGCCTGCCCTTGGAGAACGGCGCAGCCTGTCGCTTTCCCGCTCGCTTGGCCTCGGCGAGTTCCTTATGCAACTCTTCGTTGGCCGACTTCAATTCGGCAATTCGCTTCTGATGCAGCGCGACCTGTCCTTGCAGCCCCTCGACCAGTGCCATCAGTTCGTCGTGCTCAGAATCCGCCTTGCACATAGCCAGAGTATAAGAACTTACCCAGCCTTCCGCAACACCCATGTGATACCATGACACCGACCCCGCTAATCAATTACGACTCTGCGGCCCGCGCCGATCAACTCCTCCTCCCTTTCCTGTTCCAGGGTGAACCCCCAATAGAAAAGGGACATGGTTGCGGGCTACAGCCCCTTGCTCCGGGCCTAGCTCTCCGCGTCGACCGCCCCCGCTTCAATCAGGATCGCTTCGATTTCGGTCCGTCCGCGTTCCTTTGCGATGGCGAGCGGAGTAAGGCCGTTGTACCAAAGTGTTGTGGTTTGGCATGTGTCGTTTACGTCGACGCCCGCTTCAATTTGTGCCTTCACCTCTCCAAGCTGTCCGTTGCTTACCGCTAAGCACAATGCCGCGTTCGACTTGGGTTCGAGTGGGGGCCTGGCGTTCAGATTACTGTGATCGATGTCGAGAGTCCCCAAGTTGAGAACGGGATATTCGGCCGCCGAGCCGAAGCTCCACGGGTCGTCACGTGATCCGTCGCCGTCCAGGTCCACGTTCCAGTCGGCGTAAGCGCCCGCGTACCCTGTGGGCGATCGCAACTCGCTGGTGGTCTTGCCCTCGCCTCCAGCGCTATCGGATTGACCGGAGGTCTCCGTATCCCAGTAGCAGCTGGCTACGGCGCCATAGTTACCGTTCGATCCAATCAGCCCTCCTCCACGTTGCGGCACTCCGCCCGTGGAGAAGCAAACTGTTACGACGCCTTGGTTCGATCCGAGCAGACCGCCGTAGCGGTCGGCTCTGCCGGACACTGATCCCTCAGCGTAGGCGGCAGTGACAACACCAGTGTAGTGATTGTCCCCCACAAGCCCGCCAACGTCAGCAAAGCCGTTGCCGGACACGCTGCCCGTAGCGTAACTGGCGACAATGACGCCGGAGTTCACACCGGCCAGACCACCAAAGTTGTCAGCTTGCCCCGATACGCCGCCGGTAGCGTAGCTGGCGGTGATCTTGCCTTCGAATTCGTTGTCCCCAACCAGCCCGCCAACGTCAGCAAAGCCGCTGCCGGACACGCTGCCCGTAGCGTAGCTGGCGCTAATGATACCGGAGTTCACGCCGGCCAGACCACCGAAGTTGTCACCTTGCCCCGACACGCCGCCGGTAGCGTAGCTATTGGTGATCTTCCCCTCGATCTCGTTTGCGCCCACCAACCCGCCAACGTTTCCAAAGTTTGCAAAGCCCTTGCCGGACACACTGCCCGTGGCGTAACTGGCAGCGACGACGCCGGAGTTCACGCCGGCCAGACCACCGAAGTTGTCGCCTACCCCCGACACGACACCGGTAGCGTAGCTATTGGTGATCTCGCCGCCAATTTCGTTGCCGCCCACCAGCCCGCCAACATCGGCAGTGCACTCGCCAGGACAGTCCTTGCCGGTCACGCTGCCCGCAGCGTAACTGTCGGAGATACTGCCGGAGTTTACACCGGCCAGACCACCGAAGTGGTCCGTGAATCCGGACACTACACTCGTGGAATAGCTGCCGGCTATCGTTCCGCTGTTTTCCCCGACCAGACCACCACCACTGGCATAGCAGGTACGACTTTCAGAGCCGAACAGGGGGAAGCCAACCAAGTCGTTGACAAGATCGGTGATCACTCCAGATGCACTGCCGCCGGATCTACGAGCGCTAGCTACGTTGCCAGCGGAGCGGCTGTTGGCAATGCTGCCTTCATTGAGGCCAACCAGTCCGCCGATGTTGTCGACACAACCAGCAACTAGGCCATCAGCAAAGCTGTCCTCAATGACACCGCGGCCGATTCCAGCCAGCGCGCCTGCGGCTCCGAATCCGGAAGCCGCTACGCTTGCGTCCACCAATCCAATGCCTGAGACCGTGCTTCCGAAACCGAGAACTCCGAACAGACCGACATTTGGCGACCTGCGTATGAAAAGATTGGCAATTGTGTGGCCACCGCCGTCGAAGGTGGTATCAAAGGAGTCGTTGCTTTCCCCGATCGGTACCCACCCGTCCCCGCCGTTCCAATAGGCGTCGCCCTCGTCCGCTTCCCCGTTCCCATTGGTGTCAAAGTCCAGCTTGGCAGTCAACTCATACCCCGCACAACTTGCGGTAGAGCACAACATTCCGGTGTCGGCATCGGAGAAAGCGGCCGCATAGTCGGTATTGTCAGAAATGCCGTCGCCGTCCAGATCCCACCGCATAGCATCAAGCTGCATCAGGTTGTCTACTTCGATGAGACCGTCACCATCTCGGTCACGCGCCGACGCTGAAGTTGCGGTCGAGATTGGCGTGGCCGTTGGAGTTGCAGTCTGAGTAGCTGTGGGCTGCGGTGTAGGCGTGGCAGTGGGGGTCGCTGTCTGAGTGGCCGTTGCTGTAGGAACGGGCGTGGACTCAACCGTACCGGTGGACGTCGCAGTGGAAACGGGTGTCGGTGTGGGTGTAGGCGTGGCAGTGGGGGTCGCTGTCTGAGTGGCCGTTGCTGTAGGAACGGGCGTGGACTCAACCGTACCGGTGGACGTCGCAGTGGAAACGGGTGTCGGTGTGGGTGTAGGCGTGGCAGTGGGGGTCGCTGTCTGAGTGGCCGTTGCTGTAGGAACGAGCGCGGCAGTCATCGCGGTGGGCTCCTCCTCGTCTCCGCATGCTACCAAGAACATCGCCAATATGGCGGCAAGCGCCAACAGGCCCAAGGCCCGATTTATGATGTGAATCCGGTACATACCTGTCCTCCCCAATACATGCACTCGTGATGACAACCGGGACCTCCTCGACGCGGGGGTATGGGACGCAGCCGTGACGGAAGGCGGACCGGGTCGCGGAGCTCACGGCAACGCGGGCCGCTGCAACGGCTGTCTCCACTCCGTCGAGGATTGTGATTCCTCGTCTACCGTTGCGGGTCATTGCTCCTCTCGCCTTACGTCGTATGATTGCCTGGACTTTCGTCGCCCACAGCACAGCTGGCCGCCTGCAAAGCAGCCCCGTCAACGTAAATCGGTAATTGATTAGCGGGGTCGGTGTCATGGTATCACATGGGTGTTGCGGAAGGCTGTGTAAGTTCTTATACTCTGGCTATGTGTGAGTCGGTGTCTGAGCACGACGAACTGATGGCCCTGGTCGCGCGGCTGCAAGAACAGGTCGCGCGGTTGACGGCAGCCAACGAAGAGTTGCACAGTCAACTTGCCGAGGCCAAGCGAGCGGGAAAGCGACAGGCTGCGCCGTTCTCCAAGGGCGGGCGCAGCAGCAAGCCCAAGCGTCCTGGTCGCAAGCCGGGTACGGGCCAGTTCATCTACCGCAAGCCGCCGTCTGCCGATGAGGTGACCGAGCCGGTTGTAGCAGTGCCAGTGTCGGGGGACACCTGTCCCGGATGTGGAGGCGTCCTCGAACATGAGGGAGTGCGGCTTGCCTACGTGACCGACCTTCTGCCGGTTCCACGTCCCCAGGTAACGGCGTATCGTGTGCAGGTATGCCGGTGCCGGTCGTGCGGCAAGGCTGTGCGAGGGCGGCATCCCGACATAGCGCCGGACCAGCACGGGGCCAGCGCCCACCAAGTGGGGAAGCGGCTGATGGCGGCGGCCCACGTGCTCCACTATGGGGTGGGCGTTCCGGTACGGAAGGTTCCTGCCGTTCTCAGAGCGCTGACTGGTGTGAGAGTGAGCCAGGGAGCGATCAGCCAGGACGCGCTGCGTCGTGCTGCTGGTGCGGTGGGTGATGCCTACCGCAGGCTGCGGACATCGGTGCGCGCCAGTCCGTTCGTCCACACCGACGACACGGGCTGGCGTGTGGGAGGCGAGGGTGCGTTTCTGATGGCGTTCGAGACGGATGAGGCGACGGTGTATCAGATCCGTGCTCGTCACCGGAACGAAGAGGTGCGGGAGGTGGTCCCCTCGGACTATGGAGGGGTGATGGTGACTGATCGAGGACGGAGCTACGATGCCCAGACGCTGTCCGAGATCAAGCAGCAGAAGTGTCTGGCGCACGTGCTGCGGGAGACGGACGCTAGCGACCAGCGAGCGATTCAATGACTGATGCGGCGGGCATGCCGGTGCTGGAGGTTGACGGGCTCAACAAGCGGTACCGCGACGGCACGTGGGCGAACCGCGACATCACGTTCGACGTGGAGCCCGGCGAGCTTCTTGCCATCCTGGGGCCGAACGGCGCCGGCAAGACTACGCTGGTCCGCCAGATCACGACCGAGCTCGTGCCCACGTCCGGGGCCGTTCGCGTCCTTGGCCGCGATGCCGTGTCGGACCCGTCCTCCGTCAAGCCGATGCTCGGCGTCGTGCCGCAGGAGGCGACTCTCTACTGGGGGCTGACGGTCTTCCATCACCTCCGGCTCTTCGGCAGGCTGAGAGGCCTGTCGCGGAGGGACGCCCTCGACAGGACGGACCACGTAATCGAATCGCTCCGGCTCCAGGAGCACAGGGACCGGCCGATCGAGGCGCTGTCGGGCGGGCTCAAGCGAAGGGTCCTGGTCGGCATCGCGGCGCTGACCCGCCCGTCGCTCATGGTGCTCGACGAGCCCACTACCGGCCTGGATCCGGAGTCGAGGCGCGACGTGTGGAGCTTCATCCGGCAGTACAGGTCGGAGGGCACGACGGTGCTCCTAACCACTCACTACATGGAGGAGGCCGAGACGCTGTCCGATCGGGTGGCCATTATCCACGACGGGCGTCTCCTGGCGCTCGACACCGTGGACGGCCTGCGGGCCGCGCACGGGCTGGAGTTCAAGGTGACGTTCAGCCGCACTGAAGGCGCGGCCGAGCCGGAAACCCTGTACGGTCCCGACGACGGCGCACTCGTGGAGCAGGTGCGCGCGATGGGAGTCCGGCAGTACGCGGTCTCCAGGGCGAGCCTGGAGGACGTATACCTTGCGCTAACCGGTTCGAAGGAGCGACTCGATGGCGAAAGCTAGCGCCTTCCCGACGGGCCTGTCGAAGCCGCTGCGCACAGGCGGGCTGATCAAGTTCCTGACGGATGTCGCCATAGTGGCCGAGATCAAGCTGAGGATGTCGGCTCGCGTGTGGCACTGGCAGCTGTTCGCGGTGCTGAGCATGCCCCTTCCGCTATTCTTCCTGACCTCCACGTTCGTCCCGGACGACTCCGCCGCCCTTCGCCGGATCATTGCCGGCACGCTTCTCTTCGGAATCGCGTTCTCCATCGGCCTGCTGGTCGGGAACCAGTTCGCGTACGAGCGCTTCTCGCGGGTCCAGAAGCTCTACGTGATGATGCCCGTCGCCAAGACCGCCTATGTGGTAGGTTCGCTTGCCCACCTATCTCTCATGGGCGTGGCCTCCGTCATCGTGCTGTCCGCGTTCGCGATGACGCGGGGCATCGACGTGAAGATAGCCTGGACGCTCGTCCCCATGCTGGTCCTTGCGGTGCTCGTCATGGTAGGGCTGGTCCTGTTCATAGTGAGCTTCGCCCCCAGTCTGGACACCGCAAACATGTCCGCCAGCACGCTGGGCCTCGTCCTGGCCATCCTGTCCCCCGTCTACTACACGATGGAGCAGGCGCCGCTGCTGATCCGGTGGTTCGGGTTCGTATCGCCGCTGCGGTACGCTGCCGATGGGATATCCGCGTCCCTGTCGGGCAGCACCGACGTCCTTTTCGAGCTGGCGGTGCTGGCGGCCTTCGCATTTGTCGCCATGACCCTCGGCCTGTGGAAGCTGCCCTGGCGCGAGACCTAAGTTCGCGCTTCCCTCCAGCCGTGCTGAGATTCCATCCGGGAGGCAGCTGGAGCGCGCCTCTGGGATGTTGACGGGCCGCCTGCCGTTGTGCTCGAATGGGGACGTAAGCCCTGTTCGAGGATGGCAGCGATGATTGGATACATCTCCAGGCGAACGATCCTGGCCTTTATCACCATCTGGGCTATCAGCGTCCTGTCGTTCATCATCATCGAGCTGCCGGAGGGGGACGCCGTCGACAAGTGGCTGGACTGGGCCATGCAGCAGGGCTTGACGTCCCACAACCCGGAGCTGGCGCAGTTCTACCGCGAGTACCTGGGCCTCGACCAGCCCCAGTACGTCCGCTATGCCAAGTGGGTATGGAACCTCATGCGGGGCGACCTGGGGTATACGTTCGGGGACGGCTACTACGCCGATACTGACAAGCCCATCAAGTCAATCATCGGCGACCGAATATGGATCACCATCGTGCTCACCGGCTTCACGGTAATAGTCACGTGGAGCTTCGCCATACCAGTGGGGATATACTCCGCGGTGAGGCAGCACAGTGTCGGCGACTACGTCTTCACGCTCCTCGGATTCACCGGTCTGGCGGTGCCCGACTTCCTGCTGGGGCTCGTGCTGATGTACATCGGGTTCGCCTACTTCAGCCAGAACGTAGGCGGGCTCTTCTCGGCGGACTACGTCAACGTGCCGTGGAGCTTCGCCAAGGCATACGACCTGTTCAAGCACCTGTGGATTCCGGCTGTGGTGCTGGGCACCTCGGGGACCGCCGGGCTGATTAGGGTGATGAGGAACAACCTGCTGGACGAGCTCAGCAGGCCCTACGTTGTGACCGCCCGGGCAAAGGGCGTCACGGCCTGGAAGCTCGTGCTCAAGTACCCGGTTCGCGTGGCGGTCAACCCGCTGGTGAGCACTATCGGCTACCTTCTGCCCTCCCTGGTGGGCGGGAGCGTCATCGTGTCCGTGGTGCTGAGCCTGCCGACGGTCGGCCCGATACTCCTGCGCGCCATTCTGCAGCAGGACTCATACCTGGCGGGGTTCCTGGTGCTTCTGCTCGGCATCCTGACGGTCATCGGCACGCTCGTCTCGGACATCCTGCTGGCCGTGGTGGACCCGCGGATCAAGTTCTCCGGGCAGTAGACTCTGGCCGGGATCGCTCCGCCCGCGGAACTACAGCAGCGAAGACTCGTCCGCCCTGGGCCCGTCGAAGGGCAGTCCTCTGTCGATGAAGGCCGTTTCGAGGCGATCTCGAAAAGCTAAAGGGCGGTACCCGGCTGGCCATCGGCGCTTCCCCACATGGCCACCAGCCCGATACCGCCCGCTTCGAGGGGGTCTACGCAAGTTATTACGACGCAGTGCGCCGGCCGGTTTCCGGATTAGGCCCTGCTAGACGACTTCCAGCGGCTGCTCCACTACCTCTCCCGACTCCTTGATGAGGTAGGCGTTGATCTGCGGGTTGTCGTGGTCCTCGAGCGACACGAGGATGTAGTGTACGTCGTGGTACCCGCTCTGCTGTGCCATTCGCACGTCGGTCGACGAGGGGTAGGCGGGCGAGTGGGTGTGGGAGTGGTAGAAGGCGAGGAACTCCATGCCGTTCCGCTCAGAGTCCAGGTCGGCGTCGAGGAACTCCTGGGGGTCCATCAGGTAGCGGTAGGGGCTCTTGGCGCTGTTGGTGATGCGGTAAAGCTTCATGGTCGTGCCGTTCCTGCCGGCCAGGATGCCGCAGCACTCGTTGGGGTCCTCTTCGAGGGAGTGGGCGATCATCTCGACGGCGTGGGACCTGGCGATTCTCATTGGGCTTCCAGCCGGTGCTCGCTCAGGGCGCGGGCTGCGTCGGCGACCACGTCCGACGCATACTCCAGGTTCATCACGCTGGTGTTGATTACGATGTGGTACAGGTGCGGGTCGTCTGGGTCTTCTATCCCGAAGAAGCGGCGGAAGTAGTGCTCCCGCGCCTGGTCCCGGTCTGCCACCACCTCCTCGGCCAGCTTCCGGTCGATGCGGTCCCGCTCCATTATGCGGGAGATCCGGTCGTCGAGGTCCGCCACGGCCCCGACCCGCAGCACGTGGGGCTCGTCCCTAAGGATGACAGCCGCGGCGCGTCCCACGAACACGACGTTGCCCGACGACGCCATCTCCTCGATCACGTCGTGCATCGCCTCGATGTACTGCTCGTCCTCGACCTCGTGGCCACGGGTCGCCGGCTGCGCCGGTATCTCCTCAAACTCCTCGGTCAGGAATGCCATGGAGCCCGGCCCGAAGTAGGGGTCTCCGCTCACTCCGGTGGCCGCGGACCTTTCGAGGATGCGGTGCAGGAACCCGGAGAAGCGGTCGGCCCTGGTGGGAGCGCGCTCCTCCCTCTGGTGCAGGGCCTCCACCGTAGCGCCCACTAAGCGCGCCGCGCGGGTGAGTATGAGCCTGTCCACGTAGTCGGCGTCCAGCTTCTCCGCCACCATCGGCCCCAGAAGCCTTCCGCCGCCGCCCGTAAGCCCGCCAATTGCCACGACAGTCATCGGTCACTCTCCATCGCCCTGCGCGGGCCAAGTGAAGGATAAATATAGCACGCCGCACTCTGCTTCAGACGGCCCAATCGTCTATGTAGCTGCCCGCGGGGGGCACGAGCCCCAGCACAGCGCCAGTGGCTGCGGCCCGGGCTCCCCGGGAAGGGTCCCTGCTCACTGGTCACATGACGAGCTGCGCGAACAGGTCGTAGCCCCGCAGCCTGTCCCTGCCCCTGAGTCCCTCCAGCTCGATCAGTACGGCCAGCCCGGCGATCTCGCCCCCGGCGCGCTCGGCAAGCCGCACGGCCGCGGACATGCTCCCGCCGGTCGCGAGTACGTCGTCGACGATGAGCGCCCTCTGGCCTGGCAGAATAGCGTCGGCGTGCATCTCGACCGTGTCCTCCCCGTACTCGAGAGAGTAGGTGATGGAGTGTGTCTCCCAGGGCAGCTTGCCGGGCTTCCTCATGGGGACGAGGGGCTTCCCCAGCCTGGCGGACAGGGGCGCCGCAAACAGGAAGCCCCGAGCCTCGATGCCAGCGATGACGTCGATGCGTTCGCCGGAGTAGCGGTCGGCGAAGCGGTCGACTGCGGCTAGGAATGCCCTGGGCTCACCCAGCAGTGGGGTGATGTCCTTGAACACGATGCCGGGCTTCGGGAAGTCGGGGACATCCCTGATGTAACGTGCCAGGTCCATTGTCGTCCTCGCCGCGATTATATTATACCAAGTCACCGTGATGCCGCCGTATATGTGCGGCCAGGGAGTGGGTTCCCGCCCCGTATCGAGTACGGGGCAGGCTCTTCGCGGGAATGACGGCTTTACGGCGCGCTCAAAATGAATTGGTATAATGTCGGGCTTCTTACCAGGGGGGTGAGCGGCCGGGGTGCATGGAGTCCAGGGGTGCTGCCGAGGGGTCCGGTCCGTACCAGTGCTCCTTGAGCTTTTCCCTGATCCTGCGCTCGGTGGGGGTGAGCTGGGGAGAGTTTCCAGTTTCCGGTTTTGAGTTTTTGGTGGAGGCCCGGGGCGATTCGTGGGGCGGCCCTACGATCAATCTCATGCCAGACCTCTTGCGGGCGAGCCTGTCCTCGAGGTCGCTGTCGTCGAACGTCTGGTAGGCGTTTCCGTGGCCCACAATGAGGTCGGGGGAGATGTAATGAGAGACTCCGTCCTCGTCCACCTCGAACGGGCCCTGCTCGTCGAAGGCGTAGACGGCGCCGGTGATCTCATCGCGTGCGAACTTGCAGCGGGTTATGTGGCGCGAGTCGTAGTTGGCCCGTTCGATTTCCTCGATGGTGATGGGTGGGAAGTTCCTGGTTTTTGGTTTTGGGCTCACCGCTGAGGGCGCAGAGGGAGGGTTCTTGGTTTCTGGTTCTGGGTTTCTAGTGGAGACCGAGGGCGTTTCGGCCGAGGGGACGGGATGGGTTCCCGACTTCTCGGGAACGGCGGTGTGATGCCCCGTGCCGTCCTTCTGGGTTTCCGGCTGCTCAGGAACGACGGATAGGGAGCCGGGCTCGGGGTGAGCGGGGTTGGGATGGGAGCCACGCCCCGCGCCGCCCCTCTGGGTTCCCCGTATCGAGTACGGGGCAGGCTCTGCCTTCGCAGGAACGACGGGGGTGTTGTCGTTGGTGATGTAGCCGGATAGCTCTTTGGCGGCTTCCATGCGGTGGTGGGGCTTGAAGCCCAGGAGTGTGCCGTGCATGGCGCCGGCCAGGAAGTAGACGATGGAGCGGCCGTCGCCGGTCTCCTCGCGGACGAGCTGTTGGAGCCTGCGCCGGAAGGGGTTGGGTCCGCGGGAGACGTCCTCGCTTCGCTCGGGCGGCCTGGACCTTATGGGGGAGCGGCGCACGGGGAGCACGCTGGTGCCACGGTACGAAGGGCGGCACTGGGCGTTGTAGTACTTCTGCAGGTACCTGGCGACGAGTCCGGGGGCGATCTTGTCGAGTCGCCTGGCGGCGGACATGCGGTGGCGGTCCTCGAAGCCCTCGAGGCTGCCGTCGGCGACGCCGAGGTAGAACTCGGCGATGAGGCGTCCGTTGTCGGTGACCTCGCGGACGATTTCCGCCATGGTGGGCGGTCTGTTCTGTTGTGTTGCCACGCTCATGTGTTCTAGTATATCAGGCGTGTCAAGGGGGGGGAAGGATTCACCCGGATTCCCCACCTGATTTGCACGGGCGGCGTGACGGACTGCCTCTGAGGCTATGGCTGTGCACCTTGCCGGGGATGGGTTCCCGCCCCCGACTGCTCGGGGGCAGGCTCTTCGCGGGAATGACGGAGGTGGGGAATTTGGGATTCACCGCAGAGGACGTCCTTCGGCAGGCCCTTCGACAAGCTCAGGACGGGCTCAGGACAGGCGCCGGGCACAGAGAGGAGGAGTTATGGGGAAGAGGGGAATGGCCGAAGCAGGATTCCCAGGATCGGGGGATTATCGGCATTGGGAGGGACTGGAGCAGTTGTAGGGAAGCCGGCAAGGGCATCTGCCGGTTGGCACGTTGGGTCGAGCAGGTTCGGCCGTCCCCTCAATCCCAGGTCCACCACCTAATTTGGACGGGCGGCGTGACGGACTGCCTCTGAGGCTATGGCTGTGCACCTTGCCGGGGATGGGTTCCCGCCCCCGACTTCTCGGGGGCAGGCTCTTCGCGGGAATGACGGAGGTGGGGGATTTGGGTCAATGTTGGCGTGTTGTGGTTCTGACGATGCCGCGCTAGACTCGGAGGCCCGCTGGCCTTGTGTTGGCGGGTCTCACAGCTGCCTGGAGGCAAACCACGGAGATGAATCCATGAAAGCGCCTGAGAATCTTGTCAAGGCTGTCGAGGGCCTGGAGCCGCAGGCGACCCAGATCCACCACCTAATTTGGACGGGCGGCGTGATGCCGCCGTATATGTGCGGCCAGGGAGTGGGTTCCCGCCCCGTATCGAGTACGGGGCAGGCTCTTCGCGGGAATGACGGCTTTACGGCGCGCTCAAAATAAATTGGTATAATTTGGACGGGCGGCGTGACGGACTGCCTCTGAGGCTATGGCTGTGCACCTTGCCGGGGATGGGTTCCCGCCCCCGACTTCTCGGGGGCAGGCTCTTCGCGGGAATGACGGAGGTGGGGAATTTGGGTCAATGTTGGCGTGTTGTGGTTCTGACGATGCCGCGCTAGACTCGGAGGCCTGCTGGCGTTGTGTTGGCGGGTCTCACAGCTGCTTGGAGGCAAACCACGGAGATGAATCCATGAAAGCGCCTGAGAATCTTGTCAAGGCTGTCGAGGGCCTGGAGCCGCAGGCGACCCAGATCCACCACCTAATACCAAGTCACCGTGATGCCGCCGTATATGTGCGGCCAGGGAGTGGGTTCCCGCCCCGTATCGAGTACGGGGCAGGCTCTTCGCGGGAATGACGGCTTTACGGCGCGCTCAAAACGAAATGGTATTACAGGGGCGTTCTGGGGATATCGGGCGTGAGGGTGGCAACAATGCGCGACTTAGGCGGGCCCATCGTTGTTCCTGCCCACGAACGGGGGCCGATCTCCGGCCCTGCTCTCAACGGGAGAGGGCTAGAGTGACGGCTACGAATATGCCCACTTACTCTATACAATGACACCTCGGAGTCGGGACACTACGTTGGGATGTCCGTTCTTGGTGTAAAGGAGGCTTTGGAAATGAACAGGTTCTGGGTATCCGTTCTGCTGGCCGCCGCCGTCGCCGTCGCTGGGCTTGCTTCGGCACAGCCCGTCCTGGCGTGCGGAGGGTTCTTCTGCATAGACACGCCCGTCGATCAGAACGCCGAGCGCATCATCTTCACCCAGAACAGGGACGGGACTGTGTCTGCCTACGTACAGATAGAGTACACGGGCGCCGCGCCGGACTTCTCTTGGATACTGCCCCTGCCGGACGCCATAGATGCCGAGGACGTGGAGGTGCCCGAAGATGCGATGGCGGCTTTCAGGGAGCTCGAGGCGGCTACGGACCCGGTGTTCATCCCGCCTCCTCTACCCGAGTGTGCTGACATCGTCATGGCAGCGATGGCGGCACCAGTTGCTGAATCAGTGGAGGTGTTCGCGAGCGGTGAGGTCGGGCCGTATGGATTCGACGTGGTGGGATCCGAGGACCCGGACGCGTTGGTCTCGTGGCTGAGGGACAACAGCTATCGCGTCACGGAGGCGATGGAGCCGCTGATAGACCTGTACGTCGAGGAGCAGTTCGTATTTCTTGCCATGAAGCTGCGCCCAGATCAAGGCGCGCAGGACGTTGAGCCTGTCAAGGTGACCTATCCTTCCAGCCAGCCGATGATCCCGCTACGGCTAACCGCGGTAGCGGCCAATCCCAACATGGCGGTCATGGTATGGATATATGCAGACGTGCAGGCGGCGCCCGTGAACTACGGCAAGATGGAGATAGCCAACGAAGACCTGGTCTTCTTTGGCCGCGGCGGTAGTAACAACTACCGGCAGTTGATGAGCCAGAAAGCAAATGAGCTGGAAGGGCAGGCATTCATTACGGAGTACGCCGCTCCAACGAGCCGGTTGAGCGTGGCGCATCCACTCCTGCAGGACCTGTCGAGCCGCTACGCCTACCTGACCCGGCTGAATACGGTCATATCGCCCGAGGAGATGACGGTCGACCCAATCTTTGACTACGACCCGCGACTCGGGGACGTATCCAACGTGCGCGACCTCAGCAGGATGAAGGGCCTCTTTCAGTGCGAGAGGCTGGAGCCCCAAAGCTCTCCCGGCAGCGGCATCGCTAGTTTCGTGGCCGAATCCACCGGAAGTACTCTGCCGGTCGCCTCGCTGGTCATAGCAGCAGCAGCCGGAGGCTTGGGAGTGCTGGTTGTGGCGGCCCTCGTGTATCTGGGTGTCGTCATGAGGCGGCGGTCAAGGGACTAGCGGTGACGGAAGAGGGGTCTGCTGGTGTTGGCAGAGGCATTGAAGGCGGCGCGTTACCCTACGAGGACGTGCTCACGTCCGATGCTGTCGATGCTGCGGCAGCCGCTGAGATTGTGGCATCATAATCGGGTCCTGCAAAGGCATGTCAACTCCAGGTCCGACCGATAGGCGATCGGTTATTCGGAGGCAAACGTAACTGTTTAGAGTTGATGAGACGCTGGCCGGGCCCCGCTGTCGTCAGAAGCATCCCCCTCATCCCAGCCTCCTCCCGCCAGGGGAGAAGGGGCAAGAGGCCCGCCCAGGCCCCAAGGGCGACTCAAATCAACTCACTGAACCTGGACAGTTACGGGCAAACGCGCGCGGGTGAGATTTAGGAATGTAGGATATAATGTGGTGCGCAAATTCCCGGGTGAGGTCAAGCTGACATGATTTCTATCTTCGTGAGCATCAGGGTGAAGCCCGGCATGAGAGACCAGTTCGTCGAGGCCACCTTGAGCGATGCGGTCGGCTCTGTGAGGGACGAGCCGGGGTGCTTCCGGTTCGATATCCTCACGGACGACTCCGACCCAGACCTGGTCCACCTGTACGAGGTCTACGCGGACGCGGCGGCCATCGACACTCACAGGACGATGCCGCACTATACGGAGTGGTCCGCCAAGGTCGGCGATTGGCGCGTCGGCGACGCGACGAGGGTCACCATGACGACCGCGTTCCCGTCGGACGACGGCTGGAGGCGCCAGAAGCCCCACCTGACTGAATAGGGGCAGATACTTTACTCGGAGCGTGGAATGGACAGATTCGAGGTGGGACAGAGCGCGGAGACGCGGACGGAGGTTACCGAGCCGCTTACTATCAACCGCATGGGACGGCCCGGCGCCGAGGTGCTGTCCACGCCCTCGCTGCTGAAGCTGATGGAGGAGTGCAGCATCGAGGCGTCGGACCCGCATCTGCCTGAGGGCCACACGACTGTCGGGTATGCCGTGGACGGTCTGCGGCACCTGGCCCCCACGGCCATCGGCGGCGTGGTGACGGTCAGGGCCGTCCTGACCGACGTGGACCGCAACAGGCTGACCTACGAGATCGAGGCGTTCGAAGGCGATAAGCAGATAGGAGTCGCCACCCACAAGCGCGCGGTGATTCCCACGGATGGATGATTCCGGCAAGTGTTCAGAGTTAGTGAGAAGACATCCCGTCGTCATACCCGCGAAGGCGGGTATCCAGGGGCGGTGTGGGGCGTTCGTCTCACCAAGACTGAACAGTTACTGATTCCGCCTCGTCGTTGTCCGGCCCCCGTCCGTTTGCTATACTGGGGGCCGCTCGCCGGGCATGCACCTAAAACGTAGCAATGTCCCGGCAGCAGTGTGTGAAGTTTCAGGATAGGGATTCCTGCTGCGAGACAGCTGGAACCCTAGAGAAAGGAGTGGGCCAGTGAAGTGGATCGATTACGTCAGGCCTGAGAGCCTGGAAGAAGCGGTCAATCTGCTAGCCGACGCGGGCGGCAAGGCGCGCGCCATGGCAGGCGGCACAGACCTAATTGTATTGCTGAGGACGAATGCCGAGCGGGTGGGCAGCCCGGATCTTGTCGTCGACGTCAAGTGCATACCTGAGCTTGACGAGCTCTCCTACGACGACGCCTCGGGCTTGACGATCGGGGCTGCGGTGGAGTGCTACAGGATCTACTCCGACGAGGGAATTGCTGCCTACTACCCGGGCCTGGTCGACGCAGCCTCGCTCATCGGCGGCATCCAGATACAGGGCAGAGCCTCGATCGGCGGCAACCTGTGCAACGCCACGCCGAGCGCAGACACCATACCGGCGCTGATCGCTATGGGAGCCACCGCGAACGTGACGGGGCCCAACGGCTGCCGCCAGGTCGCGGTCGAGGACTTTTGCACCGGGCCCAGTAAGACGGTATTGGCGTCGGACGAGCTTCTGGTGTCGATAAGCATACCGGCGGCCAAGGCCAACCAGGGCGTGCGCTACATCCGGTTCATACCGCGGAACGAGATGGACATAGCGGTTGCCGGGGCGGGCGTGTCGGTCGAAATCGAGGACGGTGCGTTCACGTCGGCCAGGGTAGCGCTGGCGTCCGTGGCGCCGACGCCGCTCTTCGTCCAGGAGGCCGGCGACTCCCTCGCGGGCAAGCCGGTCAACGACGAGAGCATCGCCGAGGCCGCCAGGCTGGCGAGCGCCGCGGCAAAGCCGATCACCGACATGCGCGGCACTGCGGAATACAGGACTCACCTGTGCGAGGTGCTAACGCGCCGCGCGCTGAACACGGCTGTCGAGAGAGCGAAGGGAGGCGAGTAGATGCCCAGCAAGACCCACGTACAGACTCGAATCAACGGCGAAGATGTAGAGTTCCTCTGCGAGCCCCGACAGAGCCTCCTGGAGTGTCTCCGCGACGTAGTGGGGCTGACGGGAAGCAAGGAGGGCTGCAACGACGGGAACTGCGGCGCGTGCACCGTCACCCTCAATGGGCGGATCGTGACCTCGTGCCTCGTGCTCGGCGTCGAGGCCGATGGCGCCGAGGTGGGGACGATAGAAGGCGTCGCCAGCCCGGACGGGCTGCACCCGATCCAGCAGGCATTCCTGGAGAACGCGGCCCTGCAGTGCGGCATCTGCACGCCAGGCTTCATAGTCGCGTCCAAGGCGCTGCTCGAAAGTGAGCCCGCGCCCTCGGAGCACAGGATCAGGTTCTGGCTGGCTGGAAACCTGTGCAGATGCACAGGCTACGACAAGATCGTGCGCGCAGTCATGGACGCGTCCGAGAAGATGGCTGCCGCGAGCTAGATTCACTAGGCGGTGGACGGAGGTGAAGCTTTGACGACGACACAGGAACCAACCAAGCAGTACAAGGTTATCGGCACGCGTCCCATCCGCCACGACGGCGCCGACAAGGTGACCGGCCGTGCGAAGTACGGCGCCGATTACCAGACATCGGGGCTTCTGTATGGGAAAATACTGAGGAGCCCGTATGCCCACGCCAACGTCCGGTCGGTCGACACGAGCAAGGCGGCCGCATACCCGGGCGTCCGTGCCGTCATGACGGGCATGGACCTGCCCGATACCGATAACGAAGGGGGGGACCGCAAGATCACCCTGGGTGAGCTGGGGACCGACCTGAAGTATCTCCGCGAGGGCCTGATGGCCCGGAGCAAGGTCGTCTTCAAGGGTCAGCCCGTAGCCGCCGTCGCCGCAGTCAATCAGCACGTGGCGGAAGAGGCGGCCAAGCTCATCGAGGTCGACTACGAGGTCCTTCCTCCGGTGACGGACGTGCGGGAGGCGATGAAGGAGGCGGCCCCGCTGCTTCACGACGACATCGAGACCGAGGAGTTCGGCGAGAAGACGGGAAGGGTCAGCAACATAGCCCAGCACTTCCAGCACCGCCTGGGAGATCCCGAGAAGGGCTTTGCGGAGGCGGACGTCGTCGTGGAGCGCGAGTTCGAGACCGCCACCGTACACCAGGGGTATCTTGAGCCACACAACTGCACGGTCTACTGGAACGAAGACGGGCGCGTTCTCATCTGGAACAGCAGTCAGGGCCCGTTCAACATCCGCGACGCGACGGCGCAGGTCCTGGAGTTGCCGATGTCCCGGGTGAAGATCACGCCGATGGAGATTGGCGGGGGCTTCGGGGGCAAGTTCGAGCCCTACGGCGAGCCGATCGCCGCGGTGCTCTCCAAGATGTCTCACGCTCCGGTCAAGATCGTGATGACCAGGACCGAGGAGTTCGAGTCCACCGGCCCGACGCCCGGCTCGTACATCAAGGTCAAGATGGGCGCGAAGAGCGACGGGACCCTGGTAGCAGCCACGGCTCACCTGGCCTACGAGGCTGGCGCATTCCCGGGCTCGCCTGTCGGCGCAGCCGCCGAGTGCGTATTTGCGCCCTACAACATCGAGAACGTGCAGGTCGACGGCTTCGACGTGGTTGTGAACAAGCCGAAGACGGCCGCATACCGGGCGCCGGGCGCCACGAACGCGGAGTTCGCCAGCGAGACGGTGGTAGACGAGCTGGCGGAGAAGCTGGGCATGGACCCGATAGAGATCCGGCTGAAGAACTCCTCCAAGGAGGGGACGAGGCGCGCCGACGGCACGGCCTTCGGGAATATCGGCTGCGTCGAGGTGCTCGAGGCGCTCAGGGACCATCCCCACTACACTGCGCCCATCGAGGGCGAGAACCGAGGCCGCGGCGTGGCCATAGGCTACTGGATGAACGCGGGACTCCAGTCCGCCGTCAACCTCGCCGTCAACAACGACGGCACTGTCGCTCTCACGGAGGGGTCGCCTGACATCGGCGGCACGCGGACATCGATCTCGATGCAGGCTGCCGAGGTTCTAGGCATCCCTGCCGAGGACTTCATACCGTCCGTCGTCGATACGGACTCCATAGGCTGGACCTTCGGGACCGGCGGGAGCCGCACGACGTTCGCGACCGGCATGGCGGCCTACAAGGCGGCACAGGACGTGAAGATACAGATGGTCGACCGGGCCGCCCTTATCTGGGACGTGGACGCCGACTCCCTCGAAATGGAGGACGGGGTCGTCCGCTCGAAGACCGACTCCGAGCTCAGGATGACCTTCAAGGAGTTGGCAGGCGAGCTGAACGGCACCGGAGGGCCGATCGCCGGTCGCGGAGTCGTCAATCCCACGGGGCAGGGCGGCGCCTTCGCCGGCCTGATCGTGGACGTGGAGGTGGACAAGGAGACCGGCAAGATCGACGTTCTGCGGGCGACCATAGCCCAGGACGTGGGCAAGGCGATCCACCCGAGCTACGTAGAGGGACAGATGCAGGGCGGGACCGTCCAGGGCATCGGATGGGCCCTCAACGAAGAGTACTTCATGGAAGACGATGGACGGATGGCGAACAGCACCTTCCTCGACTACAGGGTGCCGCTGGCCCTCGACCTGCCGATGATCGATACGGTGATCGTCGAGGTGCCCAGCCCCGCGCACCCGTTCGGCGTCAGGGGAGTCGGCGAGGTGAACATCGTGCCTCCGCCGGCCGCGCTTGCCAATGCAGCCTACAGGGCGGCGGGAGTCCGGATGAACGTCTTGCCGATGAATCCTCCGAACGTCATGAAGACGATCTGGGACCAGGGCTCGGGCTAGATAGCATGGCGACGGTTTTCATCCCATCGCTGCTCCAAGAGCTCACGGAGGGCCAGGAGCGGGTGGAAGTGCACGGCTCCACCGTGCGCCAGATCGTCAACAACCTCGACGAGATGCACCCCGGCATCAAGGGCCGTCTCGTGGAGGGTTTCAAGATCAAGCCGAACATCTCTGTCGCCATCGACGGCGAGGTTTCGGCTCTCGGGATCTTGGACAAGGTCGGCGAAGACAGCGAAGTGCACTTCATCCCCGCCATAGGCGGCGGGGATGCGCGGTGCCGAGAGGCGGTTCGTAGTACCTATGTTGGGCGGGTGAAGCGTGATAGAGCACGCTTCTGAATGAGGGAGTCCATATGGAGCATATCGCCTCGCTGGAAGACAACCTACTTCTTCCTGTTCAGCATCCAGAGCCTGCTTGGCACAGGTCTGCTATCTTGGTATGAAGTAGCCCAACGAACTGGGGACAATGCAGTTGAGACGATCCTGGCCGTCATATCCGGGATGGCCGAAGTTGGTGTAGCAGCAGCCGTCACTACGATTGTAGCAACGGAGGTGACACAGAACATCATGGTTACCGGGGAGTATCTACGACAGAAGCTCGTCGAGCCGCTCAAAGAGAAGCAGCGTGCGGAGGGCCGCGCGGAGGGCCGCGTGGAGGGCCGCGTGGAGGGCCGTGCAGAGGAGCGTGAGGCATGGGAAGCTTGGAATCGGCGTCGTATGGCCGCCCAGTCTGAGGGCAGGCCCTTCGATGAGTCGCCGCCATCGTTCCGAAAGAACTCTTCCAAGGCGTAGCCGAACATCATGGTTACCGGGGAGTATTTGCGACAGAAGCTCGTTGAGCCCCTCAAAGAAAAGCAACGTTGGAATCGGCGTCGGATGGCCGCCGATGCCGAAGGCAGGCCCTTCGACGAGCCGCCGCCGCTCTATGACGACTCCGGCAGGGAGTAGAAACGGTCATGGTTACCGGGGAGTATCTGCGACAGAAGCTCGTCGAGCCGCTCAAAGAAAAGCAACGTGCGGAGGGCCGCGCGGAGGGCCGCGCACAGGAACGTGCGGCATGGGAGGCATGGAACCGGCGTCGGATGGCCGCCGAGTCTGAAGGCAAGCCCTTCGATGAGTCGCCGCCGTCGTTCCGAAAGAACTCTTCCAAGGCGTAGCCGAACATCATGGTTACCGGGGAGTATTTGCGACAGAAGCTCGTCGAGCCGCTCAAAGAGAAGCAGCGTGCGGAGGGCCGCGCGGAGGGTCGTGCAGAGGAGCGTGAGGCATGGGAAGCTTGGAATCGGCGTCGTATGGCCGCCCAGTCTGAGGGTAGGCTCTTCGACGAGCCTCCGCCGTCGCTCCGAGAGGACTCTTCCAAGGAGTGAGTGTGGTGAATACTGACGGTCTGCACGGGGTCATCGTACCCATACTGACCCCACTGAACGCCGACGAGACGGTGGACACCGCCTCGCTGCGCCGCCTTGTCGACTACCTGGTCGAGGGTGGCGTGCACGGCATCTGGGCCGCCGGGACCACTGGGGAGTTCGCCGCCCTCGACGACGAGCAGAAGCTCATAGCTATCGAGACGGTCGTCGACCAGGTGGCCGGCCGTCTGCCGGTGATAGGCAACATATCGGCGCCGAGCACTAATCTCACCGTAAGGCTGGCCCGCGCCGTCCAGGAGTGGGGACTTGCGGGTATCGCCGCCACTCCCCCTTACTACTACCCATGCGAGCAGGATGAGGTAATCGCGCACTTCCGCTACATCCATGAGCAGTCAGGCGTTCCTCTCTGGGTCTACAACATTCCCGTTACGGTCAAGACCGTGGTGGAGCCGCAGACGATAGCGTCGCTGGCCGGTGAGGGCACGGTCGTCGGGGTGAAGGACAGCTCCGGGGCGGGCGAGGCCTTTGCGCAGCTCAGGGCGCTGTGCGACCAGGGCGGCATCGAGATGTACCGCTTCCTGGGGTCGGTCTTCCGCGTGACTACCGCCTCGGCCGTAGGCGCCCACGGCGTAATACCCGGCATCGCCAACCTGGCCCCCGGCGTAGTTGCGAAGGCATGGGAGGCGGGCGAGGAGGGCGACTCCGAGTCCGCGCGGGCCTACCACGCCAAGGTCATGGCCGCGACAAAGGTGACGCGGATTGCGAAGGGGGGCTGCGCGAACGCTGCGAGCTTCTCGGGGATGAAGTCCGCCCTCCGGCAAATGGGCGTGATCGACAGTGACGTGGTGACCAGGCCCCTGCGCCCGCTCTCGGAGGACGAGAAAAAAGAGATACCGGCCATACTGCGCGAGGTCGGTATCTAGCGGGCCGCGAGTTGGACGCTGGGAAGGGCCGTTTGGTATAGTGGAACAGGTGGCGGGCGGCGCAGGATTCCTTGGTTGTCGCTGTGAGGAGCAACAGGATGGCTACTGAAGAGTTCGGGTTCTCCAAGTTTTCCCAGAATGCCTTCTACCGCACCCAGAACGCCCACCTCATCGACATGGCGGGCGTGGGCTCCGGGCAGCGAATCATCGATCTCGCGTGCGGAGACGGCGGGGTCACGAAGCTGATACTGGCCCGGCTCCGGGGCGCCCGCGACTCCGTGGTCATAGGCATCGACCAGTCGGCAGAGATGCTCAGGGTCGCTATGGACGACTTGAATGACCGGCGGGCCGCCGCCGTCCAGTTCGTCCAGTCCCAGGTCGAGCATGTGTCGGATACCGTCAAGGAGTCGGCTGACACGGTCTTCTTCTGCAACGCCATACACTACGTCCCGGACAAGGGCGAGCTCCTGACTGAGATTGGAAAGGTGCTGAAGCCCGGCGGTCAGCTCGCCTTCAACACGGCGTTCTTCGAAGGCGCCCATCCGCCCGAGACCGTGATCTTCGCGCGCAAGTGGATGATGAGGTCGCTCAGGATCCTTCGCAGCGAGTACGGCCTGTCGCCGGACAGGTCCGCCAAGGTCGAGTCGCGGAAACAGCTCACGCCCGAGGAGTACCGGACGCTGGTCGAGGGACACGGCTTCCGTATCGCACGCGAGGAGATAGAGACAGTTCAGGTGCCTCTCGACGGCTGGCGCGACATCAGCGGGTTCCGGGACTTTATCGCCGGCGTCATGCCGGGTGTGCCGATGGACAAGGCCAGCGAGGCCCTGCAGAAGGGCTGCGAGCGGGTGTTCGATGACCTCGAGGTAGAGGCCATGCCCCGGAACTGGCTCCGGGTCCTCGCCGTCAGGGAGGGAGACCAGGGCCTGCCCCACGGGGCCTAGATCCATCCCGCGGCTCAATCGAGGACTGGCGTAGGGGCTATGTCCCCGGCCCGGCCTTAACGCCGCCCGCCTGGGCGGCGCTTTCGTCTACAATAGGGACGCACTACCCGCAGAATTCGGAGAGGAAAACATGGTCACTCGCGTTGGCATCAACGGCTTTGGCAGGATCGGGCGGCAGGTCACCCGCGCAATCATCGAGCGCCACCCCGGCAAGCTGACGGTCGCGGCGGTCAACGACCTCGGCGATCCGGCCACCAACGCACACCTCTTCAAGTACGACAGCAACTACGGCGCATACTCCGGCGAGGTGGACTCGACCGAGGACAGCCTGGTCATAGACGGCAGCGAGGTGAAGGTACTCGCGGAGCGGAACCCGGCCGATCTGCCATGGGGCGATCTTGGCGTGGACATCGTGGTCGAGTCCACGGGATTCTTCACCGACGCGTCCGCTGCCGCAGGTCACCGGGCGGGCGGCGCGAAGAAGGTCATCATCTCCGCGCCCGCAAATGGGGAGGACGCGACTCTAGTGCTGGGCGTGAACGAGGACACTTACGACCCGGAGCGGCACAGCATCGTGTCCAACGCGTCGTGCACCACGAACTGCATCGCGACCATGACGAAGGTGCTGCACGACAACTTCGGGGTCGAGCGCGGCCTGATGACCACCATCCACTCATACACGGGCGATCAGAACATCCTGGATCGGGTCCACGAGGACCCCAGGCGGGCCAGGGCGGCGGCCCTCAACATCATCCCCACCACGACCGGTGCGGCCAAGGCGGTGGGGCTGGTGCTCCCCGAGCTGAACGGCAAGATACACGGAATGGCCTTCAGGGTGCCCACTCCAACAGGCTCCGTCACTGACTTCGTGGCAAACATCGAGAAGGCCGCGTCGGTCGACGACATCAACGACGCCTACAGGGAGGCAGCCGGCAATAGTATGGCCGGCATCCTCCAGTACTCCGACGAGCCCCTGGTGAGCAGCGACTACATCGGCAACCCCCACAGCTCGATCATCGACGGTCTTTCGACCATGTCGATGGAGGACAACATGGTCAAGGTCGTGGGCTGGTACGACAACGAGTGGGGTTACAGCTGCCGGACCGCCGACCTGGCCGCCTTCATCGCGGACAGGGGGCTGTAGGACTTCCCAGGCGCGACTAGGCGGCGGACTGCCCTTCGACCCTTCGACAAGCTCAGGAGAGCCGGGCTTTCTCGTAACTGCTCCCACCCGCCGGGGATGGGTTCCTGCCCCCGACTTCTCGGGGGCAGGCTCTGCGCGGGAACGACGGAGCGGGGAATCCGGTCCTCAGGCTTGGGAGGACCCCGCAATCGGGCACAGCACTCCGTTCCTGACCGCGAACCTTGCCATCTGCTGCAGGCGGGCCGGGTCGATTACCCTGGGATCGGCGGTGGTGATGAAGGCCTGGCGGTAGTCCGCGGCCTGCTCCAGCACGTGGGCCCGGCGTCCCGCGTCGAGCTCCGACATCACGTCGTCCAGTAGCAGGACCGGCGGGCGCACGCCCGTGTCCCGCAGGTTGGCCGCCTCGGCCAGCTTCATTGCGAGCACAGCGGTCCGGCCCTGGCCCCTAGAAGCATACTGGCCCGCCGGCATCCCGCCGATACTCACCAGCAGGTCGTCCCTGTGGGGCCCCGTCACCGTGTGGCCCTGGGCGACCTCGCGCCCTAGGCGCTCCTCCATGGCCTTCCTGATCGCCGCCTCATACGCCTCCTGCCCCGGACGGTTCGGCGTGTCCACGCTGGGCGCGTAGTGCAGCTCGCACCGCTCTCCGCCGCCCGCCATCGCTTCGTAGATGCCCTCGGCCAACGGGGACAGTGCCGCAACGGTCTCCGCCCTCGACGCCATGATGTACGCGCCCGTCTCGGCGGCCTGTCCGCTCCAGAACTCGAGCTCGTCCGGCTTCGCCCGGCGTTCGGCTATCGCCTTGAGCACCTGGTTGCGCTGCGCTACCACCCGTTGGTACCGCTGAGCGGCGCGCAGGTACCGTCGGTCGAGCTGGGATATAAGGATGTCCAGATAGCGGCGGCGGACCGAGGGAGACCCGAACACGAGGTCCAGGTCCTGGGCGGTGAACATTACCGCGGGCAGTTCGCCGACGAGATCGGACGTGCGCCTGGGCGCTCCGTTGACCCTCACGTACTTCTGCACGTGTCCAGCCGGCGGAGACTCTCCCTGCGGCTGTGCCGCGTCCTCGACCGGCGGCGAGCTCCTGAAGTCGACCTGCACCCTCGTAGTACCAGAGTCGTGCTCGACCGCGGCCACGACATGGGTGTAGGTCTCTGTTGCCGATGGGGGCTGCCAGCGCACCAACTCTCGCTCAGTAGCCGCACGCAACGACTTGCCTATCGCCAGGAGGTAGAGGCCCTCGAGGAGGTTGCTCTTGCCCTGGCCATTCCCTCCCTCGACCAACACCATGCCGGGCTCTAGGTCGAGTTCGAGGTGTTCGTAGTTGCGGAAATTCTCTAGTCTGAGGTGGCTGACGTAGATCGCGCGCCTCGTCGGAGTTGCTGAGGAACCGGGCCGATTCTACCATAGGGGTCTGTAGTTGCCTGGGAGATTGTAAGTAGCGTCGTCTCTTGGCATGGTCGAGGCCGACCCTGGCCCAGGTCCCTCGCTGGCGCTTCGGGACGACATGTCGGGGTGGCCGGGTGCTGTTCTCATAGCAACCGCCCATGCCGGTTTGCGACCGGCGCACCAAGTGATGAGAATGGTTCTGCCCTCGTTACGCCGAGTTGACGGCGGAGGCCGGGGATGGGTTCCCGCCGGTGCGGGAACGACGGTCACAGGGTGCTCCCATCTATTCTCGTACCAATGACGGTTGTGCAAAGGTCTCCGGGGCGAGTGAACCGGCCGAACGGCTGGCGGCATCGAATCTATGGAATGGAAATGAACGAGACATCCGCACACGAGAATGGACGTGAGATCAGGAGAGGGCTCCAGGTGGGCCTCGTCTCGGGTCTCGCGGCCATCACGTGCTGCGTGTCGCCGGTGGTGCTGGTGCTACTGGGTGTCGCGACCGCCGCCGAGGCCGTCACCCTGGGGGACACGCTCTACTACGACTACGGGTGGTTTTTCAGGGCGGCCGGCTTCGCTGTCGCGGCCGCTGCCGTC
Source organism: Dehalococcoidia bacterium (assembly GCA_965222445.1). Lineage (GTDB taxonomy): Bacteria > Chloroflexota > Dehalococcoidia > Lucifugimonadales > CAJWER01. Next base: position 2,075,543 of record CBDCTY010000002.1, on the reverse strand, counting down.
ATACTCTACCTGCGGGGGCGACGGGCCTGCACCATCCGCGGTGCGTACACGTACCGCCGCATGCTCATAACGCTGGTCGCCGCAGGCGCCACAACCTACGCCGGCCTATTCTGGTTCACCAAGTACCTGGGCATCTGGTTCGGCTAGTAATACCAAGTCACCGTGATGTCGCCGTATATGTGCGGCCAGGGAGTGGGTTCCCGCCTTCGCGGGAATGACGGCTTTACGGCGCACTCAAAATGAATTGGTATAAGGAGGGCCCCGGAGAATCACGGCTTCGAGGCTCCAATATCTAGCGCCAATGCACTCCGGGTGGGTTCGCAGGGCACAACTCGCAGGCTTGTTCTGGGCCCAAGCCCTGCTCGTCCTCGCAATCGCATGCAGCGACGACTCGACTGAGCCAGATTCGGTTGCGGATGAGAGTTCGGCGGTACCGCAAGCCACCGTACCGCTGCCTATCCCGGAGCCGAGCCCTCCCACACCAACGCCTACCCCTGCTCGAAGGTCGGGGGAGCCGTACACGCCCAGTGTTGCCCCGCCGTCCGTCGATCGGGACATCGCGAGCGTGGACCTGAGCGATGTCGTGTTCGACACCTTCCAGGGCGGCTACTTCCCGCTGTCGGAGGCCACGGACCTGGCCGTCGAGAGCCTGCGGGACGCGATCAGGCCCATATACGAGCCGGAGTACGAGCCGCAGGAAGGGGGCGATTGGCTCTCGGACGACGACTTCGTCATCGGCTACGCCTCAGGAGATGAGGCGTATGCATACCCGCTGAAGATACTCAACTACCACGAGATCGTGCATGACCTGGTCGACGATGTCCCCATCCTCGTCTCCTACTGCCCGTTGTGCGCGAGCGCCGTGGTGTACGACCGCCGGCTCGACAACCGGATGCTCGTGTTCGGCAACACCAGCGCCCTCTACGAGTCCGACATGGTAATGTACGATCACCAAACGGGCTCGTACTGGTTCCAGGTCGCGGGCGAAGCGATTGTGGGCGAGCTGACCGGCAGGCGGCTGAAGGCGCTGCCGTCGATCACCCTTGCCTGGGGCGACTGGAAGGCGATGCACCCGGACACGTTGGTGCTGAGCAGGAATCTTGGCCTCCTTCCGGATGGGGGACGCCGGTACGATTCGGACCCCTTCGAGCGATACCCGGACAGGCTCGAACGGCTGGGGCCGCCTTTCCCCGTCAGCGCCGACAAGATGGACATGCGGCTCCGGGCGTCCGACAAGGTGTTCGCAGTCGAGGTGGGGGATAGCCGCAAGGCGTACTTCCTCCTTCCGGAGAAGCAGTGGCTGGTCAACGACACGGTTGGCGGCAGGACCATCGTAGTCGTCGTCAGGGGGAAGGCAAACCCCCGCGGTCAGGCGTTCTTCAGCGATGCTGCCGATATGACACTGAACTTCAGGCCCGTCGATGGCGTCATGGTGGATAATGAGACCGGCAGCCGCTGGGACGACACTGGCCTGGCGACCTCGGGCAAGCTCGAGGGCACGCGCCTGGAAGCGGTGCCGTCCCGCACCAGCTTCTGGTTCTCACTCGTAGGGGCATTTCCAGGCATAGACCTGTTGGTGCCCGGCGACGGGGCGAAATGAGGAGGATGGACTTGTCCGAGAATAGCGAGCTTCACAAGACGCCCCACTCGGTCGAAGGAGGCTCCCACTACGACTCTACCGCCGAGAGTGGCGAGGCCCCGGAGGGCTCTCCAAACGCCCACGCGGTGGTCACCGACTATGCCGAGGAGTTGATGGACACGCCGCGAGCCCACCTGATATTGGACCTCATGCAGGACGGTGAGGGGCTGAAGCTCGCCTACAGGGACAGGACGCTCGTCGAGTGCCGCCTGACGCGGCAGGGCATGGCTGCGGGGGCGTACATGGCCAGGGCGCTGGGAGTCAGGATCCCCGCGCTGGGGGAGACGGTGCGGGCCCGCGTCTCAACCGGCGTCCTGTTCCGCGCAACGTCCATAGCAAGCCTCGACCTCGACGAGGAAGCTTCGATGGCCCTCCTCGCCCGCCTCCTCGACGAGGCGGAGATGCAGCGCGGCGGCGTCTCCGAGCTGTAACCGATCTGCATGGCGCCGGGACGGCGGGGCAAGTGTTCAGAGGTAGTGAGAAGACATCCCGTCGTCATACCCGCGAAGGCGGGTATCCAGGGGCGGCGTGGGGGCGTTCGTCTCACCAAGACTGAACAGTTACGGCGGGGCGCTTCGTTGATTGGATTGAGCGCGCCCCTTATAATCGTTCGGGCGCAGGTAGCTTGGGTGCTATGACCGTTGACTATTCGACCCTGGCGGTAGGCCAGGAGGTTTCGAACAGGTTGGTTCGGATCGACGCCGAGACCGTGACCAAGTACGTCGCCGCGGTGGACGACGCGTCCGCCCGCGTCGGCGGCCCGGGGGCGTCGAAGGCGCCTCCCATGGCGGTAGCCGCGCTGGGGCTGCGCGGCGTGCTGGATGACATCGGCATCCCGAGCGGCGCTCTCCACGCGGGCCAGGAGCTCCGGTTTTCGGGCCCGGTGGAGGTGGACTCAAGGCTGCAGTTCAGGGCTACCGTCGCCCGGAACTCGGTCAGGCGCAGCTCCAGGTTCGTCGACATAGCCCTGTCGGTCGAGGACGAGGCGGGCAGGGAAGTGATGGCCGGAACGACGACCCTGATCATGCCCGGCGAGGCCGGGTGATGTGGGAAGCCGGTTCTGTCCTTTCATCCGTAGCAAAGCCCGTAACCCAGCAGCGGATAGCCGACTATGCGGACGCCTCCGGCGATTTCAACCCCATACACCTGGACCACGAGTTCGCCGCGGGGACCCGGTTCGGACGCACGATAGCACACGGCATGCTCGTGGCTGCCTCGATCTCCGAGATGATGTCGGCGAGCTTCGGTACCGATTGGCATGAGTCCGGCAGGCTGAAGCTGCGCTTCAAGGCTCCCGTGTTCCCCGGCGACATCGCCACGGCCTTCGGCGAGGTCAAGGCGGTGAGCGACCGCGAGTCTGACCGTGAGGTTGTGTGTACAGTGGGTGCGAGAAAACAGACCGGAGAAGAGGCGATCACCGGCGAAGCGAGCGTGATTGTGAGGCGGGAGTCGTGACAGGCGGGCCTGTGAGGATTGCGGTCGACGCCATGGGTGGAGACTACGCACCAGGCGAGGTGGTCGCGGGGGTAGTCGCCGCTATCCGCGAGGGCGGCCTGCAGGTGGGGCTCGTGGGCGACCCGAAGGCCGTCGGAGCCGAGCTGGCGCGCCACGATGCGGGGGCCCTTCCCATAATGGTAGTGCCGTCGGAAGGCGTGATAGAGGAGGGCGAGCAGGCGGCGCTGGCTCTTCGACGCAAACCCAGGGCGTCCATCCTCGTCGCCACGGGCCTCGTGAAGAAGGGCCTCGCCGACGGCTGCGTAACGATGGGGTCTACTGGCGCCGCGATGGCCGCCGCGGCTGTCATCCTGGGTATGCTGGAGGGCATCGACAGGCCGGCGCTGGGCGGGCCGGTCATCGGGCTTGCTCCGCGGACGGCAGTGATAGACGTGGGCACCAACTTGGACTGCCGTCCAGCACAGCTATTGAATTTCGCGGTGCTTGGAAGCGTCTTCGCCAGTCTCTTCTGGGACATCGAGGTCCCGCGGGTCGCCCTGCTCAGTGTGGGCGGCGAGGTAGGCAAGGGCAACCGCCAGGTCCGGGAAGCGTCTGAGCTATTCGAGCGAACGCTGCCGAACTTCATAGGAAACATCGAGGCGAACGAGTTGCCGATGGGCAAGACCGACGTCGCGGTTGCGGATGGCTTCGTTGGGAACATCGTCATGAAGCTGACCGAAGGGCTCGGCGCAGGCATCGCGGACCTGGTCGCGGAGCGCCTTAAGGGCAGGCTGCCGGACGATCAGGTGCAGGAGCTGGCGCGGGAGATATACGAGGTCAACAACCTCGCAGAGGTGCATGGGGGAGGGCCGTTGCTTGGCGTAAGGGGCATAAGCGTAGTCGGGCACGGGCGCGGCAAGGCAGACGCCGTACAACGCGCCATCGGCACCGCGCGCCGGTCCGTCGAGGGGGATCTTGCCGCCATGCAGGCCGCACAGCTACAGAAAATACGAGATGCCGCGCCTGAGAGCGCTTGAAAGAGGGCGAATGGACGATCGAAGTATCGAGGGGAAGACGGCCCTGGTAACCGGCGCATCCAAGGGACTGGGGCGGGCAATCGCCATCCGGCTGGCCGAGCTGGGCGCACGGGTCGCCGTTAACTACAACTCATCGCCGGACGCCGCGGCCGATGTCGTCGCCGCCGTCGAGGGCATCGGAGGCGATGCCTTCTCCGTCAAGGCCGACGTCTCGAAGGTCGACGAAGTGAAGGCGATGGTCGGCGAAGTCGAGGAGACGTACAGCCCAGTCGGCATCCTGGTCAACAACGCAGGCATCATCAAAGACCAGCTTCTCATGAGGATGTCCGACGAGGCGTGGCATAGCGTCATAGACATCAACCTGCACGGCACCTTCTACTGTACGCGGGCCGTGCTGAGGAACATGGTGCGAAGTCGCTGGGGGCGCATCATCAACATAGGATCGGTCGTAGGGGAGCGCGGGAACCCCGGCCAGACGAACTACACGGCGTCGAAGGCCGCCATGATCGGCTTCACGAAGGCGCTGTCGAAAGAGGTCGCCACCAGGAGCATCACCGTCAACATCATCAACCCGGGCTACGTGGAGACCGACACGACGGCGGTCCTCACCGACCAGCAGCGCGACCACTGGCTCAGCGTGATTCCGCAGGGCCACTTCGGCGACGCCGACGACATTGCCCACATGGTCGCTTTTCTCGCGCAGGAGAGGGCCAAGTACATCACCGGCCAGGTGATCTGCGTCGACGGCGGCATGGCCGTCTGATCGGCTCATCCCGTCATGTCCACAGCCGCAGAATCGGCGCCTCTGTCGGGTAAGGTAGCACTGGTCACGGGGGCGTCGCGCGGCATCGGGAAGGCCGTGGCCCTGGAGTTGGCCGGGCGCGGCGCGAACGTCGCCTTCAACTACTTCCGCAGCCACGAGGCTGCCGCGGCGACGGAGCGGGAGATACGCGCCCTGGGTGTGGACTGCCTCCGCGTCCGTGCGCACCTGGGCGACCCGGACAAGATAAGGGAGCTGTTCTCGCGGGTCGCGGACTCCTTCGGCCGGCTCGACATCCTGGTCAACAACGCCGCGTCAGGCGTTCAACGCACCCTGGAGGAGTTGGAGGAGAAGCACTGGGACTGGACTATGGCCGTCAACGCCCGGGCGCCTTGGCTGTGCGCCAAGGAGGCGGTGAAGCTCATGGAGGACGGCGGCCACATCGTCAACATCACGAGCGAGGGCTCCCGCTCGGTGCTGCCGTACTACTTCTCGGTGGGCACGTCCAAGGCCGCGCTGGAGGCCGCCACTCGCTACATGGCCGTCGAGCTTGCGCCCAGGGGCATCGTGGTGAACGCGGTCTCGGGCGGGTACGTCGAGACCGACGCGCTGGCACACTTCCCCAACCGCGACGCGATGCTGGAATCGGGTCGGCGCAGCCCGGCAGGCAGGTTGGTGACGTCCGAGGACATCGCCCGCGTGGTCGCGTTCCTGTGCACCGATGACGCCTCTATGATCCGCGGCCAGGTGATCGTCGTAGATGGCGGCGCCACCCTCGGCCCGCCCGGATAGAGCCGCACTCCTGAGACTCGCCGATTTCCGGCTCGGCCCCACTGATCATTGTGGAATCGCCACTTCCAAAATGCTTGAGCGATTTGCAGGCGGCTCTCGTTCAATAGGCGGTCTGGGGCTGATGTCCTGATCGCGATGCGGCCGGTCTAGGCCGGGCCGGCCACGTCCACGTGGATGCCTGGTTCCGAAGTCAACCGCGTGCCCGGGTCGGACAGGGCCTTCCTGACGTATCCCAGGCCGAGTCCCGTCCCGGTGCGCGGGTCCCGGATGGCGGACGTGACTACTCCGGCCTGTCTGCCGTCCATCATGAGCTTCGCCCCAGCGTCGATCTCGGCGTCTGAGGGCCATTCGAGGCGTGCGAGGCGCTTCTGCACCTTGTCGTAGGTCGTGAGCCGTGCGATGACCTCCTGGCCGATGTAGCAGCCCTTGGTGTAGCTGACCATGTGCTGCAAGCCCGCTTCGAGGGGATTGTAGGCCTCGCCCAGCTCGGCTCCGAAGGCCGGGGTTCCCTGCTCCATGCGGGCCAATTCCAAGGCGTCGCGCCCGGCAGGGCAGGCACCGGCTTCTGTGACGGCCTCTCGCAGCGTCTGGGCGTCAGCCTCTGACGCGATGAGATCGAAGGCTGGAATAGCGCCCATATCACGGCGTATCGCGGCTGCCCGCACGCCGTCGATGACTGCCTCAGTCAGTTCTTCATTCTGAGCGGGCGCCGCGTCCGGCCCGGCGAGAGAGGCCAGCAGTCCGACCGCTCCGGGACCCATGAGGGACACGGATGAGGTCACGGGTGTGACATCCTCGACCTCGGTGTCCTCGATGATGGTGTAGAAGTCGATCCACTCGGCGACCGTGGTCTCGTTCCCGCCGCCGGTCAGCAGCAGGAGATGGTCGGCACGCCTGAGGACGAATATCACGTCAACGATCCGGCCCTTGTTGGACGTGAGGACGGTGTGTGCGCCTGACCCGGCGGGCAGGTCCATGAGGGAGTTGGTCGAGAGCCGGTTCAGGAGATCGAGGGAGTCCTCGCCGGTGCAGCGCAGGCGACCGAATGGCCGCTCGACGAGGGCGACGCCCTTCGTCAGGGCATCGTACTGCCGGAGATGGTCGCCGGCTGCCAGGTGCCGCCCGTCAGACCCCGAAGGAGGTGCCGCAGCCGCAGCTCGTCCTCGCATTCGGGTTGTTGAAGACGAACCCCTGGCCGTTGAGGCCGCCGGAGTACTCCAGCGTCGTGCCAGCCAGGAATACGTAGGACTTCCGGTCGACGCCGAGCCTGAGTCCGTGCTCCTCGACGATCTTGTCATCCTCAGGGAATTCGTCGACGAGATCGAGCACGTAGGTCAACCCGGAGCAGCCTCCGCCCTTGACTCCTACGCGCAGGTGAGAGTCGGGCTTCCCCGACATCTTGGCGAAGTGACTCACATGCTCGGCGGCCTCGGGGCTGATGCTGATCGTGAGCGGCTTGGGCTTCTCTCTTACAGCGACCACGGCAACACTCCTTCAGGGGCTTCACTTCAATTCTAAGGCCGGACGCGGCGCCAGTCAACGCCTACTGACATAATCATTGAACAATTACCCTGACATTTTCACTGGACAACGACACGCCATCCCGGTGCAGGGCAATCGCATTTTGACTGCAATGTTCTTATCCTCCCCGTATAAGCCGGGAATCCGGCCCGAATCTGACAATTTCCGTCACCTGAGAGACCGATTTAAGCGGTGAGGCCTCCGTCTTCCGCCAGAGTGACACCAGGTCGGCCTAAATGCGATTGCCCTGCATCCCGGTGACTCACACTTGACACGCCTTGAGTTATACCAAGTCACCGTGATGCCGCCGTATATGTGCGGCCGGGGAGTGGGTTCCCGCCTTCGCGGGAATGACGGCTTTACGGCGCGCTCAAAATGAATTGGTATTACAAGCGGTAGTCGCGAAAGCTATCGGAGAGGTGATTGTTTGCAAAGAGGAAGCGAGCAAATGGCCTTGGGGTAGTGTCCCAAAGTATTTCTAGGTCTGACCACTTCATCAATAGTCGTAGGAGAACTGTTGGTGGATGTTCTTCACCACTGGTCAGGAAGACGATCCCAACGCGTTCTCGAATGATAGCGTTCCTCTCTGCCGGCACTTTCAACATCCGCTTGTTACAACTGAGGACAAGCCACTCTAGTTGACCTGCTCTTGATAGCCAGAACTCATCGGGGCGTCCTCCCCATGACATACCTACCATTGAGCGAGTGTCGTATCCGACCGCGGTGAGGGCCTTCGGCACTCCAGTCCCTACGTCCTCGTCGCACAGCAGAATCAAGCAGCGACCCTCTCCGAATATCGTAAGGCTGTCACAACAAGGTCAGGCTTGATGTCAAAGTCTTTCGCAATGAAGTCTATGCTCAGCCCAGCCTTGGACCGCTTGCGGATTGCCTGCACTGTCACCCCGCGCCCCTTGATTACCGGCATGCCCGTGCTTAGCTTAGGGTCAACGACGATGGGCACAGCCTTACCAATCGGGAACCACCGAGCCGCTAGCTCATCGTCATACTCAAATTGGTCGACCGTTTCACGCCGCAGTAGCCCCGGCAAAGTCCGTTGTTCTGGGGTATCTAGAGCTTGGTAGCTGGCTACCGGATTGCCCTCTCTCAGAAAATGAACAATGTGGCCACCTAGTGCTTCCAATCTCATGTGAGCAAACGGATACTCTACGCCCCATGACTCCCGTGCGTTCACGTAGGCGTCTCGCACCGCGCTGAATGGCGCACTCTTTCCCCCTAATGCGCTCTCACGAAACCGCCCAGCGACCATGATCTCTATCATCTGGAGAAAGGAAACCATATCGCCATTGCCAGATGGAAACAGGGGTGGGACTTCCCTGCCCTCAGCCGTGTATCCAAATAGCCAGTTCTTGACCGTGGTGGCAGACACGTTCGCTAGGTGCGCCGCCTCATTAAAGCTGTACATTGACTCGGTCCGCCAGCCGTTGGAAGCTTCATGACCGTTGGTCACTTGGGCCACAATCCAACCTCCATCGTACCAGGATCTATTAGGATCTCCGATCTAGCGGCAGGCCAGTGGCCCCCAAAGCACTCACCCTTGGGTATGGCCATACGTCGAAAGCAACTGTGATACTAGCATACCGCTCCACCTTGCGTCATTTAAGTAATTGGCGAAGGGCCGTCTTCCATCACCATCTGCGCAACCAGCCTGCCCATGCGGACGCTGTAGTTGGTGCCCCGGTCTTGGGGGTAGACCTGCGTCGTGTTGGCGAGGTAGACGCCCTTCAACGGCGTCCTGTGGCTGGGCATCTTCTCCGAGTAGTGGGTCCCTATTACCGGCTGGGCCGCGTTGACCCGCTGGTGGTAGCTCTTGACGACCCACGACGGGTCGAAGGCGGGGTTGACCTTGCGGAGGTGCGGAACGCACTCGCTCAGCAGCTCCTCGTGGCTCAGGCGGTAGAGGCGGTCGCTTCGTTCCAGGTAGTTGGACAGGTAGACCAGGTGCTGCCCGCCGTAGCGCTCCGCCGGTATCAGGTTCGTATGCTCTATCACGCCTACGAACGGCATCGACCGATCGGCGACGTTGAGCCAGTAGATGTGTGACAGGGGCCTGTCCAGCACCAGTATCAACAGGACCGCCGCCAGGTACTTCGTACTCTCGAGCCGCTCCTTGTACTCCCCGGACAGGTCGGGAGCCAGTCTGATGAACATGTACGAATGGGTGGTGGCGATCACCGCGTCGAATTCCTCGCTCCCTCTGCTCCCGCCGGGCCGTTCGTACTCCAGGGCAGGGCGGCCCTCTCCCGACACTATGCGGGTGACGGGAGTCGACAGGTGGACCGCGTTGCCGTGCCCCTCGATCTTCTCTGCCAGCACGTCGAAGAACTCGCCGAAGCTACCGATGGGATACCCGAGGCTCTCACGCGCCAGCCCCTTTTCGCGCGAGGCGAACCTGGTGGCGATCTTGCCCCATATCCACGGCATCCCGACTTCCTGGTAGTAGTTCTCGCCGAATTTGCCCCGCAGCATCGGCCCCCAGAAGCCCTCGAAGCCGCTCTCGCCCGCCCACCTGCGGAGCCACTCGACCGCCGTAACGGACTCCAGCCGCCGCCAGTCCTTGATCCTCTGCAGCGCCAACGTCGCCACACCCAGGCGGATGCGGTCCACGAGCCTCAAGGGCTTGAACCTGAGCAGGTCCATGGGGGTGACGAAGTTGTAGATGCGGCCGTCGTAGAGGGTGCCGACACTGGAGTCGATCCACCGCATCCGGTCCCCCAGGCCTATCTCCGCATTCAGGCCGATGATGTCGGTGTCGCTCGTGAACAGGTGGTGGTAGCCGCGTTCCAGCCTCGCGCCGCCCACGTCGAATGTCGAGGCCTGGCCTCCCATGAAGTGAGCTCGTTCGTACACGACGACCTCGTGGCCCCGCTTGCCGAGCTCGTAGGCCGCGGTGAGACCGGCGGCACCCGCTCCGACTATCCCGACTCTCACTTCAGCCCCCCTCGTCGGCCTGCCGGAAGGCTCCGCCCGCCGCGCCAGAGGCTTCGGAGAGAGAGGCCGTCCGCGACCAGGATAGCCTGGCCGAGAGCAATTATGGGCAGGAGGAGTATGGCGTGGACGACCGCCGCGTAGGCCCCCGCAACTGAGCGGTCCACCACCGCGAGGGGCAGGAGGACCAGGGTATCGCGCGCGATTAGCTCGAACAGTCCTATGCCGCCGGGACTCGACGGCACGGCGGCGCCTATGTTGGCGAGCGCCATGGCGAGCACCAAGGCGGCCGCCATCTCCGCAGCGCCGCCGTAGGCGAGATGGAGGTCGAACGAGTACCCGATCACGAAGAACAGGCCGCCCTCGAAGAGCCAGACGGGTACCGAGAGGGCGAACAGCACCAGCACGGAGGAGGGGCTCCGCAGAGCCTCCAGCGCCTGTATTAATCGTTCCACCAGCCCCCCCGCGCGCGACCTTGCCGCTTCAGGCAGGAGGCGCAGACCGGCCTCGGCTGTGGCAGCGGCGCGCGCCGGCCAATACGCGACTGCCACCAGCAAGGCGAACGCCGCGGCGAAGGGCACGCTGACCGCCCCGGCCAGCAGGGGCCACGGCAGGCTCGACCTGTCGCCGAACCCCTCCGCCACCGCCGTCAGGGGCACGAAGACCGCAATCACCGCTATGAACACTATCAGCGTAAGGGCGTCCATCAGGCGCTCGATGAGGATCGTTGCCAGCGCTGCCGTCTTGCTGACTCCTTCCCGCTCGCCGACGTAGTAGCTGCGCACGAGCTCACCGAGGCGCAGCGGCAGCAGGTTGTTGGCCATGTACCCGACGACAACGACAGGGTAGAGTCTGGGGATCGGGACCTCTCGCATGTGACGCAGAAGCAACTGCCAGCGGGCCGTCCGAAAAAGCAGGGAGACCTGGTAGAGCAGGATCGCCGGGACCACGTACCAGTAGTTGGCCCCGGCGAGCGCTTCGACGAGCCGGGGCCAGTCGGTAGTGGCGAAGAACAGGACGAGGGCTGCTGCCCCCAGGCCCAGCCCGAACCAGAACCTCTTGCCGATCCTCACCCGACCTTCACCGGCCGCCGCGGTCGGAGGATGGCGAACGAGCTCGTGTAGCCGTGTATGAATGTCGTGCCGCCGACCGGGCCGATCTCGCCGTTGCAGAAGAAGCCGGTAAGCGGCATCCCGTTCACCTTCTCCCTGAACATATCCGTGTCGTGGTCGGGCCTACCGTAGAGGTACGAACCCCGTCCCAGACACGAGAAGAGGAGCGCACCCGTCTCTTCGTATAGCGGCGTCTCGGCGGCGTACTTGGATAGCATGGCGTTCAGGTCTAGTGCCGAAGTCTCGGCGTCCCGCAGGTGGAACTGGACGGTCTGCCCTTCCCTGAGCAGCTCGGATACGGCCAGTATCCCCTGCTTGTGGTCGGCTCCCACGAGGTTCCGAATCAGGAAGTCGCCCAGCTGCGGGTCTTCATTGAGCGGGTCCATCACCACGCCGAGGAAGAGAGAGTGCCGCGCCAGCTCCTTGTCTCTCTCGCTCAGGTTGCGGAACAGATTTCCCAGGACTTCGAGCGGCTTCTGTCCGTCCAGCTCGGTCAGGATATTGCGATCGCAGGCCGTGACCTGCATCGGCTCTCCGATGGGCCTGCAGCCCTGGGCCACTATCGTGTCGAGCGTGATGTTGCCCTGGAGCGTGACTCCCACCGCGCCGGACGAGTGGACCTCGTCCCCGGTGTAGAGCGCGTTCTTGCCGGGCCCCGAACCTCCGCTCGCCATGCCGCCGACCTTCGATGAGGACGGAAACGCGTAATCGAGGCCCTCGACCAGGCGCTCGGCTGAAATGCTGAACGGGTCTGCCAGGAGGATGAAGCCGGGCTCCGACGGGACGCGGGTACCTACCAGTCCCTCCCACGCCTCAGGCGGGGCGTCCCCGTCCGGCAGATCTTCATCCTCGGCGTGGAAGGACGTCACATCCACGCCTGGAAGCAACGCGGTAGTGACGGCGAGCCCGGGGCTGTGCTCCACCTCGCGCCCGGCGCCGATGACCCCGCCGGCCGAGCACCCGATGGTCGGCGGCGAACCGAGACGGCTCCGCAGCAGCTCCGGGAGCCGGTCCTGTTCCGCTGCGTGGTGCGCCGACACGAATACGATGGTAAAGTCGGCGTCGCTGTACACCTCCTCGGCGCACTCGGCGATGGCGTCCTCCAGCGATGGTTCTTGCGATACAGCCGAGCTCCACTTCATGCCTTCAGGACTCCCACTCGTCGTCCCCAGATGTCGTGTCGTACCCGAGCCCCTCCAGGATGTCCCTGAGCGTTGGGAGCCAGTCGCGGGTCGACGACTCCGAGGGCGCCCTGATCTCGAGAGTGCCGTCCGGCTGCATGGACGCTTCGCCCGCGCCCTCCTTGTCCAGGGGAACGCTGATAGACTCGCGGTCGATCCCGAACAGGTCGGTGACCTCGTATATCGCCATCATGTCGTCCATCCCGATGATGTCGTCAGCCATGCGCCTTCTTCTGTGACCGCACAATCGCTACAATCAATTATTGCATCGCTTCGCGGCATCGGCAAATCTGACGCTCCTTCTCAACACGGGCAGGTGATTGGAGTCGTAAGGTGTCATCGGCCTCTGATGCTCTAGCCCCGTATCCAAGCTTTGTTATGAGGGGATGGATTCCCGCCTGCGCGGGAATGACGGTCTGGATAACCTGCGTCTGTAGGGAATACCATCTATCGGAGGGGATTGGCTTTCGGTGTCAGGGAAGATAAGGCAGCCGCCGCAGGATAGAGTCCCATCGGTGCGTATGGCGAGGGTCTTCGTAGCGGTCGACCTGCCGGAGGGTGTCGAGCGAGCCCTTGGAGAAGCGGCACGGAGCCTCCGGGAAGCCCGCATCGAAGGACTGCGTCCCGTTCGACAGGAGGGTGTGCATCTCACGCTGAAGTTTCTGGGCGACGTCCCCGAGTCCCGGCTCGACGAGGTCGCGCGGGCGGTCTCGGACCCCGTTGCCGGTCATCGCCCGTTCGACATTTCGACCGGCGACTTCGGCGCATTTCCGAATACTCGCAGGCCGCTGATGCTCTGGGTGGGCATCGAGGGCGACGTCGGTCCGCTCATGCGGCTTCAGGCCGATGTCGACGCGGCCCTGGGCGCGCTGGGTTTCCCGACCGAGACGAGGCCGTTTCATCCTCACCTGACCCTTGCCCGCCTCGGCCGGGGTATGTCCGCCCGGGCGAGACGCGAGTCCATGGATGCTCTCGAATCGACGGGAACCGTGTCTGGAGTGAGCATCCCGGTCGGGTCGGTTTCGCTCGTGGAGAGCATCCTGGGGCGCGGGGGCGCGAGGTACGTGCGGCTTGCGACGGCGCGGTTAGCGGAGGGTCGCAGATAGTGGTATACTGCGCGCCGTCTTTCACGCAGGTTGCAAGTGAGGTGGAACGGAGGTGTTAGATGGGGAACGATAGCTGGCCTGGGTGCCGCAAATGTGATTCTGGGAACCTGCTGCCGCTGTCAGATTTCGGGGGACAGGGAGCGCCTGTACACTACAAGGCGTGGGTGTGCAGCAACCCGAGCTGCGGATTCAACATCAAGATACGCAACGGAGACGTGTACCTGAACGAGCCGATAGCCAGCGGGGCTGGACACTCCCCTCGCATGAGGTAGCTGCGGCCCACGACTGAATTGGCGGCGTAGTCAGAACGAATTGGTATCGCTCCGACGCAGCGGGAGGTCGTCAGATGAAGAGAGTGCTGATAACCGGCATGAGCGGGCTGATCGGAGGGCTGCTCAGGACGCACCTGGAGGAGCGCGGCGGCTACGAGCTGGCGGCCCTCAACCGGAGACCCGTCGACGGCGTGGAGTGCTTCCAGGCCGACATCTCTGACCTGGACGCCATCGCCCCCGCCTTCGAGGGCCGGGACGCCGTCGTCCACCTGGCAGCCCACCTCGGCGACGAGCCGCTCGACTCCCTGGTTGCCGCGAACATCGTCGGTGTCCGCAACGTCTACGAGGCGGCCCGGCTCGCCGGTGTGCGACGAGTTGTGTTCGCGTCGTCCGGCGCGACCATAAAGTCGTGGGAGGACTACCCGCCCTACGACGCCATCCGCGACGGCCGCCACGACGAGCTGACCGACGGGTGGCCGATGGTCACCAATCAAATGATCCGCCCGCGCGGTCTCTACGGCGCTTCCAAGGTCTGGGGAGAGGCCGTCGGACGCTGGTACTCGGACGCGTTCGGCCTGTCGGTAGTCTGCATCCGCATCGGCTCGGTGGGGGACAGGGACCACCCGAATACCGCCAAGCCGAGCGCCACGTACCTGAGCCACAGGGACGTCGCGGACATCCTGCGACGGGCCATCGACGCCCCCGACAGCCTGGAGTACGAGATCGTATACGCGACCTCCAACAACCGCTACGGCTACAGGGACCTGGAGCGCGCCCGCGAGGTACTGGGGTTCGTGCCCCAGGACACCGACGACGCGGCGTTCGCTTGATCCTGCGGGTCTTACAGCATATGCGTATCTGTGGTGGGAAGCAGCCATGACTCAGCTGGGCCAAAGGGCACCCACCGCAGGGAAGGGCCGCCAGATGGCCCTGTGGGCGGACCATGCCAGTGCCGAGGACCCGGAGTACCTGTCCCGGCAGCTTATCACCTACATAGGGAACAAGCGCGCCCTTCTCGGACAGATCGGCGGCGCGGTCGAACAGGTCAAGCGGCGCCTCGGCAGGGATCGACTCCGGGTATTCGACGCCTTCAGCGGATCGGGCGTCGTGTCCCGGTTCTTCAAGGCCCACTCATCTCTGCTCATAAGCAACGACCTAGAGCGGTACGCCGCCGTGACAGGGCGGTGTTACCTGCGCAACCGGAGCACCGTGGACCTTGCCGACCTCGCGCGGGTCGCTGCCGACTTGAATGTCAGGGTCGACACAGAGCCGCTGCCGCGAGGCTTCATCGAGGAGTCCTATTCGCCGAGGGACGAGTTGCACATTACCAGGGCGGACCGCGTGTTCTACACGAAGAGGAATGCGCGACGCCTGGACAACTACCGGCGCCTGATCGACACACTGCCTGCCGATATGCGGGACATGCTCCTCGGCCCTCTGCTCAGCCGGGCGTCGGTCCACGCCAACACGGCGGGCGTCTTCAAGGGCTTCTACAAGAACCGCGACACGGGGGTAGGCCAGTTCGGGGGCAGCGGCTCCGACGCCCTCTTCCGAATAAAGGGCGAGATCAGGCTGGACGTGCCGGTGCTGAGCAACTTCGAGTGCGAGTACAGCGTGCTGCGGGAGGACGCCAACGCCGCAGCGCGGCGGCTGAAGGGTCTCGATCTCGTGTACGTCGATCCTCCGTACAACCAGCACCCGTACGGGTCGAACTACTTCATGCTCGATCTGCTCGTGCGCTATGATCGTCCAAGAGACATCAGCCGCGTGTCCGGGATACCGGCCAACTGGCAACGCTCCGGATACAACGTGAAGGCAAAGTCGCTTCCCTTGCTGAGGGAGCTCCTGGAAACGGTGGACGCGCCCTTTCTGCTCATATCGTTCAACAACGAGGGCTTCATCTCGACGGAGGAGATGCTGCCGATGCTGAACGGCATGGGGTCGGTCGACGTGCTGGAGACGAGGTACAACGCGTTCCGGGGCAGCCGTAACTTCGACAACCGCCCGATACACGTGTTGGAACAACTCTTCCTAGTTGAGCGGAGTTAGTGTCCAATGGCGAGAAAAGATCAGCTACGCGAGCAGCGTGCAGGCACGGTCATAAATGCCACTTCAAAGCAGCAAGAGACGGACATGATCAAGGCATTGCTGCAAGTTGCAGAGTATCTGAAGGACGAGTTTGCCGGGGAAATATCTATTGGCCACCAAAAGCAGTGGTACTTAAAGGACATCGTCGCGGAGCTCAGGCAGAGCTACCCCGACGTGGACTTTCACCACCATTTTGACAACAGTTTCATTCGGCCAGATGGGGGCATCCTCTATATTGAGGCAGACTTCGGCGATAGACCAATCTATCCAATCCTCATCGCCGAGGTGAAGAATCAGGGAACGAATGATCTGCGGGTACGTGAAGGTCTTCCAAGGCAAGCAAGAGGGAACGCAATTGAACGGCTTGGCAAGAACCTGATCGGCCTTCGTGCCGCGCTAATGCATGAGAGCATATTCCCCTTCGTTTGTTTCGGGTACGGCTGCGACTTTGAAGAGGATTCGTCCATTTTGGATCGCGTAACCACAATGGCTATGTTCGGCGAGTTGAACACTACTTATCTCCACAATGAAGAAGGCGGCAAGTTCAATCGCGGTAGCTTTTACTTCCGAGATATGAAATGGTCCGTCAGTGAGATGGTGGAAATCATGGCGGACATCGCGGAACGCTCCGTACAGTATTATTTCTCAAGGTACGGTTCCCGTTGCTTTCGACCAGCGGGTTGAAGGACACCAGTATGTGGACCCATCACCGGAACGCGGGCATCACATCGGCTGCGAACCATGCCAGCTGCTCGACCACCACGCTCTCCGGCGTGCTGACGACAGGCCCCACGTTCACCATCTCCAGCCCCGGGTAGCGCTCCTGCACCTCCATGAGGCGCTCGGCGACCAGCTCGGGCGGGCCGCACAGCCAGGAGCCGGCCGCGACAGCGTCCCGCCAGCGTCGGCAGGCCCGCGCCCCGTGCCGTGGCAGGCTCGGCCAGGGCGGCGATCTGCTCGTCGGTGACATTGCGCACGAATCCGAGCGGCGCGAACATCTTCAGGTGCTCCTCGAAGAAGGGGGTAGCCTCCTCGATGGCCTTCTCCTCCGTGTCCGCGATGTGGGTCGAGAAGCTGATCGCCAGGTCCGCGCCGAGCTCCACTTCACGACCCACCCTGGCTAGGGTGTCGCGCCACGCGTGGACGAGCGCGTCGCTCGCGCCGCCCTGGGCAGCGCCGCCGCCGATTACGCCCATGATCCCGTGCTTCGCCATCTGGTCCAGCCCCCGTGGGGTGCCGCTGACGATCGGCTGCCAGCACTCCACCGGCAGGTTCTGGGGCCTCGGCACCAGCGTCACGTCCTCGAGCTCGTAGCCCCGGTAGGGCACCCTGGGCGGGATGTCGTAGTGCTCGCCGTGGTGGGAGAATGCGGGCTCGTGAAACGCCTTGAAGATGATCTCCACCTGCTCCTCGAACAGGGCGCGGTTGGCATCGCCGTCCGTCATCGGCGCGCCGAACACCTCCACCTCGCGCGTGTGATAGCCCCGCCCGATCCCGAACAGCACCCGCCCGCCGGTCAGTATGTCGACCGTTGCGAAGTCCTCCGCCAGCCTCAGCGGGTGCCACATTGGTGTGATGTTGAAGCCGCAGCCAAACTTGATTCGCTCGGTCAGGTGGGCGAGGTGCAGGGCCAGCATCAGTATGTTCGGGATGCACTCGTACCCTTCGCGCTGGAAGTGGTGCTCCGCCAGCCAGAAGACGTCGTAGCCGCCCTCGTCCATCGTCCGGGCTATCGACGCCGCCTTGTCGAACACCGTTGCCAGGTGCTCGTCGGGCAGCCGACGGTCGTTCACGGGCGTCCCGTCGAGTCCGATGTCGTCGAGGTCGACGTAGCCCGCGTAGAGGTGACCGAACCTGGTAGTCATGGGCAACACCTCACCCGCGCAGGTGGATGCCCCCAATTGTAGGCGCACGCTTCGGCCTGTCAACCCAATCATATGATATAGTGGTTCCTATTCAAAGGTGGAGGAGATTTGCATTGCCACCAGATATCCAGACGCAACGGGATAACCTTACGATTGGCCTCTATTTGGCCCACACGAGATTCGGTGCGACATTGGATGACATCCTGCAGGTGGCCTTGGGCTATTCCCCTGGTAGTGGTCGCCCGGTGGAGTACTTTGAGAATCGATTCCGGAATGCCCAACGGGTTGGCAGAGACTACTTCCGCAGCCGAACTCCTGGATACTTCACGTTTAACGCAATGCCATTTGGAGGTCGTTACATCTACAAAGCCACTTGGTATATTTGGATAAACCCCAATACTCACGAGCCTCAGACAGTTCCTCTGCCAGTTGGGGACTTAGCATCGATGAGAAGGCTTAGGAGTCAGGACCTCAGTACTCGTGAGTCGACTACCAGGAGCGTCCGAGCCGCTGACAATGTGGAAGAACAACGACAGGCAATACTTCGTCAAAATTGGGCTGCTCTGCAGAGTATTCATGCAAGAATGATTGACGACGGTAGTCTTGGAGAGATCCTATCGGGATTTCACGGCCTTCCTTATGCGGACATTCAAGAGGTAATCGACCAGCTACCAACTCGAAGTATGCTGTTTCAATTTCAGAGGGACGCCAAAATAGTTCGACAGCATGAGAGGAGGTTGACGAGGGCATACGCTAAACTAGGTCAACAGCTAACGAGATGGGTGATGTTGCAGACTGGCGTGCCAAGTAATGCTCCTCAAGCGGCATTACAGCAAGCACAGCAGAGACTGGCTAGTTTGTAAGGGCGGAAGGAGACCTATGCTTGTCAATGGACTGAAGACCTTGATGCCGGGCCCCATGGCAGAATGGTATGGGAAGATTACCGAGATTCCTTGCGAGCTTATAAAGCCAGATCCTGAGAACCTCAGAAAAGAATTCGATGAAGCAGATCTCGTCGACTTGGGAAACAATATCAAGCTAGTAGGCCAATTGGACGAGATTACAGTGTTTCCAATCTTGACTGGTGACAATGCATGGACTGGTTTCTTTGACTTACATGACGGTGAGCGCAGATGGCGTGCCGCTCAGTTGGTGAAATTGCCAAGCCTGAGGGCCAAGATTGTACCTAGACCGTCGCCCAAAGACCTAACGTTCAAGAAGGTCAGCAGGGTACTTCAGACGCGATCACTCAGCCCTGAAACCAAGTTGCATGCGCTAAGGAAATCTCTGTCTGATCTGGGCATTCTTGAAAAGCCAGACGAATGGACGTCCTTCAGGGATCAACTTGGTGGTGGCCCAGAATGGCCCCAACTTGTGAGAGTGCTACGCTTGCATCCACGGGTTCGTTCTATGTTCGAGGATGGTTTGGTTAACTTCACCATAGCTCATTCTGTAGGCCGCGTTGGTAGCGAGCAACAGGTTCAATTGGCAGAGTATGTAGTGGTGAACAAGATCAGTGGCAGATTTCTGTCCACCCAAATGGTGCCGTATCTCATAGAACACCCTGATGCGAGTCCGGCGCAAGCCTTTGAGCACGCTCGCGTCGGTGGATGGAAACGAGCTATTGGCAACGCATACAAGAAGGGAGAGTCTCCACCGCTCCAAGAGCAAGTCGACAACTTCCTTGAAGCATGTGTGGTTTGGGAAAGGGCTTGGGAAACTGTAGTGATTGAAGGGTTAGTCCATACCATTGAAGGCGACCCGCAGTATGTTTCCCGCTTGGCCGATGCTAGTCGAAGAATTCAGGAAAGAGCGGCTGCATTGTCGGAAAGAATGTCTTCGTACACGCACGAGTCCATCCCAGTTGAGGTTCTACCTCCAGTCCAAGACTAGTTCCAGCGGTGCTGAGTTGAAGGCTCGACGCGCGTCATCGTCGGTGGCTATCGATGGGCCTGTGGCTTCGGGGAAGACGGCTGTGGGCAGGGCGGTGGCGGAGAGGCTGGGCTGGCGCTTTCTGGATACCGGCGCCATGTATCGCGCGGTCACGCGCAGCGCCATCCGGCTCGGCGTGGACATCGGGGACGAGCAGGCGCTCGGAGGCCTGGCCGCCGGTATCTCGCTGCGCCTCGAAGCGGGCCCTGACGGCGCATACAGGCTCTGGGTGGACGGCGAGGATGTCACCGGTGAGTTGCGCACGCCCGAGATCGAGAGAAGCGTGTCGGCAGTCTCCAGGGTCCCCGGCGTGCGGCGGGTCCTGGTCGCGCAGCAGAGAGCGGTTGCAGAGGAGGCTCCCGTGGTGATGGCTGGCCGGGACATCGGCACGGTCGTACTTGGAGACGCGCCCGTCAAGGTCTTCCTGACGGCCTCGATCGAGGAGCGCGCGAGGCGCAGAAAGCTCCAGGCGCAGGCGGGGAGCCTCGACCGGATCCGCCAGGACCTCTCGCGCCGCGACGCCATAGACTCCGGGCGCGAGGATTCGCCCCTCCGGCCTGCCGAGGATGCTGCCATAATGGTTACGGACGGCATGGAAGTGGAAGAGGTCGCGCGGCGCATTGTCGACCTGGTGGGACTGGCCTGATGGAGCTCATATACGACGTCAGCAACGTCCTCCAGAAGGGTACGCTCCGGGCCTTTGCCGACTGGCAGGTCACAGGGCGCGAAAACGTGCCGTCGGTCGGGCCCCTGATTGTGGTCGCGAACCACCAGAGCAACTTCGACCCGCCGCTCCTGGCGCCCAGCATCCCCAGGCGGATCCGCTTCCTGGCCAAGGACAGCATCTTCAAGGGCCCGCCCGTCGTGGGATGGTTCCTGCGCGAGTACGGCGCATTCCCGCTGAACCGGACCGGCGTCGACGTCAGGGCGCACCGCTGGGCGCTAGACCAGCTCCGGCACGACCAGGTCATAGCCGTCTTCCCCGAGGGTACGCGCAGCAGGGGCGGCATGAAACGGGCCCGCCCGGGCGTCGTGCGTCTCGCTCTGACGACCCAAGCTCCCATCCTGCCGGTCGGGATAACCGGCACGGAGCGGCTCGGGACGTGGCTGCGCGTCTTGAACCCCACCGGACGTCTGACCGTCACCATCGGCAGGCCGTTCACGCTCCCTGTCATCGAGGGGAGGCCCGGCCCGGCCGTCATGGAGTCCCTCACCGACATGGTGATGGGCCGGGTAGCGGACCTGCTGCCGCCGTCGTACCGGGGCGTCTACCAACGCGGCGTCTAGCCCTTATTCATGGGGCTGCAGGAGGAGGCGAGGAGGCCGATCTGCTTGCCTGGCACTTTGTATCGCTATAGACTTGGGATATGGCAACCATAGTGCGCCACCAGGACATCTGCAACATCTTCCTCAACCACGCTGAGGATGAGCTCAGGAAGGGCGACCTGCTCCAAGCCTCAGAGAAGGCTTGGGGGGCAGTGGCCCAATACGTGAAGTCCGTCGCCCACATGAAGAATTGGGATGATGGGGCACACTACGATATACACCAGAATGCCTACAAGCTGATAAACCGAACGGACGACCCCAAGAGCAATGAGATGCTATTGAGATCGGTGAGCGCTCTTCACTCCAACTTCTACGAGGACTTCTTCAATGCGAGTACAGTGAAGGGTGGCATCGAGGACGCTCGGGAGTTGATTGACGCCATGAGGGTAGCTGAGCCACGACTCCCTGTTGAGCGTCGGCAAGCTCGCACGGGACACCGCAGGCCGAAGCCCGGGCGTTGACCTGCTAGATGGCGTCCGCCAGCAGCTCGACGAGGTGCCTGGCCCTGGCGCCGGTCCCGTCGGCGATCTGCTGCCTGCACGACACGCCCTCGCTCACGACGGTCACTCCGTCGCCCGCCGCCCGTATGGGGCCGAACAGGCCCTGCTCGCCGATGCGCATCGAGACGTCGTAGTGCTCCTTCTCCATCCCGAACGAGCCCGCCATGCCGCAGCAGCCCGCATCTATCTCCTCGGCATCGCACCCCGGGATCGAGCCGAGCACCTCCATGGCGGCGCCCGTGCCGACGAGGGCCTTCTGGTGGCAGTGGCCGTGGAAGAGCACCTTGCCGGGCTCCCGTGCGGGCCGCAGCTCCGCCCCGTCAGCCAGCGCCTCGATCACGAGCTCCTCGATCAGCATTGCGGCGCTCGCCACCGACGAGACCCGGCCGTCGTCCAGAAGGTCCAGGTACTCGTCGCGGAAGGTCAGGAGGCAGCTCGGCTCCAGGCCGACGACCCTGGCTCCCTGCTCCACGTATTGGTGGACCGCATCGACGTTGGCTGCCGCGTTGGCCCGCGCCCTGTCGATCATTCCGGCAGAGAGCATCGGACGGCCGCAGCATACGGTCCCCGGGACCACGACCGAGTACCCCAGCCGCTCCAGCACCTTGACCGCGGCCCGTCCCAGCTCGGGGTGGTTGTAGTTCGTGAACGTGTCGGCAAGCAGGACGACGACACCCCTGGCGCCTGCGTCCCGCGTCTCGCCGCGGGCGCGGAACCACTGCTCGAAGGTCTGGGACGCGAATGACGGAAGCTGCCGCCGCCGGTCTATGCCGGCGTAGCGCTCCAGCAGCTCCCTGCCGCCTTCGGACTCCAGCATCCAGTTCGACAGGGGCGCCATGAACGAGCCCATCTTGCTCAGCGCCGCGATGCCCCCGAACATTCGATTCCGCAGCGGGTAGCCGTTCACCTTATGGTAGCGGTCCAGGAACTCGTACTTCAGCTTGGCCATGTCCACGTTCGACGGGCACTCGGCCTTGCATCCCTTGCACTCGAGGCAGAGGTCCAGTACTTCGTACATGCGCCGGCTCGTGAGCGCGTCCACCGGCAGCACCCCCGACAAGGCCGCTCTCAGGGCGTTGGCCCGGCCCCGCGTCGAGTGCTCCTCGTCCCTCGTTACCATGTAGGACGGGCACATCGTGCCCGACGTCACCTTCCGGCACGCCCCCTGCCCGTTGCACATCTCCACGGCGCCGGCGAAGCTGCCCTCCGTCGAATACCCAAGCCCCGTCCTGACTTCGAGCGGCCTGTAGTCCGGCGTGTACCGCAGGCTCTCCGTCATCGGCGGCGAATCGACGATCTTGCCCGGGTTCATGATGCCCTGGGGATCGAACGCCGCCTTCACGTCGCGGAACGCCCGGTATATCCGGGAGCCGAACATCTTCTCGTTCCACACGCTCCTGACCAGGCCGTCGCCGTGCTCGCCGCTCATCGCCCCGCCGAACTCCAGCACCAGGTCGCTGACCGCGGCGGCGATGGACTCCATCCGCTCCACGTCCTCGTTCAGCTTGAGGTCGATGAGGGGCCTGATGTGCAGGCAACCCACACTCGCGTGCCCGTAGTAGCCGGCGGTGGTCCCATGATCCCGCACGATCTCGTCGAACCGGCGGACGTACTCCGGGAGATGCTCGGGAGCCACGGCCGTATCCTCGACGAACGGCAGCGGCTTGGCGTCGCCCGTCATGTTCATCATCAGCCCCAGTCCGGCCTTTCGCACTGCCCAAACCCCCGCCTGCTGGGCGGGGTCGGTCATCCTGCGGACTGCGTACCCCAAACCGCCCGCGGCCATGCGCGCCTCGATGCCGTCGAGCTTCGACTCGACCTCCGCCTCCGAGTCGCCGTAGAATTCGGCGAGCAGCAACGCGCCCGGCTCGCCCTCGACGAAGTCCATCAGGCGCGAGTAGGCCAGGTTGCTCCGCGCCTGCCTAACTATCATCTCGTCCACGAGCTCGACCGCTGCGGGCTCCAGCTCCAGGGCCGCTACCGTCGCCTCCATCGACTCGTTGACATCGCGGAAGTGGAGTACGGCCAGGCCCTTGAAGCGGGGCAGGGGCACCACCTTCAGCTTGGCCTCGGTGATGGTCACCAGCGTCCCCTCGGACCCGACGACGAACCGGGCCGAGTCGAAGCCGCTTTCCCCAGTGAGCTCATCCAGGTTGTACCCGGAGACACGACGCTGGATATTGGGGTAGCGCGCCAGTATCTCCTCGCGGTCTGCCTGGCCGATCTGGACCAACCGCCGGTAGATGCCGCCCTCCAGGCCCCCGGCGAGCGCCTTCGCCTCGATCTCTTCGCGGGTGAGCGGGCCCAGCCGCGCGCGCGAGCCGTCCGACAACACGACATCCAGCTCGGACACGTTGTCGACCGTCTTGCCCCACAGGATGGAGTGGGCGCCGCAAGAATTGTTGCCAAGGGCGCCGCCGACGTTGCCGCGGTTGCTGGTGCTGGGGTCGGGTGCGAACTGAACGCCGTGCGCCTCCAGGCGCAGGTTCAGCTCGTCGAGGATGATGCCCGGCTCGGTGCGTACCCAGCCCTGCTCGGCGTCGATCTCGAGCACGCGGCGCATGTACTTCGAGAAGTCGAGCACGACCGCCCGGCCCACGGCCTGTCCGGCCAGGCTGGTGCCGCCTCCGCGGGGCAGCACCGGGACCCCGTGCCGCGCCGCGGTCTCCACCACCGCGATGACGTCTTCCTCGCTTCGCGGCAGCACGACGCCGATAGGCTCTACCTGGTAGATGCTGGCGTCTGTGCTGTAGAGGGCCCGCGTCATCCGGTCGAACCGGACTTCGCCCTCGACCAGCCTCCTCAGATCTTGGACAAGGCCGCCGGTTTCCGCCGACGCGGCGTCGTCACCCATCGTGTCCCTGGTCCGCCGCCGACCGCAGGCCCGACTCTCCTCCCCTGAACGAGATTGCGAGGATCGGAGGCGCCAGCGCCGTCGTGACGATGGTCATCAGTATCGCGACCCCGTACAGGTTCGAATCGATGATGCCGCTGCTGACGCCTATCCCGGCCATGATCAGCGCGACCTCGCCCCTGGGCAGCATGCCTACGCCTATGCGCCAGCTCCCTCGCCTGTTGAATCCCGCCAGAAGCGCCGGAAGCCCGCTGCCTGCGACCTTGCCTATTACGGCCAGTACCGTTAGCACCATACCGAAGCCGAGCACCCCGCCCAGCGCGCGAACGTCCACCAGCATGCCCATGACGACGAAGAAGATAGGCACCAGGGCGGCATAGACAGCCATCAGCGGCTTTTCGAGTTTATGCGCGAGGTCGGTGTCCGAGAGGGCCAGGCCGATCGAGAATGCTCCGATGATCATTGCCAGGCCGAAACTCTCCGCAAGTCCGGCGGCCAGCAGGGCCAGGGCGAGTGACAGGGCTACCGCTGCGCCGCTGACCCGGAGGCTCTGCAGGAACCTGGAGATATGCCGTGACGCGAGTATCCCGATGCCGGTCAGCGCCAGCCAGAAGCCTATCGTCTTGAACGCCACGAGTCCTATGGATCCGGCCGAGATGTCGCCCGTCTCCGCCAGCCCCACGACAATCGTTAGTATCAGGATGCCGACGACGTCGTCCAGTACCGCCGCCCCCAGGATCGTGACGCCTTCCGGCGTGCCCAGCCGTCTCAGGTCGCTCATCACCCTCACGGTGATTCCTATCGAGGTGGCCGTCATGACCGCGCCTATGAACAGGGCCCTCACGTCGCCGAAGCCCTCGGCGTATCCGAAGGCGACGGTCAGCGCGTCGCCGAATACGAAGGGCAGTACTACCCCGCCGATGGCGACGATTGTGGCGGGCCTCGCGTAGCGCAGGAACTGGCGCAGGTCCGTCTCCAGCCCGGCCACGAAGAGAAGGACGACGGAGCCCACCTGTGAGATGGCCCACAACAGAGGCTCGGAAACGGGTATCGACGGCCCCGATCCCGTATGGATTTCGAATAGGGAGCCGACGTACTTGAACTGTACCGCTCCCAGCGCGATGATGATGCCCGCCGCCAGCTCTCCTAGAACCGCAGGCATCTTGAGGAACCGCTCGAACACCTCCCCGACCAGCTTGGCGGCTATCAGGATCACCGCAAGCTGCAGGACGAGCCGCATTACCTGTTCGGTGCTATTCTCCATACGTCATTCCACTCGCGGTCCTCTGTCCGGGGCCGCCTCCCTCCGCGTTCCCGAATCCCCAACACGCAAGAAGCCCGCCAGCGGCGGGCCCCATATCCTGCGTTCATGTATCTGCCCTACGAAGATACCTTCACTATACGGTATCGGGTCGTGCCCCTCGGCGTCTTCACCTCGACGTCCTGCCCTGCGGCCTTCCTGATCAGCGCCTGGCCTACGGGCGATACGTCCGATATCTTGCCTTCCAGTGGAGATGCCTCCATGGCGCTCACTACGGTATACGTGGTCTCTCTACCTGTCTTCACGTCCTTCAGGAGCACCGCGGTCCCCATTCCCACCGTTCTGTTGTTCGATTTGGAGCCGTCGGAAACGCGTGCGGTCTTGAGGGTATCCTCAATCTCTAGGATCCTGGCCTCGTTGAGCCCCTGGCGCTCGCGGGCAGCCTCCAGAGGCGCATTCTCTCGCACATCCTTGTCGGATGCGGCCTTCTTGATCTCGGAGGCGAGCAGTCCGCGTTCCGATTTTCGCTGTTCCAACTCTTTGACAAGGGCCTGGTGACCTTCTCGTGTGACCTCGACCGTCCGGGGGCCGTCCCCAGTTGCGTTCCTGATAGACCTCCTGCTCTTGCGAATCCTCAGGTGCTGAGCGAGGTTCTGGTCTGTCAACTCCTTGCGCTTGGCGAATGCCAGGAATTTCCTGACGCTCTGCAACCGCTCTACCGCCTGGGTGCCGGAGCCCATCGTCTGCTCTCCGAAATCCCCGATCTCCGACGGCTGTATCTCGTTAACCCTCCGGTGCTCTCCACCCATCCACCGCACGAATCCGACCAAGTGCTGCTGTGTACCGCTGTCTTTAGCCCGCAGGCTCTTTACGTAGAGCTCAACTGCCTCCATCAATGTCAGTGGTCTAGCATTCGTCAAGCGGATCTTCTCCATCCTCGAGGCCTGCCTGAGCATGGCCGTCGCGCCCTCTAATGGTATTAGTCCCCCGAGCCGGGTGTCAACGCTCCCAACTCCCGCACAACTGTTCAGAATTGAGAGGAGAGAGCTAACCTCTTCCCCCATTGGGGGGAAGATTGAGATGGGGGCTCTCGTCCTGACGGAGAGGAAGCTGCCCATACCCCACGAAGACTGAACTGTTACACTCCCGCATGTGGTCGGGACAGGTCACGACAGTAGTGTCTAAACGCCACAGACCTTCGCTGCACGGAACCTGCGGTGGACACGGCTTCCCCCGAGATGGTCGTTGATGGTCTTTCAAGGTTGGTAGCGCAAGTGGCTGGCACACGCTATTCTTCAGACAGGCCGCCTGGCGAGCCGCGCCCAGGCTTGGCCGAATTTCCTCCCACCGGGAGCAGCGTTGCCGTTGGACGGACGTACACTGGACGCGGGCAGGATCGTTCGGGCCGCAAGATACTCGTATGCGGGCCTTCGCGGCGCGGTGCTGGGGGAAGCCGCGTTCAGGCAGGAGCTGATTCTCGCCATAGTCCTGACGCCGCTGGCGATATGGCTTGGAGATAGCGGCGTCGAGCGGGCCTTGATGGTAGGCGTCCTGCTCCTCGTGCTCATCGTCGAGCTCGTGAACTCCGCGATCGAGGCGGTCGTAGACCGGGTCGGCGCCGAGTTCCACGACCTGTCGGGCAGGGCGAAGGACCTCGGCTCGGCAGCCGTGTTCATCTCGCTGGTAGCGGTGCCAATCGTTTGGGGGCTGGTACTGCTGGACTGAGGGTCAGATCGGCCCTGTCAGGGGCTGGGCGTCCCGTCGCTCAGCCCGCGCTGGCGGCCCCTTCCAGCGCTGCCGCAGCCCGCAGCACAGTGGCTTCGTCTAGGTGGCGCCCCACGATCTGCAAGCCTATGGGCAGCCCATCGGAGCTGCGTCCGAAGGGCACGGACACCGCGGGCGAGCCGGTCAGGTCGAATGGGATCGTGGCCCTCAGGGCATTCCGCCCGACGACCTCCTGCCCGTCGATGTCGAGCTTGGCCGAGTCGTGGGGATGGGCGGGCAGGGGTGTGGTCGGGCAGAGGAGCAGGTCGTAGGACGCGAACAGCCTCGCCGCGTCCTGGCGCAGCAGCTCGCAGGCTGCCACCGCCTCCTGGTACTCCCCCATGGACGGCGCGGGGGCTGAGAGGCGCCTGACGATAGGCGGCGCCAGCAAGTCCTCCTTGCCGTCCACTATCGGCGCGAGCCAATGGCGGCCCTCCGCGGCGTAGACCGCGTCCGAGATGGCCTGACCGGACAGCTCGTTCCACGAGTCCAGAGAGGTCTCCTCGACGCGGTGGCCCATGCCATCGAACGTCTTTGCCGCGCGCTCGACGGTCTCCCGCACCTCGGCGGCCACGGGCGCAAAGGGCCCCTCGCCGCACCAGCCGATTCGCAGCTCTTCGAGCGGCCCGTCCACGTCGATGTCGGGTGGCGGCACGGGGATCGCGTACGGATCTGCGCCGTCCGCGCCCGATAGCACGCCGAGCGCCAGGGCGGCGTCGCGTACCGTCCTGGTGAGCGGCCCCACGTGCATGTAGCGCAGCAGCACGTCCGGCCAGTGTCCCGTCAGGGGGATGCGCCCGTGAGTGGCCTTCAGGCCGACCACTCCGCAATGACCCGCTGGCTGCCTTATGGAGCCACCCACGTCGCTGCCTATGCCCAGGGGAGACATGCCGCTCGACACGGCCGCCGCTTCTCCGCCGCTGGAGCCGCCGGTCGTGCGGCTCTCGTCCCACGGGTTGTTCGTCCTGCCGAAGATACGATTGCCCGTCTCCCACCACAGGGCGAACTCGGGCAGGTTCGTCTTTGCCATCATCACGCCGCCCGCGCCCAGGAGGCGCTTGACGACGGTCGCATTCTCGTCTGGCACGTTGTCGGCGAAGATCAGCGAGCCGCCCGTCGTCCTGATGCCAGCCGTGTCGATGCAGTCCTTGATGGTGAACGGGACGCCGTGGAGTGGGCCCCACGACTCCCCGCGCATGATGGCGGCCTCTGCCTGCCGGGAACGCTCCATGGCTCCATCCACCATGGTCACGACCGCGTTCAGCCTGGGGTTGAGGGCGTCGATTCGCTTCAGGCACGCGGTCAGCACCTCGACCGGCGAGAAACGCCTGTCCCGGATGCCCTCCGCGAGCCCGACCGCGTCATACGACAGGATTTCTTCGCTCATGCTTGGCTCCTAGCCGTACCTGGGGTGCCAGCCCTTGGCCCAGGTGGTCATCTTGTCCGGCCTGATCCGCAGCAGGTAGCGCGGATTGTCGATCGTCGACTCAAGGTATGCCAGGCCGGGCTCGCCCGCGTACCTGACGACCATCTCCCTGGCGATCTCCAAGGTGCGCCCGGCCATCTTCACCGGCCCCTCCACGATCTCGGCGGTCCCCTCGATCAGGACGCGCGGGTGGTCGGGGTCCACGTCGTCGGCGCACGAAACGGCCACGCGCGGCTCGTTCTTGATGTACTCCATGAAGGCGGACCTCTCCCGGGGGATAATGTACATCGCGCCCTCCTCCCAGTACTCCCATACGGGGACGACGTACGGCGCACCGTCGGGCTTCACCGTCGCCAGCCTGGCAATGATGGGACCGGCAAGCAGCTCGTCGACCTGTTCGGGCGTCAGTCCGGGCATGTCACTCCTCCGTGTTGCGCTCTGGTATCCGAGAGCGGGGGATGGGAGCGTCCGGCATTCTATCACGGCCATCCCTGGGAAGGGCTTTCACGGAAACCCGGTGTTTTTCATGGAAACCCAGGGATATTTCACGGTTCTTTCATGGAAATGGGGTTGTTTTTCACGGCCATTTGATATGTGCCTCCTACAATGGTCAATATGGTTACAGGAGTTCGGAAGGAGGTGGCGTATGAAGTCTCATTCGCACCCTGATGCCGAGCGTTCCCCCGCTCGGAGAGACCATCAGGGGTTACCAGCCACAGGTAGTCGCCTCTCCATATCGCCCTGGCCTCAGGCGACATCTCCGTAGACGGCGACTGCCGCAAGTCGACGAAGGGAGGACGTTGCGATGTTGAAGCGAACGTTGACTATCGGGATTCTGGCAGTACTGACCCTCGGTCTGTTGGGCTTCAGTCCTGCGGACCCGCCGCCTGCTGTTCCTACCGAGGGCGAGCTAGAGGTCGAAGTAGGCGAGTGGCTGGTCGTGTTCATGTGGGGGACTACGGGAACGCCTCTCGTGAATGCGGCACCTGTCATGCGAGACATCGAGCCTCCGCCAACAGAGGTGGCGGAAGTATACGCCAGCCTCACCCAGGAGACGCTGGCACAGCTCCCTCGGCGGATTCGCAGACAGATAGCAGGCGACAGGTCGGTGGCATACAACCACCACGACTACGATTGCACACTCACCGTGAATCGACCCTGGAAGTCCGGCTCCAATGTTCGGTCGTATGCGTACTGGGACTGTACTGCTGAAGCCAGGACGAAAAAGACAAGGATGAGCTTCAAGTTGTGGAGCAACTTCGACTTGCTCGACAGCAGCGGAGGCAACTGGCAAAGCACCAAGCGGCAAAGCCGTTCTGTCTCCGGTCCATGCGCCAGTGGCCTGAACGCATACCACGCAAGCGCAAACGCATCGGTCGAGTTCAAGAATGGCCAGAAACGGTCGCAAACAAAGGACAGGACCGCCCTCATCAGGTGTAGCTAGACGACGTCCTACGACTTGGGGTAACCTGAGTCGTAGGACAATACAGGGGGATCACGATGAAGCGGACTACGGCATGGGTATTGGGAGCTGTGCTACTGATTGGCGTACTGATTGGCTACGGGATGACGCGACTCCTGTCCGACTCCGATCTTCCCGTCCATCAGGTCGGTGGATATGATTTCGTCATCTATGGCACGGATCTCCAATGCGCGGACTACCCAGAATCAGGACTTATAGGATACGAGGGGTTCGGCATATCGTGGCCGGTAGAGGACGAAGAGACAGAGAAGGGACGTCCCCGATTGGTCGCCCTGATTACAGACGATTACTTAGAGTTGGTTGACTACGATATTCTGCCAACCGGCTTTCAAGAGTTCGTGCTAGAACAAGCGCGGAAGGACTGGCCGCAAGTCAAGATCAGGAATGGCGACGACACAACGGACGCCCCACGCTAGGGTAGGTGCCAGTTTGCGATTCAAGGACCGGATCGCCAGCTTTGCCGACAGGATGCGGTCGGCTAGGGTAGGTGCCAGTTTGCGATTCAAGGACCGGGTAGCGGCATAGGAGGTAAGAAATGCGAATACCCGCATGGAGCAGGAAGCTACTCGTGGGCATCGCCTTCGTGGTACGCATCCACGCCTACGGCTGGGGCATGCACATAGTCCTGGAAAGGGTAACCTTCACGGACCGTTGCGGCCTGCGATTCGCCTCGTTCCAATAGCCTTGTCTGCCAGGGGGTCTTACGCAGGAGTTCTCAGCCCGCGCCCCAGCGTCGCGGTCTTCGAGAGAAGCCCTAGCGGGCGGTCTGCTCGAGCGAGCCTATGATCTTGGCGATGTCGCGGCTCAGCTCCGCGTTGCTGAGGGCGGTGTCGCAGCCCCGCGCCACCGCATCCTCGAGGGTTCTTCGTCGGCGTGGTTGCCGAAGGCGACGATCCTGGGCTCATAGGAGGAAGCGTTTCTGATGGCCAATACTGACACACGAGCTGACGATCTCCTGAACTCCATTGTCGGATGCGCGTTCGTGGTCGCGCTCGACGAATCGGGCCTCACGCCGGACGATGTGGCGGACCCGAAGGCAGCCCTGTGGATGGCTGCAGCGTGCGCCGACGAGGTGTTCAGGTTCCGCTCGGACTATGACCTGGTCGCGCCTGGAGTGCTGGCTCTCGCAAGGGGGAAAGCGGCCCAGGCGCGCGCGTTGATCGAACATCCCGGCGCCGCATGGTGGTTCGATGACGTGGACCTGCGCGCGCAGGCCTGGCTCTCCATACATGGGACACCCGACAAGTTCATCTATGGAACGCCCCCCGATACGATGGCGTGGAATCGACCGGCGAACCCATCGAGGCCTTGGGAGCGTTACGCGCAGCAGCCGCTTGGCAACCAGTCCACCTCTACACTATACGGGCCCTACCTGACATCCGAGCTTGTTGCCCGCGATGAACGGGTGGGGGACTACCTATGTCGGCTCCCGCTGGCGTGGTGGTCTATGCGCTTCCTCGAGGACGTGCGGGTGTTCGAGATCCATGGCCCGTCCGACTGGCATGACCTGTGCGTCAGGTATCCCACAAGAGGTACGGAGGACGACCGCCTGGCGCCGAATTGGGGAGCCGTGTCGGAGGAGTGGGACGGCGTTCACCTGAGCCTGGGCGGGCTGCTGACCGCGGAGCAGAACAGGTACGAGTCGCCGGCAGGGTGGACTTTCCTGGACGCTTGGCACGCCGAGCAGACCCGTTGGCTGCGCGCACTGAGGACCGAAACGAAGCGCCGCCCGGACTTCGACAGGGGGCTGGGGCCTCCCGAAATCCCCGGATTCCGTTTCCCTGACTTTGGCGGGGAAGGCGATATGTTGGTACGCATTTGACCGGTCCCTCAAAGAAATCGCTCCAGGCACGCGGTCAGCGCCTCGACCGGCGAGAACCGCCTGTCCCGGATGCCCTCCGCAAGCCCGACCGCGTCCAGCATCAGCAGGTCGTCGCTCATGCCTGCGCTCCTATTCGTACCTGGGGTGCCATCCCTTTGCCCAGGTGGTCATATTCTCCGGCGTGATCTTGAGCAGGTAGCGGGGATTGTCGATGGTCGACTCGAGGTATGCCAGGCCGGGCTCGCCCGCGTACCTGACGACCATCTCCCTGGCGGTCTCCAGCGTGCGCCCGGCCATCTTCACGGGCCCCTCCACGATCTCGGCGCTGCCCTCGATCAGGACGCGCGGGTGGTCGGGGTCGACGTCGTCGGCGCAGGACACGGCCACGCGCGACTCGTTCTTGACGTACTCCATGAAGGCGGACCTCTCCCGGGGGATGATGTACATCGCCCCGTCCTCCCAGTACTCCCAGACGGGGACCACGTACGGCGCACCGTCGGGCTTCACGGTCGCCAGCCTGGCGATGATGGGACCGGCAAGCAACTCGTCGACCTGTTCGGGCGTCAGTCCGGGCATGTCACTCCTCCGTGTTGCGCTCTGGTATCCGAGAGCGGGGGATGGGAGCGTCCGGCATTCTATCACAGCCATCCCTGAGGACGGGCTTTCACGGAAATTCGATGTTTTTTTCATGGAAACCCGGGGATCTTTCACAGTTCTTTCATGGAAATGGGGTTGTTTTTCACGGCCATTTCACACGGCGCTGCTAGAGTATGAAGTGTCATCGAGAGGAAAGGAGGCGCTTATGAGCATTCATCGTCCCTGGTGCGGAGCATCCCTTGCTCCGAGGGATCATCAGGGCTACCAGCACAGGATAGCCGCCTCTCCATTCGACTGAGCCCCAGGCGTCATCCCGCAGTAGGCGACTAACCGCAAGTGAACGAAAGGAGGATGTGCGATGTTGAAGCGAACGTTGACGATTGGAATCCTGATCCTTGCGACCCTGCTCATCGTGGCGGCAGGGCCTCCGGCGAACGGCGCGGGCCTGCCGCCTGCACCGGCGGACGACTCGACACCCCAGTCGCTGCCGAACGTGGCGTACCTCAAGACTGACGTCGCGATGCACGCCGTCATATGGGGCACGTCTACCGTAGACGACGGCATAGAGCCACCCGCTGGCCCGGCCGATGCTCCGCTGTCGGGAATCCCGCAGACGCTGCTCAACAAACTGCCGCAGCACGTTCGGCAAGCCTTCGCAACCGGCGTGACACAGAGCAACAACTACCAGTGTCACGCGGAGGCTCGAAACCCGTACAAGTCTGGCTCGAATGTCAAGGCCAGAGGATCCGTCTCATGTGTCGGGACCTCTGTTCTACGGACACGGCTGGACATTGAGTTGAGGAGGGGATTCACCCCTATAGCCACCCACGATAGCGAATGGAAGACATGGAAGAGCCACAGCAATACCGTAAGCGCTTCGTGTGTAGGCGGCACGTGGGTCTACCTCAACGGGGTGATCGGCAGGGCGCAGATCGACGGCGAGGACGAATGGTACGAAATCGACGTCTCCGACGTTGTGACGCTTGACAACTGCTGATGTCGATTGTCGGTAAGCAACAGATGGCGTGGGTCACAAATCGTAACCCACGCCATCTGCGGGGAGGGACACATGATGAACATCGTATGGGATTGGACGATGTGGACAAGACGACTGCTTGTTGTCCTTGCCATGCTGATAGGCATTAATATCTACGCATGGTGCGCGCATCACTTCATATTCGACAGGTCAGGTCAGCAACACGCCGTCTACAATGAAAAAGATATTCGCGATGCACTCTACTACAGCATGGCATGTCGCGGGGACGGCGTGGTCTCATGTACGCTGGAAGGCGATGTGATTGTCATCACGGAGAGAAGAGCAGCCTTCGAATATGCAGTCCCCTTCCCCGCTAGGCTGCCCGACCTTGATGTCCACGACGACGGATTCGAGGAAGGCACACCAGTGACATTCTCCGCTTCCTACTAATGGGGCCCGCTCGTCGCGGACCGATCAGGGTGAAGTGGCAGTTCTTTTGGAAGAACCCTATCTACGAGACCTGGCATCTCTGCGACTCTACCCCTTGTAGCTACCCCAAAGGAGGGTGACGATGTTGAAGAAGCTAATTCCAATAGCGGTGACGTTCGTAGTTACGGCAGTTGTCGTGACCTTCGTGATGATGGACGCCGAGACTAAGAGGGTGTTTTAGAAGGTCTCATAGCCTCCTCTCCCTTGACGGGAGAGGACTGAGGTGAGGGTGAAGACGAAAGTGCCGGCACGGCTTTCCCCCTCATCCTAACCTTCTCCCGCAAGGGGAGAAGGGACTTCACAAACACCCTCTAAGGCCCAGGACACAGATCCCGGCTTGCCCTACCTCGATGACGGCACATGGACGCCAGCGTACTTCCCTGTCAGTGACAATGAGGGCAACACTGTCGGGGTCGTCAAGACGGCGGACACTTTCGTCGAGCACTCCATACTTCCCCATCCGGTCTACAGTCTCGACTACCATCGTATCCAGGTTGGCTGGATGGGTGAACACGGATATTGGGCTCTCGGCGACGAGGAGGCTTGGTGTATGGTATGTAGTGGACGTCACTGAGGCACACTCCTCCGACGGCTCAAAGTAGTAGTCACCGAGACCTACAACGAGGACTACACCATCACGAGGACAACCGAGGAGACCGACGCCTGCCGGGAACACGACGACGACCATCGAGACAATCGAAGAGGGTACGTACGGCCCGCCGGGTCCGACGGGCTCTGTCGACGACTGACGCTCCCACTTGGCGATTGTGGCGCGACGGCTGCTTATGGTGGCCGTCGCGTTCCTTTGCGTCTCTACCCCCAAGCCCTCAGTGCTGCTACCGCCTGTGTCTCCATCGCTGCCAAGAATCCCGTATAGACTCGAAGGCTCCCGTGTAGGCAATTGTCCCTATCCCCACTAGGACTAAGACGAACGCGATGTACCCTGCGTTGTTGAGTATTCCTTCCAGCATGGTGTCCCTCCTTCTTGGTACACCTGCCAACCAGGGCGCCCCGTCGGCTTCACGGTCGCCAACCTGACGATGATGGGACCTGCAAGCAGATCGTCGACCTGTTCGGGCGTTAGTCCGGGCATGGGGCTCCTCCGTATTGCGCTCTGTTGCGGCTGTCCGCGTTCACGGACATGTCTACTTGACTGGCTGCGGCTTCTCCATGCGGTAGCCGACTCGGGGCTCGGTGAAGATGTAGCTCGGGTCGTCGGCGTCGTCCCCCAGCTTGCGGCGCAGGTTTCTCACAGTGGCGCGAAGCAATGGGGCATCGCCGGCGTACCCTGTCCCCCAGACCCGTTGCAGGATCTGGTCGTGAGTCAACACCCGTCCGGCGCTGATGGAAAGCTCGAAGAGCAGCTTGTACTCGGTCGCGGACAACCGGACCTGGAGTCCGGATACGGTCACCACACGGTCTGCGTAGTCTATAGTCAAGTCTCCTAGGCGGTAGGGCTGCCGCGGCTTCGTCGTACCGGCCGGCCCCCGCTTTCGCAAGGACGCTTCGACCCTCGCCACCAATTCAGTCGAAAAGAAGGGCTTGACGATGTAGTCGTCGGCCCCCATCGAGAGAGCCTTCACCACGTTCTCCTCCTGGTCGTTCGCGGACAGGAATACTCCTGCCATCGTGCCGCACCCCTGCGGTTCCATAGCGGGGTGCGGGCGCCCGGCATTCTATCACGGCCATCCCTGGGAAGGGCTTTCACGGAAACCCGGTGTTTTTCATGGAAACCCAGGGATATTTCACGGTTCTTTCATGGAAATGGGGTTGTTTTTCACGGCCATTTCACACAGCCCTGCTAGAGTGGAGAGAGTCATCGTGAGGGAAAGGAGGCGCTTATGTCCAGACATCGCACCCCTGATGCGGAGCGTCCCTCGCTTCGTGAGGCCATCAGGGGGGGCTGCCAGCACAGGATAGCCGCCTCTCACGGCGAACTGCCTCTATCGCCACTCCCAGACAGCGACTATCCGCAAGTGAACGAAAGGAGGATGTGCGATGTTGAAGCGAACGTTGACTATCGGGATAGTGCTCGTGCTGGGTCTGCTCCTCACGGCTGCAGGCCCTCCGATCAACGATGGGCCCATCGACCGTCTACCTGACGACTGGGGTGATTCGACGGCGGTTCCCGACGGCAGAGTGGACGTGGACATTGAGGAGGGCGCGGCCGTCAGCTTCATTTGGGGAACGGCTACGGGCTCTCAGACCTTACCGGAAGCCGCCCTCGGAGACTCGCCTCCCGGCTGGGTCAACCAGATTCACGCGGGCCTCCCTCAGGAGAT
The DNA here is from genome assembly GCA_965222445.1 of Dehalococcoidia bacterium. Classification (GTDB taxonomy): domain Bacteria; phylum Chloroflexota; class Dehalococcoidia; order Lucifugimonadales; family CAJWER01. The sequence goes on along the minus strand of CBDCTY010000002.1, from coordinate 2,039,078 downwards.
CGCCGATCAACTGCCTGACGCCTTCGGCGACGGCTTGGCGATGAGCAACGACTACGAATGCGACCTCACCCTCAATCCGCCCAATCGGTCGGGTTCCAATGTCCGCAGTTACGCCTATTGGAGATGCACGGGTAGCGCAGTCCACAAGACGCGCCTGCGGCTGGTGCTCTACCGAGGAACCACTCAGATCGGGGTTTCGGACGGCGGTTGGCTCAGGGTGAAGAGGCAGAGTCGGAGCGTGGCCGGGACCTGTGCATCGGGGACGAACCGATATCGGGTCTATGCCGACGCCGGCGTGAGGCTGACCAACGGCCTGCAGGTCAACCTAGAAAGGGAGCGGGAGTCGGACATCACCTGCTGATTCGATAACGCCCGGCCTTCAATTGGAGCCCCTGCCGAGAAGATGGCGTCTCCCTCGGCAGGGGCTTTTCTGTTTGACAGGTCAAGACTCAAGCGGCGAACATCGGGGACGAACTAGTACCTAGTGTCGTAAGTTCGCGCTATTGTGTTGGGGTCTTGCACGCGGTGTTAGACTGGTAAACATGTAACGCGGACTGCTGTTAGTAGGTACTAGGTGACGCTTTGCTAGTGCCGCCGCGACCCCTCCTGGTAACTATGACCTCCCATACGGTAGCCGACGCGGGGCTCGGTGAAGATGTAGCTCGGGTCGTCGGCGTCGTCCCCCAGCTTGCGGCGCAGGTTTCTCACTGTGGCGCGAAGCAATGGGGCATCGCCGGCGTACCCTGCCCCCCAGACCCGTTGCAGGATCTGGTCGTGGGTCAACACCCGTCCGGCGCTGATGGAGAGCTCGAAGAGCAGCTTGTACTCGGTCGCGGACAACTGCACCCGGCAGCCGGATACGGTCACCGCGCGGTCTGCATAGTCGATGGTCAAGTCTCCCAGGCGGTAGGGCTGCCGCGGCTTGGTGGCGCTAGACGGCCCCCGCTTTCGCAAGGCCGCTTCGACCCTCGCCACCAATTCAGTCGAGGAGAAGGGCTTGACGATGTAGTCGTCGGCTCCCATGTCGAGAGCCTTCACCACGTTCTCCTCCTGGTCGTTCGCTGACAGGAAGATGATCGGCACATTGGACACCTCGCGGACGCGGCCCATCAGCTCGAACCCGCTGGTCCCCGGCAGCATCAGGTCCATCAAGACAAGGTGGGGCTGCTCCATCTCCAGGAGATGCATCATCTCGTCCGGGCTGCCGGTCCCGAACATCGTGCATCCGTAGTCCTCGAGTATGCTTCGGAGCAGCCTCAGGACCTGAATCTCGTCGTCGACAGCGAGAATCTTCCCTCCATCACTCGACCTGACGACCTGGGCATCGCCGGTGGACTTCGGGTAGGCGCCGGCAGCCTCTGGAATCGTAAAGGTGATTCGCGTGCCGCGTCCCTCGCCACCGCTCTCGGCCCGGATGCGTCCTCCATGCGCCTCCACAATCCCCTTGCAGATCGCAAGCCCAAGACCCTCACCCGCGATCTTCCCATCACCGCCGTCGTGATCTATCCGGGAGAACTTCCTGAACAGGTTGGGCAGCTGGTCGGCGGGCATTCCTCTGCCTTCGTCCGTTACGGAGAAGGCCACGTAGACCTCGTCCCGCGATGCAGCCACCCTGATCGTCGAGGTCTCCGCCGAGTATTTGGATGCGTTGGACAGCAGGTTGTTCAGCACCTGTACGATACGCTTCCTGTCCGCCGTGATCCGCGGCAGGTCCGGGGCGAGGTCCACCTCGATGGGATTCCGCGCCCCCTGGCGAAGGAACGCCATCCTCGCCTCGTCAACCAGAGTCGCCGCATCCGTAGGCTCAAGAGTTACCGACAACGCTCCCGCTTCTATCTGTGTCATGTCGAGAAGGTTGTTGACGAGGTCGCGCAGGTTATCCGACTGCTCGTCTATCATTCGAAAGTACTGGAGCATCTCGGAATTGGTGGTGGGGCTGGAGCTGCCCAACACGATACTCGTGCATCCTTTGATCGTAGTCAGAGGCGTTCGCAGCTCGTGGCTCACCATGGCGAGGAACTCACGTCGAAGCCGTTCGATCTCCTCCAGGGGCGTCATGTCCTGGATCACGGCGATAGCGGAAACTATGTTCCCGTCGCCCGAGTAGATGGGCGTCGCGTTGACGAGAGTAGCTACCTTGCGTCCACCAGGCAGATCGAACAGGATCTCTTCGGCCCGTACGACCTCGCCGTGGTCCAGCGCCCTGGCCAGCGGGCGCTCGTGGCTCTCGTACTTCTCCCCGTCCGTCCGGCGGTATATCGCCACCTGGTGGTATCTCACGAGGGATGTGCCTGGCTCCGGCGACATGCCCAGGATGCGCTCGGCCTCCTGGTTGACCCACGCGAGGGTCCTGGTGGCGGCGTCGACCACCATGACGCCCACCGGGGAGGATTCCACCAGCGCCGTCAGACGGCGCCTCTCGGTCTCCATCTCGGCGAGGCGCGCACGCAGCCTGTCGATCTCCCGCACTTCCAACTCGTCCGTCTTCAACGACCGTACTCCTGCCATCGTGCCGCACACCCCTGCGGTTCGATAGGGGGATGTGGGGCACCCGGCATTCTATCACGGCCATCGCCTGAGAATGGCTTTCACGGAAACCCGGTGGTTTTTCATGGAAACCCAGGGATCTTTCACGGTTCTTTCATGGAAATGGGGTTGTTTTTCACGTCCATTTGATATGTGCCTCCTACAATGGTCAATGTCATGGGTTACAGGAGTTCCGAAAGGAGGTGGCGTATGAAGTCTCATTCTCACCCTGGTGCCGAGCGTTCCCCGCTCGGAGAGGCCGTCAGGGTTACCAGCCACAGGTAGTCGCCTCTCCATATCGACCTGGCCTCAGGCGACATCTCCGTAGACGGCGACTGCCACAAGTCGGACGAAGGGAGGAAGTACGATGTTGAAGCGAACGTTGACTGCATTGGCCCTGACCGTGCTGGCCCTTGCCCTGATGGCATTCGGCCCCCCCGCGAGTGATGATTGGGGCCAACCGGCGGAGAATGTCGTGTCGGTCCAGATGGAGGACGGCTCCATCATTGCGCTGATGTGGGGGACCGCCCCTGGCGGAACGAGAACGGCACTCCCGGACGGACCAACCGACTTCAACCTGCCCGTTGAACTGCCGGAGAGCCTGCTGGCTCAGCTGCCGTCGAATGTGCGAGACAGGATCGAGGGGCGCGTGGCCTACCAGGACCCCGAGTGGGACTGCGCAATGGAGATTGGTGGGCCGTGGAAATCGGGCACTACAATCAGTGGCCGAGGCGGTATCTCCTGTGTCGGCTCCGTGATCTCCCACACCCGTGTCACGGTGGAACTGGAACGGGTCAATACCCGCATCAAGTACTACAACAGTCGATGGAAGACCTGGAAGTCGCATGGCAAGACGATCAGTGCGTCCTGCTCGACCGGAACCTACATCTACCAGAACACGGTGAACGTAAGTGCCCGTTTCAACAACGGCGACCCTACTAGATATTGGGCCGACTATCAGAACGCCCAATTCACCTGCTAGACGTGGAGGGGGCCGACCACCATTGTGGGGCGGTCGGCCCCAGGGAGGAACCATGAGTACACAAGACCTTCTATTCTTCTTTGGGGCGGCCATGCTGGTACCGATCGGCATAGGCGCATACCTGCTGATGGCGGAGGCCTCCCGGAGGTGGGTGGCTGTCATTACCGCTGTCGGCACTGTCGGCCTACTGCTCACATTCCTGACGCTCATGGTCCTGCCACGGTACCAGGGAAGTGAGCGGGTCATTCTACATGCTCGTGAGGCTCCGGTGCCCACCCGTTACATCAATGTCCGGGAGGTCGACGGCTTCTGGGTCCAAAACGGTGACTGCGTCTCATTTCGATGGGATGTGGATGGTACGGCCTACGCGGGCTGGGACTGTGATGTGAACAACCGGAGGTAACACGGTTACGGGTGGGAACACCACCACTGCCGTCGAGATCATCGAGGAGGGCGCCGACGGTACTCCAGGCCCAACAGGGAACGTGAACGACTAGGTGTTGCAAGGCCCCGTCCTCGGCATCATCGTCGAGGGCGGGCCTTGAGACACTAGGAGCAGTATCACAAATGACTTATCTTGACTTCCCCAAAGATGCTGAGCAACTTCTGGAAGCGCTCGAGCAACGTCTACGTCGATTGAGAACGACCATCCGGGGGAGGACGCCGTTCGGGGGAGCATAGGCAGAGCAACTGCCAGCCGGCCCCCATGCGTAGGGAGGAAGCCGATGCGACAAGCGATAGCAGCGGTAGCAATAATGGCCCTCGTAGCCTGTTCGCAGTCTGGCGGCGTCGTGGACGTGGCGCCCGAGGATGCGACGGTCAAGGACGTGGAGGCCAAGATGAAGGAGCTCCAGGACCGCTTCACGAAGATCTCGGAAGAGCAGGCCGCGCTCTGCGGTCCCAGGCTCGACCATCTGAACCGCAGCCTCAACTTCGGTTCAGACTACTGGCTCGTCGAGCCAATCAGGATCCGCGACAGAATGGAACTGCTATACGAGCTCCATGAGCGGCTCGATGAGATAGAAGAGGAGTTGAAGGACATCGAATGTCGGTAACAGACACAAGACGGAGAGTGATCTGCCAGCCGGATCCATGTGTAACTACCCTAGAGGAAGAGGGTGACGATGTTGAATAAGCTGATTCCCATAGCGGCGACATTCGTAGTAACGACCATCGCAGTGACTGCTATCGTTCTCACCAACGAGAGCATGGCCGAGGATAGAGTCCCAGGATTGCCCTACAACGTCGATGGGACGTGGACGCCTGAATACTTCCCTGTCAGCGACCGAGAGGGCAATACAGTCGGGGTAGTCAGGTCGGAAGACGCCTTCGGTGAGGAGGACATACATCCGCACGCGGTCTACAGCCTGGAGGACAATACCCGACAGATTGGCTACCTCGGTGAGGACGGGTATTGGGCTATCGGAGAGGAGAAGCCTTGGTGTACGGGTTGCTCGTCTACTCTTACCTCCGAAGGGCCAAACGGCAAGATCGTCATCACGGAAGTTAAGAACGCCGACAGGACCATCACCCGTACCACCGAGACGACCGACACCGCCGGGAACACCACCACTGCCGTCGAGATCATCGAGGCGGACACAGACGGTACTCCAGGCCCAACGGGGAATGTCAACAACTAGGTACGGTTCTTTCATGGAAATGGGGTTGTTTTTCACGGCCATTTCACACAGCCCGGCTAGAATATGAAGTGTCATCGTGAGGAAAGGAGGCGCTTATGTCCAGACATCGCACCCCTGATGCAGGGCCTTTCCAAAGTTGGCTCCCTGCGGAAGGGACATACCCTACCGCCCACGTGGATTCCCGCCCCCAACTTCTCGGGGGCAGGCTCTGCGCGGGAATGACGGTATGTGGTTTATGGGACAATGGAAAGGCCCTGCCCCTGATGCGGAGCGTCCCTCGCTTCGTGAGGCCATCAGGGGCTGCCAGCACAGGATAGCCGCCTCTCCTATCGACCGAGCCTCAGGGCGTCATCCCGCAGTTGGCGACTATGATAAGTGAACGAAAGGAGGAGGTACGATGTTGAAGCGAACGTTGACTTTCGGGCTCCTACTCACTGTGGCCGTGCTCCTCATGGGAGCGGGACCACCTACGGACGCTGAGTAGGAACGGCGCGGGCCGTGCAATGCGGCCCGCGCCTACTCACGTCACAAGGAGGGTCATGATGCACAAAAGGAGGATCATTATGCACAATTGGCAGACTTGGACAAAGCGACTCCTGCTAGCCCTTGCCATTTTCGCGGCCATCAATACCTACGGATATGGCTTTCATCTGTTCCTGGAGAGGGACGAACCCACCCCCATGTTCAGGCTCACAGAATTCGGAGACTTCGACTGGATGATGGGAGGGACTCATCTGCCCGAGGGGCAAGAGTATTTTATCCGCATGAAAAGAACCTCCATGGGCAGCGGGGGTTCCTTTGGAACCGTAGATTATGACAATCTCGGTCCTATCAACTTCGACGGAACCAACAGCACCCCCTACTTCGACGACGACGGCTTCGAAGGAGGCTCATAGCACTGGACTTCTTCGCATTCATAGGGCTTGCAGCAGTAGCGATGGCGCTCCTGTTGCTAGTCTCTGTAACGCGGGCTATCCTTGACCGCAAGAAAAGGACGCAGGATAAACTGGAGCGATACAGGTAAAGGACCGCGTCCTGCGATTCGTCTCGTTCCACAGCCTTGTCTGTCAGGGGCCTTACGCAGGAGTGCCTAGCCCGCGCGCCAGCGTCCGTGGTCTTCGAGAGAAGCCTCTAGCGGGCTGGCTGCTCCAGGGACTCTACGATCTTCACTATGTCGCGGCTTAGCTCAGCATTGCTGATGGCGGAGTCGCAGCCCAGGGCGACCGCCTCCTCGAGGGCCTCCTCGTCGGCGTGGTTGCCGAACGCGACGATCCTGGGCCTGCCTGCCTCGCGCGAGAGGCGCCCAACGACGGCCTGCCACTCTCCGGCGTCACCCGCGAGATCGACGAGGACGAGAGCCGTTCGACCCTCTCTGTACACGTCCTCGAATCGCTCGGCCGTCTGGGCCTGCATCACCTCGTAGCCGTGGGGCGCCGCCGCGTTGTAGACCCTGGGCAGGAAGAAGAGGTCCTGCGCCACCAGGATGACCTTGTCGCTCCCGTGCATCTCCCGCTCCCCGCCTACTCCGCGTAGGCCTCCGATGGGCCGAGGTCGGGGTCCTCGAAGGAAGGACCCCTGTAGAAGTTCTTGCCCAACAGGTACTTGGTCTCCAGCTCCACGTCCCTCAGCTGGAACGGCACGGTCACATGGGGGTCGCGGCGCTTCAGCGTAACCTCTATGGAGTTCTCGCCCCGCACCGGCCAGTGCTCCGGGCCCAGCCTGAAGATGTACCAGTAACCGAACACGCGGTACCTCGGCCCGTTCATCCGGTACATGTGGTTGATCTTTCTCAGGATGGAGTCGGGCAGGGTGCGGCCGTTCAGTCTGACGCCGGTCTCGTCCTGCTCCGTCGTTCCCGTGACGCGAACCCGCAGCAGCACCTCGTGGACCCGCCCGGACTCAGCCCAGCGCGGCAGGTCGTCGGCGACCGGCAGGGTGACCGACGCGGTCCCGCCCTCTTCCAGGTCGGCGGGCAACTGCGGCGTCGGGTCCACGCCTCCCGTCGGCACGGCGTGCCTGTCCATCTCCGTCGGGACGTAGTAGTGCTTGTCCTTAGGCGCCATTATCTCCGGGTATGGAATCTCTCGCAGCTTCTCGTAGAAGGTGGAGTCGTAGGGCCAGTTGCCGAACCAGTGAGCCAGGTACATACCGTCGATGCCCTGCTCCCAGTAGTTGCTCGCCGCCGCCCTCATCACCTCGATGGGCGCCTGGCCCAGCCTGTCCGACCCCGTGCGGCTGTGTATCGCTGCGTGAACGCGGCAGTCCGTTCCTGCGGCAGCCTCCACCAGCGGCCGCAGATCGAGTGTCGGGTCCATCGCCTCGGACCCTGCACTGGTCTGGCCGATGAGCACGTCGACGATACCCTCCCTGGCCCAACCCTCGGGGTCCATGCCGACGGACAGGCACGCTTCGACGCTGGCGGGAATCCTGACCGCAAGCTCTCGGTCCGCGCCGCTCCTCTTGACGGCGTCGTAGACCTCCCACACCCACCCCGTCATCACCTCCCGGCCCCTCTCGACGTCGTCGGGGTGGAAGTAGTATGGCTGGTAGTTGAGCTGCAGCTCGAAGCCGTCCACGTCGTAGCGCGATACCGTCTCCTCGATGATGGCCAGACGCTCGGCCCTTACCTCGTCGTGCATGAAGTCCAGGCACTCCGCACCGGGGAAGTCGCCGTCGAGCCCGCCCCTGGCGCCGATTTCAAGGTGCTTGTTCTCCAGGCGGTAGTCGGACGTGCGGACGTCCACGCCCCGCACCCCGCTTCCCTGCTGCACCAGCAGTGTCGCATAGAGCAGCTTGCCCACCGAGTGGGCCCGGTCGATGAGCACTCTCAGCGGATCGTTGCCCTCCTCAATGAGCTTCTTGGCGTTCTGGTGCGCCCTGCGGAAGACCAGGTGCGGCCACCGGTCGACGTTGTGGCCCCACAGCTCGCCCACCCTGGCGTCGTGCAGAAACGTGCGCCCGTCTCCAAGTCCGAGCATGATCGCCTCGACCGGCGTGCCTGCCAGCTCGTCCACTCCCGCCTCGTATTCAACCTTCTCGATAGGCGGCTCGTACATGTAGATGAGCGGGTGCCGCCCATCGTGATAGAACATGATCCTCGGCTTGGCCATGCGGGCCTCCTGTCTCAGCGCTACGACAGCCTGGGCGGATAGAATGTGCGGTCGACGACGATCTCGACGTCCTCCACGACAAGGGGGCTGACCAGCCCGTCAGCCCGGCCTTCCAGGGCGATCTCCAGGGTGTTTCTTCCCTTGCGGGGACGCACTTCGGAGAGGCTGAACTCCAGCCACTGCCCCACATACGGCGCAATCTGGTCGGCGGCGCTTCGAGTGACTCCCTCGCCCGACAGGGACCGGCCATTGAGGTGGAACGTAAGCCTGTCTGCGAACACCAGGTCCTTGATACTCACGCGTAAAGCAACTCTCGCTATGCGGTCGGCGTCCGCCTCGCAGTCGTCCGCCATGTAGAAGGCGACCGCATGGCGGACACCGACGTCGTCGGCCTCTATCTGCAGTGGGAGTGTAGACTCGATGCCGTGGAGCTTGGAGTACTCGCTCGACCGTCGGACCACGTAGTGCTTGTCTCCCTGCATTGCCAGCTCGGCGTCGCCAAGCTCGGTGAGAATGCGCCGCTCGCGGTCGCCCAGCGGCCACTCGAGGAACCACGTATACATACCGTCTGCGCCGCGTTCCCAGTAGCTGGCAGCCGCAGCGCGCATCATCTCGGGGGTGGCGTGCTGTCTGCCGCCCATTCGGACACGCGAGTCGTCGGTGTGGTAGGGCGAGACCATCGGGTAGACGGCAACGCCGCTCTGGTGGGCGGCCTCGATGAGCCAGTCGATCGGCATGTCGGCGTCGACCACGTTGTGCCCGTACACCATGGGCACGACGAAGTCGACGAGGTTCTCCCGCAGCCACGTGGTGACGTCCAGCCCCGCAGCCTCGTTTGCCTCGATAGTGGGGTAGACCCGGGCCCCGATCTCCCCAGCGCCCCCATCGCGGCCGCGCACCATCGCCGCGACGTCGCGCAGCCAATCGGTCATCACCGGTGTGTACTCGGCAACGTCGCCGGGCTGGAAGTAGAAGGAGGCGCCTCCCGGCGGCGCGGCAAAGTCCAGCTCCAGGCCGTCGGTCGCGTAGTCCGTGGCGAGCTCCTCCAGGACCGCAAATACGTGGTCGCGCACCTCTTTGTTGACGTAGCCGCGTCCGCCGGTCTTGGTGTTCAGGCCCGGGTTCATTCCGCCGTAGCAGCCCAGCCTGACGCTGGCGAAGAAGTCCATGCCCTTATCGTGGGCCCGGTCGATGAGCACCGTGAGGGGGTCGAGCCCGCGGTCCATCAGGCTCTGCATGTTGTTCCACACTCGCCAGTAGGCCGCCTGCTCGAATGGCTGGATGTCGGCGCCGAACCGCATACCGACCTTGGAGGGATAGAACAGGCCGTCGCCGCGCTCGACGCCGTAGCTGAAGGTGTCCACGGCCGTGCCGGCGGCCTCGTCCACGGGTCGCCAAGCGTCCTCCATCGCCATGGGCGGCTCGAATACGAACAGGTAGTAGTGCCGGGCATCGTTGAAGTAGATCGTTCGCTGCTTCATCATAACTCCATCCTTACCGCGCCAACGCTTCGGCCGTCCACGTCGAAGTCGGGCGCCGGGCCCGCGCCGCGAAAGCCCACCGCCTCCATCCGCTCGATTCTCTCCTCGTCCTCCACGCAAGCTGTCGCGTAGATGGAGGAGACGTCCCTGGCCTCTCCCCAGTGCATCGCCGCGCGGACCAGGTCGTCCCACGCGTCGTCCGATCCGCCGTGCGTAAACCCGTCCACCCGGCATTCCTGCGAGTCGTCCAGAACGGCCGTCGACAACCCGACGGCCCGTCGCTCGGCGTCCCGTGCCGCGAACCAGCTCCCGCGCCCCTCTTGCCTCAGCGCCTCGTACTTGGGGTAGAGGCCCATGCAGGATCGGACGAGCGCATACCTGGCGGAGAGTATGCCCGTGTTTGCGTCCAGGACCCGCCAGTCGTGGGGCGTTACGATAAGCGGTATCATCGGTATGCGCACACCGGGCCCGCCCTCCTCTACGACGGCGGGACCTGGGCTGCTGAAGTAGTCGACCAGGAACGCCTCCGGTGAACGGTCGTCCGTAATGAGCGCCCATACGATCGAGGACGCCAGCTTGCGCCAGCCGAGCCGCTGGTATATCCGCGCCGCGGCCGGGTTCACAGTTCCCAGGAACAGCGCCTTGCCGCCGGCGTCCGCGAATACCTCGACCGCCCGGCGGCACAGGTCGGTCGCCAGGCCGCGCCCTCTGGCCTCGGGCGCCGTCGCCACCTCGCCGAAGCCGCCGAGCTCGGGCAGCGCGTTGCATGAGGTTACCATGGCGGTGCTTGCAGCCTGGCCGTCCTCCTCGATCAGGTAGAGGTCACTCGTGTTGTAGCTGCCTTCGCTGCCCAGGAGCACCGCGGGCTCGATATCCGGGGCGTCGCCGAATATATCGCGCCAGAACGCCTGCAGCCGGTCGTTCAGGCCCTCGTCTATCGGAACCCGAAGTCTGATGTAATCCCCGCTCATTGGTGACCTCGCCGCACAGTATAGTCCATCAGAGGTGCGATTGTAGTCTTGTCGGCTGTATCCGTCATGCCAAGTCTTCCCGCAATCCGACGGACAAAGCTAGACATCATATTGGACATCGTGTGATGTAGAATATGGTGCGACGCTCCGAAGGAGGAGGCCAAGTGAGGACCACCTTGAACGTAGACGACCAGCTGTTGGAAGAGGCCAGGCGGCTAACTGGCATCGAAGGCAGGGCCGCATTGGTGAATGAGGGCCTGCGCGCGCTCGTCGAGCGGGAGAGCGCCAAGAGGTTAGCGGCCCTTGGAGGAAGCGCCCCAGGGTTGCAGCCCGTGCCACGTAGGAGGATGGAGTCCGCATGATCTTGGCCGACACGTCGATTTGGATCGATCACCTGCGCGCCGGAGAACCGGGCCTAGTGTCGCTGCTGAACGACAACCAAGTCCTGACTCACTCAATGATTATCGGTGAGCTGGCCTGTGGCAACCTGCCCAACCGGGATGCGGTGTTGGGCCTGCTTGGCGAGTTGCCTGCGATACCTGCGGCCACGGACGAGGAGGTCCTGTTCTTTATCGAGCAGCGTCGGGTGATGGGTCGTGGGATTGGGTACATCGATGCACACCTGCTGGCAGCAGCTATGCTGGCCCGGTCAGTCCAGCTCTGGACGCGAGACCGACGGCTCGAAGGAGTGGCAGCCGACCTGGGCCTTGCTCACGAGATGCCACGGGAGCGGTAGCCAGCACCCGTCCACCCGTCCCACGGCGGCGCATGGACACGCCTCCCTTCGCTACGCAGGCCGTGGAGGACCGCTATGTAGGTGCATCGACGATCCAATGGGCCCACCGATGGACACCGGTGGCTCTGGCCCAAATCCCTACCCAATTTGGTTTGTATGGGGGTGGGTGGACTGCCTCAAGGGTCATGTATGCACACCCCGCCGGGGATGGGTTCCCGCCTCCGCGGGAACGACGGAGGAGAGGTAATCTTGGTCTGGGCGGTCGGGTCGACGAAGTCGACGAAAAGGAAGAGGGCCCGCGATCACTCGCGGGCCCTCTCTGCTAGTCGGTAGTGACTAGGGTCGTCTACTGACCCATGGCCCCCCCGATGTTGTCCTTGCCGTCAATGAAGAAGTAGAGCTCGCCGTAGAAGCCTCCGGTGTCGGCGATGTGCGTCTCAGGCGCGTTCAGGAAGTTGTTCTGAACGAGAACGATGCCTCGGGACGCGCCCGTGTGGGCCGCTACGCTGAGCATGAACTTCTGCTCGCCGTGGATCCTGTGGATCTCCTTGCCGATCGCGATGCGTCCGGGGGAGTACTGCTCCAATGCCCGGCCCTTGTGCCAGTTGTCGTGCAGCCACGCCATGGTCCCCGTAGGGTCGGCGGGGTACGTGTCGGCTGGCGCCTGGGGCTTCCAGTCGGAGCTGATCTCGCAGTCGCAGCGCGGCTGGTAGCCGCCTTCCTTCGGCACTGCGCCGTCCGGGCCGCGTGCCATGCTGCGGGGCAGGTCGGAGATGTCAGGCGAGAAGGCCGGGCCGCCGCCGGTCGCGCAGCAGCGCGTCCAGCCGGAGAACCACGGGTTCGCGCCGTAGTAGCCGAAGTGCGCCTTCAGCATCGCGAAGTATTCCTTGCCCGGGTAGCTCAGAGTCCAAGGCGCGTTCATGGGCCTGTTCTTGATCTCGAGGCCCACGTCTGCGAAGTAGTCCGTCTCCAACTCCATGATGTCGGCGGTCGGGCCCAGCTCGGACAGGTGCCGGAACGAGAGGCGCTCGCCGGAGCCGTCGCTGCGGAGCCTGAATCCCTCGGCGTCGCGCTCGGTCAGGCCGAGGGCATCCAGGAGATCGTTGGCCTTATCGGTGTTGTACTCGGTGTTGTGGAACGCCCACTCGTCGCCCGGATAGTACGGAGTCGCGGGATGGGCGACCCAGTTCTTCACCGTGCCGATGCCGAGCAGGATCGTGTCGTTTATGGCCTCGCGGTCGAGGGCGAGCGACATAGCCTGCCGGAAGTCGTGGGTCCGGAGCCACTTGCCGATCTCGGGGTCCGTGTTGTAGGTCTGGATTACGCTGGCGGTGAAGTCACCGGGGCCGACCTGCGGCCATATCTTCAGGTGGTAGTCGCCCTTCTCCGCGTTGGACCGGTAGAGCGGAATCTCAGGGATCCGGTATCCGTTGGCGGACAGGTCGGTCTCGCCTGCCATGCCGCGGAACACTGCGACCTCTCGGCTCTCGACCCTAATGTCCATGAAGCCGTCGACGTAGGGAAGCTGGTTGCCGTGGGGGTCGACCTGGAAGAAGTAAGGGTTGGCTACCCACGTGTTCAGCGTGTCCGACTTGGTCTCCATCATGAAGGGGCTAACCACCGGCTTCCCGGGGTGCTCGTTGTTCATCAGGCCCCAGAAGCGCGGCCAATCGCCGGCCTCTTCCTCATCGATCAGCGCCTTCAACTGTGCTGCGTCGGCGTAGTCCTCGTGGAACGGCTTCAGGTAGATGGCTGAAGCGTAGAAGCAGAAGTAGAAGGAAGTGCAGCGGTCGCCTGGCCGCACCTCACCTTCCATCAGGATGAAGTCCGGCGAGTCCCAGGTCAGCGTCCAGTTCAGGTCGTCGATCACCGCGAACTTGACGATGTTGCCCGTCACGGAGTCGAGCCACTGGGTCTGCGGTGTCTCATGCAGCACCTTGTTCAGGTTGACGTCTTCCCACGCGAACCTGATGTCCTCCATCGTCAGCGGGTTGCCGTCTGACCACTTCAGGCCCTCTCGGAGGGTGAAGGTGTAGAGCTTGCCGTCCTCGCTGACCGTGTGGAAGCCGACGTGCGGCAGCTTCACGAACTCGTCTGAGTTCTTCTTGTGCCAGTACCTCCGGTTGCTCGGCCCGCTGCCAGTGCTGGTGACGCGCCACGTGCCGCCGTAGACACCGATGCCGTGGGGCGGCTGAACGATCTTGTACGCCTCGGGCAGGCGCTCCTCGACGGGCGGGAGCTGTCCAGCTTTCACCATCTCGGCGAACTTGGGGTTCTCGCCGAACGTGGAGGGCCTGGGGCCAGTGTATACGTAGTCCCAGTAGACGCCCGCAACCTGTGTGTCAGGCACGTACTGGTATCCCTCCACAGCTTCCTTGACCGGCGCATCGCGCTCGATAATCGTCTTCGTCTGGCCTACCTTCGCAACCTCCACGGCCTGTGACGGGTCCTGTACGGCTGCCATGGCCGCGTCGGCCGCCTTAGGCGCCTTCGGCTGTGCGGCTGCACCGCCGCCGGCTGCTGCTGCCTGGGCAGGCGCCGCTGCCGCTGCCGCCTGCGGAGCCTCCGGGGCTTTAGGAGCGGTGGTGGTCGTATCCTCCGCCGCGCCACAGGCCAAGGCCGCCAGCAGAAGCACGGCCGCAGTGGCAAGCACTATTCCCTTCCAACTAACCAAGTTCACTTTCATAGGAACTCCTTTCCTTTCCTCGAAGGAATCACGGAATCGGCGCGATTATAGAGGCGAGGTCTTCGGCGTGTCAAGGCCTTGCGAGCCGATGCAGCAATTCGGCCCTCTCGTCGTCACAACCCGATGCGCGACGGGTACTCCGGCACACCGCCCACCTCTGGATTCGCACGGAACAGCGCTCCCGCCGACTCCCCGTTCTGCTCCTTGTCCTCACCCCCCGCCGTCGTTATGTACATGTCGGCGTAGTCGCTGCCACCGAATATGACGCTCGTCACCCTGGGGGTGGGAAGGGAGACCCGGCCGAGCTCCTCACCGTCCGGCGAGTAGCGGATGACGCACGACCCCTCCCAGCGGGCGGACCAGACGCACCCCTCGGCGTCCACCGTCATCCCGTCGGGGAACCCGTCCTCTGTCGCGCAGTCGACGAAGAGCCGCCTGTTGCTGATCTCGCCTGTCTCCTGGTCGTAGTCGAATATGTGGATCTGGTCGTCCGTAGTATCCGTGTAGTAGAGCCCTGCCCTGTCCGGGGTAAGCCCCATGCCGTTGGATATTCCGATGCCCCGCGCGACCGGCGCTATCGACAAGTCGGTTTCCAGCCTGTACAGCGTCCCAAGCCGCTCGGCTCCTCTAGAAGAGTCGCTCGGCATCGTGCCGCAGAAGACCCGCCCCCGTACGTCCGCGAAGACGTCGTTGAACCTGTTCTCCTCCTCACCGGGCAGCCCGTCCACGAGATAGCGGAGCTCCCCGCCGCGCCATGATGCTATCGCCCCTTTTGCCATGAACAGGAGCAGCGAGCCGTCCGCCTGGATCGTGAACCCGCCCACCAGGTCGCCGTCGTAGAACTGCTCGTGGCGCCCGGTGGCAGGATCGTACCGGAACATCCGCCCAGTGGGGATGTCCGCCCAGTAGAGACGCCCCTCCTCGGCATGCCACAGCGGCCCCTCGCCCACCTCGCAAGCGTAGTCGGCTATCAGCTCGGCTTCCATTCTGTTCCCTCCTGAGTCTCTGTGTACTGTAGTTTATGCTACGGGCCGCCACTCCATCCGAGCCAAGCTTCATTGGCCTGATAGGGCCGCTTCGCCACCAGACGTGCCGATTTGAGGAGTGGACAGTACCCCTGACTCCGACGGCAGTCTGCTATACTCGGCACGCCTCTAGGGTGGACACCTCCCTTGGGTGAGGGTGAACATGGGAAAGGAGGATACCATGACCACACTCAGCAATCAGATATCGGCATACGAGGATATGCGTGATGTCCTGGAGTCCGACCACTTCGGCAGGTGGGTTGTGTTCCACGACGGTGAGCTTGTGGACACATACGAATCGTTTGAGGAAGCTGCTGAGGACGCAGTGCGCCGATTCGGACGAGGGCCCTATCTTATCAGACAGATAGGCGCGCCCCCGGTGACGCTTCCAGCTTCCGTACTGTATAGGCCCGTCAGTGCCAACGACTAGGGTCGGGTTCGATGACGGTGGGGGCATCCCCGGCAGGGATGCATTGATACGGTACGGGCCGACATTGTATGTGCATATTGGGTTTGATCCCACATTCCGACCAGGGGACACCGCTCGCCCTAACTTGCCTGACATCAGGCTGCCTGCTCTCGTTGATACGGGTGCATTGGAGAGTTGTATAGACTCTGCCTTAGCCCGAATCCACCGATGGACGGCGCGAGGGCAGCGGAAAGGGGTAAGTGAGTTACAGGCGCGATGATCCGGGCTCGAATTCGGGTAGACGGGAGGTTGGCGGGCGGTCTGCAACCGCTTTTGGGGGCACCGATGGCGGCCTGCAGTGGCTGTGGCGAGCGGGATGGCGGGATAGGACGCGGCAAGAGGCGCTCGCGGGCCTGGATGGCGCGAGTTGGCGGGGACGTTCAGTTGGCCGGATGACGGGTCAGTGGCAGAAGGGCGCCGTCAGGCTGGGAGTGGAATGGCTCGCAGCCGGGCCAGGGCACTGCTGAACTGGGTTTCCCAGGGCCAGCGCTGGGGGAGATGCAAAGTGAGCCGGCGCGCCGAGCGAGTGAGCCGTCCCGCTAGGGCGAAGAACCGCCGCCGGAGGGTCTTGGTGGTCACCACCTGCTCACCCAGACCGATCCGTGCGGTCCAGCGAGCGAGGTTGTGCGCCAGCACCTGTATCGCCAGCCAGGCGCCGTTGGCGGCGAAGCGGCCCGAGGGCATGTGGTTCAGTCCGACGCCGTACTTGAGGTCTCGAATGGCATTCTCGATCTCGGCGTGGCGGCGATGGGCGGCCTCCAGTTCGAGCATCTCCCCATCGTGGTCGGTGATGAAGCCGTGATAGCTGTAGCTGGCGAAGAGGGCCAACTGGGAACCCGGCGTGGGCTTCACTCGCCGCACGATGAGCCGCACCGGCGCGGCGCCGGGCTCACTCTCAAAGGGAGTGTAGGTGGTCTCGGCCACGTCGGCGGCGCCGTCCATCCAGTAGGGGATGGGCGTCCAGTCCGCCTCGGGTATGGCTTCAATGAGGTTGCGCAGGCTGGCACGCTGGCGGATGGTGATGGAGAAGCGGACCTTCGTCTTGCGGCAGACGGATACCACGCTATGAGCGTAGAAGCCGCTGTCGGCCCGCACCGTGAGTTGTCCCCTGGCTCCAGCGTAGCGCACCCGCCCCACCGTCTCCCGCAGGAAGTGGGCGGCGCCGCGGGCGGTGTTGGCGCGGCCCTCGCGCAGACGGGACATCAGCACCTCGCCGGTACCGGCGGCGACAGCCAGCAGCGGGTGATAGCCCCGCTGGCCGGTATAACCATGGTGTCGCGCCCCCTCCTTGTCCAGTCCGTAGGTCTCACAAATGGTGGAATCGAGGTCGATGGTGAACGGCGCATCGCCGGGTCCGGCGCCGTCGGCCCATGCCCGTGCCAGCAACTCCCGGCTCACCCGGTCGAGTTGACGGACGTGGCCCCACTGGAAGCTGCGCAGGAAAGTGCCCAGGGTGGATGGTGCCTTGACCACGCAGTCGAGAACACCGGCCGTCCCACCGGCGCGCAGCGCATCGGCGTCGTCGATGCAGTCGCCGCCGGCCAGCGCGGAGGCGACCAGCGTCATTATCTTGTCGCCGGTGTTGGCCCGGCCCGGCGCATTGCCCAGTTCCAGACGCTGCTGTACCAGTTGGGAAAGGCCGAGGTGCAGGGCCAAGGTGGCTGGAAGGAGCAGGCCGCCGTTGGCCACCAAACGGAGGTCGTCGAAGGCGATTTGGATGCGGTCGAGGTGGTTGCGTGAT
This sequence comes from Dehalococcoidia bacterium, assembly GCA_965222445.1. Taxonomy (GTDB): domain Bacteria; phylum Chloroflexota; class Dehalococcoidia; order Lucifugimonadales; family CAJWER01. Next base: position 2,021,711 of record CBDCTY010000002.1, on the reverse strand, counting down.
AGCATCTGTTGGGTGCTCCTTTTCCGGGGTCGGTTTGCTGCTACAAAACCATTATCCCAGATTCAGAGGAGCACCCTTTCACCTTTTCAGCAGACCTTTAATTCCCACTCCTTCGGTGGATTCGGGCTTAGCCACGAAGCTAGGCCTACCCATCGTCGACCAAGGGGCGATTGCCGGCGTGCACGGAGCGAGCACAGTGAATGTTCATCTTGCTCAGATTCACGTTCCAGATCTGAACTCGACAGTGTATGGATAGGGCCTTTCCAAAGTTCCCTCTCCCCTTCGCGGGAGAGGGTTAGAGCCTGCCCCGTACTCGATACGGGGGTGAGGGGGGCGTTGACCGATACAAGTCAGTCACCCTCATCCTAACCTTCTCCCATTGAGGGAGAAGGGATTTCCCAGATCCCCCTCTTATGGCATTGTGACGACTTTGGAAAGGCCCTGGTGTATGGAAGGTTCTCTGGTGTTCATCTATCGGAAGGAGGACAACTCCATTCCGCACTGATTGGCAGAACCTTCCTCCAGAACTTCACTATGGTCTACGAAGGCCGCACAGGGACGGTGACCATCAGCAACGACTAGGCGCAGCTTGCCTCCGTGGTGTAAGCGCTGTGAAGTGGTGGGGTGGTGAAGGTTTCGAAGTGTAGGGAGTACTGCTAGGGATACTCTGAATAACCCAACAGCACGGCTTAAATTTCCTATGTGTGGAGCTGCAGTCCACGGACTTATTCAGACCATCCCTAGAAATTCCAAGCCGCCAGCCCGTGGAACCATGGCTGTACTAGGAAGGACCGGCATCGGGACTGATCCGCGGCCTTCTGCGTCGTCTTGAAGTCCCGTCTGACCGGATCCAGAAGTATACGGCGTCCTCCAACTGCTTGATCTCCAAGCCCTTGCCGCACGATCTTGCTGCTGCGCCGAGTCGCCTCCGGACGGCGTGAATTGTTTCTCCTTCAGATTGTTTCTCCTTCAGTAGGCTGGAGCCGATCCACATGTCCGGGTGACAGCTGATCGATGTATCTCAGGTATTCCCTCTTTGTCTGAGCTGTATTCCAGGTTGCGGACTTAGGTATCACCTTGTCTATCGGCAGCAGTTCGAATAAAGGCACCGATCGTCTCCTGTTCACTAGGACAATGCGCGCTTTGGCGCTTCAATCCTGTTTGACACAGGTACTATGACTGGCCAAACGCTCATACAAATGCCCACTGAGAGCGGGCCAGGGCAGTTCCAAGCGAGCCTACCGCCATCAGATGTACAGCGCTTCTCCGAAGTTAGATTCTGATGGCCAGTGACGGACGAGGGTATGTCCAATGCTCACACTCAACTCAAGCGTCGGTACGAGCGTGACGGCCGATCACCCATGACGGAGACGGCCGACCTGGACAGGCGGACCCCCAGTCGTACTCCGCGAAGGGTTCGGTGAACAGCATAGCGCCAACTATGGACGGGATAGTGTGCCACCAGACCTGCTGGCCACCGCTCCACTGCTTCAGGCCTGGACCGGGTGAGTGCTGAACAGGCCACGCAGAGGGCCGACTCTGATGTACGACGGTCTGAGCTCTCAGGACTTGCACACTGGCCGTCAGAGTAGCCCGGCCTGGACGGCGAGCCAGTAGTCCCACTCCGTCTCATAGAGCGACCAGGAGAGCAACAGTTGCTCATAAGGGTAGGCCCCGAAGAGTGGTCCAAGGTGTGACTGCAATAGGTCCAGCGAGACAGCGTCGCCAGAGAGCAAAAGCACGTGCGCCGCCTCAAAGGGCTCCGCGACGTACTGAAACTCATACATCCAGACTGGCTGCTGCGTCCGCAAGCGTAGCTGGCGCTCATGCGCCTGCTCGAGGGTGGTCTGCGTCTGACCTGGTGGTTCACAGGCCTTGCGCCAGTCCCAGTCGCTGGCCGCCTTTCTCTGGCTGTGATCGGCCGGGTCAAACTCCTGGTAAGCCAGCAGTCTACCATGCACGGCAGCGGCCGTTTCCTCCAGGCGGGCCTGGTACTCCTGCCTGATGGCAGGATCATCCTCCAGATCGGCCAGCAGACGCCACCCTACCTGCATTTGATCGAACACGTAAAGTGATCCGCCTGAACGCGGCGGCCCAGTCTTCAGGCGCGCGTAATCTTGTTCCTCCAGCTTCTGGCGGTACTGCCGGCGCCAGTGCTCGTCACCGGTGACCACGGCGCCGGCCAATAGGGCCGCGATCAGACGCGAAGCTCGGTCGTTGGTGATGGCGCCGATATCGCCATACCAAGCGGGCTGGCCATCCTCGGTTCGGTCTTCCCAGCCATCGCGTTCCCAGCGCGCCAGCATGTTCTGCCATATCTGGCGAATGGCCTGCTTTTCTTCCTCTGTGGGGATATCGCTTTCGTAATATCGAAATATGCCGTTCAAGAACATGGTGGTTTGGTCACATGAGGAGTTGGTATAGTGGCTGGCTCCGTCCAGGGCTACGCCCCGCGGCAAGAATCCTGGGTCCTTGGCCACGTCGCACAGCCGCTTCATACCGGAAAAGAGGAGCCGCGCCTCATCGGCTGATGCGGCATCGTGACCTAGCTGATGGCGCAGGACCACGGCAGGGAGATACTGACCAGCGTTCAGGGCCGGGTTTTCCATGCCAGTACGCCCGCCGGCGCGGTTCGGGAAGCCGCGCGCGATTTCCTCTGGAGTAGGGACGTACCGCCCATGCACTCTCCAATCGAGGTCGTAGAACATCTGGGTATCGCGATGAATGAAATGCTGCCAGATATGCTGGCGCGTAGCTGCGGCGGCTTCGGCTGGTGTCACCATGGGTGCCTCCTCATAGTAGCTGTTCACCGCTCTGTTGCTTCAGGCCTGGACCGGGTGAGTGCTGAACAGGCCACGCAGAGGGCCGACTCTGATGTACGACGGTCTGAGCTCTCAGGACTTGCACACTGGCCGTCAGAGTAGCCCGGCCTGGACGGCGAGCCAGTAGTCCCACTCCGTCTCATAGAGCGACCAGGAGAGCAACAGTTGCTCATAAGGGTAGGCCCCGAAGAGTGGCCCAAGGTGTGACTGCAATAGGTCCAGCGAGTCGGTGTCGCCAGAGAGCAAGAGCACGTGCGCCACCTCAAAGGGCTCTTCCACGCACAGTTGCTCATACCTCAGGACTGGCGCCTGCTGATTACGCATGCGTAGGCCGTATAGTCCCACCTCTTCCCTGGAGGTCTGGGGCTGATCTGGTGGGTCACAGGCCTTCCGCCAGTCCCAGTCGCTGGCCGCCTTTCTCTGGCTGTGATCGGCCGGGTCAAACTCCTGGTAAGCCAGCAGTCTACCATGCACGGCAGCGGCCGTTTCCTCCAGGCGGGCCTGGTACTCCTGCCTGATGGCAGGATCATCCTCCAGATCGGCCAGCAGACGCCAGGCCACCTGGTTTTGATCGAACACGTAAAGTGGGCCGCCTGAACGCGGCGGCCCAGTCTTCAGGCGCGCGTAATCTTGTTCCTCCAGCTTCTGGCGGTACTGCCGGCGCCAGTGCTCGTCACCGGTGACCACGGCGCCGGCCAATAGGGCCGCGATCAGACGCGAAGCTCGGTCGTTGGTGATGGCGCCGATATCGCCATACCAGGCGGGCTGGCCATCCTCGGTTCGGTCTTCCCAGCCATCGCGTTCCCAGCGCGCCAGCATGTTCTGCCATATCTGGCGAATGGCCTGCTTTTCTTCCTCTGTGGGGATATCGCTTTCGTAATATCGAAATATGCCGTTCAAGAACATGGTGGTTTGGTCACATGAGGAGTTGGTATAGTGGCTGGCTCCGTCCAGGGCTACGCCCCGCGGCAAGAATCCTGGGTCCTTGGCCGCGTCGCACAGCCGCTTCATACCGGAAAAGAGGAGCCGCGCCTCATCGGCCGATGCGGCATCGTGACCTAGCTGATGGCGCAGGACCACGGCAGGGAGATACTGACCAGCGTTGTGGGCCGGGTTTTCCATGCCGGTATGCCAGCCCGCGCGGTTCGGGAAGCCGCGCGCGATTTCCTCTGTAGTAGGGACGTACCGCCCATGCACTCTCCAATCGAGGTCGTAGAACATCTGGGTGTCGCGATGGATGAAATGCTGCCAGATATGCTGGCGCGTAGCTGCGGCGGCTTCGGCTGGTGTCACCATGGGTGCCTCCTCATAGTAGCTGTTCACCGCTCTGTTGCTTCAGGCCTGGACCGGGTGAGTGCTGAACAGGCCACGCAGAGGGCCGACTCTGATGTACGACGGTCTGAGCTCTCAGGACTTGCACACTGGCCGTCAGAGTAGCCCGGCCTGGACGGCGAGCCAGTAGTCCCACTCCGTCTCATAGAGCGACCAGGAGAGCAACAGTTGCTCATAGGGGTAGGCCCCGAAGAGTGGTCCAAGGTGTGATTGCAATAGGTCCAGCGAGACAGCGTCGCCAGAGAGCAAGAGCACGTGCGCCGCCTCAAAGGGCTCCGTGACGTACTGAAACTCATACCACCAGACTGGCTGCAGCTTCCGCAAGCGTAGGCGGCGCTCACGCGCCTGCTCGACTGAAGCGTAGCGCAGTTTACCGGAAACAAGCGATGGGGTGGTCTGCGTCTGATCTGGTGGTTCATGGGCCTTGCGCCAGTCCCAGTCGCTGGCCGCCTTCCTCTGGCTGTGCTCCGCCGGGTCAAACTCCTGGTAAGCCAGCAGATTACCATGCACGGCAGCGGCCGTTTCCGCCAGGCGGGCCTGGTACTCCTGCCTGATGGCAGGATCATTCTCCAGATCAGCCAGCAGACGCCAGGCCACCTGGTTTTGATCTAACACGTAAAGTGCTCCGCCTGAAGGCGGCAGCCCGGTCTTCAGGCGCGCATAATCCTGTTCCTCCAGCTTCTGGCGGTACTGCCGGCGCCAGTGCTCGTCACCGGTGACCACGGCACCGCCCAATAGGGCCATCAGCAGACGCGAAGCTCGGTCGTCGGCGATGGCGCCGATATCGCCATTCACGGCGGGCTGGCCATCCTCGGTTCGGTCTTCCCAGCCATCGCGTTCCCAGCGCGCCAGCATGTTCTGCCATATCTGGCGAATGGCCTGCTTTTCTTCCTCTGTGGGGATATCGCTTTCGTAATATCGAAATATGCCGTTCAAGAACATGGTGGTTTGGTCACATGAGGAGTTGGTATAGTGGCTGGCTCCGTCCAGGGCTACGCCCCGCGGCAAGAATCCTGGGTCCTTGGCCGCGTCGCACAGCCGCTTCATACCGGAAAAGAGGAGCCGCGCCTCATCGGCTGATGCGGCATCGTGACCTAGCTGATGGCGCAGGACCACGGCAGGGAGATACTGACCAGCGTTCAGGGCCGGGTTTTCCATGCCAGTACGCCCGCCGGCGCGGTTCGGGAAGCTGCGCGCGATTTCCTCTGGTGTGGGGAGGTATCGCCCATGCACTCTCCAATCGAGGTCGTAGAACATCTGGGTATCGCGATGGATGAAATGCTGCCAGATATGTTGGCGAGTCGCTGCGGCGGCTTCGGCTGGTGTCATCTTGGGTGCGGTGCGTCCTCCTTTCAGGTAGAGGCTAACATGACCTTACTACTGGGTGCATATGCGACGGCGCCTCAGATAATTCGAGAGAGTGGCTCCCAGTCCTGAAGTCTGGAAGCCGCATTTTACCCCTGTCGTCCACGCCTGTAAAGGCGAGTGTGGCGAATTTCAGAACTCATGGCGCTGCGAAGGTGTCGTTGTCCAGTGGAAATGTCAGTGTCAGTGTTCAATAATTATGTCAGTAGTGGTCTTCTCCAGGGGTGGTTGGGTGCCGGCCTTTAGGAGAGCCGTGCCTGGTCTTGGATGGGTTGCGGTGTCGGGTTTTCTGTAGGAGCTTGGCTCCGTTCCGTCGCGATGCTCCTACAGGGTGTAGGTGAGGTCATTGGAGGTGGGCGCTGGCGTCTCGGCAGGGAGATGGCCGCTGGAGCGTCTGCCGTTGCGAGCTCTGAGCACGACGGTCTCTCCGGTGGCTGGCTCTGCTGCCAGGGTGTTGCCCCGGTAAACGACAACGATGCTGCCGTCAAGTCGTTCTTGGACTTCCACAGTAGCGCGCGCGTAGCTGGCCCTGTAGTCATTGGAGAGTATCTGGCTGGCGGAGCCGTTGAACCGGACGGTGTTGTCGTTGGCCACGGTGCGGATGTACTTGAAGGATAGGACGGCGTCGAGGGAGACTGCGGATGGGAGTTGGCGACAGGCCGAGCCTGGCTGGGCTGGTGCGACGCCGAAAAGCTCGTTGTAGCGCGGGATGAAGTTCCAGAGCAGCTGGTTGGCCTGCTCGATGGTAGTGACGCCAGCGAGCCTGAGCTCAGAGACGAGGCGGTCCTGGAAGGTGCCTCAGGCGCGCTCTACGCGCCCCTTCGCCTGAGGTGTGTGTGCCATGATGAGGCGGATGTCCAACTCCTCCAGCGCCCTGCCGAACTGGGTGGGGTCAGGCCTGCCTCTGAGCTGCTCAGCGATGGTCTCGGGCTCGTTTGTGGAACGATGGAAGATGCCATGCCTGTCGCTGTACAGGGCCAGGGGGACACCGTGGCGCTCGATGATGTCCTTGAGCAGCAGCAGGTAGCCGTGGGCATCCTCCCCGTATCGGGGTACGGGGCAGGCTCTGCTGTCTGAACAGGGCGAAGGGGATTGTCCCTGTGGCGTCGTCCACAGCGCCGACGAGGGTCAGGTAGGGTCCTCCGCCCTCCAGCCAGTCGTGCCGGCTCCCGTCGATCTGCAACAGCATCCCCTCCTGGGGATAGCGCTCCCGTCGAGAGTATCGCCTGGGGGCTTTGCGGCGACGGGGACTGGGCAGTCCGCCAGCCAGCAGGACCCGCCTCACGGTAGAGCGAGACAGATGGATATCCTCTCGCTCCGCCAGCATCTCGGTCAGATGGGTGTGGTTGAATCCTGCGTAGGGCCCCTCAGCCAGCTCCCTCACCTTCTCTCGTGTCTGCGGGCACGTGGTGGTCGCGGGCTTCCTGCCCCTGTTCCCGTGAGCCACCGCAGCAGGTCCTTCCCCTCTGTATGCTGCCAGTAGTCGCCACGCATGGCGCTCGCTCACTCCCATCAGCCCAGACCGCCTCCGCCACCGTCACCTTGCCCTCGATCACTCCGTTCAACACCTGGGTCCTCGTCTGCTCTTTGGTCGTCAATGTCAATCCTCTCATGGACTGACATTTTCATTGAACAGTTACACCCTGACATAATCATTGAACATCTACAGCATAGTCCCAGATCCACCACCTAATTTGGACGGGCGGCGTGACGGACTGCCTCTGAGGCTATGGCTGTGCACCTTGCCGGGGATGGGTTCCCGCCCCCGACTGCTCGGGGGCAGGCTCTGCGCGGGGATGACGTAGGTGGGGGATTTGGGATAGTTTCGCAGGGTTGACAGTGCCGACTCGTTCTGCTATAAAAGGGGTAGACTAGGCGACATGCACGAATCTGGAGGACATTGGCTACGGTATTCGTAATAAAAGGTCCGGTTCAGTGCCTGAATAGCCAAGGAGGGTAATCCCATGCAGATAAGTGCTATGCCGAAGAAGTGGCTGGCCTTCTTGCTGGTCGTAGTAGCGGCGATTGTTTTAGGTTGCGCCGCTGAGGAGGCGGAGACGGGCCCGTCCGCCGAAGAGATCGCAAGGCTCGTGAGCGACTCCGTGAACGTGTCCGTGTCCCAGGCCGTTGCCAAGGCGGTCCCCGAGGGGACGAGCGCGGATGAGATCAAGAGGATGGTCGAGGCGGCCGTTGCTGCGTCGGCCCAGCCCGGGATCACGCGGGCTGAAGTGGAAGCGGCGGTGACAGCCTCTGCCCAGGCTGCTACGGCTGGGCAGCTTACAGCAGCCGAGGTGCAGAGGATCGTCGACGCTTCGGTCCAGGCCCTGCCGGCTCCCCAGATCGACACCTCCGCTCTTCGGCCGCTGGTCGAGCAGGCAGTGGCGGCTTCGGTGCCTGAGGGCGTGAGTGCCGATCAGATCGCCAAGCTCGTCGAGGCAGCCGTCGGCGGGGCCACGGCCGGCGTTCCCACGAGAGCCGAGCTTACCAAGTCCATCGAGGACGCGGTCAAGGATGCAGCGGCAGGCCAGTTGACGGCCGCCGAGGTCCAGAACATTATCAATGCCTCACTGGTCGCCACAGAGGCGGCCGTGGAGAGGGCCCAGAAGGCTGCCGAGAGCGCCGCCGAGAACGCTGCGATGGCTGCGGCTGCCGCCGCGAAGGAGGTGCCGGCCGAGACCATCATAGTAGAGAAAGAGGTGGTAAGGCCCGCCACGTATGGCGAGGCGCCAGTTCTGGCGTCGCTGGTCAGAGCCGGAAAGCTGCCGCCGGTGGAGCAGCGTTTGCCCAGCAACCCATTGGTGATTCCCGTGGTCGAGGAAATCGGGCGCTACGGCGGCGTATGGAAGCGAGCCTTTACCGGGCCGGGCGATCAGTGGGGGCTCAGGCGCATCTGGGACGATTACTTCCTCGGGTGGGGCGAGCCTGAGCTCGTCAACGTCGTTCCGGATGTGCCCGAGTCCTGGGATGTATCGCCGGACGGCAAGGTCTACACCTTCCATCTCCGCGAGGGGATGAAGTGGTCCGACGGCGCGCCCTTCAGCGCCGACGACATCATGTTCTGGTACAACGATATCATCCTGAACGAGGAGCTCACCAATAACATACCTGGGTGGATGGCCCCTGGAGAAGAGGTGGCACAGGTGACGAAGGTGGACCAGTATACCGTGCGCTTCACCTTCGCCGTGCCGTACTTCCTGTTCCCGAATATTCTGACTAATAGAAACGTGGTCGCCCCAGCCCACTACCTGAAGCAGTTCCATGCCAGCTACGTCGGCCTGGACAAGTTAAATCAGATGGCGAAAGAGGCAGACGTCGAGAACTGGGTCCAGCTTTTCAAGCACACGACGGAAGTGAAGCTCAACACCGAGCTGCCGAGGGTCACCCCGTGGATCCTCGAGAGCCCCGTGAATAGTCCGCAGTACAACGCGGTACGCAACCCCTACTACCACGGGGTGGACCCTGAGGGCAACCAGCTTCCCTACATCGACAGGATAGTCCACGACCTGGTGCTGGACAAGGATGTTTTGAACCTGAAGGCCATGGCCGGGGAAATAGACATGCAGACCCGGCATATCAAGTTCGCTAATTACTCGCTCTTCAAGGAGAACGAAGAGGAAGGCGACTACCGCGTGGTGGAATGGGCCCTACCGGGAGGGTCGCAGGCTTCGTTTATGATAAGCCAGACCTACGTGGAGGACCCCGCTATCGGAGAGCTGCTGCGGAACAGGGACTTCCGCATCGGCCTGTCCCACGCCATCAACCGGGACGCGATCAACGATCTGGTCTTCCTGGGCACGGGACAGCCCCGCCAGGGGACGGCGCCGCCCGATAACCCCTACTATCCAGGCGACGAGTACGCCTTCAAGTATACGCAGTACGATACCGATACGGCCAACCAATTCCTGGATAAGGCCCTGCCCAACAAGAACGCGGCGGGCTTCCGGCTGTTGCCCGACGGCCGCGTCGCCACCCTTCAGGTGGCGGTGGCCTCCCAGGGCGCCACCGTAGAGGTGGGAGAACTTGTGCAGAATGACTGGGCGAAGGTAGGTGTCAAGATGGACCTGTTGCTGCAAGATGGCGGCTTCATGCGGACACAGTTGCTTGCCAACAAGCTCCAGATATCCATCGGGCCGGGTGCATACAACAACCCCTGGCTCCGTCCCTACTCGGTGTTCCCATACAATCATGACGTCAGGTTCGCGCAGACTCACGGGGTCTGGCATCAGTCCGGCGGCGAGGAGGGAGTGGAGCCCACCGGCCTCATCCGGCGGCTGCTGGACATCTACGTGGAGGGCACGACCGCTAATAATGAGAGGAGGACAGAGCTGGGCATCGAGGCCATGCGCATCCATGCCGACAATATCTGGAACATTGGCACCGTGGGCCTGGTCGGCACGGTGGTTATCGTGAAGAACGACATGCGGAACGTGCCTGAAAACGCTGTCTGGGGCGGGGGTGAGGGCCCTGTCTGGCCCGAGCAGTTCTTCAAGAGATAGAATCAATCGATCCCCTGCCCCCACACGCGTTCCTGCGCGTCCCTGGGGGCAGGAAGCACGCGTTCTCGTGGCCCGAGGGGGGTGGCTTGTCTCGGCTGGCCGCCCGCTTTGCGTGATCGTGTGGGTAGCACTCCCCAACAGCGCTCGTCCTCTCACCCTTCGATGGCTACGGATCGGGCTGAGGTGTGGTGGTCATGCTCGGTTACATAATACGGCGGATATTCATAGCGATACCAACGCTCTTGCTGCTGTCTGTGGTAAGCTTTGCGATTATCCAGGCACCCCCGGGTGACTACCTTACCGCCTACGTTGCCATGCTGGAGGAGTCGGGCACGGTGGTGGACCCGGCGGAGGTCAGGGCACTACGGGACGAATTCCAACTGGACCGACCCATCTACGAGCAGTACCTCAAGTGGATGGGGGGGGTGGTACGAGGGGACTTCGGCCGCTCGTTTCGGTGGCAGCGCCCTGTGTCCGAGCTGATATGGGAGCGGCTCGGCCTCTCGATGGCCGTGGCATTGGTTGGCCTGTTTTTCTCCTGGGCCATCGCCATCCCCATAGGAATCTTCTCCGCCGTCAAGCAATACTCCTTCCTCGATTATCTGTTTACCGGCGTGGGATTCCTGGGACTGGCCACACCTGACTTCATGGTGGCTCTTCTGGTCTTGTGGACGGTCTTTGCCTGGACCGGGGACGTCATTGCTGGCCTCTTCTCTCCAGACGTTGTGCAGGCGCCCTGGAGCCTGGCCAAGGTGATAGACCTGCTCAAGCACCTGTGGTTACCGGCGCTGATAGTGGGCACCAACGCTACCGCCGGCTCTATGAGGGTGATGCGCGCCAACCTGCTGGACGAGTTGAGGCACCCCTATGTGCAGGCGGCGCGGGCCAGGGGAATGCCGGGGTGGAGGCTCGTCCTCAAATACCCGGTCCGGCTGGCCCTCAACCCGTTCGTGAGCTCGGTGGGCTGGGTCCTGCCTGGCTTGATCTCCAGCGGGACCATCGTGGCGATCGTACTAAGCCTGCAAACAGAGGGTCCCATGCTGCTCGACGCCTTTTTTTCCCAGGACATGTTTCTGGCCGGGACCCTTGTCATGCTGCTAAGCGTGTTGACGATCATAGGCACACTAATCTCCGACATTCTGCTGGCCTGGCTGGACCCCAGGATTCGCCAGGGGGAACGCTGAGGCATGAGCATCACAAGCCTGGCCGAGGGGCTCACGGCAACCGAGAGGCAAGTCTACGTAGCTTCGCAGCGGAAGCTGATATGGTGGCGCTTCAAGAAGCACCGGGTCGCCGTCGCCAGCCTTGTGGTCCTGGCGGGCTTTTACCTGGTAACCCTGTTTCCCGAGTTCCTGTCCACCCAGGACCCAACTTTCGTTGATAGTAAAAGGGCCCTGGTCTCACCCCAGAGGGTCCACTTCTTCGATGGTGGCTTCAGCCCCTTCGTATACGGCCTGAGAGTGGGGCGAAATCCCACCACCCTCAGGATGGAGTACGAGCTGGACAAGAGCACAAAATACCCTATCCGGTTGTTTGTGCGAGGATATTCCTACAAGCTCCTCGGGATCTTCGAGACCGACTGGCACCTCTTCGGCCCTCGCACCGAGGACCTGGATGAAAGGGCCCCTCTTCACATCCTGGGGACGGATAGGCTGGGACGAGACATGTACTCACGTATGACGTATGGGACTCGCGTCTCCCTGTCCATAGGGCTCGTGGGGGTGGCCCTGAGCCTCTTCCTGGGCGTTCTGCTGGGCGGTCTCTCCGGGTATTTTGGAGGATGGATCGATATGCTGATCCAGAGGTGCATCGAGGTCCTGCACTCCATTCCAACCCTACCACTGTGGCTGGCTCTGGCGGCGGCTCTGCCCCGGGGCTGGTCTGTGATAAGGATCTACTTCGCCATCGTCGTCATCCTCTCCCTGATCCACTGGATCGGTCTGGCCCGGGTGGTCCGGGGCCGCTTCCTGTCCCTGCGGGAGGAGGACTTCGTCATGGCAGCCCGGTCTTCCGGCTGCACCGAGGCGCGGGTCATCTTCCGCCACATGGTCCCGGCCTTCCTCAGCCACTTGATCACCTCCGTCACCCTGACGATCCCGGCAACGATACTGGGCGAGACCACCTTGAGTTTCCTCGGCCTGGGGATGAGGCCGCCGGCCATAAGCTGGGGCGTACTGCTGCAGGGAGCGCAGAACCTCCAGGCGGTGGGCCACGCGATCTGGCTGCTCATCCCAGGCCTGCTCGTGGTGGTGGTCGTCCTGACCTTCAATTTCGTCGGGGATGGCCTGCGCGACGCAGCAGACCCCTACCAGACCTGAGGTATGCCCGGTGCTTATGACTTGAATCAACACTAATCCCTGACATATTCCCTGGACAACGATAGGCGTAGAATCAAGCGCGCCGAAAGGGCCATCTTTTGATCTGCCCTGGCAAATCTCTGTACAGGACCATGCACAGGGTCCGTTAGTGCTGAAAGTGGTAATTCGCCGCATGGCGGCAAAGCGCCCACTCATTATACCAATTTATTTTGAGCGCGCCGTAAAGCCGTCATTCCCGCGAAGGCGGGAACCCACTCCCTGGCCGCACATATACGGCGGCATCACGGTGACTTGGTATTACATTGACCGCGGCCTGAGGCGGTATTCTCTTGGGCCTGGCCCGTTCCAAAGGGACATTCCATCGCGGCACCTGCAAGAAATGAATTTGCGCCTTCCCGAGATGGCCGTTTCAGACCGCGTCAGCGTCACCCCGGCGCTAACGGCCGGAGAAACTCGCACCGCCGCCAGGCTAGACGGCCCCGGCTGCATCAAGCACATCTGGCTCGGCGTCTCGGACGCACCCGGACATCCCGGACATCGAGATGTTGTGCTCCGCATTTACTTCGATGAAGAGCCTGTTCCCTACGTCGAAGCGCCCATCGGTGACTTCTTCGGAGTCATGCACGGATTGAAGTACTACCCCATCAACACACGCTATCTGTCAGTCCAGGCACGGAGCGCGGTGAATTGCTACTTCCCCATGCCGTTTGCGAGCTCGGCGCGCATCGAGCTGGAGGCCGGCGAGCGTGGACACGGTGTGTCCATGCAGGTCGACTGGCACCGGTACCCCGGACAGAAGATGGAGGAGCGGCGACGGTTCTGCGCCCGCTGGCGTCGTGAGATGCCGGCCCAGCGCCACGGCGAGGACTTTGTTATGTTGGATGCCGACGGTCCGGGCCAGCTGGTGGGGTTTGTTTACGGTGTCAGGCTGCTGGATGATGTCGACCGCTGGAGTCATGGCGGAGCGGACAACATATACATAGATGGTGACGGCGATAACCCTGCCAACATACGGGGGATTGGCGGTGAGGACACGTTTGGCACCGGCAGCGGCGGAGCACTCCATCCACCGGCGTCGCACCTCTATGCGGAGATGCCGTACTATGAATACGTGGGGCGTTGGAGATGCGCGTGCGGCACAGAGCCTCGTGGGGTATCGGTTTTTCCAGCACGATGAGATCCTGTTTCACGATTCCATTCACATGCGCTTTGGTTCCATGCGTAACGACATATGCGCTACCACCTACTGGTGCCAGGAGACGCCAGTCAGGCCGTTCTATGAAATGCCGCCAGCGCCCGAGCGCAGGCCGGGAGTCGAGCTGCCCCGCGGGACGTACGACTTGCCCCTTCCAACCGGAGGCGAGTGGTGGTTGTGCGGGCCCTTCGGCAATCAACTCAACCGCGCCATGGAGACTGAGCTTTCAGCGGAGTCCGTCTTCGAGCCTGGAGCCATCTATGACGGGATGCATGAGGAAGGGTCTCCGTGGATGAGGGTCGTTGCGGGGACGTACTCGTCCGATGTCTCGATTCCGAGTTTCGTGATGGCGGAGGAAGACAAGCGTAACGTGGCACGCTGGGTCACTCGCTCGGCCTTTCACGGATTCGTGGACTTCAACCACGTTTTTCGTCCCCCCGTAAGAGGGGTGGCCGGGACCCACAGCGGTGTGGCAATCGCCCGCTGCGTCCTGCGGGCGCCTACAGAAACGACAGCACGGCTCCGAGTAGCCTAGGATGACCACCTGGTGCTGCGGGTCAATGACGACCAGCGATTCGACCTAGGATACCATAGCGCATTCCGGGCGCAGACGGTAGATGTCCAACTTCGCCCTGGTGAGAACGTGGTAGTCGTCAAACTCAGCAACGTCTCCAACGGGGGCGTGCCTCGTTCCGATGAAGTGGAAAGCTCGAATCATGGCGGCTGGGCCTTCGCATTCCAGGCCACCTCGCGGGATGGGGCGGCCCTGGTCCCTCGCACGCGATAGACCATCCTCTTTCAGGTCGCCAGAACTCATCACAGGGCGCCCACCCGTTCACGTCCTCAGTCATAGGGGGCTTGGCTCATCGAGCGTACCTGTGCTGGCCAACCTGGAGACGGAGATCCCTGCCACGCCTACAGCCGCGACGGGGGCCGGAGTTGGACCGGGCCGTCCTATATGACCTTCGCCGACGGCCGGCGCGTCAAGCACCCGCGAGCGGCGAACTTCGTGTGGAATCTCCGCAACGGCAAGTACCTGTTCTGGTTCCACAACCACGGCGGCACCTGGTACGAAGACCGCAACCCGGTGTGGGTCGCGGGCAATTCTGCGTCAAGGCTCAGTACGGTGCACCCGACCAGGTATCCAACTCGCCGCGACCTCATCACCGTTCTCCGGCCTCCCCCCATCTCACGCGGACATGCTTGAATATGAAGTCAAATTTACTATGTGCTAGTCGAGCGGTCGTGGTTTTCCCATCCTATGGGGACGGGCGAGCAACGAGACTAGGAGCGCCGATATTCGGCTAGCATCGCCTCCCACCGGCCGGTGCTGTCGTCCAGCCCGCCGGGACGGTTGCGTGCCAGCCAGAGCCGGCGATACTCGGCGATGGTCGGCTCAAACTCGTGAGCTAACGCCGTCCGGGTTGACGAGGGGATCTCCGCGATTTCGTCTACCTCGTCCTGCGGGAGTTGCCGAAGCAGCCTCAACTCGTGCCACCTGTCCCAAGGTATGCTTGACCGGTGGCCTCCCACCGCGTTGATTCTGGCAACGCCGTGGCGGCATGCGTGGCGAATGAGCGCCGCCGCGTTGCGAAACTCGTCGGAGACCAGACCCGAATCCGGCCGTTGCATCCGAGCGTCAGGGAGGCGGGCCATCACCGACTCGACGGCGGACGACGACGTTGAGGGCCCTGGGGGCAATGAGGCTGCTGGCTACCCGTGCCGACCGCGGGCCGCTTCTGAGGAAATGGCGCGGGGCTCGAGCTGGACCAGTCCTCCGAAGCCCACGTGGTGGGAGACCTGACCATCGACTACGACCACGTCAGGGTGACTCTGGCCGGACAACCTTGTCGAGTTGACCCCCATCGAGTACCGGATGCTCTCCGAGCTTTCGGTCAACGAACCGTTATCACTGCAGGGTCGTCCTCATCGGTGACGTTGATGGTCACCACTATGCTGTCCGTGGCGCCGAACGGGTCGGTGGCAGTTACTACCACCGGGTAGCTGTTCCTGACCTCGTAGTTCAGGGGAGCCTTCGTCGTCATCTGGCCATTGTTCCTCCCGATGCCGAAAGATGCCGCGTCCGCGCCGCTCAGGGTGTAGATCAGCAGGTCATCATCTTCATCCTGGGCGCTGACCGGCGCTCCGATGCTCCGCTCTTCCTCACTGTTCTCCGGCACCTCCCGGCTCGTCCGGTCGGACTGGTCGCACTCCGTGGTGAAGTCCTGGTCGGGGAACACGGGCGGGGCATTCACGAACCCGCCGTCCGATGCCGGAGCAGTGTCAAAGGACCCGTGTCGCCCTACTGGGACTTCCAGCACTCCCGTTGCCATCTCTTGAGCGCGGCCTACGTTGTCGACGTAGAATGCCCTGGCCCGCAGGCACCTGCGCACGTCGGCCGCCTTCGGGGCGTAGACCGCCGACGTTGCTTCGGCTATCGTGGTCCAGCCGTCTTCGGCAACGGGATCTATGCCCTCCGTGCTAGGGTCGTCCACGCACTCTTTCGACGGCAAGCCCCTGTCCACCGTAACCTCCTCGGACAGTTGCCACACCCACTCCTTGATGGTCACTCCGCCGTCGTCGTCGCTGGCCATGGCAAGTATCGCGATTCCCACCTCCGGCTGCCTCTGGGACAGGATCACCGCTCCGTCGTCTTCCCCGTCCACCACCTCGATGATCACATCCAGGCTGGCCGACAGCCTGCGCGGGCCCTCGCCGGACTGGGCCACGACCGTTATCGAGTACGAGCTCTGGTCTTCGAAGTCAGGCTCGTGGCCTGTTTTGAAAGTCAGTTTGCCGGAGCTGCCAAAGACAAAATCGTCGCCGTCGACGCTAGACACCGAGTACGTGTAGGTGGTGTCGTCATAGCCGTCAGTACCGGTGACTATGCCGTCCTGGTCGGTAACCTCGTAGGTATCGTCTTTAATGGCGGGGCCGCTGCGCCCCTCCTTCATAACCAGCGGGTCCGCGTTCTCCACTACGCTCAGCAGCGTCGGCGCGTCATCACTGAAGGCGGGGGCTCGTTCACCTCGGTGACCGTGACGATGACGTTCACCGTGGCCGAGGCGGTCGAGGGGTCGCTTGCCCGCACCCGCAGGACGTACTCGCTGTTGTCTTCCTCGTCGGCATCCTCATCATGGGGCAGCGCGGGATCCCCGTTGAGATCCTCCGCCGAGTCCTCGTCTTCGGTCGCGCCTGGGTCGGCGCCCAGCACCTTGCCGACCCTTATCTGGCCGGTGAGGCTGTCGATGGTGAAGCGCGCATCGCCGTCGTCATCCCCCAGGTCGGGGGTGTCCTCCAGGTCGGGGGTGTCCAGCAGCTCGTAGAACAGGATGTCCTCGTCGGCGTCCGTCGCCGATACCGGATCGCCTATGGACATGGCCACGGCCGTGTTCTCGGGTACGGACCGGGCGATATCGATGTAGCGGGTGGACTCATCGTCGTCCTGGCCGGCGAAGGAGGGAGCGGCATTGAACAGGGTCGTCGCCTCCACACGGTTGGCGCTCACCGCCGAGGCGGTCTTGCCAGCGCCGAACTTGTCGGCGTAGGTGACCGTCGCACGCAGGTACATGCCCACATCAGCCGGCGCCGGCCTCCGCAGCGGCGATGTCGCTCCCTCTATGTCCGTCCACGTCCTTCCGTTTTCGGACCTCGCCCACTGCCACCTCTCGTCCGCCAGCCTGTCGGACGAGCGGCCGGGATACCTGCGGCTGCGGCCGGTCTATGTTCGCCACTCCGGCCTCGTCCACGTCCGTCACCGCCACGGTCACGCTGCGCCTGCCGCCGGCAGCTTCTACGGTCACCCGGTACACGTTCCTTACCGACGGCAGCGGGCAATCTTCCGCAGACTGAGGGTCCTCGTAGTTGGGGGGCTCCCTGAAGGCCAGCACGCCGTCATCGATGGTGAACAGGTCGTCGTCACACCCGCTTACAGACCACCTGATGACATGTTCGGCCTCGTCAAAAGCCGTGAAGGAGGCTAAGGGGTCCGTACCGTTCTCGGGGTAGCGTACCGAGCGGACTCCCGTTATATGTACTGGGTCGTGCACGTTGGTGACGTTGATGGTCACATCTATGCTGTCCGCGGCTCCCGAGGGATCGGTGGCGGTCACCACCACGCTGTAGCTGTTCCTGGCCTCGTAGTTCAGAGAAGCCTTCGTCATGATCTGGCCGTTGTTCCTCGAAATGCTGAAGAAGGAAGCGTCCGCGCCATCCAGGGTGTAGATCAGCAGCTCGCCGTCATCGTCCATGGCGCCGACCGGGGTCCCAATGCTCTCCTCGGGATCAGTGTTCTCCGCAATCTTCCGGCTCGTCCTGTCCGACTGGTCTCCCGGGGAGTTCAGGTCCTGGTCCACGAATCTCGGGGCGGCGTTGGCAGGTCTGCTGTCCTGCACTGGAGCTTCCAACACCCCCGTTGCCTGCCTCTCAGCGTCATCCAGGTTGTCGGTGTAGAACGCCGTCGCCCGCAGGCACCTGTCTACGTCAGCCAGACTCGGGACGTAGGCCGACGACGAGGCCCCTTCTATCCGGGCCCAGCCGCCGACGTCGCGAATATCCGTGTCATTGCGGCACTCGGCCGATGGGGTTCCCTCATCCACGGTGATCGCATTGGACAGGGTCCTCGCCTCAACGCGTCTGGCGCTCACCGCCGAAGCGATCTTGCCGGCGCCGAACTTGTCGGAATAGGTGACTGTCGCGCGCAGGTACATGCCCTCGTCCGCCTCCGCCGGACTCCGCCTCGGCGATGTCGCTCCCTCTATGTCACTCCACGTCGTCCGGTCTTCCGACCTCGCCCACTGCCACCTTTGGCCCGACACCACCTCGTCCTCGTCCGACAGGCTGGCCCCGAGCGGGCGGGATACCTGCGGCTGCAGCCTGTTCATGCTCGCCGTCCCTGCCTCGTCCACGTCCGTGACCGTCACGGCCACCTCGTGCGTGCCGCCGCCCGCCTCGATGGTAACCCTGTACACGTTCCTCTCCGCCAGTGGCACGCCCGTTGCCGCCGTCTGCGGGTCCTCGTAATTAGGGGGCTCCCTGAAGGCCAGCACCCCGCCATCGATGGTGAACTGGTCGGCATCGGGACCGCTCAGGGACCACACGATGGCGTCGCCGTCCTGGTCATAGGCAAAGAAGGGGGCGACCGGGGATGTGCCGTTCTCGGCGAACTCTATTGAAGAGTCGGTTGTCTGCGCATATGCAAGATGGCCTGTGGGACCATCCGGGATGACATTCGCAACCAGCACTCCGGCGAGCACGATAACCAATGCCATGGCCCGGCATTTCCCGGATGAGGGAGTCCCCAGGCTTAGATGACGTCCCAAGCGGGATGGCGGTGCCAAATTAGGGCTCTTCGGGGCCATTAAACTTCCGGCCTAGGATATGAGGTAGAGTGGAGCCCGCAAGGGATTTCAAGACATGGCAATCTCGCCCGAAATATTCCTTTGCCGGATACGGATACTCCTGACGTGGTGTGGTCCACGTCCAAATAGTCGACGACGAAGGGCTGGTTGGGGGCGCGGAGTTCTGGTCGAATGGTTAGTTGTAAGTGAGGATCAGAGTTGCGCCGTTGATCTCGCCACTTGGGAGTTGGAGGGCAGTGGTGACCAGCATCTGGACGCATACGCTCCAGTTGATCGCCAGAGCTATCGGGAGTGCCAAGGTCAGGAGCCCTTTCTTCCTTGCCTCCAGCATTCCTCATCTCGTTTCCATCTGGAAGGCGTCCTCGGGTCGTCACGGCGGCGTAAGCCTCCGTCAAACGGGATGTCTCCGGCCTGGGTTGTCGCCTGTACAGTGCCAAGCGAATGCCTCCCAGCATTGCACTCTATTTTTTGAGAGGGGCATATAAGCTTAGCTGGACTTTGTACAAAACTTAGAAGAGAACAGGGTAAGCTGACAAGACCAACCCACTACGAAAGGTCACGTCATGCTCACCCTGCCCGATGCCATTATACCCTTGCTCAAGCCGTTCGCGCCCATGTTCCAGGCCAGAACATGGGCGAAAGCCCAGGTCCTGCTCGTCGGCGCAGTCCTAGCCACGCGCAAGCGTACCGTCACCTCGGCGCTCCGCGTCATGGGCCTCAGCGACGACACGAGCTTTGCCCGTTACCACCACGTTCTCAACCGCGCCGGGTGGTCGCCCCTCCGGTTGGCACACTGCCTACTGTTGCTCTTGATCCAACACCTCGATCACGGCGATGGCCCGCTGGTGTTTGGGATCGACGAGACCCTGGAGCGGCGACGTGGTAGGCGGATCAAGGCCAAGGGGATATATCGCGACGCAGTGCGCTCCAGCGCAAGTCACTTCGTCAAGGCCTCCGGCCTGCGCTGGGTGAACCTGATGTGGCTGGCACCCATACCCTGGGCACATCGGACATGGGCGCTGCCTGTGCTGACTGCTCTGGCGCCCTCGGAGCGATATTATACCAATTCATTTTGAGCGCGCCGTAAAGCCGTCATTCCCGCGAAGGCGGGAACCCACTCCCTGGCCGCACATATACGGCGGCATCACGGTGACTTGGTATTACCAGGAAATGGGTCGGACTCACAAAAAGCTCACCGACTGGGCGCGTCAGATGATTATCCAGCTCCGTCGTTGGCTGCCTCACCGCACCCTGGTCATCGTAGCTGACAGTAGCTATGCCGTCCTCGACCTGCTGCACTTCTGTCAGTCCATGACTCGCCCGGTCACTTTCATCACCCGGTTGCGTCTGGACGCCGCGCTCTATGAACCCGCTCCACCTCGACTGCCTGGACAGATGGGTCGCCCACGCGTCAAAGGCGAACGATTGCCCACACTAAAACAACTCCTCGATCAACCGGCAACCGCGTGGACTGCCGTAATGGTCCCCTGGTACGACGGTACCCTACGCAGAGTGGAGATCGCCTCTCATACGGCGGTCTGGTATCACAAGGGCAAGGCTCCGGTTCCTATCCGTTGGGCCTTGATACGCGACCCGATGGGTGCGTTCCGGCCACAGGCTTTGTTATGCACCGACCTCAACGTCGAGCCCACCCGAATCATCGAATGGTTCGTGTTGCGATGGCAGCTGGAGGTCACCCCGTATCCAGTACGGGGCAGGCTCTTCCAGGAAGTCCGCACTCACCTGGGAGTGGAGACTCAACGCCAATGGTCTGACCTGGCCATCGCCCGCACCACACCGGCGCTCTTCGGGTTATTCTCATGGGTTACACTGGCAGCACATGCACTGGGCCGGGGCCAAGCCGTACCCGTCCGCTCAGCAGCCTGGTATCCCAAGACCCTGCCCACCTTCTCCGATGCTATCGCTCTGGTCCGCCATCACCTGTGGTCCAGCTCAGACGTTTTCGGCATATCGCCTGCTCAACCCAACATCCGAAAACTCCCTCGCCCCATAGTTGACCGCTTCATAGAATCGCTGACCTACGCAGCCTGAATGTACAAAGTCCAGCTTAGATGAGAGCCAGATTGGATCAGATGGGTATCGCCAAGGTATTCTTGCTCGACGACTTGGCCCATGATGGCGAGCAGTGGATCGATTTCCTAAACGAAGTGTTCCACTATACCGTGCGCATTACTGAGTCGACAGTATCGTAGATCCTGTGACCTACTCCGCTCCCACGACCTGGTGGATCTCTTCACCTGCGTCCTCCATGTCCTCGATGTACGCATCCGCAGCATCCTGTAGCGCCAGTAGGGCCTCTTGGCGAGTGTGGCCCCAGGCCGTGCACCCCGGCAGAGAGTCGATCCATGCGCTCCAGCGGTCGTCCTCGTCCTGCTCGAGCTCCGCTGTGATCACGTATGTCTTCACGGCTGCCTCCCCCGATTCGCCGAGTAGGCCACCTGGTCCATTCTAGCCGACGGCCCACCAGGAGCGCCCACCGCCGTCAGCCGCCGTCTCAATCCGAGCCCACTGCCTGGTGGATCTCGTCCAGCCAGACCACCAGCTCGGCGGTGGCGTCGTTGTTGTAGCCGGCGCGGCCCGACGCTGCCCATTCCCACGCGCCGTTGTCCGACTGGGCGTCGATCAGCTTGTCGCCGACCCTCACGGCCATGTCTCTGTACTTGGCCTCGCCCGTGAGGGTGTACATGACGGACGCGGCCCAGCCGACCTTGCCCGCGCGGAGAAGGCGGAAGTGGTAGTCGCCGACGTAGTCGCAGAACAGCATGTACCTGCGCGCCAGGTCGAGCCACTCCTCCTCGCCGGTCGCCATGTATAGGCGTGACAGGAAGCCCGCCGCGATGCCGGGATGGAAGAAGGACTGGTCGCGCGACTCGTCCCGCGTAAGCACGTACCGGAAGTCGTCGCCGTCGCGCACGTCCGTGATGAGGCCGCTGGCACGGCTGTACACCGTCCACATCTCCTCGGGGTAGTTGGGCTGGTCGTCCATCATGCGCTTCATCCACCGGCCAAGGCCTCGCGCGACGTCCAGACGCCCCGTGTAGATGGCGCTCCAGCCGCTGCCGCTCACGACCCACAGGTCCTGCTCGGTCGAGGCTTCGCGCTCGGTCGGGCTCGAGTAGAACCCACCGCTCTCCGGGTCGTGGAAGCGCATGAGGAAGTCCATGCCCCGCTGGGAGAGGTCGAACTGGCCGAGGCGGTGGGCGCCCTTGATCACCCAGGCGTTGTGGTAGGTGTAGTAGTAGCTGTCCAGGTCGCCCTGGGGCCTGGGGCCGAAGTCGCCGTCCGGGCTAAAACCGTTGCGCCGCACCCAGTCCAGGAGGCGGCTGGCCGCCCCCGACATGCCGCACACCATCAGTGCCGCGGGCACCTTGTAGTACTCCGTGACCCCCTGCTCGGGGTCGCCGAAGCTCCCGTCCTCGTGGATCTGCGTCAGCAGGTAACGCCCGCCCCTGTCCCTGGCCTCTCTGAACCTGTTCATAGCTTGCTCCTTATTGGCGCTGCAACATTGCCCCGAAGAGCCTTCCTGTGCCTACCCTCGCCTCCCGAGTTAACGGCAGCGGCCGGGGAATGGATTCCCGCCGTTGGAGACCTCTGCGTAACTCTCTGAGCAGAGCAATGCAGGAGACCCTAAGCGACGCAATCCAAGCTGGCCCCCGCCCCCCTGGATTCCCGCCTCCGCGGGAATGACGGTTGTGCAAAGGTCTCCCGTCGCGGGAATGACGGCGAGGGCGCCTTCCCTCTTCCTTACCAATAGCGGGCAACGGTCAGCCGTCGACCAGCGCGAGGTTCGACAGCGACGCCTCTATCTCGCCGCTGTCCACGCGACGCGTCAGGTCTACGATTGCCTGGTTCACCGGCGTCGGAACGCCCACCTGCCGTCCCTTGCGTACGACGTAGCCGTTCAGGTGCTCGACCTCGGTCGCCCGGCCCTTCAGCAGGTCCTGGGCGAGAGACGGGCGGCCCGTCCCGATATTCTTGCCGGCCTCTATCATCAGTCCCTCGACCTCCTCGCGCGCGGCACCGTCCTCGAGCGCCCTGTTGAACAGCCCCGCGGGGACGCCGCTGATTGGCTCGACCGAGACGCCGTAGGCCTCGGCCACGCGGACAAGCTCAGCCGCGATTCGAATCGACAGGGCCCGCACGTCTGGATTGAGTCTCAGCTCGGCCGACATCAGCCCGGTGAAGCCCGCTATGGCGTTGCTCATGGAGTTGGTCGCCAGCTTCGCCCACCGCTCGCCCCACAGGTTCGTTGTCGTCTTGGTGATGCCGGCGTCGCCCATGACCTCGGCAAGATCCCGCAGCCGCTGGGTAATCAGCCCGCTGGGCTCTCCCAGGGTGAAGGCCTTTCTATCGATGGAGCTGGTCCGCTCGGGCGTGCCCGGCTCGTACATGGCGGCACCAAGGGTCACGACGCAGCCGACTACGCGCGACCAGCCAAGCACCTCCGCGATAGCGTCCTCGTTGATGCTGTTCTGGGCCGACACCACGAAGCCGCCGGGCGCGAGGTGAGGCTCGATGAACTTGGACGCCCAGCCCGTGTCGTACGACTTGACCGACAGGAATACGACGTCGAACTTCGTCCTCGCGGCCGATACCTCTCCCAGGTGCAGGGCAGTGGGCCGGACTGTGAACTCCCCCTCGTGGGCCTTCACGGTCAGGCCGGCGTCCTTTATGCGCTCTATGTTGGCCGGCCACAGGTCTATGAGCGTGACGTCGCGCCCTCCGCGGGCCAGGTATCCGCCGATCACACCGCCTATCGCCCCTGCGCCGAGTATCGCTATCTTCATTCGGTATCTCTCCTCTGTGCTATACCAATTTGTTTCGACTACGCCTGCAATTCAGATCGTAGGGGCGGGTTTGAAACCCGCCCTCGGCCTTGCCAATTGGCAGGGTTGTCCTCATCCTCGGACCACTTCCAGGGATTGTCCATGATATATGTGCGTACCCTGTCCAGCTCACTCTCTCCGCGTATAACGTGGTCGTAGAATCCGCGTTGCCACACAGGTGTGCCGGTTGATGGACGCATCTCATTGATTCTGCAGGCTGAGAATGTCTTGAATGCGCGTACGATTTCAGGAACGCCGTGCCGCCCCGAGGCCATGGCCGTGGGGAGGGCGGGTTGCAACCCGCCCCTACGCCGGTGGGTTCGTCCTCGATAATGATCACACCATGAACGTGGTTAGGCATCAGGATGAACGCGTCGAGTGCAACATTGTGGTAATGATCAGGGAGCTCTGCCCAGCAATCCTCTACGACCGCTCCGAGGCGATTCGCCGCCATCTTGCCATTGACGACCTGACCAAACAGCGCAAGGCGATTCTGAGTACACGCTGTGACTAAATATGCGCCCGGGGTCGAGTAGTCGTATCCCCTCAGTCGTACGAAGCCGCGCCTCGGTTCGCCTTGCTGCCCGACGCTAATCCTGGTTCTCCTCTCACCCTGTCACTGCTGTAGGATGCCAATCCGGACACTCATACATGGCCGCGGGGAGGGCGGGTTGCAAACCCGCCCCTACGGTAATGATCACGCCATGAACGTGGTTAGGCATCCCTTTGCCCGCCATTGATGGTTAGGCTCGTCTGCACCCGCTTCTCGACTCTTTCCCGGTCAAGCGGGAAGTAGTAGTGCTTCCCGTCGAGCCATGTGCCCAGCTGGTCGCAGTAGTTGGCGCTCCCCGGGTTCCCCGACTGGCCCGCCGTGTCGACCGCCCAGAGCCCGGGCGGATCGTCGGACAGCTCGGCGTTGATCCTGTAGTTCGCGCCCACGGCGGCCAGGTACGTGGGGTCGAAGCCGGTGTTGCAGACGGTGATGCCGCTGCCCCGGACTGGGTCGCCGCCTCTGTTCAGGGTCTCGAATATCTCCGCGCGCGATGTGAGATGGTGGTCGAGCCTCACGGTATGCACTGCCCCCCACGTCCAGGCGGACATGTCGCCGCCGAGCCTGGACTGCAGGTCGTCGAGCGCCGTGTTCACGGCATCGACGATCGCGCCTTCCCGGTCGCCGCCGTCGAACCAGCCGTGCTCGTCGCCGTCCAGCAGGCTCAAGGCCAGCCCGGCCATCGCCGTGCCGAGTACCGCGGCCTGGTCCGGCTCGAAGCGCTCCGCCGCCGCCCGGAGACCCCAGTAGAGGAAGAAGCTCTCGAATATCGCCGCCCCCACGCGGTCCGGCTCCATGCGGCAGTCCCACGTCCTCAGGTGGGCGGCCGCCGCCGAGATCCTGGCGTCGTCGACCGACTCCAGCGTCCGGATCAGTCCCGGCAGACCCTCCTGCGCCCTGAGCGACATCGAGTCCATCTGCATCTCGGCCACGTCCTCGCGGGTCAGCCGGCTCTTCTCCTCGATCATGTTGCGTATGCGGCGGGCGCGGTGGCCGCTGCTCCACACGCCCGACAGCGGGTAGGGGAAGTCCTCCGGCGCGAGCCGGTTGTTCGCCGAGCGGACCCACCCCTGGTCGGGGTCCTCCAAGCGCGGCATGGCGTCGTAGGGGATCGACTCGCGCCACTGGTGGGCCGGTTCCCAGCCCGGCCGGTAGCCGCGCCCCCAGTTCTCCTTGATGGGGACCCTGCCGACCGACTGGTAGCCGAAGTGGCCGTCCACGTCCGCGAAGCCGAAGCTCCACGTCGGCACGATCCACGTCCTCAGCGCCTCCCGCACCTCGGCGGCGCTGCCGGCCCTGTTGAACGCGAGCATCGACGTGATCTCGTCGCACGGCTCGTGGCCCATCCACCGGAGCGAGACGGGGCCGCTGTCCCTGGCGATGCCCGGAACGATCTCGTCGGCCAGGGGGCCGTTCCGCGTCGACCTGATCGTCCTGGTGACGGGGTCGGCGCCCTTCACGTCGATCCGCTCCACCGTCTCGCTCGCCGCCTCCCACTCGCCGTCGTAGAGGAAGTGACCGGGCCTGTCGGGGTGCTCCTTCTCCTGGTAGAGGTCGCGCTGGGCGCAGATGTTGTTGGTCAGCCCCCACGCTGTGCGCTCGTTCCGCCCGAATATGATGCCGGGAACGCCCGCGTACCCCGCGCCTACCGTGTTGAACCCTGCGCCCGACAGGTGGACGTGGTACCAGCACGACACGCTGCCGAAGGCGATGTGGGGGTCGCTCGCAAGGATGGGCAGGCCGGTGTCCGAGAGCTTGCCGCCGATCACCCAGTTGTTGCTGCCGAGCCCCTCGTCGGGGTCGCTCACGACCTCGCCGACCCTCTCGCCGCCGGCCCGGCCCGTGGGGTAGTGGCCGGGGGGAACGATGCTCTCGTCCTCCGCCTCTCCCAGCAGGAATGCCCGGTAGAGCGGGCCGTCTCCCAGGGCGCGCCTCGCCATCTCCGGCAGGGCGATGACGGGCAGCCTGCCTGTGAGGTACCAGCGAAACTCGGCCCACACGGCTATGGAGTCCACCGGCGACCACGGCTCAGGCTCGTAGTCGAGCAGGTCGAACTCGATGGGCAGGCGCGTCCGGCTCTCCTCCATCGCGGCGTTGATGCCGTCGGAGAAGGCATCGAGCAGCTCCCTGGTTTCGCCCGGGATGCGGTCGATCTCCTCGGCGGCGATCCGGTTGATTCCGACCGTTCGCGCGATGACGTCCGTCTCCAGCCCGTCAGGCCCCAGCACCTCGGAGAGACGCCCCACCGCCTTGCGGCGCAGGTAGTCGAGCTGCCACAGCCTGTCCTGGCCCATCGCGAAGCCGTAGCCGAAAAAGACGGCGTCGGCGGTGTCCGCGTAGACGTGAGGCGTGCCGGTCTCGTCGCGCAGAATCTCGACGCCGCCAGCCCCGTCGAACGTGCGGGCCGTCTCCATGTCCGGCAGCCTCGATTCGAGCTGCCCTCGCCACCACTCGTCGAATTCCGCGCGGCCCATCCCGGCGCTGGCGCACACCGCGTCGATGGACTCTCCCGCGCCGAGCCGCCTCAATATGGTCGTGTCGTCCAGCGTCATTTCGTCCTCCCAGTCGGCTCCGTCATCCAGGGGCGTACCCTGGTCAAGCTTACCGCGCCTATGGCGAACATGATCGCCACGGCTATGTACCCGGGACCGTACCCGCCCAACCGGTCGAAGGACTGGCCGGCCAGGATGGGGCCCACCAGTCCCGACACGCCCATCGTCAGGGAGATCAGCCCCGCGATGCTTCCGAAGTGCTTCAGCCCGAATGTCTCCTGGACCACGAGGTTGATGAGCGCGCCGTACGAACCCATGAAGAGCCCGAACAGCGGCACCGCGAGCCATGCAAACGGGGGCGTCGGGAACAGCACCATCATCACTATGAAAAACGTCTGACCGGACAGGCTCACCATCATCATCCGGCGGGCCGTGACCCGTTCGGAAAGATACCCGAAGCTGATCTTTCCCGCCATCCCGAACAGGGCCAGCAGGCTCACGGCTCTCGCGGCTACGATCGGCTCCATGCCCGACACTATAAGGTGGTCGGGCACCTGCGGCAGGATCGCGCTGTAGGTGAAGGAGCCGAGCATCAGCGAGAGGCCGAGCATGTAGAAGGACCGCCCCTTTATCACCTCGCCGACGGCCTGGCCCGTGAGCGTGGGCGCCGAGCCGACCCTGCCCGTCATCTTCGATGACCCCGCGCTGGGGAACTCCCGCACCAGCACGATCGACAGGAAGGCGATGAAAAAGGTCAGGCCGGCAAGCAGCATGAACGGGCCCTTCCAGCTTCCAGCCGCCAGCATGGGCGCGACCATGAGCGGGATGGTAAAGCCGCCGAAGTTGTTGCCCATGGTGGTCAGGCCCATCACGCGCCCCTGCATCCTGGGGAACCAGATGGAGACCAGGCGGCCGGCGGGCAGCGTGGTCGATCCCGAGAACGCCACGTACTGGAAGAAGCTCAGGAAGTACCAGTGCCATAGCTGCGACATGAAGGGCCTGAACAGGAAGCTGGCGCCCATGACGAGCAGGGCACCGGCCATGAGCGGCCTCGCGCCGCGCCTGTCCATGAACCTGCCGAGGAACGGCGCTGTGAGGGCCCCGGCGGCCACGAACGACAGCGACGCGCTGACGGCGGTGCGCTGCCACCCGAACGCCTGCTCCAGCGGTCCTATGAACAGCCCAAAGGCGTAGCCCGGGCCTATTGAGATGGCGGAGGAGAGGAAGACAGTCCCAACGACCAGCCAGCCGTAGTAGGGCAGCCGGCCCTGGAGCCCGGAGTAAGCGGCGCGCATCGCCCTATGGTACCACCCAGCGGGAGGCGGGAGAGTTTCTAGTTTTTTGTTTTTGGTTGGGAGTGGGGGCGACCCCGGCCCAGGTCCCTCGCTGGCGCTCGGGACGACATGGCGGGGTGGCCTATCAGGGGGGTGAGCGGCTGGGGGTAGTGGAGAAGATTGGGCCGGAGCCGGCCAAGGGGTCCGGCTCGTGCCAGTACTGCTCGAGCTTCTCCTTAATCCTGCGCTCCCAGAGGTTCGCGGCGGAACTGGTCTCGAAGGGGTTTCGGGCCATGAAGTTCCGCATGGGTGGGGAGGAGACCGTCGAGGCTGAGTTGGCGCGGCTGAGGACGATGCGCGAGGCTGTGGGCGATAGTATCGTCCTGATGGTGGACGTCAACCAGGCGTGGGACGTGAACAGGGCCATCACGGCGGGTCGAAAGATGGCCGAGCATGGCGTCTCCTGGTTGGAGGACCCGACGCACTTCCAGGACTACGCCGGGCTCGCTCGCATAGCCGACGCGCAGGACACGCCCATCGCGGCGGGCGAGTATGCCTACGGAATCGAGCCGTTCCGGCACATGCTGGAGGCGCGCTCCATCGACATCGTGATGGTAGACCTGCTGCGCGTCGGCGGGATCACCCAGTGGATGAAGGTCGCGCACATGGCGGAGGGCTACAACCTGCCGGTGGTGACGCACCTGGCGCCCGAGATACTGGGGCACGCGCTGGCGGCAGCGCCGAACGGGCTCTACGTGGAGCACATGCCGTGGGCGTTCCCGCTGTTCCAGGAGGTCCCAACTTTGGACGCGTCGGGACAGCTCGTGATGCCGGACGCGCCGGGCCTGGGGCTCGTGTTCGACGAGGCCCGCCTGGCAGCGTCCGCGCTATAGCCCCGCCCAGGGAGACACTCGCACAACCGTCATTCCGGCGAAAGCCGGAATCTAGGGGCGGATGGGCCTCTTCCCCCCCGAGGGGGAAGATTGAGCCTGTCCTGAGCCTGTCGAAGGGATGGGGGCTCTCGCACTGCCTAAGAGCAAGGCTGTCCATGTCCCATCAACCCACGTCAACGATGTTCCGCACTTCCATAACGTGGTCGATTACGTGGTCCGGGGGTTGGAGATCGACAGGATACTGCCGGCCTCGCCTGACCCAGGCGGCCTTCATTCGCAACCGCTTCGTCCCGCCTCAACGAGGCCGCGGCGCGTAGGTGCTGTTCGTAGAAGCTTCCAGCGACCCTGACGAAAGCGGCAAATCTGTCGAGCAGGGTATTGTCCAGATCGAACACCAGGCCATCGACGGTGTCCAATGTCTACCTCCGGTCCTGTAAGTAGGGCAAAGGCCTACCTGTGGCCGAATCACCGACCAAGAATCATACGTTGCCCATGCCAGCAGGGGCAGGTACCGTTACCTCGGTGTGACGGTCACGGAGAAGCGGTTAGCTGGTTCCTGATGGATTCGGGTATCTCTATGGGGATACCGAGACGGCCATCGGTCGCGACTTCCTTGTAGGTGAGGCACGCGTTGGGACTCTTGGCTGGGTCCTCTCGAAGCTCCCACGTGTACCCCACTAAGGCGAAGGTCTCAGGATGCAGGACGAGGGTCAAGTCCAATGAATCGCCTGGTGCCCATTCCCACAGATTGACATAATAGGACTCGTCCAGCGTAACTTGGAGACGAAGATTTCCATCAGGGGTCTCGTCTACGCCGATGTCCTCTGGAACCCCGTCCTTGAGGACACTACCAATCGCTCCGTGGAGCTTGCCGTTCCACACCCACCATTCGCTGGCATCTGCGACGGTGTCATAGTCGACTCTCTCCCATGTTCCCTCCGGAGAGAGCTGCCAGTGGGTCCATTCCTGTTCTGCTCGGGAATAGATTATGTAGAACTGGTTCGTGTGCATATCCAAGTACGACAAGGCAGGGTTGTCCCCAAACAGACTGAAGTCGCCAATCGACAGCTCTATCGGGCCTCTCCTGACACCAAACGTGTAGTTGCACGCTCTATCGACCCAGCCCCCGCTCAGGCGGAAGCTTGCGGACCCCGCCCTTTCGAGCGCCAGGTAGGCTTGCCATACAATGTCGAGCGTGTCGGACGCAGCGTCCAGCGCGACCGCCGGCTGGTCTGTGAGTTTGTCCATGTCGACGCCGAGGCGTCCGTCAGTCGCCACTTCCTTGAACGTCAGACACGGACCGGAATGCACGTCGGGGTCCCTGTGCAGCTCCCACGTATACCCCACAACCGCGAAAGTCTTGGGGTCCACGACGAGCGTGAGATCCAAAGACTTGTCAATGGGTCCCCACTCCCACATATACACGTACGAGTGGTCCAGGGTAACCTGGAGACGCAAGTTTCCGTCAGCGGTCTCTTCGACACGGATGTCTTCCGAAGACCCGTCCCAGAGAACGCTGCGAAGCGTTGTGAGAAGTTTGCCGTTCCATAGCCAATATGAGCTGGCGGTCACAACGGCCTCCCCGTAGACCATCTCCCAAGCTCCTCCTGGTGAGAGCCACCAATGGAGCCACTCGCCGTCTTCACGTCTTATGAGAAAGCGACTTGTGCCGAAATCGAGGTGTACTAATGCCGGGTCAAGATCGGGCCAGTCGCCTGTCAGGCTGAAATCCCCGATTGACATTTCTATGGGCCCACGCCTGACGCCGAAGGGCTGGTTGCACGTTGCATCGCCGGTCCAGCCTCCGCTCAGACGAAAGCTTGCAGACCCCGCCCTTTCCAGCTCGACGTAGGCCCGCCAGATAAGATCAAGGGGATCGTCAGGCGCAGCCTCTGATTCGATCAGCGGGTAGTCCAAGAGCTCTTCTGTGGGCACGACGAGTTGGCGGACGGCGTCCATTGTCAATCCGGGGCGCACCAGCGGGTGGGAGTTGATCTCGAGCAACTGTCGTTCTCGTTGACTCAAGACGCCCATCTTCGAGACCTCCATGAAGCTCAGAGGCCGAGAGCTATGGCCCAGAGGCATCCTATGGTCAATAGGACCTAGGGCGTGCAACGCCTCGTGTATGGTTATCGCCCTGATCGCATCTATCCGTGACGCCAAGCCGGTCAAATCGGTATGCCAGACGACCATATGCCCTGATGTGGCTTCACCCCGGTTCACGTTCGCAGATGCGAACCCCCAAGCTTCGTTTGCATAGAAGGGGTCACTGACGCCGAGGGAGTCAGCCTCGGAACGCGACACGCCCACAAACGCCTTGAAGTCCGCCTCTTCCTCGGCGTCCACCCACTCGAACTCCAAACCTAAGATGGGAGAAAGCTCCGACAGAATGGTTTCGAGGACTGCGATGTAGTCAGGGTCACCAGTTGCCCAGACCTTGACGGGGACATCATTGAGCCACTTCTCAACTGTCGGTTTTCCCCAACCGCCGCACCCAGCCGTCCAGTCGTTGTGGGCTCCGAGAGCGAAACCTTCTGGCGGTCTGTCTGCGTAGCACTCCCAGAGGTCGCGGTCGACTCCCAGGATGCGCTCGGGCACGTCCACGTCAAGGGTCATCGGCTCGTCCTCGCCGTAGTCGAAGGTCATGGTCGTCGCGCCCATTGGGAGCCGGAGTGTGAAGCTCTCGGAACCCGGCGCGAATCCGTCCGGCAGCGACAGGGTCAGCGCCTCGCTGCAGGCCCTGCGTTCATCGTCCTGCGCGATGCAGGTGGCCGTTATCTCCTGGGCGCCGTTGAGCCGGAGAGTGCCCTCGTTGCGCAGGGTAGCGGTCACCTCGACATCGGCCGTGCCGTCGGACCAGTAGCCGGCAACCGTCGATTCGGCATCCAGGACGAGCCTGACGACGGGCACTGGCGTGTTGGTGGGCGTGGGTGTGCTTGTGGGCACGGGCGTCGGCGTATTGGTGGGAATGGGTGTGCTTGTGGGCACGGGCGTCGGCGTATTGGTGGGAATGGGCGTGTCGGTAGGGCGTGGCGTCGGCGTTTGGGTAGGCACAGGTGTATCGGTCGGCAATGGCGTTGGCGTGTTGGTGAGCGCAGGTGTGTAGGTGGGCAGCGGCATCGGTGTGCTGGTGGGCGCGGATGTACTGGCGGGTATGGGCGTATCGGTGGGGGATGGCGTGGTCGGCAGAGACGTCGGCGTATCAGCAGCCAGGAGTGTCGCACCGGTTGGCGTCGGTGCGTTTGGGGTCTGTGGAGTGGGCGTATCGGGCGCAGGCGTACTGATAGCCGACTCAGGGGTAGGGGATGAGGGAACGACCGCCGCGGAGAGCCCGTCTGAAGCTGGGGGTTGGTCTGACTCGCTGCCACTGCGTCCCTGTGCCGCCATGTAGATCAGGAATCCAACTGCGCCTATCGCAAGAACTATAGCTACAACAGCAACGAGTCTGGGAGACGCCGGATTGCGGCGGTCACGCCGCCTGGCTCGCCGCTCCATCTGCGGAATCGAATCGGCAAAGACATAGCCGCGCCCATGGTCTCCAGGAGGCAAGACATACTCTGCTACCTTGGGGGTCTCGAATACCCCGTTGCAGTTCCGACATCTCCACAGCAGGCTACGATGCCTCTGCCGCCTGGTGCGAATGCCAAGACTCCCGCATAGCGGGCAGGCCCCCAGTCGTTCGTGGTGTTCGCCTCCGTTTGGCATAGGAGCTTATCCTCGCGACGATGACCCGTCGTCAAGATCCTCGGAAAAGTTCGAAGACCTCTCGCCCTATAGAGTCCAGTACATCAAGACCTGTAAGACTACCCAGTCCTTGTAACGTAAGGGCGATACCGAGCACAGTCAACAGGATTAGGCATGCCTTAAAGATATCCTGCATTAGATCCCAGATTGATTCGCCAATAGCCTGGGACCAAACGGTAGAGGCAAGCACAACGGCGAAGAGTCCACCGAATACAGCTCCCGCCGCTGGGACATGGGACACCAAGAATCCAAAGAGGACAAATGGGATCAGGTTCGCAGCCAGGAGAGAGAAGAACTTCTTAGAGTCGCGACACCCTGCTTTCGGAGGGAATCCATACCAATAGGCACTCAGGAAGGCAGCAACGGATAGCCCAAACCCCAAGAATACAACTCCGATGGATTGTCCAACGTGTGACAGTACCGACGTGAGCATGAGCAAGACGAAGCTCACTGCCAGCAGCGAAAGGGATCTCCAGTTCTTAAGGAGTTCGGTCGTTATACGCGCCCCTATTTCCTTCATTTTCCTGTTCATGGCGATGATCTTACCCAATTCGCCGTGATGCCGCCACATAGGGGGCTGAAGAATGCCTGGCTTGCCCATAGCCACCCGGTCTGTGTGCAACCGCCGGGGACTGGATGGGGGATGGTTCCTGCTCGCAGGAATCCGGCTCAAGGCCGGAATGACGGCGGGCTTGGCTTGCGTGGTCGTGTTGGGCTACAGGAGTCGTCCAATGTCGGAGGGAGGTCACTGCGGATAGGAGGTACGGCTGCCGCTGTTCTCGGCTGCCCACTTTTCGATGGTCCTCACGTCTATGGCGAAGGCCAAGCTGTCGTCATCGGGCAGCTTGTCTATGGGGAACCAGCGACCACGGGGGCCACGGTATACAAGACTCTTCAGGAGGTGGACGAACCAACGGCCGCTGAAGAGCCGCAGAGGATATACCCCCAACCAGATCTGGGCACCGTGCCTATTCTCGTAGTATAGGCGGTCGAGAGTGGGTTCGATGCCGGTGGCCTGTCGCGTTTCCCAGACGGCGGCACTTCGCTGACTTCGATCTGGGTTCGCGCTGCCACCCGGCAGACTCCATTTGCCTGCCCTTCTGCCCTTCTTGCGTTGTATGAGGAGAACTTCTTTCCTGTCATTCACCACGAGGCCGAAGCCTGCTCTGCCCATCTTGGATCGGGGATAGTAGACCCTGCGGCTACCCGGATTCTCAGCTGCCCACTTCCCAATGGCCCTTTTGTCCGGGCCAAACGCCAGATTGTCATCGTGGGGGAGCACGTCGTTCTTGAACCACTTCGCGTCCAGGCACTCTTTCCTTTGCACCCGCAAGCGCCCGCCGATGCGTTTCCCGCGCCATATTTCGAAGCGGTGACGCTCGCTCTTGTAGTACAGGCTGTCGGCGGTCATTTTGATGCCCGTCTCTTCGAGTGTTTCCCTGACGGCGGTCTTCCGCAGGCTCTCCCCTTTGTCCCTATTTCCTCCCGGCAGACTCCACAGCCTCTTTTCCTTACCATACCCTCGTTGGATCATGAGGATCTCGTTTCTTTCATTCACTACGAGGCCGAACCCAGCAGGCATGGCTCACCTCCTATGGACAGATAAGTATACCCGTAGCTGTCACCCTCACCCCAGCCCTCTCCCGTCAAGGGCCCGTCAAGGGAGAGGGGGCACCTGGGACAGGGCCAGGAGGGTGTCGGTGGCGTACTCGATTGCCAGCATGAGGGGCGCGGGGTAGACGCCTAGCAGGATTGTGCCCGCGAACAGGGCCGCGAGGACTGTCGCCGTGAGGCGCGGGACCTTCAGTTTCGTATCGTCGTCGGGCGGGTCGATGTACATCCGCCTGATGACCATGAGGTAGTAGTAG
This sequence comes from Dehalococcoidia bacterium, assembly GCA_965222445.1. Lineage (GTDB taxonomy): Bacteria > Chloroflexota > Dehalococcoidia > Lucifugimonadales > CAJWER01. The sequence continues at coordinate 1,987,155 of CBDCTY010000002.1, read as the reverse complement.
AGGGAGATTAGGCTGGCGGCTATGGCGAGGCCGGCCAGCCAGAGGAGGCCGCTGAACGCGGCGGCGTTGAACAGGTAGAACTTGCTGACGAAGCCCGCGAATATGGGCAGGCCGGCCAGGGAGAATAGCGAGGCCGTCATGACCATCGCCAGGCCCGGCGAGCGCGACGCGAGGCCCGAGAAGGCGGCGGTGTCCTCCCTGCCGGTGGCGTCGTACACCGTGCTGACGCAGAGGAACGCAGCCATGTTGGTCACGGCATAGGCCACGATGTGCAGCATAATCCCGCTCACCACCAGTCCGTAGCCGTCGAGGCCGTACCGGGCGCCCGCGGAGCCTCCCGCGTCGACGGCCGCCAGGGCGGCGACGCCAACGAGCAGGTAGCCCACGTGTCCAATGCTGGAGTAGGCGAGCAGCCGCTTGATGTTGCTCTGCACGAGGGCCACGAGATTGCCCAGGACCATGGTGAGCGCGGCCAGGACGGCCATGACGACCTGCAGGTCGCCGGACGCGGGCACTAGCGCGTCGATGAAGAGCCGGACGATCAGCGCGAAGGCCGCCGCCTTCGACCCAACCGCCAGGTATGCCGTGATGGGCACGGGCGCGCCCTCGTAGGCGTCGGGCGCCCACATGTGGAACGGGACCGCGGCGACCTTGAACGCCAGGCCCGCGATGAGCAGCGCCAGCCCGACCTGCACGCCGAGTCCCGGGTCGGGCATCGTCGACAGGAGCGCGCCGACCTCCTCGAAGCGGGTCGTGCCCAGCAGCCCGTATATCTGGCTGATGCCGTACAGCATCAGCGCGGACGAGAACGCGCCCAGCAGTATGTACTTCGTGCCGGCCTCGTTGGACTTGGGGTTGTAGCGGTCGAACGAGACGAGAACGTAGAGTCCGAAGCTGAGGAGCTCCAGCGATATGTACGCCGTCAGCAGCTCGCGGGACGAGGCCATCAGCATCATCGCGAGCACGGTGAACAGCAGGATGCCGTAGTACTCGCCCGGGTGCTCCAGGTGCCGCTTCACGTACTCCACGCTCGACAGCACGACGACGACCCCGATCGCAGCGAAGAAGACCTTGAAGACCAGCGCGTACCCGTCGAAGACCAGCGCGCCGCCGTAGAGGCTGAGCTCGTCCGCGACCAGCTTCTGGTAGAGGGTGTCGGCCTCGCCACGGGTGGTAAACATCAGGGCCGCGGCGATGCCCACGAGACCGACGACTGCGATCGCCGGGAGGACGTGCTTGCGGCGGTCGGGCAGGAACAGGTCGAGGCTCAGCACCAGGAAGGCCAGGGCGGTGAGGAGGAACTCCGGGACGAGCAGCGTCAGGTCGTTCATCCGGAATCACCACGGCCTGGCGTAGGCCACACAAGGGGATGGTAATGGCGTCGCCTCCTGGCATGGTCGAGGCCGACCCAGCCCCAGGTCCCTCGCTGGCGCTTCGGGACGACATGGCGGGGTGGCCTGGTGCTGTTTTCATAGCAAGGACGGTGGGCTTGGCTTTGTGTGGCGGTGTTGGTCTGACGGCAGCGACCAGGGATGGATTCCCCGTGTCGGGGCACGGGGCGGGCTCGGCTCGGGGCCGGAATGACGGCGGGCTTGTCTTCGTGTGGCGGTGTTGGTCTGACGGCAGCGACCAGGGCTGGATTCCGGCTCAAGGCCGGAATGACGGCGGTGGTGCAAAGGCCACATATGGGATGGTAATGGCGTCGTCTCCTGGCATGGTCGAGGCCGACCCAGCCCCAGGTCCCTCGCTGGCGCTTCGGGACGACATTTATAACGGTCTCCCGGGGGAGAAGGGACTTTGGATATGCCTTGTTCATCCGGCGCCCGCCATGGCTCCCAGGAGCCTCGCCACGCTCTCGTCGATGGCGTTAATGAAGAGGAACGGCAGCAGGCCCATCAGGAATATGAACGCCGCCAGCAGCCCGGCCGAAATGCCCTCGACCCTGGAAATGTCGTGCCGGTCGACCTGTCCTGAGCCCGTCGAAGGAGCCCAGCGCGGGTCCGTCGTGCCGAAGAAGACCTTGGCGATTAGCCGAAGGATGTAGACGGCGGTGATGGCCGCCCCTATCACGCCGAGCGCCCCCAGGATCGGGTAGGTCTGGAATAGCCCCAGGAATACGAGGAGCTCGGCGACGAACCCGCTAAGCCCCGGCAGCCCCAGAGACGTGAGCCCGGCGATGACGAAGAGCGCCGTGGTCGTCCCCATCGGCTTGGCCATGCCCTCCAGGACGCCGATGTCGCGGGTGTGGGTCGCGTCGTATATCGCGCCGACGACCGCGAAGAAGAGCGCCGTCATGATGCCATGCGAAAACATCTGGAGGACCGCGCCGCTCACGCCCAGGTAGTGGAGTGTAGCGAGGCCCATCAGCACGTACCCCATGTGGCTCACGCTGGAGTAGCCGACGACGTACTTCAGGTCGCGCTGGCCCATGGCCGAGATTGCGCCGTATATGACGTTGACCGTACCTAGTGCGATCAGTACCGGCATCCAGGTCTCGGCGCCCTCCGGCATCAGGCCCATGCCGACCCGCAGGATGCCGTATGCGCCGAGCTTCATCAGCACCCCGGCGTGGACCATGCTCACGGCGGTCGGCGCGGCGACATGGCCGTCCGGCGACCACGTGTGGAAGGGCCACATGCCCGCCAGGACGCCGAAGCCGACCATAAGGAACGGGAAGAATATGCGCTGGAACGTTACGGGGAACTCCCCGTACTCGTGGAGGGCGACGAAGTTGAAGGTGCCCAGGTCGGCCTGGGCGAAGATGGCCATCAGCGCGATCCAGATGAGCACGCTGCCGGCCACCAGGTACAGCATCAGCTTCATCGCCCCGTACTCCTTGGTGCGCACGAAGGTCCCGAAGTCCGAGCTGCTGCCCCACACGCCGATCAGCAGGTACATCGGCAGCACGGCCAGCTCGTAGAAGAAGAAGAGGAAGAAGAGGTCGAGGCTGACGAACACCCCGAACACGCCGGAGAGCAGGAGAAAGTACAGCACGAAGAAGTCTTTGCTGCGGTGGGTGACGTTCCACGACACCAGCACGCCCGTGAACATGACGATGCCGGTGAGCAGGACCATCAGGGCCGATATACCGTCCACGCCCAGGGCCAGCGTGATGCCGCCGCCTATCTCCGGACGGCAGTCTTCCGACGCGGACTGCGTCGATGCGGCGACCGTGCACTCCTGGGGTGTGAGCTCCAGCCAGGCCCACGAGCGCTCGAACTCGAACCGGAGCACGTGGGTCTGGCCCACGAACTCGTCCATCGACGTCTGCCGCGCCCCGAACGTGTCGGTGTGTCCCGCGAAGACGTACATCGAGAGCGCCATGGTCACGAGCGCAACGGCGGTCGCGATCCACCTGATCGCCAGCCGCCGATCTCCCGGCACGGCGAGCAAGACAGCCGCCCCAGCCAGCGGCAGGGCTATGAGGGCGAAGAGCACGTATGAGTTGAAGGTTTCCATAGCTATGCGGGGCCTGAGAACCGTGTCTGGTCTCTGGTCACGACGACGAATCTGCCACCGATCCGGTCAGCATACTCATCGAGGAGCCTCCCCAATACGTGGACTATCGTAGCGGGTCGGTAGTCTTCGAGGCGCAGCAAAACGACGCCCCCGTGGGGGCGCCGCTCGCGGAAGACCAAGTCTCCGAAATCTTTGTCGTACGTGATCAGTATGCTATCTTCTTCGGGCCCTGGGGTTGCTGACTCTGCCTCTTTTGACGGGTGGACGTTCTCTTGGGAAGTCGGGCTCGGCGTTCCTCAAAGCATCTATCAGGGCTCCCGCACACTCGATACCACGCCACACGGTCTCTTCTTCGTAGAATTCCTCATAGAAGTTGGTGTGCAGTGCGTCTATCGCCAGGAACATTCCCCGAGATTGACCGGGGTCGTTTGTATAGCGCATCAGTATCGCAGCGTTATCACGTACATCTTGGTGCGACCTATTCGGCCAGCCCCGCTCTCTGGCAACAGATTTGACGTAGTGCGCGAACGCTCCCCAAGCCTTCTCTGAGGCTTGAAGCAAGTCACCCTTGTTGAATTCTTCCTCGGCATGTTCCAGGAAGGTCTCACTGATTTCCTGGTGTCGCGCAGCAGTAGCCAATATCGATCCCCTGTTGTCAGAGCCCTCTTTGCATCCTTATTTATCATACCAGCGCAAAGCCGGGCACTTCAATTCCATTCGGTCAGGGTAACTGTTCAGTCTTGGTGAGACGAACGCCCCCACACCGCCCCTGGATACCCGCCTTCGCGGGTATGACGACGGGATGTCTTCTCACTAACTCTGAACACTTGCCGGCCAGGGCCTTTCCAAAGTCAACGCTTCCAGAGGTCTCCCTTGATGGGAAAGGATTGAGGGTAGGTTGAAGGGAGCCGTTAATGGCTTCCCTTCATCCTAACCTTCTCCCGCCAGGGAGAAGGAACTTTGGAAAGACCCTGCCATTCGGGCATCCTCATTGCCATGCCCTCCGCCCCCTCACACGGCGAGCCACCAGAGCAGGGTCAGGCCCACTACCCCCAGCGCCATGGCCATGGCGTAGGTGTACATCAAGCCCGACTGGAGGTAGCGGACGCGCATGGCCGAGAGCCACACCGACAGGGCGGGCCCGTCGACGCCGGTGTCGTTCACTATCACCCGGTCGAACAGCGCGACGAGCCTGCCCAGTCCGAGGACGACCCGGTCGATGACCCACTGGTACGCCTCGTCGACGTAGTACTTGTTGACGAGGAGCCGGTGTACCCGGTCCCGCCACGCGGACGTCCAGCCCGTGACGGGATAGACCTTCGGGTTCCTCGGGTCCGCGTACCGCGCCGCGCCCGGAAGCCACGAGGGTCGGCTCACATACGTCGTCCAGCTGCTGAAGATGATGGCGCCCACCAGTCCTCCCGAGAGCCCGGCGAGCCACGCGGGGGAGGCGTGTGCGCCCTCGCCGGCGAGGAAGTAGCCGAACCCCTTGTAGGCGTCGCTCCAGCCGAACGTGGCCAGGCCCAGCGCCAGCGCGAGCGGCGCCAGGATGATCAGGGGCGCAGTCAGGAGCCATGGCGACTCGTGGGCCTCTCCCTCGCTCCTGCTCTTGCCGAAGAAGACCATGAACGTAACCCTCGCCATGTAGAGCGTGCTCAGGAGGGATGCGGCGAAGGTGGGCACGAAGAACGCGAACCCCCTCTGATCGAGCACCGAGATTAGCGCCTCCTCCTTGCTGAAGAAGCCGCTGAACGGCACGAGCCCGGCGAGGGACGCCGCGCCGATGGTGAACGTTATGGCCGTGATCGGCATACTGCGCCACAGCCCGCCCATCTCGCGGATGTCCGTCTTGCCGGAGCCGTGTGTGACGCTGCCCGCGCCGAGAAAGAGCAGCGCCTTGGACACGCCGTGAATGAGCAGGTGGAGTATGGCGGCGGCCATTCCGAACGCGCCCAGGGACAGCATCATCAGCCCCAGGTGGCTGATCGTAGAGTAGGCGAGGACGCGCTTCAGGTCGGTCATCACCAGGGCGAGAGTGCCCGCGAACGCGAAGGTGAACAGGCCCACGCACGCGACGAAGAGCAGGACGGCCGGCGCCATCTCGAACAGCGGCATCAGCCTGGCGACCAGGAATACGCCTGCGGCGACCATCGTGGCGGCGTGGATCAGCGCGCTGACGGGCGTCGGCCCTTCCATCGCGTCGGGCAGCCAGACGTGGAACGGGAACTGCGCCGACTTGCCCATCGCGCCCAGGAACACGAGGAACATCGCGATATTCACGGCGGCCTGCGATATCAGCCCCGCGTCGATCCCGTTCTCGACGGCGTGAATGACGCCGCTGATGTCGAACGTGCCGGTGGCCCGGTAGAGCAGGATGATGCCGATGAGCAGCCCCACATCGCCTATTCGCGTGGTCACGAACGCCTTCTTGGCCGCCTCCGCCCCCGGGCGCTTCTCGTACCAGAAGCCGATCAGCAGGTACGACCCCAGGCCCACGAGCTCCCACGCCAGGTACAGGAAGACCAGATTGTCGGCGAGCACGAGGGTCAGCATGGCCGCTGCGAACAGGGCGTGGGCGGCGAAGTACCACCCGTACCGCGGCTCGCCGCGCATGTATTCGATGGAGAAGACCTGCACGAGGAGGGCGACGAATGTGACCAGGCCGATCATGGTCACGGACAGCCGGTCGACGATCACGCCCCACGTTATGGTCACGTCGCCGAGGACCAGCCAGTCGACGCTGAACGCGCCGCCGCCGTTCGCGAGCAGGTCGGCGAGCACGAACCAGAACAGCACGAACCCCAGCAGGATGGCGGCGACGGAGACGAACGCGCCCCGCATGGGCAGCCACCGCCCGAACAGGGCCACGACGACGAACGCCGACGCGCTCAGGGCGGGGATTATCCAGGCCAGCTCGACGCCTATTGTATTGGTGGAGGGCATTTAAAGGAAAGTGTGCGACCCTGCTAATTCGCTTAATTTGTCACACAGCGTACGTAGGTTTCTTCCCTTTATCATTGAAAGGTGGGGAAGACCGACAACGGGCACACCTTTCAAAGGCCCTTTTTCAATCATGCCATTGTAGATTTTGAATGTCCGCGTCACCACCACAGGTGCAAGACTATCGGTCAGGGAGAGTTTGCGCTCTAATTCAAGCCAGACACTTCTCCTCTTACCCTTCGTGAGCGAACGCTTGTTCCCATAGAGGATTAAAAGCTTAGGCTCAAGGTATTCTACTAGCTCAACTCCCCATTCAGCACCACATCCCCAAGTCTTGTCCAATGTCGGGTCTTCAGTGCCCTCAGAGCTTACTGGCATCAGATTGAAGCAGGGCGTGTTCCTCAGCCTCCTTTTCCAACCCTTGCCATACATTGCTTCAAATACCCTCTGAGTAGCGATTTGCAGCGAAGATTGACCTTTGGGCTCGGTCCCACCAGCCCTGTCACCCCAACATTCGTCCAAGTAAGCGTTATGCAGCGGCTTGTTGCCTGACCAGAGACGCTGTCCATTTCGCTGTCGCTTATCGTATTTGAGTGAATACCTATTGCCCTTGCTGTTGATTCCTATGAAGACTCTCGGAACTCCACGCCTGAACGTACTAACGTCCGAATAGAAGGGCTTTGCCCAATAGTCTTTGCTCTTGCGCTTGCCTGGAAGGTGAACTCCTTTCTTGATGAGGCGATTGGCTTCTCGTCTCGTATCCTTGGCCAAGTCTTTCGCCCTTGCATCCATCTCCTCCAGGAAATCCAAGTCAACTGATGTAGCCATACCCAAATCCACCACCTAAATTGGCGATGCGGTTGAGTTTTGTAGCTAAATTGGTCATTTTGGACAATTCGTTCTTTCACCCAGCAGGTGAAGAGAAGGCCCCGTCTTCAGGGCTGAATCAGATACTGGATCAGATCGTCGGTTCGGTTTAGGTGGGGGATTTGGGCCATATACCCCTCGGCCTACCACTTCATCAGGTCGATCTGGTCCATGTTGACGGACGACCGGTTCCTGTACAGACGCAGGACTATGGCGACGGCGAGGGCGAGCTCGGCGGCCGCTATGGTGATGACGAATATGACTAGGACCTGCCCGAAGGCCCGCTGCGACTCCGTGAAGTCAGCGAAGGCCGCGTAGCCGACCAGGTTCACGTTGACAGCGTTGAGCATCAGCTCGATGGACATCAGGACTAGGACGGCGCTGCGCCTCGCCAGGACGCCGTACACGCCTACCGCGAACAGCGCGGCGCCGAGCAGCTGGAAGTGGGCGAGCTCGATCACCGGCGGTCACCGTTCGACCGCACCATCACGACCGCTCCGATCAGCGCCACCAGCAGCACCAGCGACGCGACCTCGAATGGGACTGCCCAGTCGACGAACAGCACCCTGCCCACCGTCTCGAAGCCGACGGCCTGCCGCTCTCCCGCGGCCACGTCGGTCAGCAGTGCCGATGCTGCCAGCAGCCCGAACAGGGCCAGGGCCGCCACTACCGCGGCCGGCCACTGCGCGTTGTCGGTGAGGCGCTCGAAGTCCTCTATTCGGGTGAGCATCAGCGTGAACAGGATGACGACGATGATGGCCCCGCCGTATATCAGCACCTGTACGAGCGCGAGGAACTCGGCGAAGGCCAGCAGGAACAGCCCGGCCACGCCGATGAGCGAAGCGAGGAGCCCGAAGGCCGCGTACACGATGTTGCGGGTCGTGACGACCGCCAGGGCGCCCCCCAGCGTTATCACTCCGGCGATGTAGAAGAGGACTAAGGACATGCGAATGGTGAGTGGTGAATATAGAGAATAGTGAACTGGGAGCTCGCCCCAATCCTCCACCTAGTTCGGACGGACGGCGCGACAGACCGCCTTTCGTGGTCATGGGCGCACACCCCACCGGGGATGGGTTCCCGCCGTCGGAGACCTTTGCGTAACTCTCTGAGCAGAGCAACACAGGGGACCCTAAGCGACGCAATCCAAGCTGGCCCCCCAGCCCCCCTGGATTCCCGCCTCCGCGGGAATGACGGTTGTGCAAGGGTCTCCCGTCGCGGGAATGACGGTTGTGCAAGGGTCTCCCGTCGCGGGAATGATGGAGGTGCAAAGGTCTCCCGTCGCGGGAATGACGGTCGTGCAAAGGTCTCCCGTCGCGGGAATGACGGTCGTGCTAAGGTCTCCCGTCGCGGGAATGACGGTCGTGCCAGGGTCTCCCGTCCCGGGAATGACGGTCGTGCCAGGGTCTCCCGTCCCGGGAATGACGGTCGTGCCAGGGTCTCCCGTCCCGGGAATGACGGTCGTGCCAGGGTCTCCCGTCGCGGGAATGAGGGTCGTGCTAAGGTCTCCCGTCGCGGGAATGACGGTTGTGCCAGGGTCTCCCGTCGCGGGAACGACGGAGGTGGGGAATCCGGGCTTGTCACCCCGATTCTCAATTCCACAGTCTCACTTCTCGACTCTCCCGATGTTCTTCTTCTGGGTCGGCTCCCAACCCGTGTCGCGCTGGAACTCCTTGCCCATCTCCAGGAGCTGCCCCAGGTCCACGCGGTTGCCGTTGCGGGCGTACTTGCCCAGCTCGTGCTCGTGGCTCATCTCTATCGCGTCGAAGTTGCACACGTCCACGCATATCCCGCACACGATGCAGCGGCCAAGGTTGATCTCGAACTCGTCCACGATCTTGCGCCGCCGGCTCTTCCCCTCCGCGTGGAGTGGGTTGTCCTTCATTGTGGCGCTCATGCACTGGGTCGGGCACTCCCGGATGCAGACCATGCAACTCGTGCAGTAGGGCTCGTCGACCGTGTCGTCCCACAGCAGCGCGGGGAACCCCATGTACCGTTCGTCGATATCCAGCCGCTTGTCCGGCTCCGGGTACTGGGCCGTCACGGGCTTGCGGCTCGCCGTCTTCAGCGTAACCTTCAGCCCTTCGAGAAAGCCTGCCATCTCACACCCCTGTATTAATTTGCCCGCGTCTGCGGACTGCTCATGCCGTAACTGTTCAGTATTGGTGAGACGAACGCCCATCCCCGCCGTCCTGGATTCCCGCCCCGTATCGGGTACGGGGCAGGCTCTTCGCGGGAATGACGGTCACGCAAAGGCCTCCCGGCACGGGTATGGCGACAAGATGTCTTCTCTTGTCTCACGCCTGTTCCCTGAGGCTGCTGGCCGGGTGGATGGTCACCGTGTCCCGCACCGATCTCGCGCCCATGTTCCGGGTAACCGCGTAGAACGCACCTACCAATATTAGCAGAGACAGCAGCGTCAGCACCCAGAGGGGCCAGCCGTAGAACTTCACGACCCCCGTGACCACTATGTTCGCGAAGGAGAGGGGGACGAGCACCTTCCAGCCGAACGCCATGAGCTGGTCGATTCGGAGGCGCGGGTAGGTGCCCCTGATCCAGAAGATGACCAGGATCACGGCGTAGCACTTGACCATGAACCACAGGACCGACAGGGCCGAGTGGAGCGCGCCGTCGAATGGCATGGCCGGCCAGCGCCAACCTCCCAGGAAGAGCAGGGTCGTCAGCGCGGCGATGGTGAAGGTGTTTACGTACTCTGCGAGGAAGAAGATGGCCCAGTGAGCGCCGCTGTACTCGACAAACGGCCCGCCGATCACCTCGGACTCGGCGTGGTGGATGTCGAAGGGCGTCCGGCCAAGCTCGGCCAGCCCCGCGGTCAGGAACAGGAACAGCCCCAGCGGCTGAACGAGGGCGTAGACTACGTTGGCCTGCGCGTCCACTATGTCCTGCAGGTTGAGGGACTGTACCAGCATGGCGACGGCGAGTATCGACATGATGAAGGGGATCTCGTAGCTCAGGAGCTGTCCCGCCGCGCGCAGGCCGCCCAGTATCGCGTACTTGTTTGCCGAGCCCCACCCGGCCATCACCAGCCCCAGCACGGACAGCACCGAGACCGCGGTGATGTAGAAGAGGCCCAGGTCCATGTTCCTTATCACAACACCCTGAGCCACGGGCAGCGTGACCCAGATCAGGAACGACGGCACGAACGCGGCCAGAGGCGCGAGCCAGTATATGCGCCTGTCGGCCCACGAAGGCAGGATGTCCTCCTTGGTCATCAGCTTCACTGCGTCGGCCAGGGGCTGTAACGCGCCGTGGAAGCCCACTCGCATTGGTCCCATCCGCATCTGTATCCGCGCCAGGGCCTTGCGCTCCAGCCACACCAGCACCAGCACCGTCACCGACAGGAAGGCGAAGAGCGCCAGTGCGCCCAGGCCGTATAGGGCGACGTCCGAGAGGGTCACCGGTCCACCTCGCCCAGGACGATGTCGATGGACCCGAGGATGATGACGGCGTCGGCAACGTAGGCGTCCCTCAGCATGTGCTGGATCGCCTGCAGGTTGGCGAAGGAAGGCGCCCTGACCTTGACGCGGTAGGGCTTGTCCGTGCCGTCGCTCACGAGGAAGACGCCGAAGTCGCCCCTCGGCGACTCGCTCCTAGCGTAGACCTCGCCCTTGGGTGGGCGGAGGATCCGGCGCACCTTCGCCATGATCGGCCCGGGTTCCATCTGTGCCATGGCCTGGTCGATGATGGCGAGCGACTGGCGCATCTCCTCGACCCGCACGAAGTAGCGGTCCCAGCAGTCCCCGGCAGTGCCCACCGGGACGCCGAAGTCGAACCGGTCGTAGATGCCGTACGGCTCCGTCACGCGCACGTCCTCAGCCACGCCGCTCGCCCTCAGCCCCGGCCCGGACACCCCGTAGTCGACGGCGTCCTCGGGCCCGATCACGCCGACGCCCCTGGTTCGCTGCAGGAACATCTCGTTGGTCGAGAGGAGGTCGTCGCACTCCTCGATGCCGCGCCGCAGCTGGTCGGTCAGGGTAGCCATTCGCCTGTCGAAGTCGTCGGGCAGCTCTTCCTTCACGCCGCCCACGCGGATGTAGTTGTGCATCATCCGCGCGCCGGTCACCGCCTCGAAAAGGGACTGGACCCGCTCGCGCTCCCTGAAGCCGTACAGCACCGGAGTCATCGCGCCGATGTCCAGCCCGTAGACGCCGTAGAAGAGCATGTGGCTGGCGATCCGGTTCAGCTCGCACAGGATCACCCGGATGTACTCCGCCCGCTCCGGTATCTCCAGGCCCATGAGCTTCTCGACCGCCAGACAGAACCCCAGCTCGCCGTTCAGGTTCGCCACGTAGTCCAGCCTGTCGAATAGGGTGATTACCTGGCCGTAGCTCTCGCCCTCGCACAGCTTCTCCGACCCCCTGTGGAGATAGCCGATGTGGGGCTCGGCCCTCATGATCCGCTCGCCGTCCACCCATATGACGAGCCGGAACACCCCATGCGTGCTGGGGTGCTGCGGCCCCATGTTGATCATCAGGTCGATGGCGTCGGCTTGCTGTGCTGGCTGCTGGTGTACTTGCATAGTGAGGTTCAGATTTCGTCGAGTGTTTACGCGCTTGACATCATCGATCTGTTTGTCCCGAGCCTATGACGGCTACTTGGAGCCCGGTGGACCGGTCACCCAACTTCCAGACACCACCGGACTCCTCGAACCCCAACTCTTCCAGCACGATGTCCAGTATGTTCCGGTCTTTACACTCCTGCAGATACGCTTCCACGGCCCCCTGTAGACGGCCCATCGCGTCGGCCTGAGTGTCGCCCGTTCCCGAAATGCGGAACTCCGGGCACACCCCGACGTACCGGACGCCGTCACTGAACACCTCTGTTCTGTATCTGACCTGATTCATCACGCGCAATTGGGTATGCTTCCTACGGCCGACAGGGAAGGCGAGTTTGAACTCGCCGCTACGGTTTGGCAATTACGAAGTCATGTCAGGTACGCAGCTATTTCGTCGCGAATCGCTCGGACACTGGGCTGTCGGCAGCCGGTTACCCTTTCGTCAGCCCCCCTTCGTGCTTGTGATGAGGGAAATATCGCAGTCCCGGATGATGTCTCGCATTATCATACCAAGTCACCGTGATGCCGCCGTATATGTGCGGCCAGGGAGTGGGTTCCCGCCCCGTATCGAGTACGGGGCAGGCTCTTCGCGGTAATGACGGCTTTACTGTGCGCTCAAAATGAATTGGTATAGCCCTGTAGCTGCGGGTTCAGCGTATGTGCCTCATCAGATCTTCAGCTCTTCAACTCCCTCATCGACGATCTTCAATTCGCCGCGCCCATAGTCGTATGCTGAGTAGCAGAGCCCCACCCAATCAAAGTACTCCCCCACGTCGCAGTCCAACTCACCGCGGTTCCACTTGACGACGAACTCCTGTGAGGTCATCCCGTACTTCGTTTCAAACTTGGCGAGCTCTCGCTCAATGTCTTCTCTGCACAGGTGCGTAACCCGTACAGTGTGTCCCGTTGATGTCCGTATCGTATGGTCCTTGTGTTTCTGCACAACCATAGCCCACCAATCCCCGATCCAATGATGACAAGTGCTGACAACCATTCTACCATTCGTCGTATTCGTGGAACGGGAAGCTCTTTAGGCCGGGGTGACCCTCGAAACCCTCGTAGAGTAGCAGCGGCGACAGGTCCGGGTGTCCCTCGAACAGCACGCCGAAGAGGTCGTGCCCCTCCCGCTCGTACCAGCCGGCGCCGCGCCACACGCCCGTCACCGTGGGGACACGGGGGTCGTCCGGCGGCAGGTTCGTCTTCACGACCATCTTGTGGCGCCTGGCCAGCGACAGCAGGTGATAGTTCACCTCCAGCCTCTCCACGTAGTCCACTACGGAGAGACACCTGAGGTAGTCGAAGTTCAGGGCAGGGTCCTGCCTGGCCCTCCGGCACACTTCCGGTACGTCGCCAGGATCGACGACGACCACGACCTCGTCGAGCGCTGTCCCGAAGGCCGCGTCAATGTCCCGCAGGACGGACGGCAGGATGTCCGAGAGGGCCTGGCCGCGCTCGTCGAGCCGCGGCCCCGCAGCCGCCTGCGCCCTAGAGCGGCTCCTTGCCACGTTCCCTCGCGTCCTTCTGTATCTTCTCCTGGAGCTGCATGATGCCGTACATCAGCGCCTCGGGCCGGGGCGGGCAGCCCGGCACGTACACGTCGACGGGTATCAGGTGGTCGACGCCCATCACCACCGAGTATGATCGGTAGTAGGGGCCGCCGTTGGTCGCGCAGCTACCCATCGCTATCACCCACCTGGGATCGGGCATCTGCTCGTACAGGAGCTTTATCGGGTCGGCCATCTTCTTCACGACCGTCCCCGCCACGATCATCACGTCCGCCTGGCGGGGCGACGGCCACGTGACCACGCCGAAGCGGTCGAGGTCGTGGTGCGACATGTGGGTGCTGATCATCTCGATCGCGCAGCAGGCCAGCCCGAAGCTCAACGTCCACAGCGAGGACTTGCGCGCCAGCGCGAACAGGTCGCTCGACTTCGCCGTCACGGCGTTGGGCAGCACCCTCTCGAAGACGCTCTCGCCCGGCTCGTTGCCCATGTGAGGCCGGTAGCCCTGTCCCAGCTCTATCTCCACTGCAGCACTCCCTTCTTCCACCCGTACACGACCCCGAAGAACAGGATAGCGATGAAGATGAGCATCTCGTAGAAGACGGCGGGGATGGTCTCCAGGTAGACCATCGCCCACGGGAAGAGGAACACCGCCTCCACATCGAATATGAGGAACAGGATCGCGAACACGTAGTACCGTATGTTGATCTGGGACCAGCGGTAGGGGGCAGGCGGTATGCCGCACTCGTACGGCATGTCCTTCATCTCCGAGGGGCGCCGGGGCGCCAGCAGGTACGAGGCCGCGAACGCGCCCAGCACCGCCGCGAGACCCACTCCCGCGACTATCAGCACGGCTCCCCAGTTCAGCGCATATCCGTCGGGCACAGTTTCGTCCCTCGTGCGAAGGTGGTGGACTGCTTCCAGTTTAACACCCGGCCCGATAGTGCTTCAAATGAGCCCGCCGCCGGGTGGGCCATGCTGGCTATGCGGGTTGGATTCTGCCTGCCATTTGAAATTTCCGGTTCCAAATGTATCATTTGCCGCCAAAAGGGAAACACGGGTTGGATTCCGCCCAGCCACGTAGGAACTCTGTCCTTCCTGCTACAATAGTTCCCTGTCGCCAATGTGACAGCCTCCCCCGCGTGATTGGTACCCTATGCTCAACTTCCTGGGACGCCGAAAGAGCGAGAAGACTAAACAGGCCGCCGAGAAGACCCGGCGGGCCTGGTTTTCCCACGTCACGGCACTCTTTCGCTCCGGAAGCCTGGACGACGGGCTCTGGGAGGAGCTCGAGGAGCTGCTGATTGCCGCCGACGTCGGCCTGGGGCCTGCCCAGGACCTGATCGAGAGGCTCAAGCGGCGCGTCAGGGAGGAGAGCGTCTCGGACCCCGATGGCGCCATCGACATCCTCAAGCAGGAGCTCGTCGCGATTCTGGACGTACGTAGCAGCCCCGCCTCGGAGAACGGCAAGGTCCCACACACTGTGCTCATGATCGGCGTGAACGGCGCTGGCAAGACGACAAGCATTGCGAAGCTGGCCCAGCTCTACGCCGACGAGGGCAAGCAGGTGCTGCTGGGCGCGGCCGACACCTTCAGGGCGGCCGCCATCGAGCAGCTGCAGGTGTGGGGCAGCCGGGTCGGCGCCGATGTCATAGCCCACCAGCAGGGCGCCGATCCGGGCGCGGTCGCCTTCGACACGCTGCACGCCGCCCGCAGCAGGGGTGTGGACGTCGTGATCATCGACACTGCCGGCCGGCTCCACTCCAAGGCCAACCTCATGGAGGAGATGAAGAAGATCCGGCGCGTACTCTCGAGGCAAGACGACCGCGCCTCCGTCGAGGTGATCCTGGCGATGGACGCAACGACCGGTCAGAACGGCCTGGCGCAGGCCCGCGCGTTCACCGAGGCCATACACTGCGACGGCGTCTTCCTGTCCAAGCTGGACGGCACGGCCAAGGGCGGCGTCGTTATCGCCATAGCCGCCGAGCTGAAGCTGCCCGTGCTGTACATCGGCACCGGCGAGCAGCTCGAGGACATCACCCCGTTCGACCCCAGGGAGTTCGTAGACGCACTGTTCGCGTCGCCCGACGCCGCATGAGTCGTGTGCGGATAGGGCCGGCCCGGCTCCCTCCCGGCTGCTCCGGCCATGACTGACGCCATACTCTGGGTCCTGGCGGTGGAGGCCGTCGGACTCGTCGCCTTCCCCATCTGCTTCTTCCTCTTCCCGTCGCTGAGCGACCGTGGATTCGGGATCTGCAAGCCGCTGGGCATCGTCGCCGTCGCGTACATCTCCTGGATACTGAGCGCCGCCCAGCTCGTGCCCAGCACCCAGATCACCCTCGCGCTCATCCTCGCGGCGCTCGCCGCGTTGAGCGGCACATATGCGTGGCGGCAGCGCGCGGCTCTCCTCGCCTTCGTGAGGAAGGAGCGCCGGGCCCTGCTGACCGCCGAGGCGCTGTTCCTGCTCGTCTTCGCCGCCTGGGCGCTATTCCGGGCCTACGACCCCGCGATCGCCTCCACCGAGCAGCCGATGGACTTCGGCTTCCTGAACGCCTCGGTACGCACCTACCTGGGCGAGCCGGAGGACCCGTGGCTGCGGGGCGAGTCGATCAGCTACTACTACTTCGGCTACTGGATGATGGGGTCGCTCGCCAAGCTGACCGGCGTTCATCCGGCAATCGCTTACAACCTGTCGCTCGCCCTCATCCCCGCTCTGGCCGCAATGGGTATTTTTTCGCTGGTGGCGGGCATGGTCCGCTCCGACTCGAAGGTCCTGAGGTACGCGCTTACGGCCGGCTTTGCCGCGGCCGCGCTGCTGGTGCTGGCCGCCAACCTGGAGGGCGTGCTGGAGTTCATGAGGGCGAACAGCCTCGGCTCCGCCGGGTTCTGGCAGTGGCTCGGCGTCGACGGTTTGGACGAGCCCCTGCCTGCCCCTGCCGAGTCGTGGAGGCCCCAGGAGCACTTCTGGTGGTGGCGCGCCACCCGTGTCATTGGCTCTTTCGACGGGGACATCACGCTCGACTACACCATCCACGAGTTTCCCTTCTTCAGCTTCATCCTCGGGGACCTCCACCCCCACGTTATGTCCATCCCCTTCGTCGTCACGTTCCTGACGATGCTCTGGGCGTACCTGCGGTCGCCCCGGCAGGACTGGCCGCTCTCGAGGGCGGCACTGGCCGGGAACGCCGGCTCCTCCCTGGCCACTCTGGGCCGCAGCGCAGCGGCGCCCGCCGCCATGGGACTCGTACTTGGCGCCCTCGCCTTCACGAACATGTGGGACCTTCCCGTACTTGCCGCGCTCCTCGTGGGCGTCGCCGGCGTCAGGGCCTACTCGGCTAGCCCCGATGACGCGGTCGGGCTGATCGAGAAAATCGCATCTGCCGCTCTGCCCGTGATAGCCCTGGCGCTCGTGCTGATAGCGCCATACCTCGTCTCATTCGGCAGCCAGGTCTCGGGGATTGGCGCGGTCGGCGTATACGCTACGCGGCCCCATCACCTGCTCATCGTCTGGTCGCTGTTCTTCCTTGCAGTCGCCCCGGTCGTCGTTTCTGTCTTCTGGCGGACGACCGTGGACCGCGACTGGCGCCTCGCATCGGCGATATCGCTGTCGGCCGGCTTCCTGCCGTTCGTCGCGTGGGCGGTCATGAGCTTTGGCGGCGATGCAAGCCTAGTGGCGAGGCTAATATGGGTGCTGCCGCTGGCCTTTCTGATCAGCGCGGCCGTGTTCGGGGCCCTCTGGCTGTCGAAGCAGGCGAACCCGTCGCACGGCATGATCTATGCGCTTATGCTCGCCGCTCTCGGCATCCTGCTGATAATGGGGCCTGAGCTTCTCCACGTCGACGACAGCTTTGGGGGGGCCTTGGAGAGGATGAACACCGTATTCAAGCTCTACTACCAAGCGTGGATACTCTTGTCCGCGTCGGCCGGATACGCCATCTTCTACATGCTGAAGCTCAGGGACGGCGCGGAAGGCGGCGCGCTCACTCTCACGCGAGTCTGGACACTGGCCTTCGTAGTGCTGTTGGCCTGCTCGGCCTACTATCCGCTCGCGGCAGCCGCCACCAAGGGCGGTCCGCAGGGCCGCGACCCCACCCTCGACGGCCTTGCGCACCTGGCGTTGGACGAGCGCGCTGCCATCGAGTTCATCCGCAATGACGCCGGGCGCGACTCAGCGGTGCTGGAGGCATTCGGCAACGACTACACGCCCTTCGGCAGAGTCTCGTCGGGCACGGGAGTGCCCACGGTCCTCGGCTGGGCCGGCCACGAGGTACAGTGGCGCGGCTCCCATGAGCCGCTGTCGGGTCGCCAGGAAGACATCGAGGCCATATACACCACGGAGGACGTGGAGGAGGCGCGACGGCTCCTCGACAAGTACGGAGTGGACTACGTCTACGTTGGAGACCGGGAGCGCCAGGCCTACGGCGAGGCCGGCCTGGCGAAGTTCGGCGAGTTCATGGACGCCCCGTTCCAGCAGGGCGGCGTCACGGTATATCGCCGGGGCGGGTGGCGGCGCTGAACGCAGCCAAAGTCCTGCGCAGGCCCTCGGCCAGCGAAGTGGCCGGACGCCAGCCCAGCAGGTCGCGCGCCCTCGTCGAGTCCAGGCAGATGCGCCTCACGTCTCCAGGGCGCTCGCCGGCGCGTTGGGGCGGCATCGTGTAGCCAAGCTCGTCTGCCATGGCACGGAAGAGCTGGTTGACCGAGGTCTCCGCCCCGCTGCCGATGTTAACCGTCAGCGACTCGCCTGAGTTCAGCGCCAGCTCGTGCGCGTCCACGAAGTCGCCGATGTACACGTAGTCCCGTGTGTGCTCGCCGTCGCCGAATATGACCACCGGCTCGCCGCGCACCATCTTCGACCCGAAGATGGCGACGACCCCCGACTCGCCGTGGGGGTCCTGCCGCGGGCCATACACATTGGCCCCGCGCAGTACCTTTACGCTCATGGACGGGGGCAGGAGGATGGGCAGGTACTGCTCCAGCGTCCACTTGCTGAGCCCGTATGGGCTGATGGGTCGAATCGGGTGGTCCTCGTCGCACGGGAGGTAGTCCGGCTCGCCGTACAGGGCACCACCCGTAGTGATGTAGACGAGCTGCGAAGAGCCGGCCTCCACCGCCGCCTTGCAGACGTTGATCCCCCCCACGATGTTCACGAGGGCGTCGCGCTGCGGGTCGGACACCGACCCAGGCACCGACGCCTGGGCCGCGCAGTGGCTGATCACGTCCGGCCTGAAGGAGGCAGCCACGTCCAGGAAGTCCGGGGCGCTCAGGTCCAGATCGACCATCCGCGCCCTCGGATTGACGTTCGCCATCTGGCCGGAGGATAGGTCGTCCACCACGACGACCTCGCAGCCCCTCTCGACCAGCCTGTCGACTATGTGTGAGCCTATGAACCCGGCCCCGCCTGTTACCAGGACGCGCAAATCCATCCTCCCGCGCGGCGCCGCTCTTGCTGCGGGCTGCACGATAATTCTATGTCCGGGGAGCTATGCGGACAACCCGCTGTCCCAAGTATGATAGGCAAGGAACTTCGGCAGGACTTGGGCGGAGAAGCCCGCCGGGCGCATGAGGGTTTGACCATGTCAATCGAGATACCGGTCCGGGATCCCTGTCCGTTCTGCAGGAATCTGCGGGGAGAGGTCGACGACGACGAAGAGCGCACCAAGCGCTTCGCCTACGTCGAGCGGCTTACCGACGTCGCCGCGATAGTGAATCCCTACCAGGTGAGCCGCGGAGCCATCCTGGTGATGCCGTCGCGCCATGCCCCGACGGTCCTCGACCTCACCGAGGACGAGGCCGTGTCGCTCGCCCGGATGGTCAGGCGCGTCGCCCATGCCGTCCACGACGCTCTCGCACCCGTGGGGCTGAACATCTACCAGAACAACGGCGTGGCAAGCGGCCAGACGATACCCCACTACCACGTCCACGTGGTGCCGCGCTATCCCGGCGACCGGCCCGAGCTGCTCCTTGCCAGGGACGCCAGGCTCATCCCTTTCGAAGAGCGAGCCTCCCTCGCCCGCAAGATTGCAGGCCGACTGCCACGCTGACCGTCAGCAGCCAAGTACGACTCCCTCAGGGAGTGTACCCGGGCTGCCTTGGACCTTTCGGAACTTCCTTGCGTGGCGGTCTAGTTGCCTGGACAGGCCGGCAGGCCAAGATTGGCGAGGTCGTTGTCCGCCACGGCTGCCAGTCCCTCAGGTACACACCCGGTGAGGTTGTTGCCACTGAGACGCCACGCGACAAGATCGCTCAACTCGCCCAGCGACGCCGGTATACTGCCCGTCAGCTCGTTGCTGTACAGCCAAAGCCTCTCCAAGTTGGATAGTTGCCCCAACGAATTCGGAATAGGGCCGCTCAACTCATTCCTGTGCAGCCACAGCCGTTCCAGGCTACTTAGATCCCCAAGTTCGGCCGGAATCGTACCGGTTATGTTGTTGGTATTGAGGTTGAGCTGCTTGAGCTGGGACAATCGCCCCAGCGCCATGGGGATCTGTCCCTCCAGCCGGTTGTTGCTGAGCCACAGCAGTGTCAGGTTGGTCAGGCTGCCCAGCCGAGATGGAATGCCGCCCGACAACTGGTTATTGTGAAGCATTAGCCATTGCAAATCGCTCAGACTGCCCAACTCGGACGGGATCGTCCCGCTCAATCCCTTGCCGTTGAGTACCAGCCGGGTCACGCGGTCTGAAGTGCCCCGAACGACAACGCCATCCCATTCTGCCATGGGAGTATCCGCCGACCAGTTGAGCGAACCGATTCCCGCCAGCGTGTCCCTCGCCTCCAGCAGCGCCTCGCAGTCGTGGATCAAGCCGGTGTTCGCCCTGTCCGTAACCGCGCCGCCGGTGACGCACCGGCTCGACATCGGGGTGCCGGTACCGGTCTCCGACCACACGCCGCCACCGGCGCTGTTCACGGCCCGGACCTGTATGTCGTACTGAGTGCCGTCCGTCAGCCCGGTGGCCTTGTACTCCAGCTCTCCGCCGGCATCGGCTGTCCACACGCCCTCCAGCGCGGTCCAGCTGGCAAGGTCCGTCTCATCCGCGTCGGTCGGGATATAGCGCAGGTCGTAGGCGGTGATCGCCGAGTCGCCTGCCTCGTCGGGGGCCGTCCAGGCAACGTCCAGCGACTCTCCGCCCACGTTGACCTCGACCGAGTCCAGGGTCGCAACGCCGGGCGCGCGCTCGTGCCCGTAGACGGTGATGGCGAATCCGCCGAATACCCCATCCGCGACAGGAATGCGGTCGGTCACGTGCAGCTTCCACTCGCCGTTGGGGTCTTCGCCGATATGTTTGGCCGACCCGAACTGGAATGAGCCGTACAACGGCATAAATTCGTAGCCAAAAATCCCATCGAAGGTGTCGAATGGAACGGCCAGTCTCGAGACGGCTCCGGATGGCGACTCCAGCAGGATCTCCAGGTCCCGGAAAGAGTCGTGCTCGAAGACGACCGTGACCTCGACGAACTCGGTGGACCCGATATCGGTGTCCAGTGTGAGAGCAAGAGTGAATGTCGTTGGGCTGCCGCCTACAGGGGCGTCGGGAATCTCCTCATTTAGCTCGTCAGACAACACGGTCGTCTCTTGCATTGCGGGCAAGTTCGTCCAGCGCTTCGCCAGGTCGACGGCGCCCTCGGCGTTGACCACACCGAACCCGTATTCGTGGTTGAAGTGGTACCTGCCGGTGGAGGAAATCGGATGCTTGCTGGCCCCGTCTTCCCATCCCGAGCTTGCGGCGTCGTTCTGCTGGGCCGAAGCGGCGAGAATCACCTTGATGTCGCGCCACGTGAGGTCGGCGTTGGCGTCGCGCGTCAGCGCGGCAACACCTGAGACAAGCGGCGTTGCGGCGGAGGTCCCGCCGAAGTCCTGGTAGTAGCGGTCGGAATTCTCGGTCGTCAGAATGCCGCGAGCTCCGCCGAGGCTGCCCGGACGGTCGTTGGAAGGGGCACAGACCCACAGATTGGCGCCCATTTCCGAGTAACCGGCCCTCCTGCCTTCGCTGTGCACTGAGCAGACGGCGGTCACGGCATGGGTGTTGGCGAACTCGTCGAGGTTCGAGTCGTCGCCCAGCAGGTGACCGTTGCCGCCGGAGAAGGCATAGAAGATGCCCTTGCCGTCGTAGCCCTCCGTTGTACCGGCGTGTACCGCCTGTCTCCAGAACGAGAATGTATGGCTCGGTCCAGGGCCGTCCCTTGGCCCCCAGCTGTTGTTCGAGACCGCGGTAACTACCCCATTGCGGGCCATCGCATCGATGATGTTGAACCCCGTCGTAGCTCCCAAGGCAAGGAGATTGTAGCCGTAGACAGTGGACCTTGGGGCTACTCCACGAACCCCTACGTCGTTATCCCTGGCCGCGATCATGCCGGCAACGTGCGTGCCATGATGGTCGAAGCGGCCATAGATGTCGTTGCCGCCTGTGGTATAGTCGAAGCTGAGGCTCGTGTTGACGTTGTCCTTCAGGTCCTCATGGGCTTGGTACATCCCGTCGTCTACGACGGCGACGTTGATTCCCTCTCCCTTGATCCCCTCTGCCCAGACCGACTGGACGTCGATATCCTGCCATTGAGAGCTGCTCAGGTGCCACTGGCACGAATACAGCGGATCGCTTATCTCCGGGGCGTTCAACGCCCGGGTATCAGCCGCGCACTCTTCGAGCAGATTGGTATATTCGACATCCTCCTCGAAGAAGATGGCGTACGGCACGGCCCTGAAATCGGCCTCACCGATGAGAGGTGCCAATGGGTTCGTCACCTTGAGGTAGTAAGTACCTGGTTCGAAGTCCTCTTCAATCTCCATACCCAGCGGGAACGGCAATCCCAATACCCTCAGATTTGACTGGTAAGTGTTGGCGGAAATCTCTTCGCCGGCGGCGTCGAGCAAGACCGCATCAAGGGGCAGAACAAGCGAATTCCTGGCATCGATGATGACATGCCTGGTTTCCGTGAAGTCCAGCCGGAAGTAATCCTCGTCGTCTGCGCTGTCGATCTTGCCTCCGTTTGGCGAACCAAGAACCAGGGGCTTCGCCGCGTCGATTGTGCTCCCAGGGTCGGTGACGGCCTGAGCGTGCAGGGTATAGTCCCCCGGCTCCCCCAAGAAGCTGACGGCTATCACATAGTAGACCCCCGGAGGTACGACGCTCCTTATGCTGAAGGCGCGTATCTGGTCCCTGAAGTAGCCGTCGTCATTGAGTGCGATTACGGTCCCAGAGCTGTCGTACAAGCCGCCGTAGGTATCGAATTCGCCGCGGGTGTACACCCACAGGTCCGTTGGCCCGGACGCGTCTGAAAGGTCGAACTTGAAGACGTCGCGGTCGTCGCCCGCGTCGATGCGCCCTTCTACCGAGGACCCCAACGCCACAAGCGTAGCCGAGTCGAACGAGTTGCCGTGGTCGTCTGCGACCGTCTGGCCGCCGGCGCTGCTGGCGATCAGGAGGAACCCGAGGGCGACAAGAGCCGCGATGGGGAGCAATCTTGCCGTTGACGACAACGACGGCGCACGCTGGAGCAACATGAAGGGCATGGCGACTTCTCTCTCCGTGGCTAGCGGCGGTCTGGGTGGTGGTCGTCGTCCTCTGTGGGACAGCGGCTCTACTTCGCCTCGACCTGTGTCGACCAGTTGGGACTCGATACGGCAACGCCATCCTGGGCGGCCAGTGAATTGGCAAGCTCCAGCGACGGGAAGCCCGGCTCCGTCTCCACCAGGAAGCCGTTAGGCAAGAATCCCAGCTCCGATACCTGGTCCATCGAGATGTCGTTCTCAGAGAAGAAGCTCTCGATTTTGGCCTGGTCCCATGTGGAGTCCAGCGACAGCAGGACGCCGCCGGGCAGAGTCATCAGTCCGCCTCCCGATTCCGAGCGGAACACTGGAAGAGCGTCTTGAGTCTGGCTGGCCTGCTTCCGAACGATGCTGTTCGTGGCGCCCCTGGCAACCACTTCGGCGCCAGGCGTGATGTCGGCGGTGTTCTGGATGGTGAGGTCCTCCTGGAGCACGACATTGAGGGTCCTGTCGCCGTCCTCCCACGTATAGACCTCTTCTTCCTGCCCCTGGCTGGCGGCCGCCTCGGCACGGCTCACTACAGGTGGGCTGGTCGCCGGCGAGACCTGCGGCTGCGACCTGTCCTGCAGCTGCAATTTGTCCGGCAGTTCGGGGAGCTCCAGCGGCACGGGCGTGGGCGTTCCGGCGGGCTCGGAAGCCAGAACTCCTCTGGCTACTGCGAACGCTCCCAGGGCCCCGCCCAGCAGCACTATGGCCGCGATTATCAGCACGGGGGTCGTACGTTTTCCAAGGGTCATGTCGGTTTCTCCTCCTCAACAGAAGGACACGTGGGTCGACAGATTACTTGTCGTGAGTGGGACAATTCTACCCTACGATATGTTACACCATCGCGTGTCAAGAGGTGTCCGAGCACCCAAATCCCCCACCTCCGTCATTCCCGCGACGAGCCTGCCCCCGAGCAGTCGGGGGCGGGAATCCATCCCCGTCAAGGTGCACAGCCATAGCCTCAGAGGCAGTCCGTCACGCCGCCCGTGCAAATCAGGTGGTGGATCTGGGGAGCACCATCCGCGCACCCATCCCGGACTCATGCCCGGCGGCAGCCGGTCGAGTGCACTCGACACGCATGTCAGACTGCCTCGACGCAGTATCTCCGATGGTCAGGCTACAGCTCCCTCAGGAAGTGCACCTGGCGGGCCAGCTCCTCGAAGCCCATCGACGTGTACAGGCCGTACCCCACGGCATTCGTCTCCAGTGTCTCGATCTTCGCGTGGGTCATGCGGCAACCCTGAAGTTGTCCAGGGCCTGGTCGATCAGGCGGCGGCCGATCCCCATGCCCTGGAAGCCGACCCTGACGGCGATGTTCGGGATGTGCCCGATCCCCGACGCCTCGTCCGTCCACGTGGTCACTCATCGAGGGGGGCATCGACCTGGACGCCTCGCTACTGGCGCCTTGAAGCGGCTCGGGCGCTCATCGGCGGGCGCAAGATGGAGATTGTGACACGCCCTTACTCATCCATCTGGAACCAGAGCGCTCTCTTCTCCCCAGCGCCGCCATAGACCTGCTCCACACTCTCCGTCAGCAGTTCCTCAACCCTGTCGTCGTGGAAGACGCCCGCCACGACAGGGTAGGCGGGGCTGTCCAGAAACCTGGTCAGGTAGCCTGCGTTGCGAATTGCCCTGCCGGTGTCCCGCTCATCGGCGGTGTAGGAGAGCTCGCCCGCGATATAGCAGACTTGGCCCTGCTTGTTGGTCGCTTCCATGAGCATGTCGGCCATGCGGAAGCTCCTCAGGTCGTTCCTCCCGATGCCCTCCGCCTTCCCGGCGCGAATGGCCTCCTCAGCTATGGCTTCGACCTCCCTGGAGGTGAGAATACGCGCTTCGCGCAGTCCCATCTCCCAGGCAATCGCCATCCCCGCTCTCTCGGCATTCATCTCTATGAACCTGCCATTCATATCTGATATATGCCTGCTGTGCACCCTCTGCGCGTGCTCCATAGAGTCGAAGCGCCGGTCTGTTTCCTCGGATCGCCGGTTCGTGGTCTCTATGAACTCGGCCATTACCTGCGGCAGCCTCAGCAGCTCGTCCGTCAACAGGATGCGGCGAAGCTCATCCCGCCATTCCGAATGCTCCACCAGTATCCGATGCAAGTCCATCACGGTGTTGATCGTAGTCATAGCCGCTCCCTCGGCTCCGTGTCCTCGTGACATGGTAACACCGGCTGCATCGAAGGCCGAGCGTGGGCCGGGGCAAACGCCAGGCTCACAATGCCTTCAGGAAGTGCACCTGGCGGGCCAGCTCCTCGAAGCCCATCGACGTGTACAGGCCGTAGCCCACGGCGTTCGTCTCCAGTGTCTCGATCTTCGCGTGGGTCATGCCGGCGGACCTGAAGTTGTCCAGGGCGTGGTCGATCAGGCGGCGGCCGATCCCCATGCCCTGGAAGCCGACCCTGACGGCGATGTTCGGAATGTGCCCGATCCCCGACGCCTCGTCCGTCCACGTGGTCACATATCCCACTACCGCGCCGTCGATCTCGCCCACGAACACGGCGCCCGTATCTCTCGCCACGTCCGCGTCGATGTGGCGAACCTTGCGAGCCCGCCAGTCCTCGCCCCTCAGCAGCCCATGCCGCCCCTCGATGATCTGGTCGATCGACACGCTGTCGAACGCCTCGGCCGTGATCTCCTTCAGCACGCCCAAGTCGCCGTCGACATAGGGCCGAATCGACAGGCTGGCAGGTCGCTGCATCACAAGCCCTCCATGGCCTTTTGGTGCCGGTCCGAGTCCTCCGAGGTTGGGTTGTTGTAAGCGGCGGGTACCGCCGAAGCCACCAACTGCCGTCATCCTAAAGCAAAGAGAGCCTGTGGGTTGAAGGCCGACTGCGCTCAGCCTAGCGCGAAGAAAGCGCCCGCATCATCCTCGTAGAAAGCGAGCAGATCATTGTGGCGCTCGCGCAGGATCGATTCGATCTCTGATGTCGAGCAGTTGCCGCGTCGAATCCAAATCACCTTCGGTGGGTGGCCAAGAGCAAAGCTCAGTTGTCGAAAGTCGGCGTCCTTCGAAACAATCATGAGATTGCGGTCTCTGGCGTACTCCCAAACCACCATGTCATCGGCAGATTCCAATCCGATTCCCATGGTGTGGAGAGATCCAGGATACAGGTCCCGCAAGGCCTGCCTTAGGCGTGGAGACAGGTTCTGATCTAGCAGCAGCCTCATACAGGCGGGAGCGAGACCAATCGACGCTCCCGCTCAGCCGCGAATGCCAAGCACGCCCGAATGTCTTCCTGGGTCAAGTCGGGGAAATCAGACAGTATTTCCTCGTTGGACATACCCGATGCTAGGTACTCCAAAACATCATAGACCGTGATGCGGAGGCCTCGGATACAGGGCTTTCCGCCACGCTTGCCAGGCTCGATGGTGATGGTCTTCGTGTAATCCACTGGCACAGTCAAACTCCCCTGGACAGCAACCTAATCGGCGACCGCGGCCTCTTCCCTTCCGGCCTCCACCTTCTCCCGGATGCGGTCGATACGCCAGTCCTCGATCTTCATCGGCTGGCCGGTGCCGCCGAGCCGGAACATCAGCACCTCGGCCATGATGCTCACGGCGATCTCTTCCGGCGTCCGTCCCCGCACGTCCAGGCCCACCGGCGACCGTATCTCGCGGATGCGCTCGATGGGCAGGCCGCTCCGTATCAGGTCCTCGTATATCAGGATCGTCTTGCGCTTGCTGCCCAGCAGGCCCACGTACTTTGCCGGAGTCAGCGCCGCCGCCTCCAGCGCCACGTTGTCGTACCGGTGGCCCCGCGTGGCGATGATGATGAACGTGTTCGCGTTGATGGGGAGCTGCGGCATCGCATTCTCGGGCTTCTCGGCCACGATGATGTCCGCCTCCGGGAAGCGCTCCCCATTGGCGAACTCCTCACGGTCGTCCGTCACGAACACCCTGAACCCCAGCGTGCTGGCCATCGGCGCGATAGCCTTCGAGACGTGGCCGCCGCCGCACAGCACCATCTGGGGCGGGGTCGTGTACGCTTCCACAAAGAACTCCGTGCCATCCCTCATGGACACGAACTCGTTCTTGCCGTGGACCATCAGCTCGCGCGCCCTCTTCACCGCCTCGCGGTCCACCTCGGGAGAGCCCAGCGTTCCCTCCGTCGAGCCGTCCTCGCGGATGAAGAGCCGAGCGCCGAGCCTCGCAGCGCCGTCTCCTGCGGCCGTCACCGACGCCAGCGCGACCGCGGGGCCGCCGGCATACGCGGCGTCGATCTCGCGAGCGTACTCCAGGTAGCTGCCGGCCTCGTACACAGGGTCTATCAGGAAGTACATCGTGCCGCCGCAGACGAGACCGTCCTCGGCGGCAAGGTCCTCGTTGAGCTCGTAGTCGCGGTACTGCGCGGACCCGCCCCGCCGCATCAGCTCCCTGGCCGCGAACCAGATATCCCCCTCGACGCAGCCGCCGCCCAGCGTCCCGACGCCCGAGCCGTCGTCACGCACGAGCAGCTTCGCGCCCGGCTTCTGGGGCGTCGATCCCTTGGTGCGGACTACTGTCGCAACCACCACCGGGTGGCCCTGGGCCAGTTCACCAACCGCTTCGTGAAATACGTCCTTCATGGCAGCTCACCCATTCATACGTCGCCGCAATCTTACAGAACTTGCCCCACGAGCCTCAAAGCAGATCCATGAACTCTTCGCGTGTTAGGCCAGTCTGCCTTATCAACGCTACCACCAACCCCCTTCTCATGTCCTTACTGTGTTGGGGAACTGAGACCTTTTCTCCGAGTCACGGGATTTCGTAGGGTGCCATGGCTACCGCTCTGACGCACTAACTCAAACCCCGCTCGTTCCAGCGCGCGAACCATCGCTCTCGCGATGATGGCAGGTAGCCGCGCCATTACGCTATGCGCATGAGCCTAATGAATTTCTCAGGAACGGGGTCGCCATGCTCTAAAGCCACCTCGAGCCACCCCTGCATCGCGTCCTCGATCATGGCCATGGCCTCTTCGAACGTATCCCCCTCCGTCATGCAACCGGGCAGCTCCGGCGCCGAGACGATGTAGCCGCCCTCGTCGGCAACTTCGAACTCGATCTCGACGCCCTCCCTGACTATCGTGAAAGTGTCGCTCGGCTTGAGCTTGAGCATGACGAACTCCTTGGCGCTATTATAGCAACATCTAGCAGCCGTGACGCACCCTCTACCCCTGGCGCCCTGGGCAACACCCATCTGAAGGAAACGATTCTGAGAGACTCACCCACAGCCGCATAGTCAAAGCGTCCCCTGACCATCGGCGGAGCCCGCGTTCGGCCTCTTCCTCAGCAATCCAACGGTTACGAGGATGGCCTGGGGCGGCACCAGAAGCGCGGCGGTCGCCAGCAGAGCCACGCGAACGGCCGTACGCGTCGCCACCGCGCCCATTGGCGGCCCGGATGCCACCTGACCGAAGGCGTCAAGCTGGGCGCTCATGGAGAAGACCGTGGCCCGAATATCGCCCTCGAGCTGCCGGTTGGTCCAGGTAGACATGAACGGGCCGCCGATGCTGCGAACGACCTTGTAGACTAGGTATGCGGCTAGAGCGATGGCGAAGTTCCCAGCGAGGGCGAATGCGACGACGCTTGCGATGGACAGCGCGTTGGTCGCTGACAGAACCCGTACAGCGACACTCGGAGCATCGATATCGATGCTCCGCGCCACAAGCTCGGCTCCGGCGATTCCGAGCAGCAGCGTAGCGACGCTGACGAGGCCCCACCACGCCGTGGGACCGAGCACGGCCTGCGCCGGGAGTGTGAAGTTGGAGACCTCCAGGATGTGTAGCTCCCAGAAACGGTCGAAGGGCTCACTGGATGCTCCATAGAAGAGGGCCATGGCCAGTATCGCCAGGAGCTCGGGGCGTCGCCGTGCGAGTCGCGTCGCGCGAACGAAGGTGGCCGTCATCGTCCTCCAAGACCCGCGTTCGCTCTTGGGAGCTGGGCGGAAACCATCTTCCGGCATCGCCGCCGCTATGAACAGCCCCAGCAGCAGGGTAACGAGCCCTCCCAGGACCAGCGGCGCCGCCAGCTCCGAGACGGGCAGGTTGACGTAGCTGCTGGAAACGGCGACGCCGATTCCGATGCCGGCGATGGCCCCGATCCTGCTGGCCTGTGAGCCCCTGAAGTAGAGACGACCGACGCCCTTGTTGTCAAGCTCATCGGCGACCCAAGCCTGCAAGGCGCCGCTGCTGAACGTGGCTCCCACTCCGAAGAGCACCTGGGCGAAGAGGACAGCGAGAAACATGGGAACGAGGCCCTCCACAATGAACGCGGCTCCCACCAGGGCGGAGCTAATGACGAGGGATAGCCGGCGCCCGTAGACATCGGCCACCACACCCGTCGGGACCTCGAAGAAGAAGACCGCCACTTCGAGCACAGTGCCGACCAGCACCAGCTCCAGGGGGCCGAGACCTACCTCGACGATGCGGTAGACGGACGCAATGAACGCATACATCGAAAAGGCCGCCGAGCCGATAGCTGAGACAATCAGGTAGACGGGCACGGCGGCGAGCCGAGGAAATCGTACAGACATCATGTAACTGTCCCTCCTGACAGCGAAAAAAGAGCAGCCGGTCCGGCCGCTCTTGGACTTCGCTGAGGGGAGTAGACGTTACATCGCTAGGAGTTCACTCGTTAGCCTGGCTAACCTGGAGAGCCAATCGGCTTCTCGCAGGGGCGAAGGGAGCAATCTTCAGCGGCGCAAGGCGCAGGCCCGACTGGATGTATGTGCGTTGATGCGTAGGGCCTTCATAGTGATTCACCTCTCGCCGTATCTGGCTGGCTACGGTACCACAGGGGGCAGCCCTCGTCTACGATTCTGACTTGGGCCGCAGTGTGACGTCGCGTCGTATCACCTGGTCCCCCCCCCCCCCAAAATCTTTGAAATGAGGGTTAGCCGGGACTGGCGTGATAGAGCACACTGTTTATGCGTGATTGGATTGGCGTCCTGCGATGACGGGGGGCTTCAAACCCGCCCCTACTCAGCTTAGACACCCCGCAATTCCTAAGACTTTGGACCCCTAGCACCCGAACAGGTCCTCGACATCGCGCTCCACCTGGGCCCTCATCTCCGCGGCGTCCCGCCAGCCCAGCGACCTGTACGACTCCGCCGAACCGTACTCGCGCGTCTTCACCACCACGGGCATCGGCACGGCGTGACCGAACACCAGCGCCTGCTGCTTCGACTCCAGCCGCGCCAGGACCGCCCGCAGCTTGCGGCTCCCCGACGCTCCGGTCAGGACCGCGTCGATGTCCCGCTCGCTGTCCAGCAGGCACGTGATCTTGGTGCCGAGCTGGCTCATGACCTCCTCGTCGATCCCGCTTGGCCTCTGGTCCACCACCAGCAGAGTCACGTTGTACTTCCGCATCTCCCGGGCGATGGTCCCGAATATCGTCTGCGATGCCACCCCCGGCGTCAGGAACTTGTGCGCCTCCTCTATGGTGATCACCAGCGGGCGCGGCTCCTTGTTCCTGTCGTCCGACGCCAGCTCCTTCCGCTCCGCGTATCTCTCGTAAATGCGTCTCGTCAGCAGGTTCGCCACCAGTATGTACGCCGCCAGGTTCCGCCCGTACCTCCCGAACTCCAGCACCACGTGCATTCCGCGGTCCAGGTACCGCAGGATGTGCTCGACTGCGCCCTGCCCTTTCTCCTCCATGAACCCCAGCCGCTCCAGCCGGTGCATCCTGTTCTTCAGGCTCCACAGGGCGTTGACATTCACGCCTGTCGCGTCGGCCAGGTCCGTGATGCCCTCGCGCCCGGACACGCCCAGGAACTCCGACAGCCAGCCCTTGCCGTAGTACCCGCGCAGCGAGTGCGCGGCGTCCGCCGCCACCTCCGACAGGTCCAGCGTCTCGCGCAGCAGCACTATGTCATCCGGCTCGACCTCGTCGTAGCCGATCCGCACCACGTAGTCCGGCGTGAGGCCTCGCCGCTTCGAGCTCGCCTCGTCCAGCGAGAAGACCGCCACCTGCGAGTGGAACAGCTGCTTGAGCCCCTTCACCTCCGAGCCAGCCTCGCTGTACCCCCGCCAGCCGTACTCGCTCTCCATGTCGAACACCAGGTTCACCGCCGCCCCGCTCTGGAGGATGCCCGCCAGCAGCAGCCTGGTCAGGAACGTCTTGCCCGTCCCGCTCTTCCCGAACACGCCGTTGCTGCGCATCACCAGCTCCGGCACGTCCAGGCACAGCTTCGTGTCCATGTCCAGCGGGCTGCCGATCCAGAAGTGGCCCTCGTCCTCGGCCCCGAACACGCGCTCGATGTCCTGCTCCGTGGCGCTCGCGGCCTCCGCAAAGTGGGGCGGCACCGTCTTCGCCGGCTGCGGCCCCTCCAGCAGGACCTCCGGGTCGTCCCCGGCGATTGTGAGCATCGGCTCTACCGTCAGCGCGCCGTACGCCGCCGTGCCGGAGATCACCTGGGCCACGTACGGGTCCGACACGTCGGGCGGGCTGGCGCTCAGCGTCGCGTCCGTCGAGCCCAGCGAAACGTCCGTGACCACG
Organism: Dehalococcoidia bacterium; assembly: GCA_965222445.1. Lineage (GTDB taxonomy): Bacteria > Chloroflexota > Dehalococcoidia > Lucifugimonadales > CAJWER01. The sequence continues at coordinate 1,955,812 of CBDCTY010000002.1, read as the reverse complement.
CCGAAGAACCGCATCCGCTCGCCTTGCAGCGTCACGAAAGTGCCGACCTTCACCGCCTCGACCGACGAATCGGGGTCGAGCTTGACCTGCACGCCCTCGGTCAGCGACCCCGACACCACCATGCCGAGCCTGCCTCCCTCCTCTTGATCCCTCAATTCACTATTCACTATTCACAATCTCTTCAGTATCCCCGTCAGGCGGTGAAGCTGCCCCGTGAGATGCCCCGCCAGCTTGCGCCCCGCCTCCAGCCGCACACGCTCCGGCTCGGGATGGGCCTGGACCACCAGTCGCAGGAAGGCCGCCGTCACGTCGTCCGGCGATCCCACCGGCGACGCCAGCAGCGACGGCAGGAACTCCAGCGACCCGGCGACCTCCAGCAGCTCAGAGCCGCCGCACGCGTAGACGATCTCGTGGATGCGCGGGGGCGTGGGCGCAAGGAAGCGGCTCAGCCCCCCTCCGCTCCGATGGGCCACCACGACGGCCTCGAGCTCCGTCGACAGCAGCCTGCTGAGTTGGGGATGACGCCGGTACACGGCCTCTGCCGACTCCTCGCCGCGCCCCATCGCCACGGCCCGCCTCCCGGGGTCCAAACTCTGCGTCGTCACCTCGGCAACCACGCCGTACACGCCCCCCTCGCTCCGCACCAGCGACCCCAGCGGCGGCGCGCCGTACAATTCATGGCACTGCACCACGAACCGGGAAGTCGAGGCTTCCACGACCTCCCCAACCCGCTGCCCGCCAGCCATATCAGGATCTACAGTCGCCATAGTCCCTCGATTCTACTCCACGTCCCAGGATAGCAACAGGAGCGTTAATCACCCCCCACCAACTAAACAGGAACGTAAGTTTGGCTTAAGCTTCCAGATGATACAATGCTTGCCAGCAGTAGGTGCCTGTAGATAGCGTGCCCCACTGCGCGTCCGTGGGCACGCTAAGGGGCGTCAGCACATGCCGAAGTCAGAATTGTCCCAGCCCGTAGCATCAATAGTCAGCGAATCAGATTCGTAGTCCTGAAAGGTCTTGGGAGAAGAAATGGTCTCTAGGAAGGATACCCCTCACAAGGGCAAGTCAATTGAACGCCTTCAAAGGGCACTAAGCACAATCGATGACCTCATGCAGACAAGATACGACTCGCCCCAATTCAACAAATGGCGTAGAGACACCCGGGTGGCGATCGAATATACGTTCGGAGCCGATGACCGCCACGCGAGAGACTTTAGTCAGATCAGGTTCTCACCATTTGTCTTTTCTGTGGATTCTGATGATAGACCATTCCAAGAGTCCTACATGCGAGGCCTCGAGCGTGCTGCTTCTGTCCTCCAGTCGATGATTGACGAGATTGAGGAGTATTGGGAAGACGACGAACGACCCCTTCCCGCTCGCAGCATAGAAACAAATGAGCATGAGATTAGCAACGAAGTGTTCGTTGTTCACGGCAGGGACGAGGGAGCCAAGGAAACTGTTGCTCGATTCCTGACGAGGCTGGGGCTCCAGCCCATAATTCTACATGAACAGCCCAACCAAGGCCGTACAATAATCGAAAAGTTCGAAGAATACGCGCAGGTGAGTTACGCGGTGGTCTTGCTTACTCCAGACGACAAGTGCATTTCTGAGACGGGAGACTGCACCTTCCGGGCTCGGCAGAACGTGATTCTAGAACTAGGGTACTTTATTGGACAACTGGGGCGGAAGCATACATGTGCCCTACTCAAGGGTGATATAGAGATACCTTCAGATTTTGACGGAGTGCTGTATGTCAAGATGGATGATGGTGGCGGCTGGAAGGCTCAGTTGGTTGGAGGTAATTGATTAGCGGGGTCGGTGTCATGGTATCACTCACATGGGTGTTGTGGAAGACTCGGTAAGTTCTTATACTCTATCTATGTGCAAGACGGATTCTGAGCACGCCGAACTGATGGCCCTGGTCGAGGGGCAGCAGAAGCGGATTGCCGAGTTGAAGGCAGCCAACGAAGAGTTGCACAGCCAACTTGCCGGGTCCGAACGGAGAGGAAAGCGTCAGGCTGCGCCGTTCTCCAAGGGCAGGCGCAGCAGCAAGCCTAGGCGTCCTGGCCGCAAGCCGGGTACGGGGCAGTTCAGCTACCGCAAGCCGCCGTCCGCCGATGAGATCACCGAGCCGGTTGTAGAGGCGCCAGTGTCGGGGGACACCTGCCCTGGATGTGGAGGCGTCCTCGAACATGAGGGAGTGCGGCTTGCCTACGTGACCGACCTTCTGCCGGTTCCACGTCCCCAGGTAACGGCGTATCGTGTGCAGGTATGCCGGTGCCGGCGTGCGGCAGGCAAGTGCGTGGCGAGCACCCAGAAGTTGCGCCGGACCAGTACGGGGCCAGCGCCCACCGGGTGGGGAGACGAGTGATGGCTGCGGCCCACGTGCTCCACTATGGGGTGGGCGTTCCGGTACGGAAGGTTCCTGCCGTTCTCAGAGCGCTGACCGGGGTGAGAGTGAGTCAGGGAGCGATCAGCCAGGACGCGCTGCGTCGTGCTGCTGGTGCGGTGGGTGATGCCTACAGCAGGCTGCGGACATCGGTGCGCGCCAGTCCGTTCGTCCACACCGACGACACGGGCTGGCGTGTGGGAGGCGAGCGTGCGTTTCTGATGGCGTTCGAGACGGATGAGGCGACGGTGTATCAGGTCCGTGCGCGTCACCGGAACGAAGAGGTGCGGGAGGTGGTCCCGTCGGACTATGGAGGGGTGATGGTGACTGATCGAGGACGGAGCTACGATGCCCAGACGCTGTCCGAGATCAAACAGCAGAAGTGTCTGGCGCACGTGCTGCGCTCGGTCAGCGAAGTGGTCCAGACCAAGACAGGGAGGGGACGCAGCTTCGGCAAGAGTCTGAGTGCGCTTTTGCGAGAAGCCATGGACCTGTGGAGGGCATATCACCGAGGAGAGGCTGCGGACTTTCGTATCCAGGCTGAACGGTTGAAGCGAGAGGTGAGCTATCATCTCCGTGACCGTCCTATGTCGGATGCGGACAGCTGTCGGCTGCAGAACGAGCTGGGTTGGCACGACGACCGGGGAACCTGCTGCGCTTCCTGGACGATCCGGGCATTGAGCCGACCAACAACCGTGCTGAGCGAGCGCTCCGCCCGGCAGTGATCGCGCGGAAGGTATCGCACTGCTCCAAGAGCGTGGAGGGGGCCGATGCGTTCTCGGCGTTCACCAGCGTAATCAGGACGTTGGAACGCAATGGAGGCGACCAGCCTGTCGTGGACCGGCTCTGCGCTGTTTTCAGCGGCCCTCCCGTTCACTCCCCTTCAGTCTGAACGTCTCTCTCCCTGCCAGCCGCTAATCAATTACGGTTGGAGAGTTGAAGGGGGCCGGATTCGACATCGACGCCAACGTGCTGTACGAGTAGGGCATGTGAGATTGAGCACCCAGAATGACTCGCATATATTCATTCCCAAGGCCACCCTCGCTTCCTTCTGCCAGGCGCGAGGAATCAGGCGACTTGCCATATTCGGCTCTGCTCTCCGCCCTGATTTTGGACCTGAAAGCGATTTGGACCTGCTGGTAGAGTTCGAGCCGGGACAGACCCCCGGTCTCCTTGGCACCGCAGCCATGGAGTTGGACTTGGGCCGAATGTTGGGGCGAAAGGTGATCTGAGCCGCTACTTCCGCCAGCAGGTGATGGACGAGGCTCAGGTCCAATATGAACGCGAATGACCAGTCTTGCCGAACGATTCAGGGTAGCGCCCTGAGCGACTACTGACCCTGTTCATCGTCAGACTAGGCTGTCGCGCTGGCGGTTCGCGGCCAACCAGGCGCATCTGGCGCTGTTCGTTCTGGCGTCCAACCTTGGAACTTCCTGCGGAGGCTGTGGGCAGGGTAGAATCACCCCCGATGCGACTCAGGAGACGACCGCCGAGGGAGCCAGAATCATGACGCGACTCACCGACGTGAATACCACCGACATAATCGGGGCCATCGAGTTGGCGAGAAACGCCATGTGCAGCATCTTCGACCCGAACGGAGACGACGTGCCCTACTTTCGCGTCGCCGTTCTCCCTGAGGCGTACTTCGGCGTCCCCCTGGAGAGCCACGTGCCGGGCCGGCATCTGAACGCGCTGCTCAACGCCGAGGACGCCGCGGGCCTTCGCGTCGACGAAGAGGCTATCCAGAAGTTCGCCAACGCATGCTTCTACTCCTACAGCGGCCCGGCGCCGTTCCCGCTCGACCGCAGCGATGGCCAGTACGACTCGCCCGTCGTCTTCAACCCCCATCACATCCGGGAGGGCTTCCACGCGCTCAACGCCCTTGTGAAGTACCGCGGGTCCGAACGGGCAGCGGAGATCGCGGCGGCCAGCATCGAGGCGGTATTCGACTACTGGGACCCCGATACCGAGTGGGACTATGATCGGCTCGAAGAAGACGGCGTCGTCGTGCAGCGCTCACGGTCCTTCATCTCCGGTGTGTCAAGGGCAATCGGACCGCTCGTGAAGTACTATCGAACGACCGGATACACCCCCGCGCTTGATCTCGCCATCGTCCTGAAGGAGAAGTGCCTGGACGGGTACTTCACTCCGGACGGCTCTTACGATCCAAGTCTGTTCGGCACCCACGCCCACTCCGTGACCTGCACTATATCATCCCTCGCGCAGCTCGCCGACCTCACCCAGGACTCGACGCTGATGGGCATCGTCAAGGCCTTCTACGACAACGGGCTGTGGGGGATGCGAGACGAGACCGGGTGGTCCCGCGAGCACGCTGTTGGGGACGACGGCAGACCCGACGAGGGCGAGATGAACAACACCGGCGACATCCTCGAAACCGCGTTGATCCTCGGACGATGGGGATACACAGACTACTTCCACGACGCCGAGCGAATCCTGCGCTGCCACCTCCTGCCCTCTCAGCTGCGGGACATCTCGTGGGTCCCCACACCGGACAACCCGGACGCCCTCGACACGCTCCGTAACGTCGCCCAGCGAACGCAGGGCGCATGGGGGTTCCCCGCGCCGTTTGGACATGAGCCGCTGGAGCAGCGGGACGGCGGGCGGATGCGCTTCAACACCGACGTGGTCGGAGGAACGGTCGGATCACTGTGCGAGGCGTTGCGGGAGATGGCGCGATTCGACGAGGCGGGCCATTGGGTCAACCTCCTGTTCGATCATGAAACGCCGGAGATCGAAGTGCGGTCGGCCTACACCCATCCGGCCCTCAGTGTGCGAGTGAAGACGCCGGGGCCACTGTTCGTCCGCCTGCCACCCTGGTGCGACCCCGACACTATGCAAATAACCGGCGTCGACCACAAGCCCCGCCTCACCAACGGATATGTGTTCCTGCAACGCCCGCCCGTCAACCGCCCAATCACCTTCCGGTACGACCTCCCGACTACAGAGGCGGTGCTCCGCCACCTCACGCGCGACATCCGCGTGCGCCTGCGCGGCGACGAGGTAGAGGCGATGGAGAATCACGGCGCAAACCTGACCTTCTTCGCCCCGCTGTAGCAGACCTTTGCACAACCGTCATACCGGCGAAAAGCCTGCCCCGTACTCGATACGGGGCAGGTATCCAGTCCCCGTCCCCTGCCACCAGTAGGCATGACTATGGAGAGGATACCGCCATTTCATGATTAGTGGTGCCGGTAGCAACTGGCATGAGGGATAGCCATGAAAATGTCGCCCGTCCACCCCGCCATGTCGTCCCGAGGCCCTAGCGAGGGACCTGGGGCGGGGTCGGCCTCGACCATGCCGACAGACGACGCCACTTTATCCGCTTATGTAGCCTTCGCAAGGCCATGGTGATTCCGGCCTTTTCACCAGCAGGCTGCGAAAAACAATTCTGTGAGGTAGAATACGACCAAGTTCATTGATGGAGACATCCGGCTCATCCGCGGGAGACGCGACCCACAGGCGACGATGCTGGCATTCGTGGACCTGAGGGAGCGAATCCCAAAGGACCATCCTCTTCGCCTCATCAAGGCCGTGCCCTGATGAGGCGTTGGAGTGCCTGTCGTCCGATTTCGACCGCATGTATTCGAAGGTGGGCCGAGCGTCCGGCCTGAATCTGACTTCAGCCATAGGGAAACGTCGTTACTGACCACTCAACCGAGTACGTCCCCCGGCGGGTCCTATTCTTCCCCAGCCCCATAGTGCGCTATGTTTGGGACGCAGGGATTCTAAGTTCGAGCTCTGGCGCCCCAGCCAGCCCTGTAGAGATGGCCGTCGATCTCGGCCGCCATCTCCGTGTGAAATAAGTCTAAATCGAAAGGTGGTGAACGGAATGGCAATAGAGGCAACTGACGAGATGTCCGGTGCGCCGGGTGGCGCTGTGACGCACCGGTTGGAGCCAAACGAATATGCGCAACTGAAGCGGCTTGTCAAAGATGCGGGACTATTGGAAAAAAGGCCAGGGCACTATGCCGTCAAGTTTGCGGTGAACATGAGCTTGCTGGCGCTGAGTGTCGCGGTCCTCACGCTTGTGGACGGCGTTTGGCTGCAAATGTTGAACGCAGCCCTTCTGGCATTCATCATCGTGCAGATGAGCTTCATGGGACACGATTTGGGCCACAAACAGGTGTTCCGGTCGAGCCGAAATAACGATATCCTCGGCCTGTTCGTGAGCTTCTTAATTGGCATCAACCTCACCTGGTGGGTCGAGAAGCATAACGAGCACCACAGTAATCCCAATGATCTGGACATGGATCCTGACATCGAACTCCCAGTGCTCGCGTTTTCGGAAGACCAGGCTCGCGGCATGAAGGGAGTCGCCCGGCTAATCGTCAGGCACCAGGCCTTTCTTTTCTATCCGCTGGTCTGTTTCGAGGGATTCGTGCTCAAGTTCTCGGGTATCCAGTACATGTTAACAAACAGGCTTAAGTTCCCCATCGCCGAGCCGATAATGATGGCTGGCCACATCGGTGTCTATGCCGGCCTGGTGTTCTTGTCCTTGCCGGTCTGGCAGGGGTTGTTGTTCATCGCAGTCAATCAGTTGCTAATAGGGCTGTACATTGGCTCGACGTTCGCCCCCAACCACAAGGGCATGCTGATGCTCGATGGGAAACTGAAGCTCGACTTCTTAAGGAGGCAGGTGCTTACATCCAGGAATGTGAAGTCGAGTCCCGTAAATGACTTCCTATACGGAGGGCTGAACTACCAGATCGAGCACCATCTTTTCCCGAGCATGCCCCGGAACCGGTTGAAGGAGGCGCAAAAGATCATCAGGCCCTTCTGCGGGGAGCATCTGATCTCGTACTACGAAACGGGCGTGATTCAATCGCAGCGAGAGATACTGCAGTACCTGCACCACGTTAGCGCACCGCTGCGAGCGTGAGGTCCAGGGACCCCTTGGCGGCCCCGATTTCGTACCTGAGGGTTGGTGCCACAGCAAAGAAGTACATGGCAGCTGTGAGTCCGCCCATGAAGCGCTATAGGGTCGGATAGGACCCTATAGCCACCGCAGGCGCTTGGACAGCGCCTTCTCCGACGTCTGCACCGGCATGTCCCTGTCGTAGAGGGCCTGCTCGACCAGCTCAGTGAAGTAGCGGCGGTCGGCGCCGTTGATCACCGCCTTCTCGTGCGCCTCCATCAGCGCAACCGGATAGCCGCGCCCGCGTTGGGCCTGGTCGACCACTAGCGAGTGAGCGAGTCCCAGCGCCGCCTCGTCCCCGGACGTCCACGACGGCACCTCGACCCGCGCCACCTCGTCTCCCGCGTTCACGTAGAAGAAGTCGATCCCGCTGCCCCGGTAGTGGTCCTTGACGATCCCCGACGACGCGCCGAACAGCCCCGACCGCTCGCCGGTCCCGAGCAGCGCCGAGAAGAGCGCCCGGTCCTGAACGTCGCCGACGCACCTGTCGCACGGCACGGCGACGGCCTCGCACCGGGCTGCGGATGCGCCGCCTTCGCAGACCGTGTAGCGCAGCGCCGCGGCCGCCTCCGAGTACCCCGGCATGCTCACGTAGCCCGCCACCGCCAGGGGCCGCTCCTCGGCCAGCAGCCTCAGCTCCTCCAGCCCCGCAGCGAATCCCTCCTCCACCAGCTCCCGGCGCACGAAGTCCCCGTAGCCACGGCCGATGAGGCCCAGCATCACCAGCGGCCCGTCGACGAGGGCGAGGGTAGGGACGTCGGCCGGCAGCGTCCGCACGACCTCCACGAGCCTCAGCATCTCCTCCGCAGTGCGCTTCGCGCCCAGCACGGCCCCCTCGATCCTCTGGGCGGCCCCGCCGCCCGGGTCGTGTATGACCATCTCGTCCGCGCGGGCGTAGAGCCTCGCGCGGCCCTCAAGCTCGACGCCGGGCCTCGACCCGTACGTCAGCACCACCGAGCCCGTGTTGATCAGGAAGCATCGCGCCGCCAGGTGCCGGTCCACGTCGATGTGCGACCCGTCGACGGCAGCCACGGTGTGGTCGACGGGGGCCTCTGGCAGTCCGTGGACGGTGGAGGGCGGCTCCTTCACCTCCGGCGCGTCCCACCCGAAGTCGCCCCTGCGCCGCCGCTCCTCGTACGCCTCCAGGGGGAAGTCGCGAATGACTTCCAGCGCGTTCATGAGACGATGCTCTCGGACCTCCCGGCGCGACCGGAGCTCGTCCGCCATCCCTTCGATCTGCGCTGCCGTGTCTACGAAGTCGAGTGGCACGGCGGTCACCCAATCTCCAGGCGGTCGCCCTCGAACTCCAGCGAGCGGCCCCGGAGCCGCAGGGTCACCTTCGCAGCCCGCCTCAGCCCGGCGTACACCTGGTCCATGCGGCGGTCGACCTCCGAGTCGGCGTCCCGCGGCGGCCTGCGCGACGCGCCTCCCCACAAGCTCGGCTGCGGAAGGCTGGTCACGTAAGCCTGGAGCCTGTCGAGGAACGAGCCGAACGTCGCCGCGGACAGCGTCTCCATCGGGCTGCCGTCCTGGGGATCGACGAAGACGAACGACACCATGATCGAGTCGCCGCCCGCGAGTGCCGGCATTGCCAGGAGAGGCTGCGGCCTGCTCTCGAAATGCTCGCGCGCGCCTTCGGTGTTCAGCGCCACCTCCCTCAGCGCCGCCTGGACGACGCGCAGCAGCGACGACATGTAGGACACCGAGACACTGCCCTCAGCGATCTCAATGCTCAGCACATATTCGGCTGTGTCAGGCCCAGGTCGTGTGCCCATAGCTCACCGCAGCACGCGGGCGTCCCCGACGCGCCGCGTGATCCGTTGCTGGTCCAGGTAGTCCATCAGCGCCAGCGAGTACTTCCGGCTGCCCCCGAACATGTCCCGCACATCCGCGACGGTGACCTCCCCCGCCTCGCCTATCCTCGCCCTTATCGCTTCCACCATCTCCTCGTACGCCGACGAATCGAACACCACGCTGTCGCTCACCTTCGTGACCCTGCCGTCCTCGACCAGCAGCGCCAGGAGCTCGGGGTCGATTGGCCTGTCCGTCGGCGGCGAGTACGGGTCGGACGCCAGCACCCCCATGTATGCGTCGATCTCCCGCTGCTGCGACTCGGAGACGACACGGACGTAATCGGGCCGCCGCACGGCCGGGCCGTCCTCGACCAGCACGCCCTCGGCCTCGAGCAGTTCGAGCGCTCCGCCGAACACGGCCGCCTTCATCCCCAGGCGGCTCCGCAGCTCCTCCTTGGACGCGCCCCGGCGAAGGGGGAACCTGCCATGGAACTCCTCCAGGAATGACCTGGCCCGCGCCGAGACCGCCGCCCATCCCGCGGCTGTGTACACCACAGTGCCCTGCACGATGTCCTGTCCTGAGCCTACTGAAGGGCGGTCGCCCAAGGCCACGACCAGCCGCTCGGACGCCATCTGCCGGATCTCGGACACGACCGCGCCCGGCTCCATGTTGGCCCGCCTGGCCAACTCGCGGAGGTCCACCGGCTCCGACGCCTCTATCGCCTTGATTAGCACGTCGCGGTCCGAGCCCGCCTCCATCACGGCAAGCCGCTCCAGTAGCGGAGCGTAGTTGCGGCGGTGACGCTTCGCGTGGGGATCGACCACCCTTCCGCCGCCCAGCGTCTCGTGGTTCGACCTCACCACGAAGCAGTCCCCTTTCACCACCGCCTGCGGCTGCTCGAACTTGATTTGCGCCCACGCCGAGTCGCCCGGCTCGGCCCTGTCGCAGTCCAGCAGCCTCACCCGCCCGACCGTCTCGCTGCTGCCGACGTGTACGGTGGCGAACATGTTGTGCCTGACCGCCCTGGAGGCTCCGGGAATCACCTCCAGCCTGACGTCCATGGCCGTAGACGGCGCGAGCCACCCCGGCACGGTGACCACTTCGCCTCGCGCCACGTCGCCCTGGGATATTCCCGCGACGTTTGCCGCAACCCTGTTGCCGGGCCCGATGCTGTCCACCTTCTGCTTGTGGGACTGGAGCCCGCGGATGCGGCTGGTGCGACCCGTCGGCACGATCTCGACGCTTTGCCCGACGGCCAGGCTGCCGTCGATAAGAGTCCCCGTGACCACGGTACCGAACCCGGACATGGTGAACGACCGGTCTACGGCCATGCGCGGGCGGCCCAGGTCCCTCCGTGGCTCCGTCTCGCCCAGCCTCGCCTCAATGGCCGCCGTGAGCTCAGCGATTCCGTCTCCCGTGGTGGCCGATACCGCCAGGGTGGGCGAGCCCTCCAGCGAGGTGCCCTCCAGGAGGTCCTCCACGTCGGCCTTCACCAGCTCCAGCCACTCGTCGTCCACGAGGTCGCTCTTGGTGATCACGGCCAGGCCCCGGTCGACCTGCAGCAGGTCCAGGATTGCCGTGTGCTCCCGCGTCTGCGGCATCACCGACTCGTCGGCGGCCACCACCAGCAGGGCAAGGTCGATACCTCCGACCCCCGCCAGCATGTTGTTCACGAAGCGCTCGTGGCCCGGCACGTCGACGATGCTGACCTCGTCCCCGCCCGGCAGCTTCAGCCACGCGAAGCCCAGGTCGATGGTCATCCCCCGCTCCTTCTCTTCGCGGAGCCGGTCGGGGTCGATGCCGGTCAGCCTCTCGACAAGCGTCGATTTGCCGTGGTCGACGTGTCCTGCTGTGCCTATGACGAACATGGTGCCCTGGCGCTGATTCTACACCAGTGCGCCCAGACGCCGTTGCTCTCACGTCCTGGGAGTAGAGAGTTGACACACAGCCGATTGGGTAGGGGCGGACCCACGTGTCCGCCCGCCGGGCAGCGAGTCATCGGACGGCAGTCGAACTCCGAGGGAGGTGCAAGACTCACCCTCAAGCGTCAAAGCCCTCTCCGCTTGGAGGGTGTTGGTCAGCCGGACTATTCGGCCGGATCAGAAGAGCCGGTCTTTTCCAACGCCTGCCAGTTCCCTGAGCAGGTGCCGTTCTTCCTGGCTCTCCCTGATGGTCTGGGTCAGCGCCTCGGGGTCCGGCCAGAAGTCCCTGATTCGTGCGAAGAGGCGGTCTTGAATTGCCATCGTCCCCGGCTGACCCGCCAGGTTTGTGAACTCGCCCGGATCGCTGGCCAGGTCGTACAGCTCGAATTCCGGCTCCTCAAGATGCGTATAGCTGAGCTTCCAGTCGCCCTGCCGGACCATGGCCTGGGGCCCCTCGTTCCCGTGGGCGAGGTGCTCGCAGAATACCTCGTCTTTCCACTCCGCGTGTTCGCCCGACAAGTACGGCAACAGGCTGTCGCCATCCATATTCCTCTCCTTGGGGTCGATCCCTGCAATGTCCATCATCGTGGCCACTATGTCGACGTTGGAAGTGGGGCCGCGCTCCCACCTGCCTTCCGGCAAATGGCCGGGCCACGACATTTGCAGTGGGACGCGGGCCGACTGCTCATAGAAGCACATCTTCCGCCACAAACCGTGTTCACCCGCCATCTCGCCGTGATCGGAAGTATGAACAATCACGGTGTTGTCCGCCTGGCCGGTCTTCTCGAGCGTGTCGAGGATGCGCCCGTACACGGAGTGGCCTAATGACCCTGGCGAAGTCGTCTAATGTTCCTGATCATTTGCAGGCGGCGGGGGGACGGTTATGGACCATGGGGGACCAGAAATGCACGGTACATCTTCTAACTCAACTTCCGGTGGCAAGTATTGTTGCTCAGCATAAATGTCCTGACTAACTGACCAGCATAAATGTCACAGTCACCTCATGGAGAATGTGACATTGAACCAGAAAGAGCAGGTAAGACTTCAGATCCTCAACAGCCTACTGGCCGAGCATATGACGGTGGACCAGGCGGCCATGCTGATGGGAGTGAGCACACGCCACACCAGGCGCATTCTTGCGGCTTACAGAGAAGAAGGAGCAGCCGCACTCGCTCACGGCCATCGGGGTCGGAGGGCTCCCAACACAACACCCGATTCGATAAGGGCCGAAGTGTTGCGTCTAGCTCGAACCACGTACTCAGGAGTCAACCACACTCATCTGAGCGAACTGCTGAGAGAACGTGAGGGTATAGACATAGCCCGTAACACGTTGCGACGCATACTGGTCGGAGCCGGTCTCGTCAGTCCTCGTCGCCGTCGTCCTCCGAAGCACCGTGTTCGTCGGCAACGCATGCCCCGAGAGGGGATGCTGATACAGATCGATGGCAGCTATCATCGGTGGCTCGGAGAGGATGGACCTCAGTTTATGCTTCTGCTTGCCGTGGACGACGCCACGGGCAAAGTGGTCAGTGCGCTGTTCTGTGAGTACGAGAACACCCGAGACTACTTCGTGCTGATGCGGGGACTGATCGAGCGCCACGGGGTACCCATAGCGCTGTACACCGACCGCCACTCGGTCTTCAAGCACGTACCAGGAACCGGAGCACCGAGCGCTCCAACCCAGTTCTCCCGTGCGATGGACGAGCTCGGAATACAGATGATCTACGCGCTGTCTCCACAGGCCAAGGGCCGTGTGGAACGAGCGGCAGGCACCTTCCAGGACAGACTTGTAACCGAGCTTCGACTCGCGGGTGCGACCACCATCGAAGATGCTGGTGTCGTTCTGAGAGACTTCCTTCCTCACTTCAACGAGCGCTTCGGGGTATCGGCTCCGGAGTCTGAAGTCGCCTACCGCCCTGTGGACGGAGGGACGTGTCTGGATCGGATGCTGTGCTTCAGGCACAGTCGCAAAGTGGCAAAGGACAACACTGTGAGATACCGACGGAGTACGCTTCAGCTGCTGCCCGGCATGGAACGTCCGACCTACGCTGGAGTGAAGGTGGACGTGCTCGAGGGAATGGACGGTCAACTGGTCGTTGAGCACGAGGGTCAACTCATCCCCAGCCAGGAGGCTCCACCCCGTCCGAACATCCTGCGCGGTGTGAATGGATACCCTTCACACGCACCGCCGTATCGTAACGGTCTGGGCAGCCGCTGGGAGAGAGTTCTGGCCTCACTCGACAGGGAGAGAGCCGAAGCAATCGACGGCAACCACGACAGTGGTGCAGCCAAGATCCGCAAGAAGGCAACCTCTGTACCGAGGAAGCCCACTCCGAAGCAGATCGCCAGGTGGGAGGCGGTTCATGCAGCGAAGCGCAGGGGCCTGTCCATCAGGAGAATAACCAGGGAGACGGGCATCCACAGGAACACCGTACGGAAGTACCTTAAGGCCGACAGTCCGCCGATGAATCGTCCTCGGGTGATGTTGAAAGCAACGTAGTCTGTTACCGTGGCAAGTTAGACAGGTGACATTTTCCCTGGTCAGTTAGGCGGACATTTATGCTGGTCTTCGACAGTGGCAAGGGGACAAACCTGACGCCAAGATCGCCTTGGGTACTGAAATTGGCCAGATACTCACTCGCCATATATATCTCCCCATCGGTCGTTGGAAACCCCCAGCCTCGTGGTGGGTAGCCGTTTTCGTCGTACTCGATGGGTGGGTCAGCTATCCAGTGCCGCCCGTCGAAAATGGTGTCTTGGACACCGCAGAATGTGAAAAGTGTATGGGGAAATGACTCGTTTCTCATTGCCTTGGGGTAGCGCGGCGCAGGTTTGGAGTTGGTGGTATTACGTCCACCGCCAGGGTAGGCGCCCGCTTCGCCGTAGAAGCTCCATGGTTTCCAGGCGTCAGTGACTAGCGCTGGTAGGCTGGCATCGGCCCCGATGCGTCCGTCGTACTCGGCAACCCGCTCCTGGTGCGCCGTCTCTAACGCCTTTCTGAGCGCAGACATCTCCACCACCGGAGCTGGGCGTGGCAGATGGCCCTCATCTGGTCCTTCGCTCACCCACAAGGGTCTTGAAGGATTAGTGGCGAACACAGTGCCGTCCTCGTGCCGCTGGACGTCCCAAAAACTCACTACGCGCCACAACGCGGATGAGAGGTCTATCGACGGCCCAATAAGAATGACGTGCTCCCTGCCAGAGAATGCGAGGTGGATGCGCCTCTCCCACAGGAGTCTGTGCTGTTCCACGATGTCCTGTTCCGCAACAGCAGTCTCCGAATCACTATCTCTACCGTCAAAGTACTGCCACTTCAACAATAGAGCGGTAATGATGGGCGGGCCGGAGCCGATTAGGTAGGCGTTTACGCGTATGTCAACGTAACAATTGAAGGCCCGGACGTTCGTTGTGGTTGACAGTTCTTTCCGCTCCAGGATGGACAACGGGCGGAAACGATACCCGGAGGTACAGCGCACCGTGCCGGGGAGGTAGGCGCCGCGTACTACTAGGTGGGTTACCCAGTTTTGAGGGTCGCCGTCGAGCATCTCGCGCACGGTCGAAGGGGTACTGGCATCGCCCAAGGAAGGGTGCCCGAGACTGAAGTCGATTGACGGCGCATCCGGGTCGCAAGGGTCAACACTTGAGTGAGGCACCGGTGTGCAAGGGGGCATCTCTTCAACGCGATAGCGGTCTTGTAGTTGGAGCACCCGCCCGGTGTTTTCGTCCACGACCTGGCGGTTGCCTAGGGGAGACTGTAGCTGAACCTCCACTTCATCCTTGAACATTCTGCTTTCAATTCCGAGACAAGGAATGGGATAGGTGGACGCGTTCAATCCTACAAAGTCCGGCGTCTCACGCACAATGATCCGCGGGGAATTGCCGCAAGAGTCGACGAAAATCCGTAGCCGGTCGGGGCTCTCGAGCCATCCATATACGATTTGCTTGCTGCTCGGCAAAGGACCGTCCCTAAGGTGATTCCAGACCATCAACCCTATGATTCCCATGAATCCCAAGAGCACAGCGCCAACCAGTGCTCTCTTGGGGTGATCTATGATGAATGCCATATTCCCCTCACGTCGCGATCCTCGTGGGCGTCGATCCCCCTAGCTATAGTTTTGCACTTCCCTCGATCTTGGGCCATTGGAGTATTGTAACGACCCACGAATCTAAAAGAATCGGCTGAAGACCTCGTTGCCCAGGAGCCGCCCCCTGGGTGTGAGGACGGTCCTATCGTTTCCCGCCTCCAACAACCCGTCGTCCTCCAGCTCTTCGATGATTTCGCCGTATACCTCGCCCGGCGATCCCCCGAAGCGGGCCGTAAACTGGTCTGCGCCCACGCCCGTATCGAGCCGCAGGCCCATCATCATCGTCTCGGCCATCTCCAACTCGCGGTCCACCGGCTCCGCACCCTCGACGACCGGGATGCCGTCGAAGAGCCTCCCACCGGGCCGAGGGCGTGGCTCGCCGGGTGACAGCTGTCGGATATACTCCCTGGGTGACCGTATGTTGTGGAAGCGGTGCCCGTACAGGTACGAGTGTGCGCCGGGGCCAACCCCCAGGAACGGGCGATTGCGCCAGTAGAGCAGGTTGTGGCGGCTCTCCCTGCCGGGTATGGCCCAGTTGGAGATTTCGTAGTGCCTGTACCCGGCCTCGGCAGCCTTCACCTCGGCAATGAGGTACATGTCGGCTGCCAGGTCGCCGTCGGGTACGGGTATCCTGCCCGCCGCCGCATCGCGCTCCATGGGCGTACCGTCCTCGAGGGTGAGGCAGTACATCGAGATGTGGCTGGGCCGCATACCCAGGGCGGTCGCCAGGGTGGCGGCCCACTGCTCCAGCGTCTGGTCCGGCAGGCCGTACATCAGGTCGATGCTCACGTTGTCGAAGCCCGCGTCACGCGCGCTGGAAAAGGCATTGAGGGCCTCGCGGGCCGAATGGCGGCGTCCCAGGACCCGTAGCAGGTCGTCGTCCAAGCTCTGCACGCCGATGCTGAGACGGTTGACTCCGGCATCCAGGAGCGAGGCGAGCTTCCCCGAGTCCAGGTCGTCCGGGTTCGCCTCTGTCGTTATCTCCGCGCCGTCCGCCAGACGGAATGCCCCTCGGACGGCAGCGAGCAGCATGGCGATGCTGCCTGCCGGCAGGTAGGAGGGCGTGCCGCCGCCGAAGAACACGGTGTCGAGCCTCGGCCCGCCCAGCACCGCGCCCCACAGCTCGATCTCCGACCTCAGCGCGGCCAGGTACGGCTCCATCATCGCCTCTATGCCAGCGTAGGTGTTGAAGTCGCAGTACGGGCACTTGGTCGCGCAGAAGGGTATGTGAACGTACAGCCCCTCAGGCCGCGCCTTGTAGGAAAGCATGTGCTTCAACGTCCTCCTATCCTGCTACACTATGCGCCATGGATCGGTGGCACTTCGAACGCCTCGTCGTCGAGGCCTTCCAGCAGATACCGGAAGAGCTCAAGACCTACCTCGACAATGTGGACGTGGTTGTCGACGACATGCCTTCCTGGGACCAGCTCGCGGGTCACCAGATCGAGGAGGGAGAGTACCTGCTGGGTCTCTACGAGGGCGTCCCCCTCACCGATAGGGACGAGTATGGCATGGTCCTTCCCGACAAGATTACCCTTTTCCAGGAGTCCATCGAGTCCGTGTGCTCCAACCGGGACGAGATCGTGGAGCAGATCAGGCTGACCGTAGTCCACGAGGTCGCCCACCACTTCGGCATCGACGACGACCGGCTCCACGAGCTCGGCGCCGGCTAGTTCAGGCCTCCTCTCCCTTGACGGGCCCTTGACGGGAGAGGACTGAGCCTGTCCTGAGCTTGCCGAAGGGGTGAGGGTGAAACTATCGAAACGACACCCCGTATCCTAACCTCCTCACACTTTCAGGCCTCCTCTCCCTTGACGGGCCCTTGACAGGAGAGGATTGAGCCTGTCCTGAGCTTGCCGAAGGGGTGACGGTGAAGCTGTCGAAACGACTCCCCCATCCTAACCTCCTCACACGAGTGGAGAAGGGAACTTTCGGAAGTACCCCCTCTCTCGCCCCTTAGCCCCTCACCGCAGCCGAGCGGAGCTCCGCAATCGCCTGGGCCACGCACCTGCCGCCGCCGTACACCGCGGAGCCTGCAACGAGCGCGTCCGCTCCTGCGCAGGCGGCCATACGCGCCGTCTTAGGACCTATTCCGCCGTCCACCTCTATCTCCACCGGCAACCCCCGCTCGTCCAGCGTGGCCCGCACCTGCGCTATCTTGCCCACCACCGACTCAATGAAGGCCTGGCCCGCATAGCCGGGGTTGACGGTCATGACCAGCACCATGTCCAACTCCGGCAGCACCTCGTCGACTGCCGAGGCCGGCGTGCCCGGATTGATAGCGACTCCCGCCCGCATCCCCGCGTCCTTCACCTGCTGGACCGCGCGCGCTAGCTCCACGAGCGACTCGGCGTGCACGGTCATCACGTCCGCTCCCGCCGCGGACAGCTCGTCCACGAAGTTCTGAGGCTCCATCACCATCATGTGAACGTCCAGGGGTAGCGACGTACGGCCCCGTATCGCATCCACAATCAGCGGGCCGAAGGTCAGCGGCGGCACGAAGCGGCCGTCCATGATGTCGACGTGGATGCCGTCGGCCCCGCCTGCCTCAGCTTCGGCCACCTGGTCGCCCAGCGCCGCGAAGTCCGCCGACAGTATGGACGGCACTATCCTGACCGCGCGCTCAGCCACCGGTCTCCGCCTCCAGCACTCTCTCGGCGGCCTCGATTGCCCGCTCGACCTGGGCGGACGCCGCACCCCCAGGAACGTCCCTGGCCTCTATCGATGAGTCCACGGTGATATTCATCACGTCCTCGGCGAAGAAGAGGTCGGAGAATTGCCGATAGTCGTCCATGGACAGGTCGGACAGCGTCCTGCCCGTGCTGGAGGCGTGGATGGAGAGCCGCGCAGACACGCCGTGGGCCTCCCTGAAGGGCATTCCCCTGGCGACGAGGTAGTCGGCGATGTCGGTCGCCAGCACGTGGCTGGCCTCCGCAGCGCGGCGAAGCCTCGCCTCGTCCAATTCCAGCGACTCGTACATGCCCGTCATCACCCTGAGGGTGCCCAGGAGGGTGTCCAGCGTGTCGAAGAAGCCCTCCTTGTCCTCCTGCAGGTCCCGGTTGTAGGTGAGAGGTAGCCCCTTCAGCACCGTGAGCAGCGAGACTAGGTTGCCGATGACGCGCCCTGTCCTGCCCCTCGCCAGCTCCGCGAAATCGGGGTTGCGCTTCTGGGGCATCATGCTGCTGCCCGTCGTGTACTCGTCCGGCAGCCGGACGAACGCGAACTCGTCCGACGTCCACAGCACCAGCTCCTCGCCCATCCGCGACATGTGGACCGCACAGGTTGCCGCCGCCGCATGGAAGTCCAGCAGGAAGTCGCGGTCCGAGACGGCGTCCATGCTGTTGGCGCTGATCGCCCCGAACCCGAGCTCCGCCGCAACCGACTCGCGGTCGATGGGGTAGGGGACGCCCGCCAGCGCGCCGCTGCCCAGCGGCATCACGTCAGTGCGGCGCCGGGCCTGCCGGAACCGCTCGGCGTCCCGCCCCAGCATCTCGAAGTAGGCGAGCGCATGGTGGGCGAAGTAGACCGGCTGGGCACGCTGGAGGTGGGTGTACCCGGGCATCACTACCGTGGCGTGGGCCCTCGCCTGGGCCGCCAGCGCCCGGCGCAGCGCGTTAATTTCGGCCAGCACGTCGTCGATGGCCGCCATGACGTAGAGCCGCATGTCTGTCGCGACCTGGTCGTTGCGGGAGCGCGCCGTGTGAAGCCGGCCCGCCGCGGCGCCGATCTTCTCGTGCAGACGTCGCTCGATGTTCATGTGAATGTCTTCGAGCTCGGCCCGCCAGGGAAAGCTGCCCGACTCGATCTCTTCGCGGATCTCCAGGAGGCCCGCCACGATCGCGTCCGCGTCCTCAGGGGTGATGATCCCCTGGCGCGCAAGCATCCGCGCATGGGCTATCGACCCGGCGATGTCCTGCCGGTACAGCCGCCTGTCGTAGTGGATCGAGACCGTATAGTCCGAGGGCGTGTCCATGGTCTATAGCATCAGCATCTCGACGCTCTTCAGCTTCCCGGCCACAGGGTCGACATCGAACCCCATAGACTCTAGGGCCGTGACACCCATGATCGCCGGGGCGTCCTCTTTCCCGAATATCACACCCGCCGCTCCAGAAACGCCGTTGTAGTGCATGGTCACGTTTCCGACATCGCGCGTTACGACGCCGCCCAACCCGCGGAACTTCTTCTTGCCTATCCGACGAATGCCCAGGCTCTCCAGCAGGCTTGCGGGCAGCATGCTCAGCGTCGCCCCGGTGTCCACCAGCGCCCGGACACTCTCGCTGACGTCCGGGGTCGAAGGGTTGGATACCCCGACGTCGACGTAAATGAACCCCATCCCTAATCTCCTCTCTTCGCCACCAGGAAACGCCTCCGCAGCGTCACCACCTTCTCCCCGTGCTGGTTGAAGGCCCGGCTCTCCATGTACACGATACCCCTGTCGGGACGGCTCCGCGACTCCCGCACCTCGAGTATCTCACTCTCGCCGTATATCGTGTCGCCCTGGAATACCGGCGCGTCGTGGGTGATCTTCTCGTACTCCAGGTTGGCGACGGCCTTCCCGGACGTGTCCCGCACGCTCATACCCACGAGCAGGCTGATGACCAGCGGGCCCACCACCAGAATCTTCCCGTGCTGGTGGTCCTTCATGTAGTTCTCGTCCGTATGGAGCGGGTTGTTGTTCATGGTCAACAGCGAGAAGATGTGGTTGTCCGCCTCGGTGACCGTCTTGCCCGGCCAGTGCCTGTACACGTCCCCGACCTGGAAGTCCTCCAAGTAGCCGCCGAAAGTGTCCCGCGCGTCGTGAATCATGTGTAGAACCCCTCACGCCATCTCGTTCCAACTACCCCACCCATCACTCCCGCCCCCATTCGTCATTATTATGAAAATGAACCGTATGCCCCCACACCGTCGTTCCCGCGCAGAGCCTGTCCCCGCGGAGGCGGGGGCGGGAATCCACTCCCCGGCCCGCATACATAGAGTGGCCCTGCCACGACAACCTGGCATCATCCGCTCCGTGCCGAGTCGTAGTCGCCCGCCGGTCGCGGACCGTGGCGGCATCCCGGTGGCGGTCGTATACGGACTGTTCTCCGTAGACCTCGAAGTCGAAGGACTTGAGGTCCTCCAGGTCGAGCCTAGACGACGCATCCAGTATTTCGACCCCTACGACCCGGCGCTCGCTGTCGATGTCGACCGCAACATGGTCGTCGACAAGTGTGGCTTCGACGCCGCCCCTGCTGGACGTAATCTGTATGTACGCTGCGTCGACCGATGCGTCGTATGTGACTTTCATCGTCCCCAGTCCCCGTACCGCACTATCACGGTGGCCACAACCGTCGTTCCGGCGCCCCGGCCGGAACCCAGAGGGGCCGGGCGGGGGGGGCACAGTGCGACGCTGGTTCGACTATGTGAAGGCCAGCCATTTCCATCCTTCTTAGGTGGCCTTCACATAGCCATGGCGATTCCTGTGCATATAGCCTTCCCTGAGCACTTTCTTGCGCCCCAGCCTGGGCGGGCGGGCAGAACGATCTGTCCCTTCGAGGATTGTATCAAGAACCTCGGCCTACGTGGCGCCGCGCACCGACATGGCTCTGCGGGCGTGGGCGGAGAACTCGAGCATACCGGTCCTGGTGTGGGCCTCTCGCAGGCGGCGAGATATGGGACGCAGTGTGAGGGCCGGCTACTGCCGCCGGTACGATGATCCCTGCTTGCGCCCGACGTTCTTCGCCGAAATGCCCAGTACCCGCAGGAATCCCTCGGCGTCCTCGTGGTCGTAGGAGCCCATCGCCTCCATCGACGAATCGTCCGTGTACAGGGAGTGGGGCATGGCTTCGGGCGTGTCCTCGGCCGACTCGAAGTACAGCTCACCCCTGTACATCCTCACCGATATGGTGCCCGTGCACAGCTCCAGCATCGGCTGCAGGGCCGCGAGCGCTGACGCCGTCGCCAGGTCCAGCCAGTAGCCCTGGTATATCTGGACGCTTATCGTCTTCGAGATATGGTCGAACCACTCCCTCGCTCGCCGGTCGAGCACGAACTGGAGCAGGTACTCGTAGCTCCGCCCCAGCAGCTCCATCCCTGGCGCCTCGTATATCCCTCGCGACTTGATGCCGACGTACCTGTTTTCGACGACGTGGGTGCCTATCGCGACGCCGTGGCGCCCCGCGAGGCTGTTCGCCTCCTCGAAAATGGCCACGGAGTCCAGAGCCATCCCGTTCAGCGAGACCGGGACCCCGGCCTCCCATCGCACGGTCGCCGTCTCGGGAGCGTCCGGCGCGTCCCAGGCCCACACGCCCATCCCGGGCTCCACGAAGTACGGCGGCAGGGTCACGTCCTCCAGGTCGCCCGCCTCGTGGGTCAGCCCAAGGAAGTTGGCGTCGGTGGAGTACCTCGACTCGGCCGCCGGCCTGATCGGTATTTCGTTCGCCTCGCAGTATTCCAGCATCTGCTGGCGGCCAGGAAACTCCGACACGTACTCAGGGTCCCGCCAGGGCGCGTACACGCTGACACCGGGCGCGAGCATGTTGGCCGCGAGCTGGAACCGGACCTGGTCGTTGCCGCGACCGGTCGCCCCGTGGAACAGGACATCGATGCCCCTCTTCTCCAGTTCCGGCAGGATCGCAGCAACCGTCACCGGGCGCGCGATCCCCGTCGTGTTCCAGTACCCGCCCTCGTACCGGGCCTGGGACTGGATGACCTTCAGCCCCGCCTCGGCCAGCGGCTCCTTGCCGGGAACTATGGCCGCGTCGGCCGCGCCGCTCCCGATCATCCTGTCGGCGATCGCGCCGATATTCTCCTCGTCAGGCTGGCCCAGGTCGACCGTGAAGCCGTGGACCTGCATCCCCTTCTCGCGCAGCCAATGGGTCGTCGTGCAGCTGTCCAGCCCCCCGGACACCGCCCCACCCACGACCGTCACGCCCCTCTCCTGCAACTCACGCCAGTTCATAGTCGTCTTACTTGTCCTTCACCGTGAGACTGTCGCAAAGAAACTCCGGAGCGAAGTCAGCCCCGTTCTGCCAACTGTGACTACGCTCCACCACCCAGCGGCGGGCGCGGTATCCCGGAATGGTCTGCTTATCTTTACGCTCCTCGCCTCGCCTACGTATATGCGCTGTGTATCCGTAGCTGGCCACCAGCTTCTCGACCTCAGGATAGTCATAACCTCTGTCCAGACACAGCCCCTGAGGCTGTTCGGGTTGTGGGGCTGGGCGGTCTCCCACGATGGCTTCGAGTGTTGGCTCAACCAGTTTCATATCGTGGCGATTGGCGCCGTCCACGCTTATTCCTATGGGAATGCCGTTGCCATCGGTCAGCAGGCTGCGTTTTGTGCCCGTCTTGCCTCTGTCCGTAGGGTTTGGGCCAGTACCCTCACCCCCCGAGCGGAGCCTTCGTCATGGCTCCATCCATTGCCTGCCACTCCCAGTGTATGCCGTATAACTCGTCGTATTCGGCCAACCCCTGTTTCCACAGTCTCTCGAAGACTCCGTCCTTCACCCAACGCTGATACCGGTCATGCACGGTGCTCGGCGCTCCGTACGTTCGAGGCATGGACTTCCATTGGCAGCCGGTGCGCAGCACGTAGAGTATCCCGTCCATACAATCGCGGGCGGACTTCCAGGGTCTTCCCCCCTTCGGGCCCGTCTTCTCCTGGGGCAACAAAGGCTCGATTCTTTCCCAAAACGCATCGGACATGCGCATATCGTCTCCCGCAGCACGTTTTCCTGTCTCCGACATGTCCTTCCTCCCTATAGAACTGGAGAAAGTCTAATCGAAGCATCATACAATGACCAAGGCAATATAAGGTTATCGGATAGGCTCTTAAGGCCCGCGAGCATCAGCGGGGAGTGGGTGGAGCAGAATATCTGGAGATTCGGGAAGTGCTTGGTGAGCGCCGGGATTATGCGCCGCTGCCACGATGGATGTAGATGCGCGTCGATCTCGTCGATGATCAGGACCCCGCGCCTCTGCTCGATGTCTTCGGGGTAGCCGTAATACTCGGCCATCCCGATCAGCAGGCGGGCAAGCCATTGGATGAGGGACTGGGTGCCCTGGCTGAGGACGTTGAGAGGCAAGTGGCCGTCCGGCGTCTCGAACTGAGGGAATAGGCCGTCTTCATCCTCATCGACCCTCACGAACCGGATCGGGTAGCCCTCGGTCACCTCTGACGCGATAGCAGCCGTCCTGTCCACGATGCCCCGAATCGAAGGCTCGTCTCTGCGGTACGCCCTGTAATCGAGCTCGATTATCTTCTGTACCACGGCTTCGTCACTGATTGACAAGGCGTCGGTCTCGATAAGCTTCGCCCGCTTGCCCAACTCCTCGTATCTCTTATGCAGTTGCTCCATCTCATGCAACATCTCATCGCCTAACTCATCAGATCGCTGGGGCACTGTAGACGCTTCAGCACGAAAATCAGTGCTGTGGCGTATGGCAGGTACAAAGGAACTGTAGCCGACGGCAGTCATGAGACCCACGAACTCGTTGAATTGCTGTTCATCCTTGCCGTCTATGGGGAAACGGCCCTCCAGCGTCTCTCCCCCATCGCCAAGCTCGATTCTGAACTCTGAGGTCTCAGTCCGTAGCAGCTTGCTCGGCATGAGAAATGGGTAAACGACTAGCTCCCCAAGGGCCGTCAGGGCGGTGGACTTGCCCGAGTTGTTGGGACCCGTGAACACGTTGACGTGCTCGTCGAGATCGAATTCGATCTCGTCGAAGGGTCCGAGATTTGTAAGCCGGAGTCTCTTCAGGGGCATCGCACGTCCCAGTCTGGAGTGAGCGGCGCCGACTCGTCCGCGCGGTGCGGCATTGTACGATTATACATCTCCGTTGCCGGGAATGGATTCCCGCCTGCGCGGGAATGACGGATTGGGGGCACCTTCCGTCTATTTCATGGTAATGACGGAGGCGGGCGGAGGCGGAGGATTTGGGGTCAATTGAACCTGAGTATGATACCATTCATATGGTCCTCAGTCTCACTGAACAGAAATAATGGCAGAGCGAATCCTCGTCGCCGTTGCGTGGCCGTACGCCAACGGCTCCATACATCTGGGACAGATCTCGGGCGCCATGGTGCCCGCGGACATCTTCGCCCGGTACCACCGGATGCGCGGAAACGACGTGCTGATGGTGTCCGGCAGCGACTCCCACGGCACGCCCGTCACGCTGGCGGCCGAGAGCCGCGGAGTCTCCGTCGAGGAGGTCTTCGGCCACTACCACGCCGAGTTCCTGGACAACTGGCGGCGGCTGGGGATCAAGTACGACCTGTTCACCTCGACCCACACGCCCAACCACATCGAAGTCGCCCAGGACATGTTCCTGAAACTCAAGGACAGCGGGTACATCTACCTGGACACGATGATGCAGCCGTACTGCGACCAGGACGGCCGATTCCTCGCCGACCGGTACGTCGAAGGGACCTGCCCGAACTGCGGGTTCGAGCAGGCCAGGGGCGACCAGTGCGACAACTGCGGCAGGACCCTGGACCCCCAGGACCTGATCGGCATGGCCTGCAAGCTCTGCGGCAGCGAGCCCGAGATCAGGGAGACGGAGCACTTCTTCCTCAGGCTCAGCGCCTTCGAGGAGCAGCTACTGGAGTGGATACGGCCCCAGGACCACTGGCGACCCAACGTCCGCAACTTCTCCATCGGGTACCTGGAGGGCGGGCTCCGCGACAGGGCGATCACCCGCGACATCGACTGGGGCATACCCGTGCCCCTCGACGGCTACGACGGCAAGCGGATATACGTCTGGTTCGAAGCCGTCATAGGCTACCTGTCCGCGTCCATCGAATGGGCCAAGAACAGCGGCCAGCCGGAGCGGTGGCGCGACTTCTGGCAGGGCGACTGCCGCTCCTACTACTTCATGGGCAAGGACAACATCCCCTTCCACACGATCATATGGCCGGCGATGCTCATGGGATACGGGGGTCTCGACCTGCCCTACGACGTGCCCGCCAATGAGTTCCTCAACGTGGAGGGGCTGAAGATATCGACCAGCCGCAACTGGGCCGTATGGCTCCCTGAGTACCTGGACAGGTACGAGCCGGACCCGCTGCGCTACGTGATCGCGGTCACGATGCCCGAGACCAGCGACTCCGACTTCTCCTGGCGCGAGTACGTGCGCCGCAACAACGACGAGCTCGTCGCGACCTACGGCAACCTCGTCCATCGCGTCCTGACGATGGCCTACCGCAACTACGACGGCAGGGTGCCCCCGCACGGCGACATCGACGACGCGTCGCGCGCTCTGCTGGACGAGGCCCGGCGGGGGCTCGACGAGGCCGCCGAACACATCGAGGCGTGCCGCTTCCGGGCAGCCCTCGAATCCTCGATGAGCGTCGCGCGGTCCGCCAACGCCTACCTCGACCAGAAGAGGCCCTGGAGCACAATACGCACGGATCGGGGGGCCGCCGGGTCCGCCCTCTGGACGTGCATGGCGGTGATCGACTGCCTGAAGGTCGCGCTCTGCCCCTTCCTGCCATTCAGCTCGAACAGGCTCCATGCCATGTTGGGCTTCGACGGAGACGCCGAGCAGCTGGGCTGGTCCTGGTCGCCCGATACGCTTCCGGTCGGACAGGCTCTTGGAACGCCTGAGCCGCTGTTCGCCAAGCTGGACGAGGCGATCGCCGAGCAGGAGACCGAGAGGATCGGAGCCTAGTTGGCGACCACTCCCGGAGCTACTACCACGACCGACCCGGTGAAGCAGGACGCGGGAGCCGACTTCAGCGGCGCGCTCCAGCACGTCTACTCCCCCGTTCGGGAAGATCTCGACGACGTAGGGGACACGCTGCGCTCCCTAGCATACGGGCAGCCGCCATTCATCATGGAGATGCTGGAGCACGTGCTGGCGACTACGGGCAAGCGCATCAGGCCCGCGATCACCCTGCTCGCCTCGAGATTCCACCCCAACGACGGCAGCAAGGCCAGGCTGATGGCTACCGGCGTGGAGATGCTCCACATCGCGACGCTGGTCCACGACGACACGATCGACAACTCCGCCTTCCGCCGCGGCCGGGCGACGATCAGCGGCAAGTGGGGAAAGAGCGCCGCGGTGCTGGTCGGCGACTTCATGTTCGCGACGTCCGCGACATTCGTATGCGACACCAAGAGTATCCCCACCATGCGCCGTTTCGCCGAGACCATCGTGGAGCTGTCGAGCGGGGAGCTCATTCAGATGGCGAAGGCGTACGACGCTTCGGTGACGCGCGAGGAGTACTTCGGACGCATATACATGAAGACGGCCACCCTGTTCACGACCGCGAGCCAGTCGGGCGCAGTGGTGAGCGGCGCCCAGGATGGTCCCGTCAGCGCCCTGCGCGACTACGGGTACAACCTCGGCATGGCGTTCCAGATCGCCGATGATATTTTGGACTTCCAGGGTACGAGCGAGGAGATCGGCAAGCCCGTAGGGAGCGACCTCGCCCACGGGGTGATGACGCTGCCAACCATAATCGCCCTGGAGCGTCGGCGGAACGGGAACCCCGTAGCGGAATACTGCGAACGGCCAGACGACGGCGAGCTCCTCCAGGAGGCCGTCGAGTTCATCCGGCAGCCGGACATAGTCGAGGAGGCCTACGTCGTCGCCGATGACTTCAGCCGGAAGGCCCTCCAGGCGCTCGACCCCATCCCGCCGACAAAGGAACGCGATTCCCTCGCGGAGCTCGTTCCCCTAATCTCCAGACGCAGGATCTGAGGGGGAAGCCTACGGCGCACCGCCGACCTGGATGGCGCGAGTCCCTTTCCGCGTAATCTAGGCTCTCGTCGCCAGCTATGCCAGGGCGAAGACCAGTACGCTTGCGCCTAGGTAGGCAGCCACGAGCATGCCACCCTCAGGCGTCCACACTCTGCCCAGTCTCTTCCTTGGCCGCGTCAGTACGCCGATAATTACGATGGCCGTCATTAGCACGGCGATCAGGCCGGTCAGGATATGGACATCCGACACGTTGCTCCATACGACGCCCTGCGAGTAGACCAGGTCGTCGACGAACAGAACGAACCCCATGTTGAACATGTTGCTGCCCAACACGTTCGTTATGGCGAGGTCCGGCGCGTTGAGACGGAGGGCGGCGAACGAAGTGGCGATCTCCGGCAGAGACGTGCTCATAGCCAGGAACTGCGTCCCCATGAAGCTCGCCTCCCAGCCCATCTCCTCCGCCAGATGGTCGCCCGTCATCGCCAGCCACACGGCCGCTGCCACTACGACCGCCGCGGCCCCGAAGTAGACGAACAGCGCCCTGGACAAGCTCTGATCGGCGTATTTGGCCTGGGGTTCCTCCTCGGGCTCCTCGGACGGCGCGGCTCCCTTCTCGTGCCGGTATACCAGCAGCATTGCGGCGAAAAAGCCCACAATCAGCAGGACGGACACGGGGCTTATGTACCAGTCAGAGATGACGTCTGTCGGGCTGTGAACGTAGATTGCTCCGACGGCCAAGGCTATCAGCCCAACGCCCAGCGCGCCTACTACGACGGAGGTGAACTTGACGGTGGTCAGCACCGGTCCGTTGCGCCAGTAGAGGTCGGCCAGCCCTATGATCATGAGGTTGAAGAGGTTGCTGCCGAAGGCGTCCCCGGCGGCAAGGTCAGGCGCGTCGACGAGTGCGATGGCGCTTATGCCGGTCCCCATCTCGGGGAGCGACGTGGCGGTCGCCAGCATCACCACGCCGATGAACGAGCGCCCGAGCCCCGTCTTCTCCGCCACGGTGTCGGCGGAGCGCGCCAGGAACTGCGACGCCATAAGTATGACCGCAGCAGTCGCGCCAAGCTGGAGCCAGAGCAGTGCCATCGGCCTTACCTGTGAGTCAAAGAGTAGGCAGCCAGCTCACCCTCGCCGCGGGCCGCCCGGACAACGGCGGCTATTATACATGCGGAAGCTGGAACGCGGACTCCAGCTTCGGAAAGCATCTCGAAAGAGTGCTTCGACAAGGCCTGTCCTGAGGTTATCGAAGGGCTCAGCACGAACGGGGCTATACAAAGATCGTTCGCCCTGAGCCTGGCTCCCCTGAGCTTGTCGAAGGGTCGAAGGGCAGTTCTCCACCAAGGCAGATGGTCCTGAGACGGTCGTAGGGCGGATTCCCAGCCGGCGGCTTCACGCATGTGCGAGGTCAGGGTTTGCGGGCTATTGCCTCGCCAAAGGCCAGGCCCCCGACGGCCCCGACTTGGCTCTTCCACTCGTCGAAGCCCTGCTTCCATTCGGCGAACTGCTCCTGGGTGGCCAGACCGTACTTCGTCGCCGCTCCTATGATCTCCGGCTTGTAGAACCAGTCCATGATGAAGGCGTGCAGGAAGGCGACATCCGGAGCGGAACTGAAGAAATCGAAAGAGGCGGTCGCCCGAACCTCAGAGAATCCGGCGTCCAGGAACGCGTTCTTCAGCTCTCTGCCCATGTTGGGATGGCCGCCATTGGCGGATAACAGGTTTGCGAACGTGTTCCATGCGGGCTGCGTCTCATCCGCGCCCGGCTCCAGAAACGAAGATGCGACGATAAACTCACGGCTGGAGATGATGCCGCCGGGCTTCAATACCCGCATCACCTCGGCCAAGGTGGCCTGGGTATCCGGGACGTGCATGAGCACGGCATGGCAATGGGCGACATCGAAGTAGCCGTCCTCGAAGGGGAGAGCGGTGACGTCGCCAACGTGGAACGTCGTGTTGTCGTGTCCGCCAGCCTTGGCGGCGGCTCGGGCTAGGTCGATCTGCGACTCCTCCATGTCGATGCCGTGGAGCTCCCCCGGGTCTACCGCAGTGGCCAGACCTACCGAGATGGTCCCCGGTCCGCAGCCGAAATCGAGGACGCGCTGGCCAGATTCGAGATGTGGCAGAAGGTGTGCGGCGTGGGTCTGGGCGCTGCGCCGGTCCAGCAGCTGCCTGAACTCTTCGCTGTAGCCCATCGTGTAGCTGGATTCAGTCATTGGTCACACCTCCTTTCGGAGTCGGTCGTCAACGATCCCCTGGGCCGTATTGCATACGACTCCCCGAGAGCGGCATCGGGGACCTGGGCCAAGCCGGAGGTGCGAGATGCACAGCGTCACCCCACTCCGTCGGTGCTGCGCAGGCAGAGCCCGCCCCGTGCCCGACGCGGGGAATCCAAAGGGCCAGGGCGGGGGCATGCCGTGCCGCAGGGACTAGGCGGGAGTGACCTCGTTGAGCCGGCCGGTGGCGCAATCGTATATGAAGCCGCGCACCTGGTCCTTAAGGGGGATGAAGGGGTTGGCCTGGATGCGGGAAAGGGATTGCCGCACATCCTGTTCCAGGTCTCCGAACGCTTCCAACGCGAACGCCGGCCGAAGCCCGGTATCGGCCTCGATAGCGTCTTTGACTGCGTCGTCCCGGAAGGTCAGCATGCCGCAGTCCGTGTGGTGGATTAGCACTATCTCGCGGGTGCCCAGTAGGCGCTGGGAAATCACGAGCGAGCGTACCACGTCGTCGCTGATCACGCCGCCCGCATTGCGTATCACGTGCGCGTCGCCTTCGTCGAGACCCAACAATTTGTGGGTATCGAGACGAGCGTCCATGCAGGCCACAACCGCCAGGCCGCGAGCCGGCGGCATGGGCAGGCTGCCTTTGTCGAAGCTCTCCGCGTAGCTAGCGTTCCTCTCCAGCACTTCTTCAGTCGTTGTCACAGGGGCCTCCTCGTCAGGGTCAGGATTGAATCATCTGGGTAGATGTTGCCCACTATTGTCGCATTGTCGGCAACGTAAATCACCAATTCCGCCGAACGAGGCCTCTGGCGCGGTGCACCAAGCCGGCTCGCTTGTCTACCCAAGGCGGCCATTGGCCTGGGGAGATTCGGGTACTGGCGAAGCAGTACGGACAGGCCGACAACCGCATCAGGACCCATAGCTATATATGGCGTCATTTGGACAGCTGTCGGCGTCTTAGAGGGTGTTTTCCCTCGCCCTCGACGGGAGAGGACTGAGGGTGAAAGGGCCGGTATCTGCAAGCTGGCTCCCATGTTCAGGCGGGGCCTGGATTCCGGCCCCGTATCGAGTACGGGGCAGGCTTTTACCGGATGACGGGGTTATGCAAGGTCCCCACCAGGGGAGAAGCAACTTCGGAAACGGCGTCTTAGACAGACTTACGTCACCCTGATATACTTTGCTGCGATTCAAGGGACTGGCCGCGTAGCGCTAGTAGTCCAAACGGGCGAAGGAGGGGTTTCCATGAAAGCTGTCGTATACCAGGGACCGTTCAGTGTATCTGTAGAGGAAGTCCCCGACCCCGAGCTGCAGCACCCGAACGATGTGATCGTCAAGATCACCTCCAGTTGCATCTGCGGCTCTGACCTGCACATGTATGAGGGTCGAACCGCCGCCGAACCGGGCATCATTTTCGGCCACGAGAACATGGGTGTGGTCGAAGAGGTCGGGTCCGCCGTCAAATCGCTGTCTGCAGGCGACAGGGTCGTGATGCCGTTCAACGTTGGATGCGGCTTCTGCAAAAACTGCCAGCGTGGGTTCACGGGCTTCTGCGTCACGGTCAACCCCGGATTCGCAGGCGGCGCGTATGGGTACGTCGCTATGGGGCCATGGCGCGGCGGTCAGGCCGAATACCTGCAGGTGCCCCATGCGGATTTCAACTGTCTCCCTCTCCCAGCCGGGGATGAATTCGAGTCGGATTTCGCGCTGCTGGCGGACATATTCCCCACTGGCTACCATGGCACGGAGCTTGCCGACGTCAGCCCCGGTGAGAGTGTCGCCGTGTGGGGCGCGGGCCCCGTCGGTCTGATGGCCACCTACAGCTGCATCATCAGGGGAGTGGCGGAGGTCTACTCCATAGATCACGTGCAGGAGCGCCTGGATAAGGCCAGCGAGATTGGCGCTGTCGCCATCAACTTCGATGACGGCGATCCGGTGCAACAGATCAGGGACCTGCGCGGGGGCGACGGCGTGGACAAGACGGTCGACGCTGTGGGCTACCAGGCCGCTGCCGAAGGGTCGTCCGCCGCCGGGGGTGAGCAGGACGAGGTTCCCAACGTGGTCCTGAATCAGATGATCGACCTGATCAATCCCACCGGGATCATGGGTATCCCAGGGCTGTACGTACCTTCGGACCCGGGCGGCGTGGACGAGGGCGCCAAGCGCGGCGCTCTGTCCATCAATTTCGGCAGGCTGTTCGAGAAGGGCCTGAAGTTGGGCACCGGCCAGTGCAACGTGAAGCGGTACAACGCCTATTTGCGCGACATGATTATCTCCGGGAAGGCCACTCCCAGTTTCGTGGTGTCCCACGAGGTGCCGCTGGACGCCGCCGTCGATGCCTATGACAAGTTCGATAAGCGTATCGACGGGTACACCAAGGTCATCCTGAATCCATAGCAGGAACGCGCGCCTGCTCTCCTTTGAGGGCGTTCCCAAAGGTTAGGGCCTCCCCTCCCTCGATGGGAGAGAATTGAGGTGAGGGTGAATGTGTAGGAGCAAGTGCCCCTCATCCTAACCTTCTCCCACCAGGGGAGAAGGGGCTTCGGAAACATCCTCTTAGGCTGCGGCGCCTCTGCGCCCCATCGGGGGCTGCCAGGGACAGTCAAGCGGCGTTCCCGGCACACATGGGCGGGCACGGTTGTGCGCGCTCCAAGTTTGGACCGGTGCTAAGATACCTACCCCTGTGAGGCCAACAAGGGGAGGAGCGAGTACAGGAGATTGTCTCATGCGAGTAGGGAGCGAAGAGAACTCATACGACTGGATCGACAACTGGGCCAAGATTCCCGAAAGCGATAGCTCCCGCATGGGCTGGGCGCATCCGGGCATCGTGGTCACAGAGTCGGGAAACGTCGTAACCTGCCACCCGGGCGACCCAGTAGTTATGACCTTCGACGGGGACGGGAACCTGATATCCGAGTGGCGGGGCGACTTTGCGGACGCACATGGGATGACTCTGGTCAACGAGGGCGGAGTCGAGTTCCTGTGGATAGCAGACAACGGCTCCAAGAGGAGTCACAGTCACGACTACGACTATGCTCCGGGCGCAGCTGATGCGTCCGGTCAGGTGATCAAGACCACACTGGATGGCGAGCTGGTCATGAGGCTGGAGACGCCCCCCCATCCAGTCTACGAAGGCACACGCTACTCCCCCACGGCTGTCGCGGTAAACGAGGAGCGATTCGGTGGCAACGGCGACGTCTGGGTGGGCGATGGGTACGGCGCCAGCTACGTACACAGGTTCACGAGGGACGGCGAGTACGTCGGCAGCATCAATGGCGAGGAGGGCGCCGGAGCGTACAATTGCCCTCACGGCATCTTCATCGATCGGCGCAAGCCCGAACCGGAGCTCTACGTCGCAGATCGGGCCAACGCCCGTGTTCAGGTCTACGACATGGAGGGCGGATTCAAGCGGTCCTTCGGCTCCGATTTCCTGACCACGCCAAGCGGTTTCGTGACATACGGCGATCTGATGGTAATCGCCGAGCTTCGCGCGCGCCTGGCTGTCACCGATCTGAACGACGAGCTGCTCACGTACCTCGGAGATAACGCGCAGGTGTGCGAGGTAGAGGGCTGGCCCAACAATACTGGCGATGAGGGGCAGACAGTACCCACCAGCCTCCTGGAGACCGGCAAGTTCAACAGCCCTCACGGGTTGGCCGTGGACGCCAATGGCAACCTGTACGTGGCTGAATGGCTCATCGGGGGCCGGGTGACCAGGCTGAACAGGTCCTAGGTAGTTATCTCAAAGGTGCTTCGACAAGGCCTGTCCTGAGGTTATCGAAGGGCTCAGCACGAACGGGACTATACAAGAATCGTTCGCCCTGAGCCTGGCTCCCCTGAGCTTGTCGAAGGGTCGAAGGGCAGTTTTCCGCCAATACAGATGATTTTGAGATAGTCTCCAGGACCCGAACGAGCTTTCTGGCTTCGTAGGCCTGCGGCCCACACAATGCGGCCCATCGCCTGTGGAGGTTCGGGTCCTGGCGCGGCAGGGGCGTAACTAACGCGTGCCCTCGACGCGCACGGTAACGATGTCCACGCCGTGGTACTTCTGGTGGCAGCAGGCGGAACGATATCTCCCGACCGTCCTGTATCTCCGGCGTCTCCCCCATGTACGCCAGCTTGTCCTCGAAATTTTCCCCTTCGGATGCCGACAGCACGTGCCCGGCGCCGACCCGCCCGACCCGTCCGCATACTGCGTGCAGCGTCCTCGGCAATGCATGTAATACCAAGTCACCGTGATGCCGCCGTATATGTGCGGCCAGGGAGTGGGTCCCCGCCCCGTATCGAGTACGGGGCAGGCTCTTCGCGGGAATGACGGCTTTACGGCGCGCTCAAAATGAATTGGTATTACATTGAGTTGTAATGTCCGGCTTCTTACCAGGGGGGAGAGCGGCCGGGGTGCATGGAGTCCAGGGGCGCTGCCGAGGGGTCCGGTCCGTACCAGTGCTCCTTGAGCTTTTCCCTGATCCTGCGCTCGGTGGGGGTGAGCTGGGGAGAGTTTCCAGTTTCCGGTTTTGAGTTTTTGGTGGAGGCCCGGGGCGATTCGTGGGGCGGCCCTACGATCAATCTCATGCCAGACCTCTTGCGGGCGAGCCTGTCCTCGAGGTCGGTGTCGTCGAACGTCTGGTAGGCGTTTCCGTGCCCCACAATGAGGTCGGGGGAGATGTAATGAGAGACTCCGTCCTCGTCCACCTCGAACGGGCCCTGCTCGTCGAAGGCGTAGACGGCGCCGGTGATCTCATCGCGTGCGAACTTGCAGCGGGTTATGTGGCGCGAGTCGTAGTTGGCCCGTTCGATTTCCTCGATGGTGATGGGTGGGAAGTTCCTGGTTTTTGGTTTTGGGCTCACCGCTGAGGGCGCAGAGGGAGGTTTTTTGGTTTCTGGTTCTGGGTTTCTAGTGGAGACCGAGGGCGTTTCGGCCGAGGGGACGGGATGGGTTCCCGACTTCTCGGGAACGACGGTGTGATGCCCCGTGCCGTCCTTCTGGGTTTCCGACTGATCGGGAACGGCGGTGTGATGCCCCGTGCCGTCCTTCTGGGTTCCCGACTGCTCAGGAACGACGGATAGGGAGCCGGGCTCGGTGTGAGCGGGGTTGGGATGGGAGCCACGCCCCGCGCCGCCCCTCTGGGTTCCCCGTATCGAGTACGGGGCAGGCTCTGCCTTCGCAGGAACGACGGGGGTGTTGTCGTTGGTGATGTAGCCGGATAGCTCTTTGGCGGCTTCCATGCGGTGGTGGGGCTTGAAGCCCAGGAGTGTGCCGTGCATGGCGCCGGCCAGGAAGTAGACGATGGAGCGGCCGTCGCCGGTCTCCTCGCGGACGAGCTGCTGAAGCCTGCGCCGGAAGGGGTTGGGTCCGCGGGAGACGTCGTCGCTTCGCTCGGGCGGGCTGCTCTTTATGGGGGAGCGGCGCACGGGGAGCACGCTGGTGCCACGGTACGAAGGGCGGCACTGGGCGTTGTAGTACTTCTGCAGGTACCTGGCGACGAGTCCGGGGGCGATCTTGTCGAGTCGCCTGGCTGCGGACATGCGGTGTCGGTCCTCGAAGCCCTCGAGGCTGCCGTCGGCGACGCCGAGGTAGAACTCGGCGATGAGGCGTCCGTTGTCGGTGACCTCGCGGACGATTTCCGCCATGGTGGGCGGTCTGTTCTGTTGTGTTGCCACGCTCATGTGTTCTAGTATATCAGGCGTGTCAAGGGGGGAGGATTCACCGCAGAGGACGTCCTTCGGCAGGCCCTTCGACAAGCTCAGGACGGGCTCAGGACAGGCGCCGGGCACAGAGAGGAGGAGTTATGGGGAAGAGGGGAATGGCCGAAGCAGGATTCCCAGGATCGGGGGATTATCGGCATTGGGAGGGACTGGAGCAGTTGTAGGGAAGCCGGCAGGGGCATCATGGTCGGAGACTCGCCGCTCGGGCCGTTCCGCCTCCACGGAACTGGGGAGATAATGGCCGCACCTCCGCCTTTGTCGTGGTATGCCAGCCAGCTCGTGCTCCACGGGGGGGCAGTGGTTCCTGTTGAGCACCGTCACGGATGAAGCGGGCCGGACCTTCATCTCGCACCCGGTACCAATAGTGGCGGACGAGACCGGGATCCACGCCGACAATGAGCCATGAAGCCCAGAGCTCTCTGACTTTTTGGGCAGTAGCGGCTGCCGTCTGTCGCCAGGATGTCGCGGGGCTGACTGGAGAGTAAACACCGCTGCGAGCGTGAGCAGGCCCGGCGAATCACATTTTCGTGCCCCTTGGCGGCCAGGACGATCATTTCCAGGACTTCGTGGCTGGGAACCCCAAATCCCCCACCTAAACCGAACCGACGATCTGATACAGTATCTGATTCAGCCCTGAAGACGGGGCCTTCTCTTCACCTGCTGGGTGAAAGAACGAATTGTCCAAAATGACCAATTTAGCTACAAAACTCAACCGCATCGCCAATTTAGGTGGTGGATTTGGGGAACTAGGTAGTGTTGACATTTGAGATACCGGACATTTCATAACCGAGTAAGCC
This sequence comes from Dehalococcoidia bacterium, assembly GCA_965222445.1. Lineage (GTDB taxonomy): Bacteria > Chloroflexota > Dehalococcoidia > Lucifugimonadales > CAJWER01. The sequence continues at coordinate 1,920,274 of CBDCTY010000002.1, read as the reverse complement.
GTCCAAATTGTCATTCTGAGGAGCAAAGCGACGAAGAATCTAAAGCCTATGCCTGTAATGCCGCTACCGCTTTATACCAAGTCACCGTGATGCCGCCATATATGTGCGGCCAGGGAGTGGGTTCCCGCCCCCGACTGCTCGGGGGCAGGCTCTTCGCGGGAATGACGGCTTTACGGCGCTCTCAAAATGAATTGGTATTAGATTCCTCACTGCGTTCGGAATGACATGAAACCGGAATGTCAACACAACCTAGAGCCGATAAACTCGTCTGTTGCGCATAGGCTACCGGGACTACGGTTAGAGAGCTCTCAGTCATTCGGCGTCAGTTCCAGGGATTCCAGGCTCAAGTTCAGGCCGGCGGAAACGACGCAGGACCCCTGTCCGTTCCTTCATACTTCTGTGGCACTCCTGTGGTACCTTTCGAGAAGGCCCGAGCCAATGCAATTTCCGGGCCTGCACTCCAAACGCGTATACCGGGCGTATAGATAGAGCAGGAGGCAGCTAGTTGCGCGCCCGAACGATTCCAGAGGACGGACCCGACTCGGAGCCTCAGACCACAGGGGCGCCGGTCGGTTCGTCGATTCCAGGGCCGCTGACTTGAGGAGGCTCTGGCGGGTCCTGCGTGAGCGGACCGCCATGCTACAGCTGGTCGCGCTCGGCGTAGTGGCGTTGCTGCTGGTCCTGGTGCTTTGGAGGACTTTCCGTACAGATGACCAGCAGCTTGCGGCAGTGGACGTGGAGGAGGCTGTCGCACAGGCACTGGCCTCTGCAACGGCCGCGCCTGTCATCTCTGCGCAGGTCTATCAGGCCATACTGCCGTCCCTGGTCATAGTACAGACGGACATCGTCGGCGAAGAGGGCGGCTTTGGCATCGGAACCGGAGTAGTCGTCAACAGCGACGCCGAGGTGCTTACCGCGCTGCACATCATCGAGGGCGCGACGGAGGTCGAGCTCGCCTTCGTGGACGGCACCAGGACCTCCGCCACCGTTGCCAACGTGGAACCGGACAGCGACATCGCCGTCTTGAGGCCGGCGGTGCTGCCCGACCTTGTTGTGCCAGCAACCATCGGCAGCTCCTCAGCGATGCGCGTCGGCGACGAGGTGTTCGCAGTGGGCAACCCGCTGGGCCTGGTGGCGTCGTTGAGTGCGGGTGTAGTGTCCGGACTCGACCGCGAGTTCAGGCCATCGAGTAGGGAAGAGCCGCTTCGGGGGCTGATCCAGTTCGACGCGGCGGTGAATCCGGGCAATTCGGGCGGTCCGCTGCTGAACCGACGCGGCCAGGTCGTCGGCATCGTCACCGGGCTGATCAACCCGACCGGGGACGACTTTTTCGTTGGTATAGGATTCGCGGTACCTATCGACGTGGCCATTGGTGGGGCCGGCGGGCCTGCACGGTAGTCGACCGAGAGGTGTATATGAGACATGACCAATAGCGGCAACAGTCAGCCGATGGAGCGGGTGCTGTACGAGGTGAAGAAGGTCATAGTGGGCCAGGACCACCTGCTAGAGCGCATGGTGGTGGCGCTGCTGTCGAGGGGGCACATCCTTGTGGAGGGAGTCCCTGGGCTGGCAAAGACCATGGCGGTCAAGACGCTGTCGCAGGCCATAGGCGGGGAGTTTCAACGTATCCAGTTCACACCCGACCTCATGCCCGCCGATCTCGTAGGCACCCGTATCTACAACCAGAGGACGGGGGAGTTCAACACGTCGCTGGGGCCTGTCTTCACCAACCTGCTGCTGGCCGACGAGATCAACCGTGCTCCCGCCAAGGTGCAGAGCGCGCTGCTCGAGGTCATGCAGGAGCGGCAGGTCACCATAGGACGCGAGACTCACCCGGTACCGAGCCCCTTCCTTGTCATGGCCACACAGAATCCCATCGAGTCGGAGGGTACGTACCCGCTGCCCGAGGCGCAGGTGGACCGGTTCATGCTCAAGGTGCTCGTCGGCTATCCGAGCACGACAGAGGAGTTCGTTATCGTGGAGCGCATGACCGGCGCCCTTCAGGACGTGCAGACCGTCTTCGACACCGAAGAGCTGATGGCCCTTCAACGTCAGGCCGACACCGTGTACGTGGACCCGGCACTCATCGAGTACTCGGTGAAGCTGGTCACTGCCTCGCGCCAACCTGAGGTGTGCGGCCTCGACGACCTGAAGCGCTACATGCTGTTCGGCGCCAGCCCCCGCGCCTCCATCAACATGATCATCGCCGGCCGGGCCCTGGCTTTCGTGCGCGGGCGCGACTATGCACTGCCGCAGGACGTTAGTGACGTGGCCCTCGACGTGATGAGGCACAGGCTTGTGCTCTCCTACGAGGCGCTTTCGGACAACGTCCAGAGCGACGACATACTGGACCGGCTGATGGAGGCTGTCCCCATGCCCGAGGTACCGTTACGTGAGTACGCAGGCACCCGTTCTATCCGATGATCGGAGGGCTCCCGAGCGTGTGCTGCACCGCCTCGACTGGCAAGTGCTGCGCCGGCTCGACGGGATCCTCCAGGGAGACTATCGCAGCCTCTTCATGGGCGGCGGTCTCGACTTCGCCGAGCTGCGCGAGTACCAGCCGCCGGACGACATCCGCCACATAGACTGGAACGTGACTGCGCGGATGGACATGCCATACGTGCGCCGGTACATGGAAGACCGCGAGGTCACGGCATGGTTCCTGCTCGATCTGAGCCCGTCGATGGCCTTCGGCGCGCTGGAGCGGCACAAAGAGTCCGTCATGGTCGATTTCGTGGGGGTGCTGGCGCGTCTCCTCACACGCAACGGGAACCGTGTCGGCGCAATCCTGTACGACAACGACATCGAGCTTGCGATTCCTCCCCGCGGCGGTCGCCCTCAGGTCCTTAGGCTGATCAACGACATTCAGAGACAGCAGGCGTCACCCGGCGGGGCAATGACGGACCTGGCCAAGCTCCTGGAGTCCGCCTACAACAGTATCAAGAGACGTTCGCTCATCTTCCTGGTCTCCGACTTCATCTGCCTGCCAGGGTGGGACAGGGCCATGGAGCGCTTGAACAGGAAGCACGACCTGTTGGCCGTGCGACTCTGGGACCCGCGCGAGGCGGATCTTCCCGACGTAGGTGTCGTGCTCGTCGAGGACTCGGAGACGGGCGTTCAGATGAGCGTGGACACGAGCGACAAGGGATTCCGTCGGCGGTTCCACGAAGCGGCGCGCCGCCGCGAAGCGGAGCTGGCACAAACCTTCAAGCGGGCCGGCGTGGACGAGCTCTCACTGTCTACGGAGGAGGACCTGGTGCTGGCCATCCTTCGGTTTGCCTCTCTTCGCGCAAGGGCGCGCCGGCGTCAGCCGTAGGGAGTGGGAGCGGTGTCTTTCATCTGGCCATGGGTCCTCGTCTCCCTGCTTGCGCTGCCCGTGTGCGTCTTCGCGTATGTGCGTCTGCAGAGGAGACGGAGCAGGGACGCAGGCAGTTTGGGCATGCTTGGCGCCGTGCGGGAAGGAGCCTCTGCGCTGGCAGGATGGCGGCGCCATGTTCCGCCCATCATCTTCCTGATTGGCGTTGCCCTGCTGGCGGTGGCTTCGGCCCGCCCGCAGCTAGAGCTGCCGTTGCCACGGAAGGAGGGCACCGTCGTCTTGGCGTTGGACGTGTCGTCCAGCATGGCTGCGGATGACGTCGAGCCTACGAGGATGGACGCCGCAAAGCTCACTGCAAAGGCTATCGTAGACCGACGTCCCGCTACCGCCAGGATAGGCGTCGTAGCCTTCGGAGAGGGCGGGCTGGTTGTGCAGCCGCCGACCGACGATGACGAGGCGTTGGACGCTACCATCGACCGCCTGGTTCCCTATAGCGGGACATCGCTGGGCAGGGGGATGCTGACCGCGCTTAACCTTGTCGCACCGGAGCCCGGCCCCGGCTCGACGGAGCCAGCACCCGTGACCGGCGCAGGGCCTCGGGGCGCCTTCGCACCCGCTGTTATCGTACTGCTGACCGACGGGGAGAACACGAGCCCTCCCGACCCAATCGAGGTCGCGCAGATGGCCATCGACCGGGGAGTGCGTGTGCATACCGTGGGCCTTGGGACATTGGAGGGGGCGACTATAGAGGTCGACGGCTTCAACCTGTCTACTCAGTTGAACGAGTCCGTCTTGCAGGAGATCGCGCTGCTGACGGAGGGGGCCTACTTCGCGATAGAAGACGCCGCCGACGTGCCGTCGGTGTACGAGGAGCTGGAGACCGAGTTCATGGTCGATTCGCGTGAGGTCGAAGTCACGTCTGCCTTGGGAGGTGTGAGCGCGCTGCTGCTCCTCGCAGGCGGCACGCTCTCGCTATTCTGGTTCGGACGGATGCCATAGCAGGAGGTCATCTATGGGGTTGCTTTGGCCGGTCTACCTTCTGCTTCTCGCTGCCATACCACTGGTAGTGGTGCTGTATGTCCTGGTGCTGAAGCGGAGGAGGCGGTTTGCCGTCCGCTACTCCAGCCTGTCCCTGATTCGACAGGCGATGCCCGGGGGCTTTCGATGGCGGCGCCACCTTCCGTTCGCCCTGATGGTGCTTGCTGTCGCGCTGCTCGTCCTGGCCCTTTCGCGCCCTTTTGCGAACGTGACCGTGGCCTCGAGCCGGACGACCGTGATGCTGGCGCTGGACGTGTCATTGAGCATGTGTGCCGATGACGTCGATCCCAACAGGCTCACCATTGCTCAGACAGCCACCGAGAGGTTCATCGATAGCCAGGAGCCCGGGACACGGGTGGGAATAGTCGCCTTCGCAGGGATCGCCCAGCTGATCGTGCCTCCCACGACCGACAGGGACGTGCTGCTGGAGGCGGTGGCCAACTTGACGACCGCGCGAGCGACCGCTGTGGGAAGCGCGATCGCCCGCTCTCTGGACGCGCTGGCCGAGGTGAACCCGGACATTGCGCCTGTGAGCGTGTATGTAAGCCCCCGCGAAGACGCGGCGGACACCGGCCTGGAAGAGGGACTGCAGCCGGACGTTATTGTCCTGTTGACCGACGGGGCGAGCAATCGCGGGGTGAGTCCGCTGGTCGCCGCCCGCGCCGCCAGCGACAGGGGCGTCCGCGTGTACACAATCGGCTTTGGCACGGCGAACCCGGCGGTGCTTAGGTGCACGTCTGAACAGCTTGGGGGAGACGAGTTTGCCAGACGCATCGGCCAGGGCGGATTCGGGTCCTTCGGGCGGCGGGGTTTCGGAAACTTCGGGCGTGGCGGGTTTGGACGAGGGAACTTCCTGATGCTGGACGAGCCGACCCTGACCCGCGTCGCCGAGATCACGGATGCCGAGTACTACCTGGCCGAGAGCGCGGATGAGCTTCTTCAGGTCTTCTCCACGATACCCGTGCAGATCGAGAAGAAGAAGGTCCGCATGGAGGTGTCGGCCGTGCTGACCGCCATCGGTGGCCTCCTCGCGCTCACCTCCGTCGCACTCGGTCTCCGCTGGAGCCCGCTGCCCTGAACTCCCCTGGGCGGAATTGCGCTATGCCGATGGCGTACACGCGGCCTTTGAGTGCAACGGGTCGACTGTCGCCCGGAGATCGCAGTCGAATCAGGCTCTGGCCAGTCCAACCGCCATGGGCTGCGCGTTCCGCGGCCCAATAAGGAAAACAGGGAGAACAATGGGATTCGATGTCGAAGGTGATCTCAGCGCGGTAGAGCGTTCCGTGTCGTCGCTGGAGCGCGATGGGCAACCCGCTCGAGCGGTCACTCTTTCTCGAAGCTACGCGACGACGGTTGAGGACTTGTGGGACGCCGTGACGAGCGACGAGCGTATTCCGCGCTGGTTTCTGCCGGTCAGCGGCGAGCTCGAGCTCGGCGGCCGCTACCAGTTGGAAGGCAACGCAGGCGGCGTGATAACGGTGTGCGAACGACTATCGCATTTCGCGCTCACATGGGAGTTCGGCGGGGACGTCAGTTGGGTGAAGGTGCGTTTCCTGGATCAGGGAGCTGGTCGCGCGCGCCTCACACTCACGCACACCGCCCACCTTTCGGAACACTGGGGCGAGTACGGGCCTGGCGCGGTCGGAGTCGGCTGGGAGTTGGGTCTCATGGGACTCGCGATCCATCTCGCGCAACCGACGGAGCCAATGCCGGACGAAGCCGCTCTTGCCACTTCACCTGACGGCAAGGCGTTTATCACTGGCAGCAACGAGGGGTGGGCGCAAGCGGCTATCGCGGCCGGAACCGACCCTAGCGCCGCAAGTGCTGCGTCCAAGCGGACGACTGCGTTCTACACTGGTGAGTCGGCCGAACTTGCCTGAGACACGGGCGCTGACGACCCATCTAGACGTGAAGGGACATGAGCCACGCGGGTGAGGAGTCTTGGATACAGCACACGTGGGCCGTAAGTGGTGGGCCTACACGAGTTTGGCCGGGAGGTCTTCTCGTTGTAGCACGGGCCAGTCACTCAATCGGAAAGTGAGGATTCCAGGCGATTTCCCACAGGTAGCCCTCCGGGTCGGCAAAGTAGCCGGAGTAACCGCCCCAGAAGGTGTCTTGGGCCGGCTTGACCAGGGCGGCGCCGGCGGCCACGGCAACGTCCAAGAGAGCGTCCACCTCCTCCCGCGTGCGGACGTTGTGGGCCAGGGTGACGCCGGAAAAGCCGCTGCCCTCCGTGGATGTAAAGGGCGGAGTAATAATGGACCGGTGAGGCGGGGGTGAGCGTCCGGGAGTGGCGCTGCAAAACTGGACCACCCGCCGCCTTCCATAGAGTTCAAGGCAACTCGATGGAAGGTGTGAAGGATGTACAAGGTGGAACTGTACGTTCGAGTGCGCCGGGCCTGCATGGTGGAAGGGATGAGCACGCGAGAGGCTGCCCGCGTGTTCGGGCTGCACCGGGACACGGTGCGCAAGATGCTGGAGTACTCGGTGCCACCCGGGTACCGTCGACAGTCACCGCCGCGTCGCCCTAAGCTGGACCCGTACCACGGGGTGATCGACCGGATACTGGAAGAGGACCGGCGTCTTCCGAGGAAGCAGCGGCACACGGCGAAGCGGATCTATGACCGTCTGAGAGCGGAGCACGGGTTCGGTGGCAAGTACACGATAGTCAAGGACTACGTGCGAGAGCGGCGTCTCCGGACACGCGAGATGTACGTTCCGCTCTCCCATCCTCCTGGTGATGCCCAGTGCGACTTCGGCCAGGCCAAGGCGGTGATCGGAGGAGTGGAGCAGACCATCCACTACTTCGTGCTGGATCTTCCCCACAGCGACGCGTGCTTCGTCAAAGCGTACCCCGCGGAGACGACCGAGGCGTTCTGCGACGGTCACGTCTCGGCGTTCTCGTTCCTGGGCGGGGTGCCCCGGAGCATCGTCTACGACAACACGAGGTTGGCTGTGGCCAAGATCATGGGAGACGGCCGGCGCCAGCGTACTCGTGTGTTCTCTGAACTCCAGTCCCACTACCTGTTCGATGACCGATTCGGCCGGCCAGGCAAGGGTAACGACAAGGGCAAGGTGGAGGGGTTGGTGGGATATGCTCGCCGGAACTTCCTGGTGCCTGTGCCGTCGTTTCCGAGCTTCGATGCGCTCAACATCTACCTGGAGGAGCGGTGCCTGGAGCGGCTGGGGAGACAGCTGCGTGGGCACAGGGAGACGATAGGCCAGCGGATGGAGCGCCGGATGGGAGTTGCCGGAGGAGTTCGGAGTGCTGCGGCGGCTGCTGGAGTCGAGGATGGGCAGGCGCGGCAAGCGGGAGTTCGTGCAGGTGCTGCGGTTGATGGAGAACTTCCGCAAGGAGGAGGTGTACGAATCCGTGCGCGATGCCCTCAGGCTCGGCGCCATAAGCTTCGACGCCATCAAGCACCTGGTGCTGTGCAGGATGGAGGATCGACCTCAGAGACTCGACCTGGAGCTGTACCCCTTCCTGCCCAGGGTCACCGTGACGAAGACAGCAGCCAGCGACTACATGGCGCTCATGTCGGGGAGCGGGCGGTGAGCGACAGGTCGACGGTGCTGCTGGAGCACCACCTCAAGGAGCTGAAGCTGCCGACCTTCCTGAGAGAGTACGGCAGGGTGGCCGGCCAGTGCGCCGCCGAGGACGTCGACCATCCGGGCTACCTGCTGAGGCTCTCAGAGCTTGAGCTGATAGACCGCCATCATCGCATGGTGGACCGCAGGATCAAGGCTGCCCGCTTCCCTGCCACCAAGAGCCTCGACACCTTCGACTTCCTGGCCATGCCGTCGGTGAACAAGCACCTGGTCATGCAGCTGGCACGCTGCGAGTACGTGGACCGGCGGGAGAACGTCATCGCCATAGGCAACAGCGGTACCGGCAAGACCCATGTGGCCCTCGGCCTCGGACTCGCCGCCTGCCAGAGGGGGCTGTCGGTCGGCTTTACCACGGCCGCCTCGCTGGTCCACGAGTTGATCGAGGCCAGGGACGAGCGACGATTGCTCAACCTCCAGAAGAAGCTGGCCCGACTCAAGCTGCTTATCGTCGACGAGCTTGGCTTCGTCCCACTCTCCAAGACCGGCGCGGAGCTCCTCTTCGAGGTCTTCAGCCAGAGATACGAGAGAGGGTCGGTCCTGGTCACCACCAACCTGCCCTTCGACGAGTGGACCGAGGTCTTCGGCTCTGAGAGGCTGACCGGCGCCCTGTTGGACCGCCTCACTCACCGCGTTCACATCCTGGAGATGAACGGCGAGAGCTACCGCCTCAGGCAGAGCAGGCATACCACCGCCATGCACTCCGCCGCCGGTCCCCCTGAAGCCTAGACTCCACCGACCTCGCTGCGACTAAGGGCTCCCGACGGCACCCGTCGCAGGCGGACATTTTCGCTGAACATCGCCGCCCGAGTGGTACACTTTTGCTCCGCCACACGGCCTGATTTCTCTCCGCCCTTGATGTTGTTGCTCAGCATAAATGTCCTGACTAACTGACCAGCATAAATGTCACATTCTCCATGAGGTGACTGTGACATTGAACCAGAAAGAGCAGGTAAGACTTCAGATCCTCAACAGCCTACTGGCCGAGCATATGACGGTGGACCAGGCGGCCATGCTGATGGGAGTGAGCACACGCCACACCAGGCGCATTCTTGCGGCTTACAGAGAAGAAGGAGCAGCCGCACTCGCTCACGGCCATCGGGGTCGGAGGGCTCCCAACACAACACCCGATTCGATAAGGGCCGAAGTGTTGCGTCTAGCTCGAACCACGTACTCAGGAGTCAACCACACTCATCTGAGCGAACTGCTGAGAGAACGTGAGGGTATAGACATAGCCCGTAACACGTTGCGACGCATACTGGTCGGAGCCGGTCTCGTCAGTCCTCGTCGCCGTCGTCCTCCGAAGCACCGTGTTCGTCGGCAACGCATGCCCCGAGAGGGGATGCTGATACAGATCGATGGCAGCTATCATCGGTGGCTCGGAGAGGATGGACCTCAGTTTATGCTTCTGCTTGCCGTGGACGACGCCACGGGCAAAGTGGTCAGTGCGCTGTTCTGTGAGTACGAGAACACCCGAGACTACTTCGTGCTGATGCGGGGACTGATCGAGCGCCACGGGGTACCCATAGCGCTGTACACCGACCGCCACTCGGTCTTCAAGCACGTACCAGGAACCGGAGCACCGAGCGCTCCAACCCAGTTCTCCCGTGCGATGGACGAGCTCGGAATACAGATGATCTACGCGCTGTCTCCACAGGCCAAGGGCCGTGTGGAACGAGCGGCAGGCACCTTCCAGGACAGACTTGTAACCGAGCTTCGACTCGCGGGTGCGACCACCATCGAAGATGCTGGTGTCGTTCTGAGAGACTTCCTTCCTCACTTCAACGAGCGCTTCGGGGTATCGGCTCCGGAGTCTGAAGTCGCCTACCGCCCTGTGGACGGAGGGACGTGTCTGGATCGGATGCTGTGCTTCAGGCACAGTCGCAAAGTGGCAAAGGACAACACTGTGAGATACCGACGGAGTACGCTTCAGCTGCTGCCCGGCATGGAACGTCCGACCTACGCTGGAGTGAAGGTGGACGTGCTCGAGGGAATGGACGGTCAACTGGTCGTTGAGCACAAGGGTCAACTCATCCCCAGCCAGGAGGCTCCACCCCGTCCGAACATCCTGCGCGGTGTGAATGGATACCCTTCACACGCACCGCCGTATCGTAACGGTCTGGGCAGCCGCTGGGAGAGAGTTCTGGCCTCACTCGACAGGGAGAGAGCCGAAGCAATCGACGGCAACCACGACAGTGGTGCAGCCAAGATCCGCAAGAAGGCAACCTCTGTACCGAGGAAGCCCACTCCGAAGCAGGTCGCCAGGTGGGAGGCGGTTCATGCAGCGAAGCGCAGGGGCCTGTCCATCAGGAGAATAACCAGGGAGACGGGCATCCACAGGAACACCGTACGGAAGTACCTTAAGGCCGACAGTCCGCCGATGAATCGTCCTCGGGTGATGTTGAAAGCGTAATTGATTAGCGGGGTCGGTGTCATGGTATCACTCACATGGGTGTTGTGGAAGACTCGGTAAGTTCTTATACTCTATCTATGTGCAAGACGGATTCTGAGCACGCCGAACTGATGGCCCTGGTCGAGGGGCAGCAGAAGCGGATTGCCGAGTTGACGGCAGCCAACGAAGAGTTGCATAAGGAACTCGCCGAGGCCAAGCGAGCGGGAAAGCGTCAGGCTGCGCCGTTCTCCAAGGGCAGGCGCAGCAGCAAGCCTAGGCGTCCTGGCCGCAAGCCGGGTACGGGGCAGTTCAGCTACCGCAAGCCGCCGTCCGCCGATGAGATCACCGAGCCGGTTGTAGAGGCGCCAGTGTCGGGGGACACCTGCCCTGGATGTGGAGGCGTCCTCGAACATGAGGGAGTGCGGCTTGCCTACGTGACCGACCTTCTGCCGGTTCCACGTCCCCAGGTAACGGCGTATCGTGTGCAGGTATGCCGGTGCCGGCGTGCGGCAGGCAAGTGCGTGGCGAGCACCCAGAAGTTGCGCCGGACCAGTACGGGGCCAGCGCCCACCGGGTGGGGAGACGAGTGATGGCTGCGGCCCACGTGCTCCACTATGGGGTGGGCGTTCCGGTACGGAAGGTTCCTGCCGTTCTCAGAGCGCTGACCGGGGTGAGAGTGAGTCAGGGAGCGATCAGCCAGGACGCGCTGCGTCGTGCTGCTGGTGCGGTGGGTGATGCCTACAGCAGGCTGCGGACATCGGTGCGCGCCAGTCCGTTCGTCCACACCGACGACACGGGCTGGCGTGTGGGAGGCGAGCGTGCGTTTCTGATGGCGTTCGAGACGGATGAGGCGACGGTGTATCAGGTCCGTGCGCGTCACCGGAACGAAGAGGTGCGGGAGGTGGTCCCCTCGGACTATGGAGGGGTGATGGTGACTGATCGAGGACGGAGCTACGACGCCCAGGCGCTGTCCGAGATCAAACAGCAGAAGTGTCTGGCGCACGTACTGCGCTCGGTCAGCGAGGTGGTTCAGACCAAGACAGGGAGGGGACGCAGCTTCGGCAAGAGTCTGAGTGCGCTTTTGCGAGAAGCGATGGAGCTGTGGAGGGCATATCACCGAGGAGAGGCTGCGGACTTTCGTATCCAGGCTGAACGGTTGAAGCGAGAGCTGAGCTATCATCTCCGCGACCGTCCTATGTCGGATGCGGACAGCTGTCGGCTGCAGAACGAGCTGGGTTGGCACGACGATCGTGGCAACCTGCTGCGCTTTCTGGACGATCCGGGCATTGAGCCGACCAACAACCGTGCTGAGCGAGCGCTCCGCCCGGCAGTGATCGCGCGGAAGGTATCGCACTGCTCCAAGACGGTGGAGGGCGCGATGCGTTCTCAGCCTTCACCAGCGTAATCAGGACGTTGGAACGTAATGGCGACGACCAGCCTGTCGTGGACCGGCTCTGCGCTGTGTTCAGCGGCCCTCCCGTTCACTCCCCTTCACTCTGAACGCCTCCCAGAACTTGATCCCGCTAATCAATTACTTGAAAGCAACGTAGTCTGTTACCGTGGCAAGTTAGACAGGTGACATTTTCCCTGGTCAGTTAGGCGGACATTTATGCTGGTCTTCGACACCACACGGCCTGATTTCTCTCCGCCCTTGACAACCGGAACCGCGCCGCCCTCGATCACGGACTCGAGGAACTGGTTGGAGTCGTATGCTCGATCTGCAATCACATACTCACTCTCCAAACCGGCTATGAGCTCGTTGGCCTGAGTCACATCGTGCTCCTGTCCTCCAGTCAACGTAAATCTCAACGGGTTACCGAGGCCGTCGACACTCACATGGACCTTTGTGCTGAACCCTCCACGGCTACGACCAAGGGCTTGGGATGCTTGCCCTTTTTTGGGGTGCCCCAGCCGCCGAAGGATGTGCCCGGACGACCGTACTGTCGATGATGAGGTATTCCATGTCGGGGTCATCGACGAAATGCTGATGGATACGCTCCCATACTCCGTGGTCACACCAGCGGGCGAATCGCTTGTAGACGCTGTTCCATTTACCGTACTCTGATGGCAGCATCCTCCATTGTGCGCCAGACCGCGTAATCCATAGGACAGCATCGATGAACCGCCTACATTCGGCTTCCCGTCCGACGTACAACCCGGACTCCCCACGAAGGAACTCAAACATCTTTGACCATTGTTCCGACGGAAGTGTAACTGTTGACATACACCCAGTATAATACAAATATCAACACAACCTAGGGCGCATCTTATGGTATGAAACATGGATGAGGCTCTCAGGTAGGATATTTCTTGAGGAGGAACATACCAATCTGAGAGGAGGCCCTGTAGGCGAGTCGCTGGTAAGTACGCCCTGTCCGCGTGGCTACCGGCGGTAGTAGACCACCACCTTGCGAAGGGCCTCGACGATGTCCGAAGTGTCGTTCTCCGTGAAGCTCTGCACCATGCTAAAGCTGACGTTGCGGCTCATCAGTTTCTCCCCATACGGGAGCGTGACCAGGCGGTAGTCCAGAGGCTTTTCCCTCCCGTAGTCAAAGGGAAAGTGGCTGCTGCCGTAGGTATTGGGGCCGGAGAAAGTGGGGTTCTTGAAGAGGCCGCTCTTGGCAGAGCCGTGAGGGTGTCCCAGGAGGGGGACCCCTTCGGCGCTCACCGCCTTGGCGAACTCCTTCGCAGTACATCCGAGCCTATCGGTGTCGATGGTCATTCCGAAGGTCCAATAGGTGCATCGGTTTCCTGGCATGACCTTCTGTGGGGCTATCTCCTCGACGTCGGCCAGCCCCTTGACTATGTTGTGGGCGGCGCGAACCTTGTTCTCTATGTAGCCGTCCACCTTTTGAAGCTGGACCAGCAGGATTGCCGCGATTAGGTCATTCATTCTATAGTTCGGGGCGAGGAAGTAGTTTTCGTAGGGTCTTCCGGCGTACGGCCCGGGGTCGCGAGGAAGGGCGGCGTCGGAAAACAGCAGCGCCCGCTCCCACAAAACCTCGTTGTCGGTTAGGACCACGCCTCCGCCGCCGGCCGATAGGTGCTTGCCTCCAAAACTGGCGCCGCCAATATCTCCAATGGAGCCTACGGTCTGGCCTTGGTACTCAGCAAAGTGGGCCTGCGCGAAGTCCTCAATCAGGAAGAGTCCATGCCGATCAGCGATTTCCCCCAAGGCACCCAGGTCGCAGGGATTGCCATGCAGATGCACGGCCATGATGGCCCGGGTACGAGGCGTAATATGCCGCTCCACCTTATCCGGGTCGATGTTATAGGTGTCGTCAATGTCGGCAAATACCGGCACACAGTTGTGCAGGAGTATGCCAATGACACTGCCTCCAGAGGTCCAAGGCGAAACGATGACCTCGTCGCCCGGGTCCGGATTGATAGCAGCGACGCAGGTGTGCATAGCTGAGGTCCCGGAATTTACCGTCACCGCGTATCTGGCTCCGTGCCTCTGGGCAAACGCATGCTCGAACTCCCTGACCTTTGGCCCTTTGGCTAGGAAGCCCGACCGGATCACTTCGGATACAGCCTCGCTGTCCTGGTGGCCAAAGTCGTGAGTGGGGCCGAAAGGCTCTGTCCGCACGGGTGATCCGCCATCGATTGCCAGGAGCTCGGTCACTTTGCCACCCTCCCGTTGAGGTGCCACCGGTCCGTAGATTCAACCACGGTCCCAGTTTCTCATGAGCAGAGACGCCTCATTCATCTGGTTGCCGATCGTGTGGACCGGGCTGAACGAGGTCATCGGCTCATGGAAGCCCTGGGAACCTCACTGCCACGAAGCTCGCGCATGATCGAACCGTTAGGCTCCTGATTGACCAAGGCGATCGTTCCAGGTTCCCGTTTCAGCCTGAGCAGTTACCATGTGTCACCTACTGGCTGTAGGGGTCGGCAGCATCGCGGAGGCCGTCTCCCAGGAAGTTGAAGGCCAAGATGGCGACAATCACCGGGATAGCTATGAACATGAGCCAGGGATAGAGCGACACGGTCTCGGTGTTTTGCGCCTGCTTCAACATCACACCCCAGCTAATAGCGGGCGGCCTTAGCCCCAGCCCCAGGAAGCTCAGCGCCGTTTCGCTGACGATCATGAATGGTATTGCCAATGTGCTCGCGGCAATGATGTGACTGGTGAATGACGGCAGCATGTGGCGGAACATGACGCGGAGCGGGCTGGCCCCGGTCAGCCGCGCGGCCATCACGAAATCCTCCTCACGGAGAGACAAGAACCTCCCCCGGACTACCCTGCCCATCTCCGTCCAGGCGACGAGGGATATGATGATGGTTATGGCCAAATAGACCTTAAGCACACCCCAATCCCGGGGCACGGCAGCAGCCAGCGCCATCCACAATGGTATCGTCGGTAGCGACCTGAGAATCTCTATCAGGCGTTGGATGATGGCATCTAAGAACCCACCGTAGTAGCCGGAAACGGCTCCCAGAGAAACGCCGAGGATCAGGCTTAGTACAACGCCGATGAGGCCTATGGACAGGGAAACACGGGTTGCTATCATCAATCTGGACCAGTTGTCACGCCCGATTCTGTCGCTGCCTAGAAGGTATGGCGATGGCCTGTTTTCATAGACCGTTGCATCGGAGAATCCCACTAGGTGTCGGTCCGTCTTGAACAGTCCGAAAAGTTTGTACTCGTATCCCCGGACGTATAGACGTATTGGGATCTTTTCGTCTGGCAAGGTGTGGTAGTCTTTCATGAACGCCGCGTCTCGAAAGCCCTCTATGCCGTTCACGTGAGGTCTGAACCGACCATCGTCGAACCACCTGACTAACTGTGGCCTCAGGAAGTGGAACTTAGATGATTCTTGATCGTGGTGGTTCGTGGACAGAAACTCCGCGAAAAAGAAGGGCATGTAGAAGACGGTCAAGACAGCGATGGACAGGAGTGCCAGCTTATGCTTCTTGAAGCGCCACCACATCAAGCGCCACTGAGAGGCGACGAATATGTACTCCGACGCCTCCTTTTCTTTCGAAGCGGGTATTGCTATAGATTCTGCCATATCAGGAAGCCGATCCCGTCAGTCTGATGCGCGGGTCCACCACGGAGAGCAGAATGTCGGAGATGAGTGTCCCTATAACGGTCAACACACCAAGGAAGAACACGATCGTGCCGGCAAGGAAGGTGTCTTGGTCCAGAAGTGCGTTCAGCAGCAGAGGGCCCAGCGTCGGGAGGCTTAGCACAACCGAGACTATGATGCTACCGCTGATCAGCCGGGGAAGCAGGTACCCCGCGATGCTGACCAGAGGATTCAGGGCAACACGCACTGGGTACTTCAGGACAAGTCGCCAGCCCGACATTCCCTTGGCACGAGCAGTCACTACATAAGGCTTTCGCAGCTCATCGAGAAGGTTCGCCCTCATGATCCGAATCAGTGACGCCGTGCCCGCCGTCCCAATAACAACGGCAGGTATCCACAGGTGCTTGAGCAAGTCCCAGAATCTCGCGATACTCCATGGCGCGTCGGCATACTCTATGGAGAAGAGTCCGCCGACACTCATGCCGAACGTAACCGAGGCCATGTGCAGCATCACTAGCGCAAGCAAGAAGTCGGGCACGGCGAGCCCTGTGAAGCCCAGGAACGTGAAGAAGTAATCTCCCGCGGAGCGCTGTCGGACAGCCGAGTAGATGCCTATGGGAATTGCTAGCAGCCAGGTGAAAACGATTGTAGTCAGCGCCAACACAACGGTGAAGAGCAGCCGATCTCCGATAAGGGACTTAATCGGCACCTCCAGCTTGTACGAGTAGCCCAGATTGCCCTGTACCGTCCTCGTTATCCATTTTAGGTACTGGACGTATTGAGCCTGGTCGAAGCCGTACAGTCTACGAAGGTCATCGATCTCCTCATCGGTAAGCGCCGTGCCTCCTGCGAACTGGACGCCGCCTACGCCCATAGAGGCCTGCTGGATGGCGTCCATTACGTCCCCAGGTGGTAGCTGAATGATGACGAAAGATAGGACAGATATCGCCCAGATGGTCAGCAACGCCAACAGCACACGGCGGACGATGTAGCCAATCAAAAGACTGCCTCCTCCCTGGTTATTCGGGTCCCATAACCGCGAGCAACAGGACTTCATCGGGGTCCTGTTGCTCGCGGTTACGCGTCAGGGCTCTACTACCTATCGAAGTAGTACAGCTCCGGTCTGGGGCCGTCACCCCAGTATCCCTGGCAGCAAACAGTCTTCTCCGGCACGTTCTTGAAGTCGTTGTTGGTGGGGAAAATCCCCTTCATCGCAGGGGTGTCAGCCACCGTGGGAATAGAGAACACCTCCTTGGAGTGTATCCGAAAGATCTCCTTGCCCATTTCAATGCGCTCCGGTGAGTTGGTGGGGAACTTCTTGCCACTGTCGTAGAGTTCCAGGAGCTTCAACAGAGGATTCTCTCCCTCGGGGTTGATGAACAAGTCTTGGTCTGGATCCACACCCTCCGCGCCGCCAGTTGCGTAGAATCGGCCGAGCTTGGACCACCCGAAACCCCAGAACTGTGTCGGAAGCACCAATCCGGCCGAGATCCACGGGTTGCTCCCCTCGGCAAAGTATGGGAATAGATAGGCCTCGTTGTCCCAAACCTTGTTACCGGCTAGGCGGTCAACCTCAAGGGTCCCCTTAATGCCCAGCTTCTCCCAATTCCGGATGGCGATCTCGGAGACGGACGTGAAGTCGGTCAGGAAGCCGGCCCGAATGCTGTGGTGGAGCGACAGCGGGCCCTGGCCGTCTGGGCGTAACCTGAACCCGCTAGAGTCCCTCTCCTTTATTGTACCACCGCCCTTGAGCACAATGGAATCCAGCAACTGATTGGCCTTTTCGACGTCCAGTTTGATGTAGTCCGGATAGGCGTACTCATCTCCCGGATAATAGAGTGTACCCTTGCTGGGTACGAAGGCCCGAGCCTCGCCCATTCCTTGGAGGAAGGTTTCTTTGATGGCCTCTCTATCGAGGCCCATGGAAAGGGCCTTTCGGAAGTCCCGAGTGTGGATCAACTCCCCAATTACCGGGTCGGCGTTCCACGCCTGGTTCAGGTAAAGCGACACCGTCGTCGGATCGTTGTTGGGCCAGAACGTCAAATGGTATCCGTTAGCATCGGCGTTCTTAAGGTACACAGGTAGCTTTTCGATCGTCGACTGCCTGCTCTGGAAGTCCACCTCGCCGGCAGCGATCTTCAGAGCAGCCACCTCCTGGTCCTCAACCATCGTGACCATGAGCTCGTCGATGTATGGAAGCTGGTTGCCCGCTGTGTCCACCGCGAAGTAGTAGGGATTCCGCTTCAGCGTCCAGGGCGACTGCTTTGCTGATCGGTCGGTGACCCAGGCGCTTAGCTGAGGCAGGTCGGGGTTCGTATATGCGTTCAGCTTAAGCTTTATCAGCTTGACCCAGTTGTCGACCTCGGCCTCTGCCATCATCTGTTCCAACTTTGCCATGTCGGCGAAGTCTGGATGGAACTGCTCAAGGTAGTGGGCCGGCGAGAAGAGGTACCCGCCGCCGCCGGCGCTGAAGAAGCCACCTCGCAGCCCGTTATCGGTGAGCGAGTAGTACGGGTCATCCCAGGTGAAGCTGACTGTTACGTCGTCGATCTTCTTTAACGTCGGCTTGTTCTTGGTGATAGGGCTCAACAGGCCCGAAGGGAACGTCGGCTTGAACTCCTCGTTGTTCAACAGGTTGTTCCACTGCCACTCGAAGTCGTCCGTCGTGAAAGGCTCGCCGTCGGACCACTTTTGCCCCGTACGTAGCGTGATGGTGGCTGTTCGGCCTCCGTCGGAGAAAGTAACGCTCTTGGCGAGGTGAGGCATTATCGTTGCCCCATCGCCGTCAAACCTCTGTAACTGGTCTGTGATTACGGCACCGTGGTCGCCTACATAGAGGTAAATCCTCCTCCACGTCCCGCCGTACTTGCCTATCGATTGGGGTGGCGCTAGAACCAACGGATCTTCAGGCAGCCGCTGATCGACAGGAGGCAGCGTCCCTTGCTTGACCAACGCAGCAAGCTCTGGCGCTTCGCTGAACGACGTTGGTATGGGTGGATCTACGTTGAACCGCACGTTTCCATTGGGGTACGTGCCGGCAAGAAGAGCATCAGTAGGGGCAGACGGCGCAGGAGCGCTTGCCGGGGCTGGAGCCGGGGTAGGTGCAGCGCTCTTTGCTGCAGGGGCCGGAGCTGTCTCAGGGGCGGGCGTAGGCTCTTGCTCAGCAGAGCCACATGCGACCGCTCCCATCAGGATCGCAACCGATACGAAACTAATAACCCAATGTCTCAGTCTCATGACCGTGCCTCCTCACTTTCCTTAAGGATAGACAGTGAAGCAGTTTAATCGCTCACTATCGGTTTGTCAACATGCAAATGCTACGATATTCGTCTCTTACTGATGGCTCTTTTCTGATATACAGGCTTCCTAACCCTAGCGGCGCTCCTAAGACATCCTTGCAGCACATCTGGTTGCCAATGCTACGATATGCGGCGGTTATCAGCAGATACGTACGGCTTCTTGATAGGTGGACTCCCAAAGGAGCTCGAAGACGTACTTCCACTAGGGGATGGACTAAGATAGGTGCCGTTCATTCTTACGCGTTAGCCCGAATCCACCGATGGACGGCGCGAGGGCAGCGGAAAGGGGTAAGTGAGTTACAGGCGCGATGATCCGGGCTCGAATTCGGGTAGACGGGAGGTTGGCGGGCGGTCTGCGACCGCTTTTGGGGGCACCGATGGCGGCCTGCAGTGGCTGTGGCGAGCGGGATGGCGGGATAGGACGCGGCAAGAGGCGCTCGCGGGCCTGGATGGCGCGAGTTGGCGGGGACGTTCAGTTGGCCGGATGACGGGTCAGTGGCAGAAGGGCGCCGTCAGGCTGGGAGTGGAATGGCTCGCAGCCGGGCCAGGGCACTGCTGAACTGGGTTTCCCAGGGCCAGCGCTGGGGGAGATGCAAAGTGAGCCGGCGCGCCGAGCGAGTGAGCCGGCGCGCTAGGGCGAAGAACCGCCGCCGGAGGGTCTTGGTGGTCACCACCTGCTCACCCAGACCGATCCGTGCGGTCCAGCGAGCGAGGTTGTGCGCCAGCACCTGTATCGCCAGCCAGGCGCCGTTGGCGGCGAAGCGGCCCGAGGGCATGTGGTTCAGTCCGACGCCGTACTTGAGGTCTCGAATGGCATTCTCGATCTCGGCGTGGCGGCGATGGGCGGCCTCCAGTTCGAGCATCTCCCCATCGTGGTCGGTGATGAAGCCGTGATAGCTGTAGCTGGCGAAGAGGGCCAACTGGGAACCCGGCGTGGGCTTCACTCGCCGCACGATGAGCCGCACCGGCGCGGCGCCGGGCTCACTCTCAAAGGGAGTGTAGGTGGTCTCGGCCACGTCGGCGGCGCCGTCCATCCAGTAGGGGATGGGCGTCCAGTCCGCCTCGGGTATGGCTTCAATGAGGTTGCGCAGGCTGGCACGCTGGCGGATGGTGATGGAGAAGCGGACCTTCGTCTTGCGGCAGACGGATACCACGCTATGAGCGTAGAAGCCGCTGTCGGCCCGCACCGTGAGTTGTCCCCTGGCTCCAGCGTAGCGCACCCGCCCCACCGTCTCCCGCAGGAAGTGGGCGGCGCCGCGGGCGGTGTTGGCGCGGCCCTCGCGCAGACGGGACATCAGCACCTCGCCGGTACCGGCGGCGACAGCCAGCAGCGGGTGATAGCCCCGCTGGCCGGTATAACCATGGTGTCGCGCCCCCTCCTTGTCCAGTCCGTAGGTCTCACAAATGGTGGAATCGAGGTCGATGGTGAACGGCGCATCGCCGGGTCCGGCGCCGTCGGCCCATGCCCGTGCCAGCAACTCCCGGCTCACCCGGTCGAGTTGACGGACGTGGCCCCACTGGAAGCTGCGCAGGAAAGTGCCCAGGGTGGATGGTGCCTTGACCACGCAGTCGAGAACACCGGCCGTCCCACCGGCGCGCAGCGCATCGGCGTCGTCGATGCAGTCGCCGCCGGCCAGCGCGGAGGCGACCAGCGTCATTATCTTGTCGCCGGTGTTGGCCCGGCCCGGCGCATCGCCCAGTTCCAGACGCTGCTGTACCAGTTGGGAAAGGCCGAGGTGCAGGGCCAAGGTGGCTGGAAGGAGCAGGCCGCCGTTGGCCACCAAACGGAGGTCGTCGAAGGCGATTTGGATGCGGTCGAGGTGGTTGCGTGATAGCATCTGTTGGGTGCTCCTTTTCCGGGGTCGGTTTGCTGCTACAAAACCATTATCCCAGATTCAGAGGAGCACCCTTTCACCTTTTCAGCAGACCTTTAATTCCCACTCCTTCGGTGGATTCGGGGTTAGAAATCGGTGGCACCGTGCCGGTCACCGTTCCCAAGAAGCTTGCGTCATAGGAACCAGGACGTAGTCCTGGAACCGAACTCCTCCAGCAACAGGCTCATCAGGCCGGCCGTCGAGGTAGAGCCGTGGAGGGGCGTCTCAAAGCCCGTAACTTATCTCGACGCGCCGCCCTGTCCGGGCAGATTCGTAAACTGCATCTATGGATTGGAGAACGTGAAGCGCATCGTCGATGGTCAAGGCGGGTTCCTCGTCCTGTCTGATGGCCCGCACGTAGTCCTGAAGCCAGTCGTGGTGCCATCGAGCGTTGCCGTAGCCGTGGAATGGCTCGAGGGCGAAGCTGAAGTGGCGCTCATGAGAGCCACTCCATGCGGGCGCGGTGCTGGTAACTGCCAGCGTGGTCGGGTTGTGCTCGACGTGGCTACAATTCGCGAACCCCTCCGTGCCCCGGTAGATCAGCGCGACGTCCCTATCGGCTGCCTCCGGCGCCAGGTAGCCAGCATGGAGACTGCCGTAGGCGCCGTTTTCATACTCAAACGCGACTATGGCTAGGTCTTCCAGCGGTTCGTCCATGTATCCGACCGGCCGACCAACCATCGCCTGGACCGCCGTAGCTTCGCAGCCCATGAGAAAGCGCATGACCTCCACGTTATGGCACGCTAGCATGTGCAAAATCCCGCCGCCCTCTTCTCTGTTGGTGAACATGAAGTGCCGCGGGTCGCGAGATGCTCCCGGCCGGACTTGCGTGGTGATATGCCGCGCCTCGACGGACAGCGGCTTGCCGAAGATGCCATCCTCTATAAAGCTCTTGAGTTGCTGCATGGCGGGATTGAACCTGTACATGTAGCCGAGCATCACCTTTACTCCACTGGTCCGTACTGCGCTGACCAACGGCTTCAGGTCGTCAGAGTTACGGGCGAATTGCTTTTCCATGAAGAAGTGCTTGCCCGCCTCTGCTAGCTTGATGCCCACCTCAGGGATCTGGTATGCGGGCAGCACGACGCATGCTAGGTCGAAGTCCTCGTTCGCGATAAGGTCGTCGACGCTGGTGTAGACGCTCGCGCCGGGATGGTGTTCCCGAGCGTCGTTCAACACGTCCGTGGCTACGTCCTCGCAGTAGGCTACGACGTCCACCCCATCCAGTTGGCGGAAGTTGCTGATGTAGCCAGGTCTCTCCCGGTGGATTGTGCCCAGGTGCCCGTGTCTCAGCCCGATAATCGCGGCCTTCAGAATCCCATCGTTGCTACTCATACGCGGCACCCCTATGTGGAAGCCCTGTACCCTGACTGAGTGGGATTATAGTCCAAGTCCGAATACTGTCAATCAGCCTAGAGGGCGGATGGGCGTAACTGTTCGGACTTCGTGAGATATCCTCGACCAGAAGTGTCACTGATAGGGCGATTTAGCTTTCGGCAAGATCGCGCCGCGCCGCGCCGTGGGCATTCGTGCTATAGACTCTTGTATGTTAGTGGTGGTTCCCAATAGTGACTTCACAGAGGTGGAGTGGGGTGCGGCAGACCGGCCAACTCTTGGTCATCAAAGACCGTTGTTCAGCGAGGGTCGCCGCACCACCCCCAAACAGAGCCCGAACAGTTGCCTGGGCCAAACGAGCCCGCATCGCGCAAGGAAGGGCCAGTACTTCACACAGGAGGTATGGATGGAACAGGAAGCAGTCTACGTAGGCATTGATGTGGCCAAGGCCCATCTGGACATCGCGGTCCGCCCCATAGGGCAGAGGTGGACCATCTCCAATGACGAGCCTGGGATCCGGGAACTGGTCTCTCGGCTCAGGGCCCTCGAACCTGCCATGGTGGTGCTGGAGGCTTCGGGCGGCCTGGAGCTGCCTTCGGTGGCAGCCCTGGCGGCCGCATCGCTGCCAGTGGTCATCGTCACCCCCCGGCAGGTTCGAGACTTCGCCAGAGCCACCGGGACGCTGGCGAAGACTGACGCCCTGGACGCGGCCGTACTGGCCCACTTCGCCGACGCCGTTCGCCCAGCCGTGCGCCCTCTGAGGGACGCCGAGACCCAGGTCCTCAACTCCCTGGTTGCCCGCAGGCACCAAGTGATAGCCATCTTGGTGGCGGAGAAGAACCGGCTTGGGAGCGCCATCAGCGCCGTCCGGCCCCGCATCGAGGCCCACATCGCTTGGCTCGAGCAGGAGCTGACCGACATTGACGAAGGGCTGCGGCAGACTCTCCGCAGCAGTCCGATGTGGCGAGAGAAAGACGACCTCCTGCGCACCGTCCCCGGCGTGGGAGAGCAGCTCTCCCTCACCCTCCTGGCCCATTTGCCGGAGCTGGGCACGCTGAACCGTCGGCAGATCGCCGCCTTGGTCGGAGTGGCTCCCTTCAACAGGGACAGCGGCACCATGCGTGGCAAACGGCGCGTCTGGGGCGGGCGCTCCCGGGTCCGAGCCGTCCTGTACATGGGAACGCTGGCCGCCAGTCGCTTCAATCCCGTCATCCGGGACTTCTACCAGCGGCTGCTGGCCGCTGGTAAGCCGAAGAAGGTGGCCCTCGTCGCTTGTATGCGCAAACTGCTCGTCATACTCAACTCCATGCTCAAGCAGCGCTCTCCCTGGCGCGCTCAGCGCGCCACCACACCGGCACTCGTCGGTCACTCATCTTGACTTTCAACACAGTTGCTGAGCAGTTACGGATGGGCCCATTGTCTTGACACTCCTTTGCCCCACCGCTACCATCCGACCAATGGACACCCCGGTGCGATTTTCGACCATTGCTTCTCACCTGACTCCGTCCATTGAGGTTGAACTATGTCAAAGAAGACCTATCGTGTGGGCATTGTCGGGCTGGGCGGCATTGCCGAGCGTCCTCCAGATGAAGCTCCGCCCCCATTCAGCGACACTGTGTCCACTTCACACGCCGGCGCGCTGGCGCAGATGTCTGACTTTGAGGTGGCCGGCGTCTGCGACTTGGTGCCGGATCTGCTCGAACAGTTTGACCGGGACTGGGGCAGCCGCTGGCCGACGGCTGCAATGTACACGGACTACAAGGAAATGCTCGCCAAGGGGCGGCTGGACATTCTGACAGTGGCCACTTCGGACCACCTGCACGCCGATATCGCCGTTGACGCCGCCAACGCTGGAGTGAAAGGTATTTTCGTGGAGAAGCCCTTGGCCACATCCATGGAAGACGCCGACCGAATAGTCAAAGCCTGCGAGGAAAATGACGCAGCGCTCGTCGTCGACCATACTTGGCGGTGGGACCCCTTGTATCACAGGGTCCGGGCGGCGATCCGAGAGGGCTCAATCGGGAAGCTGAGCACCATTGTAGTAATGCACACTGGGGCTCGTGCGATGCTATTTCGCAACGGGACGCACAAGATCGACGGCATCTGCTTTTTTGCCGAGTCCGAGCCAGACAAGGTCTTCGCCCGGTTGGAGGACGGCTTCGATGAATGGGACCGTTACAGAGGCGACGGTGGCAAGCTGCCGGAGAACGATCCATCGGCCAACGGTTTTATCCTGTTCAAGAACGGTGTGCAGGCCCACTACTGCGGCGACAAGGAAGCGTTCCAAGACAGTTCCTATCTGCTTGTAGGCAAGAAGGGCCAAATCACCGTCACCCCCTGGGGAGCCGTGCAGGATCGTACCGCCGAGCTTGTCACCAACGACCCCCAGACAGGCGAAGCGGTGCGCAAGACCTTAGTCCCCGGTCAGTACCTCGTCCGGAATCTGGGGGCGGCGTATCGGGAACTGGGGGCGATCGCAGAGAAGGGCGGCGCGAGCGTCTCGCCGGGCAGGGAGGCGCGCAAGACGGTGCAGATCATGGTGGGATTCCTCAACTCTCATCGACAAGGATCCCGGCTGGTGGATGTGCCCGAGTAGCAGTGCCGATGCCGCTGTAAGCGGGCGCACCTCCAGAGAGGCACGTGAACGGCGTTCAGGTCGGGAAACCGCTGTCCCGTGGCTTACGTGGCATCCATCGATCGTCGTCTGCGAGGTAGCGCCAACGGAGGTAGCGCCAACGAAGGAGGTTAGCATGATCATAGATGCTTATCCGTCGGCATTTGCTCCCTGGGATACCAGACAGGGATTCCCTACGCTGAAGGAGAGGATGAGCATCGTCCAGCGAGAGCTCGGCGGGCATCATCAGCAGGCGTGGCGCGTTCGAGACCGCCAGCCCGTGGACAATAGCTCGTTGATCGACCCCGGTACAGGCGAGCTCACCGAGGTCGAGTGGACGCGTCACAACGCCCAGTTGGCCTGGAGATACCGAGACGAGGTATATACCAAGCAGTACTTCCCCCCCATGCTGCAAGACTTCGAGTGTCCGCCTGAGCTGATGATCGCCGAGATGGACTACGCGGGCGTCGACATGGGCATCTTGCACTGCTACGTAACAAAGGGCCACTACCGTACACAGAACGGCTTTCAAAGGCAGGCCGTCAGGCGCCATCCGGACCGGCTGATGCGGACGATAATGGTCAGTGAGCCGGAGGTGCCCGAAGACCCAGACAGGGCATTGCGCGAGGTTCAGGAGGAGGTCAATTTCGGGGGGCACACCGCTGTGCAGTTCGTACCGAGGAACTACTATGCACCCATCGTCCCGTCTCTGAAGGGCATGGGCCGCACTGAGCCGTGGGACGACGGAGTGATGCGCCCGTTTTGGGACGGAGTGGCCTCCATGAAGGTCCCCGTCTTCTTCACTATCCTGGGGAGGGGAGGGGCACTGAGGGACAGATATGGCCACTCGGCTCTGGATGAGTACTTCGAGGAGCAGCGGGTGCTGCTGCGCTGGATGGAGCGGTATCCGGAGGTCACCGTCGTGATTACCCACGGCTTGCCATGGCGCGCGTTTCTGGAGGGCGACCGGATAGAGTTTCCCGAACATATCTGGGACGTGTTCAAAGCACCGCAGTTGAACATGGAGATGATCATTCCCATTCAGATGGGGGGAATGTGGGAGTATCCCTGGGAAGAGGCGGAGGCAACAGTCAAAGAGTGCGTCGACCGTACAGGAGCCGACAGGCTCATGTGGGGGTCCGATTGGCCGATGGTGGGCCGGTATTGCACCTATGCGCAAAACCTGAACCAGTACAAGCTCTACTGCGATTTCCTCAGCAAGGAAGAGCGGGCCTCAATCATCGGCGGCACGGCGGCCCGCATCATGGGAGTTGAGGAATCGGCGTGACCAGCATGAGTGCCACCCGGACGAAACGAGGCTACCTACTCGGGGTCCTCTCAGCTTGGCCTGCGGCGCCGCTTGGTCTAAAACCCCCCTATTCCACCGCGTTGTTCCGGTGAAGGCCGGAGTCTAAAGACCGGAGACTGGGTTCCGGCCTTCGCCGGAGTGACGGTGTATGAAGGCCAGCCATTTGCTAAGGCGACGCGGTCGTGAGGTGGGCCTTTGTACCTGGAAACAAGAGTGGGTACCAACAAGACAGTCCCATTGAGACCTGCTGGCTAGTTGGGCATCCCTCCTCCCTGCTACAATGCGACCGCCCAGCGAAAAGTTCGCAATTGAGCCTGTCCCAGAAGTGGAAATTGCGGATAGGGGGAGCAGATAGAGGTCAGAGGGTTCGCTGAAAGGCCCTGGCCTGAGCGGGTAGGACAGGCGACGGAGCGATGGGTCAGCTGCTGTCATCACCGCAGGTCAGGAGACGGGACAAGGCTCCGGGCCATTAAATAGACCGATGAAGGGGCTGGAGCGCCACACCCGCCAGAGAGTGCGCAGATTGAAGGCTGTGGCCAGCATAGTCCACTCGGCCGCCACGTTAACGAGGCGGCGCAGCAGGAACCTACGTGCCCCCAGTTGTTCCTTGATGATTCCGAAGACAGGCTCGACCAGTTGCTTTCTCAGCTTGTACGCCTCTCTGGCCGCTGAGGTGGACATCCAGGCACGGTGACGGCGTAGCACCGCGTCATGGGGCCCTATCGCCAGGCTTCGCCCAATCTCTTTGGCCCTCGTACAGACTCCGAAGGCCGGGCATCCCTGGCAGACGGCGCCGGAGGCCCGGTACAGACGTAACGGGACTCCATTCGTATGTTGGATACGAACGAACTTGAGCGTCTGACCCTGCGGACACGTAAAGCTGTCGCTCTGCTCGTCGTAGGTGAAACGGTCCTTGTGATATGGGTCTTTGAGGAACCGTTGCCGCGACTCCGACACTACCAGCTGCTGATCTCGACGGGCGCATTCTTCCAGGTGACTCGCGGCGAAGTATCCGGCGTCGGCCAACGTCATCTGCGACTTCGTCCCCGTAGTCTCCTCGGCCTGCTCCATCATCGGCACCAACATGGCATTGTCATTGGCCTGATCCACCACGTCCACGGCGGTGACCAACATGCCTGTCGCTCCCCCATCCAGCTCCACGGGTGAGACCATAGCCTGGGCGTTGTAGCCAGCTACGATGCCCTGCCTGCCCTTCATCAGCCGGGCGTCTGGGTCGGTCAGGTTGATGCGCTTGTGGTGCTTTTGACTCGTAAGATCGTCCATCGCCTGCCTCACCTGCTCTCTCAAGACCTCCTTGTCAGCCAACTCCCGAGGCAGATGGGCAACGGCAGTGTCTTCTCCCGCTTCGTTCTGAGCCTCAAGGTTGGTTATCGCACTCTCCAGCCGCTCCAAGAGCCCTCGCAGTCCCTCGGCGTCGTAGCTCCTGTTCAGCGAGGCGTTGGCGACCACCTTCGTACCATCCACCGCCTGAACCGCCAGGTCCACCAACTTCATCGTCACTGCCGTACGCACCGTACGCTCGAACAGCTTCCTCATGGCCTGCCGATGCCCTCTGTAGAACCTCCACAGGGTGTTGTGGTCCGGATGCTGCCACCCGGTCAGCCACAGGTACGGTATCTGGTCCCGGCAGGCCGCCTCCAGCTTCCGGCACGAGCGCACCCCGGTCATGAAGCCGTACAGCCACACGCTCAACAGCGCACGTGGATGGTAGGCTGGCGCTCCCAGCACCTCCCCGTCTATCTTCACCCCAAGCTCCCCCCAGTCCTCCCGGTCCAAAGCGTCAACGAACTCGGCCACGAATCGCGCCGGATGGTCCAACGGCAACAGTTCGTCAAGCGTCGGCGGCAACATCCATATCTGCTCTCGGCCCATCTCTCGAAGTGGCATCTCAATATCTCCCCAATTGATGTCGCCTCGAAGGTACACCTAACGACATCCCATTGCCAGTTCGGACTTCTGAGACAGGCTCCTCTCTGAGGGAACAGGACTTCATCCGTGCGGAGATTGCTCTGGGCATACAGGACCGTGTGTAAAGGGCGGAGTAATAATGGACCGGTGAGGCGGGGGTGAGCGTCCGGGAGTGGCGCTGCAAAACTGGACCACCCGCCGCCTTCCATCGAGTTCAAGGCAACTCGATGGAAGGTGTGAAGGATGTACAAGGTGGAACTGTACGTTCGAGTGCGCCGGGCCTGCATGGTGGAAGGGATGAGCACGCGAGAGGCGGCTCGCGTGTTCGGTCTGCACCGGGACACGGTGCGCAAGATGCTGGAGTACTCGGTGCCACCCGGGTACCGTCGACAGTCACCGCCGCGTCGCCCCAAGCTGGACCCGTACCACGGGGTGATCGACCGGATACTGGAAGAGGACCGGCGTCTTCCGAGGAAGCAG
Organism: Dehalococcoidia bacterium; assembly: GCA_965222445.1. Taxonomy (GTDB): domain Bacteria; phylum Chloroflexota; class Dehalococcoidia; order Lucifugimonadales; family CAJWER01. The sequence continues at coordinate 1,892,049 of CBDCTY010000002.1, read as the reverse complement.
CGGCACACGGCGAAGCGGATCTATGACCGTCTGAGAGCGGAGCACGGGTTCGGTGGCAAGTACACGATAGTCAAGGACTACGTGCGAGAGCGGCGTCTCCGGACACGCGAGATGTACGTTCCGCTCTCCCATCCTCCTGGTGATGCCCAGTGCGACTTCGGTCAGGCCAAGGCGGTCATCGGCGGAGTGGAGCAGACCATCCACTACTTCGTGCTGGACCTTCCCCACAGCGACGCATGCTTCGTCAAAGCGTACCCCGCGGAGACGACCGAGGCGTTCTGCGACGGTCACGTCTCGGCGTTCTCGTTCCTGGGTGGGGTGCCCCGGAGCATCGTCTACGACAACACGAGACTGGCGGTGGCCAGGATCCTGGGAGACGGTCGGCGCCAGCGTACTCGTGTGTTCTCTGAACTGGTGATGCTCCTATAGAAGTCAAGCCGTGGTTTGAACTATTCGGGCTGAGGTCCGCAGGGCGGAGAAAACCTCGCGAGCCACATAGCGTTTGAGGCAACGGATGACCTCGGCCTTGCTCATTCCCTCTTTGCTAAGAGGATCACAACTGGACCGCCAGCTCAGAAGTTCTGTCTCCATGGGCCCCACCAACGTGCATGGTAGGCAGAACCGTCTTCGAATTGTGGCTGGGAAGTTTGTAATACCATTTGATGATAGGGAGACCTGAAAGTAGCTAGCGGTGTATTTGTAGTTCATCCATGCTGTGACCAACATACTGTGTTGGGGTGCATCACGATGATGGGTCGACCTCTTCGAATCTATTGGAGTCTGGAGGATACACCGGAGGCACTGAAGGCAGCCTACCAGGCAGAGCATGACGTTGTCCTTCGTACACGACTCCATGGACTGTGGCTGGTCCGGTCGGGATGGCAGCTCGGTAAGGCGGCGACAGCTGTGGGAGTGCACTACCGGACGGTACAGACGTGGGTGGGCTGGTATAGAGAGGGAGGTGTGGAGGGAGTGCTGTGCCACAAGATGGCAGGCAGGGGCAAGCCGCGGTTTCTGAGCCCAGATCAAGAGCGGGAGTTGACCGAGGAGGTGTCGAGCGGGCGATTCAAGACAGCGGGAGAGATCAGGGACTGGATAGAGTCCGAGTATGGAGTGAGCTACAAGTCGGGCAGCGTCTACGGTCTGCTTGAGAGGTTGGGATGCAGCCCGAAGGTTCCGAGGGGCCGTCATGAGAAGGCAGACGTAGGTGCGCAGGAGTCGTGGAAAAAGGGGGCTTCAGTTGCGCCCTTGCCGGAGCGGGCGTGAGTTCTGATACGGCCTTTGGCTTTGCCGATGAGATGCGAGTGGGGTTGCGGGGGATGGTCCGCAGGGTGTGGGGCCGTCGTGGAGTGAAGGTGCATCAGCGAGTGCAGTTGGTCTACAAGTGGACGTACCTGTTCCTGGTGGTAGACGTTCGGAGGGGCAGGCTGTTGTGGAGTTGGATCGACTCGATGAGGTCTGCGGCTATAGCGGCGGCAGTCGATGGCCTGAAGCATCACTCGGACATCGAGGCGCTGGTGTGGGATGGAGCGCGTGGTCACCGGGGCGAGATGGTACGGAGTGTTGGACTGGCAACCATCATCCAGCCGCCATACAGTCCTGAGTTGAATCCCGCCGAGCGGTGATCGGCGTCAACTATTTTTGCCGGTGTGCGTCTATTATTTTTGCCGGTTGACCTCCTGTTGAAGACGCTGTTGAGCTGCCCCGGTCCGATAGCTGGGGACGTCGAACTCCAGGATGATCGAGTGGTGGACGATCCTGTCGATGGCAGCTGCAGTGGCCATAGGGTTGGCGAAGACCTTCTCCCACTGTGAGAAGACGAGGTTGGAGGTGATGCCCAGAGAGCGGCGTTCGTACCGCTCGGCTATGAGGGTGAACAAGACCTCGGACTCCTCGGCTCCCTGGGGTAGGTAGCCGAGGTCGTCGATGAGCAGGAAGTCGATGTTGTCGAGCTTGCGGAGCATGCGCGGCAGGTCGAGGTCCCGCTTGGCCGCCAGCATGTCCTGGACCAGGCGGTAGGCAGGGGTGAACAGGACCGACCTGCCCGACTCAACCAGCCGGTGGCCTATGGCGCACATGGCGTGGGTCTTGCCGGTGCCGGGCAGTCCGAAAGCCAGGACATTGACGCCTCTCTCGACGAAGCTCCCATCGGCCAGCTCGTCGAGCTGTTGTCTGAGCGCCACCGGCACCCTGTCGTGCTCGAAGGTGTCCCATGTCTTGCCGACGGGCAGCCTGGATGCTCGTCTGATGCGGATGATGCGCCTCTGCCGGCGGTCCTCGGCTTCCTGCTCCAACACCTCCACAAGGGTGTGCAGGGCGTCCATGTGACCGGCTGCGGTGAACCGGGGGCCTGCCTCCGCTCCCACCGTGGGCAGTTTGAACTCGCTGCACAGCTGGCCGATCCGTTCCTTCACTCCGTTCGAGGAGACCCTGCCCATGCTCATCGCACACCCGCCGCAAGCAGACGGTCGTAGACCCTCAGGTCCACCACCCTGGGCAAGGCCAGCTCAGGGACCTGTGGCGGGGCCGGGGCCGCCAGCTCCCGCACCGCCGCGTAGTCGAAGGGCGTGCCCGCTTCGAGCAGCAGCCCCAGGGCTCGGTCCACCTCCGACTCCATGGTCGTGGCGGCCAGGTGCAGGATGCGTACGTAGTCCACGTCGGCGCGTTCGCCCCTCCACTCCCGCAGGGCATCGTATGCCAGGCGGAAGGCCCCGGTGGGGAACATCTGCTCTCTGTACCGGTAACGCGCGAACGCACCGGGCTTGCGCACCAGGGAGCCGATGACGTGGCGGTAGTCTATGCCGGCCTCCCCAGCGCCATGCACTCGATCCATCCGCTCGACCGGACTGCCCTTATAGTAGACCTCCAGGTGATCGGCGTACTGCCGGACCTCCACCTCCATACCTATCAGCCGGGACGGCACCGTGTACGTGCGGTTGGCTACCCGGACCGTACTCCATTTGCGCACCTTCGTCCGGTAGGTAACGTACTCGGGCACCGGCGCAGGCGGCAGCGGCCGAAGGCAGCGCCGCTCATGCTCCAGCTTCGCCCCGACCAACCTGTTGCGCTTGTCTGCCACCTGCCGGACGAACGAGATGTACGCTTCCACCGACCGGAAGTCCCGGCTGCCGCGCAGGATCAGCGCCTGGCCTAGCGCGCCCTTGAGCCGGTGGTGACCCTGCTCGGCCACGCCGTTCTCGTGGGATGACCTCGGGTTCGTCCTCGTAGACCGCAGCCCGTAGTGCGCCAGCACCGCCGCATACCGCTCGTTCAGAGCGCGCCCTCCGCTCCCCTTCAACTCGTGCGTGGCTGCCGACAGGTTGTCGGTCCGTAACACCTCCGGCACACCGCCCAACTCCCACAGAGCCCCCTGCATACCCTTAACCAGCGCCGCGAACGTCTCCCCGTAGGCAACGTCCACGTACCGCCATCCCGAATGGCTCAGCACGAAGTGGAACAGCAGATGACCGAACGGCTCGCCGCTGACCGTCACACCCAACTCGCCGCAGTGTGTGAAGTCCATCTGCGCCTCGCGACCAGGGGGATGAGCCTGCTCGAAGTACACCTCCCGATCCGGCCCACTCAGCGCTCGCCAGTCTCGAAGACGACGCTGTAGCGTCCGCAGCTGCGACACACTGAACCGGCCGGGATGCCGCTCGTCGAGCCACTCCAGGATCGTCGTCGCCTTCAGCGCTCCCTCAACGTCGCTCCGCAGAAGGGGCTCGACCTCCTCGGCCCACACCCCGGCGAACGGGTCCGGTCGGGTTCGCCACCTCCGCTTGCCCTTCTTCTCCGACGGTAGCCTGCCTCGCTGCCACGTCCGCGCCGTCCGCACGCTCATGCCAGATGCCGCCGCCGCCGCTTGTTGTCCCTTGCCTTCCATTAGCTTCTGCCTCAGTAGCACTACCTGCTGATCTGTGACCAATCCGGTACCTCCTGTACCAGATGGTCTCCCCCCACGACCGGCAAGAATAGTCAGCGTCTACCGGCAAAAGTAATTGTCGCTGATCAAGCGGGTCTTCCAAGAGGTCCGCAGGTGGGTGGATGGCAGGATATACGGGAGCATAGACGAGAAGATGGAGGCGGTTGACGCATACCTTGGTGAGCTTGAATCTGATCCGGGTCGGGTGCGGTCGCTCACGGCCTGGGATTGGATCGAACACTCAACGCGAAGCCTTCCAGCACACTTTACGGCCTCAGCAATATGAAATGGTATAAGACGGAGACGCTATTACAGGCTCCCAGGGCATCGCCCAAGGTGGCGACCTATTGGCAAACTCTCTGAGGACCTCTCTTCATACTGTCGATTATAAAGGTCAATCCTGGTGTAGAACGGGATGAGCTACGGGATGCATACGTCGCTGACTGCGACATGGTGAGCAAGCCTCCGGTCACTCACAAGGCGTTCGCCATCTATCTGAGCTATCTGCTGTCCAGGGAGCTGATCAAGCGCGGGAAGACATCTACCGGAGAAAACCGTAGAGGTCTGTACCCAGGCGACCGGAAGGTGCCGTTGAGTTCGGTTCGAACACGACCCTAGCCAGTCAGCGCTTTCCTCTTACGGCCATGCCTGCCGACACCTGCCCTGGGACCAAGGACCACGTAGCCCTTGTTCTTGAGGTCTCGCTGCACATAGCCAGCCGAGTAGAGCGAACCTACCGCAGTTACGATGATGCCGGCTGATGATGCGATCTCGCCGAGTTCACGCCTGGTCACCCGGCCGCCTCGCTGCTTGATAGCATCGATGATTTGCAGTACGCGCTTGGCTATGTCCCCTGGTCTGCTCAGGCGTGGGGCGCTTGCTTGTTCCAGCAGATGGTCGACTCTCTCAAGGTCTAGCTTGAGCCTGCGCCTGATGGCCTCGAGAAGCTTCCTCTCTTGTCTTTCCACCAAATCACCCGAACGTATTATACCAAGTCACCGTGATGCCGCCGTATATGTGTGGTCAGGGAGTGGATTCCCGCCTTCGCGGGAATGACGGCTTTACGGTGCGCTCAAAATGAATTGGTATTATTCGTTTCGGAAGAATATATAGGCATCGGTTTCACGCAGAGTTTCGCCCGTTGTTCAACAGGCCCCCGTGTATGATGGCGGCACATTTTGGCAGACAAGAGAGAATTAGTTGGTCGAAGGAGACGTCAGTTCTTTCAGTTTTTCCTCCAAGATTCGGCGGACTTCAGGACTGGCCAGTGCCTGTGATATGAGACTGTCGACGTTTGCACGTTTAGAGTCCATCTGCGGCCTGCCGTTTCCATTCTCTGCTAGGCCACTCCCACACTGCGAGCAGTAATGAGAGCCTGCTGGGCCGGCAGAGCCGCAGTTGATGCAGGGCAGTGCGGTGGCTCTTCCGTTCGCCTGCTTGTGTGACCCGAAATGCTCCAACAGGCTCCCCTCGAGATCCCTCCCTGACATGTGAACGTACACCCGAGGCATTTTCGATCCAAGTTGCCACCCGAAGAACTGGCACATCTGCGCCTCGGTCAGCACCGATGCAAGCTCCGTGGCACTCGCGTGCCTATAGGCGTGAGGGTACATCGCCTTTTTCAGCCCACTCCTCTTCTTTATCCTCCACAGCGTCTGTGAGCAACTCGCGTAACTGAGCGGTCTCTTCTTCACCGAGCTCACCCACAGCGCTGCCTCTGGATCGTCGGAGTTCGGATGGGACTCCAGCCATGGCCGCAGCTCGGGGAACCACGTAATGGCATAGCCTGGACGGGGTCCCTGTCTTGCCGTCGAGTCTCACTCTGGCAAAGTCCTTCATGATCTCAACATCCTTCATCTTGACGTTCAGCAACTCCCCAACGCGGCAGCCCGTGTCGTACAGAAAAGATGCCAGGGCCCTTTCCTGGATGGTTTCACATGCTCTCAGTACCTGGGGAATGTTCTCAACGGTCAGCAGGTTCGACGGGATGATAATGCGGTTGGCGCCTTTTCCTGTCTTGATCCAGTCTGTGCTGACTTGTGACTCACCAACCTCCGACAACCACGAAAAGAGTTTCTTAATAGCGATACTGAAATCGCGTTTAGTATTGGCGGCAAAGGAGGAGGTTTCAATCTTTCCGACGAGCGCTCGGATCCCACTTTCGTCTACCTCGCGGAAGTCTTTGCCAAGCCATTTCGCCATCCACTTGAGGTGGTAGAGATACTTGTGAACCCTCACAGGGCCTAGCCCCACTACCAGGCAATCGTTGGCGAACCGCCGGATCAGTTGGTTGTTCGGGACACGGGCTGGATCTACGTCTATCTTCGAAAGCCTTTTCTGCAGGCGGCTCTGTACATCTGGAAACGTCATAGTTTTCAAGGTCAATCACCATTGATATCTCTGGCGCAGGCGTGCTGCCGCCCCCGCCAAACAAGGAAGGGAGTTCAACGATTTCTATAGCGCTGGGGAAGGGAACGGTCGTGCCACCGAAGAGCTAATACCGGCGCGCCTCGCCGAGCGTGCCAGATTATTCGCGGTAAGGAGCTAAGTTGATTTCGGTAGTAAAGGAGTTAGGTCGTCCTTATGAGGCGCGTGTCTGGAGGGACCGGCATACAAAACGGTTCGAATCCATCGCCGCGGCGCACCGCTCCCACCTCGCCGGGCAAAAGAGGGACTCTAACCCGAGGTTCAGTGGACCCAGAGTGTGGATGATCCTGGGTTGCGGTTGTAGTGGAATGGGCAGACCTTGCCGACCGTGCCATGTTAATGAGGGCCAGACTCGCAATGGCGGTGCCCGGCGAGAATCAGTGAGCCAGATCTCGAACCCGAATGGATGTGGATCGGACGGGACCGGCATACAAATGAGCTTGAATCTCTCCTTGTCTGTCATGTCGCCGCCATAGGCGAGCCAACGTTCAGAATACCGAGTGATCGGTGTCAACTATTCTGGCCGGTCGGTTGACGACAATTACTTTGACCGGTCCACCTTGAACTGCCTCCCCAAAGGGGTTCGTTGCCTCAGATGCAGCTATTACCGAAGCTTGCCGAGTATCAGGCCGGTTACAGGTGTGTGATTTGGGCGGGTGGTCGTCACCGTAATCGCAGGCCTGTGGATAAGTGGACAGCCCTGCGGGACTGACCCACTTACCCACAGGCTCTTGTCCCTAGCCTGGTGCCACAGGCTGCCCATTAGGGTTGCCTCCCTGGTGGTCCTGAGTCGTCCTGGTGGCGCTGGGCCTGGTCCGCCCGGTAGCTGGGGACGTCGAACTCCAGGATGACGACGTGGTGGACCACGCGGTCGATGGCGGCCGCGGTGGCCATGGGGTTCTGGAAGATCTTGTCCCACTCGGAGAAGACCAGGTTGGAGGTGATCCCAAGGGATCGCCGCTCGTAGCGCTCTGCCGAGAATGGTGCACTCCGAAAAGCGGCTCGTTGTTTGTTCGTCCACCCGAACACCCTGAGCGGTCGTCTTGAGCGCATCGAGCAACCCTGCGGTCTCGACCTACAAGACGCAAAGAGCCGCCTCAATCTTCAGATCGCTCTCGAGATCTACCAGTTGGCCAATAGCGTCTTGGAGACCTAGGGATACTCTGAATAACCCAACAGCACGGCTTAAATTTCCTATTTGTGGAGCTGCAGTCCACGGACTTATACCAATTCATTTTGAGCGCACCGTAAAGCCGTCATTCCCGCGAAGAGCCTGCCCCCGAGAATTCGGGGGCGGGAATCCACTCCCTGGCCACACATATACGGCGGCATCACGGTGACTTGGTATTATTCAGACCATCCCTAGCCTCGGCTCTCGCCCCACCACTGGCGAAGCCTTGCGGCAACCTCCTTCTCGTAGCCCTGGTCCGTGGGCGTATAGTACCTGCGCCCCTTCAGCCTCTCGGGCAGGTTCCGCATCGGGGCGAAGTGCCCTTCGTAGTCGTGTGAGTACTTGTACCCCTTGCCGTAGCCCATGTTGCGCATGAGGCCCGTCTCCGCATTGCGAAGGTGCAGAGGAACGGGATCGTTCCGGGTCGTCTGCACGTCCTCTATAGCCTTGCCGATGGCCTGGTAAGCCGCGTTGCTCTTAGGCGCCGTTGCCAGGTAGACCGTCGCCTGTGCAAGCGGGATCCGGCCCTCGGGCATACCGATGAAGTGGACCGCCTGCTGGGCCGCCACTGCCACGGGCAGCGCCTGCGGGTCGGCCAGCCCCACGTCCTCCGCGGCGAGGATCACCAGCCTGCGCGCTACGAACAGGGGGTCCTCCCCGGCTTCGACCATCCGCGCGAGCCAGTAGACCGCGGCGTCCGGGTCCGACCCCCGCACCGACTTGATGAACGCCGATATGGTGTCGTAGTGGGCGTCCCCGGCCCGGTCGTAGAGCACCCACTGCCGCTGCATGGCGTCCTCCACCTCGCCGTGAGTGATGCGGCGCACGCCCGAGCCGTCCGGCTCCGCGGCGCTCACCGCCAGCTCCAGCGCGTTCAACGCCGACCTGGCGTCCCCGTTCGACAGCGTTACGAGGGCCGCCATCGCATCCTCGTCGAGCCGGGGCGACATCGCTCCCAGCCCCCGCTCCCCGTCGGCAGCCGCGCGGCGCACCAGCGTCTCTACCTCCTCGTCCCCCAGCGCCTCCAGCGTGAACACGCGCGATCGGGACAGCAGGGGCGCGTTCACCTCGAAGGACGGGTTCTCGGTAGTTGCGCCTATCAGGATCACCGCGCCGCTCTCCACGTGCGGCAGGATGACGTCCTGCTGCGCCTTGTTGAACCTGTGTATCTCGTCGATGAACAGGATCGTGCGCCGGCCGTGCATCCCCAGGCGCTCCTGGGCCGCGGCCACCTCGCGGCGCAGGTCCGCCACTCCGGAGCCGACTGCGCTGATGGGGCTGAAGTGGCTGCGCGTCGCCGTAGCCACTAGGTTCGCCAGCGTGGTCTTGCCGGAACCGGGAGGCCCCCACAGGATGATCGACGGTATCCGGTCGGCCTCTATGGCCCTGCGCAGCACGCGCCCGCGCCCGACGACGTGCTCCTGCCCCACAAGCTCGTCGAACGTCCGGGGCCGCATCCTGGCAGCCAGCGGGGCGTCCCGCTCCAGCTGCCGCCCGGCCTCGTGCTCGAACAGCGTCACAACGCGGCCCTTACGCCTCTGATCAGGGCGCCGTCCTGTTCTGGAAGCACCGTTCGTGGGTCCAGCAGCGCCTCGTCGTCCTCGATGCGGCCGATTACGGGCGGAGAAGCCCGCCGCAGCCGACCCGCAAGGGCGTCGGCGCCGCCGTGCGCCTTTCCGTCCAGGGACAGGAGCGTCGTGGGGAGCGTCTCGCCCGGCAGGCTCCCGCCGCCGATGGTCGAGAGTCCTGCGCGCACCCTTCCCCCCACGGCCGCGGCCCACGCCTCCGCTCTCGACGCGGTCTCGCCGTGCGAGGCGGACACCATGCGCCATATGGGCACCTTCCGCTCTGCGTCGCCGCGGACGTAGTGGAGCAGCGTCGCGCTGAGTGCGGCCATGCTGAGCTTGTCGATCCTGACCGCTCTCGCCAGGGGGTGCCTGCTCACCAGATCCACCATCTCCTCGGTGCCGGCGATGATCCCGGCCTGTGGGCCGCCCAGCAGCTTGTCGCCGCTAACGAAGGCCAGCGACGCACCCGCGGCGATGCTCTCCTGTGGCATGGGTTCGTGGGCCAGCCCGTACTTGGTCGTGTCCAGCAGGCAGCCGCTGCCCAGATCGTGCAGCACCGGGACTCCGTGTCTGCGGCCCACCTCCACCAGCTCCGACAGGTCGGGCGAGTGGGTGAACCCCGATACCTTGAAGTTGCTGGCGTGGACCGCGAGTATCGCGCCCGTGGACTCGGTGACGGCTGCTTCGTAGTCGCGGGCGTACGTCCGGTTGGTCGTGCCCACCTCCACCAGCTCTGCGCCGCTCTGCCGCAGCACGTCCGGGATCCTGAAGCCGCCGCCGATCTCGACCGCTTCGCCCCTCGATACGATCACCTGCCGACCCACGGCAACGGCGGCGAGCCCCAGCATCACGGCGGATGCGTTATTGTTCACTGCCATGGCTGCCCCGGCCCCTGTCAGCCTGCAAACCAGCCGCGACAGGTGTGACTGGCGGGAGCCCCGCCTCCCGGTCTCCAGGTCGAGCTCCAGATCGCTGTAGCTCTCCGCGGCCCGGCGAACCGCTTCCGTCGCCTCCTCGCTCAGCGGCGCGCGGCCCAGATTCGTGTGCAGTATCACACCCGTCGCGTTGATGACCGGGACCGGGCGGCTTCGCCACTCCGACCCCGCCCTCTCCTCGATGTCCGCGACCAGCTCGTCCAGGCCGGGCGCAGGCTTTCCGCCCTTCACGGCCTCCCGGCTCTCCGCCACCTCGTCCCGGACCAGGTCTACGACGGCGGCCCGGGAGCCGGACTCCACGAGCCTCCGGACCCTTTCGTCCGACATCAGCCTGTCCACGCTGGGCAGGCTGCGCAGGGCTTCGCTAAGGAAACGGCTCTCATCGGCGGTCATGGGGCCGATTATAACCCAAGGCCCCCAGCCGGACGCGCCCGTTCCTCGACGGCCCAGGGCCTTTCCAAAGTTCCCTCTCCCCTTCGCGGGAGAGGCTTAGAGCCTGCCCCGTACTCGATACGGGGGTGAGGGGGCGTCAACCGATACAAGTCAGCCACCCTCATCCTAACCTACTCCCATTGAGGGAGAAGGGATTTCCCAGATCCCCCTCTTATGGCATTGTGACGACTTTGGACTCTTAATGGCATTGTGACGACTTTGGAAAGGCCCTGTAGACGGCCGAGCCGGAAGGCGCGAACGTCGACGAGCCTGTATGATGAGCGGTATCAGGACCACTCTATTAAGGAGAAAGTCGTGAAGAAGTACCGCGTCGGAATCATCGGGCTGGGCCGCATGGGATCCACGATCGACGACGAGTTCGACGAGCTGGAGGCCTGGCGCAGCCCGACCGCCATAGCCGCGGCCTGCGCGGCAAGCGACCGGCTGGAGGTCGTCGCGGGCGCAGACCTGCTCCCGGAGAGGCGCAGCGACTTCACCGAGAAGTGGGGCGTTTCGGCAGTCTACGAGGACTACCTCGAGATGATAGAGGAGGAAGAGCCGGACCTGGTCGCCGTCTGCACGGTAGCGACCACTGCCCTCAAGCCCGCAAGGGAAGCGCCGCACCCGGGCTTCCGCGGCGACGCCCACGCAGACCTGACCATCGCCGTGGCGGATGCCGGCGTCCCCATGATCTTCTGCGAGAAGGCGATGGCCTGCTCCATGGATAAAGCCGACGCCGTCCGCGACGCCTGCAACAGGAACGGCGCCCACTACAACTCCGGCCTGCTGCGGCGGTTCAACAACCAGAACCACATGATCCGCAGGAGGATCGAGGACGGCGACATCGGCGAGGTGACGGGCGCGGTTCACCTGACGGCGTCCAGCCTCATGCACGGCCACATCCACTCCATCGACACACTCTCGTACCTGCTCGGCGACCCCGGCATAAGGGCTGTGCGGGGCGCCCTCCTGCCCAGGGACACGAAAATAGAGGACGGTTGGCTCGGCCACGACCCGCGGGCCGTCTTCGAGATCGAGTACGAGAACGGCCTGACGTCCTCGTCGGTTCCGTTCGGAGGCACCTGGGAGTTTGAGGTCATGGGCACGGACGGCTCCATCAGGTCCCTCAACGACGGCCAGGAGGTGCTGCTGCGCAGTAAGGGGGGCAGGGGAGAGTGGTGGGAATTCGCGCCCGACCCCTCGGTAGCGCCCGAGAGCAGCGTCGTCTACCTGCTGGAGGACCTCGTCAATGCCCGCGAGTCCGGCGGAACGGCCCTGGGAAACGTCGACGTCACCCACCTCACAACCGAGGCGTGCCTCGCAGTCGCGGAGAGCCACGTGAATGGCGGCTCATGGGTGGAGCTACCCATGCAGCAGAGGGATCTCTACGTCTTTCACGTCTAATACCAATTTATTTTGAGCGCGCCGTAAAGCCGTCATTCCCGCGAAGAGCCTGCCCCCGAGAAGTCGGGGGCGGGAACCCACTCCCTGGCCGCACATATACGGCGGCATCACGGTGACTTGGTCTAACCCTGCGTTCTCTGCGCCCTCTGCGGTTAGGCCCTGCCCAGGAGCCGCTTCTTGAAGCGGGTGAACGTCGTGGTGAAGTGGATCAGCGGGCTCATCCGCCGCCCTACGATGGCGCCCTGGGCGAGGGCGCGCTTGAAGTCCTCGGGTGTGCCGTTGAACTCAGGCATCTCCACGTAGGTGCGGCCCAGCTCGATCGGCGTGTGGGCGTCGCTCACGCCCGACATCACCAGGCCGTGCTCCCTGGCGAACGCCTCGGCCTTCCGGTCGTCCGCGCTGAGATTGTTCCGCGCGTTGAACACCTCGATGATGTCGGCCTGGGCTACGACCTCATGCAGCGCCACCTGGCTGATTACCTCGCTCCGGAAGCGGTCGAAGGCGTGGGGGAGCGAGACCAGCCCGCCCTGCTCCTTGATGCGCCGCACCGTCTCCAGTGGCGATAGGCCGGGCGGCACCCTCTCGCCAAGGAACAGTCCCGTGATCTCCCCCTCGCTCGTCTTAACTTCCTCGCCCACTATCACGGGGAATGGGGCGATATCCCGCACGGCGAGCGCCCCCTCGATGGTGTTGTGGTCCGTCACCGCTATCAGCCCCAGGCCGACCTCGACGCACCTCTCGACCAGCCGCTCGGGCGTCGTCTCCGAGTCGGGGGAGAAGCTCGTGTGCATGTGGAAATCGGCCTTGATCACTGCAGTCGGGCCTGCTGTCCCCCCCGTGGCGGCAGGCGCGTCTGCTCGCCGTACGCCGTCCTGATCTGGGTGATCCTGAGCTCCGCGGAGGCGAGCATCTCGTTACACGTGCGGGCCAGCTTCATACCCTGCTCGTAGAGGCGAGTCGCCTCGTCGAGGGGGACGTCGCCGGCCTCGAGGGCCCGCACCGTCTCGTCCAGCTTGGCTAAGGCCCGCTCGAAGGTCAGGTCAGCTGAGTCCTCGGACACGGGTCAGGGGCTGAGCCGGAACGGGGGATATTGGTCCGTCATCAGCGCGAATGCGTAAGCGTTCACCCTCTCCCCCCACCGTGCGACGCCAAGACTGAAGTCGAAGAGCGACCGCGGGTAGCGTCCCGTAAACAGGATCGCGAACCAGGCGATGATCATAACCACGAGCGCGACTATGCTCAGGACGTAGAGCACAATGTAGTGGGGTATCGCCAGGAGCCACTTGACCAGTGGCAGCCACCGGTTGAGGTCCCCAGGGTACTTGATGTCCAGGTGGACGGACTGGTCCTCGTCCGTGGACGGGTACTCGTCCTGCATCAGCCCGGCGTACGCGTTGATCCTCGCCGAGAACCGGCTCACCTCGAGGATGAAGTCGAACCACCAGCGCGGATACTTGCGCCGGAACAGGATCATCAGCAACACCGGTATGCCCATGAGCGCCTGCGCGCTTGCAATGCCTGTTGAGACGATCACTATGGGTATCATCAGGATGAGCCTGAAGAACGCCGTGAGCCTGTTGCTGGACTCCGGGTAGTCGATGGAGAGCTGCACCGGGTAGTCGGAAGCCTGCGCCATGGGATACCTCCTCAGATTATTGGCCCTGCGGTCAGCCCGTAGGATCCGCGCCCCCAGCCTGGTCCCCAGCACCATCTGGGTGGACACCCAGGACCTCCGCGTCGAAAGCACCCCGCGCCAGCGTCACGTGCACTCGGTCCGCCGCCGCCAGCGTCGACGCGTCCCCCAGGATGTCCCCCGTGCCGGGCGCCCTCACTATAGCATAGCCCCGGCGCAGCGTGTCCGACGGGCTCAGCGACTTGAGGCGCATCTCGAGGGCTCCGGCCCGCTCGGCCCTGATGCCCATATCGCGGCGCAGCCGCCCGTAGGCGCCGTCGAGCAGGCGGTCCACTTGCTGCCGCAGTGCGTCCACGTCGGGACGGCCCCGGATGCAGCGCGCCCGGAGATGGGATACCGCCTGCCGCTCCGAGTCCAGCCTGCCCGCCAGCTTCGACGCCATACGCTGCGTGTAGGAGCCGATGCCCGCGTTCAGCTCGCGCACGTCCGGCACGGCCATCTCGGCCGCCGCGGACGGCGTCGGCGCCCTCAGGTCCGCCGTCAGGTCGACGATGGTATGGTCCGTCTCGTGGCCGACGGCGCTGATGACCGGCACGCGGCTGGCGAATACCGCGCGGGCCACGCCCTCGTCGTTGAACGGCAGCAGGTCCTCCAGCGAGCCGCCGCCGCGCGCCAGTATCACCACGTCAACATTGCCAGCCGCGTCGAGTGACGAGAGCGCGTCACGCACCGTCGACGCGGCGTGAGGCCCCTGTACCGCAGCGGGAGCGAGCACCAGCTCGGCCAAAGGGTACCGCCTCTCCACCACCGTGCGGATGTCCTGCCATACCGACCCGCTCGGGGACGTGACCACGCCCACCCGTCTCGGGAACTGCGGGACCCTGCGCTTCCGCGAAACGTCGAACAGCCCCTCCCTCTCCAGCCGCAGTCTCAGCTCCGCGAGCTTCAGCTCCTGCTCGCCCATGCCCTCCGGACGGACCTGATCGACGATGATCTGAAGGTCCCCCCGCTGCTCGTATACGCCGACCCGCCCATGGGCTATGACGGCGGCCCCGTTCGACAGCAGCTCGGCTCCGTAGGACTTGCCCGCGAACATGGCGCAGCGAATCGAGGAGCGGGAGTCGCGGAGCGTGTAGTAGCAGTTCCCAGAACCCGGGCGGGCCAGGTTGGCGACCTCGCCCTGGACCCACACGTCGTTAAGGAAGTAGTCGTTCTCGAGCATCTCCCGCAGATAGGTGGTTACCTGCGAGACGTAGTAGACGGGCACGTTACACCCTCTCGTCTTGACGACGCTGCTAGTTCAGATCGTAGGGGCGGGTTTGAAACCCGCCCTCCCCGCGGCCATGGCATAGAGACGGCGCGGCGTACGATAACCCGCCCCACGTCGGGCTATCCGGTCGCTTGTGCATGGCCGCGTCACGTCAGTTTACCGCTACACCCTCGACAGGTACTCGCCGCTCCGCGTGTCCACCTTGATAGTGTCACCCGTGCTCACGAACAGGGGCGCCTGCACGACGAGTCCCGTCTCCAGCGTGACGGGCTTGCTCCCGCCCTGGGCCGTGTCGCCCTTGTGTCCCGGCGGCGCCTCCGCCACCTTCAGGTCCACGGTGATCGGCATGTCCAGGGCGATCGGGCTGCCGTCGTAGAATACGATGTCCGCCGTCGTCTCCTCGACCAGGTAGGGCAGGGCATCCGTGATCTGCTCGGACGACAGGGGGAACTGCTCGTACGAGTCGTTGTCCATGAAGTAGTAGAGGCCGTCGTCGTCGTAGATGTACTGCGCCGATCGGCGTTCGACCGCCGCAGCCGTGAACTTCACGTCGTAGCCCTGGAAGGACCTGTCGACGGTCCTGCCCGTACGCAGCGACCGGAACCGGACCTGCATCACCGGCGCGCGCTGCTGCATCTTGTGCGACTTGTACTCGACGACGGTGTACGGCTCCCCGTCCAGCTCGACGGGCAGTCCCTTCCTCAACTCTCCAAATGTGATCGTCATGCCGTGTACCTTGCTCCCGGTCGGATGTTGTTGCAGTCCATTATGCAGCAGTGTTACCCGTTGGTCACGTCGATCTGCACGGCGTCGAGCGCCAGGGGGCGGTCTCCGTCGGACTCCAGCCGGGCGCGGATCGTGTTCTCCCCCGGGCGCAGCATCCCAGGTTCGAGCTTATACTCCACGGAGACGCCCTCCTCGTCCCGCTCTACGACCTTTGCGGGATACTCGACCCAGAAGGTCGCCGGAATCACCCTTCGGCGCCATCCGTTCGACGTCTCGGCGTTCCCGGCCGGCACCAGCCTTCCGTTCAGCTCGACGTCCAGCCTCTCACCCTGCCTTGGCAGCCGGTCCAGTCGAAGTCTCAGGCGCGCCTTGCCTCCGCCCTTTCCCTCGTTCGACGCGAGCCTGAGCGTGAGCTTCGGGCCGAGCCACTCGTCGCCGCTCGGCGAGGGCGCCAGCCGTACGGGCAGCTGCGTGACGGGGCTCGCGTACTTGAACGCGGTGCTGTGGCCGCCTCCTCCCTCGTACGACCTGGGCCGGATGAGCTCGTAGCGCCTGTCGAGCCCTGCGAGCGCCGCGGGGTCCGCCAGCTCCTGCGCGGTCCTGCGGTTCCACGCAGGAGACATGGTGTAGAAATTGTAGAGGTAGACCCCTGCGGCGCCCGCCTCCCGCCAGAGGGTTGCCAGCGCCCTCATGCTCCGCTCGTCGGCCGTCACCGTTCCCTCGATGCACCCGTACACCAGGCGGCCCGTGCCGGATGCGGCCGCCGTGAACTCCTCGATAGGCGTCTCGAAGGGAACGAACCCGCCTCCCACGACCACGATGTCGACGAGGCGCTCGGCAATCCACTCGCCTGCGTCCAGCCCGATTCTCGCCGAATCGTACACCGTGGGGGGGACCCGCACGGCGAGCTGCAGCTTCCTGTCCCGTCGACTGCCGGCCTCGTCGAGCATCCGGCGCGCCCGGGCCACGAGATCCGTCATCAGGTACCGGCTGCCGTAGGCCTCGTCCCTACGGAAGAACGCCGGGTGGCGCATGAAGTCCAGCTCCACGCCGTCCACGTCGAACCGCTCCACTACCTCCTCGACGATGGACAGCCTGTGCGCGCGCACCTCAGGGAAGGTGAAGTCCAGGCCCGTCTTGATGCCCCACTCGATGGTCCCCTGCGGTATCGACTCGCCCGGCCTGCCAATCATCAGCTCGGGATGCTCCCTGCGGAACCGGCCGTAGGCGGGGTGATCCGGGTCCATGTCGTAGTGGCTGTTCATCCTCACCCTGGGGAAGAACGGGAGCCCCGCGCTGCGGCTCAGCCGCGTCAGGGTCGTCATCGGTCCGCCGCTCTCGGCAATGAGCGCGCGGAGGTTCTCCGCGATCCGCGGCATCACTCCGGGGGTGGGGGAATGCACGAACGAGCGCATGCCGTCGTCGAACGAAGTGCGGCCCTGCCCGAATATCTCGCCCCGCTCTGTCTCGTACTGGTACACCTCGTGGTCGCCGAGGCTCCACCAGAACGCGCCGCCGGTGTCCGCGTAGCCTTCGACCACCTTTGTCTTCAGGTCGGCCGCCGTAACAGGGGGTTCGGTTGCGCTCAGTATCCAGCCGTCGTCCGTAAATATTATCGGCGGTGCGGCAATCTCGCTCATACGGTCCCTCCTCGTGATGCCGCGGAGATATTATCGCCCCGCGCGGCGTCGAACAGTAGTGTCGCATGCCCGCAGTCCCAGGTCTCCCTGGGGCCAGCCTCCTACGAGAGTAGATGGGAGCACCCTATCACCATCGTTCCCGCGCAGGGAGACCTTTGCACAACCTCGGCACCTGTCATTCCTCACTCCGCTCCGCTGCGTTCGGAATGACAGGTCCTTGCCATCCAGGTCTCCCTCCGCGCCCTCAGCGGTGGGACCCAAATCCCCCACCTCCGTCATTCCCGCGAAGAGCCTGCCCCGTACTTGATACGGGGCGGGAACCCATCCCCGGCAAGGTGCACAGCCATAGCCTCAGAGGCAGTCCGTCATGCCGCCCGTGCAAATCAGGTGGTGGATCTGGCAGGGCAATCGCATTTTGGCGGCGCCTATGTTCTGAAACAAGTGAATCTGCGCTACAAAGCTCCCTTCGCCAGCGTTAAGAGGGTCCGAAAGCGCCAGAAGCATCGCCCAAGTGTTCAACCCTGTGGTGATTTCAGGCCATTGCAGAGCGAAGACACCCCCGAACAAGTCCGAAAATCAAAATGCGATTGCCCTGGTGGATCTGCCCAAATCCCCCACCTAAACCGAACCGACGATCTGATCCAGTATCTGATTCAGCCCTGAAGACGGGGCCTTCTCTTCACCTGCTGGGTGAAAGAACGAATTGTCCAAAATGACCAATTTAGCTACAAAACTCAACCGCATCGCCAATTTAGGTGGTGGATTTGGGATCTGGGGCCGCCCTTGACAACCCCACATCCAGCCCTCATAATAGAACTCATGTGCGATAACACCGGCCAACACGACAAGACAGAACGGAGCGAGCCTCCCTCACTCGCGGACATCGTCCGCCAGGAGACCGACAACGGGCGCACCATCGTCCGCTTCTATCTCGACGTCGCCAACGGCAAGCTCGACGACGAGGGCTTCGAGGCATGCCACAGGGTGGAGGCCGCAATGCAGGTCCAGGCAATCGCCCCCGAGCTCGTGGCCGACGCCATAGCCCGGTTGGCCGGCGTCCAGTGCCACCCCGAGCGGCGCGGCAAACACCCAACCCGTCGTTCCCGGCAGGCGAGTCGTCGTTCCCGCGAAGAGCCTGCCCCGTACTTGATACGGGGCGGGAACCCATCCCAGGACGCCAGCCGCGCCAACGCAGCGCGGCAGCACGAGGCCCTCGAATACCTCGCATCGGCACTCGCCGCGCCATCCCTGGCCGACGACCCCCGCGTCGCGGGCATCGTCCGCGAGAGCACCGACCAGGGCAAGACAGTCGTCAGCTTCCTGCTCCACATCATGCACGGCGTCGTCCGGGGCTTCAGGCCCCGCCAAAGGGTCGAGGCCGCCAAAGAGCTCCTCGGCCACATCGCCCGCGACGAGCTCGCCCGCGACGGCCTCCTTCCCGCTGAGCCCGTCCTGAGCCCCGCCGAAGAGCCTGCCCTGAGCGCAGTCGAAGGGTCGTTCCCGCGCAGAGCCTGCCCCGTACTTGATACGGGGCGGGAACCCATCCCCGGCTCCGCCCCCGCCGAAGCGGACGACCAGGAGGACCCCGACACCGAGCGCGGCCTCTACGACATCGGCCGCAAGATCGCCGAGGCCCAGCGCGACCCGGCCCACCCAATCCACAAGTTCGTCCAGGCATACGACGAGGTCGCCGCCGTATTCCACGGCGAAGACAACGACGACGACGAGGACGTCCGATACTGGATCTCTGGCGAGGTCCCCGACGCATACGGCAAGTACATCTGGGAGTACGCCCCGGCATACCCCAGGTCGATCAGAAGACGACTCCGCCCCAGGCGACGCCGCCGCTCCCGCGAACCCGGGACCACGCCCAAGGCCGAGAGCATCTGGATGAAGCGGCCCTCCGACAAGATGCGCGAGGCCGGCATCCCGCCGCCCAAGCGCACACTAATCTGGATCTGAACCCGCCCCGCCGCCCATTCGGGTCGGGCGGGGCCAACGACCTGTGCTGGGATCGACACCACACACCTGCCACGAATCGCGTGGTGGGTTTGGAAGAGAGCGGCGGTTTGACACGCCATCCGGCCGCCCCTAGACTTGCCGGGCGGTCCAGGCATGGGAGGCCCTATGGCGTTCAACCTCCTTATATATACCACCGAGGGCCCGGGAGACCCCGGCGTCCACGAGACTCACCGGTGGCCCGATAGGCTGAAGGACCTCGTCCCCGGGATTCAGGTCAACGTGGCCGGCTCCCTGGGCGAGGCGCTCGAGCTGATCGGCGAGGCCGACGCCGCCTACGGCAACATCACGCCGGAGCTGTTTGACAGGGCGGAGAAGCTCCGTTGGGTAGCCTGCCCGCAGGCGGGGCCTCCGGCGGGATACTATCACCCCGCCCTCGTCGAGAGCGACGTGGTCGTCACCAACGTGCGCGGCATATACAACGACCACATCAGCGCCCACATCATGGCGCTCCTGCTCTCCTTCGCCAGGGCGCTGCCAACGTACTACAGCGCCCAGCGGAGGCGGGAGTGGACCGCCGAGCGGCCTTACGCCTACCTGCCGGAATCGACGATTGCGGTCGTGGGCGTGGGAGGCATTGGCGCCGAGACCGCCCGTCTCTGCGCCGAATTCGGCATGAATGTCATCGGCGTCGACGCCCGCGTCGAGGAGGCCCCGCCGGGCGTGTCGGAGCTTCACCCGCCCGGCGCGCTGCACCAGGTGCTGCCCCGCGCCGACTTCGTGGCGCTCACCGTACCGGAGACGCCCGAGACCCAGGGCATGTTCGGCTCCGCGGAGTTCGGCCTCATGAAATCGATCGCATACTTCATCAACATCGGCCGTGGCGCGACCGTTCGTCTCGACGACCTCGACAAAGCCCTGCGTAATGGGGAGATAGCCGGCGCCGCCCTCGACGTGTTCGAGATCGAACCGCTTCCGTCCGACCACCCGCTCTGGGACGCGCCCAACATGCTGATCACGCCTCATGTCGCCGCGGCCTCCGGGCCCAATCTGGACGAGAGGCGCAGCGAGCTGTTCCTGGACAACTGCGTGCGGTTCGACGAGGGACGGCCGCTGAGGAACGTTGTGGACAAGGCGAGATGGTTCTAGGGAGCGCCCCCGGCGGGACTCGAACCCGCGCACCCGGCTCCGGAGGCCGGTGCTCTATCCGCTGAGCTACAGGGGCATGAGTCTACAATATAGCACGATGGCGCCGTCGTCCAATCGGCGGGGAAAGGGTCGAGCCTCATGGTAGGTTACATCGTGAGACGGCTTCTACTGGCGGTGTTCACTATGTGGACCGTCACCGTTCTGGCGTTCGTAGTGATCCAGCTCCCGGAGGGCGACACGGTAACGAAGAAGCTGGACAGCCTGATGCAACGCGGCGGGCCGGTTTCCATGGAGATGGCGGACAATCTCAGGGAGTACTTCGGGCTCAACAAGCCGATGCACATCCGCTACTTCAAGTGGATGTCTAACATGCTGCGCGGGGACTTGGGCATCTCTTATCGGTTCTACTGCGGCGGCCCTAGGGAGAAGCTCGTCAAGGAGCTGATAGGCGACAGGATCCAGATGACGATCATCCTTACCGGGTTCACGATCCTCGTCACGTGGACATTTGCCATCCCCGTGGGGATCTACTCGGCGGTGCGCCAGCACTCGGTCGGGGACTACTTCTTCACGCTCATCGGGTTCAGCGGCCTCGCCGTGCCCGATTTCCTGCTGGGACTCGTGCTGATGTACATGGCCTTCGCCTACTTCGGCCAAAGCGTCGGAGGCCTGGTCTCGACGCAGTACCAGGACGCGCCCTGGAGTACCGCGAAGGCCCTGGATGTGCTGCAGCACCTGTGGGTGCCGGCTGTAGTCCTCGGCACCGCCGGCACGGCCAGCCTCATCAGGATCATGCGGAACAACCTGCTGGACGAGCTCCGCAAGCCCTACGTGGTGACCGCGAGGGCCAAGGGCATGACAGCCTGGAAGCTCATCCTCAAATACCCGGTCAGGGTCGCCATCAATCCGCTCGTCAGCACGGTCGGCTACCTGCTCCCGGCCCTGGTCAGCGGCAGCGTGATCGTCTCCGTGGTGCTGAGCCTGCCGACCCTGGGCCCGGTCTTGCTGGAGTCGATGATCCAGGAGGACGTCTACACGGCCGGCTTCATCGTCCTGATGCTGGGGGTGCTGACGGTAGTCGGAACGCTGCTGTCGGACATACTCCTGGCGGTGGTCGACCCGAGGATCAAGTACGGCTAGCGGGACGTGCGCGCAATTCGCCTTCCAATTGATTGGGCCTGAGAAACCCCAAATCCCCCACCTCCGTCATTCCCGCGAAGAGCCTGCCCCGTACTCGATACGGGGCGGGAACCCATCCCCGGCAAGGTGCACAGCCATAGCCTCAGAGGCAGTCCGTCACGCCGCCCGTCCAAATTAGGTGGTGGATCTGGGAAACTCAAAGGACTTGACAACCCATAATCACCAACATATGATTAGGGTCGCCTGAGGGCAGGTGCGTTTGTCCTACGGGTAATTGTGTGTTGCGAGTCCACGCTTGAAGTGCGGTCTACTGCAACATCGCGGATTCTTCAGAGAGGGGTCTCAATGAGGAAACATCGTACTCCAGCTGGGTTTGTACTGTCGATTGTGATTGCTTTGGCGTCAGCGGTGCTGCTGCTAGCCTGCACGGGTCCTGCGGGCCCTGCGGGTGGTCCAGGTTTCCCAGGCCTTCCCGGTAACCCGGGCAACCCTGGCGAGCCAGGCGGGCAGGGCGCTCAGGGTGCCGCCGGCGAGCCGGGTCTCCCTGGTAACCCCGGCAACCCGGGCCTCCAGGGTGCTCAGGGTTCTCCGGGCCCCCAGGGTGAGCCAGCCGTCTCACCCGAGGCAGGTGTATCGGTCAGCTCCATGGAGATCTATCTCAATGAGGAGTTGATCGTATCGGGCTCAGGATTCCTGAAGTACGAGCCCGCCATCGTATACATCGATCTTGGTGACGGCGTGGAGCCGACTCTCGGTTTTGTCGATTCCAACCGTGGTGGCGCCTGGAGCGTGCGTCTCAGGCCGCTCGGCGGAGAGTCGAGTGTGTCCCGCAACTCGGGCGAGATCCTGAGCCAGGGTGTCGTAACGGTGAAAGCGCAGGGTGCGGACGGCAGCACGGCCAGCACGGCTCTCCACGTCATGGGCGCCGAGACTCCGGTCGTCGAGCCCGGTCCCGAGCCCGGCGCTGCTCCGAGCCTTGTGGCCGGCAGGATGTGGATCAAGGGCACGCTTGAGATTATAGGCGCGGGCTTCAACCCGAACGAGAAGGTGACGCTGACCGTCATAACGGGCGTGGGTGAAGGCATCCGCGCGGGCGTCGCAGTGCCTGGAGCCGGCGACCCCAAGCGGAGTTCTTTGGGACAGGGTGCCGCTAACGACAAGGGTGTCGCGATGATCACGCTCAATCTCAGGTGCCAGGACCCCGACGACGAGGACGAGGACGGCAACCTGAACTGTCTCCTCGGGCCCGGAGCCTACACGCTGGAGGCGTTCGGCTCGGACACCTCCCTCGCTACTGCCGGTCTGATCGTTTCCGAGGAAAAGTAGCCGAAGGATTGCGAAGCGGACGAGGAATAGCTGCGGCTTGACTCTTCTGTAGTCAATCGAAGAGGGGCCCCGCCACCCGGCGGGGGCCCCTCTTGTCATTCACGCACTCAGGAGTCCTCGCCGGAGCGAGGCAGGAAGCATGGCCGTCGTGCCCGGTGGCTGGCCCGACCAGAGGGGCTGGCGTACCTCCGAGACTGTGAGAAGCTGGTAGCCGCCATGATATGGATAGTTTCGCTCGTGCTGATCGCCGTGGTCGTCGCCCTTTTCGTCGTGGTCGTGGGCAATCGGCTGCCCAGAGAGCACAGGGTAACCAGGGTGACCTACCTCAACCGCTCTCCCGCCGGGGTCTGGCGGACGATTGGCGATTTCTCGGCCCAGGTCGAGTGGCGGCCCGATCTGAAATCGGTGGAGCGGCTTGCTCCCCGGAGAGGGCGGGACCGCTGGAGAGAGACTGACGCGGGCGGGCAGAGCATCACGCTCGAAACGGTGGAGTCCATTCCACATCGGAGGCTCGTCCGGAGCATTGTAGGAGACGGCCCTGACCTTGGGACCTGGACTATTGAGATCGCCGAGGTCGGCGAGGTGTCTTCCCTGTCAGTGACGGAGACTGCTCAGATAGACAACCCCGTCTTCAGGTTCATGTCGACGCTGGGGACCAGCCAGCAGTCGGCCATCGACAGGTACCTCGTCGCGCTTGGCAAGAGACTTGGCGTGGAAGTGACCATAGTGGACGGCTGACGCCGCTCGCCCCGCGGGACCGTCCTGCAAAGTATGGCCGTAAAGAGGGCGCCCCGCAGTAGTGGTCGTCCACGCCTGCTGCGGGAGTTATACCAATTTATTTTGAGCGCGCCGTAAAGCCGTCATTCCCGCGAAGAGCCTGCCCCGTACTCGATACGGGGCGGGAACCCACTCCCTGGCCGCACATATACGGCGGCATCACGGTGACTTGGTATTATGTACGCTAGGCCCGCGCGACGGCGAGGCAGGTGACGGTTCGGACGATGCCGTCGATGGTGTGCACCTGCCTGGATACGATGTCGCCCACGGCGTTGAGGTCTCTCGCGCTGATCACCGCGATTATGTCGTAGGGGCCGGTGACAGGGTCCACGGTCTCGAAGCCTTCCAGAACGCGAAGCTCTTTCGCCACGTCGCGCGACTTGCCAACAGCCGTCTCGATCAGTATGTATGCCTTGGTATCCATCGAGTATCCCTCCCAGGCGCCCGTTAGAGCGTACAGCAGATTCTAAGTCGGCCTCCTATGAGTGTCAAACGGCCCAGGGTCCCCAAATCCCCCACCTCCGTCATTCCCGCGAAGAGCCTGCCCCGTACTTGATACGGGGCGGGAACCCACTCCCTGGCCGCACATATACGGCGGCATCACGGTGACTTGGTATTAGGTGGTGGATCTGGGGGTCCATAGACGGGGATTGCTGGCCGTCGCGTAGTCGCTTTGCAAGACTTGGAGCAGGTGCGAGGGCTTCGCGGGCTAGGACCGGACGCGGCGGCTCCTGGGGTCGTATGGCGCCGACAGCCGCGCCCTGGCCGTGAAGCGCTGGGCCAGGACCTCGATCTCGTAGTCCCCGGAGCGGATGTGGCGCGGCGTAACGCCATCGTCGCTCTCTACGTAGCCCATGCCCACTGAGCTTCCGACCGTGTGTCCGAACGCCCCTGACGTCGTGCGTCCGACCAGCCTGCCGTTGCGGAAGATGGGCTCGTCGCCGAGAAGCAGCGGCTCCGGGTCGTCGAGCACGAAGACGGCAAGCCTCTTCGTCAGCCCGCGGCTCTTCTGTTCGAGCAGGGCGTCCCTGCCGATGAAGCCGCCGGGCTTGTCCATGGCGACCGCGAAACCGAGCCCGGCCTCGAGTGGCGTGTCGAGATCTACGATGTCGTGGCCCCAGGCGCGGTAGGCCTTCTCCACGCGCAGGGTCTCCATGGCGTGGAACCCGGCGAGCCTGAGCCCGTGCGCCTCGCCGTGGGCCATGATGGTGTCGAAGACCCCGGCGGCGAACTCGGTGGGCATATACAGCTCCCAGCCGAGCGCCCCCACGTAGGTTATTCGCGTCGTCCGCACAGGAGCGTAGCCTATCGTGATCTTGCGCGAACTCAGGAACGGCATGGCGTCGCTCGAAACGTCGGCGTCCGTGATCTCGGACATGAGATCCCTGGAGCGGGGGCCCATCAGCCCCAGCACCGCGTAGGCTGATGTGACGTCCATGAGACTGGCGTCGGCCTCGGCCGGTATGTGCGACTCGATCCACCCGTAGTCCCTGGCCGAGACCGCGCCCCCGGTCACGATCAGGTAGCTGTGCTGTGCAACGCGAGTGACCGTGAGGTCCGCCTCGATGCCGCCTCGCTCGTTCAGCATGGCCGTGTAGACGACACGCCCGGGCGGTACGTCCACGTCGTTTGCGCAAAGCTGCTGGAGGACCTGGGCGGCGTCGGCGCCCTGCAGCATGAACTTGGCGAATGAGGTCTGGTCGAACAGGCCGACGGTCTCGCGCACTGCCCGATGCTCGCCGGCCGAGTGGTCGAACCAGTTCTGCCTGTCGTACGAGTACTCGTACTTGGGGGTGACACCCTCGGGGGCGAACCAGTTGGGCCGCTCCCATCCCCCCGCCTCCCCGAAGCACGCCCCGCGCACAGCCAGCCGGTCGTGGAAAGGCGACTTTCGGGCCATCCTCGCGGTCTCCATCTGTTTGTGGGGCCAGTGCATACCGTACAGCGTCCCCACGGACTCCACCGTGCGGTCGTAGAGATACTTCCGGCCGTTCTGGTACTGGTGGAAGCGCCTGGGGTCCACCTCCCACATGTCCATCGTGGGGTGGCCCTCGACCATCCACTCGGCCACGGCCCGGCCCGAGCCGGGTCCGGCCGCGATGCCGGTCGAGTTCAGGCCCGTGCACAGGAACATGTTCCGCAGCTCCGGCGCCTCGCCCAGGATGTAGCGGTTGTCCGGCGTAAAGCTCTCCGCGCTGACGTAGAAGCGGTCGATGCCCGCCTCCGCCATGGCCGGCACCCTGTACGTCGCATTCTCCCAGAAGACCTTGAAGTGCTCCCAGTCGGGCTCGACGAGGCTGAAGTTGTAGCCGCTGGCCGGGCCGTCGGGCCACGGCTTGGCGACCGACTCGAAGCCGCCCATCAGGATCGCGCCCTTCTCCTCCTGGTCGCGGCGGAAGTAGATCTGCTCGTCCGGGTCGCGCAGTGACTTCGCGTCGTGGGGCAGCCCCATCGGCCTCGTGACCAGATACATGTGCTCCGCGGCCATCAGCGGCACCTTCACGCCCGCGCTCATCCCGATGTCCCTGGACCACATCCCGGCGGCGATCACGACGTACTCGCACGCGATGTCTCCCATGTCCGTCGATACGCCGGTAACTGCGCCGCGGTCCTGGAGGATGCCGGTTACGCTGACGTTCTCGAAGAGCGCCGCGCCGGCCATCTCGGCGCCGCGGGCCAGCGCCGCCGCCGCGAGGTGGGGCACCATCTGAGCGTCACGGGGGATGTACAGGCCGCCTACAAGATCGTCGATCCTCATCATCGGCCACATCTCGCCGGCCTCGCCCGGGCTGATCGGCTCGATCTCGATGCCGTACGACCTTGCGAGGGAGGCTATCTTCCTGAACTCGTCCATACGCCCCTGGGTACGCGCGACCGAGATGCTGCCCGTGCGGTTGAAACCAGTCTCGACGCCGGTCTCCTCGGTGATGCTCGCGTAGAGGCCGATGCCGTAACGGGCGATGTCGATGAGGGTCTTGGAGTTGCGCATCTGCGTGACCAGCCCCGCAGCGTGCCAGGTCGTGCCGCCGGAGATATTCCTGCGCTCCAGCAGCACGATGTCCTTCCAGCCCAGCTTCGCCAGGTGGTACGCGGTGCTGCACCCGGCTATACCGCCCCCGATAATTACTACGCGGGCGTGGGAGGGTAATTGGGAATGGTGAATTGGGAATGGTGAATTCAAAATAGTGAGGATATTGTGATGGTGTGGGTGGGCTATTGCAAGGGGTATGACCGAACCGTCGTTCCGGCGCAGGCCGGAACCCAGAGGGGCCAGGGGTAGTGGCTAACGGCTGCGGCGTGCCGCCATGACGGTTGGAAGATCGGCCTACCCACTCTTGGACTTCTGCCCCGTATCGGAGTGCGGGCAGGCTCTACGCTGGAGTGACGGAGCGGATTCAGCCCACGTCTGCTGAGAGCGGCATTTGCGGAGAACAGCCGATGGATGTTATCTGTTAAGGATGGAAATACTCGGCTAAGGAGAGGAACGAATGGCGGATTGTGGATATTGGCTGTTTAAATCGGAGCCGTCGGCGTACTCGTTCTCGGACCTCATGGGGGAGGAGGACCGGACGGCTGAGTGGGACGGGGTGCGCAACTACCAGGCGCGGAACTTCCTCCGCGACCAGGTCAAGGTCGGCGACCGCGTGTTCTTCTACCACTCCAACGCCAAGCCGATTGCCGTCGTCGGCACGGCTACGGTTGTGCGGGAGGGCTACCCCGACTTCACGGCGTGGGACCCGGACTCGGACCACCCCGACCCGAAGAGCACGCCGGAGAAGCCGATCTGGTTCATGGTGGACATCAGGGGCGACGCCGAGCTGCCGAACCCTGTCACGCTGAAGCGGCTCAGGGCGGAGCCCGGCCTGGCGGAGTGCTCGCTGTTCAAGCGGCCCCGCATCTCGGTTCACCCGCTCACCAGGGCGGAGTGGGAGATCATCCTGGACCTCGCCCAGGAGCCGGGGAATTGAGCTGGCGGGCTGCGCTCCCCGTGGCAGTCCTTTTGGGTTCCGTCCTGTCACTCGCCGCGTGCTCGTCCGAGGTCGAGCAGCCCCGCGCCTGTACGGAGGGCGGGCGCACCCTCCAGGCGGGCTTCTACCCCTTCTTCGCCCCCGTCAGCTACAGCGCCGACGAGGACCCCGACTCCCCGGGGTTCGACGCGCACCTCGGCTACGAGGCCGACCTGCTGACCGCCCTCGAAGCAATGGAGGGCGCCGGACTCTCTTTTTCCCGCAAGCCCATCGCGCTATGGGACGACATCTGGCTGCAGTCCGCCCGACCCGAATACGACATCGTGGGAGGCGGCATCACCATCCTCGACTCACGCACGCGGAACGCGGCCGGCGAGAAGGTCGTCGCCTTTACGTCGGGCCACGTCGCCTTCCGACAATCGCTTCTGGTGCGCGCCGAGGATGCGGAGCGCCTCGCCAGCCACGACAGCCTGACGAGCGGCGTGCGAGTGGGCGTCCTTGCCGGAACGACGGGAGAGGCGCGCCTGCTCGTGCTGACGGGCCTGGCTGACGCGAACGGCGTGCTGGCCGCCGGGACTCGAGTCGAGGCGCCGCGAGGAGAGGTGACCGCCGACGGCACCGCAGACTACACCATCACCGCCGCCGGCGAGTCCCCGGTCCTCCAGGGGAGGCGTAGCCTATATCCACCCTCGGAGGAGCTCCCGCAGGTGATCTATCTTGGGGACGAGCTCGGCGAGACGGAGCTTCTCGATTCGCTGGCTGACGGGAACATAGACGCGGTGGCCAGGGGAGAGGTCGGCAATAGCGACGCCGCCTATGAGTCCCGCGGGGCCTTCGTGGTCACCGCTCGGGACTCCGAATCGGAGCACGGGGGATTCACTGTTGCCGAGGAGGACAAGGACCTGCTCGCCTGCATCGATGAGAAAATCTACTACCTGACGGACGGCAGGCGCATCGGCTATGCCGAGTGGCGGGAGGACCCCTCGGTGTTCATGCGCCGTGCCGAGACATGGACCGGCGGATAGGCCCGACGCCCCACGGGGCAGTGCGACTCGTCACAGGCCGAGCAACGGTTCGAGCTCCCGGAGCCTGCGGCGCCGGGCATCGTAGTCCGGCATGACGAGGGAGACCTGCTCCCAGAACGCCGCGGAGTGGTTGGCGACGAGAAGGTGGCAGAGCTCGTGGACGGTCACGTAGTCGATCAGCGCCTGGGGAGCCATGGCCAGGCGTAAGTTGAAGCGCACGCTTCCCTTGGACGAGCAGCTTCCCCACCTAGTCTTCTGGTTGCCGATCGAGATGCGTGTCGGAGACGGTCCCACCCTGGGCTGCCACCGCTCCACAGACCCCTGCAACAACTCGGCAGCCCGCTCCCCGTACCAGCCCAGGAGCGCGTGCCTGATGGCAGCGGCGCGGTCCTCCTCCATGAGCGAGACCGGGCACGCTATCCTGAAGGTGTCGGACTCGAGCCTCACGGACGTGACTCGGTCGGTCGTAAGCTGCACCAGCAGTGGGAGCTCGCGTCCGAGGTAGTGGAGCGTCTCACCCGTCACGAGCTGCCTGGGCTGGGGCTCCTCGGGGCGCTCCTCGGCGAGCTTGCGGAGGATCCAGTCGGCCCGCTTCCTGACGATGGACTCGATCTCAGAGTTGGGTGTTCGCAGCGGCGCGAGCACGCGGACGCCGTCGCCAGGGTCGATGGTGATTGTGACCGTCTTCTTCCTGCGGGCGCTCCGCACCACCGAATAGCGGATCCTGGAGTCGCCGTGACGGATCGAGCGCAGATGTGTCACTTGGGCCCCTTGTACCGCATGTCGATTAGCGGGAACACTAGCGTCGCCGGGAGGGCTGCCCTGAGCACGGCTGCAAGGGCGAGAGCGGCCCGCTCCCCCCGTGCGTCGACGTGCGAACGCAGAGAGCTTACGGCTCCTACGTGAAGAGTGCTGGTCCAGCTTCCTAGGGGCGACTACGGGGCGCGATTCCTAGGCGGCGGCGTCCATCAGGCTCGCCTTGGAGCTGCTTGCTACCTGCGCGAAGGCCTCGGGGTCGTTGAGGGCGAGGTCGGCGAGCATCTTCCGGTTCACCTGCGCCCCGCCGAGCCTGAGCCCGTGCATGAGCTGGCTGTAAGAGATGCCGTTGGCGCGGGCGGCGGCGTTGATCCTGATGGTCCAAAGCCGCCGCATGTCGCCCTTCTTCTTCCTGCGGTGGGCATAGGAGTACTTGAGGGCGTGGATGAGGGACTCCTTCGCCCGGCTGTACAGCGTATGGCGGACACCCTGGTGTCCACGCGTCTGCTTCAGCACCTTCTTGTGGCGACGGCGTCTTGTAGTACCGCTCTTGATCCTGGTCACGGGTGACTCCTGGTCTTGGTGTGGGTGGCGTAATGAGCAGGGAGGGTAGGGGCTAGTTGGGCAGCCCGTAAGGCAAGAGCCGCCGTACGTGTCTTTCGTCGCCGGGGGCCACCTCCAGCTTTTGCGAGTAGAGACGCCTTACGTTGGCGGGCTTCTTCCGGCGAAGGTGGCTCCGGTGCCCCTTCATACGGCGCAGCTTTCCCGTCCCTGTTATGCGGAATCGACGGGCAGATCCCTTATGTGTCTTAAGCTTGGGCACTTGCTGGCTCCGGTGTATTCGTCTGCTTGGGCTGGGGCTGATTCTTCTTCGCCGGGCTCACGATCATCGACAGAAATCTCCCCTCGAAGCCCGGCACCTTCTCGACTTTAGCGTCATCTTTGAGGTCTTCGGCCACCTTGCGCAGGACCTGCATCCCGATCTCCGGGTGGGTGATCTCTCTTCCCCTGAACATCACCGAGACCTTCACCTTGGAGCCTTCGCCCAGCAGCCGCCTGACGACCCGCGTCTTGGCCTCCCTGTCGTGGTCGCCGATGCGGGTCTTTAATCTGACCTCCTTCAACTCGTTGGCTGCACCCTTCGACTTGTTGTCCCTGCGCGCCTCTCGCTCCCTGCGCGTCACCTCGTACCGGAATTTGCCGTAGTCCATAATCCGGCAAACGGGCGGCCTGGCCGAGGGGGCGACCTCCACTAGGTCTAGGCTGCGCTCCTCGGCGAGCCGGAGCGCCTCACGCGTGGGCAGGACACCCAACTGGGCGCCCCTCTCGTCGATGAGGAGCACCTCGGCAATCCTGATTCTCTCGTTTATACGATAGTCCTTGGCTATGCGGCTACCCTCATCGCAATTGAAGTTGACGCCCTGTCGGCGAATGCATTTGAATATAGCATACGGCGGGCGCCCGCAACAATAGCGATGGAAGCCAATATTTCCGCTGTCACTGCCTCGATTCGACGTCTGCGGCGATCCTGGCGACGGTATCCTCTACAGTCATGGCCCGGAGGTTCTCCCCCGACCGCAGTCGCACGGATGCCCCGCCCGATTCCACCTCCCGATCGCCGACCACGAGCATGTAGGGCACCTTCTGCATCTGCGCGTTGCGAATCTTCGCGTTCATGCGGTCGTTTCCGTCGTCGACAGAGGCGCGCACATTCGACTGCTCCAGCCGGCTCCTGAGCTCATGGGCGTACCCGTTGTGCCGGTCCGCTATCGGGATCACGATAGCCTGGACGGGCGCCAGCCATACGGGGAAAGCCCCTGCGTAGTGCTCTATCAGGACTCCCATGAAACGCTCCATCGTTCCGAGTAGCGCACGGTGGACCATGTACGGCCTGTGCTCCTTCCCGTCGTCCCCGATGTAGGTCAGGCCGAACCGTTCGGGCAGGTTGAAGTCGAACTGCACGGTCGTGATCTGCCACTGCCGTCCGATGGCGTCCCGGATGTGGATGTCGATCTTGGGACCGTAGAAGGCGCCGCCGCCCTCGTCGACCTGGTAGTCGATTCCCCTGTCGACGAGAGTCGAGCGCAGCGATTCCGTGGCGAGCTCCCACTGCGCGCTGTCTCCGACCGATTTCTCGGGCCTCGTCGAGAGCATCACGTCGTACTCGGTGAACCCGAAGCTGCCGAGCAGGAAGAACGTCAGGTCGAGAACGCCGTTTATCTCGTCCTCGACCTGGTCCGGTCTGCAGAAGATGTGGGCGTCGTCCTGCGTCATGCCGCGAACGCGCAGCAGGCCCTGGACGACGCCGCCCCGCTCGTACCGGTACACCGTGCCCAGCTCGCCGATGCGCATGGGCAGGTCCCGGTAGCTGCGGATGTCGTTTTGGAAGTACATGATGTGGAACGGGCAGTTCATCGGCTTGAGGTAGTACTCCTGCCCGTCCATCTCGACGGCGGCGTACATGTTCTCGCTGTAGAAGCCCAGGTGCCCGCTCGTCTCCCACAGCGTCGAGCGCCCGATGTGGGGCGTGTAGACGAGGTCGTAGCCCGAGGCGTAGTGCTCCCGCTTCCAGAAGTCCTCGATCAGGCCGCGTACCCGCGCGCCCTTCGGGTGCCATACGATGAGGCCCGGCCCCGTCTCCTCGTGTATGGAGAATAGGTCCAGGTCCCGACCCAGCGTGCGGTGGTCACGGCGCCTCGCCTCCTCCAGATTGTGCAGGTGCTCGTCGAGCGCCTCCTGGGACTCGAAGGCCGTCCCGTAGATGCGCTGCAGAGACTCGCGGTTCTCGTCGCCCCTCCAGTAGGCGCCCGCCACGCTCAGGAGCTTGAAGGCGGGAATCTTGCCCGTCGAATCGACGTGAGGCCCCGCGCAGAGGTCCTCGAACCCGCCATGCCTGTACGTGGTGATCGGCTCGTCCTCCGGGATCTCGTGGATGATTTCCAGCTTCAGCGGCTCGTCGGCGTTCATGTCGAGCGCGCGGTCCTTCGGGTACTCGTGCAGCTCGAATGGCAGATCCTCCGCGATCGTCTTGCGCATCCGCTCCTCGATGGCTTCGAGGTTGTCGTTCGTGAACGGCTCGCTCGACAGGAAGTCGTAGTAGAAGCCGTCCTCTGTCGGGGGGCCGATGGCCAGCCGGGTCCCGGGAAACATCTGCGTCACCACGTCCGCCATGACGTGAGCCGTCGAGTGCCTGATGCGTTTTCTCAGCTCTGCCAGGTCTTGTTCGATGACCATTCCGATACCTCTTCCTGGGGATTGATGGCGGCCCTACGCAAGAAAGCCTCCCGCACGCGATGCCGCGTGAAGCGCGGGAGGCTTCGTAGTCAGTAGATTATGGGGTGCGAGCCAGCCTATCCGATCCCCAAGCGTATCTCCCCGTCGTTGGTGTTCGCACCATCTTACCCAGCACTACGGAAGCCGGTCAAGGTTTCCCGCACTCTCTAGAAGTGGAAGGCGCACCATGGCTTGGGATCCGCGGCGAACATCGCGTCCGCCCTCGCCAGCGAACGCTCCGTACGCTCTTCGACCCTGCCTGCCCTTCCCAGGAGGGTGAAGGGCACGGTGCCCAGATACGCGGACGCCAGGTCTCCCGCCGCCAGCGCGAGGTGGGGTGTCTTGGAGGTCCGGGAGCAGGTCGCGCCGTCTGGTCCGGCATCCAGCTCGTAGCGCCCCTCGTTCCACGGGCAGAACGGGTCCGCCACCTCTATGACCAGGGAGCCGGACACTTCGTAGCTGCGGGCGGCTAGGGCAGCCGGCACGTCGACGAGGCGTATCCACAGTGCGTCGTGAGTGTTGCGGGAGAGGCGCCTCGTGTCGGCGAGCATCCACGGTAGGGGGTCGTCGACGGGCAGGCCTCCGGCTTTCACCTTCCAGGTGAGGTCGATGTCGAAGCAGAATCGCCATAGGGACGCGTGGGCAGACGGCGTAGCCCAGATGAGACCTCCATAGTCGACCTCGACCTCGCCGTCACGGATGCTGTACCGGACGTAGCCCTCCGGTCGGCCGTTCTCCTCGTAGCGGACGTGGAAGAACTTGGCGCGGTCCATCTGCCCTTCTCTTCCGCCCGCTATCCTGTGCCACCTGTGCTGCGTGGGCGGTATGGAGCCCGGACGGTCCTTCAAGGCTCTTGTCAGTATGGGTGGGAACTTATCGGGTACGGCGTCGGGCTCGACGAAGGATAGCCGCCCCTTGTGCTCGAACGGCTGTGCATACGCGGAGTGTCTGGTGTCGATGGACCAATTCTCCTCGAACGCTCCCACACCGTAGCCGTAGCGTCCGTATATGGTGCTCTCGGTCGCATAGAGGGCCGCCAGGGGCTCGCCGCGTTCCCGGATGTCCTCCAACTGCCTGGCCATCATCATCCTCATGATTCCGCGGCGTCGGTGCGTGGGCAGCACGGCCACGTCGTCGATGCCCGCCGTCGCCGCGTCGCCTCCCGGTATGTTCATGCGGCACCCGAAGGCGTGGGCCGTTCCCACGATCCTGCCGCCATCGAATACGGCCAGCGAGCGGTCCTGGTCCGGCTTGGTCGGCTCGGCGGTAGCCTCGTCCCAATGCCAGGCGAACCCCCGCGCGGCAGACGTCATGAACTCCGCGTACTCGTCTGGCGTGATTACACGCATATCGAGGTTCAAGGATGTGTTACCCCTGTGTGATGTGCTCGGATCTGCCCATGGCGCGGGGTAGGGCGAACTGTCGGCGCACAACAGTATAGCCGAATGCAGGAGAGGGAACGGCGTAACAGTTCAGTCTTGGTGGGGTATGGGCGGCCTTTTTCTACGTCAAGCCGAGAGCCCCCATCCCTTCGACCCTTCGACAAGCTCAGGAGGACCAGAGCGGAGCAACGCAGGGACTCGGAAACGACGCAATCAAAGCTTGCCCTCGCCCCTCTGGATTCCGGCTTTCGCCGGAATGACGGTTGTGCAAGGTCTCCTCTGCTGGAGGAAGAGGCCGGAGGTGAGAAGGGCCCAGGATGCGGTCAGACGGTCCTGATAACGCCAACGACCCGGCCGCGGACCGACACGTTCTCGGCAGGCACCTGGATAGGCTGCATCGTCGAGTTGGCCGGGTGGAGTGTGACGGTGCCGCCGGACATCTGGAAGTGCTTCAGCGTCACCTCTTCCCTGTCTGTGAGGAAGGCCGCCACCATGTCGCCGTCGTTCACGTTCTCCGCCGGCTCCATGATGACCAGGTCGCCGTCGGCCACGAGGGCGTCGATCATCGACTCACCCTTGACCCGCAGGCCAAACACCTCGGTCTTTCCGTTGGTCATGAAGGCAGGGACCTCGACCGTGTCCAGCGCCTCCTGCTGCCAGGCGGAGGATGGAGGTATGTGCAGGGGGTCGCCCGCGGCGATGCTGCTCAGGATGGGCACGGCGATCAGGTTGTCGCGCTTGGGCGCGGCCTCGCCGATCAGCTCGATGCTCCTCGACACCTCCGCTGTGCGCTTCAGGTGCCCCTCGCGCTGGAGGATCCTGAGGTTGTAGTCGACGACCGAGGTTGAGCTGACCTCGCATCCGTACTGGATGTCCCTCACCGTCGGGGGGTAGTGATGCTCGTCGATGAAGTCCGCGATGAACGCGAGCATCCGCTTCTGGCGGTCCGATAGCTTCTTAGACCTGACTCGTGCCATTGACAGTCTCCTCACGGGGCAAAGTACTTATGTGCGAAACAAATGTACCAGACCATTCGCGGCCTGTCAATAGTCCCGCAGCGGCCCAAATCTCCCACCTCCGTCATACCGGCGAAAGCCGGTATCCATCCCCCGGCCGCATTGGACAAGGCGCTAAGCTGGTCCCCCGAGATTCCGCCCTTATTTCACCCGCGGGTGCATCGCCGTCACCCAGGAAGTAGTCTGTTACGCCGCTCGTCTAAACTAGGCGGGGGATTCTGGAGCGACCCGAATTCCCCACACCGTCGTTCCCGCGAAGAACCTGCCCCCGAGAAGTCGGGGGCGGGAACCCATCCCCGGTCGCTGCCACAGATCATGTGGGAACGGAGAATCCCGCACCCATTTTCATACCCTTATGTGGCCTTCGCAAGGCCATGGTGATTCCCGCGAAGAGCCTGCCCCCGAGAAGTCGGGGGCGGGAATCCATCCCAGGCAGGGTGCGCCACTATGGATACCGGAAGCAGTCCGTCACGCCAGCCAGCTCACTTAGATGGTGAATCTGGGCGCTATTGGGACTCCCCTGGACCCAGGGGTGTCAGTCGTTGAGGAAGTCCCGCACGATCCGCCCCCAGTTCTCGGTCATGTCGGCCTCCACGTAGTAGGCGCCGAGGTACTCGACCGGCGTGAAGTCCGACAGGTCGTAGATGGGCGAGGGGTTGAACTGAACGACGCCATCTCCCGCCCGACATACGTGCAGCACCCTGTCGGAGGTGACGTCAGCGCCGTCGATCAGCTGCATCACGTCCAGGCCGTCGCCGTCTGCTCGGGGGATCACCTTCAGGCGCCATGCGTGCTCGGCGGCAGGCATCTCGTCGGGCGCGGCCTCGCGGTGCATCGTCGAGCGAATACTCATGATCGACGTGCCCGCAACGTAGGTGTTGGTGTACATGACCCGCTCGGCGAAGCCGATCTCGAAGTCAGCCCAGACCTTCGGAGTGCCGTAGATCTCGCGGCCCGCCGGGATGCTGGACTTGGAGTTGAGGAACGCCACCGGCGCGAACCAACCCTCCTCGCCTTCGTATGCGCATCTGACCGACAGGACGCTCTCGTCGAACGCGCCGTAGTTCGCGGACCATGGGACCGTCAGCCCGGTCGCCATGCATATGGGATCGCTTGGCAGGTCGAAGCACTCGGGCAGGACCCGCTCGATGGCCGACTCCGCCGCGCGGAAGTAGACGGTCTGCGACCTCATGTTCCGGTAGCGCGCGGGCGGCATTGGAAAGTACGGCGAGAACGCCGGCATGGACTTGATGCTGTCGAGTGGTACTGTCATCGGGCCTCCCGGCGCCGCCTGCGAACTGGACCTCAACGGCAATCTGACGAACGTCGAGGTGACCTCATCCGGCGGTGATGGACACGGGGAGATCATAGACCAAACCGATCGCCTTCTCAATTCGAGGCGGGCCCCCGGATACACCCCTGAGTAAGGAGCAGGCGGCGATCGACACGCCGTTGACCTCGGCGACGTGCGACCGCTACACTCCGGCTGTCCTAGATTGGTGTGCCCGCCGAAGTTCGCCTGTACGAAGTCACAACCAAAGTGGAACAGCAGCCAAATGCCCCCCGACTGTGGACGACCATCGTCGTGCTCCTGCTGCTGGGAGCCCCGGGCGCCGTACTCCGCTTCTCTGATATTCACGTAGACCCGATCATGGCGGCGGCAATCTACGGCCTGGGCATCGTAGCAGGGGCGTTTCTGCTCTCCTGGGCCGCCGAGGTCGCCGAGCTGGACGTATCCGCGTCGCTGGCGATCGCGGTGCTGGCCCTCATCGCCGTCCTCCCCGAGTACGCCATCGAGGCGGTGCTGGCGTGGGACGCCGGATCGTCGTTCGACACAGCGACCGGGGCGGTCACGGATGAGACGTCGCGGGTGGCCGCCAACGTCACCGGGGCGAATCGGCTGCTCATAGGGCTGGGGTGGTCCGCGGTCATCCTGATCTACTGGGTGAAGCGCAGGCGCGTGCTGGACATGCGCGGCGAAATGGGCCTGGAGATCACCATGCTCGCAATCGCCACGGCTGCGACTGTAGTGGTCTTCTTCGTCCAGCAGGTCCACATCCTGCTGGCGGTCGGGCTGATCGTCCTCTACGTCGCCTACCTCTGGATCAGCTCCACCAGGGAGGCCGAGGAGCCCGACCTGATCGGCGCCGCGGCGCTGATCGGCTCGCTGCCTGTAAAGTGGCGCCGGACCATGGTCGTATTCCTCTTCGTGTTCGCCGCGGGCGTCATCCTGATAGCGGCGGAGCCCTTCGTCGATGGGCTGGTCGAGACCGGACAGAGTTTCGGGATCGACGAGTTCATTCTGATCCAGTGGGCCGCGCCCCTGGCCTCGGAGTCCCCGGAGATCATCGTAGCGGTGCTGTTCAGCCTGAGAGCGAATCCGGTCGCCGGGCTGACGGCGTTGATCTCGGCTGAGGTCAACCAGCTCACCCTGCTGGTCGGGAGCATGGCGGTGCTGTTCAGCGCGTCGGCGGGCGAGGTCCTCAGCTTCCCCCTCAACGACAGGCAGACCGTCGAGTTCCTGCTGACGACGGCGGTGTCCGCCGCCGGCCTGATGCTGGTCGCAAAGCGGGTGATCAGCTGGAATGCGGGCGCGCTCCTCCTGCTGCTGTTCGCGGCGCACCTGTTCTTCACAGACCCTGAAGCCCGGATGCGCTTCTCCTTCTTATACTTCGGAATCGCGCTCGGACTCGTAGCGCTGGACTGGCGCAGGGTGAAGCTGCTTTTCCGCGAGGACCCGCACGACCTCGAATAGGGTCGGTGCCGGCCCGAATGAGGCGCCGACGCGGACCAATGGCAGGGCCTTGGGTCCTTGGACAAGGAAGCCGAGCCTGGAGCAAGCAGAGCGTCAAGACCCAATGGGGCCGGGCCCGTTAGGGAATCTCTGAACAACCCGGTGCAAGCCGTATGGAATGGACACCCGGCGGGTGATGGGACGTGGGTACATGATCCTGAAGACCGACCTGCGAACTTGTCGGAAGACCAGCTCACTCTACTGCTGCAGGCCTGCAACAATAGCCCACGCAAAGGCCTCTGCTACTACACTTCCGCCGAGACTATACGGGATCAGGTGTTGCACGTGAACTGCGATCCATCTTCCTGTCTTGGCCGGGAAAGGCGGCGACGGCTGTTACACCGCCCGTAGCGGCAGGCCGACTAGATTGGTACAGGCTAAGAAACTGACTTCAAAACCACGTACACTTGCGTGATTTGGGTGCTAAAATGGGTCATGTTTCATGGAGTCACGAGGGCTTCATGTGGGTTGAAGAGCAGGTATCCGAGACTCGAGAGGGGAGGATGGACAGATGAGATCAGACCGGGCGCTTGTAGCACACTTGATGCGGCGGGCCGGGTTCGGCGCGACGCCGGCGGAGCTCGATGCCCTCACATCGGAGAAGACCTACGAAGAGATCGTGGACGACCTAGTGAATCCGGAACGGTTCCCTGCGCTCGACCAGTCGTACATAGACAGGTACTACGGCGGTGAGCCGGTTGCGGTCCACGTCGGCAAGTGGATATACAGGATGGCCAATACCCAGCGGCCGCTGGAGGAGAAGATGGCTCTCTTCCTGCACCACATCTTCCCGGTCGCATGGGGAAAGAGCGAGCACGGCCCGTCGCTCTACACTGAGATCGAGATGTTCCGGCGGGTTGGACTGACCGATGTGCGCACCATCCTGCTGGAGCTGTCCAGCGATCCGGCGATGATCTTCTGGCTGGACAACAACGAGAACCACAAGGGCCAGATCAACGAGAACTACGGCAGGGAGCTGCTCGAGCTGTTCTCGATGGGTGTCGGAAACTACACGGAGGACGACATCAAGTCTGCGTCGCGCGCGTTCACAGGATGGACGTTCCGCCAGCCCCTGTCCCTGTATCCGAACGGCCACTACCCTACCGAGTTCGAGTTCCTGGAAGACGACCACGACTGTGATGAGAAGACCTTCCTCGGCGAAACGGGCAACTTCGATGGCGGCGACGTTGTCGACATCATTGTGAAGCAGCCCGCGACGGCGAGGTTCATCTCGCGACACCTGTACAACTTCTTCGTGGAGGACGAGCTGCAGGTGCCGTCTTGGGCGACAGAGCCACCGAAGAACGAGGCGGCTATTCAGCGGCTATCCAGCGTCTTCATGGAGACCGGCGGCCAGATGCGATCGGTGCTGCGAGAGCTGTTCAACTCCGATTTCTTCAAACAGGCAACTGATTTCAAGAAGGTGAAGAGTCCGGCGGATCTGGTCGTCGGCGTGATCCGCCAGACCGGGGAGTTCAGCAGTCCCCATCCCGGAATCAACCAGTTCGCGCTAACGGGGATGGACGATGCCTTACGCGAGGGTACGCTGTCGATCATGGGCCAGCGGCTCATGAACCCGCCGACAGTCGAAGGGTGGCACACCGGGCACGAGTGGATCGACTCCGGGACACTCAGCGAGCGCATCGGCTTTGTCGAGAGCCAGTTCGAGGACGTATCCAAGCCGGGTGTCAGGGACATGGTGGAACGCGTCGGAAGCCTGGACGACGATCCGTCCCAGCTGGTGGACCGGTGCCTGGACATCCTGGGCGGGATACGTGTAAGTCCACAGACCTACGGCTCGCTGGTGGACTACGCGAGAGAGCTTGGCAGCATTAGGGGTGAAGATGAGGAGGCCCCGGTCGGGGTCCACAGTCTCCTGCAGATGACCGCATCCACGGTGGACTTCCAGTTCGAATAGCCGGGCCCTATGGCTCGACGGATCATGGAGAGAGAAATGGCTGCAAAGAACGCGGAGAAGACGCTGGTGGTCGTACAACTGACGGGTGGGAACGACTTCATGAACACGGTTGTGCCGTACACTAACGGACACTACTACGACGCGCGCACGAAGGTCGTGATGAAACAGGACGAGGTGCTGCCGATCAACGACGAGCTGGCGATTAACCCGAACGCCGCGCCGTTCAAGCGCCTGTACGACGAAGGCAAGATGGCGATCATCCAGGGCATTGGCTACCCCAACTCGAACCGGTCTCACTTCCGCGGAATGGACATCTGGCACACTGCCGAGCCGGACCGCGTAGGCAACGAGGGCTGGGTCGGACAGGCCATCCGTGAGCTCGATCCCAACGCTGCGAACGTTCTGACCGGCGTCAACATCGGTATGGGTCTGCCGCGCGCGATGGCTGTGAACGGAGTGCCGGTCACCTCGGTCGGCGACCTCGAGAGCTACGGGGTAATGAACCGACTGGAACAGGAGCAGTTGCGCGACAAGGTGCTGGAGACGTTCAAGGGCATCTACGGGCAGGCGATTGGCACGGGCCCGGTGGCGGACTACATCGGCCAGACTGGTCTGGACGTTCTCAAGGGCGCCGACATGCTGGCCGACGTCGCCGACCAGTACGAGTCGTCGGTCGAGTACGCAGACAACCAGATAGCCAAGAACATGCGGGACGTGGCGCGGATCCACTTCGCGGATCTCGGCACGCGGATCTTCTACACGGCGCACGGCGGCTATGACACTCATGCCAACGAGATGTCTGCACATCCCAAGCTGATGGCCAGTCTCTCCGGAGCGATCTCGGACTTCATGGACGACCTCGAGGAGCACGACGCCGCGGACGACGTGACTGTGTTGGTGTTCACGGAGTTTGGGCGCCGGATGCGCGACAACGGCAGCGGCACCGATCACGGATCGGGCGGGGGCGCGTACATGTTTGGCAAGAACATCCGCGGCGGGCTGTACGGTGAGTATCCGTCGCTCGATCCGTTGGAGTGGGAGCATGGCGAGGACCTGAAGTACAAGATCGACTTCCGCGGCATCTACGGCACAGTCCTGGAGCAGTGGCTGGACGTGGACGCCAAGCCGATCGTAAAGGGCGAATTCGAGAAGATATCCCCGTTCGTCAACTAGTGCCGTTCCAGTAAGTAGAGAGCTGATAGTCGAGGCTGCCCTCAACTCTGGATTCCGGCTTCTGCCGGAATGACGGCCCTAAGACCAGGAGATGACGATCATGACCAGACCACACGGATTGCTTCGAGCCGGGTACCCATACTTGAGGACGCTGGGCATGCGGCGTGTCACCAATTTCCCGGCAGATATCGCGTTCCCCGATGGCGGCGACGCCTACATCCTGATGCGGTCCGATCAATCTGGCAACGCCATGTCCCAAAGTGCTGCGATGATCAGGATATGGCCTGTGGACGACATGGACCAGATGACGGATGACCTGAGGGGATTCGGGTTGTACGGCACCGACGACGGCGGGCTGGTGTGGCCGGTACACATGATCACAGACGGTCGGGGACATCTCTACGTAAGTGATGAGGCGACGCACCGGATAACCAAGTTCGACCAGGAGGGCGAGTTCGTCTCCAAGTTCGGGGTGCACGGCGATTCCGAAGGCGAGTTCGACGGCCCAACAGGAATCGCGTTCGATCTTGATGGCAACCTGGTTGTGGTCGACTCGAAGAACCACCGCGTTCAGCGGTACACCGAGGACGGAAAGTACCTCGGCGGTTTCGGATCGCACGGCAGCGGAGCAGGGGAATTTGACCTGCCCTGGGGCGTCCACGTCGACGAGCTCGGCGACATCTACGTCGCGGACTGGGGCAACAACCGGTTCCAGGTCTTCTCCGCCGGCGGTGATCTGAAGAACGTAGTCGGGAAGCCCGGCTCGGGCGAAGCCGAATTCAACAGGCCGACAGGGATCACGGTCGATGGGCACGGCGACATCTACGTCGCGGACTGGGGCAACAATCGCGTGCAGATGTTCAACTCCGAGGGGCACTACATCTGGAGCTTCCGGGGCGATGCAACGCTCTCGCGAGTTGCCAGGCAGTACATGAAGACCAACGCGGTCTCCAACAGGCTCAGGGAGATGGGACGCATCGAGCAGGAGAAGTACCTGCGGCGTCCGAGGTCAGTCAGGATAGACAGCGAGTTTCGGCTGTTCATCCCGGACTATGAGTCTTACCGGGTCCAGATCTACCAGAAGGATGTCATAGAGCTGGACCGGACGCAGCTCTCGGAGCCGCTTCGGAACCCGACGTTGGAAGTTACTTAGCACCCCGCCTCCTCATCGCACTTCGGCCTCCGGGCAAGGCATCAGACCCCATCGCCATGACGGGGTTCAGGCTCCGGTGCGCTCCCAGTTGCGTCAGACGGCCACCTCCGACAACGGTACCGGCTTCCCGCGCCTCGCGGCTTCCGATACTGCTCGGCTGTGGTAGCATCCGCCGCGGCGCAATCGGCGACGCCTCTCTGGGAACGCGGGGCGTGGAATGCGATACAATCAGCACGAGGAGCGAGCACGATGAGAGACACCGCGAACACCTCGAGCGATACACAGACCCTGGGCGGCTTCATGGAGTCGGCATGGCTCTCTGACGGAGAGTTGGCCGGGCTCGACTCCGTGATCGCCGCAATTGCCTACGGAGCGAGGCAGGTCCAGGCGCAGGTCCAGGCGGCGGCTATCGAGGGCGCGTTGGGCGCGACCGGTGAGACCAACGTCCACGGCGAGATGGTCCAGCAGCTCGACAGCGCCGGGTCAGACATATTCGTCGAGGCCCTCAGGCAGAGCGGAAGCGTCGCGGCGGTGGGCAGCGAGGAGATCGAGGGCGTAGAGGTGATCGGCGGCGGCGAGTCCCACCGGTATGTGGTACAGATGGACCCGGTCGACGGCTCGTCGAACATCGACGTCGCGGTCACCATAGGCTCGATATTCGGCATATGGCGGCGCGGCGCTGACGAGGCGGTCACCGAGTCGCTGCTCCTGCGCCCGGGACGGGAGCAGGTTGCCGCCGCGTACGTCGTGTACGGCTCCAGCACGGTGATGGTCGTGGCTACGCCGGGCGACGTCAATGGCTTCACCCTGGACGGGTCCGGGGGGTTCTTCCTGACCCACCCGGGGATCACGATCCCCTACGAGTGCGAGTACTACAGCACTAACGAGGGCAACTTTGGGAAGCTCGACTCGCCCACGCAGGCGGCGGTGGGATGGCTTCGCGGCAGCCACTCGCTCAGGTACGTCGGCTCGCTGGTGGCCGACTTCCACCGGAACCTGCTCAAGGGCGGCGTATTCCTGTATCCGGGAGATGTGAAGAGCCCCGAGGGGAAGCTGCGGCTGATGTACGAGGCCAATCCTCTCGGATACGTGGCTGAGCAGGCGGGCGGAGCGGCATACTCCGCCTCCGAGCAGATCCTGGACATACAGCCACAGGCGCGCCACCAGAGGACGCCCCTTATCCTGGGTAACAGGCGCGAGGTCGAAGAGACCATATCGATCATCAACGGCGGCTGACGGCCGGCCGGCCAAGGAGGCGAGGTTGGACATTCAGAAGCTCAACGAGACGGCGCGCGCAATGGTTGCGCCCGGCAAGGGGATCCTGGCGGCGGACGAGAGCTCCGGCACCATCAAGAAGCGCTTCGACAGCATCGGAGTGGAGTCCACCGAGCAGAACCGGCGGGACTACCGCGAGATGCTCTTCAGGACGGCGGGCGCGAACGAGTACATCAGCGGCGTGATCCTGTACGACGAGACGCTGCGCCAGGAGGGCGGCGACGGCACCCCCTTG
Organism: Dehalococcoidia bacterium; assembly: GCA_965222445.1. Taxonomy (GTDB): domain Bacteria; phylum Chloroflexota; class Dehalococcoidia; order Lucifugimonadales; family CAJWER01. The sequence continues at coordinate 1,848,602 of CBDCTY010000002.1, read as the reverse complement.
GTCGACGTCATCCGCGACCAGGACATGATACCCGGCATCAAGGTAGACAAGAGCGGCCACCCGCTGGCGGGAGCGCCGGGCGAGCAGGTTACCGAGGGGCTGGACGGTCTCCGGGATAGGCTCGAGGAGTATGCCCAGCTTGGAGCCCGGTTCACCAAGTGGCGCGGCATCTACGCCATCGGCGACGGGATGCCCAGCCGCTACTGCTCGGAGGTCAACGCGCACGCACTCGCCCGCTTCGCGGCGTTGAGCCAGGAGGCTGGCCTGGTGCCCATGGTGGAGCCTGAGGTGCTGATGGACGGGGAGCACGACATCGACGCCTGCTTCGAGGTGACGGAGATGGCCCTGCGCGAGATGTACTACCAGCTTGGGACCCACCGGGTCGCCCTCGAGGGCACCATCCTCAAGACGAACATGGTCCTCTCGGGCAAGGACGCGGCTGAGAGGGCCGGCGCCCGCGAGGTTGCGGAGAAGACGGTGGAGTGCCTCAAGCGGACCGTCCCGGCGGCCGTCCCAGGCATCGCCTTCCTGTCCGGCGGCCAGGGTGACGAGGAGGCTACGGTCAACCTGGACGCCATCAACCGGGTTGCCAACGACGAAGGCGCGCCGTGGGAGCTGAGCTTCTCCTACGGGCGCGGGCTACAGGCTGCGCCGCTCAAGGCATGGGGCGGCGATATGGCGAACATGGAGGCCGTCCAGCAGGCCTACTTCGAGCGGGCCTGCAAGACGTCGTACGCGCGCCAGGGAGCCTACGACCCGGACTGGACACCGTCCAGGACATGACGTGGCGATAGGGGACTGCGAGTGTGGAGTGGACTGGAATCTTCTAATCGAACCCGTTCTATCTGAGATTGGGGGTGTTATACCAATTCATTTTGAGTGCGCCGTAAAGCCGTCATTCCCGCGAAGGCGGGAACCCACTCCCTGGCCGCACATATACGGCGACATCACGGTGACTTGGTATTAGTCAGTGACTCTCAAGAATGAAATCGACGCACGGCGAGCCGAGATACATAGCGATGGTTATGCTATGTCTATCGGCGAGCTCATCAACCTGTACCAGGACGGGGAGTTGGACGTCCACCCGGAGTTTCAGCGATTCTTCAGGTGGACCCATGAGCAGAAGTCGCGCCTGATCGAATCCATCCTTCTCGGGATCCCAATCCCTTCGATATTCGTGTCGCAAAGAGAAGATGGGGTCTGGGATGTTATCGACGGTCTTCAGAGGCTGTCGACGATCTTCCAGTTGGTTGGAGTTCTGAAAGACGAGGAAGGCCAGTCAGTGCAGCCATTGAAGCTGAGCCGAACCAAGTATCTGCCCTCACTGGAAGGGCTAACATGGAATGGAGACGATGGAAACTCAATTGGACTCGAGAATCAGCGCATAATAAAACGTTCCAAAATCGATATTAAGATCATTCTTCGAGAGAGCAGTGAATCGAGTAAATATGAGCTCTTTCAGCGCCTGAACACGGGAGGATCTCCACTATCAGACCAAGAACTTCGGAATGTAATACTCATAACCGTCAACAAGGATGCGTACGATTGGGTCCTTGAACTCGCCGATGATCCAAACTTCAGAGAATGTACTCCATTGTCTGACAACCAGTACCAAAGACAGTACGATGTCGAGCTTGTTGTTCGTTTTGTTGTTCTGCGCGAACTTGATGGACTAGGGCTGAAGTCGGTCGGAGACATAAGCGAGTTTTTGACGGACAAATCAGTTGAGCTCGCGGATCCTGGAATCTTCGGGATGTTTCGCGCGAAGGAGGAGGAGGCATTTCGCTTCACCTTCTCAGAACTTGCCAGGCAGCTTGGCGATAAGAGCTTCCGCAGATTCAATCCCAATAGTAATACACACAGCGGTCCGTTCTTGCTTTCGGGCTTTGAGGCCATAGCAGTGGGACTTGGTTACAACTACGAAGCTTACGCCAAGAGTGAAGGAGTCCCCGGACTCACAGACATCGCCAGAAGTGTCTGGCAGAATCCACAATTCATGAAGAATAGTGGGTCAGGGGTCAGAGCCTCGACTCGGATAGCTTCGATCATACCGCTAGGACGAGAACTATTCAAGCCATGAAGATACGCACAATGGACGAGTTGAATGAGTATCTTAACGGTGAATTGGCCTGGAGGAAGAAGGAACTCAGCCTAATCAAACTGTCGCTTGATCGCTCAAAGGCCGATCAGATTACGAGCTTTGTTCGTGTCGGCATATGTATGCTCTATGCTCACTGGGAGGGATTCATTAAGGCGGCTGCGACTGGATACGTGTGCTACGTTGCTACGCGGAGACTCAAGTATCGCGAGTTGTCTCCAGGATTCGTAGCCCTCGGTTTCCGTTCCAGGATATCAGAGGCGGGGCAATCGAAGAGACCAGCTGTCCATATCAACCTCGTCTCGTTGCTCCAGTCTGATCTTGAAGACCGCTTCGCGGTTGACTGTGAAAGGGCTGTTGATACTGAGTCCAACCTCAATAGCCGTGTCATGGTAGACATCCTTTGTACGTTTGGAATGGACGACAAGCCTTACCTCACCAAGAGTCAGCTAATCGACAAGAAGCTGCTATACAGTCGCAACAACATCGCACATGGAAAATCCCTAACAGTCGATGAAGAGGACTACCAATATCTGCACTCCCAAGTGATTGGCCTCATCGACAAGTTCAGGGACGATGTTGAGGAGGCAGCAGATAAGCGGCTCTACCGGCGGGAGAGTAGGTGACTCATGGTTGATGGCAGCAAGCGGGAGTGGGAAAGGCGCACCCTCGGCCCGGTGAGGGCGCGGTTCGGCGAGAGGCGCGAGCGCTTCGAATCGGACTCCGGGCTAGAGATCGACACTGTATACACGCCCGAGGACGTGGGCGAGGCGAGCTCCGGCGATAAGCTGGGCCTGCCCGGCGAGTACCCGTTCACGCGCGGAGTCCAGCCGAACACCTACCGGGGGCGGCTCTGGACGATGCGTCAGTACGCCGGGCTCACGTCACCCGCCGAATCCAACCGGCGTTACCGGTACCTGCTCGAGCAGGGGCAGACGGGCCTGAGCATCGCCTTCGACCTGCCGACGCAGATGGGCTACGACTCGGACCACCCCCTCGCGGTCGGCGAGGTGGGCAGGGCCGGCGTCCCCGTCAGCAGCCTGGCGGACATGGAGGCGCTCTTCGACGGCATCCCTCTCGACGGCGTCAGCACGTCCATGACCATCAACGCCACGGCGTCGATACTCCTTGCGATGTACGTCGCGGCGGCGAAGAAGCAAGGCGTGGGGCCCGCGAGCCTCGATGGCACGCTCCAGAACGATATCCTGAAGGAGTACATCGCGCGGGGCACGTACATCTACCCGCCCAAGCCCTCGATGCGGCTCGTCACCGATGTCTTCGGCTATTGCAGCCGGGAGGCGCCGCGCTGGAACACCATCAGTATCAGTGGGTACCACATGCGCGAGGCGGGCGCGACGGCGGTGCAGGAGCTGGCCTTCACCTTCGCCAACGCCATAGCCTACGTGCAGGCGGCCGTCGACTCCGGCCTGGACGTGGACGAATTCGCGGGCAGGCTGTCCTTCTTCTTCGTGGCCCAGAGCAACCTGCTGGAGGAGGCGGCGAAGTTCCGCGCGGCCCGCAGGATGTGGGCGAGGATCATGCGCGAGAGGTTCGGCGCGGCGAAACGCCGGTCGTGGATGCTGAGGTTCCACACCCAGACCGCCGGCGTGTCCCTCACGGCCCAGCAGCCCGAGAACAACGTCGTCAGGACCACCGTGCAGGCTCTGGCGGCGGTGCTGGGCGGCACACAGTCCCTGCACGTCAACTCGAAGGACGAGGCGCTTGCGCTGCCCACGGAGGATGCTGTGCAGCTCTCTCTCAGGACGCAGCAGATACTGGCCCATGAGAGCGGCGTCACCGATACGGTTGACCCGCTGGCGGGCTCATACTACGTCGAGAGCCTCACGGACCGCCTCGAAGAGGAGGCCTCGGACTACATCGCCGAGATCGACCGGATGGGCGGCGCGGTGACGGCCCTGGAGAGCGGCTACCAGATGCGAGAGATCCACGAGAGCGCATACCGGTTCCAGCGGCGCGTAGAGGACAAGGACAGGATAGTCGTCGGCGTCAACGAGTACCGGACCGACGAGCCGCCCATCGAGAAGCTCCAGACCATCGACCCCGAGGAGACGAGGCGGCAGGTGGACGGGGTGGTGAGGGTACGCCGGGAGAGGGACGGCGCCTCGACCCGCGCGGCCCTAGCCCGCCTGGACGATACCGCGAGGGGCAGCGAGAACACCGTGGGGGCCGTCATAGAGTGCGTGGAGGCCTACGCCACGGTGGGGGAGATCGCCGACGTGTTCCGCGGCGTGTTCGGAGAGCAGCGAGAGCTCGGCGGAGTGTGAGGGGGACGGCCCCATCCCCGTCTACGTCAGAGGGCGCGGAGAAAGAACTGGACACAGTAGCCGAAGCGCTCGGTGTGGAGATCTGAGATAGCTTATGATCACAAAGATTCCTCTCACACTCGCCCCCCAGCCGGAAGGGGGGTTCACGGTTACGTCGCCTCTGCTTGCGGAGCTGGTAACGGAAGGGGACACATTCGAGTTGGCACTCGAGAACGTAAAGGACGCCCTCGCTGCGGTGGTCGAGCTCTACGAAGACACCGGTCGTGAGCTGCCGCCAGAGCTCCGCATGTCATTCCGAACCTAGCGAAAGCGGAGAGAAGAACCTAAGGTCTTCGCCTCACGACGGCCCCGCATGGCTCTTCTGTGCTCGTAGCAACGCTCCTCCCGTCATTCCGAACGCAGTGAGGACTAGAGCTTATGCCCGCAGCACAGGCCCGCCAATACTATGTCTACATCCTGACCAACTCTTCGAGCACGCTCTATGTCGGCGTGACCAGCGACCTCGGAAGAAGGATGTACGAGCACAAGAGCAAGCTCGTGCCCGGCTTTACGAGCAAGTACAATGTCACTTGGCTCGCCTACTACGAGCAGACCTCGGACGTGGGACTGCGATAGCGGGGGAAAAGCAGATCAAGGGATGGCGTCGCAGCAAGACGCATTGATAGAGTCGTCGAACCCGCGATGGAAGGACCTGTCTCTAAAATGGGGCATCGACTTCGGGCAGGGATCTTAGATTCCTCACTGCGTTCGGAATGACAGGAGGGCGTCGCTCCGAATGACAATCAAGTTGTACTCGGAATGATGACCTGGGAGCCTGCTGCCGCCTCGCCGCCTGTCGTGTTGGTTGACTATCTCGCCAGTCTGCCCTATGATTCCGCTTGCCAAGAACTACCTTACTTCGCCACGCCATGCGTTGGACGAGGGGACAGGGACATTCTTGCCCCCTCACGGCGCACAGCGTGGGCACAGGTAGTTCTTGGCCAGGGCCTTTCCATTGTCCCATAAACCACATACCGTCATTCCCGCGCAGGCGGGAATCCAGGTGGGCGGTAGGGTATGTCCCTTCCGCAGGGAGCCAACTTTGGAAAGGCCCTGGTTCTTGGCAGGGTTACTTGATCCCAAATCGTCGCGAGGGGGTTCCTGATGTTCTGCACGAGAAATACTGCCGCGGTACTCTACTTCTTCATCGCCATGCTGGTATCCGTGGCGGCCCTGGGGTGCTCCGAGACGGTTTCAGCCTCCGACCCTGACGCCGACCGCGCCGCCGCAGAGGTGGCCTGGGCCGGCAGGGTCGAGTCGGGAGAGGTGGTCACCGTACAGGCGGCAGGCGAGCTGACAGGGCTGACAGGGAAGGCCATCGACCTTCCAGCCGTCCAGAGCTACTGCCGCGCTCAGAGCGACCAGCACTACGACGACTGTGTCACCGTCCGGCAGGTGCTCGATGCGCTGGCGGGGGATTGCCAAGACTGCCGCTCGGCGCTGGGGTACCGTTATTCGTTGACCACGGGCAGGGTTGTTAGGATAGACCTTGATTCCAAGGACCTAGCCGGGAGCATACCGACAGAGATTGGCGAGCTAACAGCGCTGGAACTCCTGTCGCTGTCGAATAATGATCTGACCGGGGCGATCCCATCGCAGATTGGCAATCTAACGGCGCTGGAATGGATGTTGCTCTCGAGAAACGAACTGACCGGATCGATTCCATCGCAGATTGGCAACCTCGCCCGTCTGGGTTCGCTGTGGCTGCCCTCCAACCAACTGACCGGGCCAATTCCACCGGAGATTGGCAACCTGACCAACCTACAGAATCTGAGCCTGTTTAACAACCAGTTGACCGGGCCGATCCCGCCCGAGCTGGGCAATCTGACCAACTTGACATACCTTACCCTTGATAACAACCAACTGACTGGCTGCGTGCCGGCGAGCTTGCAGGAGGCGTATTCGGGGGACGACTATCCCATCTGTGGGGCGTCGTTGCAGACGCCCTTCAACCTCCCTGCTGCCCAGAGCCACTGCCGCGCTCAGAGCGACCAGCACTACGACGACTGTGTCACCGTCCGGCAGGTGCTTGATGCGCTGGCGGGGGATTGCGAAGACTGCCGCTCGGCGCTGGGGTACCGTTATTCGTTGACCACGGGCAGGGTTGTTAGGATAGACCTTGATTCCAAGGACCTAGCCGGGAGCATACCGACAGAGATTGGCGAGCTAACAGCGCTGGAACTCCTGTCGCTGTCGAATAATGATCTGACCGGGGCGATCCCATCGCAGATTGGCAATCTAACGGCGCTGGAATGGATGTTGCTCTCGAGAAACGAACTGACCGGATCGATTCCATCGCAGATTGGCAACCTCGCCCGTCTGGGTTCGCTGTGGCTGTCCTCCAACCAACTGACCGGGCCAATTCCACCGGAGATTGGCAACCTGACCAACCTACAGAATCTGAGCCTGTTTAACAACCAGTTGACCGGGCCGATCCCGCCCGAGCTGGGCAATCTGACCAACTTGACATACCTTACCCTTGATAACAACCAACTGACTGGCTGCGTGCCGGCGAGCTTGCAGGAGGCGTATTCGGGGGACGACTATCCCATCTGTGAGGCGTCGCTGCAGACGCCCATTCCGACGACTTCGCCTACGCCCGCATCGACGACACCTACCCCAACTCCGACGCCTACCGCAGCCCCAACATCTAGCCCAACGACGACACCCACCCCAGCGCCACTGCCGGATACGTGCGGCTCCGCGGTGACGGACAAGTCCAACACGGGGCTGGTGGCGGACTGCAACGCGCTGCTGGCGGCGAGGGACACGCTGAGGGGCACGGCGGCGCTGAACTGGGCGCCGGACACGGCCATCACTCGGTGGGACGGCATCAGGCTGTCCGGTTCGCCCAAGAGGGTAGCCATAGTCAGGCTTCAGAAGAAGGGATTGAGCGGCCAGATACCCGCCGCCCTAGGCAGGCTGGATGCGCTGGAAGAGTTGTGGCTGTACGACAATGCCCTCACCGGCGCCATACCATCGGAGCTGGGGGGCCTGGCCAACCTGCGCTGGCTGTTCGTCTCCACCAACAAGCTGCGCGGGCAGATACCGGAGACGCTGAACAACCTGTCCCTGGACAGGCTGTGGCTCCATCAGAACGACTTCACGGGCTGCGTGCCGTACAACCTCACGTTGACGGGGGAGTACAAGGTGGACAGGGGCCTGCCCGCGTGCGCTCCGCCAACAGGGTCGTCCACGCCGACGCCAACACCGGCTCCGACAGCGCCGACACCGACTCCGACGCCAATGGGAGTTGCACCGACGACACTGGATCTCAGCAACCTGGAGAATGCCAACTGCTCCGCGAAAGACCTCTCCGATGCCTTCGGGGGAACATACACTCGCAAGTCGGTTTGGGGACCGTTTCGGTGGGAACGGAATGGGGAAGGTTGGCTCGCATCGCTTCATACGCGTTGGGAAGATAGCGAGGACGGTGATATCGTCGAGTGCCTCACGGTGGTATACGACGGTATGGCCAGCCAGATTCTGAACGACGACTACGGCATGTTGAGGAGGTGGACCGAGTATGACTGGGTAGTAATGCAGGCGGAAAAACCCGGAGGGGGTCTGACTTCATCAGCCGGACTTGGGCTTGATCCGTCGGACATAGGGGATCCCCGCACGTTCAAAGCCATGCTCTTCGGTCTCGGCTACTACCGGCCAGTCTCCAATCCTTCTGGCAGAGGGCCTTACAGGAAATGGGTGGTAGCGGCCGGGCTATTCTCCCGTGGGGAGGTGACCGTCATGGTTTCAGGATGGGCCAATACTGAGAAGTTCAACCCGGCTTTAGCTGGGGCCGTCAAAGCCCCGTACAATGACGTGGTAGAGGCGCTGAGGCTCATTGACTCGCGGAGAGAAGGTTGGGGCTTGCCATGATGGAGAAGGGGCGAGACGGAAGCGCCGGGGCTATGTCTTCTAGGGATACTCTGAATAACCCATCAGCACAGCTTAATTTCCTATGTGTGGAGCTGCAGTCCACGGACTTATTCAGACCATCCTTAGTTCGTGAGATTCTAACTTGATTTGCGAGGACGTTCAACACACGCCTCTATATCTTGGAATTGTACTTCTTGAATGTCCGGGCGGCTAGTCTGCTCGCAGGGGGCGGGTCAGATTCTCCAGCATGTCGTCGACGGTGGCGCCAAGGTCGTATCGCGGGGACCAACCCCACTCTCTCCTGGCGACGGTGTCGTCCAGCTTGTTGGGCCAGGAGTCCGCTATCCCCTGTCGCAGGTCGTCTATATCGTAGCTGATTTCGAAGCCCGGCAGTCGCTGCCTGAGCTCGGCGGCGAGCTCGGATGGTGTGAAGCTCATCGCGTTGACGTTGAAGTCGGCATGGTGTTGCAGCCGGCAGGCGTCGGCCTCGGCAACGCCGATCAGGGCGGAAATGGCGTCCGGCATGTACATCATGGGGAGCCGTGTGTCCGGCCCGAGGAAGCACGTGTATAGATTTTCACGTATCGCCCCATAGAATATCGCAACCGCGTAGTCCGTGGTTCCTGAGGTCGGCTCAACCTTCCAGCTGATGATGCCTGGCAGCCTGACCCCTCTAACCTCAAGTCCGAGCTTGGTCGAATAGTAGTTGCCCATCAGTTCCCCGAAGACCTTGGAGATGCCGTAGACTGTATTGGGCTTCTGCACCGTGTCGTTGGGCGTGTTGTCGTGAGGCGTTTCCGGACCGAAGGCGGCGATTGAGCTGGGAACGACGACCATGTCGAGGTCGTGCGCGACAGCCGCCTCGAGGACATTGTTGAGGCCATTGAAGTTGACGTCGTAGGCCGCGCGGCGTTTCCTCTCTGCGAGGGCCGACAGCATGGAGGCCAGGTGGAAGACGGTGTCGACGCCGTACTTCCCGAAGGCGCCGTCGACCTCGTCGTACCTGGTGACATCGAGGTACGTCCAGGGCCCGACCTTCATATCGTCCGGCAGGGGGGTGGTATGGCCTGCCGCGACGACGTTTTCGTCGCCGTACCTGGCCCTCAGCGCCGGGACGAGCTCGGTCCCTATCTGACCGCAGGCGCCTGTCACGAGGATTCTCTTCATCTCACTCTCCGCTGCGGTAGCTCCGGCGGGCAGGTGCCGCACAAGTCGAGTCTATCACGCAAGCCCTGCATGGGCGATAGGTCAGGTCGCCAGTTTGGCGCTTCGTCCCGATCACATCTCGCCGAGCCGCAGTATACGGTGGAGGGATATGCGGTGGATCAGCCACAGGAGTCCGAGGGTGATCGCGGCGAATACCAGGACCATCGCGCCGTACGTGACGGCAAGGGTGTTCCAGTCAACCTCCATCACGAACGGCGGGACGACGCGCGCGCCCCAGTCGTCGTGGCCCAGGAACGGCATTATGACGGCCCCGAGCCGGCCGCCCATCCACATCCCGAGGGCCATGCCTACGGCCACTACGAGGATCTGCTCCAGCCAGACCATGGCGAGCATCTGGCGGCTCGACAGCCCGACGGTCCGGAGCAGTGCGAACTGGAGCTGCCTGTTGCGGAAGGAGACGTAGGCGTGGATGGCGAAGCCGAGGCAGCTCAGGAGCAGCACTGCGGAGAAGGCGAGGAAGAGCAGGGCGCGCCAGCCCGCGTCGACGAGTGGGTCCACCTGGGCGTCGACGAGCCGGATGGAGCGGTCGAAGACGATGCTGCTGGTAACGTTCCGGGCATTGCCGAGAGCCTGCACCAGCTTGGCACGCTCGTCGCCTTTCGTGGGTGAAGACATCCACATCTCGTTGGGCAGCAGCTCGCGGGTGTACGCGGCCAGATTGGCGTATCGGGTCAGTGATGTCAGGTCTGCAATCAGGTATTTCTGGTCATGGGAGGTCATCGTCGGGAAGAGGTCCACGGTTGCAGCCAGGCGCACGGGGACGCGAAAGCCGCCTACGGATACTTCGAACTCGTCGCCCTCGCCCCTCCCGGTCGCCCTCGCGAAAGAAGAGCTGGCGAGGACTGGCACGTGCTGGCTCGTGGATCCGCGGAAGACGCCTCTGGCCGTCCCCGAGGACCCCTCCGACCACGAGAAGAGCGCTGCTCCCGATCCGTCGTAGGTGGCATCGGACTTGCGCAGGGTGTCGGAGCCGGCGTCGGGCGAGCCCCGCATAACGGTCCAACCCGTGACGTCGTCGAAGCCCTCCAGCACTGTCGTGCCCGTCCATGCGTCGATTGCCCATACGCCGTCGATGAGGATCGAGCCTGCCTGGAGACGTCTGTCGCCGGTCTCCTCGATTCGCAGGGAGACCAGCGTCAGTGGACGGCTGAGCTGCATCGACTGGCGGACGCCGAACTGGAGGCTCACTTCCATGTCGGTCCATTGGTCGGTATCCAGGGTCCCGAGGGTGTAGGTGGTGAACTGGCCCTGGGCGTTCTGGAGCCTGGCAGTAACGCGCACGCTGGGATGGGGCCGGTTAGCCTTCACCCGGGCGCCGATGAGATACGCCTCGTCGGGCATGACGATGCCGCTGGGCTTCTCCTCAACGGGCAGGTCAGCGATGAGCTCGGCAATGGGCTTGCCGGCGAAGTCGTCCCTGAACCAGGCGACGTCGAATACGGTCTCGGGATCGATTGCCAGCATCTCGTAGCTTGTGCCGAAGGTCTTGCCCATCTCGCTGCCCCGCTCGCGCAGGACCGGACTGAGCGCGTCGATGTTGGTGAACCGCTCGTATGCGGAGATGATGGCCCTGTTCCGTTGCGGAATGGTGCGATTGAGGCCGTACCGCTGGGTATAGTCCCACCTGGTTCGGTAGGTGGGCTTGATGCCCTGTACGCGGATGTCGCTGCCCGTGGAGTAGAGTATCCGCTCTTCGAAGCTCCGCTCGAGGGTGGCGCCGAAGCTGGAGGCGAATATGCCCAGGCCGGCGGTCAGGATGAGCAGGAGGGAGAGCCTCGCATAGTGAGTTGGGTTCCTTGCCATCTGCCATACGCCCATGGCGAGGCCGGCCGGCAGCAGCCGCGAAAGGATCCGGCTGGCTGCCGTCATGGCGAGAGGGAACAGCCTCAGCAGCGCCATGCCCGCCGCCACTAGCATGAGGCCCGGCAGCGCCAGCAGGAGCTGGTCGACGGCCACGTCGCCCAATACCTCCTTGGCGACGACGGAGCCCTGCTGTCCGAGCTGCCTGAACAGGTAGATGCTCACCACGAGCAGCAGGACGTCGACGTAGTAGCGCTGGAAGGCGGGCGTGGACGCGGGTCGGGCGGCGCTCTGGCGCTGCCGCGTTACGTTCATCCGAGAGGCCTGAACGGCCGGGGCCATTACCGCCGCGAAGCTCAGTGCGCCCCCGAGCGCGCTCATCAGGTAGGCGGGCAGGGAGAGGGTCACCTCCAGCCGCTCGCCGCCGGTGAGGCCGGAGAAGGCAGGGGTCAGACCGAGGAAGCTCGTAACGGCAGCGGCCAGGATAGGGCCCGCGGCGACTGCCAGGAATACTATGGTGAGGCCCTCGAGCGCGAAGACCGTAAGCATCTGGGAAGGGGTCGCGCCCCTGCTGCGCAGCAGGGCGACCTCGCTGCGCCTCTCCTCGGTGGCGAGCGCCGAGAGGGTCACGACGTAGTAGAGGATGACGACGCTGATGAAGATCATTACGACTAACATCGGCAGCTTGCTGAAGAAGAGCTTGCGGTCGTACTCCCTGAGAGCACTGACCAGAGCCGTCTTCTGTGAATGGCCGGAGGTGATGGCGGAGAGCTGGGCCGTCATTTCCTGGAGGCCGTCGAGCACGGACTCGGCATTGCGGGCGGTCACCCGGTCGGTGTCTGCGTCGAGCAGCCAGGCGTAGGTAGTCGAGAGGCGGCCGAACGACGGGCCCAGGGCTTCCAGGTACGCGGTCTCGGAGACGTAGAAGGCTGCGGTGCGAAAGCTGCTGCCCGTCGAGGCGTCCAGTACCTTCTCCTCCAGGTACCAGACATCGTCTTCGAAGTTTTTCTTGTCGAAGACGCCCGCAATTACGACAGAGACGACCGGCGTGGCGTCGGACCAGAATGGAATGGCCGACATGCTGTCTCCCACGTCGAGGCCGAACATGAGCGCGACGTCCCGCTGGACGAGGGCCTCGATCCTGGGGGGGTCTCCCGGCGCGTTCAGCAGGCCGTCTCCCGGGAAGTGGCCCCCCGGCAGTATGGTGACGTAGTCCCTCAGTGACCGGACAAAGGCGAAGTAGCTGCGGGAGTTGTACTTGCCCGCCTCTTCCTCCTTGCCGGTCTGCGTCAGGAACATGGTGGGTGTCTTGCCCGCGTGGATAGAGCCCTGCACGAGGTGGCCAACGCGGGGGGCCACGTATCTGTCGACAAGGTTGAAGAGCAGGCGGTGTTCTTCCCGCGTCGTCGGGCCTCTGTCGCCGGTGATCAGGATGTCGAGCTCCTGGTCCCCGTGCTTTGCGAGCGACCGGTTCAGGGCGAGGTCGCGAAGTGCGTCGAAGTAGACGACGGTGCCGGATATTATCGTTGACGCCAGCAGCACTCCGAGCAGGACGGACAGCAGGACACGCCAGTGCGCCATGCTCCGCTTGGCAACTTGTTGCCAAGCGGACAGCAGTCTGCCGACGATAGTCGTCAACGGTCGACCGTCACGGCGGACGGGCCGTGCCCCTCACTGCCCCTGGACGGCTGAGTCGGCGCCCGATCATGTTCGAGTTTCTCTGCTGCGAACATTCCCAGTGACTCGCCAAACTCGCGTCTTTGCCATTGCCGGACATCCCCGCATTCCAGCTCGGCTGCGAAGCTCTCGGGCCGGGCGGCGAGACGCTCCAGGCTTGCCGCCGGCCAGACGAGGGCCGGATCGAGTCGCAGCGCAGCGCCCTGCTCGGCGCGCCAGCCCTTGAGGATACGCAGCTTGGCGCGCGCCCTGGTGCGCTCCTTCGGGCTGAGCCGCTCCCCCTCAGCCCGACGCTGTCGAGGGCGTCGCACGGGAAGCGCGCTCAGGCCCTCGCGTATGGCGCGGCGCACTCTGGCAGCGCCCGGGGCCCGTCCGTATCGCCCGATTCCCTTCACCTTGGCGAGGTCGCATTGCGGGTCGGCTGCCAGCGCCGCGATCACGGAGTCTGAGAAGACCTTGAAGGGGGGGCGATCGAGCATCAGCGCCTCGTTCTCACGGAAGGAGTGGAGGGATCGCAGGACCGCAAGGCCTCGCTCGTCCAAGTCGCGGCTGCCCTTGACCGAGAGGAAGGCCCACTCGGTGTCCGGAGGCGTATGTCGAACTCGGGCGAGCCGATCGGCCTCCTCCCGCACCCACGCCGTCCTGCCCAGCTTGGCCAGCCTCCCGTCCAGGGTCGCCTTCAGGCGGCCGAGGTGAAGGACGTCTTCCGCGGCGTATCGGAGCATTTTGTCCGGGAGAGGCCTGAGCGACCAGTCGGCGCGCTGCAGCTTCTTGTCTTTATTCACTTCGACGTTGATGTACTCCTTCAGTACCGCCGCCAGGCCCAGCCTCTCGGACCCCGCAAAGGCCGCGGCGATGCTGGTGTCGAACAGGCCCCTCACGTGGAACCCCCAGTCTCTATCCAGGCTCCTTATGTCGTAGTCGGCGGAGTGAAAGACCTTCCCGACGGAGGGGTCGGCCAGGAGCTTCCCGAGGGGAGCGTGGTCATCTACCGAAAGCGGGTCGATGACGTACACCGCGTCCTGCGTGGCAAGCTGCACCAGGCACACGCGCTCGGGGTAGCGGTAGAAGCCGTTGGACTCCAGGTCGACCGCAACGCGCGGCTGCCGTAACGCCGACTCCACGACAGTCGCCAGCCGAGGTGCGGTCGTTACGACTTCCACGGCGCTACCAAGCTCGGACAAACTGAAGCCTCCAGCAGATCCCCGCTTCTATACGGACCTGTCACCTCTGATTCTACGCGCCGCATCCGTCCCGGCGAAAGGGCGCATGCGATGGCGGGAACCCCTTCAACACACCTACTCAACTTACGGTAGCGGCCTGGGATGGGATTCCAAGCCATGTACCATGTACAAGGTCGAGGCCTTTCCATTGTCCCATAGACCACATACCGTCATTCCCGCGCAGAGCCTGCCCCCGAGAAGTCGGGGGCGGGAATCCAGGTGGGCGGTAGGGTATGTCCCTTCCGCAGGGAGCCAACTTTGGAAAGGCCCTGGTACAAGGTTATACCAAGTCACCGTGATGCCGCCGTATATGTGCGGCCAGGGAGTGGGTTCCCGCCCCGTATCGAGTACGGGGCAGGCTCTTCGCGGGAATGACGGCTTTACGGCGCGCTCAAAATAAATTGGTATTATCTCGGAATGCTTGGGGACGGATGGAGCCATGGCAGGACCTACGTCGAGCGGAGACAGTGTCGTAGTGTTGTACAAGGGCGGGCGCCTGCCGTCGTGGGACGGCCTCACCGCGGAGGAGCAGGACGCATATTCGCGTGAGCACGTCGATTTGATGCTGGCGGTAGCGCGTGAGCACGGCCTGATGGGCCTGGAGGGGTTCAAGCTGGTCACGCCGGTTGGGGACTGGATGAGGTTCTGGGCGATCGAGTTCCCGACGTTCGAGGGGGCCGAGGCGTGGATCGCCGCCGAGATGGAGCCTCCCTATGGCCGCTACGGCTACTACGAGTATTACCTTGCCCGGAGATTGCGGCGGGAGGGTCCAGAGTCGCGGGTGGCGACGCCCCTGTCCGGTGCGCCGTCGCAGATACCCGTCCTGGAGGCAGACAAGGGCAGCTTCGTCGTCGTCGCGTTCGACCGCTGGCTTCCCGGCGCAGACGTAGTGCCTCCCGGCGAGCGGGGGGACGCGGAGCACGAAGAGCTCATGAGTGCGGTGGAACGGGAGCACAGTTTGATTCGGCTGGACGTCTACCGGCTTGTCGCGCCTCAGGCCGCCTGGCGCCGGGCTTGGGTTGTGGAGTTTCCGAAGCTAGAGGGGGCGGAGGCGTGGATCGAGGCAGATGCGCGCCCACCCAATAGTCGGTACAGGTCGAGGGTCTACCACCTGGCGCGCAAGTGGGCGCCGGAGTACTTCGCCGGCTGGGTTCCGAGCATATGGCAGGACGCGACCAAAATTCGGCCTCGATCGGCTCACCGCCAGACCCCTTGAGTCCTCGTTTTTGAGACTGACAAGTAGCACGGTCTGAGACTGACGGGAACCCGATTGAAGAGCTGGCAGTGTGCGCCAATTTTTGGGGCTCGAATGACGCAATCCGGGCATCCGGTGACCCTGATTTTCCGCTTGCGGACTGGCGGGGCGTGATATAATACCAAGTCACCGTGATGCCGCCGTATATGTGCGGCCAGGGAGTGGGTTCCCGCCTTCGCGGGAATGACGGCTTTACGGCGCACTCAAAATGAATTGGTATAAGGTTATTGTTGACATGTCATCTGTGGCATTGGTCGGAGAGGAGAATATGATGAGAATCTTGTCTGCGAAATGGGCTGTCCTGCTGGGTCTGATGGCAGTCCTCCTGTCGGTGGCGGCTGCCTGCGCCAGTGGAGACGAAGAAGGAGCGGAGGGTGAACCCTTCACCATAGGAGTGATGGAGTCGGTTACGGGCCCCGGCGAGACCTATGGCACGGTAATGGTCCAGGCAAAGCAGATGGCCGCAGACGAGATCAACGCCGCCGGCGGGATTGATGGGCGGCCGTTGAAGTTGATTGTCGAAGACTCGAAATGCGGCGCGCAGGACGCTATTACCGCGTACAACAAGCTCACCGATGTAGACGGTGTGAAGATCATTCTCGGCACCTCGTGCAGCGGCGCGATGCTTGGAGCCGCGCCCAGAGCCGAGAATGATGGCGTGGTGCTCTTCTCCGCGTCGGCAACCAACCCCGACATCGCCGAAGCGGGCGACTACATTTTCCGGACCGCCATAAACGACAACCAGTTGGGCGTCGACACCGGCAACCTGCTCTGGGCCGACGGCATCCGCAAGCTGGCCACTATCAACGAGACGACCGACTACGCTGAGGGCGTCAGGCGGACCACGGTTGCGCAGTTCGAGAAGCGGGGCGGACAGGTGGTCGCCGAGGAGCGCCACGCATCCGACGTTACCGACTTCAGGAGCCAGCTTACCAAGCTGCTCGGCGCCAATCCCGACGCCCTCCACGTCGCCGCCCAGTCGGAGTTCACCGGCGGCACCATCGTCAAGCAGGCACGGGAGCTGGGCTTTGACGGCCCCATCTACGGCGAGTCCGTGGTCACCGGGACGACCGCCCTGGAGATAGCGGGCGACGCCGCTACCGGCGTGAAGGGCGTCATACCCAGTCCTGACCTGTCCACGGAAAAGGGCAAGGAGTTCCTCGACAACTTCAGGTCCCGCTACGGTTACGTAACCCTGGCATGGTTCCTCGGTTCCGCCTACGATGACGTTTACATCGCGGCGGAGTGTCTCAAGAAGACCGGCGACGACCAGGACGCGGACGGGTTCAGAGACTGCCTGTACGACATTTCCTGGAGCGGCGCCATCGGAGATGACTACACCTTCGACGACAAGGGCGAGGTCGTAGGCCTCTCCAATGAGGTGGTGGAGGTCCTGCCGACGTCCGAAAGGACCGCGGATAACCAGGGTTTCAAGTACTTGGGCGCGGCTCCTGGCGAATAGGCGGCTGGACCGTGGACGCGGGGATGCCTGGACTCGGTAAAACAGTGCCCGCCACGGCTGTGGGCGGCGGGCGCCTGTAAGTCTGAGTCCGTGATACTGAGAGGGCTTCGAGTGGTACGTCTGCTCGCATACCGCGACCGCTCGGACAGGATACTCGCGGTCGCCCTGGCGGTCGCGGTTGCGGCCTACATTGGCTGGAAGGTCACCGAGTCGCCCGATCAGGCGGTGCAGTTCGCCTTCAACGGCCTGTCGGTGGGCGCAGTATATGCCCTTCTCGCTATGGGATTCACCCTGGTCTACAGCACCGTCTGGTTCTTCGACCTGTTCTACGGGGCCGCGGCTGCGATGGGCGCGTACGGCGTCTTCTATCTGAGATCCAAGGAGAACCTGGGCGGTGCGTACCACACGAACATACTGTTCCTGAACATCCTGCTTGCCGCGGTGGTCGCCGGAGTAGTCGCGTGGGTGCTCCACGAGAGCCTCTCCGACCGGCTCCGGTCACGCTTGAGCCCGCAGGCCCAGCGCGTGACCTTGGGCCTGCTCGCTGCCGGGGCCGGTATATACACGGGACTCGTCCTGACCTTTGCGGCCCATATCAATGTCGTTCTCAGTCCTGGAGTAGGGATCGTGGCGGCAACGGCCGTGGCCTGGATTCTGTATCGGGGTTCCCGGCTCGTACATGCGGGCCCAGGCAGGCCCTTGCACGCGGCCATTGCAGTGGTCTCCGTGGCTGTTGGGGCGTGCTGTGCCGTGCTTATTGCGAACGCCCCGGGGTCGAAGCTCTACCTGAGCTGGGCGGTGTCGTGTCTGGTGGCGGGGGCCGTCGGCCTCGCCCTGTACAGGGGCCTGTACGTGCACATGCGAGAACGTGCCAGGTCACCGCTCATAATGCTCGTCGCCTCGCTGGGCATCCTGCTGGCCATTACGGCGGCTACCTCCATCGTGTTCGAGAGCGCGCCGCGTCCGCTCCCACAGGCCTTCGGCAGCGACCCCTGGACGATCCTGGGCGGCAGTATCAAGGGGTTCAACATATTCACGATCGGCGTGGCCCTCGCCGGATTTGTGGGCCTGCTCCTTCTCCTAAAAAAGACCGCTTTCGGCAAGGCGGTGAGGGCCATAGGGGACGACGAAGAGGTGTCGAAGGTTGTTGGGATCAACACGACGGTCGTCATTGCCATCGTGTTTTTCATCGGGGCGGTATACGCGGCTGCGGCAGGGTTGTTGAGCGGCCACGATACGGCCATCCAGCCGAGGATGGGCCTGCTGCTACTGCTGAAGGGGTGGATAGCCTCCGTGGTAGGGGGCATAGGCAACCTCTACGGCGCCATCGTCGGCGGGTTTGGCCTGGGCATGATCGAACAGTTCGGCATCTGGGACCTGGCAGGGGAGTGGAAGGACGTAATCTCGTTCGTCGTCCTCATCCTCTTCCTGTCGTTCTGGCCCAAGGGTCTCTTGTCGAGGAAGTAGGCCAATGCCAACGGAAACAGGGATCGTTGCCGGTGCGGTGAGACTGGCGCGCGAGCCGAGGGTGGTCCTGAGGCTCGCCAGCGGCAACATAGAGCTGTGGGCGAACCTGATCGTCATCACCTGGGCGGTGGCGTTCGCCGTCTGGCAGGGCGTCGGGTTCGCCATCACCCTGGGCACAATCTTCGCTATATGGGCCATCCTTGCGGTCAGCCTGAACCTCGTGGTGGGGTTCACCGGGCTGCTGTCGGTAGGGCATATCGGCTTCTTCGGCATAGGCGCATACACAGTGGCCATCCTCACGTCGGACACGGCCTACGAGCAGCTGCGGACGGATGCCATTCCCACCTATGGGTGGCCATTCTTTGCCGCGCTGCCCGTCGGCGCAGCCCTGGCCGGCCTGGTAGCCATAGCGGTGGGCGTCGTATTCAACCGTTTCAGGGACGATATTTTCGTCCTCGTCTCCTTCGGGTTCGCCATCATCGCCTTCAACATCTTCCTGAACTGGCGCAGCCTTACTAGAGGGGCCTTCGGTATTCACGAGATAGCCAAGCCCGCGATAGGCGGGTGGGTGCTCGACGGCGAGCTGGAGTTCATGGGGCTCGCGTTCGCATTCCTTGCCCTCGTCGTGTTGATCTGCTGGTTCATAACCACGTCCTCGTTCGGGCGGGTGCTCACCGCGATCCGGGAGGACGAGCAGGCCACAGAGGTCTTCGGGTACCAGGTGACGCACTACAAGTTGGCCGTATGGGTCGTCTCGGCCATGATGGCGGCACTTGCAGGCGGCCTGCTCGCAAGCTGGACGACCTTCGTCGACCCCAACTCGTTTATCCTGCTGGAGTCGATGCTCCTGGTAGCCATAGTGATCCTGGGAGGGCTGGCGACAATCTGGGGTTCCCTGCTGGGCGCGATGGCGTTCGTGCTACTCGAAGAGGGGATGCGCTTCCTGCCGTTCCTCCCCACGGAGTACATAGGCCAGGCGAGGCAGGTCGTCCTCGGGGTCCTGCTGGTCCTTCTCATGATGTTCAGACCCCAGGGCCTGGTTGGGAGGTACAAGCTGTGAGCGTAGTCCAAATCGATCCCCGTGTCTTCGCGCTGGAGACGAAAGAGGTCTCAAAGCACTTCGGAGCGGTTAGGGCCGTGGACCGGCTCTCTATGTCCATCTTCCGGGAATGGATAACCTGCATCGTCGGCCCAAACGGATCGGGGAAATCGACCCTGATAGACCTGCTGAGCGGGATGCTGCCCCTCGACGGAGGAATGGTAATCATCGACGGCGTCGGCCTCCGGATCTTGAAGGCTCACGAGATGCCCGCCCACGGCATAACGAGAACTTTTCAGAATGTGAGGCTCTTCGATCAGATCAGTGTATGGGACAATATCATGGTGGTCTTGACCGATCGCCGCCTCTTCCCCTCGCTCTTGGAACGGGCGAAACCCCGCTACAAGGAGAAGGCCCAGAGTATCTTGCAGAGTGTCGGCATGTGGGAGAAGCGGGACGCAATGGCCATGGATCTGTCCTACGGCCAGCGGAAGTTGCTGGAGATAGGGCGCGCGATGGCGTTGGACGTGGACATATACCTGTTCGACGAACCCTTCGCCGGTCTCTTCCCCCGGATGCTGGAGAGGGTCAAGGCTATATTGAAAGACATGCGGGAGCAGGGCCGCACCATCATTTTCGTCTCCCACAACATGGACATCGTTCGAGAATTGGCGGACCATGTCTTCGTTCTAGACAGTGGCGCCCTTCTCGCGGTGGGGGAGGTCGAAGAAGTGCTGAGCAGATCGAACGTGATAGATGCCTACCTGGGCAACTGACATGGGCGCCAGGCTGGGATGATGCTCCTCGAGATGGTCGACATATCCGTGCGCTATGGGGCCGTATCGGCGCTGACGGACGTGGCCCTGGGAGTCAGGAAGGGTGAGGTGGTGGCGGTAATGGGTCCCAACGGCGCTGGGAAGTCGACCGTGCTCAAGGCGATCATGGGCCTCGCGCCCGTGGTGTCGGGGAAGGTCTACTGGCGCTCGGAGCCCCTGGCGTCGGCCACCCACGAGATAGTGAAGGAGGGGATTGCCTTCGTACCCCAGGGCAGGCGCCTCTTCACACACCTCACCATCGAAGAGAACCTGGAGATGGGCTGCCTGTACCTGAGCGACAGGGCCGAGAAAGAGCGCCGTATGGGGTCGGTCATGGAGCTGTTTCCGATCCTGCACCAGAAGCGGCGGGACATGGCAAGCCAGATGTCCGGCGGGCAGCAACAGATGCTCGCCCTGGGGCGGGGGCTGATGGCCAACCCCGACGTGCTGCTGCTAGACGAGCCGACGCTGGGCCTGGCGCCCATAGTGGTCAAGGAAGTGTTCAGGATGGTGTCGGTGATCAGCGAGAGGCTCGGCACCACCATCCTGGTAGTGGAGCACAACATCAAGGGTGTGCTCGACATAGTGGACCGCGCCTACGTGCTGGACATGGGCCGCGTGGTGTTCGAAGGGACTCCCCAATCTGTCGTGGAAACCAACATACTCACCGAGGTCTTCCTGGGCAAAGTCAGCCCGGCGGCTGAGGAGTAGGCAGTGTTGACATTCCCGTCATTGGTACGAAAATAGGTATCAGGCAACTACCGAACTCATCCGCCAAACAGCCCCACCATTTTCATCCCTTGGTGTGCCGGTCGCAACCGGCATGGGTGGTTCCCGCGAAAGCGGGAATCCAGAGCCAGGCCACACATAGACCGTATCATCACGAGACGACTTGGCATCAGATTGTAGAATCGCCTTGTGTCTCGAAATGCCAACAGAACCTAACACACGCACCTGTCGATGACTCGTACCTGTTCTGCTCCGCGGTCAGCAGAGACCGAAGCAAAGGCCACGGGTTTCAGGAACCCGTGGCCTTTCAGCAGCAACTGCATGGAGTCTGTTCAGTTACGCGGCTATGAGTGGCACCAGGACGATGAGGGTCAGCAACAACAGTGTCCCGAGGATGATTGCTGCGGCACCTATCACTTGGTACGCCACTTCATGTCTTTCCCGGAGCACCCAGAATCCCGTGATCAGCAGCGCTGCGGAAGCTGGCAATATGGTGAGGAGCAGCAGTAGCAATGTCTCCATAGATCACTTACCACGCTTTGAAGCTGCCATCACCGTACTGGCGTTTCGACACATCGGGATATTTGTGTTGGACGCACCCAACGTTGCCGCCAACACAAAGCCTGAAGTGCCCTTCTTCGTAGTCGCGATGTACCCAGTCGCCTCTTCCGCCTGACTCGCTCCTTTCAGTGTTGCCGGCGAACTCCCAAAGAGGCGCTATCACATCGTGGTCCACCGTGAAGAAAGGCGTGTTCGTGATCTCTGTGCCGTTCCAGCACCACTCAGTCCGCGTAGTGTACGTGAACAACGTCCGATTGAGGATGATGCTCTTGCCAGTGACAGTTGCCGAATTGGTTCCACAACTGCCACTCGCGCCACCCACACCGCTCGTCGTGGATACCTTGACCACTTCAAGCGTTGCGGCCCTCAAGGCTTCTGTAGCCGCCTGTTGTTCCAAGGGCGACAGTTGAGCGAATTCCTGCTGTGGGTCTTCCGCGTTCTCCAATCTGGCAATGATCTCCTGTGCTGTCGGGGAGTCGTCACCGTCAGGTGCCTTGGCATAGACACCGCTCGAAACGGCCATCAGGCGACCAGCACGAGGATCAACACCACTACGGTACGAATCTGCTTGTTCATGATTATCTCCTTCCTTGCGTCATCCTGTCGATCCATTGCGATTCATCACACGGTTCTTCTGCCCCTGCTCGGCGGGATGGGATGAAGAGCGGTCCTAGGATCTACCCCTTCCTCGGCCCGCAGGGGCCTTTCCATTGTTGAGATAGGGTCGTACCTTGCCGTTCGGCCTGAGCTTGTCGAAGGCCCCAATTGTGGTTCGACAGGCTCACCACGAACGGACTTTGGAAAGGCCCTGTCGGCCCGCAGGGGCCTCGACAGATGCACCACATTGCCCTGGACATGGATCGGCCAACTTCACCATTTGGCACCTCCTGTGACTTGTGACACAGCCCATGATAGACGGGCCGTGTGAAATGGCCGTGAAAAACAACCCCATTTCCATGAAAGAACCGTGAAAGATCCCTGGGTTTCCATGAAAAACCCCCGATTTTCCGTGAAAAACCTTCTCAGGCGGAATAGGCGTGATAAATGCCGGGCACCTGCGTCCCTCCGCTATTGGACCGTAGGAGTGTGCGGCAAGATGATTAGGAGTACGGAGACCGACAGGCTGCGGGTGCGCGCTTCGCTGGGTTGAGCGAGGTCAGCCACCCGAATCAACGAGCGCTGGGACCTCGACACCGTTCTCCGGGAGACCGAGCCCGGTATGGCGCAGTTGGGGTACGATTCAGGGCGTGGACAGGACTTAAACCGAGTAACAGCCTACCCGATGTACGGGTAGTTCAGTGGCTGGCCCGTGGCTCCCGTGTCGTACCGGGTTATGTGCCATCTGCCGATGTTTGCGCCGAGCAGGATGCCCCTGTCCTGCCCGCAGAAGGCGATGTTCGTCGGCGCGGCGATCAGGGTCCCTTCGAAGTCCTCGGCTAGTACGTCGACCTCGCCCTCCGGCGTCACGCGGTAGATGACGTCCGGCCTGTACATCGACACGTACAGGTTGCCGTCGGTGTCGAAGGCGAGGCCGTCGGGGACCGTCCTCGGGAACTCGGCCACAGTCTCCTTCTCGCCGGGGCTACCGTCCGCCTCGATGCGGATGCGGTCCACGCGCGGCGGGTTCACGCTCATGGCGACGTACAGGTAGTCGCCGCCCGGGCCCATGCACAGGCCGTTGGGGAACTCCCTGGGGCGCCTGTCCCATACCTCCGTCCCGCCCCCCGGCCTGATGCGGTAGACCATCCCGTTGTCTTCGTGCCAGTCTCCGGACTCGCACACGTACAGGTTGCCCTCGGCGTCGAAGGCCGGGTAGTTCGGCACCCGGAAGGGCTCCTCGGGCGTGCCGGTGGAGTAGACCGACACGTCCCCGCCCTGCGTTATTTTCATCACCGCGCTGTTGCCGACGTCGCACGCGTAGACGTTGTGGTGCGCGTCCAGGGCCAGGCCCAGCAGGAAGCCGCCGGTGTCGGCGATCTGGGCCACATCCTGTTTTTCGACGTCGATCCTGTAGAGCTGGCCCGCCTCGCCGCCCGCGTAGGCGTAGCCGTCGGATCCCCAGGCTATGCCCTCCGGGTGGTCCAGGCCCTCCACGAACACCGATACCTGCGTGTCATTGTCCAGAAGACTCATGGCTCCTCCGAGGGCTGCGGGTGATCGGCCGGATAATATGCCATTCCGACGCGCGGGGGAACGGGACGAGCGGAACTCCGCCTAATCGGGCTCCAGCATGAATCCGTTGTTCAGGAACGCGCCGTCGATAGGGATGGCAGTTCCGCTGATGTGGGAGGACTTGGCGCTGCAGAGGAACATCACCAGGTCGGCGACCTCTTCCGGGTACGCCTCCCGTCCCGGCCTGCCGGCATCCTCTTCAGCCGCTGGGCCCTCAGGGCGGGTTCGCGCTTGTAGACCATCTCGGTCATCGGCGTGAGCACCATGCCCGGGCAGACGGCGTTGACGTTGATGCCGTACTGGGCCCACTCCAGCGACAGCACGCCCGCAAGTCCGATCAGGCCGGCCTTGGCCGGGCTGTATGCGCCGCGCTCGGGCACAGGGGCGGTCGCGGCTACCGACGACATGAACACGACGCGGCCTCCCTCGCCCTGCTCGACCAGCCGTCTGCCCACGGCCTTGCTGAACAGGAACGCCCCCGTCAGGTGCGTGTCGAGCACGCTGCTCCAGTCCTCCGCCGCGAGCTCCAGCACCGGCGCCCTGATGTTGTTGCCGGCGCAGTGCACCAGGAAGTCGACTCTGCCGAAATGGTCGATTGTCCGCCGCACCGCCGTGTCCACGGAGGGCTCCGAGGCGACCTGGACCTCGATTCCGACAGCCCTGCCGCCGCGCTCCGTGACTTCGTCGGCGGTCTCGGCTGCCCGGGTCCCGTCCATGTCGGCCACCGCCACTCCGACGCCCGCGTCGGCAAAGGCGCGGCACACTGCGGAACCGATGCCGCCCGCCCCGCCGGTCACGATGGCCACCTTGCCCTTCATCGCTGTCCTCCTCGCATGGCTGAGGCGCAATATACGCCGTCCCGCGAAAGGGAGTCAATCGCATCCCAATGCCGACCGCAAAGTGCCTCCTGCTGCTGCCCGGCATCATCGCCGTTGTGCTACACTGAGCGGACTACGACGGGAGCAATCACGTGGTATTATACCAAGTCACCGTGATGCCGCCGTATATGTGCGGCCAGGGAGTGGATTCCCGCCTTCGCGGGAATGACGGTTTTACGGCGCGCTTAAAATGAATTGGTATTAGAAGAACGGGTGAGCAGGCTGGAGGGCGCCTACGAGCAGGTGGATCGCCGGCTCGACGACCTGAACCAGAATGTCACATCGCTGCGGGAAGAGATGCGTATAGAGATCTCCAGCCTGCGGACTGAGACCTCTGGCCTGCGGACCGAAGTGAACTCCAGGTTCAACAACCTGTACGTCCTGATAGGTGGATTGTGGGCTACCGTGGTTGCCGGATTTGTCGGGGTTGCGGTGGCCATCTTCGTCGCGGTGTAGTGCGGCGAAGGAGCAGCCCGAAATGCGCCCTGCACCACTGACGGCATAGCCAAGGCCCCCTGCCACTCCGTGAACGCACCTGCCGGACGCATCGGACGCCTGCTGCTCCGGGACGGTCGTGCCGGGGCCGCAGCCGACATGTCCAGTAAGTGACGACGCGCGTCCCCCTGCCGCGGACCTTCTGGGCCTTCAGGAGCCGCAGCTACCGCTTCCTGTGGCCGGCCAACTTCATCGCGTACACGTCCAGGTGGATGCAACTTACCCTGCTGGGCTGGTTCGTCCTGGTGGAGACCGACTCACCCTGGCTTGTGGGTCTCGTGGGGTTCTTCGGGATGATCCCCATGTTCTTTCTGGGGATTGTGGGAGGCGTGCTCGCCGACGCGGTCGACCGGCGTCGGCTCCTGCTGATTACCCAGGCGGCGTCTTTCGCCTCACTCCTCACGTTGTCCTCGCTTATGGTTCTGGATCTGGCCCTCTACTGGCATGCCTACCCCGCGGTGCTCGCGATGGGGACCGCGTGGGCGTTGGACATGCCGTCGAGGCGTTCCCTCATACACGACCTCCTGGGCAGAAGGCGCGTAACCAACGGCGTGGCCCTCGATTCCATGGGCATGAGCGCCAGCATGATGATCGGCCCCGCGACCGCCGGCGCCCTCATCGACAGAGTCGGCGTTACGGGCGGCTACGGAGTAGTGACCGCCTTGCTTGCCATCTCGCTCGTGCTGCTGACCAGGCTGAAGACCGGACCGACCCGCCCGCCGCAGCCTCAAGGAGGCATTCTGCACAACCTTGCGGATGGCATCCGCTATGTCGCCGGACACAGGACTTTGAGGGCGATGGTGCTGATAACGGTCCTGGCGAACCTGCTGTTGTTCCCATATATGCACATGGTGCCCGTCATGGCCCGTGACGTTCTCGGGGTCGGTCCTGTCCTCATGGGTTTGCTCCAGTCGGCGCCCGGCTTGGGGTCGTTCGCCGGGGCGATAGGGATAGCCTCGCTACCCGCAGTGAGCCACCATGGCCGGATCATGCTGGGGGGGACGCTGACCGCATTTGCCTTTCTGCTGCTATTCTCGCAGTCGACGGTCTACGCTCTCTCGCTGCCGACGCTCCTGGTCATGGGAATCGGGGTCTCCGGCTTCGGCTCCATGCAGGCGTCCATGACAATGCTCCTGGCTCCCAGGGAGATGAGGGGGAAGGCTCTCGGAGTGGTCAGCCTGGCGATAGGGTCGGGGCCCTTCGGGGTGCTCATCGTAAGCTCCGTGGCCAACGAGTACGGCCCCGCCATGGCCATCGGCGCGATCGCTGTCGCGGGCATCATTCTGGTGGGGCTGGGCGGGGCCTCGATGCCGGCCATACGGGCCCGCATTGCGTAAACTTTCGTGAGTTGGGGAGCCTTTCCATTGTCCCATAACCCACATACCGTCATTACTATGAAAATGAACCGCACGCCCCCACACCGTCGTTCCCGCGCAGAGCCTGCCCCCGTGCAGACGGGGGCGGGAATCCAGGTGGGCGGTAGGGTACGTCCCTTCCGCAGGGAGCCAACTTTGGAAAGGCCCTACGTGAGTTGGGGAGCCGTTGACCGCCCGCCCGGCGGCCCATATAATGCCCGTGAGGGTTCGGCCACGCTTTAAGTCCACCGCCTGCTGGAGCTAAATGCGGATTCCAGACGACCGCCCCCGCGACGAGTGCGGCGTTGTCGGAGTGTATTCCCCGAACGGGCAGGCAGCCCGGGAAGCCTTCTTCGGTACGTATGCCCTGCAGCACCGGGGCCAGGAGAGCGTCGGCATCGCCAGCGCCGACGGCGGGGAGATCAGGCTCCGGACCGCCATGGGCCTCCTCGTCCAGGGCTTCGAGGAGTCCGACCTGCAGCGGCTGGCGGGTCACATCGCGATAGGACACACGCGGTACTCCACCACGGGCAGCAGCCTCATTCAGAATGCTCAGCCCATGATTGCCCGGGGGCCGGGCGTCGAGATCGCCGTTGGGCACAACGGGAACCTCGTGAACGCGGCGGAGCTGCGGGACGAGCTGATCGGCTGGGGCATCGACTTCCACACGTCGAGCGATACCGAGGTGCTGGCGAACATCATCGCCAACGCGCCCGCTGAGAGCTGGGCCGACCGGATTGCCTACGCGATGAGGCGGCTTCGGGGCGCCTACTCGATGGTAGGCCTGACGCGCGATTCCCTGTTGGCGGTCCGCGATCCCCTGGGCGTGCGGCCCCTCTGCATCGGCAAGCTGAACGGCGGGTGGGTGTTCGCCTCCGAGAGCTGCGCGCTCGACCACATCGGAGCCGACTTCGTGAGAGAGGTGGACCCCGGCGAGGCGGTCATCGTCGACGAGAGCGGGTTCCGCACCATCTACAGGCGGGAATCGAATGGCCGCCGAGCCTCGTGCGTGTTCGAGCACATCTACTTTGCGCGGCCCGACAGCGTTCTCGACGGCAAGCTTGTGTACGCCAGCCGGATGGCAATGGGCAGGCAGCTCGCCCGAGAGCACTCCGTCGACGCCGACATGGTGATAGGCGTGCCTGACTCGGCGACCGCCGCGGCGGTCGGATACTCCCAGGAATCCGGCATCCGCTACGGTGAAGGGCTGGTCAAGAACCGGTACGTGGGCCGAACCTTCATCCTCCCGGACCAGCGCCTGCGAGACCTCGGTGTCCGCACGAAGCTGAACCCGCTCCCCGAGATGATCAGAGGCAAGAGGCTCGTCGTTGTGGAGGACAGCATCGTCCGCGGCACGACGAGCATTCCCGTGGTCAATCTGCTCAGACGCGGCGGCGCCAAAGAGGTGCACCTCAGGATCTGCGCCCCGCCGATCGTGCACCCCTGTCAGCTCGGCATCGACATGCCAAGCCGCCGCGAGCTGATCGCGTCCAACAAGAGCGTCGACGAGATATGCGCCGCCGTGGGCGCGGACAGCCTCGGCTTTCTGAGTCACGACGGCCTGGTCGAAGCCGTAGACCTGGGCGAAGACCGAATCTGCTCAGCATGCTTTACGGGCAACCACCCGTTTCCGGTGCAGCTCGAGATGGACAAGCTGGCCCTGGAGGTATAGCCGGCGCCCATGCCCGGACCCGCTCCGCACACCTACAGGGAAGCCGGCGTCGACCGGGGCGCCGCAGCCGAGTTCATCAGACGGATGAAGCCCATCGCAGAGCGGACGCACGGCGCTGAGGTGCTGGCCGGTCCTGGAGGCTTCGGCGCGCTATTCAGGCCCAGCGGCTTCGACGATCTCGTGCTCGTTTCCAGCACCGACGGCGTGGGCACCAAGCTCAAGCTCGCCATCGCCATGTCGCGGTACGACACCATCGGCGAGGACCTGGTCAACGCCTGCGTCAACGACGTTATCGTTTCCGGTGCAAGGCCTCTCTTCTTCCTCGACTACATCGCCGTCGGCAGGCTCGACCCCGACGTCCTGGAGACGATAGCCGCCGGCATGGGTCGGGCGTGCGAAGAGTCCGGCTGCGCGTTGATCGGCGGCGAAACGGCGGAGCTGCCTGGGCTGTACGGCGAAGGCGAATTCGATCTGGCGGGGTTCGCAGTCGGCGCCGTGGAGCGCAAGGATATCCTCGACCCGTCAACGGTCGAGGCGGGCGATGTGCTCGTCGGGATCCCCTCCAACGGTCTCCACACCAACGGCTACTCGCTGGTCAGGGCAGCCCTGGGGCTCGACGACGACCCCGCGCCGCTGTACGAGACATATGACGAGCTCGGCGGTACGCTCGGCGACGCCCTGATGACGCCGCACACGGCGTACTGGCCGGCCGTCGAGGGGCTGCACGGACTGGTGAAGTCGATGGCTCACATCACGGGCGGAGGCCTCATCGATAACGTGCCTCGCGCCCTGCCAGCCGGTGTCGGAGCGACGTTCGACACATCGACATGGCCGCTGCCGCCGGTCTTCCCCGTACTCCAGGAGCTCTGCGGGGTCGACATCGACGAGATGTGCCGGGTATTCAACATGGGACTGGGCATGGTGCTAGTGTGCGGACGCAACCAGTCCGAGGCCGTGCTCACGGCGGTCCCGGAGGCTGGAATAGTCGGGGAGGTGACCCCCGCTACGGCAGACGGGCGGGTCACTCTGCAGTACAAGGGACTCTAGGCGAGGACCGAATGAAGGCTCTCCTCAGCGTATCGGACAGAACGGGGCTGGTCGAGTTCGGCCGGGTCCTCCATAACGCAGGCTTCGAGCTTGTCAGTACGGGCGGCACTGGGGGCGCGCTCTCGGAGGTCGGCCTGCCCGTGCGGCAGGTCTCGGACCTCACCGGCTCTCCCGAGATACTGGACGGCCGGGTCAAGACCCTCCACCCGAAGGTGCACGGGGGCATCCTGGCCCGCCGCGATCTGGAGCCTCACTTGGCGGAGCTCGACGACCACGGCATCGAAACAATCGACGTCGTCGCAGTGAACCTGTATCCGTTCGTGGAAACGGTACTGCGCGAGGATACGACGCTGGAGGAAGCGCTGGAGCGGATCGACATAGGAGGGCCCACCCTGCTGAGGGCCGCGGCGAAGAACTTCCCTCACGTGATCGTGGCGGTCGACCCGGCGGACTACGGGTGGCTTGCCGAGCGCCTTGCGGGCACGGAGCCTGTGACGCTCGACGAGCGACGGGCACTTGCACAGAAGGCTTTCCAGCACGTCGCCCTATACGACACGGCGGTCTCCCACTACCTGCGGGGCGACATCGACGAGCTGCCGGATGCAGTGACCCTGGGTTACGAGCGGACGGGAGCGCTGAGGTACGGCGAGAACCCGCATCAGCCGGGAGCGATCTACGCCGACCCCCTTGCGACCGGAGGGATCGTGCGGGCCAAGCAGCTCCTGGGCCCCGAGCTCTCCTTCAACAACATCCTCGACGGCGAGGCTGCCTGGCGAGTCGTCTCGGACTTCCGGGAGCCCGTCGCGGTGGTAGTTAAGCACAACAAC
Organism: Dehalococcoidia bacterium; assembly: GCA_965222445.1. Lineage (GTDB taxonomy): Bacteria > Chloroflexota > Dehalococcoidia > Lucifugimonadales > CAJWER01. Next base: position 1,818,603 of record CBDCTY010000002.1, on the reverse strand, counting down.
CCGTGCGGGCTGGCGGTCGACGATGATCAGGTGGCCGCCTATCGCAAAGCTCACGAGGGAGATTCCATGTCGGCCTATGGGGGCATAGTCGCCTTCAACAGGACGCTGACCGCCGCGGCGGCGAAGGCCATGCGCGGCGTCCTGTACCACGTCGTGATCGCTCCGGACTTCGAGCCGGGGGCGTTGGACGTGCTGAAGAGGCGCAGGCAGGCCCGCGTGCTGCGCGTCTCGCCCGCCATCGGCCCGACCGAGAAGCTCGAGGTCCGCCGCGTCTCAGGCGGCGCGCTGCTGCAGGCGGTCGACGACATCCCGGTCGACCCCTCGTCTTGGGTGACGAAGTCGAAGCGCGAACCGACCGAGGCCGAGATGCGGGACCTCGCATTCGCTTGGCGGGCCGCCGCACACGTCAAGTCCAACTCCATCGTGCTTGCCAAGGGGCGAGCACTCGTTGGGATGGGAGCCGGTCAGCCGAACAGGGTCACCAGCGTACACCTCGCGCTACGGGTGGCGGGCGAGAAGTCGATAGGCTCCGTGCTGGCCTCCGACGCATTCTTCCCATTCGCGGACGGCATCGAGCTCGCGGCCGAGGGCGGCATAACTGCCGTGGCGCAGCCCGGTGGTTCCCTACGCGACGACGAAGTCATAGAGGCGGCCGACCGGCTCGACCTGGCCATGGTCTTCACGGGAACGCGCCACTTCCGGCACTGAGGATCCCGATGGCCGCGTCGCTGGAGATCGTCCTGCCCGTACTCAACGAGGAGCGTTCGCTGCGCGCCAGCGTGTCCCGGCTGCGGGAGTTTCTGGCGGCCAACCTCGACCACTATGACTGGCGAATCCTGGTCGCCGACAACGGCTCCACGGACACGACCCCCGACGTGGCGATGCAGCTCGCCCGCGACTACGACACTGTCGGCTACATGCGGCTGGAGCAGCGGGGGCGCGGGCGCGCTCTCAAGAGGGCGTGGCTGGAGAGCAGCGCCGACATCCTCGCTTACATGGACATCGACCTGTCGACCGAGCTGGGAGCAACCGTGAGGCTCGTAGAGTCGATTGCGTCTGGCGGGTACGACCTGGCAATCGGGTCGAGGCTGAAGGCAGGCGCAGTTGTAATAGGCCGGACTCCCCTCCGCGAGTTCCTGTCCAGGGGCTACAGCTTACTGTTCCGGACGATGTTCTTCACCGGCTTCAGTGACGCCCAGTGCGGCTTCAAGGCCATCTCGCGGCGGGCCGCCCAAGACCTGCTGCCGCTAGTCCGGGACACCGCATGGTTCTTCGACACGGAGCTGCTGCTGCTTGCGGAGAAGAACGGCTATGCCATCGACGAGATCCCCGTGCGGTGGACCGACGACCCCGACAGCCGTGTCAGGATCGTCAGAACGGCATGGGGTGACGTCAAGGGACTGCTGCGGCTCAGGTTCGGAGGGCTGCGCCGGGCCTCGAAGGAGCTGGCCCGCAGGTAGCCTCACCCCATCCCGACGAGCGCCAGCGGGTTGGTCTTCACGACCGTCGTAACGTCTCTGGGAGACATGCCGGCATTGAGAAGCTCGGCTATGGCCATCCGCATCCCCTCGGCTGGAGGGGGGTTCATCCACTGGCCGAAGTCCGACGTTACGATGCACCGCTCCGGGCCGAGTACGCCAATCAGCGACGCCATCTCAGAAGGTGTTGTCCGGCCGTGGGACGGCATGCAGGACAGGAACGTGTGCTCGACGTAGGCCCCGAGCCTCGTCATCTCGACCAGCTCCTCGGTGGTGGACCAGTGTGTCGGGTGGGTAGCGATCAGCCGCGTGATGCCCATGTCTCTCGCTGCGCGGAAGAGGAGAATCGCCTCGGCCGGTGAGACGTGCCCCGAGGCGACGGCCATCTCATGGCTCCTCGCCACCTCCAGGATGGCGAATACCTCCGCCACGAGCTCCCCGCCGACCGCTATCTCTATCCCTGGCCCGCCGGTCTGCTGCGAGGTGAAGTGGTGGGCGCTGAAGGTCGGCATCCAGACGACGCGCGCACCAGTCTTCGCGGCGGCCTCGACAGCCCGGACGTTGAGCCCGCCTACCTCGTAGTTCAGCGCCACGGCGCCGAAGACGGTCAGCCCCGGATAGACGCGGGTGAGCATCTCGGCAACGGGCGCAGTCGGGTAGTAGTGGGACTTCAACACGAAGCCTGCCATCCCCGCTTCCTGCGCGCGGCGGGCGGTGTCGAGTGCGTCCAGGCGGAGGCGGTCCTCAGGATCGGGCAGGGAGTGGACGTGAAGGTCCCAGGAGCCGCTAAGTATCTCGTCGACGGTGTCGCTGTGGGCGCTAATGTGACGCTGCCTCGGCCTAGCCGGTGTACTCGGGGTCTCCCTCGTCTCTGAACCCATAGTACTCGCGGTCGGGCCCATGGTAGAAGTGCAGGCGCAGGCCGCCCTGGATCTCGTCGATCTCTTCGAGGTCGCTGGGCGTCAGGGTCCAGTCGCCCGCTCGGGCGTTCAGCCGGGCCTGCTCGGGCGTGCGGATGCCGACGATGCTCGAAGCTACCGCGGGGTGAGCCGTCGGCCAGGCGAGGGCGAGCTGGGAGAGGTCGCGTCCGTGGTCCCTGGCCCATCCGTCCAGGTGCTCGGCGACCGCGTAGGTCCGGGTGAAGCTGTCGCCGTGGTAGTGCTCCCAGTCGTGGCGCTGGTCGTCCTCGTCGAACTCGTGGCCGGGCCTGTACTTTCCCGCAAGGAGACCCTTCGCCATGACCGAGTGGGCTATGCCGCCGATGCCGTGCCTCTCGCACGCTGGCAGTGCGGTCGCCTCCGCGTCCCTGAACAGCATGTTGTAGCGCGGCTGCGAGCTGTGAATGCGAGTGTGCCCGGCGGCCTCGTCTATCTGGTCCGCGGTGAAATTCGATATTCCGAAGTAGCGGATCCTGCCGGCGTCGCGGTGGTGAATGAACCTGTCGAGTGTCTCCTCGATGGAGTATGCGGGCCAGGGGAGGTGTACCTGGTACAGGTCGACGTAGTCCGTACGGAGGTTGCGCAGGCTGCGTTCCAGGGCTTCGTCGATCTGGTCGGGCGAGTGGTCGGACCGGGAGAGCTTGGTCGCCAGGAAGGCCTCGTGCCGCCTGCCCTCCAGGCCCCTGCCGACCAACTCTTCCGCGTTGTTGTAGCCCTCCGCCGTGTCAATGAATGTGAGACCGGAGTCGAGGGCCGCGTGTACGGTCGATATGGCCTGGGACTCGGGGATCGCCCCGAAGCCGCCGCCTATCGGGAATGTCCCGAAGCACACTACAGGTACGCGAGGACCGTCCTTGCCCAGGGGGAGTGTCCGCATCGAGTCGGCTCAGGCCGGCGTAGGGCGGTTGGTCACTGGCCCACCGGAGTGCCCTTGAGGGCCTGCTCCCACCTGAAATTGAGGATCATGGTCTCCCAAATGTCGTCGAAGTCGAGCTCCTCGCGGGCTTCCCAGTCAACGGTCTCGGCAGCCTCCTTGGTCATCTTGGTCTTGAACGTGATGGCCCAGGAGAGTGCAGCCGGACCGATGGGGTGGCGGCCAAGGGCCGCGCCGTAGCCGGACATCTCAACCAGTGTCAGCAGGTCGCACCCCGCATTGAAGAGCACGTTGTAGGACTCCCGCATCCAGAGGTTGAGGCTGGCCTTCTTCTCGAACACCCCCCCATGATCGTCGCCGTTGATTTCGATCAGCAGGCGGATACCCTGGGTAGGTCGGTGGTCTCGGGCGGTAGGGTCCACCGCTGTGCCCCCCAGATGTGTAATCCGGGGCTTCTCCTCGTCGTACGCCGTCATACCTACATAGAGCGACTTGGAAATGGCAACGAGAGTGGCCTTCTGGTCGTCAATAGAGGCGCCCGAAGCGCATCCATCCAGACCGCTGAACCGCTCGAAGGGGAAGACGGAAGCTGCGGCGGCTGCTGCGTCTTCGGGGGACAGTTCGCCGACGGACTCCGTCGCGGGCTCGGCTGTCGGCGTCGGCGTGGGCTCCTCCGACTTGGCTGCAGCAGTTGGCGCAGCAGGGGTAGGCGCCGCCGACTTGGGGGCGGCCGCAGGTGCGGCAGGCGCCGCGGTGGGGGCGGCAGTCGGCTCCGGTTCCGGCTCGGAGCCGCCCGAGCATCCGACCGCGAGCAGTGCCGCGGCGATTGCGAGCACGAACGCGAGCGACGCCTTTTCTCTGAGTCCAGTCAATGTCACTACCATTCCAACCCCTCCGGCATCCTACTGCGGCGGTCTCTTGATTGAGTCAAAAAAGATCGGTTCGGACCGGGCGCCGCCCAGATGGGAGGGCGTGCCTATCCGCCGCCTTACTGGGCGCTCCATCTCCACGTCGGGGCGGGATGGGCGCCATTGTAGCAGGTAACCGCGCTCGCCTGCCGTGGTCGACTTCGACTGGTAAGTGTTCAGTCTCCATGAGTTGAATCTTGAGGGTCCCCAAATTGTCATTCCGAACGCAGAGTCAGCGGAGTGAGGAATCTAATACCATTTCGTTTTGAGCGCGCCGTAAAGCCGTCATTCCCGCGAAGGCGGGAACCCACTCCCTGGCCGCACATATACGGCGGCATCACGGTGACTTGGTATAAGGCCTGCCATCGGGGGCTGTCCATTTCTGGACGGCCCGGTGTGTGTGCAAGGACTTTAGATTCTTCGTCGCTGCGCTCCTCAGAATGACAACGGGAGAGGGCGATTCCTGGATTTCTCATCAAGACTGAACAGCCACTTCGACTGCTATCAGGGCCCCGCAGCGGCTTCGGGCGCCAATCGACCCCGGTAGCGTGCCCAGATGTTTGATTGTAGAATGGTGCCCGCTCCTGGGCGACGGACCATCGCGGTCGTCGGCAGGGGCAATACGGCAGGCAGGCTAGGTCGCCATGAAAAGAGCATACGGATTCCTCATACCCCTGGTCGTCATCCTTGCAGTAGGTCTCTTGGCCGCGTGCGGATCGGGCGACGAGGACACTGCGGAGCCGACTGGAATAGCGAGCACCGCGGCGGAGAAGGCGGCGGCTGCCCAGCCGGCCAGCACACCGGTTACGAGACGAACCCCCGTACCCGCACCCAAGGAGCCCATAGTGAGAAGGAAGCAATACGACAGCCCTCCCTCAATGTCAATAGACCCCGAGAAGTCCTACACGGCCACCTTCGAATTGGCGAAGGGCGGTGCCTTCACGGTCGAGCTCTACGCCAAGGAGGCCCCGAAGACCGTCAACAGCTTCGTGTTCCTGGCGAAGGACGGCTTCTACGACGGCGTCACCTTCCACCGCGTGATCGAGGGATTCATGGCCCAGGGCGGCGACCCAACGGGCACGGGCACGGGAGGTCCTGGCTACAGCTTTGAGAACGAGGTGAGCCCCCTGCGCAGGCACGATAGCCCCGGTACTCTGTCGATGGCCAACTCGGGCGGCACCGCCACGAACGGCAGCCAGTTCTTCATCACCTTCATACCCACACCCTTCCTGGACGGCTACGAAGCGGACGGCACTGCCAAGGACTGCTCCCAGCGGGGCGTGTCCTGCCATACGGTGTTCGGCCGCGTCACCGACGGCATGGAAGTCGTCAACGCACTTTCCATCCGCGACCCGGCAACTTCAAGGACGCCGGGTGATGCCATCAAGACGATCACGATCACGGAAGAGTAACGCTCTTCCCTCGAACGTAAGTGGGCAACCACGAACGAAGAGGACCGCCCATCGTGGGCGGTCCTCTTGTCTTGTCGAATGGTCCTCGGCTGGTGGTAGTGCGGCGTCAGTCCGCGCTGGCTCCCTCGGGCAGACCCGGCGGCAGCATCAGGAAGGTGTAGAGCTTACCGCTCGCACCGATCCAGGTCCTGTTCTGTATGACCGTCTGGTCGATCAGCGGTTGATTGTTGACGCGCACAGTCTGATCGCCTTTATCACGACTAACTCGTATGGTGCCTCCAGAGAACCTGAAGATTACGTTTTCGAGGCCCGGTATGCCGAGCTCCATACCCCTCACGTAGCTTCGGCGGAAGATAGAGACAAGCGGATTGCGCTTGAGTGCTCCGAAGTCCGCAAGGCGCTCCTCCCTGTCGCCGTATATGTAGCCGTAAGGCCGCGTCTGAAGCAGGAAATAGATCCCTGCGCCGCCCGCAATTGCCAGCAGAGGCACGACCAGCAAGGCGATCCACTGGAGAGACACCGGGTCCTGTGCCGTGATTGCAGGTACGGGCTGCGCGGCGACCGGCTGCACTGCGGCCGGCTGGGCAACGGCAGGTTGGACAGCAACGGGCTGTACTGCGGCCGGCTGGGCAACGGCAGGTTGGACAGCAACGGGCTGTACTGCGGCGGGCTGTACTGCGGCGGGCTTCTCAATCGGTGGGGCGACGGCTGGAATTCCTGCGTCCTCCGACCGCAGGACGATCATCTCAGAGAGCTTGGAGAACGCAGCTCCTCCGAACTCGGCCGTCAGCTGGAGGGCGACGGAGTACGTGCCCGGCTCCGAGACGGTCAGGAATACGTCGTACTCCCACGCCGGGCCGCTGCCGAACAGGCTCCTGGGTACGATCTCCACTTCGGCCTCCGAACCCGGGGCCGCGTTTACGATGGGAATCAGGGCCTCATGAGGGACCGAGTACGGTGCGCTGTCGATGTGGATCAGCACGTCGGCGATGTGTGTCCGCTCCCCAGGCACCAGCTCCTCTATCGCGAGGCTGTCCACGAGGACGCTCGGGTACTCCTCTGCCCGGAAGCTCTCGAACGAGGTGAGGTTGTGGTTGAAGTCGGCCCATGAGAGCTCGAGCTGGACCTTATAGTCCCCGGCTGAGGACAGAGGCGGCAGCTGCGTGGAGTACAAGCCATCGCCGGCAACCTGGTCGGCCCCGGTACCGTCGTCGCGCATCTCGAGTTTCATGCTAGCTTCGTCGGGCGTCGTTACGCGCGCAATGACCTGAACGTCGTCGAGCTTGACCAGGCGATCATCCTCGGCGATGTAGGCCGTTATGAAGGACGGCTCGCCCAGGGGAACCGTACCGACAGGCGGCAAGACGATCCTGTAGGAGTTGCTCGAATAGTCCCACACCGATACGTTTCCATCTACGCCCCGGCCGTCGACCTTCCAGTGGCCGGGGGTCGGGTCCTGGATCTCCCAGACGATGGCATTGGGGGACTCGTCGACCTGGTACGCCGTGCGCTCTTCGGATAGGGCGAAACCGGTCGGGTCGCTGAGCTGGAACGAGCCCTGTTCCGAGTCTTTGAAGATGAGGATCGTGGTATTGCTCGTGCCTGGCGCGACGCTGACGACCGAGCTCATGATTTCGTTTGGTGACAGGGTCCTGCTGCCGACCTCCGTCAGGGTCCCTCGTGCCTGCAGACCGAGCGCGTTGTCGGCGGCGGCTGAGAGCCCCGCGGATGTGGACAGGTCCACCATACGCCCTCCCGAAGCCGACGATGCCTCGCCCAGGAAGCTCTTTGCCGAGCTCGAAGCACCCGGGAGGCTGACGCCGCTGAGGCTCCAGCCCCGCTCCGCCAGCTTCGCGACCAGTGGCTTCACGCTGGAAGAGAGACTATCGAAGTCGTTTTGGGGTGAGTCCCCGACGAGCAGGTAGATGCTGGACCCCTCCGCCGCCCGCTCCTCGCTGAGGGCTGCATAGGTCTCGACCAGCGCCTTCTCCAAGTCGTCCGACCTGATGGTGATCGGCCATCGCAGAATGGCGTCGAAATCCGCCCGCACCTGATTGTAGGCGGGGTCCGTAGGCCGGTATGGACCGACGAAGTGTGTGGAGTCGTCGGTCACCATCAGCATGAACAGATCATCGTTCTGGAGAGTGTCTAGCAGGCTCACGAAGGAGATTGCGAGATCTGCCGCATCCTCCGATGAACGCGCCGAGATACCGTCGACCACGATCGTCGTGATGGGTCGCGAGAAACCCGAGTCGGCCGAAACGTCCTGGGCCGCAGCCCACTGGGTGCCGGCGAAGAGAGCCAAGACGAGGATCAAGATTGCAGAACGCGTTATTTTTTCCATATGAAACCTCCACATGGTGACAGGCTAGCCGTATTCTGGGAAAATAGTCAACTGAGTTCTATCCAAAGTTTTGACTTTGTTCAGGCACCCAGGTCTGCGCGGGCGGCGCGAGTTTGCCAGCTCCTCAGGTTGATATTCCTCATATTCTGTAGTTCCCCACATTGAATCCGCGCGACCGTTCCGCTACAGTACGGGTGGCTTGGGAAGGTCATTCTTCAACCAGCCGTCTTCGCCAATTGAGTAGGGACGAAAGATCCAGTTTGCGAAAACAAGGGTAGGGCCTTGGTTCTCTGGCGCGCATTCAAGCGTATAGAGAGACACGTCGTCGGCAGGACTCTGGCCGGGCTCTTGGCCCTCCTTCCTCTGCTGGTCACTACCGTAATCATCCTCGTCATCATCGGTCGCACGGACGATGCCATACGGCCGTTTGTAGAAGATCGGCCTTGGGACGTGCCGGGGATAGGACTGCTTACACTCATAGTCATCTGCTACGCCATTGGACTGCTGGTCTCCACAATGCCGGGGCGGAAGGTCATGGAGTGGAACAGCGTGGTCCTGAACCACATCCCCATCGTCAGCGCGGTATACGGCGTCTCGGAGAAGGTGATACGGGCCCTCTCGTCGCAGCAGCACTTCAGCCGCGTCGTCTTTGTGGAGTGGCCCCGGGAAGGCTCCGTAGCTATAGGCTTCGTAACGGGCTCCCTCAATGCCCCCGACAGAAAAGAGCCCATAGTCATTATCTACATACCCACGGTTCCCAACCCAACCTCAGGCAACATAGCCTTCGTACCGGAGGGAGAGATCCTCGAGACCGACCTTACGGTCGAGGACGCCATGAAGCTGGTCTTCTCCGGAGGCATAGTGCTTCCCAAAGAGATTGCTCTTATCGGGTCCGGGCTTAAGAATAGGGACGGATCCAAGTTCGTTGGCCGATTCACAGGAAGCAGTTCAGGCTGATACATAGCCAAGGGTAGGAAGGCAACCGAGTGATGCAGCCGTCGGACGATGAGTCCCTTGAGCGACGATAGTCGTGGGCCTCTGGGGCATGTTTCGGTCCTCGACCTGACCGTCAACGTCCCCGGGCCGTTCTGCTCCACAATCCTGGGAGATCTGGGTGCCCGTGTGATCAAGGTAGAGCCGCCTGGGGGAGACCCGCTCCGCCACAGCCCCGGCATCTGGGCGAGCATCAATCACGGCAAGGAGAGCATCGCCCTCGACCTGAAGACCGACGACGGCAGGCGGGTGCTCCGCAGGCTTGCCCAGCGGACGGACATAGTCCTCGAAGGCTGGCGGCCGGGTGTGGCCGAACGGCTTGGGGCGGACTACGCCACCCTGTCCGGGGACAACACAGGGTTGGTCTACTGCTCGATCTCGGGTTTCGGCCAGGATGGGCCGTGGCGCGACAGGCCCGGGCATGACGTGAATTACCTTGCGCTCAGCGGCTACATGGGCCTCCAGGCGGCGGTCGAGGGGCGGCCGTGGCCTCCAGCCGTCCTGTTCTCCGACCTTGTGTCGGGGCTATACGCCGCCATCATGACTCTGGCTGCCGTAGCGGGCCGGAGCGCGTCCGGCGCGGGCGCATACATCGACCTCTCGATGACCGACGCGGCTCTGGCCCTCATGGGGCTGGAGGTCGGAAGAAGTGGGGACCCTAAGGAAGACGGGCGCAGCCCAAACGTCACTTTCATACCGCACTACGGCCTCTTCCCGTGCGCCGATGGCCGGTGGCTCAGCCTCGGCGTCGTCCACGAGGACCATTTCTGGGACCGATTCTGCAGCGTCGCCGGACTTGACGAGATGGCCGGGATGGATCTCGACGAGCGGCTGAGGGAGGCCGACGGCATCAGGGCGGCGCTCGCGGAGGTGTTCCCCACCAGGACGGCCTCCGACTGGGAGGAGGCGCTGCTTGACGCCGACGTGCCAGCCGCCGCCGTCGCCGACCTCGATGAAGTCCTGGACTCTCCTCATTTCATGGCGCGGGGCATGTTCGCCTCCGTCGGCGGGAGCACCTTCCTGGGGCAGCCGGCGCGCTTCTCGACCGGGCGAATCGGCCCGTCAAAGGCCCCGCCAGCCCTCGGCGAACAGTGCGACGACATACTCGCCGGGATTGGCTACACGCAGGCCGAGATCGAAGGCCTCCGAGCCGTAGGTGTGTTCGGCGCCGTGGAGCAAACGGCGGCGCCATGAGCCACGCCTACCAGATCGGCGACTACGCCGAGACGTACCGCACCTTCCGCCAGAGCGTGCCGGAGATCTACAACTGGGCTTACGAGGTCTTCGACGAGTGGGGGCGGGACCCCAACAAGGTGGCCATGGTCTGGGTAGGACAGGACGGCGTGTCGCGCGAGGCGACGTTCCGCGGGATGGGGGAGAGGTCGAAGCGCATAGGCAATGTCCTGGCCGGGCTGGGTGTGAGACCGGGCGAGCGCATCTTCACGATGCTGCCACGGGTCATGGAGTGGTGGGAGATTATGCTCGGCTGTATGAGGACCGGCATAGTGCCAGTGCCGGGAACGACGCTGCTCACGCCCAAGGACATTACCTACAGGATCAACATCTCCGAGGCGACGGTCGCCATCACCGACCCCGACAACGTCGACAAGATCGAGGCGGTCCGCGGAGATTGCCTCACCCTGGACAAGGTAATCGTGGTCGGGGGCAAGGGCCCCTGGATCGATTACGAAGACGTGATCAAGTCGTCGTCCGCCAGCCTGCCGCATCCGGGCAACCCGTCGTCGGACCCCCTCGTCATATACTTCACGTCCGGCACGACGGGCCACCCCAAGATGGTGATGAACACCCACTCCACCTACCCGATAGGGCACGTGGCTACGGGCAAGTTCTGGCTCGACAACCGGCCCACGGACCTCCACTGGACGCTGGCCGACACCGGTTGGGCACAAGCGGCGTGGACGAGCTTCTACGCCCCGTGGAACATGGGCGCGGCCATCTTCATCTGGGACCACAGGGGCCGTTTCGACGCGGCAGGCACGCTGCGGATGTTCGAGGAGTTCCCCATAACGACATTCTTCGCCCCGCCGACGGCCTACCGGATGATGGTGCAGGAGGACTTGGGCAACTTCAGGCCGATGGCGCTCAGGCACGTCGTGGGCGCCGGGGAGGCCGTCAATCCCGAGGTTATCGACGAGTGGCGCGCGCAGACGGGCCTGCACATATGGGAAGGGTACGGGCAGACCGAGACGACGCTTCTGGCGGCCACATTCCCAGGCATGGAGTACAGACCTGGGTCCATGGGCGTGACGGCGCCCGGATTCTATATGGCGATCGTGGACGAGGACGGCGCCGAGCTGCCGGACGGGGAGGAGGGCAACATGGCCGTCCGCACCGAGCCGGAGTGGCCCGTGGGCCTGTTTCCCGGGTACTGGCGAAACCCAGAAGCGAACAAGAGTGCCTTCCAGAATGGGTGGTACTACACGGGCGACCTGGCGACCCGCGACGAGGAAGGCTACTTCTGGTTCGTGGGGCGGGCCGACGACGTGATCATCAGTGCCTCATACCGCATAGGCCCGTTCGAGGTCGAGTCGGCGCTCGTGGAGCACGACTCGGTCGCGGAGGCTGCGGTGATAGGAAAGCCCGACCCCATGCGCAGCGAGATCGTGAAGGCCTTCGTAGTCCTGGCGCAGGGCCACCGGCCGTCCGCGGACCTGACTACCGAGCTGCAGGACCACGTGAAGCGTGTCACCGCGCCCTACAAGTACCCGCGTGAAGTCGAATTCGTCGACGACCTGCCCAAGACGATCAGCGGCAAGATAAGGCGGAACGAGCTGCGCCGCATGGAGAGGGAGCGGTCGCCGTAGGCGGTCTGGGGCGGGCAAACTTCGGGTCGAAGCAGCCAGGAGCCAGCATGGAATATTTCCGGGACGAGCATGAGCTCTTCCGCTCGGCAGTCCGGCGATTTGTGGAAGACGAGATCGTTCCCAACGTGGACGAGTGGGAGGAGCGCGGCGAGATCCCACGCAGCCTCTTCCGCCGGCTAGGCGCCCTTGGTTTCCTGGGCGTGGAGTATCCGCCCGAGTACGGCGGAGGCGGAGCCGACTTCTGGATGACGGTCGTGCTGGCCGAGGAGATCGCCCGTTGCCGCGCCGGAGGCGTCGCATTCAGCGTCATCGTCCACACCGACATGTCCTCGCCATGGCTCGCCAGGCTCGGCACCGCCGAGCAGAAGTCCCGGTACCTGCCCGCGGTGATCAGCGGGGAGAAGGTGTGCGCCCTTGCAATCACCGAGCCCGGCGCCGGATCCGACATGGCCGGGATAACCAGCAGGGCAGTGCGCGACGGCGGCGACTGGGTCCTGAATGGCTCAAAGACCTTCACCACGAACGGCGTCTACGGCGACCTGTACTTCGTATCGGCCCGGACGGGCAGGGAGGGGCCGCGGCATCGACAGCTCTCCCAGTTGCTGGTCGAGCGCGACACCCCGGGGCTGACCGTCGCCAAGAAGCTGGACAAGACGGGAATGCTGTCGTCCGACACGGCCGAGATAGTATTCGACGACGTGCGCGTTCCGGGGTCGAATCTCCTGGGGGAGGAGAACCGGGGCTTCCATCAGCTCGCGTCCGGCCTGCAGCGCGAGCGGCTCCTGGCGGCAGTGCTCAGCATTTCCGCCGCGTCGCAGGCGCTGGAGGATACGGGTGAATACCTGCGTCAGCGCGTCGCATTCGGCCGGCCGCTCGCCGATCTCCAGGCCCTGCGCCACCGGTTCGCCGACATCGCGACCCGTCTCGAAGCCGCACGCCGACTCACCTACCACGCGGCATCCCTATTCGCGGAGGGAGCGGAGGCCGAGACCGAGGTGTCGATGGCGAAGCTCCATGCCACGGAGGTAGCCAACATGGTGGCCTATGAGGGCGTCCAGATGCACGGCGGCTACGGGTACATAAGGGAGACGCCGGTAGAGCGGTTCGCGCGAGACTACCGGCTCTGGACCATCGCCGCCGGCTCGTCCGAGATCATGCGGGAGATCATAGCCAGGGGCCTACTCGGCAACACGTCGTAATCGGATGCCCAGTCGAGCATTGCCCCGGCATGGGACTGCGAAACTGGGGCCGAGAGCATAGTACTTGAGGTCGACTTCCTTGATGGCCTGCCGTTGCCGGGAGTGGTGCTAATACCAATTTATTTTGAGCGCGCCGTAAAGCCGTCATTCCCGCGAAGGCGGGAACCCACTCCCTGGCCGCACATATACGGCGGCATCACGGTGACTTGGTATAATACCAATTCATTGTGACTACGCCATATAGGGGGCTGAAAGAGTGCCCGGCTCCCATAGCCATCTCGTCTGTGTGCAACCGCCGGGGACTGGGATTCCGGCTCAAGGGCCGGAATGGCGGATTGCGAACTGCGTCACGATCAATTCACGGCGTAGTCAAAACGAAATGGTATAAGTTACCGCGTCCTCAGTCTACCTGACCAAGAACGCGTTCCGGAGTCGGGCAGTCATACCAGAGCCTGGGGTGCACGGAACGTACACAACGGCTAGGGCCTTTCCAAAGTTGGCTCCCTGCGGAAGGGACATACCCTACCGCCCACCTGGATTTCCGTCTTCGCGGGAATCACCATGGCCTTGCGAAGGCCACATAAGGGTATGGAAATGGGCGCGGGATTCTCCGTTGCCACATGATCTGTGGCAGCGACCGGGGATGGGTTCCCGCCCCCGACTTCTCGGGGGCAGGCTCTGTGCGGGAACGACGGTGTAGGGGCGTGCGGTTCATTTTCATGGGAATGACGGTATGTGGTCTATGGGACAATGGAAGGCCTGCACAACGGACCAGGGCAATCGCATTTAGGCCGACCTAGTGTCACTCTGGCGGAAAGACGGAGGCCTCACCGCTTAAATCGGTCTCTCAGGTGACGGAAATTGTCAGATTCGGGCCGGATTCCCGCCTTATACCAATTCATTTTGAGCGCGCCGTAAAGCCGTCATTCCCGCGAAGAGCCTGCCCCGTACTCGATACGGGGCGGGAACCCACTCCCTGGCCGCACATATACGGCGGCATCACGGTGACTTGGTATTATACCATTTGATGATAGGGAGACCTGAAAGTAGCTAGCGGTGTATTTGTAGTTCATCCATGCTATGACCAACATACTGTGTTGGGGTGCATCACAATGATGGGTCGACCTCTTCGAATCGATTGGAGTCTGGAGGATACACCGGAGGCACTGAAGGCAGCCTACCAGGCAGAGCATGACGTTGTCCTTCGTACACGACTCCATGGACTGTGGCTGGTCCGGTCGGGATGGCAGCTCGGTAAGGCGGCGACAGCTGTGGGAGTGCACTACCGGACGGTACAGACATGGGTGGGCTGGTATAGAGAGGGAGGTGTGGAGGGAGTGCTGTGCCACAAGATGGCAGGCAGGGGCAAGCCGCGGTTTCTGAGCCCAGATCAAGAGCGGGAGTTGACCGAGGAGGTGTCGAGCGGGCGATTCAAGACAGCGGGAGAGATCAGGGATTGGATAGAGTCCGAGTATGGAGTGAGCTACAAGTCGGGCAGCGTCTACGGTCTGCTTGAGAGGGTGGGATGCAGCCCGAAGGTTCCGAGGGGCCGTCATGAGAAGGCAGACGTAGGTGCGCAGGAGTCGTGGAAAAAGGGGGCTTCAGTTGCGCCCTTGCCGGAGCGGGCGTGAGTTCTGATACCAACTCACTGAGAGGCGGCCGCTAAGTGTGGGGCAGGCGTCGGATGTTGTCGTCGATCCAGGCCCAGCCGGCAAGAGAGCGTACGCGGGCAGGGTCCGATTCCAGTTCCCTCAGGTACGCGTTGACTGCCTCCATCTTGTCCTCGATGCTCCGGTATATCCTGCCCTCCACCCATCGGCGAACCTCTTGGAACACACGCTCGGCAGGGTTCAGCTCAGGACTGTACGGCGGCTGAACGATCGTGGACAGCCCTACTCTCTCCACCTTCTCGGCCCGGTGCCCCCCGCGCTCCGTCCCAGGCCAGCGCACCATGTCGGTCTGCAGCCTAAGACCCCTGACCGCCGACGCTATCGCCTCGGACCTCATCGAGTCTATCCACGTCCACGACAACCTGCCGCGACGACCGTCCACGACCAGGAATAGGTACATCCACCGGTACGCCAACTGCACCCGCTGGACCACCTTGACGCCGCGGCGGCCCCATACCCTGCGAACCATCCCTCGCAGGCCCACACGCATCTCGTCGGCAAAGCCCAACGTCGTCCCGGACGTCACTCCCGCATCGGCGAGGGCGCGGCCGAGCCACTTTTTTCCAGGACCTCTGCCCGGCTGCGTCTGTCTTCTCGTGACGGGGCCTGGGCACCCTGCGGCTGCATCCCAGCCGCTTGAGCACCCCGTACACGCTGTCGGGCTTGTAACTGACCGCGTACTCGCTCTGTATCCAGTCCCGTATCTCCAAGGCCGTGCGGAATCGCCCCTTAGACACCTCGTCGACCAACTCACGCTGCCGCTCGGCGCTCAGAAAGCTCGGCTGGCCCTTCCCGCCATCGTGTGCGACACCACCTCAGACACCCCTCCACGCCTGTACCATCTCACCCATTCACCGACAGTGTCCTTGTGAACTCCCACAACCTCAGCGGCCTTCACTATCGGCCATCCATCACGCACCAGCCACAGCCCCTGGAGCCGACTTCGCAGCCTGACGTCCCGTTCCGAAAGGTATCTTGCCCTCAGCGCCTCGGGCGTATCCTCCGCGCGCCAATCGATTCGAAGCGGTCTACCCTGCATCTGCTGACCTCCAACAACATGTGTCGGACTCAGCTTAGACCAACCCCCTATACCGCTCCTACACCCTTCACGGCCTCCTTACCACCAATTGGTATTACACATTTTACCGCTTAGCCGCCGAGCATGTTTAGGGCTGAGCCGGCTTGGAACCATTGGATTTGGTTGGCGGCCATGGAGTGGTCGAGGTGGATGGCCTCGGTGGTGTTGTCGGCGTGGTGGATGGTGCATAGGACGGGCTGGTTGGGGGCGAGGTGGGCGAGGCTGGTGAGGCTGATGCGGTCGTCCTCGCGGATGAGGTCGTAGTGGGCGGGGTCCTGGAAGGTGAGGGGGAGCAGACCCTGCTTTTTGAGGTTGGACTCGTGGATGCGGGCGAAGCTGCGGGCTATGACGGCGGCACCTCCGAGGAGCCTGGGCGAGAGGGCGGCGTGCTCGCGGCTGCTGCCCTCGCCGTAGTTATCGTCGCCTATGACGACCCAGCGCAGCCCGGCGTCCCTGTAGTACTCGGCGGTCTGTGAGAAGGCGCGGCCTGTCTCGCCGGTAAGGATATTTCGTCCTTTGCCGGTCTCGCCGGTGAAGGCGTTGGCGGCGCCCATGAACATGTTCTCGCTGAACTTAGTGAGGTGGCCGCGGTACTTGAGCCAGGGCCCGGCGGGGGATATGTGGTCGGTGGTGGTCTTGCCCTTCGTCTTCACAAGGACGGGCAGGCGGACGTAGTCGCTGCCGTCCCAAGCGGGCCACGGGTGCAGGGGCTCGAGGCGATCGCTGTCGGGGTCAATGGCGATCTCGAGGGAGCCGCCGTCGTCGGGCGGGGCGACGTACCGGGACTCGCCGGGGTCGAACCCGTCCGCAGGGACCTCGGGGGCCTGACTGGGGGGCGCGAGCCTGAAGGTGGAGCCGTCGGCGGCGGTGAGCTCGTCGGTGAGGGGGTTGAACGACAGGCTTCCGGCGAGCCCGAGGGCGGTGACGATCTCGGGGCTGGCGATGAAGTTCATCGTCTCGGACCTGCCATCGTTGCGGCGCGGGAAGTTACGGTTGTAGGAGGTGACGATGGTGTTGGGGGTGCCGTCGAGGAGCTTTTCGCGCCGCCACTGGCCGATGCAGGGCCCGCAGGCGTTGGCGAGGACGGTGGCGTCGATGGCCTGGAGGGAGGCCATCTGGCCGTCGCGCTGGATGGTGGAGCGGACCTGCTCGGAGCCAGGGGTGACCATGAGAGGGGCCGCGGCGGCGACGTTGTGCTCGCGGGCCTGGTCGGCGACGTCGGCGGCGCGGCTCATGTCCTCGTAGGAGGAGTTGGTGCAGCTGCCGATGAGGGCGGTGTCTATCGTGTCGATGAAGCCGTTGGCCTGGTCGGCGACCTCGGCGGCGAGCATGGATATGGGGCGCGCCCTGTCGGGGGAGTGGGGTCCGACTACGTGGGGCTCGAGGGTCGAGAGGTCGATCTCGACGAGCCGGTCGAAGTGGCGCCCGGGGTCGTCGGCGACCTCGGCGTCTGGGGTTACGAGGGCACGGTTGGCGTTGGCGAGGTCGGCCAGTGCGGCGCGGTCGGTGGCGCGGAGGTAGCGGTCCATGCGCTCGTCGTATGGGAATACGGAGGTGGTTGCGCCGAGCTCCGCGCCCATGTTGGTGATGGTGGCCTTGCCGGTGCAGCTTATGGAGCTCGCGCCGGGGCCGAAGTACTCGATGATGGCGTTGGTGCCGCCGGAGACGGTGAGCTCTCCGGCGAGGCGGAGTATGACGTCCTTGGGTGCGGTCCAGCCGCCCATCTCGCCGGTGAGCCGGACGCCGATGTAGCGGGGGTACAGGAGCTCCCAGGTCAGCCCAGCCATGACCTCGACGGCGTCCGCGCCGCCGACGCCGACGGCGCACGCACCGAGGCCCCCGGCGTTGGGTGTGTGGGAGTCGGTGCCGATGATCATCGCGCCGGGGAAGGCGTAGTTCTCGAGGACGACCTGGTGGATGATGCCAGCGCCGGGCCCCCAGAACCCCGCGCCGAACTTCGCGGCGGCGGAGCGGAGGAAGGAGTAGACCTCGTCGTTCTCCTCGATGGACTGGACGAGGTCGATGCCGCCCTCGACGCGGGCCTGGACGAGGTGGTCGCAGTGGATGGTGGTGGGCACGGCTGCGGAGTCGCGGCGGGTCTGCATGAAGTTGAGCATGACGGTCTGGCCGAGGACGTCCTGTAGGGCGACGCGGTCGGGCCTGAGGGCGAGCTGGCTCTCGCCCTGGGCGAGCTCCTGGGCCTCGGGGTCGTCGAGGTGGCCGAGGAGGAGCTTGTCGGCGAGTGAGAGGGGCCTGCCGAACCTGCGGCGGACGACCTCGAGGTTTTTCGCGGTGGTCGAGTAGGTACGGGCGACCATCTGGGGGGTGGATTCTATCGCAATCATTTCAACACCTCGCTGCGTGTGCGGAATATAGTACAGGGGTTCGTTGTGATGCGGCCTATTACCTGGAGGCCGGGGAGGGCGGGTTTCAAACCCGCCCCTACGATCTGGTATTCACATCGTAGTCACGAAATGACATAAGGACGGCCCGGGCGGTGTCCTCCGCTCCGGGCCGTCCTGCTTGCCTTTGGGTCGACCAGATCACCCTCACCCCTTCGACTAGCTCAGGGCAGGCTCAATCGTCTCCCCTCGAGGGAGAGGAGACCCGAAGGGATGTTACCTGGCGAGGCCGAAGTACTCGTAGTTGAGGTCGATGTATTTGTCCCACTCCGGCGGGGTGTCGTCCTCGGCGAAGATGGCGGTGACGGGGCATACGGGCTCGCATGCGGCGCAGTCGATGCACTCTTCGGGGTGGATGTAGAGCATGGCAGGGGCGTTTTCGACTTCGGGGTCGTAGTGGTTGGGGCTGTCCTCGTCGGCGACGTAGATGCAGTCGACGGGACACACATCCACACAAGCCGCGTCCTTAAGATCGACGCACGGCTCTGCGATGATGTAGGTCATTCTGCGGAACCTCCTTGAGATGGTGGGGAACTTGTCTAGGGTCAATTATACGGGGGCGGGGGCGGGTCTTCAAGGAGATATGTGTGCACCGCCGAGGACACGGAGGCGCAGAGGGAGGAGTTGGGGGAGGTTAGAGTGGTGGTTAATGGCGGCAGCTGTCGTGCTCAGCAGCCGGGGATGGGTTCCCGCCTGCGCGGGAATGACGGTTTGGGGGTTGCACGGCGTCCTCTGCCATGGGCGGCGGGGTGTGCAGCCTGCGGGGGAACTACGGTTTGGCTGAGGTCCCGCCTGCGTGGGAACGACGGCTTGGGCTGGGGGTTCCCGCCTGCGGGAATGACGGTTGGGCTAGAGGAGGCGTTCGATTTCGGGACGGGTTGGGATTGCGGAGGTGGACTGGCCGCGGACGGATAGGCTGGCGGCAGCGGCGGCGAAACGGGCGGACTCGACGGGGTCGGTGGTCTCGCGGTAGCTGACGGCGTAGGCGGCGGCGAAGACGTCGCCCGCACCCGTGGGGTCGACCTCGCAGGACGGAAATGGGGCCACGTCGTGCCATGCGCCCCGGGTGTGGAGGCGCGCGCCACGCTCGCCCAGGGTGACGATGAGGACTGGGGCCAAGTGGGCCCAGCGCTCAATGGCGGCGGGGTCGCCGGTGTCCTCGGACGAGACGACGGCGGCGTCGACGTGGGGCAGCACGTCGCTGCCGTCCCACGACCTGGGCCTGACGACGCCGTCGGAGCCCCATTGTCGCAGCCAGCCCTGGAGCGACGCGACGACTACGGAGCGCGGGAAGAGGCGGACGACGCCGGGGTCGATCTCGTTGGCGAGGGGGCCAATGAGCACTTGGGGTGAGGTGCGCCACTGTACGGGCACGTCGTCCGGGCGGATTGGGCCCGCGACGGCCTCGATGGTCTGGATGCGGCGGCCGTTGCGGTAGATGTTGTGGAAGGTGGTGGTGGTCGGGGACGGGAGGATGTGGGAGGCGACGCCGGGTATTCTCTCGACGTCGTCCGGGCGGGCACTGGTGACGATGGCGGCGGTCAGGCCGAGCCTGCGGGCGGTGAGCGCGCCGTAGGTTACGGCGCCGCCGGGGACGACGCGGTTGCCCACGAGGTCGCGGGTGACGTGTCCTATAACGAGGAGGTCTGGGGGATTCACCGCCGAGGGTGGGGAGCGCGCAGAGGGCTAGTCGTAGGCGGGCTCTACTACTACGCGGCGGCCGTCGCCGGAGCCGGTGCTGCCGGTCTCTACGTCCGGGTTGTCGGCGAGGACTAGGTGGACGATCCTGCGCTCGTTGGGGGGCATGGGCTCGAGGGTTATGGGCCGGCCGCTGGAGGCGACCCTGTCGGCGACCTTCTCGGCCAGGTTGGTGAGGGACTCGTAGCGCCGCTCCTGGTATCCGGCGACGTCGACGAAGATGCTGACTCGCTCCTCCATGCGGCGGGAGGCGATGAAGGTGGTGAGGAACTGGAGGGAGCGCAGAGTCTCGCCGCGGCGTCCTATGAGGAGGCCGGCATCGTCGCCGTCGATGTCGAACACGGGGCCTCCGACATCGTCGCGGTGGGCGTGCCTGAGGTTTACGGTCACTTCCGCGCCGGTGAGGGCAACGATGTCCTCGAGGAGCTCGGTCGCGACCGTCACGACGTCGGATGTCTCTTCGAGGACGGTGACGCGGACCCTGGCGGGCTCGGAGCCGATTCCGAGTATGCCGGACTTGCCGTGGCTAACGACGTCGATTTCGACGTCCTGGCGCTCTGCGTCTAGCTCCTTTAGGGCGATTTCGATTGCTAGGTCGGCCGTCTTGGCCGTCATCTCGATCGTTTTCATCGGTGTCTGCCTCCCGGGCCGGCGGCTCTTCTTCTGAAGATTCCGCCGCGCCCTCGGCGGCCGGCTTCTGGGTCATGGCGGACCGGACTAGATTGACGATAGATTTGAAGAGGTCGACAAGGGGCGTCCACCCGGTGACGAACCCCTGAATCACTATACCCACTATGTTGGAGACAATCCAGTAGAGGGCGAGACCCGCCTCGAAGTTTAGGGTGAAGACCCCGAACATGCCTGGCATGAGCCACAGCATCATGCGGTTCGTCGACTCCTGTTGGGGTGTGGTCGAGGGCATCGTCGTCATCTTCTGCATGAGGAACATGGACACGCCGACCAGCACGGGCAGGAGGAAGGGAATGGGGTTGGCGCTGGAGTACGCGGCCAGGTCGAGCCAGAGGAATCCGCCATCCAGAGGAACGGCCTCGTGGACCATGGGCATCCACGGGTAGAGGTGCTTCGAGAGGTCGGCCAGCCTCTCTGGGGTGGACGGCAGGGTGCCCCGGAGGGCCCAGAAGAGGCCCATGAAGATCGGCATCTGCACGACGAGGGGGCCGAGGCATCCGATGGGGCTGATGCCCTGCTCGCGGTAGAGCTTCATGGTCTCCTGGGAGAGCTTCTGGCGGTCGTTCTTGTACCGCTCCTGCAGGGCCTTCATCTTGGGCTGCACGGCGGTCATGGCCTTCATGGAGCGGCTCTGCCTCAGGGAGAGCGGGATCATGGCGGAGCGCACGATGATCGTGAAGAGGATGATCGCGAGGCCGAAGTTGGAGAAGAAGACCGCGTACAACAGCACGAGGCTGTTGATCATGGGGCTGACGATGACGCCGTTCCAGACTTGGCTCAGTATCCCCGGGATCTCCACGGCTTACCGCCTGGCCCGATACGAGATGGTCAACATGCTTTCCCCTTTTCGGTCGCCAGAGGATTCTCTTGGTTGGAGTAGTGGGCCCACTTCTCGTCGACTCCGCTCGCCGTGACGGTCAGGGCCCGAATGGAGTGGTCTGTGGAGGAGACGATGAGCATGTCGCCGTGAGCCGTGACGGGGGACTTTATCGGCTTGCCGATGGCGCACTTGTTGGCGTCGGCGGTGTTGGATAGGTCGATTAGCCAGACGTTGCCGTCAGCCGACCCAACGGCGAGGCGCCTGAATTTCGAGGCATCGGGCATCCTGGCAAGGGGCAGCGTATCCTCAGAAACGGCCGCGGCCGCGTTGTTGGGCGGGGCCGCCGCACCTTCACATTCGAATACGGAGTCGATGCTATCTGCGGCTTCGATGCGCCCCCACTCGATCCAGACCGTGGCCTCGTCACCTATACCTTCCAGCTTGCGAGAATCGTGGGTGGACACCTGGATCTGGATCAGTCCGTCGTCGTTGGGCTCGAGAGTGATGATGTTCAAGTAGTCACCGATCTCCAGGTCACCCGACAGTCCGGGATCCCTGGACCAGTAGGCTGCCGGTGAGACGGCCCATAGCTGCGGTCTCTTGAGCCTCACCCGCTCACATAGTTGGAGGATCCTCAGCTTGGAGGGCGGTTCCCTATTAGTGGATAGTATCGCTGGTGTGCCCGAGGGCGTACCGATGATGGGCCCCTTAGCGCCTTCAAACCGCCACATGAGGTCGCCCGTCTCGGCGTCCAGCGCATAGACGCTGCCGTCAAGGGAGGGGGCGAACACCTGGCCTTCACCGGCGGCGGCTCCTGCCCAGAACCAGCTTTCGGCACCGTCGAACTTCCATGCCAAGCCGCCCGTTTCTGCGTCTATGGCGTAGAAGGCGCTGTCGAAGGCGCCTATGTAGACTTTACCGCCGCTGACGAGGGGCTTGCCAGTGATACCACCCCCGGTCGAGAAGCGCCACATTTCCTCACCGTCTTCAAGGGACAGCGCGTATACGTTGTGGTCGAGGGAGCCGAAGTACACCACCCCATTCGCAATCGTGGGCGTGGACCAGACCCTGTTTCCAGTCCGGAAGTCCCACTTCTTCAAGCCATCCTCGGAGTCGAAGGCGTATAGGCTGCCGTCCGACGAGCCCACGAGGACGAGTCCATCTGCTGCCGCGGGCCCGCCGACAATGGGTGATTGGTTGCCTACCTCCCTCGGACCCCAGTCGACATCCCCGTTTTGGGTGAGCGCGTAGAGCATTCCGTCGTATCCCGCGAAGTAGATGTTGCCGTCGTAGATGGCGGGTGGGCCGTATGCTGACCCCTGACCCTCGTCGCCCTTGAGGTCATAGTTCCAGATCGTCGCGCCGGTCTCCAGATCAATGGCCCTGAAGTCACCGTCCATGGTGCCCACGTAGATGGTGTCGCCTTCTACCACGGCGGCGGGCCAGCCCTCGGGCACGCCCAGGCGGGTGCAGGCGGCCAGGAGCAGGCTGACCGACAGAACCATGAGCAGCCAGCGGGCGCGTACAGCAGCGGGGGTTGTGGGCCCAGATCCACCATCCGAACGGGAAGGGCGGCGTGACCCACAGCCTCCGGGGTTGTGGCTATGCACCTTGCCGGGGATGGATTCCCGCCGTTGCGGGAATGACGGAGGTGGTGGATTTGGTGTGATGTTCATGGAGTCGGGCTGCGCCTATGGGACCGGGTCATAGCCGATGGTCCCGAGGGGCCGGCAGCGGCCGATCCTCCTGAGACCCAGCCACAGACCCTTCGACGCGCCGTAACGGGTGACGGCCTCATGGGTGTAGTTCGAACAGCTGGGGAAGTGCCTGCAGGCGCCCCGGAAGTATGGAGAGAGGGTGTACTGGTATGTGTCGATGGCCTTTAGTATGACGCTACGCATCTTCATTTCCGGGCGGCGCGGCGATCAGGCGGGCCCGCCTGCACAGCGACTTCAGCGATCTTTCGAGGGTATGGAAGTCCGCGTCGCCCGCTCCCATTCTGGCAATGAGCAGGATGTCCCAGCCCTCCCGCAGGTCAATTCCGCGAACGGCCTCCCGCAGCCTGCGCTTCACGAAGTTGCGCACGACGGCCTTGCCGACCCTCTTGCTGACGGACAGGCCGACGCGGCTGATGTCCAGGGAGTTGGGCCGCGCGACCAGCACGAGGAGCTTCCCAGACCAGGCACGGCCCTGCGAGCGGAGGTCCGCAAAGTCACGCGGGCGCGTAAGTCGGCGCTCTCTGAGCATCGGGGCGATTCTCCACCCCGCCGCGTGGGACAGGGGCAAGGCTGGCGTGAGACTGAGGGACAACAGGGCCCCTTAGACGGCTAGCCGGGAGCGACCCTTGTACATTCGCCGTTTGAGCACGCGTCGCCCGCCGCGGCTGCTCATTCGCGAGCGGAAGCCGTGTACGCGGGCGCGCCGCCGTTTCTTAGGTTGATATGTTCTCTTTGGCATATTGAGTCCGTGTGTCGATTATCGCATTCGCGAATTGGGGGTGTCAATTTGGACCCACACGCTGTCCCCGCTGTCGGCACTAGCATCCCCCTCATCCCAGCCTTCTCGCGCCAAGGGAGTAAGGAGCAAGAGACCCGCCTAGTCCCAGGGGCGAGTTATGTCAACTCACTGAACCTGAATGGCTTGCAATTTGGCACAACAGTTCAGGCTTCGTGGAATATTAGCACCGTCCTCTCCCCGCCGGGCCGGGAGCCCCCATCTCAATCTTCCCCCTCAGGAGACCTTTGCGTAACGCCGTCTCCCTTTGACGGGTGAGGATGAAAGCCGGCTTCAGCAAGCTAGCTCCCTTATTCAAGCGGGGTCTGGATTCCGCCTTTCGCCGGAATGACGGGGTTTTACAAAGGTTTCCTCAGGAGGAAGAGGCAATCCTCTCCCTCCAACTCTGCACAGCTGCAATTTGGCCGGGGTTGTTGGGTTCGGGATGCCAAGTGGTATAAACTCGAAAGCGCTCCCCAACGTTCTCTACAGGTGAGGGGACTGCCCATCTTAATGCGAAGTGGGTATGATGCGGACATAGATTGCGTCACCGGGTCGGCGTCCGTGGGCAGGGACAGGGCGGGTTTCAAACCCGCCCCTACCGGGGTGGCAACTGGCGCCGCAGTCAAAACGAACGGGTTTCAAACCCGCCCCTACCGGGGGGTGGCGATTGGCGGCGCGGTCTAAACGAACGGGTTTTAGACCCGCCCTGCGGGGTGGCAATTGACGGCGCAGTCACAACAAGACTGGTTTTAGATGAGAAGGATGACCGAGGTGAAGGACCCGGCGGAAGTCTACCGCGCCATGGGGGTGCGGCCCGCCCTCAACGTTTCCGGCACCACCAGCGCGTACGGCGGCACGAAGCTGCGGCGCGAGGCCATGGAGGCCATGAACAGCGCGGCGACCGTCCTGGTCGACATTCACGAGCTCAACGCGAGGGCTGGGGAGATCATCGCCGGAATCGTGGGGTCTGAGGCGGCGTTCGTGTCCAGCGGCGCCGCCGGTGGGCTGGTGCTCCAAGCGGCGGCGGTGATGGCGGGGAGCGACCCGGCGAAGATGGCGCAGCTACCCGACACGGCCGGGATGAGGAACGAGATCGTCATTCAGAACTGCCAGCGCTTCGCGTACGACCAGGCGTACCGGGCCGCTGGGGCGAAGCTGGTTGGGGTCGGCGAGGGCCGGCGATGCCACCTGTGGCAGCTGGAGGCGGCGTACAACGAACGCACGGCGGCCGTCGCGTACCTCTTCGCTCCGTTCTACTCGCGCAGGGCGCTGACGCTGCCCGAGGTGGTGGAGAGCGCCCACGCCAGGGGCATCCCGGTGATCGTCGACGCTGCCTCGACGCTGCCGCCCCGGGCCAACCTGAGGGCCGCCCTGGAGCAGGGCGCGGACATGGTGATCCTGAGCGGCGGGAAGGGCGTGCGCGGGCCGCAGGGAACGGGCATCCTGGCCGGCAGGAGGGACCTGATAGAGGCCGCGGCGGCCAACGCCAGCCCGAACCAGTTCGTCGGCCGTGGCATGAAGGTTGCCAAGGAGGAGATAGTGGGCCTCGTCGCGGCCCTGCGGATATTCGTGGAAGAGGACGAGGAGGCCGAAACGGAGCGCTACATGGCGTCGTGCCAGAGGGTCGTGGACGCGCTGATCGAGGTGCCGGGCGTGGAGGCGTCGGTGAGGCATGACCGGATCGACTACCTCATCCCGACGGCGGTGCTCCGATTCACGCCGGAGTGGGCAGGGCCGCCCCCCAACGAGATCTTCGACAGGATGGCGGCGGGCGTCCCCCGGATATTCCTGCACACACTGGGCAACCCCGACCAGCTCGGGGTGGACCCGATGAGCGTCGACGACGGGGAGCTGGAGACGGTCATACGGCGGCTGGGCGAGGAGCTTGGCGCCTGAGCCGCGCTACTGTGTATCCTCAACACAGGAAAATGGGCGCGGAATTCTCCCTTGCCACATGATCGGTGGCAGCGACCGGGGATGGGTTCCCGCCCCGTATCGAGTACGGGGCAGGCTCTGCGCGGGAACGATGGTGTGGGCGAGTGTGGTTCATTTCATAGCAACGACTGGGTTATCCAACGGTCTCCCCGCGCGAGAACGACGGTCTGGATTTCCTGTGCCTACAGGGGATACCCTCGATCCGGCGGAGACAACCGCAGGACCGGACCCGGCGTTATATAGAAGGAAGATGGCTCCAACATTTCGATACCTGCGCACGTGGGCTTTCTCACTCACTTTCGTTGCTCTGGCGGCGCTGGCGGCGGCGTGCGGCAGCGCCGGGGAGTCCCAGCAGCCAACGCCGGTAGTGGTGCCGACAGTAGCACAGCCCCCCCAGCTGCCGGTAAGGCTGGCCGAGATCGTCACGCCGACTCCCCTACCGGCTGCCCAGAAGCCGAGCCCGACGGCGGAGACGGAGGGCACGCCTGACGCGGCATACAAGCCGGAGTCGAACATGTACCGCTTCTTCTCGAGGGCCAACCACCCGGTGAAGATAGCCCTCGAGGGGCTCGAAAGGGCGCGGGCCAACAAGGACTCGACCCAAGTACCGATAATCCTGGAGGTGCTGCGGTTCTTCCCTTCGCAGCAGTTCCAAGAGGAGGCCCTGACGACCCTGGAGCAGTTGACAGGCCAGCCCCCGCAGGGCCAGGAGTGGGACTGGAACCAGTGGATGTCATGGCTGTGGGCAAACTCCTCCGATTATCCCGTACCCGACAAGTATGCGACGTGGAAGAGCACGTTCCTGAGCGGCGGCATCGACCAGCGGTACCGGGAGTTCCTGCCCCCCGACGGGAAGACAGCACCGGACATAGCCCTCGTCGAGCTGATCTGGGGCGGTGTCGCGCCGGACCAGACGCCGCCGCTGGTGGACCCGGAGGTCACGGCTGTGGAGGAGGCCGACTACCTGCTTCCAGACGACAGGGTCTTCGGGGTGTCGATCGATGGCGAACACAGGGCCTACCCGCTCCGCATCACGAACGTACACGAGATCGTCAACGACGAGCTGGCTGGCAGGCCAATAGTGCTTGCCCAGTGCGTGCTGTGCGGGTCGGGAGTCGTCTACTCTTCCGAGGTGGGAGGCGCCAAGACGCGGTTTGGTACGTCGGGCCTGATATACAAGAGCAACCCGGTGATGTACGACCTGGAGAACAGGACGCTGTGGCTCCACTTCACGGGCAAGCCCGTCGCCGGGTCTGCAGCGGACCCCGGCAACGACCTGGAGCCTATACCGTCGGTCGTGACGACCTGGAAGGAGTGGTCGACGCTGCATCCCGACACGTCGGTCCTCGCGATCCTGAACGAGATCTACCCCCCAAGCGCATACGCGCCCGAGTCGACGCCGGGCTCGCCGCTCGAAATCTACCTGACCACGGACGAGACTGTATTCCCGGTCTGGCCCCGAAGCGACGCGCTGCCACCCAAGGCGAGTGTGCTGGGCGTGCGGACAGGAGGCGAGGCGAAGGCGTACACCGTGGCCGTACTGCAGGAGCGCAGGGTGGTGAACGACGAGGTAGGCGGGACGCCCATCGTCATCGTGGCGTCGTCGGAGTCGGAGGCCGCGAGGGTCTACGAGCGGGGAAGCGTATCGCTGTCACTCGGTGCAGACGACGACACTACGGGGACGCCATCTGAGGTAGTGGACGCGGACAGGGGCGTCTGGAAGGTGACCGAGGATGCGCTGGTCAACGAGGGCAGCGGACAGGAGCTCCCCCGGATCCCGGCGCAGATTGCGCTGTGGCTGTCGTGGTACGCCTTCTTCCCGAATACGGGGTTGGAGAATTAGTGTAGAGTGGATACTAGGAGCAGTGAGCAAGGCGTGCAGATGAGAAGCGCAGAAGCCAGGATCGAAGGACATGGCAGGGCCGTCGATTACTATGAGGCTCACTACCAGGACCTTCTAGCCCAGTATCCGGACCAGTGGATCGCCATTTTGAACCAAAAGGTAGTGGGTGCATCCTGTGACGCCTTCAAGCTCATGTCCGAACTCGAAGCTGGAGGAATCCCTGCGAACGAGGTCCTTATACCATTTCGTTTTGAGCGCGCCGTAAAGCCGTCATTCCCGCGAAGGCGGGAACCCACTCCCTGGCCGCACATATACGGCGGCATCACGGTGACTTGGTATTAGACGCCACATGTCCAAGGAATCAGGGCTCCTGATCCTGGCGAGTCAGTGGGAAGATTCGAGATCGAGCGGTGGCTGAAGCATTCACCAGATGGGATGTAACCGAACACCTCAGGACCAAGGAGGATATGCGGCTCTATCTTGAAGCATGCGCAGAGGAAGACCCAGGGGACGGCAGCTTGATCCGTGTCGCCCTGAACGACATCGCAAACAATACTGCTGATTGGCGAGGCCGAGGGCGGGTTTCAAACCCGCCCCTACGTTTTTGATTCGGCGGCGCAGTCAGAACGAATTGGTACAAGCGCGTGAAAGAAACTAAGAGGTTATCCTACGGTTTCGCGGTGCTGGCGCTTGGGTTGATCGCGGCGGTTGCCGTTGCGTGCTCGGGTACGGGCGATGCGCCCGAACCTACCGCGAGCGCGCCGACGGCCGCACCCACACAGGCCGCGACGGTTGCGCCGACCCCGACCGAAGCGCCTGCGCCGACCCCGATTCCTACTCCTACTCCGAGCCAGCCTGAGCCCACCGCGACGGCGGCGCAGGCGCTGGCTCCCTCAGAGAATTACGACTCTACCGAGAACATGTTCCGGCTGTTCTCGAGCCGCGAACACAGCCCCGACGACACACTTCAAGCGATTACCCTCGCCATCGCCAACAACGACAAGTCGATGGTCCCACTGATGATCGAGCTGCTCCGATTCTTCGGGAACCGGGAGCTGATGATCGAGACCAGCACGGCCATCTCGGCGATAACGGGCAGGGAGTTCAGACGTGAACAGGGGGCGTGGAACGAGTGGATGGAGTGGCTGGGCAAGAACGCCGAGGAGTACAGCCCTCCCGACAGGTACGTGGAATGGAAGATCACGCTGATGAGCCTGATCGACCCCAGGTTCGGCGAGTTCCTGGCTCCGGCGGCGCAGGGCTCGCGCATCAACCTGTTCGAAGTCGCGTGGGGAGGGGTACGGCCCGACGGGATCCCGGACCTTCAGCAAGCCCCGGTAGTTACGGCGGGCGAGCAGGAGTACCTGCAGCCGAGCGACCGGGTCTTCGGCGTGTCCATCAACGGGGAGCACAGGGCGTACCCGCTCCGCATCGTGAACGCCCACGAGATGGCCAACGACTGGCTGGGGGGCGAACCCATCGCCCTGGCCTATTGAACGCTCTGCGGCGCCGGAATCGTGTATTCCGCCAAGATCAACGGAGAGTCAACCAGCTTCGGCACGTCGGGGATGCTGTACCGCAGCAACAAGGTCATGTACGACCGGCTGACAAATTCGCTCTGGAACCAGCTCACGGGCGAGCCTGTGATCGGGCCGCTCTGGGACTCAGGGATCAAGCTCGACTTCTTCCCGGTCATTCTCACGACGTGGGAGGAGTGGCTGGAGCTCCATCCCGACACGACTGTGCTGCAGCAGGACACGGGCCTGTACCCCGCCGAGTTCTACGCGCCCGAGGATGACCCACGGGCTATCTACTACGCTTACTTCAACGATCCGGAGACGATGTTCCCCGTGCCCGACAGAGACGACCGGCTTGATACGAAGGACGTGGTTCTTAGCGTCCAGCTGAACGACGGCTACAAGGCCTACTCGTCGGCAGCGCTGCGGGAGCACCGCGTGGTGAACGACGTGGTGGGCGGCGAGGAGATCGTGGTGCTGGGTTCGGCCGCGAGCCAGGGGGCGAGGGCCTACTACAGCGGCGGGAAGTCGTTCAAGCTGGTGCCGGACGACAGCGGTAGCCACCTCGGCATCCCGCCGGTGATAGCGGACGCGGACGGCGGTACGTGGCAGGTGACCGAGGAGTTCCTGGTCAACACGGCCGACGAGTCGGAGAAGCTCGCGCGGATACCGACGCACATGTCGTTCTGGTTCGGCTGGTTCCAGTTCCATCCGGGCACGGAGCTGTACACGGGGCCCTGACCGGGCGAGTTCCCCATTGCGCTGGCGTTGGAATTGGGACTCACATGCCCGTCCCGTAGCGATCGTCTCAGGCTACCTGCATCGGCAGAGAGCTGCCCTTCGACGGGCTCAGGGCGAACTTGCTGCTCCTAGCCTAGATGCGGGCAGTGCGGACGTGGGGGTTCGCCCAGGCGAGGAGCGCCAGGGCGAAGGTGAAGGCCCCGGCGGCGGCGAACATGATCCAGATCTCCACGAACTCCGCGATCCAGCCTCCGGCGAGGGCGCTCGCGGGGATGAGGACGACGGACAGGCTGCGGACCATGCCGAAAACCCGGCCGCGATACTCTTCGGGCACGGCTGTGATCATGATCGCGCCACTGGCGACCATGCTGGCGACGAAAGAGGCGGTCTCCAGGAATTCCAGGGCCATCGTCGCCGGCAGCCAGGTGGAGACGGCTATCCCAAGGGTGCATATGCCTGCCAAACTCCAGCCCGATGCCAAAATGCGGCCCGCGCCGACGCGCCGCTCCAATGGCCCTGCAACCAGGCCGCCGATCATGCCTCCGGCCGTCGAAGCCGCCAACAATACGCCGTAGGAACCGGCCCCGCCACCCAGCCGCTCCTGTACGAGGGCGGGCCACAGTGGCCCGATGAACGATCCGACGTTGATGAGCACGCCGAGCCATAGCAATGCGCGCACGACCGGCAATCCCGAGGCCGTCCTCCACCCTTCTCGCAGGTCCCGGCCGACCGACCTTGGGGAGAGCCCTGCACGGACTTTGTTCGAGGCATCGGTTGGGGCGGATCTTCCCGGCAGCCGGGCGATTGCGATGCACAGCGACACGAACAGAAACGACGCGGCGTCGATCACCAGCGCCCACACTGCGCCCGCAGCCGCGATCACCAGGCCGGCGGTTGCGCTGCCTGCCAGCGCCGCCGTCTCCCTGGCGGTGGAGAACAAGCCCTGGGCCGTGGTCAGCAGGTCGCGGCCCACGACGGAGGGCATGACCGAGGCGCGCGCCGGGTTCATGAACGTGGTGAGTCCGTTCAGCTTGAAGATGGCGACGAAAGCGATTGCCGGGGGCAGGTGACCGACCAGCACCACGACTAGGGCCACCGCCCCCACCACCGACGCGGCGGCGACGTTCGTTGTCACCATGATCGCCTTGCGGTCCCAGCGGTCGGCGAGGACTCCGGCCAGCGGTGCAAAGATGACGTCCGGGATGTGCCAGACCGCCTGGATGATCGCAGTCTGCAGGGTCGACTGGGTCTCCGACCAGACGACCCACATCACGGCGAGGTTGAAGAAGGCGTCGCCGAAGTAGGACGCGGTCTGGCCGCTCCATAGGAGCACGAACGAAGGGTTGCGGAACAGACGGCGGTGGCCGTCAGTGATGCGGAGTATTCTTTCCTTGACGGCGGTAAATTCCTATCGCTGTCTGATGTCTAGGTTAAGGCCCTTAGCCCGATGTCAAACGAACCCATGCGATCCCGTCGACATACCCGAAGTGCCGGTCTGCCGACACGAGGTCTGCGCCTGTCTCCATCGCATGAGCCGCAATCCAGACGTCATTGGTGGGAATGGGCCGACCTCTGGCTCTCAGTGATGCCATTATCCGGGAGTATCGGTCCGCGGTCACCGGTCCCACTGGGACGAACGATACGTAGGGGCGGTCAAGGAAAGAGCGAAGTTCTGCAAGGTTTTGCTCCAAGCGCTGCCCTTGGCGGAAGCCGAACAACTGCTCACCCACTACTATGGCCGAAAGCAGTATCTCCTCGGCGTCCTGAACGAGCTCTCTAGCTCGATGATTGCCTCGCTTGAACTCCGAGTAGGCGTTGGAGTCTAGGAGGATCCTCATTTCCACGCCGATTCGTCCACTGTCTCAAACACTTCGAGGGCATCATTGAACGATTCGGCTTCCTCAGAACTCCACGTGCCGAACAGGTCGTCCAATGAAGATCCGATCCTGTTGGTGTTCTCCTCGGCTTCCAGCAGGCCAGCGCCCCTGCGTAGCAGTTTAAGGGCAGCTTGGTTCAGAGACGTGCCCTCCTGGTCAGCAAGCCCTCGCAGCCTGGCGATCAACTCGTCGTCGAATCCTCTGACCGTGAGCTGATTCACGTCACATCTCCCCCGTGACTCATTGTAAACGCGATGTGAGTCACGTTACATCCCGCCCGTGTGCAGGTCAAGGCCGCCAGCCGCTGGCATGTTCACCCAAGACCACGAGGCGCGAGCCCGGCTCAGGATGGACGGCTGGTTGTCACATGCCAGAATTCCTTGGATTGGGCAATTTCCCGTGCCACAATGTTTTCATATGGGTTACGAGAAGGCGAGGTGCGGAGATGGGTGAGGTCAAGAGCTGGGCTAGCATCCTGGACGAGCCGACGAGGCTGCAGGCGGAGGTCGTGTCTCGCGCGCCGGGGATCGTGGGCCACGTGGCGCTCATGCCGGACGCCCACCTGGGCATCGGCGCGACGGTGGGCAGCGTCATCCCTACGTGGGCCGACACGATCATTCCGGCGGCGGTCGGCGTGGATATCGGCTGCGGCATGATCGCGGCCAGGACAGACCTGGAGTCGCTCCCCGACGACCTGCGCCCGCTGGTGGGTATGCTCGGGCGGTCGATTCCGGCAGGCGTGGGCGGCGACCATTCGCGGGCCAGCAGCCGGGCCGAGAAGTGGTTCGAGGAGGACCCCGTGCCGGACGAGTCGGTATTCGATGCGGCGCCGGTCGGCCGCCGCGGAAGACGGCGCGACGCGAGGTCGATGATCGCAAGGGGGAAGAAGCAGCTCGGCACGCTGGGGTCCGGCAATCACTTCGTGGAGGTGTGCCTGGACGAGGACGGGGCCGTATGGGTCGTGCTCCACTCGGGCTCCAGGGGCATTGGCAACGTCATCGCCGAAATCTTCATCGAGGTGGCGAAGGCGGAGAACGAGGAGGAGCTGGAGGACGCGAACACGGCGCGGCTGACCGGCAGCTCGTTCACGACGTACATCGGGATGATGGAGTGGGCGCAGCGGTACGCGGCGGCGAACCGCGTCTTCATGATGGACGCGGCGGTCTCGGACCTGGCGCGGCACGCGGGCGAGTTCGAGGTGGTGGAGACGATCAACTGCCACCACAACTTCGCGGCGCTGGAGGAGCACTTCGGGCGCGAGGTGTGGCTCACCCGCAAGGGCGCGATCAAAGCGGACACCGGCGACCTGGGTATCATCCCGGGGTCGATGGGCGCGGCGACCTACATCGTCGAGGGGAAGGGCAACCCCGACTCCTACAAGTCCAGCGCCCACGGCGCGGGCAGGATGTTCAGCCGGGGCAGGGCGAGGAAGACGTTCACGACGGAGTCCCTCAGGTCCATGATGGAGGGCAAGGCGTGGAACGCCAAGAGCGCACGGAAGCTGCTCGACGAGCACCCGGACGCCTATAAGCCCATCGAGCAGGTGATGGAAGACCAGAAGGACCTGGTGTCCATCAAGAACAAGCTGACGCAGGTGGTGAACTACAAGGGGACGTAGCTGGCCATCTACGCAGTCGTCACCCGACTAATACCAATTCATTTTGAGCGCGCCGTAAAGCCGTCATTCCCGCGAAGGCGGGAACCCACTCCCTGGCCGCACATATACGGCGGCATCACGGTGACTTGGTATAACGTCAGGGGCCGGGGACTGGATTCCGGCTCAAGGCCGGAATGACGGACGGCGTTGCCTTCTGGTTCAAGGCTGGCTTAGTGACTTGTCTATGCGACTGGGGATGGATTCCGGCCCCCGACTTCTAGGGGGCAGACTCTGGGCCGGAATGACGGAGGTGGATTTGGGCTCTCCGTGACCTCTGTAGCGAGCTTCGCCGTCGTGATAGAATCGCGGTCGGTTTCGGCTGATTCCCACACGCGTCGTTATCGACGGGGGTAGCTATGCTCGAGCGATTCAAGGTGCCGGAGGCGGACAAGGTACTCGTGCCGGAGGCGTCGCTCCGACAAACCGTTACCGCGATATTCGAGAAGATGGGCGAGACGCCCGAGGATGCGGCCATCGGGGCGGACGTGCTGGTGACCGCCGACCTGCGGGGCGTCGAGACCCACGGCGTCTCGAACATGATGAGGGCGTACGTCGACCTCTACGGCAACGGCACGATGAAGGCCAACGCGGACTGGAAGATCATCAGGGAGAGCCCGGCGACCGCCGCAATCGACGCTGCCGGGGGCCACGCGATCATCCTGGGTCCGAAGGCGATGAAGATCGCCATCGACAAGGCGAGGAAGGTCGGCGTGGGCGCGGTGGCGATGTTCAACGCGGGCCACTCGGGCCCGATAGGCCATCACGCGATGCTCGCCGCCGAGCAGGACATGGTGGGGCTGACGATGACCTCGTCCGGCGCGAAGATCGTGCCGACCTTCGCCGCGGAGCCTCGGCTGGGCACGAACCCCATCGCCATCGCGGCCCCGGCGCGGAACGAAGCGCCCTTCCTGTACGACGCGGCCACGAGCGCCATTGCGGGCAACAAGCTCAGGCTGGCCGAGAGGGTCGGCGCGGAGCTGCTGCCGGGTTGGATCACGGACCTGGACGGCAAACCGAACGAGGAACCGATTCCCGTCCCAGACTTCGACGATATGTTCATGCTGCCCCTTGGCGGGACGCGGGAGCAGGGCTCACACAAGGGGTACGGCTTCGGCATGATGGCGGAGATCATGTGCAGCCTGCTGTCCGGGGCCCAGCCGCCGATGCTGGGCGGCGAGCTGTCGCGCCACTTCTTCTCCGCATTCAACATCGAGGCCTTCACGGACGTCGACGAGTTCAAGGACACCATGGATGGGACGCTGCGGAAGCTCAGGACAACGCGTCCCGCGCCGGGCCACGAGCGCGTGCTCTACGCGGGGCTCTCGGAGCACGAGGAGATGATAGAGCGGCGGGCGAACGGCATACCCCTCCACAGCGAGGTAGTGGAATGGTTCGGCCACATCACTGGCGAGTTGGACCTGGAGCCGCTGTCCAGGCGCTAGGGGCTTGGTCCACGCGCCTATGGCAACGAGGGAGTACTACAGGAGTAACGGGAGCGACTAGATGCCTACATTGAGCAGAGACCGGATTGTCAGGATTGGGGAGGTGATGCTGGAGGCGGGCGGGGCCCCGCCCGGGCACGCCTCCATCGTGGCGAATCACCTGGCCGAGGCGAACCTCGCCGGCCACGATTCCCACGGCTTCATCCGGATCCCCCAGTACCTGGAGGGTATCAGCGCAGGCAAGCTCGATCCCAAAGCCGAGCCCGAGGTGGTGAGGGAGCGCGGCGGCATCATCCTGATCGACGGCCACTCGACGTTTGGGCAGGTGGTCGCCACACGGGCGACCGAAATGGCCATCGAGAAGGCCCGCGAGCACGGCATCAGCATGGCTACCATGGGGAACCTGGACCATACGGGCCGGATAGGGACGTACCCCGAGATGGCTGCGAGGGCCGGGATGGCGGCGATCATGTTCACGGGCTTCGCCGGAGGGACGTTCGGCAACAACGTCGCGCCCTTCGGAGGGCGCTCCAGGCGGCTGGGCACGAACCCGATCTCCATGTCCTTCCCCCACACCGACGGCGCGCCTGTTCTGCTGGACTTCGCCAGCTCGATGGCGGCCGAGGGCAAGCTGCGCGTCTACCGGAACAAGGGCCAGGAGCTCCCGGACGCGTGGGTGCTGGACAAGGACGGCGCCCCCAGCAGGAATCCCAATGACTACTACGAAGGCGGCGCGATACTTCCCGTGGGCGGCATACAGGGCGGCCACAAGGGGTACGCCCTGTCGGTGATGATCGCCCTGTTCGGCGGCTTGCTGGGCCACATCGCCTCGCCGAGCGGCGAGCTCAATACATGGACCGGCTCGACCATCGCCGTCATGGACGTCGGCGGGATGGCGCCGGTAGACGACATACGCTCGGAAGTCCAGGCGATGATGGCGTACGTGAAGGACACGCCGCTCATGGAGGGCGCGACCCAGGTGCTGTTCCCGGGCGAGATCGAGGCGGTGACCCGCGCGGACCGGCTCGCCAACGGCGTCAGCATCGACGACACGACCTGGGGACAGGTCGAAGGGCTGTTCGACGAGTACGGCGTGCGCGACGTGCTGGAGTGCTAGCAGTAGTCCGAGATCTTTGAAATGAGGGGTGCCGGGACTGGCGTGAAGAGCACCCTATTATCCATGATTGGATTGGCGTCCTACGACGACAGGGCGGGTTTCAAACCCGCCCCTACCAAGCCGCAACATAGACACCTTCAATACCAAGATTGTGGACCACTAGCAACCGGAGCTAGAAACTGGAGGCCAGCGTGAGAGCGATTTCGGGCAGCGCATCGCAGATAATCGTCGAGCAGCTGGCGGCGTCGGGCGTCAAGTACGTCTTCAACAACCCCGGGTCCCGGGAGGCGCTGTTCTTCGACGCGCTGGCGTCTAACCCGGACATCCACGGGATCATGGCCCTACACGAGGGGACCGTGGCCGCGATGGCGGGGGGATATGCCCAGGCGAAGATGGATACCGGCGTCATGTCCGTGCACCTGGGGGCCGGACTGGCGCAGAGCCTCGGCCAGATGATCAACGTCTGGAACGGCAGCCTGCCGGTGGTGGTGATCACCTTTGCCGGAGACACCGGCAGCTTCGGGGACAAGGTAGGGCTCGACCTGAGCCACTCGTTCGGACCCACGTCGATAGCGGCCCCATTCACCAAGTCGAACTGGACGGTCATCGAGCCCGAGGGGCTCCCGCAGGCCATCGACCGGGCGCTTCTGGTTGCCGGCGCGCCGCCGGTGGGGCCCGTACACCTGGCCGTGTACGACCGGATACTCTCGAACGCGCCCGTGGATACGGCCATCATTGAAGGCCGCCCCCAGGCAGGCAGGGCCGGGTACCCGTCCGATGCGGACGTCGAGGAAATCGTGGACGCGCTGGCGGGGGCGGAGAGGCCGCTGCTATATGTCGGGGACGGCGCGTGGAAGAGCGGCGCCGAGAAGGGCCTGGCCGCTCTTGCCGAGAGCCTCGGTACACCCATCGTTGGGGACACGCGGGTGCTGCCCATAAGGCACCCGCTCCACTGCGGCAGCTACGAGGAGGCCGCGGCGAGGATGGAGCCGGACGTGGTCGTGTGCGTGGGCGTCCGCCAGAACGGCCGGGGCCACTCCGCGGACTTCGCCGCGTTTGCTGGACAGCGGCGCATCCTGGCAATCGGTCACGACTCTGGGAACCTGAAGAACATCCCGGGGCTGCACGCGGCCGTCCTGGCCGACGAGTCCCGCGCCGTCGAGCTGATGCTGGAGGCCGCGGCGGAGCGCAACGGGTCGTTCGGTGAACGCCGGGCGTGGGCGGTGGAGCAGGCGAGAGCACTGCGCGCGCGGCGGCGCGAGGCCGTCGAGAGTGCCGCGGGGCCGCAGGAGGGTCTCGTGCGGCCGTGGGTGCTGGGTGACGCGCTCGACGACGCTCTTGAGGACGCGGGCGGGGGCATGGTGATGATCGAGCAGTTCGCGGTGCCCCTGGACGCGGCCCGAGAGGCGCGGGCTGGCTCCCGCAACGTCTACGTGCGGCCCGCGGGAGGCTCGGAGGGGTACGGCATCGGCGGCACCATCGGCCTGAAGCTGGGCGCGCCGGACAGGCCGGTCGTGGGCCTAGTGGGTGACGGCTCGGTGTACTACGCCGACTCGGGCCTGTGGTCGGCCGCGCACCACCGGGTGCCCGTGCTGTTCGTGATCCCCAACAACCGGGCGTACGGCATCGTCGCCAACTCCTTCCAGCGCGCCGGCGGCGCAATGAGCGACGCGGGGAACTACGCCGGGGTCGCGCTGGAGAACATCGACATCGTGAAGCTGTCCGAGAGCTTCGGGGTCGAGGGGCGCGACGTAACGGACGAGGCGAACGTCGAGGCCGCCATCGCGGAGGGGCTGAACACGGTCGAGCGCGAGCGGCGGCCGTTGCTCCTCAACGTACATCTGCCCCAGGGCCTGCCTGCGGGAGGCCGGGCCGTGCCCCCGTTCGAGCTGGGATGACGGGCTCCAGGGCCCGGGTGCCGTTCGAGTAGCCAAGCATCCAGGAGGCGTCCGCATGTCTTACCAGCCGCACGTCTTCGCGGGCAACCCACTGGACCGGGGCGACAGGGAGCGCCGGGACGAGAAGTGGCTGTCGGCCCGCGCCAACGACCCGACCAGCAGGTTCCTGGTCATGCCGGACCTGGACGTGCCCACCACCGGTGACGGCGGCGGCGCGCTGAGATGGCTTACCCACGAGGACGCGCTGCGGATCGGCATCGACGCGAGCGAGCCGGTGTTTCTAGGCAAGCAGAACGGCGTTGCTCACTTCGGACTGCATGTTCCGGGCACGGACGGCGCGGCTGCGCGTCTCAGGAACGACGACTCGATTGGGTTCGTCGACGCCAGGTCAGCGGCGGCCTCCCTGAGCGGGCACGAGACCGGCATAGTGGCGCAGGCCCGCGCGCTGCTCGACTGGCACAACCGGCACCGGTTCTGCTCGGTGTGCGGCCACCGGACGGAGAAGGGCCGGGGCGGACACGTACGCAGGTGCCCGGAGTGCCGGGCCGAGCATTTCCCGCGCACTGACCCGGTGGCCATCATGCTCGTACACGACGGCGATCGCTGTCTGCTGGGCCAGTCCCGGGGGCGGCTGTCGCGCATGCGGATGTACTCGGCCCTCGCAGGGTTCATCGACCAGGGCGAGTCGATCGAGGAGGCGGTTGCGCGTGAGGTCAGGGAGGAGGCGGGCATCGCGGTCAGAAACATCAGGTACCACTCGTCGCAGCCGTGGCTGTTCCCGTCCTCGCTGATGATCGGGTGCCACGCCGAGGCCGCGACGACCGACATCAGAATCGACGACGAGGAGATGATCGATGTCCGGTGGTTCGACCGTGACGATGTGATCGACGCGCTCGAAGGGCGGAGCGCAACGCTGACGGTGCCGCAGCCTTTAGCGATCGCCCACCACCTGATAAGGACGTGGGCACGGCGTGATGTCTAGCGGCTAGGGCCCGAAGTTCACTACCGTTATTTCGCCTTGTTCTGTGAGCGGTAGAGATGGATTCCCGCTTTCGCGGGAATGGCGAACGTCGGTTGATGGCCTCTTTACTTGTTCGACGAACTTGTAAGACAGGACACTAGGTTGTGTTGACATTCCGGTTTCATGTCATTCCGAACGCAGTGAGGAATCTAATACCAATTCATTTTGAGCGCGCCGTAAAGCCGTCATTCCCGCGAAGGCGGGAACCCACTCCCTGGCCGCACATATACGGCGGCATCACGGTGACTTGGTATAAAGCGGTAGCGGCATTACAGGCATAGGCTTTAGATTCTTCGTCGCTTTGCTCCTAAGAATGACAATTTGGACGGCTTACTCGGTTATGAAATGCCCGGTATCTCAAATGTCAACACTACCTAGCTAGGGCAAGAACCCCTGGCCGCGCAGGAAGGTGATCACGGTCTCGTTGACGTGCATGGGCGGGCCGCCGGAGTGTCCGGGTATCTCCATCGGCGTCAGCAGTAGCCTGTCGCCGGCGCCTCTCGATTCATAGGCCTCGGTCAGGGTCGAGGATAGGCGCTCGTTGTGGTGCTGACCGATGCGCCTGTCGTCGTACCCCATCTGCACCTGCAGGGGCCTCGGCGGGAGCCCGTCGACCAGGCCGTAGAGGTCGTGCTTCCTGATCAGGGGCTCATCGTCCATGCCCTCGAACTCCCGCAGCCAGGGCCACGAGATCACAGGGCCGATTACGACCGCCGCGTCTATCCTGGGGTTCCGAGCCGTCGCGA
The DNA here is from genome assembly GCA_965222445.1 of Dehalococcoidia bacterium. Classification (GTDB taxonomy): domain Bacteria; phylum Chloroflexota; class Dehalococcoidia; order Lucifugimonadales; family CAJWER01. Next base: position 1,778,984 of record CBDCTY010000002.1, on the reverse strand, counting down.
AGAGGACGGCGAAGCCGTGGCGCGAGCTTCCCATGAACACGGTCCGCCCCGGTCTGCCGAGGCCGTGATCGAGCACGTGGTCGACGACGCCGTCCGCGCGACGTTGCCACATCTCGAATCTGTCGACGCCGTTCTTCAGGTCTTCGGCCAGCTCGCTGAACTTGTCGAAGAAGCGCCCGTGCATCAGCAGGACCTTCGCGCCCGCAGCCGTGAGCAGATCGAGCCACGGGGTCATGACGTTGGGCTTTTCGAGGGTGTTGACCGGGTCCTCGACCGCATCCACGGCCTGGGTTGGAATGACGCACAGCGGCGCGTCCTCGGGGACCTCTTCGTCGCACCCGAAGTTACAGGAGACCGCCTGGCCGTTGGCCTCGATGGTCATGGGCGTCCAGAAGTGCGGGTCGTACTGCCTGGAGATCATGGTGGCGGGCTATCGCAGCCACTGGACCAAGCCTCAGATGCGGACGTATTCCTCCGGGGGAAGTACTCCTTCCTTGCCTGCTTGACCTTGGACGACGGTTTCTTGCGGGTTGTTGTCTCGAGAGTTGGCTTGTCTGACTTACGATGTGATGCCTTGTTCATACAGGCCAGCGCTCAGCTAGGATGTGACCATGTTATACCAATTCTCTTTGACGTCGCCTGCAATTCATCGTAGGGGCGGGTTTGAAACCCGCCCTCGGCCTTGCCAGTTGGCAGGGTTGTCTGCGTCCTCTGACCATCTTCGGGGACTGTCCATGATGTATGAGCGTACCCTGCCCAGCTCACCCTCGCCGCGCATAACGAGGTCGTAGAATCCGCGTTGCCACACACGTGTGTCGGTTGGTGGACGCATCTCATTGATCTTGCGGGCTGAGAATGTCTTGAATGCGCGTACGAATTCAGGAACGCCGTGCCGTGTTGAGGATACGGTCGCGGGGAGGGCGGGTTGCAAACCCGCCCCTACCCCGGTGGTTTCGCGCTCAATATGGCCGCAGCGTGGCAACTCTGTTTCACGTGATGTGGATGGTCACGGTTGCAGAGGCAGGATGACGTGTGAGGGCCTGGCGGGCTCGTGGTAAATGGTCTGGGTGGCGGTGGTGTAGGCCCTGTCGACCCCCAGCGGGCCGCCGGTGTTGGGGTTGACGTCGAATCGGGGCCAGTTGCTGCTGCTGACGTCCAGGCGTATTCGATGGCCCTTGCGGAAGACGTTGGAGGTCGGGTAGAGCTCGAAGGCAAACTCGTAGGCCCTGCCCGGCTCCAGGTCCTCGGGGCTGTCCCAGCCGTTGCGGTAGCGGGCGCGGATGATCGAGTCGGTGATGTTGAACGCCAGGCCGTCGGGGAAGTTGTCGCTGGGCGGGTATACGTCGATCAGCTTGGCGGTGAAGTCGGTGTCGAGCGCGGACGACGAGGCCCAGAGGCGCATCTCGACGGGGCCCGTCACCTCGGTGTCCCTGTCCAGCACGCCGGTCTGGAAGGTGAGGACGTCGCGCCGGGTGTTCAGCGGCAGGGTGTCGTGGCAGCCGATAACCCCGGGGCGGCCCCTCTGGTCGAATCCGCCCGGCGGCATGACCATGTCGGCAGCCGAAATCCCGCCGCCCAGCGTGGGCACGGGGTCCCGGGGGTCGTACGTGTAGCTCGTCGTCCCGCTCTCGTCTTCCAGTGGCAGCTCGGGCGACAGCGTGCCGTCGCTGCGAAGATAGAAGGGCGTGAAGTCTGTGCCCGGCAGCGGCCAGTCCGGCTCGCTGCGCCAGTAGCCGCCGTGGTGGACGCGGCCGGGGTACTCGGAGCCGTCGCCGGGCGATCCCAGCACCGCCCTGTCGTCGCTCCCCTTCCCCATCGTGAAGATCCTGACCGGCTGCCAGTCGGAGGTCTCGGTGTGGAGGTCCTTGAGATGCTGGTCGAACCACGCCAGCTTCAGGTCCATGTATTCGATCTGCCCGTCGATGCCGAAGTATAGGTCGCCCGAGTGGGGCGTCTCGTACCGGCCGTGTGTCCACGGCCCCATGAGCAGATGCTGGGGAGACTTCTTGGACCGGCTCAGTGCTACGTACGACTCGCAGGTATTCCGCGCGTAGGAGTCGTACCAGCCGCCGAGGTAGAGGGTCGGCACGTCCGCGTGCTCGTCGTAGTACTCGGAAATGGCGTACCCGCGCTGCTTCCAGTACTCGTCGTAGTCGCCGTGGGTCTGGATGTCGATGGCCCACCGCTCGTAGGAGGGCAGCCGCCTGAGTATCGTGGCCCCCTCGCGCAGGGGGAACTGCTCGATCATATCGTTCATGTAGGTCGTGTAGGCCTTCACGATCTCGGCCTTCAGGCCGGCGTCGGCCTCGGCCTCCTGGCTGGTGGCGGCCATGCGGAAGACATAGACGAGGAATCGCTGCTCGAGGGCGCCGTTCTGGCGCATGGAGCTGTGGTAGTAGTTGGACGCGCCGACGGCAACGATCATGGTCGACAGGTGGGGCGGGTCGAGGGTGGCGAGTGCAGCCTGGTCGCTCCCGGCGTAGGAGTCGCCCATCGTCCCCACGCGACCGGTACTCCACGGCTGCGTGCCCAGCCACTCGACGGCGTCGTAGCCGTCGGGGGCCTCCTTGGCGAAGGCGTACCACTCACCCTCGGACTCGAAGCGGCCGCGGACGTCCTGCATGGCGCAGACGTAGCCGCGGCGCGCGAGATACCTGGCGTTGAGGACGGCGCCCGGGGCGGCCTTATTGTAGGGTGTGCGCACGAGGACTACCGGGAACTTGCCGTCGGCGCGGCGTCCGCCGGTCGCGGGGAAGTAGAGGTCGGTGGCGAGTCCGACGCCGTCCCGGGCCGGGACCATGACGTTGTTCTCGGCTACTACGCCGTATTGCTGGTGCGAACCCTGGTAGTGCAAGGAGTCCTCCGATGTTGGGTGTCAGGACTGTGTGATGAGACTGGAGCAGGAAACTGGCTAGTCCGTGGCCTAATGGGCGGCGGGGGTGCGCATCCCCTCAACAGGTTCAATCTTCCCCTCGTGGACAAGACGGGAAGGGAGACACCCTCACCTCAGTCCTCTCCCGTCAAGGGAGAGGAGGGGGAGGGCCCCACCCTTCGGCAGGCTCAATCTTCCTTCTCAGGGGGAAGTGGGGGAGCCACCCCGCCCGTCCGCCCCACTGGATTCCGGCTTTCGCCGGAATGACGGTTGTGCAAAGGTCTCCCTTCGCGGGAACGACGGTTATACAAGAGTCGAGAGCGGACCTAGTTGGTGCCTGTCATTACGTAGTCGTTGTCTTTTGCGCCGCCGTGGCAGGTCTGGCATCCCTCGACCTGGCCCTCTTTCTCGACGGTGCCGTCGGCCAGCACCTTGGCCCAGAACCAGTCGTTGTGGGCGGGGTTGTAGCCTGCCTTCTTGTACATGATGGTGGTTGCGGCCAGGACGCCCTCGGGGGTGAAGTTCTCCTTCACCAGGATCGCGCCGTCGGGCATGGAACTGCCGCCGTCCTTCACGACTTCGAGGGCAGCCGAGTTGAGATACGTGGTGAGGAGCATCCCGTGGGGATCCGCTCCCTGGTACTGCTTCGGGAGGCCTGGCCACGTTTCCCAGGAGTCCTGGTAGTCGATCTCGTCGAGGTATGCCACCACCGAAGCCGCGGTCGTGTCGGGGAGATCGGGCTCGTCGGAGCCTCCGCAAGCCACCACGCCAATACAGGCGACCAGTAGAATCGCCAACAGTACGGAGCTACGCACTACACGAGTAAGCATTCTAGACTCCTCGCATTTGGAGTGGGCCAAGTTTAGCACTTGTCCCGGAGACTCGCCAATCGCAGCGTCGGTACCGGTGGTGCGGAGTATGGGGAGGGCGAGCTGCAAACACACATGGGTCCGATCCTACGTCACCGCACGCCAGGTACGCCGCGGGCGGACACATGGGTCCGCCCCTACGCCGAATCTATCATCAAGGGAGGGCGGACCTGACGTGCTCGACGATAGCGGCGTAGTCTACCCCCTCGAAGTCCGTCGTGTCGATGAGGACGACCTCGTCGCCCTCGGTCACCGGCCCGTAATGCTGGTAGCTGTCGCGGAGCTCTCGAACGGCGACATCTCCCGGGCCGTGCCCGCTGTGTCTCTCGTCCGTGCCGTCCCTGCGGGCTATCCTCGCGAGCACAGTCTCCATGTCGGCGTGGCAATGGAGCTCCAGCACGTGGACGCCGTAACGCTTCTGCATCTGGGCGACCCACGGCCCCTCGTACCTGCGTTGAAAGTTGGACTCGACCAAGACGGACTGGCGGGCCTTCAGATGCGACTCGACGAGGTCGGGCAGCAGCGCGAAGGCGGCCGTTCCCAGCATTCTCGACCATTCGCGGTCGTCTTGGCCCAGGGTATCGAAGAGGGTCTCCTTGATGGCGTCCTTCTGGAAGACGACGACGTGCAGGGAGCCGGCGAGCAGCCGTGCCAGGTGGGTCTTTCCCGTAGCGGGGGCGCCCGAAATCATGACCACCACCGGGTTCTTCATGGTGTGTAGCATATATGGTGGGTGGCCCGGGCTGTTCCCCATAGCGGTGAGATTGCGTAAGGGTCCCCTCGTGGGCAAGAGGCGAGAGCCCGAAGGGAGCGGCGGCATTGGGTTTGGAGTTTGTCGACGAGCCGACGGACGAACAGGCGGGGGAGATAGACCGCGGCCTGTTGGAGTACAGCGCAGACTTCGCGTCCAACCGCTCCCCAGTCCCGGTGCGGGCCGTGTTCTTAGAGTCGGGACGTGTCGTTGCGGGCATCGACGGCACCGAGTACTGGCGAATAGTCCACGTGCGGCGGCTGTGGGTGCATGCCGATTACCGTTCGAGGGGGCTGGGACGGCGGCTGATGCTATGGGCCGAGGAGCGCGGCAGGGAGCTGGGCTGCTCGTCGGTAGTGGTCGACACGATGTCGTTCCAGGCGCCGGGGTTCTACGTCAAGCTGGGGTACAGGCAGTTCGGGGTGACCGAGGGGTACGAGGGAGGCGCGAGCCGGCACTACTTCGAGAAGGCCCTGTAGCGTCCCGCGAGGAGAGGGCGGGTTTCAAACCCGCCCCTACGGAGTGGGGCGCTCGACCTGTTGCGGAGGTACATGGGGGTCTTCTACGCCAGCCATCACCCTCACCCCAGCCCTCTCCCGTCGAGGGAGAGGGGGCCGAAACCCACAGGGCGCTAGAGCTCTCCGACTACCTGCTTGTTGAAGTAGGTCCAGTCCCACTCGGCGCCCCAGCCGGGGCCGGAAGGCGGGGCGACGTGGCCGTCGACGACATCGAGCGGGTTCAGCATGCCTATCTCGGTGGACGACCGCTCGGTGTGCACCCGAAACTCGCCGAAGGTCTCGTAGTAGCTGGTGTTGGAGATCGCCGCGAGGAGATGGGCGTGGACGAGCCCGTACAGGCCGCCGTAGCCGTTCAGCTCTATGTTTGAGCCGTGCATCTCCGCGAGATGGGCGAGTTTCAGGATGGCTGTGGTGCCGTGGCGCGCGTTGGCCCGAATCATGTCCGCGGCGCCGGAGATCAGCCACTGGGCCTGCAGGTCGACGTCGTTCATCATCATCTCGGGCCCGAGTATGGGGACGTCGAGGGCGTCGCACAGGGCCTTCAGCTTGTTGTGCTGGCGCTCGGGCAGCGGCTCCTCGAACCAGCGGTAGTCCAGCTCCTCCAGCGCCCGCCCGACGCGCAGGGCCTCCTCGAAGGTGTAGATTCCGACGGCGTCGTGCATGACCTCGATGTCGGGGCCGACGGCGTCACGCACGGCCTCGAACCACTGCAGGTTCTCCCGCACGGTGTGGTAGAAGTGGTCCTTGACTGCGGGGAAGCCCTCGGCGACCGCCTTACGGGCGTCGTCGGCTGCCTCCTCCTTCGTCTCGCCGCGAATGTTCATGTAGACCGGCGCCCTTTCGCGAACGCGGCCAATAAGCGAATACACAGGGAGTCCGGCGGCCTTGCCGAGGATGTCCCAGAGGCAGTTGTCGAAGGAGCCCAGCCATCCCGGCGGCTGGTAAAGCCAGCGTGTACCGGTGTGCAGCATCTGGTAGAGACGCTCGCGGTCGAGGGGGTCCTTGCCCACCACGAGGGCGCGAAGCTGCTCCAGCGAGGCCGAGGTCAGGTCCGCCGCCGCCCCCGCGTCGGCCGTGCACGCGCCCACGATGCCCTCGTCGGTCTCGACGCGCATCACCGGCATGACGCCGGTCTCCGTGGACACGAGGTCGTGCTTCCACCGGTCCCGCCTCATACCCGGAAGCAGCACGAGGTCGAAGAGCCTGCTGGCGCCGGAGGCCTGGACCAGATGGACGGTAACGTTCGTGATCTTCATGGGAGCACATGATACGCAAGTCGCCGCGCTGTTGCTATGCCTTTGTGAGGTCAGTAGAATCGCTGTAGTCGGAGAGGCTAGGAAGGACGCCATGACTGAAACAGCAAGCAGCATGGAGAAACTGAAAGACGAGAATTACGTCAAGGAGATCATCGAGGATCTCGGCGGGGTCCAGAGCCTCGTCGCAGGAATGCAGGAGTACCACGAAATTGTCGTACGCATGCGAAACGAGCGTGCCTCCCTCATGAAAGCACACCCCAATCGCTGGGTGGCGATGGGTAGAGAGGGTGTCGTGGCCATAGGCGATTCTATGGATGCGGTTATCGAGGATGCCGAGGCCCAAGGCCTGCGGGGGTCGGACCTGGTGATCGAATTTCTGGACACGAACCCACCTGTGCTGATTTTATGATTCTCGGCGAGTTCGACGACCGGGGGCGGCCACTCGTCGAGGGCCGCCTCATCGCCCCTCGGCTAGGAATCGATGAGAGCTTGCTCTTCCTTCTCGACACAGGCGCTGATGTCACCTGTCTGCATCCAGTAGATGCCAAGAACGTGGGCTTGCCGTTCGGCCAGCTTGGTAATAGGGTGAGCTCCAGGGGTGTCGGGGGCATATCGCCATACTTTGTCGAACCGGTCCTCCTCTCCTTCACCGACAAGCTCCAGGCCAGACTCTATGCGGTACAATTGCTCGTCGCGGAGCCGGCCGAGAGCAACGAGGGCTTGCCGTCTCTGCTGGGCCGGGATGTCATCAACCACTGGCATATGGAGTACGACCCGGTGAGTTCAAGGCTCGAATGCACCGTCCGACATGCCGACTTCACGCTTAGTGCTACGTAACCGCTTCCGGCCCTTAGCCCGGACCTGATTCGAGTCCATACCAATGACCGTTTCGCACTGGCAGGAGACAGCGGGGGGACAGCAGCGCGTCAGCCACGATGTCGTCGTGGTGGGCGCGGGGCTGATCGGCTCGTACATGGCCGGGCTGCTGACGGACGCCGGCAGGGATACGGCCGTCGTCGAGAGGCAGTACCCGGCGTCAGGCGCCAGCGGCAGGAACGCCGGCATGGTGCTGCTCGGCATGCGCGACAGCTACAACGAGACGACGGAGCGCTTCGGACGCGACGCCGCCCTCGAGATATGGCGCATGACCGACGCGAACGTGCGCCGGATGCGCGAGCTGTCGCAGATGCACGAGGTCGAGCACGAGGAGATCGGCACCTACTACTTCGGAGGCACGCGCGAGAGCAACGAGGACCTGCGCCGCAGCGCGGAGATGCTGGAGCGCGACGGCTTCCCCGCCGAGTACTTCGACCGCGACCCCCTCGACCGGGGCTTTGGGCCCGCCATGCTCCAGCCCGACGACTTCGCCACGCACCCCGCTCAGCTCACCCAGGCCCTCGCCCGCACGTGCGGCGCGGCCCTGTACGAAAACGACGAGGTGTTCGCCATCGAGAGCAGCGGCGCGGGTATGAGGGTGGTGACGCGGAGCCATGTCATCGAGTGCGAAAAGGTGATGCTGGCGGTGAACGGCTACGCGGGCCTGCTGGACCCGTTCTTCCTGCCGTACGTGGCCCCCGCGCGCGGGCAGGTGCTGCTGACGGGGCCCGCGCCCAAACTTCTCGACGTGATGTGCATGAACTACAAGCAGTGCTACTACCGGCAGCTTCCCGACGGCAGACTGCTGGTCGGAGGTGGAAGATGGCAGCACGTCGAGCAGGAGCACACCTGGGCCGACGAGGTCACAGACAACGTCCAGCGCTTCATCGCCAGCTTCATCAGGCGCCACTTCCCCGAGTCGGCGGAGGCGGGAGTGAGCCGCCGGTGGGCGGGCATCCACGGGATGACCGAGGACGGCCTGCCCATCCTGGGGAGCCTGCACCACAAGCCCAACGTCTACTTCTGCGTAGGCTTCACCGGGCACGGCAACTCCATGGGACTCGCAGCAGGCGAGCGCGCGGTGGACATGATGCTCACCGGCACGGACCCGGGCGTGCTGAGTATCGAGCGTATGGCCTGATGGGAATGCCGACTTCGGCGAACAGTTGCGGATGCGGTTCGGCTTGTGGAAGAGTTTCCCTATACCGTTGCCGTGAAAGGGGTCCATCATGCTCAGGGCGCTTGCCCTTTCGCTACCGACGGCCATGGTAGTCCTTGCAAGCATCGCCTGCGGCTCAGGACGTGAACCGGTTGAACCGTTCGCTTCAGCGGCGTTTGCGGATCCTACCCCGACAGCGACCTTGACATCGACCTCGACAGCAGAGCCTATGGCGACCCAGACTCCCATGCCGACTGCCACGTTGACGCCGACTCCCTTGCCAACCCACACCTTGAGGCCGACCCCGACATCCACCTCCACACCGATACCTACGACAACTCCGACATCCACGCCGGTACCCACGGCAACTCCAACTCCGACGCCGACCCCAACACCCACCTCCACGCCAGTACCTACGGCAACTCTGACGCCGACGCCAACGCAGATACCTGGGCGGGACGACCTATACATGACTGTAGACTCGCCTGAGCACATGGCCTACATGTGGTGGGGTTGGAACCGGGGCAGGCAGTTTAAGGAGTTGGTGTTCGACTTCACCATCCACAACGACCCCGGCAACTTCTCGGCCCGGAACGGGCTCTATCTGATGGTCTGCTCCAGCAGCATCTCGAACCAGGACTTCTACTTCGGACTACAGACGGATGTCTCGGACCCGGGCCAGCGACGCGGGCGCGGGAAGGGCCTGATCTTCTCCCGCTGGGGCGAACGTGACCTGTCACTCTCCAGGGTTGCGGGTGGAGATGATGGGTGGTCTGAGTCCTCGGGACACGAGGGGGACTTTATAGGCGTGAGGCGGAGCTACGACTGGGGGGTGGGCAACTATCGTATGCGACTTGCGGGTGATGGCACAGAGGACGACGGCGAGTGGTTCAGCGTATGGATTACCGACCTCGACACCGACGAGACAACATGGGTCGGGGCCTTGAAGTTCCCGTTGATCGGCGGCACGGCAATGGTGAAGCCTCCCGCCTACACAACCCTAGAGATATACGGCGATCCCATCCGACCGATAGACGTACCGGAGTGGCACGTTTCGGTGAAGCGGCCGCTGGGGGACGGTGTTAAGTCCAAGCGGGGCGACCCCGGTTACTCCGGGTTCCACGGTGCCATCCTGAACTCGGACATCCAGTACGACCGAGGGGACGATACCGTCCACTTCCGCATAGGTGGCTCCATCGAACGAGTAGTTTCGGCGGAGGCGATTGAGTTTCAGTGATGCACGTTGCTCACACCCCCACAGGACTCCCGATGTGCGCCCGCGACTTTTTGGCATGAGTTCGGATCGCCCGGTCATCGACTTTCACACGCACGTCTATCCGGAGTGGCTCCGGGACCGGCGCGAGAGCTACGTGGCAGTGGACGCGACGTTTGGGGAGCTGTTCGCCGACCCGAAGGCGAGGATGGCCACGGCCGACGAGCTGATAGCGGCCATGGACAGGGACGGCGTCGACCGTTCGGTCGCCATGGGGATCGGGTGGACGGACCGCGGGCTCGCGCGGGAGGCCAACGACTATATCATCGAGTCGGTCTCGCGATACCCTGACCGGCTCTCCGGCTTCGGCGGAGTGAACCCCGGCTGGGGCGAGGACGCGGCCCGGGAGGCCGAGCGCTGCGCGTCCCGGGGTCTGACGGGCATCGGCGAGCTGCACCCCGACTCCCAGAGGTACGACCTAGGCGACGAGCGGACGATGGGGCCGCTGATGGAGGCGGTCCGGGCGCTGGGGCTTATCGTGGTCACTCACTCGTCGGAGCCCGTGGGCCACATGTACCAGGGCAAGGGCGAGACCCGGCCCGAGGTGCTGTGGCGTTTCATCCAGAACTTCCCCGGCGCGACGATCGTGTGCGCCCACTGGGGCGGCGGGCTGCCCTTCTACGCGCTCATGCCGGAGGTCGAGGAGGCGCTGGCGAACGTCTACTTCGACACGGCGGCTTCGCCCTTCCTGTACGACCGCAGGGTGTTCGAGGCGGGCGCGAGTCTCGTCGGGGCCGGGCGGATCCTGCTCGGCAGCGACTACCCGCTGCTGCGGGCCAGCCGACTGCTTCGGCAGATCGACAAGGCGGACATGCCGGACGCGGACAAGGATGCGATCAGGGGCGGCAACGCGGCGCGCCTGCTAGCAGCCTGCTGATGTCGGGAAAGGAGTGAGTGGTCTGGGCCAGCGGGGTCGGCCCCAACCCGCTCCTCTGGGTTCCTGCCCCGTATCGGAGTACGGGGCAGGCTCTCCGCGGGAACGACGAGTCCGAAGGTTGCTAGGGTCGCTGGGGGACCTGGATGGGGATGTCGGGTGAGACGTAGACGACCACGTCGGAGCTTCCGAGGGATGTGCTGAGCTCGCGGAAGAGGAAGTAGTCCATCACCGTGCGCCAAGAGTCGCGGTCCACGACTGCGCCGGCGAGCTTCCCGAGGGTCATCCCGCGGTAGCTCTCGGGGAACCACCACCTGTGGGGGATGCGGACGCCGCGTCCATATTGCTGGGCCAAGACATCGTCGGACGCGGGCTGGTTGTCGGCGTTGAGCAGCAGGATCGAGGCGTCGGGAGCCGTGGTGATCGGCTCGGAATAGCCGTCGTAGCCCACGCCTGAGCGCCCCCGGAGGTACCAGACCCAGGGCCAGCTGAAGCCGCCCGTCTGGTCGATGGTGACAGTGGTGGAACCGTCGCCCTCGTCCAGGCTGCGGACGATCTGCCGGTAGACGCCCGCGAGGTCGGGGGACGTCTGGGTGTAGACGAGCATCTCGACGGGCGTGTCCCCGTTTCGGTACGCCGCGTGCCAGCTCGCCCTGACCGTGAGCGCCAGCAGCAGCAGCGCGAACGACGCCGCTGCGACGGACCAGAAGCTGCGCGCCCCGACCCGCCTGTACAGCCAGTAGCCGAGAATCGTGAGTAGGACGAGCACCGCCAGCGTGGCGAGCAGGCCCAGGTAGCCGCCTCTCCCTTCCGGCTCGGAGAACGCCAGGAGCCAGAGGGTGGCGACGAACAGAGGTACCCCGGGGACAATGAGCGCTCCCCCATCCCTCCACATGCGGCGCCAGTCGATCTTCTCGACGATCTCGCCGAGGAATTTTGCCGCCAGGATGATGAGAGGCAGAGCGAGATTCACAAGCAGCCAGGGCATCTTCTCCGTTATGTAGGTGTAGAGGAGGAAGGTCGATCCGCACCAGAAGACGAGGAACAGGCCGAAGCGGTCGCGGCGGCGCCAGTAGAAGACGCCACCCGCGAGGGCGAACACGAGTGGCAGGAACTCGTAGAGGGGTGTAATGACGAGGTAGTAGTAGATGGGCTGGTTGCCCCTGGCCACGTCCTGCTGCACGATCCAGTAGCCCAGGGACTGCCAAATGCCGCTTCCGATGCCCAGCGGGTTGGTGAAGAAGGTCGAGTAGAGCAGCACCCACACTACGCCGAAGATCGCCGCGCACTTCCACCACACGTTCCAACGCCACCTGGAGCCGAGGGTTACGGACACCCACAGCAGGAACCCAATCGTCACCGCGGCGATCACCATGCCGCCACCGGAGGGCGCGCCTATGCGAGGGCTGCCAATTGGACTGGCGAGCACCAGGCTCGTCCCGCTCAGGAGGGAGGTGTCCTGCACGATGCTAACCAGGGCTGCGCCTAGCGGCAGCGACAGGGTGAAGAGGAGCACGAAGAGGCCCGCCTGACGCGAGGGGTTCTCGAAGCGCAGGCCCCGCTGGAGGGTCCGCCACGCGCCCTCTATAAGCTGGCCCAGCGCCTCGAGCGGGTTCGCCTCCCCCACCCTGACCAGGCCCGTGATCGACGACCAGCTCCTCGACAGTATCTCGACGAGCAGGTAGCTGCCGAGGATGGTGGTGATTACGTAGGCGCTCTCCTTGGTCGCGAAGGTGAGGGCGAGCAGACCCGACGCCCAGTAGAGGTACCTGGTCTTCCCCTCGTCGAGGAACCGCCACATCGCTATGACGAGGCCGAGCGTCCATACGGCTGTCAGGATGTCGTTGCGTGCGAACCGGCTGAAGTAGAATAAGGCTGGCGACACGGCCAGCATTGTCGCCGCGAGCAGCGCCCCCGTACGCCCCAGCCGCTGCCTCAGGAAGAAGGGCAGCGCCACGAGCACAGTGCCGGCAAGTGCGTACAGCAGGCGGGCTGTGAAGTCGCTGTCGCCGAGCAGCAAGAATATGCCCGCCGTGGCCTCCATCTGGAAGGGCCCGTGCATCATGGGGTCGTGGCGGAAGCCCTCGCCCACGGCCAGGTTGTAGGAGTAGAAGGCGTGGAGGCTCTCGTCGTGGTGCATGGCGCGGGAGCCCAGGTCCCAGAGGCGCGCCACGAGAGCGGCCAGGACGAGGGCCAGGTGGGCGGCGACCTCCGCGATGCTGATCGTCCCATGGGCAAGGCCGGCCTTGAATCCGGCCGGCACGCTGCGGAGCACGTCCCATAGCGCCGGGAGCCCGAGGGTTGCGCCCGCGGGCGCGGCTCTATCTGTGTGTTCGGAGGTCATGGCGCAGGTTCCATTTTACCAAAGGGCGCCTAGCGGGTGTTCGCGGCGAGGCCGCCCAGGCTCGAGGCGACAGCTCCCATCCCTTCGACAAGCTCAGGGCAGGCTCTAACCTTCCCCCAAAATGGGGGAAGGGACAGGAGCTCGCACGGAGGCAGCGCTGGCGATGATCAATAGAGTGTACCGCTTTGCCATCGGCGGAATACGAGCCACATGATCAGGAAGACCGCCAGGATGACGATCGCGCCGATGAAGTCCTGAGCAAGGGCGGCGTTCTTCGCATCGCCAAGCATGGGCCGGATCGCGCTGGCGCCGAACACGCCCATCAGGGTGGCGATCGGAGCGACCAGCCCCAGGGGGAGGTAGACTTTCCACCGGACCTTCGCGACCCTGAAGAACGTGGCGTTCAGGAGTGCCAGGAACACGCAGAACAGGTAGGAGGGTCCTCCAATCGGGCCCAGCCTGGCGAGCACGAATGGGACGAGGAGGTAGGCGACGACGAGGCCGAGAGCGAGGTATATGAACCTGAGGCCAGGAGCCTGCCGGGGAGGCGCAGGGTTTTTCGTATGGGCTTGTGCATCACGCGGGGACTGCGCACATTTGCTATCGAGTATTGTACAAGTATGATGTCTGCTAGGTCCTGTGAGCGGCCCGGCGATGTCTCGTGCTATCCTGTACTTCCCGCGCGTCCGTGACGGATTCCGACGTACCTGGGCTTTCCATCGATGCTGTCGAACTTCTGGAAGCGCCCCGTGAATCAGTCCGACCCAAAGCTGCGCGAGGGTGACCCATTGAAGGATGCGGTTCGCGGCGGGAGCATACTCAAGGACGTGGCGATTTGGCTGGGGTGGATGCTGGTGGCGCTGGTCGGCATCGCAGTGATGCTGCTGCCGGGATGGTTCGGGTCCTAAATGCTTGACGACATATACTCTTGGCTTTACCCTGCACCAAGAGTATGTGAAGGGAGGATACGGGATGGGAAAGAAATCTCGCGTGGATAAGGTCTGGGAGAAAGGGTCGCCTATGAGGGGCAAAACCCCCAACCTGCACAGGAGGGATAGCCTAGGCAACAAGATGTACAAGTCCTCCTATGGCAAGGACAGTGAGCAGGGGTGGCAGATCGACCATAAGCGACCGAAGTCAAAGGGAGGTTCGGACTCGCTTCGGAATCTCCAGCCTCTTAACTCTCATGCCAATCGTAGCAAGGGGAACAAGTATCCGTAGTGGAGGAGCGTGCAGGTCCGATTTTCTCGGTCTTCATCACACTCGTCCTGGTGATGAAGATGCTGCTAACCAGCCTACTTGTGAGAAAGCTGGTATTCGTGGTCGTAATAGTGGCGATAGGCATACTTTGCCTGGAGTGCATTTCGAGGCTTGAAATCGACGAGGCCTCTGCATTCGGGGTCAGGGCGGCAGCATTCGCGCTTGTTGGAGCAACTCTATTCTGCGTTGGGCTCATTTCCGGAGGGGTGCGAGAATTGGGACAGATCAGCTGTACGCTGTTCGGCCAAGAATACGTATTGCAGGCCCAAGGCCCGGGTGCCGAGAATATACTGAAGCAGATGCTGTCCTTTCGCAACGAAGCTTCCCTTGGACTGGATCTGCTAACCAAGATGCTGAGCGCCACATTCACATGGATGGCAGCAAGCTTCTGGCTGCTTGGCGAAGGGGCACAGGGGCCTTTCTTCTACACCGTCATTGCGGTGCTAGGGACAATAGCTTGCTACTCTGTAGTAGAGGGTATCATCGGCCTATACAACCGGCGTCCCTAGAAGTACGCCAGTGTAATCTGTGTCAGCGCAAGTGCCCAGATAATGACAGCAAGGCCGATGCTTATGCGTATAGCCCCACGACGAACCTCGTATTTGCCCTTGCCCTCTTGTCTGTCCACAGTGTGCCTCCTCTTCTGAGGATGGATAGTATACCAGAGAATCGCATGTCGCGCTTTTGGCCGAATCCCCGAACTTGGACGGTTCGCCCGTTCCGATTCCGAACGCCGGTTTCGCCCAAGACCTAGCATCCTAGCTCCTCGATGCTAATTCGAATGAGCGCACTACCATCACGCGCCTTGATTCACCAGCGCGCTTTTCACCCTCACCCACAACCAGCAAACACGACGCAGTCCAAGCCGCCCCCCTCCCCTCTGGATTCCGGCGAAAGCCGGAATGACGGTAGTGCAAGGACTCCTTCGCTGTTATGACGGTGTGGTGACCGGGCCAGGTAGGCGGACAGGGCTCAAGGCTAGCGGCGGGGTATGAAGAACCTGCGCGCGACGAAGAGTGCCAGGGATCCGACGAATGCCAGGAGTATCAGGGCGGTGCTGCCGGTCGCTATGCCGACGATGAAGACGACGATCGTCGCAATGAAGAATCCGGCGAAGATGTAGTACTTGCGGTCCATGATTGTGGCGCTCCAGTCTTATTCGACCCTACTGGTCGACGACGGAGCCGTCGACGTGGAGGCGGGCCCCGATCTCGCCGTGGGCGACCGGTGGACACTTCTCCTGGGCGTCGTCGGCAAGCTCGATGCCGATTCCGGGCGCGTCCGGGATGAGCAGGAAGCCGTTCTCCTGGCGCAGCGGCTCCTTCACCATCTGGATCTTCGGCGGCTCCAGCTCGCCCGTCGGGTACTCCTGGATGGCGAAGTTGGGAATACAGGCCGCGAGCTGCAGGCAGGCCGCGGTGCTGATGGGGCTGAGCGGGTTGTGCGGCACGACCCCCACGTAGTGGGCCTCGGCGACGGCGGCGATCTTCTTGCTGTGGGTCAGGCCGCCCGCGAGGCAGACGTCGGGGCGCACGTACTGGACCGCGCCCGTCCGCAGCAGCGCCTGGAACTCGTGGATCGTGTGAAGACGCTCGCCGGTTGCGATGGGGATGTTCACGTTCCTGGCAACCAGCGCCATGGCCTCGAAGTTATCGGGCAGGATTGGGTCCTCGTAGAAGAGCGGGTGGAACTGTTCTATCCCTTTCGCCAGCGTTATCGCCTCGGTGGGGGTCAATCTGCGGTGTATCTCGATGCAGAGATCGACCTCGGTGCCCGCGGCCTCCCTGTAGGCGGCGACCGCCTCGATGGCGTCGGCCATCTTGTCGGCGTGGCTCTTGAAGTACGGGACGCTGCGGTCCTCG
Organism: Dehalococcoidia bacterium; assembly: GCA_965222445.1. Lineage (GTDB taxonomy): Bacteria > Chloroflexota > Dehalococcoidia > Lucifugimonadales > CAJWER01. Next base: position 1,763,070 of record CBDCTY010000002.1, on the reverse strand, counting down.
TCGAGGAAAGGCGTGAGATGGCCCACCGCCGTGAATCCGGCCTCGCGGGCGTCCCGGACTCCCTGCACGAGCTTATCCCTTGTGTTGCCGAACACGTGGTAGTAGACGCGGGCCTTGTTTCGCACCCGGCCCCCCATGAGCTGGTACGCGGGGACGCCGAAGTGCTTGCCGGCGATGTCCCACAGCGCGATGTCGATGGCGCTGAGGGCGCCCATGATCGCCGCGCCGCGGAAGTGGCTGGTCCTGTACATGTTCTGCCAGTGGTGCTCGATCAGCAGAGGGTCCTTGCCGACGAGATACCGGCCGAACTTGTCGATGGCGGCGGCCGACGCCTCGAGGAAGCCCCAGGCCCCCGACTCGCCGTAGCCGACGATGCCGGCGTCGGTGTGGACTTTCGTGAACAGGTACCGGTCTACCGGCACGGCTTCGACAGCGGTTATTTTCATTTGGGCTACCTTATACCAGTTTCGTGGGGAGGGCGGGTTATAAACCAACTGTTCCAACTAAGAGCCTATCCGATAACTCCGGCGGCACGATATGTTATCTGAGCGCAGGCGAGATGAAGCATAGCCAGGTAGTTGTCCATGCGCTTTTCCCAACGGATCAGCAACCTTCTGAACCGGTTCAACCAACTGTGACTACGCTCCACCACCCAGCGGCGGGCGCGGTATCCCGGAATGGTCTGCTTATCTTTACGCTCCTCGCCTCGCCTACGTATATGCGCTGTGTATCCGTAGCTGGCCACCAGCTTCTCGACCTCAGGATAGTCATAACCTCTGTCCAGACACAGCCCCTGAGGCTGTTCGGGTTGTGGGGCTGGGCGGTCTCCCACGATGGCTTCGAGTGTTGGCTCAACCAGTTTCATATCGTGGCGATTGGCGCCGTCCACGCTTATTCCTATGGGAATGCCGTTGCCATCGGTCAGCAGGCTGCGTTTTGTGCCCGTCTTGCCTCTGTCCGTAGGGTTTGGGCCAGTACCCTCACCCCCCGAGCGGAGCCTTCGTCATGGCTCCATCCATTGCCTGCCACTCCCAGTGTATGCCGTATAACTCGTCGTATTCGGCCAACCCCTGTTTCCACAGTCTCTCGAAGACTCCGTCCTTCACCCAACGCTGATACCGGTCATGCACGGTGCTCGGCGCTCCGTACGTTCGAGGCATGGACTTCCATTGGCAGCCGGTGCGCAGCACGTAGAGTATCCCGTCCATACAATCGCGGGCGGACTTCCAGGGTCTTCCCCCCTTCGGGCCCGTCTTCTCCTGGGGCAACAAAGGCTCGATTCTTTCCCAAAACGCATCGGACATGCGCATATCGTCTCCCGCAGCACGTTTTCCTGTCTCCGACATGTCCTTCCTCCCTATAGAACTGGAGAAAGTCTAATCGAAGCATCATACAATGACCAAGGCAATATAAGGTTATCGGATAGGCTCTAATACCAATTCATTTTGAGCGCACCGTAAAGCCGTCATTCCCGCGAAGAGCCTGCCCCGTACTCGATACGGGGCGGGAACCCACTCCCTAGCCGCACATATACGGCGGCATCACGGTGACTTGGTATAATTCGACGAAAGAGGGTAGATATGCATGATTTCAACGCCCGATCGGACGCTTAATGATGCCCAATCTGCGTTCGTGGGCAGAAATATCGTCCGTGTCGTCCAGATTGGCACTCACTTCTACCCCTAATATGCCCTCTGGGGGCACCACTCGTACCTAAAATGGGAATTATACCAATTTATTTTGAGCGCGCCGTAAAGCCGTCATTCCCGCGAAGGCGGGAACCCACTCCCTGGCCGCACATATACGGCGGCATCACGGTGACTTGGCCTTTACTCGGGGGCCACGACGGACAGCGGCTCTTCGCCGTTTGCTGCGCGGACGGCGTTCTCGAGAGCGAACCTGCGGCTCCGGTCCCAGGACTCCTGGGCGAAGGACGCCATGTGGGGCGTCACGACTACGTTGTCCATCTGGAGGAGCGGGTTGTCCGGGGACGTGGGCTCCTGTTCGAGCACGTCCAGGCCCGCGCCCGCTATCTTGCCTGCCCTCAGCCCCCGAATCAGGGCCGCCTCGTCGACGACGGGCCCCCGGCAGGTGTTGATCAGTATGGCGGAGGTCTGCATGGCGTCCAGCTCGGTATCGCTGATCATGCCGCGGGTGGCGTCGAGGAGCGGGACGTGGAGCGTGACGACGTCCGACCGCGCCAGAATGTCGTCCCTCGACACGCGGGTAACCCCAAGCCGGGCCTCGAGGTCGGCGGGCCTGTCGACCGCGTCCTCGTACAGCAGCTCGCCCTCCCAGCCCGCCAGCCTCTGCGCCACGTTCTGACCGATGTTGCCAAGCCCGATGATGCCGACCGTCTTTCCTGTGAGCTCGTGGGCGGTCGGCCACCACTCCTGCCGGATGTCCTCGGCCCACTTACCTGCCTTGGCGGACTCCATCTGGACGTTCAGCTTCCGGTAGACGCTGAGCATGAGAGCGATGGCGTGCTCGGCGACCGAGATGGCATTGCCGCCTCCGCCATTCGACACCGGTATGCCGAGGGCGGCCAGTCCGCCCACGTCGAGCCTGTCGGTGCCCGCGCTCGACACCTGCACGAGCTTCAGCCCCGGGCAGCGGCTCGCGAGGTCGACCGTAGTGTCTCCATAGATCACGATCGTGTCCCGGAGGATGTCGGCCTGCTCGTCCGTGCTCAGGGTCGAGTCGACCCAGGCGATGGCGACCCCTTCAGGCGCGAGCTCCCGGATGGCCTCCATCTGGCTGTCGTCAGGTGCGAGATACGCGATCTTGGGTCCCATTCCGCCTCCTAATACCATTTCGTTTTGAGCGCGCCGTAAAGCCGTCATTCCCGCGAAGAGCCTGCCCCGTACTCGATACGGGGCGGGAACCCACTCCCTGGCCGCACATATATGGCGGCATCACGGTGACTTGGTATAAGTCCGTCATTGGGATGGCGCGACAGATTATATCGGCGGGGCCCCTTGCCCACAAGACGAGTCAGGAATCTCTCGCCATCGCCACGCGACCTTGGGCAGGGGCCGGGGATGGATTCCTGCCTCCACAGGAATGACGGCGTGGGGTGGGCGCCTTCTATCGGTTTTCGTGGCAAGAGATTCTGCGATTCATGCTGAGGGGGGTACGCGGCCTTGCGCGGCACTCTGGATGCCGGTAGATTACGTCGCAGGCTAGAGACAGGTCCTGCCGGTTTCGGCCGGGTCAGAGACGGCGACTCACTGGAGGATTTTGGCGTATGCAGGTCTATTGGCGTGAGGTGAGGAAGGGACAGCGGCTCGTTCTGGAGATGGACGGCGGCGGCGAGGAGGAAGTAGGGGGGGTGAGGGCGACCAAGCGGGGCTTTGACGCGTTCGCCCAGACCTTCGGTTACGACCCCGGGCGGGCCGAGAAGGGGATGGCGTCCATGGAGGAGGCCAAGGAGTTCGTGGAGGGCTTCAGGCCCTGGGAGATGCACGGCGCGATGGGCGTCACGGTGGACGACGAAGTGCGCCCGCAGGCCCAGTAGTCCCCGGCATGATCGGCTTCCTGGGCGGAACGGGACCGGAGGGACGGGGTCTGGCCCTGCGGCTGGCCCTGTCCGGCGAGGACGTGATCATCGGCTCCCGGGACGCCGGACGGGCCGCCGCGGCGGCCGAGGAGGTGGCCGGACTCGCGCCCGGCGCGGTCGTCGAGGGCGCCCTGAACGAGGAGGCCGCGGCACGGGCGGACGTCGTGTTCGTAGCCGTGCCCTACTCCGCGCAGAGGCGCACCATCGAGGCCGTGGCTCGGCATCTCGCGGGCAAGGTCGTCGTAGGGGTCACGGTCCCGGTCCGGTTCAGCAAGGGCGCGGCTTCCATCCAACCTGTGCCGGACGGATCGGCGGCGCTCGAGATCCAGGCGCTGCTTCCCGACTCAAGGGTGGTAGCGGCCTTCCAGACGATCAGCGCCCACGACCTTCTCGACCCTAACAAGAGGGTCGACTCGGACGTTGTAGTATGTAGCAACGACGAAGGTGCCAGGACGCGGATCATGGAGTTGAGCGGAAGGATAGCCGGAATTCGCGCCGTCGACGGAGGCGGGCTCGCCAACGCCGCCTACGTGGAGGGAATGACTGCGCTGATCCTGAACCTGAACCGGCGGTACAAGGCGAGGGCCGCGTTCAGGATTACGGGCATCTGACACCAGCCGGGGGCAGGGCGGGTTTCAAACCCGCCCTGCGGTTCGGCGATACAGGGCGAGGACGGCCATCAGGATAACGGGCATCTGAATCGGCAGTACGGGAGAGTAGAGACGAGATGAGGTTAAAGGCACTTACGGCAATCGCACTGGCGGCGGTCCTGACCGTGCTGACCATTGGCGGGGCGGCGGCGGACGTTGCAGCGCCGAAGGACACGATCCGGGTGCTGGCGGCGGGCCACAGGATCGACTACCCGGACAAGCTCGTCTTCAACCTCCAGGCCGAGGGAGACGCCACGATAACGGAGGTCCGCCTCTTCTACAGCGTCGGAGGGCGTCCGGCGCAGGTATACGGCTATCCTGACTTCGAGCCGGGTCTGCGCGTGTCCACGGACTTCAGCGTGCAGACCTCCGGTTCGAGCTATATCCCGACGGGCGTAGAAATCGAGTACTACTACCAGATCACGGACGTCAACGGCAACACGGTGGAGACGACGCCGTGGTCGTTCGAGTTCAGGGACCCGCGCTACCGCTGGAACAGTCTGACAATCGGGAGCCTGACCGTGCTCTCGCACGACATTTCCGAGCGGCGCGTCCGGCAGGCAGCCAGCGACGTGGCAGCGCGAATCGAGGAGATCAAGCCCGTCTTCGGCATCGAGGACGTTCACACGATGAAGGCGGTCGTCGTGAACAGCTCCAGGGAGGCGCGGCGCTCGTTCCCATTCCTGAGCGAGGCGTCGAAGCGAGGCCACTACTTCGCTGGGTTCGCTTTCGAGGAATACGACCTGTTCATAATGCAGGGGCTCGACACCGACACGATGATCCACGAGGCGACACATCTCCTGGTGCACCAGGCCGCCGACTCGCCGCTGGCAAGGGTGCCGGCGTGGCTGAACGAGGGCCTGGCGATGCAGTTCGAGGACCGGTCCATCGTCCGCAGGGCAACCATCAGGAGCGCCGCGCGCGCCGGCCGCCTGATGAGCCTGAAGAACATGGGCACGGTGCCGGGAAGATCGCGCGACATATCGCTCTTCTACGCCCAGGCGTGGAGCGTGGTGGACTACATGGTGGACAACTACGGCCCCGATCGGATTCCGGCGCTGCTCGCCGAGTTGAACTCCGGGCAGCGGATCGACGAGGCACTCGTCACCGTGTACGGGCTGTCGGTCGAGGAGCTGGACGAGGAGTGGCGTGCCGACCTGCTGGGACTCACGCCCATCGCTCCCAGGCCCGATCCCGGCACGATAGGCACGGCCACGCTGCTGTCCGGTGCGGCCGCGGCCGCGGTGGCAGCGTCGGCGTGGCCATGGATATGGCGGTGGCTGCGCGGCCCTGGGCAGTAGGACCGGGGATGCCCGACCGGCAAGCCTGGCCGCGAACGTGAGCGAACGCCCGTTGGCGGGGACGAGCAGCGTCGACCCACCGCCGCCCGTCGCTTTCGTGTACAGCGACGCCCTCACCCGCCATGTCCTGAGCGACATCCATCCCCTGAAGGCGGTCAGGCTTCGGCATACGTACGACCTGCTCAGCTCCTACGGGGTCTTCGAGGAGCCCGGCGCGTTGCTGGTCGAGCCTCGCGCGGCGACGGAAGACGAGGTGATGCTGTACCACACGCCGGAGTACGTCGACTGCGTCCGGCGCGTGAGCGCGAACGACCTCTCCGTATCGCCGCTGGGGTTCGGTCTCGGGCCGGGCGACAACCCCATCTTCGAAGGCATGTACGAGGCCGCGCTGCTCTCGACGGGGGCGACGATGCGGGCGGTGGACCTGCTGCTGGCGGACGAGGTGGACGCGGCGATCAGTGTCTCCGGAGGGCTGCACCACGCGATGCCGGGCCACGCCTCCGGGTTCTGCATATTCAACGACCCGGTCGTGGCGATCGAGGCGATGGTGCGGAAGGGCCTCAAGGTCGCGTACGTGGACATCGACTGCCACCACGGCGACGGCGTGCAGCACGCCTTCTACGACACGGACGCGGTGCTGACGATCTCGGTACACGAGTCGGGCGCGTTCCTGTTTCCGGGGACCGGGTTCGCGCAGGAGACCGGCACGGGCAGCGGCCGCGGCTACTCGGTGAACCTCCCGCTGTACGTGTACACGTCGGACGAGGTGTACGCGTGGGCCTTCGACCAGATCGTGCCGCCGCTGCTGGACGCCTTCCAGCCCGACGTGCTGGTCACGCAGCTCGGCATAGACACGCACTTCCGCGACCCGATCACGCACCTGGCACTGACCGTGCAGGGATTCAGCCGGGCGGTGAGCCGCTTCGCGGGCAAGGCGCCCAAGTGGCTGGCTCTTGGCGGCGGCGGCTACGACCTGCAGGCCGTAGCCCGCGCCTGGTCGTCCGCATATGGCGTCATGCTAGGCAGCCCCCTGCCAGACGAGATTCCCCAGCCCTACGCCGACCGGTGGCGCGTCGCGACCCTGTCCGACCCCGCGGAGGACTCGGCGGCCGTCGAACCCTACCAGAAGGACGCTAGGACCTTCGCCGAGGCCAGCGTGGACACGGTCCGCAAGCTGGTGTTCCCGACGCACGGCATCCGCATCCCCTGACGCACTGTGGCGGCTTGACGGCGGTTGGGTGTCGGCCTTAGTCTCTGGGCTGGTTGGGGGAGGATTTCGAATGACGGAACATGACCAGGACGGCTACTCGGAGGTTGCAGCGTCGTTGAGGCGCAGGGCGGTGGAGCTATGGGGCGAGCAGAGGGCGGCCGAGATACAGGACACGATCGAGGAAGCCGCCCGTTCGATATGGCTGGTCGAGAGCAACCCGCCCCCGCCAGGCGAAGAGCCGGCCCAGTACCCGACGTCACACAGCTAATACCATTCCGCTTTGAATAGGCCTTGAATGGATGAATCACCCTCACCCCGTATCGAGTACGGGGCAGGCTCTTAGTCCTCTCCCGTCAAGGGCCCTTGACGGGAGAGGAGACCCTCGCCCGGGATTCAGATGCTGGCCCTGCATTTGTGATCGACCGCAACGAAGTGGTATAATACCAATTTATTTTGAGCGCGCCGTAAAGTCGTCATTCCCGCGAAGGCGGGAACCCACTCCCTGGCCGCACATATACGGCGGCATCACGGTGACTTGGTATAAGCCCGAATCCACCGATGGACGGCGCGAGGGCAGCGGAAAGGGGTAAGTGAGTTACAGGCGCGATGATCCGGGCTCGAATTCGGGTAGACGGGAGGTTGGCGGGCGGTCTGCAACCGCTTTTGGGGGCACCGATGGCGGCCTGCAGTGGCTGTGGCGAGCGGGATGGCGGGATAGGACGCGGCAAGAGGCGCTCGCGGGCCTGAGATGGCGCGAGTTGGCGGGGACGTTCAGTTGGCCGGATGACGGGTCAGTGGCAGAAGGGCGCCGTCAGGCTGGGAGTGGAATGGCTCGCAGCCGGGCCAGGGCACTGCTGAACTGGGTTTCCCAGGGCCAGCGCTGGGGGAGATGCAAAGTGAGCCGGCGCGCCGAGCGAGTGAGCCGTCCCGCTAGGGCGAAGAACCGCCGCCGGAGGGTCTTGGTGGTCACCACCTGCTCACCCAGACCGATCCGTGCGGTCCAGCGAGCGAGGTTGTGCGCCAGCACCTGTATCGCCAGCCAGGCGCCGTTGGCGGCGAAGCGGCCCGAGGGCATGTGGTTCAGTCCGACGCCGTACTTGAGGTCTCGAATGGCATTCTCGATCTCGGCGTGGCGGCGATGGGCGGCCTCCAGTTCGAGCATCTCCCCATCGTGGTCGGTGATGAAGCCGTGATAGCTGTAGCTGGCGAAGAGGGCCAACTGGGAACCCGGCGTGGGCTTCACTCGCCGCACGATGAGCCGCACCGGCGCGGCGCCGGGCTCACTCTCAAAGGGAGTGTAGGTGGTCTCGGCCACGTCGGCGGCGCCGTCCATCCAGTAGGGGATGGGCGTCCAGTCCGCCTCGGGTATGGCTTCAATGAGGTTGCGCAGGCTGGCACGCTGGCGGATGGTGATGGAGAAGCGGACCTTCGTCTTGCGGCAGACGGATACCACGCTATGAGCGTAGAAGCCGCTGTCGGCCCGCACCGTGAGTTGTCCCCTGGCTCCAGCGTAGCGCACCCGCCCCACCGTCTCCCGCAGGAAGTGGGCGGCGCCGCGGGCGGTGTTGGCGCAGCCCTCGCGCAGACGGGACATCAGCACCTCGCCGGTACCGGCGGCGACAGCCAGCAGCGGGTGATAGCCCCGCTGGCCGGTATAACCATGGTGTCGCGCCCCCTCCTTGTCCAGTCCGTAGGTCTCACAAATGGTGGAATCGAGGTCGATGGTGAACGGCGCATCGCCGGGTCCGGCGCCGTCGGCCCATGCCCGTGCCAGCAACTCCCGGCTCACCCGGTCGAGTTGACGGACGTGGCCCCACTGGAAGCTGCGCAGGAAAGTGCCCAGGGTGGATGGTGCCTTGACCACGCAGTCGAGAACACCGGCCGTCCCACCGGCGCGCAGCGCATCGGCGTCGTCGATGCAGTCGCCGCCGGCCAGCGCGGAGGCGACCAGCGTCATTATCTTGTCGCCGGTGTTGGCCCGGCCCGGCGCATCGCCCAGTTCCAGACGCTGCTGTACCAGTTGGGAAAGGCCGAGGTGCAGGGCCAAGGTGGCTGGAAGGAGCAGGCCGCCGTTGGCCACCAAACGGAGGTCGTCGAAGGCGATTTGGATGCGGTCGAGGTGGTTGCGTGATAGCATCTGTTGGGTGCTCCTTTTCCGGGGTCGGTTTGCTGCTACAAAACCATTATCCCAGATTCAGAGGAGCACCCTTTCACCTTTTCAGCAGACCTTTAATTCCCACTCCTTCGGTGGATTCGGGGTAAGGGGGAAGATCGCAGGTTGTGCGTTACACAGCAAACCGCATCTCAAAGATGGTACTGCCTACCGTCAACTTAGGCCCCGCTTGTCCATCCGGGCTGGGCCAGCTTAGACGGGGTAGCAGGGGGTCGGTGCCTAGTTTGCGCGCCACGCCTGTTCCCAACGGCCCCACCCTCTCCAGCAGGCTGTTGTGGGGCACGCTACTGTCTAGCAATCCGACCTAGCTTGAATGGACCCAAACCGACCGCCCACGAGTACCTGAATTTTCCGTTGCTTTTGTCTCTGCCGGATGAAGGTTCTCGATTCTGTACGGCTTGGTGGCCAGAGTCGACCGCAGCAGGGCTTTGCCCCACCCAAGGTGATCCCTAGGACTCCTCGCCGAAGCGGCTGATCTCGTCGATCACGGCCTGCGGGATGTCCTTCGGCACCTGCCCGGCCGCGACCTTTGCGCTCTGCACGGCCTGCCGGATCTCCTCGACGACCTCGGGGTTCGCCAGCGTCGTCGTGTCGCCCACGTCAACGAAGTTGGAGATGGCGGCCGTGACGCGCCTCATGATCTTGCCGGAGCGCGTCTTGGGCAGGTCGGCGGATACCCACACGTGGGCCGGGCGTGCAATAGGGCCAATTATCGTGGCAATGGCCCCCTTGACCTCGTCGATGACCTGGTCGGGGTCGTATCCCGGCTTCAGGGAGACGTACATCTCCGGGACGCGCCCCTTCAGCTCGTCGACGGCAGGTACCGCGGCAGCCTCGCTGACGGCCTCCACGGTTAACGCGGCGGACTCCAGCTCTTTCGTTCCCAGGCGGTGTCCGGCGACGTTGATCACGTCGTCCACCCTGCCCACGATCCGGTAGTAGCCGTCGGCGGACTGGGTCGCCCCGTCGCCCGTGAAATAGGGCCAGTCGCGCCAGTCCTTGCTGTCCGGGTCGCTGTTGTACTTCCTGAAATACGTCTCGACGAACCTGTCCGGGTCGCCCCAGACCGTCTGCATCATGCCGGGCCACGGCCTGGTGATGCAGATGTTCCCGGCCTTGCCGGACCCGGGCTCCATCTCGTTGCGGTCCTCGTCAAAGATGACGGGCACTATGCCGAGGGCGCCGGGCCCGCAGCTGCCGGGCTTCATCGGCTGGAGCGCGGGCAGCGTGGCCCCAAGGAAGCCGCCCGTCTCGGTCTGCCAGTACGTGTCGACGACGACCGCCTCCTTCTTGCCCACCTCCTCGTAGTACCAGCGCCAGACCTCGGGTTCGATGGGCTCGCCGACAGTCGTCATGTGCTTGAAGTGGTAGTTGTACTTCTTGGGCTCGTCGGGGCCGGCCTTTCGCAGCATCCGGATTGTCGTTGGCGCCGTGTGGAATATGTTGACGTCGAGCCTTTCGGCTATGCGCCACGCCCGCCCGGCGTCAGGGTAATTCGGCACACCCTCGTACATGACGCTGGTCGCGGCCACGGCCAGGGGCCCGTAGACGATGTAGGAGTGGCCCGTGATCCAGCCGATGTCCGCCATGCACCAGTAGACGTCGCCGGGGTGTATGTCCTGGTAGTACCTGGAGGTGCCGGCCACGTAGGTAAGGTAGCCGCCGGTGCTGTGCTGCGCGCCCTTGGGCTTGGCGGTCGTGCCGCTCGTGTACATCAGGAAGAGCGGAGCTTCCGCGGGCATGGATACGGGATCGACGCGGCTGCCCTTGTACTCCTCGAGCAGCTCGTCGACGAAGTGGTCGCGGCCCTCGACCATGGGGGTGTCGGACTGGTACTGCCCCTTGTAGCGGCGCCACACGAGGACCTTGTCGACCTTGGTACCGTTCGCCTCGGCCTGGGCCACGGCCTCGTCGGCCTTGACCTTATGGTCGAGCATGTCGCCGCTGCGGTGGTAGCCGTCCATCGTGATTAGGACGTTGCTGCCGGAGTCCACGATCCGGTCGCCGCACGCCGCCCCGCTGAAGCCGCCGAACACCTGGGAGTGGACGACGCCCAGCCGGGCGCAGGCGAGCATCGTGACGGGCAGTTCGGGCATCATGGGCATGTGGAGCGTGACGCGGTCGCCGGCCTTCAGGCCCGCGAAGTCCCTCAGCAGGGCAGCGAACTCGTTGACGCGGACGTAGAGCTCCTGGTAGGTGATTACCCTGTCCTCCTCCTCGTCCTCGAGCTCAGACACCCAGATGAACGCCGCCTTGTTCCTGTGCTCTTCGAGATGCCTGTCGACGCAGTTGTAGCTGGCGTTGAGCCTGCCGCCCACGAACCACTTCCAGAAGGGCGGGTTCGATGTGTCGAGGGTCGTGTGCCAGTACTTGTCCCACGTCAACAGGTCGGCGTACTCGCGATAGTAGTCTGGGAACTTGTCTTCCGTGAACCGCTCTGCCACGGAAGGGTCGGCCATATTAGCCTGCGCTATGAACGCCGTATCAGGGTAGATACGCTCCTCTTCGCGCCAGTGTGAGGCGATCTGCGCCTCGCTGACCTCGCTATTGTCTCTGGTCTGCGTCATCGCCCGGTCCTCCTAGGAATAGTCTGGCTGAGCAGGGCGGTCTGGTGGGGTCCGTCCTAGCTGGCACAGAAGGATAACAGCGCCAAATCGCCGTTTCAAGCCGACTCAATCGGCCAAGTCCACCGTCCGGTCACAGGAATCCGGTCGCCCTCCAACATCCGACAAGAGTGACACAGCAGACTTCCGGGCCCAGCCGGGTCAGACTCCTCTTCAGCCGGTAAGCGCCTCCCATGCCGCGGCGCCGATGATCGTGAGGCCCACGAGCACCACGAACAGGCCGAAGTTCACCCGCTGGGCGAACGCCAACAGCGCCCTTATGGCTGCCAGGCCCACAACGAAGGCGACTGCTGCGGCCATGACCGCTTCCGCAGAGAGTGTGACTCCGCCGCTCAGCGCGGCATAGAGAGCGGCGGCGGCGCTCGCGGGGATGCTCATCAAGAAGCTGACGACCAGCGCCTCCCGCTTCTCGACTCCGCGGCCCAGCAGGGCTGCGACGGTCAGGCCGGAGCGGCTGAACCCGGGCAGGACCGAGAGGCCCTGGGCGAGTCCAGCCAGGAGCGCATCGGGCACCGCAAGCCGCGTCCGGTCGCGGTCGCCGGGCCTGGCTCCGCGCATCTGCAGCACTCCCGATGCCAGCATCAGGACGCCGACGATTCCCATCGCGGACGCGCCGACGAGCCCGGACAGCTCGCCCAGCAGAAGCACGAGTGGCAGGCCGACTACCATGCTCAGGACTGTCGAAACCACGAGGAACAGGAGCAGGGGCGACGGCTCGCTGGGTCTCTTCCACACCTCGCGGGCCAGTGCAGCCGCCTCGCGGCGCAGGACTACGAGGGCGGCAGGCATGGTCCCGACATGGAGCCACAGGGCGTACCCGACGGCCTCGTCGAGGCTCTCGCCCTCCAGCAGAGAGTAGGCCGCGGCAACGACGCCCTCCGAGCTCACCGGCAGCCACTCAACGACGCCTTGCAGTACCCCGAGCAGGACCGCCGTCGTCACGTCTGCGTGCGCCGCCAGTCGTTGACGCAGCGGAAGCCGGTGTTGCCAGTCGAGCTGTCGGGCGTGTTGGAGGTGCGGGCGGCGACCCGGTAGCGGTTGCAGTACGACTCGTGGCACAGGTAGGAGCCGCCCCGAGTGACGGCAGCGGCGCCGAGCTCGGGCCCGGTGGGATTGTCGCGAGAGCCGTCGACGTGGTGCGTGGGGTTGAACCAGTCCGCCGTCCACTCCCATACGTTGCCCGCGACGTTGTAGAGGCCGAACCCGTTGGGGGGGAATGCCTTTGCCGGGGCCGTTCCGAGGTAGCCGTCCTCAGCCGTGTTGACGTCCGGGAACACACCCTGCCAGATGTTGCAGTGGTGCTCGCCGCCGGGGGTGAGGTCGTCGCCCCACGGATATGTCCTCTGCTCCAGTCCGCCGCGGGCCGCGTACTCCCATTCGGCCTCCGTGGGCAGCCGCTTGCCGGCCCAGTCGCAATACGCCATGGCGTCGTGCCTGGAGACATGAACAACCGGGTGGTCCATCCTGTCCTTGACGTCGGAGCCCGGCCCGTCAGGATGCCGCCAGCTCGCGCCGTCTACGCGTACCCACCAGGGAGCCTCCGCCACGGCCTGCTGGGACGCCCGCCTGGCCCTCGGCGTCAGGAGCAGGTGGAATACGAAAGACCAGCCGAACCGCTCGGCCTCGGTCGCGTACCTGGTCGACTTGACGAATCTGGAGAAGTCCTGGTTGGTGACGGCTGCGGCGTCGATGTGGAAAGGGTCGACCCGGACCTCCCGGACAGGACCCTCGCCGTCCGCAGGGAAGCCGGACGCGTCCTCCGTACCCATCAGGAAGCCGCCGCCGGGCAGCTCCACCATACCGCGCGTCGAGCCGATCGTCCGCATGGTCTCGCGCCGGGCCGCGGCCGGCCTCGCGCGTGGCGCACTCGGGCCGCAGCAGGCCCCGCTATGCTCGCCTAGTCCGTCCACGCCCCCAATATAGCCCACGCGGGCCATCTCTACCAGTTGGAGCTGCTGTTCCAGGGGTGTGCGCGGGCCACCTCCTCATTGAGGTCAGCGCCCCATCCAGGCGCGATCGGTACGGTCATGTAGCCGTCGATGATCTCGGGGACGCTCGTTGTCAGCTCGTCCTTCCAGGGGACGTCGTCCACGTCGGTCTCCATGATGCGCACGTTGGGCAGGACGGCGCACAGGCTGGCGCTGATGAAGGTGGACAGGTGGCTGTAGTAGTTGTGGGGCGCGACGTTGAACTGGTAGGCCTCGGCGAGGTCGCCGATCTTCTTCGACTGGCTGAAGCCGTTCCACGGCACGTCGATCATGAATACGTCCGCAGCCCGCCGCTCGAAGTACGGCAGGTACTCGCGCATGTAGAAGAGGTTTTCGCCGGTGCATATGCGGGTCGACGTCGACTCCTTGATCTCCAGGATGCCGTCCGGCTCGTACATGTCCACCTCGAGCCACAGGAGGTCGAACTGCTCCAGCACCTTGGCAATGCGCTTGGCTGCCTCGGGCTTGAAGTTGAAGTTCAGGTCGAGATTGATGTCCACGTCGGGGCCCAGGGCGTCCCTGAATGTGCCGATGAGGGTCTCGATGTGCCGCAGCATCTCCCTGGTCACCACCTGGTCGGTCGAGCCCGGACCGCTGCCGAACCCCCCGAAGTAGACCTCCGCGGGGTCGCCCGGCAGCACGATGTTGGTCTTGAGGGCGGTGTACCCGCGCCTGACGACCTCCCTGCCCAGGTCGGCGATGTCTCCCATCGTTCGGATCGGGGGCGTTCCCAGCAACTCAGGGGACCTGGCCCGGGACGACCCGCAGTGGGACCAGTAGACACGGACGCTGTCCCGCGTCGGGCCGCCGAAGAGCTCGACTACGGAGATGCCGAGCGCCTTGGCCTTGATGTCTATCAGCGCCAGTTCCACGCCCGCGATGGCCTTCGCGGCGATGCCGCCCGGGCTCTGGCGGGAGCGGCGCAGCATGTCCCAGAACCGCATCTCGAACGCCCGCGGGTCCTGTCCCAGCAGCACCGGCTTCAGGTCCTCGATGGCGCCCACGACGCCCTTGGGGGAGCGGCCGTCGCTGCACTCTCCGTAGCCGGTCACGCCCTCGTCCGTCTCGACCTTTACGAATATCCAGGGCCGCCAGCCCGCGTCGACCGTGAACGTCTCGATGTTGCTGATGCGCAATGTTGGACCTCCTGCCCAGTGCGTATTCTATCGACTCGGGCGTCATGCGTGAGGGATGGGTCGGTTGGGCGGCAGGGCCTTTCCATTGTTGAGATAGGGTCGTACCTTGCCGTTCGGCCTGAGCTTGTCGAAGGCCCCAATTGTGGTTCGACAGGCTCACCACGAACGGACTTTGGAAAGGCCCTGGTTGGGCGGATGCAAGTTTGACCGATAGCAACAATCACGCTACCATATTACGAATTACGTTAGGAGGGTCGTGACAATGACATTGACAGCAGTACGAAAAGGGGTGCTTTGGACAGTACTCTTGGTAGTTCTGGTTGCGGGCGCTATCGCCTGCGGCTCGGATGAACCGGCCCCGGCGCCACAGCCAACAGCCGTATCGGCCGAGTCCATCGCAATGATGGTCGGTGACGCGGTGAAGGGCGCCATGCCCACGGATACGGGCGCCAGTGCGGGCGATATCCAGAAGATGATCGACTCGGCGATGATGGGAATGGACACCGGCGCCAGTCCCCAAGAAATCCAGCAGATGATCAGCAACCAGATGGGCGGGCAGATGACCGCCGCTGACGTTAAGAGCGTCGTCGAAGCGGCCATCGCAGCCATGCCGGCGCCTGAGGTCAACCCGGCAGCCTTGAGGCCGCTGGTAGAGCAGGCGGTCGCGTCTTCGGTCCCCGAGGGCGTGAGCGCGGACCAGATCGCCAGGCTGGTCGAGGCTGCGGTTACCGGAGCCACGGCTGACGTCCCCACCAGGGGAGACCTCGAGAAGTCAATCGAGTCGGCGATTACCCAGCAGATGGGCGGCCAGCTGATGGCAGCCGACGTGCAGAGGATCGTCGATGCGTCGGTCATGGCGGCGGTGGAGGAGGCGAAGAAGGCGACTGCCGCGGCCGAAGGTGCCGCGATGGATGCCCAGAAGGCATTGGCGGCGGTGCAAGCCCCCGCAGTAGCTCCGCCATCGTCAACCTCGGTACTGCGCGTCGGCAACTCGGGCGAGGTCCAGTACCTGGACGCGGCTAAGAGCCAGTCGGGTACCGACATCATATTCTCCGAGATGATCTACAACAGGCTGCTCCAGTATGACGCCACGATGATGAACCCGAAGCCGGACGTCGCGTCGAGCTGGCGCATGTCGACCGACGGCATGACCTACGTGTTCACTCTCCGAGAGGACGTCACGTTCCACAACGGGAAAGGGCTGACCGCCCACGACGTCGAGTACAGCTGGAACCGCTGCCGCCTCGAGATACTTGACAGGGGCCGGTGCAGAGGCGAGCTCAACGACGTAGTCTCATACGAGGCGACGGGCGACTACGAGTTCACCGTCGTGCTGGACAAGCCCAGCCCGGTCTTCCTGCCGTCGATGGCTCACTGGTCTCTGGCCATCGTCGACGAGGGCAGCACCGACCAGATCGACACGCACCCCATCGGGACGGGCCCTTACAAGTTCGTGGAGCAGGTCCCGGGCGACAGGGTAGTGCTGGAGAAGTACGACGGCTACTTCGATCAGGACATCCTGAATATCAGGCCTGAGACGGTCTTCATCATCCCGATGAAGGACCCCCAGACCCGAATGGCGGCTGTCCGCGCCGGCGAGATCGACTTTGCCGTCGACGTTCCACTGGAGCAGGTTGCCAGCATCGCCACGACCGAGGGCGTGCAGCTCCTCCAGCAGAGGGACGGCATTACGGCGTCCTACATGACGGTCATCTTCAACTACCGCGAGGGGCCGATGGCCGACCTGCGGGTGCGGAAGGCCGTAAGCTTGGCTGTCGACCGGGACGCAATCAACAGGGCCATATACTTCGGCCTCGGCGAGGTGAGCTGCAACCCGATCCTGGAGTCCCACTGGGCCTACCTCCCCTTTGAGTGCCCGGCCAGGGACGTCGAGCAGGCGAAGGCGCTTCTGGCGGAGGCCGGCTACGGCCCCGACAATCCCCTCAAGATCAAGTACTACCCCGAGAACATACCCGTGACCCAGAAGATGGCCGAGGTCATCCAGCAGAACCTGGCGGACGCCGGCATCGAGATGGAGATCGTCATAGTCGACAGCCCGACGTGGCTCGACAAGGTCTGGTTCGGCGTAGACTGCGACACCGGCGACTGGCCGGAGTCGCGTTGCTGGGCGAAGACCCACAAGGAGTTCGACCTGGGCGACGCCTGGTACACCCGCGAGCCTGACCCGGACGGGCTGATGCAGAGCGTCTTTAGAGCCGACTCTCCCACGAGCGGCTTCAAGGGCAACAACGGAATGAGGTACTACAACCCCGAGATCGAGCGGCTGTTCGACGAGGCCAAGAGCACGACGGACCGCGCGATCCGGTCGGAGCTCTACCGCCAGATCGTCGACATTGTCGTGAACCAGGACGTGCCGCTGATCAAGCTGCAGAGCATGCCGCGTTACTTCGCGGCTGGACGGCACGTGCAGGGCGGCTACGTGAGCCCCAAGGGCTACTGGAACGCCAAGGACTGGACCTGGCAAGAGTAGTGGCGCCAGGCGCCGAATAGAAATGGGGCGCGGGGACGGGCCGAGCGGCCTAACCCCGCGCCCCGCAGATTCTCAGACAAACATCACCTGAAGATGCGCTCCCAGAGACACACCCCCCGTAGAATGGCGGACTTCGGCCTCGCCCGGTCGTCTGACGGGAAGCGGAGCGAACCCCTTGGGCCCGGGAGGCCGGTCAAATCCAGACCTATATAGCCCGCAGGCTTCTTCAGACGGCCTATGTTGTCGTCGTCCTCTCATTCGTGATATTCGCCCTAGTGAGGTACGCGCCGGGAGATCCGGCAGTGACCAGGCTTGGCATGGAGGCAACGCGAGAGGCCCTCGAGATGGAGCGCGAGGAGCTGGGCCTCAACGAGCCCGTGTACGTCCAGTACGCCATCTGGATCGGTAAGCTGCTCAGGGGCGACATGGGTGTCTCCCTGTCGTACAGCGCCAACTACCCCGTTTCTTCGCTGGTTTGGGAGAAGTTCAAGCGGACCATCCCTCTCACCCTGTCGGCGCTGACCGTAGGTGTCGTCCTGTCCATACCGCTGGGCATCATCGCCGGGCTTCGCCCTTTCACCTGGCTGGACAACTTCATCTCGGCGACCTCGCTATTCGGGGTGGCGGCGCCCAGCTTCTGGGTCGGCCTTATGCTCATTTTGCTCTTCGCCGTGCAGCTCGGCTGGCTGCCGACGTCGGGATACGGCCCGATTGGCGAGGGCTTCCACTGGAAGTACTTCATCCTTCCATCTATTGCGCTAGGCTTCCAGCTCATGGGGGCTCTGACCAGGTACATGCGCTCAGGGATGCTCGACGTGATGAGCTCCGACTACATACGGACGGCGCGAGCGAAGGGGCTGCCCTTCAAGTTGGTCGTGGCGCGCCACGCCATGAAGAACGCGATGCTCTCGGTGGTCACAGTCATCGCCCTCGACCTGGGGGGGCTGCTGGCAGGGGCGCTGGTGACCGAGACGGTCTTCAGGTGGCCAGGCGTGGGCCTGCTGCTGGTTGACGCGATCCAGGGGCGGGACTATGCAATAGTGCAGATGATCGTCCTGATGACGTCGGTCGTATACGTGCTGGTCAACCTGCTTGCTGACATCGCGTATGGCTATCTCGACCCACGGATACGGTACCAATGAGAGAGTCGACACAAGAGACGGCGGGAGTCCTGACAGTCGAGGAGGCCGCGGTGCGGCGCCGGGCTGGGCTGTTCCGGGTCATAGTGGACAGCTTCCTGCGCAACCGGACGGCGCTGTTCGGAGTGCTGGTCATCGTAGCCTTCACCATAGCTGCGATAGCCGCTCCATTCCTGACCAGCACGGGCTGGCTGCCTGACCCATACTTCCAGGACTACGATGCGCTCAGGCTGTCGCCTTCTCTCAAGTACCCGGCGGGGACCGACACCCTGGGGCGCGACAACTTCACCCGCATAATCTATGGCGGCAGGGTGTCCCTGCAGGTGGGTCTCCTGGCAATGGTGGTCGCAACGAGCCTGGGCGTGACGGTCGGGCTTGCGGCAGGCTACTTCGGGAAATGGACCGACAGCGTGCTCATGCGTATCGTCGACGCGATCCTTGCCTTCCCGGGGCTGCTCCTGGCCATACTAATGGTGGCGGTGCTCGGACCTTCACTGCGAAACGCGATGCTGGCCATAGCGGTCGGATTTATCCCGTCGTTCGCGCGAGTCACCCGGGCCAACACCCTGTCGATTCGCGAGAAGGAGTATGTCGAGAGTGCGCGGGCTCTCGGCGCGGGCCCGTGGCGCATCATGTTCAGGACCATACTGCCGAACACCATGTCGCCAATAATCGTACAGGCGTCCCTTGGGATGAGCTACGCGATCCTTATCGAGGCCAGCCTCAGCTTCCTCGGCCTCGGCATTCAGCCTCCAACGCCGTCTTGGGGCTACATGCTCGCGGCAGGCCGGGAGTTCATAACGCTGGCGTGGTGGCTCACCACGTTCCCAGGCTTCGCCATATTCCTGATCGTCCTGGCGTGGAACTTCGTCGGGGACGGCATACGCGAGGCGCTGGACCCCAGGCAGCAACGCCGGTAGACGCTCCCTACACGTCGTCCCCCCAAGACGACATCTCGGCCCTCAGGTCCGGGTCCAGCCCCATCTCGAAGGCCGCCAAGGCGTTGTCGATGTGCCCGGGCTCCCTCGCTCCCACGAGCACTGCCGTTATGGCCGGGTGGGTCATGGACCATGCCATGGCCAGCCTCACCATGGGCACGCCCATCTCGGCGGCCTTGGCCCGCAGCCTCTCGACTGTCCGAAAGTTGCGGTCGTTGAAGTAGATGTCGGCGTGGGCGGGGATGATGTCGAAACGGGTGCCCTTCGGGATGTCCCTGCGGTCCGGGGTGTACTTGCCCGTGAAGAATCCGGCGCCCATCGGGCTGAACGGCGTGACCGAGATATCCTCCTCGATGCACAGGGGGAGCAGGTCCTTCTCGTCGTCACGCAGCCCGAGGTTGTAGCCGGGCTGCGTGATCTCGTAGCGGGGATAACCCCGCGAGGCGCTCGTCTCCAGGGCCTCCCGGAGCTGTTCGGCGGAGTGCTGGCTGCAGCCTATGACCTCGGCGCGTCCGGCATCGACCTCGTCCGCGAGCGCGCCCAACGTCTCGTCTACCGGCACGTCCGGGTAGGGCCTGTGCAGCTTGTATATGTCAACGTGGTCGGTGCGCAGCCGCTCGAGGCTGTCGGCGAGGGCGCGGTGGACGTTTTCGGCGGACCCGCCCGTGCTGAACTTGGTCATCAGGATCACGTCGTCCCTCACGCCCCGCTTCTCCATCCACCTGCCCACGACGTTCTCGGAGGAGCTCATCTCCGTAGTGACCTCACGCCTGTCGTCGACGCCCATCGTCTCCAGCCTCGTGCGCTTCGACTGGCCTCCTCCGTATGCCTCGGCCGTATCGAAGAAGGTCAAGCCCTTCTCCATCGCGTAGTCCATCACGCGGTACGAGTCGTCCTCGCCAATCTCACGGCCGAACGTTACGCAGCCCAGGGCGATGGCTGGGATGGTCCGGCCCGTCCTTCCTAGCGGTCTATATTCCACTTGCAGCTCCTCGTCGATTTGCTCGGAGCAGATTAGCCTACGCCAGACGCCAAGTCCAGCATCCCGGGTACGGCTAGGGCCTTTCCAAAGTTCCCTCTCCCCTTCGCGGGAGAGGGTTAGAGCCTGCCCCGTACTCGATACGGGGGTGAGGGGGCGTCAACCGATACAAGTCAGTCACCCTCATCCTAACCTTCTCCCATCGAGGGAGAAGGGATTTCCCAGATCCCCCTCTTATGGCATTGTGACGACTTTGGAAAGGCCCTGGGGTACGGCCTTCGTTCTTGAAGGTATGGGGCGGTTCGGCATATCCTTGAGGCAGCACGTTCGCAGAAAAGGACTACCCATGACCCTGATCGCTCCCAAGCGTTACCTTGGGCTTGAAGGCAGCTACAACACGCGCGACATAGGCGGATACCCGATCGAGGGCGGCGGCTCGACCCGCTGGCAGAGATTCCTGCGCTCAGACGGGATGCACCAGCTGACTGCCGGAGACCAGACGATGCTGCTGGCCTACGGAGTGCGGGCCGTCATCGACCTGAGGACCCCGTACGAGACCAAGGCGACTCCGAACGTATTCGCCGACTCCAGCCAGGTCGCCTATCACCATTGCGACATCATCGGAGACGTGCCAATGCTCCTGACTCCCGACCAGGTGGCAGTAGGCCTCCCCGCAGCCAGGATCGAGCATTCCTACAAGGTATGGCTGGACGGCCGGCAGGCGCAGTTCGCGGAGGTGTTGGGCAAGCTGGCCGAGCCAGGCTTCGGCCCCGCCGTATACCACTGCGCCGGGGGCAAGGACAGGACCGGCATCATATCTGCCCTCCTGCTGGGCCTTGCGGGAGTGCCCCGGGACGTGATCCTGGACGACTACACACTGACATCGGAATTCCACTACAGGCGGGCTCTCCTGGGCGGAGCCCGCCCGGAGGAGAAGCCGGTAGCCTCCCCCCGCGAGTACGAGGACGAGTACTGCCCCCGGGACGGCATGGCGCGTACGCTCGCGCACCTGGACGGCAGGTATGGGGGCATCGAGTCTTACGTGCGCGCCATCGGGCTGACCGGAGGACAGATCGACGCGCTGCGGGGGGAGCTGATCGAGTGAAGATTACCGACGAGGCAAAGGAGGAGCTCCGGCGGGTCCTGGGGAGCTACGACCTCGAAGAGGGGAAGGGGTTCCGGTTAGCCACGCCGCCGGTATGGGAGGGCGAGGGCGACTTCGGAATCGTCATCGACGCAGGACGGGACCGCGACCAGGTGGTCGAGCACAGAGGCGTCGAGCTTCTCCGGCTCGACCCCGGCACTGCCGAGCACCTCGCCAACGCGGTGATGGACTTCAAGGAGTCGCGCTTCACCCTCGACGTGTACTAGGCCGTCGGAAGGCTCCTGACCTACCTTTACTGGAGAAGAAATAGGGGATACATGCGTAACATCTCGACTACGCCCGCGGTGCTCGTCGTCGTTCTCGTACTCGCCTTTACCGGCTGCCTGAACGGCTCCGAGTCCGGTGAGCACGACGGCAGGTCGGAATCAGGCGAGCACCGTGGTGACTCGGAATCAAGCGAACACGAGGGCGGCGGCTCCGAGTCAGGTGAGGACGGCGAGGAGTCCGGTACCCAGTTCGCCCTGGGCGACACCTTCGACGAGGTGCGGGCAGGGGCGCGGCTGGTCCTGTCATACGACTCGTCCGCCAACGCCTTCGCGGGCACGGTGGAGAACACGACAGGGGACACGCTGCGTAGGGTAAGGGTCGAGGTCCACCTCTCGAACGGCATCGAGCTGGGCCCGACGACTCCGGTCGATCTGTCTCCCGGCCAGACGTCGGAAGTCACCCTCCCTGCGACCAGCCAACCCTTCACGTCATGGAGCGCCCACCCGGAAATTGACTGATGATCAACGCAGGCGATCGCACGAGACCTCGCGCCGGATAGCAATGTCGACACAACTCGATCACCTGGACCTGCAGCCCGGCCTCGAATACTCGCTGAGACTCGGACGTGTGGAATACGCCGCCGGTCTGGATCTCCAGCGAGAGATGCACTCCCGTGTTGCGGACGGCGATATGGATGGCGCGTTGCTGCTCCTGGAGCACCCACACGTCTATACGCTCGGCCGTCGCGGGAGGCTCGACGACATTCTCGCGCCGACGGACAGGCTGTCCTCCCTTGGCGTGGAGGTACATCACGTGGACCGCGGGGGCGAGGTGACGTATCACGGGCCCGGCCAGCTCGTCGGTTATCCCGTAGTGAGCCTGCGCCGGCTCGGCATGCGTCCCCTGGAGTACGTGCGCTCGCTGGAGCGGCTGCTTATCGACACCCTATCCAGCTTCGGCATCGCCGCGGAAGCCGAGGGCTACCCGACCGGAGTCTGGACGGGCGGGGCGAAGATAGCCGCGATAGGCGTGCGCGTCAGCCGGGGCGTCACCACACACGGTTTCGCCCTCAACGTGTCTCCCGACCTCGGCTACTTCGAGCACATAGTGCCTTGCGGCATGAAGGACTGTAGGGTCACATCGATGGCATCCGAGGGCGCCTCGGCGGATATGGACGAGGTGGCTTCGGGGGTGGCAGGCCACTTCGAGCGTGTCTTCGGCGTCAGGCTCGAACCCATGCCCGGCGTCTCTCAATCCCTCCACGCCCGCCGTATTCTCTGCGACGGGCCTCCATGAATATCCCCCGATGGCTGTTCCGGCTCGCGCTCGGCAGGCGGCTCCCGATGGTTTCCGGGGAGATCGAAACGCCAGGCGCGAAGTCGGAAGTCACTATCAGGCGCGACGGCTACGGCATCCCTTACATCGAGGCGGGCAGCGACGAGGACGCCTGGTACGGGGTTGGGTTCTGCCAGGGTCAGGACCGCGCGTTCCAGCTCGAGATGCTCCTGCGGATCGCCCGCGGAACGGTGAGCGAGGTCGCAGGGCCGGCCGGCCTCGGCATGGACCGGCTGGCGCGGCGTATCGGCTTCGCCCATGGCGCCAAGCGCCAGGCGGAGGTCCTCGACCCGGAGATACGGACGAATATCGAGGCGTTCGCGCGGGGAATCAACGACGGCGTGCGGCTGGGCGCCAGGCGTCTCCCCCACGAGTTCACGCTGCTGCGAATCGATCCTACGCCGTACTCGCTCGCCGATATAGTCGCGGCCGCCAAGCTCCAGGCATTTGTACTCGCATCCAACTGGGACATAGAGCTGGCCCGCTACCACATACTCCAGGCGGACGGGCCGGAGGCCCTGGCTGCCCTCGACCCGGCCTATCCCGCTGATCATCCCGTGTCGGCGCCCCCCGGGTCCGCCCAAGGAGTGGTGGCGGACCGGCTGGCGCAGGATCTTGCGGCGCTCCGGGAGGCCACGGGATACGCGGGAGGGTCCAACAACTGGGCCCTGGCTCCTTCCAGGACATCCACCGGCAGGCCCATCCTGTCGAACGACCCTCATCTTCGCCCTACCCTGCCGCCGCACTGGTACCTGGCGCACGTCCGCACGCCCGAATGGGCCGCGGCCGGGGCCACCTTCATCGGAGGGCCTGCGATTCCCGCAGGGCACAACGGTGTTGCCGCCTGGGGTGTCACTGCCGCCCTGGTGGATACGACGGACCTGTTCATCGAGGAGCTTGGCGCCGACGGGCGGAGCGTCCGCCAAGGCGACGGCTTCGTTCCATGCGAGGTGCGCGACGAGGTGATCCGAGTCAAGGGCGCGCCCGACGTGATCGAGCGGGTTATCGTCACGCCGCGGGGGCCTATAGTGGCTGAAGGGCCGGCCCGGGAGGCGCTGTCGCTAAGGGCCATATGGCTGGGCGTCCAGCCGGTAAGGGGGATGCTCACGGTACACAAGTCCCGCTCGTTCGAGGAGTTCCGGAACGCCTGCGCGGACTGGCCCCTGTCCTCCCTCAGCATGGTCTACGCAGATACGTCCAGCAGCATCGGTTGGCAGATCATGGGGACCACTCCCGTTCGCAAGAGCGGATGGGGCACCATTCCGAGACCGGGCTGGGAGAAAGATTCCGGCTGGGAGGACGACCCGGTACCGCACGACGCCATGCCCCACACGTCGGATCCCCAGTCGGGTATCGTCGCTACGGCCAACAACAGCCCCACGGACGGCAGCGGGCCCTACCTGGGCATCGACTGGCTTGACGGGTACCGGGCGGCTCGCGTATACAGTGCCCTTGGCGAGCGCGATGACTGGGACGTGACGAGCACGATGGCCCTGCACCTGGACGTTGTCTCGGTGCCGTGGCAAGAGATGCGCAGCGACGTGCTGGCGACACCCGAAGACAGCCGGGACGCGGCGGAGGCCCTGGAAGTCCTGGCTTCCTGGGACGGCAGGGTAGCCGCCGATTCCCCCGCGGCGACCGTGTTCCAGCTCTTCATGTCCGAGATGGCAAGGTCGATTGCCCATGCCAGGGCCCCGAGCTCCGCCGGCTGGGCATTGGGCAGGGCATCGAATGCCATAGTGCCATATACCCTCCTCGCAGCCCGACGCACAAGCCACACATCGCGCCTCATAAGGGAGCAGCCCGACGGCTGGTTCGACGAGGGCTGGCCCGCAGCCATGCAGAATGCGCTGGCAGCGGCCGCAAGGACGCTGCGAAGCCGGTACGGAGACGACCGGGGCGCGTGGGCTTGGGGCAGCGTCAGGCGTCTCACACTCAGGCACCCGGCGGGGGAGCGCCGGGTATTCAGCGGCATCTTCAACCGAGGTCCGTTCCCGCTCGGCGGCGACGGCAACACGATCTCGCAGGGGGCGCCCGCGCTGGACGATCCGACCGCGGGCCCTATGGCCATTCCATCGCTTCGGATGGCCATAGACGTCGGCGAGTGGGGGAATTCACGTTTCTCGCTGCCCGGCGGCCAGTCCGGCAACCCCGTGTCGCCGCACTACGACGACATTCTCCCCCTGTGGCTGCGGGGTGAGGGCGTACCCATAGCGTGGGACCCCGACGCCATACGGCGTTCCGTAGTAGATGAGCTGCGGCTCCTGCCCTCGTCGCAGCGCGAGGGGTAGTCCAGCCTGCCCGCCAGGAACCGGCAGCCCAGCCACGCCGTACTATACGGTGTTAGCCGTAACTGTTCAGTCTTCAGGGGATCTGAGTACAGCTACTCTATAGGTGACACCGCTGGTCGAGAATATCTCACGAAGCTTGGTGGCCATAGTAGGGGCAAACCCTTGTGGTTGCCCTGGTTGGGATCGGGCGTCCACAAGGGAATCCGCTACACGTTGGACAGTCTGCCAAATCGATGCAGGCACATCCGTCTCATTAATTCTGAACAGTTGCTGTTAGCCGACGGCGCTCGCAAAGACGGCGTCGACGGGCGATAATACGCTCATACCCTCGGGTTGGGGATTATGGAGCCGTCCGGAACGTTCACTTCCCTGGTGTTCAGACGACTGCGCGCCGACTGGCGCCCGCTGGCAGGCGTGTTCTTCGGCATAGTGGCCGCCGCGACACTGGCCGCCTCCGCTCCAATGTACGTGTCGGCCCTGGAAAGGCTGGGACTGGACCTCGTCCTCGACCAGCTGGTCAGGCCCCGCTCCAACATCAACGCCTTCGCGTTCAACATCCACCTTACCCACGAACGGCTGGCGGAGACCGACGGGGCCCTGGACGAGGCGATTGAGGCGCACATAGAGCCCATCTTCGATGGACGTCAACGGTACCTGCTGACAGACACGTTCACGGCAATCCTTCCGAGAATCCCTACGTGGTTCTTCGGCAACGTAACTCCCGGCACGTTCAGCGCCTACTACAGGGCCTTGTCCGACATCGAGCATCATGTGACCTTCGTGGACGGTCGCATGGCCGGGGCCGTAGTCGAGGTCGGACCAGGTGCATATAGGGTCGAGGCGATAGTGAGCGCCACCACGGCGGACTTGTTCGAGCTGCGGGTGGGCGACGAGGTCACCACCACCCCTGAGCCGGGCCATCCCGTCCGGGTCATCGCCGAAATCGTCGGCATCGTCGTGCCGACGGACCCGAACGAGGACTACTGGGACCCCCACCCCAGCCTGTTCCTTGACCCGGCGCCGTTCGCTTCTGAGACACCCGGCGACGACTTCGAGTCCCAGCAGCACCCTCCGGCCCCCATCTTCGTGACCCAGGATGCGATGGTGGACGCCCTGGGAGCCGCATATCCCACGTCCCTCGTCAACTCGATCTGGATCATCCTCGTGAAGAAGGACGTGCTGAAGACGTGGGACCTCGAAGAGATTCGGGGGCGCATGGACGCATTCGAGGACGAGTTTGCGCGGCTGATTCCCGGCTCGGAGATCGCTGCGGCGCTGAACAGGTCCATGGATCAATTCGCGAGCAAGATTTTCTTCTCCAGGGTGCCGCTCCTGCTCCTGCTGACCATAACCGTCGTGACGGTACTCTTCTACGTGGCGGTGATCTCGGCCCACCTGGTGCAGAGCCGGTCCGGAGATACGGCGATGCTGCGGAGCAGAGGGATGGCCCCGCTGGGGATGGTGCGTCTGAGCGTATATGAAACGCTGGTGATGAGCGCCGCCGCCGTCATAGCCGCGCCGTTCGCCGCGCTCGCGGTGGTTGCGCTGGCCGGGCTGCTGCCCTACCTGTGGGACGTTACTGACGGGGGTCTGCTTCCAGCGAGGATTAGCCCCCCCGTGCTGCTGGCAGCCCTGTCGACCGGGGCAGTAGCAATCGCGGTGATCATGCTGCCGAGCGTACTGGGCTCTCGCGGCGGACTGCTGGCCCACAAACTCCAGTCCGGCCGCCCTCCCGACGCGCCCTTCTTCCAGAGATACTACGTGGATGTGGCCCTCGTGATCTTAGGCGGAGTCGTCTACTGGGAGCTTCGGTCTCGGGGCCACCTGATTTCGGGGGGGCTGTTCGGCGAGTTTGGTGTCAACGAGACCTTGATGCTGGCGCCCGTGCTCTTCCTGCTTGCGGTCGCCCTGGCGTTCATGAGGTTTTTCCCCCTTGTCGTGAGCTTCCTGGGAGGGGAGTCCCGCGCCCTGGTCCACTCAGCGGCCGTCCTGGCAGTATCGAGCGCCGGAGGGATAGCCCTAGTTACAGGGGTCTTGGGAGACCGCCCCGGGTGGGCAACGACCCTCGCTCTCATCATCTCCGTGGGGTTCATGTACTGGGCTACCACCCGCACTGAAAGGGCCAGATACGTGGTCGGCGGGCTGTTGGTACAGGCGGCGCTCGTCTACGGCTTCATATTGTCCGAGCCCCTTGACAGCGAGGACCTGCTCTACTTCCCTTCGATAGGGCTGCTCCTTCTCGTTCCTGTCCAGGTGACCGCCCTCCTGCTTGAGGCTCTGAGGCGGCTCTCCCCCGCGTGGCTCTCCATGGTTCTGCGGCAGATGGCGCGCAACCCATTCCAGTACACCGGGCTGGTCCTCCTGATCGTGCTCGCTTCCGGTGTAGTCGTGCTGTCGACGACAGTCGGAGGCACTCTGGAACGCAACAAGGAGGACCGCATTCGGTACAGGGTGGCGGCGGACATCCGCGTCGAGGACATCCCTGCGAGGCTGTCCGGCACCACGGAGGCGATGAAGAACAGGTACGAACGTCTTCCGGGCGTGATGAACGCCACCGTGGCCCTCAGGTCCGACGGCAGCGCGGTCGCCGTCAGCGCGCAGGTGCTGGCGCTGGAGTCGCGGGAGTTCTCCAGCGTCACGTGGTACCGAGACGACTTCTCGGACACCGACTTGGGTATCCTAATGGCGGCCCTGAGGTCCGGCACGCAGGTGGAACGCGCCGAAATACCCGACTTCGCCGCTCTCATCGGCCTGTGGGCAAAGTCGAGAGATCCAATGCCGGGACTGACCGTGTGGGTGGTAGTCGAAGACTCGCGCGGCTCGGTCACGTCCATCCCTCTCGGCACACCTAGCAGCGAGGAGTGGACGCTGCTAACGGCCGAGCTTCCCGGACGCCTGCCGCGGCCGCTGCACCTGGTATCCGTGCAGATCTCCGAGCCCGGAGTGGGCACGTCCCTAACACCCGGGCAGGTCCTCTTCGACAACATTCATGGCATGTCGAACACATTTCGGCGGGTGGGGGTGATCGAAGACTTCGAGGGGCAGCGGAGGTGGTTTCCCATCGTAACGGCCTCTCTATCGCCGGAACGCATCACGACGACAGGTCGTGATGCCCACACCGGCCGACGCGCCGGCGTATTCACCTTCAGCAAAGAGAACTACTTCGGGGTGCGCGGCTTCTACCAGAGCCCGACCGGGGGGCCGGTCCCGGTCGTGGTGAGCGCCGCCTTCGCGCGGGAGACTTTCCTGACCGAGGGCGAGATCTTCGTTGCCGGCTTGGAAGGCAGGTTCATTCCGATGGTGGTCCGGGGGACCGTAGACTACTTCCCCACCATGGAGCCCATCGGCGGGCGTTTCATACTGTCCGACCTGGACGCCCTTCTGGGACATCTCAACGTAATGGGCCACACGCCCAGGACCGGTCCCAACGAGCTCTTCATAACGCAGGCGCCCGGCGCGCAGACCGCCGTCAAGGACGCAGTGAACAGGGAGTTTAGGTACTGGGGGAACGTGCATCACCGCGACTCGCTGCTGGAGGATGCGAGCCGCGACCCGTTGACGACGTCGGGTTGGAACTCAATGGTGCTGCTGGTGCTGGCGATGGCCGTGCTGACCGCGGGTCTGGGCTACCTCGCATACATTGCGGCCTTCTCGAATAGGACGCGGATGCAGATCGGTTCGCTCAACGCCGTAGGCCTGTCGCGTGGCCAGCTAATTGGACTCCTGGGCTTCGAGCATGCCGTCGTCGTCGCCGTGGGCATAGGCCTTGGCTCGGTCGCGGGGCTCCAGATGAGCCGGCTCATGGTCGCGTCCGTGTCCTTCACCGAGACCGGGCAGAGCGCGGTGCCGCCGTTCCTCCTGGTCACGGACTGGGGACTGATGGCGCCCGCCTACGCCGCCCTCTGCACCGTGTTCCTGGCAGCCGTCGTTTCGTTGATCAGGAGAGCATCCGGAGCGGAGATCAAGACGATAGCGCGGATCGAGGCGGACTGAGGCTTGGCTGCGAACGGGATGCTGAGCGGCTTTGACGGAGGTCATCCACGCAGGTGGCCGTCTATGAAGGCGTACGCCTGGGCTCGGATTTCGGGCGGGAAGTCGTGGCCCACGTCGGGATGGACGGCGACAAGGCGGTCCCTCACTTCCAGCAGGTCGTAGACCGACCCGGCCGCCTGGATGCAGTCGCGGACGCCGGACACCTCGAAGTTGTCGTCCCGAAGCGGCGAGTTGGTGAAGAAAGCCCGGGGAGCCAGCGCTCCGATGACATCCGTGAAGTCGAAGGGCATCCGGGACGGGTCGCCGCCGAACATCTCGGCGATCCTGGGCATGTAGCCCCTGTGGGTCCATCCCGTGAGGTCTCCGCCCTTGTACTTGAAGAAGGACGTGAAGCCGCAGCTCGACACCATGACCTTGACGCGAGTGTCGAAGACGCCAAGAAATATCGTGTTGTGACCGCCGAGGGAGTGGCCGATACAGCCTATCCGGTCCGGATCGACTTCAGGCAGCGACTGGAGCAGATCGACGCCCCGCATGTGGTTGAAGATGCCCTTCATCGATGCGCTGGCGTAGCCGTTCGAGTACGGGTCGAACTTGTAGTCGCCAAAGTTGGGATAGTCAGGGGACAGGGTGACATAGCCACGGCGCGCGAGCTCTAGGCCGTAACGCAGGTTGGGCTTGCCCCCCAGCCCAACGGACTCCTCCTTCCCAATGGGCACTGTCTGGTGGAGGCACATCATGGCCGGACACGGTCCGGAGACGTCCTTGGGCATCATTAGATAGGCCGGCACCACGTCCCCGGGCTCAGGGACGTAGGTGATCCTTCGCCTCAGCACGTCGCCCAGATCGACATCCTCAAGCACCTTTACGTCGACCGGCCCCGGCCGTGAGCGGTCGGGGAGCGGCCCCATGACGCGCTCCATACGCTCAAGGAGCTGTTCACGGCCTCGCGGGCCGTCGACGACCGGTCTTTCCCTTCGGTCCACTGTCACTCCTGCCCATCGCACACGCGCGCCGGCGGTGGATGCACACAACACGTCGAGTCGTGCGCCGACGGGACCATTTTCATGATTGGCGGCGGCGATTGCAACCGGCCATGGGCGGACTGTGTGATGTACAGAGTTGACACCCGACATAGCGCGAGCTATGATTAGGTCGCTAACTATTAGCCAGCTAACTAATTCTTTGAGGAGGAACGATGTCGAAACACCTGAACGTTCTTGTCATAGGTGCGACTGGACAGCAAGGCGGTTCGGTAGCGAGGCTGCTGATCAGCAGAGGCCATCGGGTGCGTGCCTTCAGCCGCAGAGGCGAATCCCCTGCCGCTCGGCAGCTCCAGGAATTGGGCGCCGAATTGGCGGTGGGCAACAACGAGGAGCGCGAGTCGGTGACTCAGGCCGCCCAGGGTATGGACGCCGTGTACGCCATGACCTCGTTCTTCGAATCGGGGACGGAAGCCGAGGTGCGTCAAGGTGAAGAGATTGCCGACGCCGTCAAGGCCGCAGGCGTCGGACACCTTGTCTTTATGTCGGTCGGCAGCGCCGACAAGTCGACAGACATCCCCCACTTCGAAAGCAAGCACCGTATCGAGCAGCATATCGAGTCGCTTGGGATACCGCATACAATCGTCGCGCCGGTATTCTTTTCCGAGAATCTCTTTAGCCCCTGGACACTGCCGGGGCTGATCCGGGGAACCCTCGCGCTTCCGATGCCGCCCGACCGGCCGCTCCAGCAGGTCTCGGTCGGCGACATATCATCTTTCGTCGCGCTGGTACTCGAAAACCCGTCCCGGTTCCTCGGCCGGCGAATCGACATCGCGTCGGACGAGCTCAGCGGCAGGCAGGCAACTGAGATCATGTCCAACGCCACTGGGCGGATCATCGACTACGCGCAGATACCGATCGGAAAAGTCTATGAGATGAGCGAGGACATAGCCCGCACGTACGAATGGTTCAATGATGTCGGATACAGCGCGGATGTCACCGCACTCCGCCGAGACTACCCGGAGACGGGCTGGCGCAGGTTCGAGCAGTGGGTGTCTGTCCAGGACTGGAGCGTCCTCGACGGCGGAGGAGTGGAAACGCCTGACGCGACGTGAGTTGAGCATCCAGTAAGGAAGAGATGGCTGACTCCGAACAGCTGCCGGGGACTCTGAGCTACTTGCTGGCCCAAGTCTGCAAGCTTCACCGGCAACGCGCCGAAGATCTGCTGAGCGAGATCGGACTGCACGTGGGCCAGGAGATGGTGATGTGCGCCCTTTGGGAAAGGGAGGGGGTCACTCAGACCGAGCTCAGTGAACGCCTGGGCGTGCAGCCTGCCACCGTGACCAACGCCTTGCGGCGGCTGGAACGCAGGGGTCTGGTGCGGCGGACATCTGACGAGGACGACCAGCGCGTCTCCAGGGTGTTCCCCACCGAAGCGGGGCGAGAAAGGCGCGCGGAGGTAGAGGAGCAGTGGAGCCAGCTGGAGCGTGACACACCGGCCGGCTTCGATGACCGCGCGCGAGACCTGCTTTACGGCTTGCTCTCGAGAGTCCACGAGAACCTGGGCGGACGAAGCTGTCCCAACGTCGAAGCGAGAACTCGGAAGAGGAGGATCGAATGAACATCTCCACGGATCACGGCGCCCCCGGGCCAATCACGGTCTTGGGCATATCTGGCAGCCTTCGCAGGAAATCGTCGAATACCGGTCTACTGCGGGCTGGACAGGAGGTCGCCCCTGCCGGAATGGAGATAGCCATCTTCGACATAGCAGACCTCCCCCTCTACAACAGTGACGTGGAGGCCGGAGGCGACCCCGCGCCGGTGGCGGCGCTCAAGGCGGCCATACGAGATGCCGACGGGGTGGTCTTCGCCACGCCGGAATACAACTGGGGCACCTCAGGGGCCCTCAAGAATGCCATTGATTGGGCCTCCCGTGACTGGGAACAAGGTTCGCTGATGGGCAAACCGGTGACGATCATCGGTGCGGGCGGGAGAGCAGGGACCGCGCGGGCCCAGATGCAGCTTCAGGAAACCCTGGCGGAGACCGGTTCACTGGTAATGGTCAAGCCGGGAGTGCTGGTCCAGGCGTTCGCGCCTCGCCGGTTCGATTCCGAAGGAAACCTGATCGACCAAGAGACCAGGGATATTCTTCACGCGCACCTCGAGGAGTTCGCAAAGTGGACTCTGCGGTTCGTGCGTCCAGACGCGTTCGTACGATACCAATGCGAGATGGATATAGACCCCGCCGCCAGCAGAGAGATTGCACCCCACCTACAGACGTAGTACTGTCACCGTTGAACTTACCGGACATGTAGGGCCACGTGACAACTGCAGCGCACGATACCCACGACCACGAGCACCACGAGTGCGACGGACACGAGCAGCCGGGCTCAGGCTAGCAGACCACGCCCTCTTGTCAAGCCTCACAGCGTCCCGGAGTCCATGATCGGCCTCCGGGGCGGATCTGCGGCAGACCATTGAGGACAGCCTCGGCTGGCTGCTGTCAGGCTCGACCCGCGCGGCGCCCACATTCGGCATCCACGAGAACTCCGCTTGCGACGCCCAGCCGGGGTACATAGAATATTATCGTAACCCGGCCGCCGTTGGAGCAGGGCAGCTGCGCGAGGAGAGCATGATGGGCAAGGTCGAGTTTTGGCGGGAATTGGGCCAACAGCTACGTGTGGACTCGGTGAGATCCAGCGACGAGGCGGGGTCGGGGCATCCCACGTCGTCCATGTCGGCGGCCGACCTCATGGCCGTGCTGCTCTCCGACTACCTGCGCTACGACTTCGACCGCCCCGACGACCCAAGCAACGATCACCTCGTCTTCTCCAAGGGACATGCCTCGCCGCTCCTCTACGCCATATTCAAGGCGGCCGGCGCCGTCGATGACGAGGAGATGCTCACCTTCCGCAAGTTCGGCAGCAGGCTGCAGGGGCACCCGACCCCTGCCATCGACTGGGTGGACGTGGCGACCGGCTCCCTGGGCCAGGGACTCCCCATCGCCGTCGGCATGGCCCAGGCGGGCAAGAGTCTGGACCGCCTGCCCTACCGCGTATGGGTGCTCTGCGGCGACAGCGAGATGTCTGAGGGCTCGATGTGGGAGGCTTTCGAGCATGCTTCCTCGGCCGGGCTCGACAACCTGACGGCCATCATCGACGTCAACCGGCTGGGACAGCGGGGCGAGACGAGGCACGGCTGGGACCTCGGCAGGTACTCCGACAGGGCCAGGGCGTTCGGCTGGCACGCCATCGAGATCGACGGGCACGACTTCGAGCAGATCGACGCCGCATACGCGGAAGCGGTCCGCACGAAGGGCAGACCGACGGTAATCGTCGCCCGGACAGTCAAGGGCAGGGGCGTCGCGGCGATAGAGGACAAGGACGGGTTCCACGGCAAGCCCCTGGACGACGCGGTCGGCGCGGTCGCGGAGCTTGGCGGAGTGCGTGGGCTGTCTGCGGCAGTGTCGAAGCCGGAGGGCGGCCGGGCGCCACACGTCTTCGCATCAGCGCCGTTCGACCCGCCCCGGTACGAGATGGGAGACAGCGTCGCAACGCGAAGGGCTTACGGCGACGCGCTCGCGGCCCTCGGCGCTGCCCGGGGCGACGTGGTCGCCCTCGACGGCGAGGTGAGCAACTCGACTTACGCAGACGCGTTCGCGGAGGCCCATCCCGACCGCTTCTTCGAGATGTACATAGCCGAGCAGCAGCTGGTCGCGTCGGCGATAGGGATGCAGGTGCGTGGCTGGGTCCCGTTCGCGTCCACTTTCGCGGCGTTCTTCGCGCGAGCCTACGACTTCATCAGGATGGCAGCGGTCAGCCGCGCCGACATCAAGCTGGTAGGCTCCCACGCGGGCGTGTCGATCGGCGCCGACGGGCCGTCGCAGATGGGCCTGGAGGACCTGGCGGCGATGAGGGCGGTCCACGGCAGCACCGTGCTGTACCCGTCGGACGCCAACCAGACCGCGGACCTCGTGCGGCAGATGGCGGACCGCGCAGGAATCGTCTATATGAGGACCACCCGCGAGCCCACGCCCGTCATCTATCCGGCCGGCGAGTTCCCAATCGGCGGCAGCAGGACCGTGCGCTCGTCGAGCGACGACGACGTGACGATCGTCGGCGCGGGGATCACCCTGCATGAGGCGATGAAGGCGGCAGACGAGCTGGCGACTGGTGGCATATCGGCGCGCGTGATCGACCTCTACTCCATCAAACCCGTGGACTCCGAGACACTGGTGGTCGCGGCGGTCGAGACGGGCCACGTCGTAACCGTCGAGGACCACTGGCCCGAGGGGGGTCTGGGCGAGGCAGTGCTCACCGCCCTGGCCGGGACCGGGGTGAAGCCGCGCGTCGAAATGCTCGCCGTTAGGGGTATGCCCACGTCCGGCGAGGCCTCGGAGCTCATGGCCGCAGCCGGCATAGACGCCGACCATGTTGCCGCCGCGGCCCGGCGTCTCCTGGCCGACGACGGCATCCCGTCAAGCTAGCCCCACCCTCGCCTCAATCCTCTCCCGTCGAGGGCGAGTAGGCCATAGGGCGGTCTACTTCAGGACGCCGACCGCCATCTTGAGGGTGGCCGTGTCGGGGGCGAATATGACCACGGTCCGGGGGCCGTGTATTTGCATGAAGATCGTGCCGCCACTCTCGAAATCGAGCCTCTGGGACGTTCGCCAGTTGCCGAACCATGTCGAGTCGCCCTCGTGGGGACTCCACTCCAGCCCGGTCCGCCTCGCGGTCAGGTCCGCGAAGGCTTCGTAGTACTCAGCGGCGTCCTGCTCGGTGTCCCACACATGGGAAAGGACAAAGAATACCCCGCCTTCCGGCCCGTGAAACAGTGCGTATGCGTCGCCGCCCCATCCCGCGGCCGCCTCCAGAGCCTGCTCGCGCTCCATTCCCATCTCGAGGTACGACCGGAGATAGAACTCCCCGAGCGTGTCCTGGACCACGAGGTCCCACCCCTCGCCCAGCGCGGGCATCAGGTCGGCCAGGCCGACAGCGATGGGTTCGTCACCGGCCAGGTACTTCTCAGGGTGGAGAATCTGCTCAGTCGAGCCCGGCGGGCTGGAGAATGCCATGTCTATGGCGTCCCATCCCCCTTGATTCTGGTACAGCGCGATGACGAAGTTGGCCCCGTCCTGGTATGGGAAGCCATACGAGCGCTGGACAATGTACGGCGCACTTCTGAAAGCGTCGATGAGCGCCTGGCTGGGGCTCCCCTGGGACTCCGCCTGCTCCCCTTCCGTCAGGAATTCCTGCATATAGAGGAGCTCCGATACCCTGGCGTCGCCCTCCACCAGCGCCCTCAGCGCGTAGGTCGCGTCGGTGTTCCCCTCTATGGCATCGAATTTGGCGTCGAAGTCGAAGTGCAGCTGCTGGAGCGCGTGGGTGAACTCGTGGACATATATCATCTCCTCGTGGGGCCCGAAGTCGTCCGACTCTCCCAAGAGGTAGAACTTGTTCTCCTCCGCGCGGTACAGGCCCAGGACGCCCCCCGTGTAGAGGCCGGTCAGGATTTCGTACAGGTCCTGATCTGGCCTCAGTATGCCGAAGACCTTGAAAAGCTCTTCTTCCTTCTCGATGTCCTCCCTGTCCTCCTCGAAGAGATCCAGCACCAGTTCAGAAAGCTCGGCCTCCGTCATGAACTCGTGCTCGACAACCGAGTCCTCGCTCGACAGGTCGCGTGTCACGTTGACGCGAAGCCCAATCGCCTCCAGCCGCTCGGCCAGTGTCTGGTCCCGAAGGGGTGCGGGAGTGACGAGTGGCACCGGAGGCGCCGGCAGGATAACAGGGCCGGGTTCGAACTTCGGTACGACGGTTGGGGTTGGAGTCGGGGTGGGAGGGACCGGCGTGGGCGTAACGGTGGGCGTCGGCGCGGGAGATGGAGTCGGAGTAAAGGTCGGAACGGGAGTCGGCTCTTGAGCCGCACGGCCGCAGGCGAGCAGCAGTGACAGAAGGACCGCGGCGGCCATGGATCTCAGTACATGCGATGTAGTCATAGTGCTCATCGGACGGCGCCTGCGTCCCTCAGATCGGCGATCTCAATTGGGCTGAAGCCATACTGGGCGAGCACGTCGTCGGTGTGTTGACCGAGTGTTGGCGCGGGCATCCTGATCGAGCCGGGCGTTGCGGAGAGCTTGAGGGGAAGGCCGATGTGCTTCGTCACTCCGGCGACAGGGTGCTCCATCTCTTCGACCATCCCCCTGGCGGCAACCTGCGGGTCGTCGTACACGCCGCGCAGGTCGTTGATCGGCCCGTTGGGCACGCCCGCGTCGTCGAGGACGAGGAGCCAGTGCTCGGTGTCGTGCTTAGAGAAACTGTCCTCCAGCGTGGCGATGAGCTGAGCCCCGTGCTGCCTCCTGGAGGCGTTGTCGGCGTACCTCTCGTCGTCCAGCAGCTCGGAGCGGCCTATCGCCCTGCACAGCCGTTCCCAGTTAGCCTGGTTCGCGGCCCCTATCATAATGTGGCCGTCGCGGGTCGGAAAGGCCTGGTACGGCGTGGCAAGCGGGTGCCCGGAGCCGACGGGTCCCGGCGGCTCGCCCGTCGCAAAGTATATGGCCGACTCCCAAATCGTGTAGGCGATGCCCGCCTCCAGGAGCGACGTCTCGACGTGCTGGCCGCGGCCCGTCTGCAGGCGGCTGACGTAGGCCGCGAGGATGCCGAACGCGCCGTATATCCCGGCGGCAAGGTCGGTCACCGGCACCCCGTGCCGCAGCGGGGGGCCTCCCGGCACGCCCGTGATGCTCATCAGCCCGCTCATGGCCTGCGCCACGAGATCGAAGCCGGGCCTGGCGCTGTAGGGCCCGGTGGTGCCGAAGCCCGAGATGGTGCAGTAGATGAGGCCAGGGTTGGCGTGCGACAGGTCCTCGTAGGCGAGGCCCTTGCGCTGCATGGAGCCCGGCCGCATATTCTGCACCAGCACGTCCACGTTTCGTGACAGGCGGCTGATGACCTCGACGCCTCCGGAGGTGCCGAGGTCGGCGACGATGCCCCGCTTATTGCGGTTGATGCCCAGGAAGGCGGCGGACTCGCCGTTGATGAAGGGGGGCCCGGCCCGGCGTATGTCGTCGCCGTCCGGCTTCTCGACCTTCACCACGTCCGCGCCCATGTCGGCCAGGAGCATGGTGCAGAACGGCCCTGCCATCATCTGCGTGAGGTCGAGCACCTTGATTCCCGCCAGGGGGCCGTGTTGACGTGCGCTCAACTCAGCGCCCCTGGAACACGGGCCTGCGGCGCTCCAGAAAGGCCCGTCTTCCCTCGTCGAAGTCTTCGCTGTCGAAATTCACGAAGGGCAGGTCTCGCTCCTCTGAAGTCAGGCTGGAGAGCAGCGGGTCCTCGGTCACTCGCCTCATGATCTGCTTGTGCTGCCTGTGGGACAGTGGGGCGAGGTGAGACATCTCCTCCGTCAGCTCCGCGACGTACTCGTCGACGTCGGCCATCGGGACCACCCGGTCGACGAGGCCGAAGCCGAGCGCCTCATCCGCGCCCACAATTCGTCCGGACATCAGCAGGTAGGAAGCACGCCCCGGGCCGACGAGCGCGACGAGCCGGCGCATCTCCTCGTAGCCTATGACGATACCCAGCCTTGCCGCGGGGATGCCGAACCTGGCGTTGTCGGCGGCGACGCGGACGTCCGCGGCCAGCGTCAGCTCGCAGCCGCCTCCCACACAGTAACCCTTGATCTTGCACACCGTCGGCACGGCCAGCGATTCGATGGCGGCCACGGCGTCGTCGAAAGCGGCCTGATAGACCCGGGCCTGTTCCGAGCCCGTGCGGTATCGGTCGAAGTCCTTGATGTCGGCGCCCGCCGAGAACGCCTCGTCGCCGCTCCCGGTAATGATGACGACGCGCGTCTCCCCGTCATCGGCGAGCGACCCTGCGATCCGGCCCAGCCGCAGCCAGCCGTCGTAGCTGATCGCGTTACGGCGCTCTGGTGTGTCGAAGATTATGGTGGCGACACTGCCGCGCCGCTCCAAACGTATGTCGTCGGCCATTGCTCAAACTGGATGGAGTAGGACGTGCAGATGCTACCGTAAGCCAACGATAGCGGCAAGGGAGTCACTTCGGCCTCAGGGCCTTTCCAAAGTCTTCACAATGCCATAAGAGGGGGATCTGGGAAATCCCTTCTCCCTCGATGGGAGAAGGTTATACCAAGTCACCGTGATGCCGCCGTATATGTGCGGCCAGGGAGTGGGTTCCCGCCCCGTATCGAGTACGGGGCAGGCTCTAACCCTCTCCCGCGAAGGGGAGAGGGAACTTTGGAAAGGCCCTACTTCGGCCTGATCGTTACCGCGGCCCTGAACCGGAGTGCCGACTACCGCTGGCACCTTGCGGGCAGAGGTATCGTTGCTTGTTTAGGACGAGAGGGCTTGCGCGAGCGCCTTGGAGTCGGCCCCGACGACGAGTGTGTCGCCGATTGCCGTGACGGGCCGCCGGATAAGCCGGGGCTCTTCCAGCATTAGGGAGATCATCCTGTCGTCGTCCAGGGAGCCGCGGTCAATGCCCATCTTGCGGAACGAGGGGCTCTTCCACGAGAAGATGTCAGCGGGTGAGCGGTCGCCTAATAGGGCCCGCAGCTCCGCCTCGGAGAAGGGGTCCTGGAAGAAGTCGCGCTCCTCAATCTCTACGCCAGCCTGCAAGAGCGCCGCTCTCGCCTTGCGGCAGGAGCTTCACCTCTTCCACCAGTACAGCCGTGCAAGCTCAGGAGCCACGAGCGCCTCTATTTATTCCAACTTCGCTTCGAATTGTCAGTGAATTGACCAATCACCCTCACCTTATACCTAGTCACCGTGATGCCGCCGTATATGTGCGGCCAGGGAGTGGGTTCCCGCCCCGTATCGAGTACGGGGCAGGCTCTTCGCGGGAATGACGGCTTTACGGCGCGCTCAAAATGAATTGGTATAGTACCGAATTGCTGTGACAGGGCCATATATGCGTAATTGGGTTTGCAGCCACGACGGACAGGGAGGGCGGGTTTCAAACCCGCCCCTACGGTTTGAATTGGCGGCGCAGTCAAAACGAATTGGTATTAGTCCTCTCCCGTCGAGGGAGAGGAGACCCCCGCCCGGGATTCAGAGATCTGCCGTGTACTTATCGCCGCATCACAACTAGTGGTACTAGCCTAAGCCGGATGCGGGCCGGACTGCCCTCTGACCTGTTGGTTGGATGGGAAGCTAGCGGGGCCTTCTGCTACGGTACATGACGGCCATGGGGGCCTTCAGGTGCGTGCGGCTGACGGGCAGCATCGCCAGGTGGCGCGCCCGTTTTATGGCACGCGCAAGCTCCCGCTGATGCTTGGAGCAGACACCCGACTTCCGCCTGGACTCGATCCTCGTCTGGTCGGAGATGTACCGGATCAGCATGTCCACGTCCTTGTAGTCGACGTGGGCGATGTGGTTGGCACAGAAGCCGCAGACCTTGCGCCTGGTGTAGTAGCGGCCTCGGCCGCCGCCCCTGCGCGGCCCACCTCCCCCTCCTCCCCCTCCCCTCGGTCCGCCGCCGGGGCCCGACTGACGTGGCGGGCCTCCCTGGCCGAAGGGCCTCTGCCCGGGTGGCGGACCCGATGACGGGCGGGTATACGGCGCACTCGAAGGTGTCGTGGTCAATGCAATTGTCCTCGTTCTCTATGGATTACCACGGGAGATCCTCTGCGTCGCCCGGCGGCGCACCGGTATCATCACCTTCGCCGGGCTGTGAGGCACGGTTCAGGAATTTTACCTCAAATGCGTTGATCTCGTTGCCGGAGCGGGCCTGGCCGTCGTTGCCTATCCACGGCCTGCTCTGGAGGCGGCCCTCGACGTAGACCTTCATCCCCTTCGTCACGTACTGGTTGCATGTCTCAGCCAGGCGGTTCCAGGTACTCACCCGGAACCACTCGGTCTCCTCGCGCTGCTCGCCGTCGGCGGAGTTCCACCGCCTGTTGGTAGCGACGCTGAACGACGTGACGGGATTGCCGTTCGGCGTGTAACGCATCTCGGGATCGCTGCCGACGTTCCCGATCACGATCATCTTGTTTATCGTCATGGCTGCTCAGCCTCGTTGCCCTCGGAGGAAGCCACAGCCTCAATGGGAGCCTCGGCCTCAGCCTCCTCCGCCTCGCCTTCTTCCTCGGCGTCTTCTTTGGGCTTGGGGGACTCCTGCCGGGTCACCAGGAACCTGACGATGTCCTCGGAAGCCGTCAGCGCGCGGTTCAGCTCGGAAACGCCGCTGGCATCCAGCGAGAACTTGGTCAGGACATAGTTGCCCTCGTTGAAGTCGTCGATCTCATAGGCAAGCCGCTTGAGCCCCCACGTCTCGTGCTCGACCACGGCTCCTCCGCCGCCGGAGATCAGCCCGTCCACGCGCTCGACCGTGGCGGCGACCTCTTCCTGGGTCGCCTCGGGGCTGAGCACCATCACCACCTCGTAGTCACGTATCCGCTCTGCTACCAAGTCCGCTCCTCATTTAACCAACATCATTTAACCAACATCGGCTAATTATAGCATGATCGAGAAGGGTGGAAGTTTTCAGCTACTGCGAGCCAGGGCCTTTCCAAAGTCGTCACAGACGAGGGTGACAGACTTGCACCGGTTCAACGCCCCCTCACCCCCGTATCGAGTACGGGGCAGGCTCTAACCCTCTCCCGCGAGGGGGAGTAGGGAATTTTGGAAAGGCCTTGACTGCGAGCGATTCGACACTCCCAACCAAGTATGTGGCCCAGATTGCCGCCGGCATGGGCTGGCAGGCGTGAGGGCAGCCTCCACGGCCATGAGGGAGAGGGGGCGGCGAGCCGCGGGTCGTTTCGCACGCACCCCCGTATCGAGTACGGGGCAAGCTCAGGGCAGGCTCCCGGCCTTCTCCCGTCAAGGGAGTCATACCAATTAGGTGTGATGCCGCCGTATATGTGCGGCCAGGGAGTGGGTTCCCGCCCCGTATCGAGTACGGGGCAGGCTCTTCGCGGGAATGACGGTGTATAATACCAATTAGGTGTGATGCCGCCATATATGCGCAATTGGGTTTGCAGCCACGACGGACGGGGAGGGCGGGTTTCAAACCCGCCCCTACGATTTGAATTGGCGGCGTAGTCAAAACGAAATGGTATAAGTTGTGTAGTCGGGTGGCGGTCACCAGGGGGGTGAGCGGCCGGGGTGTGTGGAGTCGATGGGTCCGGCCCAGGGGTCCGGCTCGTGCCAGTGCCGTTCGAGCTTCTCCTTGATTCTACGCTCGGCGATGGTGAGCTCCGCGGGGGCGGGCTTGTCCTGCTTTTCCTCCTTGTTTCGCTCGGACCCCTTGCCGAGGATGGCGGCCCTGGCGTTTCCGTCCCGGCGCCGCTGTGTTCGGGTGCGCCTCCTTCCGGTCCGTCGGACCTTGTGGTCCTGGGGTCCTTGGGCAGGGTCAGGGGGATGGGTTCCCGCCTCCGCGGGAATGACGATTTGGCGGGGCTCAGGGTGAACGGAGCCTGCAACGAGCTCAGACCCTTCGACAAGCTCAGGGTGAGCGGATCCTTCGACGGTGCTCAGGACAGGCTCGGTACGAGCGGAGTTGGCTGCGGTGCTACGGCCCCTGCCGCCCCCCTGGGTTCCCGCCCCGTATCGGGTACGGGGCAGGCTCTCCGCGGGACCCCCCGCCTTCGCGGGGGCAGGCTCCGGGGGAGTTGGGGTTGAGTTGGCCTCATGCCTTTTGGCGAGGTTAGGCCCTTCGACAGGCTCAGGGTGAGCGGATCCTTCGACGAGCTCAGGGTGAACGGACCCTTCGACCCGTTCGACAGGCTCAGGGGAGCCAGGCTCAGTGTGAACGGATCCTTCGACGGTGCTCAGGACAGGCTCGGCACGAACGGGGTTGGCTGCGGCGCTACGGCCCCCGCCGCCCCCCTGGGTTCCCGCCCCGTATCGAGTACGGGGCAGGCTCTCCGCGGGAATGACGGGTGTGTTGGGAGCGGGCTGCTCGTCGCGGACGATGTGTACGATGAGCTCCTTGGCGGCGGCGATCCTGTGGTGGGTCTTGAAGCCGTCGTTCCTGTCCTGCATGACGTCGTCGAGGAACTCGATGATGGTGCCGGCGTCGGCGGTCTGGGCTCGGATGAGCCTGGCCATGAGGAATTCATCTATCCCGGAGAGCACAGTGAGGAAGTCTCGCGTAAGGGTGGCCGGGGCGTTCAGGGTCACGGCCACCAGGCTCCTCTCCGCGGCGGAGCAGGGGTCGGCCGGGTCGGGGCGTCCATTGATGGAGTGACCGCATGAGACGCCGCGGTACTTGTCAAGGAACCTGGCGGCGGCCTTGGACTTGTGCTTTTCGAGCTGCTTTGCGGCGTCGATCCTGTGGCAGAGCTCGGCGCCGTCGATCCTGTCCTCCATGACGTCGAGGAAGAAGTCGATGATGCGGCGGCCGTCGTCGGTCTTCTCGCGGACGATGTCGGCGAGTGTGGGCGGCTTCCGCTCTTCTGTTGTTGGTACTGCGGTCTGTGTGCTGGTATCAGACATACGTTCTATTATGTGGGAGGGATGGGGGTTTGTCAAGAGGGAGTTTTTGCCGTAGTGCACCAGTTTGAGATGTTCCAATACCAATTCGCTGTGATGCCGCCATATAAGGGCTGAAGGAGGTGGCCGACTTGCCCATAGCCACCCGGTCTGTGTGCAACCGCCGGGGACTGGATGGGGGACGGTTCCTGCGGGGCAGGAATCCCGGCTCAAGGCCGGAATGACGGATTGCGAACTGCGTCACGATCAATTAACGGCGCAGTCAAAACGAAATGGTATCAGTTGGGGCTGTCAGGACAGCTAGAGGAGGCACCAGTATCTACCAGATCGGGGAAAGCTGCGGCGGCTAAGAGAGGACTATCGTTTGCGCAGAACGACGAATGTTTGCATCCCGGTTGACCGGATAGCCTGCTCTCCATACCATGGGCGGGGTATCAACGCATATGGCAGGTCGTACCAACTGGCACGTGAACCACCCTCCAGCCTGTACGTGTGTCAGGTGCGA
Source organism: Dehalococcoidia bacterium (assembly GCA_965222445.1). Taxonomy (GTDB): domain Bacteria; phylum Chloroflexota; class Dehalococcoidia; order Lucifugimonadales; family CAJWER01. The sequence continues at coordinate 1,719,952 of CBDCTY010000002.1, read as the reverse complement.
GCGAAATCGCGCCGAAGACAAGCGCCAGACTCGCAGACCCGGCCGACAACCTGAGACGCGCTACACATCCGGGAGACCCAGGAGTCCGCGAACCCGATCCGGCGGGGGACGGGGGTGGCTGTGGGCCATCATGATAGTCGCGCTCCTTGCCTTTCTCATCTGGTACGGGCGGGACAACATCGCCTCGATAGTCTCCGACATCCAAGACACAGCCGCGACGCGCAACCCGACTGTGGAGCCATCCACGGCGGCGGCCGCAGCCAAAGCGCCCACACAAAGGCCTACTCCGCCCAAGCGCGAGTCCGTGGCAGCCCCGGTCGCGACTCCCAGAACCACTGCTGGCACACAGTCCACCGTCGAGGCGCCGTTGGGCACGCCAACACAGGCTCCAACGGCTCGCCCGTCTTCAACGCCACCCACCGTTCAGCCCACTGCCGCCCCTAAACCCCTTCCACCAACCGCGACGCCGATACTCTCTACATCTACTGCGACGCCGACACTCTCTACGCCCACTGCGACGCCGACACTCTCTACACCTACTGCGACGCCGACATCCATTACGCCCGCTGCGACGCCGACACTCTCTACACCTACTGCGACGCCGACATCCATTACGCCCACTGCGACGCCGATACTCTCTACACCTACTGCGACGCCGACACCTGCTGCACCAGCCGCGACACCAACTCCTTTTCCACCCACTGCTACACCATCCCCCACCCCGCGGACCGCAACGGTGGCTTTGCCTTCCCTTCGAGACTTCAAGAACGGCGCTTGGCTGGAGCAACAGGACCCACAGCTGGCCTCCTCGATAAAGGAGTTGGACTGGGTACAAGATGGCATTGACGACATGGAGTCCAAGGCAATCCAGGACCTGCTCTACGTCGCAGTGTTAAGCCGCCCCGTCACTTCGTCCCTCGTCTCCCTCGGCTGGATGCAGGACAGCATTGACGAGGAAGAAGCAGGGGCGATTGATTGGATAAACAACATAGGGGCCGCTGAGGTTGCTTCGTCCGTCGTCTCTCTAGGCTGGGTACAGGATGGAATTGACGCTATGGAGGTCGAGACGGTCGAAGAGCTGTCATACATAGCGAATAGGGATGTAAGGGTCGGCTTGTCCCTCGTCTCCCTGGACTGGCTGCAGGACGGCGTGGATGACGCGGAGGTCGAAGCGATCAACTGGATAGGCAACATAGGGGCTGCAGAGGTTGCTTTGTCCGTCGTCTCTCTAGGCTGGGTGCAGGATGGGATTGACGCTACGGAGATCAAGGCAATTGAGGAGCTCTCCTACATAGCGAATAGGGATATGCCAGTCGGTTTGTCCCTCGTCTCCCTAGGCTGGGTGCAGGACGGCATCGATGACGCGGAGGTCGCAGCGATCAACTGGATAGGCAACATCAGGGCCGCAGAGGTTGCTTCGTCAGTCATCTCTCTGGGCTGGGTGCAGGACGGAATTGACGCTACGGAGATCAAGGCGGTTAGAGAATTGTCCCACATAGCGAACAGGGACGCGGAGACGGCGTTGCGGATTGTGCGCATGCCATTCCTGGAATCCATTGAGCCGCCCGATTTGTCGGCCTTGGAATCGCTGCGGCGGCTTGCTGCCTCTCAGCCACAGGCGTTCGACACGGTTATGTCTAACCTGGGGCTCGATGACGGCATAACAAACAACACGGCCCCGCTTTTCGCCACTCTGAAAGGTGTTGCAGAGACGAACTCAGATCTCATAGACGTTCTGCTCGACACCAACAGGGTCTCGCTGGAACAACGCACCATCACATTGCCTCTATCCGGCGAAGTCATCCTCGTCATCATCCGTACGAGTCCGGGCGCAGCGCGATCCATGGATCTGTTGGAGCATGCGGTGCGCGGCGCCGAAGAGTTCATGGGCGTGCCGCTTCCAACCAACTACGTTGGCCTGCTCTTCGAAGACGCCGTCTCAGGCTCCTTCGCCGGAACGAACTTCGGTACACACATCGCGATTCTTCCCAAGTACGACGTGGATGACGGTAGCCACGAGGCAGACTTCGCCGGCCAGAGCATGGCTCACGAGGTGGGGCACTACTACTGGAGCGGCAACGCCGACTGGATCGACGAGGGCGCAGCGGAGTTGATGGCCTCGATAAGCGAGAGTGTGCGCACCGGCAATCCGGTAGGTGCTACCAAGTATCCCTGCGCCCATGCCGACAGCATCGCCGACCTGGAGGCTCTCGAAGCCGGCAGGGACACCAGCGAGTTTCGATGCAATTACTCGCTGGGGGAGCGCCTATTCGTGGACCTTTACCACGCGCTGGGCGATGAGAGGTTTCGGCAGGGGTTCCGGGACCTCTACCTGGCGTCGGAAGTGGACGACGCCGCCGACAACCTTCGGGGCACGCCGGTTGGCATCGGACACGTCAGGGAGGCGTTTCATCCAGACGACGTGGCTGCGAACACCGTCCTCGCCCGCTGGTACGACGGGACCGAGCCCTACGACCTCTCCCGACTCGACACCGGCCCGGTCGATCCCAGCCTGCCCAGCATCAATGGGCAAATCGACGAGGCCTATGTCGCAATGAGCGGGGGAGGGCCTGCGGTATCCAGCTTTTCCGCGCAGGATGTCGCTGATTGGGTCTATCTCACGTTGAAGCACTCTTACAAGGTGTCGGGAGACCCTCGTGAAGTTCATGTCGACATTGTGGAGTACTACGAGGACGGCTTCGCGTTTCGGCGCAGGTCCGGCACCCTGACCGCTGAGGCCAAGTACATTGGAGGGACGCATTGGTTCTCCGTGGGCGGGTCACCCTCGCGAAAGTGGGCTACCGGGCGCTATATGGTGTACGTGTACGTGGATGACCGCAAAGTGGCGGAGGTCGAGTACGAGGTTACGCCTTGAGTGCGAAGGCTGTCCCCCACCCTATTGACCGGAGGGCGGGCTAGTCATAGTATTGGGCAGAGGGGCGTTCGAAGGTCGTCGAAACACGGGCGCCAGGAGAGTTAAGCATGGCTCACGGCAACGGCAACGGAAGGAACGGCGCGAACGGACGAGATCGGTCGCTGGTGGTGCTGCAGCTTGGTGGGGGCAACGACTACCTGAACACAGTAGTGCCGTACGAGAACGGGCTGTACTACGACAACCGCCCGGCGATAGCCCACGACCCGGAGCGTCTGCTGAAGATCGACGACGAGCTGGCATTCAGGCCTGACCTGGAGCCGTTGAAGCGGCTGTGGGACGAGGGCAAGATGGCCATCATCCACGGCATCGGGTACCCGGAGCCGAACCGCTCCCACTTCCGGTCGATGGACATTTGGCACACGGCATTGCCCGAGGAGATCGGGACCGAGGGCTGGCTGGGCCGCGTGATCAGGGAGCTCGATCCTGAGAGCGAGAACGTGCTGACGGGCGTGAATTTCGGCCGCGGGCTACCGCGCTCGATGGGGGTGAAGGGTGTGCCTGTCGCGTCGGTCGGCAGCCTGGAGACGTACGGGCTATACCCGCACATCCAGGACGAGGAGCTGCGCAAGTACGCCCTCGAATCCTTCGCGATGATGTACGGCGCCAAGGGTTCGGACGCGGTGATGGACTTCCTTGGCGAGACGGGCCAGAACGCCCTGAAGGGCGCGGACATCATCAGGACCGCGCCGGGCAAGTACGAGTCGACCGTCGAGTACGCCGAGAACCCGATTGCCCAGGACATGAAGAACGCGGCCAAGGTGATGTTCGCCGATCTGGGCACGCGCATCTATCACACGCAGTACGGCAGCTTCGACACGCACTCCGGCGAGATATTCAAGCACGACCTGCTTTGGCAGGACACGGCCCCGGCGGTCGGGGACTTCTGGGACGACGTGGTCGAGCACGGCCTGGACGACGATACGGTCATCTTCATGTTCACGGAGTTCGGCCGCAGGGTGAAGGACAATGGCTCTGGCACGGACCACGGCTCGGGCGGCGCGGCCTTCCTGATCGGCAACTCGGTGAAGGGCGGCCACTACGGCGAGTACCCGTCGCTGAAGGACAACGACCTGCTGGAAGGCGACCTGCACTACAACAACGACTTCCGCATGACGTACAGCTCGATCCTGGAGCAGTGGCTCGGGCTGGAGGCGGCGCCCATAGTGAACGGCCACTTCGAGCAGTTCCCGCTGTTCAAGGATTAACCGCGGAGGGTACGGAGAACGAAGAGGGGAATACACACGAAGCTGCCATGATGGGGCCGTATGGGAATCACTGGATTGAGCCCGGGCAGGGCGGGTTTCAAACCCGCCCCTACGGCGTAGCCATTGGCGGCGTAGTCAAGACGAATCGCCCTAGGAGGGAAGCGATGGAAAATGACATTGCGTTGATGGCGCACCTGATGCGCAGGGCCGGGTTCAGCGCCACGCGGGACGAGCTGGAGCGGTACACGGCGCAGGGGTACGAGGCCACGGTCGAGGAGCTACTCAACCCGGTCGACCCCCAGGTGATACCGGAGGACATAATCCGCAGGCTCCACAGTGCACTGGACGAGGGGCCGGAGGGCGCGGCGGCGAAGTGGCTCTACCGGATGATCACGACGCGCTGCCCCCTCGAGGAGAAGATGCCGCTCTTCTGGCACGGCCTCTTCGCGACCGCGTATTCCAAGACCAACAACTCGCGGTCGATCTTGAACCAGTTCGAGATGTTTCGGCGGGTGGGCTTGGGCAGCTTCAAGGACCTACTCCTGGAGCTTTCTCGCGACCCCGCGATGATCTTCTGGCTCGACAACAACGACAACCACGATGGGGCCGTCAACGAGAACTACGGCCGCGAGCTGCTCGAGCTCTTCGCGATGGGCGTGGGCAACTACACTGAGGACGACGTGAAGGATGCCGCCCGCGCGTTTACGGGCTGGACCCTCGGCAACGTCGACTACATGCGGGTGAAGGCTAACAAGGACTCGTTCTCGCCGTTCGGGCGCATCGCATGGCACTTCCAGTACGACGCGAACGACCACGACGACGGCGTCAAGACCTTCCTGGGCGAGACGGGCAGGTTCAACGGCGAGGACATTGTCGAGATAATCGCGCGGCAGCCCGCGGCGGCCAATTTCCTGTGCACCCGGCTGTTCCAGTTCTTCACCGCCGACGAGGTGGACGCCGAGGGCGAGCAGGTCATCGACCAGATGTCCCGGGCCTACTTCGAGAGCGGCTACGAGGTGAGGTCTGTGCTGCGGACTCTGTTCAACTCGGACTACTTCAAGTCCGAGAAGGCCAGGTTCGCGCGCGTGAAGAACCCGGTGGAGCTGGTGGTCGGGGCGATCCGGCAGGCCGGGGACTTCCAACAGCCTTCTCTGGGCATCGAGTCACTCTCCGGCGTCTGCAACTTCATGGGCCAGGGCATCATGCGCCCGCCCAGCGTCGAGGGGTGGCACGAGGGCGAAGAGTGGATCGAGAGCGGGACGCTGATCGAGCGCGTCAACTTCGTCGCGGAGGCGCTGAGCAACGTGAAGCTGCCCGGCATCCAGCGCATCATAGAGCGCATCGCGGCGTCGAACGGCGCAACCATGACTGCTGACGAGCTGGTCGACAGGTGCCTGGACGTCATCGGCCCCGTCGAGGTGTCGGACGACACGCGGCGGGTGCTGACGGCACACGCGGGCAGGCAGGGCGACATCGACCTGGGCGGCCGGGAGGCGGGAGGCGACGCGGACAGGCGAGTGGCGGACCTCCTGGGCCTGATCGGGTCGACCCGCGAATTCCAGATGGCTTGACGGGACATTTGTGAGTTGAGGATGCTGAAGCAGGGAAAGAACTGAGGTTGTCGCCATGACGATCGAGACCCGGACCGCTGGGATGGAGTACGTCAAGACGATCGGCATGATCAGCGCCGGAGGGCGGTTCACGGCGGGCCGCGGCTTCACGGGCCCGTATGCGCTCGCCATCAGCAGCGACGGTCGGATCTACGTGGTCAACCGGAGCCAGATACGGATCTGCGTGTGCGACTTCGAGGAGGAGTGGCTGGGCAGCTTCAGCGGCGGCCCCGGCATGGACGACGGCCAGCTCCACCTGCCTACCGACATGGCCTTCGACAGCGCCGACCGGCTCTATGTCACAGACGAGCACCAGCACCGCGTCTCGATGTTCGACACGGAAGGCGAGTACCTGGGCAGGTGGGGGGAGCTCGGCGACGGGGACGGCCAGCTCAACGGTCCGTCGGGCATCGCCTTCGACTCGCAGGACAACGCCTACGTGGTGGACCAGCACAACCACCGCGTACAGAAGCTCACGCGCGACGGCGAGTATGTGTCGCAGTGGGGCGGGCTGGGCGACGGCGAGGGGCAGTTCAACATGCCGTGGGGCATCGACGTGGACTCGAACGACGACGTGTACGTGGCCGACTGGCGCAACGACCGCATCCAGAAGTTCACGGCTGACGGCGAGTTCATATCGCAGCTCGGCGGGAGCGGCCAGGAGGCGGGCAGGCTCAACCGGCCGGCCGACGTGGCCGTCGACTCCAAGGGCTACGTCTACGTGGCCGACTGGGGGAACGAGCGCGTGCAGCTATTCGACGCGGACGGGCGGTTCCAGGACCTGTCGCGCGGGCAGGCGACGCCGACCAAGTGGACGGTGGACTTCTTCGAGTCGAACGCCGACGAGCGGGACACGCGGGCCATCGCCAACATGTACCCCGACCTGCCCGACCATCTCAACGACCCGTACAGGGCCTCCTCCCAGACGGAGCCCTTCTTCTGGGAGCCGGTCAACATCGAAGTGGACGATCAGGACCGGCTCTACGTCACCGAGTCCCGGCGCCACCGCTTCCAGATCTTCCAGCGGGCCTGACCGAAAGGGACGCAAGGGCAGAGCAGGAGAATCAGGAAGCATGGAAGGACGTCTTGTCACTCTCAACGAATTGCTGGTTGGCGACCGGCTGTTCCATATACCTGTGTATCAGAGAGGTTATGCGTGGGAAGAAAAAAACCTTCAAGACCTCTGGGAAGACCTCTACCATCTCGAGACTTCCAAGAAGCATTACTTTGGAACGGTACTCCTCAAGGATTCTGGCACAACCGCCACAGTAGGCTTCAAGGCATTCAAGCGCCTTGAGGTCATTGACGGTCAACAGCGCCTTACAACAGTCCTGGTGCTGTTGCGAGAGATAATCTCACAGGCAAATGCCGACCAAGTGTCTGAGCTCGAGGAGGGCTATCTCAAGTACCAAACCCACTACAAGTTGAACCCGCTGGGTAGCGACGGCGACTTCTTCAGGGATTTCATCATTGACCGAAAGGAGCATCTCAACGAAGACGCTCACACGCGTTCACAGAAGCGTCTTGTGGCGGCGAAGGACTTCTTCAAGGAACGGATTGAAGAACAAGAGAAAAAGAGGCAGCCTGCTGAATTCGTCGAATTTCTCGTCGAACTCAAACGGAAGATTGACGAGCTTCAGTTGATACAGTACCTCGTCAATTCAGACGCGGACGCAATTCGCATTTTCGAGACCGTGAACGACAGAGGAAGACCCCTGAGCAACTTGGAGAAGACAAAGAGCTTCCTCATGCATACTTCTTATCTCGGCCTGGAAGACGAGGATGATGCAATAGAAGCCAGACTCGAAGAATTAAACAAATGTTTCTCAAGAATGTATCGATACTTTGAAGACGCCCGCAGAACGAAAACTCTGGGACGTCTGACTGAGAACGACGTTCAGCGTTATCATTTCATAAGCTACGTTTCAGACAACGGCGATGCGTCGGAGTATATGGACCGGTTGAAGGACGACATCCGAGTGAGGTTTACGCAAGACCCTAACGAGTCTGTGCAGTATGCGCTCAACTACGTCAAAGACTTGGAGCAAGTCTTCTTCGCGGTCAAAGACATCGTCACAACTAGTAGAAAACAGAGGAACGGGGATGAACTAGGTACCCTCATTAACAAAATATTCATGGTAGGGAGGCTGGGAAACATCTTCCCTCTCATGATAGCATCCTGGCTAAAGTTCCGGAAGAATTCAACCCACATGACGGAGATTCTCAAACTCCTCGAGAGATTCACTTTTCGTGCGTATGCAGTAGGCAACCGCCGTAGCGATACTGGACGAACCTGGCTTAATTCTATGGCTCACAAGGTGCACAAAGGTCAATGGGACTACAACAATCTGATAAGTAAATTGAAAGAGATCAACAACTACTATCAGAATGATGACCAATTCGAGAAGAACCTTCACTCGGAAGACTTCTACCGCGACCTCACCTCTGGGGAGATCAAATACTTCTTGAGTGAGTATGAGATTCACCTTGGAGAGAATGCGCGAGAGTCGTTGAAGCTGCCACAGGAGGAACTTCTGTCGTCGTCTGAGTATCAGGTCGAGCACATCTGGCCGCAGGATACAGGCAAACTCAAACTGTCAGAGGACATGGGGCCACTGCACAAGCAGAACGTACATAGGCTCGGCAATCTCACCGTAACGGCTTGGAACTCTAGCTTGAGCAACAAGCCGTTTGAGGAAAAGCGCCTCGAGTACAAAAAATCCAGCCTGCGCGTTCAGAGAGATTTGGCTGATCTCAGTGAGTGGAATCCTGACGCTATCCGCGAGCGCGAAGACAAGATCGTCGAATTTGCATTGAAGCGATGGAGCCTGTAGCCGAAGCCTGTGTTCGACCTCGCCATGGTACCACGGAAGGCATTGCACTCGACGAGTGATCTCGAAAGGCAGACGGAAGGACATTTGGGACAACGTCCCAGACCGAACTCTTTCCAGAGTGTGACCTCAGAGAGAAGCAGCGGCAAGTTCTGCGTTCTCAGGAGTGGCTTGGGCTACAACGGCGCTTATCGGTCGTCGACGCTTTCGTGAGGTTTCGTCTGTAGTAGTCGTGGCGTGATGTCAGGGAGGTACTTCCCAATATGACGCTGACTGAGAGGTCCGCGGTCCTGGTGGGGCCGCGCCGGATTGAGATGCAGGAGTTCCCCGTGCCGCAGGCGGGCGAGGATGACGGCGTCCTCGAGGTCGAGGTGGCGGGCGTCTGCGGGAGCGACGTCTTCCACTACAACGGCAGCAACGCGCCGGTGATCCTGGGACACGAGATCGTGGGGCGCATCTCGGACATCGGTCCAACGGCCGAGCAGGCCTGGGGTGTGGGCTCCGGGGACCGCGTTGTGGTGGAGGCGACCTTCGGATGCGGCAGATGCGAGCGGTGCCGCATGGGCAGGTACCGTATGTGCGACGTGTCCAAGGGCTACGGGGGCGCGGTGAGGGCCGACCAGGCCCCCCACCTGTGGGGCGGCTACGGCCAGTTCGTCTACCTGCCGCCTACCGCGAGGGTACACCGGATCTCCGAGGAGCTTCCGGGCGACGTTGCCGTGCTGGTCTGCGCGGTGCTGGGCAACGGGGTCCGCTGGCTGCGCACCGTCGGCGGTGTGACCATCGGCGACACGGCGGTCGTGGTGGGACCCGGCCCGCAGGGTCTGGCTGCCACGGTCGCGGCCAAGGAGTCCGGCGCCAAGGAGATCGTCGTTGTTGGCCTTTCGCGCGACGAGGCGCGCCTGTCCATGGCCCGGCGGCTGGGGGCGACTCACGTCATAGCGGCAGACCGGGACGACCCAAGGGCCGTGGTAGCGGAGCTGACGGACGGGGCGATGGCCAACGTGGTCATCGACGTGACGAACACAGCGGACTCTCCACCACTGGCACTCGACCTGGTTGGACTGGCCGGTACCCTGGTCCTGGGGGGCGGCGCCGGCCAGCGGCCGAGCCCGCTCATGACGGACAGGATCACGGCCGAGGAGATCACGATCAGGGGCGTGAACACGCACGACAGCCCGGCCGTGAAGCAGGCGCTCAGCATCGCCGAGAGCGGCCGCTACCCGCTGGAAGAGGTGGTGTCGCATCGCTTTGCCGTGGACGAGGCGGAGCGCGCCATCCTGACGGTCGCCGGCGAGATTCCCAACGACAGGCTCATCAAAGTCGTGTTGTACCCAGACAGCTAGGGGGAAATCGATGGCAGCTTCAAGCTTACAGCACAAGATTGCCAGGTACGAGGAAGTCAAGCGGACGGGTGTAGGCTACATCCTCGAGCACGAGAACCCGGACGGCTCGTTCGGTCCCGTGGAGAATGGCTTCTTCTTCTACCGGCTGCCGTGGACGTTCCTGGTGGCGGGTGAGACTCGGGCGGCTCTCGGCATCTGCAAATGGGTCCGCGAGAACATGCTGACGGAGGACGGGGATTTCGACCGCGGCCTGCGTAAGATGACGGACGCCTACGCATACCGCAACGGGACCTTCATCTACGGCGCGCACATGGCCCGGCAGTACGACCTGAGCGTGGGCTGCATGCCGTTCCTCCTCACCCTCAGGGACCCGGCCTCTGGGGGGTTCGCCAAGGACATGACGCCGGATGGGCCCAGCGACGAGATGGACGTGCCCTACACCGTTGGATCGGGGCTGGCCTGCATCGCCACTGGCGACATGGAAGCGGCCCTCGGAGTCTACCGCTACCTGGTCAGCCTGTGGGAGCAGCAGGACGAGCTGCCCGACCGCCTCTACTACAACATGTCCAGGCGGACCCAGAGGGTGATCAGGGAGTTCCCGCCGGAGGAGCGCTTATGGCACGTCGTCGTCGCCCAGGACGCGGTGCCGCAGCGCTGGACGGTGGGCGGCATAGCCTCGGCCTTCCTGTGCCGCCTGTACATGTCGGACCCCAACCCCGCCTACATCACCCTGGCACGCCAATACATGCAATTCTCGATGGATAGCACGGACGGACAGTTTGCGTTCGCGCCCGTATGCAAGTCCGGCTGGGGCTCGTCGCTGCTGTACCAGGTGACCGGCGATCGCGAGTACCGCGACTGGACGGTGCGCATGGGCGACTGGTTCGCCGACACGCAGTCCGCCGACGGGAGCTGGGCCGACAACTTCCCCGGCGACGGCAGCGTGTCGAGCCACATCCACCTGGTCGCCGAGTTCGTCGCCCACGTGGACAACATCATCGCCGGGCTATCGTCACACGGATAGCGCTGGCCTCCTGGAGGCGCAACTGTGGCCACAGTTATTACTGGAACTATTGAAATGAGCGTAACCGACGCACGCCGGCGATTCCTCTCCCTTGTGGATGAATTGGCAGACGAAGAGGGCGTCCTGCGCGTTACCACGCACGAACGACCCGCCATCGCCATGGTGCCGTGGAAGGCATACGAGCAGGCCCGGGAGGTCCTAGCCACTATCGAGATCCTAAGCGACCCGGAGCTAGTCGAGCAGATACGACAGGGCGAACGCGGAATCGAAGCGGGAGAAGGCATTGCGCTCGAGGAGTTGGAAGCGCAGATATGCCGTTACATCGACAGAATTGAGGAGTAGAGGATCAGTTGGAGGACGTTGAAGAGTCACCAGCGTAGGTCGACACTCTCAGCAGGGTCCCTAGCTTGGCAAGCCCTAGCTGGCATGCCGAGCGTCTAGGAACGCTTGTCCAATCAGTCCTGGCGGTTTGACTCCCTCACACATCCTGGCTAAGACTGCTCGGCGCTCTTTCACTTCCCGTTCATCGCTAACCTCATCCCCATAGAGGAGGGCAGTCACCGCATCAGGGTCAAGAATAGCAGCATCTTTCGCCAAGATTTGCAGATACCTCCTGTGTAGGTTGTTTACCGCCTCCTCAATGTCCACTACAGGATATAGCGGCGAGTACAGCTCTTGAGGAATTGGGACTTGGTAGCCATCCTGCGCACCCTTGAGGAAATTGAAGCAGCGAGCGAAGTTCAACGTGTACAGGAGCTTTTGGATCATCTGCTGCGAAACGTCAAGGCCCTCTTCGTTGGCGTAGTCCAATAGACCCACGCGCATCGCATCAAGAGACATTCCCATGTCCCCGCGGTCATCAAGATCGTCCCAAATCAGTCTCATGAACTTGTACCGGATTCTCCAGGGTAGCAGCGGGATGCGATGCTCCTGGAGGATGGTCCGATAGCTCGCGGTTATTGTAGCCAGAGTGGAAAAGTCGTACTCTCTCTTCGCTGATCCAGGCACAGACATCGGCGGGGCATCAGGCGACGAAACGGCGACCAACGTGAAGTCCGAGCCTGGGTTCTCGGTGACGCTTACGAACCCAGCTTCTTGTGCCTGTTGAGCTAGCGCCTTCAAGGTGGTCTTGTAGCGTGCCGAGTCAAAGGCTGGTGCGAGTTGCTTCATCATGGCGTGCACCGATGCTCCAGTGGGTGTGCGCCCCTCCCGACTTAGGGCTTCAACCGCCCTCCGCATTAGGGAGTATGCATTACCCAGGTCAGGTAGAGCCACGGGCTCCGTAATCTCTTCTGGCGCTGGAGGCACTAGGTCGTCGTAGTACACATAGGAGTCACATGCCTCTGTTAGAACGCTACTGACCCCGGCTTCCACCCCGATTCCCATCACAAAGATGCCATATCTCTTCAGTTTCTGAACCAACGGGACATAGTCCCGATCTCCTCCTACAATGACGATGGTGTCAGGACGAACTGGAGAGAACACCATCTCGAGGGCATCGACTGCCAGTTGGATGTCTGCCGTGTTCTTGTGTTCCTTGCTCGCTGTCGATGTCAGTAGTTGGACAAGTTCAATTGCGCTGGCGCTAAAGTCTCTGTGAACGGGCCTAAGGAGACTCGCGGTCCAATCTGCGTACGCTTTGGACGACATGATCGTTCCCTGCTGGCGTACTCTGTCTATGATCAAGGAGAGGTGGAACGGCAAGCCTGAGTTTTGGGCCAAGATAAGCACGTTATCGACGTCAATGAAGAGCGCTACCCGCTCATTGACAGTTCCCCGATCTCCTGCTTCGGTCGGCATATCTTCCTCCTAGTGATTTGCGAAGGCTGTGCCAGCCTATGGCTCGCCGTCACCCCATACACTGGTGACTACTATCTACCTGAACCTGAAGGCGTAGAGGTCGGCGTCGCGGAGGGCGAAGCGCAGGCGCACCGGCCTTCCCGCCAGGGCTGCGAGGCTGGCGTCGCCGTTCCAGCGGGCCGTGCCCTCGATCTCGTCGCCGAATATCTCCGCGCTGTCGTCCAAGGACAGGCCGGACTGCGGCCGTCCCTCCGCATCCTGGACCTCCACCCTCACGGAGCCGACGGCTGACGTGGAGTAGTTGATCTCCAGCTCCGAGCCGTCGAACATCAGGGGATGTGTGGTGAATTCGCCGCCCGAGTAGCCCGCGTTCACCGACACGAAGCCGTCGGTGCGCAGGGCGTAGCGCCGGATGCGCATCGTGGGAAGGTCCTTGTGCTCCATGCCGTACAGCGACATCTCCCCCGGCCCGGTGTCAAGGATGCCGCGCTCGATGTAGATGCTGCGCTCGTGCCAGTTCTCCTGGTCCAGCCCAGGCCGGACGAACGCTTCCAGGAAGCTGCGGTCGAAGTGGAGTCCGTCGCGGCTGGACATGAAGACCGCGTCGTCCACGCCGTACCCGCCGGGCCAGTCGGGCGTGGGCTTGCGGTAATCGACGAACCTTGACGGAAACATGAGGTAGGTGCCGGGGGCCCGCTCGTACTGGACGCAGGAGTTGGTGTAGAACTGCTCCATTGGGGCATCGCCGGTGTCGATGTCGATGAGCTCGGTCCAGTCGAGGAAGTTGTCGGACGTCGTTCGGCGAATCCAGCGCACGCCCCCGAGGAACGGGCCTGTCCCCGCCACGCCGCGCGTGTATGCCACGTACTCGCCGCGCCACGTGTCCCAGAACGGGATGTTGAGGCTGTCGAAGGGCCACTCAGTGAGGACCGGCTCTTCGCGCATATTCCTCCAGCGGATGCCGTCGGGCGACGCCAGGGCGAACAGCTCCCGCTTCACCCGCACGATGGCCTTGTACCGCTCGTCGTCCCTGGCGTCGGGATTGTCGTCGCGGAAGGGCGCGAGGTTGATGCCGGGCCCCATCCACACGAGGTTGTTGTCCTTCGAGCCTTCGAACTCCAGAACACCCAGGTCGGGCTTGTGCCAGTGGATGCCGTCATCGCTCTCGGCGTAGGCGGTGAGGGAGGAGTCGTCGGAGCCGCGTAGGTCCACGGGGTCGCACCTGTACCAGCCACGGTACTTGCCCTCGTCCGGGAACGCGTTCAGATAGCTGACGCCGCCGCGCTCCCAGGGCCTGTCGATGGCTATGGCGGTCTCGCGCGCAGTTGGCCGGTGGAGACGCCGCCGCGCCCCGTCGGCCCGGTCGATCCAGAAGTCGTCGACGAAGAGCTGCCGGTCGCTCCCTATGTCAATCGGATCACGCATCTGTCCCTCCGTTCGTCATTCGGGCGACCGCCCAGGGAAGGTCCACTGCCTCAGGGCGGGTTCGGTCTCGCCGCAGTCTAGCATGAGGAGATTTCGGCGGAGGTGGCTCGGCCCGCCGGTCGGCTCGCCATCCTCGGGCGACACCGCCATGCACAGGCCCGTGCCAGTCAGGACGAGAGCGCCGTCCAAGTCGAGGTCGAATCGCTGCATGGCCGAGTCCGAGCATGCCCGCAGGTGAAGCTGAGCCGAGGAATCGGTCCCGTCCGCCTCCATGCACATGTCGTACGCCGGCATGTACAGGTTGCCGGGCCCTGGCCGGTTTACGGCGAACATCTCGTCGTCCGCGCCCGGTTTGCAGGTGTGGGCCATGAGGGCCGACTGGAGATTCAGGCTCGCGCCGAACCCCGGCACGTCCACGCAGTAGTACTCAGGCTCGTCCAGCGCGTCCACCAGCTGGACCAGGGTTGCGCTGGGCCTTGCCGGGTCCACGTCGATCCCTGCCGCCGATGAAGTGTCTGGGATCGGCGCGGAGGCGGTTTGAGCGGGCGCAACCGCGGTGGGCGTATGCGGCACTGCGGTGGGAGTCGCAGTCGAATCGGCGGCGCGCGTCGGGCCGGCCTCCTGCGTGGGGGCAGGATCGGACGTACTGCACGCGGCCGTCAGCAGGAGGCCGGCCACGAAGACCGTGTGTACCGCGGGCATCGCGTTCACCTGTATGTCACCTGCAGCCAGGCCTCATTCAGTGTTACTGCGTCCCGCGCCTGTGGGGACCGCTCGTCGATCCACACGGTGAGCCTATTGTCGCCAGGCTTGACGGCATCGGCGGCCACATTCCAATGCAGCCGTTCCGAGGCTTCGCCGCCATCCCATGTCATGGCAGGACGATCGGACCTCGAGAGACGCGAGCCGTTGATCTGGGCCCCGATGGAGTCTCCGGGCTGCACGCCGTCGAGGGCGAGCGTGAGCACCACGAGGTCGAGCCTGCCGCTCCGCTGCGCCGCGCCCAGGTCGTCTCCTACGCGGAGTCGAACAGACCTGACGACCTTCAGGGCTCTGCTGCCGAGGTCCAGCGGAAGCTGCGTCGGGTGGCTGGCGACCGCGTATGGGCCGACGCGCTCGACGTTCTCAACGCCGAACAGCTTGTCCCCGCGGGCGACGGCCTGCGGGGACGCCAGCTCACGGAGGAGCTCGTAGACGGCAGGCTCCGGGCGACCGTACCCGATGCGCGGGGCGTTCCTGTACTGGTAGTTCCAGAGATAAATGCCGTCCGCGCCGGCCCAGTAGATGTTGGAGGCAGCACCCCTGAACGCGGAGTCGGCCCCCAGTTCAGGTGCCCCACAGTTGATGCACGGGTAAACGGGCACGTCGTGGTCGTGTCCGAGCCGGACGAGCTCCTCGGCGGGGCTCGTGTAGGGCGAGTATCCGCCTCCTGTGAGCAGCCGGTCGACGAGGTCCTCCCGCAGCCACGTCTCGATGTCGATGCCCACGCGGGCGCAGGCCTCGACGGTCCCGGGCACCCTCACCCCGAGCAGCATGGGCGCGCCCTTCGCCTCCGACACGTCGTCCAGTATGCGCCGCGCACTGCGTATGAGGTCGGTCATCAGCGGCGCTCCCTCCGACTCCCGGCCGCGCCTGAAGAACCAGGGCATCCTGAAGAAGTTCAGGTCTACGCCGTCGACGTCGTAGCGCTCTGAGGAGCGGCGAATCCACCCAAGCCGGTCCTCACGCACCTGCGGCACCGAGTAGTCGAGGCCCGACCACATGAGGGCCTCGGGCGCCGTCATGAAGTCTCCCTTGCGGCTCTCGTCGCCGAGCAGCCACTCGGGGTGCTCCAGATTGAGCGGGTAGTCCAAGCGTCCCTGAGGCTTGCCGAAGGCGTCGTGGGTGTCGTTCATGCGGATGGACGCGAATATCTCAATGCCGAGTCGTCTGGCGGCGTCGGTCATGACCGGGGTCGGGTCGGCGATCGCGCGGTTCAGGGGCATGCCGAGCTGCTGCGTCTGCCAGTACGAGGTCTGGCCCTTGCCCACGGCTATGCCCCACATGATGCACCACGCGACGCTCTTCACTCCCACTGCATCAAGGGGGTAGAGGCGCTGCTCCAGGAACGGCTCCGGGCCTGCCGCCGCCGCATCGGCAAATACCAGGTCTCCGTCGTCGTCGACGATGAGCCGTCCCCGGGACTCCGCGGCCTTCAGCCGGGCGTCGCGTCGTCGGCTCTGGCGCTTGCGGGAGGACTCAGCCACAGGTGCAGGCCGTGCTAGGGACCGAACCGGGTCAGCTTGTCGGCGTTGGCCAGGGCCAGCATCATGACCGCCGACGCAGGGACGCTGCCGATGGACCCGGCGCGGCACGCCCGCTCGGTGAACGACTCCACCCCCTCGCCCAGCGTGTGCGGCGCATGAACCAGCAGGGGCACGGGGTGCCAGCTATGCCGGGCCAGGACGGCGGGCGTGGAGTGGTCGCCCGCTACGACGAGAGTGTCGATGTCGAGATCGAGGAGCCGCGGCAACCTTCGGTCGAGCTCCTCCAGCGCGGCGACCTTTGCGTCGAAGTCGCCGTCCTCACCGGCGGCGTCGGCGGGCTTGTAGTGCAGAAAGAAGAAGTCGTGCTCGCCGAAGCTCCTCTCCAGCGTCGAGAGCTCGTCGTCGAAGGTCTCGCCGGTGGGTATGACGGTCATGCCGAGAAGCTGGGCGAGGCCCCGGTACATGGGATATGCGGCTATGGCGGCGGGGTCGAGCTTGTAGACGTCCCCCATCTGGGGCCAGCTTGGCGCCTGGGAGAAGCCCCGCAGCAGCACCATGTTCGCCCGGTCGCGCCCGGAAAGCCGCCGCCGCGCCGCTGAGATAAAGGCATTGGCGGCTTCGGCGGTTGCCTTGGAGCCTGGGCTCAGGGCTTCGGCGTGCGACGGCCTGGGGCTGGGAGGCCGCGGCTCCGTGTCACGTACGTCCGCGCCGAGCCTCTCACCCCGGATGATCAGTACGAAGCGGTAGTCCTTTCCCGCGTGGACGGCGAGCTCGACCCCGGGCACCTCGATCTCGTCCAGCATCACGGCCAGCGGCGCGCTCTCGGAGGTCGGGATGCGGCCCGCCCGGCGGTCTACCACGCCGCCCGACTCGTCGACCGTGCAGAAATTCCCGCGGACGGCCACGTCTCCCCCGGCCAGCTCTACGCCGATGCCCAGGGCCTCGAGCACTCCCCTGCCGACGGTGTACTTGAGCGGGTCGTACCCGAAGAGGGCGGTGTGGCCGGGCCCGCTGCCGGGCGTGACACCCGGCGCAACCGGCGTCGTCACCCCGGCCGCGCTGCGCTGGGCCAGCCGGTCCAGGTTGGGCAGGCCGGCGGTCTCCAGCTCGGACATGCCGGTGTCGGGGTGTGGTATCCCGCCGAGCCCGTCGACCACGAGCAGCACGATCCTGCTGGGAGTGGCCTGGAAGATGTCGTCGGGGAAGTCGATCATCGCATCAGCGCCTCCACGCCTGGCAGGGTCCTGCCCTCAAGGAATTCCAGGGACGCGCCCCCACCCGTCGATACGTGTGTCATGCTGCCCTCCAGACCCAGGGCCTGCACGGCCTCCGCCATTGAGCCGCCGCCGAGTACGGTGACGGCGTCGTCCAAGCCTGCCAGGGCCCTGGCGACTCGCTCGGTGCCCCGCGCGAAAGGCGGCCACTCGCTCACTCCCATCGTGCCGTTCCAGACGACCGTGCCCGCACCCTCGACCGCCGCCGCGTAGATCGAGGCCGTTTCGGGGCCGATGTCCATTATCATCCAGCCGGACGGGATCTCGCTCACCGGGGTGACCTGAGTGGCGGCGGACTCTGAGAATGTGTCAGCCACCACCACGTCGGTCGGGAGGAGCAGCTCGACGCCGCGCCGGGCGGCAGACCGGCATATCTCCCGGGCAGACTCCAGGCTGTGGTCCTCGACGAGGGACGCGCCCACGTCGAGTCCGAGCGACTTGAGGAAGGCTGCGCCCATGCCGCCCCCGATCAGCAGCTTGTCCACCTTGGTGGTGAGGTGTTCGAGCACCCCTATCTTGTCGGACACCTTTGCGCCGCCAAGTATGGCCGTCAGAGGACGCTTGGGCGCGTTCAGAGCCGAGCCGAGCACGTCGACCTCCCGCTGCATCAGGAAGCCCGCCGCCGCCGGCAGCAGCCTCGCGACGCCCGTCGTCGAGGCGTGAGCTCGGTGAGCGGCTCCGAAGGCGTCGCTGACGTACACGTCGGCCAGCGCGGCCAGCCCTCGGGCGAACTCCGGGTCGTCCGACTCCTCGCCGGGGTGGAACCGCAGATTCTCGAGCATCAATACGCCGCCGGGGGGAAGGTCCCTCACGCGCGACGCCGCATCGGGCCCCACACAGTCGGGCGACGTCGATACCGGACGGCCCAGCAACTCCGCGAGGCGGCGTGCCACGGGCCCTGCGCGCAGGTCCTCCACCACCCTGCCCTTCGGCCTTCCCAGGTGGCAGCAGAGGACGACCTTGCATTGGCGCGCAACCAGGTACTCGATTGTCGGCAAGGCGGCGCGGATGCGGGAATCGTCGGAGATCTCCGTCGTACCCGACTTGAAAGGTACGTTGAAGTCGACACGGACCAGCGCGCTCTTGCCGTCGAGATCCAGATCGCCGAGGGTGGTGAGCCTTGCCACGGTTAGTCGAGCAGGCGGTCGATGAAGTCCGTCGCAAGATCGAGGCGGTCCGCGGACCCACCCTGGCCAAGCGCCTCCAGCGCCTCGGACCTGAAGCGCGCCGCCAGGTCCTCGCAGAACTGCCTGGAGCCCATCTCTTCGAGGATCTCCCGCAGCGCAACGACGTCCTCGGGCCCCAGCACACGCTTGAAGTAGATGTCGCCAAGCCGACGCTTCTCCGAAATCTCAGCCTTGCCGATGGCGTGGACGACGGGCAGCAGCTTCTTCTTGTTCAGCACCTCCGGGCTGGGGTCGCCGCCCCAGACGTCCCGAACGTCGTTTCGGACCTGCAGGGCGAGTCCGAGCTTCCTTCCGCAGCGCGACATCGCATCGACGGCGGATTGCCCCGAGCCTGCAGCCAGGGCTCCCAGCCCCATGGCGCAGGCGTACAGCGCGCCGGTCTTGCTGGCAGCCATCTCTACGTAGCCATCCACATCGAGGTCGATGCGCTCCTGGGCCTCGAAGTCGCGGAACCGCCCCTCACAAAGGTCGAGGGCGGCCTCGTCGAGCATCCGCACGGCGCTGAACGTGACCTCCGCCGATGAACCGTTCTGATGAAGCTCGAACAGGGCAAGCCGGGCGAGGGAGTGAAAGCTGTCGCCGACATTGATAGCCTGGGCGGGCCCCCAGACCCACCACACGGCGTCGCGGTTGTCCCTTTTGGGCTGGCCGCCCTGCACGTCGTCGTGGACCTGCAGGAAGCCGTCCACAAGCTCGACTGCCGCGGCGGCCGGCAGGGCGGCGTCCACCTCTCCCCCGGCGGCCAAGCAAGCCACCAGGCAGGCAACGCCGTGGCTGCGTCCGCGGCTTGCCGGGCCAGCCTCCATGCCCGGGGCGTCGTCCCAACCCAGGTGATAGGACATCATCCGATACAGACCCAGGCTCCGGCCCGCGAGGGTCTCCTTCAGGGCAGCTTCGACGCGGGCCGTGAGGTCTTCGATGGTGGGCGCGGGGTAGGTGGGCATCGGTGCGAGTGTATCATATGGACAATGGCGAATCGGGTGACGGTGATGGGACTCATGGGCCTTGGGCGCATTCGACTGGACCGGAGAGCAGCCGTATTCGCGGTGGCTGTTCTCGCGTTGGTCCACGCCGATGCCTGCGGGACTGGGGGAAGCGCCGACGAGAAGGTGATCGGCCACGTCACCGACGTAAGCGCGAAGTCGCTCCTGGAGATCGACGTGCTCACAATCGAGTACGGTGACGGGGTGGTGCTTGAGTTCTCCGGCCGGGACTATAGGGGAATCAGCCCGTCGCACCTGCGCCAGCACATGCTCCAGGGGCTTCAGATCGTGGTGACGTACCGGGACGACGGTGAAGACCTGCTCATCACGGAGATACACGACCACGCGCCCGGCGCCACTCCGGCGCCCCACGAGTGACTGCGGCTACCTGTGGCGGACTATCGAGTCCGTTTCGCCGGTCTTGCGCGACTTGTTCCACAGGAACAGCGTACCCCCAATGAGGGCCAGGAATACCATGATCCAGACGAAGGTCCCCGCCTCTCCGGCAGGCAGCCGGGGCTCGGCCACGGGGACGGAGACCTCCACCGAGATGGGATCCAGACCCTCTTTCTCGACATCTAGGATGAATGTCCAGAGTCCAGACTCGGGCAGGGTCATGTTGGCATGGTAGGCCTCGATGTCGTCGGGCGTGTTGAGGACCCGCACCTCAATGGACTCCTCCTCCTCGTGGTCGGCCCTGATCTTGACGATGGCGCCATCCACCGGCTCGCCCGACGCGGCCTCCGTGAGCTTGACGATGAAGTGGACATGGCCGACAGCGGGAATGAAGGGCTGGAGGGTGATGACGACGTCGAAGGGCCCCACGACTTGCCGGAACACCTCGCGGGTCTGGAACGGTTCTTCCTGTGCAAGGGCGGAAGCCGGAGCGGCCACCGTGGCGATCAGGGCCAGAGCGACGCCGGCCATTAGCCCAATGCGATACTTCATGTAGTCCAAGCCCTACCCCAGCACTTCCTTGAGGGCGGCCTCTAGCTCCTCCTCGGTCACGAACCCCTCGAACTTTGACCGGATGACGCCCTCACCATCAAGTATAAACGTATAGGGCTCCGATATCAGGCCCCACTCTTCCAGTACGGGCGAGAGTCTGCCCTTCGAAAAGTCTTCCCGCATCTCCACGGGGTTGTCGTACACCTCGACGTGGATGAAGCTGGCCCTCTCAGCATACCGGTCCTTGATGGCAGACACGACCTCGACCTGGGGCCCGCAGGTGGCGGTGCTGCAGAAGGCGGGCGTTGCGAAGGTAACGACGGCAGGCCTGCCCGCAGCTATGGCGTCCGCAACGGTCATCCGGTACAGGTCGGCGTCGGGTTCAGGCGACGTGGTGATCTCCTTCAGGTCGGTACCATCGCCGCCGGTCTTGTTCAGGCTGCGCGGAGCCAGGGAGCCGATGGCCGGCGAGGAGCTGGTGAGCTTGACGTCGAAGCCAAGCTGGCCGACTGCGACCGCCCCGTCCTCCGTCTCAACCTCCACGACGAGCCCCCAGCGCCCCGCCTTGTCCAGATCGACTCCTTCTACCACGTAGACCCCAGCTCGGCCTGTCGGCCAGGTTACGAAGGACGCCTGCGCCTGCGCTCGTACCTCGTAGGGGGTAGACTCGATATACATGAACGTCGCAAGCGCGGCAGGAGTGCGGATGGGCTTCGAGTCCTGCCCCCGGACTCCGAACGCGAATCGGTTGAGTCCGACGCCGATATCGACGGTCGCCAGGCCAAGACGCACTTCCGGCGGGCCGCTGGCCGCGCCGGGGGTGGGAGCAGAAGGAGCAGCGGCGGTGGGAGCGGCAGGGGGCGGCGTTGCGGGTCCGGCATCCGAAGAGCAGCCCACCATAGAGGAGCCCAAGAGGACGAGGGCAACGGCAACCGCCGCGCTGTAGAGCCGTGCATTCATCTCGCCTCTTGCCCTCGGTCGAGGTTCAGGGAGCCGGAAAGTCTCTGTGAAGCTTTGACCACTTTCATGAAGCCGCCTGCGCTGCCGCAGCTTATACCAATTTATTTTGAGCGCGCCGTAAAGCCGTCATTCCCGCGAAGGCGGGAACCCACTCCCTGGCCGCACATATACGGCGGCATCACGGTGACTTGGTATTACACGGCAGCGCAGGCGATTGCCATAGCCGCTAGTCGTACCTGCTCCGCCGGATACGCTGCCGCGCTACCAGCACGGAGCCCGAGAGGACCAGGAGAGCCCCGGCAAGTCCGGCCGCCAGGATCCAGCCGACGAAAGGCGTGTACCCGCCCGTCTCCGGCAATGCCGGGTCGGGATCGGCAGGGACGGTTACAGCCGCAGGAGTGGGCGTCGCGATAGCCTCAACAGGGATCGGCGGGGGGGACAGCACCGTGATCCTGCCCGGCTCGTGGATGCTCACCCTGGCCGTGGTCTCGGCAGTCCAGCCGTGCAGGGCAGGATCAAGATCTGCGCCGCCGGTAATGCCCGCATGCATCGATCTCGAACCCTCGCCGACTCCCGGCGAGAACGCGGCCGGGCCTCCGCCGAGGCACGGCACCGTGGCTGCCGTCTCGTCGTTGATCTCAGACCCAGAGTCGATGACGGCCGCGACCGTAACGCCCTCGGTTACGGCATTCACCGTGCCTTTCAAGGGCAAGGTGGCCAGGATGTAGGCGTCGTTGGTGCAGGCGAACATCCCCACCACCGACACGTGTGCGCCCAGGACGCCGGCGGCATCGGCGGTTAAGGACGTGCCCGCCGGTATGGGGCCGATACTGGCCAGATTCTGGACTGCCACGACGCCAGGCCTCGTGCGCAAGGTCGCCGCAAGGGCCTCCCGCGCTCCGCCTTCGGCCAAGTCGGCGATGCCCACCAACTCCTCCGGGTTGTCATATACGAGGACTTCGACATTCGGATCGTGTACGACTGCGAGCGGGGGCGTGATGGGCTGCCCAAGAGTCAGGTTGTCGATGGTCAGCCCGAACTCTACCATGGCGGGGACATCATCGGTGTCCGACAGGAACAGCTGCATCGCAGTGCTGTCCCAGCCGTGCTGGGCTTTGGTGAGGTCGGCGCCGCCAACTATCCCAGGATGGCGCCGGATCTCTCCCTCGCCGTCGGCCGAGTTCGCGCCCGATACGCCGGCTCTCTCGCCTCCCAGGCACGGGACCGTGTTCGCGGTCTCGGTGTTGTCCTCAGTCCCCGCGTCGTAGACGCGCCCGGAGGACATGGCCTGACCGGACTCCGGCACTACAAGGGTGCCTATAGTGATCGCGTCGTTGGTGCACGCGAGCATCGCGATGACGCTTACGTGGTCGCCGGGCGACGCCGTAATAGTGGAAGTCACCTCTTCACCCGGGGGTAGCGGGGGCGGATCGAGGCTGAAGACTCCCTTGACTCCATCGATCTCTCCGAGGGAGGCGGCAAGAGCCGACTGCGCGCCAGCCTCGGCAAGCTCCTCCAGGCCATCGAGGGAATCCGCGTTCTGCGGGAGAAGCGACACACCGCTGTCGTGTACTACAGCAATCGGTGGGGTTATCGGCTGGCCCACTGTGATGTTGCGGACCGTCAGGTTCAGGCTGACCCCACTCTGCGCTTCGGCGGGAACGGAAAAGGGCTGAAGGGTCGCGGCGGCCACGATAGCTACCAACAGTGCGATTACTATACGTCTTGACACGGCAAATGCCTCCTCATTTCATGCTCAAGCTACCGGGGGCGATTGGCTCAAGCGAGGCAGCCTCACATGTGAACTACCTCAATCTACGTTAACACATATGGCAGTACCGCTGACGCATATCGTAGACGCGGCAACTGCTATACTGGGGCAATCCCCAATACCTACGGAGCCCAGATGGACCTCGAATTCATCAAGTACGAAAAGCGGGGCCGGATCGCGTATGTCACGATCGACCGCCCCAGGAGCCTGAACGCCCTTCATCCTCCGGCGAGCCTGGAGATGCACAGGGTCTTCCTGGACTTCCGCGACGACCCCGATACGTGGGTCGCCGTGCTCACAGGGTCCGGCGGGCGGGCCTTCTGCGCGGGCAACGACCTGAAGTACCACGCCGAGCACGGGGCGGAGGGCCAGGCGTACCCGGGCGCAACCAAAGTCCCATTCGGGGGCATAACCAGCGACTTCGAGTGCTGGAAGCCGATAATCGCCGCGGTGAACGGCTATGCGGTGGGCGGCGGGCTGGAGATAGCCCTCGCGTGCGACCTGATCGTAGCCGACGAGTCCGCGCAGCTCGGCGCGCCTGAAGTGAACGTCGGCCTGGTGGCGGCGGCGGGCGGCGTGCACAGGATCCCGAGACAGCTCCCGCTCAAAATCGGTATGGGGATGCTGCTCACCGGCAAGCCCATAAGCGCCGACGAGGCCCTCAGGTGGGGGCTCGTCAACGAGGTCGCGCCCAGGGGCAAGGCCCTGGAGGCGGCGAGCCGCCTGGCCGCTGAAATCGTCGACGGAGCGCCGCTGTCCGTGCGGGCCAGCAAGCAGATGGCGCTCATGGGTCTCGAAACATCCTTGGAGGAGGCTATGGCGAGCACCTACAGCGAGTACGAACGCGCCATCGCCTCCGAGGACTTCGTCGAGGGCCCCAGGGCCTTCGCCGAGAAGCGCAAGCCAAGCTGGCAGGGCAGATAGGCTTGACTCAGAGGGCGTTCAGACTAACAATAGACCAGCGGTTCATGTCTGGTAATCTCAGGCTTAGCTGGCCTGAGCGTTTACAAGTTGTCTGCTATACAGGAAGATAATGACACAACCAGATATAATCGAAACGATACTGAAAGACAGCAACCACCATCTTTCCCTTTTTAGGGAAGAGGAAATCGCCGCCTTGCGGAATAGGATCTACACCAAGACCACAAAGGGTAAGAATTCCGCCTTTGTGAAATGCATCGTTCGAGACAAGGACATTCAGCTAAAGCCAGAGGAGATAGTCCGCCAACTCTATGCGGCACGGCTTCTTCAACAGTACGGTTACCCTAAGAATCGCCTAGCTATTGAACATCCTGTCAACTTTGGCCGGGATACGAAACGCGCCGATATTGCGGTTCTGGACAGAGATCGTCCTGACACCGCCTACGCTATCGTTGAATTGAAGAAGCCCAAGCTTAGCGATGGGAAGGCCCAGCTTCGCTCATACTGCAACGCTACAGGGGCACCCATAGGCGTATGGACCAACGGCGAGCAAATCTCCCACTACAACCGCAAAGACCCCAATTACTTCGAAGACATCACCGACATTCCCCGGGCAAATCAGAGCCTAGCGGACATCCTCAACGAACGCTTTACTCTGCGAGACCTCATCATTAAGGACAAGCTCGCCAATGAGCGCAAGTCCTTGAAAGACATCATCCTGGAAATGGAAGATGAAGTCCTGGCCAATGCTGGAGTTGATGTCTTCGAGGAGGTTTTCAAGCTCATATTCACCAAACTGTACGATGAGTTTCGCAGCCAGCCGGATAAAAATATCATCAATCACTTCGTAAGGCAAGTAACTGACACCGCCGTACACGAGAACAAGGCCGAATACACGACCGCTCCGAGCCACCTAGGTGAACAGGACTATGACGCCCTCAAGTCAGCGGTTGCCGGCGTTTCGGATGCAGACTTTCGTGTGATGGAATTCCGAAACACCGGGCAGACCAACACGGAGTTGAAGAACAAGATTCAGAGCCTGTTCCAGCGGGCAATACTCCAATGGCCGGGCGTTTTCCCCGACAGCTCAACCTTTGAACTCTCCGACAGCCATCTGGCGGTTTGTGTGTCCAGTCTGCAGGATGTCAAGTTGTTCAACTCCAACCTCCTCGTGGTGGACGAAGCGTTCGAATACTTGGTCAACAAATCGGCTAAGGGAGAGAAGGGCCAGTACTTCACACCCCGTCACGTCATTGATATGTGCGTGCAGATGCTCAACCCCAAGCGAGGCGAGTACATGATCGACACCGCTTCCGGCAGTTGCGGCTTTCCCGTGCATACCATTTTCAAGCTCACCGGGCGCCTTTTCACTAACGACGAAATCCCGGAAAACGACAAGCAAGATGTTCTAAGGGTCTTCGGCGTAGACTTCGACGAGAAGACGGTGCGCGTTGCCAGAACTCTGAATCTCATTGCTGGCGATGGCGAGAC
This sequence comes from Dehalococcoidia bacterium, assembly GCA_965222445.1. Classification (GTDB taxonomy): domain Bacteria; phylum Chloroflexota; class Dehalococcoidia; order Lucifugimonadales; family CAJWER01. The sequence goes on along the minus strand of CBDCTY010000002.1, from coordinate 1,693,995 downwards.
CAATGTCCTGCACCTGAACACACTTGACTATGAGCGCTGGAGCGATTGGACTGAGAAAGACCGCAGGTGGATAAGCACGTATAATGATGGTTTTGCGCGCTTGGAGAACTTAAGGGCTAGACCGGGGCAGAACAAGCTGTTTACCTTTGATATTCTGATGGCGAATCCGCCGTTTGCCGGGGACATCAAGGAGGGCCGTATACTGCACCAGTACCACCTAGGCTTCAAGGGCAACAAGGCGCTAACCAAGGTTGGGCGGGATATCCTCTTCATTGAGCGCAACTTAGATTTCCTCAAGCCGGGCGGCCGCATGGCGATTGTGTTACCCCAAGGCCGCTTTAACAACACTTCCGACAAATATATCCGGGACTTCATCGCCGAGCGTGCCCGCATCCTAGCGGTGGTCAGCCTGCATCCCAACACTTTCAAGCCTCATACTGGCACCAAGACCAGTGTTTTGTTTCTCCAGAAGTGGAACGCCGATCCGGCCCAAGGCCCCCTCTGCCCACAGATGGACGACTACCCAATCTTCATGGCCGTTTCAGATAAAGGAGGCAAGAACAACTCCGGGGACTACGTTTACTTAAAGAACAGCAACGGCCAGTACAAGTTAGACAAGAACGGTCACATGGCAGTCGACCACGACCTACACAGCCAAGAAGGCGAACTCCCCGACGGCATCGCCGAAGCATTTGTCGCGTGGGCCAAGGGAGAGAGATTAAGCTTCTGGAGCTAAGAGTTGTCTACTTCTGAGAATATTTCTCTGTGGAAGAAGAAAGCGACTATTGACTACATACCGCTCTTCATATCCCTTTGGTTTTCCTTCAATGCATGGATGAAGGACCGTTTCACTGAGGGGACAGACCGAAACCGCTTGGAGTTGCTAAAAGGCGGACGCCACCCAGTATTTGACCGCTTTTCTGAATTAATCCAATCCGATGATGCAAGTGGCAAGATGTTCAAGGGCAGCTTAGCGGAACTACATCGAGCACTGGCGAATGCACATATTTCTTATGAGAGACATGAAGACAAGACCGTCAGCCTTGACTGCTGTGCAATCGCCTGGAACGACGGCAACCCAAGTTTCGAATCCGTGTTAAAAACGAGCAAAGACCCAGGAAGATTGGAGCTCGATAGTAATCTGTGGGTTGAGGACGACCCCGAACGTCTATTTGCAGCGTATGCTGAAATTGTCTATCAGGTACGCTGTGCTTTGTTTCATGGGAACCTGGCGCCGATTGCTGAGAACGAAAGAGTCATCAAACACCTCTACTTGACTCTTTCGATGGTGATGGAAAGAATCTGATGCAGTACTCAGTAGTCAACTTAGAAGAAATACAGCGATCACTATTTGGCAATCGTATTGATGCTGACTTCTATCGTCCACAGTACTTGGACGCAGACCGTCTTATTAGCGAAAAGGGCTGTAATGTTTTGCAGGAGATAACGTCCAAGATTGATGTAGGTCATGTCGGCCCAATGACTAGTGAATACACAAGAGATGGGGTGTGGCTATTACAAACCCAGAACGTTAGAGAGTTCTTCTTGAAGGACGTGACTAAGGTCTACATCCATCAGGACTTCCATGAACAATTGGCCAAATCTAAAGTGAGAAAGGGCGACATTCTGGTGGCGAGGAGTGGTTCTTTTGGGGCAGCAAGCATCTACTTGGGAGATGACGAGATCAATTCGGCTGACATAGTGATCATACAAGCATTGACCGAGAAGATTGACCCCTATTATTTGGTGACGTTTTTGAACTGCAACTATGGAGTCAATCAGCTCTTGCGATTTGCCAGTGGCGGGCTGCAAAGGCATGTGAACTTGACGATCTTAGAAAACTTGAAGGTTCCGGCTCTTGGTAAGGGCGCTCAAAACCTTTTAAACGACATGATTACAAGGAGCTATACATACAAAGAAGAGGCAGAGCGATTGTACATGGAAGCGCAAACCCTTGTCCTCGCCAAGCTTGGCCTAACCGACTGGCGAACTGAGCATCAGCACTCTTTCGTCACGAACTTCTCAGACGCACGGCGCGCCGGCCGTGTTGACGCCGACTACTTCCAGCCGAAATATGATGAGATCATTGCCTCCATCAAGAGTTACCCGTGTGGGTGGAAAACACTCGGCGACTTGGCGCACCTAAAGGACAAGAACTTCATGCCGGTGGGTGCAACAGAATGCAAGTACATTGAACTTGCCAATATTGCAGCCAACGGAGAAATAGCCTATTGCATGGTAGCGCCAGCGGAGGAATTGCCAGCCCGGGCGCGGCAAAAGGTATCGACAGGCGACGTCATCATTTCGTCCATTGAGGGTTCATTGGACAGCATCGCCTTGATAGACTCGGAATATGACCAAGCCATCTGTTCAACTGGATTCCACGTCATCAATTCAACCTCGCTTAACTCGGAAACGTTGCTCGTACTATTGAAGAGCCCGGTAGGGCAGTTGCAGCTCAAGAAGGGGTGCAGCGGTACAGTTCTCACTGCCATCAATAGGGGCGCGCTCAAACAGGTTGTTTTGCCCTTGATCCCAGAAACAGCCCAAACCCAAATCCAGCAATTGGTGGCCGAGTCCTTTGCCTTTCGCCACCAATCCAAGCACCTGTTGGAGTGCGCCAAGCGGGCGGTGGAGATAGCCATCGAACAGGACGAGCAGACCGCCATCGCCTGGATTGATAGTGCAACTCCCCGTGCGCCAGAGACCGAGACCATCCAACGGAAAGGAACAGAATGACTGAATCGAACGCCGTCATGCTGCCCAGGAACGTCAGGCCGAGCAGGTACACGCTGACGCTTCAACCCGATCTGCAAGACTTCACCTTCTCGGGCAGTGTTGCCATCGACATCGAGGTACTCCAGCCCACCGAGTCCATTGTGCTGAATGCCGCCGAGCTGGCGATCACGTCGTGCAGGGTCGAGTCGTCTGGCGGGGAGGCTTTGCCGAGCAGCACGGCTTTGGACGAGAAGGCCGAGACCGCGTCGTTCGCGTTCGACTCCGCCCTTCCGGCGGGGCCCGCGAGGCTGGAGATCGAGTTCACGGGCGAGCTGAACGACCGCCTCCGCGGCTTCTACCGCAGCCGGTACACCGACATGAATGGCGAGGAGCGGCACCTTGCGACGACCCAGTTCGAGGCCACCGACGCCCGCCGCGCCTTCCCGTGCTGGGACGAGCCGTCTTTGAAGGCGTCGTTCGTGGTGACGCTCATGGTCCCCGCGGACCTAGAGGCCGTCTCGAACACGATGGTCGCCGAGGAGTCCGAAATGGACGGCGGACTGAGACGCGTCCGTTTCGAGGAGACGCCGGTGATGTCGACGTACCTGCTCGCCTTCATCGTGGGCGACATCAAGTGCGTGGAGCGCAGGGCCGACGACGGTACCCTCGTGCGGGTGTGGGCGACGTCAGGGAAGGAGTCCCAGGGCAAGTTCGCAGCCGAGACGTCCGTCAAGCTCCTCTCATTCTTCAACGACTACTTCGGCGTCCCCTACCCGCTGCCTAAGCTCGACCACATCGCCATCCCTGACTTCGCCGCGGGCGCCATGGAGAACTGGGGCGCGGTCACCTACCGCGAGGTGGTGCTCCTGGTCGACCCCGAGCGGACCTCCGTGCAGGTCCGCCAGCGGATCGCGGCCATCATCTCTCACGAGATGGCACACATGTGGTTCGGCGACCTGGTGACGATGGCGTGGTGGAACGACCTGTGGCTCAACGAGAGCTTCGCGTCGTGGATCGGCGACAAGGCCGTCGACTGGCTCTTCCCCGACTGGGAGATGTGGACGCAGTTCGTCTCCGGCGACACCAACAGCGCCCTGAGCCTGGACGGCCTCCGGAGCTCCCACCCCATCGAGCAGGAGGTAAAGGACCCCGCGGAGATCGGGCAGCTCTTCGACGCCATCAGCTACAGCAAGGGGGGCTCGATTCTGCGTATGCTCGATCACTTCCTGGGCGAGGAGACCTTCCGCGAGGGCCTGCGGAGCTATATCTCGCGCCACCAGTACGGGAACGCCGTGACCCGCGACCTCTGGAATGCGCTGGGAGAGGCGTCGGGCAGGCCGGTTGCCGAGATGATGGATACCTGGGTCCAGCAGACCGGCTACCCCGTGCTGGACATCGAGACCGACTTGGGTGAGGACGGCAGCGAGATTCACGCCTCTCAGACGCGCTTCGTCTACGAGCACCTGGTCGACCCCGACGCCGCTGAGGATACGACGTGGCACGTGCCCGTCACAGTAGCCGCCCAGGGCGGAGCCGTCGCTTCCACCCTGATGGAGGGACCCCAGGCCGACATCCAGCTCACAGGCGTCGCCGCCGGAGGATGGATCAAGGTCAACCCCAACCAGGTCGGCTTCTACAGGGTCAACTACGGCGGCGACGGCTGGGAACGGCTCCGGCCAGCCGTCGAGGGCATGGAGGTCTCGGCCATCGACCGGCTGGGGTTGCAGAACGACGCCTTCGCCCTCGCCCGCGCCGCCTACCTGCCCGTCACCCAGTTCCTGTCGCTCGCGCAGTCATACGTGAACGAGACCAACGCCATCGTCTGGGAGGACGTCTCGTCCAACTTCGGCAAGATCGACCTGCTGGTATCGGACGAGCCCTACTACGACAGGTTCGCGGAGATGATGCGGGCCACATACCGCCCTGCAGGGGAGCGGATCGGCTGGGAGGCCCTGCCGGGCGAGAGGGAGCTGGACGCCCTGATGCGCTCGACGATCCTGGGCCAGCTTGGCAAGTACGACGACGAGGCCACGCTGGGTACGGCAAGATCGCTCTTCGAAGGCTACAACGAGGACCCTGCCAGCGTCCACCCCGACATCCGCGGCGTCGTCTTCAACCTCGCCGCCAGACAGGGCGACGAGTCGACATACCGCGATATCTGGTACCTCTACGACCGCTCGCCATTGGAGGAGGAGAAGATGCGCCTCCTCATCGCGCTCGGCAGCTTCAGGAATGCTGACCTGCTTTCGGAGACCCTCGACCAGTCGCTGTCTGACCGGGTGCGCTACCACGACACCATCCAGGTGGTCTCGGGAGTGGCGGCCAACCGGCTGGGCAGGGACATGGCGTGGGACTTCGTGAAGGAGAACTGGGACGAGTTCAGCAGGCGGTACAGCGACGGCCTGTTCGCGCTCTCACGGCTGGTCGGCATCACCGCCCGCTTCACGACGCAGGAGAAGCTCGACGACGTGGAGGGCTTCTTCGACGAGCACCCGACACCGGCCGCCGACCGCGCTATCAGCCAGTCCCTCGAAACGGTCCGCCTCAACATCGCCTGGCTCGACCACAACCGCTCGGACCTCAGGGCCTACTTTGCAGAGTGAGGCTCAGGAAGGCCTCTGCCATTCGGTCAGGCGTACTACCGACATTCCGACGTCCAACTGCTGGAGCCACACGAGAGTAGCGGCTTATAGCTTCGCCACCTCCCGTGGCGGACGCGCAGGGACTCCCTGCAGCATACCCCTCGCGCTTATGTCCTCGTCGACATCCGGCCAGTGGACTCCTTCACCGTCACCGATGATCTCGAAGTTCTGGCGCTGCTCAGGAGTGGCGTCAGACAGTCTCCATGACCAGGCTAAGGGGACACTGACCACCCGTCCGTCAACGAGGTCCGCCGTGATCAGGTCGTCCGAAACGTTCACCGAGTCAATACGTGCTTCCCTAGTTTCCACAGTGTTCATCCCAGACCTACACCCGCTCACCGGCTCTCGTATAGCTCGTCGTTCAGGCGGCTCTCCTGGAGGTCGAGGTAGGCCTGCTTGGTGAGGGTCGGCCTGCTCTTCGCCAGCACCTCGCGGGCCTTCGATGCGCCGTTGGCCAGCAGGTCGATGGCGGCCATCGCCATGGCCTGGGCCGGGCGTATCACCGCCTGCTCGTAGTCCCTTACGACGTAGTCAGGCCCGTGTCCCATGCCCACCGCGCCGCCGGTGTACGGGTGAATTGCCGGCATGATATGGCTCAGGTCTCCCATGTCCGTCGATCCGCCGCGCACGACGTCGCGCCGGTGCTCGACGAAACCGGAGCGGCCCACCAACTCGACGGCGTTCTCGCGGAAGACGTCCATCAGCGCCGGATCGTGGCGAATCGGCAGGTACCCTGGAATCGACACTATGCGGACGCTGGCGCCCAGCGCCAGGGCGCCGGCCCGCAGGCAGCGGTCCACCTTGAGTGAGGCGTCGGCGATCGCGTCCAGGGACCCGCCGCGCACGCGGCCCTCGTACCGTACGTCGTCAGGCGTGGAGTTGGCCGAGTCGCCGCCCGAAGTGATGATGCCGTGCAGGCGCACGGAGTCGCTGTCCCTGAGCGTCTCGCGCTGGGTGTTGACCGCGTTCAGCGCTACGATTGCCGCCTGGAGCGCGCTCACGCCCCTGTGCGGCGACCCGCCGGCGTGGGACGCCTTCCCCATGAACCGGACGTACTTCACCAGGTGGCCGTTGTTCCTGCCGCCGCCCGAGAACCGCGAGTCGACAGGGCTGGACGAGGTGTGCACCATCATCGCCATGTCCACGTCGTCAAAGGCTCCCAGGCGGATGAACTCCTGCTTGCCGGATAGCAGCCCGAGCTTACCCTCCTGCCACAGCCCCCAGCGGTACTCGACGTCGATGAACTCCTCCGCAGGCACGGCCATCAGCACCACGCGGCCCGACAGCGCCTCCAGTACCTCGGGGGACGACAGCGCCGCGGCCGCGCCCAGCATCATCCCAAGCTGCGCGTTGTGGCCGCACGCGTGGGCAGCGCCCGTGACGGGGTCGGCATGAGGATGGTTCGGCGCCGTGATCGAGTCCATCTCGCCGATGATGGCAACCGTTGGGCCGGGCGACGCCCCATCGAGGTAACCCTTCAGTCCCGTCAGGGCGATGCCGTTCTGAGTTGGGATTCCCAGCTCGGACAGCCTCTCGCCAACCAGCTTCGCAGTCCTGTATTCGCGGAACCCGGTCTCGGGCGTGCCAAGCACGTCGTCGACCACCGAGGCCAGCCAGTCCCTGCGACGGTCCACCGCGTGCTGGGCAATGGCCTTCAGCCCGTGCAAGTCAGTCACGACGGTTCAAGCGCGACCTGTACCCTACCCGACCCTGCATCCGCGGCTACTCCTGATAGGTCTCTTCGCTCGTGACGCTGCGGACCGTCGAGAGGTACTCGGCCTTCGACATCGGCGCCCTGTACGTGTGCTTGACGTGAAGGGCCTTCGCCGCGCCGTCCGCCAGAAGATCGATGACGGTCATCGCCATCGCCTTGCCCGCCGTCAGCACGGCGGCCTCGTAGTCCTCGATCACGTAGTCGACGCCGTGGCTGTTCCCGGACGCCGCGACGACGTAGGGGTGTATGACGGGCATGATCTGCGACACGTCGCCCATGTCCGTGGAGCCCGTACGGTGTCCGAGGGGCGCGACCTTGTCCTGGCCGACGAGGGCCGCCGCGTTCGTGCTGTGCAGGTCGAGCATCGTCGGCTCGCTGCGAATGGGCATGTACCCCGGGAGGGTGGTAATCGTGACGCTGCCCCCGACGGCAAGCGCCCCGGCCCTCAGCGCGCGGTCGACCTTGCGGGCCGCCAGCGTGAAGGCCTCGACGCTGCGCCCCCTGACGAACGTCTCCATGCGCACGTCCGCCGGTACGGAGCTGACCGCGGAGCCACCTCTCGTAATGATCGGATGGATCCGGATCGTATCCTCGTCCCTGTGGGTCTCGCGCTGGGCGTGTATAGCCGACATGGCGATCATGGCGGCGTTGAGGGCGTTCACGCCAGCGTGGGGAGCCGCGCCGGCGTGTGCGGCTGTCCCCTCGAACACGACCCGCTTGGCGAGCATCCCGTTGTTCGTGCCGCCCACGGCGAACTTCGCCCCCCGAGGGCCCGCGATGGTGTGCGTCATCATGGCCATGTCCACGTCGTCCAGCTTGCCCAGCCTGATGAACTCCGGCTTGCCGCCCAGGAACTCTATGCCGCCCGCCCTGCGAAGCTCGTCGCGGTACTCTATCTCGATGTACTCCTCCGCGGGCACGGCGAGCAGGGCAACGCGCCCGGAAAGGGCCTGCATCACCCCACTCGCCTGCAGCCCGATGGCTGCCGCGATCATCAAGCCGATCTGGCAGTGGTGACCGCAGGCGTGGGCCGCGCCTGTGGATGCGTCGGCATTCGGGTGACCAGGCACGATCAGGGAGTCGAGCTCGCCCATGACCGCCACTGTCGGCCCCGCCCTACCCGTGTCCAGCACACCCCTTACGCCCGTCAGCGCGATGCCCTTCTCGACAGGGACGCCCAGCGACGCCATCTTGTCGGCTGTGACCCGTGACGTGCGCTCCTCACGAAACCCGGGCTCCGGGTGGTCGAGGATGTCCTTCGCTATCCCTACGGCCTCTTCGCCCCTGCGGTCTATCTCCGCGCAGGCGGCACTCTTGAGCTGGTCGATGGTCAATTCACCGCTCCTGTGATGCGAGGCACGATTCTAACACGGGCCGGCGCGCCGGGACTCTCCGCATTGACAGTGCCCGGGACACTAACCTACGATTCCGTCACCTGAAGTAGCCATGAGTCCGAAGAGGCCGTGAGACAGCTATCAGTTCGAATACTATCAAGAGGTTATTGAGGAGAATGTAGAGATGGGAACCGCTGACCTTGAGTTCAAGGCGTTTAGCGACGAACTAGATAGGCTCGCAAAGAATGCCGAAGAGATGCCGCCCGATGTCGCGGGTATTGAGGCGCAAATCGAAAGTGGCTTGGTAGAACCCTTCTTTGAGGCGTTGGGCTACGACGTGAGTAACTGGCGACATGTAAGGAAAAGGTACGGAACGGAGAAATGGGGCGATGAAAAGGTGGACTACGCCCTACTAGGTAGCAATGGTGAGCCTATGACCCTAGTGGAGTGCAAGAGTCTTGCCAAGAGAACGTTGGACAGGGGTGGCTGGAAACAGCTGCGCCGGTATTTCAACGATACCGGGGCCAAGGTAGGCATCCTGACGAACGGGCAAACGTATGAGATCTACTTGGACGCTGATAAAGACAATGTGATGGACGAGGATCCTTTCTTCACGTTCGTCATAAGCGATAAGGACATGCTCGCCCGGCGAGCAGTGTCTTGGTTGACTCGGCAAGACGATGGATCTTTCGACCTGGACGGATTCAAGAGGGCTGTCGATACGTGGAGGTTCACAGATGAGTATAAGCCCAAGGCCATGCGGATATTCGAGGGATGGCTAACCGGGGATGATGATGAGATCGTGAGCCTATTGGAAAAACGCCTGGAGGCACAGGAAGGCAGTCTCCGTGAGTTGGCCCACGGGTGGCTTGTGGAATTCGTGGACAGTAAGCGTGACAAGAGTACTGTGTGTCCTCCATCTCCACCACCTGATGGGTTGGTTCCATTGCCGGAGTGGGGGGTTTCCGTGACAAAGGACCTGCCCCCCGATATCATATTCCCGAATGGCAATACTGCTCGGATCGACAAGGCCTTTGATGTCTCAGTAAAAACAACTGGATGGCTGATAGACAACGACTATCTGACCAGCGCCTCTCTGCCAATTCACACCTCAAGCGGCACCATTCTGGTATCTGGCAATCAGGATGACTTCGAACCGCATCATAGACCCAAGGAACCGCATCATAGACCCAAGAAGGTATCCAACGTACTCGTCAATTCTAATTTCAGTGCCCCAGATCACGTCGAGAATGCTCAGACGATAATAGAGCACGCAGGTCTTGACCAGCGGGATTTCAAAGGCAAGTTCTCCTGACATGGGGCGGATCTTGGGCAGGGTCGAGGGGACTGGGTTCCGGCTCAAGGCCGGAACGATGGCGGGGCGCAGGCGCTAATCCAACGACGGCTGCTCGTCGACCACAGCGTGAAACGCCTTCTCATAGGTTGCGCAGCCATGGGGCTGAGGCGCATCCTGGGTTAGCATGTCCGCGATCTCCTTGTCCACGTGGACGCTTGCCACCGTCGCATAAGTTGTACTGCCGGTGAAGAGGGAGACATAGCCGGCGTTGCGTATGGCTCGTTCGGTGTCCCGCTCTGCCGCCGTCCACGAAATCTCCGCAACGATGTAGCTGTGCTGGCCCTGCTCGTCAGCCGCTTCGATGATCAGGTCGGCACGGCGAAGAACGCGCAGGTGGTTAGTAGGGATGCCCGCGGCCTTGCCGTTGCGAACGGCTTCGTCCACCAGCGCAACGACCTCCTGCCTGTCGAGGCTTTTCTGCCAGACGAGCCCCATGTCGCTGGCAATCAGGGCCGCATTGTCAACTACGCTCCAGCCCGTGAACTTGTCGTTCAACCAAGCAAGGTCCCTGTTGCTCCGAGCCACCCCCATTTCGAGGGCCTCCAGCCGACGGTCGATAGAGTCCAACAGGCGCTCAACAGACTCGAAGCGGTGGTCGGGATGATCGCGCTGTATGTGACCTAGGTCGTGGATTGTATGGATCGTGGTCATGGCCGCGGCTCCCCGAACCAGTATTGCGCGTGGGGTGATGATATATAATGACGGCTGTTGGCCCCTTTAGGCCCGTCAGACCTATGAAGATCGTAATCGCTCCGGACAGCTACAAGGGCAGTATCTACGCCTACGACGCCGCCAAGGCCATGGCGGACGGCGTGCGGCGGGTGCTGCCGGATGCCGAGGTCGTGCTGGTGCCTGTGGCCGACGGCGGGGACGGCACGCTGGAGACCCTGGTCGAGACGTCGGGGGGCCGCATCATGACGTCCGAGGTGACGGGGCCGCTGGGCAACAGGGTCTCCGCGCAGTGGGGAGCCATGGGCGACGGTGTCACGGCGGTCGCCGAGATGGCGCGGACTTCGGGGCTGGCGCTTGTCCGGCCGGAGCAGCGCGACCCCCTGAACGCGACGACGTATGGCCTCGGCGAGATCATCCTGGAGGCCCTGGAAGCTGGGTTCCGGCGCTTCATCCTGGGCATCGGCGGCAGCGCCACCAACGACGCCGGGGCCGGTATGGCCCAGGCCCTGGGGGTCCGGCTCCTCGACGCCGACGGCGCGGACCTGCCGCCCGGGGGAGCGGCCCTGGCCAGGCTCGCCCGCATAGACACGTCGGGGCTGGACCCGAGGGCGGCCGACGCCGACTTCGATGTGGCCTGTGACGTCAACAACCCGCTGACCGGGCCCGAGGGGGCCTCGGCCGTCTACGGGCCGCAGAAGGGCGCGACGCCAGCCATAGTGCAGCAGCTCGACGCCGCCCTAGCCCACTTCGCCGGCGTGGTGAAGCGCGACCTCGGCGCGGATGTGGACGGCGTGCCCGGTTCGGGTGCGGCCGGCGGCCTGGGCGGGGGCATAATGGCCTTCCTGGGCGGCAGGCTGCGCCCGGGCGTCGACATAGTGCTCGACACGGTAGACCTGGCCAGCCGACTAGACGGCGCAAGCCTCATCATCACGGGCGAGGGCTGCATGGACTTCCAGACCGTCTACAACAAGGCGCCCATCGGCGTGGCGAGGCTGGCCGGAGAGCACGGCATCCCCGTCATAGGGGTCTCCGGCTCGCTGGGCGACGGTTTCACCGACGTCCATGAGCACGGCATATCCGCGGCAGTCGCCATCACCCACGCCCCCATGACGCTCGACGAGGCGACGGACCGCGCCGCGGAGCTGATCGCCAGCGCCACCGAGCAGGCTATGCGCCTCGTGAGTGTCGGCGCCGCGGGGCGATGACCGCGGAGGACGCCGGAGCCCGGATAGCGGAGCTCGCCGACTGCGTCGATGCCTTCCACGAACGATTCGGCATCACCGGCGCGGCGTCGCGGGACGACCTGCTCGCGCGCATCCTGATCCAGGACGAGGAGGTGCGGGAGCTGCACGCCGCCATCCTCGGCGAGTCCGCCGAGCGGGTCGCCAGCGAAGCCGTGGACGTGCTCTTCGTCGCCATAGGCACGGTGCTCAGGCTCGACCCGGGCCTCGCCGCAGAGGCCATCCGCGAGGTCATCGAAAAGAACGACGGCAAGACGTGGACCACCCACCACATCAACGACGCGGGCAAGATAGCAAGGCGCTGAGCGACCTCGAGAGAGGAAGCCCATCCCCTGGGTGTGAAGCGTTGGTGTACCATACGTCCTGAGAGGAGAGGGAGATATGGTCACGACAACTCGGCCCGTCACAGCAGAAGAGTTGCTGCGGATGCCGGATGACGGCTTCCGGTACGAGCTCGTCAGAGGTGAATTGAGGAAAATGCCGCCAGCCGGACAGATCCACGGTGAATACGCAATGACTATAGCCGCCTCATTGGCCAGCTACGTGAAGGGGCAAGGGCTGGGCAAGGTGTACGCGGCAGAGACCGGCTTCCTGCTGGAGTCGGACCCCGACCACGTTCGCGCCCCCGATGCAGCTTTCGTTTCTAAAGAGAGGCTGAAGCAGATCGGGGAGTCCACAGGGTTCGCCCGGGGCGCGCCCGACCTCGCAGTAGAGGTCATATCTCCCAACGACCGATACACCGAGGTGGACGAGAAAGTAGCCGACTGGCTAGACGCCGGAACGCTCGCGGTCGTTGTCGTGAACCCCCGCAGCCGGACCGTCAAGGTCCACCGCTCCCGGACCGACATCGTAGCCCTTGAGGAATCGGACACCTTAGACGTGAGCGACATAGTCCCCGGCTGGCGAATACCCGTCAAGGACATCTTCGAGTAGGGCGTGCCCGCACTGTATACAGTGGGTCCCGCCGGCGAGTAATACCAAGTCACCGTGATGCCGCCGTATATGTGCGGCCAGGGAGTGGGTTCCCGCCTTCGCGGGAATGACGGATTTACGGCGCGCTCAAAATGAATTGGTATAACACGGCCTCCCCTCCCAAAAGGCCCGCTGGCGCCTACTCCAGCAGCACCATGTGCACGTCGCCCGGTCCGTGGACGCCGGTTACGAGAGTCTGCTCGATGTCCGCTGTGCGGCTCGGCCCGGTGATGATGTTCATGTAGCTGCCGAGGTTGTCGAGGTAGAACTCGTCGCGGCGCAGGGTGAACAGCTCGTCCAGCGACGGCAGCACCTTGCCTCTCTCGACGACCGCGACGTAGACCGGAGGCAGCAGCGCCGGGAGACGGCTGACCTCCGACCGCGCGAGGAGCACGACGCTGCCGGTCTCGGCCACGGCGTAGTCCACGCCGGTCACGCCGAGGCCCGCATGAGCCGCGATTTCGCGGATGGCCCCGCGCTCGGCGTCGGGGTCCTCGCCGGCAAGAGTCATCGTGTGAGCGGCTATCCCCACCCCGTCCAGCGCGGCGTCGACGTCCATCCCGGAGAGAATGTCGTGGGCCGACCTGACGACCGTCCGGGCCTCCACGTCGACTGCGACAGACCTCACGTATGCGGCGGCCTCGCCCGGCGTCCCGGCCCTCGCGACCTTCCATCCCGCGCCCGACGCCGAGCTTTCGAGGTCCGCCATGAACTCCGCCGAACGTTCGGACGCCTCTTCCAGCACGGCCCAGGCGCGCCTGCCCACGTCGGCGGCGTCGCGAGAGAATGCGGTGTCGCCCGGGACCTGTCGGGGCCGCCCAGCGTTGCCGCGTCCCAGGGCGCTCCGGACTCGCGACAGGAACTCGCCTCGCTCACTCATCCCGCACGCCGTCCCGCCAGCGGTCCCTGAAGGAGCGCGACGCGATCGTCGGGAACGTCCGGTGGCGCGTCCAGCCCGACAAGGGCGGGGGCAGGTTGCGCAGCCTGCCGTCCCTCGCAAGCGGCCTCTGCGCGAGTCTGGCGAGCCGGGACGCCAGCCGCAGCATGGACGGGCTGCCCACCGTGAGACGCCACGCCTTCATCATCAGCCACTCGACCGGCGAGACGCGCCGGGCACCGGAGTGCCGCCCTCCTTCCGCAAGATCGCTGCGGAGATGCAGCAGCATCCGCGGGATGTCGATCCTGACAGGGCACACCTCGCGGCAGGCCCCGCACAGGCTGGAGGCATACGGCAGGTCCTTCGCGTCGGGCAGGTTCGTGAGAATCGGGGACACCACGGCCCCAATTGGGCCGGAGTAGACCCAGCCGTAAGAGTGCCCCCCGACCTTGCGGTAGACGGGGCAGGCGTTGAGGCAGGCGCCGCACCGCAGGCAGTAGAGCGCCTCGCGCAGCTCAGGGTCGGCCAGCATCTTCGAGCGGCCATTATCGACGATGACGAGGTGGAACTCCTCCGGGCCATCCACGTCGCCGTCTCGCCTCGGTCCGGTCACCATGGTCACGTAGCTGGAAAGGCGCTGTCCGGTCGCCGACCTGATCAGCAGCCGCAGGAACATCCCCATGTCCTCCATCGACGGGACGACCTTCTCCATGCCCATGATCGCCACGTGGACGCGGGGCATCGACGTACACATCCTGCCGTTGCCCTCGTTGGTGACGAGCACCAGCGTGCCCGTCTCGGCGACCAGGAAGTTTACGCCAGTGATGCCCATGTCGGCCTCGATGAACTTGCCGCGAAGCTGGTCGCGAGCGGCGGCGGTCAGCTCTTCTGCCCGCTCGTAGCGGGGGCCGCCGAGCTTCTCATGGAGCAGGTCCGATACCTGGTCCTGGGAGAGGTGTACGGCGGGGGCGATGATGTGGTACGGCGTCTCGCCGCGCAGCTGGATCAGGTACTCGCCGAGGTCCGTCTCGACGGGATCGACCCCGGCCCGCTCAAGGCTCTCGTTCAGCCCCATCTCCTCTGAGAGCATGGACTTGCTCTTGATTACCGTCCTGACGCCGCGCTCCTTTGCGAGATCCAGCACGTATCGGGTTGCCGAGGCCGCGTCCTCCGCGAAGAATACCCTTCCCCCGGCCTTCTCGACGTTCGAGGCGGCCATGTCCAGGTAGTAGTCCAGGTGCTCGATGGTGTGCGCCTTGACCGCGCGGGCCCGGTCCCGCAGGTCCTCCCAGCCGGGCGTTGCGGCGGCGGCGCGCTCGCGGGCCTTGTCGAAGTTGTCGTACAGCCCCTGCATGTTCCGCTGGACCGTAGGGTCAGCCAACGCGTCGGCGGCGCCCTTCCTGAAGTCCCTCGTGCGCGGGTCCATCTTATGCCGTGGCCTCGTCGAGGAGCTGCGCGACGTGCAGGGGCTTTACGGCCGCTCCCTGCTTCTCCAGTCCGCCCCCGATCTGCATCAGGCACGTGCTGTCGCACGCCACGACGGCGTCCGCTTCAGTCGCGCCTATGTCGCGCACCTTGTCGGCGAGCATTGCAGCCGAGATGTCGGCGTACTTGACCGCGAAGGTCCCGCCAAAGCCGCAGCACACCTCCGCCTGCCGCATCTCCACCAGGCCGACGCCCGGCACGGCTTCGATCAGCGCCCGCGGCTGGGTCGTGACCCCGATCTCCCTGCGCAGGTGGCAGCCCTCGTGGTACGTCACGCTCCGCCGGGGCGCGGCGCCAGAGCCGGGAAGCCGCGTCACTCCCAGCACGTCCACGATGAACTCGGTCAGCTCGAACGTCTTGCCAGCCACGGCGTCGATCGCAGCGGTAAGGCCCGGCTCGTCGTGGAAGAGCTCCGGGTAGAAGACACGCACCATGGCCGTACACGAGCCGGACGGGATGACGACCGCCTCGGCGCTCTCGAACGTATCCAGGAAGTGCTTGGCCAGGGGCTTAGCGTCGGAGCGGAAGCCGGAGTTGAAGGCAGGCTGGCCGCAGCACGTCTGCTCCTCGGGGAAGTCGACGTCCACACCCAAGCGGCGGAGCACTCGCACCGTGCTCTCTCCGACCTCCGGGTAGAACTGGTCGATTACGCAGGTGACGAAGAGGGACGCCTTCACCGGCAGAGGCCGCCCGTTAGACGCCGAGCAGGCCGCGCATGACGAAGCCCAGCAGCCAGGCCATCATGAACGCGGGCCCCGAGGCAAACAGCATCCCCTCATTCTCGTGCTGCGCGGGACCCCTGAACCGCAGGTAGAGCAGGTGCCCCCCGAGCCCGATCGCCATGATCCAGGCCGACAACGTGGTGACGCCGAGGGCTACACCGACGACCAGCCCGGCAACGCCCCACAGGAATGGGGAGTCAGTGACTCGCTGTAGTTCCATGCGCTAGAGAGTACACAGCGTCACCGCACTTTGCAAATGCGGCCGTGCGAGATTACCTGCGGAGCCGCGTTCGGGGTCCAAATTGACCGTACACGTCCGGCTAGCCTAGAATCGCCCCGATTCTCAGGCCAACGGACCGAGACTCCCGGATAGGAACCTCTACGCCGCACAGCTATATGGAAAAGCCCCTCGCCAACGCCATAAGGGTTGCCCTAGTCCTCGTACTGGCGGCCCCCCTGATAGTCATGGTCGATCCTCTGCCATCGACGATCTTCCCGTACGTCGTGGGCAAGGCCGTCTACACCAGGCTCCTGATCGAGCTCGCGTTCGCGCTTTGGCTGGCGCTGATCCTCTGGTACCCGTCGTATAGGCTGCCCAGGTCGCGGCTGGTGTGGATACTCGCAATCTACGTCGCCGTGGTCCTGCTCGCCTCGCTGACGGGCGTCAGCCTCCAGCGCAGCCTCTGGTCGACCTACGAGCGGATGCAGGGCTGGGTCGGACTCCTCCACTACGCGGCCTTCACCGTGATGCTCGCGTCCGTGTTCAGGACCTTCCGTTCCTGGTGGGTAGTCCTAAACGTCAACCTCCTCGTTGGGCTGGCGCTGGGCCTGCTGGGCGTGTCCCAGATGGCCGGACTGGACCTGCTCGACTACCTGCTCGACGCCCCTAGGATCAGCATCACCCTCGGCAACGCCACGTACGTCGGGGCCTACATGCTCGTGAACGCCCTGATCGCCTCGGCGTTCCTGGCCCACTCCCTCACGGCTCCGAGAGCCCGGTCCGCCGATGCGTCGCCGCGGGTGGATCGGCGGAGCCGAAGACGGGACAGACAGCGGGCGGATTCTCAGGGACCGTCACGGGTCTCTTCCGACACGCTGATGCGCGTCTTCTGGGTCGCGGTCATACTCCTGGACCTGCTGATGCTGTACCAGAGCGGGACCAGGGGGGCAATAGTCGGGCTGGCCGCCGGGCTGGGGCTGTTCGTCGTGGCCTACGTCCTGTGGGGCAAGCTCAGGCCCGTGAGGATCGCGTCGGTGGCCCTCGCCGTAGCCGGCGCCCTGCTTCTCGTGGTCTTCCTTCTCGTCCGAGAGACCGAGGCTTTCGAGAGTGTCGCCGAGTCGAGCCTCACCCTGCGGCGGCTCGCCAGCCTGGGCCCTGACGACCGGTCGGTGCGTTCCCGGTGGACATCGACCCAGATGGGGTTACAGGGGTTCGCCGACAGGCCGGTCCTCGGGTGGGGCCCCGAGAACTACACCGTGGCCTACGACAGCCACCTCACCGAGCGGGGCGCGGTCGACTCCTCCCTGCTCACCTTCGACCAGGCGCACAACAGGGTCATCGAGGAGATGGTCACTACGGGCGCGCTCGGGCTGGCGGCCTACCTGGCGATCTGGCTCCTCATGGCATGGGTCCTCGCCAGCCGCATCCGGGATCTGCCGCCGGACGCCCAGCTCTTCGCAATACTGATCGGATCCGCGCTGGCGGGCTACTTCGTCCAGAACCTGCTCCTGTTCGACACTCCGGGCACGGTCGTGCAGCTACATCTTCTGATCGGGTTCGTGCTATACCTGGAATCGACCACGCCCGAGGCCGCTTTCGACCCGGGCCGAGCCCACGAGGGTACGGTCGGACCGAGCCCGGGCATCCTGGAGCGGCTCGGCGGCCTAGAATCGCCGGTGAAGACCGGGGCGGCAGTCGTAGGCGGCGCCGCGATGCTGGTCCTCGTCTACTTCGCGGTCATCGGGCCGCTGACGGGGTCGAGAGAAGCGGTAGCTGCCCTGGCCGAGAGTCGGTCGGGGACCGAGCGGCTGCAAAGCCTCCAAGCCTCCATCGACGCCGCCCCGTGGCTGGCCGTCTACCCCCTGCGGTTCACCCTGACCCGGCTCAACGGTATGTGGGAGGACCTGACGCAGAACGAGCGGCAGCTCACGTTCGAGGTCGCCATGAGCGAGGGCGAGGCCGCGCTTGAGAGCGAGCCGCTGGAGTGGCGTATGCACCTGGCGCTGGCCCGGTTGTACCAGAGGGCGTCCCCGGACGATACTGCCACGATGAAGCTGGCGCGCGAGCACACCGACCGGGCCTCGGAAGCCGCGCCGGGGCGAATCGAGGTGCTGGAGCTTAGGGCCGTGCAGCACTTTCACGAAGGCAACGTCGAGGCCGCGCTCGAGGTCATCGACAGCTTTATGGAGCGTACCGGGGAGTACCTGGACGAGAATCCCCGGATCAAGAGGCGGCTGACCGAACTTAGACGCGAGATCGAGGAGAAACAGTAGGTGAAAATACACCCCGTCATACTGGCCGGTGGGTCGGGCACACGCCTGTGGCCCCTCTCCCGCGAACACCTCCCCAAGCCATTCATACCGCTGGTCGGCGACGGCACCATGTTCCAGCAGACCCTGCGCCGTATCGCCCCGCTCAATGCCGCCCCCCCGGTCGTCGCCTGCAACGAGGCACACCGCTTCCTCGTGCTCGACCAGATGCGGGAGCTCGGTGTCGAGCGGGCGGAGGTGGTGATCGAGCCGATGGCCCGGAACACCGCCCCTGCGCTCACCCTTGCCGCCCTCGATCTGCTGGGAGGCGGGCGAGGCGAGGACGACGCGCTGTTGCTGGTATTGGCCGCCGATCACCTGATGAGGGACGAGGCCGCCTTCCACTCAGCTGTGAGGGATGCCCAGAGGCTTGCACAAGAAGGGTTCGCCGTCACCTTCGGCGTCGTCCCTACTACCCCGCACACCGACTACGGGTACATTAGGAAGGGTCGGGCGCTGGACGGGGCCGGCACCGGCTTCGCCGTGTCGGAGTTCGTCGAGAAGCCCAGCGCTGACGTCGCAGCCGGGTACGTCGAGTCGGGACAGTGGCTCTGGAACAGCGGCATGTTCATGCTCAGGGCCTCGGCATGGCTCGCCGAGATCGACCACCATCGGCCCGCCATTGCGGCGGCGTGCAGGGCGGCCTACTCGAACGGTCACAAGGACGGCCGTTTCTACAGGCCCGGGGCTGCCGAGCTCGTCGACTGCCCCAGCGAGTCCATCGACTACGCCGTCATGGAGGGCGCGGCGACGGGAGAAGACACCCCGGACAGGGTCCCCAGAGGCTTCGCCGGGTGCGCGGTCGTTCCCCTCGATGCGGGCTGGTCCGACATTGGCGCATGGTCCGCCCTCTGGGAGCAGCAGGACCGAGACGACATGGGCAACGTGACCCAGGGGGACGTGTACGCCGACTCGACGGAGAACGCCCTCCTCATCGCCCAGCACCGCCTCCTTGCCACGGTGGGGGTGAAAGACATCGCCATCGTGGAGACGCCCGACGCCGTCCTGGTCGCGGACAAGTCCAAGGTGCAGGACGTGAGGCGAATCGTCGACCGGCTCAGACAGGACGGACGCACCGAGCACGTCAACCACCGACGCGTGCACCGTCCATGGGGCGCCTACGACACCCTCGACTCCGGCCCGGGCTTCCAGGTCAAGAGGCTCACGATAGACCCAGGCGCGTCCATCTCCCTCCAGATGCACCGCCACAGGGCCGAGCACTGGGTGGTAGTCGCGGGCACGGCGCGCGTCACACGCGGCGACGAGGTATTCCTGCTGCGGGAGAACGAGTCCGCCTACGTCAGCCAGGGCACCAGGCACCGCATAGAGAACCCCACCGACGCCCAACTCCAGATCGTAGAGGTACAGACGGGCGAATACCTCGACGAGGATGACATCGTACGCTACCACGACGACTACGCCCGCCCCTAGCGCCACCTGAAGGCCCTCCTCCCTTCGACGAGAGAGGATTAAGGTGAGGGTGATCCTGCCGCAGCAACCCAGGTCCACCACCTGATTGCACGGGCGGCGTGACGGACTGCCTCTGAGGCTATGGCTGTGCACCTTGCCGGGGATGGATTCCCGCCCCCGACTTCTCGGGGGCAGGCTCGTCGCGGGAATGACGGAGGTGGTGGATTTGGGAGCAAGATTGGCCCTTGACAGCGGGAGTGGTTGCGTGGGATACTTAGCATGACACTAACAGTTAGGATACGCCAATGCAATCCCGAGAAGAGCTCGTGGAGAGGCTGATCGAGCACATGGAGCGCATGCAGAGCCATATGCGCGCCAGGCCGGCGTCGGCGTGGTCGGGCCTGGACCTGACCATGCCGCAGGCCAAGACGCTCTTCTACCTGGCGGACGGGCCCCGCCGCATGAGCGGCATCTCAGGATGGCTCGGCGTCGAGATGCCGTCCGCCACAACCATGATCGCCCGGCTCGTGACCAAGGGGCTGGTCGAGCGTCGGCAGGACCCGGCGGACCGGCGCGCGGTCGTCTGCTCCCTAACCCCCGCGGGCGGGGACGCGGTGGAGAGGTTCTGGTCCGTCCGGGCGGCCAGGACCGAGTCCCTCGCGGCCGTCCTCAGCACCGAGGAGCTCGAGGTTGTCGTCCCGGCCATGGGGATCATGGCCGACGCCGTCCGCAGGCCGGGGTTCAGGGACAGGATCGGCGAGGAGGAGACTATGGACAGGGAAGGACGAACTGAGGAGGCTTCCGTATGAGAGTGGCGCTGCGACTGACGAAGTACGCCTTCAGGCACAAGTGGTACCTCATCGGCGCATACGCGACGATGATAGCATCCACCCTGTCGGCGATGGTCATACCGTGGGTGCTGGGGAACGCCATCGACGAGGCCCTGGCGAGCGGACTGCAGAGCCGCCTCCTGATGCTGGCGGGCGTGATACTGCTGTTCAGCCTCCTCAGGGGCGTATTCTCCTACGGCCAGCGCTACCTCTCCGAGTCCCTCTCGCAGAGAAGCGCCTACGACCTCCGGGAAGACTTCTTCAGGAAGCTCCAGAGCATGAGCTTCAGCTTCTTCGACAAGGAGCAGACCGGCAACCTCATGTCCAAGGCAACCCAGGATGTGGAAGCCGTCCGCATGTTCATCAGCATGGGCATAGTGCGCGGCCTCTCGATCTTCGTCATGCTGGGCGCCGTGTCGGTCCTCATGGCCATCACCAACTGGCGCCTCGCCATTGTCAGCATGGCCTTCGTGCCCCTCATCCTATGGAGGGCGTTTGCCATGTCCCGCGTCCTCCGCCCAACGTGGATGAAGGTGCAGGAGGAGATGGGCGCGATGACCACCGTCCTGCAGGAGAACCTGTCGGGGATGAAGGTGGTCAAGGCATTCGGCGCGCGGGGCTTCGAGGAATCGAAGTTCAACGCCAAGGCCGACGCGGTGGCCAAGCTCACCTACTCGGCCACGCGCCTGTTCGCGTCGCAGGGCTCCCTGATGACGTTCATCTTCACCGCAGCTACAGGCGCAATCCTCTGGTACGGCGGGCGGGAGGTCGTCGCCGACAGGCTCACCGCGGGCGGCCTCGTGTCGTTCATCCTCTACATGGGCCTCTTGGGGATGCCCGTCAGGATGAGCGGCTGGATGGTGAACACGATCTCCCGCGCCTCCTCGGCCGGGCAGCGGCTCTACGACGTGCTCGACGCGGTGTCCCCCGTCACCCAGAAGCCGGATGCCGTACCCCTGCCTCGAGTCGCGGGGCACGTCGCATTCGAGAACGTCGCAGTCAGCTACGACGAGGCCGGAAGCGCGGTCCGCAACATCGACTTCGAGGTGCAGCCCGGACAGGTGATCGCCCTGCTCGGCGGCCCCGGCTCCGGCAAGAGCACCATAGCGCACGTCATCCCCAGGTTCTACGACGTGTCCGAGGGCCACATCACGATCGACGGCTACGACATCCGGGACGTCACACTCTCCTCGCTGAGAGAGAACGTCGGCATCGTAATGCAGGACGTCTTCGTCTTCGCGGCGAGCATGAAGGACAACATAGCCTATGGGCTCGACGACGTGGACATGGATGAGGTCGTGAGGGCGGCGAAGGTCGCACAGATCCACGACTTCATCGAGGGCCTGCCCGATGGGTACGACTCGTGGGTCGGCGAGCGCGGCATCACCCTCTCCGGCGGACAGCGCCAGCGCCTCGCCATCGCCAGGACGATCCTGCTCGACCCGCCGGTCCTCATCCTCGACGACTCCACGTCGAGCGTGGACATGGCCACCGAGTTCAGGCTCCAGC
This sequence comes from Dehalococcoidia bacterium, assembly GCA_965222445.1. Lineage (GTDB taxonomy): Bacteria > Chloroflexota > Dehalococcoidia > Lucifugimonadales > CAJWER01. The sequence goes on along the minus strand of CBDCTY010000002.1, from coordinate 1,671,983 downwards.
AGGCCCTGGACGAGGTGATCAGGGGCCGGACGACATTCGTGATCGCCCACAGGCTTTCGACCGTCCGAAGGGCCGACCTGATCCTGGCCCTGGAGGACGGCCAGATCGTCGAGCGCGGCACCCATGAAGAGCTCCTCGCGCTCGACGGCTTCTACCGCAGTATTTACGACTTGCAGCTGCGCCCGCAGGAGGACGACGCCGCCCCGGTCCCGGCTGTCCCGGGAGGTGACGCACGATGATGCACGGAGGATTCGGCGGAGGAAGCTGGATGCGGGGCGGCGGCAGCTATGGCCGCGGAATGGCAGGGCGGCTCGGCCTGGACAGTGAGGATGAGGATGGGCAGATATACGACCACGCTGTGGTACTGCGGCTGGCCAGGTACCTCCTGCCGCACTGGCCGAAACTCCTGCTCACTCTCGCGGCCGTCGCCGTCTACACGGGGACAATAGTCGCCCTGCCGTGGACGGTAAAGCTGATAATCGACGACTACGTGCGCGTGGGCGACCTGTCCGGCCTGAACGTCATCGTTCCGATCTTCTTGGGGCTGGCCCTGCTCCAGTACGGCAGCCAGTACGTACACCTGAGGACTATGGCCTTCGTCGGCCAGAAGGTCCTCTACACCCTGCGCGTGGGGCTGTTCCAACACCTGCAGCGCCTCTCGATGAGCTTCTACAACAAGAACGAGGTCGGGCGGGTGATGTCCAGGGTCCAGAACGACGTGCAGCAGCTCCAGGAGTTCCTCTCCATCGTCATCATCACCATTGCGGACGTGCTCAGCCTCGGCGGCATCATAGTAGCGATGGTGCTGCTGAACGCGCAGCTTGCTGTAATCACCCTGCTCATCATCCCGCTGCTCTTCGTGATGATGACGGTCTGGCAGAGGTTCGCCCGACGCGCCTTCATGAGGGCCCGCCAGGCCATCTCCGCCGTCAACGCCGGCCTCCAGGAGAACATATCGGGAGTGCGCGTCGTGCAGAGCATGAACCGCGAGGGCGCAAACATCCGCTCGTTCGACGCGGCGAACTCCGAGAACCTCGGCGCGAATCTCGAGGCGGGCCGCCTGCAGGCCGTGCTCTTCCCATCCGTCGAGTTCCTCTCCGCCCTAGGCCTCGCCCTCGTCATATTCTTCGGCGGGTCGCTCGTGCTGGACAACGCCATCGAGGTGGGCGTACTGGTAGCGTTCTTCCTCTACATCCAGCGCTTCTTCGAGCCGGTGCTGAACCTCACCATGCAGTACGGCTCCCTCCAGCGGGCCATGGCGTCGGGCACCAGGATATTCGAGCTGATGGACGTGAAGCCCGATGTCGTCGACAGGCCCGGCAGCAAGGACGTCGAGACCGTCAGCGGCGACGTGCAGTTCGAGGGCGTCGGCTTCCACTACGTGGAGGGCGAGCCCGTCCTCCAGGACGTGGACATGCACGTACAGTCCGGCCAGACCGTAGCCCTCGTGGGGCCCACGGGGGCCGGGAAGACGACCATCGTCTCCCTCCTCATGCGCTTCTACGACGTGACCGACGGCAGCATCATGCTGGACGGGACCGACATACGCGACATCAGCCTCGACTCCCTCTCGAAGCAGATGTCCATCGTCCCCCAGGATCCGTACCTCTTCTCCGGGACCATCCGCGACAACATCCGCTACAACCGCACCGGCGCGTCCAACGAGAGCATCGTTCGGGCCGCCACGGCGGTGGGCGCGCACGACTTCATCATGAAGATGGAGAACGGCTACGACACCCCCCTCCAGGAGAGGGGCGGCAACCTCAGCATCGGCCAGCGGCAGCTCATCAGCTTCGCCCGCGCCCTCGTCGCCAACCCGCGTGTGCTGCTCCTCGACGAGGCGACCGCCAACATCGACACCTACACCGAGATGCTGATCCAGAGGGCCCTCGACGAGTTGCTCAGGGGCCGTACCGCCATCGTCATCGCCCACCGCCTCTCGACCATCAGGAACGCCGACCGCATCGTCGTGCTCGACCACGGGCGCGTCGTGGAGGAGGGCAGGCACGCCGGCCTGGTAGAGCTCGGAGGGTTGTACTACCGCCTGCACTCCTACTCGACCGAGGGCGCCCAGCATGAGCCAGAGCCCGCGGCAGCCGTATCGACGAACGGCCCCGCCCGCCCACCCAGCGTCGCCGGCGCGTGGAAGATGACGCTGGAGTCCCCTAGGGGCACGCGCGAGGGCATCCTGGAGCTTGCCGCGGACGGCTCTTCCCTGAGCGGGACGTGGACAGGTGAGCGCGGACCCCAGCAGTTCGCTGGAGGCACCGTCGAGGGGTCGAACGTCTCGTGGCAGGTGAAGATGTCGGGGCCGATGGGCGAGTTCTCCCTCAGCTTCTCAGGCCTCCTCGCCGACGGCGTCATATCGGGCGAGGTGCAGTTCGGCTCCTTCGGCAAGGGCAAGTTCGAGGCCACCCGCGCCGAGGCCGTCCAGGAGGCGGACTCTGCTATAATGCCTCCGGCCTGAGGAGACCTTGGCGTAACCGTCATTCCCGCGTAGGCGGGAATCCAGGGCGGCGGGGATGGGTTCCCGTCGTCACGGGAACGACGGCAAGGCTCACCCTCACCCCAACCCTCTCCCGTCAAGGGAGAGGGGGCTACACGGAGGCGGTGAATGGCCGTGCTCGCAGTAGTATCCGACAGCCCCGGCGCGGGGAAGACCGCCTTCTGCTCCGCCTTGGTGCGCCTGGCCCGTGACAGAGGGAAGACGGCGGCCGTCTACAAGCCCATAGGGCCCGCCGAAGACCCCGACGTCGCCGCCTACGAGAAGCTGCTCGGGCAACGCATGAACGGCGCATCCCGGCTCACGGAGGGCGAGGCTGTTGGGGACTCCATTTCCGGCATACAGACGTCGGCTAGGGCGATGGCCGAGCACAACGACCTGGTCGTCGTAGAGCTATCCTCCGCTCTGTCGGAGACCGACTCTGCGCGGATAGCCGAAGCCCTTGATGCGAGAGTCGTGTTGGTCGTCGCGTACCGCCCGGACCTCGAAGCCTCGGATATAGCCGGGGCTGCGAGCGTCTACGGCGACAGGCGGGCGGGCGTCGTGATCAACGGGCTGACACGCTACAAGGGCCACGACACCGAGACCCAGCTGGTCCCCTCGGCCGAACAGGCCGGCGTCAGGGTCCTTGGCGTGATCCCCGAGGATCGGACGCTGCTGGGCATAACCGTCGCCGAGATAGCGGACTACCTCGGCGGACGCAACATCACCGACGTGGACGAGATGGACAGGCTCGTGGAGCACTTTCAGGTAGGCGGGCTGGGCCTCGACAGGGGCACGGACTACTTTGACTTGCTGGAGCGCAAGGCTGTGGTCGTGCGCGGAGACCGGCCCGACATCCAGATGCCGGCCCTCCGCACGCCGATGGCCTGCATGATGCTCACCATGGGCATCGAGCCCATCGAGTACGTCCTCTACGAGGCCGAGGAGCAGGAAGTCCCTATCATCCTGGTCGACCAGGACACCATTCCGGCCATGGAGTCCCTCCACGGCATCCATGAACGCGCCCGCTTCGACCACCCAGACAAGCTAGCCCGCTTCGCCCACCTACTCCAACACCACACCGACGTCACCGACCTGGTGGAGGGATAGAAGGGCGCCGCCCACCGAGTACGAAATCATAAGGGCGATACCACTATCGTTCCTCCCTTCGCAGAATCAGAGGGGCCGAGGCGAGTTGGCATTAGTCCTACGCTGGCTCACGCTCAAGATTGAGGGCTAACAGACCAGCTACAATCTCCCCGTCGCTAATGCCGGAGGCCCACCCATAGGCAGCCAGTACGGCATCGTCCAGCTTATTGTGCGCGATACGGAGCCACGTAGGGCGATCATTGTAGAGCCTCGTCAAGGTTCGGCGTTTGAGTTCCTTCGGACCTACGGCGTCCGCCTCCGGGTTGAGCCAGCCTTGCCTTAAAGAGTCGAGCCGTTGGGCAGCTTCGGCTATGTGCGCTCTCTGCTCTGATGTGGGCTTTGGGAACGGGAAGGTCTCAAAGGTTGTTGTAGGAGTGTATCTGGGACGCGATTCCAATTGAGTTCCTTGTCGCAAGGCCCAAACTCCATGTACCCGAGAATGGAGTACCCCAAAGAAGTAATCATCGTCACGGGCGAAGGCTATGGTAGCGCTATCAGCAAGTGTGTCGTCCTCCAACCACACGAACAACCTGTGCGTAGAAACGCGAGGAGTAACGATGACTCGATCTAACCCAAGGATGGCGGCGCGCATCTCGACTCTTGGACGCTCGTGCATCCACCACTCCTTGATCGTGGTCCTCGAATCGTCTCGCTCAGGTTTGACTCTCTCCAGGACGTACTCGAAAGGTGCCTCGTAGAGTGCGGCCTCCTCCAACGTCGTTCCGGGTGGAAAGTCAATTATCCACATATTTCGAGGTCGGCCGGTAATATCCGCTCCGTTGATCCATGGACGCACTACATCCCGATTCGACCGACCGTCGGGATTTGGCTGAGCGAGTAGCTGTCTTGCCTGCGCTTCGGTGATATCGAAGGGTCCTCCCTTTGTATCTCCCATGAAGGCGATGCCGAGGTTCTCTTTCAGTCGTCTGGCCTTTGTGACATCGGTCTCGCCAGACCTCAGATTTGTGTAAATCTGTGATACCTTAAGGCCGTCCAACTCGCGGGTCCTTTCCGCTCCATCGTCAAACCCCACCATCGACACCTGCACTGCCGCCCCATCAAGCGTCCACTCGCGATCGGACTGCGCCCAGAAGATCCCACCCGTTTCCGCTATGCGGTCGAGCACAGTGCGGTTTGTTTCGCCTCGTATACCCTGAGTCGCAAGTAACCCCACTCGTTCGACACGTCCTGATTCAAGCTGTGCTCGGGCCTTCTCGAACCAGTAGCAGCACAGGTCCGCACCTCGGGGGACACGCTCGTCCCACACCTCAAAGAGGTCGTCAACATAGGTGTCTCCAAGCTCCTGTCGAAGCTTCCTACTTCCCAGGAACGGGGGATTCCCAACGATAACATCCGCATTCGGCCAATCCGGCTCCATCACAGTACCGTCCTCGCCACGTTCGACTATTGCGTCTCTGAGCGCTATGGTTTTAATGGGCTCGAGAATCGGCGTCTCACTCTCCAGATTGAAGGCGTTGCGGTGCTTCCATTGGAGATAGCCAATCCACACGACAGCCGATGCAAGTTCTTGGGCATATTCATTGATTTCGATGCCCCGCAGCTGCCGGGGGTGAACCGTCGGGCCCAGGCCGGTGACGCCGTATTGCTCCCCAAAGGCGACGACCTCCTTTTCGAGACCCTTGAGCAGCGCGAGGCAGACATACAGGAAGTTGCCCGAGCCACACGCTGGATCAAGTATCCTGATATTGGCCAACTCGGTGAGGAACGCCGACAGAGTGAAGGCCAATCGTTCTCTGAGTGATTCTCGCTCGCCATCTGGCTGGCTCTCCCAGTCAACGTACGCGGTCGCCCTCTGCCTCTCCCTCTCCCATGCCTGACGCAACGGGCGCATGAGGACAGGTTCGACTATCAGTTCGATATCCAGGCGGGAAGTGTAGTGCGTTCCTAGTTGCTTGCGTTTGCTCTGGTCGATGATTCGCTCGAACAACGTGCCGAATATCGAAGGTTCGATATCCGACCAGTCCAGTTCATTTAGCCGTTCAAGCAGGGCGATTTGGTCTGCGATCAACTCCGGGACAGACGTGTCGTCAAAGAGCCCACCGTTGAAATGAGGCACATTCCTCATGTGGAACTTACCGCCGTCCTTCATCGCCGCGAACAGTTCGCTCAGGTACATCCTGAAATCTTGTGGCTTGGACTTGTTGAGCGTGAACAGATCGGTTAGCGCCTCCTTGGACAAGAGACCAACATCGCTGGCAAAGAAGCAGAAGATCATCCGCATGAGGAAATGCGCGATGTCCTGATCCTTGATCGGACGTTTGCTTGTGGCGTTCCACCTGCGCATATCGTCAGCAAGAATACGGAGCATGTCGGCAGCTTCCTCAGTCAGCTTTGACTGAAGCTTGCCTGGGTTCAGACGCTGCGGTTCCTTGAACAACGAGTGGAGGACTTGCAGCGAGGTTAGCGACGACTCACCTATTGGCTTGTCGGATAAGAGCTCAGAGTTAGTGAATTCGTACACCCGCTTGACGGTGTTGGTAAAGTTGGTGTGAACTTGAAACTGCTCCATATCGCAGACGACAAGGAGAGGAGGATTGCCCAAGTTCTCACGGTAAAGCTGAAGCTGGTCGTACGCTGATGACAGGTCTTTGCCAGGCCCCTTGTACTCCCATGCGAAGCACCCTCTTCGCCAGACGTCTGCAAAGCCCTTACGGCCCGTTGATTTGTCGAGACCTCTATCGAACGTGAACCATTCGCCCTTTGGGTCTGCATCGGCTGGTGATGGAACGCCAATCATTTGGCACAGGTCAAGGAAATGTTCCTGAGATCCTGCCCGCTCACGCAGATCGGCCCGCGTCCACTTGGCGACAAACTCGGATGGATTCATACGATGGACCGGGCAATAGTAGGATACACAGCAGAGCCGGTCAGCCAGCCCGACTCGGGAAAGCGGCTCTCGGCGTTATTCACGCTCGGCTCGGTCTGGCGAGGCATGGTCAGCATCATAGCACTATTGTTCGCGCCCGGCAAGCGTCGCCGATGTTATACCAAGTCACCGTAATGCCGCCGTATATGTGCGGCCAGGGAGTGGGTTCCCGCCTTCGCGGGAATGACGGCTTTACGGCGCGCTCAAAATAAATTGGTATTATGTAGCTGTTCAGAATTGATGAGACGGATATGCCTGCTTCGATTTGGCAGACTGTCCAACGTGTAGCGGCGTCCCTTGTGGACGCCCGATCCCAACCAGGGCAACCACAAGGGTTTGCCCCTACGAACTATGGATGTTTCCTACGGCCCGACAGGGAAGGCGGGTTTCAAACCCGCCGCTACGGTTTCGCAATTCACGGCGTACTCATGCCCCGTGCGCTAGGTGCCTACCCTGATGCCCGGGGTGCAGGCTACGCGGAGCGCTTCGATTGCGGATACTATCGCCAGGAAGCTGGTCTTGGGGTTCCGTTCGTGGGGGCGCAGCTCCATTCTGAACCGGAGCGTGCCCAGGCTGCCAACCGCTTCGACCTCGTGTACGTTGACTGTCGAGCCGGGGGCGGCCACGACCTTGACCCTGGTATCCCGAGCGCCTAGGCCCGCAAGGCTGAGGGTCGCGGCCACGTTGACGTTCGCCGGAAAGAGCTTGACGGCCTCGATTGCCGGGCCGTCGAACACGACCGTCGGCTCCGAGATCTCTCTCGATTCCCACTCGGCGAACCCGGGGGCCCCCGCGAGCCCGCGCGGCGGCTTGGTGGTCGTCAGCGTCACCCGGTCTAGCCGGCCCCTGGAGGCCCTGATCGCGTCGATGCCGCCGAGGGCGCCGGACGGTACGATCAGCCGCCTCCGATTACGCTGGGAAAGATCCGCCAGCCGCTCGGCCAGCTCCGGGTCCACGAGCGCCCCCGAGCTCATGAGCAGCAGGTCCTTGCCCCCGGCCAGCACAGCCTCGGCATGGGCGCGTACCGCATGAGGCGATGCGCACTCCACCACCAGATCGAGGCCGGGCGCAGCGAGAAAGTCCTGGATCGAGTCCGTCCCGAAGACGCCCCCGACCATGTTCGCTGCCAGCGAGGCCGCGAGGCCCTCGACCTGGTCGAACAGGGCTACGAGCCGCGCGCCGCCGGCCTCGCCCGCCTCGATCGCTCGGGCGATCTCCTGGCCGATGGCGCCACAGCCGAGCAGTCCGACGCCGGTCACCACGACGCGCCTCCCTTCGTACCTCGCAGCCGGAGTGTATCCATCAGCAGGATGGCCGTCAATCGACTGCCGAACCTCTTTCCCCCCCGAGCAGACCTCTGCATAACTCCGTCATTGCTATGAAAATGAACCGCCCCCCCCAACACCGTCTCCGCGGCAACGACGGCATAGCAGAAGCCGGACTCTGTCCTCACCCAACCCTCTTCCTGCGGGGTCGAGGGGGTTGCGGGTTGCCGCGTACCCTGCCAAAGTGGATGCGCCCGGTGTAATCCCCTGCGGTGGAAAACTGCGCGAAGCCGTGTGTACAATCCCTTGCGGAGCTTGGGTTGGAGGTGACGGGTTGAGCGACGGTCCGGCTGGCGACGGGAGTCCTGCGAAGGCGCTTGGCACCCACCTGCTGCTCGAGCTCAATGACTGCGACTCGCGCCTCCTCGACGAGTTGGACCTTATCGAGACTGCGATGGTCGATGCCGCGCTGGAGGCGGGGGCCAGCATCGTAGGTCGCTCGTTCCACAAGTTCACGCCCCGGGGCGTGACCGGAATCGTCGCCATTGCCGAGTCGCACCTGGCGATCCATACGTGGCCCGAGCACGGTTACGCCGCGGTCGACATATTCACCTGCGGGGAGTCGTTCGCCCCCGACAGGGCAGCCCAGCTCATCATCGGCAGCCTGAGGTGCCGTAACCCCGTCACGATGACCATAAGACGCGGCCCCGTCGCGTCCGGCGCAGCGGCCGCCCCGTGATGGACGCTGGCATGCCGCCTGAGAACGGCTGGCACTACGAGTACATCACGCCAGACCTCCTGCAGGGCGAGCGGGTCGAGCGCGTCGTCTACTCCGGGAGGACCCCCTTCCAGTCGGTAGTGATACAGGACACCGCCTGCTTTGGAAGATCCCTGGTTCTCGACGACAAGACCCAGTCGACCGAGATGGACGAGTTCGTCTACCACGAGTCCCTCGTTCAGCCATCCATGATCGCCCACCCGGGCCCGCGCCGGGTCTTCATCGCGGGCGGCGGCGAGGGGGCGACGGCGCGGGAGGTGCTTCGCCACGGAACGGTCGAGCGGGTGGTCATGGCCGACATCGACGAGCAGGTGGTCGACCTGTGCCGCCTTCACCTGGGGGCCTTCCACCAGGGTTCGTTCGACGACCCTCGGCTGGAGCTCTACCACCGGGACGCGATGGCGGTGCTGGACGAGTCCGATGGCGACTTCGACGTTGCGGTGATCGACGTGCCCGACCCCCTCGAAGGCGGCCCGGCGTACCTGCTCTTCACGCTCGAATTCTACAAGCTCGCCAGGAAGCGGCTGGCGCCTGGGGGCCTGCTTGTTGCTCAAGCAGGGCCGACCGGACCGGCATTCTACCAGCAGTGCTTCTCGGCGGTGGCCCGGACCGTCGGCTCGGCATTCCCCGCGATGTTCGCCTACGAGGCATTCGTTCCGTCCTTCGGCGCGACCTGGGGCTTCGTCGTAGGCTCGCTGGGCTGCGACCCGGCGGCGCTCGGCGCTGCCGAAGTGGACGCACGGCTCAACGCCCGGGGCATCGGAGGACTCCGTCACTACGACGGCGAAACACACACGGGCATGTTCTCCCTACCCAAGTACCTGCGGGCCGCCATGAGGGCCGAGCGCAGGATCATCACGAAGGACCACCCTCTCTTCGTCACGTAGCGCCGCAACCGGAGGTGTTGACAATGCAGCTAGGAATCGTCGGACTCGGCAGGATGGGCGGGAACATGACGCAGCGCCTGCTGCAAGGCGGCCACGACCTCGTGGTCTACGACCCCAATCCCCAGCCGGTCGAAGCCCAGGTGAGCTCGGGCGCAGCCGGCGCAGCCTCCCTGAATGAGCTCGTGGCCAATCTCGACGTTCCCAGAGCCATATGGTCGATGGTGCCGTCGGGCGATGCCACTGAGGCGACCATCTCGGCGCTCGCGGACGAGTTGGGGCCGGGCGACACCATCGTCGACGGGGGAAACGCCAACTACAAGGACACCATCCGCCGGGCCGGGATGCTGGCCGAGAAGGGCATCAGCCTCCTCGACGCGGGCACGAGCGGCGGCATCTGGGGCCTTGCGGAGGGTTACAGCCTCATGGTCGGGGGCGACAAGGAGGCCTTCGACCGGCTGGAGCCGATCTTCCAGACACTCGCGCCAGGCCCGGACCGGGGCTACGGCCACGTCGGCGGACCGGGAGCGGGCCACTTCGTCAAGATGGTGCACAACGGTATCGAGTACGGCATGATGCAGGCCTACGCGGAGGGGTTCGAGCTTATGGACGCGAAGGAAGAGATGGACCTGGACCTGTCGCAGATCGCCGAGATATGGCGGCACGGCAGCGTCGTCCGGTCGTGGCTGCTGGATCTTACTGCCGCCGCACTCGAAGAGGACCCCGACCTGTCCGATCTGGAGGCATACGTCGAGGACTCGGGCGAGGGCAGGTGGACGCTGCAGGAGTCGATCGACCTGGCCGTGCCCATACCAGTGATAGCCCTGTCGCTCCAGGCCCGGTTCCGGTCCAGGCAGGACTCGCCGCTGGGCCCGCGCCTGCTCGCCGCGATGCGCAACCAGTTCGGCGGCCACGCCGTCAAGAAGGCGTGAAGGCGTCAGCCAGCTACCACGAAGGGCCTGTGTCCTCGGCCTCGTTGGTGGTCAGCCGCTGCTGGTCGCTGCCGTCCGCCTCCATCACGAATATCTCGGCGTCTCCGTCGAGATACGAGACGAAGGCGATGCTATTTCCGCTGGGCGACCATACGGGCTGGTCGTCCCGAACGACGTTGTGAGTGAGGCGCGAGATATTGCCCGACTCCACATCCATGATGTATATCTCCGAGTTACCGTCCTGCTCGGAAACGAACAGCAGGGTCCGGTTGTTCGGCGACCAGGACAGCGCGTATTCCGGCGCGTCGTTGTTGGTCAGCCGCTTCTCACCCGTGCCGTCCTCGTTCATCATATATATTTCAGGAGTGCCGTCCCTGGTCGAAATGAAAGCCAGCCTTTGCCCGTCGGGCGACCATACGGGCGCCGAGTCCGCCGTATCCGTCAGCCTGAACTCGTTCACGCCATCGGGATTGCGAAGGTATATGCCCCTGTCGGAGCCGTCCCTGACGGCAAATGACACCGCCGATCCCTCGGGAGACCAACCGCCTACCTCGTGCGCGTCGATGGAAGTCAGTGCCATCCGCTGGACGCCGTCCACGCTGTTGAAGTAGACGGACTCGCGCCCATCCGCCTCGGCCACGTATGCCAGGCGAGAGGAGTCGTGGGACCACCTATGACCTCGTAGAGCGCCTGGGGGCGTTAGGCTCCTCCGCGAGTCCCCATCCACCGTCGACACGTCAAGGGTCACGCTTCCCGGCGACCCCGCTAGGAAGGCGACCAGCTTGCGGTCCGGCGAAACTTGCGGAGCGAATTCGTCCGCGGCGCTCTCGGTCAGGTTCGTCTCACTCCCGTCGCTGACCTGCACGGCGTATATCTCCAGGTTGCCGTCGCGGTCGGAGGTGAAAACGACGGGCGGCTCGCTCGAAGTGCATGCGAGCGCCACGGTGAGAAGAACTGCGAGCGAAAAGGCCCCGCCAGCCACACGCAAAGTCCACCTCGGGGGGCTCGGTGAACTGGTGCGCCTTGGATCCAAGGCGTTTTGCGTCAGGGGGGGGGAGCCGCCTTGGTAGCTAGGAGGCTTTGCCGATTCGGAAGACCTTAGTACCGCAAGTGGGGCATGTTCCCTGAGTCGCAGGGCGCCCATTCTTCAACGTCACGGATTCCGGGTTCGCGATCTCGCGCTTCGTCCTGCACTTGAAGCAATACGCCTCCATTCGGCGCCTCCTAGATAGTCCTCAGCTAGAACATAGGGCTTGACGGCCCCGTTGTCAATCCTTACTGGGCCGCCGTCTCACTTGCCTGCCGCCGCGTCGGCAACTGCCCGGACGTTCTCCGCGGGCGTGTGCGGCGGGAAGGTGCATCCAGTCCCCAGCATCCAACCGCGAGCTCCCATTGCCTGGGTCGTGGTCCTGACCTCGCGGGTCAGGTCTCCAGGAGCGGCATCGACAAGGTCGCTCTTGTGGGGCAGCCCGCCGACCACAGCCCGCGGACGCAGCATAGACAGGCCCTCCGCAAGGGAGGGATTGCCATCGCCCCGGGCGTCCCAGTTGAAGGCGTGCGCTGGGTAGTCGGCGAGCGCGGCAAGCATGTTGTTGTCCTTGCACACGTGGAGCAGGTTGAATTCCGCGCCCGACGCCGCCTCCAGGACGCGCAGGTCATAGGGCCGCGCAAGGGCCGCGTACTCGTCGAGGGTGAGCAGGTCGGTGGTGGCCCAGGACGTCGTGGCGTAGAAGAGGCCGCTCGCGCCGACGTCCAGACATGCATTCGTGAACCGGACGAACGTCTCGGTCACGACCCCCAGGGCCTGCCTCACACTCTCGGGATGCTCGCGCAGGTGCTCCAGGAACATCTCCTCGGAAGGGACGAGCCGCGCGGCGATGGACAGGGGCGTGAAGACCGTCATGAGGAATGGGACCCGGCCCTCCAGGCCCTTCGCGATCAGTTTCAAGGCTTCGAGTTGCTCGCCGAGGACGCCCGCGGACGGGTCCAGGACTTCGAGCCGGGTCCAGTCGCCGGGCTCGCGCACGGGCCACGAGACGGGCTCGGGGGAGCCGTCGCCGCCGCTGCGCATCTCCAGTCCCCAGTCCTCGGCGTGGTACGAGGCGCGCGGGTTGACCTTCATGAAGTCCCAGTCGTACTCGCGCTGGAATCCCAGCATGGCCTCGGCGAGGGTGTCGGCGGCCGTCTCCTCCGCGTAGAAGTGTCTCCACATGCTCGCGGGCGGGCGGTCCACATCCCTCCCGGCAAGGCAGTCAAGCACGCGCTCACGATGGTTCATCGATTCAGCCATATCTCAATACCTCACTTGGATTCCGAATAGAACTGCGAACGAATCGTAACGGATCCCCCTCATCCCTTCGACAGGCTCAGGGCAGGCCCTAACCTTCTCCCGCCTGGGCCCGCCTGGGGGAGAAGGGACTTGCGAGGGGCTTCTGTCCGGCCGGGCCTGCGCGGCTTCAGCCGAGCGACCGGCTCAGGTCGACGAGCGCGTCGAGCCTGGCCCCTGCCGCGCCGCTGTCTATGGACTCGGCGGCCAGGGCGACGCCGTCCCGCAGGGTGTCTGCCCTGTCGGCGGCGACCAGCGCCCCGGCGCAGTTGGCGAGCACGACATCGCGGGCAGGGCCGGGCTCCCCGGCCAGCACCGACCGCAGCGTCGCCGCGCTCTCTGCCGCGCTGCCAACCCTGAGCGAGTCGTTGTCGACGCTGCCGAGACCGAAATCGTCCGGTGTCACGGTGTAGGCCGAGACGGCCCCGCCTTTCAGGTCCCAGACGTCGGTGGGCGCGGCAAGGCTGATCTCGTCGAGGCCGTCCTGTCCATGCACTATCAGGGCATGGGCGACGCCCTGCGTGTCGAGGAACTGCGCCACGGTCTCGGCCAGGCTCGGATCGGCCATGCCGAAGACCTGGGCCGTGACGCCCGCGGGGTTCATGAGCGGTCCCAGCGTGTTGAATATGGTCCGGATGCCTATCTCGCGCCTCGGCCCCGCGGCGAACCTCATCGCCGGGTGGAACGTCTGCGCGAACATGAACCCGAAGCCGACCTCCTCGATGCACCGGCGTACACCCTCCGGGCCCAGGGTGATATTCACGCCCAACTCCTCGAGGACATCCGCGCTGCCCGTGGTGCCGGACGCCGCGCGGTTGCCGTGCTTGGCCACCTTGACCCCCGCGCCAGCCGCGACGAGTCCGACGGTCGTGGAGATGTTGAAGGTGTGGGACGAGTCGCCGCCCGTCCCGCACGTATCGATCACCGGGCCCTCGACGTCCACCGCGAGGGCATTGCTCCGCATCACCCTCGCCATGCCGGTGATCTCGTCCAGGGTCTCGCCCTTGACGCGCAGGGCCGTCAGGAACGCGCCGAGCTGGGCGGGCGTGGCCTCGTCGTCCATGATCTCGCCCATCACCTGGGCGGCCTCGTCCACGGCGAGGTCCTGTCCCTCCACCACCTTCGCAATAGCTTCTCTAATCATGGCTGTCCTCACATTGCCAGGAAGTTGCGCAGAATGTCGTGGCCGGCCTTGGTCATGATCGACTCCGGGTGGAACTGTATGCCCTCCACGGGGTGAGCCTTGTGGCGCACGCCCATAATGATACCGGTGTCCGTCCATGCCGTCACGTCCAGGTCCTCGGGCAGGTCCTCCTTGTACACGGCCAGCGAGTGGTAGCGTATCGCCTCGAATGGGTCGGGCAGCCCCTCGAACAGCCCCTTGCCGTCGTGGTGGACCATCGACATCTTGCCGTGCATTATCTCCCCTGCGCCCCCGACGGTGCCGCCGTAGGCGTATCCGATGCACTGGTGGCCCAGGCATACGCCCAGCGTCGGTGTGTGAGCACCGAAGCGCCGGATTACGTCGTTGGAGATGCCCGCCTTGTCAGGCGTGGAGGGCCCGGGCGAGACGACTATCTTCTCCGGCGCCATGCCCTCGATCTCCTCGATGGTCGTCTCGTCGTTGCGGACCACGCGCACGTCCGCCCCGAGCTCGGACAGGTACTGGTACAGGTTATAGGTGAAGCTGTCGTAGTTGTCTATCAGCAGTATCATAGCGCCCTCCCAACCGGGTCATTGCCTCTCCGCCTGCTCTATCGCCCGCAGCACGGCCGATGCCTTGTGTACCGTCTCCTCGTACTCCAGGTAGGGCTGGCTGTCGTATACGATGCCGCCTCCGGCCTCCACGTACGCCACCCCGTCCTTGACGACTAGCGTGCGGATGGTGATCGCCGTGTCCATGTTTCCCATGAAGTCGAAGTAGCCGACCGCGCCGGCGTAGGGCCCCCGCTTGTCCGGCTCCAGCTCGGCGATGATCTCCATGGCCCTGATCTTGGGCGCGCCGGACACGGTGCCCGCGGGGAAGCATGCCCTCAGCACGTCGTAGCAGCTGTAGCCGGCGTCGAGCTTGCCGGTTACGTGAGATACGAGGTGCATGACGTGGGAGTAGTGCTCCACGTCCATGAGCTGGGTGACCTCGACCGTCCCGGGGACGCTGACTCGCCCGATGTCGTTGCGCCCAAGATCCACGAGCATGATGTGCTCGGCGCGCTCCTTCTCGTCGGCACGGAGGTCCGCCTCCAGCTCCATGTCCTCCCCGGGTGTGTCGCCGCGAGGCCGTGTCCCGGCTATCGGGTGAGTTGCGACGTCGCCTCCCTCGACCTGCACCAGCAGCTCCGGAGACGCGCCGACGATCTGGAAGCCGTCCAGGTCCAGGTAGTACATGTACGGCGACGGGTTGATCGCCCGCAGGGCCCTGTAGATGTGGAACGGGTGGGCGGACGTTTGCCGCCGGAACCGCTGCGCGACGACGGCCTGGATGACGTCCCCTGCATAGACGTACTCCTTCACGGCCTCGACCATCGACTCGTAGTCCCGCCGGGACATGTTCGACTCGACCTGTCCGTTCGGCGGAGGACCGGCTGGCGGCGGCGGCATCTCCACCGGCCCATTCAGCCGGTCGACTATGTCCTCGATCCTGCGGACCGCATCCGCGTAGCCGCGCTCCACGTCGCCGTCGAGCCGGGCGTAGCTGACGACCCTGATCTTCTGCAGCACGTGGTCGAAGATCAGGAACGTGTCGGTCATCATGAAGATCGACTCGGGCAGCCCCAGCGGATCGGCGTCGGGGCTGGGCAGCCGCTCGAAGTACCTGACGGCCTCGTAGGACATGTACCCGACCGCGCCGCCGTTGAATCTCTGGTCCTCGGGCAGGCCGACGGCCACCCGGCCCGCCAGCTCCCTCTCGACGTGCACGAGCGGGTCGGTCGCGCCCAGCTTCTCGCCGGGGCCCGTCCGGATGACGTCGTACGGCTCGGTGCCTATGAAGCTGTAGCGGGCAACGCTCTCGCCCCCCTCGACGCTCTCCAGAAGGAACGAGTAGGGAGGCCTGGCTACCTTGAGGTAAGCCGATACCGGGTTCTCCGCGCCGGCCGGCATCTCGCGGTAGACGGGCGCGAGGTTGCCGCTGCCCGCCAGCCGCCTCATCTCCCCCAGGGTTGGGTGGTAGACGATTCCGTCCGTCATCCTGCGCCCTTCCCTGGAAGCACCAGGCCGATGCGCTCCTTCACCTCGTCGATCTTCGGGCCGCTCACGGCCTCGGCCTGCTCCGCGCCCCTGGCCATCAGCGCGTCGAGCTCGCCGACGTCTTCGATCAGGCGGTGGTAGCGCTCCTGCACCGGGCGCAGCTCTTCGATGACGACCTCCGCGACCCGCGACTTCAGGTCGCCGTAGCCGCGGGCGTCCGCGAAGTCCCACTCCACCTCCTCGTTGCTCCTGCCGGTCACCACCTTGTAGATGCCCAGCAGGTTGTTCACCCCCGCCTTGGCCGGGTCGTCCGAGAAGACTATCTCGTTGCCCGAGTCGGTCACGGCGCGCTTGAACGTCCGCTCGATCTCCTTGGGGTCGTCGAGCAGGGCGACGGCATGGCCGCGGGCGTCCGAGTGGGTCTTGGACATCTTTACCGCGGGATCGTTCAGGCCCATCACCCGCGCGCCCACCTCTGGAATCACCGCATCGGGCACGACGAACGTCTCGCCGTAGAGCCGGTTGAACCTCTCGGCTATGTCCCGCGCCAGCTCCACGTGCTGCCTCTGGTCGTCCCCAACCGGCACCTCGTGGGCGTCGTAGAGGACGATGTCGGCCGTCATCAGCACGGGATAGTCGAGCAGGCCGGTCGACACGCGCTCCTGCCCGGTGGACTTGTCCTTGAACTGGGTCATCCGCTCCAGCCAGCCCACGGGCGTGATGCAGTTCAGCAGCCAGCACCCCTCGGCGTGGGCCTTCACGTGGCTCTGGATGAACAGCGTGCACCGGTCGGGGCTCAGCCCGGTCGCCAGGAGCATTGCCGCCACGGAGCGCGTCCTGCGCCGCAGCATGTCGGGGTCCTGCGGCACCGTGATGGCGTGCAGGTCGACGATACAGAAAAAATTCTCCTTCTCGTGCTGCCGCTCGGCCCAGCCCTTCATCGCCCCCAGGTAGTTGCCGAGGTGAAGCTCGCCCGACGGCTGTATGCCGCTGAAGACCCGCTTCCGCTCCGTCTGCACGGCCCCATTTCGACTCGCCTGCGTCTCGCCCATAACTCTCCTCCTATGGCCTCCTCTCCCTTGACGGGCCCTTGACGGGAGAGGATTGAGAGCCTGCCCCGTACCCGATACGGGGTGAGGGTGAGGGTGTTGCCACGACCCCGTCATCCTAACCTCCTCCCGTCAGCGAAGAAGGGACTTCGGTTACACCCCGCCAACGCAAAAAGCCCCGTCCTCCGAGGGACGGGGCTTCCGTGGTGCCACCCTACTTCACGGCCGACGTATTCCGCCTGCCGCATCTCTTGCGGGCACTTACGCCATGCGCGCATGCCCTAGGCAATGGTAACGGCGCCCATCCCGTCCAGCCCTACAGCCGCCATCGGCCTTCGGACTGGAGGCTCCCAGGTCCATTCGGTCTCCGCGTAGGCGCCGGCTCACACCTTACCCAGCTCTCTTGGCCCCGCCCTGAGACGTACTACTCCTGATCTCAGCCTATCAATATGTGTCTGTACTCTCAGTGTAGGCATCCCCGCCAGGGGTTGTCAACCTGTTGACACGGACGCGGACGGAGAGAGGAGGGGAGTGAACAAGTGGGAGGCTAAACGAGAGACCAGGATATTTCGGTCAAGCACTCGCAGGCAGACTATTCACGCGTTGCTAAGGCCGGGTACCCTAGCTACCCGGCAGGCGGTCGCGCTTGACAGAACCCACCAGGGGCGATAGGGTTCGGCGCCACACAGGAATGAATTGTGGTCCTCTACGATGATCAGGGTGAATACTTGCTCGGAGCTGGAATTCAGTTATCCACGCGCAAGGGCACGCCCATACCCAACAGACGGCGCAGGCAGAAAGCACCTGAGAGGATGCAGGCTGCGCAGTCCATGGTTCTAAGCGAGCACTGCACTGCTAAAGTACGCTCGCTGACCAGCGTGTATAATTGTATGGGGCTAGTATTCGCCTCGCGGCGTACTTGGATTGAACCCGAGCATCTGAGTGTCATCATGAACGATGACGAGTATAGGCAGCTAGATGACGAGAATGAAGTTGAACCCGGGGACGTGATAGTCTACCGCAATGATGATGGCGAGGTATCCCATGTGGCCATTGTGGCGAAGGTGCTGACAAGCCTCAAGTTGGACGAGGCCCCAGTCAGGCTGTGCGTGCTCAGTCAGTGGGGGGCAGATGGGGAATACTTCCACATGGCCGACGATGTTAACCCTCGATTAGGACGCCCTGTTGAGTATTGGACCGATAGGACATGAACTGGGAGACCGTACTGGATGAAATCCGTAGCCCTAGATTTGATGCTGCCCTCAACGTAGTCAGCAGCGCCAACGGCTTTTTCCGGGCGCTTGCGAAGCACCCCACCATGAGAGAGGCATGCGTCCGCATGGGCGAATCGGGGGCGCTACAAGAGGAAACCCTCGGAGTCATCTATGAGCTTGCAGAAGAGGAGATAGATCCTCAGTTCGAGAGTCCCAACGATACTGCGCTCGCCGCCCTCCTGTGGCTAACCGCGTTCGCATCGCCGGCCAATGCACAAGCGGCTGCAACTTACGTTGACAGAGCCCCGCAATGCTGGTACGCGAAGAAACTTGCCCAGAGTATACTGAACCCGCCCCGATCTCCAACTACTACCCTTACATATGAATTCCCTCACGAACATCACCGGGTACCAAGTTGGTCGCCGAATGCTCAAGAACAAATCGGATCAAGCCCGATCCCCTCAATCGCTGGGCCACCACTAATGTGTAGCACGAGTAACCCCTATCCACTTGCCCCGTATATGGAGACGACTCTGAGGGCAGTTGCCCCAAGCGCGTAGGAGGCAAATCATGAATGTTCTCTGGGCGCTACTTTGTGAAACGGTCATAATTGATCAACAGACCAACAGGGCGTCTATCATTGGGGTCATTGATGAAATAAACGTGCCTGCCCCGCCGCCAGAAGAGCCTAGTGAGACAGGCGAGTCCCCCATTACAGCGGCCAATATGCGGTTGATAGCCTTATGGTCAAGATCAAATCACGCTGTACCAGAGAGTTCCCAAGCGAGGGTCAGGATAGTCGCCCCCAATGGCGACGAGTGGCGCTCAGAGGAGCACAGGGTTGACCTTACCGATGCCCCTCTAGCGAGGGCTATAGGTCACATCACCGGTTTGCCGCCACTTGCACGTGATGGCATGCACCTCTTGAGGTTGGAGTCACAGATGTCCGACGCCACGTGGAGGGAAGAGTTTGAATTACCGATGAGGGTACACGTCCAGTTGGACCAGTTGGACGAGCCATAGCTCTCCTCCGGGCACCTCGATCTCCTGGAGGGCGTCGTCGCCGGCGGTCGCGCCACTGACCACGTCGCCGAACAGCGTGTAGTGGATTGCGCCGTGGGTGCCGTATATCTCGATCGCCTGGGGCGGTGCGAACGACGCGTGGGTCGAGAAGTGGTAGGACGCAGTCGCCCCGCACTCAAGTGCGGCCGATATGGCAATGGAGTCCGGGACCGTGGCCGGCGCGAGTCCGCCATCGGCAGTGGCCCTGCTCTCCAGGTGCGAGGTAGCCGTGGCGCTCAGCGACCGCGCCGGGCCAACCCAGCGGTTGAGCACCTCGGCCCACATGCCCATCGTCATCGTGTTGAGCCCTGCCACCTCCGGGTCGATCTGCCAGACGTAGGCGTCGCCGGGGGGCATGTGTGCGAGCCCGGCCACGCGGACCTCCCTTATCTCGCCCACGTAGTCTCCGTCCTGGAGCAGGCGCCGGACGACCCTGTCGCCCCTGAGCCCGGGCATCGGCGGGTACAGCGCCGTCACGAGCCCCGACTCCCTGGACGCCGCCAGCATCTGCCGCGCCTCAAGCAGGTTCCTGGCCATCCGCGCCTGGCAGAGGACGTGCTTGCCCGCAGAGAGGGCCGCCAGCGTCGCGGGCAGGTGGTTGACCGGCGGCGTGGCTATGACCACCGCGTCGACCAGCGGCGACTCGGCGACATCTCGCCAGTCGCGCACCACCTGCCGGATGCCAAACTCGGACGCCGCCTCGGACGCCTTCCCCTCGTCCCTGGACCAGACGAGGGCCAGGTCCACTTCGTCGATGGCCGCCAGCCGCGGCAGATGCCTAGCACGGGCCACCCCGCCCGCCCCGATCAAGCCGATTCTAACCTTCTTCATTTCGAACTCCTGCCTTCATACGTGTCATTCCGACCGCAGGGAGGAATCTAAGGTGTCGTGCCGCCGTCATCAAGGCCGTTCCAAGTACGGTCCAGTCCTGGATGACAAGGATCTTAGATTCCTCACTCCGCTCCGCTTCGTTCGGAATGACAGGTGTCGAAGTTGTGCAAAGCTCCCCTCGGGGGGAAGGGTCCTGCGAGGGGGATTCTGTCCGTGCACTACGGGAAGCCGCGGGAGCCGGGCTCCCAGGGATTGGCGGCGGGCGCCGGCTCCGTCTCGCCCCGGAACCTGAAGGCGTAGAGCGCCGCGTTGTCGAGGTGGAAGCGCAGCCGCACGGGCAGGCCCTCCAGGCCGCCGAGGTCGTGGCTTCCGTTCCAGGTGACCACTAGGCTCGCGTCGTCGCCGCTGAACACGTCGCAGTCCTGCCTGGAGTACCCAGGAAGCGGCGTAGAGTTGATGTCCAGCACCTCCACTGCAAACCGTCCGTGTGGCCGCCCCGCGGGAGAAGTCCCGTCCGCCGCCTCGAGGGGCGCCCTGACGTTGACCTCCAGCCTGTCGCCCTCGAATCGGAGCGGCCGCGTCGTAACGGACGAGTCGGGCCCGCAGCCGTCCAGGGACACGAACCCGTCGAGCCTCATGGTGGCGACGCCGATCGCCTCGTGCCGCCCCCAGTGGTGCTGGGGATGATCCGGGTCGTTGGCGGTGTTCGCGACGCTGCCGCCGGAGTAGTAGATGTAGACCACGTCGTCCTTCACCAAGGGCTTGTGCAGCGCGACGTGGTCGCAGTCCCAGGCATCGTACATCCCACGGCGCATGAACTCGAAGAACGGGGTGGCCCTCCGCCAGATGAGCCCGTCCCTGCTGACGACTAGCTCCGTCCTGTACTCCGCGAACTCGCTGCCGTGTAGCCCCCACAGGGCGGGGTCGACATCCTCGACCATGTGAGAGTAGACCGTGTCTATGAAGCCGACATACAGGTCGTCGGTGTACAGGACCCCGGCAAGGTCGATGCCGTGGCTCGGGCTCCAGTTGGGGGGATCTCCCGGCTCGCGCGCCAGCACCTCCGTCGTGCCTCCCCAGGTCTCGAAGTCGCGGCTCCCGGTCCGCATGACGGCCGTCTTACGCCGATTGGTCCTGCCGTCGACGTCGGCCCGGACCCGGGCACTCTTCCGGTGAAAGTGGAGGTACCGCTCCAGGCGGGGGTCCCACCCGAACAGGACGCCGTTTGGGGCGATGGGCGGCGCGAACCTGTGCGGCGTTCCGACATTCATCTCCCACGCAATGCCGTCCGATGAGTACGCCTTGGAGAGACCCCACGCGCCGCCCACGTAGTCCATGTACACCATCTTGTAGCGCCGCGCGGGGTCGGGTTCGCCGTAGTCCTTGATCAGGTTGGGGCGCCTGATGAACTGCATCCCGTCGCCGGAGGGCGGCAGCAGGTTGTTGCGGGTGTCGCCGCCGAAGTCAGCCGCGCCCAGGTCCGGCTTGTGCCAATTCAGGCCGTCGTCGGAGACGGCATAGCACGCCCGGTAGCCGCCCGGCTCTTCGCCTCCCGCCGTGTTTCGTTCCCGGGAGATGGGGCCCGACGCCCTGTACCACATCTTGAAGATGCGCTCCTCAGAGTCGAAGAGGACGCTGCCTCCGTACATGTACACGCCGCCGCCGTAGGCCTCCCACGGCCTGTCCGCTTCCAGTATCGGCGGGCCGTGCCGGACGGGACGGTGAGGCTGCCTCTGCACGTTCGACGAGGCGGCGACGACCGAGTCGTCGATGAAGAGCTGCTTCGTGCTGCCTATGTCCAACGCGGGGCTACCCACCGGCCTCGCTCCCCAGCAGCTCCTGGTCGCAGAGCCAATCGACGACCGAGTCCAGTGCCGGGACGGGGATCCTTGTCCCATCGTGCCCTGGGATGGCCAGCAATTCCCGGGTGAACCGCGGGCCGCAGCCCCGGCGCTCGTACTCATCCGACAGACGGGCGATCAACGCCTCGATCCAGTCCTGGCCCACGCGCTCGTCGGCATAGCCTGTCTGTATGTACAGCGGCCTGGGAGCGAATCTATAGACCAGGTCGTAGAGGGAGTGCCGCACGACGATGGGGTTGCCCTCCATGCCGTGGAATTCCCTCATGCGCGGCCAGTGCACGACAGGCTGGTGCGCCACACCGGCCGACACGTCGGGATTCCTCGCCATGGCGATGAGGGATACGAATGCGTGGCGAGAGCTCCCCATGAGGACGACCCGGCCAGGCTTGACCCATCCCCTCGACAGCGCTCCCGAAACGGCGGCCGCCATGCGCGCCTCTATCCGGCTGAAGTAATCGACCCCCCTGGCGGCCATGGCCGCGGACGTCCACATATCGTCGAACCACTTCCCGTGCACCAGCAGGATTCCGGCGCCCTTCGCCGTCAGGCGGTCCAGCCACTCGGACATGACGTTGGGCTTGATCTTCATTCGGACCGGGTCCTCGACCACCGCCAAAGCCTGCGTGGGGATGACGCAGAGCGTGGCCTTGGCCCCGAGATCGGGGTTGGCGTTGAAGTTGCAGGACATCAGGTCGCCGTCCACCAAAATCCTGCAAGGCTCCCAGGCCTCTTCGATGTACTGCCGGGAGTTCAGCGGCCTCTGGGTCGGGGCCTCGGAGACCGTGGGCGTGTTCTGGACGGTCAATGCTGCAGGCTAACCCCCGAGGCGGTTTATCCCGTCCAGGGCGGCCGTCTTGTAGCACTCAGCCAGCGTCGGGTAGTTGAAGACCGTGTCCACGAAGTAGTCGACGGTCCCGCCGTAAGCGAGGACGGCCTGCCCGATATGCACCAGCTCGCTGGCCCCCTCGCCGATGATGTGGACGCCGAGAAGCTTGCGGGTCCTGGTGTGAAACAGCAGCTTGAGCAGCCCGGAGTCGTCGCCGATTATCTGGCCCCTCGCAATCTCGCGGTACTGGGCCCTGCCCACCTCGTAGGGCACGACATCCTCCGTCATCTCCTCCTCGGTCCTGCCCACCATCGAGATTTCAGGGATGGTGTATATACCGAAGGGGAACAGCTCCGGGACGCTCTTGGCAGGCATCCCGAAGGCGTGGCATGACGCAATCCGGCCCTGCTCTCCCGAGGTCGACGCAAGGCTTGGGAACCCTATGACGTCGCCGGCGGCATAGATGTTCGGCACGGCGGTCTGGTAGAACTCGTTGACCTTCAGCCGGCCCCGGCCGTCGGCCTTCAGGCCAACGGCGTCGAGATTCAGCGACCCGGTGGCGCCCGTGCGGCCCACGCTGTAAAGCGCCGCGTCGGTTACGATCTGCTTGCCGCTGATCAGCCTGATCCTGACGTGCTCTCCCCTGTCGTCCTCGAACGTCTCCACCCAGGTGACCTCCTCGTCCAGCCGGAGGGTCACCCTCTTCTGGCGCATGTGGTAGACGAGGGTGTCGATGAGCTCGGTGTCCACGAAGTGCAGCAACCTCGGGTAGCGGTCGATGAGGGTGACGCGTATGCCCAGGGTGGCGAATATGCTGCCGTACTCCAGCCCGATCACACCCGCGCCGACGATGGCCAGGGTACGCGGCAGCGCGGACATGTTCAGGATATCGTCGCTCAGGAGGATACGCTGCCCGTCGACCTTCATGTCCTCGGGCCGGGCCGCAGTCGTGCCGACGGCAACGACGACCTTGTCGGTAGTGATCGGCTGGTGGGCCCTGCCGTTCACCGAGGCGAGGTCGATCGTATTGGCGTCGATGAAGGACGCGTCAGCAGTGATGAGCTCCACCCTGTTCCGCATCAGCTGGAGCCGCAGCGTGTCCTTGTTCTGCTGCATGACGTGGTTAGTGCGGACCGTAAGGTCGCTTATGGTGATGTCCTGTTTGACCGCGTAAGACTCGCCGTAGATGCTGCGCTCCCTGTACCCGGTCAGGTACATCACGGCCTCGCGGAGGGTCTTGCTGGGGATGGTTCCCGTGTTGACCATGACGCCGCCGATCTCGGTGTGGCGCTCGACCAGGGCAGTGCG
The DNA here is from genome assembly GCA_965222445.1 of Dehalococcoidia bacterium. Lineage (GTDB taxonomy): Bacteria > Chloroflexota > Dehalococcoidia > Lucifugimonadales > CAJWER01. The sequence continues at coordinate 1,647,939 of CBDCTY010000002.1, read as the reverse complement.
CTTGCCCAGCTTCGCAGCCTGCACCGCGGCCCGCTGCCCAGCCGGGCCCGACCCTATGACCACCATGTCGTAGTCGTATTCAGCCATCCTCAACTCTCTGCCCCCGTCCAGGAACATGGAGTCCCAAACCGCTACATTGTACACGCTGCGTTGGCCCGTAACTGTTCAGTCACCATGAGTTGAGAGGTCCTTCTCGAGTGTCATTACTATGGAAATAGCACCCGGCCACCCCGCCATGTCGTCCCGAAGCCGCACCATGTCGTCCCGAGGCCCCAGCGAGGGACCTGGGGCGGGGTCGGCCTCGACCATGCCAAAAGACGACGCCATTTCCATTCCCTTACGTGGCCTCCGTTAGGCCATAGTGATTCCGAACGCAGCGCCAGCGGAGTGAGGAATCTACGCCTGACATCCGGGGACGGCCCTGTGTGCAAGGACTGTAGATTCTTCGTCGCTGCGCTCCTCAGAATGACAACAAGGAACGGGCGATTCCTCTGTCTCATCAAGTCGGAACAGTTACGTTGGCCCGGCGACGTTGAGGGCGGCGGCCCGCTGCCCATATAATCGACCCCATCATGCGCCTTGCGGACATCGGCGAGACCGGGACCATCGACATAATCGCGCGTACCATCGCGGCGAGGGCCGCCGCGTGTCCTGGCAGGAGCACGGAGGACGGGTTCACACTCATCCGCTCAGTGGGCGACGACGCCGCTGTCTGGCGGAGCGGCCCGGGTACGCGGGTACTGACCACGGACACGATGGTCGAGGGCGTCCACTTCAGGACGGACCTGGCCTCCTGGAGAGATATTGGTTGGAAGGCCTTGGCGGTCAACCTGAGCGACATCGCAGCTATGGGGTGCGAGCCGAGGGTCTCCGTTGTGAGCCTCGGCCTCTACCCCAACCTGGATGTAGCGGCGGTCACCGAGCTATACGAGGGGATGCTCGACGCCTGCGACGCCTACGGGGGCAAGATCGTGGGGGGCGACATCGTGAGCTCGCCCACCCTGTTCGTCACCGTCGCGATGGTCGGCGACGCGTCCACCATCGATGGACCGGCGCTGGACCGCGGCGCGGCAGACGTCAGCGACCTCATAGCCGTTACGGGCAGCCTTGGCGACTCCGCGGGCGGCCTTCGTCTGCTGCTGGCAGGATACGGGGACGGCGACGCGGCTGAGGACTCGCTGGTACGGAGCCACCTGCGCCCATTACCCCGCATCGGCGATGGCCTCCTGCTGAGGCAGTTGGGGGTGCGGGCTGCCATGGACGTCAGCGACGGGCTGGTAGCCGACGTGGGCAAGATGTGCGCGGCCAGCGGAGTGGGGGCTGTCATAGACGCTGGCTGCGTCCCGGCCGGCGAGCCACTCAGGCGGACGTTTCCCGACGACTGGACAGACCTCGCGCTCACCGGCGGCGAGGACTACGAGCTTGTCTTCACCGCACCGCAAGCTATCATGGCAAGCGCCCAACGTATGCTGGAGACGCCGGTCACCGTGATAGGACGCATCGTGGAAGGGGAAGGGGTCGAGGTCGCCGGCGCATCAGGGGCGCAGACCGCGCTCGGCGGGTGGGACCACTTTCGCAGCGGCGCCGAGTGACGCGAGGAGGAGCATAGACATGAAAGCTGCCGTACTGTACGAAGCCAACACCCCACTGGTGATCGAGGACCTTGACCAGGAAGAGCCGGCGCCGGGGGAGGTGCTGGTCAAGCTCGGCGCGTCAGGCGTATGCCACTCCGACTGGCACGTCGTGAAGGGCGAGTGGACGCACCATCCCCTGCCGACCGTGCTGGGTCACGAGGGCGCGGGCGTGGTAGAGGCAACCGGCCCGGGCGTCACCCACGTCAGGCCCGGCGACCACGTCATCCTCTCCTGGAAGGCGAGCTGCGGGATATGCGAAACGTGCCAGAAGGGCTGGCCCAACCTGTGCTACAACCCGCTGGAAAGCCCGAAGCTCCAGCGGCGCAGCGACGGGGCCACCGTTAACCGCCTGGGCCACCTCGGCACCTTCGCCGCGTACGCGACCGTCCCCGAGGTCGCCGCGGTGCCCATCGACAAGGACGTGCCCTTCGCCCAGGCCGCGCTGGTGGGCTGCGGCGTCACCACCGGCGTCGGCGCGGCCATCAACACCGCCCGGGTGCAGCCCGGCACGACGGTAGCCGTGTTCGGGGCGGGCGGCGTCGGGCTCAACTGCATGCAGGGCGCGGAGATCGCGGGAGCCACCACCATCATCGCCGTCGACATCCTCGACAACAAGCTGGACATGGCCATGGAGTTCGGCGCGACCCACGCCGTCAACGCCTCGAAGGAGGACCCGGTCGAGCGCATCATCGAGCTGACGGACGGACTCGGAGCCCATTACGCCTTCGAGGCTATAGGGCTCGTCGAGGCGCCCTTCGTCCAGAGCATCCGCTGCACACGCAGGCGGGGCGTCACCGTTTGGGTCGGCCATGCGCCTGATGCGACACCGGTGACCATCGACGCGCGGGACCTGATGCAGGAGAAGACGGTCATCGCTTCGATGTACGGGAGCGCCAGGCCGCAGATCGAGTTCCCGCGGCTGCTGAACCTCTACAAGGCCGGCAAGCTGCGCCTGGACGAGCTGATCACACGCACCTTCCCACTGGAGGAGGCGGACGCCGCCTTCGAGGCCCTGGGGAAGGGTGAAGTGGCGCGGAGCGTCCTGACGTTCGCCTAGGGAGCTGCCAGGAGCTCCGAGCGCGCTTCCTGTCGGCTAGCCGACCTTGGCGCGGATCGACGACTCGAAGCCCGTCATCTGCGAGAGGGTCTCGCGCGGCCACGTGCGCTTCCAGTCGTCTTTCACGTTGACCCTAAGCCTCGGCCCGAAGCCCTCGATCTCCATCTCGATGGAGTCGCCGTCCTGGATCGGCCCCAGCCCCTGGTGGTTCGTGCCCGCCGAGACGACATCGCCCGCCTTCACGGTCGTTATCCAGGAGACGAACTCGACCACCTCGTAGACGGACCGGGCCATGTCCGAGGTGTTGAGGTCCTGCCGTATGTCTCCGCTGACCCAGAGCTTGACGTCCAGGTTCTGGGGGTCCTCCACCTCGTCGGCGGTGACGATGGCGGGCCCTATGGGAGCGAAGGTGTCCCACGACTTGCCCCAGAAGAAGCTGCTGTTGCCGTTCGGATCGATCCCCCTGGCGGACACGTCTATGAACTGGACAAATCCGAAGATATTGTCCGCCGCGTCGTCCGCAGAGACGTGATCGGCCGTCTTGCCGATGACGATCCCCAGCTCCCCCTCGTGGTGGAAGTGCGGCGCGGGGCAGTCCGGCAGAACGACCGTGTCCCCGTCGCCGATGATCGCGGACGGTGACTTGAGGAAGGCGTCCCGATCACCGTAGGGGCCCGTCGGCTTGCCCTCCTTGTAGTTTCCCGCCATGCATACGATCCTGCGCGGCTCCGGCAGGGGAGCACGCAGGCGTACGCTGTCCACGGGGACGCCGGCGGACGCCGCGACGGCGCTCTCGATGCCGTCCCGGAGGCTGTCGAAGTTCTCGATGATGCCGCTCATCAAGGTCTGACCGTCGATGTGGGGAACACCCGACACCGTGTCGGATATGTCGACCACCGCGTCGCCCTTCAGGACGCCGGGCGTGAAGTCATTGAAAAGAACCAGTTTCATCTTTGCACTTCCCTCTCTCTCGGGCCCGCCCTAGCTGGCGACCCTGTTGGATAGCGTTCCGACACCCTCCACGACGCCCTCCACGAGGTCGCCCGGCTGGATGAAGATCTCAGCGACGCCCGGCGCGCCGGGAACGACGCCGGTGGCGATCATGTCGCCGGGCTCGATGGTCGTCAGCTTGGAGATGTAGGCGATCTGGTGCGGGATGTCGAAGAGCATCCGGCTCGTGTTGCCGTCGACGCGCACATCGCCGTTGACCTTCGTGGTCACCTGCAGGTTGGTCGGGTCTCCCACATCCTCAGCCAGCCTGATCCAGGGGCCGACGGGGCAGAAGCCGTCCAGCCACTTGCCGTTCAGCCACTCGAACCAGTCCTCACCATCGGGGTCCTGTGCGGCTGCCCTGTCCGGGCTCAGGTTCAGGTCGCGCCCGGAGAAGTCGTTGATGATCGTGTAGCCGAACACGTGGTCCATGGCGTCTTCCAGCGAAACGTCCTTGCCCGGCTTGCCTATGACGACGCCCAGCTCGATCTCCTCCACCGTGTTAATCGTGCCCTTGCCCTGGGTGTTCGGGATATCGTCGCCGTGCCCGATCAGGGCGGTTATAGGCTTGATGAAGAACTTCGGAATCTCCACGTCCACGTCCACGTCGCGCAGGGAGTCGTGGGGATGGTAGTTGCCCGCGAGGGCGAATATCTTGCCGGGGCGCCCGACCGGCGGAAGCAGTCGAACGTCGTCGAGCTTGTGCGTCCTGAGGGACGTGCAGGCAACCTTGCACAGCCCCTCCTTGTCCAGCAGGAGCAGGGTACCCACGTCTCCGCCCGAGCCGTGGATCTCCATCACATTGTCGTCGTCGTCGATTACACCTACAGTTGGGGCCGAGTATCCGGGCGCAAGAAAGCGTGCAAGCCGCATTGAATCTCCTCCTCAGGGATCGTGTGAGCCGCCTGTTGCCGGAACACTGCTGGACGCACATGTCGCCTCGGTCGCGGCCCCGGCAACGGCGGCCCAATTCTATACGCGCGGCACATATGCGTCAACAGACCCTACTCGTTCCCAGGGCCTTTCCATTGTCCCATAACCCACATACCGTCATTCCCGCGCAGAGCCTGCCCCCGAGAAGTCGGGGGCGGGAATCCAGGTGGGCGGTAGGGTATGTCCCTTCCGCAGGGAGCCAACTTTGGAAAGGCCCTGACTCGTTCCGCGGCGGCGTCCAGCACAGTTGACATTCGCACCTCGGCCCTCTACCTTGATGCTCATACCTCCGCATCAATGGCATCAATGACAACTCATGCTTCCGTGCTTCGCTTGGGGCTGGCCGTAGCAGCCACGCTAATCATCGGCATGCTCCTAGTCCTAAGTGAGAACGCGGACCCCGTGGAGGCACAGGCGGTCGGACAGCACGACCTTTGCTATTGGGACGCGCTGGAGAATCAAGAGGTCTGCTTCGACCATACCCACCCTACCAACACGCCGAAGCCTCCGCCGACCGCTACGTACACACCAAGGCCCACTAATACGCCGAGGCCTACATGGACACCTCGGCCAACGAATACCCCGAGGCCGAGGGCGACTAGCACTCCGAGGCCAACGAATACCCCCTGGCCTACATCGACCAACACGCCGAGGCCACCGGTGACGGTAGAGCACGCCAGCATTCGCGTAGCCGATTCAAGCATCTACGTTGGGGAGTCAACTACCGTCACGATCTACGACATGAGCGAGGGGCTCCGCTTCCGCATCTCCGTGAGCGGCAGAATCACTCGCGGGAGTTGCGGGGCCACTGGCAATGACCCTCTCCCCGAGGAGGTCTCATTCTCGGTGACAGGATGCAGTGACGGTTCAGGTACAGTGCGGGTGCGGTCTGGCACCGACGGGAGAACGCTAGCGAGCGCCAGAATCACCGTGCGTCGCCGGGCTGCACCACCGACGCCGACACATACGCCTGTACCTCCGACGCCGACATATACCCCGGTACCGCCGACGAATACGCCAGTACCGCCGACGAATACCCCGGTACCGCCGACGAATACGCCAGTACCGCCGACGAATACCCCGGTACCGCCGACGAATACGCCAGTACCGCCGACATATACCCCGGTACCGCCGACGAATACGCCGGTACCGCACGGCGCCATTTCGTTGAATCGCAGCAGCATACTCATTGGGCAGACGGTACGAGCATCCGCTACGCACCTTCAGCCGTTCAACCTCCCTGTGGTATTCTCCTACACGTACCACTTCACGGGAGGCGGCCCGTGCCCATCGGGGGCTACCGGAGATACAGATTACGACGGACCCACAATCACTCTGCGCGGATGCACCGAGACCGAGGATGATGACGCGACCATCTGGTTGCGGACGGCACGAGGGCGGAAGCTACTCGATACTGCCACCGTCTCAATAAGCCGCGAGACACCGCCGACACCGACCGATACGCCAGTGCCTCCCACCCCTACGGACACGCCCGTACCGACGCCGACGGATACGCCAGTGCCTCCCACCCCTACGGACACGCCCGTACCGACGCCGACGGATACGCCAGTGCCTCCCACCCCTACGGACACGCCAGTGCCGACGCCGCCACCGACAGAAACCCCGGTTAGGCCAACCGCAACGTATACTCCGGTTCCGCCAGGCCCTCCGCCTACCAACACGCCGGTGCCGTCTGCGAACCTGCAGGCCAACCCTCGCATAGTGATCATGGGCGATACATTCAATGTGGTGGCAACGGACATCGTGCCGGTGGGTATCCGCACGACCTGGATGTACTCCGATATATTCACTGTGAAGTCGGCCTGTGACGTTGCGGCTGGGGTCACCGACATTCCCGAATACGCATCTATCACGCTGCGCGGATGCGAGGTGGGTACGGGCGTCATCTACCTCGTGACCTACGACGGACGCAAGAGGATGGGTAGCGTCACAGTCGAGGTGCAAGGAGGTACTCCGACCGTTCCCACGGATACACCGACCGCGACTGCAACACCAACCCCCACGCCGACTAGCACGAGTACGCCGGAGCCTCCCGTACCTCCGACTGAAACGCCGACGCCTACACCCGCGTGGACAATCGTCGTGGGCACTCCGACGCCTACACCCACGTGGATAATCGGCGTGGCCACTCCGACAGTGATTCCCGTTCAGGGAGCGCCCAAGGTGAGCCGCACTGCCTACAGGAACAGCGTCGACCTGTCCATCACACCAGTCGAGGGAGCGGTAACGTATCAGTACCGACGGCAGAAACAGGGCCCGTCCACCACATACGACCTGACGGACACAGACAGTACGACTCTTGCTGTCGAGAATCTGGAAGAGGGTATAACCTACTTCTTCTCGGCTCGCGCTCAGGATGCGAATGAGCGATGGGGTCCCTGGTCAAACATGGTGAGGGCCACGACGGGACCGCCGCCTGTGCCTGAGCTTAGCAGTAATGGCGCCACCACGGACACCGTCCACATCGCATGGGACAACATCAAGGGCGTAGGCGCCTATGAAATGCAACGGCAGGACGTTGGCTCCGCCGACTGGATTCACGTACGCTCGCGCGACATAGATGAAGGGCCGGTCACAATGGCGACGATTGGAGACCTGCGTCCCGGTAACCTTCACCTGTTCCGCGTTAGGGTAACAGGCAACGGTTCCCATTACGTGCGGACTACCCGCGGCGGAGAGACCCTGTATAGCGACTGGCGCTATCTGACGGTGCGGACTAGTAGCCAATTGAGAGCTTAGCTGATGTCAGACGCATCACTTGGTGGATACTCCACCAGATAGGGAGTCAGTAATGATGTTCAATAGAAGGCGTCCTCTGTGGTACTACGGGATTGTCGGACTGTTCACCCTCGCTATCGTGGGGTCTGTCGTCATATTCCTTACCTTTACGCGAACCAGCGCCGAAGCTGCTGTACGCGAGGCTTGCGCACTGACCGCCGCAGTAGATTCCTACGACCTAGTTTTTGCAACATCGGATGAAACATCGTCGGAGGAATTAGGGGAATTCACCATGACCATGCGACTTGAGATCAGTGTATCGGGAAGCGCTCAACATGCCATTCTCAGGACAGGTGGCGTACCCAACGAGCCCGAAGGCGTCATAGAGCAGATATACGACGGTCAATCAGCAAGATACTTGCGCCGTAGCGATTCAAGCGAATGGACTGTCCTTCCTGCCACCGACGAGGGTATGGCCCTGCCTTTCCCCCACAGCAGAGAATCCCTATGTCCCGACGTGGACAACGCAACCCTACTTGGCGAGGAAACTTTAGACGGCGTTCAGACAAGGAAGTACAAGGTCGACACGCTAGGCGACAGCTGGCATATATGGATCGCTTCCGACGGATGGCTTGTACAGACTGAAGAGCTGCCAAGCGGGGTAGCGGGGGCCTCGGAAGACCTACCGCTATTTGTCACCACATACTCCGGCATCGGGGAGTCCAACACCATCGTCATCCCGACCGTAGGCCAATGAAACTCAGCCCGCGCGTCGATGAGGTGCCACAGGCGACAAGGTAACCCCCCTGATCCTTCCTGTCTAACGGCGGGCCAACGGCCACCTCCTTGCCATCGTTGGCCCGCCGTTCATTGTCTCTAGATTGGATAGACTCGGATGGATGGCTAATCCAGGTCGAGCGTACAGAACTTGGTGCATCTGGCGCGAGTAGCCCGGCTGATGGCGTTGCCATCTCAGCCACACTGTCGGGCAGGGGCGAGCATAACGAGATCGAGATACCCACTGATGCCGTCAGTAGTGACTCACCTAGAGACATTTCACGGTGACCAACTATCCTGGAACCCTGAGCCTTGCGCTGATGTCACTCATCATTCACAGTGGTATCGCTATAGCTGCGTGCCGTGCTGCCCGTGCTTCGCAAGACCTCGCCATGAAGCGCTATGATACGGCGTCACGATACTCTTCGGACTGCTCGCCACAGGCCCGCGAGCGAGGGGTGCTTGGACTAGGAGACTGACCATGCACAAGGTCACGCCGGGTGACTACATCAATCACGGCCATCTGGTATCCTCAGTGGTTGACCAGCCGTACATCCTAATCAGGTCTAACGATGGCGAGGGAGCCTACACCTTCGCTGGTTGGGGGGAGCTCCCATCTTGCGAATACGGGTCGGGCAGCGACCTCTCTTGTATTGCATGGAGGACTCCAGCGCGAAAGGAATGGGACGTATCTACAACATTCGATGTACAGGTGCGCGCGGCAGTTTGGGTTAAGCCAGGCGAGATGGGGGCCTGGGTCCTTGGGGGGGCAAACCCTCTCAAGCGCATATCGATACGCTACTTTGACTCTGTGGCATTCTTGGTGGACTAGACAGATGCGAAAGACAAGCATTACTGGAAGCCTGCTGGCGTTCATGTTGCTGCTGGCCACGGGGTGCGGGGCCGGCGAAACAGCCCAGATGAAGACTGATGCGCCATTCGCGCACATCATAGCGCCACAACCGGGCGACGACGACGTTGTGGCTCGGATAGGCGATACGGAACTCTCGCGCCACAAGATCCGAAGAGCGACGGAATTCGTGGCTGTGTGGGGAAGGGACATGACCAAGATGGGGGAACCGGACAACAGATTGTCGCCAGAGGAAGCTCTGTACATAGCAATACTCCTTGTAGTAGACGATACTCTGCTGTACGACAAGGCCAAGAAGGAAGGCTATACTGTAACCGATGCCGATATTCGAGCCCACCAAGAGAAGATGCGCCAAATATACTACGGCAAGGATGGCGTAGGATTCCTGCACTACATCGGCATGCATGGACTGAGCGTTGATGACTACCTCGCCTTTCAATTCGAGAATACGAGGGAGGTGTTGTCGGTCGATGCATTTGTTCGAGACAGCACCGAGGATTCGGCCGCCATACGCCGCTCTCTGAGACAGAGCGTACCCGTCACATGGGTGGACACCGAGCTGGAACAGGCTTACGAGAAGGCCCTTGCGGACCCTAGTATCAATAGACTTGGCAATACCGAAGGGGAATCTTGAAGCTATGGCGCAACTGGAAGCTCGAGGTTATGGCCCTTGGCATCCTCTTCCTCTTCGGAGTTGCACTATGGGGATTATTCAGCTTAGGCCCTGCTCCAGAAGGGGTGGTCAAGAACGCCTGCAACCGCTTGCAGCAGGATATCAACTACGATGTATACGCCAAGGCTTCTCCGTCTCCCGAATTGACCATAGAGCTTGTAGGAAGGGTCTCGGGAAAGAGATTCCAAACGGTGGTCAAGGAGTCCATCGTGAATAGCGCAGGAGACACCATCACCCTCTCTGAGTTGGAGTTTCTGTACGACGACAAGGAGGACGTGGAGTACATCCGCGCAGATGGAGGGGAATGGACAACCTTACGCGAAAGGGCCGGAGAGGGTGCGCTGTACCCGGACCCGTTTACTGGACTCAGACTTTTCAAGGGTTGCCCTCCATCCATCGTCTCGGTGACGGATGAAGGCCGAGACGACCTTTCTTACACGGAAACTATGCGCTACTCCATCGATTCAGGCATTCCCGACACCAGCTGGACGGTTTGGATTAGCCAAGTCGTCCTCATCGTCAAAACAGAGTCAATATTATGGGTCAGACCAGCTGCGGCGCCGCCCTACCCCGTCCTGTACCGGACATTCAAGTTCGGCGAGGCCAACATGATCTACACCCCGTTGGAATTGGAGAAGGCGGGCTATAGCAGCAAATGATTGACGTAGCATTCATCGTCAAGCACTCCGGTACCCTCGGACTCGCGCTCTTGGCCCTGTTCACCTTCGGCGCGATATCCGTCTTGCTATGCGTCGCCGCCATGAGGACAGACATCGCCATCCGGCGTCGTTGGCTCGGGCGAGATGTCGAGCCCCTCCAGGACACAATCTACTACCACCTCAGTAGGGAGTACGCATACGGGAACCGCCAGCATACTCATAAGCCTAACCCCGAATCCACCGAAGGAGTGGGAATTAAAGGTCTGCTGAAAAGGTGAAAGGGTGCTCCTCTGAATCTGGGATAATGGTTTTGTAGCAGCAAACCGACCCCGGAAAAGGAGCACCCAACAGATGCTATCACGCAACCACCTCGACCGCATCCAAATCGCCTTCGACGACCTCCGTTTGGTGGCCAACGGCGGCCTGCTCCTTCCAGCCACCTTGGCCCTGCACCTCGGCCTTTCCCAACTGGTACAGCAGCGTCTGGAACTGGGCGATGCGCCGGGCCGGGCCAACACCGGCGACAAGATAATGACGCTGGTCGCCTCCGCGCTGGCCGGCGGCGACTGCATCGACGACGCCGATGCGCTGCGCGCCGGTGGGACGGCCGGTGTTCTCGACTGCGTGGTCAAGGCACCATCCACCCTGGGCACTTTCCTGCGCAGCTTCCAGTGGGGCCACGTCCGTCAACTCGACCGGGTGAGCCGGGAGTTGCTGGCACGGGCATGGGCCGACGGCGCCGGACCCGGCGATGCGCCGTTCACCATCGACCTCGATTCCACCATTTGTGAGACCTACGGACTGGACAAGGAGGGGGCGCGACACCATGGTTATACCGGCCAGCGGGGCTATCACCCGCTGCTGGCTGTCGCCGCCGGTACCGGCGAGGTGCTGATGTCCCGTCTGCGCGAGGGCCGCGCCAACACCGCCCGCGGCGCCGCCCACTTCCTGCGGGAGACGGTGGGGCGGGTGCGCTACGCTGGAGCCAGGGGACAACTCACGGTGCGGGCCGACAGCGGCTTCTACGCTCATAGCGTGGTATCCGTCTGCCGCAAGACGAAGGTCCGCTTCTCCATCACCATCCGCCAGCGTGCCAGCCTGCGCAACCTCATTGAAGCCATACCCGAGGCGGACTGGACGCCCATCCCCTACTGGATGGACGGCGCCGCCGACGTGGCCGAGACCACCTACACTCCCTTTGAGAGTGAGCCCGGCGCCGCGCCGGTGCGGCTCATCGTGCGGCGAGTGAAGCCCACGCCGGGTTCCCAGTTGGCCCTCTTCGCCAGCTACAGCTATCACGGCTTCATCACCGACCACGATGGGGAGATGCTCGAACTGGAGGCCGCCCATCGCCGCCACGCCGAGATCGAGAATGCCATTCGAGACCTCAAGTACGGCGTCGGACTGAACCACATGCCCTCGGGCCGCTTCGCCGCCAACGGCGCCTGGCTGGCGATACAGGTGCTGGCGCACAACCTCGCTCGCTGGACCGCACGGATCGGTCTGGGTGAGCAGGTGGTGACCACCAAGACCCTCCGGCGGCGGTTCTTCGCCCTAGCGCGCCGGCTCACTCGCTCGGCGCGCCGGCTCACTTTGCATCTCCCCCAGCGCTGGCCCTGGGAAACCCAGTTCAGCAGTGCCCTGGCCCGGCTGCGAGCCATTCCACTCCCAGCCTGACGGCGCCCTTCTGCCACTGACCCGTCATCCGGCCAACTGAACGTCCCCGCCAACTCGCGCCATCTCAGGCCCGCGAGCGCCTCTTGCCGCGTCCTATCCCGCCATCCCGCTCGCCACAGCCACTGCAGGCCGCCATCGGTGCCCCCAAAAGCGGTTGCAGACCGCCCGCCAACCTCCCGTCTACCCGAATTCGAGCCCGGATCATCGCGCCTGTAACTCACTTACCCCTTTCCGCTGCCCTCGCGCCGTCCATCGGTGGATTCGGGCTAACAACGAAGAAATGGCAAGGTTGGAAGAAAGGCCAGTACTGCGTGCAAGGGGCATTTAAGTCTTCCTCGGACCCTGGCGCGACCAAAACCGAATGGCGGGGCGAGGTAAAGACGGCCCGAAAGAAACTACCATCCAGCTTTTCTGCTGATGAAATTAGCAGATTCACATCCTATGCGCAGTTCAAGGCCCTGTATCTCATACGCGAGATACCAAGGTCTGCGGGTATACCTACGGTCAATGGCGGCTGCACAAACTGCGAAGGCGAGACGATACTCTCTGCCCCCGGCAGCATCGCTCGCTGGCATGTGAAGACAGGAGTATACTATGCATTTGGAAACTTCACGTTCGAATACTACGGACGCACAGCGAGGGTCGCAAGCGTCCGTGCCCAGTGGAAAGCACCGAGCATCGACACTCATTGGGGGCATTTACTCCAACTGCAGCATGAGATAGCAGAAGACATTGGTTCAAATGACGCACAGATGGTAGCATCGTACCTCAGGCCATTGCTGCCGCCACCACCATCAGGAGACTAGCCATGCATAGGGTCAAAATCGGTATAGCATCTAGCGTTATCGTCGCGCTACTGGTGGGGGCTGCATTTTGGGGACTTGTTACTTGGCAGTCGTCCAGTGCCGAGGCTACGGTCTCCGAGGCGTGCAGCAACATCGCCGCCACTGAATCCTTTGACGTAAACATGATAGTTGACTACTCAGACAGGCTCGAAGAGGGAGACGTAACCCTTATCACCGCGGAGATCTCCGGCGATAAATACCGCATCATCACGCGTCACATCTTCGCAGGAGAAGCTGACGAAGCTTACTTTGAATCTATCTACGATGGTGCAGGGACGGACTATTTTAAGATCAGCACCGATGATGAGTGGATGTCCGCAAGCAGGACTCCGAAAGAGATCTTCCCATTCAACCGCAATGCCCTATGCCCTGACCTCGAATCCATGGGCGAGGTTGTATATCTCGGAGAAGAGACGGCGGATGGCGTTGCATTGAGAAAATACTCCCTCGATACCGAGGGCTTCGACTGGCTGGTATGGATAGACGCAGAGGGATGGCTTACGAAAGTCCAATTGGTGGAGATTGGCCCCTCCGGCGCCAGCGAAAGACCCGTCAACGATATTTCGCATACGGCCACAGTAACCGGCAGAGGCGAGGCCAACGAGATCGAGATACCCACTGATGCCGTCAGTAGTGACTCACCTAGAGACATTTCACGGTGACCAACTATCCTGGAACCCTGAGCCTTGCGCCGATGTCACTCATCATTCACGGTGGTATCGCTAAGAGTCTGAGTGCGCTTTTGCGAGAAGCGATGGACCTGTGGAGAGCATATCACCGAGGAGAGGCTGAGAACTTTGCGGTCCAGGCCGAACGGTTGAAGCGAGAGGTGAGCTATCATCTCCGCGACCGTCCTATGGCTGATGCGGACAGCTACCGGCTGCAGAACGAGCTGGGCTGGCACGACGACCGGGGCAATCTGCTGCGCTTTCTGGACGATCCGAGCATCGAGCCTACCAACAACCGCGCTGAACGAGCGCTCAGCCCGGCAGTGATCGCACGGAAGGTATCGCACTGCTCAAAGAGCGTGGAGGGCGCCGATGCCTTCTCAGCCTTCACCAGCGTAATCAGGACGTTGGAGCGGAATGGCGACGACCAGCCTGTCGTGGACCGGCTCTGCGCTGTGTTCAGCGGCCCTCCCGTTCACTCCCCTTCAGTCTGAACGTCTCTCTCCCTGCCAGCCGCTAATCAATTACGGTTCGCTCTACCTGCTACTGCAGTCCGTCGGCCCACCATCCAGGCCCAAGGCCCCAGTCCTCAACCCTCGGCCCGATGATATAATCGCGTCCTAATCCGCCCCGGCCGGAGGCCGCCCTTGAGGATCGTCGACGTCGGGGTCCAGTCGTTCACCTACGTTTCGCGGGTCGCGCGGGACTCCGACGGACACGGACATCCCGGGCCCGAGCACGAAGCGGTCGAGGCCGTGCTCACGGTCGTCTCGGACGAGGGCTCGGAGGGCCACTACTTCGGCGCAAACGCGGGGCTCGTCGAGCGCGTGATCCGTCCCGCCCTTCTGGGCGAGGACCCGTTCGACCGGGAGAGGATCTGGACCAAGCTCAAGGAGTCCAAGCGGATCAACCGCGATCTGCTCGACCGCCACATCGGGACGGCCGACCTGGCATTGTGGGACCTGGCGGGCAACCATCTTGGCCAGCCGGTCTACAAGCTGCTCGGCGGCTTCCGGGACAAGGTCCCCGCCTACGCAAGCACGATGTGTGGCGACGAGGAGCCGGGCGGCCTGAGCACGCCCGACGAGTACGGGCAGTTTGCGGAGGCTTGTGTAAGGCGCGGCTACAAGGCCATCAAGCTGCATACCTGGATGCCGCCGATCTCGTGGGCCCCCGACCCGAAGATGGACGTGAAGGCGTGCGCCGCGGTCCGGGAGGCCGTGGGCCCCGACATCAAGCTCATGCTCGACCCGTTCCACTTCTACAGCCGTGACGAGGCGCTGTATATCGGACGCGAGCTGGAAAGGCTCGGCTTCCACTGGCTCGAGGAGCCCATGGACGAGCACAGCATCTCGTCCTACGTCTGGCTGGCGGACCAGCTCGACATCAGCATACTGGGACCCGAGACCGCTGAGGGCTCTCTATACACCAGGGCCGAGTGGATAATCCGGGGCGCGTGCGACATCGTTCGGGGCGGCGTGGGGGACGTGGGCGGCATCACGCCCCTGATGAAGATCGCCCACCTGGTGGAGGCCTTTGGCATGGCGATGGAGGTCCACGGCGGCGGCGCGGGCAACCTCCAGGCCCTCGGCGCGATGGCGATACCGGGCGAGCTGTACGAGCGTGGGCTGCTCCACCCGTTCGTCGACTACGAGGAGCCCGAGCCGTGGCTGCACTCCAGGGTAGACCCGATGGACGAGGAGGGCTACGTGCACCTACCCGACCGGCCGGGCCTGGGCCACGATATCGACTTCGGTTACATCCGCGAGCACGCGATAGATGCGTAACGTCAGCCTGCGCTGCGGCGCGTGCGGGGCCGCGCACGCCCCGGACATGCACACGCTGGAGTGCCGCGACTGCGGCGGCCCCCTCGACACGGAATACACCGCGCCGGGCACATCGCTCCGTGTAGCCGGGTACGACGCCGCCATGCCCTTTAGCGATACGGAATCGATGCCGACGCTCGGCGAGGGCGGCACGCCCGTGGTGGGGCTTGCGAAGCTGGGCGGTGCGCTTGGGCTTACGGGGCTCGACGCCAAGCTCGAGTACATGAACCCAACCGGGTCCTACAAGGACCGGGGGACCGTCGTAATGCTGGCCGTGGCCCGCGAGTTCGGCGTCCGCGAGGTCGTCGAGGACTCGTCCGGCAACGCAGGCGCGTCGGTATCGGCCTACTCCGCCCGCGCCGGGATTACGGCGCACATATTCGCCCCAGCTACGGCGCCGGCGGCAAAGGTGAAGCAGATCAGGGTCTACGGCGCGGAGGTGCACTCGATCGAGGGGCCGCGCGAGGCCGCCACCGACGCGGCGGTTGCATTCTGCAAGGAGAACGACCTCGTCTACGCATCCCATGCCTGGAGCCCGTTCTTCTTCGAGGGCACCAAGACCTTCGCGTTCGAGACGGCCCGGCATTACGGAGGAGAGCCTCCCGCCCATATCGTATTCCCGGTCGGAAACGGCGGACTCTTCCTCGGCGCATGGCGCGGCTTTACTGAGCTGCTGGCCGCCGGGCACATCGACAGGACACCCAGGCTCCACGCGGTGCAGGCCGCGAACGTCATGCCCATCGCCGCCGGCTTCATGAGCCGCGCATGGGACAAGACGGGGATGCGGCCGACCATGGCGGGTGGCATATCGGTGGCTGCCCCGGCGCGGGGCGCGCAGGTCGTGGACGTCATCAGGCGAACGAACGGGGCGGCGGTGGCCGTCGACGAGGCCGAGATAGCGACGATGCAGCGGGCCCTCGCCCGCGACGAGGGCATATTCGCCGAACCCACGTCGGCGGCAGCCTTCGCCGGGCTTCGACGGCTCAAGGCAGAGGGGATCATAGCGCCCGGCGACTCCGTGCTCGTGCCCGTCACGGGATTCGGCCTCAAGGACGAGGTGCGCTTCGACGCGGAGCGGTAGGGACACGATTCGAAGTATTCCCCTCCAGTGGGGGGCCGGCTGCGGTTTATCGCCTCACCAATGGCACTCATCGACTTGCTAGCCACCTTGCCCTTCTACGTCGGTCTTTTCCCCAACCTGTATAAGCTGGACCTGCGCTTCTTGCGGGCGGTGCGGCTCTTGGCTCGGCTCGCGCGATTGGGCCGACATTCTTCTGGTATACGTACATTGTCACGCGTGGTGTATGCGAAGCGCGGCGAATTGCTCACCGTGCTGTTGGTCTTGTCGGTACTGCTGTTGATAGCATCGTCCCTGATGTTCTTTGCAGAGAATGGCGCTCAGCCCGACAAGTTCTCCAATATTCCCCAGGCCATGTGGTGGAGCGTCATAACGCTGACGACCGTAGGGGTACGGCGACGTGTTTCCGGTCATGGTGATGGGACGCCTTCTGGCCGGCGTCATAGCCATGGTGGGCATAGGACTCTTCGCCCTGCCCGCAGGCATCCTGGGGTCTGGCTTTGTGGAAGAGGTAAGGAAGAGTACGGACACAGCTATGATATGCCCCCATTGCAATAGGGAGATCCGCGAATAGCCTTTTCCAGATTCGGGCAGTCGAAAGCTGACGCGAAGGCTGCGGGTCCGTTCTCGGGGGTTCACCGGAGCAGCTGCAGGAACTCGTCCCTCGTCAGGCCAGCGTCTCGGATCAACGCTCTCAACAGGCCTCGCCCCAGCTCCCTATGCCTGGGGACCGAGAGCCTTCTGCCTCTGGGTCCTATCAGTATCATGTGGCTTCCCTCCGTGCGGTCCCAGGCAAATCCGACTTTGGCGGCCGCCCTGACGAACTCGTCGCCAGACACGACAGGCAGGCGGGGCACTACGCGGTCACGTCCACGACCTCAAAGTTGGACGAGGTAGGCGCGGGTGCGCCGTGCTCCCGCATACTCGCCAGGTAGCCTCTGATGGCCTCTTTTATGTTCCTCAAAGCCTCAGTCCTAGTTCTACCCTGGCTGTGACATCCTGGGAGAGTCGGACAGCTAGCCACCTCCCAGCCGTCCTCGTCGGTCTCGAACACTACCAGTAACCTAAGAACTTGACCTTCGCCGTTAGAAGCCTTGGCGGACACTACCTCTGACGACAACCGATCGGATATGTCGAAACCCAACGCGGTGAGAATCCCATGCGCGTACTGGGATGTAAACTCCGCCGACGCTAAACCGGTGACCAGCTGTATGACCTGCTTGATGGGGTACTGCCGGTTGTGGAGCTTGACGAAATACTTGTGCCGCGCGTCAGGAGTTGCGGGTGCGCTATTCCGCGTGGCGTTTATGACGTCTTCCCGTGCCACCTCATATCGTTTACCGGCTATCTGGAAATTCATCTCCCCAACCTCCCCGATAGTGATATTCTATTATCAAGATACGATAGAAGCGCCGTCAAGCGTGACCCCAACGAATTCGAGCGGTTCTAGGATACGAGCGGCCGTATTCCGTATAATACCATTTCGTTTTGAGCGCGCCGTAAAGCCGTCATTCCCGCGAAGAGCCTGCCCCGTACTCGATACGGGGCGGGAACCCACTCCCTGGCCGCACATATACGGCGGCATCACGGTGACTTGGTATAAGGCACCGCAGGTTGACACGTAGTATTTGGAGTCCTATCGTAGGCTAGGTTGGGCGCGAGACAGTGTGAGGTACATTGTGGAAACAAAGACACTGGATGACCGGGGCGGCCGACTTGGGGATGGGGCGAACGGGTGTTTGTATCCCGAGGCCGATCAGGAAGACTTGGCCCTTGCCAAGCAGGCGCTCGAGGAGTACGAAGCAGAGAGAATAGAGGGCACCGTTCCACACAGCGAGTACCGGACAAAGCGACTTGGGGCCGCGTCCTGAGTTCGAGGTCCGGATAACCCCACACGCCGAGCGCGACCTAGAACGTCTGTCATCCGCAGACTAGACAGGCATATCGGCCTACTGGCCCAGGACCCGCGCCCCTCGGGTGTCGCTAAGCTCAGGGACAAGCCGTACCGCATACGCATCGGCGCCTGGAGAATCACCCAAATCCCCCACCTCCGTCATTCCCGCGAAGGCGGGAACCCATCCCCGGCAAGGTGCACAGCCATAGCCTCAGAGGCAGTCCGTCACGCCGCCCGTCCAAATTAGGTGGTGGATCTGGGATCATCTACATCATTGACGATGCCAAACGAATTGTGCTCATAACTGCAGTCCGTCGACGGCAGAAGGACACCTATCGCTAGATTGTCGTAGAGCGATGCAAGCGTGAGCCAGGGGGATACGAGATGGGGAACGAGACGATAGACATAGGCTCCAGACTTGAGTTGTTCGTCGACGACTACCTGATCGAGCGGTTGAGCGGGGCGGAGCTTAGGCTGCACCGGCCTGAGCCGCAGAACGTCGCCATGCGCTACGACGCGCCCTGGGAGGGCAACACGTGCGGCTATGTCACCGTCTTCCAGGACGGCGACATCTACCGCATGTACTATCGTGGGAGCGGCTACCGGTACGGCGAGATCGAGACGCACTACCACACGCAGTTCTACTGCTATGCCGAGAGCAGCGACGGGGTCGAGTGGCACAAGCCGTCCCTGGGGCTGATCGAGTTCGAGGGATCGAAGGACAACAACATCATCCTCGACGAGGAGCCCGCCACCCACAACTTCAACCCCTTCAAGGACGCCAACCCCGATTGCAGACCCGACGAGGCCTACAAGGGCGTCGGAGGCAGCAAGAATCAGGGGCTCCTCGCCTACAAGTCGCCCGACGGCATCCGCTGGACCAAGATGGCGGACGAGGGCATCATCACGGACGGCTATTTTGACTCTCAGAACCTCATCTTCTGGGACGAGGTCCGCGGCGAGTACCGGGAGTATCACAGGGACTTCGTCGACGGCCGGGACATCAAGACCGCGGTGTCGGGCGACTTCATGAGCTGGCCAGACCCCGAATGGGTCACGTACTCCCCTGGCAGGGTCAGCGAGCTCTACACCAACGGCGTGATCCCGTACTACCGGGCCCCGCACATCTTCCTCGGCTTCCCCACGAGGTATGTCGACAGGGGCTGGACCGAGTCGACCGACCACCTGCCCCAGCTCGAATACCGGCGGATCAGGGGAAGCCGGTCGCCGCGAGAGGGCACGGCCGTGACGGACGGCATGTTCATGTCCAGCCGGGACGGGCAGCACTTCAACGTCTGGCCGGAGTCGTTCCTGCGGCCGGGGCTTCGCCTGAAGGAGAACTGGTTCTACGGCGACAACTACCAGAACTGGGGCATCGTCGAGACGCCGTCGACCATCGAGGCGGCTGCCAACGAGATCTCCGTCTACGCCAGCGAGGCCTCACACCTCGCCCAGGACACCGAGCGCCTGCGCCGGTATACGATCAGGATAGACGGCTTCGTGTCCGTAACCGCGCCCCTCTCCGGCGGGGAGCTCCTGACCAGGCCTATCGTCTTCGACGGCAATGCCCTCGTGCTCAACTTCTCGTCCTCCGCCGCAGGGGACGTGAGGGTGGAGGTCCAGGATGCCCGCGGCCACGTCGTCGAGGGCTACGCCCTTTCCGACTGCCACGAGGTATGGGGCGACGACTTGGCGCGCACGGTCAAGTGGGGCGACACGACCGACGTCTCGGGGCTTGCGGGCCAGCCGGTCAGGTTGCGCTTTGCCATCAGGGACGCCGACCTGTACTCCATGCAGTTCCGCAAGGAGTGATGCGGAGAATCCGACCCTGGCCGGCTTGCGCCAGCGGGTCGGGGTGCTATAATCCAATCGGTTCGATCGGCTGCCGGAGGCCCGCGACGGGCCCCGCGGCCAGTTGCCCATAGTCCATCTACAGAGGCCCTGATCAATGAAGGTCGTATTCCTAGAGGACGTTCCCGGTGTCGCGCAAGGTGGCGACGTCAAGAACGTCAAGAACGGTTTTGCGCGGAACTACCTGATCCCGCAGCAGCTCGCCACGCCGGCGACGCGGGACTCGCTGCAGCGCATCGAGAGACTGACGAAGCATGCCGAGTCCACCCGCCTCAAGACCCTTGCCGACATGCGTCAGGTGGCCGAGGAGATCTCCGGCGCGCGGATCGACATCGAGATGCGGGCCGGTGTGAGCGGCAGGCTATACGGCTCCGTCACCAACGCCGTCGTGGCCGAGAAGCTGGCGGAGATGACGGCCCACAAAATAGACCGGCGCATAGTCCAGATCGCGGAATCCATACGCGAGACCGGCACCTACGCCATACAGATCAGGCTGCATCCCGAGGTGACCACGGACGTAACCCTCCTCGTCCATCCCCTGGGCGTGGACCCGGACGAGTTCGTGGCGAGCATGCAGGCGGCGCAGGAGGAAGAGGCGGACGCCGAGGACTCGGACGAGGAATTGGAAGAGGCCGCCGAAGAGCCGTCCGCTTAACCGCCGGTCTCTTTCGCCCGGCGCCGGAAGCGGACCGCCGGGACCCATCCGTGAATCGCTAGCCGCAACTGCATTGTCGAGATAGTTGCTGGGGGCCCCCTTGTACGTAGACCGTCTTCTGCCTAACGACCCCGACGCCGAGGAAGCCGTCATAGGTTCCATCCTCGTAGACCCGGAGTCCATCACAAAGGTCACCCACTTCCTGAAGGCCTCCGACTTCTACATAGGGCGCAACCGGTGGTGCTACGAGGCGTGCCTCGCCCTGTTCGAGCGCGACGAGGCGATAAACCAGGTCTCGATTGCCCATGAGCTCTATGGTCTGGGGCGCCTGGAAGACGCGGGAGGCGCGCCCTACCTGGCCCACGCCGTCGAGTCCACGCCCACGTCCGTCCATCTCGAGCACTACGGCCTCATCGTCCAGCGCACGTCGGTAATGCGACAGCTCATCACCGCCGCGCGGAATATAGCCGACATCGGGTACGACGGCGGGTCCGACGTCGAAAGCGCGCTGGACCGGGCCGAGGAGATGCTGTTCCGGGTCCGCACCGGGCGGGGCACGCGTGACTTCAGGCATATCCGCGAGGTGCTCGACGTCTACATGGAGGACACTGCGGCGCTGGACATGGATCAGGGCCGCAACCTCGCCCCCATTCCTACCGGGTTCACCCAGATCGATGAGCTGCTGGGCAACGGCCTGCAGCGCTCGGACATGGTGGTCGTGGCGGCCCGTCCCAGCCTCGGCAAGAGCACTCTGGCCTTCAACATCGCCCGCCACGCCGCCGAGCAGGGGGCGAACGTCGGTATCTTCAGCCTGGAGATGAGCGCCGAGCAGATCGCCGTACGCCTGCTCTCTGGAGAGGCCAACGTCGACAGCCACAGGCTCAGGATTGGGCTGCTCAGCGATGCGGAGGAGAGCCGTATTCTCGACGCCATCGGCCTGCTCTCCGAGCTCCCCGTCTACATCGACGACACGCCTATCCAGGGCATAGTCGAGATGCGCGGCAAGTCGAGGCGTCTCCAGGCCGAGCACGGCCTCGACCTTCTGGTTATCGACTACCTCCAGCTCATGTCGTCCACGTCCGGGCGGTCGGACAATAGAGTGCAGGAGATGGGCGAGTTCTCCCGCTCTCTGAAGGGGATGGCACGCGACCTGGACATCCCCGTGCTCGCCTGCTCCCAGCTCAGCAGGGCGCCGGAGCAGAGGCCCTCCCACCGCCCCATACTGTCCGACCTCAGGGAGAGCGGCAGTATCGAGCAGGACGCCGATGTCGTAGCCTTCATCTACCGCGAGGACGTGTACACCAACCGGGAGGACTGGGAGCGGACCCACCCCACGGAGCAGTATCCAGACAGCGTGGCGGAGATCATCGTCGCAAAGCACCGCAACGGCCCCACCGGTACGGTGCCGCTCTACTTCCGGAAAGACATGGTCCGATTCGAGAGCCTCGACCAGTCGGTCGCGGCGCCGGAGTTCGCCTAACATGGCATACGGGGGCTTCCCGCCCAGGGTCCGGTCGACGCCGGTGCCCAACCCGCTGCTCGGCAACCTTCTCGAGCAGATCGACGACATCGCAGAGCTGAAGTGTACGCTCCGGCTCATCAAGTTGCTGAACGACAAGAGGGGTTTCCCGCGCTACGTCTCGCACGCGGAGCTGCTGGCCGACCCGGTCCTGGCAAGGGGGCTGGCGGCCCACCCGGGAGGGCCGCGAGCGGCGGTCGAGGACGGCATGAGGCTCGCCGTCCGACGGGGCGTCGTCATCCAGGCCAGTGTTGGCGTGGGCGGGGTCGGGGGCACGGCCTACCTGCTGAACACGGAGGCCGGCCGCAGGGCGGTCGAGCGAATCGGCAGCGTCGAGGATGTCGGAGCCGCGGACGACCTGGAGCCCTTCGACGGCCCGTTCGAGCGCCCCAACGTCTACGCCGTCTACGAGGACAACATTGGGATGCTGAATCCCATGATCGCCGAGGAGCTGAAGGACGCGGAGGATAGGTACCCACAGGACTGGATCGAGGAGGCGTTTAGAGAAGCCGTCAAGAGCAACAAGCGAAGCTGGCGGTACGTGGCCGCCGTGCTCGAGCGATGGGAACGCGAGGGGAGAGGCGATGGAGGATCTGGGCGAGATACTAAGACGCTTAGCTATAAGGAATACTTCAGGCGATAAGCCGCCCCTGCCCGACATCGAAGAGCCGGACGCCTGCGCCCGGTGCGGCGGGCGCGGCTGGCTCACCCTAGACGCGCCGGTAGGCGACCCGAACTTCGGCCGCACCGTCGCATGCACCTGCCGCCGGGACGACCGGGAGGAGGACGGCTATGCGCGCCTGCTCAAGTACAGCAACCTGGGGAGCCTGGCGCGGTTCACCTTCGAGACGGTCGAGCCCGACGGCGGGAAAAGGCTGGCAGGCAGCCGCGACAGCTACCAGCGGGCCTATGCGGCCGCCCTGGACTTCGCCGAGGGACCTGAGGGCTGGCTCGTAATCCTGGGCCCCCACGGTTCGGGCAAGACTATCCTCGCCGCGGCCATAGCCAACCGCTGCATAGACCGCGGCCACGTGGTCTTCTTCTCCCACGTTCCAGACCTGCTCGACCACCTGCGCGCCACCTTCAGCCCCTCTAGCGACATCGCGTACAGCGAGCTGTTCGAGCAGGTGCAGTCGACCCCCATCCTCGTCCTTGACGGGCTGGGGAGCCACAGCACGACGCCCTGGGCCGAGGAGAAGCTGGGCCAGATCATAAATCACCGGTACAACGCCGCCCTGCCCACCGTAGTCACGTCGGCGGCCCCCCTGGACGCGCTCGACCCCTATGTGTCGACGCGGCTCCGGTCGCCCGGCCTCAGCCGTGTGGTGGAGATCGAGCCGGAGCGGGCGCAGTACGAGAGCCCGCTGGGGGGGATCGACCCGGATATGCTGGAGCGCATGACGTTCGAGACTTTCGACGTAAGGGGCAACAAGACCAACGCCGACCAGAGACTCTCCCTGGAGTTCGCCTTCCAGGCGGCGTACTCCTTCGCGGAGACTCCGCAACACTGGCTGATACTCACCGGTGAGACCGGGGGCGGCAAGACCCATCTGGCCGTCGCCATCGCCGGAGCCCAGATCGAGCGCGGGAACCCCGTCATATTCGCCTTCGTGCCGGACCTCATGGATCACCTACGCCGCACATTCGATCCGGAGAGTCCCGTCAGGTACGATCGCCTCTTCGAGGAGGTCAGGAACACGCCGCTGCTCATCCTGGACGACTTCGGCAAGGAGAGGAAGAGCAACTGGGCTGTCGAGAAGCTCTACCAGATCATCGTGCATCGCCACAATCTGAGGCTTCCTACCGTCATCACCAGCACAATGGAATTCGAGAATGAGCGCGACCCGATCCTATCCCGTGTCATGGATAAGTCGCTGTCGTCACCCCACACAATCGACGCCCCCGACTATCGCAAACCCGGCAAACCCTGATGCACCGAACTTGTCGCAACTTGGCGCACAAGATAGACTCTGCACTATACAGAACATGGGAGACCAAGAATGAGAGTCGGCGATAGAGTCAGTACGTCGACGGAGCCGTGCGATAGCGCCGGGGAGCGGGATATGGCTATCGAGGTATGGATGGAGAATCGCCGCAGGGAAGATGATCGTCTCTACGAGCGATATGGTGAACCTCTCGAGAAGGAGTATTGGGGCTCTCTCGTAGCCATCGGCCCTGACGGCGCCGTGCTGTTCGGCGAGGAGCCCGACCGACTATTCATGGATGCGATGGCGAGGTTTGGGAGCGGCAACTTCGCATTCACTCGCGTCGGGGAGCGAGTGCTGGGCGAATGCCTGCTTCTCTAAACAGCTCCCGCTTCCCATATATACCTATTCAAGTCAAGATACGCGGCAAAGAGCTTCGCGACTGGGCTCTTGTGGACACGGGGTTTGCAGGCAAGCTGATAATACCCGATAGCTGGATGTCGATGGACATCGGCAATCCCGATGGTCAGGGCAGGTGGCGAGTGGCGGATGGCCGAGTGGCGCTTGCGCCCACCTATGTAGGCGAGCTTCGACTAGGAGACGGCTTCGCCCATTTCGCACCAATCAGGTGTGATGTCCTTGGCGAATACTATATTGTGGGGCGGGAGATTGTGGCCCTCTTCGACGTAAGGCTTGACCACGGCACACATCTCGCCATCAGCCCGTAGTAAATTGTGGAGACTCTGTTGAGATCGTGCTTGTTGCACGCACGGTCGCACGCTAAACTCAGCCTCACACAGAACGAGGAGACTAGTCATGGTAGTCGACGATAGAGTCAGAAACTCGATGGAACTGTACGACCGGGCCGGGGAGCTTATACCGGGCTGGACCCAGCTTGTGAGCAGGCGAGCCAGCCAGTTCGCCCAGGGCGTCAGCCCCGTCTACGCGCAGAGCGCCAAGGGGTCCCGCTTCGTCGACGTCGACGGCAACGAGTACATAGACTGGATAAATTGCGTAAGCGCGGTCATCCTCGGCCACGCGGACGAGACCGTGGACGGCGCGGTCAAGGAGCAGATCGACCGGGGCAGCCTCTACACGGTCAACAGCCCCACGGAGATCGAGCTGGCCGAGCTCCTAGTCGATACGATCCCCAGCGCCGAGATGGTCCGCTACTGCAAGGGCGGGGGAGAGGCGTGCGCCGTTGCAGTGAAAATCGCACGCGGCACCACCGGCAGGGACAAGATACTCTTCTCCGGCTACCACGGCTGGCACGACTGGTACCAGTCAGTGAACTACCTGGCGGACCCTGATACGGGCGAATTTCCGATAACCGGCATCGAGCCCATCGGCGTGCCCAAGGTGCTCGCCGGGACGGCCCTCCCGTTCACCTACGGCGACCTCGAAAACCTCGAGAAGCTGTTCGCGGAGAACAGGGGCGAGGTGGCGGCTGTGATGATGGAGCCGCTGCGCTCCGACATTCCGTCAGAGGGGTACCTGGAGGGCGTGAAGGAGATAGCCCGGGCGAACGACGCGATTCTCATATTCGACGAGGTCTCGTGCGGCTGGAGGACGCGCATCGGCGGCATCCAGGAGTACACGGGCGTCACGCCTGACATGTCCGTGTTCGCCAAGTCCATGAGCAACGGCTACGCGATGGGCGTGGTAGTCGGCTCCCGCGACGCGATGGAGCTGGCCTCCCGGATGTTCATCTCCAGCTCATACTGGAGCGACAACGTTGGCCTCGCGGCCTCTCTCGCGACGATCAACGAGCTTAAGCACGTCGATTCTCCGACACAGTTCGAGAAGCACGGCGAGAAGATGCGGGCCGCCATGCAGGGCGCCATCGACTCGGCGGGCGTGGCCGCGTCCGTCTCGGGCTGGCACTTCAGGTGCTCCGTGAACTTCGACCTTCCCGACGAGTCGATGCGGCCCAAAGTCAACACCCTGTTCATCCAGGAGATGGCCCGCAGGGGCGTCCACACATTCACCGGCTTCATGCCGACGCTTGCCCACACGGACGAGGACATCCGCCAGACCGCCGACGCGGCCGAGGACACCTTCAAGGTGATAATGCGGGCCATGGAAGGCGAGCTCGACGACCTGCTGGAGGTGGACCCGAAGCGCGAGCCCTTCAGGCGGTTTGTGACGTAGGGAATCGTGAGCTCCTTTCTCTTTGTTCCTTCCCCCTGAGGGGGAAGGTTAGGATGGGGGCTCTCACCTTGACTATGAAGCAATCAGGTACATGCACAATCACAAGCAATCCCTCTATTCCAGATGGCAGGGGGACCCCGCTTCCAGGAGCAGAGCTAGGGCTCTCAGGCGCAATGGCACAGATGCCGAACGCTTACTGTGGCAACACCTGAGGAAACGACAGCTACTCGGCCACCGTTTCCGCAGGCAGCAACCGATTGGGCCCTACGTCGTCGAATTCCTCTGTTTCGAGCAGAGGCTGATTATCGAGCTTGATGGCGGCCAACACGCCGATAGTCACTACGATAACGAAAGGGCCGGATGGCTGGAGTCAAGAGGATTCCGCATACTGCGATTCTGGAACACCGATGTATTTCGAAATATAGAGGGAGTCAGACACGCAATTCTAGGAACTCTCTCCGGGTGAGGTGAGGGCCCCCATCTCAATATCTTCCCCCTAGGGGGGGGGAAGAGGTAAGAGCCTCCGGCAGGATTGCTAGCCGATGGGCTCATACCTCGGCTGGCGTGGGGCGCGGTCCCGCTTGAGCTGGTAGCGGCTGCCCGCCAGGGGTAGCTCAACCCTTGCGCCGCCGCGCTGGTGCGACTCGATGAAGGCGAAGATGAGCTCGGTGCTCCGGTGCGCCACCTTGACGCCGCCGCGGGGCTGCTCGCCCGTGTCGAGGGAGTGAACCAGGTCGTCGACTATTCCGAGCGCGGAGCTCGAGTCGGTGAACTCAGGGGAGTCGGCCGGCATCAGCGGGCCCGGCCTGCCCATTTCGTCCCTCGGCCCCTCCTTGCGGACGAACCACTCGATTCCGTCGGACAGTGCGCTTATCGTGCCTCCCTCCAGGACGGCCTCGTGCTCGCTGCCCCTCCCGGCCTGCAAGCAGTAGGCCGTAACGCCGTTCTCGAACTCGATGATGCCCTGCGCCCGCGGGTCTTCCTTGAGCCGCGTTCCTTCGATGATGTCGTCGTCGAGCAGGCTGCCCTGGACCCAGAGGGCCCGGTGGTCGCTGTTGAGCCTCAGCAGCAGGTCGATCCAGTGGCTCGACGTGTTGAACAGAGTCCCGAAAGAGTAGCTTATCAGGGTCGTGAGCCGTCCCAGCTCTCCGCCGTCGATCATGGCCTTCATGGCGTCGTACCTGGGACTCCAGCGCCGGTTCGTGCCGAGGTTGAATACGACGCCGTTCGCCTCGCACGCCTCGACCATCGCGTCGGCCTCTGCCATCGACGCGGCCATGGCCTTCTCGGCGTAGATCGCCCTGATGCCGTTGTTCGCCAGCCAGACGGTGATCTCGGCCCGGGGCTCGGGCTGGGTGGCCACGCTCACGATGTCCAGGCCCTCCTGCGCGACCATCGCCTTGTAGTCGGTGTACTGACGCTCCTTGGGGACGCCGTAGCGCTCCCCGAACTTCTCCATCACGTCCTCGCGGAGATCCGAGCATGCCACGAGGTCGACCCGCTCGTGGGCCTCGTAGGCTGCCGCGTGGGAGGCGGGCAGCCTGGACGGGGAGCCGACCGACTCGTTGTCTATGAACCCACCGATACGGCTGCAACCGACGACGGCCGCTCTATATGTCTTCACTTCGAGCCTCCTTAGAAGCCAGCCCACCTCGGCTGCATGGCCGTGCTGAAGCCCCATGCAGCACCGGGGGAAGGCGGCAAGGATGCTACCACACCGCCCAAGCCCGTACAACACGGGGCCGACCCCCAAATCCCCCACCTCCGTCATTCCCGCGAAGAGCCTGCCCCCGAGCAGTCGGGGGCGGGAACCCATCCCCGGCAAGGTGCACAGCCATAGTCTCAGAGGCAGTCCGTCACGCCGCCCGTCCAAATTAGGTGGTGGATCTGGGGACCGCTACGGGCATCGCCCGCCCGGCGATGTTCTTCAGGGCGGCGGACCGCGGACAAACCCAGGGGGCCGCCAAGGCCTTTCCAAAGTTCCCTCTCCCCTTCACGAGAGAGGGTTAGAGCCTGCCCCGTACTCGATACGGGGGTGACGGGGCGTCAACCGATACAAGTCCAGTCATCCTCATCCTAATACCAATTTATTTTGAGCGCGCCGTAAAGCCGTCATTCCCGCGAAGAGCCTGCCCCGTACTCGATACGGGGCGGGAACCCACTCCCTGGCCCCAGATATACGGCGGCATCACGGTGACTTGGTATAACCTTCTCCCATTGAGGGAGAAGGGATTTCCCAGATCCCCCCTCTTATGGCATTGTGACGACTTTGGAAAGGCCCTGCGGCGAAAACTGCCCCTTGACAAGCCCCATCCATTCCCTCATAGTAGAACGCATGAGCCATCAACGCAACAAAGCGAAACAGACCGAGCCTCCCTCTCTCGCGGACATCGTCCGGCAGGAGACCGACAACGGGCGCACCATCGTCCGCTTCTACCTCGACGTCGCCAGCGGCAAGCTCGACGACGAAGGCTTCGAAGTCTGCCACAGGCTCGAAGCCGCCGAGCAGGTCCACGCCATCGCTCCCGGGCTCGTCTCCGAATACATAGCCCAGCTGACCGGCGTCGAATGCAACCACGTCTTACGCCGCCGGCGCACCCGCGACGACACCGTCGTTCCCGCGGAGGCGAGTCGTCGTTCCCGTGAAGACGGGAACCCATCCCCGGACGCCGACTGCGCCAACAGCGCCCGCGCGGGCCACGAGGCACTCGAATACCTCGCATCGGCCCTAGCCGCCCCTTCCCTGAAGGACGACCCGCGCGTAGCGGGCATCGTCCGCGAGAGCACCGACCAGGGCAAGACCGTCGTCAGCTTCCTGCTCCACGTCATGCACGGCGTAGTCCGGGGCTTCAGGCCCCGCCAGAGGGTCGAGGCCGCCAACGAGCTCCTCGGCCACATAGCCCGCGACGAGCTAGCCCGCTCCGGCTCCGCAACCCCCTCTCCCTTGACGGGAGAGGGTTGGGAGCCTGCCCTGAGCCTGCCGAAGGGTGAGGGTGAAGAAGGCAGGGCAGGCTCAGCGGAGGCGGAGCCTGCCCTGAGCCCCGCCGAAGGGCCTGCCCTGAGCGCAGTCGAAGGGTCGTCCCCGAGCAGTCGGGAACCCATCCCCGGCCCCGCCTCTGCTGAAGCAGACCCAACCGTCATACCGGCTAAAAGCCTGCCCCGTACTCGATACGGGGCCGGTATCCAGGACGGCGGGGATGAGGGCGACGCAGACGACACGGACACCCAGCGCGGCTGCTACGACATCGACCGAAAGATAACCGAAGCCCAGCGCGACCCGGCCCACCCAATCCACAAGTTCGTGCAGGCATACGACGAGGTCGCCGCCGCCTTCCACGGCGAAGACAAGAAGAACGACGACGACGAGGAAGTCCGCTACTGGATCTCCGGCGAGATCCCCGACGCGTACGGCAAGTACATCTGGGAGTACGCCCCGGCATACCCCAGGTCGATCAGAAGACGACTTCGCCCCAAACGCCGCCGCCGCTCCCGCGAACCCGGGACCGCGCCCAAGGCCGAGAGCGTCTGGATGAAGCGGCCCTCCGACAAGATGCGCGAGGCCGGCATCCCGCCGCCCAAACGCACACTGATCTGGGTCTGAACCCGCCCCGTCGCCCAACCGGGCCGGGGCACCTTGCCCCCTCTCCCTTGACGGGAGAGGGCTGGGGCGAGGGTGACTCTTGTGTTCCCGCCTGTAGGGGCGGGTTTGAAACCCGCCCTCGCCTTGCCGTAGAGCGACGCCTCCACTTTGTGGCAACTTTGGCTCAGTTCTCTCGCCCTTTACCGGAGAGGGCGGAGCCTGCCCTGAGCCTGTCGAAGGGAATAGGGTGATTCCCCCTTCCCCCCAGGGCCTTTCCATTGTCCCATAAACCACATACCGTCATTCCCGCGCAGAGCCTGCCCCCGAGAAGTCGGGGGCGGGAATCCAGGTGGGCGGTAGGGTATGTCCCTCCCGCAGGGAGCCAACTCTCCCCTTCGCGGGAGAGGCTTAGAGCCTGCCCCGTACTCGATACGGGGGTGAGGGGGCGTTGACCGATACAAGTCAGTCACCCTCATCCTAACCTTTCTCCCATTGAGGGAGAAGGGATTTCCCAGATCCCCCTCTTATGGCATTGTGACGACTTTGGAAAGGCCCTGGGCTCTGCCTGTCGTTGTTGACCCTGCTTGGGGGGCGTTGGTATTATGTGATGTCCTTCACCGACCCGAGAGACCATTGAGGACAATCGGACTTACAGGGGGTATTGGCAGCGGAAAGAGCGCAGTATCGAACATCCTGCGAGATCTGGGCGCATGCGTGATAGACGCCGACGCCGTGGCCCACGAGGTGTACAGGCCAGGATCACAGGGGTGGCGCGAGGTGGTGGCGGCCTTCGGCAGGGAGATAGCAGGCCCTACCGGCAAGATTGACCGGCGCAAGCTGGGAGCCTTGGTGTTCGGAGGCGGGGCGGATGTCGAGAGGCTGAACAGCATCGTCCACCCACGGGCGCGCAAGCTGGTAGCGGAGAGACTGGATGTCGCCCGGTCGGACGGGGAAACAGTCGCCGTGGTCGAGGCACCCCTCCTCTTCGAAGCCGGGTGGGGCGATATATTCGACGAGGTGTGGGTGGTCACGGCTCCCGAGGAGACGGCGGTTGGGCGGGTTGCAGCAGCCAGGGGCATCGACGCCGACTCGGTGAGGTCCAGGATGCGGGCCCAGATGTCGTACGAGGACCGCCTGAGCCGGGCAGACGTGGCAATCGACAACTCGCACACTCTCGACGAACTGAAGGCCAGGGTGACAGAAGCCTGGGCCAGCCGTCCCACGCACGAGACTCGCAGGTAATCGACGCGCCAGCAACCGCAGCCTATTCTAATGACAACACCAACCCAGTCCCTATTCCGCAGCTA
Source organism: Dehalococcoidia bacterium (assembly GCA_965222445.1). GTDB lineage: Bacteria > Chloroflexota > Dehalococcoidia > Lucifugimonadales > CAJWER01. The sequence continues at coordinate 1,616,630 of CBDCTY010000002.1, read as the reverse complement.
CATCATCGAGGAGTACCACCTCACCAAGGAGCCTTACTACGTCTCAGTCGCCGACGAGATCGAGCTGTTCGAGGCGGCCTACCGCCAGCGTATCCCCATCCTGTTCAAGGGGCCTACGGGGTGCGGCAAGACGCGGTTCGTGGAGTACATGTCCTATCGCCTCGGCCAGCCCCTGACGCGGGTGAGTCAGCGCATGGGGGACGAGCCCCCCGACGAGGAGCAGGGGAACGGCCACCGGAACATCCCCCTCGTGACCATCGCCTGCCACGAGGACCTGACGGCCAGCGACCTGGTCGGCAGGTACCTGCTGCAGGGCGGGAACACCGTGTGGATCGACGGGCCGCTGACCCGCGCTGTGAAGGCGGGCGGCATCTGCTACCTGGACGAGATCGTCGAGGCGAGAAAGGACACGACCGTCCTGATCCACCCCCTGACCGACCACCGGCGGATCCTGCCGGTCGAAAAGCGGGGCGAGCTCCTGGAGGCCGCCGAGGGGTTCCTGCTCGTGATGTCGTACAACCCCGGGTACCAGAGCGCCCTGAAGGACCTGAAGCACAGCACTCGCCAGCGGTTCGTGGCCATCGAGTTCCACCCGCCGCCGCCGGAGATAGAGGCCCAGATAGTCGAGCACGAGGCCGGGATCGACACTAGGACGGCGGTGCAGCTTGCCAAGCTCGGCGAGAAGGTGCGGAACCTGCGCGAGCACGGCCTCGCCGAGGGCGCGAGTACGCGACTGCTCATTTACGCGGGCAAGCTGATGGCACAGGGCATTAAACCGAGGAGGGCCTGCCAGGTGGCGGTCAACTGGGCAGTCACGGACGATGCATCGATCCACAGCAGCATCGGCGAGGTCATCTCGTCCATATTCGAGTAACCAGCACATCAACCCCAGCGAGCAGCAGAGCAACCAGCACCCATCCCTGACCAGGGCAGGTGTACTCGTGCTCGTGTACCCGAAGGAAGGGGAGCCCCACCTGCTGCTCAACAAGCGAAGCGATTCGGTCGAGGACCACAAGGGCGAGGTCTCCTTCCCCGGCGGTCGAATGGACGAGGGCGACGCGTCGCTGCTCGATACGGCCCTGAGGGAGGCACACGAAGAGGTGGGCGTGAGGCCCGGTGACGTGCGCGTTCTTCGCCGGCTCGAGGACGTGGAGACGAGCACGGGCTACCGCGTCAGCCCCTTCCTGGGGACGATCCGCGAGAGCTACCCGTTCGTGGTCAACAGGGTCGAAGTGGCGGAGCTCGTAGAGGTGCCCGTCGCCGCGCTGATGGACGGCTCGACGATCAGGGACGAGACCCGATTCGAGGACGGCGCGCCTGTCAGCAGGCCCAACTACGCCTACGGCGCCCACCTGATCTGGGGAGCGACCGCGCGCATCGTGACGGACCTGCTGGAGCTTATGCGAGCTGGCGACGCCGGAGAGCTGCTGTCCATACCGGAGTCCGCGTGAAAGAGAAGACACGCCTGGAGCTCGACCTCATAGGCCAGCGGCTCGAATCGGCGCGGCCCGGCCTGTCGGACGAGGTCCTTCCCGCCATCGAGGCCGTCTCGGCCGAGCTCCAGGACGAGCAGGTCCTGGATTGGGCGGAGAGGGGCGCGGCGATGGCCGAGCAGTCGGTGCGCTCATGGGAGGCCGCCGCGCGTTTCTTCGCGGTCAGCCCGGCCGTCGCCCACATGATGCCGTTCAACTACTTCCTGAAGTGGGCCGACTGCGGCTCGGACCTGTGCGCGGAGTCGCCCACGCTGGCGGTCAGCTACTTCGCGGCGAGCCCGGGCGCGATGAGCCGTCTCAGGTCCCGCCACATCGAGACGTGGATGAACCTGGGCCGCGGCCTCTACAGGGGCTCGTGGAAGTCGAGCACTCTCTCGACCAAGTTCTTCGAGGCCAGCCCCAACCTCCTGACGACCCTGACCGTGCCGGAGCTCGAACGCTTCACCGCCTTCCTGGGCGCGCTCTCAAACCGCTCCTACGACATGGCGGCGGAATGCCTCGCAGCTTCACAGGAGATATTCCCCCTGCTAGGCGAGGACAAGCGCACCTTCATCCGGCTGGGCACCTCACTGACCGAGTCGACGTGGCGGCAGGTCAAGGGTCTATTCGAGTCGTCCGCCCGGGCGCTTCCGAACATACAGGCCGACCAGCGCACGAGGTTTATCCGGCTGGCGCAGGGCCTCCACGACGCCGGGACTGTCAACCTTCCGGCGGCCATCTCAGCGGCAGGTCAGGCGCTGGGACAGGTCGAGACCGACCACCACGAACCGATAGTCGGGATGGCAGAGGCGCTGATGAAGAAGGCCCCGGAGGCCGTGCCCAGCTTCATAGACAGCTGCCCGCGGGCGCTCGAGAAGGTGTCGATAACCCAGCTTACCCAGTGGTTCGACGAGGGAACGGCAATCCTCGACCACAACGAGGACGGCGGGCTGGCCTACTTCCGCATAGAGTCGTCCCGGTCGCACGAGGCGCTGGAGACGCTGTCCTCGAGCGTCGAGTTCTCCCGCGTCAGGGACGTGATGGAGATGTACTGCCGGGCGCTGGCGGGCACGGAGATAAAGCTGTCCACGAGCAACGACCTGGCGGAGAAGAACATCGGCTGGGTGTCGGACGAGGCGCCCACGACCGAAGGCTCCACGGTCTTCCTGCCCGCTCAGGAGGGCAGGTACGGCACGAAGCAGGAGAACTTCGCCCTGTACAAGGTGATCTCGACCCACCAGACCGCGCACCTGGAGTTCGGCAGCTTCCGGTTCCGGTACGACCTGCCCTCCACCCTCTTCGACGACCTACGGCCGCAGGTGGACCCCGCGGCCAGGACCAGCAGAGACGGACAGGAGCCCCAGGAGTCGGACGGCTGGGTCACGGACATGCAGCGCTTCTTCGACATCTTCGACGAGCGCCGCCTCGCCCTCGACGTCTTCACCGTAGTCGAGGACGGACGGCTCGACGCCATCGTCGTGGCCGAGTACCCGGGCATCAGCGCATCGTACCTGGCGGTCCAGGAGGGGGCGCTGGAGAGCCGGCCCGACATCAAGTCGCTGCCCGCCCGAGAGGCGCTGGTCGAGCTGTTGGTCAGGATCAGCCTGCGGCAGCAGAAGGGCCTCGCCGTGCCGTCCCAGTACAGGGAGGAGGCGCACCAGGTCGTGGCGCTGGCCCGCAGGGCGGCCGTCCCAACCGCAACGGTCGAGGACGCAGCCGAGGCGACCCTGCGAATCTACGCGATCCTGTCTCAGATCCCAAACGAGGAGGCCGCGCCCGACGACTGGCAGGACATCGAGCTTCCCGACACGGAGGGGGCCGACGCCGGGCTGGACGAGCAGCAGATCGCAGACCAGCTCATGCAGGACGCCGAGAGCCAGGAGGGCGAGGAGGAGTACGACCCGAGCCAGGACGTGGACTACAGGGGCGAGTTCAAGCCGGAGCTTGCCCAGATGATGACCGAGCTCAGGATGCAGCGCCAGAGCGACTCCTCCGACATGGAGGGCGAGCAGATCACGCAGGAGATGCTCGAGGAGATGCTGAAGTCGAGCGCGGAGGTGGACCTCGACGCTGGCGAAGGCGGAATGGAGGAGGCGACCGGGGCCTTCGCCGACAACATGCTGAAGGAGGCGGGCCTGACCCTGCCGCAATCGCCCGAGATGGGCCAGGGGCCGCTGATGCACGTCGACGAGCAGGGCGGCTCCCTGGACCCGGACGAGCCCCAGTCCTTCGTATACGACGAGTGGGACTTCAGGGCCGACGACTACAAGCCCAACTGGTGCATAGTGCGCGAGAAGAAGATGGCCGAGGGCGACGCGTCCTACTTCGGCAGCACGCTGCACAGCTACGGCCCTCTGGCGGACCAGATACGCCGGCAGTTCGAGATGCTCGTCCCCGAGACGTTCCGCAAGGTGCGCAAGCTCGAGGACGGCGAAGAGATCGACATCGACGACGTGATCGAGGCGATAGTCGACATACGCACGGGGGCTGGGCCCAGCGAGAAGCTCTACTGGAAACGCAACAAGGTCCAGCGCGACGTGGCCGTGGTCTTCCTGCTGGACACCAGCGCCTCCACCGCCGAGGCCATAGAGGACTCGAAGAACGTGACCGACGACTGGGACGCGCCCAGCGACCCGGTGGAGTACATGGTCTGGCTCCGCACGCGCCGGGGCGACGGCATGCGCCGCTCCTACAAGCGGATCATCGACCTGGAGAAGGAGGCCATCGTCCTCCTCATCCACGCCCTCGAAGCCATCGGGGACGTCTACGGCATCTACAGCTTCTCAGGCTACGGCCGGGAAAACGTGGAGTTCTACACCATCAAGGACATCGACGAGAACTTCTCCGACCGTGTGCAGCGGAGGATCGACCGGGTCGCGCCGCTCCACGCCACCCGCATGGGGCCCGCCATCCGACACGCCACCATGAAGCTCGAGGCCCAGGACGCCCGCACTAAGCTGCTGTTTCTGATCAGCGACGGTAGGCCCCAGGACCGCGGGTACAGCCGCGAGGGGGTCGAGAAGGAGTACGCCGTCCACGACACGAGGATGGCGCTGGACGAGGCGCGCGACAAGGACATCAGCGCCTTCTGCCTCACCGTCGACAAGAACGGCCACGACTACCTCAAGACCATGTGCGCCGACATGGGCTACGAGGTGCTGGACGACATCCACGCCCTGCCCAACAGGCTCCTATACCTCTACCGCCGCCTGACCATTTAGTAACCGTCTCATATAGGGTGCTTCGACAATGCCTGTCCTACGACCCAAATCCACCACCTCCGTCATTCCCGCGACGAGCCTGCCCCCGAGAAGTCGGGGGCGGGAACCCATCCCCGGCAAGGTGCACAGCGATAGCCTCAGAGGCAGTCCGTCACGCCGCCCGTGCAAATCAGGTGGTGGATCTGGGTACGATCTTCAAAGGGCAGCTTTGGTAACTGTTCAGACTGGATAGGACATAGGCATCGCCCTTCCTTGTTGTCATTCTGAGGAGCGCAGCGACGAAGAATCTACAGTCCTTTGCACACAGGGCCATCCCACGACTACAGTCGTAGATTCCTCACTCCGCTGGCGCTTCGTTCGGAATGACATTCGGGGATGACCTCTCAACTCACCGGGACTGAACAATTGCCAGTCCTCCACCAATGCGGAAGATCCTGAGATAATCCCTTGGAATCGGCTTGATTCCACACCCCAGGAGGTCTCACGGTGCGTATCGACAGGTTCGAGGTCTATCACGTCGCCATGCCGCTCATCTACCCGTGGCGCACCGCGTACGGCGAGGACTACGACATCCACTCGGTGCTGGTCAGGGCCGTCAGCGGCGACTACGACGCATGGTCGGAGTCCAGCCCCCTGCGCGCGCCCACGTACCTGACCGAGAGCGCGGCCTCCGTATTCCACAACGTGACGGAGTTCTTCGGCCCCCACGTCGTGGGCGGCGAGTACGATTCGGCGGACGACATCAACGAGCGGCTGAGGCTCTTCAAGGGCAACAGCTTCGCCAAGGCCGCCATCGAGATATGCTGGTGGACCCTGCAGAGCGCCATCACCGGCACGCCCGTCCACCGGCTCCTGGGCGGCGAGACGAAGGAGGTCCAGGCGGGCGCGGACTTCGGCATCCAGGACTCCTACGACATGCTGCTGGGCAACATCCAGGAGGCCGTCGACGCGGGGTTCCCGCGCATCAAGCTCAAGGTGGCCCGCGGCTGGGACCTGGAGATGCTGCGCATCGTTCGCGGCGCGTTTCCCGACACGACCTTCCACATAGACTGCAACTCGGGCTACTCGCTGGACGATCTGCCATTCTTCGAGGCCATCGACGACCTGGGCCTCGCGTTCATCGAGCAGCCGCTGCACTACGCGGACGTGCTGGACCACGCCGAGCTTGCCAAGCGGATACGGACGCCGGTCTGCCTCGACGAGTCGATCGTCAGCATAAAGGCTGCCGAGCAGGCGATCAGCGTCGGCGCGTGCGAGTACATCAACATCAAGCCCGGGCGTGTGGGCGGGCTTGCGAACGCAAAGGCCATCCACGACCTGTGCCGGGACGCTGGCATACCCGTGTGGATCGGCGGGATGCTGGAGAGCGCCCTCGGCGGCGCACTATGCGTCGAGGTGGCCACGCTCCCGAACTTCACCTACCCCGGCGACCTCTTCCCGTCGTCGCGCTTCTACGCGGAGGACCTGTCCGACCCGCCGATGGAGCTCACGCCGCGCAAGACCTTCCAGCCCTTCGAGGGACGGCTCCCCACCCCCGACAGGAGCCGCCTCGAAAAGGTAACCGTCCAGTCCAGGTCGATAGTCTAACCCCTCCACTCCGTCGTTCGCTCAGGCCCTGTTCCATACGACGATACGGGGCAGGATCCAGTAGCGTCCCTGGCTCACGACGCTTCCGGCACAGGGAGACCTTTGCATAACTCCGTCATTCCGGCGAAAGCCGGACTCCAGGCCCCGCTGACATGGGAGCCGGCTTGCAGATACCGGCATTTTCACCCTCACCCCAACCCTCTCCCGTCAAGGGCCCGTTAAGGGAGAGGAGACCCTCGCCCGGAATTGAGAGGCTGGCCATGCATTCGTGGTCGCATCACAACGAATTGGTATTGTCAGCGGCGCTAACTCGCAACCTCGTAGAAGTAGAGCTTGCGCAAATCGCAAGTACTACTTGCAGATTGTGCATGCCGGCTTGCTTCGATGACCAGCTCCAGGCGTGGTCGAGGCCGCGAAGGTCGATGGCGCTCACGAGCTTATCACTCGCGTTGTCCTACTCGAAGCCCAGAGGGCGTGTGACGGGCTGCCCGCCGGCTTCCTTCGTGCTAAGCTGATCACACAAGGAGTGCTAGGCAATGGCTACGGTAGCGCGGCATCAGGACATCAGCGATAGGTTCCTCGAACACGCGGAGGAGGAGTTCGAGAAGGGCGACCTGCTCCAGGCGTCAGAGAAGACATGGGGAGCAGTGGCCCACTGTGTGAAGTCCATCGCCCGCAAACATGGCTGGCCGAGCAAGTCCCATCGCGATGTAAGCAACAATGCCGATAGGTTGATACGGCTAACGGAAGATGCACGCCAGAATCAACGGCTGTTCCACGTTGTGACGAATCTCCACGTCAACTTCTACGAAGATACGTATGCGGATAAGCCTGACGTGGTGAAGCACGGCATCGAAGATGCCCGTACATTGATAGCCGCCATGAAGGAGGCCGAAGCCAGACTCCCGCGCCCCCGCGAGTCCTAAGCCCAGACTCGGATTGCGGCCGCACTTGTCATCGAACGGCTCGGCATCACGAAGGGCTGCCTACTACGATGCCTCTGGGTTCAGCTCGTCCAGATCTACCCAGGTGCCGCGCTCGGCGGAGAGGGCTGCCGCGTCGGTGAGCAGTTGGGCGCGCCAGCCATCGTCCAAGCCCGGATGGTCCGCGCCCAAACCCTCAGCCCGCTGGCGCACCCCGGGGAAGGCGAACTCGGCGAACTGGTTGACGGGCCCGCCGTCCGGGACCGTCTCCAGCAGCTCAGGGTCGCCTTCGGGCCTCGCCAGGACCAGCCGACCCGCCCAGCGCTCGACGCCCAGCGACGCCTGGGTGCCGTGTATCTCCATATCGGGCGACAGCCCCTTCCGCAGATAGGGCGTGTGGGACGGCATTATGTACCCGACTGCGCCGCCGACGAACTCGATGGAGATCGAGCCATAGTCGAAGGCCGTCCCGGCCCGGAGGCCCGCGCTGTCGCCCGAAGCGTGGCTGTGCCCCCAGCTCAGCGCCTCCTCCAGGTTCGGATCGCCGATGTCCGGCTTGGGTGGGGTAATGACCCCGGCGTGGGCGATCACGCGGGCGGCCTCCAGCCCCAGCAGCCACCGCACCGTGTCGTAGGCGTGGGAGCCCAGGTCGCCAATGCTGCCCGACGAGGACACGGATGCGTCGTCGCGCCAGGTGAAGGGCATCGCCTCGGGGCGCGGGTTCTGCCACCTGCACACGACTCCCCGCACCTCGCCCAGTATCCCAGAGTCCACGATCTCCTTCGTCCTGGCGAACACGGACAGATAGCGGGTCCAGAAGGGGACGAAGTGCCCCAGTCCAGAGCCCCGGTAGGCTGACCACATGTCGTATGCCTCCGCGGCGTTCGCGCCTATGGGCTTGTCGCAAATGAGGTGCTTGCCCTTCGCGGCGCACTCCATGACCGCCTCGTGGTGGCGCGAGTCCGGCGTGACGACCATGACGAGATCGACGTCCGGGTGTTCGACGATCTCGCGCCAGTCACCCGTGACGAACCCGGCGCCGTCCTCCCTCGCGGCCTCCTCCAGGGGGCCGCGCCGCCGGGCGCATAGGGCGACGATATCCGCGTCCTCCTGCGCCTCCCTGATCTGGGCGCGGTACGGAGTGCCGATGAACCCGGTCGCGCCGATGACACCTACTCGGAACTTCATTGGGCAACCCCCTCCTGCGAAAGATGCGCCGGGGCGAGCGGTCAGCGGAACATCCTCGCGATGTCCACCATGCCCTTGCCGGAGCTCATCTGCTTCATCAGCCTCTGGGTCTGCTTGAACTGGTTGAGGAGCTGGTTCACGTCCCTGGGGGTCGTGCCACTACCCCTGGCTATACGCCGCCTCCGGCTGCCTCCGATGATGCTCGGGCTGCTCCGCTCCCCGGGCGTCATGGAGTAGACGATGGCCTCGACCCTGGCGATCTGGCCGTCGTCGAGGTCCGCATCGGGAATACGGCCTCTCATGGCCGACATTCCCGGGATCATGTCGACGATCTGGCTCAACGAGCCCATGCTCTTGACCTGCTGGAGCTGGGTCAGGAAGTCGTTCAGGTCGAAGGACGCCTGGCGGATCTTCTTCTCGAGCTTGACGGCTTCGTCCTCGTCGAAGGAGGCCTGGGCCTTCTCGATGAGTGTGAGCATGTCACCCATGCCGAGGATGCGGGACGCCAGCCGGTCGGGGTGGAACTCCTCCAGGGCGTCCAGCCGCTCACCCGTGCCGATGAACTTTATGGGCACGCCCGTCACGGCCACAATGGAGATGGCCGCGCCGCCGCGCGCGTCGCCGTCCAGCTTGGTCAGCACGAGCCCCGTCAGCCCGATGCGGTCATGGAACTCCTGGGCGACGGCAACGGCGTCCTGTCCGGTCATGGCATCCACGACGAGCAGGGTTTCCGTGGGCTCGACGGCGTCCCTGACGGCCTCGAGCTCCGACATCAGGTCGTCGTCGATCTGGAAGCGGCCCGCCGTGTCGACGATGGCCCAAGACGCGTCCATTTCGGCCGCACGTTTGACTCCAGCAGCGGCGGCCTTCGGGGTATCGCGCCCATCCTCGCGATGGACGGGGACGTCGATCTGCCTGCCCAGGGCCTGGAGCTGCTCGATGGCCGCTGGGCGCCGTAGGTCGGCCGCCACCATCATCGGGTTCTGGGAGTCCCGCTTCAGCCGCCTGGCAAGCTTACCGGTGGTCGTCGTCTTGCCGGAGCCGTTGAGCCCAACCATCAGGATTACGGACGGAGGCTTCGGTGCGGGCTCCAGGCGCTTGATGCCGCCGCCGAGGACTGCGGTCAGCTCCTCGTTGGTGACCTTTACGACCTGCTGGCCCGGCGTGAGGCTCTTGAGCACGTCATCGCCCAGGGACCGCTCGCGTATCTTGCCGACGAAGTTGCGCGAGACCCTGAAGTTGACGTCGGCCTCCAGGAGGGCCATGCGGACCTCGCGCAGGGCCGCGTCCACGTCCTTCTCGGTGAGGCGGCCCTTGTTGCCCAGGCCGCGGAACACGCCGTTCAGTTTTTCCGACAGCGTCTCGAACATGCGCCTATCCTTCTTCCTGACGGTCCGTAAGCCGCTTCATCAGCTCTGTGAAGCCGGTCCGGTCGGCCAGAGATTCGAGCTGGTCGTCGGACGCGCTCGCCAGCACCTTTTCGTAGAAGCCCGCCGCCGCAGTCCAGTAGCGATCTCTGACCATAGCCAATTGTACTCTTTGCTTGGGACCAAGGTCTTCGGCCAGTCGCGCGCCGACAACTTCGGCAATCTCTGTTGGATCACGGTCGGGCTGGCTTTTCAGGAGCTCAAGGATGTGGTCCTCGATGGCGGCGTTGCCGGACGTGAGAGGGTCGCCCAGTAGTATCTGCCCGACGGCGACGTTGTGAACTCGGCAGAGCCGGGGGCCGCTTCCCAAAGACTCGAACTCTGCACCCTCGCCGCCTGCGATCTCCCGGAGCTGCTGAGCCAGGCCCTTGTGAAGGTCAGACGCTTCACTGGTATCGAGGTCTCGGACCAACACCAGGATTCTTAGCTGGGTGAGCTGCCCTTGAAGATGGCGCACAACGAGCCTTCTGGTGGCCTGCCGAGCCTCGTCCTTGCCGCCTGGTACGAACAGCCCAATTGTCGCCCCGCCTATTCTGTACTTGGCGCGAGTCACGGGGCTCCGCCCCGGCTCCTCTGTAGAGTCGGAGAGGAAGTTGACGCTTAGGGGGCCATCATCAGAGGCGCCATAGAGCCTGGTGACGAACGCTCGAAGTAGAGGGAGATTGGTCCAGCCCTCGATCACGAAGAGTATGTGGCAACTTCTCACACGCCTGACCCTATCTCCTGGGATCTACGCCAATGAGACGGCGGTCTTCCAGGGTGTCGCTGCCTGGAATTGGACGGTAGGTAACGATGCCCTCGTCTTTGTGCTCGAAGCGCGTTACGCTCCCGGTCACCTCGCGCTCTTCGCAGTCCCTGAGCAGGATGTCCAGGAATTCGAGGCTCTGGGTAGCGATTATGACCTGGCTCCCGAGACCACCTGCCGCCTCGGCGACGCTTTTCGAGAGGACCTCCATCCCGCCTATGTGCTGGAATGCCTCCGGGGTGTCGAACAGCAGCAGTCCCGGGCTGAGAGCTTGGGACAATAACACCATGGCGGCCTTGAAACCGTCGCCCATGGCGAACATGGGATACACTCCACGTCCTAGCTGCACATACGACATCCAGCGGTCCGCATCCACTTTGACTGGTCTTATGTCCCTGAGCAGGGGATAGACCGACCTCAGAGCATCGAGGAGGCCCGGCAGCGTGCCGGCGAGATAGGCGTCGCTGTACCTATCGTCAAAGACCGATATGTCGGTCAATTCAGCCGGCGAGACGAATGCCACCTTGCCCACTTCTTCCACGGGTTTTTCATCATCTGGGTCCGATGTGATGTCAGTAAAATCCGCCTTGCTAGGGTCGAACTTGACGACAAACTCGGTACTATACCCTCGCCCTTCATCAAAGCCCATGGCAAGAAGATGGCGATCATCCTGAGTCACAGACAGTGACGCGTCCAAGTGGGTATGGTCCGCTCCATTCATACTCAACGTGACGTCGATCCTGACGCCCGTATCGAGATTCGGGAGTAGGCTGAGAACGGACGGGGCCCCGGCTCCCCCTCGACTTCGGACGATTCTTCTCAGCGCATCGCATACGTCGTGCCCGCTCGACGCCAGATATATCGCCTCGAGGGCGCTGGTCTTGCCGGAGTTGCTGGGTCCCAGGAATACGTTGACGTCGGACAGCCCGCTAATCTCGATGTTGGAGAGGCCACGATACGACGCTATGTTCACCTGGCTAACGTGTTTCATTGGCGAACCTCCCGGACTCCCGCTTTCGCGTGAATCACCTGTGCGGGTGCGTTGCCTGCACGCCGAGGAATGGAGATGGGACTTCGTACCAATCCCCCATGCCTGCTGCCACCGGCGCCGCCAGCTATGACAGTGGCGTCGGCGCTCCCCATCACCACGCGATCTACGGCACGGGCTGGGGATGGATTCCCGCCTTCGCGGGAATGACGTCGTGGGGGAATCGACATCACTTGACCCAGGAGGTGACGATGAGGTGCTCGACCCAGTCGTCGCTGTCGTTGATCAGCTGGTGCCAGGACATGGGCGGGACGCACACGGCGTCGCCCTTCTCGACATCGTGGACCACGTCGTCGATCTTCATCTTGGCGCGGCCCTCGGTGAAGTAGTAGACCTGCTCCCGGTTCTCGTGGACGTGGTAGTCGCCGCTCTTCCCCGGCTGCATCCTGTGCATGGTGAAGGACTGTATGCCCTCCAGGGGCGCCTCGTCGTCGGGCAACCCCTCCGTGCCCTTCTCGTCGAAGAGCCTCCATATGATGGCGCTCTCGTGCCCCACCACCGGTGCAGCGTCCCGCCAGTTGCGAATGGCCGTCATTTCATCTCTCCTTCCGGTATGTCATCGGATCACGTCGAAGCCGGTGTATGGTCTCAGCACCTCGGGTACGACGACCGAGCCGTCGGCCTGCTGGTAGGTCTCCAGAACGGCGATCATGACACGGGCGACACCGAGGCCCGACCCGTTGAGGGTGTGTACAAAGCGGGGCCGGGCTCCCGGCTCCGGCCGGTAGCGGATGTTCGAGCGCCTGGCCTGGAAGTCGCCGCAAGTCGAGCATGAGCTGACCTCCAGCCACTCGCGGCAGCCCGGCGCCCACATCTCGACGTCGTAGGTCTTGACGGCAGCGAAGCCGAGGTCGCCGGTGCACAGCATCTTGACCTGGTGGGGTATCCCGAGCTGTACGCACATCTCCTCCACCTGGGCGAGCATGGTGTCCAGCTCCGCGTCCGAGCGCTCCGGCTCGACCAGCTTGTACATCTCGACCTTCTCGAACTGGTGGACGCGCTTGATTCCGCGCGTATCCCGGCCGGCGGCGGCCCTCTCACGCCTGAAGCAGGGGGTGTGGGCCGCGTAGTTGATCGGGAGGAGGCCCGGGTCGATTATCTCGCCCGAGTGGAGTCCCGTGAGCGGCACTTCAGCCGTCGGGACGAGCCACAGGTCGTCCTCGTCGTCGCGGTACATCGTATCCGCGAACTTGGGGAGCTGTCCCGAGCCCGTCGTGACCGCTGTGGAAACGAGGGCGGGCAGGTACATCTCCTCGTACCCGCCGCCGACGTGGGTGTCGATCATCCAGGAGACGAGGGCGCGCTGAAGCGCGGCTCCCTTGCCCTTGAGCACATAGAAGCGCGACCCTGCCAGCTTCGCCCCGCGCCGGAAGTCGATGATGTCCAGCCTCTCGCCGATCTCCCAGTGGGGCTCCGGCTCGAAGTCGAATGACGGGATGTCCTCGGACGTCCGCAGCACGACGTTCTCGCTCTCGTCCTCGCCGGCGGGCACGTCTACGGCGGGCATGTTGGGCACCGACAGCAGGAGGTCATCAAGCTCCTGTTCCACGGCCCGCGTCTGCGTGTCCAGCTCCTTGATGCGGCCGCCAACCCGGCGCATCTCGTCGATGAGCTGGGGCGGCTTCTCCCTGGACGCGCCGATCTGCCTGCTCACCTCGTTGCGGCGGGCCCGGAGCTCGTCGCCCTCGTGGACCACGGCGCGGCGCTCCCCGTCGAGCCGGAGTATGCGGTCCACGTCGACGTGATCGCCCCGCAGCTCGACGGCGCGGCGAACGCGGTCAGGGTCGTCCCGTATAATCTCGATGCTCAACATGTCCGTGTAGTATACCGCTTCACCGGTGGCTCAGTAAGCCGAGCCCAGGCGCCGTGACGCCTTCCCCCTCCTCATCCCTTGATGGGAGAGGATTGAGGTGAGGGTGATCCCCGGCGCGGAGGAGGAGTGTCTGCTGGATAAAGACCGAGTCGTCGAGGAGGCTGCGCGCGCGGCCCGGCGCGCCGCGTCCATGGAGGATCTGGGCGGGAAGTTGGCCGGACTGCTGGGCACAGTCATGCCCATCGACCGGATGAACATCGGCCTTCTCGACATGGAGGGCTACACGTTCACCGACGCCTACGTGACCGGCAGCAACGTGCCCGGGCGGAAGTTGGGCCACAGGCGTACCCTGTCCGGCACGGTCGTGGAGGCGGGCATGATGGAGGGCGGCGGCATCGTGATCGGCGGCGAGCCGGTCGAGGCGCTGGTCGAGCGATTCCCGCGCTTGGGGTCGACGCTCGACACCGGGATACGCTCGATGCTGACGGTGGCGCTGGAGCACGACGGCAAGGCCTCCGCGGCCATCGTCCTGGCCTCGACTCAGCCGTCGGCCTACACGACGCGAGACCTGGATCTGGTCCACCGAGTGGGCGCGGCCATCGTGGACAGGATAAGAACGCTGGCATAGTCGAGCTGCTGTACGGTAGTCCCTCCCCCCTTTGCGGGAGATGGTTAGAGCCTGCTCCCGAGCAGTCGGAGGCGGAAACTCATCCGCAGCCCTTGAACCCTCCGTCGTTCCCGCGGCGGGAGACCTATGCACAACCGTGTCATTCCCGCGGAGGCGGGAACCCATCCCCGGCCCTCGAACCCACCGTCATTCCCGCGAAAGGAGACCTTTGCACAACCGTCATTCCCGCGGCGGGAGACCTATGCACAACCGTGTCATTCCCGCGGAGGCGGGAACCCATCCCCGGCCCTCGAACCCACCGTCATTCCCGCGAAAGGAGACCTATGCACAGCCGTCATTCCCGCGAAAGGAGACCTTTGCACACCGTCATTCCCGCGACGAGAGACCTATGCACACCGTCATTCCCGCGGAGGCGGGAACCCTCCCCCGGCCCTCGAACCCACCGTCATTCCCGCGACAACTCCCCCTCCACCCCTCATAATAGCACCTCTGTTCGCTAGCACGGCCCAACACGAAAATGCCGAACAGAGCGACCACCCTCCCTGGCAGACATCGTCCGACAGAAGACCGACAACGGGCGCACCATCGTCCGCTTCTACCGCGACGTCGTCGATGGCAAGCTCGAAGACTTCGACGCCTGCCACAGGCTCGATGCCGCTAATCAGCTGCACATGATCGCCCCCGACCTCGTCGCCGACTTCATAGCCCAGAGCACCGGCGTCCAATGCCGCCACGCCGCCCGGCGCCAGACCCGCCCCACCACCGTCGTTCCCGCGCAGAGCCTGCCCCGTACTCGATACGGGGCGGGAACCCATCCCGGTCAAGAGCCAGCTGCAGTGGGCAGAGGGTCTGACTTATGCCGGCGGATGATGGTATGTTCTTGGGGCACTAAGCTCCTGGAGGAATGAGATGGGCTTTGTCTACGTAACGCTGTCCGACGAGGACAGGATCGCGCTTCTTTCTATGGACGACGCCAGCGGGAGCCTGGAACCCCTGGCGAGCTTCGACGTGCCGGGCCGCCCGGCTCCGGTGGCCAGACATCCGAACGGGCGCTTCCTCTACGTGGGACGCCGCGGCGACAACAAGGTCTCCAGCTACTCAGTAGAGGAATCGGGGGCGATCTCCGAAATAGGCGAGGCGCCGCTGAGGTCAGACCCGTGCTACATGGCGACTGATCGGCGGGGCCGGTTCCTCCTAGCCGCATACTACGGGGGCGGCGGAGTCTCCGTACATCGAATCGGCTCCGACGGCGCAGTCCTGGACCCTGCCGTGCAGTGGGTCGATACCGCTACCGGCGCTCACTCGATCCAGACCGACGCATCGAACAGCTATGCGTTCGTCCCGCACATAGCCGACAAGGGCCCCAACGCGATATTCCAGTTCCGGTTCGACCAGGAGACGGGGCGGCTCTCTCCGAACACGCCCGCATCCCTCACGCCCACGACGGTCGACGGCCCCCGTCACTTCTGCTTCCACCCCAGCCTCGACGTGCTCTACACCTCGAACGAGCAGGGTTGCAGCGTCACGGCCTATGAGCTCGACCGCTCGACCGGCCTTCTGCGAGCCCTGCAGACAGTCTCGACGCTGCCCGAGGGCTATTCGGGCGAGAATAGCTGCGCCCAGATTCGGATGACGCCCTCGGGCCGGTTCCTGTACGCGCCGAACCGCGGCCACGACACCATCGCCGCATTCAGCGTGGACGACTCGACCGGGCTCCTGACGGCCATAGGCCATACGCCTACGGAGCGCGTGCCCCGCGCCTTCCACATAGACCCCTCGGGGCGGTACCTATATGCGGCCGGGCTCGAGACGGGCTGCCTGGCCTCCTACGCCATCGACCAGGCCTCCGGCGCCCTCACGCCTCTGGGTGTCTACACGGTGGGAGATGGGCCCATGTGGGTGCTCGTAACGCCAGGCGGCTAGGCGCACTCCCGGCGAAAGGATAACGACATGGCCAGCCCGCTCATCAGAGACGTCAGGGTGATCCTGACCGAGCCCGACGGCATCAGGCTCGTAATCGTGAAGGTCGAGACAACCGAGCCGGAGCTGTACGGCGTCGGATGCGCGACCTTCACCCAGCGCCCATCAGCCGTGCTGGCCGCCGTCAACGACTACCTCCGCCCCTTCGTGATCGGCAAGGACCCCGGCGACATCGAGGACATCTGGCAGTCCAGCTACGTCTCGTCGTACTGGCGCAACGGTCCGGTGCTGAACAACGCCCTCAGCGGCATCGACCAGGCGCTGTGGGACATCAAGGGCAAGCTGGCCGGAATGCCCGTCTACGACCTTTGGGGCGGGAAGGCGCGGGACGCGGCAGCCGTCTACGTTCACGCCGACGGACGCGAGCTCCGTGAGGTGGAGGACCGGGTCCGTGCCTTCACCGAAGCCGGGCACCACCACGTGCGGGTGCAGATGGCCACGCCCGGGTTCCAGTCCTACGGCGCACGCGGCGGAGACTCCAGCGGGACGAGGCAGGGGCCGCGCGTCGCAACGGACCGAACCCGCCGCAGGCCTGCCGGGCCGGGCGCGCTGGAGGCGCATCCGCCCGGCATATTCGAGCCCACGCCGTACATCCGCACCGCTATGGCGCTCTTCGAGCACCTGCGGTCGACCGTCGGCTGGGACGTCGAGCTTCTGCACGACGTCCACGAGCGCATCCCGCCAATCCAGGGCGTCGGCTTCGCCAAGGACGTCGAGCGGTTCAAGCTCTTCTTCCTGGAGGACCTGTTCCCGCCTGAGGACAACGACTACTTCCGCATCGTCAGGCAGCAGACGTCCACCCCGCTGGCCATGGGCGAGCTTTACAACAACCCCCACGAGATCATCCCGATGATCAAGGACCGCCTCATCGACTTCATCCGTGTCCACATTTCGCAGATCGGCGGGCTCACCCCGGCCAGGAAGCTGGCTGCCCTGTGCGAGGCCTTCAGCGTGCGCACGGCTTGGCACGGCCCCGGAGACACATCCCCCGTCGGACACGCCGCCAACCTGATGCTAGACCTCAACACATGGAACTTCGGCATCCAAGAGTACGCCATCTTCCGCGAGCGCACGAGGGAGGTCTTCCCAGGCTGCCCCGAGGTACGAGACGGGTACATGTGGCACAACGGCAGGCCCGGCCTCGGCATCGACGTCGACGAGGCCCTGGCGGCCAGGTACCCCTTCAGGGAACGCGCCTACGGGGGCGCATGGGACACCGTACGCCGGGCCGACGGCTCCGTAGTCCGGCCGTGACGGCCACCGACGCAACCATCCGCGCCTAATCGACTACGCTCTGGCCCCGCGCCTCGGCCGCTTCCTTCATTCGGCTGTAGGCCTCGTCGAACTCGGGGCTGCCGTCGTCCTCCCACCAGCCGAAGTCGATGCCCCGGACCGCACCCTCCTCCATGCCGGTGATGCGCTGGGGCACAGCGCGGCGGGGCGTGTGGACGACGGTCCCGTTGGGTAGGCGCAGGACGCCGATGACCCTGGGCCTCGTCTCCTCGATGGGAGCGTTAGACGCGACCTTCCGCAGCATGGCCTCATCCACCTCGAAGCCGAGGCCTGGCCCCTCGGGCACCGGCGAGAAGCCCTCGTCCACCGGTATGCGCTTGGTGGTGATGTCCTCCGCGTACTGGTCGTCGAGGTTGATCGAGTGGGTAGAGGCCGTCGGCAGCACGGCCATCAGGTGCAGCGTCATCGCCTTCATCAGCGTCCCGCCAGTCAGCTGCATGATCACCTGCGTGTTCGCCCTGGCGGCCGCCATACCCCGCTGCACCGCGTCGCCGATGGGTCCTCCCAGCATGAAGATGTCCGCCATGCCGCTCGCCATCTCGTAGTGCCCGCCCAGTGCGGGCCCGCCGCCGTGGACGATGGGAATCGTGGTCTGGTCCCGGAGCCTTCGCCAGCCCTCGATGTCGGTGCGCGGAAGCGGGTCTTCGATGAAGCCGACGATCGGGTGGCGCCGCTCCATCTCGGCGACCAGCGGCTTCAGCACGCCTAGGGTGCGGCCCGCGCCGTTGAAGTCGTAGTGGAGCCTGAACCCGTCCGGCGCAACGTCTGCCGCCGCCTCGGCCTGCCGCAGCGGGTCGTACTCGGGGCTCGTGTGCATCTTGAAGACCCGGTAGCCCTCGTCGACTGCCCGCCGAATCTCGCCCGCGAACACATCGGCCGGGCAGGACCGAGTCCATGCCGCCACCGCCCCGGCGTCCCTCACCTTCTGGCCGAGCAGCTTGTAGACCGGCACTTCCAGGTACTTGCCCATAGCGTCGTACAGCGCCGTTCCGAGGCCCAGGTTGATGTCGGAGAGCATGAAGTCGAAAGGACTGCGGCCGATCAACGGCTCGACCATCGACGATGGCGGAGGCGGGCCCGGCCAGTCGTAGTCGCCGTAGCCGACTATCCCGGCGTCCGTGGTCACCTTGAACACCATCCGGCAGTCAATGTCGCCCATACGCGCGCGGCCTTCAAGGTTGTTGTACCGATCCGCCAGCCTCGGGTGTATGGGTATGATCTCGACGTCAGTGATCTTCACTCGATTCTCCTTCCAGCCTGGACGAGCGAGGCTAATCGACGACCCGCTGGCCCCGCGCCTCGGCTTCCGCCTTCATCCGCTGGTACGCCTCCTCGAACTCCTCGCTGCCGTCGTCCACCCAGCGCTCGAAGTCGATCCCCCGAATTGCCCCCTCCTCCGTGCCGGTGATGCGCTGCACCGGCGCCCAGCGCGGGGTATGGACCGTGTGCCCGTTGGGAAGGCGCAGGATCCCGATGACCCTGGGTATCGTATCCTCCCTGGGTGTGTTCGACGCAACCTTCCTCAGCATCGCCTCGTCGACCTCGACGCCGAGTCCTGGCCCCTCGGGTACCGGCGAGTAGCCCTCGATGACAGGGATGCGCTCGGTCGTGATGTCCTCCTCGTACTGGTCGTCGAGGTTGATCGAGTGGGCCGAGGCCGTGGGCAGCACTGCCATCAGGTGCAGCGTCATCGCCTTCATCAAGGTGCCGCCCGTCAGCTGCATGATCACCTGCGTATTCGCTGCCGCCGCAGCCGTTCCGCGCATCATCATGTCGGACAGTGGGCCCAACAGCATGTAGATGTCCGCGACCCCATTCGCCATCTCGTAGTGGCCGGTGAGCGCCGGAAAGCCGCCG
The DNA here is from genome assembly GCA_965222445.1 of Dehalococcoidia bacterium. Lineage (GTDB taxonomy): Bacteria > Chloroflexota > Dehalococcoidia > Lucifugimonadales > CAJWER01. The sequence goes on along the minus strand of CBDCTY010000002.1, from coordinate 1,597,448 downwards.
TGGACTATGGGAATCGTAGTCTGGGCCCGCAGCCTCCTCCAGCCATCGATGTCCGTGCGTGGCAGCGGGTCCTCGATGAAGCCCACGATCGGGTGGCGCCGCTCCATCTCGGCCACCAGCGGCTTCAGGACGCCAAGCGTCCGCCCGTAGCCGTTGAAGTCGAAGTGTATCCGGAAGCCGTCCGGCGCCACGTCGGCTGCCGCCTCCGCCTGAAGCAGCGGGTCGAACTCGGGGCTCGTGTGCATCTTGAAGACCCGGTAGCCCTCGTCGGCGGCCCGCCGTATCTCACCCGCGAAGACCTCGGCAGAGCAGGGCCGGGTCCACGCCGCGACCGCTCCCGCGTCCCTCACCTTCTGGCCCAGCAGCTTGTAGACCGGCACCTCAAGGTACTTGCCCATAGCATCGTAGAGCGCCGCTCCCAGGCCCAGGTTGAGGTCGGCGAGCATGAAGTCGAACGGGCTGCGGCCAATCAGCGGCTCGACCATGGACATGGGGACCGGGTCGGCCCAGTAGTAGTCGCCGTAGCCGACTATCCCGACGTCGGTCGTGACTTTGAAGACCGTCCGGCAGTCGATGTTGGCCATCCTGGCCTGGCCGTCGGGATTGTCGTACCGCTCAGCCAGCCTGGGGTAGATGGGGATAATCTCGATGTCGGTGATCTTCACGCGACTGCTCCTCGTATCACCCAGGACGAGCGAGATGGTTCGGCATCGAACCTCGCGCTATCTATCCGCCACCCTGATATCTTGCGCCGCCCGAAGTAGAACCAATGAACGACTTTGCCGCGTTGACGAGTTCCCAACCTTCGGCGCCCCTGTATTCGTACTCCCACTGGTTGTTGACATCTTCCATTCCTCTTCCCCACCGTATTAAGTTCGTCCTGATCCCTTTACATCGCGGTCCCAGTCCGACCTGCGTGCACACCCGCTCCGATGCCGACTAGCGCGCCGGGGGCCGCGCTGATCAGCACGCCCGCAAGCACACTGACCTTATCCCCACCCAAGGATGGTATAAACCCGAGAGCGAGACCAATCAGCACGCTGGCAGTTGTGCCAACAAGCACGCCAACGCCTACTCCACGAGCGCGGAGGTATCGTGGTGGGAACCCATGTGCACCCAACCCAAGCCGATTGGCTTCTGGATTCCGGCCGCCGCCGGAACGACGGTCTTGTGAGGGTACCCTCTGCGGAATGAATGCGCCGAGGGACCCGCCCACGATTGCCCCCGTGGTGGCGCCGGCCAACACCCCGATGTAGACGCCGCCGGCTATCGCGACGCCGGGGTACTTGCCGATGCCCCCGATCACGAGGTCGGCTGCCCCTGCCAGCACGCCCAAGAACACGCCGACGGCCATCCCGCCCGCGACGCCGACGAAGGCCCCTGCGACCGTCCTGGCCATCAAACCTAACACCCGGCGCCTATACCCACGGGAACGCCAGCGTCGGCTGGTTGGCGTAGCGGCTCATGGTGAGCCTCACCTCCGCGCCCGCTCCCGGCTCCAGGTGGACGGCAAACGACCGGCTGTTCACGTCGACCGTTCGCCCGTTCGTGGAGGCGGTGTCGATCCGGTGCTCGCCGTAGCCCCCGCCCTGCACGACCACCGTCCGCGCCTCGACCTGGTTCACGTTGACCAGCGTCAGCGTCGTCTCGGTAGTAGTCATCCCCGTCACCAGGGCCGCCACGTCTTCGGGCACGCCCGCGCGGCGGCGTTCGGGGTCGAAGTAGCGGACCCGGGCGTGCAGCGGGTGGCCCTGCCGTCCGGGAGGCAGTCCGCCCAGCATCAGCTCCGTCAGCGAATCCGTCAACGCCGGCGTCAGGCCGTTCATGTCGTCCGACATCCGCGTATCGGGCGAGGCCGTGTCCTGGCGCACTCCCTCCATCCTCATGCGCACCGTCTCCAGGGTAGCCTCCAGGGCGGCGACCGGATAGCCCGGGTTGCCTCCCTCCAGGAAATCGAGCCAGCCGCTGTCCGTCACCCGCTCCCGGTCCGACGGGTCCAGCGTCCAGTAGTACACCTCCATCGCACCGTCGTCGAACGGCTCGTCCCTGAAGTCGTACCAACCGTCGTCACCGTGCATTCGCGGGTACACCTTACGACCGTCCTCCACCTTCGCGTTCGCGTTGACCGCATCGATGACGCCCCGCCAGGTGTCTACGTACCGGAAGTCGCCTGTTGTCAGCAGACCGTTGCCGAAGCTCCACGGAGCGCGTCCCATCATGGCTGGGCGGTGTTGGATCTTCCCAGTGGCAGGGTTGTACACTGAGAAGCCCCACCCGTAGACGCCGCCGTACCACCTGCCGCCGCACGCCCCGCCGATCGTCCCGTCCAGCCCCACGTTGCTCGGCGTTATTCCGCCGTTGGCCTCGGTGCGCTCCACCCAGGCGTCCACGTAACCCACCAGCCAGTCCAGGTACCGCCGCTCTCCCGTGAGGGCGTAGGCGTTGAAGGCCAGCGTGGTCGTGCCCATGTTGAGGGGGTGGTCGCCCACCACGTCGTTGTAGTCCTGGAAGTGGACCAGCATCTCCTCGAAGTTCCGCTCGCCGTGGCCCGGGTCGAACCGGCCCTCGATCTCGATGGGATCGCCCGCCCAGTCCAGCCCCGTCGCCTTTCGCATCAGCGGCCCGCGGCTGCCGTTGAACATGCTGCGAATGAGCCTGTGTTCGGGGTCGTAGTTCGGCGCCGCGGGGTCTTCTCCCATATACAGGCCGGCGTACCGCCTCGTCCGGAGTGCGAACGAGGGGTCCTCGGGATCAGACAACCCCTGTAGGAAAAAGGCGGAAAAGCCCTCGCCGTTGTGCATCCAGTCGAACATGACCGGAAACTCCTTGAAGTACATGCCCTCGCGGGCGAAAGGCACGTACTGCGTCTTCGCCTCCGTGTACTGGCGCAGGTGGCCCTCCCAGCCCTTCTTGAACAGGTCCAGCACGACGTCAGGAGCCCCCAGCGCGTGGAGCGTCGTCCAGTTGAGCAGGTTCTCAGCCGCGTCGTCGGCCCCGTCGTCGCCGCCCCACCTCGGGACGCACAGCAGGTAACCACGCTCGTCGAAGTAGTGTTCGTAGAACGCCTCGCACGCCTTTGCCTCCGTCCGGAGCAGCTCGCGCTCCAGCAGCGCCCAGTGGGGCGGCGCCATCGGGCTTCCTATCTCCAGCACGGTGTGGTCCGGGTTCGCTGCTCTATTCATGTGTAAGCTCCTTGATATGGGCTGAGGGCTCGAGGCTTGGGGGATTATACCCCGCCCGCACATCGGCATACTGTCAGCCCGCACCATCCCAGCCGCGCTATACTGAGTCCCAAACCAGACGGCTCGGAGGGTTTCGGCATGGAATGGAAGCAGAGCGAGACTGCGGATGTGGTGGACACGCCCGCCATACACGAGGGGGACGGGATGATAACGCGCCGGAGGTTCTTCCGCGATGCCACGCGGCTTCCGATCAAGGTCGAGATATGGGAGCTGCCGCCCGGCGCGAGCGAGGGCTCCCACATCCACGACGGCGACGACGCGCTGGAGGAGTTCTACTACTTCATCGAGGGAGAGGGCGTCATGTGGATGGACGGACGCGAGCAGCCGGTCCGGCCGGGGGACTCCGTCCTGGCTCCCCAAGGGACCGATCACGGCTTCCGCAACACCGGGGACGAGACGTTGAAGCTGTTGATAATCTGGGGCGTCCCGGCTGGATAATGGCGATGTATGACCACCACATCCCGGGGTTATGGTGCGTGATAGCGTTGAAGCCGTCGGATGGACGGTGACGGAGACGGCCCAGCGTCTCGGCGTGGCGCGTAACTCTTTGTCCCGGTTGCTGAACGGGCGCGTCGGTATATCTCCGCACATGACCCTGGCCCTAGAGCGCATCGGCTGGAGCAACGCCAGCCACTGGATGCGGCTCCAAGCAGCCTATGATCTGGCGCGCGTTCGACGGCAACAGGAAACCGCGGCATAGGCGGCAGTTCTCTCAATGGGACACCGTAGTAGCTTCGTAGCAGCGCGTCCGCGTTGACACTGCCGGGAGCCCTTGGATAGAATCGCCCCGTATTTGAGACTGCCAGGGAGGTTGCCATGCCGGTAATCGACGCCCATACCCATCTCGGACAGTGCCGCGTATTCGATCTCGACAGCGCCGAGGACGGGCTGATCGAGAGCATGGACGAGAACTCCATCGACATTAGCCTCGTCCAGCCATACCCCGGCGCCCCGTGCGCTCCCGAAGTGCACGACCGCATTGCAGCGATGGCGAAGGCCAATCCCGGACGGTTCTTCGGTATCGCCAGCATCAACCCCCACCAGGACGAGCAGGCGTACTTCAAAGAGCTCAGCCGGTGCGTCAAGGAGCTAGGCTTCGTCGGCGTGAAGCTCCACACGATCGGCCACGCCGTGAACCCCGCGGGAGCGGACGGCACCATGATCTTCGAGTCGGCTGCCCAGCTTGGCATCCCGGTGATGGTCCACACTGGCCCGGGCATCCCGTTCGCAGCGCCGTCGGCCCTGCAGCCCCAGCTCGAAAACTTCCCGAACGTGAAGGTCGTTCTTGCACACGCAGGCCACGGCATATTCAGTGGCGAGGCCGTAGCCATGGGCCTGGCCTACCCCCAGGTCTCCCTGGAGCCGTCCTGGTGCGCCTTCTACAACGTCGGGGGCATGGTCGAGGCCCTTGGAGCAAACCGCGTGCTCTTCGGGTCGGACCTGCCGCCAAACATCGCGATACAGGCCGCCACCTTCAAGGCCCTGGCCCTCTCGGAGGCCGACGAGGCGATGGTGATGGGTGGGGCTGCGAAGGAGATATTCGAGCTCGACGTATAGCTCAACCCTACATTGCACACGAAAGAACTCAACACGTTCGCCCTGAACTTGTCGAAGGGTCGAAGGGCGTGAAACACAAGGTGGTGAAATGATCTCGCTTCATGTTTTCCTCACTCCCAAGCCGGGAATGGAAGCGGCCTTGGACGCCGCCGTCTGCGAGGACTGGCTCCCCGCCATGGCCGAGCAGCCCGGGTTCATCAGCGCGGCCTCCGTCAAGCCCTTCTCGGACGACGACCTCGAAGCGCTCGGCGCACTGAAGCCGGACGCGGCGTTGGAGGCGGTCTGCTTCTGGCAGTCCGAGCAGGCTCGGCTCGACTGGGTCGCCCTGCCCCTCCATGACGCGGTATTCGCCAAGGTCGTCGAAGCCTCGGCCAGCGTCTCCTACACGCTCCAGACCGTGGACAAGAGCTGGAACGTCTAGGATGACCTTGCCGCCGCCTGACTGTACCGGAAGCCCTGCTGGTCCCGGTGCTGCTCGGACGTGTCGGCGGGCGCTAGTCGTCGACCTCTGAAGCGGGGCTTGATCATGAAATCGCTCGGCATAGAACACGCTGCCTCAGCGTTGAGTGTGGGGCGGCTGGCGTGCGAGAGGATGGGCCTGCTGCCGTCCGACCTGCGCCCCGCCAACGAGGCCGACGCCTACCGCATCCAGGATGCCCTGCACGCGCTGCTCGAGGACGGCGGTACGGGGAGTCCGGCGGGCCACAAGATCGGCTGTACGACGCCCGTGATGCAGAGCTTCCTGGGAATCCCGAACCCCTGCGCTGGCGCAGTCTTCGACTCCACCGTGCGGGAGGGCTCGGGATCGTTCGACTTCGACCGGCTCCTCCATCCCGGCGTCGAGTGCGAGATGGCGGTACGACTGGGCGCAGATCTCCCGCCTGACGGCGCTCCCTATGACAAGGGCACCGTCGCTCCGGCGGTGGGCGACGTTATGGCCGCCATCGAGGTGGTGGACGACCGGTGGTTCGACTACAAGTCCGTGGACACGCCAACGCTGATCGCGGACGACTTCTTCGGGGCTGGATGCGTGCTGGGCCCTCCGGTGCACGACTGGCCGGGGCTCGATCTGACGGCCGTCGAGGGGTCGATGTTCATCAATGGCACACACGTCGGTTCCGGCTCGGGAGCCGACATCATGGGCCACCCATTCGAGGCGCTGGCGTGGCTGGCGAACTCGATGGCCGGGCGCGGCAGGGGACTTCGCGCCGGCGAGTTCGTCCTGCTCGGCAGCCTTGTCGAGACGAAGTGGGTCGAGCGCGGCGACCTGGTCACTATAGAGCAGCCGGGTCTGGGGACGGCGAGCGCCCAGTTCTAATCCACCAGCGGTAGGACCTCCCGCAGCCGTGCGGAGCTACGGCCCTTATCCTGTAATACCATTTCGTTTTGAGCGCGCCGTAAAGCCGTCATTCCCGCGAAGGCGGGAACCCACTCCCTGGCCGCACATATACGGCGGCATCACGGTGACTTGGTATAATATGTCTGTGGTAGAATCCTGACGGGCTTTCGAAAGCCCGTTGGAGCCGCCCTATAGTAGCCGCGTAGAATCGAGACAGGGCGGTTGGAGGTAGAAGGATGGCGACTAGGGAAGATATAGCCCTGACGGCCCACCTGATGCGCAGGGCCGGTTTCGGCGCGCCGCCGGCCGAGGTCGAGGCGCTGGCGGAGCAGAGATACGAAGACTTGGTGGAGATGCTGCTGGATCCGCAGGGCCAGCCTGACGCGGACCTCGACATGCTCTATCGCTACCACCCGGGGGCCGAGAGGAGCCTGAGCCTGCCGACCGGGCAGCTCAACTGGCTCTGGCGCATGGTGACCACGAAGCGGCCGCTGCTGGAGAAGATGGCGCTCTTCTGGCACCACGTCTTCGCTACCGGCGACTCGAAGGTAGAGAACGCCTACCAGATGCTGGCTCAGGTGGAGATTTTCCGCGAGCACGGGATGGGAAACTACAGGGACCTGCTGGTCCAACTGGCGCACGACCCCGCGATGCTCTATTGGCTGGACCAGAACGAGAACCACAAGAGGTCGCCCAACGAGAACTGGGGCAGGGAGCTGCTGGAGCTCTTCTCGCTGGGGACGAGCAACTACACCGAGAAGGACGTGTTCGAGTGCTCGCGGGCCTTCACGGGGTGGACGATGGGCGCGAAGATACACCACCTGCTCTGGGGTCCCCACCTCTGGCCATTCGAGTTCCACCCGGAGGACCACGACACGGGGAGCAAGAGCTTCCTCGGGCACAAGGGAGAGTTCAACGGCGAGGACGTTATCGACATAGTCGTGCGCCAGCCGGCCTGCCACCGCTTCATCATGCGCCACCTGTACAACTTCTTCGTGGCCGACGAGCCGCAGGTGCCGGCGTGGCCTATCGAGGCCCCAGGCAACCCGGACGCGATCCGCGAGATGTGCGCGCTCTTCGTCGAGTCGGACTACGAGATGAAGCCGGTGCTGCGGTACATGTTCAACTCCGACTTCTTCAAGGAAGCCCAGTACCAGAAGGTGCGGAACCCCGCCGAGGTGGTCGCGGGGACGCTGAGGCTGACGGGCGACCTGAACTCCCCCGATCCGCGCTGGGGCGACCTGGGCAATCGGACCAGCTACATGGGCCAGGCGCTGCTCGACCCGCCGAGCGTGGAGGGTTGGCACACGGGCAGGGAGTGGATCAACAGCGGCGCGCTAATCAACCGCGTGAACTTCATGGCCGATCAGATGAGCAACGTGGACCTTCCCGGGGTGAGGGACATTGTGCAGCGCGTTGCCGCGAGCAACGGCCAGGCAATGACGCCGGAGCACCTCGTGGACGGGTGCCTGGAGCTCCTGGGCCCGCTGGAGGTGAAGGAGAAGACGCGCGAAGAGCTCGTCGAGCAGGCCGCAGCGGCCGGCCCCCTGAACATGGCGACAGACACCGGATACGAAGAGTTTACGAGCCGCGTCGGTGAGGTGATGGCGCTCATCGCCGGCACGCGGGAGTACCAGTTCGGCTAGAAGGCGAGCCGGGGCCGACGGACGCCGAGAAAATTCGGCTGAGGCGTAGAGAGCTCGGGGAGCAGGAAGAGGAGTGAGCGATATGACGACGAAGCAGAAAGACCCGGTCCTGGTGGTGGTGCAGCTGAGCGGCGGAAACGACTACATGAACACGGTCATACCCCACAGCGACCAGAACTACTACGACAACCGGCCGACAATACGCTACGCCGACGAGGACATCCTGCGGATCGACGACGACCTGGCGTTCAACCCGCAGATGGGCGCCATGAAGGACATCTACGACGAGGGCAACCTCGCGGTCATCCACGGCGTCGGTTGGGAGAACTCGACCCGCTCCCACTTCCGGGCGATGGACATCTGGCACACGGCGGAGCCCGACGTCGTCGGCTCCGAGGGCTGGCTGGGCCGTACGATTCGGGAGCTGGACCCAGCGGGCGACAACCCCGTAACGGCGGTGAACGTCGGTTACGGGCTGCCCAGGGCCCTCCTGGCTCCAAACGCATCCGTGGCGTCCGTGTCCGACCTCGAGGCATACGGGATGCTCAGCTCCGTCGAGGAGCAGGAGCAGCGCGAGGCGCTTCTGCAGCGATTCGCCAACATGTACGCACCGGCGATCGGCACCGGCCCAGTGATGGAGTACATTGGAAACACGGGGCTCGATGCCCTGAAGGGCGCCGACATGCTCAAGGTCGCGCCGGGGCAGTACTCGTCCAACGTGGAGTACTCGGCGGGCAACCCGCTGTCCCAGAAGCTGCGTGACGTGGCCCGCATTCATTTCGCGGGCCTTGGGTCGCGCATCTTCTACACGGAGCACGGCGGCTTCGATACCCATGCGTCCCAGTCGGGGAACCACCCGAAGCTCTGGAACGAGGTGTCGTCGGCAATAGGCGATTTCTGGGACGATCTGCGGGAACACGACGCCGACAGCAACGTGTTGATGTTCGTCTTCTCGGAATTCGGACGGCGAGTCAAGGAGAACGGCTCAGGCACGGACCACGGGGCCGGAGGCGTCGCCTTCGCCATCGGGCCGGGAGTCCGGGGCGGTATGCACGGGGAGTACCCTGAGACGCGGGCCGAGGCCCTCGTGGACGGGGACCTGGCGCCGGGAATCGACTTCCGCAGCACGTACACGACGATGCTGGAGGACTGGTTCGGGCTGGACGCTGCCCCGATAGTGAACGGCCGGTTCGAGAAGCCGGCGTTCGTCGAGAAGTAGTCCGGGCCGGGGGAAATCAATGCTGATCACAGCCGCGGCGGGAAGGGCCTGGCAATTCAGCCACTCCCTTGGTCGCCCCACGAACGAGCACAACGGCAAGACGGGGGGCTACCGCTTCCCCGTCGACCTGGTCGTCGCGCCGGACGACATCCTGTTCGTGCTGAGCAGGGGCCTGGGCTACCAGGAGGACTTCGGGCGCATCGGCAAGACGACGCTGGACGAGGAGCACCTGGGCGACTTCGCCAGGAAGGAGTTCACTTGGCCAGCCGGGATGGCGATGTCCCAGGACTCCAGGCTGTTCGTAACCGACGAGTGGGAGCACCACGTGGCGATATTCCCCTCCGACGTGCTGTACCCGTACCCCGAGTTCAATCCGGACGGTGAGCGCATCGGCCAGTGGGGCGAGGCTGGCTCGGAGCCGGGCCAGTTCAAGGCGCCCAGCGGCATCGAGACGGACGACGACGACAACGTCTACGTGGTCGACTCTGGCAATGACAGGGTGCAGAAGTTCACGAAGGACGGCGACTACATCCTAGGCTGGGGCGGCTCGGGAAGCGAGCCGGGCCAGTTCGACCGCCCGTGGGGCATGACCATAGACCGCGAGGGCTTCGTGTACGTCGCCGACTGGGGCAACAACCGCGTCCAGAAGTTCACCGCCGACGGTGAGTTCGCGCTCTCCTTCGAGGGTACGGACGAGGACGGCGGCGACCTGAGCCACCCGGCGAACGTCGCCGTGGACAGCGAGGGCGACGTGTACGTGACCGACTGGGGCAACCTGCGCGTCCAGATCTACGAGCCCGGAGGCGACGTGATCACGGCCCTGTACGGCGACGCCGTCCAGCTCTCGAAGGCCGGCGAGTACATCATCAGGCGCGACTCGTCGACCATCGTCGCCTTCCAGCAGGTCAAGGACATCTCGCCGATGGGCCTGTTCGAGCGCCCCACGGGCATCGAGATCGACGAACAGGACAGGGTCATCGTCTGCGACACCAGGGGCCGCCTGCAGGTCTACGCGAAGGACAAGGCATTCGTGGCGCCGGAGCTGAAGGCCGAGCTTCTCTGACGGGCTCTCTGAGAAGTTGACCTTACCGTTCGAATGCATCGTAGACGGTCCCCCCGTTTCACAGCAGGCACGTCGTAGAGAACGTGTGCGCCAGTGGAGAGAAGATGTCCGGCTTGCGGTAGAGCAGTATTGGCCAGCAGAGGCGTTGCCAGTGGCTGGCCCGGTTATGTTCACCATCACGCACTTCTACGATAATGTAGAGGTAGACGCTGACAACTTGCCCAAGCCAATCATCGATGCCTTGAAAGGACTCGTTTTTCTGGACGATAGCCAACTGACGGACTTGATATGCCGCAAACGCAATCTCCGCAGCAATTTACGTGTCGTGAATCCTTCGGGTGTTCTGGATGAGGGACTGAGACGGAGCGACGATTTCCTCCATATAGTTATCACGGAAGCGCCCGACCAGGAGGTGCTCGACTGATGGAAACAACCTCTGCCCTGGAGAGACAGCGTGTCCAGACTCTCGCCGAGGAGTACCGCGGCCAAGGCTATGACGTGACCGTAGAGCCGTCAAAGGCCCAGCTGCCGTCATTCCTGGCCGGCTACCATCCTGACCTTCTGTTGCGCAAGGCAAGCGAATCCGTCGTCATCGAAGTGAAGGCCAGGACATCCTTGGTCAAGGAGCCTCAGATCAGAGAACTGGCCAGATTGCTGCGGACCCACGCCGGTTGGAGCTTTGAGTTGGTCTTGTTGGATATAGGTGAGCAGGTCGAAGCCCCTGAAGATGCGCTTCCCTTTACAAGAGAGAACATCTTGGAGGGTACGGCAGAGGCTGAACGGCTGCTTGCATCAGGATTTGCGGAGGCCGCTTTGCTGCGAGCTTGGGCAGCAGCGGAGGCCGCAGTGAGGCTGCTCACCGAAGAAGAGGGCCTGTCCATCGGGCGTCCCACCCCATCTCGACTGCTTAAGCAAGCCGTGGCAAACGGCGTGGTATCCAGAGAGGACTACCGTTTTCTGTTCCAGGCTCTGGGCCACCGCAACGCACATATCCACGGATTCACGCTGCCCGATTCCGATACGGCAGAAGTGGAATCGCTAATCGACATGGCGAGGCGCCTAGGGTCAGAAGCAATGATGTCTCCTGCCTCGTTATCCTAATAGTGCCGACCCCTCAGGGGGTGGGCGCGTCGGGGTGAATGAGGCGCTCCGCCCGCAGGTCGTCCCACAGGTTCGCGGGCACGGGGTGGGCCGCCATCCTGAGATTCTCCTTGATCTCCGCGACCGAGCGCGCGCCCGGTATGGTCGCCGCGACCACCGGGTGCGCCAGGCCGAACTGCAGGGCCGCAGCCTTCAGCGGCACGACGTAGCGGTCGCAGACCTCCTTGATTCGCCGGGCCCTCTCCAATACCTCCCGGGGCGCCGGCAGGTAATTGAAGGTCGTGTCGTCCGAGAGGTCGGACGCGAGGATGCCGCTGTTGTACGGCCCGCCCAGGACGATGCCGATGCCCTTCTCCACGCATAGCGGCAGCAGCTCGTCGAGCCCCGACTGGTCGAGCAGCGTGTACCTGCCCGCCAGCAGGAAGCAGTCGGGGTCAGCCTCGCGGGCGAACCGCGCCAGCATCGGGCACTGGTTCATCCCGGCGCCGATGGCTCCAACGACGCCCTGGGAGCGCAGGTCGTACAGGGCGGGGAACGCCTCGTCCACCGCCTGCTCGAAGTGGTCGTCCGGGTCGTGGATCATGACGATGTCGACACGGTCCAGGCGCAGGCGGGTCAAGCTCTCGTCGATGGACCGGAGCACGCCGTCGCGCGAGTAGTCGTAGGTGGGCTCCAGACTGGGCAGGTCGACGAACTGGTCGCTGTCCGGCTGCTCGGCCACCGGTTCGAGCAGCCGTCCTACCTTCGTGGACAGCACATACTCGGACCGCGGGATACCCTCCAGGGCATTCCCGAAGTGCACCTCGCTGCGGCCGCTGCCGTACAAGGGCGCAGTATCGAAGTAGCCGACGCCGAGCTCGTGCGCACGCCGTATCGTCTCGACGGCCGTCTCCGCCTCCACGCCCGTGTACAGCCCCGCAATGGGCGCGCCGCCCATCCCCACCCGCGTAACCCGCACGCCGGTACCGCCGACTTCAGCCTTGTCGAGGGGAGACATAGTCAATGCTCCTAGTTGTTATGAGCTTGGCGCCTAGGGCCTGTTCACACTAATGTAGCGCATCGAAGATGAGGGCAAACAGGATGAACCCGAGGAAGAGCGTGTCGAGCTTCTCAAAGCGAGAGAAGATGCGACGAAACCCCTTCAACCGACGGAACAACCGCTCGATTTCGTTCCGCCTCTTGTACATCTCCCGGTCGTACTCCCAAGGGTCAACTCGGGTGCTCAGGGGCGGAACAACCGGCGTGAACCCCAGCGCCAACGCCAGTTGGCGGGTCTCATTCCCCTCGTATGCCCGGTCCATTATCAGGAACGGCTTCTGGCCCTGTGAGCCAAGGCGTGTCAACAACTTCCGCCCCTCTGGCGCGTCGTGGGCCTGTCCGGGAGAGAGGGAGAACGTTACGGCTGTTCTAGCATCCGCGGCAACCATATGAATCTTGGTGGTCCAACCGCCACGGGACTTGCCGATGGCCTGGGGTCCGTTTTTTTAACGCACCCGTACCATCAGGATGGACCTTGACGATGGTGCTGTCCATCGAAACCGCCTCGAGCTTGATGCGCACTATCTGCTCTCGTTGCAGATATTCGAATATCCGGTCGAGCACCCCATTCTTTGACCAACGGTTCATCCGCATGTATACAGTGTGCCAGTTGCCAAATCGAGGCGGCAACCCCCGCCACTTGCAGCCCTGCTCGGCGACATACAAGATGGCGTTGAGAACTTGCAGGTTCGGCAAGCTGACGTTGCCACGTTGAACGGGAAGGATCGGTGCAATAAGTTGGTACTGAGCTTCTGTGATTTCCATTCCCGGATTGTAACATGATCTGGTTAATTAGTGTGAACAGGCCCTAGTCTAATTCGAGCCGCGGGTCTCTTTTCCAGCGACCGCCACCGCCGGGTCCGCCGTGGCTGCTGCTGTTACGTGCAACTGTCGTCCAATTGCCCCCAGGGCGGCGTCCATCTGGTCCAGCCTTGACCGGTGCTGAACGTCCAGCACGCGGTCCACCTGCGGCATATGCCACCTCAAGCGACGGGCCAGCTCCGCCTTGCCTACGCCCTGCTCTCTCATCCCCTGGTACAGCATCACTTTCACGGAAGTCAGCGTAGGCAGGACGGCATAGGTCTCGCCCCGTGACGGCATGGGAATGTCTCTGCGGTCGTAGATGCGGGCCGCTATCGCCTCTTCCAGCGCGTGGACGGCGCGGGCGATGGCCTCCTCACCGTCGTCCCCGAAGGTGGTCAGCTCCGGGAAGTCGGGGGAGGTCGCCAGCAGGGTTCCGTCATCATCTTCAAGCGTTATCGGATAGGCAAGCATCAGTCCAACCCCAGGTCTTTCTTGATTTTAGCAACCAGTCCGCGTCCCAGCTCCTTACTGCCACCGTGCATTGGCAACTGGCTGGTGCGGTCTCCGAGCCGGATGGTGAGATGTCCGCTACCTCCCTTGTGGGTGTGGAATGTGCAGCCTTGCCTTCTCAGCCAGCGGCGAAGCTCCCGGGCGTTCATCCTTTCATATCGTGCACAACATTTGTGTTGTTGTCAACGTTCTGTTGTCCTTGCAAGTGGAGGCAAGTGCTCGCGCGCAGCCCCCTTACAGTGCAAGAGACTTTCGGGGACATTGGTGTTTCATTACCCGCGTACAGGAGAAGTCGCGGAGCGACAAGTTAAGGGTTGGGCGATTCCGTAGCTGAAATCGGGCCTAAAGGCTTCACGTATCAGGGCTCTTGTCTCTCCGCGATCACACTCGCCCGGTCTGGCGTGGTTCGGAGCGGGCGCAGGTTGAGGTGAGGCGCACGCGGCGTCCCTAGCCTGAAGACTCGTGAAGGGCCTGCCCTTCGGGGTTAAGCAACAGAAGGCCGGGCTGCTTCGGAAGCTACCTCGTAGCGAAGAGACGGCTGAGCCACTGTGGCCAGACCGGAACGGTCGTCTGCCAGTATCTCCAGGTGAGACGCAACCGCTTCAGCTATCAATGCCTTTGTCTCTTCCAGGGTGTCGCCTGCGGCCACACAGCCTGGCAGGCCTGGAAGGTACGCCGCGTATCCATTGTCACTCTTCTCGAGCACAACCGTGTAGGAGTTGGTCATAGGCCACCAAATATAGCATAGGTCCGGGGACTGGATGGTGGACGGTTCCTGCGGACAGGAATCCGGCTCAAGGCCGGAATGACGGGGGCGGGAGTTCCCGCTCACACCCGCCCGGTCTGGCGTGTTTCGGGGCGGGCGCAGGTCGAGCTTAGGCGGATGTGGCGGCCCTGGTCTGAGGACTCGTGGAGGGCCTGCATGGCGTCGAGGACGTGGTAGGCGAGGCTTGCGTCGATGCGTGAGGGCCTGGCCTCCTGGACGGCCGAGGCCATGTCGGCCACGCCGATACCTCTACCACCCTCAGTGAACCGGAGAGGGACCTCCTCCCAGTCGCCACCGCCCACCCTGACTCTGACGGGGCCGCCGAAGTGGTTAGGGTCGGGTACGCTGACGGTGCCCTTGGTACCGTAGACCTCGATGCGGGGCGCCTCGGACCCCCACACGTCGAAGCTCATGGTTACCGTGGCGGTAGTCCCTGCGGCGAAGTGGAGGGCGCCCGCGAAATGCGTCGGCACCTCTACGGTGAACCTGACGCCGGGGTGGATATCACTGGTGCGTTCGTCGTAGGTGCGCGTGGCGAAGCTGGTGACGCGGTCGATGGGGCCCAGCAGCGTGACAAGGGCTGTGAGGTAGTAGGGCCCCATGTCGAAGACGGGGCCTCCGCCGCGCAGATAGTGAAAGCCCGGGTTGGGGTGCCAGTGCTCGTGGCCTGGGCAGGTGAAGGACGCGGCGGCCCCGACGGGCGCGCCGATTACGCCTTCGTCGATGAGCATGCGGCAGGTCTGGATTCCCGCGCCGAGGAAGGTGTCCGGGGCGCAGCCCACCATCACGCCGCACTCGGCGGCCTCGCGCACGATCTCCGCGCCGGCCGCTCTTTCTATGGCAAGGGGCTTCTCGGAGTATGCGTGCTTGCCGGCCCGTATCGCCGCCAGGATGACGTCGACGTGGGCCTGCGGCGGCGTGAGATTCAGCACCAGGTCCACGTCCGGGTCGGCGAGCATTTCTGCGACCGAGTAGGCCTTGGGGATGCCGTAGCGCTCGGCGGTAGTCACCGCGCGCTCGTGGATCATGTCGGCGCATCCCACGACGCGGACGTGGTCGTAGACGGGCAGATGGCGGAAGTACCGGTTGCTGACGCTGCCGCAGCCGACTACGCCGACCCCAAGGGGCGCGCTGCCGTCACTCACGACTGGCCCACAACATGCCGCGCCTGGCGATCTCCATCACCTCGGGCACGTCGAAATCGTCCATCTTGTGGCCCAGGGACGAGTAGAAGACGCTGCCCTCACCCCACATGCGCTTCCAGACTACGGGCATCACACAACCGGCGATCCAGGAACACTTGTAGGGCGCGGCACTGCTGACCTGCTGGTCTCCGGCGAAGGTGGTCGTCGCCAGCACCTTGTTGCTGGGGTCGACGTGCATGTAGTACTGCTCCGTCGACATCTTGAAGTCGTCGAGCCCGGCAGTGATGGGGTCGTCCCGGTCGACTATGTTGACCTCGTAGTCGATGTAGCCGCCCGGGTGGGAGACCCACTGGCCGCCAACCATGAACTGGTAGTCCGTGCTCATGCGGAAGGAGTCGCCCATGCAGCCGTGCCAGCCCGCGATGCCGACGCCGCTCGCCACGGCGGCCAGGAGGTTCGTCTCCTGTTCCTCGGTGATCTCGCCCTGCGTCCAGATGGGGACGATGAGGCTAAGCTCCTTCAGGCTGTCGGCGTCGAGATACGCATCCAGGGTGTCGGACACCTCGACAGAAAAGCCCTGGCTCTCGAGCCAAGGCGCAAACATATCGGCGCACTCCTTTGGCGAGTGCCCCGGCCATCCACCCCATACGAGCAGGGCTGACTTCAAGGCTTACCTCCCGTCGGCGCGGCTATCCAGTGTATCATCACCCCGTCGCCGCCTGAGACGGCATCCAGGCGGCTGGAGGGGTACCACATGGGCGGGCCGCTGAGATGGGGAATCATAGGTACGGGCAAGATCGCCGATGCGTTCGCGCGTGCCCTGGATCACACAGACACCGGCGATCTGGTTGCCGTGGCCAGCAGGACGGAGGCGAACGCCGAGCGCTTCGGTGAAACCCACCGCGTCGGGCGCAGGCATGCCTCCTACGAGGCACTCGTCGACGCCCCGGGCGTGGACGCCGTCTACATCTCCACGCCCCACCCGATGCATGCCGAGTGGGCGATCAGGTGCGCCGAGGCCGGGAAGCACGTCCTGTGCGAGAAGCCAATGACGCTGAACGAGGCGGACACCATGGCAGTCGTCGAGGCGGCGCGGCGCAATGACGTCTTCCTCATGGAGGCGTTCATGTACCGGTGCCACCCGCAGACGGAGAGGCTCGTGGAGCTGCTCCGGAGCGGCGTCATCGGCGACGTGAAGCTGGTGCGGGCGACGTTCGGTTTCCGGGGCGCATACGACCTGGAGGATAGGCACCTCGCCAACGCCCTCGGGGGCGGCGGCATCCTGGACCTCGGCTGCTACACGGTGTCGATGAGCCGGATGGTGGCCGCCGTCGCGCTCGGCGTGGATGTAGCGGAGCCCCGGGAGGTGTACGCGGTGGGCCATGTCGGGGCGGAGAGCCGCGTGGACGAGTACACGGCGGCAACGCTGCTGTTCGACGGGGACATCGTCGCGGAGGTCTCTTGTGGCGTGCGCCTGGCGATGGGCAGCGAGGTCCGAATCCACGGCACCGAGGGGCACCTCGTAGTGCCTGAGCCGTGGTTCTGCAGCGGGCGCGAGGGCGGGACGAGCCACATCGAGGTCCACCGCGCGGGCCGGGAGCCCGAGCGGATGGAGGTCACGACCGACAGGTGGCTCTACGCCATCGAGGCCGACCACGTCGCCGAGAACATCGAGCGCCGCCAGGCCAGCTTCCCGGGCATGGCGTGGGAAGACTCGCTCGCGAACATGAGGACGCTGGACCGATGGCGGGAGGCCATCGGGGTCGAGTACGACGCGGAGCGGCCCGAACAGCTGACGGTACCCGTCCACGGCCGACCACTGGCGCCTTGGCCTAACGCGTCCATGACATACGGCAGCGTGGACGGCGTCGGCAAGCCGGTGTCGCGGATCGTTATGGGCACGCTGGGTCGCCGCGACCTGCGGCACGCGTCGGTGATGTACGACGACTTCTTCGAGATGGGCGGGAACTGCTTCGATACGGCGAGGGTGTACGCCGGGTCGGAGGCGACGCTGGGGACGTGGATGCGGAACAGGGGCATACGCGACCGGTCGGTCGTCATCACCAAGGGCGCCCACACGCCCGACTGTTACCCCGAGAAGGTGACTACCCAGCTGGCGCGCAGCCTCGACGAGCTTGGCACCGACTACGTGGACGTCTACCTCCTCCACCGCGACAACCCTGAGGTCCCGGTTGGGGAGTTCATAGACGTGCTCGACGAGCACGTGTCAGCGGGCCGGATTCGGGCATTCGGAGGGTCGAACTGGTCCATCGCCCGCTTCGACGAGGCAAACGAGTACGCGGCGATACGGGGACGGACGGGCTTCTCGGTGCTGAGCAACAACTTCAGCCTGGCCAGGATGATCGAGCCGCCGTGGGAGGGTTGCGTGGCCGCCTCGGGGCAGGAATCGAGGCGCTGGCTGGAGGCTCGGCAGGTGCAGCTTCTCTCCTGGTCGAGCCAGGCCCAGGGATTCTTCGCGACCGACGGGCCCGTGACGTTCCCGGCATCCTGGCTCGGCGACGACAACCTCGAGCGCCGGGAGCGGGCCCGCGTCCTTGCGAAGGAGAAAGGCGTCGAGCCGACGACCATCGCCCTCGCCTACGTGCTCGCCCAGCCATTCCCTGTATTCCCCATCATCGGGCCCGCCACGATGCGCGAGACCGCGTCGTCACTGGAGGCGCTCGGCGTCGCAATCTCTCCCGAAGAGGCTGCATGGCTGAATCTCGACCGATGATCGGGTGACAGTGAGGTGGAGCGATGTTTGCCAAGACCGTTGACAGGCTCGACGAGGTGTTCGTCAAGGTCGAAGACCTCGAGGGGATGAGGGCCTTCTATCGGGATGTTCTGGGATTCGATGAGGACTTCCACGACCCTGGTTGGGGTGCGGGATTCAAGATGGCTGGGGCGTCTCTGGTCCTTACCGCCGCCGACAACGCCGCTTCGGGTGTTTCCCTGGTCTTCGCCTCAGGCGATATCGACCGCAGTCTGCGAGCCGTGACTGAAGCTGGTCTGGTCGTGACCCACCCACTGTCGGAAGGTCACTGGGGCGCGAAGGTAGCTGGTTTCGAGGACCCCGAGGGCAACACCATCTACCTTGAGCAACCGAGCGGCAATCATCCGTAATCACTATCGAAGACGAGTCCACTGGCGTAGGGGAGGGTTTGCAACCCGTTTGCAACCCGCCCTCCCCGCAGCCCCTACGATCTGAATTGGCGGCGTAGTCAAGACCAATTGGTATAATGCCGCCCAATGCTAGGCCAGCAGTGGCTGAGAGCAAGCTGTCCGAGGAGGTCGAAATGCACATTCTTCAGCGCATTCTTGGGGCCTACGCCATGGTGATAGCCCTCGCTGTCGCCGTGAACTTCATCCTCACACCCTTCTTCTTCGACAACGACAGCGAGTACCCCATATGGGACGTCCTCGACTTCTTCATGGCGGCGGCGATACTGATCGTGTTCGTCGCAAGCTGCCTGGATATGTGGAGGCTGTGCAAATCCGGAGACGACGCCGACCTGAAGCGCTACGTGAGCGTGAACGTCGCCTTCTTCGCAACCAGCGTACTGCTGCTCCTCTTCTTCTCGAACTGGACCGCCCACCTGGTGAATCACGCCAGCCTGGAGGACTGGACCGTCTGGGCGATAGTCGACGCGATCCTGCCGCCGATCGTGGGCGCAGGGGGACTCATGCTCTGGTATAAGTCCTGAAGTCCCGGCCTCGGGGGCTCGTGCAGCACCTGAATGCGCCCACAGGAGGGTCTGACTCAGACAGCCACGCGAGGCCATGGTCGGCCGGTCGCCGCAGACGCGTGTCCGCTGTGCGGCTCCGGCGTGTCGCCGTTCCATAGCGTGCGGAACCGCGCCATGACACGCGACTTCGTACACTGCGCCGTGTGCGACCTCGTCTCCGTATCCGCTCGATTCCACGTCGGACACGAGGCCGAGCGGCGGCGGTACCTGGAGCACGACAACAACCCGGACGACGCCGACTACCGCGCCTTCCTGGACCGGCTCTGGAGCCAAATGAAGCCGCAGCTCGATCCCGGATCCAAGGGGCTGGACTACGGCGCGGGACCCGGGCCCGCCCTTGCCGCGATGATGGCTGAGGATGGGTTTGTCGTCTCCGTCTACGACAAGCACTTCCACCCGGACCGGGCTGTCCTGCAGGACACCTACGACTTCATCGTGTGCACCGAGACGGCGGAGCACTTCGACGACCCGGCCAGGGACTTCCGCGCGCTGGACGGACTCCTTAGACCTGGGGGATGGCTGGGGGTCATGACTGCCATGCTGGACGATTGGGCTGACTTCCCGGAGTGGTACTATCACAGGGACCCCACCCACATAGCGTTCTACAGCAGGCGCACCATGGGATGGATCGCCGACGCGCACGGGTGGCGGCCCAGTTTCCCGAAGGAAAACGTGGTGCTGCTCCACAAGTCTTGAGGGCAGGTACGCTATACGTATGAACCTGAACGAGCTGTTCGCCCGGATGGAGCCCGGCGCCATCGTGACGGTTGCCGGGGTTGGGTACGTCGAGGGCGTGCCCGCCAGAGAGGCGCCCGCCGGCTGGCCCATGGGCATCGCACGGAACGCTGCCGGCGACCTGTTCGTCGCAGACTACTGGGGCCACCGGATCTGGCGCATCGACGTGGACGGTATACTGCACGAGTACGCTGGCCAGGGGGTGCCCGGCAACTCCGGTGACGGCGGCCCCGCTGCGGAGGCCCTGTTCGATCAGCCCCACGACCTGCGCATAGACGACGACGGCAACCTGTACCTTTCGGACCTGGGAAACTCAACCATCAGGCGAATCGACGCCTCCACGAGCACCATCACCACCATAGCGGGCAGCGGTAGCAAGGGGCGCGGCGGCGACGGCGGCGACGCGGTCGAGGCGGAGCTCGACACCCACTGCGGCATAGCGATCGACCGCGAGGGCAACGTCTACATATCGAGCGAGTGGGCGAACAATATCCGCCGCATCGACGCGCGTACCGGGACCATCGACAGGTTCGCGGGGTGGGACGCGCGCCACCACCCGTCGGAGGACGGGGACAGCCACCCGGCGTCGGGGCCGGGTCTCAGCATGGGCGGATACCATGGAGACGGCGGCCCTGCGGATCTTGCAGGGTTCCACCACCCGGAGCATCTCGCCTTCGACTCGCGGGGCAACCTGTACGTGTGCGACAACTCGAACCACCGGATACGCAAGATCGACATGGAGTCGGGCACAGTCACGACAGTGTTCGGCAACGGGCAGGCGGCGTCCAACGGCGACGGTGGTCCCGCAGTCGAGGCCAGCGTCTTCATGCCCGACGCCATCTACGTCGACGACCACGACAACCTGTACGTCGGCGAGAAGTACGGCTTCAGGATTCGCAGGGTGGATGGCCGTACGGGCGTGGTGGAAACGCTCGTCGGCGCCGGCTCTCCGGGCTTCGGCGAGGAGGGGCTGCCCGGCCCCGAGACTCGCTGCAACTCCTGCGAGGTCGGGCTCTGGGCCGACCCGGACGGCACTGTGCTGTGGTCGGACTGCTCGGGCAGGGTCAGGCGGTACGACGCGGCGACCGGCATCGTCACCACCGTGCTTGGAGGCACGAGCGTACACGACGGCGAAGAGGCCACCGCGGCCTTCCTGCGAGGGCCGGGCGGCATATCCGTAGGGCCCGACGGCCACATATACGTCGCGGACGTCTGGAACCAGCGTGTCCGGGCTATCGACCCGAACACAGGCATTATCCGCACCATGGCGGGCAACGGCGCGAGGGCACACGGGGGAGACAACGGCCCGGCCACGGAGGCGTACCTGGGCAATCCCCACGACGTGTCGGTCGACTCTCGGGGCCGGGTCGCCATAGCGGACACGAGGCACGGCCACGTGCGGCGGGTGGACGAAGACGGCATAATCCGGGTCGTGGCCGGCGCCGGCGAGAAGTGGGACCGGGGCGACGGGGGGCCCGCCATCGCCGCCAACCTCGTTCACGTCCTTTCGGTGGAGCACGGGCCGGGCGGCGACATCTACGTGGGCGATGCCGAGGCGGGCCGGATCAGGCGGGTCGACGCCTCGTCCGGCATCATCGAGACGGTCGCCGGCACCGGCACGCCGGGCTATTCGGGCGACGGGGCCCCGTCCGTCGAGGCCCGGGTGGGCGCGCCCACGGCAATCAGGTTCGACGGCGCGGGCAACCTGTACTTCAGCGACCGTGACCACAACGTGGTGCGCAAGATCGACGGAGAAGGCATAATCAGTACAATTGTGGGCACCGGCGCCAGGGGCTTCTCGGAAGACGGTACGCCCGCCGACCGGGCGATGCTGAACGAGCCCTGGGGTCTGGAGGTCTCGGCCGAGGGGGTCGTCTACGTGTCCGACACCGGCAACAACCGCGTGCGCCGGGTGAATCGGGAGGGCAGGCTGGAGACGGTCGCCGGCGGGCCAGACGCGGGGGATTTCGGCGACGGCGGGGCGGCGGTACTGGCGGGGCTGAACGCGCCCAACGGCCTGCGTCTCTACGGGAGCGGTGTGCTGCTGGTCTCGGACAGGTTCAACAACAAGCTCAAAGCCGTGAGGCTGAGGACAGAATGAGCGAGCGTTACAGCAGGGAGTGGATCGAGAGTCTGCTGGACGGAGCCAGGTTCGAGGGCGTGGGCCCTCGCGACGTGCTGGCGGCCCACGGCGTGGGCCGCGGCCACACCATAGTCGACTACGGCTGCGGTCCCGGGTACCTGACGCTGGCGGCGGCTGAGCTGGCGGGCCCATCCGGCAAGGTGTTCGCCGTGGACAAGGAGCCGAGGATGGTGGCGCTCGTGAAAGAGCGGTGCGCCGATGCCGGGCTCTCGAACGTAGAGGCCGTATGGAACGGCGGCGCCGACTCGCCTGTGCCCGACTCCGCTGCCGACTTCGTGCTCTGCTTCCTCGTCTTGCACTACCCTGAAACGCGCGATGGCCGCGAAGCCATCGCGCGCGACATAGCCCGGCTGCTCAAGCCCGGCGGCGAGGCAATCATCGTTCAGTGGAAGGCGGAAGAGCGACGGACGTCGGGGATCACCTACGAGTCCCTGGCGGGCATTATGGAGACAGTCGGGCTTGCGGTCGAGGGGCCGTACCCCGTTTCCGACGCACACTACAAGACCATCGCGCACAAGCCCCGGCGCAAATAGAGGGCCGAGAGGAGGCCGACGATCAAGAGAGTAGGGTTCTTGCTCAAGGTCAAAGAAGACAGGCTCGAGGAGTACAAAGAGCACCACCGAGCCGTCTGGCCGGACATGCTCGAAGCGCTCACCCGTAGCGGCTGGCGCAACTACTCCCTCTACATGCGGGATGACGGGCTGCTGTTCGGATACTTCGAGGCCGACGAGGGCCTCGCGGCGTCCCTCGCGGGGATGGAAGACGAGGACGCCAACCGCCGCTGGCAGGAGATGATGGCGCCCTTCTTCGAGATTCCCCCCGGAGCACGCCCCGACCAGATGCTCATCGAGCTCGAAGAGGTCTTCCACCTCGACTGAGACCGACGCCAGGGGCCCATTTGTATGGGACAGCGGCCCCGCCGAATGCGATAATCTCAGTACGCACACAGAACGCAGCCCGGAGGCCAGACATGAGACTCAAGGACAAGGTGGCGATCGTGACGGGCGGCTCGTCGGGGATCGGCCGTGCGATCTGCCGGCGCTTCGCCGATGAGGGCGCACTGGTCGCCATCGGCGACATCGACATCGAAGGCGGCCAGGAGACCCTGCGGCTAATTCAGGAGGCCCGCGGAATAGCCACGTACATCAGGGCCGACGTCTCGGTCGAGTCGGACATCGAGGCTATGGTCGAAGCGACGATCAGGGCCTTCGGCAGGATAGACATACTCGTCAACGACGCCGCGGCCTTCGTCTTCGGCAAGATCGAGGACGTTACGGCGGACGACTGGCAGCGAGTCCTGGGCGTCAACCTGCTGGGCCCCGCGAATGCAGTGAGGCACGTCATCCCGCACATGAAGGAGGCCGGGGGCGGGTCGATAGTCAACATCGCCTCCGTGAGCAGCTTCATCGCCCAGCCCGGGTTCGTGCCGTACAACTCGTCGAAGGGCGCGCTGCTGCAGCTCACTAGGTGTTTGGCGATGGACCTGGCGGCGGACAATATCCGCGTCAACTGCGTCTGTCCCGGCTCGGTCCGGACCCCGGCCTCCGAGAGGCACCGCGCTTTTTTGGGCGCCTCCGAGGAGGACTTCTACCGCGAAGCCGCCGAGGGCAGCTACCTCAAGCGGGTAGGCCAGCCAGAGGAGATCGCCGCGGGCGTCGTCTTCCTGGCTTCCGACGAGGCCTCCTTCGTGACTGGCACGCCGCTGATAATGGACGGCGGAGGCGTGGGCTAGCGGAGAGAGGCCGTGCCCATTCGACTGCTGCCCCATGACGTCTCGTCCAAGATCGCGGCCGGCGAGGTCATCGAGCGTCCGGCCTCGGTGGTCAAGGAGCTTGTGGAGAACTCGCTCGACGCGGGCAGCACCGAGATCAGGATAGCCATAGTGGCCGGGGGCCTCGACGAGATCAGGGTCGCCGACAACGGGTCGGGGATCGCCTCGGACGAAGCCGCGTTGGCCTTCGAGCGATTCGCCACCAGCAAGCTCACGGACGTGCCGGACCTGGAGGCGATATCCACCCTCGGGTTTCGGGGCGAGGCGCTGCCGAGCATCGCGGCCGTCTCCCATGTGACGCTGGTCTCCAGGACGCCGGACAGCCCCCAGGCAACGCGGGTGGAGGTGTCGGAGGGCAAGACAGTCTCCGCTGGGCGGGCGGGCGCGGGCGCCGGGACGACGATGACGGTCCGGCGGTTGTTCGCCAACTTCCCGGCCCGCAGGAAGTTCATGCGCTCTGCCGCCGCCGAGTCGTCGAGAATCCAGGCGGTCGTGTCGCGCTACGCGCTGGCCTACCCTGCCGTGAGATTCGAGCTCACCCTGGACGGCAGGGACGCGGTTGGGACGGCCGGATCGGGCGACCTCCGCGAGGTGCTGTCGGACGTGTACGGCGCGAACGTCGCCCACGCCATGCTCGAGGTGGACGTGGAGCGCGACGGGGACAGGCCGGGGCTGTACGGCATGGTCAGCCCGGCCCCCATCTCGCGCTCGAACAGGAGCCACGTCACCACCTTCGTGAACGGGCGCTGGGTGCAGGACCGGACGCTCACCTACTCGATACTGAACGCCTACCGGGGCTTCCTGATGGAGCGCCGCTTCCCGATCGCCGTCGTCGACGTCAGGGCCGCGCCTGGAGAGATCGACGTAAACGTGCATCCCTCCAAGGTGGAGATCCGGTTTCGCCGCGAGGGCCCCGTCTTCTCGGTCGTCCAGCAGGCGGTGCGGGCCACGCTGGCTGCGGGCTCTCCCGTGCCCGAGATTCGGGACACGCCGGTAGCGCCGCCGGATCGTCCTCCCGCCGCGACGGGTGCCCACCCGGCCCAGCCACCACTGGCCGAGCCGGGCGAGCGACCTCGGCCCCCCCTGCTGCTGGGCGCGGAAGCGCCGCACGGCGGGGACAGCCCCGGCCCGGCGGAGCCCCGGCCCGGACCGGCGCCCATGCTTCCCCACGCCGCTCTACCGGCGCTGCGGGTCCTGGGACAGGTGCAGAGCACGTACATCGCGGCGGAGGGACCCGACGGCATATACCTGATCGACCAGCACGCAGCCCACGAGCGCGTCCTCTTCGAGAGGGTGACGGGCGAGTTCCGTACGAAGGGCGCGGACTCCCAGAGCCTCATGGAGCCCCAGACCGTCGAGCTCGATCCAAGCCAGCAGGAGCTGTTGCAGGCGCAGCAGGAGCTCCTCGCCGGGCTTGGATTCGTCGTGGAGCACTTCGGCGACCGCACCTACATGATCCGCGCCGTCTCGTCGCTCCTGACAGACACGGAGCCGTCCCAGGCGCTGTCGGACGTGCTCGATACCATGGCCGAAGGCGGCGGGTTCGAGAGTTGGGAGGAGCGCGCCGCCTACTCCATCGCCTGCCACGGCGCGATCAGGGCCAACGAGACCCTCACGCTGCACGAGATGTCCGAGCTGATGCGGCAGCTGGAGGGGTGCCGCCAGCCACACACCTGTCCCCACGGCAGGCCCACTATGATCCACCTCACGTCGGCCAGGCTTGAACGCGAATTCGGCAGGACTGTGTAGCTGCCGCCCAAATGAAGCGGCCCGCCCCGTTAATCGGGCCGGGGCTCCGACCGCCGCTTGCATGGGGGTGCAGTTGTCGCTGTTGTGCTTTGGCGGCTTGGCGGCCGGAGCGCCTTTGGCCCTGGGGGGCGAGTCTGCGAACAGAATAGCGGAACGCATGAGCGCCGTCAATAGGTTAGCACGGGTGTTTTGCGCCAAAATTGCCAGCGCGTCCGGGAGCCGGGAATCGAAGGGGTGGTGCCGAAGGAGGGATTTGAACCCACACACCCGTAAGGGTACTACGTCCTGAACGTAGCGCGTCTGCCGTTCCGCCACTTCGGCACAATTCCGACGAGGACCTGGCACACCAAAGTCGGTGGTGGGCAGTCGAGGATTTGAACCTCGGACCTCTCGCGTGTGAGGCGAGCGCTCTAACCACTGAGCTAACCGCCCAAGCCCGCCGATCCCGTCCAGATGCACACCCGACCTGGTGGCAACGACAGGGTTCGAACCTGTGACCTAGCGCTTATGAAGCGCCCGCTCTGCCTCTGAGCTACGTTGCCCTGCCGTCCGCGTCCGTAGAATCATCTTAGTCCAGCCATATCCAGGTGTCAATCTGGCGTCTTGACAGTTTGATGCTATAATGCGTTGATGCTCTTATGCGAACTACCGTAACTATCGACGACGATGTCCTGGCGGTGGCCCGGGCCCTGGCGGAGCGGAAGGGAAGCAGCCTCGGCAGCGCCCTGTCGGAGCTGGCGCGGCGCGGCTTCAGGAGCGCGCCCTCCACCGAGGACGACGGGGACGGGACCGTGTTTGCCGTCGCCGCCGATGCCGAGCCCATTACCAATGAGGATGTCTACCAGTCACTGAGTGACTGGCCGTGACAGCGCTGCTGGACGTCAACGTACTGATAGCCCTGGCCTGGCCCAACCACGTACACCACGCCGCCGCCAGGTCATGGTTCGAGGACCGCCGACAGCACGGCTGGGCGACCTGTCCATTGACGGAAGCGGGTTTCGTCCGCGTGTCCTGCAATCCGTTGGTAGTGCAGCATGCCGTCACCCCTCTCGACGCCATCGCAGTCTTGGAGAGGCTGACGCGATTGGGGTCTCACACTTTCTGGCCCTTGGACAAGTCGATCGTGTACCTGCCGGAATCGATCAGCGCCCGCCTACAAGGATACCGCCAGATTACCGACGCCGTGTTGTTGGCGGCCGCAATGCAGCGAAACGGACAGCTTGCCACGCTGGACGGAGGCATAGAAAGGTTGGGCGCAGAGAACGAAAGGCCCTTCTTGTGCGTCATCCCGGTGTGAAGTAGCCGGGGACGAGAACAGGGGCCTCCCACAGCGAGATGCCATCTGAGACGAGGCCGGGGCGAGGCGCTGCGGCTTGTGAGATACTAGGCGCCGGGAGTCCCGCCGCTATGGGCGGAGGCATGGAGGGCGCTCGATGACCAGCACGGACGAGCTGCGGGAATCGGCGGCGCGCCATCTCTGGATGGCGAACCGCGACTGGACGGAGATGGCCGAGACGGGCGGCCCTGTGGTGGCGGTCGAGGGCAAGGGCCTCCGCGTTACCGACTCGGAGGGCGGCGAGTGGATCGACGTGAACGGCGGCTACATGTCCGTCAGCGTCGGCCACGGGCGGACCGAGATTGCCGAGGCGGCCTACGAGCAGGCTAAGATGCTCAGCTTCATGCCCGCGGGCACGACCACGGCCGCCACCGTGATGCTGGCCGAGAAGCTGGCTTCCCTCGCTCCCGGCAGCCTGAACAGGGTCTTCCCCGTCAGCGGCGGATCCGAGGCTACAGAGACGGCGCTGAAGATCGTGCGCGGCTACCACAGCCGCCAGGGGCAGCCCGGGCGCCACAAGATCGTCAGCCGCGAGGGCTCGTACCACGGCGCGACGGGCGGCGTACACTGGCTCGGGACGAGCGCGCCGGGACTGCGCGAGGGCTACGAGATGGAGCTGACCGGGCTGCTGTTCGCCCCGCAGCCCAACCCGTACCGGTGCGCGCTCGGCGGCGAGACGCCGTCTGAGTGCGCGATGCTATGCGCGGATGCCGTCGAGACGCTGATCGTCGAGAACGACCCTGACACGGTCGCGGCGGTGTTCGCCGAGCCCGTGTCGGCGCGCACCTGCGCGGTCCCGGGCGACGAGTACTGGCCCATGCTGCGGGAGATCTGCGACCGCTACGGCGTGCTGCTGGTGGCGGACGAGATCGTCACCGGGTTCGGGCAGACGGGCCGGATGTTCGCCCTCGAGCACTGGGGAGTCGTGCCAGACATCATGGCCGTCGCCAAGGGCGTCATCAGCACCTACCTGCCATTCGGGGCCGCCATAGTCACCGACGAGGTGGCGGGCGTGTTCGCTGGCCAGGACAACTACCTGCGGCACGTCTTCACGGCGACCGGACATCCTGTCTGCTCGGCTGCGGCGCTGAAGAACATCGAGATCATCGAGAACGAGCGCCTCGTCGAGAACGCCGCGGAAAAGGGGGCGTACCTCAAGGCACAGCTCGAGACCCTGATGGCCGACCACCCCACCGTCGGAGACGTGCGCGGCCTCGGCCTGATGTGCGCCATCGAGCTGGTCAGCGACCGGAAGACCAGGGAGCCGTTCGCGCCGGAGCTCGACATAGACTCCAGGATCAGGGAGAAGCTCAGGCGGCGCGGCATCCTGCTGGGATCGAGCGCCGGCGTCATCGTGCTGGGCACGCCCCTCGTCATCACCCGCGGCGACGTGGACGAGATCGTCCACGCCATCGACCTGACTCTATGGGAGCTGGAGGGCGAGCTGGGGATCGTGAGCAGCATATAGCCAGGCCGAGCTGCAGTGTCCGCGAAGCAACTATCTGAAAATCCCTTCCCACTGAGGGGGAAGGTTATACCAATTTGGCGTGATGCCGCCATATATGTGCGGCCAGGGAGTGGGTTCCCGCCCCCGACTGCTCGGGGGCAGGCTCTTCGCGGGAATGACGGCTTTACGGTGCGCTCAAAATGCATTGGTATTAGGATGGGGGCTAATCCCCGTTGGTTGATTGGCGCTACGGCAGGATTAGTATGAGAATCGCCGCCAGTTTGAGATAGTCTTAATCCTGCCAGGAGTGACAAGATGGGACCAACCGCACACTTCACACCGGCCCTGTTCGAGTTCCTGGCCGAGCTCTCCATGAACAACAACCGTGAGTGGTTCCAGGCCAACAAGGCCCGCTACGAGCGCGACGTCCGCAATCCGCTGCTGCATTTCGTGGCCGACTTCGGCGAGAAGCTCAGGGAGATCAGCCCCCACATGGTGGCGGACCCGCGGCCCTCGGGCGGGTCGATGTTCAGGATATACAGGGACGTGCGGTTCTCGAAGGACAAGAGCCCGTACAAGACCAACGCCGGTGCACACTTCCGGCACGAGGTCGGGCGGGAGGTCCACGGGCCGGGGTTCTACCTGCACCTGCAGCCGGGCATGTCCTTCGGAGGGGCGGGCATATGGATGCCCAACTCGGCGACCCTGGGAAAGATCCGCGGGGCGATTGTCGAGAACCCCAGCAGGTGGGAGCGCATCGTCGACGAAGAGGCCTTCAGGTCGAGGTTCACACTGGAGGGCGACTCGCTCAAGCGCGCTCCGAAGGGGATAGACCCGGACCACCCGCTCATCGGATACCTGAAGCTCAAGTCCTTCGCGGCCGGGACTTCATTCCACGAGGACGACGTGGTCTCGCCCGGCTTCATCGACATCTACGCGGACTCATGCAGGACCGCCGCCCCGTTCTCGGAGTTCCTGACAAAGGCGGTCGGCCTCGACTGGTAGCCACTGGAACGAGATTCTTATTACTATGCAAATTCGTTGTGACTGCGCCGTGACTTCGTCATTCCCGCCCCCGACTGCTCGGGGGCAGGCTCTTCGCGGGAATGACGGCTTTACGGTGCGCTCAAAATGACTCGGTATAAGTTGTGTAGTCGGGTTGCGGTCACCAGGGGGGTGAGCGGCCTGGGGTTGTGGAGTCGATTGGTCCGGCCCAGGGGTCCGGCTCGTGCCAGTGCTGTTCGAGTCTTTCCTTGATTCTACGCTCGGCGATGGTGAGCTCCACGGGTGCGGGTTTTTCGTCCTTTTCCTCGTCGTTGCGCTCGGAGCTTGGGTGCTTTCCGAGGGTGGCGGCCCTGGCGGCTCCATCCCTGCGTCGTTGTGTTCGGGTGCGTCGTCCTCGGGGCCGTCTTACTTTGTAGTCCTGGCGTCCTTCGGCGGGCTCCTTGGCGGGAACGACGGATGAGCTGTCTGCGTGCCCTTCGGCGGTGCTCAGGACAGGCCCTTCGGTGAACTCAGGACGAGGCCCTTCGACCCGTTCGACAGGCTCAGGGGCGCCAGGCTCAGTGTGAACGGAGGTGAGGGACCCTTCGGTGAACTCGGGACGGGACCCTTCGACCCGTTCGACAGGCTCAGGGTAAGCGGATCCTTCGACGGTGTTCAGGACAGGCTCGGTACGAGCGGGGTTGCCTGCGGCGCTACGGCCCCCGCCGCCCCCCTGGGTTCCCGCCCCGTATCGAGTACGGGGCAGGCTCTCCGCGGGAATGACGGGTGTGTTGGGAGCGGGCTGCTCGTCGCGGACTATGTGTACTATGAGCTCCTTGGCGGCGGCGATCCTGTGGTGGGTCTTGAAGCCGTCGTTCCTGTCCTGCATGACGTCGTCGAGGAAGTCGATGATGGTGCCGGCGTCGGCGGTCTGGGCTCGGATGAGCCTGGCCATGAGGAATTCATCTATCCCAGAGAGCACAGTGAGGAAGTCTCGCGTAAGGGTGGCCGGGGCGTTCAAGGTCACGGCCACCAGGCTCCTCTCCGCGGCGGAGCAGGGGTCGGCCGGGTTGGGGCGTCCATTGATGGAGTGGCCGCATGAGACGCCGCGGTACTTGTCAAGGAACTTGGCGGCGGCCTTGGACTTGTGCTTTTCGAGTTGCTTGGCGGCGTCCATCCTGTGGCATAGCTCAGCGCCGTCGATCCTGTCCTCCATGACGT
Source organism: Dehalococcoidia bacterium (assembly GCA_965222445.1). GTDB lineage: Bacteria > Chloroflexota > Dehalococcoidia > Lucifugimonadales > CAJWER01. The sequence continues at coordinate 1,566,886 of CBDCTY010000002.1, read as the reverse complement.
CGAGGAAGAAGTCGATGATGCGCTTGCCGTCGTCGGTCTTCTCGCGGACGATGTCGGCGAGTGTGGGCGGCTTCCGCTCCTCTGCTGTTGTTTCGGCCTGTAGGCCGTTGGTATCGGACATACGTACTATTATGTGGGAGGATTGGGTGGTTGTCAAGGGGGAGTTTTCACCGCAGAGGGCACCCTTCGACAGGCTCAGGGCAGGCTACGGGCGCAGAGGGGGAGATTCTGTCTTTGCTGGATTCCCACGCCGCACCGGGGAGGGCGGGTTTCAAACCAAATGTTCCAACTAATGCAGTTCCAAAAGGTGAGCATCCTAGCCGGAGCCGCTCATGAGTCCCGTCAGTTCTCGGACTGGTAACGCTGACCGTCTTGGGCAAGCAAGGTTGCTGTCAGAGGGCTGGGCGATAGCGTGAGACGCCGCCGATACAGTAGGGCAACTATGGCGAGCAACGGAGCGGAGCGTCAATCGTCTGTTACCTCCTTTCTGCGTAATCTGCCAACGAACCGTACGATAGTTCTGCAAAGCAGGATTGCGGCTTTCGGTGCGGCGACGAGCGCAACCCAGAACCCGCCCGCAATCGCCACGGCTACAACAGTGAGCCCGGTTAAAGTGACAATCCCGACTATGTACAGACCGGGATTCCCTTGCGTTTCACTGTCCAACACATACCACCCGGCTCCGCAGGCAGCCAATACGCCCAGCAACTGAGCCATACCCTCAATCAGCTTGTCCCGTTTGTCGGTGCCTCTTGAAATCAGAGCGACGAATAGGGCAATCGCGGTGATGAGCGCAAAGCCTCCTGCCTTGATTCTGGAAGCATGGTACGAGCTGTCGTCATCGGGGAGAGTGGCAATATCGGCGGGATCAACTAAGAGGTTTACCACGGCACAAAAGTAGCCCGCGAAGACTGCTGCGAGTTTCCACCACAGCGGGTCCAGCACTATATCTTTCAATCTTGTCAACATGGTGTTCCTCAATTTGGGATCACACCCTCACCTACAGCACATGAAGGTCTCCCTGTCCAGCAGCTTACCGCGCCCAACTCTCTAATGTAGCTGCATGCAGTAATGTCAAGTCAAGAGCTGGTGTCCGAAAGTGGCTTAAGACATCCGTCATTACGGTACGGGGCGTTTCGAAACTTCCGTATTTACCTCACAGTCATTCGTGATGTAGCCTGATGCGGTTACTTTGAAGACCTCGTTCCGGTTCTGGCCGTTAACAGACCACTCGATGGTGTGTTCCCACCCCTGTATTAGCTGCATCTTGACTGGATACAACAAGTCCTCGCTTTGTACATACCATCCGCCTCTATCGATTAGTAGATCCGGCGGAACCATCGTTTCGATGATACTATCTTTAATGGTAATGGCTCCGCCACATTCAGCTATCAGGGCGTAGAATGAGTCGTCAACTGCTCTACCCCCTAACCCTTCAAGGCCCGCAGCCGCTACCGCCGCTTTTACCTCGTCCAAGTTGGTGTCTGGCGTAGCCGTGGGAACGAACCGTAAGGGTGAAGTAGAGGCCTGTTTACGAGCATCAGTAGCGCTTGGAGCAAGTTGAGAGTCGTTTCCACTATTGACAGGAGTTGCGGTTGTCGACGATGCAACGTCTCCTTGGCATGCCGTACCTCCGAATATCACTGATCCTGTTAGGAGCAGCAAGAAGAATAGAACTCTTGCTAACCTATCAGCTACGGCGTGTGATATTTGCACCCATCCTATCATCAAACTCTTTCGATTCCTCGCAAATCCTGAGCACTGAGCACCTCTTGCTGTAATATGCCCTCCAGGTCCATTCCACGCCTCGTGTGTGATTGAGCTTGCGGCAGGTTTTTTCAGTAGCGCCGTGCACTCCCAAGCATCGGTTACGCAGTGCTCAGTTTCCTTATCTTCCCGGCACCGGCCCCGCCGACTAGGCTATCTTGCGGAACGGGCCGTCCTGTGGACGTGTTCGCGGAGCGCCCCATTGATGTCCGTCTGGTATCCGCGTCCGTCACGAGCACGGGCCTTGAACCAGGCTATGATGTCCGCGTCGAGCCTCAGCGTAATGTGCTGCTTCACAGGCCGGTAGAAGACCCCGCGCCTGGCGTCGGACCAATCGAGAATCTCCGGAGCGTCGGTCGTGTCGATCCGGTTGTCGGGCAGAGCCTCCAACGCCCGTATCTGGATCTGAACGTCTGGCGGCAGCTCAGTAATGTCCTTCTTCATAAGTCTCCCTCTCATGCCTCGTCGCTTTGCGTGCGGAGATGATGCGTCCGATCTCCTCGCCGGCCTCCGTGTCTAAGAGCCTATCCGATAACCTTATATTGCCTTGGTCATTGTATGATGCTTCGATTAGACTTTCTCCAGTTCTATAGGGAGGAAGGACATGTCGGAGACAGGAAAACGTGCTGCGGGAGACGATATGCGCATGTCCGATGCGTTTTGGGAAAGAATCGAGCCTTTGTTGCCCCAGGAGAAGACGGGCCCGAAGGGGGGAAGACCCTGGAAGTCCGCCCGCGATTGTATGGACGGGATACTCTACGTGCTGCGCACCGGCTGCCAATGGAAGTCCATGCCTCGAACGTACGGAGCGCCGAGCACCGTGCATGACCGGTATCAGCGTTGGGTGAAGGACGGAGTCTTCGAGAGACTGTGGAAACAGGGGTTGGCCGAATACGACGAGTTATACGGCATACACTGGGAGTGGCAGGCAATGGATGGAGCCATGACGAAGGCTCCGCTCGGGGGGTGAGGGTACTGGCCCAAACCCTACGGACAGAGGCAAGACGGGCACAAAACGCAGCCTGCTGACCGATGGCAACGGCATTCCCATAGGAATAAGCGTGGACGGCGCCAATCGCCACGATATGAAACTGGTTGAGCCAACACTCGAAGCCATCGTGGGAGACCGCCCAGCCCCACAACCCGAACAGCCTCAGGGGCTGTGTCTGGACAGAGGTTATGACTATCCTGAGGTCGAGAAGCTGGTGGCCAGCTACGGATACACAGCGCATATACGTAGGCGAGGCGAGGAGCGTAAAGATAAGCAGACCATTCCGGGATACCGCGCCCGCCGCTGGGTGGTGGAGCGTAGTCACAGTTGGTTGAACCGGTTCAGAAGGTTGCTGATCCGTTGGGAAAAGCGCATGGACAACTACCTGGCTATGCTTCATCTCGCCTGCGCTCAGATAACATATCGTGCCGCCGGAGTTATCGGATAGGCTCTTAGTCGGGCCAAGTATGGACTACCATCACGACTTGAGTGCCCACCATGCCTATGGTTCGCCACCGCTGCTCATATGGATATGGGTCTTCCTGGGTCGCAGACATGGGATCGTCAAACACGAAGGCCGCAGCCTCAAAGCCGAGGCCGTGCGCTCGAAGGTTCGCCTCGTTCTTTGCCTGATCCCAAGTCCAACGCAAGCGCAGTCACCCTTCACACCTACGCCATTGTAGTTACAGCAACGGCACGAGGTCAATACCTGTTCGGCCGCTCTGTAGATGTTCAATGATTATGTCAGGGTGTGAACACTCGCAGCTAAGCCAGCACCCCCAGAGCCTGTGACGCTCAGGGCTCGCAGCACCAGACGCTCCAACGGCCATCTCCCTGCCGAGACCCCAGTGGCAGACTCCACCGGCGCTCTCATACACCCTGTAGGCGATGAGCGACGGAACGGAGCGAGGAGCCTACAGGAAACCCCACCCCGCAACCCACCCAAGACCAACACCACGCAACCCAAGCGGGCCGGCACCCAACTACCCCTGGAGATAACGCCTACTGACATAATCATTAAACAATTACCCTGACATTTTCACTGGACAACGACAGCTCTCGGCCCTCACTGTAACTGTTCAGCAACTGTGTTGAAGATCAAGAGGAGTGACCGACGAGTGCGCGAGAGTACATGTCCGCATGGCTGGCATACACCGACTCAGCGTGGGACCTGTTTCGCGAGAAGCGCACGCACTATTCCGAGGAGCGCCACCGCCAAAGGTTGGCGGCGGAAACGAGGACGTAGAATCCGACAAGATCTGCTCCGCCCAGCAGCCGGCGTCTGCGCAGGAACTATGGGGTTACGCACCCGCCGCTAGAAGGCTACGCCGATCTTCTGTTCGACCTTGGGGTCGGAGCGCAGGCTCCGGTCGAGCACCCCTCTCACGAGCCACCTGACCGACGATTTCTCGGTCTTCAGGCTCGGTACGCTGACCTGGCCGAAGTCCAGGCTGAATCTCCACTCCCGCGTCCTGTCGGACTGCAGCGACAGGTCCCGTTCGAGCGACGCACTGTCCACGACGTGACTACGCTCCGTGTTGCCGAACTTCTCGGCCCTGAGGAGCTCGACCCTGGCCTCGGACGCGGTCATGTCCTGCTGGGGTTCGGCGCGCAGGGCGCCGTCCACGCGGTCCCCCGAACGGGCCGCACTCCGGGACACCTCCAGGGTGAGGACGCACCGCCCGCGCTGGGACTCCGCGACAGTTGGGCTGGGCCGTTCGTCCCGGGGCGCGGGAGTCACGGCGACGGTGATCTCCTGGCTCTCGTGAATGTCGCGCGCCCTGGCCACGTCCAGGTCTACCGCGACCGCCCACGCGATGCCGGGCTCGATTTTCTGCACCTTGGCGCCGGTGATGGTAGGGAGGGCGTCCTGCGGTACGGCCACCTTCAGTTCGGTCGAGTAGGGCACACCGTTCCGGACGGCCTGGTCTTCCATAAAGGTCTCGCCAGCCCTGCTGAGGGCATTTTTCTTCCTGTGGTGCGAGGAGCCGTACTGGGAGTCCACCCTCTGCACCCAGGTCTCGGTGCAGACCAGCTCCACCCTCCCGCTACGGACGTGGAAGTCACCCTTCGGCAGGAGCGCCACGCGAGCATCGAGCTCGTCGCCGGCGTGGAACACCGACTTGTTCACATGAATCTGCACGTCGACGTCTGGGCGGCGAAGTATCATGCTGCCGGTCCTCCTATGGGTCTGAATGCGGCTCGGCCAGGAACGATCCCAGCGCGTCCAGGTAGGGTGCGCCCCCCACGGCGTAGGTGTCGTTGTGGCCGGCGCCGCGGATGGTGTAGAACCGCTTCGGCTCCGGTGCAGCCTCGAATACCTCACGGCCCATCTCGAACGGCACTATATCGTCGCTGTCGCCGTGTAAGACCATGACAGGCGCGTCGATCCGGGCCGCCTTGTCGAGGGTATCGTACATGTCCCCCACCAGGAGACCGACGCCAGGCAGAAACGGATAGGCGCGCTTCGCCATCGCCAGGACCGAAGTGAAGGGCGACTCCAGTACGACGGCGTGGACATCGTGCCTGACGGCCATCTCCGCCGCGACCGCGCATCCGAGCGAGCGGCCGAACAGCACCACGCGCTCGGGGTCGACGTCCGGCCTGGAGAGGGCGTGAGCCACCGCGGCCTCGGCGTCCAGGTAGGTCCCCTGCTCGGTGGGCGAACCCTCGCTCAGCCCGTACCCCCGATAGTCTATGATGAGGATGCTGACTCCTAGACGCCGGTTCAGCCCGGCTATGTTGTCGACACGGTTGCTGATATTGCCGCCGTTGCCATGGAACCAGACGAGAGTCGGCCCGCCGGAGCCCGGGACGAACCAGCCGTGGATGCGAACGCCGTCGGACGTCGTCAGGTACACATCCTCGAACTCCAGCCCGAAGTCGCGGGGGTCCTGGTAGATGGTACTCTCAGGAAAGTATATGAAGTGATTGATCACGTTGGTGAACTTGGCGAGAAGCCCGATAGCCAGGTACAGGGCGATCAGGACGGCCAGCACCCTCGCCGCCGAAAGGGCAAGGCGTTTCACCGGACACTAGCCGTCGAGCGCTCTCTTGTATACCTGCTGGCCCTCTCTGAAGAGGTCGACGACCTCTCGCCTCTGGTTGTCGGTGTAGAACTTGCCCTTCGACGACGCCCACTCGATGGACCGCTCAATGGCGTCGTCGAAGTATGCTGACGCGGCGCGCTTCTCCGGCCCAGTTTGCCCGGTCACCACGTACACGGGGCTCGTATGGGCGAACACGGGCTGGGCAAAGCTGTCCCTGGCCCTGCTCCACAGCCTGGCGGCGATCCAGCCGTCGGACGCGGCGGACACGTCTGTCTCGAGCGACCCGGACGCGCAGCCTTCGGGGAACGACTCGCCAGCGGCAACGCGGCCGTTGAAGACCACCTCGGCCCGGCTGATCGGATAATGAGAGTCCCAGGTGACCCGGGTGGGAAGGCGCTCGCCAGCCTTCGCCTCGATCTCGGCCCCCGGCTGCTCTCCGTGCACGGTCAGAGACAGTGCCGGGCCGTTCGTGATGAACGTGCGCCCCCGCTTGAGCGCGTCGAACCAGGGCTCGTGCTCGAAAGGCCCGCCCGTCTGGGCGTAGACGCGGTTGGCCGAGCTGATGAACCAGTCCGATCCGGTCGACGCTGGAAGCCTTATCCCGGCGTCGAGCATCTTGTAGTAGATGTCGTACTCGGCGTCCATCCAGTTTGGGTCGAACAGGTTGAATGCATCGAGCTTGCCCAGCGCGGCGGCCACCGGCGCCTCCATGCCGCGGCCGTTGTGGCACCAGATGACCATGCCGCCCTGGCGGTGCGTGTCGTCGCATGCGTACGACAGCGGCGGGTAGTCCGGGTCGAAGGCGTCGACCAGCAGCCCGCGGCTCACCGGCTCGACGACGTTGCGGATGTTCAGGAGCATGATGTGGCCGTACCCGGGCGAGTGGGAGCCCTCCGCGTTGTGCCTGTTCTCCTCGCCGCACTCGACGTAGTGATGGGCCGAGGAGAAGTCCGTCAGCACGCCGGGGGCGTACTTGTTCGTCGCGTATTCGAGGTCCCATCGCTTCAGGATGCTGACCGCGGTCATCCTGAGGTCCTCCACGCGGGGGTCGAGCAGCAGGCGCTCGTCCGGCCTCTCCTCCTTTTCGTCGTAGTGGATGTGGGTATTGCCGGGGTGCCAGCCCTCGTCGCCCAGCCGCGACCAGCGCTCGAGCTTCACGTCGACGGTTACGGCGCCCTGGGCGGGAGCTTCGAGGTCGATGCGCGCCGGTGCATACTCCGTGCCTCGCTCCACCACCACGCGGACCCAGCCCCTCGTGACCTCCACCTCGAACCCGCCGTCCGAGTAGAAGAAGGACGCGCCCGGCCCCACCTTCAGTATGGCGTCCGGGGGGTGTACGAACGCGCCCGTCGAGTCGGACACGTGCACCCTGGCCGACACGGTCTCGCCGGTTGCCGCGTCGTAGATCCTGCCTGCGAGCTTTGCCATATGAAGGGGCTCCTCACTCCCGGCGGTCGCCGGGCTATTGGCGGTCGGGGGACAGTAGCTCGTGCAGCCTCTCGAGGGTCCGGCTGTTCTCCTCCAGCGAGAATCCGTCCACCCTTTCGATCCTCTCGCCCGAGAAGCCGTCGACCGCTCCGAGCGCGACGGACCGCCTCACCATCTCACGTTCGTCGGCGATGCTGGGAAGAAGATTGCGCCCCGCTTGCCGCGACATCGCGGCCACGAGGCCGTACCCTCCCCAGTTCGACACGCTGGCGATCACCGGCTTGGTTACCCTCGTGACGCAGGGCAGCTCGACTAGGGTGGGCACGGCGGGGATTACGTCAGCCAGGTTGCCCATGCCGATCTCGTTCCCCCCATCGCCGATGCCGACCGAGGGTACGCCGCCCGCAAACAGGTAATCCGTCTTCGCGTTGAAGTCCGTGATGTCGGCGTTGCGCATGTTGCGCGCCCTGCCGTCCTCGCTAGGCCCGCACCGCTCGATGGATATGAGCACCGACGGCACGATCTTCCGGAGAAGGCCCTCGGCGAACATCCCGCTCTCCGCGTCGTCCATGAAGGGGAAGTCCATCACCGTAGAGCCGTCCTCGACCAGCCCTTCCACTATCGCGGTCGAGTGGTGGTCGGATACGTAGACCACGTCGTAGCCCAGAGCCCGGAGAGCGTTGCCGATGGCGACCGCCCCCGGCGGGCCGTCGTTCTCGGGGCCGTCGGCCCACATGATGTAGAACCCGGTCACTATCAGGGCCGTGCCCGGGTTGTCGAGGACCAGCCGGGCGGCCTCGTCCACGTACCCCGCGGGAAGATGGGGCCTGAGCGCGGATATGCCGCGCTTGTCGTGGTCGAGGATAACGTCCTCGATGTCGGTGCTTACGTGTATCATGGTGCCTTACCCGGCATCCGCCTGCGAAGGACTCCGCAACGACTCAATGCTCCTCTGGATACTGGGAGCGGGCGTGTCTATGACGACGACCCCGGGCGGCACGTCATCGCCCATCGGCAGGTAGTCCTGCTGATGGATTGCAACGAGGAACATCACGAGAGCATTCTTGTCCTTCGAGGCACGATAGAGCTTGTACGAAGCCTCAAGAATCGTTTCACCTTCTCTCTGAACTCGAATGAGGACCGGGGTTCCATGCAGATCTTCCTTCAGGATTGCGTCGATGCCGCTATTGCGGTGCACTGGTACGTAGTCCAGACCTTGCAAGAGAGCGAGCACGTTCTCATTCGCGTTTCGGTAGGTATCTCGTCCCTGATGCATCAGTCTGGATTCACTCTTGATCAGTGTCTGGAGTCTGCATCGGGTTATCTCGACTGCATCCGCAGAAATGTCGATCCCAAGCGCATTCCGTCCAAGGAGCTTTGCTGCAACTAGAGCCGTTCCACTCCCACAGAAGGGGTCGAGGACCCAATCGCCCTCGTTCGTTGTCAATTGAACGATACGTTCTAGGAGGAGCAGGGGCTTCTGCGTAGGGTATCCCGTGCGCTCCCTAGCTTTGGGATTCAGGTAGGGTATGTCCCAAACGTCGCTGAGCTGTACGCCCTTTTTCCCTCCATTTGGTACAACATTCCCAGACTCGTCCCGTTGATAAACCACCTTGTTGTGGCCATCCCGCACTCGTCGTTGGAGTATCTGGTCCACATTTGTCGAAGGCGAATAGTCCCTCCAGATTGTGTTGAAAGTGTACTCTCTATCAGACTTGGTGTAGTAGTAGATTGTCTGATGGGCTGGGAGAAGACTCCTGCTGGAATTCGACCATCGACGATAGTGCCAGATGATCTCCGATCTGAAAGCACAGGGACCCATGACCTCGTCGAGCAGGGTGCGGGCTATGTGTGTGGCATTGTGGTCGCAGTGCAGGAAGAGCGAGCCCGTCTCGGAAAGGACCCTGTAGATCTGCTGCAAGCGCTGATGAAGAAAATCCGCATATTCCGTGTGGGAAGTCCACAGGTCATTGAACGAGAACTCCCGATTCCGATCGCGTGTGCGGAGTTTGTGAACCTTCTGAGTGAAGAAGGGAGGATCAATGTATACGAGATTCATGCTCTCCGGGTCGAGCGACCGGAGTATGGACAGGCAATCCCCTTGATGAACATCGATTTCAGGCTGCATTCTCTTCCGACAGCGTCCTCAGTATTGTCAAGAGGTCGATATCCGTGCAGCTGTGGATATAAGACCATGCTGCGTCACCATAGAGGTATTGACCGCCGAGGCCCTTGTACAGAGTTTCCATTGCCTGCTGGATTCTGACCGCCTGGGATCGATTTGGATAGTAAAACATCACTCTGATGGGCGTATAGCCAGCATTCGAGACGGCGCGAAGTCTCGTGTGTTCTTTCGTGATGTGGTCGCCATCGGTCGTGGCATCGCGCCACTTGATCTCGAAGGCGTTGGAGTCCACCAGACAATCTATTTCGAAAGTCTGGGGGCGCTGTCCTTCGGTATTGGGAATTCGCACGGAACCAGCTTCCGGGAACTTGTACTGGAAGCAATACTTAGCTACGTCTTCCAAGAATGCGCCGGCGGCCCTGTATAAGAATCGCCCCTTGTTCTGGTAGAGGTCTATGAGGCGACCTTCTCTGTCACCTATGCCAAGTACTTGATAGATTAGGAAATGCGATGTGTCGTCACACTTCATCTCTTCGACTCGTCGGGCCATTTTCCTGTCAAGTTGCTGAGCGTAATCGACAGCTATGGCCCTGATTGTCTCCTCTGGACTCATTTAGCAGGCTTCAGAGGGCCGCTACGTCTTCGTTCAGCTTGTCGGTGATGAACATGTGGCCGGGGGAGTGGGTGATCATGAGCGGAGGCTTGGAGGACATGGCGACTACCTGGGGCGTGACGCCGCAGGCCCAGAATACCGGCACGTCCCCCTCTCCGACGTGTGCGACGTCGCCGAGGTCGGGCGTGTGCACGTCATCCACGCCGATGGCCTCCGGGTTGCCTATGTGTACAGGCGCGCCGTGGACCGCCGGGTAGCGCGAGGTGATCTGGACGGCCTTGACGACCTTGCCCTGCGGGATCGACCTCATCGAGACGACCATCGGCCCGGAGAATATGCCAGCGGGCTCGGTCTCGATCGACGTGACGAACATGGCAGTGTTGTTGCCCGTCTCGTAGTGGGGAATGCGGATCCCCGCATTCACAAGCGCGGACTCGAAGGTGAAGCTGCACCCCAGCAGGAACGAGACCATGTCGTCCCGCCAGACGTGCGAGATGTCCGTCGGCTCCTCGACGAGCTCGCCGTACTCGAAGACGCGGTACCTGGGCAGGTCCGTCCTGAGATCGGCGCCTGGCGCCATCGTCCGGGGCTCTGATGAGCCCACCTCGACCACCTCCAGCAGGGGGCACGGCTTCGGGTTGCGCTGGCAGAAGAGCAGGAAGTCGAACGCCTGCTCCCTCGGCAGGATCACGAGGTTAGCCTGTACCCGGCCGGGCGCCATCCCGCTCGTCAGGCCGCTCAGCTCGCCCCGTCGCATCATCGTCCTCAGTTCACTCGGCGCGGTAGGCAGGGCTGCTACTTGCTGCATCGGTCCACCTCGATCCTGTTAGGAGTCGCACTATTCTACCACGCGCTCCAATGCGGGCCATCGGTAGAGACCAGCAGCCAGCAGTTGTGGTGCTCGTAACAGTTCAGTCTCGGTGAGACGCCGGTCCCCGGGAGCGACTGCCGGCAGCAGATCCCCCTCATCCCAGCCTTCTCCCACAAGGGGAGAAGGGGCCAGAGCCCCACTCAGCCCCAAGGGCGAGGCAACCTACCAGGGGGGTGAGCGGCCGGGGTGTGTGGAGTCGATGGGCCCGCCATAGGGGTCCGGCTCGTGCCAGTGCCGTTCGAGTCTCTCCTTGATTCTAGGCTCGGCGGGGGTGAGCTCCACGGGGGCGGGTTTTTCGTCCTTTTCCTCCTCTATGCGCTCGGACCCCAGGGCCTTTCTGCGAATGGCGGCCCTGGCGGCTCCATCGCGGCGACGTTGTGTTCGGGTGCGTCGGGCGGGGAGAGTTTTTGGTTTCGAGTTCTTAGTTTCTAGTTGGGAGCCCTCGACGGGCTCAGACCCTTCGACAAGCTCAGGGTGAACGGATCCTTCGACGGTGCTCAGGACAGGGTCAGGGGGATGGGTTCCCGCCCCGTATCGAGTACGGGGCAGGCTCTCCGCGGGAATGACGATTTGGCGGGGCTCAGCGGGAACGGAGCCTGCAACGAGCTCAGACCCTTCGACAAGCTCAGGGTGAGCGGATCCGTCGACGGTGCTCAGGACAGGCTCAGCACGAACGGAAGAGGGGGCCTCAGCAGAAACGGATACAGAGGCCTCACCGGGCAGGGGGTCGGGCTGTTCGTCGCGGACTATGTGTACTATGAGCTCCTTGGCGGCGGCGATTCTGTGGTGGGTCTTGAAGCCGTCGTTCCTGTCCTGCATGACGTCGTCGAGGAACTCGATGACGGTGACGCCGTCGGCGGTCTGGGCTCGGATGAGCCTGCGCATGAGGAATTCATCTATCCCGGAGAGGACGGTGAGGAAGTCTTTCGTAAGGGTGGCCGGGGCGTTCAGGGTCACGGCCACCAGGCTCCTCTCCTCGGCGGAGCAGGGGTCGGCCGGGTCGGGGCGTCCACCGGTGGAGTGACCGCATGAGACGCCGCGGTACTTGGCAAGGAACTTGGCGGCGGCCTTGGACTTGTGCTTTTCGAGCTGCTTGGCGGCGTCCATCCTGTGGCAGAGCTCAGCGCCGTCGATCCTGTCCTCCATGACGTCGAGGAAGAAGTCGATGATGCGCTTGCCGTCGTCGGTCTTCTCGCGGACGATGTCGGCGAGAGTGGGCGGCTTCCGCTCCGTTGTTGTTTCTGTTGAGTGCGTGCTGGTATCGGACATGCGTTCTATTATGGAGGAGGGACGGGGGTTTGTCAAGAGGGAATGTCTGAACTGTGATTTTGGGGATTAGGGTGATTGGGATGATTTGGGAGGGAGGGGGATGGGTTCCCGTCGCCACGGGAACCCCCGTCTGCACGGGGGCAGGCTCCTGGGGAGGGAGTGTGGGATGGGATGGGTTCCCGCCCCCAGGCTCTGCGCGGGAATGACGAATTCACGGCGTAGTCACAACGAATTGGTATGAGATGTCACGTCCCGCGCGAGCTTGTCGTCCACGCGCTCTTCTTATACCAAGTCACCGTGATGCCGCCGTATATGTGCGGCCAGGGAGTGGGTTCCCGTCCCCGCCCCGTATCGAGTACGGGGCAGGCTCTGCTCGGGGACATGCCTTCACGGGAATGACGGCTTTACGGCGCGCTCAAAATGAATTGGTATTATCCGACTTTCTACAGTCCCTACTCTGATCTATGGCAAGCCTGCTATGATGCCGCCATATCGTTTTGGCCTGCCATCAATCCTGAGACCTCCCCAACGGAGGACCCCGGATAGGAGGTCTGAGGGGTTGGCGCTATGGACCGGTTGAGCTTGAAGTTGGGAGTACTAAACGCCTGCATCCTGGCGATGCTTGGAATCGCCGCGGCCTGCGGCGGCGATGTGCAACCCACTACTGTCGCCACTCTCACGCCTTCGCCAGCCCTGACAGACACACCAATCCCCACGCTCACGCCTTCGCCAGCCCCGACACCCAGGCCAATCCCCACTCTCACACCTTCGCCAGCCCCGACACCCAGGCCAATCCCCACGCTCACGCCTTCGCCAGCCCCGACACCCAGGCCAATCCCCACTCTCACGCCTTCGCCAGTCCCGACACCCAGGCCAATCCCCACTCTCACACCTTCGCCAGCCCCGACACCCAGGCCAATCCCCACTCTCACACCTTCGCCAGCCCCGACACCCAGGCCAATCCCCACTCTCACGCCTTCGCCAGCCCCGACACCCAGACTCGACCCAAACGACGCCGACGCCTACTACAACAGGGGGGTGGTCTACGGCAACCTGGGCGAGCTCCGCAGGGCCATTGAGGACTTCGACACAGCCATCAGACTCGCCCCCGACCTAGCAAGCGCCTACTACAACAGGGGACTTGCCTACGGCAACCTGGGCGAGCACCGCCGGGCCATTGAGGACTACGACATAGCCATCGGACTCGACCCAAACGCCGCCGACGCCTACTACAACAGGGGGGTGGCCTACGACAACCTGGGCGAGCTCCGCCGGGCCATTGAGGACTACGACACAGCCATCAGACTCGACCCAGCCCTAGCAAGCGCCTACATCAACAGGGGACTTGCCTACGACAACCTGGGCGAGCACCGCCGGGCCATTGAGGACTACGACATAGCCATCGGACTCGACCCAAACGCCGCCGACGCCTACTACAACAGGGGGGTGGCCTACGACAACCTGGGCGAGCTCCGCCGGGCCATTGAGGACTACGACACAGCCATCAGACTCGACCCAGCCCTAGCAAGCGCCTACATCAACAGGGGACTTGCCTACGACAACCTGGGCGAGCACCGCCGGGCCATTGAGGACTACGACATAGCCATCGGACTCGACCCAAACGCCGCCGACGCCTACTACAACAGGGGGGTGGCCTACGACAACCTGGGCGAGCTCCGCCGGGCCATTGAGGACTACGACACAGCCATCAGACTCGACCCAAACAACGCCGACGCCTACTACAACAGGGGGGTGGCCTACGACAACCTGGGCGAGCACCGCCGGGCCATTGAAGACTACGACACAGCCATCAGACTCGACCCAAACGACGCCGACGCCTACTCCAACAGGGGACTTGCCTACGTCAACCTGGGCGAGCTCCGCAGGGCCATCGAGGACTTCGATACAGCCATCAGACTCGACCCAAACGACGCCATCGTCTACTACAACAGGGGGATTGCCTACGGACAACTTGGCCGAGTCGATGAGGCGAAAGCAGACCTTGCCCGGGCATTGGAACTGGGCGTCGACGCATCCCTGATAGAGCGGGTGCTTGCGAGCTTCGGACGGTAGCCAGCCTGGAAGGGCCTGCATTTGGCTGGGAGATGGGCACGAGGCAGGGTTGGCTTCGTGTGGCGGCATTGGACTGACGGCAGTGACCGGGAGGGCGGGTTTCAAACCCGCCGCTACAGTCCGGAATGACGGCGGGGGTGGCTTCGTGCGGCGGCGTTGGTCTGGCGGCAACCGCTGGGGATGGGTTCCCGTCCCCGCCCCGTATCGAGTACGGGGCAGGCTCTGCGCGGGGGCAGGCCGTCACGGGAACGACGGAGAGTAGGCCGGAGATGGATTTCCCGTGTCGGGGCACGAGGCAGGGGTGGCTTCGTGTGGCGGCGTTGGACTGACGGCAGTGACCGGGGAGGGCGGGTTTCAAACCATCTGCTCCAACTGATTCACTTTCGAGATGTTTGGATGCGTCTGTGACATTTGAGGTTAGCGTATCTACTACCAAGTCACCGTGATGCCGCCGTATATGTGCGGCCAGGGAGTGGGTTCCCGCCCCGTATCGGGTACGGGGCAGGCTCTTCGCGGGAATGACGGCTTTACGGCGCGCTCAAAATAAATTGGTCTAATAGGGCGCAGCATCAGGGGCCGCCCCGGGCGCGACTACCCGTAACTGTTCAGTCCCTCTGGGTTCCCGCCCCGTATCGAGTACGGGGCAGGCTTTTCGCGGGAATGACGGCAATCCGAGGGTTCTGTCATATTTAGATTGAAGCAGTACTAGTCCGTATTTCTGGCGAGTTCCTGGAGCTCGAAGAGCTTGGTGATCGCCTCAATGGGGGTCATCGAGGCGACGTCCAGCGACATGAGGCTCTCTACGGCGGCCGGGGTCGGGGACAGGAAGCTGAGCTGTTGTGAAGATGGCTCCGACGTGCCCGGCCTCCGGCCCTTGCCATCGGCAGCCTCCGGGCCGCCTTCCAGGTCCTTCAGCACCTCCCATGCGCGGTTGACGACGACGCCCGGGAGCCCGGCCAGTCTGGCCACGTGCACGCCGTAGCTCCTGTCGGCCCCGCCGGGCACGATGCGCCTGAGGAAGACGACCTCGCCCCTGTCCTCGGACACTGCGACGTTGTAGTTTCGCGCCCGCGGCAGTGTGCCGGCCAGCGCGGTCAGCTCGTGGTAGTGGGTGGCAAACAGCGTCTTGCATCCAAGGTTGGGGTGGTTGTGTATGTGCTCGGCGACGGCCCTCGCTATGGCAAGGCCGTCGTAGGTGCTGGTGCCGCGCCCTATCTCGTCCAGGACGACGAGCGAGCGCCTTGTCGCGTGGTTGAGGATGGCGGCCGTCTCGACCATCTCCACCATGAAGGTGGACTGACCGGCCGCGAGGTCGTCCTGCAGTCCGACGCGGGTAAATATCCGGTCCACGAGTCCGATGGAGGCCGACTCGGCGGGCACGTAGCTGCCGACCTGGGCCATCAGGGTGATGACCGCCACCTGGCGCAGGTAGGTGGACTTGCCCGCCATGTTGGGGCCGGTGAGCACTATGAGCTGCTCGTCGTCGCTCGACATGGCCGTGTCGTTGGGTACGAAGGCGCCGGGTGGCAGCGTCTGCTCCACGACGGGATGGCGGCCCTGCCTGATCACAATCTCCGGGCCCTCGTCGAGACTGGGCCTGACGTAGCCCTGCCTAGATGCGACCTCGGCCAGCGACGCGAAGACGTCCGTCTCAGCGACAGCGCCCGCCGTCTCGAGGATCGGCGCTACCGACTCGCCTATCTGTCCGCAGACGCGCTGGAACAGCGAAGCCTCCATCTCCATGATGCGTTCGTCCGCGCTGAGCACCTCCGCCTCGTACTCCTTCATCTCAGGGGTGATATACCGCTCGCCGCCCACCAGGGTCTGCCGACGGATGTACTCCTCGGGCACGGCGTCGGCGTTGGCCTTGCTGACCTCGATGTAGTAGCCGAACACCCTGTTGTACCCGACCTTGAGGGATTTGATGCCGGTGCGCTGCCTCTCCTTGCTTTCGAGACCGGCGATGTATGCTCGCGCTTCCCTGGACGAGCCGCGCAGCTCGTCCAGCTCGGGCGAGAATCCCGTCTTGATGACGCCGCCGTCCGACACGTTCGCGGGCGGATCGTCCTCGATGGCTGCCTCGATCAGCCGGACCGTGTCCTCGTTCCGGTATATGCGGCGCGCGAGCCATTCAACCTTCGGCGCGTCGTCGTCCTCCTCCATGACGGCCCGGATCTGTGGAGCCGTGCGAAGGCTCTCCCCCAACGCCGCAAGGTCGCGAGGAGAGGCGGAGCCGCCCCTGACACGGTTGACGAGCCGCTCCATGTCCGAGAGCTCTCCCAGCAGGGACGTGATGCGGCCGCGCCGGAGGGCGCTGCGATGGTGCCACTCCACTGCGTCCAGCCGCCTCTCGAGGGCCTCGATGTCCAGAAGGGGTTGGCCCAGCCAGCGCCGGAGCAGGCGGCCCCCCATCGCCGTGCTGGTCTTGTCCAGAACTGAGATGAGCGAGGCTTCGGCGTCGCCCCACCGGCCGCCCTCGAAGAGCTCCAGGTTCCGCCTCGTCTGCGGGTCCAGCACCATGTAACTCCGGGTAGAGTAGGTGCGGAGGGCGCCCAGCTGGCCGAGGGCGCTCTTCTGGTTCCTGCCCAGGTAGTCGACTATCGCGCCCGCCGCCCTGGCCGCAAGGGGCAGCCTGTCGCAGCCGAAGGGCTCCAGCGACGCCGTGCCGAAGTGTCTCAGCAGCCCCTCGGTCGCCCACTCCAGGTGGAAGGCCTCGTGGTCCACCGGCGTTACGGCTATACCGTGATCCAGTCCGAGCCAGTCCTGTCCCTCCGGCGCGATCAGCTCCGCGGGGCCGAGCCTCCCCAGCTCGACGGCCAACTGGTCCGTGCGAAGCTGCGTGGTCGCGAACTCGCTCGTCGTAATGTCAGCGTAGGCCAGCCCCGCCTGCATGTCTTCGATCACGACGGCGGCCAGGTAGTTGTTCACGTTCCGGTCGAGGATCGACTCCTCCACGACGGTCCCGGGCGTCACGATGCGGACGACCTCGCGGTCCACGATGCCGCGGGACGTGGCCGGGTCGCTCGTCTGCTCGCAGATGGCCACCCTGTAGCCCTTCTTGATCAGCCGGGCGAGGTACGGCTCCAGCGCATGGTAGGGAATGCCGGCCAGGGGCACGCGCTGGCCCTTCCCCATCTCACGCGAGGTGAGGGCGATCTCCAGCTCGCGCGATATGACCCGGGCGTCCTCATCGAATGTCTCGTAGAAATCGCCCATACGGAACAGCAGGACCTCGTCCTGGTGCTCCTTCTTGATGCGCAGGTACTGTCGTCGGGCCGGGGTGGTCACTCGTCGGCCTCCCAATCCTCCCTTTATGGACATCGTTCAAGGCTTGTCGCCCCGAGCTAGATTGAATGCGTTTGACGACGAAATCCTGGCTAGCCTAACATGACGTTTCATACAGATAGAGGGATCTGTGCCTAAACGTTACCGGCACGAACAGGTTATCAGAGCCTTGGGAAGTCCGGGATGGCAGATTAGTCGACAACGCGGCTCCCATGTATACCAAGTCACCGTGATGCCGCCGTATATGTGCGGCCAGGGAGTGGGTTCCCGCCCCGTATCGAGTACGGGGCAGGCTCTTCGCGGGAATGACGGCTTTACGGCGCGCTCAAAACGAATTGGTATGAGTTCCACGTGATCGTAGGGAACATCGAAGTCGAAGTGCCCGACGAGCTTCCTGACCAGCCTGCCGGACTCGTCGCCGCGTCACGAATGCAATAGCCGACGCCCGGTCAGTCGTCCTTCCAGAAGCGCTCTTCCTCGACCTGGAAGCCTTGGGGGATGAATTGGGCCTTCACGTCCTCGATCATACCCGGATGACCGCAGGCGTAGACGATGGTGTCGGCGGGAGCCAGCCCCATGTCCTCGGCGTAGCCCTCGACGATCTCGTTGACCCGGCCCTTCTTGCCCAGCCAGCTTCCGTTCCGCTCCTCGTTCGGGCGACTCACGGTCGGGACGTACTCGACGAGGTCAGGGCGCTCCCTTGCCAGATCGAAGAGCTCCCCGTCGTAGGTGAACTCGTCGGCGTAGCTGGCGCCCTGAAGCACGTGAAAGCGGTGCCCGCTCCGCCCGTGGTGAATGTAGTCCCGCAGGATGCTCACGTACGGGACGACGCCGGTCACGGTGGAAACGAGCAGATGGTTCGGCAGCGTCGGCTTGAATACGAACAGCCCCTTCGCCCGGGGCCGTATGGTGACCGTGTCGCCGGGCCCCAGCTCCCAGAGCTTCGGTGTGAGGACGCCGTCCGGCGGAGGCACGAGCTCGACGAACAGCTCCAGGTCATCCTCGTGGGGCGCCGAGACTATCGAGTACGCCCGCTCGATGCCGTCCACGCCGATCGTGCAGTACTGGCCGGGCTTGAACGCGAACCCCGCGGGTTTCTCGATCCACACAGCCCACAGGTCCTCGGTTACGTCCCGCCGACGCAGGACCTTTGACTCGGCGAGCTTGGGACGGCGGCGGGCCCGCCCGGCGGTCTGCGCCGTTGTGCTCATTCCACGTTCACCTCAGCGGACGGCGGTTGCAGGCCCATGTCGGAGGCAAGTTCGTCTATTGTGTACTGCTCTTTCCTGACCCGTAGGTCGTAGTAGACGAGGGTTCGACCGATCCAGAGGAACGGAGTTATCAGGGCGCTCACGGCCACAAGGAAGACACTGGAAAGGACCGAACTTATCTGTGAGAGCAGCATGTCGGCCAATCCGGCCACAAAGGTGACGCCTACCGCCAGAAGGGTGTACACGAGGCCAATCAGAAAGACGCGCCAGAAGTTGCCCTGGACCAGGTCCCTGCTTCGCCACAGCGAGTCCATGGGCTTCTTTCGTTCCAGCACTGTGCACTCGACAAAGAAGAACCAGACCACGAGCAGGTAGAAGAACAGCGGGATTCCGACGAGCACAAACATCAGGACTCCGGCCCCCACCATTGCGAGGGCGAACACGACGTAGACGCCAGACAGGGATGCAATCCTGTACCAGGCCCGCCTGAGGCAGTAGCCGGGGTCAATCCTGCCGTCAACGTAGTATTGTCCGACCGCCGCGACCGAAGCGGCGCTCAGCACGGTGCTGAAGTAGCCCGCCACAAGAGCGAGTACGATGGTTGCGATCAGGACTGCGCCAAGCTCGGCAATCGCCTCGGCGGCGTCCACCGCCTGGGTGGTCTCGGCGCTCTGCACGTCGCCGCCCGACAATATCGTCAGTACGAAGACCGGCAAATGGGCAACGAGGGAGATGAGAATAAAGGGCCCGAAGTTGCCGCGGTAGACGGCGAGCGACTTCTCGAGAAGGTCGCCCAGTTCCATCGGGACCAGGGCTCGGCTCCCGCCGCCGTCCGGCCCCGGGTCGCCCTGGGACCCCAGGGGGACGCCGCACGTCACGCAGAAGCGGGCCTCATGGGGATTGCTGCCGCCGCAGGCTACGCAATTCACGGCGCAGCCTCGTCCGGGTACAGAATCGAGGTGCGGGTGAAGGCGCCGGAACGATGGCCCCTCATCCCTTCGACAGGTTCAGGGCAGGCTCTGGCCTTCTCCCACCAGGGGAGAAGGTACTCTGGAAACACTCCCTCACCCGCAAGGCGAGCTGGGACGATGGCCAATCGGGTCCTTGAAAGCCGCACGGCCGGGTCAGTCGGCCGCGGCGGGTTCAATCTTCTCGACGCGTACCGGCACCAGCGGCAGACCGTCGACCCCCAGCATCGGTGCCGGGTCCCGCGACCGGTCCAGGTCCGTTATCATCTGCCCGAACAGACTCGTTGTCGACACCATCCCCGGCAATGGGCTCGTCAGCCGCACCATTCCCTGCAAGGAGTCTCCGGCCGACACGACCCGCGCCCAATCGCCCTCCGAGACGCCCATGCCGTCTGCGTCGGACTCGTGAATCTCGATCACCTCGTCCCGCACTATGACCGACCTCTTTTTGACCGTGCCGATCTCCATAGTGCGGTCGGGATCGTGAAGGACGCGCCCATGGGCGAGGAGGTATGGGAACTCGGCGTTAGAGTGGCGCTTTACGTCGGCCAGGGCCATCCTGGACATGCTCAGCCTGCGGCCATGGGCATCCTCCTCGTGCAGGCGGGGCGTGTCGCCCATATCCGCGGCGAGGCAGGGCCACTGGAGGCCGGCCCTCCGGAGACGGTCGTAGGTCATGCCGCCGTACGCGCCGACGAGGTTGTTCATCTCGTTGAAGACCGAGGGCTCGTCCGGGTGATCGAACCCCGCCGCGCCCATCCTCTGGGCAATCTGGGAGAGCGTCCGCCACTCGGTCTCCTCCTCGCCAACCGCCCCGAGGGCAGGGGACAACAGCTGCACTCGCCGCTCCAGGTTCGTGTACGTCCCCTGCTTGTGCGCGAAAGTCGCCAGCGGCAGAACGACGTCGGCGATTTCGGTCAGCTCGGACTCGAAGGTGCTCATCACCACGAGGAAGTCGAGATTCCCGAGGCTTGCCGTGAGATCGCCGAGGTCCCCATTCGTAAGGCTGCGGTCGCCTCCGACGACCACCATGGCTTGCAGCTCTCCGCCGCCGGCCGCGGCAGCCATGCCCGTGGCAGGTATACCAGCCTGAGCGGATATCGACGTGCCCCATGCCCTCTCGATCTTCCCGCGGGCCTCTTCGTCGCGCACGGGGCGATGGCCGGGAAGCCCATCGGGGACGCAGCCGACGTCCCTGGAGCCCTGTTCGTTGGCGCCCGGGAAGAGCGGATAGATGCCCGACGCCGACTTGCCGACGTTGCCGGTAGCCAGGGCGAGGTTGACTATGCCCCTGACGCAGGCGTCCCTGAGACCGGACTCCATCGTCTCAAGTCCGTACAGGAATGCGCACGGATTGCCCCCTGCTATGGTCCGTGCCGCCTGACGTATGTCTTCGGCAGGGATGGCCGTCATGGGAGATACCCTGGTCAGATCGAAAGCCCACAGACTGTCTTTCAGCGCCTTCACGCCGTCGCACCGGTCATTCAGGAAGTCGTGGTCGTCCAGCGCCTCCTCGAATACCACACGCAGCATTCCGCCTATCAGTGCGGTCTCGCTGCCCGGCGCCGGCCTGAGCCATATGTCAGCGTACCGTGTCAGCTCTGTCTCCCGCTGGTCTATCACGACCAGCGAGGCGCCGTTCTTCAGGGCTTTCTTGATGGGCACCGCGACGACGTTCTGCTCCTCCGTCATGTTGCTCGACACGACGAGGAAGCACTTCGACTGCTCCAGGTCCCAGATCGGGTTCGTCGCTGCGGGTACTCCGAGCATCTCCTCGAGGGGCGGCGTGAGCTCGGGGCGCAGGTTGGACGATACGTCGACGTTGTTGCTCCCCATCACCGACCGGGCGAACTTCTGGGCGATGTAGCTGTCCTCGTTGGTCCCCATCGGGGAAGCGAGGAGAGCGAACCCCGGGCCCCTGTACTCAGCCAGCCGCTCGGCGGCCATGTCCAGCGCCTCCACGGTAGTAGCCTGTCTCGCCTCGCCGTCCACGCGCACGATGGGTTTGGTTATCCGCTTTCTGCTGTTGACGAAGTCCAGGCCGAACTTGCCCTTGAAGCAGCCCTGGCCCCGGTTCGCCTCCGCGTGCCGGTCGGGAATGGCGCGGATCAGTTTGTTGCGCTCGTCGATCTCCAGGGTCATCTGGCAGCCGACCGGGCACATGGGGCAGACGGACGTGACGGTTTTCGCGGCCTTGTCCCACTTGTACTTCCGCTCGACCAGCGCGCCCGTGGGGCACACATCGATGCACGCGCCACAGAACTCGCATCCCGACTCCAGCAGAGACGCGCCGTTGGACGTGCCGATGAGGCCCCGGCCGGCCCTGTCGGTGAAGGTCAGGACGTTGTCACCCCGGACCTCTTCGCACACCCGGACGCACCTGCCGCAGACGATGCACAGGTTCAGGTCCATCTCCCACATGGGATCAGCGACGCGGAGGGGTATCTGCCTGTTGTTGTAGGTCAGCGGCGTGTCCATGTCCATCTCGAGGAACCGCACGGTGTCCTTCAGCTCGCACCGCTCGTTCTTCGGACAGGTGACGCATCTGTCGTTGACGGACACGTGCCTGAGGCATATGTCGTTCGGACCGCACAGGTCGATTCGATGGCACGTGAGACAGCCGTGGGGGTGCTCGGACAGGAGCAGGTCCATGATCCCCCTGCGGGCGTCCGTGACGCCGTCCGTCTTGGTGTTGATTACCATGCCGTCAGCCGCCGGGACGGTGCACGACGCCTGGTTGCCGGGAGGGCCGCCCTCGATCTCGACGATGCACATGCGGCATGCGCCGAACGCCTTCATCCCCGGGTAGTAGCAGAGGTACGGGACGTATATCCCGGCGTCCATCGCCGCCTGCAGCACGTTAGTGCCCGGCGTAGTCCTGACCTCCGCGCCGTCTATGGTGAGTGTGATCTCGTTTGCCATGTACCAGCTCCGCCTGCCTACCTGCCCAGCATCTGTACGGGCGCGGCCCCGGCCCTGTAATCCTCGGCGAACGCCCGCGTGTTCCTCGGCGCCAGCAGCGGCTCTTCACAGTCTCCGGAAGGGCAGCGCCCATCCTCGATGTGGGCCCTGAAGTCGTCGGGGAAGTTCATCAGGGCGGACCTGAGGGGGTTGTATCCCAGCTGTCCGTGGAAGCAGAGGGAGGTCGACTCCATCGTAGTTCCCACCCTGTTCATCAGGTCGACGTCGCCGGGGGCAGCCTGCCTGTCAGCTATGCGCTCGATCATCTCCAGCAGCTGTGTCATGCCCAGCCTGCAAGGGAAGCACTTGCCGCAGGACTCGTACTGACAGAAGGCGACGAGCAGCCTGGCCATGTCGACGGCGCACCTCGTGTCGTCGCCAACTATAACGCCGCCCGACCCCAGCATAGCTCCGTGCTCGCGCATCTCGTCGAAGTCGAGCCCGTATTCGAGGCTATCCGCGCCAAGTATGTGGCCGAGTGGCCCCCCGAGCTGGATCATCTTCACGGCCCTGCCGCTGGGAGTGCCGCCTCCGATCTCGTCGACGATGTGCCCGAGCCGCATCCCCATGGGGACCTCGTACATGCCGGGCCGTTTGACGTCGCCGCTCAGGCAGATGATTGCCGTACCCGTGCAGTTCTCCCTGCCCACCGACGAAAACCATTCGCCGCCCCTGGAGACGATCTGCGGGGCATATGAGAAACTCTTGACGTTGTTGATCGTGCTGGGCTTGCCCCAGACGCCGAAGGCCGCCGGGAAGGGAGGCTTGAACCGGGGCATCGAGCGTTTGCCCTCGATGGACTCCATCAGGGCCGTCTCCTCGCCCGCAACGTAGGACTCGCCCGTCAGCGATATCTCGATGTCGAATCCAAAGTCGGAGCCGAGGATGCCCTTGCCGAGCAGGCCGACCTCGTAGGCCTGCTCGATGGCCCGCTCGGTCCTGGATATGGGGCCGTCGTGGCCGTGGCGGATGAAGACGAAGCCGTTGGAGGCGTTCGTCGCGTATCCTGCAAGGGTCATACCCTCGATCAACGTGTAGGGGTCGCTCTCCAGGATACCCTTGTCGTTGTACGCGCCGGGGTCGCCCTCCTCGCAGTTGCAGAGGATGTACTTGGGCGGCCCCCCGCGAGCCATGAAGCTCCACTTCACGCCTGTCGGGAAGCCCGCTCCGCCGCGGCCCCGCAGCCCGGAGGCCTTCATCTCGTCGACCACGCCCTCGGGCTTCATATCGGTCAGGGCCCTGGCAAGCCCCCTGTAGCCGCCGTTGGCGATGTACTGATATATGTCGTCCGGGGCGATGTTGCCCGCGTTGCGAAGGGCTATCTTCTCCTGGCTGCCAATACCGGGCAGCGTGGCTAGGTCAGGCACCCCGGCCACCCGCAGGCCGAGATACCCGATCGTCTTGTCGACGGGCAACCTACCGCTGTTCAGGACGCTGTCCAAGAGGTGTGGCACTTCGGACGGCGACACGTTGCCGAAGAAGAGCCGCGAGCCGCCGGGACTGAGGATGTCTACAATGGGCTCGGCGTAGCAGAGGCCAATGCACCCCACCGAGTCGACGCGCGCGTCCGTACCCGTGCGGTCGAGCTCCGACCTGATCGACTCGATCACGTCGAGCGCGCCCGCCGCCTGTCCGCACATCGCAGCGCCAACCCTGATCCACGGGCGCGAGCCCTGGGTCAACTCCTCCCAGCGGCGGTCGGCCTCGGCTCTCAGCTCCTGGTAGTCGGGCGCCGGTGTATGCATCCTAATGCGCGGGCGCGCCGGCCAGCAGGCGCTCTATGTGACGTTGCATGCTCTCGGGCGTTACCCGCCCATGCAGTCTATGGTCGACGGAGATCACCGGGGCCTGAGAACAGGCTCCGAGACAGGTGTTGTACTTGAGGCTGAGCCTGCCGTCCGCCGTGTTGCCCTCGTCAGTCAACTCCAGGGCCTCGAGGCAGCGCCTCTTGATGCGCGGGGCGCCCAGGATGTGGCACGTGGGGCCCCAGCACACCTCCAGCGCATGCTCGGCGGGCGGCGTAAAGCGGAAATTCGTATAGAAGGACGCGACGCCCCACACGTCGTTGATGGTGGCCTCGGTATAGGCCGCCACCTCCTCGATGGCAGCGTCGGGAAGGTATCCCACCTCGTCGTGGGCCGCGTGCAGGGAGGAGAGGACGGTGACCGTGGGCTGCTTCTGCGAGGATACGGCCCTCCTCACACGATCTCTCAGCGCTCCGTTGTCGTCGGTCAACCGCGTACCACCTGCCGTGTCATGCGAGCGCCCCAATCATAGCACAGCCCAATTTGGCCCAACAACAGACCCGGCGCGGCCCCAGGGCCTTTCCAAAGTCGTCACAATGACATAAGAGGGGGATCTGGGAAATCCCTTCTCCCTCGATGGGAGAAGGTTAGGATGAGGGTGACCCTCGATGGGAGAAGAGGATGAGGGTGACTGACTTGTATCGGTCAACGCCCCCTCACCCCCGTATCGAGTACGGGGCAGGCTCTAACCCTCTCCCGCGAAGGGGCCCGCGAAGGGGAGAGGGAACTTTGGAAAGGCCCTGGCGCGGCGCGCGCATCGCCATAAAGCTAGACCGACAGCATCAGGCTTTCGACGGGTATCAACCGCTGATTCACGGGATCGATGCCCAGGCTGAATATCTCCAGAGTCAGCGCACCCAGGAGGGGCATGGCGCTCTCGTCCCCAAAGACGACGGCGGATATGTCGTACTCCCCATCCAGCCTGAACCACGTCCGGCCGAAGTCTCTTTCTATCCGGGTCCCATCTGCCAGTACGAATGTCCTCTTGCTATGGGGGCTGACTCCCAATCGCCTCAATAGGGACGCAGGCATAGTGGTATAGGTTGCCCCGGAATCCACTAGAGCGTCGACAGTCTCATAGCGCTGCCCTTCGGGGTCGCCGACTTCTATCGCAACCTGAAACGTACCCATGTTTGAGAGGCCGCCCTGCAAGGTCCTAGTAGTGGATGGCGTTGCCCGTGCCGCCGCCAGCGGCGACGGCGTCGCCTGTGATGGCAATGGCTTTGGGCGAGGCCAGGAATGTCACCACGTAGGCGATCTCGCGGGCGTCGATCATGCGGCGCACCGAGTTGCCGCCCGCCATTCGCGCCTCGATCTCCTCCGTCGACACACCCTCGCTCCTGGCACGGGCCGCGACGACTCCGGCGGTGGCTTCAGTGCGCGTCAGGCCGGGATGGACGACCGTCACGTTGATCCCATGAGGGCCCAGCTCGTCGGCCAGATTCTTGCACATCGCCGCGACCGCGACGTTCCTCATGCTGCCGATGGTCGACCCCGTCGACCTGGCCGCCATCCCGCTGATGTTGACGATGCGGCCCCAGCCCTGCGCCTTCATGTAGGGCGCGACGGCCTGGGCGCATCGCAGGTAGCCGAGGACCTTGACGTTCACGTCCTCCCAGAACATCTCGTCGGTGATCTGCTCCAGCGCAGGCGGAGCGGCCTGACCGCCGGGACGGGCCGCGTTGTTGACCAGGATGTCGATGCGGCCCAGGGCATCCGCCGCCTGCTCGACCATCCGGCTCACGGCTTCCCCGTCACCCGTGTCGACCCGTACCGGAACGATGCGCCGGCCGCTCTCCGCGGCAAGCTCGCGGGCCGTCGCCTCCAGCGCCTCCATCCCGCGGGCCGCAATGGCAACGTCGACCCCCTCACGGGCCAGCTCCCTCGCGATGGCCTTGCCGATGCCGCGGCTTCCACCCGTCACAATCGCAGTCTTGCCCTCGAGCTCGAGGTCCATGGGCTAACTCTCCTCGCACAGATGCCTCGCCCGGCCCGTGGGACGGGAAGAGGCGAATCGATCTAATACCAATTCATTTTGAGCGCGCCGTAAAGCCGTCATTCCCGCGAAGGCGGGAACCCACTCCCTGGCCGCACATATACGGCGGCATCACGGTGACTTGGTATAGGGTCGGCTGGCTAGCTACGTGCCGAAGCGGACGTCCGCGACCGGATCGGAGTACTCGACCCCCTTCGTGGCCCAGAAGATGCAGGCGATCTCGTCCACCGCGTCGACGAGCTTCTTGGCCGACTCCAGGTCGACGTTCTGCTTGTTAGCGGACGCGAGCTTCGTCGCCTCCCACACGGTCGTGTGCAGGTCGGGGTACTTCTCCAGGTGCTCGGGCTTGAAGTAGTCGTGCCAGAGGATGTCTATCTCGTGCTTGACCAGGTCGGCGTGCTGCTCCTTGACGGCCACGTAGCGGCCGAAGGAGTTTCCGGCGGCAGTGTCCATCTGCCCTTCCAGGGCCTCGATGCGCATCACCATCTTGAGCACGGTCTGGGCGGCGATCTTCGCGGACACCGGGTCGTAGATGCCGCAGGGAATGTCGCAGTGGGCGTGGGCCTCTCGAACCGGGAGCTTCGTCAGCAGGTCGTGAAGTAGCCTCATGGGCGGTTCCTCTCTATCGCAGGTTTGCTACGAAGGTTACAAGAACCGCCGGGAGGCCGCAACCGTTACGGGACCGCGGCTAGTCGACCATCTCCAGCCTGAATCCGTAGGAAACGTCCCCGAGCCGGGACTTGTAGAAGGCGCTGAGGAAGTAGACGCCCGCCGGCAGATCGAGCTTCACTCCCTCACTCGCGGCGCCCGAATAGACCTCGTCGCCCGGCCCCAGGAACGGCTCCGTGCTCTCGACGGTGTAGACCTGTACCTGCACTTCGCCCGGGCTGGTCTCCTCGGTCGAGACGACGACCGAGAGCTCGTCGCCCCGTTTCACCGATAGCGCCGGAGCACTGTCGAAGTCTTCCCAGCCTATCTTGTCGGCGCACACGCCGCTGTTCGCGCTCACCGGCCAGCAGTAGCTGCCCTGCCTTCCGTAGTGCACGCTTCCGCCGTACTCGATGGACACCCAAGGAAGCGGCGGCGGTGTGGGAGCAGGCTCCTGCGTAGGCACTGCCGTGGCCTTTGCCACAGGCTTAGCGTGTTTTGCCGCTGAGAGGCTCGCGGTGGCCGCCTTGAGCGGCGTCGCGGGCGGAAGCGGCGTCGCGGGCATTTGAGGGGGAGCGCCATCGCCTCGCAGATCCCCTGACCTGGTACACGAGACCGCGGCCAAGCTCAACGCGACTGCGACTACTACAAAATACCTGTGCAAAATCGCTGCCCCCAGACACCGCCATATCTGGCGGTTCAAGTAGCCGTTAAGTGGCCCTCATTCGATACAACGACTACTTCGCGAACCTAGTTACGCGGTGTCTGTACCATCGTCGCGGCACCTGCGTGGGGCGGCGCAGGCGCACATCGACCGCGGTCAGCCGCAGTGGAGGCAGCGCATGTTCGAGTCGGCGAAGATGAGCTCCTTGTCGCCGTCCTGAATGGCGTAGTCGAGCAGCACCCTCAGGGCCTTGCTCTCGTCCATGAGGTTGTACTCTTCTGCGATCTTGTCCAGCCAATCGCGGTGCAAGCTCTCGATCTCGAACTCCTGCTCGACTGCATCGTGGGGCATCGGCGCATCCTCCTGCTACGGAATGTTGTTCTGGGCGTCTTCGGTCTCAAGTTGTGCGAGCTGCCTGTCGATGTCCGCCATCTCGCGGTACTCCTCCTTGACCAGGTGGTAGCAGCGCTGCAGGTAGAGGTCGGCCAGCCTGGCTCCGCGGCTGTCGCTCGCCTTGACCGCCTCGACCAGGTGGGGGACCTGGTTATCGGCGGGCAGGTGCCTGGCCAGCAGGCGCATCTCACGCTCCGCCTCCCGCGTCTGGACGTCGTCCGAGCCCTCCACGGCGAACTTCAGCCGCCCGACCAGGCTGGTCAGCTCACCCAGCTTGTCGGCGTCGTTCATCAACCCGTAGAGGACTTCGCTCACCCCGAGCGCGTCGTCGTCCTCGACCTCGGCGGCCTCCTCACCGGCAACCGGGCCGCACCTGTCGGCGTATGTCTGGACGACGTCGTTCACGGACATCATCGCGCCGGCCACGTCGCCGGTGTCGAAGGTGCCGCAGTACAGCACGTCGTCCTCCCGGCGCGTCGCCATGTCCTCGAGAAGCTCGCGGCTCCCGACCCGCTCGGGCGCCGGCGGGAATGCGAACGCCGACAGCTCCATCGGGCCTGCCTGGGCGACCTGGTTCATCAGGAAGGGCGGTACGTACTTGCTGACGTCCACGGCGATGGGCAGTATGACGACGTAGGTCGCCCAGACCTCGTCGGCGTCCGCCCTGCTGCGAAAGTAGAGGATGGCGTGCCCCTTCGGGGCCTCTTCGTCCCCCCTCTCGAAGGTGATGTCCACCATTTGAGCCTGCCTCGCGGTTCTTCGGGGCCATTATACGCCACGAGGGACGGACGCCCAATGGCCCTCAGCGCAACTGTTCAGTCTCCATGAATTGAGAGTCCTCCCCGAATGTCATTCCGAACGCAGCGCCAGCGGAGTGAGGAATCTACGCCTGTCATCAGGGGACGGCCCTGTGTGCAAAGACTTTAGATTCTTCGTCGCTGCGCTCCTCAGAATGACAACACGGAAAGGGCGATTTCTATGTCTCATCAAGTCTGAACAGTTACCCCTCAGCGAGGGGACTGGACGAAGGCGCACCTGCAAGGGTAGACTCTAGCTGGGTCCGGTGGGGTAGATGGGACGCACATCTAATACCAATTAGGTGTGATGCCGCCATATATGTGCGGCCAGGGAGTGGGTTCCCGCCTTCGCGGGAATGACGGATTTACGGCGCGCTCAAAATAAATTGGTATAAGGAGGCGGCTGGGCTAGCATCAGATGGACCGTCCATTCAAGATCGCCCTCGTATCCGGCTACGACTACGCCGTCAGCGGCGGGGTGAACGACCACATCGCCAGTCTCGGCGTACAGCTGCGCACCTGGGGCCACTCAGTGCGCATCGTTGCTCCCTGCTCGGACGTGGAGCGGGTCGACGAGGACGGCTTCATACCGATGGGGCGGCCCGTGCCCATTCCTAGCGGCGGGTCCGTAGCACGTGTGTCGCTCTCGATGTGGCTGAAGCCTCGAATCCGCGACCTCCTGCAAGAGGAGCAGTTCGACGTCGTACACCTGCACGAGCCCTTCACGGGACTGGTTACGGCCTTCATGATCAGCCAGTCCAGATCGCTGAAGATTGCCACGTTCCACAGCTACAAGGGCGGTCGGTTCTATGGCATCGGCGGGACGAAGCTCGCCATGCCGTACTTCCGCCAGCTGCACGGCTGCATAGCCGTCTCCAGGGCCGCACGCAACTACATCAGCAGCTACTTCCCCGGCGACTACGAGATCATTCCGAACGGGATCCGTGTCGAGGACTTCTCGCACGGCGTCACCCCATTCCCCCATCTCCGCGACGGCATGGTCAACCTCCTCTTCCTCGGCCGCCTTGAAAAGCGCAAGGGGCTCAGATACCTGTTGGAGGCGTACAGCAGGCTCAAGTGGGAGTGGCCGAACCTGCGGCTCATAGTGGTGGGCGGGGGCGACCCCGACCAGGAGTCCCATAGAGTAATGAGCGAGCGGAATCTCCAGGACGTCGTCTTCACCGGCGCCGTGTCCAACGAGGACAGGGCGCGCTACTACAAGTCCGCAGACATCTACTGCTCGCCTGCCACGGGCAACGAGAGTTTCGGCATCGTTCTGCTGGAGGCCATGGCCGCGGGCGCACCGATAGTCGCGTCCGACATCGAGGGATACGCCGGCGTTGTCACACACGGCGTGGACGGCCTGCTCGTCCCGCCCAAGGACGGAGATGCGCTGGCCGCCGCCATCGAGAGCCTTCTGGCGGGTCCCGCGCTCCGGGAGCGCCTCGCCGAGAACGCCTCCCGCACCGTGGACGAGTACAGGTGGGAGCGGGTCGCGCGCCGCGTCACCGACCACTACGCCGCAGCGATGGAGCGCGCCGCGCCGGTTGGAGTCGGCAGGCGGCAGGCCCTGGTAACCTGACCTACCGTAGCGCAGCGCGGTCCAGGCCGGAGTACCTCGATGAACAGGGCTGACGTGCGCAGGCTCCTCTCGTCGCGCGTCGAGCAGCCCATCGCCAGGCTCCTTGCGGCGCTGGGCCTCACGCCGAACGCCATCACCACGATGGGCATGGTCGGCGCCGTCGCGGCCGGCTGCCTCGCCTGGCAGGGACTGTTCGCGGCGGCAGGCGCGGCTACCCTGATCGCCGGCATCCTGGACCTCTTCGACGGCTCGGTTGCCCGGCTGACCGGGCGCAAGTCGAAGTTCGGGGCGCTGCTCGACTCGACCGCGGACCGCGTCTCGGAGGCCGCGGTCCTCGTCGGCCTTGCCGTCTACTACGCGGGGGAGCAGTCGCCCCTCGGCGTGCTCCTGTCCTGCGGGGCGATGGCCGGATCGATGATGGTCAGCTACGTCAGGGCCAGGGCGGGCGGGCTGAGGGTCGACTGCGAGGTGGGCATATTCACCAGGCCCGAGCGCGTCGCCGCGATGGGCGCGGGGCTCATAGTCGGCCAGTGGCTGGGACCCGTCCTTCTCGTCGTCCTCGGCGCGACCGCCGCGCTCACCGCCATCACCGCCGTACAGCGCGTGCTCCACGTTCGACGTGCGCTGGATGGCCGGTAGATACCATGTTCAGCTTGCGGCGGATGCCATGTCTTCTACGACAAGCGAGCGCCCAACGGCTCGGAGGGCCTTCTCGACCTGGCCGATGTGGGAGCGGTGACTTGGGTTCACGAGCCTGCGGACGGCATTCTCTTGTACCCCCAATCGATGGGCGAGGGCAACGTTGGTGATGCCCTGTCTGCGCATGGCGGCGTAAAGGGTCAGTTTTGCCGCGACGATGAGCGGCACGGGGATCAGGATCTGCCCATCGGCAGCGAGACTTGGCTTGGGGATGTCTTCACGTCTGTCAACGTAGAAGCTCAGAGAGACTCCCAGGCAGTCCTCGGCCATCTCCAGGGCTTCTTTCCAAGACCACCCGCAAGTAATAGCCTCCGGTATGTCGGGGAAGGTTACGCTGTAGGCCTCCCTTCCGGTTGCCCTCTCCTCCTCCTCATCGCGGACGATACTACAAGGAAAGGCGTAGCGCATTACTAGAACTCCCTTCTATCAATGTCCAGTTTCCTGAGCATGGAGGCCAAGGCGCCCAGAGCAATCTCGCCATGCTGTACGATGGTGGCTCGGCTGCCGATAATCAGTTTTCCATGGCTGCCCTTCCCTCGGCTTGGATCGAAGCTGAACTCCAAACCGTTCTTGCGGGCATACCGCCTGGCTCGCCTTACGAACTCGTTTCCGTTCACGAGTCGATGATAGCACATTCCTGTGCGATACCGGCCTTGCCCGCACCCAACCACCAAGCGCACTCCTACGTTACAATTAGTGTGTGGGTAGAATCCTCGGGCGAGCGCCGGGCGTACTATCTGTTGTGTAGAGGAGCCCAGGTCCTGCCGGCGGGAGTAAATCGTTGCGAATAACATCCAGCATCCGACTCCGCTATCTGTTGGGCGTGCTCATCGCCGCCGCCGCGCTGCTGCCGATAGGGGCAGTCTCGGCCGAGGGCGACCTGCCCGTGCTCGAGTGGCACAGCATCTCCAGCGAGTTCCCGGAGGGGTTCAGGATCCAGGCCCGGGCGTCCTCGGAGAAGCACGACATCACCAGGGTTGCCCTCCGCCTCCGGAAAGGCCAGCAGGTTCGCGAGGAATACAACTATCTCGAAGAGGATGAGGAGGCCGTTACCCAGGATAGCAGTCAGGCGTTCGAGCTGTTCTGGAACACGAGCTCACAGAAGTACATCCCTCCCGGCACGATCATCACTTACAACTTCGAGATCGAGGACTCGGCCGGCAACCAACTCAAGACCGAGCCGCAACCCTTCATCTTCTACGACGCCCGGTTCGTGGATGACGAGGGCAACTCGATGTGGGAGGAGGTGTCCGCCGGCACCGTGACCGTGGCCTTCAAGGGGCCGGTGAAGTCGCGGGCAGACAATATTCTCAGCGTGATCAACGAGACCCTTGAAAAGATGAGGCCGGTCATGGGCGACGCGGCCCTGGAGGAGCCCATCCGGGTCACCATGTACAACAACACGAAGGAGATGCTGGAGGCCCTGCCTAATAGGAGCGCATCCATAGGCAGGGAGCTCATCACCGAGGGGCAGGCCTTCACGGACCTGGGCACGCTCCTCGTGCTCGGGGGCGGCAGGCTCGCTCTGGGCACGGCCTCCCACGAGGTCATGCACATAATCACCCACAGGGCGGGCGACAGCATCTTCCGCAGAGTCCCCGCCTGGTTGGACGAGGGTCTGTCGGAGTACGCCAACGTGGACCCCGGCTACTCCTACGACATCGCCCTGGAGTTCGCGGTGGAGACCGACAGGCTCCTGCCTCACGTCTACATGCCAGCCATGCCCGGCAACTCCGAGGACATGATCATCTTCTACGGTCAGTCCCGCAGCATAGTGAGAATGATGATCGAGGTATTCGGCCCGGAGAAGATGAAGCAGTTCATGGCGGAGCTCAAGGAGGGCACGGATGTCGACGATGCGCTGATGACGGTCTACGGACTGGGCAGGGCTGACCTCGACTCCGCATGGAGGAGGGCCATAGGCGCGGAGGAGCTGGATCGCGGCCGCGTCGCGCGGGCGCGCCCCACCGCAGCGCCAAGGGCAGCTCTGCCCATCTATAGCCTGACTCCCCAGGCCCAGGCCGAGGTGGTTGGGGCACAGGCCGACCCGCCGACCCCCACTCCTACACCCATGCCCACACCTGCGCCGGAGCCGACTCAGGTTGCGAAGCCCGCGCCTGTCGAGGAGGACACGCCGGTCGCCGAGCAGCCCAGGGAGACTGGTACGTCGGGCGGATGCCTGGCTCCGGCGCCGGGCGCACCGGTGCGGACCGACCTGGCGGCGATGGGGCTGCTCGTCGGGCTGGCCGGGCTGGCGTTCAGAAGGCGCCGGAAGTAGACGGCTCCGGTCCGCACTCAGGCCCGGTAACAGAGTCCATGGTCGACCCGGACATTCGCACTAGGCTCCAGGAGCTCAGGGTCCAGGTCAACCATCACAACTACCGCTACCACGCCCTCGACGCGCCCGAGATAGGCGACGCCGAGTTCGACGCGCTGTTCCGGGAGCTGCGCGCCATCGAGGAGCGGCACCCCGAGCTCGTAACCCCGGACTCGCCCACCCAGCGTGTGGGCGCGGAGCCCGTCGCGGGCTTCGAAGAGGCCGTGCACCCCAGTCCGATGCTCAGCCTGGGCAACGCCTTCGACGAAGAGCAGCTCATGGCGTGGTACCGGAGAGCCCAGGCCCTCGTCGACGGCGAGGCGTTCGACATGGTGTGCGAGCTCAAGTTCGACGGGCTCGCGGTCGCTCTCACCTACGAGGACGGGGTGCTGGTGCGCGGCGCGACCCGCGGAAACGGCGCCGTGGGTGAGGACGTGACCTCCAACCTGCGCACGGTGCGGAGCATCCCCCTGCGCCTGCTGGACGACGTCCCTGGCAGGCTCGAGGTGAGGGGCGAGGTGCTGTTCCCGAAGTCGCGCTTCGACCGGCTCAACAAGGAGCGCGCCGAGACAGCCCTGCCCACCTACGCCAACCCCCGCAACACGGCCGCCGGCTCCGTGAGGCAACTCGACCCGCGGATCACCGCCGCCCGCGGGCTCGACATATTCATATACAGCCTCGGCTACGCGGACGCTCCGATGCCGGATACCCACTGGAAGACGCTGGAGTACCTGGCCCAGCTCGGCTTCAAGACCAACCCGCACAACCGGCTTGTCGAGAGCCCCGACGGCGCCCTCGACTTCTACCGTGGATGGCGAGACGAGTTCGAGACCCTGGACTACGGATGCGACGGCGTCGTCGTCAAGGTCGACGCGTTCGACCTCCAGCGTCACATGGGCGTGGTTGGCCGCGAGCCGAGATGGGCTGTCGCGTACAAGTTCCCCGCCACGCGGGCGCTGACGCGGTTGAATGAGATACGGGTCAACGTGGGCCGCACGGGCAGCATCAACCCCTATGCCGTACTGGAGCCGGTCGACGTAGGCGGCGCGACCGTCAGCCAGGCCACCCTCCACAACGAGGACTACGTGAAGGAGAAGGACCTGCATGTCGGCGACTGGGTGATCGTCGAGCGCGCGGGCGAGGTGATCCCGCAGATCGTCAGCGTCGTCGAGGACAGGCGCACGGGCGGCGAGCAGCCCTTCGTGATGCCGTCCGAGTGCCCGAGCTGCGGCGAAGGGCTCGTGCGCCCGGAGGGCGAGGCGATTACCTACTGCGTCAACGCCGCCTGCCCCGCGCAGCTGGTGCGCCTGCTGGAGCACTTCGTCAGCAGGGGCGCGATGGACATCGAGGGGCTGGGAGTCCGGCAGGTCGTGATCCTGCTGGATCGCGGGCTCATCCGCGACGCCGCGGACCTGTACGCGCTGAAGGACAGGCAGGAAGAGCTGGTCGCGATAGATCGCATGGGCGAGAAGAGCGTGTCGAACCTGCTCGCCGCCATCGAGTCGAGCAAGGACCGCCCCCTGGCGCGCGTCCTCACCGCCCTCGGCATCGACCACGTGGGCTTCGAGGTCGCGGAGGCGCTGTCACGCCACTTCCGCACCATCGACGCCCTCATGTCCGCAACCGAGGAGGACCTGTCGCAGGTGCCCTCTATCGGCCCCAAGATAGCCGCCAGCGTGTCCGCCTACTTCGCCAACGAGTCGAACAGGGCCGTGGTCCGGAAGCTCCGCGACTCGGGCGTAAAGATGGCCGACGAGGACAGGCCCGATCCCGGGCAGCAGTCCCTCGC
This sequence comes from Dehalococcoidia bacterium, assembly GCA_965222445.1. Lineage (GTDB taxonomy): Bacteria > Chloroflexota > Dehalococcoidia > Lucifugimonadales > CAJWER01. The sequence continues at coordinate 1,531,584 of CBDCTY010000002.1, read as the reverse complement.
GGGCCTGCGCTTCGTGGTCACGGGACGCCTGGCGAGCTTCAGCCGCTCACAGGCCGAGGGCAGGATCAAGGACGCGGGCGGCGCGGTAAGCGGCAGCGTCAGCAAGCGCACCAGCTACCTCGTCGCAGGCGAAGACGCGGGCTCCAAGCTAGCCGACGCCGAGAAGCTGGGCATACCTGTCATAGACGAGGACGAGTTCGTAGCCATTCTGGAGCAGGGTACTTTGGCACTCCAACCGGGCGGGTAGCCACGATTTCGTGTGTGTATCAGCCGGCATTATTGTTCCCAGATCCGCGAGTGAGCCCGGCAATCTCTATGAACGGAGATGCGGGTTCGCGATGACACCGTTAGCATTACTTTCTGATATAGTAAAGGCTCGTCGGGAAGAGTCCATGACGAGTTCGGTGCTCAGTCGTCATAACTGAGCGGAGAGTTGCACTACATGACAAAGATCATTCCGTTGACACGCTCCGAGTTTGATGAATTGTCACAGATTGATCGAATGGCTATCACACCTATGATCGCGGACGAGCGCGAATGGTATAAGACTATGGGAGGAGAGGTACTCGGAATCATCATAAGGGACCAGATTGATAACGACTGGGTGTATGTCGTACTAGGTCCTGACGAACATGGTGAATTCAGGTCCATTGATGTGGAGTCCAGCATAGTCGATCACGTGGCCGCTCGTACGCGCCTTCACGCCAAGATGACTAAACTGGCGGAGTCTGGCCAGCGGGTCTTTCCTCAAGAATAGGTACATTCGGCTCCCCGTGCGTAGCACGGGCTGGTGAAGGCCGAACTAGGAGTGACTAGACAGTCTTACCTACCCTTGCTTGACCAGCTTCTGCAACGACCGCAGCTTCTTGCCGGGCACTATCGCCGCGAACTCCGCCAGCGACACCTCGGCGACGTATATGTCGCCCCGCGAGTCGACCGCGATCCCGTGGGGGGCGTAGAAGCGGCCGGGCTGGTCGCCGTAGGACTCGGTGCCCAGCCTGCCAACGACCTCGCCGCCCTGGTCGAATATGGTCACCCGCGGCCCGAGGTTCTGTCCCTCCGCGTTCGAGCTCAGGCCGGCGAAGTACTCGCCGACGTAGACCAGCGTGCGGTTCCCCCTGCTGTCCGCGTAGACGCAGGCCGCGCGCGACAGGTTCACCCACTGGGTCTGGTACTCGCCCGACGTGTCGAACACCTGGATGCGCCGGTTGTCCCGGTCCGCCACGTACACCCACCCGTCGCCGTCTATCGAGATGTTGTGGACGATATTGAAGTGCGCCGGGAACGTGCCCGACTCGCCCCACGACTCGATCAGCCTCCCGTCCGGGGAGTACCGGTGGACACGGGCGTTGCCGTACCCGTCCGACACCAGCAGCTCGCCGTTGCGGGGATCGACCGCAACGTGGGTGGGCCTGTGGAACGGCTGCCCGCTCATCGCATCGGCGGGCTCGCCGGAGCGGCCGATCGTCATCAGCAGCTTGCCCTCCGGCGTGAGCTTGCGGACCGTGTGGTTGCCCACGTCCACGCAGTATATCGAGTCGTCCGGGCCGACAGCTATCCCGTGGGCCAGGGTGAAGATGTCCTCGCCCCAGGTCCGCAGGAACCTGCCGTCCCTGTCATAGACGATGACGGGGTGGGCGCTGCGGTTGAAGACGTAGACGTTGTCCTTGGAGTCGACGGCAACAGCCGTCGCGTCGTTGTACTCCCAGCCATCGGGCAGGTCGCCCCACTCCTCGCCCGTAATCTCGTAGGTGAACTCTCCGCCGCCAAGTAGCGCCATCTCCTGCCTCCGTGCTGTTCCTATGGTCGTTCCAGGAGGACCGTCACGCCCATGTCCCGGTACTTCTGCCGCGTCGCCGGATCGTAGTTCCTGAAGCAGACCGCGACCTCCGAGTCGCGCAGCTGCTGCACCACGTGGCTCACGCAGTCGTCCACGGTCTTGAATGGATGGTCGGGATGCGCCTCCAGGCTGAACGTGAGGTCGGCCGGTCCGAAGGACAGGCAGTCCACCCCCGTCTTCGCCAGCATCCGCGCCTTGGTCACCGCCTCGACCGACTCGATCTGCATCCACAGGATGCCCGTCTGCTCCCACCAGTCGGCGTACTCCCGCATGTCCGGCCGCTCCGCGAGCCCCACGCGGGTCTGGCCGCCCCAGCTGCGGATGCCCGTGTGCGGGTAGTAGAAGTTGGCGACCGCCTCATCGACCGTCTGCTCCGTCTCCACCTGCGGGATCTCGACACCCGTCGGGCCCAGGTCCAGGTAGTTGCCCACCAGGTAGGTGTGCTGCGTGTGCTTGATGCGGAACTGGACGGGTATGTCCATCTCCGCCGCCATAGCGCAGAACGCCGTCAGCCGCTCCTCGTCATAGGCGGCGTGCTGGCTGTCGACCGACACGAAGTCGTAGGGGCCGCTCGGCATGAGCGCGGCGAGGTCGTCGCGCCCGATGGTCACGGGTACGGCGAGGCCAAGGACGTCGTCCCCGCTCCGTATCCTCTGCTTCAGGTTGTGCATGCCCCATCTCCAACAACGTCGTTCTCTAGGCCGCCCATTATAGCGGCAGCCGTCCGTCTGCGCCGCGCCGTATCCGCAGCTGCCGGAATGAAGTATATTGGAGCGTATGATCCGACTGCCCATAGTGGCAGCGACGGACAGTCAAACGCTTGACCGCCTCAAGCGGCGGACTTCGTTGTAGCTAGGCTTGGCCGCACTAATGGGGGAGAATTCGACATGACAGACGTAGCGTTCCGGCTGGAGTCTCCGCGGGGAGAGGCCGTGCCTGACGCCACGATGCTGGTGGCCTATCCCAACGGGACATACCGAACAGGCCAGACCAACGCTGAGGGCGAATGCTGGCTGGATCTGTATCGCACCGACCAGGAGTTGAAGGTCCTTGCAGCAGCCGAGGGCTATCGGCCCCTTTGCACTACCTTAGTACCGGGGGACTCAACAACCGTCAGCTTGGTGTTGGAACCGTCCACAGAGCGATGTAAGGCAGCCTTGTTCACTCGGCGCACCGGGCACATCCCTGGTATCGAGGGACGGCTCAATCCGAAGAATGACGGACGTACCTATGTCTATGCCGACAATATCGCCATCAATGGGCGGCCGGCAAACCCAGCAAGGTTTGAGATAGGAGAGCCCCTGCACCTGATGGACGTCTATGGTGTCGAGACCACCATTCGGTTCTTGGCAGTGACGGGCCAGTTCTCGCTTATAGAGTACACCGAGCCCAAGGCTTACGGAGCGGAGTGATGGCCACGACCGAACGCCATCGGGACATAAGCGCGCTGTTCCTGGAACACGCGGAGGACGAGTATCGCAGAGGTGACCTTCTCCAGGCCTCCGAGAAGGCGTGGGGCGCGGTCGCCCACTGCGTGAACTCCATCGCTCGTGATCATGGCTGGAATCTCGGGACGCACCGCCATTTGGCCGGGAATGTCAGGAGGCTGATCGCACGTGACCCGGCCACCGCTGGCCACAGGCGGAGGCTCTTCCGTTCCGTCGAGTCACTTCACGCCAACTTCTACCAGGAGTTCATGGATGAGGAATCAGTGAGGGAGGGCATCGACGACGCCAAGGAGCTGGTCGCTGCGCTGGAAGACCTCGCGCGTCTCCCTGGCGAGGACTAGGGCGACTCCCCTCGCCTAGCGCCCCTGACGGAGCTGCTCCTGCTTCCACGCCTGGTCTATGTCGCCGTCGTAGAAGCGTTCGGGGCTCTCGATGGCCCATGCGTGCCGGTGGACGATGATGCTGTCGGGGTCGAGGCGCATCGCCTCGCGCATAAGGGCCGCCGCCCCGGGCTTGTCGCCCTGCCGGTACCTGGCCGCGCCCTGGCGGTAGATGTCGATTGCCCGCCGGGCGGTTGGGCCCCGCGGGGCCTGCAGATATTGGCTGTCCGTCTCCTTGAAGGGCGGGACCTCGGACGTGGCTACCCAGCGGCGTATCAGGTCCGCTATCTCCGGCCTGTGGATGCTGAACCCGTTGATCTTGCTGAACACGAGGGCGCCGCGCTCGTCGATCAGGAAGCCGCTGGAGACGGCCTTGAAGCCATACAGGCGGCCCGTGGTCCCGTCCGCGTCGATCACCGCCGGGTAGGTCGCACCAGCCGCCTCCAGGTAGGGCCTTGCGCGTTCAGCGCCCTGGCCGTCCATGGCAACCGCCAGCACCTCCAGCCCGTCGCCGCGGTGTGTCTCGTAGATCTGCTGCCAGACCGGCAGCTGGTCGCGGCACCCTCACCAGGACGCCCATATGAACATCACGACCTTGCGTCCCAGCAGGTCGGACAGGCTCAGCGGCGGGCCGTCGACGGTCGGAAGCGTGAATCCCGGCGCCCTGGCCCCAACTATTGCCGTCGACGTGTCGCGTGCGTCCATCCGCTCAATTTCCCCCGGTCTCGTCGAGCGCCTGTCGCCAGCGCGGGTTCAGCAGCATCGTCTTCCATATGTCGGTGAAGTCGAGCGAGTGCCTGTTGGCCCAGTCGACCTCCTTCGCCTCCTCAGCCGTCATCCGTGTCTTGAACACGGGGACCCGCGGCATGGCAGGGTCGCCCCCATCATCCCAACCTTCGCGATAGCCTTCTGGAGGCCCGCTAGGTCGACCCACTTGAGGTCTTCGCAGCCGGCCGCGAAGATGGCCGCGTAGGCGTCCGCCATCTGACGGTCCAGTGCGGCCTTCCTATCGGCGATCGTCTTCAGCTCGTCGCCCCTGAACTCGACGACGACCCATAGCCCTCCCTGCCGGTGGTCCCTCACGTCCGCCCCGTATGGCAGTCTGTGAAGGTTCTCGGTCGTATTGCCCTGGAACTGAGCATTCGCCGCTGCGGCCAGCGTCGCCTTCTGCTCATCCATGCTGGCCCCAGGCGCGCACCCGGCCGGCTCCGTCGCAGGTGCCGCCGGTTGTGGAGCTGCCGTAGCTGGGGCGCTTACGGCCGCTGGGGCACTCGCGGCCGCCGGGGTACTGGCATCGGCGTCCTCGTCCGTGGAACCGGAGGCGCAGGCGGCCGTAGCCAGTGCCGACAGCGCCATCATGACCAGAAATACGCTTCTCATCGTACTCGCCTCGGACGTAGTATATGCCACCTTGCCGTGCGGTTCTTGGTATACTGCCGCCGCATCGACGACTCGAGGTTGGAGCTGGCCTGATGGCGGCATTATATCGGCCCCGGATTCTGGCCTGCGACCTGGGCGGCACCCAGCTCAGGACCGCGGTCGTGGAGTCGGACGGAGCGGTCGCACACCGGCGGGCGACGCCCACGCCCCGCGACAATCCCGGGGCGCTAGCGGCCCTGCTGCGAGAAGGCCTCGCCGAGGCGGGCGACGTCGAGGGCGTGGTGGTCGGGGTGCCCGGCCCGATCGACTACGCGGCCGGCGCACCGACGATGCTGGTCAACCTGCCCGCGTGGGAGGGCGATGTAAGCGCTGCCAGCCTCTCGGTCGAGCTGGGCCTCGACGTGCTCCTCGCCAACGACGCCGACCTCGCGGCCCTGGGCGAGCACCGATTCGGCGCAGGTCGTGGCTTCGACGACGTCGCCTACGTGACCGTGAGCACGGGGGTGGGGGCGGGGATCGTCCTAGGCGGGCGCCTCGTCCGGGGACGGCTGTCCCTCGCGGAGCTCGGCCATACCATCATCGACCGGCACACCATGGAAACGGTGGAAGACCTGGGCTCGGGCACCGCCCTCGGCCGGCGGGCGGGCGAAGATGCGGCGGCAGTGTCGGCCCGCGCGCAGCGAGGCGACGCCGCGGCGGCGGCCATGTTCAGGGCGGCGGCGGACGCCCTGGCCGTCGGCGTATTCAACCTGGCGCACCTCTTCTCGCCGCAGGTCGTCGTTGTCGGAGGCGGCATGTCGCAGGCGGGAAGCCTGCTGCTCGACCCCATACGGCAGGCGCTCGGGGCGTGTCCAGCATCATGCCCCGCGTCCAGGGCCTCGGTAGTGCGTGGCACCGGGGGCGATGACGCCGGGCTGAAGGGCGCCGCTGCCTACTGGGCGGACGAGCGGTCCTGACTTAGGGACGTCCCAATACTGCCTGTATTGGCGTAGAACTGCCCCTTTGGCAAGCTCAGGGCAGGTTCAGGGCGAACGTGTTTTGCTCTTGCCTGGCCGGAACTCGCAGAGGCCTTCGAGAGAACGTCTTGGACGAGTGGGCCTCAGGGCAGGAGCCTGTCTATGCTCAGGGCCCTGTTGTCGCGCGTCGCCCGGATTCGCAGTGCTTCGCCCTCGATGAGCGTCTCGTAGGTCAGCCAGTCCACCTCCACGATCTCCGCGGCCACCAGGATGCAGAAGCGGCCGTTGGCCATCGCCTCCTTGGCCACCAGGGACCCCTCTATACGTCGGTAGGGCGGGGCAGCCGACACCACGCTCTGAGCCGAGGCGCCTATTCGTCTCATGACGGCAACCGTCCTGCCGAGGAAGCTCATCGTGAACGACCGCCCCGTCTTCGGACATAGCTGAGAGGATCCGGGAGCATCCTCCTGTACGGCAGGCTCAGGGACCTACCTTGCGGACGGCTGCCGGGCGATTGGAATGCGATTCGGTTACGAAACACTGCGCATCATACCCGCCGGACTTCGCCGGGTTCAATTGGCTTTGGTGCCACCGGACCGCCGTTTCGCAGCCGTACGCCGACCGAAACCCGCGGCTCCCGACCGGAAGAGTGGTATAAGATAGCGGTGGTCGAAGGAGGACGACGATGATCATAGTCGGAGCCGTGCTGGTCGCCCTGGGCGCCGCCAAGCTGCTGGACTTGCCCTGGGCGCCGGTCTTGCTCATAGGACTGGGCGCAGGGATGGTAGTGTCCGGTGTCACCGGCAAGCTGGGATGGCCATCGGGTCGCTCTCGAAGGAGCGCCTCGGAGCGGCGTAGGGCGGCTGCGGGCGAAGGCGTCTAGCCCCGGCTAACGAGGCCCGGCAGCCTGGTTGTAGAGCAGGGCGAGGTTCGCCTGCTTCATCCCGTGCCCGAGGTGCTCCTGCAGGGCGTCGAGCAGCTCGAAGTCCTGCATATCCGAGACGAACGTGACCGCGGTGCCCTGCTTCCCCGCACGAGCCGTCCGCCCGATCCGGTGGACGTACTCCTCCAGGTTGTCCGGCATGTCGTAGTTGATGACGTGGGAGACGGCCGGGATGTCCAGCCCCCTGGAGGCCACGTTGGTAGCGACCATCAGGCGCAGGCTCCGCGCCCTGAACTTCGACATGACCCGCTCCCGCTGGGCCTGTGTCATGTCGCTGTGTATTCCCTCCGCATCGTACTGGTCGCGGCGCAGGCCCCTCACCAGCCGGTCGACGCCCGCCCTCGTCCGGCGGAATATGAGCGCCTGTTTCACATCGCCCGGCGCGTCGAGCACTTCCTTCAGGGCCACCCGGCGGTCCTGTACCGCGACCTCGTAGTAGACCTGCTCCACCTCTTCGACCGGCTCGGCTTCTCCGCCGACTCTGATCCATTCCGGGTCGTGCAGGTAGCGGCGGGTGAGTCTACGGATCGGGTAGGGTATCGTTGCTGAGAAGAGCAGAGTCTGGCGATTGCGCGGTGTCTGGCGCAGGATGTGCTCGATGTCGTCTATAAACCCGATGTCGAGCATCTGGTCCGCCTCGTCGAGCACCGCTATCCGGATGCTGCCGAGCGAGAGCGTCCGGCGCTGCATGTGGTCCATCAGCCTGCCGGGTGTCGCCACCACAACGTGTGCGCCGCGTTGGATGGCGTCGATCTGTGGCTGCATGGGCTGACCGCCGTATATCGCGGCGGCGCTGATGCCGCGGTGGTGCCCGATCGCAGAAATTTCGCTGCAGACCTGGAGCGCGAGCTCACGGGTCGGCGCAAGCACCAGCGCTTGGGTTGTGCTCTGGGCCGGATCCAAGGCCTCTACGATGGGGATTCCGAAAGCCGCCGTCTTGCCCGTGCCTGTCTGGGCCTGGCCCACGACGTCCCGCCCCTCGCGTATCAGGGGGACCACCATGTTCTGGATCGGAGTGGGTGTACTGTAGCCCATGTCCACCAGCGCGTGGTCCACCTCCGGCAAGACAGGGAGTTCTCCGAACAGCCCTGTGCCCGTCCAGGCCTCGGCGGGGGCCGCACCCTCGCTGGGAGCCGCGGCGTCCCGGCGGTATTGCGGCGCTGCGGTGTCGCTGCGCTTGGGCCGCCTTCCACGCTGGCCTGCAGGCCTGGAAGCGGGCCGCTCCTGGGCCTCGCCGACGGGACTGCGCGGGCGCCTAGAGGGCCTCCTCCGTGGCGTGCGGGACGCGCCGCCTTCCTTGATGGGTGAGTCCGTCGTCGTCCGGGCGTGACCGTTCCTGGAAGGCCTAGAATCCGACGTATGGCGCGGCGCCTGGGCCGCTGCGCCTGTCCGGGCGGGCCGTGACTCCTGGACGGGACGGTTGGTTGGGGGCTTGGATTCCGACGGATCGCGCGGCGCCTGGGCCGGGCTCTCTGTGGGAGTCTCGCTACCGAGTAGCTTCGAGAGTTTGCGGGTAACCGACGTGAGGACTGTGGGCATGTTGCTCGTGGACCTTGGGGATGATGGGCACGAAAAAGGGACGCCTCGTTTCGAGCGCGCCCCGTTCACTGCAATTCAATTCTACGACCGTGCCCATTCGTTTCCACCAGTTTACCATTGATACCCTGTCCTGTCAAAGCAAACTGCCACTTCATTATGCCTTTTCGGAGGAAGCGCAGACGGAGACAGCGAAATTCGACGGCCCGTCAGGACGCGGGTTGGAGCGGCAGAAGGTTCCCGTGGACGCTCTCACCCACGACCGACGCAACTGCGTACTCCCTCGAGTGGGACAGGGACAGCGCCAGGTGATCGAGGCCGATGCGCTCGGCCCGCCTGAGTGCGGAGCCATGCAGCCTGACGGTCGGCGCGCCGCCCGGACGGCGGACGACCTCTATGTCCCGCCACCGGACGCCTCTCGTACCCGTTCCCAGGGCCTTCATCACCGCCTCCTTGGCCGCGAAACGGCTCGCAAGCTGGGGCGCGCGCCCCCGGCAGTACTCCAGCTCGCCGTCCGTGTAGATCCGCCTCAGGAAGCGGTCGCCGTAGCGGTCGGCCACGTCCCTCACCCGGTGGATCTCGATGATGTCGACGCCATTGACCAGGACGGTCACGCAGTCAGCCCTGCCGACTCGATTATCCGCGGGATCCGCGCCTCCCAGCCGAGCGCCATCACGTGAACGCCGGCGCACAGGCTGCGTACCTCGCGGATCACCCGCGCGGCGATCTCGACGCTGGCGGCCCTGCGGTCGGACGCGGACTCCAGCTCCGACACAATGCCCGGCGGCACGAACACGCCCGGCAGGTTCGCGTTCAGGTAGCGCGCCATGTTGGCGGACTTGAGCACGATGATCCCGGCCAGCACGGGCGCGCCCAGGCCCCCGGCGGCCTCCATGAACCGCGCGAAAGATTCCGGTTCGTAGATCCCCTGGGTCTGGAAGAAAGATGCGCCAGCGTCGATCTTGTCCTTCATCCGCCCGACTTCCTTGTCCACGTCGGGAGCCCCCGGGTTGGCCACCGCGCCCGCGAAGATATCCGTGGGGCCGTCCAGGTCGTTCCCGCCCATGTCCTTGCCGTCCCGCATCGCCTGTACGGCCCGCAGCAGGCCCACCGCGTCGATGTCGAACACGGCCTTGGCGTCCGCATGGTCTCCGCCCCCCGGCGGGTCGCCGCTCATGCACAGCACGTTGGTCAGGCCCAGCGCCGAAGCAGCCAGCAGCTCAGACTGCAGCGCGATGCGGTTCCGGTCGCGGCAGGTCACCTGGAGGATCGTCTCGATGCCCCGTTCGGCCAGCAGCCGCGCCGCCCCGATGGGCGCCATGGACATATTCGACCCCGCCGAGTCCGTCAGGTTGAAGGCGGTCACCGCGCCCCGCAGCGCCTCGGCCTTTTTGAACAGGGGGTCGAGCCCTGTCCCCTTAGGGGGGTTCAGCTCGCACGTAACCGCGAACTCGCCCGAGCTCAGAATCTCCGAAAGTCTGCTCATGCTACGGCCCCCTCCCTGCTAGGATCGACTCTATGTGACGAAATCTCGGCACCGACCGGAATCCTATCAATTCTTGTCACCTGTTTCTCGGTTCTCGCGCTGAAATTGGGCCTCTCCCTTAAATAGCCCCAATGACGCTCCCACCTTGCTAAGGAACCACGTCCCTCTGGGAGGGAGGGTTCTGGACAGCGATACATCCAACCGGATCAATTGACCCATATCAAGTCGACCAAGGTGCCTATAATGATCGCGCCAGACTGTTTGTCGAATCCTATTACACAGAGAGGGTGTGAACTGCCCTCTCTCGAGATTCCGTAGCCATTCATCGCAGAGATTCCCATCTTTGTGCATCTCACTTGCATATTGCACATGTTCTTCCGAACAAGACGTCCGAGGGTCCACGCTGTTCACCTCCTCCACCCAGGTGGTTAGTTGCCGCCGACCGATGTAAGCAACCATTTGGTTCCTTACCTCTCCCGTATAGTAGCATCCCCAATATCCCTTACCTCCGTGCCCTCTGTGATCTCTGTGGTGAACATCTTCCGTTGACCGCCTGCGGCCGCTGTATTAGAGTGACGGTGAGAACACGGCGCTCGCCGCCGGGGAGGTGAGACATTGCTCGCCTACATGTCCCGACGTATGGTGCTGGCCTTCTTCACCATCTGGGTCATCTCGATTCTGTCGTTCGTGATCATCCAGCTGCCCGAGGGGGACGCCGCGGACCGCTTCCTCGACAGACTCATGCAGACTAGCAGCGTGAGCGGCGATCAGCGCATCGCGGAGGAGCTGCGGCAGTACCTGGGTCTCGACAAGCCGATGTACTACCGCTACTGGATGTGGGTCTGGAATTTGGCCCACGGCGACCTGGGCCGGTCGATTGCCGTCTGGTCCGACCAGATCAACTCGCAGAAGCCTGTGAAGCAGATCATCGGCGACCGCCTCTGGCTCACCATAGTGCTCACCGGATTCACCATCATCGTCACGTGGACCTTTGCCATACCGGTCGGCATATACTCCGCCGTGAGGCAGCACTCCGTCGGCGACTATGTGTTCACCCTGCTTGGATTTACCGGCATCGCCGTTCCCGACTTCCTGCTTGGGCTGGTCCTCATGTACCTCGCGTTCGCCTACTTCGACCAGAGCGTCGGCGGGCTCTTCTCCGCCGACTACCAGAACGCGCCGTGGAGCTTCGACAAGGTTATCGACCTGTTGAACCACCTCTGGATTCCCGCCGTGGTCCTGGGCACGTCCGGCACCGCCGGGCTGATCAGGGTCATGCGCAACAACCTGCTCGACGAGCTCGCCAGGCCCTACGTCGTCACTGCCAGGGCCAAGGGAGTCAACCCGGCCAAGCTCATCATGAAGTACCCGGTCAGGGTCGCCATCAACCCCCTCGTCAGCACCGTGGGCTACCTGCTGCCCTCCCTCGTGGGCGGCAGCGTCATCGTCTCCGTGGTGCTGAGCCTCCCAACCCTGGGGCCGATCCTGCTCAACGCCATCCTCATCGAGGACACACAGCTCGCGGGCTTCATCGTCCTCCTGCTGGGCATCCTCACGGTTGTGGGTACCCTGATATCCGACATACTGCTTGCCGTCGTCGACCCGCGGATCAAGTTCGGCGCCCAGTAGCGGACTTTGCAAGGCGGCTGCCTGTAATACCAATTTGGCGTGATGCCGCCATATATGTGCGGCCAGGGAGTGGGTTCCCGCCTTCGCGGGAATGACGGCTTTACGGTGCGCTCAAAATGAATTGGTATAAGACCGAAGGAGCAACAATGCGCGCTATTGACATGCATGTACACGTGCCGCGGCAGGCGGGCCTCCCGCCCATGGGCATCGAGGACGGCCTGCGTAAGTTCTTCAGGGTCAGGTCGGCGCCGGAGGACGCCGCGGATATGGCCGCACGGTACCGGGAGTGGGACATCTTCGGCGTTATCTTCTCCGTCGACGGCGAGTCCTCCACCGGCGAGCCGCCGGACACCAACGACTACGTGGCCGAGATCGTCCGCGCCTACCCCGAGCAGTTCATCGGGTTCGCGACCGTCGACCCCTGGAAGGGCACGGCCGCGGTCGACGAGCTGGAGCGCTCGGTCACAGAGCTGGGTCTGAGGGGGCTGAAGCTGCACCCCATCCACCAGGCCTTCTACCCCAACGACACCCGCTTCTATCCCCTATACAAAAAATGCCAGGATCTGGGCGTGCCCCTGCTGCTCCACTCGGGGTTCGCGGCTGCGGGCGCGGGCCAGCCCGGCGGCATGGGGTTCAAGCTGAAGTACGCCCGCCCCATACCGGGCTTCGACGACATCGCCGCCGACTTCCCCGACCTGACCGTCATCATGGCCCACCCCGCGTGGCCGTGGATCGACGAGCAGATCGCCGTCGCCATGCACAAGCCCAACGTCTACATCGACCTGTCCGGCTGGGCGCCCCGCTTCATCCCGCAGGACCTCGTCCGCGAGGCGGACACGCGCCTCAGGGACAAGGTGCTGTTCGGCTCAGACTTCCCATACCTGCCCCCGGACCGCTGGCTCGACGGCTTCGCGGACCTGCCCATCAGGGACGAGGTGAGGCCCAAGATACTCCTGGAGAACGCCAAGCGCGTCCTCGGTATCTGATACCAATTCATTTTGAGCGCGCCGTAAAGCCGTCATTCCCGCGAAGGCGGGAACCCACTCCCTGGCCGCACATATACGGCGGCATCACGGTGACTTGGTATGAGTCACTTGTCCGGCTCGCCCACCGCGGGCGCCTGCCCTACTCCGGGTGACGTAGGGCGGCGAAGAGGTTGCGGGGGTTGGTCATGCTCTGGCCGGACAGCAGGATGCCCGCGCTGAAGGCGCGGGCCGCAAGCCAGGTCATCGCCAGCGCTGTCACGGCGACCACCGCAAGTGCCGCTGCGACCTCGACGTTCGTCATGTCGCTGCCCGCGCCGCGCCGCACCATGAGCAAGGTGGGAGCGAAGAACGGCACGTATGTGAGTATCTTGAGACCGAACCAGTCCGGCGCGTTGATGATCAAGCCCGTCATCCACACGGGCAGACCCACGAGAACGCTTAGCAGTCCCATTTGCCGCTGCCCTTCGGCGATGGAGCTAACCAGGGTTCCCACGAACATGGCGAAGGCGGAAAACAGCGAATAGCCGAGCACGAAGCAGAACGCCACGATGACCAGAGAGCTGGCCGATATGGTCAGCTCCCCTGCGCCTATCCGGTCGAAGACCACCGGTGTCGCGAACGCTCCGACCAGGATCCAGACCGCGATGTGGGCCAGCCCGGCCAGGACTACCGCCAGCAGCTTGCCGCTGAGGATCGACATCGGGGACGCGGAGGTGATCAGCACCTCGATCATCCGCGTCTCCTTCTCCTCGGAAACGCTTCGCATTATCGTAGTGGCGCCTGTCATGACCGCAAATATGAGCAGCACGGCAAACATCGTTGAGGCGCCAAGCTCCACCAATCCCTGGGCAAAGCCGCTGTCCGACTCCACAAGGTCGCTCGCATCCCCAGGAACGTCGAACTCTTCCATGTATCCAGTGTCGAAGGCGCGCTCGACCCTGTCCGGCAGACTCAACCCTGCGGTCAGCCCGTCCTTCAGGAAGGCCCTGAAGCTTCTCTCCGCATCCGAGTTGTCGGCCCACACCGGCCCCCTCTCGCGGGTGGTCCAGTAGTCCTCGATCCTGCCGGATGCTATGTAGTCGGCCGGCAGCACGAATAGCGTGTCTATCTCGCCATTCCGCACCGCAAGGACGCCCTCGCTCTTGTCGCTGTACCGCTTGGGCGGCGTTTCCCACGGCCCATCGCCCGGCAGGATGCCCGCCGGGTCCACGTAGCCGTATCCCAAAGACGGACCACCGCCGCCGCCCTCCTCGGCTGGACCGTCCTCCGTAGCGCTCTTCACCAGGTTGACGACTACGGGCGCTATGGGAATCGCGCCGACCATCAGTACGACGATCAGCACGGTGAAGAACATGAACCCCTTGTTGAGAATCTGGCGCCGGAACTCTTCTCCGAAGATCACGCGCAGCTCATACGGCAACCCGGGCACGCGACACCTCCTCCACGAATATGTCGTTCAGCGTTGGCAGGGACAGCTCGAAGCGTTCGACCTCTATCCCCGCGTCCAAGTACGACCTGAGGATCGACTCCGCCGTCCTGTCGCCGTCTATGGCGTAATCGACGGTCCCGCCGGGAAGGGCCCGGCTGCTGGCCCCGGCCAGGTCGGCGGGGACGCCGCTGGCCTGCACCTGGACCGAACTCGCTCCCCGTTTGCGCTTGATCTCCGCGAGGTTCCCGTAGAGCAGCAGCCTGCTGTCGGAAATGAGCGCCACACGCTCGCACAGCTCCTCCACGTCCGAGAGGATGTGCGTGCTGAACATGACTGTGGCTCCGGCCCTCTGACGCTCAGCCAGCATCTCCTTCATCAGGTTCACGTTCAGTGGGTCGAGGCCGGAGAACGGCTCGTCCAGGATGATCAGCTCGGGGTCGTGGATGATCGCGCCGACGAACTGCACGAGCTGCGTCATACCGCGGGACAGGCCCTCGACCGGCTTGTTGCGATGCTCGTACAGACCTACGCGCTCCAGCAGCTCGAGCGCACGCTTTTCGGCGGCGGCGGCGGACATCCCCTTCAGCCTGCCCAGGAAGCGGAGGATATGGACAACCTTGACCTTCTTGGTCAGCCCGCGCTCCTCCGGCAGGTAGCCCACCCTCTTCAGAACGCTGAGCCCGGGCCGCGAGTCCAGGATCCTGATCGACCCGCGATTGGCACGGATGATCCCGAGACACATGCGGATGGTCGTCGTCTTGCCCGACCCGTTCGGGCCCAGGAACCCGAACATCTCGCCCCGACGCACCTCGAACGACACATCGTCGACGACCGCATTGGCGCCGTAGACCTTCGTCAGCCCGCTTATTTCAAGAACGTCGTTCGCCATACACTCCTGGTTGGTCAGCCTGACCCCCGCGCCGGCGCGGTCCGTTGGCTGCGGGTGTTGAACAGTGCTGTATCTCTTGAAGAGTGGGCCGCAGCCGAAATCCGCGACACCCGCCCGTTGCTAGGACTCAGAGCCGTTGCCCTCGCTCCACAGGCGCTGTCCGACCGCGAGCGTCAGGACGACGTACAGCGCGTCCATGATCGGGAAGTAGACCATGTGCGAGGTGACGGCCTCGCCGGTCTCGCTGTCGGGGTTCAGCGTCCAGAACCACTCCCAGAAGAACAGCATCGCGAGCACGATGGAGCCGTAGAAGGCCAGGCTGACGCATACCTGCTCCGCTGTGTCGGCTTCCCCTTCTCCTAGCGCTCGCTTGCGCAGGAAGGCGGTGACCAGTACCACGACCACGCCGGCGGCCATGAACCAGTTCAGTATCTTCCAGAGCGGGTAGTCGGCCGAACCGTCGTGGATGAGAGGCGTCGCCATCAGGAGCAATGCAGCCGCAACCCCTGTTGCCACGAGAAAGACTCCCAGGATCCGCTTAGCCATGTCCATGACGACCTCCTCACTCTATTCCGCACGTGGGGGACTCGTTCCGACTCCTTCACTCTCACCCTTCGGCTAGCTCAGGGCAGGCTCTCAATCCTCTCCCGTCGGTGACCTTTGCATAACTGGGCTCTCAAAGTGTCATTCCGACCGCAGGGAGGAATCTAATACCAAGTCACCGTGATGCCGCCGTATATGTGCGGCCAGGGAGTGGGTTCCCGCCTTCGCGGGAATGACGGCTTTACGGCGCACTCAAAACGAAATGGTATAATGCCCTTTCTCTTGGCTCAGGGCAGGCTCTCAATCCTCTCCGGTCGAGGGAGAGGGCCCCCCGGTGGAGGAGGCTAGTCGTCGACGAGCGTCCGCTCGATTTTCGCCGTCGGGAAGATCGCCATGACCCGCGCGGGCGCTCCCGACCGGTTGCTGAACCCGTGCTTGACGCCTGCCGGCGCCAGCACCGTCTGACCCTCCTTCACCGTAATGACGTCGTCGCCCAGCACCGCCTCAAGCTCCCCCTCCAGGATCACCATGGCCTCCTCGGTCGGGTGGAAGTGGGTCGGGGCCTTCGATCCCGGCTCGATCTTGACGTCCCCGACGCTGAGCGAGTCCGCGCCCTGGGTACCGTCGACTATCGCCAACCGCTCGACCCCTGGGCCGAGCTTCTCCAGCTCGATGTCCTTCCTGTCGAGTATCGGCATATCCCCCTCCAGACGAGTATCATACGAGTTCACCCCATGTTATCTCATGCTGGCGGCTGCAAGGCAAGGTTGACCAAACGGAGGGGCCTGCCGTCCCGGACGGTTCGAGGGCCCCGGGCGACTTGAGCGGCGACGCGGGGGCTACTGGGACCGCGAACCGGTGGTGGCTGCTGGCCGTAATATCCATCGGCACGCTCTCCTCCACCCTCGAGGGCGGCATGGTCGTCACCGTCTTCCCGGCCCTCGCCAGGGCCTTCGATACGGACTCGTCAACCGTGCTCTGGGTCACGGTCGTCTACTGGGTGACGGCCGTCGGGCTGCTGATGACGCTGGGCTGGCTGGGAGACGTGGCGGGCAGGCGGCGCGTCTTCGCCCTGGGCATGGGCATATTCGCCCTGGGCATGCTCATGTCCGCAGCGTCGCTCTCCATCTGGCAGCTCATCCTGTGGCGCATCCTCCAGGGCGTAGGCTCGGCCATGGTGCTGGCGAACGTGAACGCCCTGATAACCGAGCACTTCCCCGCAAGGGAGCGCGGCAAGGCGCTGGGCGTCTCCGGCGCCGTTGTGGGGCTCGGCCTCACGGCGGGCCCGTTCGCCGGCGGGTTCCTGATCGACCTCCTGGACTGGCGGGCCGTCTTCTACTCCAGGGTCCCGATTGCGGTTGTGGGCGCACTGCTGGCATGGTGGCTCCTGCCGGACGACCGCACCCATGGCGAGCGGCCCCACGTGGACCCCATCGGAGCGGCCGCGCTGTTCGGGGCAATGGGTTCGCTGCTGCTGATAGTGAACCAGGGCGGCAAGCTGGGCTTCGCCTCGTCGCCGGTCATCGTGGGAGCCGTAGTAGCTGCGTTCTCCCTGCCTGCTCTGGTCTGGTCGGAGCGACGCTCGCCGCGGCCCATCCTGGAGGTGAAGCTGTTCGCCAGCCGCCAGTACACCTTCGGCCTGCTCATACTCCTCCACCACTACCTCTCCCAGGGCGGGATACTTCTCGTCGCCCCATTCTTCATGCTGGACTCGCTGGGCTATTCGGCAACGAAGATGGGGATATTCATAGCGGCGTTCTCGGCAACCCGGACCTTCCTCGCGCCCCTGGCCGGACGGCTCTCCGACAGGTACGGCCCCGTGCCCTTCCTGCTGCTAGGCAACTCCCTGAGCACGGCGGCGCTCTTCTGGATCAGCACGATGGGCTCAGGCGTGCCGGGCTGGGCACTCATAGCCGGGCTGCTCCTCGCCAGCGCGGGCTCGGCCTTCTTCGAGCCCGTAGTGACGAGCGTGATTATGGGCTCCGTGCCCCCCGACAGGCTTGGCACTGCCTCGGCCTCCGTCGCCCTGGGGCGTCAGACCGCCTTCGCGGTGGGCGTGACCATCGCGGGCGCCGTGTACGCCGTGCGCGAGCGGGCGCACCTGGCGGAGCTCGGAGCTGCCGAGTCGGCCGTCCCCGAGGCCATCGCCCGAGGGTTCAGCGACGTGATGCTCGCGGCCGTCCTGTTCGCGGCCCTCGCCGTAGTCTTCTCCGCCGCCCTGCGAAACCGCACCTAGCGGCTCCCTACGACTCCCCGGCCCGCGCTATGGCCTGCAGGTTGAGCCGCGTCATGCCGCGCATCAGCAGCGCCGCCGATCCGGCGAAAATCGCCGTGAACATGGCGTACGTCGGCCCCATGATCCACCAGTCTGTCCTGAGAATGAACGGCGGGACCACGCTCGCGCCCGACTCGGTCACGGCCAGCGGCGACACCATCAGCTCGCTCACCTGGAATCCGGCCCACGTGCCCAGTCCCATGCCCGCGGCCGCGATTATCAGGTTCTCGAACGCCAGCAGGCCGGCGAGGTGTCCCTTCGACATCCCTACGCTCTGCAGGTACGCCAGGCTGTTCATGCTCTCCTTGGCGAACAGGAGCAGATACGTCGCGTATCCGAAGCCAATCGAGAGCACGGCCACGGCCACCGCCAGGAGCACCACCGCCTGCCAGCCCGCTCCCTCAAACGGGTCCAGCAGCAGCGCATCCAACTTGGCTATCCCATTCTCGATCTCCAGGAACGACGCATTCCTGCCGGCCGTTATCGCCTCCTCCGCGGCGGACCCCTCTCCGGGAGAGACCGCCACGAAGACCTCGTTCAGATCCGCCTTCTTCACGGGGCTCAGCATGTTCAAGTACTCGTACAGCGTGTCCACGTGCGCGATGATGAACTTGCTGCTCCGCCCTCCCAGCGTCGGGAAGTAGCGCACCGTATCAGTCACCTGGGCCAGCATCAGCCTCCCAGACACCGCGGCAATGAAGCGGTCGCCTGGCTCCAGTCCCATGGACGCCGCCAGGGACGAGCTGACGACCACCGGCAGCGCTCCGCCGGCAGCGCCGTGCACCAGCCCCCGCACCGACATGTTCCGGTACGAGCCGAATGAGAACAACGCTGCGCGGTCGCCCCCGCGCACGTCGCCCGTGACGCTCTGCAGGACGTCCGTTGGCAGGAATGACGTGACGATGGGAGTCCAATCGAGCCCGCCCTCGAAGTCCTCCAGCATTTCCACGGTCCAGCCCACGCCCACGGTGTGAATGTTGTCGATGAGCACGGCGCCCGCCGTGCCCGTCGGCGATTGATAGCCGATCTGGCCCGGTCCGGCCCCCGGCTCGTAGACCTGGACCGACACCAGCCGCACGGGTCGGGCAAGGTCTGGCGGCACCTCCCCCCGCAGGACGCGCCAACTCACGTCGCCCAGCGGCCCCATCGTCACCGTCTCGACCCTGCCCTCCGCGTCCGCCAGCACCATCCAGAGCGCCAGCGAGGTCGTCTCGGCCAGCGGCTTCACCCACGCCCCGACCTCGATGGCGTCATCGGGGATGACGATGCCCGACAGGCCTGCCCCACGCCCCTGTACACTGCCGGGTGCGAGCTGGCCCAGCACATCGGCCATGGGCCGTTCCGAGAAGTCTCCGCGGAACCATGCCATGTGCGGGAAGCGGTCGACATCGAGGGCCAGCACCTCCACCGGCTGCGGCCCAGCGCTGCCAGACGTGCGCATGGAGACGGTCGCCGCCGCGATCGCGGGGGCGGCCTCGTACTCGGCCGCCAGCTTGCGCATCCCCCCTCGGATGAAAAGCGGGCTGCCCGTCACCCGGATGTCCGTCCCGACCTCGTACAGGATGCGTTCCGTGCGGCTCTTCTCGAGAGTCCCCCCAACGGTCGTCGCCAGGATGCCCAACCCGGTCACGAGCACGAGCAGCAGCACCAGCCACGTATACTGGAGCGGGTTGCGCCCCATGTGCCACAGGGTCATCGCCAGCCACACCGGCGACCGGCGCACGAGCGTCCTGAACAGCGGGAAGGCCGCCGTGGCCGGAATCACCGCCATCAACCCCACGTCGGCCACGAACTCCCACCCACGCGCGTCCGGCGTCTCCAGCGCGAAGAAGGCCGCGAGAGCCGCCGCCTGCCCCGCGATGCCGGCGGCGAATGCGGCCCTCCCACTGGACCGCGCCGTGTACAGGTAGGCCAGCGCAAACGCGGCCAGCGCCGCCAGCGGCAGCGCCCTCTCTAGCTCCACGAGGCCAGCCCCCTCGCGCAGCACGATCCCGGCCGCAGCCGCCGACGCGGACGAGGCCGCCAGCACGTGGACCAGGCCCTGCGATTCCCCGCTCACGTACCTCAGCAGCAGTGGAAAGAGCCGCACGAAGAGCAGTCCCACTACGGCCAGGAACAGCACCGGGGCCATCAGCAGCGGCTCGTTCACGCCGACGTCGCCGAAGAGGCCTCCGGAGACCACACCGCCGCGGCTGTGCAGCTCCCAGAACACCAGCCCTCCCACGACCAGCACGGCAACGTCCACGTAGTAGCGGTGGAACCACGACACTGACGGCGGACGTGACACGGACAGCTTCTGGAACAGCAGCCCCGCGCGGGCGCTGAGCGTTCCGGGCACGACCAGCACCAGCAGGCACGCCAGTGCCGCCGCCCCGGCGGACAGGAACGGGCCGCTCTCCAGCTGCACGGGCATCAGCCCGCCGCCCGTCATGCGGCTGAAGTACGGGAGCTTGCCGCTCAGGGCCACCGCCGCGAACGCCAGGAGCAGGCCCGCAACCGTGCCCGCCCCCGTGATGACGAGCCCCTCCATAGCATAGATGCGCAGCAGCGCCCCCGTCCCGACCCCGCGGCTGCGCGCCAGCGCCGTGTCGCGCTCCCGCCTCTTCACCAAGTACGACACCACCATCGCCATGTAGAAAAGGACCGTCACGCCCATGACCGCCAGCAGCAGCAGGATGGGCACGCCGGCGAAAAAGCTTCGCCGCTCCACAGTGCCAATGGTCGTCGTGATCGCGCCCGCCCTCACCACCACCTCCGGCATGACCTGCCGCACCTCCTCGGTGAAGGCGTCTACCCGCCCAGTCGCCTCGCTCACGGACCACGAGGCCACCTCGTCCTTCTCCAGCTTGGTGAACCATACGGGGTCGACCAGCGTACCGGGATTCGTGCCGTCCACCACCGCTACGAGGTCGTCCAGGCGCACGAACAAGCCTATGGGAGGGTCGTTCGGGTCTACCCTCACGCCGTAGGGCGGCGTCTCGAACAGCGGCGCGGGGTCCAGGTACACCTCGGCCTCCGTCCAGAACTCCCCGTCAGGGTCGGCCTCCTCGATCACCCCCGTCACCAGGGCCGAAATCCTGGTATCGACTTCCACCACCGTCGCCAGGGAAAGCACGTCGCCCGCCCCGATTCCGAACCTCTCGGCCGTCTGGCGGGATATGACCGCCTCCACCAGCGGGCCCCGCGGCCACTGCGCCACGCCGCCCGCGATCATGCTGCCCTCCGTCAGTGCGGCGTGCTCGTCCAGCCCGGACAGCGACTGAAGGTAGCCCCGCAGCAGTATCTCCCTGGACCTCTCGTCGGGCAGCTCACGTCCGGGAATGCCCACGAGGTACGGGCTGCTCCTCACGTAGGTAGTGTGGCCCGCGTAGGCAGGCGACAGGTGACGCTCCGCCGCCTGCGCCACGGCACCCTCGGCCGCCGAGATCGTGCGCTGCGCTAGCGCGACGTTCGTGGCGAAGAGGTCCGCGCCCAGGTACCGACCCCCGAGACTGCCCACCGATGTTCGGAAGGAGAGCTGCTCGAGGGAGTTCAGGTATGCCGGCCCGGCCGCCGCGATAGTCGTCGTCAAGACGACGCCGGCGAACACGCCCAGCAGCAGGCTCCGGTCATCGACCAGCCGCTTCAGGATCAAACGTGCCATTGACTATGCCAGTACGTCACCGTCGGGAGCCTGCCCGATGAAAAGGTCAAAGAAGCCCCTCACCCAGTCTTGTGAACGATGACGAATCGAAGTTCACTGGATGTCATGTCAGGTCCCACCCGGGCAGGGCGGCCGCCTGCCGGACCCACGTCGCCATCTGCGTCTCGTCGAGGTCGTCCTCGTAGATGTCGATCCAGCGCGAGTCCGGGTCCTTGCCTGAGCCGTGTGGGACGGGTCGCAGCGACGCGCCATTGATGAAGGTCACCTTTACGTAATGGGTGAAGACGTGGCAGCTGACGAACCAACCCTCGCCCTCGATGCCATGCCAGGGCGAGTTCCACCTCACGGCCCTACGCACGATGAGGTCGTCGAGGCGGCGCCCGACGTCGCTCTTCCAGCCCGGCATGGCCGCGATGTAGGCCTGCACGGGGGCGTCGCCGTCGGCCTTCGCGATCTGAGGGTTGCCGCCTGAGAGGAGGAACGGCTTCGCGGCGTCCCCCTTGACACGGCCTTCTCTGCGACCTTCGTTGACTTCCTGGATGTCTTGCCGGCCATTGCGTTCACTCCAATCCGCGCTGCGTGCCGTTGAATTGGTCTGAGATGGGGGCTCTCGGCCTAGCGTAGGGGTCCATTCAGATCCCATAAGCTTGAACAGCTGCCATAATATCATGCCCCACCCGCCCCCCTGTGCCCTCCATGACCTCTGTGGCAACTCCAAATGATTATGAAAAAATTACGCCGCAGGCCTTGATGATTACGCCAAAGTTATACCCCGCTCCTAATAATGAGGAGTACTTCATCGGCAGAGGTGACGGAATGACTGCGGAAGCGTTGGCCCTTACCCGACGTGGACTGACCCAGAGCTTCGGCGACCGCCGCGTCCTTGACGGCGTGGATCCGGACCTCCGCCGCGGCGATTACTCCCCCCGTCGGGGGCTTCACTTTGCGTATGGTACGACATCAAATAGGGAGGTAGGCAAATAAAACGCTGGTACATGATCCCGATAAGTTTCGTTCTGGTGCTGGCAGGATTGGCCCTGTACTCCGTTCTTTCGTCCGATGTGCCGAAGGATCAAGTCGTCACAGGCGGGGACATTGTCCTTAGCACTATCGGCTGGACTTGGCACTTCATCGTCATTAGCTCGCCCATATGGATTGCGGTACTTGTCATCGTCTCCGTTGTCCGGTGGCGGCGCAGCAAGAATCAACCGGACAATCTCAATCCGTGGTAAACCGCGCGGCATGGTGTAGTGTGACGCGCAACGTTCACAGCATGGCCCAACAGGGGACGATTCGCCTGTTACCATGCCGGATTCGTGATAGGTCCCGTTCACTGGCGTTGTACCGGAACGAGATACGACCACTAGCAGACTGCGCAGGAGGCGCCCCATGACCACGGAAGTGTCTGCCCTCACCGGACGTGGACTGACCCAGAGCTTCGGCGAGCGCCGCGTCCTGGATGGGGTGGACCTGGAGCTCCTCCGTGGAGAAGTCCTGGCCGTCGTCGGAGTCAGCGGCTCCGGCAAGTCCACCCTCCTCTACGCCCTCGCCGGACTGCGGCAACCGGACGTCGGCACGGTAGCGTGGGGCGGCCACGACGACGTCTGGAGCCTGCGCGAGCCGCGCATCACGCTGGTGCGCCGGGAGCAGTGCGGGTTCGTCTTCCAGTTCCCCGCGTTCCTCGACGACCTCACCATCGCCGCCAACGTCGCCGTTCCCCTCGTGGTGTCAGGCACCAGGCCGCGCGATGCCCGTGAGCGGGCGAGGGAGCTGCTCGACCGGTTCGGCCTCGGCCCCCTGACCGAAAGCTACCCGGCGACCCTCTCCGGCGGCGAGCTGCAGCGCGCGTCGATAGCCCGGGCTCTGATGATGGAGCCCAGCATCGTCTTCTGCGACGAGCCGACCGGCGCGCTGGACGAGAAGAACTCCGAGCTTGTGGTCGGCGAGCTGCGGAGGGTCGCGGCGGATTTCGGTGTCGGTGTGCTGATCGTTACCCACGACCCCTCTGTGTGGGTCGAGTGCGACCGTGTGCTCCGGCTGGACGACGGAAGACTGGTAGAGGATCGTGCGGCGGCATGATGCTCTTCTTCAGGCTCCTCTGGCCCCGCTCACGGCGGTCGCTCTCCGCGTGGGTCCCGCTGATAGCGGTCGGCGCTATCTCATGTGCCGGGCTCTCGCTTGCACTGGGAATCGGGTTCGGATTCCACGCCCAGCAGGAGACCGCCGTGCTGCGAGACGGGTCCAGCAGTATGGGGCCATTCAGGCACCAGGTCGAAGGGCCGCAGCGGTCGACCAGGGTAGAGACCACCGCTTATGGGCCCCTGGTCGTCACGGTCTTCGCGGGCGAAGCGGGACAGCGGCTCGGCCTTCCCGGCATCCCGCGCATCGAGCAGAACGGGGCCGTCATGGCCTCCCTGGCGGTTCTCGCTCAGCTCGAGGACGACTGGACGGGAGAGTTGGAGGCCTGGCTGGGCGGCCGGACGGCCCGGGCGCTTCCG
Source organism: Dehalococcoidia bacterium (assembly GCA_965222445.1). GTDB lineage: Bacteria > Chloroflexota > Dehalococcoidia > Lucifugimonadales > CAJWER01. The sequence continues at coordinate 1,507,723 of CBDCTY010000002.1, read as the reverse complement.
GACGCGGCGCTGGCCCACCCACGCGAGATGGTCATCGTAGAGTTCATCGACACGGTGCCGCCCGGCGCCGAGTCCTCATTCTACCCGGTGGCTCCCGTCGAGGATTTCTTTTACCCCGACGATTCCAGCTTCGTCATAATGGGCATCCTCATACTTGTGCTGCCGTCGGTGGTGTTGGCGCGAGCCGGGGCCGCCATGCACCTCAACATCAGGTCGCGGCGTTACGGGTTGCTGAGGACCCTGGGTACGCCGCCCCGGCAGATGGCCTCGGTGATCGCGGCCGATATGGCGGTCCCACTGCTGGCGGGCGCGCTGCTGGGCTCGGCTGCCTACGCCGCCGTCATGTCGTCCTTTGGTTCATTCACTCTGGCCGGGAGCTCGTACTGGACGAGAGACCTGCTCCTTCCCCTCGTGTACGCGGGCGCGATACCTCTGATTACCACCGTGATTGGCCTGGCGAGCCCCGACGCCGCCACCGCCTGATGGATCGGGGCGTATTCAGCCGAGCGTCTCCTCCTCAACAGTCTCCCTCTCCGCGCTCTCTGCGGTGAAGAAATCTCCACTTGACGGCCCACGTGCTGCCGCCCATAATAGCACTTATGTACGAGATTGCACGGCTACGCAGCACACACCGCATCAGCTAACGGACCACCTGATATTGTCTCGCGCATCCGCAATCGCCCTGCGCCTCTGGGAGCGCCACGAGCTCGCCGTGCCCGTCGACCTGAAAGGCCTGGCGTGTACCCTGGGCATCGAGGTCGTCTCGTTCCCGTTCAGGGGCAGGCTGGAGGAGGTGATCATCGACGGCACCATCGGCGTCCGGCACGGCCTCGACCGGCGCTGGTTCAGGTGGCGGGTCGCCCACGGAATGGGCCACCACCAGCTTCACACGGGCGTCCGCACCCGTGCAGGCGGCTGCGCGGGATGCGATGGGAAGGCCGAGCGCCAGGCTGAGGAGTTCGCCGCATCTCTGGTGGCCGGGCCGCACGGCTGGAGCCTCACCAGCGCCGAGCTGGCGATCCCGGCGGAGAAGCTGCCCCTCGTCAGGCGGGTCGCTCCTCACCAGGCTGGTCCATGGGCCCGCGCTTCGATCTGACGTACCGGGCGAAGTCGCGCACCGACTCCCATTCATCCTCGGTCAGGTCCCCGATCTCCGTGAGCCGCGTAAGCTGCCTGTCGTCGATGGGACTCTCGTACTCCTGCCGCGTGATGTAGCCCGCAGCCACCGCCAGTTCGCCGTATACGATGCCCAGCGCACCCGCCAGCGACTTCAGCGTCTCCACGTTCGGACGGATGCCGCCCCGCTCCAGGTGGCCCGCGTACCCCTCGCTCATCCGCAGCAGACGCGAAAGCTGCCGCTGCGTCAGGCCCTTCGACAGCCTCGCCCGCCGCACCATACGCGCCAGACGTTCGTATGACTTTGACCCGGTCACTGTCCCCCCAAGTCCCCCGCCTCCGTCGTTCCCGCGCAGAGCCTGCCCCCGAGCAGTCGGGGGCGGGAATCCATCCCCGGCAGGGTGCGCCACCATAGAGGCTGGGAGCAGTCCGTCACGCCGGCTGGCCCAATCAGCCGGTGAGGCTTGGCCCTCCGTCCCATTTGACAACGCAATTCACCATACCGCATAATGGCAGACGCCGCCATAGAACACCCGTGCGGCACAGCCCTTGCCCGCGTCGACGAATGATGTACGTCGAAGCGCATAACTACAAATGTCCTTCACGGGCCTACCGGAGGTAAGCAATGATCCTGTTCAAGGCATGTCCCCGCTGCGGCGGGGACGTGGACACCACCCAAGACGACGACGTTCGCTGCATACAGTGCGCCCACAGGCCGGACGCCGCCGCCCTCGCGGCGCACCGACGGCCCGGCGGTCCGCCTTCCGACGGGGCCGGAGCCCCGGACACACGCTGCACCTGCCCCCGGTGCGAGTCGGGGGCCCTGGTGCTCCTGGACAGGCTCAGGGACGAGGACAACTACTGCTACCGGTGCCGCCCCTGCGGCCACGTCTTCAGCCCCGCCTCGAGATCCACGGCCTGACGTCCTCGTTCCTTCCCCATCGAGGAGACATTTGCATAACCGACCTCACAGTGTTATACCAAGTCACCGTGATGCCGCCGTATATGTGCGGCCAGGGAGTGGGTTCCCGCCCCGTATCGAGTACGGGGCAGGCTCTTCGCGGGAATGACGGCTTTACGGCGCGTTCAAAATGAATTGGTATTATTTCTCTGAAAATAGCGTGCGCCCCCCTGACGGCCCTTGCAAAGGGCGGGAGGCATATCCAATCATAGTGTCATGCCCAGCACCGACAAACGGCCGCTCGCGCAATACGAGGCCATGCGCGACTTCTCCCAGACGCCCGAGCCCAGGACCGGCCGGGCAGGGGGCCTCAACCTCCGATTCGTCGTGCAGAAGCACGCCGCGTCGCGCCTCCACTACGACGTCCGGCTGGAGATCGACGGCGTGCTCAAGTCGTGGCCGGTCCCCAAGGGGCCGTCACTCGACCCCCGCGAGAAGCGCTTCGCCGCCATGGTCGAAGACCACCCGCTGGACTACGCCGACTTCGAAGGCATAATCCCCGACGGCAGCTACGGCGCGGGCGAGATGATCGTGTGGGACACGGGCGTCTACTCCCCCGACGAGGGTGGGGTCCTCTCGTTCGGCGACCGCGATGAGGCGAACCGCCGGATGCGCGAGGAGCTGGAGGCCGGCAAGCTCTCCTTCACCCTGAAGGGCCGCAAGATGCGTGGCTCGTGGACCCTCGTCCGCACCAGCCGCGGGCCCCGCGACTGGCTCCTCATCAAGCACCAGGACCGCCACGCCGACCCGGAGGGCGAAATCGTCGCCGAGGACCGCTCCGTATACTCGGGACTCACGGTCGAGGACCTGAAGGAGGGACGGCTGCCCGACCCAGCGGGCCCACCCCGGGGCAGTCCCGCCCCGTTTCCGGCGTCGCTGAAGCCGATGCAGGCCCGGCTCGTCGAGCGCCCCTTCTCGCACCCTGGCTGGCTCTTCGAGCCCAAGCTCGACGGCTACCGCGCCATCGCCTTCGTGCGCGGCGGCTTCGTCGTCCTGAAGAGCCGCACGGGCAGGGACATCACCACACAGTTCCCCGAGGTCGTGGCCGACCTTGAAACGCAGCTCGATGACGAGCTCGTGCTCGACGGGGAGGTCGTCGCCCTCGGCGACGATGGGCTGCCCGACTTCGAGGCGATGCAGCGCCACGCCAACCCGGTCGCCCGCCGGAACCTCGAACGCGTCGAGACCGCCCCGCCGATCCTCTACTATGCCTTCGACCTGCTGTACCTGAACGGCATGAGCCTCCAGCGGCTGCCGCTGCACGAGCGCAAGGAGGTCCTCATGCGCTCGCTGGTGCCGGGCGATTCGCTCCAGGCCATCGACCATGTGGAGGCCCAAGGCGAGGCGCTATTCGAGGCCGCGCAGCGGACGGGGCTGGAGGGCTTCGTGGCGAAGGAGCGGAACAGCACCTACGAGCCCGGCGTCCGGAGCAGGCATTGGCTGAAGGCCAAGCACACGCAGTCCCAGGAGTTCGTCGTCGGCGGGTACACCCAGGGCTTGGGCGAACGGGCGTCGACCTTCGGCGCACTCATCCTCGGATACCATTCCGATTCGGGGCTCACCTACTGCGGGGCCGTGGGCAGCGGGTTCGACCGCGCGATGCTGGAAGCACTGGCAGAGGAGCTTCGCTCCCTCGAAACGGCCGAACCGCCCTTCGCCAACCCCGAAGCCGTCGACGAGCAGTCCCCACGCTGGGTGCGTCCGGAGCTCGTCGCAACGGTCAGATTCGACCGCTGGACGGGGGACGGCAAGCTGCGCGCGCCGGTATTCATCGGCCTCAGGCCGGAGACCGACCCCGCTTCCGTTTCGCGCGAAAGCCCCGACGCCGAGGCCCCCAAGATCGTCGTTCCCGCGAAGAGCCTGCCCCGTACTCGATACGGGGTGGGAACCCAGGGGGGCAGAGGGTGGCGGCACACGGCTGAACGGCCAGACCCGGCGCGGTCGGTCCTTGAGCAGCTCGACGCGGAGGGCGACTCCCTGGACCTGGACGTCGAGGGGCACAGGGTCCGCGTGACGAACCTCTCCAAACCCCTCTGGCCCGCCGAAGGTGAGCATCGTGTGGTCACCAAGGGCGACATGGTCCGCTACTACGCCGCGATCGCCCCGCTGCTGCTGCCCCACCTGGCGGACAGGCCCATGACGCTGACCCGCTACCCCAACGGCATCGACGGCGGCAGCTTCTACCAGAAGCACGTGGAGGACCCGCCGCCCTTCGTCAACACGGTCGAGATCTACTCATCCCACAACGAGGGCGACAGCAGCTACATCACGGTGGACAACCTCGCCACGCTGGTCTGGCTGGCGCAGCTTGCCGACATCGAGCTTCACCCCTGGTCGTCCAGGACCGTCGGCGAGCCCGACGCGGCCCACCTGCCGGCCGTATTCCACGGTTCCAGGGAGGTCCTGGAGAGCAGTGCGCTCAACTACCCGGACTTCATCGTCTTCGACCTGGACCCCTACATCTACTCAGGGCGTGAGAAGACCGGCGACGAGCCGGAGCTCAACCGCGCCGCCTTCGCCAGCACCCGCACGGTCGCGCTGGCCCTGCGCCAGATACTCGACCAGCTCTCGCTCTCGTCGTTCGTCAAGACCTCGGGAAAGACGGGCCTCCACATCTACGTGCCTATCGTGCGGCAGTACGACTACAGGGCCGTCAGGAAGGTCTGCGAGACCATAGGCGGCTTCCTGCTCCGCCAGCGCCCCCGCGACGTGACGATGGAGTGGTCGGTCGAGAAGAGGACGGGTAAGGTCTTCTTCGATCACAACCAGAACTCCCGCGGCAAGAACATGGCGTCGATATACTCGCTCAGGCCCCTGCCAGGCGCACCCGTCTCTACCCCGGTCAGATGGGACGAGCTGGAGCGTGTCTACCCGACCGACTTCACCATAGACACAGTGCCCGAGCGTGTCGAAGCGATGGGCGACCTCTGGGCCGACATCCTGGAGGCGAAGCACGACCTCCAGCGACTCCTGGAGGCGATGTGACCCCGCGCGGGAGCGCCCCAGCATTGCGTCATACTGGACCCACCGGCGTAGGGGCGGGTTTGCAACCCGCCCTCCCCGCGGCTGCGGCCTAGGGACGGCACGGCGTTCCCGAAAACGCAGACGCATTCAAGACATTCTCAGCCCCCGGAATCAATGAGATGCGTCCATCAACCGGCTCACCTGCATGGCTACGCGGATGCTACGACCACGTCATACGCGGCGACATGCGGGCTTGACCGGCCGGGCGCGGCGGCTTTATCGTTGAAGTGTGCGGGAGTAACTCAGTGGTAGAGTTCCTGCCTTCCAAGCAGGATGTCGCCGGTTCGAATCCGGTCTCCCGCTCCACCTCCTCGAATCCGCCGCCTCCGGCCCTCACGAACGGTTGGCCCTTGCCGCTATCTCCATTGCCAGGTCGACCGGCCTAAGCGCTTCGACATCCTCGGCGATTCTGTAGCGCTCCTCTCCGGGATAGACGACGAACTTCGCTTCCGGCTCGATGTCTTCGCAGGCGCTGTGGAATCCCCTGCTCGGTCGTGGGGTGAGACTGCGCTTGATCTCGACGGCCCAGGGGCCCCGCCCGGGCAGCGTCAACACCAGGTCGACCTCGGCCCCGCCGGACGCGCGGTAGAAGCTCGCTTCGGAGCGTTCGGGCGCGACCGCCAGCAGGCCCTCGATGACAAAGCCCTCCCAGCTCAGGCCAACGATGGGATGCCCCAGGAGCTCCTCCTTGGAACCTAGACCGAGTAGTGCGTGCGTGATGCCGCTGTCACGGATGTACGTCTTCGGCGACTTCACCAGGCGCTTGCCGACGTTCTTCTGCCAGGGCGGAAGCCGGCGCACCAGCAGCAGGTCCACCAATAGGTCCAGGTACCTGTGAATGGTCTTGCCGTCGACACCGAGGCCGCGCGCCAGGGAGGCCGCGTTGAACAGCCCCCCCTGAGTGTGGGCCAGCATCACCCAGAATCGCCTGAGCGTCTCGGCTGGGATGCGCGGGCCGAGCTGCGGAACGTCGCGTTCGAGGTACGTGCGTATGAAGTTCTCGCGCCATGACAGGCTCCGGGTGTCATCGCGAGCCAGGAAGCTGTCAGGAAAGCCGCCCCGCACCCAGAGGGCGTCGTGGTCCCCTACGCCGATCTCCAGAACGTCTAACGGGTTCAGCTCGATGTATGCGATGCGGCCGGCCAGCGTCTCTCCCGACTGCCGCAGAAGGTCTATCGAGGCCGACCCCAGCAACAGAAACCGTCCCGCCCGCCTGCCTCGCCTTCGTCCACGGTCGATCAGTCCGCGCAGGCTCTGGAACAGACCGGGAACACGATGGACCTCGTCGAGAATGACCAGCCTGTCCTCGTGATCGGACAAGTAGAGCTCGGCATCTGAGAGCCTTGCGCGGTCCGCGGGAGACTCCAGGTCGAGGTACACCGAGTCCACCTCGCGGGCGATTTCGAGAGCGAGCGTGGTCTTGCCGACCTGGCGAGGCCCAAGGAGGGCGACCGCAGGATTCTCCTCTAGCAGACCCTGTAGCTGTGACCCTGAACGGCGAGAGATCATCCTTGCAATTATGGACTATCATGCCAGATCTGCAAGGTTATTTGCGCACCGCCCTCCGGTAATTGTTGATGCACGGCAGGCTAGCGTGTAGAGTCATGCAGGCAGATCAAATGCCTGAATCAGGCTCACAAGATACGCACTGGAGGTTCTGATGGGCGGGCGACCCACTTTGCTGGACGTGATCGAGGCGAGAGGCAGGATCGGGCGCCACATCGTGCGCACGCCGCTCCATCACTACACGGCCCTCGACAGGCTGATCGGCGCTGAGGTGTACGTCAAGCACGAGAACCACCAGCTGCTGGGGTCGTTCAAGATGCGAGGCGCGCTCAATGTGGTGTCGCAGCTCGGGGACGACGAGCGGGAGCGTGGCGTGATATCCGCCTCGACCGGCAATTTCGGCCAGGGCATTGCCTACGCCGCGAAGCAGTTCGGCCTGAGCGCGGCGGTCGCCATGCCCGAAGACGCGAACCCCGACAAGGTCGAGTCGATGCGGCGCCTGGGGGCGCAGGTCATCTTCCACGGCCAAGACTTCGACGACGCGCGAGGCCATGCGGAGAGATTGGCTCGCGAGGAAGGTTACTACTACGTCCACTCGGCCAACGATCCCGGCCTGGTCCCCGGCGTCGGGACTTACACCCTCGAGATCATGGAAGACCTGCCCGACGTGGATGTCATCATTGTGCCGGTTGGCGGCGGAAGCGGGGTCTGCGGCGCAAGCGTCGTCGCCAAGGCCCTGAACCCCGGCGTCCAGGTCTACGGCGTGCAGTCCGACCAGGCGAATGCCGCGTACCTCTCGTGGAAGCAGGGCCGGGTCGTCGAATCCCCGATGGGGACGAAGGCGGAGGGGCTCGCCACGCGGTCCGGCTACGAGTACACCCAGGCCATCATGCGCGAGCTCATGGACGACCTCATCCTCGTCTCCGAGGAGGAGCTGGACCGGGCCGTGGTGCTGCACCTGGAGAATACGCACAACCTGGCCGAGCACGCCGGTGCGGCCTCGCTCGCAGCGGCGGTCAAGATGAGGGACCGGTTATCGGGCAAGAAGGTCGCCCTCGTGCTGAGCGGTGGCAACATCACGGCCGACCAGCTACGGGCCGCACTGGACCGCTAACCGGATGTTCCAAGTCCCTTCTCCCCTAGCGGGCCCCTAGCGGGAGAGGGTTGTACACATTGAGGGGGAATTGGGTTCCGTCTCTCTTCCCTCAGTCCATACCCGCGCATTCAAGCATCTCGGCCTTGATGCTCCGGACGGCGGACGGGCCCCTGTAGACGATGCCCGTGTAGACCTGCACCGTGTCGGCGCCCGCGTCCAGCGCCTCCTGCGCATGACGCCCGGTGAAGATGCCCCCGCAGGCGTTGATGGTCATTCCTGTACCCAACTCGCCGCGCAGGTCCCGCACCAGGTCGAGCATTCGCCCGTAGATGGGGCGTCCGCTTAGGCCTCCGCGGCCTACAGCCAGCCTGGGGTCCTCGGTGGGCCGGCTGTTGGCGGCGGTCAAGCCATCGACTCCGGCGGCGCGGCACACGCCGGCGAGCGACAGTACGGACTCAACCCCCGGGCCGTCCTCCTCGGGGTACGGAGGGAGCTTGACCATGAGCGGCTTGCTCCGGTCCTCGTTCAGCTTGCCGACCAGCTCTGCCAGGGCGGCTGGCTCGTGAAACACGCGAAGCCCTGCCGTGTTCGGGGAGCTTATGTTCACCTCCACCACGTCCACGAGCGGTTCGAGCGCACGGCGACAGGACGCGATCTCGTCGACCGACGTGCCGGATATGCTCGCCGCGATGGGTACGCCTCGCGTCCTGCCACGGGCGCGGGCGAGCTCGCGCGCCGCCGCCTCCAAACCCCTGCCGGGAAAGCCGAGTGCGTTCGTTAGAGACTCATCGCCCACATCGCGAAACAGCCTGGGCTTGGCGTTGCCCGGCCTGGGGTCCAGGGTCACGGTCCCGGCAACCACGTAGCCAAAGCCCCATGTGGCGAGAGACGGAAGAAGCCTGCACTCCTTGTCGAATCCCGCCGACAGCCCCACAGAGTTGGTCAGCTCGATGCCGCACCATTGCGTGCGCAGGCGCGGGTCGTCGGGCCTGGATGCTCCCGGTAACGCCTCCCACACGGGCGTGACCCGGAGAGAGCGCTCCGCGACCTTCTGCGCCGCCTCAGCGGGCAGGCTGAAGAGCAGGGGCCGCGCTATTCGGCGATAGAACTCCGGCAAAATCCCTCCGCGTCCCGCACGAGTCATCCGACTGCACTATTAGAGCATCGGGCCGGCGAATGCCGCAAATGGGGGGCTTCGTTGACTGGCGTTCCGGATGGTACTAGACTTGGCCCATTGGTAGGATCGCCAAGCTGCCCAGGTGGCTCGGGAGTTCCAACATGGCCTCCTATATCGTACGGCGTCTCCTGATTGCGTTCTTCACGATAGTGATGATCTCGGTGCTCGCCTTCTTCGTCGTCGAGCTGCCTGAAGGAGATTAGGCGACCAAGCGCTTCGACAGGACCCGCGCCGTGAGCTCGAGCGAGCTACAGGCCCAGGAGATGGTGGACGAGCTGCGCCGCTATCTCAACCTGGACAGGCCCATCTACATTCGATACGGCGCGTGGATATGGAACCTGCTGCAGGGGGACCTGGGACGCGCCTTCGGGCCGACGGGCAACGGGCTGCTCTACCAGCGGACGGTCAAGTCGATCATCGGCGACCGGCTGTGGATCACCGTTGCGCTGACCGGGTTCACGATCATGGTTACGTGGAGCTTCGCGATACCCGTCGGAATCTACTCGGCCGTCCGGCAGCATTCGGTCGGCGACTACGCCTTCACCCTGTTGGGGTTCACCGGGCTGGCGGTGCCGGACTTCCTGCTGGGCCTGGTGCTGATGTACATCGCCTACGCCTACTTCGACCAGAGCGTCGGCGGGCTCTTCTCCGCCGACTACGCCAACGCGCCGTGGAGCCTGGCGAAGGTCTACGACTTCATCCAGCACCTTTGGATCCCCGCAGTCGTCCTGGGCACCTCCGGGACGGCCAGCCTGATCCGCATCATGCGCAACAACCTGCTGGACGAGTTGAACAAGCCCTACGTAGTGACCGCGAGGGCCAAGGGCCTTTGGGCGGCGAAGATCATCCTCAAGTATCCGGTCCGAGTGGCCATCAACCCGCTCATCAGCACTGTCGGCTATCTTCTGCCGTCACTCGTTAGCGGCAGCGTCATCGTGTCCGTCGTGCTGAGCCTGCCCACTATCGGCCCCGTGTTCCTCACGGCGATCCAGGACGAGGATATCTACCTGGCAGGAATCATAGTGCTGCTGCTGGGTATGCTGACCGTGGCGGGCACGTTGATCTCGGACATCCTGCTTGCCTTCGTGGACCCAAGGATCAAGTTCACCCGATAGCGCCACGTATCCGCGCACGTGCCCTCCACGCCGGCAGGACCACCGGCGTACCCATCGCCGGGGTCGGACACTACGACCACCCCCGCCCTGTATACGGCGGCTACGTTCCCGGTCGTCAGCACGTCATCCGGTAGGCCCTCCGCGAAGACCAAGCCGTCCGCGCTCATTTGGCGAGTGCAGTCGAATCGGACTCGTCTCGTCCGCCTGGGCGGAGCGGGGCCTACCGCCGCGGAACAGTGCCGGACTTAGACCGGCTTCGGCCTGGACGAGCTTGACACTTCTGCCGGGCTCCCACGCCGCGATTCACTTGTACTTTCGTCCAGAGCTGGACGGAGCGGTTCATGGCATCCGACCCGCGAATGTCAAATTTACGATGCGAAAACATGTTTGGCTTTGCTCTTAGACATGGTATAATGTATAGGCCCTGAGAGTGGTGGCGCCGACTAGCTAAATCAGCTATAATGAGAGGGCATTCCCCCGCTGGGTTGGCAGCGAGCATGAGATGGCTCGCAGACATCCCTCCAGACCCAGTCCGACACCGCTTCACGGCTCCCGGCGGCAGGCGCGCCGGGCATGGCCGAGTCTCTGCGCGAGACTGGCGAACGCGGGCCTGCTCCGATTCGAGCACGCAGGAGAAGCTTATGGCAGTTGAAACACAGACCAGGCAGGGCGAGGCATACACGTCCAGCGACATCCAGGTCCTCGAAGGACTGGAGGCCGTCCGCCTCAGGCCCGGGATGTACATCGGCACCACAGGCCAGGCCGGCCTGCATCACCTGGTCATCGAGCTGGTCGACAACGGCGTCGACGAGTTCATGGCCGGGGAGTGTACGCGCGTCGGCATCCTGATCCGCGCGGACGGCACCGTCGAGGTCGAAGACGACGGTCGCGGCATTCCGGTCGACAGGCACCGGAAGACCGGCCTGTCCGGCGTCGAGACCGTCATGACGACCCTCCACGCCGGCGGCAAGTTCGGCAGCAAGGCATACAGCGTGTCGGGCGGCCTCCACGGCGTCGGCGCATCAATCGTGAACGCGCTGTCCAAGTGGCTCCGAGTCGACGTGTACAGGAGCGGAGAGAAGCACACCCAGGAGTTCGCCAAGGGGGATGCCACCACGCCTCTGCAGTCGACGCCTCTCCCTGAGGACCAGGCAGACCGCCACGGGACGGTGGTGACCTTCTTCCCGGACGAGACGATCTTTGAGGCCGTCGAGTACGACTTCACCATCCTGTCGCAGCGCTTCAAGGAGATGGCCTACGTCAACAAGGGGCTGGAGATCGGGTTCCGCAGCGAATGGCGGCGCAGCGGCGAGCAGCCTGAGCTTGCCGAGGAAGCGGCTCCCGCCAGGGAGGTGACGTACAAGTTCGACGGCGGCATCAAGGACTTCGTGTCGACGCTGAACGCCAACCGCACCGTCCTGCACAAGGACCCGGTCTACCTGGAGAAGCAGGTCAACGGCACGAGGGTCGAGGTGGCGCTGCAGTACCACGACGCCTACAGCGAGTCCGTCTACGCCTTCGCCAACTGCATCAACACGCAGGATGGCGGCACGCACCTGACCGGCTTCAAGTCGGCCATGACGCGCGTCGTGAACGACTACGCCCGGAAGCAGGGCCTCCTGAAGGACGGCAACTTGGCGGGCGAGGATACCCGCGAGGGTCTGACCGCCGTCGTGAGCGTCAAGTTGCCGGACCCGCAGTTCGAGGGGCAGACGAAGACCAAGCTGGGCAACCCGGAGGTGAGGAACCAGGTCGAGGGCGTCGTCGCGGAGACGGTCCAGATATTCCTGGAGGACCATCCCCAGGACGCCAAGCGTATCATCGACAAGTGCCTGACGTCCCAGAAGGCCCGGGAGGCTGCCCGCAAGGCGCGGGATCTCATCATCCGCAAGAACGCGATGGACGGCGGGTCCCTGCCCGGCAAGCTGGCCGACTGCTCGGACAAGAACCCCGAGAATTGCGAGCTGTACCTCGTGGAGGGCGACTCGGCGGGCGGCACGGCGAAGATGGGGCGCGACCGCGCCTTCCAGGCCATCCTGCCGCTGCGGGGAAAGATCCTGAACGTCGAGAAGGCCCGCGAGGAGAAGATGCTGGCCAACGAGGCCATCCAGTCCATCACCATCGCCATCGGCGCAGGCCTGGGCGAGGACTTCGACGTGGAGAAGCTCCGCTACCACCGCATCATCATCATGACCGACGCAGACGTGGACGGCTCGCACATCCGCACGCTGCTGCTCACGTTCTTCTACCGGAACATGCACCCGCTGATCGACAAGGGCCATTTGTACATGGCGATGCCGCCGCTCTACGGCGTAACCCAGGGCAAGAAGCACCAGTGGGTCTACACCGAGTCGGAGTTGGAGAAGGTGCTGGAGAACGTGAACGGGCGGGGGAAGCCGTCCATCCAGCGCTACAAGGGCCTCGGCGAGATGAACGCGGACCAGCTCTGGGACACGACGATGGACCCGGAGGTCCGGACCCTGCTGCAGGTCGCCGAGGGCGACGGGGCTTCCGCCGACGAGATGTTCTCGTTGCTAATGGGCGACGTGGTGGAGCCGCGCAAGCACTTCATCCAGGCCCACGCCAGGGAAGTCAAGAACCTGGACGTCTAGCCCACGGCCGCTCCATTTCCTGGGCAAGCCGACCACTGCTTCTTTGGGGGCATCCCCTAAGGGCGACTCCCTCCGAAACGGCTGCTGGCCGACACTACATGGGTCAGAGGACGCCGGCCTAACTGCACAGCCTCTCAGGAGCAGATGCGATGGAGCGGGAACTCATCATCGACCAGTCCTTCGATCTGGACATGTGCCTGCACATGGGACAGGATTTCCGCTGGCGCAAGATGGGTGGCGGCTGGCACTCCGGCGTACTGCGTGGGAACCTGATTCACATCCGCCAAGAGGGCCGCAAATTGGAGTACCGGGCCCACTCCGACCTGTCCGGCCTGCTGACTTCATACTTCCGGCTAGACGACGATATTGACGCCATTTACGCCGACATCTCCTCAATCGACGGCAGGGTCGCCAGGCTGGTGAAGAAGTATCAGGGGCTGCGCATCCTGCGGCAACCGGACCCCTGGGAGTGCATGGTCGCCTACATCTGCTCGGCCACCAACAGTGTCGGCCGCATCAGCAGCATTGTGGAGAAGATCGCAGAGGAGCTCGGGAAGCCGGTAGAGCTGGAGGGCGAGGTACGCCATACATTTCCCACGCCGGATATGGTGATCGAGGCCGGTGTAGGCCGACTTGAGAGTTTGAGCTTAGCCCGAATCCACCGAAGGAGTGGGAATTAAAGGTCTGCTGAAAAGGTGAAAGGGTGCTCCTCTGAATCTGGGATAATGGTTTTGTAGCAGCAAACCGACCCCGGAAAAGGAGCACCCAACAGATGCTATCACGCAACCACCTCGACCGCATCCAAATCGCCTTCGACGACCTCCGTTTGGTGGCCAACGGCGGCCTGCTCCTTCCAGCCACCTTGGCCCTGCACCTCGGCCTTTCCCAACTGGTACAGCAGCGTCTGGAACTGGGCAATGCGCCGGGCCGGGCCAACACCGGCGACAAGATAATGACGCTGGTCGCCTCCGCGCTGGCCGGCGGCGACTGCATCGACGACGCCGATGCGCTGCGCGCCGGTGGGACGGCCGGTGTTCTCGACTGCGTGGTCAAGGCACCATCCACCCTGGGCACTTTCCTGCGCAGCTTCCAGTGGGGCCACGTCCGTCAACTCGACCGGGTGAGCCGGGAGTTGCTGGCACGGGCATGGGCCGACGGCGCCGGACCCGGCGATGCGCCGTTCACCATCGACCTCGATTCCACCATTTGTGAGACCTACGGACTGGACAAGGAGGGGGCGCGACACCATGGTTATACCGGCCAGCGGGGCTATCACCCGCTGCTGGCTGTCGCCGCCGGTACCGGCGAGGTGCTGATGTCCCGTCTGCGCGAGGGCCGCGCCAACACCGCCCGCGGCGCCGCCCACTTCCTGCGGGAGACGGTGGGGCGGGTGCGCTACGCTGGAGCCAGGGGACAACTCACGGTGCGGGCCGACAGCGGCTTCTACGCTCATAGCGTGGTATCCGTCTGCCGCAAGACGAAGGTCCGCTTCTCCATCACCATCCGCCAGCGTGCCAGCCTGCGCAACCTCATTGAAGCCATACCCGAGGCGGACTGGACGCCCATCCCCTACTGGATGGACGGCGCCGCCGACGTGGCCGAGACCACCTACACTCCCTTTGAGAGTGAGCCCGGCGCCGCGCCGGTGCGGCTCATCGTGCGGCGAGTGAAGCCCACGCCGGGTTCCCAGTTGGCCCTCTTCGCCAGCTACAGCTATCACGGCTTCATCACCGACCACGATGGGGAGATGCTCGAACTGGAGGCCGCCCATCGCCGCCACGCCGAGATCGAGAATGCCATTCGAGACCTCAAGTACGGCGTCGGACTGAACCACATGCCCTCGGGCCGCTTCGCCGCCAACGGCGCCTGGCTGGCGATACAGGTGCTGGCGCACAACCTCGCTCGCTGGACCGCACGGATCGGTCTGGGTGAGCAGGTGGTGACCACCAAGACCCTCCGGCGGCGGTTCTTCGCCCTAGCGGGACGGCTCACTCGCTCGGCGCGCCGGCTCACTTTGCATCTCCCCCAGCGCTGGCCCTGGGAAACCCAGTTCAGCAGTGCCCTGGCCCGGCTGCGAGCCATTCCACTCCCAGCCTGACGGCGCCCTTCTGCCACTGACCCGTCATCCGGCCAACTGAACGTCCCCGCCAACTCGCGCCATCCAGGCCCGCGAGCGCCTCTTGCCGCGTCCTATCCCGCCATCCCGCTCGCCACAGCCACTGCAGGCCGCCATCGGTGCCCCCAAAAGCGGTTGCAGACCGCCCGCCAACCTCCCGTCTACCCGAATTCGAGCCCGGATCATCGCGCCTGTAACTCACTTACCCCTTTCCGCTGCCCTCGCGCCGTCCATCGGTGGATTCGGGCTAAGGCCTCAACCGCCACAACAAGATAATCGCCGCCGCCGAGAGGATACGCGGCGGCAAACTGGACTTGTGCCAACTGTCGCACCCGGACGTGTCATATACCGAGGCCAAACGGCGACTGATGGGGTGTCGCGGCATTGGTCCCAAGATTGCCGACTGCATCTGCCTCTTTGCGCTGGACAAGACGGAGGCGTTCCCCGTGGACAGGTGGGTGGAGAGAGCAACGGAACGTTATTTCCCGCCGCAGGAACGGCCCTTTGGCGAGGACTTGGTTATGTGGGCCCAAGACCGCTTCGGACGGTACGCCGGCTACGCCAATCAGTTCCTGTTCACAGGGCAGTACATGCAATCCTATGAGCACGGGGCTAGGCCGCAAGCTACTGGCTAACGACAACACGCTCGCCATGGTCGAGAAGCACGTAGAAGCGGCGTATGACCTGTACGCCGACGAGAACCGTTTCGCCCAGCGATGCAACACTGGTCTGAAATGGCTGAAATCCATCGACCTCTACGGTGCCCTTGTAGGACGGCGCACGAAGGGTGCTATGGTCCGCCATAATCCAATCTATGTACCCGAAGTCAGGGTCCTCATCGGGCAAGAAACGGCTGGGCAGCATGACGCCGCCGCCAAAGCCAGTATCGAGCAGCGCTTCGCCATCGTAGGTCATGCCACCCACCGTCACCCGGATGGGCAGGTAGGGGAAGCGCGAGCTTATACCAAGTTACCGTGATGCCGCCGTATATGTGCGGCCAGGGAGTGGGTTCCCGCCTTCGCGGGAATGACGGCTTTACGGCGCGCTCAAAATGAATTGGTATTACTACGTTCTGGCTTGTCACAACCTTCCCGCCGCCTTTTCTCCTACTTTGAACAGGAAGAAGCCTCTTCCCGTCTCATCTAACGCGCGGAGAAACACTTCGTCCATGTCCGTGCCGAGGAGGGTCTCGCCCCTGGGAGATATGGCTACGAACTTACCCCAGTGCTCGGACTCGAGAGGCTTGCCGTACCGCTCGTACAGGTCGTCTCCCAACTCGATCGGGTCGTGGTTGTTGTTGGTCATGGCTGGTCTCCCGTGTTCCAGGCCTAGCCCCACAGGTTCGTGCTGAAGTAGCGCTCGCCTATGTCGTTGATGATGGTGACGATGCGGCCGCTGGGGGCCTCTTTCGCCGTGAGGTACGCCCCCTGGATGTAGGCGCCCGAGGACTGGCCTCCGAAGATGCCTTTCGAGGCCAGCAGGGCTGACATCCTATAGCCATCGTCCACCTCGATTCGGACCATCCGGTCGACGATCTCCTCGTCGAAGGTGTCGGGCACGATATGCCCCTGTCCCAGCGGCTTGAGTCCCTCCACGCCGGGCCACTCGTCAAAGTTGATGCCGACGACCTCGATGTTGGGGTCATGCTCCTTGAGGCGCCGGCCAACGCCGCTGATGGTGCCGCCCGTGCCGACGCCCGCGACGAAGTGGGTGATGCCGTCGACCTGCCGGAGTATCTCCTCGGCGGTCGTCTCGTAGTGGGCCTGCGGGTTGTTGGGGTTAGAGTACTGATCGCAGTAGAAGTACCTGCCCCGGTCGGCCTCGTAGCGGCGCTTCACCTCGTAGAGCGTCTCGTCGTAGCCGAGCATGGGGTCGGTGAAGGTGAGAGTTGCTCCGTGGGCCAGCAGGCGCTTCTTGCGCTCCTCGCTGGCATTCTCCGGCATGACGAGCTCGACAGCGTATCCCAGGACGGCGCCGATCATGGCGTAGGCGATGCCCGCGTTGCCTGACGTGGCGTCGAGGATCACCTTACCCTTGGTGAGCCTGCCGGTGAGGATGGCGTCGACCAGCATCCTGAGCACGGGACGGTCCTTGATGGAGCCGCCGGGGTTCAGCTGTTCGCACTTGGCAAATACCTCGGCGCCCCCGAGGTCCAGGGGCAGATCGAGCCTCACTGTCGGCGTGTTGCCGATTGCGGACAGCGGAGGATAGGACGCTATGAAGTCGAGGTGGTCTTGAGGGATAGGCACGGCTGTCGTCCGGGCGCCGGATTGGCGCTAGGGATTAGAGATCGAGTGCGAACAGTATACCCTAACGGCTACCTGGTCCTGGGGTTCAGCACGTCGTTGAGGGAGTCTCCGAGGAGGTTCCAGCACAGGATGAGCAGCCAGGCGGCGGCTCCGGGGGCCAGCAGCATCCACGGCTCCTCGCGGATGACGCTGATGTGACCGCCCTGCAGCAGCATCGTGCCCAGGCTGGGCCTGGGCGGCTGAATGCCAAGACCCAGCCAGCTCAGGATGATCTCAGTCCCCACGTAGGACCCCATGCCCGCGCTGACCGTGACCACTATGGGGGCGATGGCGTTGGGCAGCAGGTGCCTGAAGAGTACCCTGGCAGTCGAAGCGCCGCTCGCCTTCGCGGCCTCGATGTACTGGGTCTCCTTCAGGTAGAGGATCTGACCGCGTACGAGGCGCGCCATCCCGATCCAGCCGAAGCCGACGAGGGCGATGGACACGACGAAGTAGTCGACCACGCCTACCCGGACGATGCCGTCGAGGAAGTCGAACCTGTCCTCCAGGGCCCTGACCCAATCGAGAATGCGGGGCCGCAGCGTCGCCGCGATGATGATGACCAGGAAGATGTCGGGGAAGGAGGCGAAGACCTCGCCGGTACGCATGATGACGGAGTCGGTCTTCTTGCCGTAGTAGCCGGCGATGAGCCCTAAGCTCACACCGATCAGCAGGCCGCCCGTGAGCATGGCGACGAGCGTGAGAATCACGGTGTTCTGGATTCCCCACAGCACCCTGGTGAAGACGTCGCGGCCGGCCCTGTCCGTCCCGGCGAAGTGGGACTCCTTCCAGAAGGCGACGGGCCCCTGGTCGAGGACGTAGCTGGGGGCCTTGCGGATGACCGTGTAGTCCTGCGCGGTGTAGTCGTAGGGCGACACCCACGCGGCGAAGATGCCGGTGAAGTAGACGACCGCCAGCACCACGATGCACGTGACGGCGATCTTCTTGCGCACCAGGCGGGCCATCGCGCGCGCCAGGTGCCCCCTGCTGCGCTTGGTCTGCTGCTCCTCGGCTACGGCCGCAAGCTCCTGGACTGCCACGGGCCGCCTACTGGTACCGTATCCGCGGGTCGATGAAGGCGTACGTCACGTCGGCAAGCAGGTTGGCGAGCACGAACGCTCCAGACCCGATCAGCGTGACCGCCATAATGACCGGGTAGTCCCGGTTGAACACCGACTCGACGGCGAACCGCCCTATGCCCGGTATGCCCATGATCGTCTCGGTAATGAAGGCCCCGCTGATGAGGCCCGCCAGCGAGAACGCCAGTATGGTGACTATGGGTATCAGGGAGTTGCGGAAGACGTGGCGGGAGTTGACGGTCATCTGCGCGAGGCCCTTCGACTTGGCCGTGCGTATGAAGTCCTGCCCCAGTGTGTCGAGGGTGCTGGCCCGCATCAGCCTGGTGAGACCGGCTATCCCGGGCACGCCCATCGTGATGGCCGGCACGATGATCCTGAGGTCGAAGAAGCCGCCCCAGCCTGAGCAGGGCACCCAGCTCAGCTTGAGGCAGAAGGTCCACAGTAGAGCCGGTACGCTGACCATGACCGGCACCGACATGAGCACCAGGGCAATGGTGACGGCGGCCGGGTCCTCCCATCTGCCCTGCCTGTGTGCGATGAAGAAGCCAATGGGCAGGCCGAATCCGAGGCTGATCGTCATGGCTGCAATCGCAAGCTGGGCCGAGACCCACATCTTGCGGATGATGAGCTCCCGCACGGGCTGGCCGCGGTACCTGTAGCTCTCGCCGAAGTCGCCCTGGACGAAGTTCCAGATGTAGTCGCCGTACTGGACGAAGAAGGGGCGGTCCAGCCCGAGCTGGGCCCGGATGCGCTCGGCGATCACCGGGTCGTAGCGGTTGCCCAGAATGACCCTGACGGGGTCGCCCGGCCCGAATCTGCCCAGCGTGAAGGTCATCAACGAGGCCGCCAGAAGCAGCACAGGGAGCCAGAGGAGACGCTTTACTATGTATTTCCACATATTCTGAAGCAACTCCCCCTAGGGATCCCCAAACGGTAGGTCACCCGTAGCCACCCCTTGCAGAGCTTCTCCGACTCCTGCTGAATCACTATGCTGACTGGTGCATCTCCGCCGGCGCGTCTATCAGAGTCGTTGGAAACACGGAGCCCTGAGTCGAAAACACGGAATGAGTGGCACTCCAGCCCACAGAAATGACTGGGTTCGTTGCTTGGGCCACGGCTGCCTCGCGGATATAACCTGATACGGTCACGCCGTTCTCGCGCGCCTTCGCTGCGACCAGCTCGAAGTCCGCTGACGGAAAAGCCACGGATACGACCGCCCTGGGTTTCTTCACGGGCTGTCGGACCTCCGGGTCGTCGTCCCAGGACGCAGGGTTCATCAACTCTTCTTCCTCCCTATCTACCGGCCTGCTGTTCCTCATTGTCTCCTGTCACCTACCTCAAAGTCTTGCGAGCTCGGACTCTAGGTCCCAGATGGCGGAGGGAGCCCCAAGCCTTCGAGGCTCCCTCCACACTCATGATTCCACGCCGCCGCTATTCGTCGGTGAGCCTGATCTGCCGGAGCTTCGGCACGATCATCGGCGTCATCACGTAGCCTTCGACGTAGTCCTTGACCAGGGCGTAGCGGTCGCCCGTGAACCACATGGGCACCCAGGGCGCCGCGTCGACGATCATCTGCTCCGCGTCGTGGTAGAGGGCGATCCGCTTCTGTATGTCGGCCTCGACCCGCGCCTCCTCCAGGACGGCGTCGATCTCGGCGTTCTTGAAGTCGCCGTGGTTGATGCTGCTCTCGCTGTGGAACAGGATGTCCAGGAAGTCCTGCGGGTCTGGGTAGTCGGCCTCCCAGCCCAGCCCAGCGTAGGCCTGGAACTTCTTCGCGTCCAGGTCTTCGAGATAGGTGGCCCACTCCACCTGCTGTATCTCGACTTCCACGCCCAGCTCCTGCTTCCACATCTCCAGGACGACCTCCAGGTCGAGCCCGATGGTGCCTCCCGTGCCCGGAACGGTGATAACTATGCGCGGCCTGGAATCGGCGTCCGGGTATTTGGACTCCGAGAGGAGCTTCTTCGCCAGGTCGGGGTCGAATTGCAGCCCAACGATATCGTCGGTGTATCCGGGGAAGCCCGGCGGGAGGATGCTGTAGGCAGGCTCGACCAGCTCCGACAGGACGCCTGTCGCTATCAGCTGCTTGTCGACGGCGTGATTGAGAGCCTGGCGGAACTTCACGTCGTCGAAGGGCGCCATGCTCGTGTTGAATCCGATGTAGGAGACGCTGAAGCCGGGCGGGGCGACGACGAGCTCTTTGTTCAGGGGCTCGTTGGGATCGAGGACGCGCTCCAGGTCGTAGAGTCCCACGCCGGTGATCTCGATCTCGTCGTTCTCGTACATGGCCATCGCCTGGCCGCCGGCGAGGTTCATGACGATGGTCTCCACGCCCGCCAGCTCGCGGTAGTAGTCCTCGTTGCGCTCCAGGATGATGCGCTCGCCTATCCGGTACTCAGAGAGCTCGAACGGCCCGGTGCCGACGGGATTGTCGATCCACCAGCTTCGCCCGCCCGCCTCCACGACCTCGCGGTCGAGGACGTGGGCCGTGGGATAGGTCAGCTTGGCGAGGAAGTAGGCCTTGGGCGCGTCGGTTGTGATCTCGAGGGTGTGGTCGTCGATGACCTTGATACCGACGATCTCGGACACTTCGCCGTCAAGGTACTTCTCGGCGCCGAGGATGTCGTTCAAGTAGGTGTCGGCGACCGGCGACGCGGTATCGGGCGCGGCAGCCCTCTCCATGGACCACTTGAAGTCCTGGGCCGTCACGGGCTTGCCGTTGTGGAACTTCACGTTGGCCCGCAGCTTGAAGGTATATACGGTGCCGCCCTCGATGGTCCAGCTCTCGGCGATGTCGGGCACCAGCTTGAGGTCCGTGTCCAGGGTGACAAGGCCGCTGAACACCTCCGCCACGACGCCCGCCGAGGTCGTGTCACCGGTCAGATGGGGGTCGAGCGTGGGCGGGTCGGACCACAGCCGCCTGAACGTGCCGGTAGGCAGGGGCTCGGTAAACTGGCTCGGCTGCTGCTCGAGGTTGACGGGCGTACCCTCCGCCTCGACCTTCGCCGCGGGCTCTTCGGACTTCGCTTCGGTGACCGTCTCGGCCGACGACGGCGGGGTCTGGGTGGGCTCCTCTGCAACTTCCGAGTCGCCGCACGCAATGGCGGCCAGTGTCAGCAAGGATATGAGAGCGATCAATATCTTGTTCATTGACATCTCCTGCATGGTACTGAGAATCGTATCGTCGTCCGGTGAGAGGCCGGTCTTCGCCCTTATCGAGCTGTGGACTGGCCGTCGTTCATATCTCCGATAGTGTGTGTCAGGTAGGCGCTCATAAAGCCGTCCATGCCTCCGTCAAGGACGCCATCGGCGTCGGAGGTCTCGTGGCCCGTACGGTGGTCCTTTACCATCTTGTATGGGTGGAGCACGTAGCTGCGTATCTGGTTGCCCCACTCGGCCGAGATGTGGTCGCCCTTGAGCTTCGCCACTTGCTGAGACCTGAGCTTCATCTCCCTCTCGACGAGCCTGGCGGTGAGTATGCGCATGGCGATGGCCTTGTTCTGGTACTGCGACCGCTCGTTCTGGCAGCTCACGCGTATTCCTGTCGGCTCGTGGGTGATGCGGACGGCCGTCGAGTTCTTCTGCACGCTCTGGCCCCCGGCGCCGCCCGCCTTGAACACCTCGATCCTCAGATCGCCGGGGTCCACCGTGATGTCCACGCCCTGCTCGACCTCCGGGAGCACCTCGACGAGGGCGAACGACGTATGCCTGGCATGGTCGCCGTCGAACGGAGACAGCCTGACGAGCCGATGCACCCCTCTTTCGGACCTCAGGTAGCCGTAGGCGTATTCGCCGGTTATCTCGAGGACGGCACTCTTGATGCCGCCCTCTTCCCCGGGGGAAACGTCGAGGACCTGGTTCTCGAAGTCGCTCTGCTCCGACCACCTCAGCAGCATCCGCACTATCATCCTCACCCAGTCCTGGGACTCCACGCCTCCCGCGCCCGCATGGACCGCGACGATGGCGTTACCCCGGTCGTACTGTCCCGAGAGGGCCAGCTGGAACTCGCGGCGGTCGATCGTCTCCGTCAGCCGCTCCAGCTCCTCGACGAACGTCTCCGTCAGCGAGTCGTCCCTCTCGGCTATGGCGATGTCGACAAGCTCCGCGAGAGACCCGACCTCGTCCTCGAGCTTGCCCCACTCCTCCACGTCCGCCGTGAGGCCCGAGAGCCGTTTCATCTTCGACTGGGCCAGATTCCGGTCCGCCCAGAAGGCCGGCGCCATTGTTTCGCGTTCGAGCTCGACCATATCCCTGCGCTTCCCCTCGATGTCAAAGACGCACCATTAGGTCAGATACCCGTGCGTGCAACCGCGCAACATCACCCTTCAAGTCATGCATCGGTAAAGTGTCCTTCGGAGGCCCCGGATTATCAGCGTCCAAATAGTTAAACGCCGGGGCTGGCTGGCAAGTTAGCACTTGCTGAGAATCTGCCCGCGCATTATATCAAACAGCCCCGCCAGCCAAGGCTCGGTCAGTCGCGAGGCCCGCCCCATGGCGGCCGGCCTCGCCTCAAGACGCGGGATCAGCAGCAGGTATCGACAGGCACGCCGCCCTGCGGGAGCGCGGAACCGGTCAGCCCAGCGATACCTTGGGAGCGAGGCGGGGGTCGGTCATCGTCGCGGGGTCCAGGATCTCGTCGAGCTCCGCCTCGGTGAAGTGGGTGCGGCGCGCGGCGACCTGCTTTACGGTCTCGCCCGTCCCCTGGGCCTCCTTGGCTATGGCGGCGCTGCGGTCGTAGCCGATGTGCGGCACGAGGGTGGTCACGATGGCGAGGCCGTTGTGCACCATGCGCGGGCCCGCGTCCGTCGCCCTGATGCCGGCTACGCACTGGTCCGCGAAGTTGCGGGCCGAAGTCGTCAGCAGGTCTATCGACTCCAGCAGGTTGTGGGCGGCCACGGGCATCATCACGTTGATCTCG
Organism: Dehalococcoidia bacterium; assembly: GCA_965222445.1. Classification (GTDB taxonomy): domain Bacteria; phylum Chloroflexota; class Dehalococcoidia; order Lucifugimonadales; family CAJWER01. Next base: position 1,484,715 of record CBDCTY010000002.1, on the reverse strand, counting down.
AAGTTCCCCGACTGGCCGGCGATGGTGACGGCGGCGTCGTTGCCGATGACCTGGGCGGCCACCTGGCAGACGGACTCCGGGATGACTGGGTTGACCTTGCCGGGCATGATGGAGCTGCCCGGCTGGACCTCCGGCAGCTCTATCTCCGCAATGCCGGCGCGCGGACCGGAGCCGAGCCAGCGCACGTCGTTTGCGATCTTCATCATGCTCACGGCGACGGTCCTGAGGGACCCGCTCGCCTCTACGATGGCGTCGAGGCTGCTCTGGGCCTGGAAGTGGTTGTCGGTTTCCCTTATGGGTACGTCCAGCACCTCGGTGAGTTTCGCGCACACCCGAAGCGCGAATTCCGAGTGTGTGTTGACGCCCGTGCCCACCGCCGTGCCGCCGAGGGCCACCTCCGAGAGTCCGTTCATGGCGTGGCGCAGTCGCCTGAAGCCGCGGTCGACCTGCCCGGCGTAGCCCCGGAACTCCTGGCCGAGCCGGATCGGAGTCGCGTCCTGCAGGTGGGTGCGCCCGGTCTTGACGATGGGCATGAACTCCTCGGCCCTCGCGTCGAGCTGCGCATGCAGGTGGGCAAGCGCCGGGATCAGGCCGTCGGCTATGCCGTAGAGCGCCGCGACATGGATCGCGGTGGGTATGACGTCGTTAGAGGACTGGCCGAGATTGACGTGGTCGTTGGGGTGCACGGGGTCCCGCGAGCCCAGCTCGCCGCCCATCATCTCGACCGCGCGGTTCGAGATGACCTCGTTGGCGTTCATGTTCGTCGAAGTGCCAGACCCCGTCTGGAAGATGTCCACGACGAAGTGGCTGTCCAGCGTCCCGTCGACCACCTCCGAGGCTGCGGCGACGATGGCCTCGGCGATCTCGGGCTCGAGCAGCCCGAGCTCTTCGTTCACCTGGGCGGCGGACAGCTTGATCTGGCCCAGTGCGCGGATGAAGGACCTGGGAAAGCGCAGGCTGCTTATCGGGAAGTTCAGCGTGGCCCTCATCGTCTGCGCTCCGTAGTATGCGTCCGCAGGTACCTGCAGCTCGCCCATGGAGTCGCGCTCGACGCGCATAGCCTGTTCCGATGTCATGTCGGCCTCCGTCGTATCAAGGGTGTGGTGACTTGTGGGGCTGGAGCCCCTAGAGCCGGGTCGCGGCGTCCGGGATATCCGGGTCCAGCTCCGCAGCGAGGAAGTCGGCAACGCGCTCCGCGACCGCCATCTCGTGCCCGGCCAGGCCGTGATCGGCGTTGGGGACCTCGTGGAACTCGACCGGCTGTCTCATGTCGTCGAGGGCCCGCTGGAGCTCTACGGACGGCACTACGCCGTCCCTCTGGCCGACGATGAACAGCTTTGATCTCTTGTCCTTCGACAACGCCGAGTCCCGGACCGCCGAGAGCGGAGGCGCTATGAACACGAACGCCTTCGACAACTTCATCTTGCGCACGCCGCCCAGCAGCACCGCCGCGCCGAAGGAGTACCCGACGGCGGCCATGCGGCTCGGGTCGGCCCACTTCAGCCCGTCGAGCACTCGGAACGCGGCCTTCACGTCGTCCATCTCTTCGTCGCCGTTGGTGAAGTCGCCGGAGCTTTCGCCGACGCCCCTGAAGTTGAACCTGAGGCTTGCGATGCCCCTGTGCATGCACGTCCAGCCGATGGTCGACAGGACCAGGCTGTCCATGTCGCCGCCCAGCATCGGGTGCGGGTGGCACAGGACCGCCGCGGGGGGCAGGCGGGTCAGGCCCTCGGGCCGCGCGGCTATGCCCTCCAGGGTGATGCCGCCGCTGCTGTAGATGTCGATTCGCGTGTGTCCCATGGTCGTCAGGGGCCCCCGGCAGGGCCTCATGGTAGGCGACGGCTATGGAGTTTGACAAGCTCCGTTGCTAGAATGTGGCCGTCAGCCACCCCACTACGAGGAGCCCTCAATTGAGAGTAGTCGACCTGCGCAGCGACACGAAGACCCGCCCCACCCCTGAGATGAGGCAGGCCATGGCGACCGCCGAGGTGGGGGACGACGTGGCTGGCGAAGACCCGACGGTAAACCGGCTGGAGGCGATGGCGGCGGAGATGCTGGGGAAGGAGGCCGCCGTGCTCGTGACCAGCGGCACGCAGGGCAACCTCATCGGCATACTGTCCCAGTGCCAGCGCGGCGAGGAGGTGATCGGCGGCGACAAGTCGCACATCATCAGGGCGGAGGGCGCGGGAGCGTCCGTGCTGGGCGGCGTGGTGATGTCGGGCCTGCCCAACGACGACCGGGGCCTCTACTCCGTGGAGCGCCTCGAGGCCGCAATCCACGACGATGCTATCGGCTACCCGAGGACCACGCTCGTCGCGCTGGAGAACACTCACAACTCGATGGGGGGCGCGGCTCTCTCGCCCGACGAGATGAGGCCCATCGCCGACATGGCGCACTCGCGCGGCCTTTCGGTCCACATGGACGGAGCGCGGCTCTTCAACGCCGCCGTCGCCCTGGAGACCCCGGCCTCGGAGCTGGTGAAGGACTCCGACACGGTGACGTTCTGCCTGTCCAAGGGGCTGGGTTGCCCCGTGGGCTCGCTGCTCTGCGGCGACGCCGAGACGATGCAGGAGGCGCGCCGGTGGCGCAAGTGGCTCGGCTCTGCGATGAGGCAATCGGGGATCATAGCCGCGGCGGGCATCGTGGCCCTGGAGTCGATGATCGACCGGATGGCGGACGACCACGCGAATGCAAAGAAGCTGGCCGAGGGGCTCAGCGGCGTCGATGGCATCTCGATCGACCCCGAGGCCGTGCAGACCAACCTCGTCTTCATCCAGGTCGACGCACCCAACCATATGGACATCGCCGAGAGGCTCGACGAGCAGGGCGTAAGGGTCGGCGCACGCCCCGGCGGCGTCTGGCGCCTAGTGACCCACAACGACGTTTCGTCCGACGACATCGACTACGCCCTGGAGGTCATCGATTCGACCTTCCAGGAGGTCGCCGCCGGAGCGTAGAAGCAAGTGATGGCGAGGGCTCACTCGGTTGACTGTATGGGAGCAAATAGCTGACATCGGAGAAGCAACGCAAGGGGCGCCGAAGCTTGTGGTCGCTCGCCAAGGCGCTAGATCGAGCGACCACAAAAGCAGCGAAGGCCCGGGCGCACTACGCCCTCGCCCTATTCCATGACAACAATGGCAGAGAGGCGCAGGCCATACCCCATTACGAGAGCGCTCTCGCTCTGGGCATTGATCGCACCGTGGAGCCTGAGGCACACGCCTGGCTCGCAAGCAGCCTGTACAAGACGGGCCGCCATGCGGAAGCCTCTCTGAGGGCGCGGGAAGCCCTCACTCTCGCCGAAGACCCATCATTGAGAGGGTTCTTATACCAAGTCACCGTGATGCCGCCGTATATGTGCGGCCAGGGAGTGGGTTCCCGCCTTCGCGGGAATGACGGCTTTACGGCGCGCTCAAAACGAAATGGTATTAGTCCGGCTTCTCAGACGTGTCGACCGAGCCTCGAAAGCATCGCGATCATGCTAGATGCACGGGCGCATTGCCAAGGCATAGTACGGTTCCGTCCCGAGTACCCCGCGAACATTGTGAATCCGAGGACGGCGTCTGCGGAGTGGTCTTTCCTGATCTGCCGGGCTGTGTAGCCGTGGGCCTGACAATGGACGAGGCCTTGCGAAACGCTGAAGCAGCGGTACGCGATTGGGTCGAATGCACGGAGGAAGCCGGTGAACACGTGCCCGCCCCCAGCACGCTAGGGACTATAGACGTACCGGCTGATTGCACCTTGGGATCCGTCACCCTCGTTCGATCTGCCAGCCCCAACCTAACGGCCATCGAGACTTAGGGACTGACAACGCGCGCTGAGACGCTCATAGTCAGGCATTGAGAAGTGTCGGCTGGCCCCGGATGCATCGCGCGGGTAGTCCGCGCTTGGATCAAGCCTTGAGCGAGGGACTTTAGGGGGTCGAGCCCTCAAGCGGTCTACAGCACTGGTACAGCCGCGACTGCGCGGCTACTCCCGCGCCGTCGGATCGAAGTAGGGTACCGGCAGGTCGCCCCGCGCAAGCTCGAACACCAACGGCACCCGGCGCACGTGTCCGGGAGACAGGTCGGGCAGGTCATCCTCGGAGAAGAAGCCCACGCCTGTCGTCTCCGGGCCTGCTATCGGGGTCTGGCCGTCGTAGAGCTCGACGAGCCATACGCTGCAGTAGACGTGATACTTGACGCGGCTGCCCCACAAACGTAGGTCGAACACGCCGAGCAGCTTCGTAGCCGTCCCTTCCACCCCCGCCTCTTCGTGAAGCTCACGCTCCACCGACTGCGCCCACGTCTCGCCGACCTCGGTCGCGCCGCCCGGCATCGCCCAGAGGCCGTTGTCCTCGCGCCTGATCAGGAGCATGCGCCCATCCCGGAACACGGCCGCATCGGCGGCGGCGAACGGTGTCGCATGGCGCAGGCTCCCGTCGTACTCCTCCATCACGTCGTCCGCCGGCCTCTCCTCAATGGCAGCGACGAGCCGGGCGCTCAGCGACAGGGCGCGGCGGTACCTCTCGCGGTCGTAGTCGTTGTCGGCGTAGTGCAGCCCCAAGTCGGCGATGCTGCGCAGCTCGTCCGCGATGAGGTACATCTCGCCCGTCGCGTCCATGCCGTTTATCCCCATCCGTCGACCGACCAGCGGCTGACCGCTTCCTCGTCGAGCTCTACGCCCAGGCCCGGCGTCTCCGGCAGTGCCAGGCCTCCCGGGCGCACCTCCGGCGCCGTGCTGAAGAGCCTGCCGATGTTCAGCACCGTGAAGTCGGGGAAGTACTCCACCCAGGTGGCGTTGGGTGTGGCGGCGACGAGGTGGATGTGCAGGTCGGCGAGCCAGTGGGGCGCGACTGCCAGGTTGTTGGCCGCCGCGAGGGCCGCTATCTTCCGCCACTCGGTAACGCCGCCGCACACCCCGGCGTCCGCCTGAAGGATGGCAGCCGCTCCCTCCTCCACGATTTGCTGGAACTCCCAGCGCGTCGCGTGGATCTCGCCCGTCGCGACGGGCACAGAGACGGCGGAGGCTATCTCCGCATGTCCCCGTATGTCGTCGGGCATGAGGGGCTCCTCGATCCAGCCGGGGTCGTACTCCTCGAAGTGGCGCACGGCCTGAATGGCCGTCGTGGCGTCCGGCCACGCGTTGTTGGCATCCAGGAATAGCGGCACACTGGGGCCGACCGCCTCCCGCGCTGCCCTCACACGGACGGCGTCTTCGGCCGGCGGCAGGCGGCCGACCTTGATCTTGACGGCTTCGAACCCCATCTCGACGTAGCGGCGCATCTCGTCGGCCAAGTCGTCCGGCGTCTTGCCCTCGGCGTAGTAGCCGCCGCTCGCATAGGCAGGGACCGTCCCGTCGAGAAAGCCACCGAGGTAGCGGTGAAGAGGCAACCCCGCCTCCCTCGACACCAGGTCCCAGATCGCCATGTCGACGGCGCTGATGGCCCTGACGACGCTGCCGCGGCGCCCGTGGAGCAGGGTCTCCCTGTACATGGCGTCCCAGATGGCCTCCGTGCGGTGCGGGTCTTCGCCCACGGCGATGTCAGCCAGCAGGTCCCGCACTGCGAGCGTGACTACCCCACCGCCCCTGTGACCGCCGTAGCAGAAGCCAACGCCCTCACCGCCCGAGTCGGACCGGACGCGCACCAAGGTGTAGTGGCGCTCCTGCACGGCGCGCGTGGCGAAGGCGATGCCGCCCTCCAGGGGAACGACGCACGTCAAGGCTTCCACAGACTTGATTCGCATAGGCGCCTCCCTGCCGAAGAGTAGCTGTCCGGTGGCAGAGTATACGCCATCTGTGCGGGACGAGGCCGACGGCACGGAATCCGACTAATGACAATGCAGTGCCTGCATGGTATCCTTGTATCCTTACTGCAAGGAGGACATCCAGATGCTTGCCAAGCTGACCTCCAAGAATCAGATCACTCTCCCGAAGTCTGTGGTCTCCTCTTTTGAGGGCACCGAGTATTTCGACGTAACCAATGAGAAAGGCCGCATCGTGCTGACTCCCGTGCGGCTCACCAGAGCCGATGCGGTGCGTTCCAAGTTGGCTGACCTGGGTTTGTCCGAAGCCGACGTGGCGGAAGCCGTGGCCTGGGCACGCCGGGGACAGTGACCCAACCTCGGCTGGTGCTCGACACCAACGTAGTGGTATCGGCACTGCTTTTCCCCACGGCGTCGTTGTCTTGGATACGAGACCTTTGGCAGTCAATGGCCATAGTGCCCTTGGCGAGCCGCGATACAACGGCGGAACTCATCCGCGTGCTCCTGTACCCCAAGTTCCGCCTGACTGCCGACGGTCGAGAAGACATTCTGGCCGATTATCTCCCCTGGTGCGAAACGGTCACCGTTTCTGGGCCAGTGTCCGTTCCCGAGTGCAGAGACCCGCTGGACCGTCCATTCCTTGAATTGGCCCTGTCGGGTCGGGCCGATGCCTTGGTAACTGGCGATAACGATCTGCTCGCCTTGGCGCCGATCTTCTCCGTTCCCATTCTCACACCCGATGCGTTCAGGGCCCAGCTGTTCCAGCGGGAGCAATGATTGACACGCGCCCCGCCCGCCGCTACCGTCATTGCCGCTTCGAGTCCCGACCGGGGGAGATTCGCTGATCCGATGGGTGGCCTCAACGCCATTCGCAGGCACCGGAACGCATGACCGCTTCCAATCACAAGCCCAGGCTGAGGCAGGTCGAGCCCCGGCGCGTCCAATACCAGGGGCAGCCCTTCATTCACGTCCACGACCCCCTCGGGGTGACGGACAGGACCATCCTGCTGCCTGAGGGTATGGCTCCGCTTCTCGCGCTGGCGGACGGCACGAGGGACGCGGCGGGCCTGCAGGCCTCCCTGCTGCTGCGGACGGGCGTTCACCTATCGCAGGAACAGATACGCGAGCTCATAGAGGGGCTGGACGAAGCCTGCCTGCTGGAGAACGACACCTACACGAAGGCGGTCGCCGCCGCACTGACCCGCTACCGCAAGGCCGACAGCAGGACGCCGTCCCACGCGGGCGCCGTGTACCCGGAAGGTCGAAGCAAGCTCGTCGCAGCGCTCAGTGAGTACGAGGGCAGGGCGCCGGCCGTCGAACCCCTCCCGGCGTCGACCAACGTCACCGGTGTGGTCAGCCCGCATATCGACTACGAGCGCGGCTGGGAGACGTATGCACAGCTCTGGGGCCGATGTGCGGGAACCCTGGACGACGTGGAGCTCGCCATCATCCTGGGCACCGACCACAGGGGAGCCCCCGGCGCACTCACGCTGACTCGGCAGAGCTACGCAAGCCCGCTGGGAGCGCTGCCGACCGACCGCGAGGTAGTGGACGGGCTGGCCGGGGCCATCGGCGAGGGCGAGGCCTTCGGGGAGGAGCTACACCACCTGAGCGAACACTCCATCGAGCTGGCGTCCGTCTGGTTCCAGAGGTGCGCGGGCCGCGAGGTGCCCGCGGTACCGATACTCTGCGGCTCCCTACACGAGGTCGTGGCGGGACGGAGTGAGGCGGAGTACGCCCGATTCGACGACGCCATCGGCTACCTGGAGGGCATCACCCGCGAGAGGCGTACCCTGGTGATAGCGGCGGGCGACCTGGCGCACGTCGGCCCGGCTTTCGGCGACCCGAGCCCGATCTCGGGCCCCGGAAGGGCCTCGCTGGCTGCGGAGGACGCGCGGACGATAGCGGCCATCGAGGCGGGCAACGCCCAGGGCTTCCTGGACATATCGCGGGCCGAGCGCGACGCCCGCAAGATATGCGGCATCGCTCCGATATACATCGCGCTCAGGCTGCTGCAAGGATCGAAGGGCGAGTCGCTGGGCTACGCCCAGTGCCTGGCCGATGCCGGGGGCAACTCGCTGGTGTCCATAGTCGGGTCCATACTGTGGGAAGACGGCGGATAAGGGCGTCCGCCGGGGGTGTGACGGCGTCATGGGCATAGAGGCGCTGACCGTAGACGCGGACGGACGGAGGGTCATTCCCACCACCGAGGACGAGTGGCGGGAGTGGGTGAGCGCGTCCAGCACGCGCAGCTACGCCATCCGGGACCCGCTTCTCGACTGGCTCGACCTGTACGGCGAGAGGCACGGGTTCCGGCGGGACGACTTGCTGCCCGGCTACGACCCTCGCACGGACTTCATTGAGTTCATATTCAGCCAGGGCCACGCCTTCGAACGGGCCGTCGTCGACTATCTGAGGACCCTGACGCCTGTGGCGCAGGTCGGAGGCGGTGACGCCGCGGACTCTCGAGACCTGGGCAAGGCCGAGGAGACCTTCGCCGCGATGCAGCGGGGCGAGCCGATTATCTACCAGGGCGTGGTCAGGGACGCGGCCACGCGTACATACGGCTCGCCGGACATGCTCGTGCGCAGCGACGTCCTGGCCAGGCTGTTCCCGGACGCCGGTGTCGAGGACGAGGCCGACGCCGCAGCGCACGATCTCGGCTCCGAGCCGTGGCATTACGTCGTCGTGGACGTCAAGTTCACGACCCTCAGGCTCCTGGTGAGCGGGGGCGTTCAGAGCGCGGGCTCCGCGAGGGCGTACAAGGCCCAGCTCTACATCTACAACCGGGCTCTTGGGAAGATGCAGGGATACACCCCGCAGGCCTCGTACATCCTGGGCAGGAGCTGGCGCGGGCCCGTGGACGGGAAGACCGCCCGCGGATCGAGCTGCATGGAGCGCCTTGGACGCGTGCCGCAGGACTCGACCGTCGCCAGGGGCGCAACGCTGGCAGGCATGACGGACGATGCGGTGGAATGGGTACGGCGGGTCCGCGTGGAGGGTATGCACTGGTCGGTCACGCCGGAGCCGTCGCTGCCCCAGCTCAGGCCGAACATGCGGAATACGAGCGACGCACCGTGGAATTCGGCCAAGAGGGAGATCGAGGCCAGAATCGCCGGCAACCCATGGGTCGAGAGCGTGGAGAGCATCACAGAGAGAGCCGACGATGGGCAGATGGGATTCTGGCCCGAGGGGGAGCCGGTGCCGGAGACCGACTTCAGCGCCGTATCGCCGGCGAAGGTGACTGCGGGCGGCACAGCCTGGCGGGAGCCGGGCCTCGCCTTCTACGTGGACTTCGAGACGGTGAGCGACCTGAACGACGACTTCTCACTGATCCCGCAGCGGGGCGGCGCCAACATGATCTTCCTCATAGGCTGCGGGCACATGGAGGGTCGGCAATGGCGGTACCGCCCATTCCTGGCGCGCGAGCTTTCGGTCGAGGCCGAGGGCGAGGTCATCGACGGGTGGTTCGCTCACATGCGCGACGTGAGGCGGCGGCTCGGACGCGGGGACGTCGATCCGCTGGTCTTCCACTGGTCGTCCGCCGAGACGAGGCTCTTCGAGGCCGACTACGACTCCGCCGTTACGAGGCACCCCGACAGGGAGTGGCCGCCGGTGAGGTGGTTCGACTTCCTCGGAATGGTAATGCGAAGGGAGCCGGTGACGATAGAGGGCGCCAAGGGGCTGGGCCTGAAGGCCGTCGCCCGGGCCATGAATCGGCAGCGGCTGATCGACAGCACATGGGACGACGCCTCGAATCTGGACGGCCTCGGTGCAATGGTCGGCGCATTCTGGGCCGCAGACGAGGCCCGCAGGCTGGGCGTCCCGCTGGAGGAGATCGACCTGATGCGTGAGGTCGTGCGCTACAACGAGATCGACTGCAAGGTGATGATGGAGATCATCGCCCACATGCGCCGCTTCCACTGAGGGCGGCGAGCCCCACGCCGCGCCGACGTCAGGCAGCCCGCGTCGCCTCCAGGCTGGCCCTCAGCGCCTCCATAAGGTCGCCCACCTTGGGCTGCGGCGGCCAGCGTCTCCGGCTCCGCCGTGCCCAGCTTCACCTCAATCACCTTCTCCAGAGCAGCCCTGTAGTCGTCCTCGTACTCGCTCGGGTCGAACTCGCCCGCCAGGTGGTCGATCAGCGTCATGGCCATCGCGAGCTCCTGCTCGCTGACCAGCGACTCGTCGTCCGGTATCTCCAGCTCGCCGGTCGAGCGGATCTCGTCGGGGTGGAGCATCGTCGCCATGACGATGCCGCTCCCGAAGGGCCGGAGCGAGCAGAGGTGCTCCTTCTGCCTTATCGCCACCTTCGCCACGGCGACGCGGTTCGACTCCTTTAGGGCGCGGGTCAGCAGTATGAAGGGCTTCTGGCCCACCGCGTCGGGCTCGAGGTAGTAGCTCCTCTCGAAGTGTATGGGGTCGATGTCCGCGAGATCGACGAAGCGCTTGATCTCGATGGTGTGGACGGACGGCACCGGGAGGTCCTGGAAGTCGTCCGGCTCCATCACGACGAACTGGTCCTTCGCATACTCGTAGCCCTTGACGGTGTCGCCGAACTCGACGAACTCCTCGTGGTACTCGCACCAGCGGCGCTGTCTCATCCTGGTATGGCAGCTACTGTGAAGGGTTACGAACCTGATGTCCTTGCTCTGGGTGGCGGGGTATAGTTTGACGGGGATCGCCACCATGCCGAAGCTGACGGCGCCCCTCCATATAGAACGCGGCATGGCTCTTCCTCCTTGAGCATTGAAGTGGCTTGCCGATTCCAATTTACGCAAACACCCGCATGGATAGCAAGGGCCCACGACCCTCGTTACCGTTCAGAGTCGAAGGAGATGTTCAGTCTCTCAAGGGGTGGGCCCAGGACGGCCGGGTTGTGCTGCCCCGCCCGGCCCGGTTGGGCGGCGGGGCGGGTTCAGATCCACATCAGCGTGCGTTTGGGCGGCGGGACGCCGGCCTCGCGCATCTTGTCGGAGGGCCGCTTCATCCAGATGCTCTCGGCCTTGGGCGTGGTCCCGGGTTCGCGGGAGCGGCGGCGTCGCCTGGGCCGGAGTCGTCTTCGGATCGACCTGGGATATGCCGGGGCGTACTCCCAGATGTACTTGCCGTATGCGTCGGGGACCTCGCCGGAGATCCAGTAGCGGACGTCCTCGTCGTCGTCGTTGTCTTCGCCGTGGAATGCGGCGGCGACCTCGTCGTATGCCTGGACGAACTTGTGGATTGGGTGGGCCGGGTCGTGCTGAGCGTCGGCGATCTTACGGTCGATGTCGTAGAGGCCGCGCTCGGTGTCGGGGTCCTCCTGGTCGTCATCCTCGGGGTCAGCGTCTAGTGTGAGGGGGTCGTCCGCTTCGGCGGGGGCGGAGCCGGGGATGGGTTCCCGACTGCTCGGAAACGACCCTTCGACTGCGTCTGGTGCGGGAGAGGGTCGGGGTGAGGTTGAAGCGTCTTGTCGTCGTTCCCGTGACGACGGGGACCCATCCCCATCCCGGCCACCCTGGATTCCCGCCCCGTATCGAGTACGGGGCAGGCTCTCCGCGGGAATGACGGTTATGCGAAGGGAGTCGGTCCGGGCGAGCTCGTCGCGGGCGATGTGTCCGAGGAGCTCTTTGGCGGCCTCGACCCTTTGGCGGGGCCTGAAGCCCCGGACGACGCCGTGCATGGCGTGGAGGAGGAAGCTGACGACGGTCTTGCCCTGGTCGGTGCTCTCGCGCACGATGCCCGCTACGCGCGGGTCGTCGGCCAGGGACGGCGCGGCGAGGGCCGAGGCCAGGTATTCGAGGGCTTCGTGGCGCCGCGCGGCGTTGGCGCGGTCGGCGTCCTGGGATGGGTTCCCGCCCCGTATCGAGTACGGGGCAGGCTCTTCGCGGGAACGACGGGTTGGGCGTTTGCCGCGCCGCTCGGGGTGGCACTGGACGCCGGCCAACCGGGCTATGGCGTCGGCCACGAGCTCGGGGGCGATTGCCTGGACCTGCATTGCGGCCTCCACCCTGTGGCATGCCTCGAAGCCCTCGTCGTCGAGCTTGCCGTTGGCGACGTCGAGGTAGAAGCGGACGATGGTGCGCCCGTTGTCGGTCTCCTGACGGACGATGTCCGCGAGTGTGGGAGGCTCGCTCCGTTCTGTCTTGTCGTGTTGGCCGGTGTTATCGCACATGGGTTCTATTATGAGGGCTGGATAGGGGGTTGTCAAGGGGGTAGGGTAGCCCCAGATCCACCACCTAATTTGGACGGGCGGCGTGACGGACTGCCTCTGAGGCTATGGCTGTGCACCTTGCCGGGGATGGGTTCCCGCCCCGTATCAAGTACGGGGCAGGCTCTTCGCGGGAATGACGGAGGTGGGGGATTTGGGTGAAATGGTGAATGATGAATGGTGGATTATGGAATCGGGAGTTTTGGGGAGGTCTAAATGCACCGCGGAGGTGTCCTTCGACCCTTCGACAAGGCTCAGGAGGGCCAAGCCCAGGAGAGCCAGGCTCAGGACAGGCGGAGGGCGCAGAGGCGAGAATGAGGATAGGGAATGGGTTTGAATACATGCTTGATAGAAAGTTGTGGTGTTTCGGAGCTAGCTCCGCGACGCCTGCGAACGTCGCGGGTTACGTTTACCGCCACCTTGCCGACCATCTTCATCGTCCAGGTATTGGGGAAAGAGTATGCGAGGCTGCCAACCGCACCGGCAGGCGTATAATGGGACACTGGGGTTTGTCGCACATGCTAGCCGGACTTCACCGCTGGTTACCGATCGTAGGGGCCCTCATCGCGGCGGTCATCGCTCTGGCGGTCATCGCCCTTGTCGCGAGGCAAACCCACGCGCAGGAGCCATCCGCGCCAGGCCCCCAGGCCTTCAAGCCGGAGTTTAGTCCGGGAGCATGCCCCGAGCACCTGGACGTACCGGACGACGCATTCCTCACGTGTGGCTACGTCACGGTTCTCGAAGACCGCGCCAAGCCCGACGGCAGGGCGATCGAGCTCTATGTCGTCCGCATTCGTGAGCTGTCTGCGATCCGGTACCGCGACCCCGTCATCTACCTCTCCGGCGGGCCCGGAGGAAGCGCCACGCGAAGGACCCAGCGGTTCCTCGATCGGGGGCGACACCTGTGGACGGGGCGTTATCTCGTGCTCTTCGACCAGCGCGGCATCGGCCGCTCCAAGCCGAGGCTGGAGTGCGCCCAGTACCGGCACGACTACGCCGATATTCGAAACCGCGATCTCGACCCGGACGAGGAGCTAAAGTTGAGGGTGGAGGCCCTTCTGGGCTGCAAGCGTACGCTCAGCGATCAGGGGATCGACCTGAGTACCTACACGTCGGCGTCCACCGCCGCTGACGTAGCGGACATCGTCTCGGCCATGGACTTTGATTCATTCAACCTCTATGGGGCCTCGTACGGGACGCTGCTGGCCCTCACCGTCATGCGGGACTTCCCCGCGGGCGTGCGAAGCGTGATTCTGGATGGTGTGCTCCCTCTCCAGATAAGTTGGTACGAGACCTACCACGCCGTAAGGGCGGCGGCCGTCGATCTGTTCTTCCGCCGTTGCGAGGCCGACCCGGTGTGCTCCAAGCAGCACCCGAATCTGGAGGAGACCTTCTGGAGGGCGGTCGACCGGTACACGGCCGCCCCGTTCACCCTTGAGTACTACGACAGGTACGCTGACCAATTCTTCGAGGAGGAGTTCGATGGGGACTTCGTTGCCGCGCGTCTTGCCACCTCGCTGAGGAACGAACGGTTGATCCCGTACCTGCCGTTTCTGGTGAGCGAGGTCGCCGCCGGGAACGATTTCGTAGCGGACGCCTGGGCGCGTCCGCTATCCTGGGACGATAGCGAGCCAATCGACAACACGGCAGCATGGGCGTCGATGTCGTGCTACACCGATGGCTCGTTTCTCGACCACGCCAAGATCGCGGCGGACCGGGCGGCCCACCCGAGATACGTCGACCCGGAATACCGACACCATGCGCCTGCTCTCTGCGATCGGTGGAACGACAGGCCCACCGATCCGATTGAGAGCGAGGCCGTGGTGAGCGATATCCCGACCCTCCTGCTTTCGGGCCAATTCGATCCGACCACCCCGCCGAAATGGGCCGATCTCGCGGCGGAAACGCTGAGTAACAGCTACTCATTCGTAATCCCAATGGCAGGTCACGGGGTCGGGATCGACACTCCATGCGGCCGGAAGCTCATGGTAAGTTTCCTGGACCGGCCGGACCAAGTCCGCGACTCCTCATGCTTGGCATCGGATCAACCGCAGTTTTCGGACATCTACCTGAACCGCGGCCCGCGCACGAGGGATACGCGGGACTGGGGCAGTGATCGTTCGCAGAGGTCGAGGTTCGTTTGGGTGCAAGCGGTGGCCACGGTGTCTGTGCTGACCGTATGGCCGCTGTCTGTGCTAACCGTATGGCCGACAATCTTCGTGGTAAGTCGCCGGCGTCGAGTGCCAAGCTCGACCAACCGACTGGCGGGTCCCGCTCGGGTGATTGCCGCGGCAGCGTTGCTGATAATCGTTGGTTTCATCTTTTGGGCACTCTCTGGTGAAGACACGGGCGGCGTCGTCAGGAACTTCGGGTACCACCCGTCGATACGCCTGTGGTTCATCATCCCGTATCTGATAGCGCCCATAGCCGTACTCGTCCTGTATCTGGCGTATCGTGCGTGGCGAGAGCGGTGGTGGTCACTCCTCGGCAGGATCCACTACTCACTCGTGGCGCTGTCTCTCGTCTGGTCGCTTGTATACCTGCGCCGCTGGGAGTTCATCGGGTAGCAACGCAGCGGGGCGCGGCTACACCACCGTCTCGGAACGCAGTAGCTCAAGCTCCTGCTCCGTCACTCCGCCACCGAGCAGGTACTCCTTTACGCCGGCGATGTAAAGGGTGATTGATAGCTACTCAGAACTAAGGGGGAAGGAATGTTGAGTGACTGTTCAGTGTCCATGAGTTGGGAGGTCCTGCCCGAGTGTCATTCCGAACGCAGCGCCAGCGAAGTGAGGAATCTACGTTGACATAGGATTCGGGGCTGGGGTAGGCTGGTTTAAAGGCTTAGACGGAGAAGAGTAGCGGAGAGGCGGCGGCCAAGCGAGCCTGGTACGGTGAGAGCAGGCGCAGGCCGTCCCCGCGAAAATCCCTCCCGAGCCTCGGACCGAAAGGGCGCGGCGAGTCCGCGTAGGCGTTGAGCCCCTTCCGTATGACCCCCGTGCGCGGGGGTCGGGAGGCCGACTAGGCTCCGGCGGCCCCGCCAGCCGTTATCGCGGGCGGCCCGAAATGAAGTAATACCAAGTCACCGTGATGCCACCGTATATGTGCGGCCAGGGAGTGGGTTCCCGCCCCCGACTGCTCGGGGGCAGGCTCTTCGCGGGAATGACGGCTTTACGGCGCGCTCAAAATAAATTGGTATAAAGTCGGGCAGTGAGCGCCCCGCCGCGTGAAGCGGCGGGGAAGCAGGGTGGTACCGCGGGATACGATCCCGTCCCTACGTGGGGCGGGATTTTTTTGTTGCCAGTGGCACAGGAGGACTGAGATGTTCCAACCGGTCAATTCGAAAATGGACTTTCCGGCCATGGAGCGGGAGATACTCCAGTGGTGGGACGACGCGGGGATAGTGGACAAGTACCTGCGCCGGAACGACGACTCGGACAGGAGGTTCTCGTTCATCGACGGGCCGATCACGGCGAACAACCCCATGGGCGTCCACCACGCCTGGGGCCGCACCTACAAGGACCTGTTCCAGCGCTACAAGACTATGAAGGGCTTCCGACAGCGCTACCAGAACGGCTTCGACTGCCAGGGCCTGTGGGTCGAGGTGGAGGTCGAGAAGCAACTGGGCCTCGAATCGAAGCGCGACATCGAGGAGTTCGGAATAGAGCGGTTCGTCGAGCTGTGCAAGGCCCGCGTCCGCAAGTACGCCGCCGTCCAGACGGAGCAGTCGGTCAGGCTAGGCTACTGGATGGACTGGGACAACTCCTACTTCACGATGTCCGACGAGAACAACTACACGATCTGGCACTTCCTGAAGGTGTGCAGCGAGCGGGGCTGGATCTACGAAGGCACCGACGTGATGCCCTGGTGCCCGAGGTGCGGCACCGGCCTGTCGCAGCAGGAGGTGGTGACCGAAGGGTACCGCGAGATCGTTCACCCCGGCCTCTACGTCAGGTTCCCGCTGGTCGACCATGAGGGCGAGTCGCTCCTCGTGTGGACGACCACGCCCTGGACGCTTACGGGCAATACGGGCGCCTACGTCCACCCCGACCTGACCTACGCGAAGGTCCGCACGGACGAGGGCGAGGTCCTGTACCTGCTCAAGAGCCGCCTGTCGGAGGTGAAGCGGGAGTACGAGGTCGTCGAGGAGATGCCCGGCTCGGCCCTGGACGGGCTGCGCTACCGCGGCCCCTTCGACGAGCTGTCCGCGCAGCAGGGAGTGGAGCACCGGGTGGTGCTGTGGGACGAGGTGAGCGAGACGGAGGGCACGGGCATCGTCCACACCGCCCCGGGAGCGGGCGCCGAGGACTTCAAGATCAGCAAGGAGAGGGGCCTGGAGGTAATCGCGCCCCTGGACGAGTTCGGCGTCTTCGTGGACGGGTTCGACTGGCTCACCGGCAAGAGCGTGTTCGAGGTCAACGAGCCGATCTACGAGAGCCTGCGGGACAAGGGGCTATTCTTCCGGCTCGAGAGGTACCCCCACAGGTACCCCGTATGCTGGCGCTGCGACACCGAGCTGGTCTTCAGGCTGGTCGACGAGTGGTTCATCTCGATGGACGAGCTGAGGGACAAGATCGCCGACGTGGCGCGGCGGGTGCGCTGGATACCTGGGTTCGGGCTGCAACGCGAGCTCGATTGGCTGCGCAACATGGACGACTGGATGATCTCCAAGAAGCGCTACTGGGGGCTGGCGCTGCCGATCTTCAAGTGCGCCGACTGCGGGCACGTGGACGTGATCGGCAGCGAGACGGAGCTGGAGGCGCGGGCCGTGGAGGGCTGGGAGGACTTCGCCGGCCACTCGCCGCACCGCCCGTGGATCGACGCCGTGAAGATCCGGTGCGCCGAGTGCGAGGCGACCGTCTCGCGCATCCGCGACGTGGGCAACGTCTGGCTCGACGCGGGCATCGTCCCCTACTCGACGATCGGCTACCGGAACGACCGCGACCACTGGAAGCAGTGGTTCCCCGCGGACTGGATATCCGAGAGCTTCCCAGGCCAGTTCAGGGGCTGGTTCTACTCGCTCCTCGTGATGAGCACGGTACTGGAGGACACGGAGCCCTTCCGCAACCTGTACAGCTACGCGATCATGCGGGACGAGAAGGGCGACGAGATGCACAAGAGCAAGGGCAACGCCATCTGGTTCGAGGATGGGGCTGAGCGCATGGGGGTGGACTCCATGCGCTGGCTCTACTCGCGCCAGAGCCCCGTGGCGAACCTGAACTTCGGCTTCGGCACGGCGGACGAGGTGCGCCGCAGGTTCATCATACCCCTGTGGAACGTCTACTCGTTCTTCATCACCTACGCGAACATCGACGGATACGACCCTTCGTCGGCAGGGCCTCCGGTGGAGGAGCGCCCGGAGCTCGACCGCTGGATAATCTCCGAGCTCAACAGCCTCACGAGGGACGTGACGGCCTCGCTGGACGGCTACGAGCCGGAGCCGGCCTCCCGCCGGATAGAGGAGTTCGTCGAGGACCTCTCCAACTGGTACGTGCGCCGGAGCCGCCGCCGCTTCTGGAAGAGCGACGCGGACGACGACAAGCTGGCGGCCTACTCGACCCTGTTCGAATGCCTCGAGACGGTCACGAGGCTCCTCGCGCCATTCGTGCCGTTCGTTACCGAGAGCATCTACCGGAACCTGGCGCGGCCTCTGGCGGGAGCCCGCGAGAGCGTCCACCTGGAGTCGTACCCGGAGGCCGACGAGCGGCTGATCGACGAGGGACTGTCGCAGGCGACCCGGCTAGCCATGAGGCTGTCGAGCCTCGGCCGGGCAGCCAGGAGCCAGGCGGGCATCAAGGTCCGCCAGCCCCTGGAGCGCGTCCTGGTCAAGCTGCGCTCCGCCGGTGAGGAGGCTGAGCTGGAGCGGGTATCGGCCCAGGTATGCGACGAGATCAACGTGAAGGAGCTGGCCGTGCTCGACGACGAGAGCATGGTGTCGCGCTTCGACGTGAGGGCCGACATGTCGAAGATCGGACCCAAGTACGCGCGCAGGACACGGGAAGTCCTGGCGGCCCTGTCGTCAGCGGACCCGAAGGAAGTGGCCCGCCTGGTCCTGGCGGGCAGTCCGGCCACTGTGGGCGAATTCACCCTGGAGCCGGACGAGATCGTGGTCACGAGCGGCGCAATGGACGGCTACTCCGTCGCGTCGGAAGGGGGCTACACGGTCGCGGCGCCGACGGAGATCAGCCATGAGCTGCGTCTGGAGGGCGACGCGCGTGAGATCGTACACCTGGTGCAGAACATGCGCCGCTCTGCCGGCCTCGACATCGCCGACAAGATAGTGACCTGCTACGAGGGCGACCCGGCGCTGGACGAGGTGGTGGAGCGGCACGGCGACTACATACGGCAGGAGACGCTGTCCGTCTCGATCAGGCGGGAGAGTCCCCCCGCGGGGGCACACGTGGAGGACCACAAGGTCAACGGGCTGGAAGCCCGGATCGGGGTGCTGCGCGAGCCGGCGGGCTAGCCCCTGAGCTCCGACAGGTGGCCCTTCCAGTGAAAGGCCGTCATCCGGAGGCGCTGTGAGGCAGGTCTCTCAGTTCCATCGTGAAGTACGACGACGGTGACCTCAGGGTCGTCGAACTTCCGCACGGCGGCAACCATCCTCGCCTGGAGGTCCCTGAGGACCTCCACTAGCTCCGACGCGGTGAGCCCGGCTGTGTCCGCGACCGCGCTGGCGTTCAACTCATCGACGGTTCCGGGTATGCGGAAAGGCTGTCCGCCCGCGAGGACGGACTCCATGCCCTCCACAGAGGCGCGGTGCCAGAAGGGCATGTGCCGCAGGACCCACTCAGCGTCGGGATGGGACCCCTCATGGAGCCCGGCGAAGTAGGCGAGTCCCTCGGCAACCGCCTGCTCGACGTCGGCGATCAGCTCTTCGATATTCGCGTGGTCTGTCACGTTGGTCTGTCCTCGCTGAATCAGGTCCCTCCCGGCTCTTGCTAGCCCTGCATTACCGTCCCTTAGTGCTAGGCAGCAGTCCTAGGACTGCTGCTGGGCGAGCTCTACGACGGTGGTGCGCACCTCGTTGTCACGTATGTACTCGATGCTGACGCTGTCCCCGACATCGTACGACCAGAGGATGCCCTGATATGCGGCCCTGTCGGGAGTGGGTATGGCGTCTATCTTGGTAATCACGTCGCCGACCTGCATTCCGGAACGGAAGGCTGGCCCACCGCGGATGACCGTGGTGATGATGACGCCCTCGGACGTCGCCTCGATCCTGTAGCGCGCCGCGATAGCCGGCGTCAGGTCGCGTCCATTGAGGCCGATGGTGGGGCGTACGACGAAGCCGTCCTCGATCAGGAGGTCGATGATCGGCGTTGCCACAGCGGAGTTGATCGCGAAGCTGATGCCCTCGGCCTGCCGGAGGGTCGCCTGGTTGACCCCCACGACCTCGCCCTCCATGTTCACCAGTGGGCCGCCGCTGTTGCCGACGTTCACCGCGGCGTCGGTCTGGATCAGGTCGTAGAACTCGCCCCTGCTGGTCTGAATGGAGCGGTCGAGGCCGCTCACTATGCCCAGCGTGACGGTGGGTCCGCCCTTCAGCGCCAGGGCATTGCCCATCGCCATCACCCAGTCGCCAACGCTCGGCTGCTGTGAGGCCATACTGGCTGAGGGCAGCCCATCGGCATCTATCTTCAGGACAGCGAGATCGGTCCCGGCGTCCCTGCCGACCATTTCGGCGTCGTAGCTGCGGCCGTTCGGCAGGTGGACCTTGACGTTGTCCGCCCCCTGGACCACGTGCCAGTTGGTGACCACGTAACCGTCCGAACGTATGAGGAAGCCCGATCCCGCGCCTTCGGAGTCGAAGTTGTTAAAGAATCCCGGCACGTCGTCTTCCGTCGTGATGGAGGCGACCCAGGGGGTGACGGCCCTGACCAGATCGGCGACCGAGTGGGAGCCGAGGCCGGGCGCGAGGTCGAACCGGGCAGCGGGCTGCGCGGCGGGCTGGGGCGTGGCTTCTGCCGTAGGCTCGGGCGCCGGGGTAGGTGTAACGACGACCGTCACCACGAGCGGCGGAGGCGGGGCCGTGGGTTCGGCGCCGGGTCCCTCCGACCCGCACGCAGAGGCCGCCAGGACTAGTGTGAACAGGGCAACGGAGAGGAATGTCTTCATCAAGTCAAATGGCCCGTGACATCTCGACCACTCGCAGCCGTACCCTCGAAAATCCCGTGCACAGCACCTTGGGATTATGGCTGTGGCTCCCGAGGCTGGCGGCATATTGCGAGTAGCTTGCGCTCATGAGGGCCCCGAACAGCAGGATGATGGCCGACAGGTAGGCCCAGGTCAGCAGGGCCATGACTGCGCCGACCGAGCCATACACGACGTCGTATGCGAGCGGGAAGGTCCCGAAGTACCAGACCAGGGTCTCGTTGGCTCCCGTCAACGCGATGGCGGCCAGGAGGGCGGCCGGCCACACCTGGCTCATCTTCACTTCGGTGTTCGGTAGATAGCGGTAGAGCACCGCGAAGATGCAGAACGCGAAGATGGGGAATATCAAGGCTGGCACCAGGGCCCAGACGAACCTGGTGAAGTACATGGTCTCTGGAGCCAACATGAATGAGATCTCCCGAAGCACGCCCAGTACGGGGGCGCTGAAGAGCGTCGCTATCATCAGGAGCCCGGCTCCCAACACCAGGGCAAAGTCAATCATTCGTTCCTTGATGAAGGGCCGCGTCTGGCTGATCCCCCATGCGGCGTTGATGCCCTTCCTGATTGCCCCGAATGCCGCCGTCGCCGCTGTGAACAGTCCCAGTACGCTGGCCAGTCCCGTTATCGCCCTGGTCTTGACAACATCCCGCATCGTCTCGCTGATGTACTCGCTGGAGATGGGCAGAGTCTCGGCGAGCCGGACAGCGAGGTCCTCCCGCTCCGCTTCGGGTCCCAGGACGAAGCCGAGCACCGAAATCATCGCAAGGAAGAGCGGGAAGAGCGAGAAGAGCATATAGAAGGCGATCGCCCCGGCTATATAGGAGCAGTTCCTCAGCAAGAAGGTGTTTATCGATTCGACCATGAAAAGTATGAACCTGACGAATGCCACTATTCCGTGTCTGTCCTATGGCGTTTCTTTCACATTCCTAAAGTCGAGGCTAACGAAGCCCCACCTATGATGTCAAGGCGACCGCCTGGAGCCCAGGGCCTTTCCAAAGTCGTCACAATGCCATAAGAGGGGGATCTGGGAAATCCCTTCTCCCTCGATGGGAGAAGGTTAGGATGAGGGTGACTGACTTGTATCGGTCAACGCCCCCTCACCCCCGTATCGAGTACGGGGCAGGCTCTAACCCTCTCCCGCGAAGGGCCCGCGAAGGGGAGAGGGAACTTTGGAAAGGCCCTAGGGTATCCTAGCTGCAGTTCTCGCGGTAGTATACGAACCACTCATGGCGCGAGGTAGGATGATTTGGGTTGAATGCGTTCTGGGCGAACTTGTGACATTCGTCCATCTGCTCCAGGTACGCGCGGCGGCGGGCATTATCTTCTACCACCCTGGAAATCTCGCTGATCCCCGACACGAGGAACAGCGCCGCACCTAAGCAAAGCACGGTCAGCCATACGCTGCGCCACCTAGTGCTCTTGGCACGCATGGCGCAGCCTCCGAAGAAGGCCACCAATGCGTACAGGCCGAGTATCGAGTTCACCCATGACAGCGCATACTTGTTCTGCATGGTATTAGACCCAAGCCAGTCATTTATCATCGTGGCAGTTATGAACACGAGGCACGCCACGGCGACTACCGCGCTAATCTTCAGGTACTGCCCGACGACTTCATGCTTTCTTGGTGTCATAGTCGGTATGCCTTCCGTCGTGGGTGTCGGCCATCAGTCCCGTCGTGAGATTTCTACCATTCTAAATCGGGTCGTATCCGTTGACCCAGACGGGCTTGGTCACTTGCTGTCGCAGTGGCGGCATTGCAGAGTGTATCTTCGGCCCAGCCTTCGGGCAAAGGCGAGGGAGGCGTCCCTAGAGGTGAACGTTCCTACCCATCGCCCGCCCTTAGTCTCTCCGTGACTTTGGAAAGGCCCTGCCTGGAGCCCAGGGCCTTTCCAAAGTTGGTTCCTACGAAAATGACATACCCAACCGCCCACCTGGATTCCCGCCGCCGACTTCTCGGGGGCAGGCTCTTCGCGGGAATCACCATGGCCTTGCGAAGGCCACATAAGGGTATGAAAATGGGCGCGGGATTCTCCGTTGCCACATGATCTGTGGCAGCGACCGGGGATGGGTTCCCGCCTTCGCGGGAATGACGGTGTGGGGGCGTGCGGTTCATTTTCAGAGGAATGACGGTATGCGGTTTTCGGGACAATGGAAAGGCCCTGCCTGGAGCCTGGAGTCCCGCCGTCCCGTGAGAGCATCGGCTGGCGATGCCGCCGTCTCGCCGGGTGTGGTACCGTATCGGGACGATCCGGCGGAGCCGCGACCGAGCCTTATCTCAGATACTGGCACGACTACTCTGGGAATGCAGCCGCGGCCGCCCAGGCAGGGGGTGGAGCCAATGACCACGCGAGAGGAAGTCCGAGAGCGGATGATGGCCGACGGGGTGGACTATATCCTCGTGCAGTTCGTGGATATCAACGGCTCGCCGAAGGTGAAGATGGTGCCGGCCTCGCACCTGGACGACATTATCGACGACGGCGCGGGGTTCGCGGGCGCGGCCCTCTGGGGGTTGGGACAGGGGCCTCACTCCCACGACATGTTGGCGCGGGTCGATCTCGACAGCTACACGTACGTTCCATGGCGCGAGGGCGTCGCAAGGTTCGCGGGCGACCTGTACGTGGACGGGGAGGCCCATCCCTATTGCGCGAGACAGAACCTGAAGCGGGTGCTCGGCGCATGCAGGGATGAGGGTTACGTGTTCTACGTAGGCATAGAGCCGGAGCACTTCCTGGTGACCCGCAAGGACGACGGCTCTATCGAGGTCTGGGACCCCAACGGCGTGGACTCCCTGGCGAAGCCTTGCTACGACTTCAAGGGCATCGCGAACGTGATGGGCTACCTCAAGGACGTGATGGACGGGATGGCCCGCGTGGGCTGGGATGTGTACCAGTCGGACCACGAGGACGCCAACGGCCAGTACGAGATCAATTTCGTGTACGACGACGCGTTGACTACGGCGGACCGGTACACCTTCTTCAAGATGATGACGAGCCAGTACGCCCAGCAGCACGGGGCCATAGCGACGCACATGGCGAAGCCGTTTTCGGACCGCACGGGGAGCGGCGGACACGTACACTTCCATGTCGAGGATGCCGCCTCGGGGGACAACCTGTTCCTGGACGAGGGGGACGAGCAGGGCCTGGGCCTGTCGGAGTTCGCCTACCACTTCATAGGCGGCGTGTTCGCCCACGCTCCGGCCCTCTGCGCCGTCACGTCGCCGACGGTGAACTGCTACAAGCGGCTCCAGATCGGCTCGGGGCTGTTCGGCACCCAGTCGGGGTACACCTGGACGCCGGCCTTCGTCTCCTATGGCGACAACAACCGGACGCAGATGATCCGCACGGCGGGCCCCGGCCACCTGGAGGACCGCACGGTGTCGGCGGCATGCAACCCGTACCTGGCGTTCGCGGCTTATGTTTCGGCCGGGCTGGACGGCGTGCGTAACAGGATGGACCCGGGGGAGGCGAACTTCGGCAACATGTACTCCCTGAGCCTGGAGGAGATCAGGCGCAGGGGCATCCGCACGCTGCCGCAGAGCCTTCCCGAGGCGCTATCGGCGCTGCGAGGGGACGTGGTCGTGCAGGAGGCGCTGGGGCCCATCTACGACGAGTTCATCGGGATCAAGGAGGCGGAGTGGAACGAGTACCACAAGCAGGTCTCCCAGTGGGAGATCGACCGCTACCTGACGATGTTCTAGCCTTGTATGATGCACCCGACATGAGCACCAATACCCGATACAGGTTTCTCGACCAGGGGGAGAGGGAGTTGGAAATCAGAGGGACCGGAATACGTGCGTCGACCGTCTGGCACGACAGGTACGTGTCAAAGTTGAGACCACTGGAAATCGCCGAGGACCGCGATATACCGGTTGAAGCCGTCTACGAGGCCCTCAGCTACTGCCAGGAAAACTGGGAACTCATCTGCGAAGGGCAGGATATCGAACGCGGCCAACTTGAAGAGGCTGGCTTCTTTGATCCCCCAAGCGTCCCCAATGGATGAGGGTGTACTTGGATGACGACCTGGACTCCAACCTCTTGATCAACCTGCTGAGGAGTTTGTGGCACGAAGTCATATCGCCGCGAGCCGTCGGTACTCGCGGCGCACCTGATGAAGAGCACCTGCGATATGCGGCTGACAACCATCTGGTCCTGATGTCTGCGAATGCGGGTGACTTTGTACAATTGAGTCGGCAGTGGGCCGAGAAACAGATAGGCCACAGCAGAGTTCTGATCGTGTACCGAGAAAACAACCCCACGCGCGATATGAGCTTCAGAGAAATCGCCGAAGCTGTTGGCATGGTAGAGGAGTCAACCATTCCTATCGCCAACACCTGTCAGAACCTCAACTTCTGGCAGCGGCGCTGAGGTCGGTCTGCGAGTACAGTACGTCATTCCTGATTAAGTGCCCCAGCTGCGGGGACCGCAACGTGTATGAGTTCAGGTTCGGCGGGGGAATCGTGCAGAGTCCCGCGCCACAACGCCGGTCCCAGTGGGAGATTGGCCGCTACCTGACGATGTCTTAGGCAAGAGGTCGTAGAATGAGGTTCGCGGTTACAATCGAGAGGGATGAGGACGGTGTCTTCGTTGCGGAATGCCCGTCGATCCCGGGGTGCGTCAGCCAAGGGGAGACACGGGAGCAAGCGATTGTGAACGTCCAAGATGCGATCCGCCAATGCCTTGAATTGCTGGCGGAGTGGAGGATGCGTGGCATTCCTGGTTAAGTGCCCCAACTGCGGGGACCGGAACGTGTATGAGTTCAGGTTCGGCGGGGAGATCGTCCGGCGGCCTGAGCCGAGCGACGACTCCGCCGTGTGGATGAAGTACTTCTACGCCCGCCGCAACGCCGCGGGCAGCCAGCGGGAGTGGTGGTACCACAGTCTCGGGTGCCGCAGATGGTTTGTGGCCGAGCGCGATACGACCACGAATGAGATTGCCTCTACGGGGTGGCCGGGGGAGGTCCAGGCTTAGTTGCCCATACCATCCGAACAGGGTCGCCTGCCGGACGCGGCTCACCACCTGATCGACAGAACGAGCCCGGTCGTTTTCGAGTTCAACGGGCGGCAGTTCCAGGCCTTCGAGGGCGACACGATAGCCTCCGCCCTCTACGCCGCGGGAGTGCGGATATTCTCCCGCAGCTTCAAGTACCACCGCTCACGGGGGCTGCTCTGCGTCGCCGGCGCCTGCCCGAACTGCCTGATGAGCGTGGATGGCGTTCCAAACGTGCGGGCCTGCACGACGCGCGTCGAGGAAGGAATGCGCGTACGGCACCAGAACGCGTGGCCGTCGCAGGAGCGCGACGTCCTCTCGGTGCTGGACAGGCTAGGCCGGCTGATGCCGGTCGGCTTCTACTACAAGACCTTCCACACGCCAAAGCTGTTCTGGAAGGCCGCGAGGCCGATAGTCCGGCGCGTGGCCGGGCTGGGCCGCGTTGGGCAGGCCCCCCTGCCGGGCTCCAGTCATCACGAGTTCCGGCACACGGACGTAGCCGTAGTTGGAGGAGGGCC
Organism: Dehalococcoidia bacterium; assembly: GCA_965222445.1. GTDB lineage: Bacteria > Chloroflexota > Dehalococcoidia > Lucifugimonadales > CAJWER01. The sequence continues at coordinate 1,459,133 of CBDCTY010000002.1, read as the reverse complement.
CGCCGGGATGGCCGCGGCCCTCGCTGCCTCCGCCCGCACACGGGTCGTCCTCGTCGACGACCAGCCGGTCCTTGGCGGCAGCCTCCGCTACGACTCCCGGACCCATGCCAGCCTTCCCGGAATAGGCGAGGCGTCGGGTCTCGACGCCGCCCGCCAGCTTGCGATGGAGGTCGAGGCCAACGACCGCATTGAAGTGCTGTCGGAGGCGACGGCCTTTGGGCTGTACGAGGGCGGCCTGCTCGGCATCGCGCGGAGCGACTCGATGATCAGGCTGAGGGCCCGACGGGTCGTGATTGCTACGGGTTCACACGAGACGCCCCTGGTGTTCGACCGCAACGACATCCCTGGGGTGATGCTGACCACGGGCCTGCAGCGGCTGATCCATCTATACGGCGTCAAGCCCGGCACGACCGCGATGGTGGCAACGACGGGGGACCAGGGGTACTATGCGGCGCTCGATCTGCTGCAGGCGGGTATGAGGGTCGCGGTGCTGGCCGACAGCCGTCCGACCTTCCCCGACCGGCTCGACGCCGCGCGCGAGCTCAGGAACTCCGGCGTGCTGGTCCTGCCGTCCCACGCCCTCGCCAGAGCCGAGGGGGTGAAGAAGGTCGTCGGCGGCGTCGTGTCCAGGCTCCAGGAGGGGCGGATTACTACCGAGGAGCGCCAGTTCGACGCGGACATCATCGCCATGTCCGGCGGATTCGAGCCCGCAGCGTCGCTCCTGCAACAGGCCGGCGCCAGTCTAGCCTACGACGAGGCCACCGGCGATACGGTGCCGTCCGAGCTGCCGGAAGGGGTATTCGCGGCGGGTGGCGCAGCGGGCGCGCTAAGCCTGGAGGAGGCCATCCTGCAGGGCCGTCTCGCCGGTGCCGAGGCCGCATCCGGTGCCGTCGGCGCACAGTCCACAGCCAACCTGAGGAAGAGCCTGGAAGCCGCGCAGAGGGAGCACGGAACCGGCTCGGCGCGATCGGGCCCGCCACCCCAGGGGCTGTCGGGCGCGAAACAGTTCGTCTGCTTCTGCGAGGACGTAACGTCGCGGGACATCACCACCGCGGTCGACGAGGGATTCGAGGACATACAGATTCTGAAGCGTTACAGCACGGTCACCATGGGCCCCTGCCAGGGCAAGATGTGCCACAGGAACTTCGTGGACATCGCCGCCCTTCACACAGGCCGCTCGGCGGGCCAGCTGGGAGCGACGACGGCGCGGCCTCCCGTGCAGCCCGTGAGCCTGGGCACGCTCGCGGGGCCCGCGCACGTCCCGGTCAAGCGCACGCCGCTGGACCGCAGACACCGGGCCCTCGACGCCGAGATGATCGACTCGAACACGTGGCAGCGCCCGCGGGTCTATGGCTCCGTGCAGGACGAGGCCATGGCTGTGCGGAACACCGTCGGCATCATCGACGTCAGTACGCTTGGGAAGCTCGACGTGCGGGGCAGGGACGCTCCGGCCCTGCTCGACCGGCTCTACACCCACAGCTTCTCCACCCTGAGGAACGGGCGCGTCCGGTACGGAGTCCTGTGCGCCGACAACGGGACGATCATGGACGACGGCACGGTCACTCGCCTCGCGGAGGACCGATATTTCGTCACCACATCGACGGCCAGCGTGGAGGCGATCGAGGAGTGGTTCAAGTGGTGGATGGCCGGCACGGAGACGTGTGCGCACGTCACCAACGTCACGTCGGGGTACGCGGTCATCAATGTTGCGGGTCCCCGGGCGCGGGACACGCTGGCAAAGCTGACCGACGTCGACCTGTCGCCGAAGGGGTTCCGCTACATGCGGGCCAGGGAGGGGAGTGTGGCCGGAGTCCCGGCCCTGATGCTGCGCATCGGCTTCGTTGGCGAGACGGGCTGGGAGCTGCACTTCCCCGCCGAGTACGGCGAGCACGTGTGGGACTCCCTGATGGACGCGGGCAGTGAGTTCGGGATAGCGCCCTTCGGTACCGAGACGCAGCGGGTGCTCCGGCTGGAGAAGATGCACATCATCCCGAACCAGGACACCGACATGGTCAGCAACCCGCTCGACGCCGGTATGAAGTGGGTGGTGAGGATGGACAAGGACGACTTCATAGGGCGTGGCGGCCTGGCCGCCGCCATGGACCGCCCGGCGCGAAGCCTCCTGGTAGGCTTCGTGATGCAGAACGGGGCCGTTCCGCACGACGGAGACGCCATAGTCTCGGACATGGCCCCTGTTGGGCGGGTAACGAGCTCGAGGCTGAGTCCCACTATGGGCAAGGGGTTCGGGCTGTGCTGGGTGCCCGCTGAGATGGCGGAGCAGGGAACGACCATATATATCCGGACGGACGGGGCGGTCTCGCCCGCCGAGGTGCGCACCGAGCCATTCTACGACCCCGAGGGCAAGAGGTTGAGGGAGTAGCGATGACCGCAGCCAGACCCCTGGCCCTCTGCGCCCTTCACCACGCTCACGTGGCGCTCGGCGCAGAGATGGCCGAGAGCTACGGCTGGCTCAGGCCGGTCCGGTACACGACTCCGGACGAGGAGTGCAAAGGCGTGCGCGGCGGCGTCGGCCTGTGCGACACCAGCCCCTCGGGGAAGCTCATACTGCACGGTGATATCGACCGGTACATCATGGAGGGGCTGCAGCAGGGCGGGCCCGAGGAGGCGGGAGACGCCGGGGTGATGCGGTTCACCGAGGACTCCGGTCTGGGCGACATACTGGCGGCCCGCCTAGCCGCGGACGAGGCCCTGCTCGTCACTGCGCCGAACCAGGCCCCGGCAGTAGCCGAGACGCTGGGCAGCCTGGGAGATGGGTGCGCCCACTCGGTGGACGTCACCTCGGCCAGGACGGGGATCCGCGTGGCGGGGCCGGCGGCGCAGCGAACACTCGCGGCGGTGACCGAGACCGACACTTCCTCCCACAGTTTCCTCGACATGAGTTGCGCCCAGGGGAGCTTTTCGCAGGTCCACGCCACCCTCATACGCCGCGATCTTGGCGGGCTTCCAAGCTACGACATCTACGTGGACCGCGCCCACGGCGAGTACCTGTGGGAGACCCTGATCGAGGCCGGCCACCGCTACGGCATCACGCCCTTCGGCACCGCCGCCCTCGCACTGCTGGGCGGATGATTTCACCACAGAGGTCACAGAGAGCACAGAGGTCTATGAGTAACGGCCCCACGAAAGAGCTCACTGAGCGCATAATTGGCACGGCAATCGATGTCCATAAGGCTTTGGGACCGGGGCTGTTGGAATCTGCTTATGAGGCGTGCCTTGCATTCGAGCTGGCCGATCGTGAGTTGCAGATTGAACGCCAGAAGGCGATTCCGGTGACCTACAAGGGTCTCGAGATAGATGCCGGCTACCGCATCGACCTGCTCGCAGAGCGGTCTGTTGTCCTCGAAATCAAGGCTGTGGAGAGACTAATGCCCATCCACGAGGCGCAGCTCATCTCGTACCTGAAGCTCGGCGACTATCGCCTGGGACTGTTGGTCGACTTCAATGTCCGGCTACTGAAGCAAGGCATACGGCGAATTGCGAATTGAAGGCCTTATCTCTGTGGACTCTGTGCCCTCTGTGGTGAACTGAATGGTGTTTAGGAAGAACAGGATGTGGGGGAAGCACCCCCTGAAGGACGCCTACGATGTGGTGATCATCGGCGGGGGTGTGCACGGGCTGGCCACGGCCTACTACCTGGGCAAGATGGGCATCACCGACGTGGCCGTCCTCGATAAGGGCTACCTGGGGGGCGGCGCGAGCGCGCGGAGCACGGCCATCATCCGGTCGAACTACCTGACGGCCGAGGCGATACCCTTCTTCCGGGAGAGCCACAAGCTGTACCAGGGACTCGCGAGCGAGCTGGGGTTCAACCTGCTCTTCGACGAGATGGGGCGGCTCGACATAGGACACACCGAATCGTCGGTCTACTGGCTCCGGCTGCGGGCGGAGTTCAACCAGCTATTGGGCGTGGACAGCCGCATCATCGGACCGGCCGAGATCAAGGACCTCGTCCCGCCCATCGATCTGCGGGAGGGCAAGCCTCTGCCCATCATGGCCGCGCTCTATCACCCGCCAGCCGGTGTGGTGCGGCACGACGCGGTCGTGTGGGGGCTGGCCCGAGGCGCAGACCGGGCGGGCGTCGAGCTGCACCCATTCACCGAGGTGACGGGCATCACCCGCGAGAACGGGCGCGTCACGGGGGTCGAAACGCCGTCGGGGCGTGTCGGGGCCGGAGTGGTGGTGAGCGCCACCGCGGGCTGGACGTCGACGATAACGGCAATGGTCGACCTGGACGTCCCGATCGTTACCTTCCCGCTACAGGCATGCGTGACCGAGCCCGTCAAGCCATACGTCCACACGACGATCTCGTCCGCCGACCTCCACGTCTACGTCTACCAGACCGACCGCGGCGAGCTGGTCATCGGCGGGCCGGTGGACCCGTACTCGACCTACAGCCAGAAATCGACGCTCGACATGCTGCACGAGCTGGCGGCGAGCACGCTGGAGCTGCTGCCTGACCTGCGAGACATCAAGATCCTGCGGCAGTGGGCGGGCCTGTGCGACATGACCCCGGACTACGCGCCGATCATGGGCAAGGTGGACGGGCTCGACGGGTTCATCCTGAGCTGCGGCTGGGGCACGTGGGGCTTCAAGGCCGCCCCAGCCTCGGGCAAGACCACCGCCGAGCTGATCGCGACCGGCAGGACGCCGGAGCTGATCGAGAGCTTCAACCTGCGCAGGTTCGACGACAACACGCTGGTCAACGAGCGCGCCGCCGCCATAGCCGCGGCGATCCACTGAGGGTCTGGCGCAGCTCCATTCCCTTTCTCAGACAACTCCCCAAGTAACTGTTCACACTTGGAGAGCATTTCCAACGGTCCGAGAACGTCATACCGGCGAAAGCCGGTATCCAGAGGTCCGTGCCGACCAACCTTCAATCAGGCAAAGGCTCCTGGGTTCCGACGAAAGCCGGAACGACGACCAAGGGATCGGACGAATCATCGACTGTGAACAGCTACCTCCCCAAGGCACCTCTTGCGGCAATGATGCTGCCCATGGCCAAGCGATTGAAGAATCATCTGAGAGCTACGATGTACCTCACCTCCGGTCTATCCGATAATGGATGCGATTCTTCGTGGGACTCACTGGCACAGTTGGGGTCGTAGCCCACATTTCCCATATCAACCCTGCAGGGTTTGCCGCAATCAGCAACAGCGATACCCGATGTAGTCGAATATCAGAGCAGCTTATACCAATTCATTTTGAGTGCGCCGTAAAGCCGTCATTCCCGCGAAGGCGGGAACCCACTCCCTGGCCGCACATATACGGCGGCATCACGGTGACTTGGTATTAGATGGCCTATAAGTGCGATTCGCATGACCCCAACCATACCGAATAATGCCGCCGAAGATGGGCCCGCGACCCCGGTAGTTCCCCGAACACACCTCTACACGGTATTTGGCTGAACATGGCTCAGATAGAGTTGAGCCTCTTCAGCAACCAGTGTCTCAACCGTCGAATCAGCGACGAGGTGATACTGAAGGGAGGGTCTCGGCGCTGGAACGTAAGCGCAATGAAGGCTGTCGCCGTCATAGACTGGCGCTTCTCCACTCAGGACGCTCGTACTAAACTACGACACATCTATCCATCATATTCAGATTGAACCAGTACCAGGGCTTTCGTCAGAGCAGGTTGGAAGGGCCGTGGGTGCCGATGTCCAGGAACTGGGCCAGGGCCACGGCGTCGGCGTTCAGGATAAGCCCGCGAGAACCCTCTCCCGCCGGAATGCCCATGTTGGCCGCCTGCCAGCGGATGCTTTCGGGCAACACCGACGTCATACGGAACATCAATCGGGAATCATCGGGAGCCTCCCCCAAAGACGGCAGGCCGTTTTCCTGAGCGGGGAACATCGTGGGTTCGGTTTGCGCCGAAGAGAGGTGCACGATGAACAGCAGCGCGTTGCCGTCGTTGGTTCGAACATTTCTTATGCTCTGGGCTGCCTTCTGCGGGTCGCCGTCGGAGGCCCAGCCGTCGCAAACCACTATGACAGTAGGCGGATAGGCGTTGGGGTACAACTCAGTCCATTCCGCCAGCGGTCGCTCCACGAATTCCAGCATCCCCCGCATAGGATCCCAATTTTTGGGTTCGACCTGCAACCAGACCGGCATCCGCCGCTTGACTTCGATTATCTCGCCGCCGTAGTTCTCCCGTACCCGCCTTTCCACGATTTTGGCCGCTTCCGCCACTTGGCTAATAGGCAGGAAGGGCTGCTCCGGGATAGTCTCAGGGAGAAAGTTGGTAATTTCCAGCCTACGCCCGCGCCCGCGCTCGGAGGTAAAGCCCAAGATGCCAATGTGGAAGTAATCCCGCACCTCCATGCCCGAGGAGCAGCGTTGGACGAGCGTGTCCACAATCCGATTGACGGCGTCCGAAGCTATCTCCCCTTTGATCCGCCCCGGATGCCCAGGCATAGCCACGCCCATCCCCATACAGTCGATTATCAGAAACAGGAAACAAGCAGGGTTGACGCGGCTGATATCAGCGGTGTAGGGCAATTCAGGGCCGTCCTGGGGATTTTAATGTAGATGCTTGAAGGCACCGCGCGCCGGAGCTCTACTCACGCCAGACCTCGCGCAGCAGGCGGAGCCAGTTGCCGCCGAGGATCTTGGACACGTCCTCGTCGGTGAAGCCGCGTCCCAGGAGATCGAAGGCTATGTTGGACATCTTGTCGGGCGTCTCCACCCCTTCTGGGTGGGACGGTACGTCGGGGTACCCGAGCCGCCTCGGAGAGAACTTGGTCCCCTGCTGAGACATCAGCACGTCGAACCACTCGCTCGTCTGGTCCTGCGTGTAGTCCGTGCCAATCCCAACGTGGTCGATGCCTATGCGCTCCACCATGTCCTCGATGGCGTCGCCAAAGTCTATGACGGTCGACTCCCACCCCTTGCGCAGGAACGCCGGCCAGGCGGTTGCGCCGACTACCCCGCCCTTCTCAGCAAGGAGCTTCAGTGCATCGTCGGTCTTGTTGCGACGGTTGTCGACGAAGGAGCGCGCGTTCGAATGGGTGCAGGCTACCGGCTGCTCCGACAGCTCTATCGTATCCAGGGTGGTCCGGTCGCCCACGTGGGACAGGTCGATCAGGATGCCGAGCCGGTTCATCTCCTTCACGGCGTCCCTGCCGAAGTTGCTGAGTCCCTCGTCGGTCCGCTCCCAGCACCCGTTGCCCAGCAGGTTCCGCTCGTTGTAGGTGACCTGGATGATCCGGACGCCGAGCCTGTGGAAGAGGTCGAGCCTGTCGAGGTCGTTCTCGATAGGCGTGGCGTTCTGCCACCCGAAGATGACCCCGGTCCTGCCGGTGGCCTTCGCGTCCAGGATGTCCTGGACGGTTGTGACCTGCGCGACGGTGTCCGCCCGCTCGCGGAACCGCCGGAGCCACTGCGCGATGTTGTCCATCGCCTCTTCGTAGTGCTCCCACACGGCGATGGTGGCGTTGATGGCAGTGACGTTCCCCGTGTGCAGGCTCTCGTAGACGGCCGGGCTCTGCCAGTTGCTGACGTTCAGCCCGTCGATGACGACGGACTCCTGGTACAGGTCAGATGCTTTGGATTCGCTGGTCAACTCAATGTCTCCTTCCAGTGGTATCAGTGTCTCCCCCAAGGGCCCTCTTGAGGTCCCTCACGAACATATCGAGCGAGGGAACATTGGAGCAAGCCCTGTAGATGTCCATTTCTTTGACAATATCTTCGGCGTACTCGATTCCGCCCAGCAGAGGAGAAACATGGGCATCCTCGACAACTTGGGACAACTTACGTTTGAACTTATCGTGCCCGCACTTGGAGTCTGGAACGGTCGCTTGGGTGTCCGCTCTGAGAACACGCTGCAGGGCCGTCGGGTCCGATAGGTACCAACACTCGATGTGCGGCTCGGGCGCGCCTACCACGACTTCCCCAGGGTAGTGTGCATCCCTGACTAGCCGCGAGTATCTCGTCTTGACAGTATCGACGCCCCCACAGTCTGTGTCGCGGATGACCACTACGAGGTCGAACCTCTGGTCGAGAGTGACGTTGTCGCGCAGAAACTGCACGAATTGTTGATCCAGCTGCGGCGCCCCGCCTCTTGCGTTGCGAACCTCCAATTCAACCTCAACGTCTGCCTCGGCGGCCAAGCGTCTTACTAATGCACCAACGAACCCTTCGTGTCCGACATCTTCCAAGAAGAGAGCGACCCCTCACGCTATCCGCCCAAATCCCCTCTTTCGAGGACTTCCTCCAGGGCGCGGTCGGCATCCTGTTCCCCAAACAGCAGGGAGTAATCGATTGGCTCAAACTTGCTCTGACCGCCCTCTCGTCGAGATCCAATAAGCAACACGCCGTCCTCGTGGTCTGAGTGCGTATAGTTGGGATGATTCAGGTAGTCGGGCAGCTTTGTCGAGTGAGTCGTTAAGACTAACTGCTTGCCGGCCTGTCGGGCGGCGTTGCCCACCAAGCGGGCTACCACCTGGAGGCGGCGCGGATGCACACCGTTCTCCGGCTCCTCGAAGCCTATGGTCGTCGACGGTCCGCCCGGGGCGAGCATCGCCAGCATCCCGAGCACTCTGAGAGTTCCGTCGGATACGACCTGCGAGGAGTAGGTCGTACCGCTCTCGACTAGGTTCAGCCGCACCAGCCCGCCCGGCGTCACTGTCGTATCCACGCCGTCCGCGGCAGGGACGAGCACCTTGAGAGCCAGCGCTAGGTTCTCGAATTGCTTGGAGTTGCGAATCTTGAGGCTGTGGTAGTAGCCCGCCAGGTTCCAGCCCTCGTACCCCAGCGTGTCCACCTCCATGAGGGGGCTCTCCATCCTCATCATCGAGGGGTCGAAGTAGTAGAACCGCCAGCGGCTGAGCTCTTCTTTGAACGCCGTAATGTGGGGATAGTGCGGAGGATACAGTGGCGTCGACACGACGGCGTGGTCGAGTCCGAGGTCGTGATGAGTAGGGTGGGCCTGCCCCTCCATGCGAAGGTGCAGCCTGTCACCGACCCTATCAAGAAACGGCTTCCTGTCCTTCCGCTCAAGCCCGTCTCTACGAAGGGCCACTAGCCGCTCATCCATCACCCTGAGCATTCCGGAAGAGGTGAGGAACTCGATGGTCAGGTCGTATCTCATTCGCCTTTCGACCACTCGCTTGGCGTCCCGGTGGCTGGCCTGGCTGGTTGTGGGGAGTCCCTCCCGCTTATCCTTCACCAGGCTCTCCACGGCGTTGACGGCGGCGGCGGAAAGCTCCACTTCGACGGCGATGGTGAAGGTCAAGGCGTCCTCGGACAGTAACTCCTCGAGGCCACCGGGTGGCACAAAGAATGCCTCGAGGGGATTGCCACGGTGCTCGTCGAAGGCCTCGCTGATGGTCTGACTCGTAACCATGCGGCTGATCAGACCGAGGGCATCCAGAAGGTTGCTCTTGCCTGACGCATTTGGACCTATCATCACAGTGAGCGGGCCGAGCTTTATGTCGACGTCCCTAAGTGACTTGTAGCCCTTGACAACCACCCTGGTGATCATCCGACTCCTCCCTGACGACGCCTTACAGGTCCAGCAGGTTGCGGGCTATGATCATGCGCTGGACCTCAGTCGTGCCCTCGTATATCTCCGTCACCTTGGCGTCCCTGTAGAGGCGCTCGGCGACCGTCGGGGCGAAATATCCTGTGCCGCCGTGTATCTGCACGGCCCTGTCGGCGGACTGGACCGCGACCCTGGAGGCGAACAGCTTGGCCATCGACGCCTCGGTCACGAAGGGCAGACCCTCGTCCCGCAGGGTGGCGGAGCGCATGACCAGGCCCCTGGCAGCCTCTATGTCCGTGGCCATGTCGGCAAGCTCCCACTGTATACCCTGGAAGTCGACGAGCCGCTGCCCGAACGCCTCCCGGCTGGTGGCGTACTCCACCGAGGACTCGTACGCCGCCTGAGCGAGTCCGACGCACTGGGCCGCTATTCCGATTCGGCTGGAGTTCAGCACGTCCATCGTCTCACTGAAGCCCTGCCCTTCGGCCCCGATGATGTTCTCCCCGGGCACGGCGCACTCCTCGAAGACGAGCTCGGCGGTCGACGTGGCCCTCATCCCCATCTTGCCGTGCTGCGGATTGATGGTGAAGCCGTCGGTACCCCGCTCGACGACCAGGGCGTCGATCCCGCGAGTGCGCTGCTGCCTGTCATGGGTTGCGAGCACTACGAATACCTCGGCCTCTTCGGCGTTGGTGGTGAACAGCTTGCTGCCGTTCAGCACGTAGCGGTCGCCCTGCTTCTCGACCGTCGTCCGCAAGGCGGCCGAATCGCTGCCGGAGAGGGGCTCGGTCAGCGCGAAGGCGCCGATCTTCTCGGCGCGGGCGAGGGGCGGCACCCATCGAGCCTTCTGCTCCGCGGTGCCGAACCGCAGGATGAAGTGGGCGCACAGGCCGAGATGGGCTACGTAGATCACGCTAGTCGACCCGCAGCCCCGCGCTATCTCCTCGACGGCGATGGCCAACTGCCTGGTCGTGCCTCCGCTGCCGCCGTACTCCTCGTCGATCGTCAGGCCGAACAGCCCGAGCACCGCGAGCTCGCGGACGTTCTCCCACGGGAACGCCTCCCGCTCGTCATAGTCGGGTGCGCGCGGCACAAGGGCGTCGTCCGCGAACTCGCGGACCATCGACTGGAGAAGTCGCTCGTCCTCGGATAGCAGCTCGCCGCTCATCGGGACAGACCAGCCTGTCTATGCTTCATGGCGCCAGCATTGTACTATCTCGCCGGGCGGTACGCGTCTCTGCGTGCTCGTCCATAGACGGATAGCGCAATCTTTTCGAAAAAGATCAGCTTCGATTTTGGCCGTTATCGCGCTCGCCTGAACCGTAAATCGCACGCCCATCCTTGACACTAGGGCCTTTCCAAAGTTGGCTCCCTGCGGAAGGGACATACCCTACCGCCCACCTGGATTCCCGCCCCCAACTTCTCGGGGGCAGGCTCTGCGCGGGAATGACGGTATGTGGTTTATGGGACAATGGAAACCCAGATCCACCACCTAATTTGGACGGGCGGCGTGACGGACTGCCTCTGAGGCTATGGCTGTGCACCTTGCCGGGGATGGGTTCCCGCCTTCGCGGGAATGACGGAGGTGGGGGATTTGGGGGAAAGGCCCTGCCTTGACACGACCTTCGTTCGTGGATAGACTGTTCTCACTGCAAGCTTGAGCTTGCAGTTTCGCGTTTATGGGGTTGGGTGGGTTGCACATTAACGTTTCACAGCTGCTGAAGGAGCCGAGCGGTTCGATCCGCACCTACGAGGTGGCCGAACAGGTCACTTTCGACTACGGGTCGCACGAGGTACGCGGCTTCGTCAAGCTGTTCAGAACGAGTGACGGCCTGTGGGTCACCGCGACGCTCGAGTCGAGCTTGCCGTGTACGTGCAGCCTCTGCATGGATGAGTTCACACAACCCCTCGAGTTGGTCATTGACGAGGAGGCCCAGTCCGCCGGCGCACTCAAGGAAGAGGAGATCGAACGCCTCAGGATCGACGACGACATACTCGACCTGACGGAGGCTGTCCGACAGTACATCGAGATTGCGGCGCCCATGAAGCCCCTGTGCAGCCCAGGCTGCAAGGGCATCTGTCCCGGGTGCGGCGTGAACCTCAACGATACCGCGTGTGGGTGCGGGACCGCTCTCCGGGACCCACGTTGGGAAGCGTTGCTGACCATGGCTGCTACCGGGGCCGACACAGGAAAGAGCTAGAACAATGCCACCACTACCAAAGAAGAAACATTCAAAGGGACGGAAAGGCAAGAGGGCCTCTCACCTGGGCCTGAAACGCCTCCACGTCACCTCGTGTCCGCACTGCGGTAGCGCGGCCAGGTCTCATAGGACCTGCACGAAGTGCGGCTACTACAATGGTCGTGAAGTCCTCGCGGTCAAGTCCGTCGAGAGCGAATAGGCGGCAATCGCATCACGCGGCAAGATTATGGGGTTCACGTTTCCGAAGGCGAGGGGCATCCCGGGCGTAGGGTACCTGTTCCCGGGCCAAGGCTCCCAGGCGGTTGGGATGGGGACGCAGCTGTACGACATGTCCCCTTCGGCCCGGTCCGTCTTCCACGAAGTGGACATGGCGCTGGGCCGCCCGCTGACCAAGCTCGTGTTCAACGGGCCCGAAGACCAGCTGCGCGACACGATGAACGCGCAGCCGGCGATCATGGCCGTGAGCCTCGCCACGACCATGGCGATGGAAGAGCGGCTCGGACCTGAGGGCATGCCGCCCCCGGCGTTCATGGCCGGCCACAGCCTCGGCGAGTTCACTGCCCTCGCGGTCGCCGGAGTACTCGAAGTGGGCGAGGCGGCCAGGCTCGTACAGGAGCGGGGCAGGCTGATGCAGGCTGCGTGCGAGCAGCAGCCGGGCGGAATGGCAGCCGTATTCGGACTGGACCTGGACACCATAGAAGAGATTGCCAGAGAGACCGGCACGTACGTATCGAACATCAACACCGCCGAGCAGGTCGTCATCAGCGGGGACCTGCTGTCGATAGCCCACGCACTCGACCTGGCATCCGCACGCGGGGCGAAGAGGACCGTGCCCCTCAGGGTCGGGGGCGCCTTCCATTCCGCGCTCATGGAGCCCGCCAAGGAGGGGCTGATACGTGCCGTGAGCGACGTAAGGTTCATGGACCCCAGGGTCCCGATAGTTGGCAACTGCACGGGCGATCCCCTCACGACGGCCGACGAGGTCAAGAGCGAGGTTATCAGCCAGATATCGAGCTGTGTGCAGTGGAAGCGCTCCATGGACTACATGCTCGGAGCCGGCGTAGCACGCTTCATCGAGATAGGGCCGGGCAGGACGCTGAGCGGCATGGCCAAAAGGATCGACCGGTCCGTCTCCTCGGTCAGCGTCAGCGACATGGACTCTGTCCTCTCGTTCGGCGCGAAGTAGCACCCCGGCAGGGTGCAGCTCCACCGCGTAGTTATCTAGGCTCTACGACGTGACTAACGCAGCGACGCCTTATACTGCGCGACGAAGGGCGAGGGTCCTGGCTCTCCAGGCGCTCTACGAGATCGACGGGTCGGGCCACGACCCTGAGAGTGTGGTGGCCCGGCGGATTCGGGACATATCCCGGCCGCACGCCGTGGAGTCGTTTGCCCGGAAGATCATCCGGGGAGTCCTTGAGAATCTCGAACGGATAGATAGAATTATACTGACCCATGCCCCCGCATGGCCCGTAAGGCAGTTGGCGGCTGTGGACCGCAATCTCTTGAGGGTTGCGATCTACGAGTTGGCGATCGACGGGGATACGCCTCCGAGGGTGGCTATCAACGAGGCTGTGGAGATGGGCAAGACGTTCGGCTCCGACACGTCCTTCAGGTTCGTGAACGGTGTGCTGGGCTCCGTACTGGCCGAGCGGCAAGCCTCTGGAGAGGCTGACATGAACGGCAAGACTATGGAGGTGGTCGATGGCAACGATTATTGATAGAGTCCAAACTGTGGTTGCGGACAAGCTGAGCGTCGATACGTCCGAGGTGGTCCCCGATGCTTCGTTCACCGAGGACCTGAACGCCGACTCGCTCGACCTCGTGGAGTTGATTATGGCATTCGAGGAGAAGTTCGGCACGGACGACACCCCGATCGAGATCTCGGACGAAGACGCCGAGGGAATAACGACCGTCCAGGCAGCCATCGACTACCTCAAGCAACACGGCGTCTCCGACGATTAGACCGTCAGCCCACCGCGCAGGCCAGGGCCAGGTCGCCAATGGCCGAGAAGCGGGCTCTAGCCAGGCGCCCTCCACCGGAGTGACCGGCGGGGAAGTCTCTCGTTGACGCTGCACGCGGGTTGTTGGTACGATTCACCCATCTTCCCCGAGGCTGGCCCACATGCCCCAGTACGATCTTCTGGTACGTGAGATCCACGACTGTACGCGATGCACCCTTTCTACCAAGCGCACCCAGGCCGTGCCGGGAGAGGGCTCGCTGGACGCCGACATCGTCTTCATAGGGGAAGGCCCGGGCTATAACGAGGACAGGGAGGGCCGGCCCTTCATCGGACCGGCTGGCAAGCTTCTCGACGAGCTGCTGGCATCCATCGGCCTCGCTCGCGGCGACGTCTACATCACGAACATGATCAAGTGCCGCGCCCCCAACAACAGGGACCCTCTGCCCGGCGAGATCGAAAGCTGCAAACCCTTCCTGGACCGCCAGTTGGAGATGATCAGCCCCAAAGTGGTGGTGACCCTGGGACGCTACTCCTTCCAGCGCTTCTTCCCTGGCGAGCAGCTAAGCAAGTCGCGGGGCAAACCCAGGAAGCTGAACGGCCTTACGGCCTATCCCATATACCACCCGGCGGCGGCGTTGCACAATCCCAGGCTGCGGCCTGCCATCGAGCAGGACTTCAGGAACCTGCGCGAGCTGCTGAAGAACACCGACACTCCTCCGGCAGAACCCGCAGAAAGGCAGGCTTCGGAGCAGCTCAGCCTCTTCCAGTGAACTCGCTGCGCGTAATCCCTCTGGGCGGGCACGGCGAGATCGGGAAGAACATGCTGGCCCTGGAGTACGGCGACGACATCGTCGTAATCGACGCCGGCGTCCTCTTCCCCGACGAGAGCACGCCCGGCGTCGACTTCGCCATCCCCGACATCACGTACCTGCTGGAGAACCACTCCAGGGTACGGGCCATCCTCATAACCCACGGCCACGAGGACCACATCGGCGCCCTGCCGTGGATACTCGAGGACCTGGATGTGCCCGTGTACGCGCCCCGGCTGGCCCACGGCCTGATCAGCGTGAAGCTCAGGGAACGTGGCATGTTGGCCGACGCGAGGCTCAACGTGGTCGAGCCCTACGAGCCGTTCCGGGTCGGGGGTCTTGGCGTCGAGTTCTTTCGCGTGTGCCACTCGATCCCCGACGCCATGGGGATAGCGATCACGACGCCCATAGGCGTGGTCGTGCACACCGGCGATTTCAAGATCGACCACACACCCGCGGACGGCAAGGTGATGGACTTCGCGGCGCTGGCGCGGATGGCGTCGAAAGGCGTTCTGCTGCTCTGCTCGGACTCGACCTACGCGGAGGTCGAGGGGTATACGCCTTCCGAGCAGGTGGTCGGCGAGGCCCTGGACAGAGTCATCGGCGAAGCCGAGGGACGCGTCATGATCGCGACCTTCGCGTCGCTCATATCGAGGGTGCAGCAGATAGTGACCGCGGCCGTCAAGCATGGCCGGAAGGTGGCGGTGATCGGCCGGAGCATGATCAACAACGTGCGGATGGCCAGGCATATGGGCTACCTGGAGGTGCCGGACGGCGTCCTCGTGTCGCTCAAGCAGGCACGAAGGCTGCCCCTGGACGAGCTTGTGATCGTGGCGACAGGCGCGCAGGGCGAGCCGACCTCGGCCCTCGTCAGGGTCGCGATGGGGAGCCACCCGGACATAGAGATCGTTCCCGGCGATACGGTTGTAGTTTCCGCTTCGCCGATTCCGGGAAACGAGACCCTGGTCGCGAGGACCATCGACAACCTGCACCGGCAGGGAGCGGACGTCCTCTACAGCCGGATCGCCACGGTTCACGTGCACGGACACGGCAGCCGGGAGGAGCTCAAGATGATGCTCAGCCTGGTCAGGCCCCGGTTCTTCGTGCCCGTCCACGGCGAGTACCGGCACCTGGTCGCCCATGCCGGCATCGCGCGTTCGGCCGGCGTCCCCGCTTCGAACACCTTCGTGCTGGAGGACGGGGACGTACTGGAGCTGACCGAGGACTCCGGCGAGGTCGTCGGCACGGTGCCGGCCGGAATCGTCTACATCGAAGGTCAGCGGCGATGGACCGAGACCAGCGTGCTGGACGAGAGACTGAAGCTGGCGCGAGACGGCGTCGTGGTCGTCGTGGCCTCTACGAGCCGTGACCCTTCAGGAATCCTGAAGGAGCCTGACGTTATGTCGGCGGGACTCCATGGGACCGGATATTCTGCTAAGATTCTCGAAAGAGTCTCGGAAGAAGTCCTATTTTCCCTAGACCGAAGCTTAGAACAAGTCTTAGATTACGACAGAACCCGCAGACTGCTGAGGGATCGTGTGTCCGAGATCTTCTACGAAGAGACCCGGGCCCGCCCAACCGTGCTGGTGCACCTGCGGGAAGACTGAATCTAGTCCGCGGCATTCCCACCGGCGCTCCTCTTCAGGTGGTGAGCCAACGACAAGCCTAGGGAGGCTAGGAGATGGTTCGTCGTATTCTGTCATCCACGGCCGGTCTTGCGGCCATCCTGTTCGTGGTCATGGCTGCCTCTGCAGCCGGCTTCTGGTACCGGCAACAGCTCCTGGAAGCGTACTCGGCGGTCGAGGAGTCTGCACTGACCACGCTGAGTCTGGGGCTGGTGGCTGTTGCCGTCTGGGTCGTGGCGTTCACGGCCATTGCGTTCGCGCCGATCACACCGCTCCGACGGACCGTCCTGTGGGCATCGTCGGTAAGCACACTGGCCGGAGCCCTGGGACTGCTCTCCTTCTACGACATCTACTTCGGGTCCCTTTCGTGGGTGACGCTCGGTGGCGAGGTGAGCCTTGGCGGGCGAGTGGGCGAGATAATCGCAGGCCCTCCCGGAGCGATCGCCGTCGCCAGGGTAGCCGCCCTGTTCCTGATGGCGGCCGCCGCGGCCATGCCCTCCGTCACCAAGCTGGTGGGCATGGGCCTCGGCAAGCTCGCCGTAGTCTCGTACGCCGCCTTGGTTTCCTCCTTCGGGAAGCTGGCTTCGGCCATACGCAGGGAGAAGCCGGAACCGGCTCCCGAGGAGCCGGTAGAGGCCGTCGAGTACGCGAGCTCCGCGGAGCTCGCGGCCCTGCTGAGCGAGCGGCCGTACGATAGCGAATCAGAAGAGCAGGCAGAGAGCTGGGAGAGCACGGAGATATGGGAGGAGTCGTCGGCCGACACGTTCGATACGGCTCCCACCCCTTCCAGCGAGGAGATGGAGCCCGAGCCGGTCCTGGAGGTCGAGCACGAGTCAGCCCTGGAATCCGAAGCTGAGCCTACGGCAGAGTCACCCGTGAGCGAGCCTGTCCCTTCGGCGTTTCAACAGGACGCCTGGTCGGCGCCGTCCGAGGACGAGCCGCAACCTCCTAAGACCAAGTTCAACAAGTTCTGGCAGACAGAAACGGTGCCGCTGGAGCCTCGCCAGGGCGTTACTCACTACGAGGAGATCGGAGACGAGGTCGACGATGAGACCGGGAGCGACTTCTACCCGGACGCCTCAGAGTGGGCGAGACCGTCCATGGACATCCTGCACGACGTGCCGGAAGGCGGGGTCACGCAGCAGGAGATCGACGAGACCGCGAAGAAGATCAAGACGACCCTCGGGGACTACGGCGTGGAGGTGGAGATCGGCGAGACCCACCCGGGCCCAACGGTAACCATGTACGGCCTCGTGCCCGGCTGGGTGCGGCGGGACAAGCAGGTCACGGTCACCGATGAAGATGGGCGCCCGAAGCTGAACCCGCAGGGGAAGCGGATGACCAAACGCGTGGAGACGAGGACCCGCGTCAAGGTCGAGGCCATCGCGTCCCGTGAGAAGGACCTGTCGCTCGCGTTGCGAACCCCCAGCATACGCATCGAGACGCCAGCGCTGGGCAAGTCGCTGGTGGGAATCGAAATCCCCAATTCCAGCCCGTCGCTCGTGACCCTGCGCGGCGCAATGGAAGGCGCCGCGTACCGGAAGCTTCTGGAGTCGGCCCCACTGCCCGTGGCCCTCGGCAAGGGAAGCGGCGGCGAGGCGGTCGTCATCGACCTTGCCAAGATGCCTCACCTGCTCGTGGCGGGCGCCACCGGCAGCGGCAAGAGCGTTTGCATCAACGCGATCCTCTCCGGCCTGATCATGGAGAAGACGCCCGCGGAGCTGCGGCTGCTCCTCATCGACCCCAAGAGGGTGGAGCTCACGCCCTACAACGGCATCCCCCACCTCCTCACCCCGGTGGTCGTGGAGACCGACGAGGTGGTCGGCCTGCTGAAGGGGATCATTGCAGAGATGATGAACCGCTACCGACGGATGGAGGAGGCGGGCGTCCGCAACATCGCCTCCTACAACCGCAAGATGCCCGAGCAGATGCCCTACCTAGTCGTGGCCGTGGACGAGCTTGCCGACCTCATGATGACCGCGTCATTCGACGTCGAGCAGTCCCTCTGCCGCCTGGCGCAGATGGGACGCGCCACCGGCATCCACCTGATAGTGGCGACCCAGCGACCGTCCGTCGACGTGGTTACGGGCCTGATCAAGGCCAACTTCCCCAGCAGGATCAGCTTCGGCGTCACGTCCCAGATCGACTCCAGGACCATCCTGGACACGGCTGGCGCCGAGAAGCTGCTGGGCAAGGGCGACATGCTGTACCAGGCCGTCGACGCGGCGAGGCCGGAGCGCGTCCAGGGCGTGTTCATCTCGGACACGGAGGTCGAGGACCTCGTCGAGTTCTGGAAGACGACGCCCCGGCTGCCGCTGCCGACCATTGCCCTCCACACATCGGGCGACGGAGAGAGTGGCGGCGATCACGCCGATATGCAAAAGGACGGCGACAGAGACGAGATGCTGGACAAGGCCATCGAGCTCGCTCACGCGCAGAAGAAGCTCTCCACGTCGCTGTTGCAGCGGCGCCTGCGCATCGGCTACCCCAGAGCGGCTCGGCTGATGGACCAGCTCGAAGAAGAGGGGCTCATCGGGCCCAGTGACGGGTCCAAGTCGAGGGATGTTATAATCGGCGTATAGCAGTCGAGCGGCCAGCAGGGGCCGGGCTTAGCCGACCCGGCGATGGCCCCACCGACCCATCGGCTGCGCTCGTGGCGATGGGAGGAGTGAATGGTCCGCAACGTCGCCGGTGCGATCGGCTCAGTAGTGGGGCGGCGCGATGGGGGCGACAAAGGGCCGGAGCGGGACTCCTGCCTTGTCTGCAGCACCGACCTGCTGACCTCGGACCTGTTCGCCCGCAACCGGATATGCCCGGTCTGCAACTTCCACTACAGCATGACCGCGCGGGAGCGGATTGAATCCCTGGCAGACCCGGGCTCGTTCCGCGAAACTAACCGCAGGGTCACGTCGCTGGACCCCCTCTCCTTCTCGTCCAAGGTCTCGTACAAGGAGCGGATCTTCCGCGACCAGCGGCGCACCGGCCTGACCGAGGCCGTCGTCACGGGCACCTGCTCCATAGGCGGCAGCCCCGCCGTGATGGCCGTCCTGGACTTCGGCTTCATGGGCGGCAGCATGGGCTGCGTGGTCGGCGAGAAGATCGCATTGGCCATGGAGCATGCCGCCAAGCGCCGCCTGCCCGTCGTAACGGTCGTGACGAGCGGCGGCGCCCGGGTGCAGGAGGGCGTCCTGTCCCTGATGCAGATGGCCAAGACGGTCATTGCGGCCAGCCTGCTCCACGAGAAGGGGCTGCCGCTAATCACGGTCCTGGCCAACCCGGCCACGGGCCACGCCTACGCCAGCTTCGCCAACCTGGCCGACATCATCCTGGCGGAGCCGGGCGCGATCGTCGGGCTGGCGCCGATGAGGGCAATAAGGGAGTCGAGCTCCCGGCCGATACCGGGCGGGTCCCACACCAGCGACTCCCACCTTGCCCACGGCACCGTGGACGACGTAGTGCACAGGTCCGATCTGAGGGACAGGATAGCAGTGCTGCTCGAGCTCCTGGGCCCGCGGTACAGGCTGGAGGCCCAGAGGAAGCCGGCCCCCCCCCGCCTGCCGGACCACCAGCCGCAGGCTTGGGATTCGGTCAAGCTCGCCCGCCGCAGCGACAGGCCCACGGCCATGGACTACATGTCGCGCATCATCTCCAGCTTCGTGGAGATCCACGGCGACCGTGTCCACGGCGACGACGGCGCGGTGGTGTGCGGACTCGGGTATCTGGGCAGCCAGACGGTCGTCGTTATCGGACAGGAGCGCGGCCGCGAGGGTGAAGTCGTCGAGCGGAACGGCGGCCGGACGTCGCCGGAGGGGTTCCGGAAGGCGCTCCGCGCAGCCGACCTCGCCGAGAAGTTCGATCTCCCCGTCATAACCCTGATCGACACGCCCGGGCCGCTTCTGTCGCTGGATGCGGAGGAGCGCGGCCTGGGACACACGATCGCCGCCATGATGGCGCGAATGGCAAGCCTCTCGGTGCCTTCCATCGCTGTGATCACCGGCGAGGGCGGGAGCGAGGGAGCGCTGGCGCTGGGGCTGACCACCCGCGTCCTGATGCTCGAAAACGCCATCTACTCGGTCATATCCCCCGAGGAGGCCGCTGGCCTCTTCTACCAAGACCAGACAAGGGCGGACGAGGCCGCCGAGTCGCTCCGCCTAACCGCGCGCGGTTGCATGGAGCTCGGCATAGTCGACCAGATCGTGCAGGAGCCTCCGGGCGGCGCCCACGTCAACCCCGACGAGGCGGCCAGGCATCTCCGCAGGACCCTGCTCGAGGAGTTGGCCGAGCTGCAGTCGAAGAAGAGGCCCGGCTTTGCCCTTGCACGGCGCAAGAAGTTCCGCAACATGGGCGAATACAGCTCTTCCTTTAGGTCGACCATCAGCCGTGACGTCAGCCGCCTTCAGGGCCTCGCGTCCGCCGGTGTGCGGCGAATCGCTCGGAGAGCTGGTACCGAGCCCGAACCCCACGAGGGCATCCCCGCAGGTGAGGAGCGGACGTAGCCGCCCGGCCCGCTCGCGACCCGTCCCACTGCGATACGTCCCCGTGAGCCAGCATCGAGGGTAGACCAATGACGCCGATGGTCGTAGCACCGCAGCCCAGGGCGGCCGAGGAGGCCGCCGCCACGCTCAGGAACGGCGGCAACGCCGTGGACGCAGCCATAGCCGCCGCCTTCGTCCAGGGCATCGTCGACCCGTTGAACTGCGGCATTGGCGGCCTTGGCTGGATGCATATCTACGACGCCCCATCGGGCCAGGACCTGATCCTCGACTTCTGCTCGCGGGCAGGCTCGAAGGCGACTCCCGACATGTGGGCGGGCCTCATAGAGCAGATCAGCGCCGACGGCGTGGGATACATCCTGAAGGGCGACGTCAACGAGATCGGCTACCAGTCGGTCGGTATCCCGACGGCGGTCCGCGGTCTGCACAAGGCCCTCACCCGGTACGGCACGATGGGCTGGGAGCGCGCCATAGCCCCGGCAGCCAGGCTGGCCCGCGAGGGATACGTCGTACCGCGCGAGCTCGCGGAGGAGTGGCGCGCCAGCTACTCTCCCGGGCGGCCCGACGCCATGAAGCGCTTCTCCGCCACGGCGGAAGCGGCGGCCATCTACACTAGTGGCGGCGCGCCCCTAGACGACGGCGACGTGCTCACGAACCCCGACTACGCCGCAAGCCTGGAGCGCATTGCCGACGCCGGCCCCGACGATTACTACACTGGGCATATAGCCGAGCGGCTCGTCGCCGACTGGGAGGCCAACGGAGGCCACGTCACTGCGGACGACCTAGCGGACTTCCGTCCAGAGGTCCAGACGCCCGTGCGGGGCACATACCGCGGCTACACCATCTCCGACACGCCGCCGCCCTCGGGAGGCGTGACCCTCATCGAGGTGCTGAACATCCTGGAGGGCTACGACCTCGCGTCGATGGGGCACAACAGCGCCGAATACATACGCGTGCTCTCCCAGGCGCTGAGGGCTGGCTTCGAGGACCGCGGGAAGTACATGGGCGACCCCGCGTTCGTCGACGTCCCCGTCGACATGCTCACGTCGAAGGAGTACGCCGCCGAGTGGCGCAGGCGCATAGACCGGGGCGGCGGGCCCTCCGCAGGCCGGGCCAGTTCGACGGACGGCGCAGGCACCACCCATATCTCGGTCGTCGACCGGGCCGGAAGCTGCGTCAGCCTGACACACACGAACGGGCTGTGCTCCGGGGTAGTCACGCCGGGGCTTGGCTTCCTCCAGAACAACTACATGATCGCCTTCGACCCGATGCCCGGCGGCCCTAACTCCATCGCCCCCGGCAAGAAGCGGACGACCGGCGCGTCGCCCTGCATAGTCTACAGGGACGGCAAACCCTTCATGGTCGTCGGAGCGCCGGGTGGCGCTTACATCATCGGCGCGGTGCTCCAGACGATCCTCAACGTGATCGACCACGGTATGACCGCGGTGGAGGCTGTGTCGGCCCCGCGCGTCGACTGCCAGGGCGACACGGTATACGTTGAGGGCCGGGTGCCCGCCCAGGTGTGCGACGAGCTGCGGGCTGGCGGCCTAGACGTGCGGCGCGACACGTCCTCATACGGCCTATACCCCAGCCGCGCCGCCCGGGTTCAGGCCATAGTCCTGGGCGACCACCGCGGCGCACCATCGGGCGGCAGCGACCCGCGAGGCTACGGCGTAGCCCTAACGGCCTGACGGGCTAACGTCGGTGATATATGTGTGGGTGATGACCTCCCACACGTGGCCGTCCTCGCATTCGAAGTAGAACCCGCGGCCTTGGTGCTTGTGGTTGATCCTGCCATCCGTCCGTGAGCCCGGCCCGCTCCCGAAGGGGGTACCCTCGTCCTTGACGCGCTGGAGCACCGCGTCGAACTCCTCGTCCGACGCCAGGAAGGCGTAGTGGTTGGATCGTGGGTCATCGGAATTATCGAAGTCGAGCTTCAGTATGTCGTTGACCTTGACAGGGGCAAAGTGCCCCCATGTCCCCTCGTACTTCAGTCCGAAGACGCGGGCGATGAACTTCGCGGACTTCACCTTGTCGTAGGCGGGCACGATTGTGTGGTCTAGCTGCAAAGGCATATCAACCTCCTTAAGGCAACGGCAGCACAGTCACTATCAACCGTACCTAGCCGGACACGCTACATCAAGGATAACGCTGCCGCCTACCTATTGGCGCCGAGTCTGAGCCTTATGCAGTCCTCCGAACGTGCGGGCCCGCCGCCGTACACCGGTATGCTCGACTTCCAAGGCGTCCGGGCCTCCATGAGCCGAGCCCTCACGGAGTATGAAGCCCGGTTTGTTGCCGGATGTCGCTACCGGTTTTGTTCCAACTCTGTGCTCTCTGCGGTGGCAGTGACCCGCGAGGCTATGGCGTAGCCTTAACCACCCGCGTAACGCGCCGACGTCGTCAGACGACCAGCACTCTTCACGCACCGATGGCCTCGGTGCCCTTCAGCGTCGGGAGGCTTCTGATGTCCTTACCCACCCTCTGCTCCGCTAGCCGCAGCTCGTATATCTTCTGCAAATTCAACCAGAACTCGGCACTGGCGCCAAAGAAGTGAGCCAGCCGAAGGGCTGTATCGCCGGTGATTGCACGCCGCCCGTTTAGGATTTCGGTGATCCGGTTGGTGGGTACGGCAATCTGTCGGGCGAGCGCTGCAGCGCTCATGCCAAGCTCTTTCAACTCTTCGGCGAGATGTTCGCCTGGGTGGATTGCGAGTATTGCCATACCGTCCTCCTCGACTCAGGTGGGAGCAGGTGAGCCTGATCCTAGACAGCCTTCCGGGCGTGTGGGCCAGCCACGCCTACCGGGCCGCGGGTCGCAGGGACTACCTGGACCGGGGTCGGAACCACCCAGTCGCGACCGATCTTCCGGGCGCCTCTGATCCTGCCCTCTGCGAGCAGCTTTCGGACCCTCGCTCCCGAGACTCCCAGCTCCCTGGCCGCCAGGTGGGCGGTGAGATTGGAGACGCCCCGCCTCGCTTCACCGGCAAGCTCGAACTCCAATGCGTCCGGGCCTCCATGCGCCGAGAACTCATGGACCATAAAGCCAAGGGTGTTGCCGTCGGCATCGACGCGCTCGAGCACGCGCTCGTCCCCATCTACAGGCTCGTACGTACCGCCGCCGGGCGCCCATATCACCTCGAGGATGTCGCTCTCGGGCTCCCAGGCTACTTTCACCCTGGTTCTTGCCATTGCCTTTATCGCTGTGCTCTCCGTGTCCTCTGTGGTGAGTACCCCACCTACGGGTGGTAGATGACCATCTTGAGCTCGGTCATCTCCTGCACGGCGTACCTGGGGCCCTCCTTGCCCATGCCGCTGTCCTTGACCCCGCCGTAGGGCATCAGGTCTGCCCGCCACTGCGGGCCCGAGTTAATCATGAGGTTGCCCGAGTCCACCTCCCGGGCGAACTTCATCGCCCAGTCGATGTTCTGCGTGAAGATGGCCGCGCTCAACCCGTAGTTCGTGTCATTGGCCATCGCGATGGCCTCGTCGATGTCCGAGAACGGCGTCACGGCCACGGCCGGGCCGAACAGCTCGTCGCACGAGATGCGCATCTCCGGGCTCACGTCGGCCACGACGGTCGGCGCGTGCATCGACCCCTCGTACTCCCCGCCGACGACGGTGCGCGCGCCGCCCGCGACGGCCTCCTCCACCCACTGGTGGACCCGCTCAGCGTCCTGGGGGCGCACCATCGGCCCCATCTTCACCGTGCCGTCCAGCGGGTCGCCCGTGCTCAGGCCCTTCACACCCTCCGTCAGGGCGTCGAGGTAATCGACGTAGACGCTCTCGTTGGTCAGGATGCGCTGGGCCGAGATGCACACCTGCCCGGCGTTCGAGAAGCCGCTCGCCACCGTGCCCGCCACGACCTTGTCCATGTCGGCGTCGGGCATCACGATCAGCGGCGAGTTGGAGCCCAGCTCCATCGTCACCTTCTTTAGCCCGGCGGTCCTGCATATGTGCTCGCCCACATCGCGGCTGCCGGTGAAGGTCACCTTGCGCACGCGGTCGTCCCCCACCAGCGCGTCGCCGATGGTCCCGCCCGAGCCGGTCACACACTGCACGGCCTCCGCCGGTACGCCCGCCTCCACCAGGATCTCAGTCAGCTTCAGCGCCGACAGCGGAGTGTCGGAAGCGGGCTTGATGATGACGGCGTTGCCCGCCGCCAACGCGGGGCCGACCTTGTGGGCAACGAGGTTGAGGGGGAAGTTGAACGGGCTGATGGCCGCCACGACCCCACACGGCACGCGCAGGGTGAACCCGAGCTGGCCGGTCCACGTAGGCGCGCCGTCGAGCGGCACCACCTCGCCGGACAGCCGCTTGGCCTCCTCCGCCGAGCCGGTCATGGTCTGGATGGCCCGCTCGGCCTCGCCCCGGCCCTCGGCTATGATCTTGCCCTCCTCCATCGTTATGGTGCGGCCCAGGTCCTCGACGCGCTCCCTCATCAGGCCCACGGCGCGCATCAGGATCTCGTAGCGCTGGTAGCCGGACATCCCAGCCATCACCCTTGCGCCCCGCGCGGCGCTGGCTATGGCGGTCTGCACGTCCTCTACGCTTCCCCTGGGCACGGTGTCGAACACCTGCCCGTTGAACGGATTCACCACGTCGATCTTCTCGTCCCGGTCCACCCACTCGCCAGCCAGGTACATCTTCATCTCACGTCACCTCCATCGGGGCCTCAGGATATGCAGACCCAGGGCCCCAGTCAACCGCGGGACTTCACCGGCAGGGCCTTTCCAAAGTCGTCACAATGCCATAAGAGGGGGATCTGGGAAATCCCTTCTCCCTCAATGGGAGAAGGTTAGGATGAGGGTGACTGACTTGTATCGGTTGACGCCCCCTCACCCCCGTATCGAGTACGGGCAGGCTCTAACCCTCTCCCGCGAAGGGGCTGACAGGGGTAGGTAAAGGTATTGAAATAGTATAATAACTTGGAAAGCGCATGGCTTTCTGGCAATCTTTTTGGTACCAAACAGAAAGGAAGCCAGAGACTCGCCATGCGCCTCCCAACTGAATGCTACCAGATGCAGCAGACCATTGAACATTACATGCCGCACCTTGAGCGGTCCCAGATAAAAGGACTGGTCCTGTGGGTCTACGGCACCGTACTGGCCAGGAGTAGCTGCCAGAACGCCGTTGTGGCGGCCCTTTTGGTCATGGGTAACTGGAACAGCCTGCGCCAGTACCTCAGGGAGTGGCTGTACGATGGGCACGACCGTGCCAGCCCCTGCCAGGTGCAGCTGGATGTGAGGTCGTGCTTCGTTCCGCTGCTGAGATGGCTGCTTACGTGGTGGCAGTCGGACAAGCTGGTGTTGGCTATCGACCCAACAATGAAGGGCGACCAGATAAACTCCATCGTCATCAGTGTGGTATATCGCAGCTGCGCTATTCCCGTTGCCTGGCACATCCTGCCGGCCAACAGACCCGGCGAGTGGATAGCACCGACAGTGAGACTGCTGGCGTTGCTGTCTGAAGCGGTTCCGCAGGACATGACCGTGTTGGTGATGTGTGACCGTGGTCTGAGGAGCCCGAGACTGTGGAAGCAGATATGCTCTGTGGGATGGCATCCCTACGCGCGACAGTCGATCAACACAGTCTTCTGCCCTGACGGAGGAACTCGCCTGCCAGCGCGGTATCTTGTACCTGGGCCAGGTCACGCATATTCTGGGGCTGGCACAGCTTTCAGGACCACGAGCAAGCGTCGTCGTGGAACAATGATCGTGGTCTGGGACGACGACCAGGACGAGCCGTGGGTGGTGATGACCGACCTCCCGCCTGATGAAGCGGGAGTGTGTTGGTATGGACTTCGGTTCTGGATAGAGCTGGGCTTCAGGGCGCTCAAGGGCGTTGGGTGGCAATGGCAGAAGACTCGAAGGACTGACCCCCCACGGGTCTCGCGGCACTGGCTGGTGCTGTCTGTAGCAACACTGTGGGTGCTGGCATACGGGACCAGAGTCGAAGATGCCTTTGACCTGGGCATAGCCCCTGGTCGTCTCAGGGCGCCGCCAAAGTTTGTGGCGCCCACACATCGCAGCGCTGTGAGCACACCAAGACGAACCGTAAGCGTACTGTTGCAGGGCATATGCTGTATGAGTCGGCTCCTGCTGAGGGGCAGGCTGTGGCGAAGGGTCTGGTTGCTCCCTGAACCCTGGCCTAAACCACCGCCTGACCTGAAGATCATCTATCATCTTGAAACTTGAAACCAAATACCTACCCCTGTCAGCCCGCGAAGGGGAGAGGGAACTTTGGAAAGGCCCTACGCCCCAGGAGCTCGACCGTGAAGGGTGTTAGCATGGTTCAAGCCCGATGCCCGAGAGCGGAGGCGGCCATGAAGTGCCCTGTCTGCCACCACGTCAACATTTCCGTCGGCCGCTTCTGCGCGGGCTGCGGGGCGCCGATGCCGCGGCAGACCCCCCGGCAGGACGGCGGTCTCGATGACGAAGAGTCCCCGGACGACCGTCTGCGCCTGCTGCAGAGCGAGGTGGAGTCGATCCGCGGGCAGCTCCGTCAGATCGTGGGGCAGCTGCAGCACGTCACTGAGTCGCTGGACAGGGCCCAGGCTGCCCGGTCGTCCCAGCCCAGGCTTGAACCCTCGTCGGGACCACAGGCGGGCGAGGTCCCCACATTCCCGGCTGAACGGCCCCTGTTCGGAGGGCTCGACGCTCGGGTTCGACGGTTGAACTGGGAGCTGATCGTTGGAGGCAACTGGCTCGCCCGCATCGGCGTCGTGGCGCTGATCTTCGGGGTGGCCTTCTTCCTGAAACTCGCCATAGACAATGGCTGGCTGGGGCCCACCGCCCGGGTCGTGGTGGGGGTCGTCATAGGCGTAGCGCTGCTGGTTGCGGGCGAGTACTGGCGCCGAAGGTACGGCCCGTTCGCCCAGGCGTTGAGCGGCGGCGGCATAGGCATCCTCTACCTGTCCATATTCGCGGCACACTCGTTGCTGGGGCTGATCGGCGTCTACGTTGCGACGGGAGGCCTGTTCCTGGTCAGCCTTACCGCGGTGGCCCTCGCGCTGCGCTACGGGGCAATATCCCTGGCGGTGATCGGGATCTCCGCCGCCTTCTCGGCCCCGTTCGTCCTCGGCGTCTTCTCGCCCAGGCCCGTCGAGGACCTGAGCCGGTCCGGCGCAGGCCTCGATCTCCTGGCCTACATCATCGTCGTCGACATCGGCGTTCTGGTCCTCTCGGCCCACCGCAACTGGCGTTGGATGACCGTCCTCGCATGGGTTGGGTCCATGGCATCGTACGCGGGCTGGTACGACGAATTCGGTGATGCAGCCGGCGTCCTGACCGCGCAGGTCGGCCTGACGCTGGTCTACGCCAGCTTCGTCGCAACCACCGTGATTTACCATGTGGTCCTGGGCCGCGCCTCCAACCGCCTGGATCGCGCGAGACTGGCGGTCAACGCGCTGGTCTACCTTTGGATCAGCTACGAGGTCATGTCGTCGGATCTGGAAGGGTGGATGGGCACCTTCGCGCTTCTGCTGGCCGTCCTCTACGGCGGGCTGGCCTTCTCGGCCCAGCGGCGCTGCCAGGATGGAGGGGGGCTAAGTCTGGTGTCCTCCGGGACCGCACTCGTTTTCCTGACGTTCGCGGCCCTGCTGCAGTTCGAGGACTCGGCCTGGACCACCGTCGCCTGGTCGGCCCAAGGAGCGGCCCTGATATGGGCGTCGTTCGTCCTACGCAGGAGTCACCTCCGCCTCTTCGGTTACGCATCGTTCGGCCTGGCGGCCCTAAATCTCCTGGCCTCCGACACGCAGTTGGACCTGGACACCTACAACGTCGTGCTGAACGACCGTGTTCTTGCCTTCGCCCCGGCCATCGCCGCGATGTACCTGACCGCATACCTGCTCTTCAGGTACCGAGAGGACCTGCCCAAGTGGGAGAGGCATGTCTGCGCAGGGTTCCTTGGGGCAGCGAGCTTCTTCACCCTGTGGGTGATGGGAGCCGAGATCATCTCCGGATTCGACAAGCAGATCGCCGGACTCAGTGGAGCGCAGCTCCGGCAAGGCGTTGACGATGCCCTCACCAACGCGCAGAACCTCTCCATCACCGCGCTGCTGGCGGCATACGCCGCGCTGCTGCTTGCAGCAGGAATCATAGGGCGGTGGCGCAACGTGCGCCTTGCGGCCCTCGGCCTGCTGGTCATTCCCATCGCCAAGGTGTTCCTGTACGACGTCTTCACAATGGAGACCGGGTACCGGATAGCTGCCTTCGTCGGCCTGGGAGTAATCCTTGTTGTAGGCGGCTACGCGTACCAACGGTTCGGCAAGACCGCCGTCGGTTTCCTGGTCGAGAAGTAGGGGGCTGACTAGAAACGGCCACCCCGCGGTTCTTGTGAGCCCGACAGTCGCTCGTTGACACCCAACCACACTGCTCTTACACTCCCGTGAGCCGCCCGGACCGGCCCACTGGCGAGACCTCGCGCCAGTGCGAGGGCATGGGCCGCAGTCCGTCGCTGGGCGAGTCCGGGACACCACTACCAGGAGAGGACAAGTGGCGCTCACCGTCTACGACTACCGGGACGATGTCAGGAACGTGCTGGTCACGCCGCAGATACGCTCCCGCTTCATGCGGATGGAGCCCGGCGAGGGGGGAGGCGCCCACTCCCACGACCTCGGCCACGAGGTCTTCCTCGTCCTGGAGGGCCGCGCCGAGTTCACCATCGACGGAGAGACCGGCATCGTGGGCCCCGGTCAGATGTGCGTAGCCCTAGTCGACCAGCTCCACTCGCTGCGCGTGGTCGGCGACGAACCCATGACGATGTACCTGTCCGTCACGCCACACATTCAGCCCACGCACACGATGTGGACGGACGACGGCGCCCGGCTGCCGCACCGCTTCGCACCCTCGGGGGCATACGACCGCGATACCGACACGGACACGCCGCTGGGCGCCCTGCTCGACAACCTGACCGCGGCAACGCTCGCGGTCAGGGAGGCCGCCGCGCTGGCTGCGTCCACCCAGGAGCAAGAGGCCGAGGGTCTGGCGAACGCCGTAGCGAGCGGCGACCTCGACTCCTCGTCCAGGGCCAGGGATGCCATATGGGACGCGCTCTTCGAGGTGTACAGGCGCTCCGCGGAGCTTGCCGACCTGTGGAACGACGTCGCGCCCCGCGCCGGCAGCGCATAGGCCGGGCGCCGCGAAGGAGACAGCACATGAACAGGGTACGCATAGGCGTCGTCGGGTGCGGAGCGATCGCGCAGGTGCAGCACCTGCCCTTCCTGACCGAGCTGGCCGAGGAGTTCGAGGTGGCAGCCGTCTGCGACGTGTCGCCATCCGCCTCCGAGTACGCCGCTCAGCTCTTCAACGTGCCCAGCCGCTTCACCGACTACCGCTACCTGCTCGACGCGGACGTAGACGCCGTCCTCCTGTGCCACACCGACCCCAAGACGGAGGTCGCGGTGGCCGCGTTCGACGCGGGCAAGCACGTCTTCATCGAGAAGCCGATCTGCTTCTCGCTAGAGGAGGTCGACGCGATAGCCGCCGCCGCCAGGTCCTCCGGCAAGGTGGGCCAGGCCGGTTACGTCAAGCTGTACGAGCCCGCCTACGAACGGGCAAAGGACGAAATCGCCGACATGAGCGACATCCGCTTCGTCCAGGTCAATCACCTCCACCCCGACAACAACCTGCATGTGCGCCAGTTCAGGACGCGCCGCTTCGACGACGTGCCGGGCGATGAGATCGAGAGGACGAAGACGGCGCGCGAGCTCGCCGTGCGCCAGGCTATCGGCGAGGTCCCCACGCACGTCCTCAGGGCCTTCGGCACGCTCTCGGGCAGCATGATCCACGACCTGTACGGGCTCCGAGACCTGTTCGGAGTGCCGAGCAGGGTCGTCAGCACCGAGATTTGGCAGGGAGGCGGCGCCGTTTCGACCACCCTGGAGTACGAGGGCGGCTTCCGGTGCGTGGCCACCTGGGTCGACCTGCCGGAGCTATGGGACTTCTACGAGACGCTGGAGGTCTACGGCAGCAGCAAGCGCGTCATCGTGTCGTACGAGACGGGCTTCTCGCGCGGCCTCTCCAGGGTGCGGATTCAGCAGATCGACGACAGGGGGTCCAGCATCAGCACCGAGCCGGCAATGGACTGGGAGAGCCCGTTCCGCAGGGAGCTGCGCCACTTCCACGACTGCATCGTGAACGGAACGGCCTCCAGGTCTCCGGTCTCCGAGGTGGGCAAGGAGATCGGCCTGGTGATCGACATCGTGAAAGCGTACCAGTCCCGGGCCTGACCTGACCGGACTGCTCGTTCACTCGTCCGTCTCCGCGGGCAGTGCGCCGGACGACCGCATAGCTTCCCAGTCCGAGCGCTCGATCTCCATCTTGACGAAATCAAGCCCGCTGCGCCTCACGTTCACAGTCTCCCGTAGGCCGGACTTCGCGAAGGCCTGCCGCGCCCTCTGGTTCCATTCCAGGGTGTGGAGATACACCAGGTCTATCGACATGCTGGTGAAAATGTGCCTGAGGAGGGCTGCGACCGCGTCGGTCCCGTAGCCCTTGCCCCAATACTCGCGCTTGCCGATCATTATCCCCAGCTCGGCGCGGCCGCGTCTGAGGTCGACGTCGTAGTACATGCAATTGCCAATGTGCTCGCCGTCGAAGGTGTCGATACCCAGGCGCCGCGACGTGCCGCCGGAGTAGAGCAGCTCGTCCTTGGAGAACCTGACGAAGTCCCTGTAGGACATCCTCAGCGACTGGGAGGCGTCGAGCTTGGCCAGCTCCGCGTCCGTTCGCCAAGCGTAGTCGTCGGGCGCGTCCTCTATCCGCTTTCCGCGGATGACGACCTTCTCGCCGCGTATGACTTCCTCGCCGTCTCCTGTCTCCGACCTATTGCGAAGCCAGGGCAAGGCCCTTCTCAACAACCCTCACCTCGTTCTCGTAGGTCAATGCCTCGAGGGCCTGCCCGGCGGGAAACCACCTGACCTCGTCGAACTCATGGTCGTGAAGAGACTCGTCGCCGCCCGTGGGGCGCATCAGGTAGTAGTGGACGGTCTTGTGGCAGCGGGCGCGGTCCCTGACGAACCAGTAGTCGATGCTGCCTATGTAGCCCTCGCGCTCGACCTGGAGCCCTGTTTCCTCCACCACCTCACGGACAGCCGTCTCCTCGCGCGTTTCACCGGTATCGGGCGTGCCCTTCGGCAGGGCCCAGATGGGGGGAGAGTGCCGTCCGCACAGGACGACCTCCACACCCGAATCGCCCATCCGGTACACCACCCCGCCGCACGACTCCAGCCGGACTATCGCCCTTCTTCGTGAGCTCATTGGAATGCGCGTAATTCTATTTGCGGCCCAAGTGCAATTTCAAGGTACAAACACCGCGCGCCGAGCCTGTTCCCATATGGGATCCGTTGTCGTGGGAGACCGGCCCGCCGAATGCGGGCGCACAGAGTCCCGAATACTCCACCTAATTTGAACGGATGGCGTGACGGACTGCCTCATGTGTCATGGACACTCACCCCGCCGGGGACGGATTCCCGCCCCCGACTTCTAGGGGGCAGGCTCTTCGCGGGAACGACGGAGGTGGGGGATTTGGGGAGTGACGTTGAAGAGTTGGGCGCCCGACGCTACAATGTACGCTGTCCCTTTAAGTCAGTCCCGAGAGGCTGGCAAGGGCGCGGCTCGCAGCTTGCCGACAGGTCGGCTCCGGGCGTCGCGACGGCCGCACCCCTTGCCAGCCCCGGCGAGGGGTTTCGTTTGAACAGAGGCATACTCGGCCCCGACGAGATAAGGCGCGCGCTGACGCGGATCGCCTACGAGGTCCTCGAACGCAACCGAGGCGCCTCCGACCTGGTATTCGTCGGGCTGCACACGCGCGGCGTCCCGTTAGCCAAACGCCTGTCCGACCTCATCGGGCGCTTCGAGGGCAGCGCCCCGCCCGTGGGATCGCTGGACATCGCGCCCTACCGCGACGACCTCTCGCGCGCCCGGCCTCGGATGCGCCCGACGGACATACCCGTATCCATCGACGGGCGTCCAGTCGTCCTGGTGGACGACGTCCTCTACACGGGCCGCAGCGTCAGGGCGGCCCTGGACGCGCTGACGGACTTCGGGCGTCCGAGCACGGTGCAGCTCGCCGTGCTGATCGACAGGGGGCACAGGGAGCTGCCGATCAGGCCCGACTACGTAGGCAAGAACGTGCCCACGGCACGGGGCGAAGAGGTCCGCGTCCAACTCTCCGAGACCGACGACGGGGACGGAGTCTTCCTGGTGAGGAGCGAAGAGCGATGACCGGGCCGGGCCGGGCCGGGGCATCCGCGGACCTGACCGCACCGGCAGCCGCGCCTGGGGCGGCGCGACGCCACGTCCTCGACATCGACGACTTCACCGCCTCTGAGATCGAGGACATCCTCGACAACGCGGACGCAATGCAGGAGATACTGGAGCGGGACATCCGCAAGGTGCCCGCCCTGCGCGGCAGAACGATCGTCACGGCATTCCACGAGCCGAGCACACGGACGCGCGTCTCCTTCGAGCAGGCGGGCAAGATACTCAGCGCCGACGTGATCAACGTCTCCGGCTCGGGCAGCAGCGTGGAGAAGGGCGAGTCCCTCTACAATACGGCGCTGACCCTCCAGGCCATGAACGCCGACGTTATCGTCGTGCGCCACCCGCACTCCGGAGCCCCCCACTTCCTCGCGCGGCACCTGCGGTCGGCCATCATCAACGCCGGTGACGGAGGCCACGCCCACCCGACGCAGGCCCTGCTCGACATCTACACCATCAGGCGGCACTACGGCCGGGTTGCGGGCCTCAGGGTCGCCATCGTGGGGGACATCCTCTACAGCAGGGTCGCGAGGTCGAACCTGTGGGGCCTGACCACCATGGGCGCCCAAGTGGTCCTCTGCGCTCCCCCGACCCTCCTGCCGATTGACATGGTGAACGGCTACCGGGAAGTCGAGGGGCATCCCTTCGCTGCGGTAGAGGTGGAGACGAACGTCGAGCGGGCGCTGGAGGGCGCGGACGTCGTCATGGCTCTCCGGCTCCAGCAGGAGCGTCAGCACGCCGGCCACCTGCCGACCCTGCGGGAGTACTCAAGGACCTACGGGATCAACCGGCAGAGGCTCGACCTCGCCAGGCCGGACGCCCTGGTCATGCACCCGGGACCGATGAACGAGGGCGTCGAGATCGATCCTGACGTCGCCCACGGGGTCCAGTCGGTGATCGAGGAGCAGGTGACAAACGGCGTCGCGGTGAGGATGGCTCTGCTCTACGACATGGCGATTCCGGCGCGAGAGGGGGCGCAGCGATGACCGGGCGCCTGCGTGACCGCGCCACCGTGGTAGTGATGAGGGACGGCCTGGTGCTGCTGGCCCGCGGCCGCAATCCAACCTTCTCGATGCCCGGAGGAGGTATAGAGCCCGGAGAATTGCCGGCATCGGCGGCTTCGCGCGAGTTGTTCGAGGAGACGGGTCTGGTTGCGACGAGAACCGAGCGCCTCTTCTGCTTGGAAACAGCAATACACAGGCACCATGTCTTCCTGGTCGACGCCGACGGCGAGGTGGAAGTGGGGCCTGAGATCACCGAATTCAGGTGGTGGGACAGGCGGGAATGCCTGCCGACATACTCCCACGTCGCGGCGATACTGGAGAGGCTCTGAGTCCGTGGCTGACACCCGACCAATGGTGACACGCGGCGGCCGCCTCACCAACTCCAATGTGCCAGTGAGGATTGCGCTGCTCTGCGACACAGCCACCTTTCCGCATGAGGGGGTGGAGCAGTGACCGCACACCTGCGTGACCGCGCCACCGTGGTAGTGATCAGGGACGGCCTGGTGCTGCTGGCCCGCGCCGCCGGGCAGGCCCACTTCAACATGCCGGGCGGCGGCATCGAGGATGGTGAAACGACCGAGGAGGCGGCCGTCCGCGAGCTGCGCGAGGAGACGGGTATGGCAGCGACGAGAACGGAGAGCCTGTTCATGTGGGACAGCACCGCCGCCAGACACCACGTCTTCCGCACCGCCGCCGAGGGCGAGGCGAGAACCGGGCAGGAGATTGCAGAGCTTATGTGGTGGGACGGAACGGGGCCCCTGGCTACGGCACCCCACGTCAACATGATACTGGAGAGGCTCCAAATCCATGGCTGACACTCGCCCGATTCTGATACGCGGCGGACGCATAGTCGACCCGGCCCAGGGCCTCGACCGGGTTGCCGACCTGTTGATCGAGGACGGAGCGATAGCCGGGGTCGACGCACATATCGCCCCGGAGGGTGCGCAGGTCGTCGACGCCTCCGGGCTCGTAGTGTGCCCCGGCTTCGTCGACCTGCACTGCCACCTGCGGGAGCCCGGCTTCGAGTACAAGGAGACCATCGCAACGGGTACGGCGGCCGCCGCCCGTGGCGGCTTCACGACGGTCTGCGCCATGCCCAACACCAGCCCTGTCATGGACAGCCGGGCGACCGTCGAGTTCGTGCTGAACAAGGCACGACACGAGGGCGTGGTCCGCGTGCTCCCCATCGGCGCAGTCACGAAGGGGAGCAGCGGCGCGCAGCTGGCCGAGATGGCGGAGCTGGCCGACGCCGGAGTCGTCGGCTTCAGCGACGACGGCCACCCCGTCGCCGACGCCAACGTGATGCGGCAGGCGCTGAGCTACTCCTCGGCGCTCGGCCTGCCCATCATCAACCACTGCGAGGTGCCGGAACTGTCGGCAGGCGGCGTGATGAACGAGGGCTGGACGGCCACCCGTCTCGGCCTGCGCGGTATCCCGAACGCCTCCGAGGAGGCCATGGTGGCGCGGGACATCGCCCTAGCTGAGACGACGGGCGGGAGGCTGCACATAGCCCACGCCAGCACCGCGGGGACGGTCGACCTGGTGCGCCGGGCGAAGGCACGGGGCTTCGCCGTAACGTGCGAGGTCACGCCCCACCATCTGACCCTGACGGACGAGGCCGTCCTGGGCAGCGCGGGCGGGCACAGCGCGTTCGAGCCGCTCTCGGAGGCGGCCTACGACACTGACGCCAAGGTCGCGCCGCCGCTGCGCTCCCGCGGCGACGTGGCGGCGATGGTAGAGGGCCTGCGGGACGGAACGGTGGACTTCGTCGCGACGGACCACGCGCCGCATGGCCGCACAGACAAGCTGTGTACGTTCGACGAGGCAACCAACGGCATAAGCGTGCTGGAGACGGCGCTGGGCTCGGTAATGTCCCTGGTGCACGGCGGCGCGATCACCCTGCCACTGGCCATCGACAAGCTGACGGCCGCGCCCGCCCGCTTCCTGGGCATGGACCTGGGCACGCTGAAGACGGGCTCGCCTGCCGACGTCGCCATCTTCGACCCCGACGCCGAATGGCTGGTGGACCCAGCCAATTTCGCCTCCAAGGGCAAGAACACCCCGCTAGCCGGAACGACGCTCAGGGGCCGCGTCATGGCAACGATAGCCGCAGGCTCGGTCGTGTACTATGACATGGCAGTGGATGCAGAGGAGAGGAGATAGTCCATGACATCTTTAGACAGGATTACGATTGATCCCGCAGTCATGGGCGGCAAGGCGTGCATCCGCGGTATGAGGGTCACAGTTGGGACGGTTGTGGGCCTGTTGGCGGCCGGTCGTTCACCTACCGAAATCCTCGAAGCTTATCCGTATCTTGAGCGGGAGGATATCGACCAATCCCTAGCCTACGCCGCCTGGAGGCTGGAGGAGCGCGAAGTTCCCCTCTCCACTACATGAGACCAAAGCTCCTAATTGACATGAACCTACCGCCCGATTGGGAGCGTGTACTTCACAGGCATGGATGGCAGGCTGTGCACTGGTCGACCGTCGGGGACCCAAGGGCCAGTGACAGGGAAATCATGGACTGGGCCTCCGCTCACCAATACATCGTGTTCACCCACGATCTGGACTTCGGAACCATGCTGGCCCTATCCCATAGGGCCGGGCCGAGCGTGCTCCAGGTCCGCGCCGAGAACATTCTGTCGGATTACCTGGAAGACTCGGTCATAGTCGCTCTGAGCCAGCACGAAGCCGACTTGTCATCTGGGGCCTTGGTGCGCCATAGCAGATGGCGAGGATAGGAAAGGACAGCCATGGATGAAGTGAAGATATGGTCGGTCGATGGTGACTCGAACGTCGAGCCATTGGCCAGAAGGGGCCAGACGGATACCGAGGAACTCCTTGAGGAGACGCTAGTCAAGAATCCGGGCATGCTGCTTCCTGGACTAAGGCTGGTCGGCAGGCAGACGCCAACGGGGGGTGGCCCGCTCGATCTCCTCGGTGTCGACAGCGACGGCAGGCTGGTCGTGTTCGAGTTGAAACGCGGGACGCTCTCGCGCGACGCAGTGGCCCAGATCATCGACTACGCGTCCGACCTCGACTCCAAGAGCGATGCCGGGCTCGCAAAGCACATCTCCGAGCATTCCGGTACAGGGGGTATCGAGAGCATAGACGACTTCGAGGAATGGTACACCCAGAATACGGAGGCCGAGGGGCTAGAATCCCTTAGGCCAATGCGCATGTTCCTGGTCGGCCTAGGGGTCAACGATAGGACGGAACGGATGGTGAGGTTCCTCGCCGAGAACAGCAGTATGGACATCTCACTTCTTACCTTCCATGGCTTCGAATACAACGGCAAGACCCTCCTTGCCAAGCAGGTGGAAGTGGAAGCTGCCGCAGAGTCCGGGCCTCGCCGGAAGCCAAGGCTGTCCACATCGGAGAAACGGGAGGAACTGGCGAGACGCGTAGAGAACTCCGGCATGGTTGATACCTTCGAGGCTGTGAGGGGCATGTTCACGGAGGCTTGGCCCGGCTCCAACACCAGCTCTGGAACCCATGGACTCAGCATCAGGCTCCGGGGGCGGCCATATGCACGCATTGACCCTAGAGATGGGAAGGTGCGGGTTGTTTTCTACCCTAAGACCAAGGCATTATGCCTGGAAGAGTTTACGCAACCCGTAGAGGAGTTCCAATGCGAGACCTGGCCGAAGGATCGGGAGCCGCTGAGAGACCCAAAAGCGGAGGTTCACTTCCTGTTTACTTCGGCGGAGTGGGAAACCCATAGGGATCGCCTGTCCGCACTCACGAGTGCCGTGTACGAAGCCTGGGAGAGCAGCGCCCAAGCGGCGGACTCCTCCTAGCCCCATGCCTACTCCCGCATATCTCGTACTGGAAGACGGCTCCACGTATTCAGGCCTTGCCTTCGGCGCAGAATCAGACGCCTTCGGAGAGGTGGTCTTCAACACGTCGATGACCGGCTACCAGGAGATGCTGACCGACCCGTCCTACGCCGGGCAGATCGTCGTGCCCACGTACCCGCTGATCGGCAACTACGGCATCAACGAGCGCGACTTCGAGTCGCGCAGGGTCCAGGTGGCGGGATTCGCCGTCCGGGGGCACTGCCCCCGGCCGAGCCACTCCCTCAGCACAACGACCCTCGACGAGTTCCTAACCGACCAGGGAGTGACCGGCATCAGCGATATCGACACCCGCGCCGTCACCCGCCGCATCCGCACCCGCGGGGTGATGATGGGCGCCATCTCCACGGGCGCGTCGGCCGAGGACGCCCTCGAAAGGCTGCGCGAGCACCCGCGCTACGACGACACCGACTTCGTGTCCAGGGTGACGACTGAGGCTCGCTACGACTGGGACAAGCCCGCCGCGCCCCAGTCTACGGCAGCCGGACCGCGTATCGTGGTGGACGACTGCGGGCTGAAGTACAACATCCTGCGCATCCTGAAGTCACACGGATGCGAGGTGGTGGCCGTACCAGCGGGCACGTCCGCAGAGGACGTGCTCGACCTGAGCCCCGACGGCGTCGTCATGTCGCCCGGGCCGGGCGACCCGGAGCTGCTCGACTACGCCGTCGAGACGGCCAGAGGGCTCGCCGGCAGGGCGCCCATGCTCGGCATATGCCTGGGCAACCAGGTGATCGCGCGGGCCTTCGGCGGGCGCAACTACAAGCTGAAGTTCGGCCACCGCGGCGGGAACCACCCCGTGCGCGACAACCGCACCGGTCTCGTGCACATCACGGCGCAGAACCACGGCTACGCCGTCGACCCGGACAGCCTTCCCGCCGATCTGGAGGTCAGCCACGTCAACCTGAACGACGGCACGGTCGAGGGACTGAGGCACAGGTCGCTGCCGGTCATGAGCATCCAGTACCACTCCGAGGCGTCGCCAGGGCCGCGCGACAACGAGTACATCTTCACGGAGTTCATTGAAATGGTGTCGGAACACACAAAGTAAAGTGCGTCATGGAAGCGCACGGCCACAAGATGTGTTATAGTGATGCTCAATAATGGTGCTCATTGAAGCACAGAAGGGACATGCCGCTGGATGAGGACGACTCTTGACATCGACAGCAAGCT
This sequence comes from Dehalococcoidia bacterium, assembly GCA_965222445.1. Lineage (GTDB taxonomy): Bacteria > Chloroflexota > Dehalococcoidia > Lucifugimonadales > CAJWER01. Next base: position 1,420,247 of record CBDCTY010000002.1, on the reverse strand, counting down.
GCTCGATTCAGTGGTCAGTGCCACCGGAGAGAAGAGCAAGAGCAGAGCGGTGAACGCGGCCCTGAAGGAGTACATACGTCGAAAGCACGTCCAGGAGTTGATCGACTCGTGGGGCACGATCATCGTTGACGACCACAGTGAGCAGGCGTTGGAGCTGGAGGAGCGAAAGCGGGCGTACCTCGCTTCATTGAGGGACGGCCCCGGCTGATGATCCTGGTGGAGTCGTCCGTTCTGATGCAGGCGCAGAGGCTGCCTGACTCAGAAGTAGCCAAGGACTTGGCGTCGCTAATGGCCTCAGGCGAAGCGACGGTGACGGGGCCGGTAATCATGGAGTACCTACGAGGCGCCCGGTCTCCAGAGGAGCTTGAGTTCCTTGCCGAACGCCTCGTTTCCATCGATTGCCTCGAAATGGACCAGCAGGCCTGGGTGATAGCGGGGAGGCTGAGCAACCGTCTCATTCGCACCGGTGAAACGATGACTGACCTGGATGTAGCGATCGCCGCCGCCGCCATACGCCACGACGTGCCGCTCTACACCCTGGATGGAGCATTCGAGCGAATTCCCGAGCTGAGGCTATACCGCTCACTTCCCAGCTAAGCAAGACCTCATGAGCATCCAGTACCACTCCGAGGCGTCGCCAGGGCCTCGCGACAACGAGTACATCTTCACGGAGTTCATTGAAATGGTGCGCGGTAACGATGTATGATTATGATGATATGGAATGATGAGGTAGCAGGATGCGTACGACCATCACCATTGATCGGAAACTGCTGGAAGAACTACAGGAGACGACTGGGGAGAAGTCGAAGAGCGCCGCGCTGAACAAGGCCGCCGAGGAGTACCTGCGGCGTGAGAAGCTGCGGGAGCTAAAGGACTTCTGGCTGGGAATTCGGATCGAGGATGTCCAAGATGAAACGAGGGAAGCCGACTTGCGGCGGGAGCGTTTCCTGGACACGTTGAGAGAATGAGATGGTGATAGCTGACACATCGATTTGGATCAATGCGCAGAGAGCGCCCGATTCCCGGGATTCTCGCGAGTTCTGGCGTCTCTTCGACAGGCGCGAAATCGCATTGGTCGGCCCCGTGTTCGCTGAGCTCCCATCGCTGCTCCGGGCTGGGCTTGTCGCGGGGGCACGGCCATGAGCCCCAATACCAAGCCTGAAAAGGTCCTGGTGATCGGCTCCGGGCCCATTGTCATCGGGCAGGCGGCCGAGTTCGACTACGCGGGCACCCAGGCGTGCAGGGCCCTCCGGGAGGAGGGCGTGACCACGGTGCTCGTCAACTCCAACCCTGCGACCATCATGACCGACGAGGACATTGCCGATGTCGTCTACATCGAGCCGCTCACCGTCGAGGTGCTGGAGCGCGTCATAGCGGCCGAGCGGCCCGGCGGGATTCTGCCGACCCTGGGCGGCCAGACCGGGCTCAACCTTGCGGTCGACCTGGACGAGGCCGGGGTCCTCGAACGATACGGCGTTCGCCTGCTCGGCACGCCGCTGAAGGCCATCAAGGACGCCGAGGACAGGGACCGCTTCCGGCAGCTCCTCATCGACATCGGCGAGCCCGTGCCGCCCAGCTCAACCGTCGGCTCGATGGACGAGGCGCGCCGGGTCGTCCGTGAGATGGGCCTGCCGCTGGTCGTCCGTCCGGCGTACACCCTGGGCGGCACGGGAGGCGGCATCGCGTCTACGGAGGACGAGTTCGAGACGATAACCGCGGGCGGGCTGGCTGCCAGCCCCATCGACCAGGTCCTCCTCGAACGCTCCCTCGTCGGGTGGAAGGAGATCGAGTACGAGGTGATGCGCGACGCCTCGGACAGCTGCATCACCATCTGCAACATGGAGAACCTCGACCCCATGGGCGTCCACACCGGCGACAGCATCGTCGTCGCACCCAGCCAGACCCTGAGCGACAAGGAGTACCAGGCCCTCCGGTCGGCGAGCCTCAAGATCATCCGCGCGCTGGGGATCGAGGGGGGCTGCAACATCCAGTTCGCCCTGGCGCCGGGCGATGTGGTCGCCCCTACGCTGCCCGGCGGAGGCGGAAGAGAGGGCGAATACTACGTCATCGAGGTGAACCCCAGGGTCAGCCGCAGCTCGGCGCTGGCGAGCAAGGCGACGGGGTACCCCATCGCCCGCGTGGCGGCCAAGATAGCCGCGGGACGGCGGCTCGACGAGATACCGAACGCCGTGACGCGCCGAACGGTTGCGGCGTTCGAGCCGGCCCTCGACTACTGCGTGGTGAAGATACCGCGCTGGCCCTTCGACAAGTTCCCCGCTGGAGACCGGAGCGTCGGGACCCAGATGAAGGCGACCGGCGAGGTGATGGCGGTCGACCGGACCTTCGAGGCGGCGTTCCAGAAGGCCGTCCGTTCGCTGGAGATCACCGGGCGGTCCGTGCTGTGGGAAGACCCAAAATGGCGCGGCAACGGTCGCGGTCCGCTCCCGCGGCTGCCCCTGCACCCCAACGACGAGCGCCTCTGGGCGCTGCTGTCCGGGCTCAGGCGCGGAGTCAGCCCGGAGGAGCTCTCCCGAACGACGGGGGTGGACCCCTGGTTCACCCGCGCGTTCGAAAAGATCACATCGACCGAGGCCAGGCTCCTCTCCGAGACGCTGACCCCAGGCCTCCTGAGAGACGCCAAGCGGACGGGCTTCTCCGACGAGAATATCGGCGTGCTGACGGACCGGACAGAGGAGGCCGTGAGGAAGCTCCGCAAGGAACTGGGCCTACGGCCCGTGTACAAGATGGTCGACACGTGCGCTGCGGAATTCGAGGCCGAGACTCCCTACTTCTACAGCACCTACGAGCAGGAGAATGAGGCCCAGCCGCTCGCCGGCAGGAAGGCCGTCGTCGTGGGCAGCGGCCCCATACGCATCGGCCAGGGGATCGAGTTCGACTACTGCTCCGTCCACGCAGCGTGGGCGTTGCAGCAGGCCGGGCTGAAGAGCATCCTGGTGAACTCGAATCCGGAGACCGTTTCCACGGACTTCGACACCAGCGACCGGCTCTACTTCGAGCCCCTCGACTCCGAGAGCCTGCGCGACATCATCGAGAACGAGTCCACCATTACCGCTTCGGGGGAGGAAGAGGCGCCGCCGTCGGTCGTGCAGTTCGGCGGCCAGACCGCGATCAACCTGTCCCAGTCGTTCGCGTCCTCCGGGCTGCCGATTCTGGGCTCTACGGCCCGCTCGATAGACACGGCCTCCGACCGCCACCTCTTCGAGGAGTTCCTGGCCCGCGTCGGCATTCCGAACCCGCCGGGGGCGGCCGTGGCGGACCTGGAGCAGGCACTGAACGTCGCCGACACCGTCGGGTACCCCATCCTCGTGAGGCCGAGCTACGTTCTGGGCGGCAGGGCGATGGAGATCGTCCAGAACCCCGGCGAGCTGGGGCGCTTCATGGGCGAGGCGCTGGCGGCCGGCGAGGGGCGCCGAGTGCTCATCGACAAGTACTTCGAGGGACGTGAGGTGGAGGTGGATGCCGTGTGCGACGGCGAATCGGTGCTGATCCCCGGAATCATGGAGCATGTCGAGCGCGCCGGGGTACACAGCGGCGACTCGATGGCGATCTACCCGGGGCTAACGCTGAGCGAGGAGGAGGTCGACACGATCGTCGACTACACCACGCGCATCGGCATCGAGCTCGGCGTCCGGGGCCTGATGAATATCCAGTACGTGGTCGTTGGCGGGGGGGCCTACCGGAGCCCCGGCAGCAACAACGGGCCGGATCGCCACACGGAGGTCTACGTCCTGGAGGTGAACCCCAGGTCGAGCAGGACAATCCCGTTCATCTCGAAGGTGACGGGCGTGCCGATGGTGCGGCTTGCGATCAACGCGATGCTGGGCCGGACGCTGCGAGAGCAGGGCTACCGGGGCGGGCTATGGCCTCGCCAGAAGCTGGTCGGCGTTAAGGCGCCCGTCTTCTCGATGTCTAAGCTGGCCGGCGTCGACACGTACCTGGGCCCTGAGATGAAGTCGACGGGCGAGGTGATGGGCATCGACAGGGAGTTCGGCCCCGCGCTGGCGAAGGCGCTGATGGCCGCCGGGCTGATGCTTCCGCCGAAGGGGGCGATCCTGCTTAGCATCGCGGACCGGCACAAGCCCGACGCCGTGGAGATGGTCCGCGAGCTGCACGAGCTCGGGTACGCCTTCTATGCGACAGAGGGCACCGCCGCGATGATCCGGGAGCTCGGGCTCCCCGTGACGCCCGTACCCAAGCGCCTGTCCGAGAGCCGCCCCAACGTGGTGGACGTGATCGTGGACGGCACGGTCGACGCAGTGGTGAACACCGTCACGGGCGACCGCGAGGTGCTGCAGGACGGCTTCCACATCCGGCGCGCAGCCACGGAGCGGCGCATCCCCTGCTTCACCTGGCTGGACACGGCACGGGCCGCCGTCGCGGGCCTCGCCAGCGGCGCCGACACCTACAGCGTCAAGCCCCTTCCGTCCTACCGCAACGGCTAGCGCCGGACACGCACTGGCCCGGTTTTCTCCAAAGACGCAGGCCGCCCAGCCCGTCATTACCATGAAAATGAACCGCACGCCCCCACACCGTCGTTCCCGCGAAAGCGGGAATCCATCCCCGGCCATTGGCTTAGAGCGGGAGTGACGACGGGGAAACCGCCGCCATTTTCATACCCTTATGTGGCCTGGCAAGGCCATGGTGATTCCCGCGCAGAGCCTGCCCCCGCGAAGGCGGGGGCGGGAATCCACCTCCCATTTCCTGATGATCAGGTATGGCGTGGAATCCCAGAAGGCCGTTGAGGCCCCCCACTTCTCATGGCCTGCCCGCGTTGAGAATACCCCCTGGCCTAGTGATATTGCGCACTGCATAGTGTTTGTTGTACACTAGTCTGTGTACACTATACGGCTGTGATGGTGTTGCGAGGTGAGACATGCGGAACGTTACCCTTAGTGCGGACGCGGGCCTGATAGACGCGGCGCGCGAGCGCGCTTCGTCGGAGAACACCACCCTGAATGCCGAGTTCCGGCGGTGGCTGGAGGAGTACGCCCGCCAGCAGCAGGCGACACGCGCCATGAGCGCCGTGCGGGAGCTGCAGGCCAGGTACAACACGGGCGGGCGCAAGTTCACCAGGGACGAGATGAATGAGCGCTGAGGACTTCCTGGACACGAACATCTTCGTGTACATGCTCGACGGCTCCGACGACTTCAAGCGCCGGCGGGCCGAGGAGCTGGTCCAGCGCAGCCTCTCCAGGGGGACAGGGTGCATCAGCTACCAGGTCGTTCAGGAAACCCTGAATGTCGCTATCAGGAAGCTGGGATTCGCGGAGGACGACTCACGCACCCTTCTGGCAGACATCCTCGCGCCCCTCTGGACGGTCCACCCAAGCATGGACCTGCACATGCAGGGCTTGGAGGTCCGCGCCAGGTACGGGTTCAGCTTCTACGACTCGATGATCGTCGCCGGAGCCATCCAGTCAGGCTGCACCCAGCTCTACAGCGAAGACCTCCAGCACGGCCAGCGAGTCCAGTCCCTGACCATCCAGAACCCCTTCAGGACGTAGAAGCTGTCTGCCATTGGCGCTGTGCGCTCAGTACTGGGGAGCGCGAAAAAGATGACGAGGCCTCGAAGCTCGCCCTACTTGTCACGACCCAGAAACGCGTTCTTCGTGAGCCGGTAGCCCAGGAAGCGGAAGTCACCCCAGGGTTCGAAGTGCGCGTCGATCTCCCCCGGCCCGATGCCGTACCGGTCGCGGCAGTAGGTGGTGACCTCTGAGTCTACGGGTATGCGGCTGAAGTCGTGCTGCAGTACGGCCATGTGCCCCGCCGCGTAGGGGCCGATCCCCCACAACGCGATCAAGTCGTCGTAGGGGACTGGTCCGGCAACGGCCCGTCCTGCCTCGTCGATCAGGCCGCGGTCGAGCATCGTCTCGGTCCCATCGGCAAGCGCCCTTGCCCTGAAGCCAGTCCCGAGCTCCCGCAGCCCGGCGTCCCCCAGTTCAAGGACCCTGGTGGGGGTGGGGAATAGGCCGTCGCCGGCCTCGACAAGGGCGGCGACCATTCGCTGGCTCCCGGACCACGCGATCTGGATCGTGCAGACCGTCTTTACGAAGTCTTCGTAGAAGGTGCTGCACCTGAGGAGCCTGCCGCCTCCGCTCTCGATAGTCTCGGCCGCCGCTGGATCGGCCTCGTGGGCCGCGGCCATGGCTCCGGTGGGGTCCCAGTCCAGCGAGAGCCAGCGCTTCACGAGGTCCGTCGCCTCGTCCACGTCGCTTTCAGAGAGACTGTCGCCCTCGACGGCGACCTCGATCAGGCCGGCCTCCGGCTGAGTTGCCTGGACTCGGGCTATCCGCCCCGACGACAGCATGTCCCTCCTCCATAGCACACAGGCTGAGTCGTCCCAGCCCCAGGGCGCGAGGCTGACCCACCCGTGTGACCGTACGGTGCTGCGGAGCGAGACCGGATACGGCAGAGTCAGCATGGTCTTGACGGTACCCATCGCAAGCTACATCATATCCGAACCGGGCATCGAGACGTTGACGGCCGGGAGTACCGCGGGGATCATCCATGACGATCAGTCTGTGCATGCTGTCGGGCTCCTTCGAGTACGACTCCGAGGAGTCCCTCGCGATCTTCGAGGAACACCTCCGTGGGGTTGGCGACGTCGACTGCTCGACTGTTGTCTTCGAGTCGGAGGACGACGACCGCTCGCTGGCACCCATCGACGACGCGGACGTACTGCTGGTGTTCACCCGCCGCCTCAACACGGCTGGCCGGGAGCTGGAGCGTTTCAGGGGCTACTGCGCGGCGGGACGCCCGGTAGTCGGGGTTCGCACGGCCAGCCACGCCTTTCAGAACTGGCCGGGCTTCGATGCGGAGGTGCTGGGAGGGAGCTACGACATGCACTACGGCGCAGGGCCCCTGGTTCGAGTGGACGAGGCGCCGGGGGTTGCCGGTCATCCAATTCTCGAAGGCGTATCGGGGCTCGTGTCCCACGGCAGCCTGTACAGGAACACGCCCATCGCGGACGACGCAACCCTGCTGCTCACTGGGACGACCGACGAGGCGACCGAGCCGGTGGCGTGGACCCGCCTAAACGCCGGCGGGCGCGTCTTCTACACGTCCCTGGGGCACCAGGACGACTTCAGGGACGACCGCTTCCTGCGCCTGCTGACCAACGGCGTGCTCTGGGCCGCGGGGGGGCGCTGACTATGACCGATGCTGGCAGCTCCCACCTGCTTCTCAACCTGCGCACGCAGGTCGTGACGCTCAAGAGCACGGGCTTCTGGGACCGGGTCACAGTGCCCAAGCTCTTCCCCGTGGCCGAGACGGCCCTGCTCCTGTGCGACCTGTGGGACGACCACTGGTGCAGGTCCGCCGCGAAGCGTACGGCCGCCATTGCGGCCCGGGCCAACGGCGTCGTCGCGGCGGCCCGGGCGAACGGCGTCCAGATCATCCACTGCCCGTCGGGCACGATGGACTCCTACGCATACACGCCCCAGCGCAGGCGCATCGCCGATACGCCGGGTGTGGAGCCGCCCGACCCCATCGACCTGCCCATCCCGCCGCCGCTGCCCATCGACGACTCAGACGGGGGCTGCGACGACGGGGGGTGCGAACAGCGCCGTCCTTGGACTCGGCAGCACCCGGCCATCGAGATCGGGGAGGACGACGTGGTTTCCGACGACGGCGAGGAGGTCTACAGCTTCATGCGGGGCGCGGGCATCGAGAACCTCGTCGTGATGGGCGTCCACACGAACATGTGCGTGCTGAACCGCTCCTTCGCCATCAAGCAGATGACGCGGTGGGGCATCCGGTGCGTGCTCGTGAGGGACCTGACCGACGCCATGTACAACCCCAGCCGCGCCCCCTACGTGAGCCACGATCGCGGGACGGAGCTCGTCGTCGACTACATAGAGCGCAACTGGTGCCCCAGCATCCTCAGCCGCGACTTGCTGAAGTCCATCACATCTGAGATGCCTCTCGGCATCCGTCGAAGTGACGGCCAGGAGTAACGATGTGTGAGGGGTCGCCGACATATTCCAAAGTTCTAATACCAAGTCACCGTGATGCCGCCGTATATGTGCGGCCAGGGAGTGGGTTCCCGCCTTCGCGGGAATGACGGCTTTACGGCGCGCTCAAAATGAATTGGTATAATATTAGGGCAACTCGCCCCCGTTCATGTCCGCATCCTCAATTCTCTCCCGCCGTCGCTGCAATGTTTCATCTTCGTAAAACCAATGCAGCGAGCCTTGAAGGCCCCACTTCGATTCCTTGAGTTCCGTCGCCAAGGTGGACAGCGCATACTCTCGTCCGTTGTATCGAACCGTACTCTTTTGGTCCGCCACTTCGCATTCGATTTCCGGACTGCCAACCAGTTGCAGCTTCTCTCCAACTGGTATGCCAACCATTTCAAATGTGAACTTGGACTTCTTTTCCTTGGTTTGAACCGTTAGGCCAATGGATCGTAGTTCGTCAGTATCCGGGGATGGTGCCGAATCTGTGACATCCTCTATCTCAATAAGCTCCAATACTTGGCCAACTCGCCAAGGTTCCACTTCGTAGAATTCACCACGCCAGTCTTTCTTTGCTGGGTAGAATGTGTCGTGTAAGAACTTCTCAACCTTATCCATATCGTCCACACGAGATGCCTTGCTACAGGTGAACGGCAAAGGGACGGCGGTGTTAAGCTGATTGATCCGCTTAGCTAGATCGGTGGTTTTTCCAATTTTGACTACTTGCGCCGCGAACGCTTCGTTCTCAATCACGTAGATAATCCCCTCTTTGCCAGCCGGGGTTTGATCATTCATGTAGTCTACCTCCTAGCCGCGGCTATCCCGTTCCGTGCTGCCTCCCTCCAGGCGGGCGACGAGGTCGGAGGTGTGGACGGCGTCGCGGATGTCGTTGATGGGGATGCGGCCCGCTGCGATGGACTCGGCGACGTGCTTATGCATCTCCAGGGTGCCGTCGTATGCGTGGGAGTCGTCGGCATCCGCGCCCTGGAGAGTCGCGCCGTGGACGTCCTTGGGGTCATGGCCGCTCTGGAGGACCTCGATGCGCTCGGGGATGCGCATGTAGCAGCCGACGCCGATGCCGTGCAGCTCAGCCCTGAGGGTCCGCCCGCCCGACGACCTGTTGGCCAGCAGGACCCCGGCCGTGCCGTTCTCGAACCGCATGAGGGCCGTGAAGTCGTTGCGCCAGTCGGAGCCGCGCGTGTCCTGGAAGGCGGTCGCATCGGACACCTCGCTCCCGGCCATGTATCTGATCAGGTCCACGGCGTGGCAGACGTCGTTCCAGATGGTGGTACGCGGCGGCTTCGGCAAGCCGACCATGTCCTTATGGAACTCGCCCACAGCCAGGGTCGGGCCGCCGGCGTCCTCGACGAGGCGCATGGCCTCCCTGGTCACGTCGGCAAAGCGGCGCTGGAACCCAACGGCGCACACGACGCCGTTGGCCACTGCCGCATCGCGAATCGCGTGCGACTCTTCCGGGCTCGCCCCGGCGGGCTTCTCGATGAAGACGTTCTTGCCGGCGTTCATGCAGTCGATTGCGATCGGCGCCATGTACTCCTCGCCCATGATCACGTACACGACGTCCGGGTCTACGGCGTCGATCATCTCGCGGTAGTCACCGAAGGCCCGCGGGATACCGTACTTGTCGACGACCTCGCCCATGCGAGACTCGTCGAGCTCGGAGACCGCCTCGATGCTCGCGTCTTCAAGCCGGCTGACGTTCGGGTAGTGGGCCGACTGCGCCCTCCCGCCTGCGCCTACGAATGCTGCTTTCAACATGACCGCCTCCTGTCGCGGGGCTCCCGGAGCCTTGTTGCCCGCCCTAGAGCCGGATGTTATCGTAGGGCCGCGCCAGGGACAACTCCTGGGCTAGGCTGGGCCCCGCCCTCCCCTGGATTCCGGCTTTCGCCGGAATGACGAGGTATGCAGAGGTGTGACATGACAACGAAGCTGCGGGTTGCGATTGCGGGATGCCACAGGATGTTGGATACCCTCAACCGCGGCCACAACTGGGCCAACGGGTTCGCGCGGGTGCCCGAGACGACCGTGGTGGCCGTTTTCGACAAGGGGCGGGAGACCAGGGACGAGTTCCGCGCCGTCTGGAAGGACACATGGGGCGAGGTTCCCGGGTACGACGACTACGACAGGATGCTGGCTGAGACCAGGCCGGACATCGTGTGCGTAACGACGCGGCAGACGATGCATGCGGACCAGATCGAGGCGGCCGTCGCAGCGGGCGTTCGCGGCATCGCCTGCGAGAAGCCTCTCGCGCCGAGCCTGGAAGACGCCGACCGGATCTTCGCCGCCTGCAGGTCCAAGGGGGTGCCCCTGGCATATCTGCTGGACCGGCGCTGGACGGGTAAGCAGCTGGCAACACGCAACCTGCTCGCCGACGGGGCCATAGGCGAGGTGACCAGCGTCGTGGGGTTCGGCTCGTCTAACCTGATCAACCACGGGTGCCACTGGTTCGACATGGCGCTGGCTCTAGCCGGAGACGCCGAGCCGGTGTGGACCAGCGGCGAGGTCATCGACGTGTCGGGGGACCCGCCGGACTCCAGGCGGCCGATGGACCCGCCGGGCCGGTCGATGACGGGGCTTGCGGGCGGAAGCTTCATGTATGTGCTGCCCGATGGCGCGGGGCTGTCGTTCCACGTAACGGGTTCGGAGGGCGGCCTGCTGGCGCGGGGCGACTTCAGCTCGGTGCAGTACTGGCGCGACGACGAGGACGGGCAGACGGCGCTGGAGTTGCCGGCCGACGAGGAGGAGTGGCCCGCGGGCCCCGCCGCCGTGAACGACCTGGTCGACGCGGTCAACAACGGCGGGACGACGGCCTGCGACCTGGACGAGGCGCGCAGAGCCACGGAGATCGGCTTTGCCGTGCACCTGTCCCACCAAGCGGGCGGCGCGAGGGTCGCGCTGCCGGCGTCCGACAGGGGCCTGCGCGTGGAGTCGTTCCCGTGGGGCAACGAGTAAGTCACCCGATCCCCCAGGAAGTGAGGCATCGCTCAGCAGAGGCCGGGGATGGGTTCCCGCCCCGTATCAAGTACGGGGCAGGCTCTGCGCGGGAACGACGGTTTCGGCGCTACATCACGTTGACGCAGACCGACTGTACGGCGTTGACGGCGTAGCCCAGCCGGTTCCACCGGTTCTCCATCGGCTGGACGTTGCCGAGCATGTCCTGCGCCCTGACCATCAGCGTGTGGTGGCCCTCGCTGGCGGGCGTCCACCGGGCGGTCCACTGCCGCCAGGTGTACTTATGGGCCAGGCCCCCCAGCTCGGCGGGCTGCCAGCTCTCGCCGAAGTCCTCGCTGATCTCCACGGAGTCGATCTCGCCGCCGCCCGACCATGCCAGGCCCGCAACCTCCTGCTGAGACCGCTCGAACACCTGGCCGTGGCGGGGCCTGCTGAAGAGCGACTTCACGAGCATGTGCGCCAGCGGCTCGGGCGGGCCGTCGCCTGTGTCGAGGACGTAGCGGTCCTTCTGGAAGAAGCCCTCGTAGGGCCTGTCCACGAGCGAGATCCTGGTGAGCCACTTGACTGACGCCATGCCGTACCAGCCGGGGACTACGAGCCTCAGCGGGAAGCCATGGTCTTCGGGGAGCGGCTCGCCGTTCATCTCATAGGCCAGGAGCATGTCGGGGCGCCGTGCCATGTCAATCGGAAGGCTGCAGCCGTACGGGCTGGGTGGCGCGCCGGGCGCAGGGGAGCCGGAGTCAGCGCCCTCGAACACCACGTCGACGGCGGAGCCGTTCACCGCGGCGCGGTCGAGGACCTCGGACAGCGGGACACCCGCCCAGATAGCCGTGCTGACAGCGCCGCCCTGGAACTTGTTGCCGCTCACGGGCGGGTCGAGGTCAACGCGGTTGTTGCCCGCGCACTCCATGGTGACGGGAATCGTGCGGCGAGGCATCGCGAGTATTTCGGCGTAGGTGAACTCCAGAGGCGAGGCGGCAAGACCGTTGACGGTAAGCGCCCAGTCGGAAACGTCGATCGAGGGTGTCTCGTAGTGATTTCGGGCGTAGTAGAGGGAGTTGGGCGTAAGCCAACTCTGGATGGCATCGATGGGAGTCTCTCCGACGAAGGGCTCGGAGTCGATGGTCACCAGGGTGGCGGGCTGTGGATGCGGCTGAGTGTGCCAGGGATCCCTCGTGATCCCGGCAGCCTCAGCCGGAGTACACCTGCAACGTTGCATTCCTCACGTCCTCCGCGTTGGGTTCGCCCAATTCTAGGGGGAGAATCGCCCGGTTTCAACCGGGACTTTCACCGCGGAGGGCGCGGAGAGCGCAGGGCAATCGCATTTAGGCCGACCTCGTGTCACTCTAGCGGAAAGACGGAGGCCTCACCGCTTAAATCGGTCTCTCAGGTGACGGAAATTGTCAGATGCGGGCCGGATTCCCGCCTTATGCGGGGAGGATAAGAACATTGCAGTCAAAATGCGATTGCCCTGCGCGGAGAGCGCAGAGGGAAGACAGGGTTTATGGCCCGGCTCCAAGACCAAGAGCTGGGTCCTTTTCCCAAATCCTCCACCTAATACCCATTCATTGTGAGCGCACCGTAAAGCCGTCATTCCCGCGAAGGCGGGAATCCACTCCCTGGCCACACATATACGGCGGCATCACGGTGACTTGGTATAATTTGGACGGATGGCGTGGCTGACTCCCTCCTGGGTTATTGAAACGCACTCCACCGGGGATGGGTTCCCGCCCCCGACTTCTCGGGGCAGGCTCTTCGCGGGAACGACGGAGGCGGGGAATCTGGGCCCCTTAGGTTTTGTTGCTTGTCTTGTCGGTCCTCCTTGTCTGGTGTCTTCTGTGTGGTGTTGTCTGGTCTTCTCGTTTTCTTCGATAGGGCCGGAGCGCGCCCTGGCTGGTTGGTCCGCTGCCACGCGGAGCCGGAATGTCGAACGTGCCTCACTCTCGTGAGGCGGGTGTGATCACTATGCGACGGTCAACGAGTCCCTCGAGAACGCGCCCCGGTCGTACCTGAAGCGGCGGTAGTTCGCCGTCCCCTATCCACCATTTACGCAGGCCCCGAGACCTACCGTTCAGTCCCGGGGTGTGCGACGGCCATACGGTTTCCCGCACCCGGAAAGGGGGAAAGCACGCACGGTTACGGATCCGGACGAGTGACCGAGCTGGACCTCAAAGGCGTTCTGGACACGCCCCGTGCCCGCCCCATCCCGACGTAGAGCAGACGCGGAGGGGCTCGGGCTCATCTTCTCCCCTTCCTACTGAGGACAAGAATAGCACGCGCGTTCTGTGCCTGTCAAGTTCTTTAAGTTACTCAGTTACTCTTGTGCAGGTGCAAACGCGCCCGGCTCAGAGATTCCTAGCCGAGGCGGGTTGTCCAGACTCAGAGCCGAGCTCGCAATTCCGCAGGCAAGTTCCAGGCTGTGGTGCGTCGGGGCGGGACTATATCGGTTCAATACCCCCACAAGGGCGCTGAGAGCTATTGACATCCCCAAGAGACCGCGGTATTCTCATTACCTATCAGGTAACGGTTTTAGTGAGAGTTGCCGTGTGGAAATAAGTTTCAGGACTCGAAAGCTCCAGAGGACTTTCAATAGCGAAAGGAGTCTCGTTAGGCAGTACGGAAGCCAGGTGGCCCGCCGGATCACCTTGCGCCTAGCGGTCCTGAGGAATGCCAGCAACCTATCTAAAGTACCGAGAACCCCACCCGACCGGTGTCACATGCTCACAGGCGACCGGAGCGGACAGTTCGCAGTTGATCTCGCACATCCATTTCGGCTGGTGTTCGAGCCGAACCATGACCCAGTGCCACGCAGCGAGGATGGAGGTGTAAGCCTAGATGGGGTAACGGCAGTTACGGTCATCGACGTAGTAGATTATCACTAACTTCAGGAGAAATGTATGGCGACGACGACCTACCCATACGAGCCAGACTATGCTGTTCCACCAGGCTGGGTCTTGGAAGAGCGCCTCGAATCACATGAGATCTCACACGCCGAGTTTGCTCGGCGATGCGGCAGATCCCCGAAGCTAATAAGCGAAATCATAGCAGGGAAGGCCCCCATCGAACCCGTTACCGCTCTGCAGTTCGAGAAGGTGCTGGGGGTGGACGCGGGAATATGGCTTGGCATTGAGTCCGACTACCGGCTGCACTTGGAGCGTGAGGCCGAGGCGCGGAAGGCGGAGGAATCGGTCGAATGGGCTAGGGGATTCCCTATCAACGAGCTGGTCAACCGAGGCGCGATAGCAAAACCATCGTCGCGTGCCGACAGGGTGGAGAAGCTTCTGTCCTTCTTTGGCGTCGCATCGGTGGAAGCCTGGCAAGCCAGACACGCTGGCATGAGAGTCGCATATCGCCATTCCCCCAGCTTCAGCAGCGATGAGCTGGCGCTCGCTACTTGGCTCCGCCTGGGAGAATTGGAAGCGGCGAAGGTTGAGTGTCCAGATTACGATGCCTCCACTTTCAGGCGTGCGCTGACTCAAACTCGTGAACTGACGGCTGCCCGCAATACCTCTGCCTTGTCACGGGCCCAAGAACTCTGCCTCGAATCGGGCGTCGTCCTCACGGTCGTCAAGCCCTTCCCCAGGACAGCGCTGAGTGGGGCAGCCCGCTGGCTGACGCCTCGCAAGACGCTGATACAGTTGAGTGCTCGCCACATGAAGGATGATCAACTGTGGTTCAGCTTCTTTCATGAGGCCGCTCACATCCTGCTACATAGCAAGAGGGACATTTTCGTTGACTATGTCAATGGCGAATCGACCGAGGCAGATGAAGAGGCGAATAGATGGGCAGCCGACTTTCTTGTGCCACGCCGCCACTGGAAGCGTTTCGTAGATTCTTCGAGTTTCTCCCAAATGGATGTGGTCCGTTTCGCTGAGGAGCAAGGAATAGCTCCAAGTCTAGTAGTCGGAAGGCTCCTGCACGAGGGCTTAGTGCATTGGAGCAGCCTGAATCACTTGAGAGTGCGTCAGTGGGCGGGCTAGCCGCTACTCGATTCGAAGGCTCAGAATCCACTTATCTCGTGGGACTGCTTGGCGGTGGAGAATCGTCCAAGGGCGTTAGGGCGGACCCGGTAGATACTGACATGGCCGCTCCGGTACACCTCTTCGAGAACCGGCGCCATGTCGCAATCGTGGGACACGAGTGGTCGGAGGTCGCCGTCTTGACTTGCCCGCTATGCCATATAATACCAAGTCACCGTGATGCCGCCGTATATGTGCGGCCAGGGAGTGGGTTCCCGCCCCCGACTGCTCGGGGGCAGGCTCTTCGCGGGAATGACGGATTTACGGCGCGCTCAAAATAAATTGGTATAACATGCGCAGGCATCGACGGGCGCCGGGGACAGACATCGACTTGACTACCCAGAGACGCTCTCTTCCAGACCACCTACGCCCCGATAGCCAAGGTCGTTAAGAGTATGATCGAGAACGTCTGCGTCGTCGACCTTCGGGCCGAGGACAGCGAGGCCATCCGGCAGGCCGCATCCCTCATAGTGGAGGGATTCCGGGAGATGGATCCCCACGCCTGGCCCACCATCGAGTCCGCCCTGGAAGTGGGGGGGGGGACTCTCGAGGAGGGACATATCAGCCGCGTGGCCGTGGATGAGACAGGTGCGGTGCTCGGCTTGATCGGAGGCCTGCCCGCTTATAGGGGACGGGTCTGGGAGATTCACCCCCTGGTGGTCAGACCCGATCTGCAGGGCCGGGGGATAGGGCGCACCCTGGTCAACGACTTCGCGGAGCTCGTACGAGAGCGGGGCGGCATTACCATCTCGGTCGGCACCGACGACACCGAATCCATGACGACCCTGTCTGGAGTGGACCTCTACCCGAACGTCTGGGAGCACGTGGCGCAAATACGCAACCTACGCGGCCACCCCTACGAGTTCTACCAGAATATGGACTTCGTCATAACCGGCGTAGTCCCCGACGCCACCGGCCCCGGGAAGCCCGACATCATCATGGCGAAGCGGGTGTCCTGTAGTAGTTCGTCTTGACTACGCCGCCAATTCAGATCGTAGGGACGGGTCTTCGAACCCGCCAATTGGCAGGGTTGTCTGCATCCTGACGGCCTCTGGGGGGGCGGGTTGCAAACCCGCCCCTACGACGGGGGGGGGGGGTCCCCGTGTCGGAGCACGGGGCAGGCTCTGCCTCCGCAGGAACGACGAGGGGTTCTCCCTGATCAGGGCTGCGAGGTCGTCTAGGGGCTCTCGGGGCGGAGGCGGTAGATGCGGACCTGGTCGGTGCGGTAGACCTGTTCGAGGGACTGGGCCATGGCTTGGTCGAACTTGGCTAGGCCGTGGTCGGGGTAGTAGAGGTGTTCGAGCCGGCCTAGGTAGACGTACTCGACGCCGTACTTGCGCATGAGGGCGAGGGCCTCGTTTGCGTCGGGGGTGGCGTAGATGCGGTCGACGTCGCGGGCGCGCTCGCCGACGGCCCCCCTGTAGCCCCATCGCTGCTGCTCCTGGTGCCATCTCCAACCGACGACTGCGGGCAGGCCGGTGTAGACCGAGACGCGGCCGCCCCAGCGGTAGTTGGGCGTCAGGCCCTCGAGCACGACCGGCGAGCCCTGCACGTTGTCCTGGAGCCAGCGTATACCGTCGTAGTCGGCGGAGAGGTCGATCGGGCCGTTCGCGTCGTTGTATACGGTGGTGCGCATGTATGCCGTGCCGTCCAGCGTCAACGGGAGCACGTCGAACCTCGTTCGGAGCCGGGCCTGGGTCCCGAGCACCGGATATATTGCCGCGCCGAGAACAAGCAGCGCCAGCGCCCAACCCCATGCGCGGCCCCAGGGCCCGGGCATCGCCCGCGCGGCCATGCCAGTGCGGAAGATGCGCCACACGAGGTAGGCGGAGGCGACGGCCAGGAGCACCCACACCTGCAGGTAGAGCTTGAAGACGCTGTTCATGCGGTCGATGTCGCCCTCGACGCGGAATATGTCCAGCCCGATGACCACGCAGAGGGCCCCGCAGACCAGCACGGTAACGAAGGTCACATGGCGGGCGTCGGGGCTGCGGGACGCGAGGTGTTTCATGCCGCTGGCCACGGCGATGACGAGCAGCAGCGCGGCGAATGGGATCGTGCTGCCGGTGACGCCGGTGAGGAAGCTGAGGGCCAGGTAGGCGGCTAGGACTATGGCTATCCCCAGCGGCACCAGCTTCGCACGGCTTTCCCCTGCTCTGCTCCACAGCAGCCGCCAAGAGGGCAGCCAGTAGCCGTGCAGGTCCAGCAGCAGGTGCGAGGCCACGATGAAGACGAAGAGTCCATGGATGAGGAGGAACTGCCATAGCACCGTCTGGTTGGTGGTCGCCTCGACGCTGGTGAAGAAGGTCTCGGTGCTGGCGTGGTACGGCAGGAAGGCCAGGAAGCCGACGGCAGCTACTATGACGGTCTTGGCGCCGGACTCGGCGATCACCTGAAGGTTGAGACCGCCGTTCCTGAAGTATGCCGCGAGAAATACGGCCGCGGCGGCCAGGAGCATGTACACGGGCACGTCCCACGTGTTGATGGCGCGCAGCGATCCGATGGCAAGGCCGAGGAGGGCGAGCCGGGCGATCTCGGCGGGGCCCCACCGGGATGGGCCGCTCTCGCCACCGCCGCGCCCGGACATCACCACCGCGAGGGACAGCCCTATGGCAAGGAGCGTGAAGGGGAGCGCCATCAGGTGAGCGTGGAGATCGCCGAACAGGAAGGTGAAGAAGGGGAACTCGGTTATCTCGTGCCCCGGCGGGTCGGGCGGCATCACCCGGGTGCTGCGCCAGAAGTCGAACGAGGCGGCGGGCATGTTCTGGACGAGAACCCGCCACGCGCCGCCAACGACCTGCACCGCGCCGTCGAGGTTGCCGAGGACGACGACAAATGCTGCCCCCGCGAGGCCCGCGCCGGCGGGCGAGAGTGCGAGCCCGGCCAGCCGGGGGCGGATTTCCGCGCTAGACCGGTGGTTTCTGGATTCCTGCCCCGTATCAGGTACGGAGGTAGGTTCTGGGTTGTGCGGCACCCGCCCCTCGTCCCCCTGGATTCCCGCCCCGTATCGGGTACGGGGCAGGCTCTTCGCGGGAATGACGGGGGCGCTTGCGAGGTTGTAGACGATGGAGTAGGCCGCGCCCGCCGTCAGTGCGAAGAAGAGGGGGACCGCAAGGTTGAAGGCGACCGCCGGGTCGATTCCGGTGGCCCTGACGAGGGTCGCCACCATGAACTGGCCCCAGTAGTAGTAGTTGATGTACCCGCCGCTGAACCACGGGTCGTAGGGCGGCATGTAGCTCGACTTCAGCACTGCGTTGAGGTAGGCCATGTCCATCGGCTTCTCGCCGCCCAGGTGGGAGTGCCACAGGTCGGGATTGGCCATGCGCACGACGACGAATGCGAGGAAGGCGGCGAGGAAGACGGCCTCCCCAACAAGCAGCCCCCGCCAACTGCGTGCAACGAAGTCGCCGATCTCACGCCTCCTGCTCACGAGGAGGGCGATGGACACCGCCGCGATTGCCGCGAACGCCGCCGCTATCGACGCCAGCGAGAATTCGAGCAGCCTGTAGCTGGCGAGCAGCCATACGACGAGGCTCACGAGCAGCAGTCCGAGGGGTTTTGCCAAGAGATAGCCGCGGTCGGGCAGGCCCCGCAGGAGGACGAAGGCTATGGGCAGCACCACCAGCGACATGGCCTGTACGACGAGGAGCCAGGACAGGACCGGCAGCCTCGCGGACCAGCTCGCGGGCCTGACGATCTCGCTCCAGGTACCACCGGCCCGCTGCGCCTCGGCCTCCTCGGCGGTGAGCATCAGCCCCGGCACGCGCAGGCCGTTCGGCAGTGGGCGGTCCAGGGCCTGCTCGATGGCCTCGGCCGTGTGGCGGTCCCGGTTCTCGAACACGAGGGTCATCGGGTGGTCGTAGACCGTGAAGCTCTCGTCCGCGAAGCCCATGTTTAGCACGAGGCCTTCCGTCGATGCGGAAGGCAGGCGTCCGGGGCTCGGGACTCCGGGGCGGGACAGTGTGTCGTCGACGAAAGTGACCCCCGCGAGGCTGGCGTAGGACGTCTGGACGTCCGCCAGCTCGTACCCGAGCTTGCCGGAGAAGAGGAGCCGGTAGTACTCGCCGCTGAACGGGTAGCGCTCCGGCAGCCTGGGTATCGTGCCGTAGAGCCTGTTGCTGTAGAAGACGACGTAGTCCGCACCCGCCAGCTCCCCCGCAATCCGGTGGAGCTTGGTCTCGGTGTCGTCGTTGTAGAGCGGCAGCTCGCGGATCTCGTAGCCGTGGAGGCCGGGTATCCCCTCCTCCCAATGCTCCTTCAGAATCACCGACCCCTTCGGCGCGTTCGCGTTGATCCATCGCGCCGTCCTGATAGCGGGGTGATCTTGGGCATATACGGCGGTGTACGCGACGGCGTAGAAGCCGGTAGCGGCAAGGAGCAGGAAGAGGCCGGCGACCAGAACAGGGCGCAGCCGGGGCAGCCTAACGCTCGCCGCGTCCCACAGGTCGAGGAGCATACGCGACCCGAACAGGATGAGGAAGGGCGTGGCCGGGATCATGTAGCGCAGGAACTTCACCTCGAACGAGCCCGTGATCAGCAGGTACGGGACGACCCAGGCGAGGAGCAGCACCGAGCCCCTCGTTTCCACGGAGCGGAACGGCAGCGTGGCTGCGAGGGCGGTGAGCGCGATGCCGGACGCGGCCAATATCGCCAGGAGGCTGTGGGACGCGACGAGGAGCGCGGCGGGGAGGACCAAGCCCGCGGAGAGGTAGACCACCCCGTGGACCGGACGCATTCCGCGCAGCGCGGCGTGGAGCAGGCCGGCCCATACCACGATGCCGAGAGGCAGGCCGAGGCCCCAGGTAGCCAGCTGCCTGACGTGGTACCAGTAGGGAGTGGTGTCGACGTACTGGCGGGTATAGGGGTAGTCCCTGATGCGCCTGACCATCTCCGACTGCTCGACCACGTCGCCCATGAAGCGGGCGAAGTCGAGGAAGGCGTAGGGCTGGACGGCGGCGAATGCGACCACGGACAAGGCGCCGCCCAGGAGCATCCCGCTCGCTGCCGACAGTACACGGTCGGCGAGGCTGCGGCGGTCGGTCTCACCGCCATCCAGCAGGCCGAGGGCGTATATAAGGTGAGCCATGACGAACGCGCCGTAGATGGGCGCGAGGGTCACCTTGGTGGCGATGCCGAGGCCTATGACGACGCCCGCGGCGAGGGAGTCGCGGGCCCTGCCCTCCCTGGCCACGCGGGCTAGGAGGTAGACCGCCGCGACGGCGCAGGCGGCCATGATGGTGTCGACGGCGAAGAAGTGGCTGAGCTGGACGTGGAGGACGGCCAGGGTCACGAAGAGGGCTGCGAGCAGGCCCTCGCGCCGTCCGTACAGCCTCGCGCCGAGCAGGTAGACGAGGGCGACGGTGGCCGTATCCGCGAGCGCCGACAGCCCTCTGCCCAGGACCCTCAGGTCGTGGATCTCGACGCCCGGCAGCGCGGATAGCAAGCCCTGGAAGCCTTTGAGGAGGTAGAGCGGGAAGCTGCCGTAGGGGAACCAGCGAGGGTTCAGGGGGCTCTCGTCGGCGTCGAGCAGGGAGCCCACCTCACCGACACTGGGGAGCGAGAGCTCGCCGACCCTCATGAGGATGGCGCGCTCGTCAGGATGGGGCGTGAAGGGGTAGCCGCTGTCCCATTCAACACCGTAGAGGCGGAGGGCCAGGGCAATGCTCAGGGTGACTGCGAAGGTCAGCGCGGGGACAATGTCCCTCGAGCGCGCGGCTCTAGCCGCAGCCGGTATGCCTTGGAGCAACCCCATATCTGAGACATTGTACCCGGTTGCGAGTTGCGTAGGCCCCGCGTCGTCTCTGGAGTCAGGGCCTTTCCATTGTTGAGATAGGGTCGTACCTTGCCGTTCGGCCTGAGCTTGGCTCTCCTGAGCTTGTCGAAGGGTCGAAGGCCCCAATTGTGGTTCGACAGGCTCACCACGAACGGACTTTGGAAAGGCCCTGCTCTGGAGTTGGCAGCAAACGACAGGGTTTATCACTAGTTTAGCAGTTGCGGGCGTGATATTATGAGTAACGCCCTTTTTTTAGTAGCTATTGCGGTAAGTTAGCAGTTGAGGTCACCTATGGGTCAGCGACTTGATACAGGTGAGCACGAACGTAGCCTGAGTTTGCGGCTGGGTGCTGCCTTCAGCCCAGCGGCACCGGTTAACGAGACAACCCTCTTCGCAGGGCGCCAGCAGCAACTCCACGAGATCTCAGACGCTGTCAACCAGCGCGGGATGCATGCGGTTCTGTTCGGCGAGCGCGGCGTCGGTAAGACTTCCCTAGCGAACGTCCTGCCGGAGTTCTTGGGGCTGGCTGGCTTCAGCGGGTTGGGCGTCTCCAGGGTGAATTGCGACTCCCAAGACACGTATGCCAGCCTGTGGCACAAGGCTTTGCGCGAGCTGCAGGTCGCCACCCAGATCCCGATGGCCGGCTTCGCAGCCAGCTCACGAACCGAGCATACAACTTTGGATAATCTCCTCGCGACGGAGCCGGGCCCGGAAGACATACGATATGGCCTGCAGCAACTGAGGTCACGCACTCTTTTTGTCATCGATGAGTTTGACCGCATTCAGGACGACGCTGTCTCCCGTCTGATGGCCGACACTATCAAGGCGCTGTCCGACCACTCGGTCAACGCAACAGTGGCGATAGTCGGCGTTGCGGACACCGTAGATGAGCTGCTCAGTGAACACCGGTCTATAGACAGGTGCCTTATCCAGGTCCACATGCCGAGGATGTCCCTGGATGAGCTGTCGGCCATCCTCGACAAGGGGTTCTCGCAGATCGATATGGCCATCGATGGACCTGCCTCTGAGTTTATAACGTACCTGTCGCACGGACTTCCGCACTACGCCCATCTGCTTGGACTCGCCTCTGGGCGAGTTGCGCTGAAAGATGCCCGCAGAGATATCCGGCTGGAAGACGCCCTTAATGCGATCGAGGCGGCAGTGCATCAAGCCCAGCGGAGCTTCATGGTGGCCTACGACGCGGCAACTGCCAGCCTGCGCCCTGAGAGCCTGCTGAAGCAGGTGCTGCTCGCATGCGCCATGGCCCCGGTGGACGAGCTTGGCTACTTCGCTGCGGCCGACGTGCGAGATCCCTTATCCAAAATCATGGAACGCCGATACGACACTCCCGCCTTCGCTAGGCACCTTGTCCAATTCTGCGATAGCTCCCGCGGAGCCATCCTCCAAAGGACTGGCAAGCGGTATCGCTACCGGTATCGTTTCTCCAATCCGTTAATACAGCCGTATGTCCTGATAAATGGCTTCCATCAAAAACTGATCACCCTCGAAACCCTGGGCGCTATCGGCTAGCCCGCTTATAGATGGCATCTTCAGTCACCGGGCGAACTGGAGGGCCTGGTCGACTATGTCGAGGCCGACCGCCTCGCTCCACGCTGCCAGGAGCTGGCTGGTGATTGGGCCGGGCTTGGCGTCGCCGACGGGCCGCTTGTCCACGACGGTCAGGGGCAGGACGCAGTAGCTCGTGCTGGCGAAGAAAGCCTCGTCGGCGGTGTAGAGGTCGTAGGGCTGCAGGTCCTCCTCGACAACGGGGATGTCGAGCTGGTGCGCGAGGTCGAACACCATGCCCCTGGATACGCCCTGCAGGATCGCCCTATCGGTCGCCGTGCGGATGACGCCGTCGGTGACCAGGAAGTAGTTGTAGCCTATGCCCTCCGAGAGGTTGCCCTCCATGTCCAGCAGAAGGGCCCACGCGCCGGGGTCGACGTCGTTGGCCTCAAGGGTCGCGAGGTTGAAGTTCATGCGGCTGTGGTGCTTGATCTTGGGGTCGAGGGCTTCGGGCGGGTAGCTCCTGGTCTTGGTGATGACGCCGTGCTTCCCGTGCTCGTAAGAGCTGGCATAGCGGGCGAAGTCGAGGGGCAGTATGTTGATGCAGACGGCGGGCGACCCCTCCGGGTAGCCCACGCCGCCCACGCCGCGGGTCACCCACTGGTTCACCCTGTAGTCGCCAACGGCGGCCCTGTACTGCTCGTTGCGGCTGATGGCCTCCTCGCTCAGGTCCAGCATCTCTCCGGCGGACATGCCGGGGTCGATCCGCACGTACTTGAGCGACCTGTAGAGGCGGTCGATGTGCTGCTTCATACGGAAGCTCCTGCCGTTGAAGGTGCGCTCGACGTCGAACACGACGTCGCCGACGGTGAACCCCCTGTCCTGGGGATGCACCCTGACCTCGCCGAAGGGCATCCACTGGCCGTTGTAGTAGGCGATGAAGTGCTGCATCTGGTCCTCCTGCTCCTGGGCCGTAAGGCGGAGCGGACTATATCCCAAGCCCATCGATGTGCGACGCGTCGCCGAATGCGTTGATTCGCCAGAGGCGATAGTTACGATGGGGTCCGTCGAGCGACCACCGCTCCACGTCGAGGGAGAAGTCGAACAGGGCCGTGTTCCTTATGTCCACGGCCCATGTCCTGTCGCTCCCCAGGACCGCCCTGATTATGTGTTGCATGATCCCGCCGTGGGCAACTGCCAGGACCACGTCGTCCTGCGAGTGGCGTTGGAGGAGCTCGCGGACTGCCCGGCGGCCGCGCGCGACCCTAGCATCCAGCGACTCGGCGCCGGGGACGCCCGAGAAACCCCGTATCTGCTCGAACGCTACGTCCAAGTCAGGGAAGCGGGCCGAGAGCTCGTGCAGGGTCAGCCCTGAGGCGGAGGCCATGTCGTGCTCCATGAGGTCGTCCCAGTGCTCGATATCCATTCCCCACTGCTCGACTATCAGCCGGGCGGTCTCGGCGGCCCGGCTGAGGGGGCTGGCGTAGGCGTGGGTCGGCCGCAGGCCTTCGCGCTCGAGTCTCTCGCCACAGGCACGGGCCTGTGCGCGGCCCCTGGCAGAGAGATCGAACGCAGGCGACTCACCCTGCCCCTGTATGATGCCCTGGGCGTTCGCGTGGGTCTCGCCGTGCCGTACCAGCATGAGCCTCATCTGCCAACTCCTTGACCAGGCGCGGCGGGGACTACCCTGCCATTGTCGGCCTCCAGGAAGGAGAAAAAGTCGTAGCCCCTGGCCCTGATCGCGTCGCTGCCGCCCTCCCGCCGGTCGAGTATGCATGCCACGATCACGACCGTGCATCCGGCCTTCTCGACGGTGTCGATGGTATGCAGCAGGCTGCCCCCCGTCATGCATGTGTCGTCCACGACCGCGACCCTGTCTCCGCTACGGGGCGAGCCCTCGATTATCTTGCCCGTGCCGTGCTTCTTGGGCTGGTCCCTGACGATGAGGCCCTTGACCGGCCGTCCTGCGTTGAAGCTCGCAACCGCAACCGCCGACACCATCGGCACGGCTGCCACGGCAGGCCCGGCAGTGGCGTCCGCGCCGCACTCGGCCAGCACGGGCAACAGGGCGTTGGAGACAGTGTGCGCGCCCTCCGGGTCGAGGGTGATGAGCCTGCCGTCGAAGTAGTAGGAGCTGGCGCCGCCGGCGGTGAGCCTGAATTCGCCGAACTGCAGGGCGCCGAGCCTCTCCGCGATCTCAAGGATCCTGTCCGCAACAGCTGTGCTGGGGCCTTCCGTCATCCGTGAGCCTCCGTCTCCATGTAGAGCCTGTTGTCCCGTATGTACTGGCTGACTGTCTCGGGGACGAGATGGTCGATAGGCAGGCGCCGCCGGGCGCGCTCCCTGACCTCGGTGCTGCTTACGTCCACCAGGGGGCTCGTGAGTGTCACGGCTCTGTCTGCTGCGCCGGGCGCCACGTGTTCGAAGGCTGCCCGGTCGAGCTGCTCGTGGCCCGGCCGGGGGACACCCACGATCGTCGCTTTCGCCAGTATGTCCTCTGCGCGTCCCCACATATGAAACTTGCCGAGGGCGTCGAGCCCAGCGATGAGGAATACCGAGCAGCACCCGCCGCGTTCCTCATCGAGCTGCTCAAGCGTGTCGGCAGTATACGTTGGGCCGCAACGCCTTATCTCCATATCGGAGCAGGCGAACAGCGGGCTTGCGGCCGTTGCCAGCTGCACCATGCGAAGCCGGTGGCGCGCTGCTGTCGATATGTTCCGGTCCTTAAGCCTTGGGTGTCCCGCAGGGATGAAGAGAACTTCATCGAGGTCCAGGCATTCTCCCGCCGCCGCAGCCACCGTGAGATGCCCCGTGTGCACGGGATCGAATGTCCCGCCGAACACCCCCAGCCTCTGCACTACTCCCAAGACCACTCTTTGCCACCCAACTCAAACGCATCCCCCGGGCCTGCCCCCGCTCTTTGGAGCGCTCCCAAGACCCCTGCGCGGTCGAGATGCCCAAACAACTGGGCCCGCGCCTCCCAGTCGGCCGGGTCCACCATTGCGGCTACCCTACCCACCCTACCGGCGTAGATCACATAAGATTTCCCCTTCCTGTCGACCCTGATCCCATCATCAGCCAACGCTGGCCTGAGCACGACTGGCTCGCGGTTGTCTCCGGCGCACGCAGCCGCGTTGTCTTGCGAACTCCGTAAGACCTCCAGGACACTATCCATCAATGGTCCGAGACCTGAGCCTGTAGCTGCCGAGATGCTGTGGACCGGTCTGTCCTGGACTCTCTGCGTGAGATTTCCCACCTTCTCCTGTACGCCGGGGATGTCCGACTTGTTCAGCGCCACGACCTCCCGCTTCTCGGCCAGCCCTTCGCCGTACTGGTGCAGCTCTTCCCTGATTCTCCGGTAGTCGACCGCCGGCTCTTCAACTGTGCCGTCCACCACATGAATCAAGACTACAGTTCTCTCGATGTGCCTGAGGAACTCATGCCCAAGCCCAACACCCGCATGGGCCCCCTCAATCAGACCCGGTATGTCCACCAGCACAACCCTTTGCTCTCTGTGCTCGACTACGCCCAAGACGGGCTCCAAGGTCGAAAATGGATAAGCGGCCACCTTCGGCCTAGCCGCCGTCAGGGCCGCGAGGAGACTCGACTTCCCGGCATTAGGCTGGCCGATGATGCCCACGTCGGCGATTAGCTTGAGATCGAGCACGGCCGTGAAGCTGCGGCCCTGCTCCCCTTTCTCAGCAAGCAGGGGGAACCTGTTAGTGGGTGTTGCAAACCTCGTGTTTCCCCGACCTCCACGGCCACCAGCGATTAGCACCTCATGTCCCGGCGACTCAAGATCTGCCGTGCTCGTGATCCCTGCCAGGTCCTCTAGGGTCACGACAGTCCCCTCTGGGACGCGGAGCTCCACATCCTCTCCCCTCGCGCCGTGTTTCCTCCTGCCAGTGCCGTTCCTCCCATCGCCTGCAGCGAACTTGCGCCTGTACCGGTAGGAGGCAAGCGTCCTTATGGATGGATCGGAGACGATTGTGACACCTCCGCCGTCTCCGCCATCCCCGCCATCGGGGCCCCCTCTGGGGACGTACTTCTCATGCCTGCCGGAGATCGCTCCATCCCCACCACTACCGCTTCTTATCTTGATAGATACAGAATCAATCATCTAAGGAGAGTATATCAGTAACATATAATAATCCTGTGGATTCTGTTGTCAGTTCGGGCGGCGCACGGTCTACTGCGGCCGACGGGTAGATGGATGTGTAGACGCTTGGGTGAGAGTCTGGTTGTTTGGTGTGACCGAAATGTGGAAAACGGCCAGTTATCCACGATGGAGTAGAGTTTTCCACAGTATGGGCATAGATACCCACATATGGGTGCAAGGAAGAGAGGCCGGCTGACCCAGGCTAGGCCGCATCCAGGGATGTGCGTATGTTGAAGACGTCCTGCCGTAGATGCGGCTCAACATCCATCTGGGACGAGATTCGGTTGCAGGCGTGGAGGACGGTGGAGTGGTCCTTGCCGCCCAGGAGACGGCCGATAGCCGTGGCGGTCATGTTCACCTCTTCACGCAACAGGTACATGGCTACGTGGCGGGCCTTTGCGGTCTGTTTGTCGCGGCGCCGGCCCGTGATCGCCTCCTCAGTGAGCGCAAAGTAGTCGGCGACGGCACCGAGGACGGCGTTACTGGAGACGGTCTTGGGTCTGCCCGCCGCATGGCTATCGGACATGATCTGATGCACCATGCCCAGAGAGACGGCCTTTCCCGAGAGGTCGACATAGGCGGCCAGGCGGTTCAAGTACCCCTCGAGCTCACGGATGTTCGAGTGGACGCCATCCGCCAGTATCTGCAGGACGTCCTCAGGGAACGTCAACCCGGCCTCCTCGGATTTCGCCTTGAGGATTGCGAGGCGCGTCTCGTAGTCCGGCAGCTGGATGTCGACGACGATGCCACCGGCCAGCCGCGAACGGATCCGGTCTTCCAGCAGGGTGAGGGCGGAGGCCGGCCGGTCGCTCGTAATGACGATCTGCTTCCCCGAGAGGTGGAGGGCATTGAAGGTGTGGAAGAAGCCCTCCTGAGTCTGCTCCTTGCCGATGATGAACTGGATGTCGTCGAGCAGGAGCGCATCGGCAGACCTGTAGCGGTCCCGAAAGGCGTCTGTCGTGCCGTTGCGAATGGACTGGATGTACTCGTTGGTGAAGTCTTCGGTCGTGGCATATATGGGGCTGAGGCCGACCATCGCGAACCGCGCCGCAATGGCGTGCATGAGGTGCGTCTTGCCGAGGCCAACTCCCGAGTAGATGAAGAGGGGGTTGTAGCGCAGGCCCGGCTTCTCGGCGACGGCCAGGGCCGCTGCGTGGGCGAGCTCGTTCGACTTCCCCACGACGAAGTGGTCGAAGGTGTACTTGGCGTTGATGGGACTCGGCCGCCGCGTCTGGGCTTGGCCGTTGGCTCGCCCGGGGGAGGGCTGTACCTTGCTAGACGCCTCCTGTGCGCCGGGGCCTGCCTCGAAGGCGATCTGGACGGCGTCGCCGATCACCTTCTCCACGGCTTGGGAGATGACCGAGTACATGCGGCGCTCCAGCATTTCGGACACGAAGGCGTTCGGCGTGGAAACCGTGAACCTGCCGTTGACGAAGGAGCCGCCCGACGTGCCCTGGAGCCAGGTGTCATAGCTGGGCTTGGGCACGCAGAGCTGTAGCTCTCCGAGGACAGCCTGCCAGATAGTTATGGCGTCGTGGACGACCAAATGGGAACCTCTGCGTAAACGCCTAGAAGACCGGGAAGCGCATGGTACAGGCGCTCGTGGGACCCGCAGTCGTTCATACGCGTCAAGAGTGTCCACCGAGTCTAGCACCTGAGACGCGGCATCGTGGGATAGGATTCCTAGGATTTCCGCGCCGATGTTTTCCGGCTTCGAGAGCGGCGCCCGGACGGCGCGATGGACTGCCGGTCGCGGGGCGATGGCTTGTAGACGCAGGCGCAGGGGAGCGAGCCTGTAATGACCGCGCTCACGCCGCCGGGCGCCTAAATATAGGCGCGGAGAGAGAGCCGTTCTACCAGTGTTCCGTACAAGTCATATGACAAAGAACACGTTACTTTTCAAGCGAAGTCTTGTACAACTGCAAGGGATTGCCCGCGGATGGGCGAGGGCCGGCGCCGGGGGCCCGGTTCGGCGGGCGCCAGAGAGCGGGACAGGGTCTAGCCGTCGCCTCCGCCGCCTGACTTGGACTGGACCGAGCGGAAAGGGGAAACCCAGTTGGCGAGTGAGCGGGGGTTGCGCGACTGGACCCAGAGCCTGCCCCGCCCGGAGAACTCCATGATGATCTGGTCGGAGAAGAGGAAGGAGCGGATGCGCCCTGAGCGGGTCAGCCTGTAGTCCAGCGACGGCTCCCATGCGACCGCGTGGCCGTTGTCGATCACGTATGAGCCGTCGACCTCGATCTCCTGGATGTCGCCGTAGGCGTTGAAGAAGAGGAGCCCGCTGCCGGATACCCGCAGTATGAACAGGCCCTCGTTGAAGAGGCCGCGGAGGCCCTGGAAATCGGAGTTCGTCTCTATGCCGGCGGTCGAAGCGAGGTACGCCCCGCGCTCGAGGAGCAGCTCACCGCCATCCATTTCGTAGGCTTGGATGTCCCCCGGCTGCCCCGGCCCGAGGCCGATAGTGCCGGGTGAGCTGCGGGCCGTGTAGGTGTTCTGGAAGAAGCTCTCGCCCCCGCCTATCGCCCGCTTCACGCCGGAGAGCAGGCCGCCCCTGACCGAGGTCTCGACGTCGATGTTGGAGTCCATCCAGGCCATCGCGCCCGCCTCGGTGACGAGCTGCTCGCCCGGCGTGAGGGTAACCTCGAGGAGGCTGTAGCTGGGCTGTGACTCGATCGTGTACTCCATCAAGAACTCCGTGGGGGAAGCAGCGGGCCCAGGGACTTGCCGAACTCCTGCGGGTTGTGGCTCTGGACGTACAGACGCCCTCGGCCCGAGAAGTTCATCGTGAGGCCTTCTCCGGTGAGGAAGGACTGGATCCAGCTCCCGCCCGCCTTGCCGATGGTGTACGTCAGGGAGTCCTCGAAGGCGACGACGTGGCCGTTGTCCACAGTGAGCTCGCCAGCGACCTCGACCTCGGTAATCTTGCCGAAGGCGTTGACCACCAGGGGCCCGACGCCATCGACCAGGAGGAAGGATAGAGATTCGGCTGACAGAACGCCGCGGAGTCCCTGAAACTGGGTGTCGACATTGAGGTGGGGCGACGAGCCCAGGTAGCTCCCACCGGTGCAGACCCACGCTCCGCGGCCGCCGCAGTCGATTACAGCAACCTCGCCTTGGAGGGTGGGCGCGAGGCCCACCTCGGCCGGGCCGTCGCCGCCGGCGGTGAATGTCGAGAAGAAGAAGTTCTCGCCCGCGATCATCCTCTTGATCCCCGACATGAGGCCGCCCGTGTTGCGGCTGCGCGTCGTGACGTCGATGTCCACGTTGCTGGAAGCCCTAAACATCGAGCCCGCCTCGGCCACGAACCGCTCGCCGGGGTCGAGATTGACCAGGGCCCAGCCGAATGCGCCGCTCTGCACTGCTTCTACGTACATGTATCCTGCCTAGCCAAGGAACGGGGTCAGCCACGAGGCCGCGCCGCCAAGGGTCCTGGTCTGCAGGTACAGCTTGCCCCTGCCGGAGAATTCCATCACGAGGCCCTCGCCCGAGAGCAGGGTGCTCTTGAGGCCGCCCATGCCGCGTATGCTGTAGGTGAGTCCGGGGTCCCAGGCGACGACGTGGCTCGTGTCTACGACGAACGAGCCGTCCAGGTCCTTCTCCACGATGCCGCCAAATGAGTTGAAGAAGAGGTCTCCGCTGCCGCCGCACTCGATGAAGAAGAGCCCCTCGCCTGAGAAGAGCGACCGCAGGCCCCCGAACTTCGTCTTCAACTCGATGCCGGGCGTGCAGGCCATGAAGGAGCCGGCCGTCAAGGTGATAGTCCCACCGGTCATGGTGCGCTGCACGACCATTCCGGGCCGTGAGGGCGAGAAGGTGACGCCGCCGCCCCGTTCGCTGCTGTACTCCCCGACGAATAGGGACTCGCCGCCGGTCACCTTGCGGATGAGGGCGGGAAGAAAGCCGCCGAGGAGGCGGGCCTTTACGTCGATCCCGCTGTCCATCCAGGCCATCGCGCCGCTCTCGGCGATGAAGGTCCCGCCGGGGCTTATCTGGACCCGGAGCTGACCGTAGTCGGGGTTACCATCGATTTCGAAGTTCACGTTGGCCGAATGTTATGGAATGTCTAAGACACGTGTCAAGGGTATTTGGATGCGGATCGGCGCCTATTGGACCTGGAGGCCATCTCAATACCTACCCGACCTACCCGAATTGGCGGAGAACTGCCCTTCGTCAAGCTCAGGGCGAACGGGCTGTTGCGGTTGCTCTTGCCGGGGGGACTCGCCGAAAGCCCTTCTTCGACAGATCCTCATTCACCGTGGTCAGCCTTGTGTAGTATGAGGGCGAAGAGGCGGCTGTGACATTGACATGAGGTTGACGGGGCGAGAATAATACTCCCTGACGAATATAGCCCGGAGTAGCGCATGGTGACCGAACACGAGGGACTCGTGAAGGAGTTCCAGTACGTAGCCAATCCCACAGAGCTTGCCCATGTCCAAACCCTGTTCGAGGGCAAGGACCCGCTGATGCACGAGATGGCGTACGCGCTGATCACGGGCGACCAGCACGAGGTGGACCGTCTGACGCGCCTGGCGCTCGACGACGGCTTTGCCGCTAACGACATCCTCGACGACGGCCTGATCTCCGGGATGGCCGTGGTGGGCATCAAGTTCAGGGACAACATCATCTTCGTGCCGGAGGTCCTGGTCGCCGCGAGGGCCATGAAGGCGGGGATGGCACACATCGAGCCGATCCTGTCAGAGTCCGGCATCGAGCCCGTCGGCACCGTGATAATGGGCACCGTGAAGGGCGACCTGCACGACATCGGCAAGAACCTGTGCATAATGATGCTGCGCGGCTCCGGGTTCGTCGTACACGATCTGGGGGTCGACACGAGCCCGGAGGAGTTCATCGACGCGGTCTTGGAGCACGGGGCGAAGGTGCTTGGCATGTCGGCCCTGCTTACGACGACGATGCCGAATATGGGCCGGACGATCCAGTCATTCGAGGACGAGGGGCTGCGCGAGGACGTGAAGATCATGGTCGGCGGGGCGCCGGTCACCCAGGAGTTCGCCGAGGATATGGGCGCCGACGGCTACGGCAAGGACGCCATCGCCTGCGTCGACATGGCCAAGGAGCTGGTTGCAGCCGAAGCGCTGTAGGGCGGCCGATCCAGATATACACCATAGGAATGTCGCCCACATCGAACAGGCACAAGGTCGACAGGGCGCGGTACGAGGCCAGCATCGACCGCCTCTACCACATCTTCGAGGGCATATCCGCGACCGTCGGCGAAAACTCCGCGTCGCGTTGCCCCTACAAGAATGTCGAGGACCGGTGCACCGCGAACTTCGGTTGCCGCAACCAGGACCGCAGCGTCCCGCCAGGCCAGCTCTACGTCTGCACGGGCAGCGACAAGCTCGACTATCGAAGCGCCTGGGAAGTCCAATAGGAGCTCCGAGTCTCAGGTGGGCCCATGACATGTCGAAGCAACAGCGCAGTCTTCGTGGGGCATGGGCAGCTTCCCTACCGCCAGGCCGAGAGCCCCCATCCCTTCGACAGGCTCAGGGCAGTCTACAATCTTCCCCCTCAGGGGGAAGAAGCCAGTCCTTCCCCTCAGCTCTGAACAGCTGCATGTCGAACCTCGGGATTCGAGCGTTGACCGAGGATGACGTAGCTGACTTTCGCAGTCTGAGGCTCAGGGCCCTGAAGGAGCACCCTGAAGCTTTCGGCTCTTCCTACGAGATGGAAAGCACATTTCCTCTTGAAGCGGTAGCCGAACGATTACGCCGGACCGCCGAATCTCAGGACTCCTTCACTCTTGGCGCCTACCGCGGGAACAGGCTGGTCGGGATGGTCGGGTTCTATCAGGAGACCAGAGAGAAGACGCGGCACAGGGGCACGATCTGGGGCATGTACGTCCCCTCCGAAGAGCAGGGAAAGGGAGTCGGGAGGGCGCTGCTGGCCAGGGCAATCGAGCTTGCCAGGCTGCTCCCCGGACTGGAGCAGATGGAGCTTGCGGTCGTCACCCGCAACAGGCGGGCACGGGGCCTGTACGGCTCGCTCGGCTTCGAGACGTACGGAGTCGAACCAAGGGCGCTCCTCGTAGACGGAGAGTACCTCGACGAAGAGCATATGGTACTTCGCCTCAAAGAAGGCTGAGAAGCCCAGCTTATGTCTCCAATCCACCACGATAGCCGCAGACTCGATTCGGTAGTCGGCAGGAGCATCTTCGAGTACGCCGACGCGCTCAGTGTGAGGGTCCCGACCTCGTGCGGACGGAGCGGCGAGTGCCACGAGTGCATCGTGGAGATCAAGCGCGGCCTCTCGACCCTGACCCCTCCGACCTCGTCCGAGTCGTTCCTCCGCGGCAATTACCGGCTGGCATGCCAGGCGCACGTAACCGATCCCGACGCCGACCTGGAGTTCGCGGTACTCAGGCGCCAGCCGCGGATACTGACGCACTCGGTCAAGCGCCCCGTGAAGGTGGACCCGGCCGTCAACCGCAGGGGCGACGACGTCTACTCGGGGGACACGCGGCTGGAGGCCTACAGAGGGCAGATGTACGGACTGGCGGTCGACGCGGGCACGACTACGGTCGTCATGAACCTGGTGGACCTTGAGAGCGGCGACGTGCTGGCGACGGCTTCGTTCGAGAACCCCCAGAGGTTCGGGGGCAGCGACATCATGCACCGGATCTCCTACGACGGCGGAGAGCACCCTGGGGAGCTCAGGCAGGTGATGCTCTCCGCCATCAACTTCGAGATCGGCGAGATGAGCCGGCAGCTCCGGTTCCACCGCAGGCGCATCTACGATGTCGTGGTGGTGGGCAACGCGACCATGCGCGACATCCTGTTCGGCGTGGACGTGCAGAGTATCGGTCAGAGGCCCTACAAGTCGCTGACCGAGCTGGAGATGGACCGGGGCGAGCGCACGGGAACGTCCCTGAACGCGACCGCGCGGGATTTCGGACTCCGTGTCTTTCCCGGCGCGAACGTGTACGGCGGCCCTCTGGTGGGCTGCCACGTCGGCGCGGACGTCACTGCGGACCTGCTGGCCATCGGCATGGATCAGGAGGAGGACGTCGTCATGCTCGTCGACGTGGGGACGAACACGGAGGTGGTGGTGGGGAACCGGCACGGCATGATGGCCGCGTCCTGCCCGGCGGGCCCGGCGTTCGAGGGGGGCGAGATAACCTACGGTATGCCGGGGTACGAGGGCGCGGTCGAGTCGGTGGAGATCGGTGAGAGCGGCGTGGTCTACAGGACCATCGGGGGCGTCGAGCCGCAGGGGATCTGCGGTTCCGGGCTGGTCGACCTTCTGGCGGAGCTGCGGCGGACCGGAATGATGAACGAGCTGGGCGTGTTTGCGGACGGGAGCCACGAGTTCGCCTTTGCGCCGGAGCAGGGTATGTCGGTGTCGCGGGCGGACGTGAGCGCCCTGGCCCAGGCCAAGTCCGCCAACTACAGCGGTCAGAGGATCGTGCTGCGGCGGTACGGTGTGACGCCCGGGGAGATCTCGAAGCTGTACCTCGCCGGGGGCTTCGCCAACTACGTGGATGCGCGAAACGCGTCGAGCATCGGCTTCATTGCGGACGCGCCGCCGGACAGGGTGGAGAAGGTGGGCAACGCGGCGCTGGAGGGCGCGACTCTGATGCTGGTCTCCCGCGCGATGCGCGAGGAGGCCGAGAGGATCGTGCGCCGCATCGAGCACGTCGAGCTGGAGACGACGCCGGACTTCTTCGATGTGTTCGTCGACGGCTGCATGTTCAAGCCGATGGCGGAGTCGGAGGCGTAGCGCAGAGCCTCCTCACTAACGGGGAAGCCAACGGTGCGTCTACAATGGGCAGCGAGATGTCCTTCGCCGATGCCATTCGCAGGCTCAATGAATTGAAGCGCCGCAGGCTCATCAGGGACTACGCTGTTATCGGCGCTGTCGCAGCAGCGGCATATGTCGAGCCGGTCCTGACCGAGGACATAGACGTCGTAGTGTTGGTGGACACTGACGATGAGTTCTGGGAGGCCTATCGCCGGGTGGGGGATACCGCAGAGGGACTCGAAGGGATGCACCACGTCCTCGGAGGCCGTCCAGTGCAGATGTTCCCGTCGACCATCAAGCCCATCTACCGAGACGCGCTGGCGAAGGCGAGGCAATCGAGAGTCGGGAATGTCCGGGTGAAGATCGCGTCTCCGGAGCACCTGGTGATGCTGGCGCTGGAGGCGTTCCGCTTCAAGGACAAGCTGCGTATAGCGGAGCTGCTGGCGTTGCCAGACACCGACCGGGAGGCGATATGGAAGCTAATAGAGGAGTTCGACGATGAAGAGCGGGTCCTCGCCGAAAGATTCTGCTCCGTTGGCTGAGCGCATCTTCGAAGAGAAGGCGAAGTGGCATCGGCGTCGGGCGCGGGCCAGCTTTGCCAGCAAGCTCGCTGTGCTGGACAAGCTGTACGAGGACGCCAGGCATCTACCTAAGACCAATTCATTTTGAGCGCGCCGTAAAGCCGTCATTCCCGCGAAGGCGGGAACCCACTCCCTGGTCGCACATATACGGCGGCATCACGGTGAATTGGTCTTAGCTGGAACGGGAGTGACGGATGCGCGGCTGCCGGAGAGGGCGGTCTCCGACGTGTCTCGTGGGAACGGAAGGAGTCGGAGGATAGTCGACGCCGTTGTGCTGGTGGACACCGACGACGACTTCTGGGAGGCAAGGCTACCCGCCCCTCCACGGTCTCTGCGGCGGACCCCAACGGTTATGAAAAAGTCACACTCCGGGCCTTGATGTTTACGCTAAAGTTATACATCGAGTCTACAATGAGTCACACTCCACCGGCAGGAGGTGACGAATGACCACAGAAGTGAGTGTCAGTAGCTTTCCGTCTGGTTACGTCCAGATAGACAGGTGGACCCTCGGAGGGGCATCCGTATGGATCCTACTGGCCGTGGCAGCCATGTTCGCGATCTTGGCGTACGTCTCGCTCATGGTCATTGGCCTGGTCCTCTGGGCCCTGACCGGCTCGGGAAGTTTCACCATCCCGGGCGAAGTGCTCATTCCCGGGTCGGTCGCAGGGATCGTAGTCGGGATTGTGCTCCATGAGCTGGCCCATGCCGCCGCGTTCCTAGCGTTCGGCGCACGTCCGGGCTTCGGATTCAAGCCCTGGGTCAAGATTGGCCCCGTCTTCTGGGTGAGCGCCCCGGGCTGCTACCTGAACAGGGCCAAATTCACAGTAGCGGCCCTGGCGCCGCCCGTGCTGTTGACTGCGCTCCTTCCAATCGCCTTGATTCTTGCGCCAGTGGGCGGCCTCGTCTACAGCACCGTCCTGTTTGCCTACTTCTTTGGCGTCACAGGGTCGGCAGGCGACGTTGTCATCCTCAAGGAAGTGATGTGGCATCCGCGTGAGGCCCTTTTCGAAGATACAGGCGACGGGTTCACGGTGTTCGGGCCTGCAGGCAGTGAGGAGACGCGGTAGCAGCCCCTGCCTATCTGATACCATTTCGTCTTGACTACGCCGTGAATTGATCGCAACACAGTTCGGCAATCCGTCATTCCGGCCTTGAGCCGAGCCTGCCCCGTGCTCCGACACGGGGAATCCAGTCCCCGGCCGTTTGCACGCAGACCGGGTGGCTATGGGCAAGCTGGGCACTCTTTCAGCCCCCCTATATGACGGCATCACGGCGAATTGGTATGAGTCTCAATTGCCAACCTCCCCTGTCTCTATGCTCTCCGTGTTCTCTGTGGTGAGACTCGGGGGCGGGTAAATGTGGTCAGAACTCGCTGCATGTTGTACCTTTTGACGGACAACGTCACCGAGGGGCTGTCAGATGACCAAGAAGGTGCTCATTACCGACTACGTGTGGCCGAGCGTCGAGCCTGAGAAGGCCGTGCTGGCCCTGGCGGACGCGGAGGCCGTCGTCGCTCCGGATGGCAGCGAGGATACGCTCGTGGAGATGGCGCGCGACGCGGATGCGATCCTGACCTGCTTCGCGAAGGTGACCGAGCGGGTCGTGCGGGCCGCCGAGAGGTGCGTCGTGATCAGCCGGTACGGGGTCGGCGTGGACAACATCGACGTGGACACGGCGACCGAGCTGGGGATCGTCGTGACGTACGTTCCCGACTACTGCATCCCCGAGGTGTCGGACCACGTGATCGGGATGATGCTGGACTGGAACCGGCGGCTGACGTTCTTCGACCGCGCTACGAAGACGAAGGGCTGG
The DNA here is from genome assembly GCA_965222445.1 of Dehalococcoidia bacterium. Taxonomy (GTDB): domain Bacteria; phylum Chloroflexota; class Dehalococcoidia; order Lucifugimonadales; family CAJWER01. The sequence goes on along the minus strand of CBDCTY010000002.1, from coordinate 1,383,696 downwards.
GGGAGCGAAGGCCTGGGGATGCGGATCATGCGCCTGGAGGGGAAGCGGCTCGGCATAGTGGGGTTCGGCAGGATCGGGCGCGGGGTTGCGGCGAAGGCCCAGGCATTCGGGCTGGAGGTGCTAGCGGCGGACCCGTTCGTCACTCCCGGCTCGGCCGCTTCGAGTGGGGCACGGCTCGTCGAGCTCGACGAGCTGCTGCGGGAGTCCGACTTCGTGACCATACACTCGCCCCTCATCCCCCAGACGCGAAACATGATCGGGAAAGACGAGCTAGCGATGATGAAGCCGGACTCCTTCCTCATCAACTGCGCGCGTGGCGGGCTGATCGACGAGGATGCGCTGTACGAGGCGCTGACGACGGGAGGCATAGCCGGAGCCGGGCTGGACGTGCTGGTGGACATCGACCCGCCGCTGGACGAGCCGCTCATCCAGCTCGAGAACGTGATCGTCACGCCCCACACGGCGTTCTTCTCGCAGGAGGCCGTGCTGGAGCTGGAGGAGCGGGCGGCCGGCGAGGTCGTGCACGTCTTCCAGGGCCAGATGCCCGACAACCTGGTGAACCCGCCCGTGCTGGGTCACGCCCGGGTAGAGCTTGCGTGAGACAGGGCCCGGGATGGCGGCCCATTCAACCGGACGCCTCTCATGTACGAATGGGTAGGCAGGCACGGGCTCTTTACCAATCCTTGAGGGCGGATGACCAGGGTGCGATACAATAGGCTGGGGTGAGAAATGTGCGGGGTTAGCGGGATATTTCATAAGAAGGCCACTCCGGGACGGCCCGCGCCTATCGGGCGGGACCTGGTGAGGATGCTGGACGCGCTGGCCCACCGCGGGCGGGACTCGACCGGGTTCACCGTGGCGGGCGAGCGCACGGAGGCGGACCTGATCGTGCGCCTGAGGGCGGATGGCGCGTGCCCGGAGGAGGCGGCCGAGCGGGTGAAGGACGCGGTGTCTCGCCTGGGAGCGGTGGTCGTTTCGCTGGACGCGCAGGGCGACTTCATCCGGCTCTTCCTGAACTACGAGGGAGATGTCCCGGAGCTTGCCGGTGTCCTGCTGAACATGCCGGAGATCGAGATACACAGCATCGGCGAGTCCTCGGAAGTCGTGAAGGACGTGGGCACGGCGTCGGACGTCGACGCGAGGCACGGCCTTGCGTCTCTGCGCGGCACGCACGGGATAGGACACGTGCGGCTGGCGACCGAGAGCATAGTCGACATCAACCACGCGCACCCCTTCTGGGCCTACCCCTTCCCGGACGTGACGGTGGTCCACAACGGGCAGCTTACCAACTACCACAAGATGAAGAGGAAGTACGAGGACGCCGGGCACCGCTTCCAGACGCACAACGACTCGGAGTTGATCGCGGTGTACCTGGCGGACAAGATGGCGAACGGCGAGACGCTGGAGGACTCGCTGCGGGCCTCGCTGGAGGACCTGGACGGCACATTCACGTACCTGGTTTCGACGAGGGACGGCATGGGCTGCGCCAAGGACCGGTGGTCGGCGAAGCCGCTGGTCGCGATGGAGACGGAGGACGTCGTGGCCGTGGCGTCGGAAGAGGTGGCGCTGCGCAGCGTGTTCGACGAGGAGATCGCGCGCACGGAGCCCCAGGAGTCCGAGGTGATGACGTGGTCGAGCTAGACGCCGGGTCGCTGACCATCAGGGAGCTGAACCGGCGCATCAAGGAGCTGGCGGCGGCGGGAGAGGACGTCAGCGTAGTGAACCCCATGGCCCGGCACAACATCGCCGTCGGCGTGCTGCAGCCGTGCCAGATCCGCATAGCGGGCAGTGTGGGCTACTACTCGGCGAGCATGCTGGACGGCCCGGAGGTCGAGATCGAGGGCAACGCGGGCTGGGGCCTGGGCGAGAACCTGATGAGCGGCAGAATAAGCCTGTCGCGGGACGCCGGGGCGTCGGTGGCGGCGTCGATGCGCGGCGGCGAGATATATGTCGGCGGCACCGCCGGGGCGCGCGCGGGCATATCGATGAAGGGCGGTACGCTGCTGGTCGGCGGCGACTCCGGGTTCCTGACCGGGTTCATGATGCAGAAGGGCCGAATCATCGTGTGCGGGGACGCGGGCGACGCCGTGGGCGATTCGATGTACGAGGGGATCATCTACGTGGCGGGCAGCTACGGCTCCCTCGGCAGCGACGCGACGGTCGAGGAGGCCAGCGAGGAGGAGCTCCTGGACCTGTGGGGGACGCTGGAGAGACACGGGATCGACGAGCGGCCACACTTCACGAAGATCGTGTCGGCGAAGCGGCTCTATCACCTCGACTCGCTGGAGCGGCTGGAGAAGGCGGCGGTCTGATGGTCTACCAGAGCAGCCAGATCATGCCGCCGTGGGTGATGGACGACATCCACTCGAAGGCGGATCTGGGGCGGTACAGGATAAGGGGCTTCAGCACCTTCCAGAGGGTGACGCATTTCGACGACCTGACGTTCCTGTCGACAGGCCTCACACGCTTCCCGCTGGAGGGCTACAAGGAGAAGTGCAACACGCGCACGGTCATCGGTCATCGGTACGCCGAGGAGCCGCTCGTGCTGGAGACGCCCGTCTACATATCGGGCATGAGCTACGGGGCGCTGTCGGCCAACGCGAAGACGGCCCTGGGTAAGGGCGCGGCGCTCGTGGGTAGCGCGAGCTGCACGGGCGACGGCGGGATGCTGCAAGCGGAGCGAGACGCGGCCGACAAGCTCATATACCAGGTGCTGCCGAGCCGGTACGGGTTCGACCCGCACCACCTCGTCCAGGCGCAGGCGGTGGAGATCGTCGTCGGCCAGGGGGCAAAGCCGGGCACGGGCGGCATGCTGATGGGCGTGAAGGTGCTGGACCACATCGCGGAGATGCGGGACCTGCCGACCGGCATCGACCAGCGGAGCCCGGCCCGGCACCCGGACTGGCTGGGCCCGGACGACCTGGCGATCAAGATCGACCAGTTGCGGGAGGCTACGGACCACAGGGTGCCGATTCACGTCAAGCTGGGTGCCTGCCGTGTGGCGGACGACGTGAAGCTGGCGGCCAAGGCCGGGGCCGACGCCATCGTGATCGACAGCATGGTTGCGGGGACCGGCGCGTCGGCGGAGGTGCTGCTGGACCACAGCGGGATACCGACGGTGCCGGCCATCGTGCTGGCCCGGGAGGCGCTGCGGGAGATCGGGGTCTACGGCGAGGTGAGCCTGATCGCGTCCGGGGGTATACGCAGCGGGGCGGATGCCGCCAAGGCGCTGGCCCTTGGCGCGGACGCCGTGGCTATAGGCATTGCGGCGCTCGTGTCCCTGAACTGCAACCGCGACATACCGGAGGCCGACTACGAGCGCGAGGTGGGTGTGCCGGCGGGGTACTGCCACCACTGCCACACGGGGAAGTGCCCGGTGGGCATCACGACGCAGGACCCGGACCTGGTGAAGCGGCTCGACCCCGAGGAGGGCGCCGACCGGGTCGCGAACTTCCTGAACGCGATGACCATGGAAATGTCGCTGCTGACCCGCTCGCTGGGCAAGGGAGACGTGCACAGCCTGGAGCCGGAGGACATGGCCGCGCTCACGGTCGAGGCGTCGGCAATGGCACGAATTCCGCTGGTGGGCACGAACAAGGTCTTCGGCGAGTAGCCGGCGCCCAGGTTCTGGAGGAAACTATGGCAGCTGACTCAGAGTTGCTCGAACGCATCACCGTGCGTGCGGACGTGCTTGGCGGAAAGCCGATCATCCGGGATATGCGGATCGCGGTGGAGCACGTCCTCGCAATGCTCGCTGCAGGGGAGACCCAGGAAACCATCCTCCGGGAGTATCCGGTCCTCGAAGACGAGGACATACAGGCTTGCCTGCTCTTCGCCTACCGCTCGTTGGCCGGCGAGCACGTGCATGCTTCCGCGTGATGGAGATTGTTCCCTCGAAGAACGACGTCCCCGTCAGGTTGACTGATGAGAGATGGAGCCACATCGAGAACGGTCACCCCGAGATGCGACTTCACAGGGCGCAGGTCCTGGAAACGATTGGGGAACCGGATTTCTTACAGGAAGGCGACTTCGGCGTCCTGTTGGCAGTCCGCCAGTACCATCAAGGGCCGCTCGCTGGTAAGCACGTCTTATACCAATTCATTTTGAGCGCGCCGTAAAGCCGTCATTCCCGCGAAGGCGGGAACCCACTCCCTGGCCGCACATATACGGCGGCATCACGGTGACTTGGTATTAGTAGCCTACAGGGAACTTGGCAAGACCGATGGATTCGTGTTAACTGCATACCTGACGAGACGACCGTCTTCAAGGAGGAGAGTCCTGTGGACACGCTGACCATTCTAGAAAGCAAGCAGGACCTGCACTGGGACTACGACGGCGAGGCCGATGTCCTGTACATCTCGGTCGCATCGCCTAAGCCGGCGGTTGGCATCGACATAGGAGAAGGCGTAGTCGTCCGGTACGACGAGGGGCAGGGCGAGGTTGTGGGGATCTCCATCGTGGGACTCCGCGAGAAGATGCTGCGTGAGCTCTCCAACTGAGGTCTGGGGCCATCAGCTCAGAGCGACACCACGGATATGCCTCCAGACAGGGTGTGTTCGGGATCTCGGGCTTCCTCAGGCTCCCTTGAGTTGACGCGAGTTTTCGAACCCCTTCCGTCTCGCGATATATAGCTCTGCACGGCTATCGCGGTGTCCCCCAATAGAGCCAGCCAATGAATATCATGCACGAAGCAAACCGGAGATACTGGAACGAGGCCGCGGGGTGGTGGGAGAGGCTCGAAGAAGAGGGCGGCGTGTGGCAACGCTGCTCCAGCGAGCCTCACCTTGCCTTTGCAGGAGGGGCGCTTGGACTGGTCAGCGAGGTCGCCGGTGCCATGTCTGGCAAGGACGTGTGCGTCGTCGGCAGCGGGGATAACAATGCTGTCTTCGCTTTTTCTGGAATGGGCGCAAACGTCACGTCGGTGGATATCTCTGAGCGCCGGCTGGCGGTGGCTCGTCCGATATGGTGCAGACGTGGATGGACTCGACCTCCGGGAGCTTGTCCCAGACCAGGATGTGGCCGTTCTCGTGGCCGTGGGACGAGACTACGCCGACGTTCAGGCCCATGGTGTACCGCCTCCGGGGTTCACGACGCAATCCAAGCCGATCCCCGCCCATCTGGATTCCGGCTTTCGCCGGAATGACGGGCGTGCCAAGTTGTCCTCAAGGGAGAGGGGATCCCGAGTCTATGCGCCGTCGAAGATGGACTGGTCCCAGTCGACCCACTCCATGATCCCGCTGGCCTCGGTCTGCCGCCTGATGTGCGCCTCGAACTCCGGGGTCACGTCGGCCTGGCCCGGGAAAGGCGGCCCGGCGTCGAGGCCAAGGGATCGGAGGATGACCAGGGCGTTGGGGCCGTCGGCGACCATGTTCTTGCGGGGGGCCGGCGGGGCGTCGGGGGCGTACGCGGGGTCGAAACGCATCTGCTTGTGGAGGGCGTCGAGCTGCTCGTAGTCACCGGCCTCCATGAGGGCCGTCTGGTGGAGGGAGAACCTGGGGGCCGCGTTGCCGAGCACGTCGATGTAGCCCGGCATCCCGAAGCGGGTGCCCATCGAGAAGAAGAAGCGGTTCTGAATCAGCTTGATGCGGTCGCCGAAGATTTGTGCGAAGCCCAGGTAGTCCTCCGTAGACGGGGCGCTCCACTTCATGCCGTCGACGTTCTCCAGGTCCGTGAGCCGCTCAAGCAGCCCGCGGCTGAAGGAGTAGGCGTTGGGCATTACCCAGAAGCTGTTGTATAGGACAATGCCGATGTCCGCCCGGTCGTTCACGTACTTGTAGTGGAGGAATATGTCGTCCTCGGAGGGCACGGAGTAGTGGGGCGGCGAGAGCAGGACGAAGTCCACCCCCGTGTCCGCGGCTACCTGGCACTTCCGGGCCGCCGTGCGCGCGCTCAGCTCCGCAACCATGACCATGACGGGGGCCTCGCCGCGGGCCTCCTCGACTCCGAGCCTGGCCAGGGTGGCGAACTCGTCGTCTTCGAGCATGTAGGTCTCGCCGACGCCGCCCGCTATGAGCAGGACGGCGCGGCCCTCCTTCATGCCCTGGTCGACGGCCCAGCGCAGGTGTATACGCTGGCGATCGAGCAGCAGGTTATGGTCCTCGTCGGTGAAGACGGGGAGGGAGAGTATGGAACCGGCGAGGCGGTCTCTGCGCTGCGTGCCCATCGCGTTCTCCTAATGTTTTGGGGATGGCGGCTATGCGAGTATGTCGGGGTCCCAGTCGACCCACTCCATGATGCCGCTCTCGTCGATGACCCTTCTCGTGTGGTCGACGTAGGCCTGCGACGGCTGTTGCTGGGCCGGGAAGTTTGCGCCCGTTTCGAGGCCCATATGCCGCCACCTGAGCCGACCGAACACGCCGTCGGCGACGGACGCGAAGGCCGGAGCGCCAGCAGCCGTGTTGAGCCTGTTCTCGGCGTCGAAGTGGAGCGCGTAGAGCAGGTCGTCGAGCTCGTCGTACCGCTCCTCGCGGATAAGCTCCAGCTTCTTCAGGGAGAGCCGCGGCGCGACGTTGCCATAGAAGTCGACGAAGCCCTTCATGCCGTGACGCGGGCCGAGGGAGTTGCTCATGCCGTTGTCCATGAAGGCGAACTGGTCCGCGAACAGCCTCAGCATGCCGACGTAGTGGGCTGCGCTGGCCGAGCTCCACTTGAACCCGACGACGTGCTCCAGATCGACCATGCGCTCCATGAGGCCTCGCGTTATCTCGAAGACAGGGGGCGGCGTGGCCCAGAAGTTGTTGTAGTTCATGATGCCGACGTCGGCGTGGTCGTTGATGTGCTTGGTGAAGATGAAGACGTCGTCCTCCGACGGGCACGAGTAGTGCGGGAGGCCCAGCTCGAGGAAGTCGATCCCCGCGTCCGCGGCGTACTTCGCCCGGCGGGCGGCCTTGCGGACGTTGAGGTCGAAGATGCCGACCATGGTTGCTATCTTGCCGCCGGCCTCGTCCATGAGCGTGTCGATGAGGGCGAAGAGCTCGTCGTCCTCGAGGTAGTAGCCCTCCCCGTAGCCGCCCGCCACCATGAGGATGCCCGCGCTGCCTGTAATCCCCTGGTCCATGAGCCACCTGGTGTGCTTGCGCTGCCTGTCCAGGCGGAGGTTGTGGCGCTCGTCGGTGAAGGTCGGTAGGGAGACGAGGGCCCCGGCCAGCTTGTCGATCCTGCTGTCGGTCATGTGAACCTCGATTCAGGTCTATAATGGCGACCCTAGTATAGCGGCATGGTGGCATGGGCGCGAGGGCCGCAGGAGGGCATTCCCGGCACGGGCGGGGTGATGCGAATCGCGGATCTCAAAGGCCTTCTGGTGCTCTGTCCCCGTAGCTGAGCATTTCGAGAGGGATGGATTCCCGTCTTCACGGGAATGACGGGCCGGAAGGCCTGCGCCTGACGGTCTGGATGATCTGCGGCTATACGGGCCTGGATGGCGTGCGCCTAGAGAATACGCATAGGAGGGAGAAGGCATGAGCACAGGCGAAGTTTCGGACGAGATCATCGACCGATTTCGGAGAGTTGGGACGGCAACCGTGTACAGCGCGGTTAGCCAGCGGGGGTACCCGCACTGCTTCATGAAGGGCGTGAACTGCTACACCCCCGGCATGAGGGTCGTGGGCAGGGCCCGGACGCTGCAGTACGTGCCGTCCCGGCCGGACATCGACGAGGAGTCGGGGCAAGGCGAGGACGCGCCCGAGTACCGGGCAATGGGGTCCTGCGGCCCCAGTGACGTGCTCGTGGTGGGGACTCATCGGAGCGTGGAGCTGGCCATAGCGGGCGACGTGATCCTGCTGCATCTGAAGATGATGCGCGCCGAGGGCGTGATAACGGACGGCGGGATACGGGACCTGCCCGCGGTGAAGGAGTATGGCTACGGTATATTCGCCGGTGGAATCACCGCCGCGGGGCGAGCCGGCATGACCACTTCGGCCGATGGTATCGACGTGGTGTGCGGCGGTATCACCGTGAGGCCTGGAGACGTGATCGTGGCGGAGGACCACGACATCGTTTGCGTACCTAAGCAGATTGCCGAGGAGGTGATCGACTGGGCGGAAGAGCACGAGGAGATCGAGGAGGTCGTGAAGGCCATGATCCTGGAGGAAGGGTGCCCTCCGGGCAGGTACTACAACGCGGAGACCTTCGAGCGGCTGGAGAAGGAGCGCCGGTAACGGAGGGCGTCCGGCGTTTGGCAGGCGCGTACTATCTTGACTGGTATTCTAGGCGTCTGGTAGATTGACTGTGCAGGCTGAACCGAAAGGAGACCACCTCTCTACACCGATGAATTCGTTACGGCGCCGCTCGAGAGCCCTCTGGGCGGCCCTCCCCTTTCTCCTTATCCTGCTCCTGGCGGCCTGCTACCCCGACAACCCGCAGTCGACGTTCGGCGTGTCGGGTCCCGTCGCACAGTCCCAGCTCAACCTCTTCTTCTGGATATTCTGGGCGGCTGTCTTCGTCTTCGTGGTGGTCGGCGGCATCCTGATGTACATGACCATCCGGTTCAGGCGGAGGCCGGGAGACCCGGACCCCGAGCAGGTCCACGGCAACACCCCGCTGGAGATAGGCTGGACCATCGCCCCGGCGCTCGTGCTGGTCGTGATAGCGGTCCCGACCGTGCTAACCATATTCGACAACCTGAACAGCCCCGACCCGGACGCGCTTACCATCGACGTGACGGGCCACCAGTGGTGGTTCGAGTTCGAGTACCCGCATCCGGATGGGGAATCGAGCGTCATCACGGCGAACGAGCTGCACATCCCGGTGGGCGAGGTGGTGAACATCAATCTGGACTCCAAGGACGTCCTCCACAGCTTCTGGATCCCGAAGCTCGCGGGCAAGGTCGACCTGGTGCCTGGCAACAACAACTTCATGTGGATCCAAGCCGACGAGGCCGGTGAGTACCTGGGGCAGTGCGCGGAGTTCTGCGGCGAGGCGCACGCCCTGATGAAGTTCAGGGTAGTAGCGGAGTCGCGTGGCGACTTCGATACATGGCTGGCGGGGGAGGCCGCGGACGCCGGGGACCCCGTCGACCCGCTGGCGCAGCAGGGCAAGGCCCTGTTCGAGGGCAGCAAGGCGCAGTGCTGGTCCTGCCATACGGTCACAGGGTCGTCCAAGTCGCGGGGCCAGACGGGGCCAAACCTAACCCACGTGTGGAGCCGCAGCCATATGGCGGCGGGCGTGATCGAGACTACGCAGGAGAACCTGCGGCAGTGGCTCGAGAACCCGCAGTCGATCAAGCAGGGGACGATCATGTACAGGGACGCAAAGATATACAACGACCCTGAGAACAAGCTCACCGACGCCGACGTGGCAGCCCTAGTGGCCTATCTGCAGACGCTGGACTAGGCGGAGCCGAGGGGTGGAGACTATACAGGCTATAATGGACGGCGACAGAGCAACGTCCACCGGCAAGGGGGTCGCGCTATGACAACCCTAGCTATTCCGATACCGAGACGACCGGTACACCCGACGGGTGTGTGGGGCTGGATCACGACGATCGACCACAAGCGGATCGGCATCCTGTACGGGGTGACGGCCTTCATCATGTTCATCACGGGAGGACTGGAGGCGCTCTACATGCGCGTTCAGCTGGCCCGTCCGGAGCAGGACCTGGTCACCCCGGAGGTGTTCAACCAGCTCTTCACGATGCACGCGACCACAATGATCTTCCTGGCGATCATGCCGATGGGCGCGGCGTTCTTCAACTACCTGATCCCGCTGCAGATAGGCGCACGGGACGTGGCGTTCCCGAGGCTCAACGCGTTCAGCTACTGGACCTTCCTGAGCGGCGCACTCATCCTGAAGCTCAGCTGGTTCCTGGGCGGCGCCCCCAACGCCGGGTGGTTCGGCTACGCGCCGATCACCGGCACCCAGTACAACCCGGGCCACGGCATCGACTTCTGGATCATGAGCCTGCAGGTGCTGGGCATCGCGTCACTGGCCGCAGCGTTCAACTTCATTGTTACGATCGTCAACATGCGTGCGCCCGGCATGTCGCTTATGCGGATGCCGCTGTTCACGTGGATGACCCTAGTCACGTCGTTCCTGCTCGTCCTGGCGTTCCCCGTAATCACGGTGGCCCTGATCGAGCTGATGTTCGACCGGTTCTTCGGCATGAACTTCTTCGTGCCGGCGAAGGGGGCGAACCCGCTGCTGTGGCAGCACCTGTTCTGGATATTCGGACACCCCGAGGTCTACATTCTCATCCTCCCGGCGATGGGGATCGTCTCCGAGGTGATTCCCACGTTCTCCAAGAAGCCGCTCTTCGGCTATCCGGTCGTGGTGCTGTCGGGCGTCGTGATCGGCTTCATGGGATGGATGGTGTGGAGCCATCACATGTTCACCGTGGGCCTGGGGCCCGTCGCCAACTCGGTCTTCGCGCTGACGACGATGGCGATAGCGGTGCCGACGGGCGTGAAGATATTCAACTGGATGGGGACTATGTGGAAGGGGTCGATCTCGTTCACGACGTCGATGCTCTTCGCACTGGGGTTCGTCTGGCTGTTCATCATCGGCGGGTTGAGCGGGGTGATGCATTCGTCGGCCGCGTCCGACGCCCAGCAGCAGGACACCTACTTCATCGTGGCGCACATCCACTACGTGCTGTTCGGCGGCAGCATCATGGCCCTCCTGTCGGGGGTCTACTACTGGTTCCCGAAGATAACGGGCCGGATGATGGACGAGACACTGGGGAAGATAAACTTCTGGCTGGTGTTCATCTCGATGAACATCACCTTCTTCCCGATGCACTTCATCGGCCTGGACGGGATGCCCCGACGCATATACACCTACGACCCTGACATGGGCTGGAACATGTGGAACATGGTCGCCACGGTGGGGTCCTTCGCGCTGGCCTTCTCGATCCTGGTGTTCATCGTCAACGCCGTGCGCAGCGCTAGGAAAGGCAAGCTGGCCGGCGGGGACCCGTGGGACGGCAGGACCCTGGAGTGGTCGATACCGTCGCCGCCGCCGGAGTACAACTTCGCGCAGATACCCACCGCCCGCGGCATCGACACATTCTGGATACAGAAGCGCGAGAGAGTACCCGCCGTGCCTGTGGCCGGAGGCTCCGGCGAGGAGAACGGCCACGGGATCCATCTGCCGCAGCCGTCGTACTGGCCCTTCCTGGCATCGTTGGGGCTGTTCGTCGGCGGCTACGGGCTGGTCTACTTCCACTCCGTGGTAGGGATCGTATTCGCGTCCGCCGGGGCGATGCTGACCATGATTTCGGTCTACGCGTGGTCATTCGAGCCCGTGAACGACCCTGAAGAGGAGCACTAGGGTTGGCAGAGGCTGCGGTAGCTCACGGAGAGCACGAGGAGACGTCCACAGGCCTGAACCACAGGAAGCTCCTGATGTGGGCCTTCCTGGGTTCGGACTGCATGTTCTTCGGCTCCCTGATCGCGACGTACGTCGTGTACCAGGGCAAGAGCAAGGTCGGGCCGTTCCCCGAGGACGTGTTCAGCATTCCGGTTACGTCGGTGAGCACGTTCGTGCTGCTGATGAGCAGCATGAGCATGGTGCTGGCCTACGCGGCCCTCACGCGGGGGAACATCAAGGTCTTTCGCGTGTGGCTCCTCTCGACGGCGATCCTGGGGATGACGTTCCTCGGGTTCCAGGTGTTCGAGTTCAGGGATTTCGCAAACCACGAGGTCGAGCTGGAATGCGCCCACCTCGAGCCTGAGAAGCTCAGCAAATTCGAAAAGACGTTCGTCGACCAGTGCACCGACGGCGTGGAGGAGTTCGAGGAGCAGCACGGGCTGACGCCGAGGACGAACCTGTTCGGCACGACGTTCTTCACGCTGACGGGGTTCCACGGGGCGCACGTGACGCTGGGCGTGATCTGGCTGCTGTCCATCCTGTTCCACTCGTTCCGCGGGGGCGTGCGGCCTGAGACGAACCTGGACGTGGACCTCGCGGCGCTCTACTGGCACTTCGTGGACGTGGTGTGGATCGTGATCTTCACGGTGGTGTACCTGTTCGGCGTGTTCCCGGGGATATAGGCTAATGGCAGAAGATACGCACACCCACGAAGGCGCTGCGGAGGTCCATACGGGACATCCAACGCCGATGACCTACTTCAAGGTGGCGATGATCCTCTCGGCCATCACCGCCGCGGAGGTGGCGATCTTCTATGTCGAGGACCTGGGCCACGGTATCATCCCTATCCTGATAGTGATGTCGGCGGCCAAGTTCGCGCTCGTGGCGATGTTCTACATGCACCTGCGATATGACGCGAAGCTGTTTTCGGCGTTCTTCGTCAGCGGCCTGGCCCTCGCGTTCACTATCGGCACCGCGCTGCTAGCCCTGTTCAAATTCTTCGTTTGAGGACGGGCCGTGGAGTCGATTTGGACCCACTGGCACGCGCACCCCGACGTTCTCATAGGGCTGGCCATCCTCGAGGGCGCTTACCTTCTTGGGGTCGGGCCCATCCGGCAGCGCTACAAGCTTGCCGAGTCGGTGGACCCTCAGCAGGTGGCGACGTTCACCCTGGGCGTCCTGGTCATCTTCTTCTCGCTGCTCTCCCCCCTGCACATACTGAGCGACCAGTACCTGTTCAGCGCGCACATGCTGCAGCACGTGCTGCTGACGCTCGCCGCGCCGCCGCTGCTGCTGCTCGGGACCCCGGACTGGCTCGTACGGCGGCTCCTGCGGCCCGACTGGGCGTTCATAGCCGCGAGGATCACGCTGCATCCGGTCGTGGCCGTGGTGCTGTTCAACGTCGTGTTCTCGGTCTGGCACCTGCCCGGGCTGTACAACCTGTCGGTGACGAGCCGGCCGATCCACATTGGCGAGCACCTGCTGTTCATTGCCACGGCGGTGATCATGTGGTGGCCGCTGATGAGCACGATGCCGGAGCTGCCCAGGCTGTCTTACCCGCTGCAGATGGTCTACCTGTTCGTGATGTCGCTGGCCCAGATCATCGTCTTTGGCGCGATCACCTTTGCGCCGGAGCCGCTGTACGAGTGGTACGTGAACGCGCCGCGCATATGGTCGCAGACCGCGCTGGCGGACCAGCAGATAGGCGCGGTCATCATGAAGGTCGGGGGCGGGTTGCTTTTCATAACATTGTTGATCATCGCCTTCTTCCGCTGGTACGGCGCGGAGCAGAAGAAAGAGAAGGCCGAGGCCGCCGAGCTTGGAATCTCCCGGGAGTAGGAGCAACATGAAGAACAAGCTGGACACGATGGTGGTGCTGTTCCCCGTGATGTCGGTGCTGGTGATCGTGCTGATTGCAGGCGGCCTGGGGACGATATTCTCGGTAATCCACGAGACGACCCACAGCGAGGTGGGCGTCATCATCCTCGGCGTTTCGCTCGTGGTGGGCGTGCCCGCAGCGGCGGCGCTGGCGCAGAAGAGGATGGAGCGCGAGTAGCGCCTCGCGAGTAGCCCGGATGCGCAAGGGTGAGGCGATGTCAGCCCTGCGCCTCGTACTTGGGGCGGTGCTGCTCATGGGGGCGGCGCTCTCCTGCGGCGGGCCGGAGCCGCTGTCCGGGACGGTGTTCGACCCCGTAAGGGATGCAGCTCCCCTGGCCCTGCACGACCAGGACGGCAGGCCTGTCTCGCTAGACACTTACGACGGCGGCGTGACCGTCGTCACCTTCCTGTACACCTACTGCCCGGACGTGTGCCCTGCCGTGACCAGCCGCCTGCGGGACGTGCAGCGGCTCCTGGGCGAAGACGCGGCACGGGTCGACTTCGTGGCGATAAGCGTCGACCCCGAGCGTGACACGGCGGAGAGGGCCCGCGAGTATCTCGACGCATGGGGCCTGGAGCAGGGCTGGGCGTTCCTCGTCGGGAGCGAGGCGGAGCTCTCGGCTGTGTGGAGGAGCTACTACGTCGACCCGCGGCAGGTCGAGTGGTTCCGGGGCGAGCCGACCATCACGCCGCGGATCGCGGGATCGGAGAGGGGTGTGGCCGCGCTGCTGCGGGACATCGCCGTCAAATACGAGGTCCTCCACGCTGCGCCCGTGTACCTGCTGGACGCGGAGAGGCAGATGCGGGTGCTGTTCACGCCGCCGCTGAACCCCGAGGACGTGGCCCACGATATCCGGCTGCTGCTGGAGTGAGGCTGATTTGTCTGAATCAGGATTCTCAGGATTCGAGGATTCGCAGGATGGGGGCGAGCGTGTCGTCCGGCGTCTGCTGGGAGTGAGGCTTGGCGACCTCCCGATCTTTACGGCTTGAGGGCTTGAGGTGAAGGGATGCGAGAGCATGACTATGCGGGCCGAGGGGTGCATTCCACGAACCGCGCTGAGCTAATAGAGACGTGGCTCCGGGAGGAGCAACAGCCGTTCAGCGGTTGGGATTTCTCGTATCTCGAAGGCCGGATGGCGGGGGAGCGCGAGCCTTGGTCTTACATGGGTCGAGCAGGCGAGCTCATGCGGCGTGCATCGTCGGTGATCGACCTGGACACCGGCGGCGGCGAGAAGCTGCTGCAACTGCGAAAACATTGGCCCGCGAGGGTCGTCGCCACCGAGGACTACGCGCCGAACTTCGAGCTGGCGAGCGAGCGGCTTTCGAGTCTGGGCGTCGAGGTCGTGAGAACGGAGGTCTCCGATACCGGGCCCATGCCCTTCGGGGACGGCGAGTTCGACCTGGTGCTGAACCGGCACGCGGCGTTCAATCCGAGCGAGGTGGCCCGCGTCCTGTCACCCGGCGGCACGTTCCTGACCCAGCAGGTGCACGGGATGTGGTTGTGGGACATGCAGGCGGCCTTCGATGCAACGCCCTTGTTTCCAGACGTCTCGGCGGCGAAGTACGTGCCGCTGCTGGAAGCGGCCGGGCTGACCATGGCGGCCGTCGAGGAGTGGGAGGGCCGCTTGGTGTTTGCCGATGTGGGCGCGATCGTCTACTACCTGAAGGCCATCCCCTGGGAGGTCCCCGGGTTCACGGTGAAGACGCATCTCAGGTACCTGTTCGCCCTCCAAGAGAGAGTGGAGACAGGCGAGGAGCTGGGTTTCCACGCGGCCAGATTTCTCCTGGAGGCGAGCAAGCCGGTGGGCAATTGAGGCGGACGAGTCCAGGTAGGCGGCGGTCTCGGAAGGCAGCTGGCGGCAAGGCGGCTATGATTCGCAGGGGCGTGGTCTCGGGCGGGAGACGCGAACGTAAGCTGGGCGCATTGGGCGGCAAGATCAGGGTAGCCTCCGACTTCGATGAAACGCCCGCGAAGGTCGTCGAGGCGTTCGAGGGCAAATAGCCCATCGGCACGATCCGTGAGGTCGTCTGCCCTACAGCACCCCGTTGGCGCGCCAGTTGGCGATCTCGCGGGGGGATGCGCCGGCGTAGTCTCGCAGCATCTGTTCGGTGTCCTGGCCGAGGGCCGGGCCCGGGCGGTGGTTTGGAGGCGCGCCGCCGACCTTGATGGGGTTGGCGGGCTGGTGGATAGCGCCTAGGGTCGGGTGCTGCACCGTGGCGATCATCTCGTCCTCGGCCACTTGGGGATCGGCCAGGGCCTCCTCGACGGTGTTGACGGGGGCGCATGGGACGTGGCCCCGGAGGAGCTCCAGCCATCTGGCGGTCGTCTGCCTGCGCGAGAGGTCCTTGAGTATTGGGCCCAGCACCTCGCGGTTCTCTAGCCGGTCGGCGAAGGACCGGAAGCGGGGATCGTCGGTGAGGTGCGGGGCCCCCATGATGGACACGAGGCTTCTGTAGAACTTCTCCTTGGCGCACATGACGACGAGCCAGCCGTCGGCGGTGGGAAGTACCTGTGAGGGCACCTGCGAGGGGTGGGACGAGTCCGGCCAGCGCTGGGGCTGGTAGCCCGCTGAGAGGTGCCACGCGCCCAGGTAGGCGAGGTGGGCGATGGCGTTGTCGAAGAGGCTCACGTCGACGTCGCACCCGCGGCCCGACTGCCTTGCGCCCAGGATGGCGCTGACCATGCCGAGCGCGGCCATCAGGCCCCCGCTGTAGTCGACCATGGATAGCCCGGCCTTCTGCGGGGGCGAGTCGGGCTCGCCGGTGATGCTCATCCAGCCCGCGTACGCCTGCATGATGTAGTCGTAGCCGGGCTCCGAGGCCCTGGGGCCATGGCGTCCGAAGGCGGAGAGGGAGCAGCAGACTATGGCGGGGTTGGCGGCGCCCAGGGACTCGTAGTCGAGGCCGAGCTTGGCGGGCAGGTCGCCCCTGAGGTTGTTGAACACGGCGTCGGAGGCCGCCGCCAGCCGGTGGAGCACACCCTTCGAGTCCGGGTGCTTGAGGTTGAGGGTTATGCTCTTCTTGCTGCGGTTGAAGCTCTGGAAGTAGATGGAGTCCTTGTCCCCGGTGTACGGCGGGACATAGCGGGCGACGTCGCCGCCCGTGTCGGGGTTCTCGACCTTGATGATCTCGGCGCCCATGTCGGCGAGATGCAGCGTCCCCCACGGGCCTGCGCCGTACTGCTCGAAGGCGATTATCCGGACGCCCTCCAGGGGGAGCCGGGGGCCGGACGCCTGGTGGTGCGGGGCGTCCATCTAGCCCAGGGAGTCTGCGCCGTTCGTCAGCCAGGCGAGATCGAACTGGGCGAGGCGCAGGCTCTCGTAGGGGGCGCTGTCGCCGCGCTCGTAGAGGCAGCTGATGGTCATGTCGGGGCCGACCGCGAGCTCTGAATACGCGGCGGGGCCGGTGTAGAGCACCTTCGAGACGGGCCACGTCTCGCCCTCGTCGTAGCTCAGCCGCAGGGTGATGTTGTCGCGGGTCTCGGTGCTGTCTAGGTTGGAGAGGACGATCCTGCTCCTGTCGTGCTCGTCCGAGTAGGTGTAGCGGACGATGCTGGCCTGGCAATTGGGGTCGGGAATCTCGTCGATGCCAGCGGGCTTCGTCCAGGTCATGCCGCCGTCGCTGCTGCGGGCATAGTAGCGGCGCTTGTCCTCGCGGCGGGCTGTCCTGATGGTCATGTATAGGCCGCCGTCCTCGGTCTCGACCACTTCGCACTCGCTAGTCGCCTCGCCGAGGGTGCCGCCGCGCTTCCAGGACGCGCCGTGGTCGTCGCTGTAGATGATGTGCGAGTGGCTGAATATAAAGTCGCGGCGCGTGCCCTCCGAGTGGTCGCCCGGGATCACAAGGGTGCCGTTGCGCATCTGTATGCCGTGGCCGGGCGCGAGGTCGTACCCGGCCCAGTTGGACGGCTTGACGTCAGGGGTGATGTCGACCGGTTCGGACCAGGTGACGCCGTGGTCGTCGCTGCGCATCACGTGGGCGTAGTACGCGCCCACGCAGTAGGCGAGCCACACCGTGCCGGTGTCGCGGTCGACGACCACGGTGGGGTTGTTGTGGGTCGTCTCGTCGTTGCCGGTCAGGAGCTGCAGGTCGCCCCAGGTGACGCCGTTGTCGGTGCTGCGCCTGAGGACGAGGTAGTTGGCGTTGAAGTCGTGCCGCCCGTCCCTGCGTCCCTCGCAGAACGCCAGTATGGAGCCGTCGGCGGCGACGGCCAGGGCGGGGATCCTGAAGGTGTGGTACCCGAGGGAACCGGACGTGAAGACTTCGGTCTCCCGAAACAGCGGCGCGTTGGCGTTCATATCAGCCTCCTGCGGACAGCGTTAGGAGGCGCCATTATATGCCACAACGGGGCGAAGATGCTTAGAAACTAGAGTTGGACTCTTACTCTCAGCTACCGTGCCGCTAGTGGCCCAACGGGGATTAGCCCATCCCTTCGACAGGCTCAGGGCAGGCTCTAACCTTCCCCCTTTAGGGGAAGGGATTCTTGAGATAGTCTCTAATACCAAGTCACCGTGATGCCGCCGTATATGTGCGGCCAGGGAGTGGGTTCCCGCCCCCGACTGCTCGGGGGCAGGCTCTTCGCGGGAATGACGGCTTTACGGCGCGCTCAAAGTGAATTGGTATTAGTTGGGAGTGGGGCAACCTACCAGGGGGGCGAGCGGCCGGGGTGTGTGGAGTCGATGGGCGCGCCATAGGGGTCCGGCTCGTGCCAGTGCTGTTGGAGTCTTTCCTTGATTCTACGCTCGGCGGGGGTGAGCTCCACGGGTGCGGGTTTTTCGTCCTTTTCCTCGTCGTTGCGCTCGGAGCCTGGAGCCTTACCGAGCATGGCGGCCCTGGCGTTTCCGTCCCTGCGACGTTGTGTTCGGGTCCGTCGTCTCCGGGGTTTTCTTTCTTCGTAGTTTTGGCGTCCTTCGGCGGGCTCCTTGGTGGGAACGACGGATGAGCTGTCTGCGGGCCCTTCGGCGGTGCTCAGGACAGGCCCTTCGGTGAACTCAGGATGAGGCCCTTCGGCGGTGCTCAGGACAGGCCCTTCGACCCGTTCGACAGGCTCAGGGGAGCCAGGCTCAGGGTGAACGGATCCTTCGACGGCGCTCAGGACAGGGGCAGGGGGATGGGTTCCCGCCCCGTATCGAGTACGGGGCAGGCTCTCCGCGGGAACCCCCGCCTTCGCGGGGGCAGGCTCCCGGGGAGTTGGGGTTGAGTTGGCCTCATGCCTTTTGGCGAGGTCAGGCCCTTCGACAGGCTCAGGGTGAGCGGGATGGGTTCCCGCCCCGTATCGGGTACGGGGCAGGCTCTTCGCGGGAATGACGGGTGTGTTGGGAGCGGGCTGTTCGTCGCGGACTATGTGTACGATGAGCTCTTTGGCGGCGGCGATCCTGTGGTGGCACTTGAAGCCGTCGTTCCTGTCCTGCATGACGTCGTCGAGGAACTCGATGATGGTGCCGCCGTCGGCCGTCTGGGCTCGGATGAGCCTGGCCATGAGGAATTCATCTATCCCAGAGAGCACAGTGAGGAAGTCTCGCGTAAGGGTGGCCGGGGCGTTCAGGGTCACGGGCACCAGGCTCCTCTCCGCGGCGGAGCAGGGGTCGGCGGGGTCGTGGCGTCCACGGATGGAGTGACCGCATGAGACGCCGCGGTATTTGGCAAGGAACCTGGCGGCGGCCTTTGACTTGTGCTTTTCGAGCTGCTTTGCGGCGTCGATCCTGTGGCATAGCTCAGCGCCGTCGATCCTGTCCTCCATGACGTCGAGGAAGAAGTCGATGATGCGTCGGCCGTCGTCGGTCTTCTCGCGGACGATGTCGGCGAGTGTGGGCGGCTTCCGCTCCTCTGTTGTTGTTTCGGCCTGTAGGCCGTTGGTATCGGACATACGTGCTATTATGTGGGAGGATTGGGTGGTTGTCAAGGTCCGTCATCGACCCAGATCCACCACCTAATTTGGACGGGCGGCGTGACGGACTGCCTCTGAGGCTATGGCTGTGCACCTTGCCGGGGATGGGTTCCCGCCCCGTATCGAGTACGGGGCAGGCTCTTCGCGGGAATGACGGAGGTGGGGGATTTGGGTCGAGAGCGACGACGCCAGGCGAGAGGCTGTCGCCAAGCTCAGGGAGCTATCCGAGTGCTACAGTCGCGACATGGGGCCGCGCACCTGGGACGCGGGAGGATCTGTACGACCGGTCCCAAGCGCTTCTACCAGTAGGGATTACTCCCGTATAAGGTGACGATTTGATACTCCGATGACATTACAACGGATGTTTCATCACAATTGGACGCCCAGTCGGAGCTAGGCGTTCAGATTACCCGGCAGAACGAAATCCCGGAGACGGGATCTAGTGGACAGGGATTATCCCTATGCGTGATGTTATGCTTAGCCCGAATCCACCGAAGGAGTGGGAATTAAAGGTCTGCTGAAAAGGTGAAAGGGTGCTCCTCTGAATCTGGGATAATGGTTTTGTAGCAGCAAACCGACCCCGGAAAAGGAGCACCCAACAGATGCTATCACGCAACCACCTCGACCGCATCCAAATCGCCTTCGACGACCTCCGTTTGGTGGCCAACGGCGGCCTGCTCCTTCCAGCCACCTTGGCCCTGCACCTCGGCCTTTCCCAACTGGTACAGCAGCGTCTGGAACTGGGCGATGCGCCGGGCCGGGCCAACACCGGCGACAAGATAATGACGCTGGTCGCCTCCGCGCTGGCCGGCGGCGACTGCATCGACGACGCCGATGCGCTGCGCGCCGGTGGGACGGCCGGTGTTCTCGACTGCGTGGTCAAGGCACCATCCACCCTGGGCACTTTCCTGCGCAGCTTCCAGTGGGGCCACGTCCGTCAACTCGACCGGGTGAGCCGGGAGTTGCTGGCACGGGCATGGGCCGACGGCGCCGGACCCGGCGATGCGCCGTTCACCATCGACCTCGATTCCACCATTTGTGAGACCTACGGACTGGACAAGGAGGGGGCGCGACACCATGGTTATACCGGCCAGCGGGGCTATCACCCGCTGCTGGCTGTCGCCGCCGGTACCGGCGAGGTGCTGATGTCCCGTCTGCGCGAGGGCCGCGCCAACACCGCCCGCGGCGCCGCCCACTTCCTGCGGGAGACGGTGGGGCGGGTGCGCTACGCTGGAGCCAGGGGACAACTCACGGTGCGGGCCGACAGCGGCTTCTACGCTCATAGCGTGGTATCCGTCTGCCGCAAGACGAAGGTCCGCTTCTCCATCACCATCCGCCAGCGTGCCAGCCTGCGCAACCTCATTGAAGCCATACCCGAGGCGGACTGGACGCCCATCCCCTACTGGATGGACGGCGCCGCCGACGTGGCCGAGACCACCTACACTCCCTTTGAGAGTGAGCCCGGCGCCGCGCCGGTGCGGCTCATCGTGCGGCGAGTGAAGCCCACGCCGGGTTCCCAGTTGGCCCTCTTCGCCAGCTACAGCTATCACGGCTTCATCACCGACCACGATGGGGAGATGCTCGAACTGGAGGCCGCCCATCGCCGCCACGCCGAGATCGAGAATGCCATTCGAGACCTCAAGTACGGCGTCGGACTGAACCACATGCCCTCGGGCCGCTTCGCCGCCAACGGCGCCTGGCTGGCGATACAGGTGCTGGCGCACAACCTCGCTCGCTGGACCGCACGGATCGGTCTGGGTGAGCAGGTGGTGACCACCAAGACCCTCCGGCGGCGGTTCTTCGCCCTAGCGGGACGGCTCACTCGCTCGGCGCGCCGGCTCACTTTGCATCTCCCCCAGCGCTGGCCCTGGGAAACCCAGTTCAGCAGTGCCCTGGCCCGGCTGCGAGCCATTCCACTCCCAGCCTGACGGCGCCCTTCTGTCACTGACCCGTCATCCGGCCAACTGAACGTCCCCGCCAACTCGCGCCATCCAGGCCCGCGAGCGCCTCTTGCCGCGTCCTATCCCGCCATCCCGCTCGCCACAGCCACTGCAGGCCGCCATCGGTGCCCCCAAAAGCGGTCGCAGACCGCCCGCCAACCTCCCGTCTACCCGAATTCGAGCCCGGATCATCGCGCCTGTAACTCACTTACCCCTTTCCGCTGCCCTCGCGCCGTCCATCGGTGGATTCGGGCTTAGCGCATCTGAAACGGTCGCTTCCTGAGGGGGTCCTGATGCTGTCCAGCAAAATCCTGCTAATCGAACCTGGCTACCCGAACAAGTATCCCCCGCTGGGCCTAATGAAACTTGCTGCTTATCACGGTTCCCTCGGCCGAGGGGACCACGTCACGTTCGTCAAGGGCGAAGACAACGAGGTCCTGAATCGAGCATGGGATAGGGTCTACGTGACGACCCTCTTTACCTTCGAGTGGAAGCGCACGACCTCAGCTATCGATTTCGCCATTCGCGCGGCGGGCGATCAACGGGAGCGCGTCTTTGTCGGCGGCATCGCAGTCTCGCTCATGCACGACGCTTTCCTCAATGAGCCACGCTGGGCTGGCGTACGTTTCATCAAGGGTCTGCTCGATGGCCCTCCCGCAGCGTCTCTGGCCCTGTCAGCAGATGACTATGAGTTTGGCGCCGATGATCTGACCGGCACCCCGATCGAGGAATTGGTCCCTGACTACGCCATCCTCGACCAAATCGACTACAACTACCCGGTACATGACGCCTACTTCGGGTATGCATCTCGCGGGTGCGTGAGGAAATGCTCGTTCTGCGGCGTGCCGAAGCTGGAGGGTGCTCAGAGAGAGATGCCACCCCTCACCAATCTGGTTCAAGGGGTGACCGAAAGGCACGGGGAGAAGAAGGACCTCGTGCTCATGGACAACAACATCACAGCGTCAACTCGCTATAAGGAGGTGATTGCCGAGATTCGCGATCTGGGCTTCACGCCAGGAGCCAAACTGATCCGCGACGGCAACAGACCGGTCAAGCGCCGGGTGGACTTCAACCAGGGAGTAGACGCACGAATCCTCGCCAAGTCGGATATGTTCCTACGTGAACTGTCCACCATCTGCATCAGCCCGCTGCGAATTGCCTTCGACCACATCGGTGTCAGAAAGGTCTATGAGAAGTCGATTCGCATGGCGGCCGACAACCAGATCACCTCGCTGTCCAATTACATGCTGTACAACTTCATGGACACTCCGACAGACCTCTACCAGCGAATGCGTCTCAACATCGACCTGAATGAAGAGTTGGGGATCCGCATCTGGTCCTTCCCAATGCGGTACCAGCCCGTGACATTGAAGGACCGGTCGCACGTGGGCAAGAAGTGGAACCGGTACTACCTCCGTTCGTTCCAAATCATGCTCCAAGCAACCAAGGGAGTTGTGAGCGGCAGTCCTTCCTTCTTCCTGAGAGCATACGGGGAGAACGCCGACGAGTTCGAGAGGCTGCTCAGGTTGCCGCACGCCTTCATATTCCATCGAGAGTATTTTGAAGATGGAGAGGGGAAAGCCGAGAGGGAGGAGTACGAGTCGCTTCGCCAGGGCCTTTCAGATTCCCAGGAGAAGGAGTTCGTGCATCTGCTGGCCAATCCGTCCAACGGGAATGGAATGGGGCCAAGACACTTCCGGGAGTTGGCGAATGACGAAACGGTCGACCGGCGAATCCGACAGCTGATGACGTTCCACGGGCTGGACACCAAGGACGACGTGAAGACAAACGGTCGTCAGCTGATGGAGGAAATGACCGGGAGTGGCACGCCTCTTGAGGAGGACGAAATCGTTGAAGATGCCGGCCTGTTCGACCATGATGAAGCACTCGCCGTCAAGGGTACGCAGATCGTATGAGCGTAGATATGACTGAGTTAGCGCTTGGCACCCAGAACACTCCTGCCCTCTCGGGCGCGGGACTGCTCGGTCTCGTGACAACCGGTATGTACGATACCCCGCTGACCATGTACAGGGAGTACATACAGAATGCGGCAGACGCTGTCGCCGGAAGTGGGTTACCTGGGAGAGCAAGAGTGGATATCGCGATCGATGTCTCTGAACGCCGGATCAGGATTCGAGACAACGGCCCAGGCCTGGGCCGCGAGGAAGCGCTTGAGCGGCTGCTGCCCATTGGCCGCAGTGACAAGACACTGGGTATCGATAGGGGCTTCCGTGGCGTCGGACGGCTGGCAGGGCTTGCCTTCGCAAAGACGGTCTCATTCACCACACGCGCCCGCAAGGGTCAGCCGGTAACCCGAATCACGTGGCATAGCGATCGGCTTCCAGAGCTGACCTCCACGGAGTCGGAGCTCGAGGAGGCCATTCTTGACTGCGTCGAAGTAGAAGCCCTGCTAGCCTCGGATTATCCTGAGCACTTCTTCGAGGTCGAAGTCGGAGATGTGGCGCATCACTCCGCTGGACTGCTGCTCAATCGCGACGCAGTGCGCGACTATGTTGGCGAGGTGTGTCCGGCACCCATGAGTTCAGAGTTTCCCTTCGCCGACAGAGTCGAGGGGCTGTTCCATAGCGCTGAGGCGCCGCTCACATTGGATGTGCTTCTGAAAGGAGACCCAGACCCGATAGAGAGACCGTACGGGGAATCAATCCGGCTCTCCGCAACCAAGGAAACCGAATTCACGGAGTTCGAAGAGGTCCGCATACCGAGCGTCGATGGAAACTGCGAGGCGGTCCTTGGTTGGGTCGCGCACTCGCCCTACATGGGGGCGATTCCAAAAGACCAGCGAGTGCGTGGCATCAGGGCCAGGGTGGGGAATATACAGATTGGTGGCGAGGCGGTGTTCGACGAACTCTTTACAGAGGAACGATTCAACCGGTGGTGTGTGGGGGAGCTGCACATCCTAGACTCACGAATCATTCCCAATGCCAGGCGTGACTACTTCGAACCTGGCCCCCATCTTCGAAACCTCGAAAACCAATTGAAACCCCTGCTACGCGACATCAGCGCGCGGTGTAGGCGGGAATCCACAGCTCGCAACCGTGCCAGAAAGGCCCTCTCCGCATTGTGCAATATTGAGGACCTGTATGCCCTAGCAGCATCTGGTTATCTCACTTCAGAGGACTCGACTGGATTGGTCCAAGAGGGGTTGCGGGAAGTCGAGGAGCTTCGCAAGAGCATTAGCACGGACAACCTCGATAACGGCACTCTCGAGAGACTCGATAATGCGGAAGACAAACTGAACGACTTCGCAGGTGAGACGGAGTTGCAGCGGTTCGGCGATATGGACCCCTCGGAGGCCGAACTGTACCGAAGAGTGTTTGGGGCTCTGGTGACTCTCGCGCCCTCACCAGCCTCCGCAAGGGAGTTGATTGAGTTGGTGTTCACAGAAACGTCCAGGGTGGGGCGAAACGGTTCAGGCATAGACCCAGACCAAAGGACGGGGAATCATTCCCATGCCCGGGATGGCTCTGGATGATTTGGAGGCACTGACACCGAGGTAGTACGCCACTCGGCTGATACCCCGATGGAGAGAAACAGTATGGCTGCGAGAAACGGGCAATTCGTGATGCTTCCGGTCGAGACGCTTGTGCTCGATACGTCCAATCCCAGGGTGGCGCGCTACATCGAGATGTACGGCGGCGAGGTAACTGATGAGCAGATGAGTCTGGCTCTTGGCGCCGCCAACTACGAGCAGGGTGAGAGCACGACCACCTTCCAGAGTTTGAGGGCATCTATCAGGACTCATGGAGGTGTAATCCATCCCATCTTGGTCAACAGGGAGACTGATGACAGGCTTGTCGTCGTCGAGGGGAATACCCGTGCCCTGATCTATCGTCAGTTCAGGAGTGACGATGATAGTGGTAGATGGGACGAGATTCCAGCAATCGTGTACGACCAGCTTGACGAAAAGGAGCTCGATGCCATTCGACTACAGGCTCACCTGGTCGGTCCAAGACAGTGGGACCCTTACTCGAAGGCCAAGTATCTGGACTATCTCAGCAACTCGGAGCACCTGACAACGGATCAGATCATCGATTTCTGCGGCGGACAGAAGGCAGAGGTGCATCGATTCATTGATGCCTATAACGACATGGAGAAACACTATCGCCCGCTCCTGACCAGTGATGATCAGTTCGACCCGACCCGGTTCAGCGCCTTTGTTGAAATGCAAGCCCCTCGGGTACAGGAAGCTCTCGTAACCTCGGGCTACACAAAGACAGACTTCGCCCGATGGGTGAACGACCAACTCCTGTATCCGCTCGATCGTGTCAGAAAGCTCCCGGCGATCCTTGCCAATCCGCAGGCACGTGGCGTCTTTCTGACTGATGGAGCGCGTGAGGCGGAAAAGGTTCTGGACAGCCCCTCGACGGTAGAGGCCCTAGAGGAGGCCACGCTGGTTCAACTCGCCGATGCGCTGTCGAACCGTATAGCCGAGATGGGCTATACGGACTTTCTTCGTCTTCGCGAAGACCTGAACACTCCCGATAATCTCTCTCTAACTGAGGCCAGAGACCAGTTGGCTCAACTCTGCAAGCTCATCGCCTCACCCTCTCCCAACAATGCCTGAGTCACAGGAACACTCAAACTTGGTTGCCACACTCCACAACTACATCGCGGATAGATTCTGTGGGAGCCGGGGAGAACGTGTCCTGACAGACTCGGTCGGCAAGGAATCGCGTACTCGGCCACCACCTATTGAAGGTTACGTGCCTGACGCCTATATCATGCTCAACGAACAGGGAAGAGTAGTCATTGGCGAAGCCAAGAGCATGAGAGACCTGGAGAACTCGCATACAGAGGCACAGGTTACGGCATTCCTGAGAAGATGCGGGATGGCGGAAGGCTCGGCCTTCATTCTGGCGGTGCCGTGGCCTATTGAGAGACTCGCCAGGACAGTTCTCACGAACCTTCGTGTCAGAGAGGGTTTGCCTCAGGTTGAAACCGTCGTACTGTCCGAAATGAACCAGCTGCGTGCAGGAACCATGTCAGAAAGGTTGACTCGTTGCAGAAGTTGACACTAAAGAGGGAGCCAGACCTCACCCTGAAGCACGAGGCGTTTGCATACCAGCTGGAAGCTGTCAATGCGATCAAGGACCTTAAGTATGCAGCCATATTCCATGAGCAGGGGTTGGGAAAAACGAAGGTTGCCATAGACCTAGTTGTCCACTGGCTGGCGCATCGGCAGCTGGATACCGCATTGATCGTTGTTAAGAAGGGACTCCTCGACAATTGGCAGAGAGAGCTTGCATCTCACTCTCAGCTGATACCGCGGGTGTTGACCAATAACCGCGGCGGAAACTTCTATGTATTCAACAGCCCCGCCCGGGTCATGCTCGCTCACTACGAGGCTGTGAGAGCCGAGAGGGAGCGAATGCATCTATTTCTGAGGACTAGAAACGTCGGGGTGATTCTCGACGAGTCAACCAAGATCAAGAACCCCGACGCCGTTCTCACCAGAACATTCCTCGACCTCGCGCCTCTGTTCACCAAGCGAGTGATTATGTCCGGAACCCCAGTCTCTAATCGCCCGCACGATATCTGGTCTCAGATCAAGTTCCTCGACGATGGCGCATCTCTTGGCGATGATTTTGGGGAATTCAAGCGATCAGTGGACTTGTCGAATGATCTGGCCGGCGTTGAAAGCCGGCAAGAGGCCCTGGAGCTTCAGCTACAGCGCATATTCCACTCGATATCGGGTTTTGCCGTGAGGGAGACCAAGGCAAGCGCCGAGATAAGCCTTCCTGAGAAAGTCGTTCACTCCGTGGTGACGGAATGGGAGCCTCGGCAACTGGAGCTGTACAGACAGGTCCGGGAGTCTCTACGGGCCATAATCTTCCAGGATGGGCAACTCGTGGCCGACGAGTCGGACGTGGTGTTGAAGCGGCTGCTCAGGTTGGTACAGGTGACGTCGAACCCCAACCTGATTGATGCGAGTCACCAAGTCGAGCCGGGGAAGCTGGAGACTCTGCTTGAGTTGGTCTCGTCGATAGTCAGGGATGGCGAAAAGTGCATAGTCTGGACGTCGTTCGTCGAAAACGTCGAGTGGCTGGCAAGAATTCTGCGTCGGCACAATCCTCAGCTGGTCCACGGCATGTTGAGCACGAGAGAGCAGACCAATGCGATTCGCACCTTTCTCGATGAGTCGAGCGCCAAGGTGTTCATTGCAACTCCAGGCTCCGCCAAGGAAGGTCTGACACTGACCGTGGCGAACCACGTTATCTTCTACGACCGACTGTTCAGCCTGGACGACTATCTGCAGGCGCAGGACAGGATCCATCGGATATCCCAGGACAGGGTCTGCCACGTACACAACCTGATTATGCGCGACTCGATAGACGAATGGGTTGAGGCGTTACTTCACTCCAAACGGGTCGCAGCGCAACTCGCACAGGGCGACATCGACAGGGAGACCTATCAGAAGGAGATGTCCTACGAATTTGGGGACATCCTGCGAGCCATATTGGATGCATAGACCAGTTGGGGGACACGGATAATGGCTGATTCTACGTGGGTCAACGACACTCTTACACTTGGTGGTCAGGAGATACCGGTCCGAAACGGGTATCTTCCGATCCACGATCTCAGCTTCTATCCAGAGAACCCAAGGATATATTCGCTAATCCAAAGGCCGGGTGTCGAGCCGTCCCAGGATGAGATATTCAATCGTCTAAGGGGGTTGGACCACGTCAAGCAACTCATTCAGTCAATCAGGGCAAACGGTGGACTGACAGACCCCATGCTTGTGAGGGATGGCGACCTCGTAGTGATTGAAGGAAACAGTCGACTCGCCGCATACCATGAGCTTGCTAGGAACGACGCCATAACGTGGGGCAAGGCCAAAGTTCGATTGCTTCCTTGTGAGATCAGCGAGGAACTCGTGTTTGCGCTGCTCGGTGAGTACCACATCATCGGCAGAAAGGACTGGGTTCCCTACGAGCAGGCGGGCTACCTATATCGCAGGAATGTCACCCATGGGGTCAGTGCCCAGGGTATGGCAAGCGAGATGGGACTACCGGTGAAAACGGTGAACCACCTCATCAATACATACAAGTTCATGGTGGAACACGATGAGACCAGCGTTACGCGGTGGAGTTACTACGACGAGTACCTGAAGTCCACGATAGTGAGAAAGGCTCGTCGGGAAAACCCGGATCTCGATGACATAGTCGTTGGAAAGATTAAGCGCAGGGAAATTCCTGGCGCGGTGGATGTGAGAAACAAGCTGGTCAAACTCCTCGACGTGGCCAAAGTGGGTCCGGAGCCGACCAAGATCCTCGTATCTGGTGACAAGACATTCGATAGGGCGTTTGGGAGCGCTCAAGACCGTGGCGTCGACAACATGTGGCTGCGTCGGTTCAAACGCTTCAGGGGCGAACTGCAGGTCAAGGCGTTCTTGGCCGACCTGGACCGAATGTCTGCGGAACAGCAGGACAAGTGCCTATACGAGGTTACGAAGATTCAGCAGTCCATTGAACGCATTACCAGGCAGCGCGGACGGTAACCTGCGATTGAACCCACTGGTCGTCTGCTCACGTCCGAACCACATCCAGATACTTCAGGCCGGAGCCGGTGTTTAGGAGGAGGACGGTCTCGTTGGGGGAGACTGTGCCGTCCTGGAGGAGCTTGGCGAGGGCTGCGGCGGTGGCTGCGCCTTCGGGGCAGACGAATATGCCCTCGAGGGAGGATACCTTCGGAACCCACTGGAGTATCTCCTCGTCGGTGACGGCTACCGCGCCGCCGCCGCTCTCCCGGAGGGCGTCGAGCATGAGGTAGTCGCCGATTGCGGCGGGGACTCTCATGCCCGCGGCGAGGGTGTGGGCGTCCTGCCAGGGCTCGGCGAATCTTTTGCCCTGGTGGAAGGCCCTGACGATGGGGGCGCAGCCCTCGGGCTGGACGCTGTACATCCGGGGGCGCTGGCCGTCGGTCCAGCCCAGCTGCTCCATCTCCTCGAACGCCTTCCAGAAGCCGACTATGCCGGTGCCGCCGCCCGTGGGGTAGATGATTGCGTCCGGGAGAGTCCAGCCGAGCTGCTCGGCGAGCTCGTATCCCATCGTCTTCTTGCCCTCGACCCGGTACGGCTCCTGCAATGTGGACACGTCGAAGCGGCCGTGCTCGGCGGCCATGCGCCTGGAGATCGCGCCCGCGTCGGAGATGAGGCCGTCGACGAGGGTGACGTGCGCTCCGGCAGCAGCGGCCTCGATGCGGTTGGCCTCGGGCGCGTCTTTGGGCATGTAGACGTGGGCCTCGATCCCCGCCCTGGCGGCGTAGGCGGCGAGCGCGCCTCCGGCGTTGCCCGCCGACGGCATGGTGAGCTTCGTAAGGCCAAGCTCGCGGGCCTTGGATACTGCGGCTGAGAGGCCGCGGGCCTTGAAGCTGGCGGTCGGGTTCACGCCCTCGTCCTTGATCAGGATGTTGGGCGCACCCATCTCGCGGCCCAGCCTTTCGGCCCTGAGCAGAGGGGTGAAGCCCTCGCCGAGGGTGACGACGTTCGACTCGTCGAGGACGGGCATTACCTCGAAGTACCGCCACATGTTCGGGGGGCGGCCGGGCAGGCTCGCGCGGTCGAAGCCCCGACGTGCGGCGTCGAGGTCGTAGCGGGGGTAGAGTACCTTGCCGCATTCGGGGCAGGTCCTGATGGGCCGGTCGACCGGGTACCTGTTGCCGCAGAAGGTGCATTCGAGGTCTGTGAGGTAGCTCTTCATTTCCATAGGGTGAAAGGGCGGCTCCGTGCGTCTATAATGGGACTTTCGAGTCAACCATCATTGTAAGAGGAGCGTCATGGCCACGCCAATCGAGCAGGCATACATCGACCTACACCCGAAGAGCGCCGAGTACTACGCGACCTCGAAGGACCTGTTCCCGAACGGGGTCACGCACGATGCCCGCAACCTGAAGCCGTTCCCGTACTTCGTGACCCACGCGCAGGGGTCGCGGAAGTGGGACGTGGACGGCAACGAGATCGTCGACTACAAGGGCGGCCACGGCGCGCTGATTCTCGGCCACAACCACCCGGACATCGTGGCGGCGGTCACGGAGCAGATGACGAAGGGCACGCACTACGCGGCCTCGACGGAGATCGAGATCGAGTGGGCGCAGCTTGTGCGCGACCTGGTCCCGTGCTCGGAGAAGGTGCGGTTCCACAGCTCCGGCACCGAGGCGACGATGATGGCGGTCCGGATGGCGAGGGCGTACACGGGCAGGACGAAGCTGCTGAAGTTCCGCGACCATTTCCACGGCTGGAACGACTACGTGCGCAGCCACGAGCCCGCCGCCGGGGGCATCCCCGCGGAGACGGCGAGCACGGTCATTTCCATCGAGCCGAACGACATCGGGCTGGTGGAGCGGACGCTAGATGGAGACAGCGACGCGGCGGCGATCATCGTCGAGCCGACGGGGGCCCACATGGGCGACACGCCCCTGAGGCCGAGCTTCCTGGGCGAGCTGCGCGAGGTGACGGAGCGGTACGGCGTCGTGCTGATCTTCGACGAGGTGGTGACGGGGTTCCGCATGTCGAAGGGCGGGGCGCAGGGGCTGTACGGAGTGACGCCGGACATGTGCACGCTGGCGAAGATACTCGGCGGCGGGCTGCCGGGCGGGGCGGTAACGGGCAAGGCCGATATCATCGACATGATCCAGCTAAGGGACGAGCCCGGCTTCAACAGCAGCGCACGCATTGGCCACAATGGCACCTTCAACGCGAACCCGCTGTCGGCGGCCGCCGGACAGAAGGCCCTGGAGCTGGTGAAGACGCAGCCGATCAACGCCAATGCTGACCGCGCCGCAGCCCGGCTGAGGGACGGCCTGAATCGGCTGCTGAACCGGATGGAGATCACGGGCACCGCGACGGGCGTCGCCTCGGCCGTCTTCCTGAGGCTGGGCGTCGAGGTGGACCCCCACGACGACGAGATCGTGCTGACGGAGCAGCAAGAGCGGACCGTGTCGGACCCGGTGCGGAAGGACCAGCTCACGCTGGCGATGTACAACCACGGGGTGGACGGCGGGCCGCGGTTCCTGGTGAGCGCGGTCCACTCCGACGACGACATCGACCAGACGGTGG
The DNA here is from genome assembly GCA_965222445.1 of Dehalococcoidia bacterium. Classification (GTDB taxonomy): domain Bacteria; phylum Chloroflexota; class Dehalococcoidia; order Lucifugimonadales; family CAJWER01. The sequence continues at coordinate 1,352,612 of CBDCTY010000002.1, read as the reverse complement.
AGGTCGCGGGCCGGGCGCTGGCGGACCTGCGGGAACAGGGGCTCATCTAGGCGCGGTTCCCGGACCGGGGATTGCCGCCCGATGGAGAAGAGCGACCTCATCCGCCGAGTAAAGTCAGCATGGAGCGGCTGGGCCGACCTGCTGGGTCGCGTGGACGATCGCTTGGCGCTGAAGCCGGGAACCGAGGGCGAGCTGTCGGCCAAGGACATCATCGCCCACGTCACGTGGTACGAGCGTGAGGTGGTCAGGATGCTCCGCACGCGCACGATGGACGTATCGGGCCTATGGGCGCTGGGACCTGACGAGCGCAACGCAGCCATCTTCGACGAGGCCAGGGGCATGTCCATCGAAGACGTGCGGGCCGAGTCGGCCAGGATGTTCGCCGATCTCATCGAGCAGCTTGACCTGCTTCCCGAGGAGGCTTACTCGGACGCGTCCCTGTTCTCGAACATGCCGCCCGAATGGGAGCCCTGGAAGCTGATCGTGGGCAACACTATCTGGCACTATCCCGACCATACGGGGGCGATCAGGAGGTTAGTGGAGACAGTGAGCGAATGAGTATCGCGTGTAACACACTTTAGCCTTGCTGGGTCGAGGCTCACTCACCGACGGTAGGACTAGGTGCCTTGCCTGTCACAGCCTGATACTCATCAGGCTTGGCGAGCTTCCTACAGAGATACTTCACCCAGCCCTCGGTGTAGCCATAGCCCTTTCCCAACTCGTCGTAGATGCAGAATTCGGGCTTTGTGTTCTCTGGAAGGTCACTGCCTACCGGTGGCCGTACCTTGTAGTGTTTCCAACACAACGTGTGGGTGTGGGGGGTGAACTTGAACGGTAGGCACTCTTGGACTCGCGCCACTACGGCGTTGGGCTTCAAGAGTCCCTTGCTCGCCATGGGGACTTTCTTTTCCCTGATCAGTGCTGTGACTCTCCGGAGATCTTCCATTTCTGTAGGGCTGCTCGGGTCATATGGCACGAATTCTACCGAGAGATCGGCCATATTGCGGTTATTCTCCAGTTTGGGGATGAGGAAGACCCGGAGCGAGTACTGAGAACTCTCGAGGATTTCCGGCGCAAGTCCTGCACGGAAGGTCTCGACATAGTCCCTCACGTCGTTCAGGGCCGCACCTTGAAGCCGTCGCAGTGACTTTTCTTGCTGATGAGGCCTCATCGCAGAGAACTGCAAGGCAACTCCGACATGGTCTAGCAGAGCCATGTCAGAGCCGAACTCCTCGACGAGCAAGTCCTCGAAATTCATGAGCATGGACTGACACTCGCCGTAGAGTGCGGGGTCGAGTTCTGGGTAGTAGCGATGCTCGATCTTGTTTCGGAGCCCCAGGAAGAACTCTATGTTTTTCCTGGAAGGGGGGTTTTGACTACCCCAGTATTTCTTCACGCACGTTGACAGTTCCCAGTGCTTGAGATCGCCATCAACACGCAGATAGCGTGTACCCTTGCCGCTCCCGCTCCTAACGTACCAAGGTTTGACACCCCTATCGTAGAAGACTGCGTGGAAGCATGCCGTCCATGCGACAGTCATCAGGAGCACGAAGGTGCGTGTTCGGAAAGAGATTCCAGGCCTATTGTAGTTATCGACCGCAGCTAACGCTGCGTCGCGTGCCTTTTGGAGGTGCTGTTTAGCGAGTCTGGAGCGTCGGGGCATCCTTATGTGAAGGCCAAGTGTCGGGAGGCGGATATGGACACTTGGGCGGACTAACTTGCAGGTCTGCGAACCTGCCTTGGAACTGATCGTCAGAGAGTATCATGCTTGCCCAAAGCGGGACAAGTTCACAGGCGTACGGCGTACGGAGGCTGGCTGGCCGAGTCTACCTGCAATCCCCATGCCGCCGCGAGTCTGCGGTTCCCTCAGGCGTAAGGCTGGGACGCCGGCCTAGGCGATGATATAGTGGGCTTTCAGCCAAAGGTCTGGCGGTGGGAGGGCGGATATGTTCGAGACGATTGGCAGGAGCTTCAGGCTGGCTAAGCTGTGTCTCAGGGTGCTCGGGGCCGACAAGGAGCTCGTCCTGTTTCCGGTCCTGTCCTCGATCGGCGTGGTCGTCCTGCTGCTGACGTTCGCGGGAGTCGGGATCGGGGTCGGCGCGCTCGACCGGATCGAGGCCGGCGGGCCTGGCATCGGCGACTATCTCATTGCCCTGGCGTTCTATATTCTCGCGTCATTCGTCATCATCTTCTTCAACAGCGCGCTCGTGTATGCCGCGCACAAGAGGTTGGCCGGCGGCGATCCCAACGTCCGCTCGGGCCTGGGCGGAGCGTGGAACCGCGTCGTCACGATCTTCATGTGGGCCGTCATAGCCGGGACAGTCGGGCTGATCCTGAACATCCTGTCCGGTCAGGCGCGCGAGCGCGGCGGCATCCTTGGCATCGTCAGCCAGATAGTCGTCTCGCTGATTGGAGCCGCGTGGACGCTCATCACATTCTTTGTCGTGCCGCTGATCGTGATCGAGCGCCGCCCGCTAACTGAGGCGTTCAAGACGTCGCTCTCGATGCTTCGCCGCACCTGGGGCGAGCAGGTGGCGGGCAGCTTCGGCCTGGGCATCGCGGCGTTCCTGGCCTTCCTCCTTGCCGTCGGGATCACCGCGCTGCTGTTCGTGGTCCTGTCGCCTCTCGGAGGGGCAGGCATCGCCACGGCGATCGGGATCGGCGTCGTGATGGTCGCTGGCGTTGCGCTGGTCTTCGCGACGTTGGACGGGATCTACAAGGCGGCGCTGTACAGCTACGCCGCCAGCGGCGAGGTACCGAGTCTCTTCCCGGACGACACAATACGGGGCGCGTTCCGCCAGAAGTAGCCCGGGTACAGAGCCGTCGGCGGCGTACAGCTACGCGGTTGTTATACCAAGTCACCGTGATGCCGCCGTATATGTGCGGCCAGGGAGTGGGTTCCCGCCCCCGACTGCTCGGGGGCAGGCTCTTCGCGGGAATGACGGCTTTACGGCGCGCTCAGAACGAAATGGTATTACTCGAAGGGACTGACTATGGGGACTCCCGTCGGCTGGAAGTGCCGGACATTGCGGGTAACGACGGTGAGTCCGTGCTCCAGCGCCGTGGCGGCGATGAGCAGATCCGCGCTGTCGTGTCCGTGGGTCGCCGATAAGCGGCCCCACCTCCGCGCCGTGGCGGAATCTACGGGCAGTATTCGGTCGCCATACCAGGCCAGCACCCGGTCCAGCCAGTAGGCGAGCTCCTGGGCGAAAGATGGGTCGTTCCGCTGCTGCCGCGTGATGCCCCGCTCAATTTCTCCTACGGTGACGACGCTCAGGTATAGGTCCGCTGTCCGCTGTGTCTCCACCCAACGGACCGTCGCGGGATTCCGTTCGCGCCTGCGGAGCGCCGACAGCACGTCCGTGTCGATGAGAAACGTCACAAGTCCAATGGTCGGGCAGGAAGGGACATCCGCTCGAATTCCCGATCGTCCTGCGGGATTTCAAGGAGCAGTTCACCCAGGGTAGGAGCGCCGGCCCTTTCGAGACGGCAAAGTCGCTCGTACTCCTCCGTCGCCAGGACTACCACCGCGGGCTGCCCACGCCGGGTAACCCGCTGGGGTTCGCCGGCTAGCGCGGCGTTGACCAGTGCGCTGAACTTGTTCTTGGCATCCTGTAGAGGCCACTCCATCGAGGCAGGCTCCGGCTAGATGATCTGGCTAGATTATACGGCGAGCGTGTCTGGTCGTCAATCCGGTAGCTAATACCAAGTCACCGTGATGCCGCCGTATATGTGCGGCCAGGGAGTGGGTTCCCGCCCCGTATCAAGTACGGGGCAGGCTCTTCGCGGGAATGACGGCTTTACGGCGCACTCAAAATGAATTGGTATAGCTAGCCCGGCGTCGAAACGGTCCATGACAGCCCTGCAGCTCACGGTGCTCCTAGGGCCGATCTCAGGCCAGCCAATCCGTGAGGCCGCGCCATACCATCAGCGCGCCCACCATCAGCAGCACGAGCCCCATGGACGTGACTAGGCTGGACAGGGATACGCGGCCCGTGAGTCTTGCGCCGATGTTCACTCCGCCTACGGCGGCCAAGGCCATGAGCACCACCAGGGGGTAGTCGACCTGGCCCCGGGCTACGTGGCCGACCCAGCCCGAGGCGCCCATGGCGAACCCGATGAACATGTTGGTGCCGGCGGCGATTCTTGGCCCCAGCCCCAGCACTCGGATGAGGGCCGGGAGCCTGAGGCTGCCCAGGATCAGGCCGACCGCGCCCCCTATCGTGCCAATGACGAGGCCGATCACCGCCGCGAGCAGGGGGTTGTCGCGGCGCCGCTCCGTGCCGGTGGCAAGCGCGTCGGCCATTGCCGAGCCCGACCCGCTGGCGCTGCCGGCGCTGCGGGCCTTCTGCACCAGCTCGACCCCCTGCCAGAAGACCAGCACACCCACGGCGAGCACCAGCACGCCCTCGGGCGCGGCCGACGCGTAGAATCCGCCCAGGAACGCGCCCGCGAAGCTCGGCAGGCCCATCACCAGGACCACCCGCATGTTGACGCGCCCCTCGCGCATGTGGCGGATCGCGCCGAACAGGGAGCTCGACGTACTGACGATGATGTTGGTGCCAGCCGCCACGAGTGACGGCACTCCCAGCAGCAGGAGGACAGGCAGCCTGACCGTCCCCAGGGCAAGGCCAACGAAGCCGCCCACGATGCCGACGCCGAAGGACATCAGGGTAAGCAGCAACGCCTCCCATACGAGGGCGTCGGAGGGCAGGCCAAGCTCCTGCAGGGTGAGGTTCAAGGGGCCGGGTACGGTGAGTCGGGGCTTGCCTCACCTGCAAGGTGGGCGGCGTGGCTGGAGCTGTCGGCTATGACCAAGTGGAGCACCCCGTCAGGGACCTTCGGTAGCGCGCGTAAATGGCCGACTCCAACATGCGGGTATCATACTATGCCGGGTTCAATGCAGGTAAGGCTATGAAAGCAATTCTGTTTCTGGATGACTGGATGGTGGAGCACTGGGACTCGCTGGAGCGCGTCTGGGGGCGGCCCGAGCTGGTGAAGGAGCTGTTCACGGACTTCTATCCCGGCTTCCTGGGGTACGGCGGATACATGACCGTGTTCCGTGACGAGCAGGTGGGGCGGTACGTGATGTACCTGGCCGTCTTTCCGCCGGAGGCCGACCCAGGGGTGTTCGTCGTCAGGCTGGAGTCGGCCGACCCTTACGAGTGGCCCCATCCCGTCTACGACGCCCGCGTGACGCCTGCGTGGAAGGGGTTCGAGAGGGTAGTGCTGGACCAGCACGGGCAGCGGTTCTGGCCCTTCTCCATTATTCCGCTTGCCGGGACTCCCATAGCGGACCGCGGCTACGTCACCGGCGAGTGGTATATGCCTCCGATACCCGACCGGCGGCAGGCCGCGAGGGAAGGCGTGAGCGCGCTCGGCTTTTCTCGCGACGGTCTGAGATTCGAGGTCGACAGGGCCAACCCGTGGCGCAGGCCGGGGTCGGACGTGCCCGGCCACATCACCTGGAACGAGGCTGCCGGACGGTTCCACATCTTCACGAGGAACGTGAACCTCGACCGCAGGATCGCCGTGTCGACCTCGCCCGACCTGCGGAGCTTCTCGGAGCCGTTCACGGCGATACAGCCGGACGCCCTCGACAGGGTCGGGACCGAGTTCTACGAGATGCCGGCGCGTGTCCACGAGGACATCATGGTGGGCTTCCTGAAGGTCCAGACGGTCGACCACTTCGAGATGCGGAGGTACAAGCGGACGGGGCGGATGGAGACGCAGCTGGCCTACAGCTACAACGGGCTCAACTGGTACCGCCCGAACCGCGAGGCGTTCCTGGGGCTGCGGAGCTACGGACTCCAGGGCGGCGGCCAGGTGTACGGCCACGAGATGCTCCGGACGCCCGACGACAGGCTTCTGTTCTACTCGTCGTCGACCAAGGGGGAGCACGCATTCTACCCCGACATGCAGGAGGCGGGGCTCGATACGACGGGCGTGTTCGGTCCGCTGCTGCACGAGCTGCGGCTGGACGGCTTCTGCTCGCTGAAGACTTACGCCAGGGAGGGGCTGCTCAGGACCAAGACGGTGATTCCCAGGTCGGGCGGCCTGACGTTCAACGTCCGTACCACCAATCACACACGCATCCTGGTCCGGATGCTGGACGGGGAGACGGCCGAGCCGATAGAGGGGTACGGCTGGGACGAGGCGGCGCCGATCAGCGGCGACCACCTGTTTGCGCCCGCCAGGTGGGCCGAGCGGGAGGACATTTCGGGGCTCGTGGGCAGGCCGGTGCGGATCGAGGTCGCCATGCGCGAGGCCGAGCTGTTCGCCATACGGCTGGACCACGACGCCTACTTCGCCACACTGCCGCTGGGCTCGCTGGCGTGACCGGGCAGAGCCAGGTCGACGTCGAACGGCTGGCGGCCGAGGTCATGTTGCGGCTCGAGGCCGCCGCGAACCCCGAGCGCGCGGCGAAGGGCGCGTCCTACACCCCGACGGCAGCCAGGATCATCGGCGTGGCCGTGCCCGACGTGCGGAGAGCCGCCCGCGACGCCGTTCGGAAGCTGAAGGGCGCGCAACCCGACGTCGTCCTCGTCCTGGCGCGGGCCCTGATCGGGACGCGCACCCATGAGGGGAGGCTTGCGGCATACGAGGTCCTGAGCCGGAACAGGGGCGTACGCGCGACGCTCGATGTTGCAGCCGTCGAGTCGCTGGGACGCGGGATGGGGACAACTGGGCGAGCGTCGACTCCTTCTGCTGGCTGGTCGCCGGTCCGGCGTGGCTCGACGGCCGCCTCGGCGACGGGACCGTCGAGGAGTGGGCGCTCTCGCAGGACAGGTGGTGGCGCCGGGCCGCCCTCGTCTCCACGACGGCCTTGAACAAGAAATCCATGGGCGGTAGTGGCGATGCCTCACGCACCCTGGAGGTATGTGGGATGCTGGCGGCGGACCACGACGACATGGTCGTCAAGGGCCTGTCGTGGGCGCTGCGGGAGCTGGTGCCCCGGGACAGGGAGGTGGTTGTGGGGTTCCTGGAGGAGCATGACGGCGTCCTGGCCGCAAGGGTGAGGCGCGAGGTTAGGAACAAGCTGGAGACGGGGCTCAAGAACCCCAAGAGCCGTTAGGGCTTGCGCCCGGGGGTAGGGGCCTAGGCCTCGCGGAATATCTCGACGGCCGCGTGGGTCAGGATGCTGCCCTTCATCGGGACCTCGGGCTTCCTGACCCGGACTCTCACAGCCTCTATGTCGTGGGCTGTCAGGATGCGCTCGGCGATGGCGGAGGCGACGCTCTCCAGCAGGTTGCGGCTCGGCCCCTCGACCACGTCCCTGACCGCACGGTAGACCTCCGAGTAGTCGACCGTATCGCCCAGGTCGTCGGTCTGCCCCGCCTTGGTGAGGTCGCGGAAGAGGTCGACGTCCACCACGAACCGCTGACCCAGCTCCTTTTCCGCCGGGTTGACGCCGTGGAAGCCGTAGAAGGTCATCTCCTTCAGTTCGATTTTGTCCTGCGGCAACGGTTCTCCCAAACTATCCCAAGGCCATCTGGCCTAGAATTGCCCTTCGACAAGCTTCTTATACCAAGTCACCGTGATGCCGCCGTATATGTGCGGCCAGGGAGTGGGTTCCCGCCCCCGACTGCTCGGGGGCAGGCTCTTCGCGGGAATGACGGCTTTACGGCGCGCTCAAAATGAATTGGTATTAGCAACTGCTCCCGCTCACCGGGGATGGGTTCCCGCCCCGTATCGGGTACGGGGCAGGCTCTGCGCGGGAACGACGGAGTTGTATAGCGCCGCTCGTGTCGAGCTTGTCGGAATGCCTTTAGGTTTTCCTCAAGATGGCCCCGCGCGGCCCGCGAGCTCGAGAATGCCGCGGGCTCTCTTGACTACGGGCGCGTCTACCATGCTTCCGTCGACCGATACCGCGCCGGTACCTGCCCGCTCGGCTTCATCGAAGGCGGACACGATGCGGCTGGCCCACGCGACTTCGGACGGCATCGGGTTAAAGCTGTCGTTTATCGGGTCGATCTGGGACGGATGAATGGCGAACTTGCCCTTGAAGCCGAAGCGCCTGGCGGAGGCGCAGTCGCGGCGCAGGCCGTCCTCGTCGCGGAACCTCACGTAGGGCGTGTCGATTGCCGGCACGCCCGCGGCCCGGGCCGCAGTGCATACGGCGCTGCGGGCGTACGCGACCTCGTCTCCGCTCTCGGTGCGCTCGATCATCATATCGTTGGCGAGGTCCTCCGCGCCGAACGCGACGGCTGCGACTCGCGGCGCCGAGCATATCTCGTATGCGTTCACCACGGCCATGGCGGACTCGATCCAGGGTATGAGGACGACGCTGCCCGGGTCCATGCCCCGTTCGATCTCCAGCCTGCCGATCGTGTCTCCTATAGCTGCGACCTCGCCGGCCGAGGCGGTCTTGCCGACGGTGATCCCGAACACGCCCGGCATTACGGCGACCGCGAGGTCCTGCTCGATGAGGCCGGAGTCGGAGGCGTTGACGCGCGGGATGACCGCCCTGCCCGTCCCGATGAGCTCGGGGAGGAATGAGGCGACGGTCGTGCGGCCCCGCTCCTTCTCGCTCCAGGGCACGGCGTCTTCCATGTCCGGCACGAAGGCGTCCGGCGCGAGGCCCAACGCCTTGCGGAGCATCCTGGGGTTGTTCCCGGGCACGAACAGCGGGCTGCGCAGCGGTCTCATGGCGGCTGCCAAGTATACCATGCGCGGATTGACACCCCCGGAAACGGCGTGGTTACATACCCAGCATGACGGTGCCGCGTATCGAGGTCATAGGGGTGACAGGCCTGCCCGAGATAGAGCCCGGCGCTCGACTCGGCGAGATCGTGGCGGGCGCATGCCGGGCGCAGGGCACGCCTCTGCAGGCGGGCGATATCGCGGTCGTTACGCAGAAGGCCGTCTCGAAGGCCGAGGGCATGCTCGTCGACCTCAACGACGTCACGCCCTCGCGTTTCGCGCAGGAATTCGCGCGGCAGAGCGGCCGGGACCCCAGGTTGGTCGAGGTGGTGCTCGGGCAGAGCCGCAGCATCGTCCGCTCCGACGCCGCGAGGGGCATCCTGATCACCGAGACGCATCACGGCTTCATATGCGCCAACGCGGGCGTCGACGCGTCCAACGTGCCGGGCGAAGGGATGGTGTCGCTTCTGCCCGAGGACCCGGACCGGTCGGCCGGGGCGATTCGAGAGCAGATACTGCGCGCGACCGGCGTCGACGCACCGGTCGTGATCACGGACACGTTCGGCAGACCGTGGAGGGAGGGGCAGGTGAACTTCGCGGTCGGCGTGTCCGGGATGGAGTCCTTCAGGGACTACCGGGGAGCGTCCGACTCCTCGGGCAAGGTGATGGCCGTGACGAATATCGCCGAGGTCGACGAGATCGCGTCAGCGGCCGAGCTGGTGATGGGGAAGGTGGACGCGGTGCCCGCAGCTATTGTGCGGGGCCATCCGTATCTGTCCGGGGGCAGGGGCTCCGGGGGCCTGCTGCGAGACCGCTCGACCGATCTGTTCAGGTGAGCGGCCCGGGCAGGCGCCGCGCTCTAAGGCTGCGGCGCCTGGTTCACCGTTGGGCGCGCTGTTCCCTACTCGTAGTCGTCCTCGATAACGGGCTCTTGACGCACGTTGATCCGTGAGCTCCTGGCGAGCTGCTCCACGGATATGTCGTAGCCCCAGGCCGAGCCCTCGATGTAGTTGGGGAATTCCTTCTCACTGCCGCACATCAGGCAGGTGCCCGTGCTCGAGGGGCCGTTCGGAGTGGCTACCATCCACTGGTGCAGGCAGGCGGGGGCCTCCTGGACTTCCGGCTCGGCTACCGCGGCGGATGATGCAATAGACGTTTCCATCTCTCCTTTGCTCCTTATCTCAAGTTCAGTGCGCCTGCTTTGCATGAATTACGACGCACGAATCAAAATGTATGACGCGCAATTCTAGCAAGGCGATTCAATAGTCGTCAACGTATTTCGGATACTTCTTCACGCGCTGTTATCAGATAGAACGCTACCTGGGCCGAGTGGGTTAGCGGGTCGACTGGGGTCTCACTCCCCCGTGCTGCCGCCTGCGGGTTCCCCGCCGCTACTTTGGGATCCCAGGGCACCGCCCCATCCCGCTCGGTCCCTGGGGCGGCGGCGGCGCCCAAGAAACCGGCGACCCAATCTGTATGCGAAGAAAAGGAGCACGACCACGACCGCCGTTGCTGCTACAAGGAGCCAGCCGATCAGGGTGTACTGGCCGGGCCTTGCCGCCTGCTGCGTGGGTTCGAAGAAGGGGCCGACCTCGAGGGAGGCTCCCCTGAACAGCCCTGACCTCGCCGTGCCGACGAAGAGCTGGGATGTATCCCCGTAGCTGTTCGGGACGGCCAGCGACGAGATCCCCAGGGTCCGCAGGCCGTGGTTGACGGGCTGCCAGGATTCGCCGGCGTCGTCCGACCGGAGTACGCCGTCGGCGTCGGTGCCGACGAAGACGGTGCTGTCGCTGGCGAAATTCGGAGACAGGGCGAGGGCGAAGAAGGTCGAACCGTCCCTGAGTCCGTTGCGCAGGCGGGCCCATGAGCCGCCCCCGTCGGTGGACTTGTAAAGGCCGGCAGTGGTCCCTGCGAACAGGGTCGAGTCGGTCCCGAACGCGGGTGATACCTCGATGGCCTGGACGCGGAGTCCGTCTAGGCCGTTGTTGACGGCTTCCCATGAGAGGCCGCCGTCCACGGACCGGAAGACACCGTCCGATATCGTAGCTGCGAACAGCGTCCCGTCGGTCGCGAATTCTGGCGATGGCGCGAGCTCCCAGACCGACCCACCCTCCAGCCCCACGGGGCCTTCCCAGGTGTCGCCGCCGTCGTACGACCGGAGGACGCCCAATCCACCGCCAACGAAGACCGTGCTGTCGGCGGCGTAGTCCGGCGAGAAGGCCACCGCAGGGAAGGGCCACTCCGTGCCGCCGGCATCCAGTCCTCCGACATCGAGCCGCTCCCAGTCGTCGCCGCTGTCGTTCGTTCTAAAGACGCCCCTCGACGTGCCGAGCAGCACTGTCGAGTCGGTGGCGTAGTCTGGCGAAACGTCGATGGTCCACACGTCGGGTAGGAGCCAGTCCTGCTCCGCGCCGGCGGCGAGGCCCTTCGTGATCTCCTGCCAGGTGCCGCCGCCGTCCGGCGACCTCGAGACGCCTCCTTCGGAGGTGGAGAAGAAGAGGGTCGAGTCCGACGCGAAGTTCGGGGCGAGGGCAACGCTTCTGACGGTGGTGATGCCGGTGATGCCCTTGGTGATCTGCTGCCAGGAGTCGCCGCCGTCGGTGGAGCGCAGGATGCCGCCGGTGCCCGCTCCCGCGAACAGCGTGAGGTCGGTGGCGTAGGCCGGCGAGACGGCCAGCCCCTGCACGCGGCTGTCCGAAATGGACCGCTCTTCGTTGAGCTGCTGCCAGGAGTTGCCGCCGTCGACCGAGCGGAAGATCACCCCGTAGGTGCCCGCGAAGACGGTGGAATCGGACTGGAAGGCGGGTGAGAACTCCACGGCGGGGAAGCGTTCGAAGGTCAGGCCCTCGTTGACCTTGCTCCACGTGCTGCCGCCGTCGGTGGAGCGCAGAATGCCGCTATGGAGTGTTCCCACGAAGGCTGTGGAGTCGGCGCCAAAGTTGGGTGAGAGGCTGATCGCAACGGGGGATACTTCCCGGAAGCGTTCGTCGATCTCGGTCCACGTGCTGCCGCCGTCGGTGGAGCGGTAGAGTCCGCCGTCCGGGGTCGTAAAGTCACCGCCGCCGAAGGACTGCCCGATCCGTCTGCCGATGAGGCCTGCAAAGATGGTAGAGTCGCTCTGGAATCTTGGGGAGATCCCAAGGGAGAGTACGGTCGTCCCTGTGAGGCCCGTGTCGGCGGCGCTCCACGATCTGCCGCCGTCCGTGGACATGAACACGCCGTCGGTCGTACCTGCGAAGAGTGCGGAGTCCTCGGAGAAAGCGGGCGATATGGCGAGCGCGACCACCTTGGGGTTGTCGAGCCCCTCGTTGACCTGCTCCCACCGTCCGCCGCCGTCGGTCGAGCGGTAGACGCCGCTGGGGCCGCCGGCAAAGACCGTGCCGTCTGTATCGAACGCGGGCGACACGACTATAGCCGCGATCACCCTTCCCAGGGTCCTGCTGCCGATCCTGCGCCAGGTGGACCCCTTGTCGATGGACTTCAGGACGCCGCGGCCGTCCGTGCCTGCGAAGACCGTGCCGTCGGTGGCGAACGCGGGCGAGGCGACAAGCGACCAGGCGAAGCCGCCCGTGGGGCCGATGGACTCCCACGAGCCGTCGGCGCGCACCGGGTCGGGCGCCGCCACCAGGGCGAGCAGGGCGGCCACGGCGACTGCCGCTACCGCACGTGTGATGGGGTGTGTGATCATGCAGCTCTCCGAAACAGACGGCGCTGGCGCACCGTCCGTAGCTTGCGCTTAGTCCCAGTCTAGCAACTACGCGGCGGCATGGTCAAACGTGAGGGCCGGTTCAGCACGCGAGTGTCTACTCAGGGAGGTTCGTAGTGAGAACTGCTATTCGACCAGTGGCTGTAGCTTGGCACGGAGGATGTCCTCAAAGTCGCCTCTAGGAATCGGAGCGGCAGACAGGAGCTTGGCGGTGGACGCCTCCAAGGTCAAGACCTCCCAGTGCCCGCGCGCGATCCTTCCATCAGTGAGCTCAGGAACGAGCCATATGACGTCCCCTGAGTCTAAGTCTCGGCTCGGCGAGTCCGAAGGGCCACCAAGCGACTTGAAGAATGGGCGGTCAACCGCAACGGCGATCTTGGAATGCCAACGGCGGAGAGTTGGCCCCTTGATCTGCAGTTGGGGCATGAGTCGCTTGGCACCCGACGATCTCCAATCTGGACGACGCGTTTCCCGAGGATAAGGTGGTCGATCTTGGTCGTCCCGCTCCAGTTCTATGAACTCCGAAGTCATGGCAGGCCCAGAGAAGTAGACAGCCTGAATCTCCAGTCCGAACCAACGTAGCTCGTGGCGGTCTGCAGCAACCACCAAGTCGATCTTTCCAGCAGGTTTGGAAGTATCGTTGCTGGGCATGAAGGGGATTTCACGGGCAACCATCGTTTCTTCGGTCGAGAAGCCAACTATCTCAGCGAGCCAAGCCAGTATCACGCGGTCTTGCCCAAAACGTTCCGGGCAGACAATCACAGGATCGCCGTCCACCTTCCCAATTCGGCCATTGTCCTCTGTGTATGGTTGGATTGTGCAAACGCCGCCCCTCTTGTTGCACCGTATGGCTCGGAACGGACACGCCGGATTGCGCTTGGCCTCGCCTTGGGCTATCTCAGCCAATTCTCGACGCTGGGCGGGTGTCAAGGGTAATACCAAGTCACCGTGATGCCGCCGTATATGTGCGGCCAGGGAGTGGGTTCCCGCCCCGTATCGAGTACGGGGCAGGCTCTTCGCGGGAATGACGGCTTTACGGCGCGCTCAAAACGAAATGGTATAAGAATGGTCGACCATACCACTCAGCGATACCGTACCGGCTCATGTGAACAGCCTGTCCCTCGTGATGAGAAGTTCAGGCACCCTAGCGTGGTGACCGTTCTTCATCTCCACAACGGCTACCTCGAACCCGTGTGCCCGTACCAGCGACTCAATCTCTGAAGAGCAATCGTAGGTCATCAGGAAATCGGCCTCGCTTTTGGCCAGCACTCGAAATATCCGCGCATGGTCGACGACGTTGTGCGTGTACAGTCGGGTGCCGGCCCGCTTCCCTCCACCAGCCGTGTATGGAGGATCGACAAAGAAGCTTACATCACTCTTGTCGGCGAGCAACTCCAGCATGTTCACCCCGTCGCCCTCACAGAACAGCAGGCGTTCTGAGTGTGCTGATATGTCTCGCAGCCGCTTCGCCAGTGTATCCGGGTACCAGCGCGATGTTATCCCGTTGCCGTTCTCGCCACGTTTCGTCAGCGATGCTCCAGGTGCAAGCACACCGCCGCGACGTGTCCTGTTCAGGATTAGCGTCCTGAAGCCATGATCCAGTACGTCAATAGGCGCGTCTACAGAAAGTCGCTCTACGCTGGTCCGGTCTGGAGTGAAATTGACAACTCGCTGCACTAGCTGGGCGCCGTGCTCCAGCGCGGCACGCCAGAATGCAGAGACGTCTCGGTCGATCTCGACCATGAACGCTCGGTCGGCTAGGCCTTCCATGACCGCGGTCAATGACACGATGCCGCCGCCGGCGAACGGCTCGACGATGAGAGGCACTGGGTGGGAACCGGCTAGGAGCCACCTTCTCACGTGTGGGACTAGCCAAGTCTTGCCACCTGGATACCGCAGCGGGCTTCGTTGAGGCACCGTAGCTACGTTGGCAGCAGGGATCGACGAGACATCAAAGGAGGTCATCGGTTCTTGGTCCCTTTCCTGTACGGGAGTATACCCTAGGGACAGGTGCCGTTGCACAAACATGCGTTCTATACTGGACTAACACAGAGACGGTGTCAAGGCCGACTATCCGGCATTCGTTGTCATGTAGGATTCGAGGCCCATGACAAATGAACAGTCCACCACCGCGCATTCATCGAAATCGAGTGGATCCAGCGAACACCCTCCTCGATCTTGACAGCGGGGGCAGGCTCTGCGCCATGACCATGGAGCACGCCAGCGAGCGCATGGCGATTCCCGATTTCTCGTACGAGCAGGTACCCGCCTGACATCGGCCGGGCGGTTCTTTGAACGTTCATGCCATCGTCCGTAGGCGGCCTGTCCTCCATCTTTTCCGGGGGGCCCTCGATGGGCACTAGCCTCCAACACCTGTCTGTGCTAATGTTCGCCTCAGACCGGTAGGCTGGAGATGACGATGGCAGACCATCTGGAGGCCCTGCAGCGGGTCGTGCAGGAGGCCATAGACGCGGAGAGGCTGGGGCAGCCGCAGTTCATACGCTGCGTCGCGCGTGCGCCGGACGGCGGGTCGCTGGACTCGTCGCTGGAGGCGCTGGCGTCGATGGGGGAGTCCTGGTTCGGGAGTCCCGCGGCCACGAGCACACGGCGGGGCGAGGGCAGCGGCGTGTACCTGACCGAGATGTCGACCTGGGACACGGGCCAGGCGGCGCTGGTCACGGTGAGCGCCACCGGCGGGGGCGGCACGGCGGACATCGACCTGATGGTCGTCGGCAGCCGCGGCACACTCTACCACCGAGCGTGAGGCTATGAGCAAGTACGGAGTCCTGTTAGCGGGCGCGAAGCGCACACACCAGCAGAGCCACGCCGACGTATTCGCGGCGCACCCCGACTGCGAGCTGGTGGCGGTGGCGAGCGAGAAGGGCGACCCGGAGGGCCGCGTCGGCCAGTACCAGGAGCTCGCGGACGACCTGGGCCTGCCGCACATCGCGGACCTGGACGAGGCGCTGGCCCGGGACGACGTCCACATCGTCAGCTCGACCCCGGCGGTGGAGCGGCGCGGCATAGTGGCGGCCAGGGCGATGGACGCCGGCAAGCACGTCTACCTGGACAAGCCCATGGCGGGCACGGTGGCGGACCTGGACATGATGGTGTCGGCGGCGGAGCGGACGGGCGTCGTGACGCAGATGTTCACCCAGAACCTCGCCGGGTGGGTGCAGGACGCCAAGCGCGCGGTGCAGGCGGGCGAGATCGGCGAGCTCCGGGCGATCCACGCCGAGAACGTCTTCTCGAAGGGGCGCGCGGGCTCGGTCCCCAAGGGCACGGTGCGCAGGGAGAGCGAGGAGCTGGACCGGTACACGTACCTGGAGGCCAAGCGGGAGATGTTCGACGTGGGCATCTACAGCCTGGGCTTCATCCACGAGGTCACGGGCGGGCTCGGCTTCGAGTCGGTGCTGGGCCACACGGGCAACTACTTTTTTGCCGAGCACATGGGCGCGGGCGTCGAGGACTTCGGCGTGATGATGACGATGCTGGAAGGCGGCGTGACGGCGACCGTACTTGGCGGCCGGTTCGGGTGGATGAGCCACCCACTCAGCGGCCCGCAGAAGGTCGTCGTCGTGGGCACGGAGGGGACGATGAGCTTCGACCCGTTCGCCCTGCGCGTCGAGGTGTACAACAACGAGCCCGACTTCGTGCAGCCCGCGGTGGACCCGTACGACCCGATGGGCATGTGGGGCGCGTCGCATCCCGCATACGCACCGTTGCCCAAGCAGAGGTGGGTGTCGCTGGGCTCGCGCAACGTGATGGCCGACGACGTGGCGGCGTTCGTGAAGGCGATCGACGACGGCGTCCAGCCGGACATGAACGCGAAGCGCGCCGCGTCGCTGTCCGAGGTGATACTGGGCGGGTTCATCTCAGCCGCCCGGGGCGAAGAGGTGGGCCTGCCGCTGCCCCGCGGCTAAGCCCCGAGTGGGTGATGGACAAGACGGTGCTGGGGGTATCCGCTTCGACCCTCCAGGTTCCTCTTAGGAGGTTCGTTATGGCGACACAGACAGAGCACGTGTACGTCGAGAGGGACGACGCGATACTCAGCGGCGAGCCAGTCATCAAGGGCACGAGGACGCCAGTACGCGCAGTTGTAGAGCTGTGGCGCTTGGGCTATGCGCCTGAAGAGACCGTCAATGAGTTGCCGCACCTTTCTCTAGCGGCAGTGTTTGACGCGCTCAGCTACTACAGCGACCACCAAGAAGAGATCAACGACTACATCGAGCGCAACAGAGTGCCGGACCGCAAGGAGTGACGCGCCTCTTTGCGGAGGTCTACTTGGATGAAGGTAGAGGACAGTTCCTACGCTGTTAAGCAAGGCTACCCAAATCCCCCACCTAAACCGAACCGACGATCTGATCCAGTATCTGATTCAGCCCTGAAGACGGGGCCTTCTCTTCACCTGCTGGGTGAAAGAACGAATTGTCCAAAATGACCAATTTAGCTACAAAACTCAACCGCATCGCCAATTTAGGTGGTGGATTTGGGGCTATATAGCAACTTGACAAGTGAGAGGGGCCGTCGTATCTTGTAGTCTCTGGAAGGTGCTACCCTGGAAAAGAGGCTCTCTGCCAGATAAACCCTACGACAGAGAGGTGCATCCTTGAAGGATGCTTATATCCAGTGTGTGGCAGCCGGGCACTCGGTATTCAAAGCGCGAGGGCCAAGCCACCGCTCAGGGCGCGCCAGTAGCTATTTGAATAGCCACCGAGTTCTCGTGTACAACCAAGACATAGAGTCTTGGAATATGGGAGCGTACCGTCAAGTTGAGCAGACATGGGTGACATAAGCGGCTTTGCCCAAAGGCGAATGGATCGGCTGGGACTAACCGACAGCGATATTCGTTATGTCATTGAGCATTGCGATGACCTTCACGATGATGAGCCGTATATCGGCCACCAGGCACGGCTCCCTGATGGTAGGTACGTGCTCGTGCGTACAGGTAGCAGCTTTATTACAGACGTAGAGGTCCTTGGACCCGGGAAGGAGCCCCCATGCTGACGGTCTATATGGACGAAAAAGTCGATGCTGTAGCGATTGAGTTCGAGCCGGGGGTTGCAGGCTACACCGAGCGCCTTGACGACTCTCGAATCGTGGACTTCTCAAACAACCCCGGTAGACCCATCGGGGTGAGCCTCCACAAAGTAAGCCGTGGGGTGAAGCTCGAGGGTCTTCCTCAACCTGAGCGTGTGAAGCGCATTCTTCAAGGTCTAGGGGTTTCAGTCCACTAGGTTGTTCGCCAGCAGTTGAGCCGATCTGTGGTTGACGAATCCTCTATGTGTCCAGCTCGGCGTAGACGGCTTCGGAGACTCCTGCCAGGGCGCGGTCTATGGCCTTTCCGTCGGTGACCTGCTTGGCCATGAGGGCTACGGCGTAGGGGCCGGACGGAGCGAAGACTATGCCCACGTCGCAGCGGACGCTTGTCACGCCGCCGGTCTTGTGGGCGGTCCTGGTGCCGGGCGGCAGGCCGTAGGGGATGATGGTCGTGCCCTGCTGGCGCTCCAGGATGTCCATCGCGGCGGCGGTCGACGCCTCGGAGAGCAGCTCGCCCCTGTATAGCATCTCGAGGAGGCGCACCATGTCGCTCGGCGAGGACACGTCGGAGCGCTCCTCGGAGAGGCCATCGGACCCGGCCACGGTGCGCCCGTGGGCTAGGGCGTCCGCCACGAGCCGGGTTCCCTCGAAAATGTCGTCCGTATCGACGCCGTACATGCTGTAGAGAAGGTCCCTGCAGGTCATGGGGAGGCTGGTTCGGCGGAGGCCCAGCTTCTGCATGGTGTCGTTGAGGCGGTCGCGGCCCACGAGGTTGTAGAGCATGTCGGTCGCGGTGTTGTCGCTGACGATGATCATCAGCATGGCGAGGTCGTGAATGGTCAGGCGGAGGCCGCTGTCGAGCTCCTTCAGTGTGCCGCCGCCCGGCGACCGGACCTCGTCCGTCAGCTCCAGCCGCGCCGCCGGATCGACGATACCCGCGTCCACCTGCCGGTAGAGCTCGACGAGTGTCGGGACCTTGAAGGTGCTGGCGGTGAAGAAGAGGTCGTCGGCCTGGTGCGCGAGCTCCCGTCCGGTCTCCAGGTGCTTCGCCGCCATGCCGGTAACGGCAGGCACAGCCGCAATTGCCGCATCGACTCTGTTCATATGGCTTCCGTGGACCCCGGACTTACTCTTGATCTGAAGAGGACTGACATCTTACCCAATGCCAACCGGTCTATCCACTGGAGGAGGGCGGGCAGGTCACAATTCGGATAAAGACGGCGGCGACTAAGCCCGAATCCACCGAAGGAGTGGGAATTAAAGGTCTGCTGAAAAGGTGAAAGGGTGCTCCTCTGAATCTGGGATAATGGTTTTGTAGCAGCAAACCGACCCCGGAAAAGGAGCACCCAACAGATGCTATCACGCAACCACCTCGACCGCATCCAAATCGCCTTCGACGACCTCCGTTTGGTGGCCAACGGCGGCCTGCTCCTTCCAGCCACCTTGGCCCTGCACCTCGGCCTTTCCCAACTGGTACAGCAGCGTCTGGAACTGGGCGATGCGCCGGGCCGGGCCAACACCGGCGACAAGATAATGACGCTGGTCGCCTCCGCGCTGGCCGGCGGCGACTGCATCGACGACGCCGATGCGCTGCGCGCCGGTGGGACGGCCGGTGTTCTCGACTGCGTGGTCAAGGCACCATCCACCCTGGGCACTTTCCTGCGCAGCTTCCAGTGGGGCCACGTCCGTCAACTCGACCGGGTGAGCCGGGAGTTGCTGGCACGGGCATGGGCCGACGGCGCCGGACCCGGCGATGCGCCGTTCACCATCGACCTCGATTCCACCATTTGTGAGACCTACGGACTGGACAAGGAGGGGGCGCGACACCATGGTTATACCGGCCAGCGGGGCTATCACCCGCTGCTGGCTGTCGCCGCCGGTACCGGCGAGGTGCTGATGTCCCGTCTGCGCGAGGGCCGCGCCAACACCGCCCGCGGCGCCGCCCACTTCCTGCGGGAGACGGTGGGGCGGGTGCGCTACGCTGGAGCCAGGGGACAACTCACGGTGCGGGCCGACAGCGGCTTCTACGCTCATAGCGTGGTATCCGTCTGCCGCAAGACGAAGGTCCGCTTCTCCATCACCATCCGCCAGCGTGCCAGCCTGCGCAACCTCATTGAAGCCATACCCGAGGCGGACTGGACGCCCATCCCCTACTGGATGGACGGCGCCGCCGACGTGGCCGAGACCACCTACACTCCCTTTGAGAGTGAGCCCGGCGCCGCGCCGGTGCGGCTCATCGTGCGGCGAGTGAAGCCCACGCCGGGTTCCCAGTTGGCCCTCTTCGCCAGCTACAGCTATCACGGCTTCATCACCGACCACGATGGGGAGATGCTCGAACTGGAGGCCGCCCATCGCCGCCACGCCGAGATCGAGAATGCCATTCGAGACCTCAAGTACGGCGTCGGACTGAACCACATGCCCTCGGGCCGCTTCGCCGCCAACGGCGCCTGGCTGGCGATACAGGTGCTGGCGCACAACCTCGCTCGCTGGACCGCACGGATCGGTCTGGGTGAGCAGGTGGTGACCACCAAGACCCTCCGGCGGCGGTTCTTCGCCCTAGCGGGACGGCTCACTCGCTCGGCGCGCCGGCTCACTTTGCATCTCCCCCAGCGCTGGCCCTGGGAAACCCAGTTCAGCAGTGCCCTGGCCCGGCTGCGAGCCATTCCACTCCCAGCCTGACGGCGCCCTTCTGCCACTGACCCGTCATCCGGCCAACTGAACGTCCCCGCCAACTCGCGCCATCCAGGCCCGCGAGCGCCTCTTGCCGCGTCCTATCCCGCCATCCCGCTCGCCACAGCCACTGCAGGCCGCCATCGGTGCCCCAAAAGCGGTTGCAGACCGCCCGCCAACCTCCCGTCTACCCGAATTCGAGCCCGGATCATCGCGCCTGTAACTCACTTACCCCTTTCCGCTGCCCTCGCGCCGTCCATCGGTGGATTCGGGCTAAGACAATCGGCATCACAACCCCGAAGAACATGACGGCGTCCCTTACCAGTTCGGGTATTGGGCGGTCCCTGTAGTAGAGGCTCAGGCTCGACGTCACGGCCAAGGGAAGAAAGAGACGACCGCCAGCAATCCGTCGGAGCATGGCAACTGAGACACACTCCACCAGATGACCCCACTACTCGTTGGCGTCACGATCACAAGCGGGACCCAATATCTTCTCAACCAACCCCAAGCGGAGACGCTCGCGCCCCGCATCCTAGGACCCATGACCGCTCTCCATCTTATACCAAGTCACCGTGATGCCGCCGTATATGTGCGGCCAGGGAGTGGGTTCCCGCCTTCGCGGGAATGACGACTTTACGGCGCGCTCAAAACGAAATGGTATTATACCAAGTCACCGTGATGCCGCCGTATATGTGCGGCCAGGGAGTGGGTTCCCGCCTTCGCGGGAATGACGGCTTTACGGCGCGCTCAAAATGAAGTGGTATTACTCCCCTCGGCTAACGGGGTCATGCGTCTTGAGGGGCAGGTACTATGGCGTAGTCTGCCAATCATAACTCACTCCCGGGGCGCGAGTCCTCCCGGAGGGTGTCGGCGTATGCGCTGAGGGGGCCGCGGAGAGCGAGGCTTGCCGGCAGGATGAGGGACGTGACGATACCCATCGCGATCATTGCCGCCCTCAGGTTGAAGATGTCGGCGACGCGGCCGTAGATGATGGGCGCGAGGGTGCCGCCGACCTCGGTGACCGTATAGTAGTAGCCGTACCCGGTAGCGCGCCGCCCGGCGGGTATGAAGGCCGAGACGGTCGCGTAGAGTACAGAGGAGGTGCCGTTGAGGCCTATGCCGAGGACCAGCATTACGGGTGCGACGGCGTACGCGGGCGCGGCTAGGGAGGCGACGAGCAGCAGGGCCGTGAGGCCCTTCGTCCCCCATATCAGGCGCACGGAGCCGTAGCGGTCATTGAGCCAGCCGCACACGAACTTCCCGGCCGCGCCCCCGGCGAGCAGGAACAGAAGCATGACGAAGACCTGCTCGTCGCTCAACCCCTTGTCCTTCATGACGAACGGCAGGAAGACGAGGGCGGCGGCGCGGGTCCCCGAGTCCAGGAAGCCCACTCCGCTGAGGGTGCCGAATGCGCGCAGGTCCACGGACTCCCTGCTCTGGACCTGCGGCTCGCCGGACGAGGCGGCGGGCCGTCCGGATACGATGATGCGGCGCGCTACCCCTGCGATGGCCATGAACGCGAGGCCCGCGATGCCGATGGCGTTGAGCGTACCGCGCCAGCCGTATCTCGGGACCAGGAGCAGCGAGAGCGCGGGGGCCGCCAGCTTGCCCAGGTCGCCCGCGAAGTTCACGGTCCCCACGGCGGTGGACCTTCCGCGGGCGTCGTGGGAGCGCGAGACCATGCTGGTGGCGAGGGGGTGCTGCGTGCCTCCGCCGAGGCCGCCGACGAGGGCCGCGCCGAGCAGGAGTGGGAACGTGGACGCCGCAGCCATCCCGACGAGCCCCGCCGCCACCCAGAGGTTGCCGCCGACCAGCAGCCAGAACTCGCCTATTCGCTCGCCCAGGTACCCGGCGGGCACCTGGAGCGCGGCGGAGGCCCCGCTGGACACGGAGCGGAGCAGGCCTGCCTGGGTGTACGTGAGCAGGAGCTGTGGGTCCGACTTGATGAGCGGCAGCAGGGGCACGGTGATGGCGAAGAACAGGTCGCTCCACACGTGGGTGGAGGAGGCGAAGACGAGGGTGTTTCGTCCCCGGCCGCTCTTCGGGGGGCCGCGCATCCGGTCTAACCCCCTGCGGGCTGGCGAGAGGGGCCATCAGGCCCTGCGTCGCCGGCCGCTGCGCGGGTGCGCTTCTTGTTGCGGGAGGTCGCGGGGACAGACCTGCTGCGACTAGCTGCGTGGATCTCTTTGCTGGACAGTATCTCCCTCAGATTCAGAGGCTTGCCGTGCGGGATTGATTACCCTCACCTTAGTCCTCTCCCGTTGAGCCCGTCGAGGGAGAGTAGACCCCCGCCTGGATGTACGTGCCGCGGCTTGTGTCAATCGCGCCGCTCGGCAGGACTGGCCCGCCCGACCCTCCCACGTCGATGCAAGAGGGTCGGAGGCAGGGCCGGTCAGCCCTCCCCGAGATTGCGGTGGGCCGTGCGGAGGAGACCCTCGGTCTCCGCCCAGTCGACGCATGGGTCGGTGATCGAGACGCCGTAGGCGAGCTCGGTTGGGTCGTCGAGGGACTGGTTGCCGGGGTTGAGGTGGCTCTCCAGCATCAGCCCGACGATGCCCCTGTTGCCGCCGACGCGCTGGCCCAGGACGTCCTCGAACGCGATCGGCTGCCTCCTGTGGTCCTTGTTGGCGTTGGCGTGGGAGCAGTCTATGATGAGGTATGGAGGGAGGTCGGCCTCCTCCAGCAGTCCGATGGCCTCAGCGACGGACTCGGGGTCGTAGTTCGGGCCGGTCTTGCCTCCTCGCAGCACCAGGTGGCCGGTTGGGTTGCCGGCGGTCTGCACGATGGAGGCCGCGCCGTGGTCGTCGATGCCGAGAAATACGTGCCGTGACCGTGCGGCGACGATGCCGTCGACGGCGATCTGGATGCTGCCGCCAGTCCCATTCTTGAAGCCAATCGGCATGCTCAGGCCGCTAGCGACCAGGCGGTGGGTCTGGCTCTCCGTGGTCCGAGCGCCGATGGCTCCCCAGGCCACCAGATCGCCCATGTACTGCGGCGTGAACGGATCGAGCCACTCGGTCGCGGTGGGCAGGCCCAGTGCGCAGACCTGGAGCAGGAACTCGCGCGCCTTCGCAATCCCGGCGCCGACATCCGGGTTGCCGTTCAAGTGGGGATCGTTGATCAGGCCCTTCCATCCGAGGGTCGTACGGGGCTTTTCGAAGTAGACCCTTCCGACCACGAGAATCCGGTCCTTCACTTCCTCGGCCAGCTCCACGAGCCGGGCCGCGTACTCCAGCCCGGCCTCAGTGTCGTGTATGGAGCATGGGCCGACGATCATCAACATGCGGTCGTCTTCGCCCGCAACTATGCGCTCGATCTCTCTCCGGTGGCCCGCCACGCGGTCCTCGATCTCGGGCGTGGCGGGGAAGCGTCTCCAGTACTCCGACGGCGGGTCCAGCGGTGTGATGCTCTCGACCCTGACGTTTCGTATTTGCGATGTCTGTATCATTCTTGGTGTCTTGTATCTCCTCGGTTTAGGTGTTTCAGCCAGGCAAGGATGTGCGCCAATAGTGTGGGCGCCAATAAAGTGGCGCCAGCTCGGCCTGGCTAAACCAGCCCCGCGCCGGGGAGAGGACCTCCGCGGTCATGTCACTCCTCGGCTGCAAGGGACTGCACCTCGTCTTTCATTCCACGGTCCCGCAGGTTGGCGGCGTCCTTTAGGTAAACGAACTGCACGTCTTCCTGCGGCCTGTCGGTATTCACCAGCATCAGGACACGTATGCAACGGTCCTGGCTGCCCGGCACCGGAATCTCGGTGGAGCAGAGCAGCGCCAGGCGGGTCCAGCCCATGCGCCGCGCCGCCAGGGGCGGGAACTCGGCGTCGAGGTCCTGGGTGACGGTAAAGTATACGGCTGCGACATCCTCTATCTGGGTCCCGTTCGCCTCGACCATGTGCCGAAGCAGCTCCGACGTCGCTCCGAGTATGGCCTCGCTCGTATTCTCGTCCGCGGTCGTTGCGCCGCGGATGCCCCTGACGTTCATCGGAGACTGTCGCTACCGTCGTGTCGACACGGAAATATGCTGCTCAATGTCATATGGCGTCCCCTCTGAGGTCGGCCACAAACCTCGCCGCCGCCGCGGCCTGGTCACCGGACGCGCTCTCGATTGTATCGATCAGGGCGCTGCCGACAAAGGCCCCGTCCGCGAACTGCGCTACCTCGGAGACGTGCTCGGGTCTGGATATGCCGAAACCCACCAGGATGGGCAGGCCCGTATGACGGCGGATCCGCGCAACCAGTCCGCGCACGCCTCCGTGAACGTCGGCGCGCGCGCCAGTTACGCCGGCCACACTAACGCAGTATATGAAGCCGCCTGCATGTTCGCAAGCCATAGCTATGCGCTCTTCCGTGCTCGTGGGCGCCAGGAGCGGGATGAGGTGCAGCCCGCGCCGGCGGCACTGATAGGCGAAGGGGCCGCACTCCTCGGCGGGCAGGTCGGCGACGATGAAGCCGTCGCACCCTGCGTCTGCCGCAGCCGCAGCTGAGTCCGAGAGCCCGTACTTCAGGAGTGGGTTGTAGTAGCCCATGAAGAGCAGGGCCGCATCGTCGTCCTGCCGACGGATGTCACTGGCTGCCTGCAGACAGACCTCGAAGGTGACGCCCTGGCGGAGCGCGTGTAGGCTGGACCTCTGTACGGTCGGCCCCTCCGCCAGCGGGTCGCTGAACGGCACGCCCAGCTCCAGCACGTCTGCGCCCGCATCCAGCAGGGCCCCGGCGATACGCGTCGACGTCTCGACGTCGGGGAAGCCGACGGTGAGGAAGGGCGCGAGGGCTGGGCGGCCCGCCGCGCCGGCCTTCGCCAGCCTTGTATCGATGCGGTTGATCATCGGTCAGGCCCTATGCTTCCTCCAGCATTGCCAGGGTTGCCGCAAGAGCCAGGAGGTTCTGGGCCGCGTGCGCCGCAAAGGGCGGCCATATCGACCCTGTCCTCAGGTACAGCCACGACAGCAGCAACCCGGTAACGAACAAGGGTATCACGACTGGGACGCTGACGTGGGCCGCCGAGAAGGCCGCCGACGCGACCACGGCCGCCCTGACCGTGCCCAGGGGCTTTACCAGGGCGGCGAGCAGGAAGCCCCGGAAGAAGACCTCCTCGATCAGCGGCCCGGCCAAGCCCACCCCTGCGATGCTCAGAATCCTCGTGACGCCCTCGCCTAGAAGCTCGTGGGGAAGGCTCGGCGGGACCAAGGCTTCGAGGCCGAGCGCCGACACGGCACTGACGTAGAGTGTCGCAGCCCCCAGGCTCATGAGGAGCACGAGCCACGGCAGCAACAGACCCCGCGGCAGGGGCGGAGCCACGAATCCCAGGGGCCGCCATCCGGCGCCGTGCTTGCGAACGCCGAAGATCCATACTGCCGCCAACATGCTGGAGTGGGGGAGCACGAGGGCCGCCGCGGTCAGCGCCGGCCCTGGCCCTAGCAGCGCGAGTGCGACCAGGGCCGCGGCGGAGACAGCCACGATGAGACCGGATGCGCGGACGACGTCCCAGACGTTCCAGGGAACGCCCTCCGTCGTCACCGCCTCAGGGTCCGTCATACTACCTCCGGAGACCCTTGCACAACCTCGAAAGCCGGAATCCAGGGGTGGGGGACCCAGCTATGAAAGCAATGTCTCCCATCCACAGTATTGGCCCTCATGGGGAGTTATACCAAGTCACCGTGATGCCGCCGTATATGTGCGGCCAGGGAGTGGGTTCCCGCCTTCGCGGGAATGACGGATTTACGGCGCGCTCAAAATAAATTGGTATTATTCAAAGGTCTCCTCCGGGAGTCCCGCATCCTTCGAGGCCTGTTGGTATAATCCCATGGTGGCCCGAACGTGGGCCAGTATAACGCGGCGGGGGATGGTCTGGTGATGAACTCCAGCGGGTTTGCGTTGAAGGGCGAGACCGGCAGCAGGCGGATCGAACTGGAGTGCGAGCATCAGAGCGGCGTACTGTACGTGGTCCCCAGCGAGGCGAGTTGGGTCTGCGGCGAGGAGATGCTGCACGTCCACTCCCTCGCAGGCTTCCTGCGGGAGCTCACCGACCTGGACGACCCGAACGTGCAAGCGGCGATGCAGAGGTGGGGGCTGTACTACCGCCCCCGCGCCCTCGCGGAGAAGGACGGGGCCGCCGGGGCGAAGCCCGGCTAGGGCGGCAGGCCGACTCAGGGGATCTCTTCTTCCTGTTCCTGGCCGGATGAGGGGTCGAGGACCCTGTGGGATGCCGGCGCGAATACCTCGTCGTCACCCGGCTCGGTGTCGTCGCTGGACCAGTCCTTGAACGAGGCCGCCGCGTACCGCCCGAATTCGCCCTTGCCTGTGGCGTTGCCTGACGTCATGCCGATCAGGCCATCCCTATCACCGCCTTGGGCGCTGTCCCTGGAGGGGAATGAGACGGCGCCGATCTGTGAGGGGTGCTGGAAGACCTCCCGAATCATGATGGCAAGCTCGCGCTCCCCAACGCTCTTCACGGCCGCCTCGTACCTGTTCCCACCGCGCATCAGCCTGATGAGCCTGGACCCCAGGCGCGGCTCCACCTGCCCCAGGTAGCTGTCCCTGATGCCGTAGGCCTTTAGCGAGCTGCCTTCTACCCTGAGCGTCACCGGGTGCCCGGGTGCCTCCTTCAGCAGATCGGCGGGACTCCCGAGGTTGATCAGGGCAGTAGCCCCCGACTTGCCGCTCTCCTCGATGAATACCCGGCGGGGCTCGCTCGCGCTTGCGGACGGGCCGGGCTCGCCGTCGACGAGCTTCCCCAGACGGTTGAGGTTCTCTTGGCGATGGGGTTGTGCGGCGAGAGGTCGAGAACACGGGAGAAGGCGGCCCTGGCCTCGACGACCCTCCCTGCCTCAGCCAGCGCCTTGCCAGGGCCTTTCCATTGTTGAGATAGGGTCGTACCTTGCCGTTCGGCCTGAGCTTGTCGAAGGCCCCAATTGTGGTTCGACAGGCTCACCACGAACGGACTTTGGAAAGGCCCTGGCGCCTTGCCCATGCGGTTGTATGCCCCCACGTCGTTGGGGAACTCCGCGAGGATGGCGCGGTTGGTGTTCACGGCCTCGGCCCAGCGGGACTTCATCGCGAGGTCAATTGCTCTCTTGGCCAGGTCTTTCCTGGCCCCCTGCCTATCTCCTGCGTAAGCTTGCGACGACATGCCTGCTCCAGATTTTGGCGGGGATTCTAGCCGACACCCAGCGAGTGCGCAAGGCAAGTCAGGCATGTAATCGGCACCGCTGTCGGGGCCATAAATGTCAGGGGTTGTACTTCCCAGCCAGGCTTCGCAGCCTGATCCGCAGGATGTCGGTCAGCGCCAGTATCGAGTCGCGTAGGGGCCGGACCTTGCTCCGGGGCTGGTAGTGCCAGCGGATGGGTACCTCAATGATCGACAGGCCGCGTTTCTTCGCCGCATAGAGGAGCTCGACGTCGAAGCCGAGGCCGTCGATGTGCGTGACCCGGAACAGGGCGTCGGCTGCGTCCGACGTGAAGCACTTGAACCCGCACTGGGTGTCCTGGAACCCGCGGACCGCCAGGAGCCTGACGGTCCAGTTGAAGACCCTGCCCATCAGGTGCCTCATGTGAGGCTCGCCGAAGCGTCTCGCGCCCGGGGCCTCTCGGGAGGCGATCACCACGTCGTAACCCTCGTCGACCCGGCGCAGGAAGCCGTCGAGCTGATCGATCGGCATGGCGAGGTCGGCATCCGCCATGAATCTCAGACGCCCCCTGGCCGACAGCATGCCCTGCCTCACGGCCCAGCCCTTGCCCCCGTGGGCGACCGGAAGAACCCGGATATCCGGGATACGGCGACCGGTCTCCTCGACGATCTCGCGGGTGCGGTCGGCGCTGCCGTCGTCGACCACCAGTATCTCCCAGGTGAACACGCACGGGCTGAGGTAGGCCGCCAGCTCCTCGAGCGTTCGGCCTATGCGGGCCTCCTCGTTGTAGGCGGGCACGACTATGGAGAGATAGGGCTCGTCCAAGGGGATGGCCGCTACCCCGCGCTGTCGAGCTCGAAGGCGCGGTGAAGTGCCCGGGCCGCGTCCTCCAGCCGGTCCTCGCGGACCACGCAGGTGATGCGTATCTCGGACGTGGAAATGAGCTCGATGGCAATGCCCTCGTCGGCCAACGCGCGGAACATCCTGGAGGCGTAGCCGGGCATGTTCTGCATACCGGTGCCCACGATTGTCACCTTGGCGAGCTCGGACGAGCCGGTGACTTGAGGCGCGCCGAGAGCCTTGCACACCGGCTCCGCGACCTCCATTGCGGCATCGAGCGTCGTGCGCTCGACAGTGAAGGACAGGTCAGTGCCTCCGTCTGCGCCCGCGTTCTGGACTATGACGTCGACGCTGATGTCCGCGTCGGCGAGGGGGCCGAAGATGTCCGCCTGGAGGCCGACGCGGTCCGTGAGGCCCCGCGCGGTGATCTTCGCGACGTTCGCGTCGGTAGCAATAGCCCTGACCCTGTTCCGAATCTGGCCGACTCTGGTGCTCACACTCGACTCCTTGTGAATCATGGTGCCGGGCCCGTCCGCGAAGCTCGACGCCACGAGTATCGGCACGTCGTAGACGAGGGCCATCTCGACGGCCTGAGGGGGGAACTTGGCCCCGTAGCTCGCCAGCTCCAGCATCTCCTCGAAGCCGATCTCGTCGAGCCTGCGGGCTTTCGGGACGATGAAGGGGTTCGCGGTGTAGATGCCGTCCACGTCGGTATATATCTCGCATCTCAGTGCGCCCAGCCCCGCCGCGACAGCGACGGCGGTCGTGTCCGAGCCGCCCCTCTCGAGGGTCGTGACGTCGAGGTCGTCGGTAATCCCCTGGAACCCCGCGACGATCACGGTCTTGCCGGACTCGAGCTCGCGGGTGATACGCACCGGGTCGACGACGGATATGCGAGCCCCGCGGTGGCGGGAGTCGGTGCGAATCCCCGCCTGTGCGCCGCTGAGGGATATGGCGCTGCATCCCAGGGAGTGGAGCGCCATGGCCATGAGGGTGCAGCTCTGGAGCTCTCCGGTGGCAAGGAGCGCGTCGAGCTCCCTGGTGTCCGGGCGTCCCGCGACCTTCTCGGCCAGCTCGATGAGCCTGTCAGTGGTGTCGCCCATTGCCGAGACGACGGCTACGACGCGGTCCCCGCCGCTGCTCGCGCGGGCGATGCGGCGGGCCACCCTGCGGATCGCGTCGGCGTCGGCCAGGGAGCTGCCGCCGTATTTCTGGACCACGATCGACAACGGCGGGCTATTCGTCTTCTGAGTACAGGCGGGCGCCCTGCGCGGAGGGACGCGTCACCCTGAACTCGCCGCTCACGCCCGACTTGGAGGCGGCCTCGGCCATCTCGTACCCGATGGTCATCCTTCGGCTGTTCGCGAAGGCCAGCACGGAAGACCCCGACCCCGAAAGGAATGCGCCCAGGGCTCCCGCGTCCAGCGCCGCCCTCAGGATGTTCTTCATCGCGGGGAATATCTTCTCCCTCTCCTGCTGGTGAAGCCGGTCCTCCGTGGCCGTACGCAACAGTGACAGGTCGCCGGTGGCGAGGGCGTTGATGAGGAGTCCGACTCTGCCGATATTGAACACCGCGTCGTCCCTGTCGATCCTTCGCGGCAGCAGCGACCGAGCCTCCCGGGTGACCACGAGCTGATCGGGCACGAAGAGCACGGCATCGAGCCCCTTGGGCAAGGGGACCGACGACGCTACGATCCCATCGCTGGCGCGCACAACTACCTGGAGCCCACCCAGGATTGCCGGGGCGACGTTGTCGGGGTGACCCTCGACGCCAGCCGCCATGGCGATCAGCTCCTCTTGCGAGAATGGGCTGCCGCACAGCTCGTTGCCGGCCAGGATTCCGGCGACTATCGCAGCGGAGCTGCTGCCGAGGCCTCTTCCGACCGGGATACCGTTGCGGCATTCGATTCCCACGTCCGCCTGGGGCGTCCCCGTCTCCGTGAAGGGGAGGGCGAAGGCGGTGCTGATGAAGTTTCCCTGTCCCGCGGGCAGGTTGTCCGCGCCCTGTCCCGTGACGCTGAAGCCGGACTCGCCCGTGGTGAACGTGACGGTGTTCCAGACATCGAGGGCCATGCCCAGGCAGTCGAAGCCCGGGCCGAGGTTCGCCGTCGTTGCGGGGACGCTTACCGTTATTCGCTTGGGCATTGCTTGTCGTTCGCTGAGGGTCCAGCTCGCGTGACATGATAGCACGGGCCGGGCCGGAGGCCGGGTGTTTGCCGATGTTCGCCGACGCCTCAGGTTGCGACGCTCCTCGTGCAGAGTACTGGCATCGGGACTTCAGGATTGCCGACAGGTAGGGCGTGGCAAGTGTTCAGAGTTAGTGAGAGGACATCCCGTCGTCATACCCGCGAAGGCGGGTATCCAGGGGCGGTGCGGGGGGCGTTCGTCTCACCAGGACTGAACAGTTACAGGGCGTGCAGGGCCTTTCCAAAGTCGTCACAATGCCACACAATGCCATAAGAGGGATCTGGGAAATCCCTTCTCCCTCAATGGGAGAAGGTTAGGATGAGGGTGACTGACTTGTATCGGTTGACGCCCCCTCACCCCCGTATTGAGTACGGGGCAGGCTCTAACCCTCTCCCGCGAAGGGGAGAGGGAACTTTGGAAAGGCCCTACAGGGCGTGAGAGCGGGTTGACGTGGTGACAGCTTTTGATTACGCTTGCAGCAAGCCCAGACAAAACAATTGTTCGCTGTTCGTGGAGGGAGCTCTACGATGGGTATTCGCATCAACAACGGAAATCATGGACTGAGAGCTGAGTTTGAGAAGACTGTTGAGGAAGCAGAGGTCCGCTACGAGATGTTGTCAGGAAACATGGCTCGAGCGCTTGCTGACGGTACCGAGCGTGAAACTGAGGACAAGCTGACATGGATGTATGCCTATCGCGCTCTTCGGTCATTAGACAAGGCTCGGACCCGCACGGATGGAACACCTGGGACCACTATAGATCTATCCACGAAAAGAGGACTGAGAATCACTGGTTCATAGCGTCACACGATCTTGAGTTCACGCTTGAGCCGCCGGATATTCACCTAAAGAGGCCACGTCTACTGCCTTCGCGGTGTCGTCTTGAGAGTTGACAAGACTCTTGAGACGTTGCAAGTTGGCAATATCCTCAAGGTTCGCGGCACCTCGTACAAGTACGCCGCATGGATACCAAGGGGGCGGGGTGCGGCCCATACTATGGTATTGCGATACCACAACGTGCACCTACGCGACTCAGACTACCACCACAGAGCCTTCAACCCGCTGACAGGCGATGAAGTGTTCTACGAGAGGTTGGAACGATACCAGTTCCCAACGCTCAGCGAAGTCATTGACGAGATTGAAGTGATCACGCGTGTGTTGGATAAGTAGACGCAGAGGGTTGGCCAGATCGCCAGGGTTTCCTACATGCCGCTGCGGTGCAAGACTGGAAACACGAAGGTGGTATCCGAGATAGAGAGAGAGCGTCTCCTGGACGAGGCGCTGGACCTGCTCGACTTCCCCGAGGTGCGCAGGCAGCTCGTCTCCGAGACGACGTTCCCGCGCGCCGGCGATATGGCCCTCTCGCTGACGCCGTCGTACGACCTCGACGAGGTCGCTCGGCTTCACGCGGAGACGGCCGAGGCAGCGGCCCTGCTCCAGGAGGGCAGCGACGTGGCGCTCCGGCCCGTGGAGGACGTGTCGCTCTCGACGGCGCGGGCCGCGAAGGGCGGGCTGCTCACAGGGCACGAGCTGCTGGCAATCGCCGAGATGCTGGACGTGCAGGCGCTTGCCCGGACGAAGGTGCTCTCGTTCGGCGGCTCCGCGCCAATACTGGCGGCGATAGCCTCCGGCATCTCCGACCTGTCCGGCCTGCGTCACAGGATAGCGGGCAGCATCGGGACCATGGGCGAGGTGCTGGACGGTGCGTCGCCGGGGCTGGGCTCGCTGCGCCGCAGCGCCAGGCAGGCATACGATGGCGCCGCCGCGGCCCTGGCGCGTGTAGTCGAGTCGCCCGACAGGGCAGCGGCGCTCCAGGACAGCGTGATCTCCATGCGCTCCGACAGGCTCGTCATCCAGGTGAAGGCGGGCCATCGCCACAGGGTGCCCGGCGTGGTGCACGGAGCCTCCAACACGGGCGCGACGCTGTTCGTGGAGCCCTTCGCTACGGTGGAGATGGGCAACCGATGGCGCGAGCTGGTCCTGGAGGAGGAACGGGAAACCGAGCGGGTGCTCTGGGAGCTGTCGGCGGCCGTGGGGGAGGCTGCGGAGGAGATCGAGTCGGGCGTCGAGGCGGCGACCCGGCTGGACTTCATCATGGCGCGCGCAAGGTACGGGGCCCGACGCGAGTCCGCGACCGTACCCGTCGATGGAGAATGCGACGCCATTCGCCTCATTCAGGCGAGGCATCCTCTGCTCGGCAGGGAGGCTGTGCCCGTCAATGTCCACGTAGGCCCGGGGTGGACAGGGCTCGTGATTACCGGGCCGAACATGGGCGGCAAGACCGCCGCGCTCAAGACGGCGGGGCTCCTGGCGGTCATGCACCAGTGCGGCCTGCCGGTATCCGTCGACGCCGGAAGCGCGCTGCCGGTGTTCGACGGCGTCTTTGCGGACATCGGTGACATGCAGGACATCCAGCAGTCCGCGTCGACCTTCGGGTCTCACGTCAGCAACCTCGCTGCGGTCCTCCGACACGCCACGCCCCGGTCCCTGGTGCTGCTCGACGAGCTGGGGGCGAGCACGGACCCCGACGAGGGCTCGGCAATCGCAAAGGCCGTCCTGAACCGCGTAGTATCGTTGGGCGCGTGGTCCATCGTCACGACGCATCACAGGAGCGTCGCGGTCCATGCCGAGACGGCCCGCGGCATGAGCAAC
Organism: Dehalococcoidia bacterium; assembly: GCA_965222445.1. Lineage (GTDB taxonomy): Bacteria > Chloroflexota > Dehalococcoidia > Lucifugimonadales > CAJWER01. The sequence continues at coordinate 1,319,749 of CBDCTY010000002.1, read as the reverse complement.
GCCAGCGTCGAGCTGGACGCCAGCACGCTCCGCCCCACCTATCACCTGACGCCGGGCGTGCCCGGGAGGAGCTACGCGATTGCCGTGGCCGAGCAGGTCGGGCTGCCTGTGGATATTCTCGACGACGCACGCACGCTAATGGAGCCGCAGCACCTGCGTTTCGAGGACTGGCTCCTCGAGCTTCAGGCATCGCGCCAGCAGCTAAAGGAGCGGATCGAAGCGGCGGGCACGGCCGAGGCGGCGGCCGAGGCATCCCGAAGGGAGCTGGAGTCGAGACTGGAAGAGATGGAGGTCTCGCGCGCCGACGTACTGCTGGAGGCCCGCAGGGATATCGAGCGCGAGTACGACGAGGCCCGGAGACAGCTGCGACGAGCGCAGGCAGCCCTCTCATGGTCCGCGCCCCCCGGAGAGCCGCTCGAGCCCGTGGTCGACCGAGCTGCCGAGGCGCTATCAGGCGCCAAAGAGGAAATGGTCAAGGTCGACTCCAAGTCCGCGCCCCGGAGAGTACGCCGTACAGGGCAGCCAGTGGCCGCAGGCGACCTCGTCGACGTACGAGGCATGAGCGTGCAGGGCCTTGTAGAGGTCGTCGACGAGCGAGCTGGGGAGGCCGAGGTCTCGGTCGGGAACGTCCGCCTCAGGGTCGGCCTGGGCCGACTCACCCATGCGGATGCGGCGGAGCCTGAAGGCGAGTCCCCGCCCGGCGTGGGGCTGGACCTGGGACCCGTGCTCGGCACCATGGAGATCGACCTGAGGGGGATGCAGGCGGACGACGCGTCGATACGGACGGACGAGTTCCTGGACAGGGCCGTTCGGGACGGGCTTCGCTCGGTCCGCATCGTCCATGGTAAGGGGACGGGCGTACTGAGGCGCGTGGTCCGCGAGCTCCTGGAGCACCATCCGCTGGTGAAGTCGTTCGGCTCGGAGACACCCTTGAACGGCGGCAGCGGGGCAACGTCCGTAGAATTGGCATGACGGCGAGCACCTTGAAGCGGCTTGCCGTTGCCATGGCCGCCGCGCTCGTGATGGCCGCCGCCGTTTGCTGGGCTCCTGGCTCCGCGCTAGCCCCAGCCCCGACTGCCACGTCGGCGCCGGCTGCGACACTGGCACTGACCGCAACCGCCACCCCGACATTGACGCTGGCGCCCACTGCGGCCCCGTCCCCTACTGCGACCTCGACCCCGATCATGGGATGGGGCCTCGTCTCCGTTTCGGCTGCGACGTCGACGCCAATCGCTGCTCCGCTTCCCCGCACGGCTCGGGGTGCGACACCGACACCCGTCGCTGCTCTACTTCCCCCAGCACTGCCGTCCATTACTGTACCCCCCACGCCAACGGCGCCGCCGTCTCCGACAGCGATCCCGACGCCCAGTGCGCCGCCGACCCCGACAGTGCCGCCGTCTCCGACTGCGGTCCCGACACCCAGTGCGACTCCGACACCGACAGCAACGCCGCCCCCCGTCGCGGAAAGGACAGCGGGCCCCACCGGCCCGGCGGTTGTGGTCGGGGGCACGGTGTTCAGCGTCGACATAGCGTCTACGCCGGACGAAAAGCGGATAGGGCTGTCGGGCCGCAAGGGCCTGGCGCCGATGTCAGGGATGGTCTTCCTCTACGAGACTGGCAGGCCCTACGAGTTCTGGATGAAGGACATGCTGTTTGCGATCGACATCGTTTGGATAGCGCCCGACTGTACCGTGGGGGACATTACTCACGAGCTCCAGCCTCCCCGGGCCGGGGCGCCGGACTCGGCGGTCCTGCGCGCCAGTCCATCGGTGGAGGCGGCCCACGTCCTGGAGATTGTGGCGGGCGCAAGCGATGAGCACGGCCTGGGGCTAGGGGACCCCGTGCGGTTCGTCGGCATCTCCGAGCCGGCGGGAGATTCCTGCTGACGCTGCATCTCAGCCCATTGGGCCCTGCTGCATCTCGGGAACCCCCTGCGGGAGGGGCGACAGGCTCGATCTCACCAGAAATGACGGCGTCCAGGAGTTGGCCCAGATCCACCACCTGATTTGCACGGGCGGCGTGACGGACTGCCTCTGAGGCTATGGCTGTGCACCTTGCCGGGGATGGATTCCCGCCCCCGACTTCTCGGGGGCAGGCTCGTCGCGGGAATGACGGAGGTGGTGGATTTAGGGTTGACAGGGTGGTTTTTGTGTGCTAAGTTACCGTTGTGAGGATGCGCCCTCGACCACTTCCCGGTTTCTTCTGCTTTACCTCGTCCTTGGTATACCTCTGCCATCCTTCCCGTCGTTTAGTCCGGTAGCCCGCACCGCACTGGTATCGGCGCATTCTTCTATTCTCCCCACAGGAGCGTGAGAACGTATGGTGTTTCCTTCATTGAAGTCAGTGAACGGTAGTGAGGCCGGACGGCGGGACTATTCGAGGACACCGACCGTGCTGGAGGTGCCGAACCTTATCCAGGCGCAGATAGACTCCTTCGCATGGTTCAGGAGGGACGGCCTGAGGGAGCTGTTCGAGGAGATCTCCCCGATGGAGGACTACCCGGGCGGGCGCTTCGAGCTGAACTTCCTGAGCCACACTTTCGACGAGCCAGCTGCTACTGAGGAGGACTGCCGGGAGAACGAGACGACCTACTCGGCGGCCCTCAAGGTCAGGGTAGAGCTTGTCAACAGGGCGCCGGGCCCGGCCCAGGGGGAGCGGAAGTTCCAAGACCTGTTCATCGGCGACATACCGATCATGACCAGGACGGGCACGTTCATCATCAACGGGGCCGAGAGGGTCGTCGTGAGCCAGCTCGTCAGGTCTCCCGGCGCCTACTTCACGACGACTACGGACGCGAACACCGGCCGGCAGCTTGCCTCGGCGAAGATGATCCCCAACAACGGCGCGTGGATGGAGTTCGAGACGAGCAACAAGGACGTCATCTCCGTCAAGATCGACCGGAAGCGTAAGAGCCCCGCCGTCATGCTTCTCAGGGCCCTGGGCAAGGAAACCGGGGAAGGAAAGGTAGTCGGCATAACCGACGAGGAGGTCCTCGAGCTGTTCAGTGACGTGGACGACGATCCCGAGCACAGGTACATCCAGACGACCATCGACAAGGACATTCACGTCGATTCCCACGAGGAGGCGATGCTGGAGTTCTACCGCAGGCTGAGGCCAGGCGAGCCACCCAGCATCGACAACGCGAGGAAGCTGCTCGACGACCTCTTCTTCAACCAGAGGAGGTACGACTTGGGGCGGGTTGGGCGCTACAAGGTCAACAGGCGCCTCGGCCTCGATGCCGATCCCGACGACCGCACCCTGTCCAGGAACGACATCATCAGCCTTCTGCGCACGATGATCGAGATCAACAACGGGGTGCAGAAGGGGGACGACATAGACCATCTGGGCAACAGGCGTGTTCGCTCGGTGGGAGAGCTGATACAGAAGCAGGTGCGCGTGGGCCTGCTTCGCATGGAGCGGGTCATAAAGGAGCGCATGACGACGCAGATGGACCCGTCCGAGACTACGCCGGCAGCGCTGATCAACGTCCGTCCCGTCGTCGCGGCGGTTAGGGAGTTCTTCGGCGGGTCGCAGCTCTCGCAGTTCATGCAGCAGACCAACCCCCTTGACGAGCTCACCCACAAGCGGAGGCTGTCGGCCCTGGGACCTGGCGGCCTGTCGCGGGAGCGCGCGGGCTTCGACGTCCGCGACGTTCACCACTCTCACTACGGGCGCATCTGCCCCATCGAGACGCCGGAAGGCCCGAATATCGGCCTGCTCGGCTCCATGGCGACCTACGCCAAGACCAACGAGTACGGCTTCCTTCAGACGCCGTACCGTACCGTCAAGACGGCCATCTCCAGCAACGACCCCAGTCTGCTCGGACGGACCGTGACACAGGACGTGATCGGCGGCACACGGACGGTCATCAAGGCAGGCCGGGTTGTGACCGAGGCTACGCTGCCGCGCATATCGAAGCTGCCGGAACAGCAGATATCCGTCGAGTCGGTCGACGGCGGCGGAGAGGAGACCATCTCCAGCAGGGACCCCGGCCTGGTCGGGCGGACGGTAGCGCAGGACGTGATCGGCGGCGCACGGACGGTCATCAAGGCAGGGGGCACGGTGTCGAAAGGGCTGCGCACGCAGATCATGGATCTGCCGGAGCACGAGATTTCGGTGAAGCCGTACGTCACCACCAAGGAAGAGGACATCGTCTACCTGACGGCGGCCGACGAGGAAAACACACACATCGCTCAGGCGACTGCGCCGCTGGACGAAGCGGGGCAGTTCGTCGGTGAGAGGGTGGAGGCGCGAATCGGCGACGGCGTGTCCGTGGAGCCTCCAGAGAATATCGGCTTCATGGACGTGTCGCCTATGCAGCTCGTCAGCGTGTCGACCGCGCTGATTCCGTTCTTGGAGCACGACGACGCGAACCGGGCCCTCATGGGCTCGAACATGCAGAGGCAGGCCGTCCCGCTGCTTCGCCCGGAGCCCCCCCTCGTCGGCACGGGTCTCGAGGGGCGAGTGGCCAGAGACAGCGGCCAGGTGGTGCTTTCCAAGGCCTCCGGAGTCGTTACCGAGGCTTCCGGGGAGATGATCGTGGTTACCGACAAGATGGGCGAGGGCCACGAGCATCGGCTACGGAGATTCGTTCGCAGCAATCAGGGGACGTGCATAAACCAGCGCCCGGTGGTGGACGTGGGCGACATCGTGGAGGAGGGGCAGTTCCTTGCCGACAGCTCGTCGACGGCGCAGGGCGAGCTGGCTCTGGGCCAGAACGTACTGGTCGCCTTCATGAGCTGGGAGGGATACAACTTCGAGGACGCGATAGTGATCAGCGAGCGGCTGGTCAAGGACGACCGGTTCACGTCCATACACATCGAGAAGCACGAGGTCGAGGCGAGAGACACGAAGCTCGGGCCGGAGGAGGTGACGCGGGACATTCCGAACGTCGGCGAGGAGAGCCTCCACAACCTCGACGAAGAGGGGATCATCCGGATCGGGGCGGAGATCGGCCCAGGCGACATCCTGGTGGGCAAGATCACGCCCAAGGGCGAAACGGAGCTGAGCGCAGAGGAGAAGCTCCTGCGGGCCATATTCGGCGAGAAGGCGAGGGACGTCCGAGACACGTCCCTGCGCGTGCCCCACGGCGAGCGCGGCAAGGTCATCGACGTCAAGGCGTTCAGCAAGGAGAACGGGGACGAGCTCTCACCCGGCGTCAACAAGATGGTCCGGCTGTGGGTTGCGCAGACGCGGAAGATAGCCGCGGGCGACAAGATGGCCGGGCGGCATGGCAACAAGGGCGTCATCTCTCAGATCCTGCCCGATGAAGACCTCCCATTCCTACCGGACGGCACGCCTGTAGACATCATCCTCAACCCCATCGGGGTCCCGAACCGCATGAACCTCGGCCAGGTGCTGGAGACGCATCTGGGCCAGGCTGCCCACGCGTTGGGATTCCGCGCCGTGACGCCGGTGTTCGATGGGGCCCCGGACTCGGCCATCGAAGACGCCCTTGGCCAGGCCTGGATAATACAGACGTCGGGAGCGGTCGACCCCCGGACACTGGACCCGCACGGCACTTCCCAGATAGATCTCGGAGTGGCGAGGGAATGGATCGAGGAACGTGGCTACAGCTTCGACAAGATCGTAGCCAACCCGCAGCCGGGCGAGGCCCGCAAGGCGTGTCTCGAGATATGGTTCCAGGAAGAGATCGGGCGGGACGTCAGCGGGATGACGGTGGAGGAGATGAAGAACGAGGCGCTGCGGCTGAACAGGGAGGAGTTCATCGCTGCGCCTATTCTGGGCAAGTCCATCCTGTACGACGGCCGCACGGGGGAGCCCTACGACCAGCCCATCGCGGTCGGCTACATATACATGATGAAGCTGATCCACTTGGTGGAGGACAAGATTCACGCGCGCTCTACCGGGCCGTACTCGCTGATCACACAGCAGCCTCTCGGAGGCAAGGCCCAGTTCGGCGGCCAGCGGTTCGGCGAAATGGAAGTGTGGGCCCTGGAGGCCTACAGCGCGGCCTATAACCTGCAGGAGATGCTGACCGTCAAGTCCGACGACGTGCTGGGCCGCGTAAAGACCTACGAAGCCATAGTCAAGGGCGAGGACATCGTACAGCCGGGGATACCTGAGTCGTTCCACGTCCTGCTCAAGGAGCTGCAGAGCCTCGGGCTGTCTGTCGAGCTGATGGCCGATTTCCCTGAGCATGCAGCTCTCGACGGGGGCGCCGATATGCTGGGGGGCGAGCCGACGCTGGAGCTGGTGGACCCTATAGGAATCGAGGATGGCGCCTCGGAGCCCCTTCCGATTGGCGTGGAAGCGGCTCCTGCGGATGAGCTTGGGACGGGGGACGGCGGGAAGTCATAGCCCGTCGAGCCCGAGACGGCGAATCGGATTGTGGGGGCGGCTACCACGGCGCCTCCGTTGGGCAACAAGGGGGTTAAAGCAAAGACATGGTCCAGAGCGGCGACGACTTCAACGCAGTCAGGATAGCGCTGGCTTCTCCCGAGCAGATCAAGATGTGGTCCTACGGAGAGGTGACGAAGCCCGAGACGATCAACTACCGCACGCTGAGGCCCGAAAAGGATGGGCTCTTCTGCGAGCGCATCTTCGGTCCCACCAAGGACTGGGAGTGCTACTGCGGCAAGTACAAGAAGATCCGGTACAAGGGCGTCATCTGCGACCGCTGCGGCGTCGAGGTGGCGCGGGCGAAGGTCCGTAGGGAGCGGATGGGCCACATCTCGCTTGCTGCTCCCGTGGCCCACATCTGGATGTCCAAGGGCATCCCAAGCAGGCTGGGGCTGCTTCTGGACCTGTCCCCGCGAAACCTCGAGCGTGTGCTCTACTTCGCTCAGTACCTCGTGACGGCGGTCGACGAGGCAATGCGCCACAAGGCGATCGAGGACCTGGAGCGCGACCTGGATGAGGCTCTGACGCGTTTGGACGCCGAGCTGGAAGGGAAGATAGAGGAGGCCCAGGCGGGCGGTGACGGCGACGCCGAGGAGGGTGAGAAGGCCGACAGGCTCCGCTCCACACAGGAGGGCCTCAGGCTGACCTTCGAGCAGGCGAAGGAGAATGCCCAGAACGACATCGAGACAACGATATCGGGCCTGGAGGAGCTGCAGGTAGGCATGCTGCTCACCGAGAGCCGGTTCAGGGAGCTCAGGGACAGCTTTCCCGAGGTGTTCAAGGCCGACATGGGCGCCGAGGCTGTACTGAAGGTACTGCAGGACTACGACCTGGACCAGATGAGAGAGGACCTCCAGGGGCGGATCAAGTCGACCTCGGGCCAGCGCCGCAAGAAGGCGATAAAGACGCTGCGTATCGTCGATGCGCTCCGGGGGAGCGGCAACAAGCCCGAGTGGATGGTAATGACGACGCTTCCTGTGCTGCCCCCCGAGCTGCGCCCCATGGTGCAGCTGGACGGCGGGCGCTTCGCGACCAGCGACCTGAACGATCTCTACAGGCGCGTCATCAACCGGAACAACCGGCTCAAGCGCCTGATCGAGCTGCAGGCGCCGGAGATCATCGTGCGCAACGAGAAGCGGATGCTGCAGGAGGCCGTCGACGCGCTAATCGACAACGGACGCCGCGGCAGGCCCGTCTCGGGAAGCCACAACCACAAACTGAAGTCCCTTTCCGACCTGCTGCGCGGCAAGCAGGGCCGGTTCCGGCAGAATCTTCTGGGCAAGCGGGTCGACTACAGCGGACGCTCGGTGATCACGGTCGGCCCGAACCTGGAGCTGCACCAGTGCGGCCTGCCCCGCCGGATGGCCCTGGAGCTGTTCAAGCCCTTCGTGATGAACAGGCTGGTCATCAACGGCTTCGCACACAACATCAAGAGCGCCAAGAGGTTGGCGGAGAGCGCGAGGCCCGAGGTGTGGGACATCCTGGAGGACATCGTCAAGGAGCGCCCTGTGCTCCTGAACAGGGCGCCCACCCTCCACCGGCTGGGAATCCAGGCGTTCCAGCCGATCCTGGTGGACGGCGGAGCGATACGGGTACACCCCCTTGTCTGCCTGGCCTTCAACGCCGACTTCGACGGCGACCAGATGGCGGTCCACGTGCCGCTCTCCAAGGGCGCCGTCCAGGAAGCCAGGAATGTGATGCTCAGCTCCTACAACATGCTGTCGCCCAGCTCGGGCGAGCCCATAGTCGCTCCGACGCTGGACATAGCGTTCGGCTGCTACTACCTCACGATGGTCTCGGAAGGGGCCAGGGGCGAGGGCCGGAAGTTCGCGGGATTTGATGACGCCTGGCTTGCTTACGAGATGGGCACTATCGATCTCCGCGCCAGGGTCAAGGTCCGCAGATCTGGCGGCGAAAACGGGTCGGGGTGGATAGACACGACGGTAGGGCGGATCATCTTCAACGACGCGCTGCCCAAGGGGATGGAGTTCCGAAACGAGGCGCAGGGTAAGGACTCGCTGAAGGAGATCACGGCCGAGTGCTTCCAGTCCTTCGGCAACGAGGAGACCGTGAGGGTGCTCGACTCGATAAAGAATCTCGGCTTCCAGTACGCGTCGAAGTCCGGCACGACCATCGCGATCAACGACATCGAAGTGCCTCCCAAGAAGGATGAAATCGTCGGGGACGCGGAGAAGAGCGTCGCCGAGCTGGAGGACCAGTACCTGGACGGGCTCATCACCGAGGCGGAGCGGCACAGGAACACGGTAGAGATTTGGACCAAGGCGAACGATGACCTCACAAAGGTCATCGAGGACAACATGGCGAACTACGGCGGCATCTACCTGATGGCCGTCTCGGGCGCCAAGGGCAACATCGCCCAGATCAAGCAGATGGCGGGGATGAGGGGCCTGATGGCCAGCTCGAAGGGGCACATCATCGACAGGCCCATCAAGTCGAGCTTCCGGGAAGGGCTCAGCGTCCTCGAGTACTTCATATCGACACACGGGTCGCGGAAGGGCCTGTCGGACACGGCCCTTCGGACGGCTGACAGCGGCTATCTGACGCGCAGGCTCATCGACGTGGCGCAGGAGGTAACGATCACAGTCGACGACTGCGGGGCCGCGAGCGGGTTCTGGGTGGAGAACGAGGCCGACGACCCCCTTGCTACGCCGTTCATGGATAGGCTGAAGAGCCGCACCCTGGCCGAGCCGATTGCGGATCCCGAGACGGGTGAGATAGTCGCCGACGAGGGTGATACGATGGACGAAGCGCTGGCCGCCAAAATCGACGCGGCGGGCGTGAAAGGAGCGCTCGTCCGTTCCCCGTTCGTTTGCGAGGCCGAGCGCGGGCTGTGTAAGAGGTGCTACGGCGACTCGCTGGCGACAGGGGCTCGGGTGATGCAGGGAGAGGCTGTGGGCATCATCGCGGCGCAGAGCATCGGCGAGCCCGGCACCCAGCTTACGATGCGCACGTTCCACACGGGAGGCATCGCGGGCGAGGACATCACGAGCGGCCTCCCCAGGGTCGTAGAGCTGTTCGAGGCCCGGTCCCCCAAGGGAGAGGCGGTGCTGTCCGAGATCGACGGCATCGCAAGCGTCGTAGAGGAGACGGACGCCGAAGGCCGCATCGCTCGTCGCAGTGTCGTCGTCGACAGCGTGGAGGAGTACAGCGACGAGTACAGGCTGCCCGAGGGTCACAAGCCGCTCTTTAACGACGGCGATACTGTGAACATCGGCGACCCGCTGGCCGAGATCGACGATACGCAGGGCCAGGATGGAGAGGCGATCGCCGTCCAGACGACCGAGCTGACGGCCAGTGTGGCCGGCACGGCGCACGTGGGGAACGGGTCCATAACCATCTCGTGGGTCGAGAAGGAGGAGCGGGAGTACCCGGTGTCCGCAGCCGCGACCATCACGGTCTCGGACGGCGAAAAGGTCACGGCGGGCGACGCGCTGACCGCCGGCCCCAAGAGTCCGCAGCAGATACTCAGGATACTTGGCAGGGAGGCTGTCCAGCGGTACCTGATTGGAGAGGTGCAGAAGGTCTACCGCTCCCAGGGCGTAACGATCCACGACAAGCACATCGAGGTTGTGGTGCGGCAGATGATGCGCAAGGTGAGCATCGACTCTCCTGGCGACACGGACTACCTGCCGGGAGAGTACGTGGGTAGGGAGAAGTACGAAGAGACCAACGCCTCGGTGCTGGCGGAGGGCGGGGAGGCCGCGACGGCCAGCCCGGTTCTGCTTGGCATCACCAGGGCCTCCCTGAATATGGAGAGCTTCCTGGCCGCCGCATCCTTCCAGGAGACGACGCGGGTGCTGACCGAGTCTGCAATCAATGGCGCTGTCGACTACCTGCGCGGGCTGAAGGAAAATGTCATCATCGGCAGGCTGATCCCCGCGCGGTTCGACATTTCCGAGGAGGGGCGCGAACGCCTCGGCCTCGGAGACGGGGACCGTCTCGAGCCGGCGGGCACCCTTGCGACTCCGCTCGCGGGGGACGGAACCAACTGGGAGGACGTGCGAGACGAGGACCTCCCTCGCCTTTAGCATGACACCAGGAATGAGCACGGCTACATTCACACAGGGGTCGGCGGTGCGCCGCCGCCGCGTGCAGGACTGGGAGCGTATGCGCTTTGCGGCCTGCATGGCGGTCTACGGCGCGACGATCGGCGGGTGCGCGATCCTGGTGAACTTCCTGTCCAGGGCGCAGTTTCCGGATGTCCCCGAGCACATGAGCCTCGGGACATCCCTGTTCTTCGCCAGCGCGGGAGGGCTTGCCGGAGCGGTCATGACGGCGCCGTTGGCGTACTGGATGTACGGGGGGCTGCCGACGTTCGCCTTCACGCCGCATCCCAAGCGCGGGCCCAGGAGCGTGACGATCTGGGCCGTCTTCGGCTTCGGATACGGCCTCGTGCTTCCGCTGGTCCTCGGAATACTTCTCCCCGTGTGGTTCAGGTTCTTCGCCTTCTACGGCGGCGTTATCAGCATGGTGAACCTGGCGTCGAGCCTCATAGACCTGACTATCGGGTCTCTCTACCTTGCTCCGCTGTTCGGGTTCGAGTACTTCTTCACGAGCCTGGTTGCGGGCGTCCTCTTCGCGGTGGGCGCCCTAGTGATCGACGTGTTCAACTCGTCGAAGGATCGGGTCACGGCAAAGTACGGCTCCCTGTCGATTGCGATCGGGTTGTCCGTGCTCGTCGTGATCCTGCTGGTCGTAGTGCCGGAAGCTAGCCTGGCAAGGCTTGGATAGCGGACGCATGGCAACCGAAGGGGGCTGGCTTACGTAGTACAGAGTATGCGGGCGGGTCGGCGCAGTCGCGGCTAGGGCAATCGCATTTTGACTGCAATGTTCTTATCCTCCCCGTATAAGGCGGGAATTCGGCCCGAATCTGACAATTCCCGTCACCTGAGAGACCGATTTAAGCGGTGAGGCCTCCGTCTTTCCGGCAGAGTGACACTAGGTCGGCCTAAATGCGATTGCCCTGCAGTCGCGGCGATTGCACGGGCGAATTGCGTCGAGTCGTGTTATCATGGTCAGGTAGCCCCACTCCCTCCATCGACCTGCCGTTGGGGCACCAGTTGATTCGGAGGGCCTCAAATGAATACCAAATGGCTGCGCAACGGCTTCATCTACCTGCTGATAGTCGTAGCCGTTGTAGCGATCTTCTACACCCTATTCCCCAGCGTGGGCGGCTCTGACGAGAGGCCGATCAGCGAGGTCATCGCGATGGCCAAGCAGCGTCAGATCGACACCATCGAGATCCGCGGGGACAAACTGACGGCCGTCACTACGCGGGGCGAGACGTTCACCTCGCGCAAGGAAGGCGGGGCCAGCCTGCTGGAGCTGCTCAAGGACGCCGGCGTCGACCCGTACGGCTCCAGCCCCACCGTCGAAGTGAAGGGATCGAGCGGCTTGGGAAGCCTGTTCAGCATTCTGCTCAACTTCCTGCCGCTCATATTCTTCGGGGCCGTGCTCCTCTTCATCATGAGGCAGGCGCAAGGGAATTCGAACCAGACCTTCAGCTTCGGACGTAGCCGCGCGCGGATGCTCGTTGGCACGCAGCCCAGCGTGAGCTTCGCCGACGTCGCCGGGGCCGACGAAGCCAAGGAGGAGCTCGAGGAGATCGTCGAGTTCCTCAAGTACCCTGAGCGCTTCCTCAGCCTGGGCGCGCGGATCCCCAAGGGCGTGCTCCTAGTGGGACCTCCGGGGACGGGCAAGACGCTGCTGGCGCGCGCCGTAGCGGGTGAGGCCGGCGTCCCGTTCTTCTCCATCAGCGGCAGCGAGTTCGTGGAGATGTTCGTGGGAGTCGGGGCGTCGCGCGTCCGTGACCTGTTCGAGCAGGCCAGGCGCAATGCCCCCTGCATCGTCTTCGTGGACGAGATCGACGCTGTGGGCCGTCATCGCGGCGCGGGGCTCGGCGGGGGCCACGACGAGCGCGAGCAGACGCTGAACCAGATACTCGTCGAGATGGACGGCTTCGAGACGAGCACGAACGTCATCGTCCTGGCCTCCACGAACCGTCCGGACATCCTCGACCCGGCGTTGCTGCGGCCGGGCAGGTTCGACAGGCGTGTGACCCTCGACAATCCCGACATCAAGGGCAGGCAGGCCATCCTGGAGGTTCACAGCAAGGGCAAGCCGCTCTCGGAGGGCATAGACCTGGAGCGGGTCGCCAAGCTCACGCCAGGCTTCAGCGGCGCGGACCTGGCCAACCTCATCAACGAGGCGGCTATCCTGGCGGCCCGCCGGAAGCAGACCGAGATCGACTTCGACGAGTTCGTGGAGTCCATCGACAGGGTCATGCTTGGGCCTGCGCGGAGGTCGAGGGTGATCAGCCCCAGGGAGAGGGAGATCACCGCGTACCACGAGGGGGGGCACGCCCTAGTCGGCCACTTCCTGCCCCACGCTGACCCCATCGCCAAGGTCACGATCATCTCCAGGGGCGCTACTGGCGGTCACACCAGGTCGCTGCCGGAGGAAGACCGGCACATGTGGTCGCTCAACCAGTTCAAGGACCGGATTGCCGAGGCCCTCGGCGGCCGCGTGGCCGAGGAGACGACGTTCGGCGAAGACGAGATCACGACCGGCGCGGGCAACGACCTGGAGATAGCGACGAACATCGCCCGCACCATGATCACCCGCTACGGGATGAGCGACAAGCTCGGCCCCCGCACATTCGGCAAGCGGGAGGAGCTGGTGTTCCTGGGCAGGGAGATCTCGGAGCAGCGGGACTACAGCGACAAGGTAGCCGAGACCATAGACGACGAGGTCCACTCGCTCATCGACACGGCCTACGACAGGGCGAAAGCCCTCCTGGTCGAGCACCAGGAGAAGCTGGCCGCGCTGGCGAAGTACCTCATGGAGCACGAGACGGCGGACGCGCCGGACCTCGAGAAGATACTCGGCAAGCCCCCCGTCCTCGTGAGGCGTCCCCCGCCGACATTCGTGGGCAACCCCGCTCCCGCCGCCGAGTAGGTGGCCGGGCGCTACACGCGGGGAGTCAGCCTCGGCAGCACGGCTGCCAGCGCGTCGATGACGTCCTGTATCTCGGACGGCTCGACGCGGCCCATGTGGCCGATGCGGAGTATCCTGCCCTCCACCGGGCCCTGACCTCCGCCTAGCACGATGTCGTGCTCCTCGCGGAGTACGGCGAGCAGCTCCGGGCCCGATACGCCCTCGGGGACCTTCACGGCGGTGACCGTGTCGGACGTGACGGACTCGTCGGGGAACAGCTCCAGGCCCAGGCCCTTCACACCGTCACGGGTCAACTGCGCGATGGTCTTGTGCCGCTCGAACAGGGTGCCCAGGCCCTCCTCGGCGATCCTCGCCAGCGCCGTGTCAAGCGCGAAGAAGGCCGACAGGCCAGGTGTGTACGGGGGCTGGCCCTTCTCGTAGTACTTCCGGTACTGTCCGACGTCGAGGTAGTACTTGGGCATCGTCGACCTCTCGTACGCCTCCCAGGCGCTGGGGCTGAAGCTGAGGAAGGCCAGGCCCGGGGGCAGCATCCAGCCCTTCTGCGAGGCCGTAGCCACCACGTCGCAGCCCCACGCGTCGGTCTTCAGAGGCACCGAGCAGACACTGCTGATCCCGTCCACGAGGAGGAGCTTGTCGAACTCATCCTTCGCAACGGCGGCTATCGACTCCAGGTCGTTGGCGACGCCGGTCGACGTCTCGTTGTGCGTGACCAGGACGGCCCGGATGCCGGGGTCGGCATGCAAGGCCTTGCGCAGGTCGTCGACGTCGACCGCGCGGCCCCACGGAAAGGCCAGGTTCGTGACCTGGGCGCCGTAGATGCGGGCGATCTCTCCGAAGCGTTCGCCGAAGAAGCCGATGGACAGGTTCAGCACCCTGTCGCCGGGAGACAGCGTGTTCACGACCGCCGCCTCCATTGCGCCCGTGCCCGAGGCCGTCATTATGTACACGTCGCCGTCGGTCTCGAACACGCCGCGGACACCGTCGCTGACGCGGTATAGCAGCTCGCGGAACTGCGGGCCGCGATGGTTGATCATCTGGCCGGACATCGCCTCCAGCACGTCGCCGGGCACGGGGATGGGCCCAGGTATTCTCAGGTTCAACTCACTCCTCCATGCGATCTCATTTCAGTCTCACCACTCGCCGCCTGCCGACCCGGATAATGTCGCCCGAATTCAGGGACGACGCGGGGCCGTTGCGGTCCATACGCTCGTCGTTGACACGGACGGCTCCCTGGTCGATGAGCCGACGCGCCTCGGTGGAGCTGGACGCCAGGCTGGCGCTAAGGATGATGTCGCTCAGCCGTTCCTGGCCGAGGTCCGTGGGGAGCGTGTACTCAGGGACATCTCCGGGAAGCTCACGCCGCTGGACGGTCCGCTCGAAGTGGGCCTCCGCTGCCCTTGAGGCTTCCTGGCCGTGCAGCGGGGCGACGATCTCGCGCGCCAGCCGCTTCTTCAGCTCCATCGGGTTCACGGTGCCCGTGTCCATGCCCCGCCGCATCTCCTTCAGCTCTTCGGAAGAGACGTCGGTCAGGTAATCGAAGTAGTCGACCACCGTGTATCTCACCTTCTCTCCACCGACGTCCTCCATCTCGCGCATTTCGGCGCTCACGTCGGGCAGGGACATCACCTTGCCGTACATGTCGTTTGGAGGCTCGTCCAGCCCGATGTAATTGCCGAGGCTCTTGCCCATGCGCCGGACGCCGTCGGTGCCCACCAGTATCGGGACCAGGAGGCACTGCTGGGGACGCTGACCCATCATCCGCTGTAGGTCGCGCCCCACGAGGAGGTTGAACTTCTGGTCCGTGCCTCCAAACTCGATGTCGGACTCCACGGCTATGGAGTCGTAGGCCTGCATGAGCGGGTACAGGAGCTCGGTGATGGCGATGGGCTGGTTCTCCCTGAAGCGCTTGGCGAAGTCGTCCCGCGCCAGGAACTGCGCGACGGTGAAGCGGCTGGTGAGCCTGATGACGTCATCCAGCCCGAACGGGCCGAACCAGTCGCTCTGGAACCGCGTCTCAGTCCGGTCCCTGTCCACGATCTTGAAGAACTGGGCCAGGTATGTCTCGGCGTTGCTCAGCACCTGCTCGGCGGTCAGCATTGGCCGGGTCGCCGACTTGCCGCTGGGGTCGCCGATCTGGGCGGTCCAGTCACCCACGATGACAACGACCTTGTGGCCCAGATCCTGGAGCTGCCTGAGCTTGCGCAGTCCGACGGCGTGGCCCAGGTGGAGGTCGGGCGAGCTGGGATCGAACCCCATCTTCAACCTCAGCGGCTCGCCCTGGTCCAGCAGCTCGACCAGCTCCGACTCGACTATTATCTCGGCGACCCCCCGGTCAAGCAGGCGATGCCTCAGTTCGGGTTCCATATTCACCGCTCCCTGCCGTGACTCATGAATGCAGTGCCGCTGCGCTCGCCTGCAGCAGCCGTCTAGTCTCAGACACGTCCCTGTCGACCTGCAGGCGGAGCTGCTCGATGCTGTCGAACTTCTCCTCGTCGCGCAGCCGTCGGACGAGCTCCAGGCGCAGCTCCCTGCCATAGAGGTCGCCGTCGAAGTCCATCACGAACGCCTCGATGGAGCGGCCGGCGCCCGGAAACGTGGGACGCTCGCCTATGCTGGAGGCGGACATGTACCGCGAGCCTTCGATCTTGACCCAGCACGCGTAGATGCCATCGCGGGGCGCCAGGCTCTCCGCTGGCGTCTGTAGGTTGGCCGTCGGGAAGCCAAGCGGCCCTCCCCGCCCGTGCCCTTGCACTACCGTGCCCGTGATCGTGTAGCTGCGTCCCAGCATGGCCGCCGCCCGCTCCATTTCGCCGGACGATACGGCGGACCTCACGGCTGTGCTGCGAACGGCCTCGCCTCCCGGCCCGAGCAGGGGCTCCACAACCTCTACCTCGAAGTCCATGTCCTCACCGATTTCCCTCAGGACGGCTATGCTGCCCTCCCGGTTGCGGCCCATGGCAAAGTCCGGGCCCGCCACGAGAACTCTCATGCCCATCGTGTCCTGGAGCAGCCCCGCGAATGCCCTGGCGCCGAGCTGCGAAAGCGCGGCGTCGAAGGTCGCCTGCACGACCAGGTCGACGCCCGTCTTCTGGAGCAGCCGGACGCGCTCGTTGGGTACGGTCAGGTAGCGGGGCTCGAAGTCGGACCTGAGGACCGACGCAGGGTGGTTGCGGAATGTCAGGACGACGGACGAGAGCCCGCGGCGCTCCGCGACCTCCTTCAGCCGCGACACGAGGCTCTGGTGGCCGAGGTGGACGCCGTCAAAGACGCCGATGGTGACGGCCGTCCCGCCTTCCAGCCCGAGCCCTGCCAGCTCCCGGCGGATCCGCATCGCGGCCTAGCCCTCGCCGCCACTCATTGGCGGGAAGTAGTGCGCCAGACGTAGCAGCCGGTGACTCCCGCCAGGACGATGAACAGCGGATCGAAGAGCGCCCAGATGATCCGGTGCGTCTGCCCCTGCTGCTCACCGCCGGTCATGATGGCGTCGAACCAGTTCCAGAAGAACCAGACGGTCAGCAAGGCGGCCGTATGGAACGACAGGTTGGCCTCCAGGTACTCGCGCGTAATCGCGCCGTCCTGACCGGCAGAGTCCAGCCTGTGCTTGCGGAGCCAGTGAACCACCAGCACGGCGACCATTGCCACGGCCATCAACGGGTTCAGGATGTCCCACAGCTGGCCGGCGTCCAGGGAGTCTGGGTAGAACGAGGACAGTATGAAGTGCGCCGCCGTCAACATGGAGATGCCGACGAGAAAGACCGCGACAACCCTCTTGAACATGTCCATCAGCCCACCTCCTGACCGCCAGACCGGGCCGCAGGCCGCGCCAAGGCAACATAGCTATACTACCATAGGGCATGACCCGCAGGATGCGATTTCAATCCCCGGACCGCACACGACGGAGCCGAGGGGGTGCCGGGCATGGTAGAGTGTATGGCGTTTTCAGGGCATACTTGCAAGTCCGTCAAGCTCAGGAGGGACGAATGGCCAAGACCACGGTGACATTCGAACTTGGCGGGCGAGTCGAGATCGAGCAGCTGCAACAGGGCATTGCCCTATTCCATCGACTCATTACCGGCTTGACTCCCAGGGGAGCAGGCGTCGTGTGGGTCGTAGAGGATCTGCAACCCGGTAGTGCCTCCGCGACGCTTCGCGGCGAAGCTGCTGACCTCGCCGCCATAGAGCGGATCGTGGAGGGGTACGAGTATTTCGGAGCGGCGTTGTCACGAAATGAAGAGACGGCTCTGCACAACGGAAGCCTGAAGAAGACTGCCGCCGGTATCAGGAAGCTCGCCGCATCGGTGGAGTACGTGCGGTTCGAAACGCCGGATAGCGACTACACCATCCACTGCAACGAAGGGTCTCCCAGCCAACCCACCCCCGCGGTCGCCATCGGTGCAGTCACGGGCAGAGTACAGACCCTGAGTAGCAGGGCTGGACTGAGGTTCAATCTCTATGATGCAGTGCACGACAAGGCGGTCGGGTGCTACTTGGCGTCGGGACAGGAAGAGCTCATGCGGGAGGCTTGGGGCAGGCGGGCGAGGGTCAGCGGCAACGTGTCGAGGGAGGCGAAGACGGGCAGGCCGATTGCAGTAAGGCAAATCCTGGACGTAGAGATCTTCGAGGACGCCGATCCGGGCTCCTACCGAAGTGCCAGGGGTGCAGTGCCCTGGAAACCGGGGCACGAGTTGCCCGAGCAGGTTGTATCCCGACAGCGCGATGCTTGAATCCGGACGAATTGTCTACTGGGATTCCTGCGTCTTCCTGTCATACGTGAACGGGTACCCAGACCGAATGCCTATCTTGGACATGCTACTTGACGAGAGTGCTGGCGGCGTAATCAAGTTGTTCACTTCGACCCTTGCGCATGTAGAAGTAGCCTTCTCCGCATCAGAACAACAACAAGAGGCTCTGGACCCCCAAGTGGAGCAGCGGATCGACAGCCTATGGGCTGACCCGGAAGTGGTCGTATCCGTTGAATACCACGATGGAATTGGGAGGGTCGCACGGAGTCTTATGCGCGGTGCTGTCGAGGCAGGGTGGAGCCTACGTCCTTTGGATGCGATTCATCTGGCGACTGCTCAGTGGCTCTACGATGTGGGGCAACAGGTAGAGGGGTTTCACACCTACGACAGCAGGCTCCTGAAGTACGCATCCATGGTAGCTTTCCCAATCTTCAAGCCGCGCACCATGCAGCCGAGGATGCTCTAGCCATAGGGAGACTTGGTCGCACCGGTCCGAGAGCAGTCTACGTTGGCAGCTTTGTTGCTACGTCTCCGACTCTGATCGTGCCCGACTGTACGATCCTGGTGTTGACGCCCCGGAGCCGCTGCTCTCGCCCACTGGGAGTGCTCACGTACCGAAGCGCGTCCTGTCCGAATCGTGCGGCGAACTTGGCGCAGCCGGTGTGCGGCTTCTCGGAGATTTCGATCACCGCTAATCCAATGGACAGCCGTGTTCCCGGCGGCAGATTCTCGACGCTCAGGTCCAGGTCCACTATCAGCTGATCGCCGGCCAGCTGCCACCTCTCCTCCGACTGTGCGATGAGCGAGAGAAAGCGTGAGTTCATCACGGTGATCTGGGCGACCGGATTCGCACTGCCGTCGGGAGTGCTGACGCTGCCACGGGCCTTCCAATTGTCCCCGGCGAGACCAAGGTCTGCGTCCAGATCACCTTCTGCGACGACTTCACGCCGTTCCACGTCAGGCCGCCGAACGATCCTTACCAGGGGCCCGGAGTCCGCTGGAGACCTCAGTACGTGCTCCATCCCGGCCTTGAGCTGCCCCGTCGCCAGGTGGGTGACTGCCGTCTCTGCGTCGATCATCGTACCAACTCCTTAGGCGGCGGCCCGGCGACGAGTAAAGGGGATGGCGAGCGAGGTTCTTCTGCTGTCAGGAATGCCGGAGCGATACCGGCGACTGCCTTGCGGACATGGCCTGCTTGGCGGACGGTACTCAGGAGCGCTGGGGCTGAGGAGACTCCTGAGAGGGGTGGATTGACTGCTTCCCGGGCGGCTTGCGCAGCCCCCGTGGCCGGGGAGGCGCCACCCTGGGGGCTGTGCCCTCGATGACAACCATGTCTCTATTGATCCTGTCCTGGGGTGGCATGTGACCTCCTCGCATACGTCGTGTGATCAACCTCAAGCCACGATATCATGTATGGTTGTTGCCGTCCAACCTTGGGCAGATCCGGGGCTGTGTGCGGGGTTGTAGAAGTAGGTGTATATGAGAACCGACTCGTAATCGGACGCTGAGACTATGAACTCAATAGTCTCGGGGTGTGACTCTCCCGGCTCTACCACCAGTTCGCCTTCGTTCCAGTTGCGCCCGACTTCATCCAGGGTCGGCCATTGAATGTTGTAGAAGTCCTTGTCTACGAAAACCCTTGAATAGAGTAGCTCTATCTCGCCATCCGTAGCCGGAGATACTCCCTGGAGACGGAAAAGGCCCTCCCGGAGCTCCACGTGGACTCTCGAGCTATTGTGCAGTATAGCGGTCAAGGCGATATGAACGTAGCTGTCGCTGAGGCGTCTGTGGGAAATCCTGTGGTCTATGGTCAGATGCGGTTCGAGGGTCCTGAATACCTGGAACTTGTAGAGAGCGTAGATACCGCCAGTCACGATTGCCAGGGCCGTGGCAAACGACTGAATTATCGAGGCTATGTCCTTGGCCCTGCCCACCTTGGTCAGCATGACGTCCAAGGTCAGAGCAACGCAGACGAGTAAGGCCAGCGCCCCCAGAACGAGCACTACGCCTCTCAATATCTGGCTCTGTCGCAGCCTTGCCCTCTGAACCATTAACCGTTTCTTCTCGTGCTTACCCCGCGCGAAGCGCCAATCTAGCTACCATAATAGCACAAATGGTCTCCATCAGGAGAGCTTGGATTTGCCGCCAAGTCCCGGGAGCCGATCAGGGATCAGCGGTCCCGTCATTGCGTCAGCATAGGTGCAAGCACGCCTCGTATGAAGTTGATACCATGTGTGCCGTGCACATACCTTCATTCCAGCATGTCCAAGCTAGGGCATGCGAACGACAGAATCCAGACTCCCTGGGAATGGACACATCCCCCAACAATCGATCATTGATTCTCACCCCAAACTGGGGGTATGGACGACGCACTCGTGCCAATAGCGGAAAAGCCAGCCTGGCCTAGCACTAGAGAGACACAAGTCCGACGACTCCTCATCGCGGCGGCGGCCATCGCGGTGTTACTTGCGGGTTGCGGCGGTCCCGAACAAGGGCCGGCGTCATCAGGGAGGCTGCCGTCCAGCGCAACGTCGACCTCGCCGCAACCAACGTCGGCCGCCACGGCCACTTCAACATCTGGGCAGCCCCTGGCGGTCGTCATGAGCGTGGTCGTCGCCGACCGGCCCTCCGGGCTGCCGGTGTACGACAGGGGCGATTGGGACCACTGGACAGATGTGGACGGCGACTGCCAGGACACCCGTCAGGAGGTTCTGGTCGCGGAGTCTTCCGTGCCGGTGGCTTTCACGGACGACAAGTCGTGCAGGGTGGCGACCGGCAGATGGACGGGCCCCTATACGGGCGAGGTGGCGGAGGACCCCGGGAAGCTGGACGTCGACCACATGGTCCCGCTTGCGAACGCTCACCTGTCTGGAGCCCACGAATGGAGCGCCGAACGCAAGGAGCTGTACGCCAACAGCCTGTCCTATCCGGGCCACCTGATCGCCACCACCGCCTCGGCCAACCGCTCGAAGGGCCGCAAGGGGCCCGACGAGTGGCGGCCGCCCGACCGGACTTACTGGTGCCGGTACGCGATGGACTGGGCAGCCATCAAGAGAGAATGGGGCCTGACCGCGACCGTGGCGGAGGCGGCCGCGCTGCGGGAGATGCTGGCTGGCTGCGAGCCCAGAGTACACCTGCAGGTCCTGAATGCCGATACATCCACGCCCGGAACTGCAACGCCGGCGCCAGGAACAGTACCACCGACACCGGTCCCCGAGCCTACCACGCCTACAGCCACTCCGGAGCCTGCCCCTTTCGATGTGAAGTACGACCCGGCCGGGCCGGACCGCGACTGCGGAGACTTCGATACATGGGCTGACGCGCAGGCGTTCTACACTGCTGCAGGCGGGCCGGAGACCGACCGGCACAGACTGGACAGCGATGGGGACGGCGTTGCGTGCGGGTCGCTGCCCGGCGCGCCAGGACCGGCCACTCCGACGGCTGCACCGACACCGACATTGACGCCAGTGCCTACGTCCGAACCGGCGAGTCCGACACCAACGCCCGAATCGCCGACTCCGACGCCCACAGCTACACTGACACCCACGCCGTCGCCCACGGCCACATGGACGCCGGAGCCAGCCACGCCGACGCCGCCCCCCACCCCGACGCCGACATTGGCGCCTGTGACCATGCCCGGACCGGCGAGTCCGACACCGACGCCCAGACCGGCCACCCCTATGCCAACACCTACGGCCACATGGACGCCGGAGCCTGCGACTCCGACGCCTACGCCGACGCCCGAACCGACGGCCACACCCACACCGACGCCGGGCACAGTCGACACGAAGTACGATCCGGCCGGGCCGGACCGCAACTGCTCGGACTTCGACACGTGGGCCGAGGCGCAGGCGTTCTACGAGGCGGCTGGTGGACCTGGCGCGGACCGGCACAGGCTGGACAGAGACCGCAATGGGGTTGCCTGCGAGTCCTTGCCGGGCGCGCCCAGCCAGAGCTCGTCCACTCCGACCCCAGCGGCGCCCACACCCAGGCCCAGATCCACTTCTGCTCCTCGCGCAACAGCCACACCCAGGCCCAGACCTACGGCGACTTCTGTGCCGGCAACGGCCACGCCGACGGCTACGACTACGTTCACCCCGACGGCAGCACCAACATCTACCCCTGACGCGTCTGCCGTCGCTCCGACAGCCACACCTGCACTTGCGTCTGGCACGCCCACACTCACTCCGACGGCCACACATACACCTGCACCTGCGTCTGGCACGCCCACACTCACTCCGACTGCAACACAAACACCTACGCCTGATGCGCCTACGGTTACCCCGACTGCAACACAAACACCTACGCCTGATGCGCCTACGGTTACCCCGACTGCAACACAAACACCTACGCCTGATGCGCCTACGGTTACCCCGACTGCAACACAAACACCTACGCCAGATACGCCTACGGTCACTCCGACAGCGACACAAACACCTACGCCTGATGCGCCTACGGTTACCCCGACTGCAACACAAACACCTACGCCAGATACGCCTACGGTCACTCCGACAGCGATACCGACGCCTGCCCCGGCCAGTCCGGACCGCAACTGCTCGGACTTCGACACGTGGGCGGAGGCGCAGGCGTTCTACGAGGCCGAGGGTGGACCCGAGTCGGACAGGCACAGGCTGGACCACGACGGCGACGGCATTGCGTGCGAGTCGCTCCCCGGCGCGCCCAAGTCTGCTACGGCCACGCCGACGCCCGAATCGAAAGCGCCCACACCGGCACCGGGCTCGACGAACACTGTGTACGATCCGGACGGCCCGGACCGCAACTGCTCGGACTTCGACACGTGGGCCGAGGCGCAGGCGTTCTACGAGGCTGCGGGCGGACCGGAGACGGATAGGCACAGGCTGGACGGAGACGGCAACGGGGTTGCGTGCGAGTCGCTGCCCGGCGCGCCGTAGCCGAGGACGCGAGGCACCCCCGCGGGGGCGCCGCGCCGGTGCGGTGGTATAATCCGGGCGCCCCCTAGCCCATTCACGGAGTCTTGCAATGACCAAGACCGCGCCATCGATTCTCCCGACCACGGTTATCGGCAGCCACGCGTACCCGAGCTGGCTGTGGACCGCGCTGGACGAGATGGAGAAGGGGAACTACGGCTCCACCGACAGCAGGGAGGCGTTTGACGACGCGGTGATGGTTGCGATCCTGGACCAGGAGCGCGCTGGAGTCGACATCATTACGGACGGGGAGATGCGGCGGTGGTACTTCGTCCAGAGCTTCTACGACCGCATGTCGAACATCGTGGCGGACCCTCCGCTGCGCAAGGTGGGCCTTTACGGCTACGACAGTCCCCAGCGGTACCACACAGCGGGCAAGGTCACAGTGCCCGAGGGCTTGGGCATCGTGGAAGAGTACGAGTTCACGAGGCGGCGGACGGACAGGCCCCTCAAGCTCACCTGCCCCGGCCCGCTGACGCTCACGATGCACGTCCGCCCCGCGGAGGGCTATTCGAGCCGTCTCGACCTGGCGTGGGAGCTCGCCGGGGTCATCAACCGGGAGCTGCGGGCGCTGGCCGAGGCCGGGGCCGACTACATCCAGATCGACGAGCCGTCGTTCGCCATCATACCCGGCGAGCTGGACGAGTGGGTCAGGCTGTACAACGCCGCGGTGGACGGAGTGGAGGCGAAGCTGGCCCTGCACGTCTGCTTCGGTAACCTGAGCAGCCGTCCCAGGGGGAAGCGTAACTACGATTGGATGTTCCCGGCCCTGCTGGACACCCGGTCGGACCAGCTGGTGTTCGAGTTCGCCAACAGGGAGATGAAGGAGAGCGGGCTGTGGGGCGAGGTCGGTGACGAGAGAGAGCTCGGTGCAGGTGTGGTCGACGTGAAGTCGTTCTACGTCGAGCAGCCGGAGGACGTGGCCGAGCGCATCCGGGAGATGCTGCGGGTCGTCGAGCCCGAGAAGCTGTACGTGAGCCCGGACTGCGGCTTCTTCCAGCTCCCCAGGTGGATCACGTACCTGAAGCTGGAGGCGATGGTGAAGGGCACGAAGATCGTCAGGCAAGAGCTGGAGGCTGTTTCAATTTAGAGCCTATCCGATAACTCCGGCGGCACGATATGTTATCTGAGCGCAGGCGAGATGAAGCATAGCCAGGTAGTTGTCCATGCGCTTTTCCCAACGGATCAGCAACCTTCTGAACCGGTTCAACCAACTGTGACTACGCTCCACCACCCAGCGGCGGGCGCGGTATCCCGGAATGGTCTGCTTATCTTTACGCTCCTCGCCTCGCCTACGTATATGCGCTGTGTATCCGTAGCTGGCCACCAGCTTCTCGACCTCAGGATAGTCATAACCTCTGTCCAGACACAGCCCCTGAGGCTGTTCGGGTTGTGGGGCTGGGCGGTCTCCCACGATGGCTTCGAGTGTTGGCTCAACCAGTTTCATATCGTGGCGATTGGCGCCGTCCACGCTTATTCCTATGGGAATGCCGTTGCCATCGGTCAGCAGGCTGCGTTTTGTGCCCGTCTTGCCTCTGTCCGTAGGGTTTGGGCCAGTACCCTCACCCCCCGAGCGGAGCCTTCGTCATGGCTCCATCCATTGCCTGCCACTCCCAGTGTATGCCGTATAACTCGTCGTATTCGGCCAACCCCTGTTTCCACAGTCTCTCGAAGACTCCGTCCTTCACCCAACGCTGATACCGGTCATGCACGGTGCTCGGCGCTCCGTACGTTCGAGGCATGGACTTCCATTGGCAGCCGGTGCGCAGCACGTAGAGTATCCCGTCCATACAATCGCGGGCGGACTTCCAGGGTCTTCCCCCCTTCGGGCCCGTCTTCTCCTGGGGCAACAAAGGCTCGATTCTTTCCCAAAACGCATCGGACATGCGCATATCGTCTCCCGCAGCACGTTTTCCTGTCTCCGACATGTCCTTCCTCCCTATAGAACTGGAGAAAGTCTAATCGAAGCATCATACAATGACCAAGGCAATATAAGGTTATCGGATAGGCTCTTAGCAGGCGCCGCCTTGTAGGGGCAATCCCTTGTGGTTGCCCGGCCGAGCCAGGCGCCCACAAGGGGCGCCCCTACACAAGGAGCTGCAGGGCCTTTCCAAAGTCCGTTCGTGGTGAGCTTGTCGAACCACAATTGGGGCCTTCGACAAGCTCAGGCCGAACGGCAAGGTACGACCCTATCTCAACAATGGAAAGGCTCTGAAGGAGCTGGCTGGGAGTTGAGAGGGCGCGGCCGCCCTGATATGATGGAGTTGGCTTACGGGCGGGTGTAACTCAGGGGTAGAGTGTCTGCTTCCCAAGCAGAATGTCGTGGGTTCGAATCCCATCACCCGCTCCAAATCCATGAAATAGAGAAGGGCGGGCGCACTAGTGCGCCCGCCCTTCTCTTGCTGTCTGGCCTGCGGCCCGCGCCGCCGTAATGCCGCTTCCACCTGGCGGCCGGGCCGAGTCAGGCTGTCGTTAGCTTACCAGCGTCCGCCGCCGCCACCGCCGCCACCGCCGCCACCACCGCCACCACCGCCACCACCGCCGCGTCCCCTGTCTTCGCGAGGCCGTGCCTCGTTGACAGTCAGGGGGCGGCCCTGCATTTCCCGGCCGTTGAGGGCCTGGATTGCAGTTTCCGCGGCGTTGTTATCCGACATCTCGACGAAGCCGAAGCCCCGCGACTGTCCGGTATACCTGTCGGTGATTATCCGTGCAGACTGCACTTCACCATGGGCCGCGAAAGAGCCCTCGAGTTCGTCCTCGGTCATCGAGAACGGAAGATTGCCCACATAAATGTTCATGCGTGCTCCTCCTTGTTGAAGATTCTCCTCACCGGTGTCAAGCGTCGCATGCGTTCTACAACAAGTTGGTGCAAGCGCAGGAAGCGGGGACGACATTCGCATCGAGTATCGGAGTCCTGGGTATTATAGCACAACGGTCAATCGCCTGTGCGCATCCGAAACCGTTAAGAGTCGATGAGACATATGAGCCGCCCCTCCTTGTTGTCATTCTGAGGAGCACAGCGACGAAGAATCTACAGTCCTTTGCACACAGGGCCATCCCCCGATGACAGGCGTAGATTCCTCACTCCGTTGGCGCTTCGTTCGGAATGACATTCGCGGAGGACCTCTCAGGCTCATGGAGACTGAACAGTTACGCGCATCCGAGTCAGTGCAGCACGTGGGCTCAATCCTCTGCATGGGTACGAAAATGGAGGGTGGGCCTTTGCTTTGGGCGGGATGATAGAATGACAGTCACGATTGACCGCCAGGAGACCCCCGATGTCCTTCCCGAACGCCGAGCTATTTCCTATGACCGCCGCCGTAACGGAGGTCGGCCACCTGTCGCTTGGAGGCTGCGACGTGGAGGCCCTGGTGGGGGAGTTCGGGACGCCGCTGTATGTGTTCGACGAGGCCACGCTGCGGGGCATGTGCCGGGAGTTCGTGAACGAGTTCACCTCGCGGTACGCGAATTCGAAGGTGCTGTATGCGTCCAAGGCGTACGTCAACCCTGCGCTGGCCCGGCTGGTACAGGAGGAGGGTCTGGGGCTGGACGTGGTGTCGGGCGGCGAGCTGGCGGTCGCGGCGGCGGCCGGCGTTCCCATGTCGGACGTCTACTTCCACGGCAACAACAAGAGCCGGGAGGAGCTGGAGATGGCCGTGGACGCCGGGATCGGCCGGGTGGTCGTCGACAGCTTCTACGAGCTGGGCCTGCTCGACGGTATAGTGGAGGCGCGCGGCACGACGCAGGACGTCATGCTGCGGCTCTCGCCCGGCATCGACCCCCACACGCATGCGAAGACGACGACGGGCATCCTGGACAGCAAGTTCGGCTTTTCGGTCGAGACGGGCGACGCGGAGGCGGCCATCAGGCAGGCGCTGGCTGCGCCGCACCTGAACCTCGTGGGCATCCACTTCCACCTGGGTTCGCCGATCTTCGAGCTGGAGCCCTACTCGATAGCGGTGGACACGGTGTTGACTTTCCTCGCGCCGTTCAAGGACGAGGGGTTGGAGCTGAGCGAGTTCAGCCCGGGCGGCGGGTTCGCCATCGGCTACGTTCGGGAGCAGGGTCCGCCGCCGATCTCCTCGTACGCCGAGGTGATCACGACGGCCCTGAAGGTGCGCGCCGCCGATCTGGGGTTCGGCGAGCCCTTGCTCACGGTCGAGCCCGGCCGTTCGATTGTGGGCCGGGCGGGCGTGGCGCTGTACAGGGTCGGCGGGATCAAGGACATCCCGACGGTCCGCAAGTACGTGTCCCTGGACGGCGGCATGGGCGACAACATACGCCCCGCCCTCTACGACTCGCGGTACGAGGCGGTGATCGCGAACCGCATGTATGCCGAACCGGTGGAGGAGGTCACGCTGGCGGGCAAGTACTGCGAGTCGGGCGACGTGCTTGTGCGGGACATCTCGATGCCGCGGCTGGAGACGGGCGACCTGGTGGCTATCCCAGCGTCGGGCGCCTACGCGCCTTCCATGGCGAGCAACTACAACCTGAATCCGCGCCCGGCGGTCGTGCTGGTGAAGGACGGCCAGGCGCGGCTGATCAGGCGGCGCGAGACGTACGACGACATGATGGCCCTCGACGTGGTCGAGTAGGCTGCTCCACGCCACGGGGCCACAGGGCATGGGCTGGCAGACGATCGGCAACGAGAAGGCCACGGGCGCGGTCCGCCGTGCGCTGGCCGGGGACCGGCTGCCGCACGCCAATCTGATCGCTGGACCGGAGCAGGTCGGTAAGATGGCGTTGGCCGTCGACCTGGCGTCCGCCCTGAACTGCACCGGCGACGAGAAGCCGTGCGGGGAGTGCGCGGGCTGCTCGCGTACGCGCCGGGGACTGCACACGGACGTGCACGTAGTGGGCCTCCAGATGGCTGCGGGAGGCCGGAGCCGTACGCTGATAGGGGTGGACCAGGTGAGGGAGGTCCAGCACGAGGCGGCCCTTGCGCCGTTCGAAGGCGCCTGCCGGGTCATAGTCTTCGACAGGGCGGAGCTCATGAGCGAGGAGGCGGCCAACAGCCTGCTGAAGACGTTGGAGGAGCCGCCGCGGGGGGTGTATCTGCTGCTGCTCACTCCAAAGCCGGAGGCCCTGTTGCCCACAGTCGTGTCCCGGTGCCAGCTGGTCGATCTCAAGCCGGTGCCCTCCGAAGTTATTGCCGCGCATCTCGTCGAGCGCCTGGGGATGGACGAGGACATCGCGGAGCGAACGGCGCGGCTGTCGGGCGGCAGGCCCGGCTGGGCGATTCGCGCGGCAGGGGAGCCCGAGCTCCTGGAGGCGGTGGAGGAGAAGGTCGACGTGGTCGAAGAGGTGGTGCTGGGTAGCCTGGAGGCGCGGTTCGAGCACGCGGCAAAGCTCGGCTCGGCTACGGACAGAGACAGGGAGTCGGGGCGCCGCGAGCTCGAGGTGTGGCTGGGCTGGTGGCGGGACGTGATGCTGGTCAAGGAAGGCGTTCCGCAGCTGGCGGCCAACCTGTCGAGGATGGAGTCGCTGAAGTCGGTGGCGGAAATGCTCACCCGCCACCAGATTACCGGCGCCATTCGGGCGATTCGCAGGACGAGACGGCTGATCGCCCGCAACGTCAACTCGCGCCTGGCGCTGGAGGTGATGATGCTGGACCTTCCCCGTGTGAGGCAGCAGTGACGGAGGAGCGCCGCATATCCAGGGTCGTAGGTGTGAGGCTGAACGAGATGCAGCCGCTGCGGTTCTTCCGTCCGGGAGAGCAGGAGCTGGAGGTCGGGGACTGGGTCCTCGTGGACACCGAGGAGGGGCCTCGCCGCGGGAGGGTGGTGATAGCCCCGGGCCAGGTCGCGTTCTCGGCGCTGACCGGCCCGGTGGAGACTATACTGGGCAGGCTGGACGAATAGAAGAATGTAAGAGTGTGGAGTAGGCTTGAGTCTGGGACAGCAACGCGGAGGCGTACGTGAAGTCGATCGCACAGGTCCGAGCGCAACTGCGCGCTGGCGCCTTTGACTTTACCCGTCACGCCCTCAAGCGTGTCGTGGAGAGAGGGGTCTCCGAGGATGAGATCAGAGAGGCAGGGAGCGCCGCTGCCATCATTGAGCACTACCCTGATGACAAGTACTCCCCAAGCTGCCTTCTACTGGGGTTCGCACGGTCTGGGAGACCTTTGCACCTTCACGTCTCTCTTGCCGATTCCCGGCTAGTCAGGATTGTAACCTTGTACGAGCCTAGCTTGGCCAGATGGACAGATTACTCTCGGAGGAAATGAGATGATTACCTGCCTTGTCTGTGGTGTGGATGAGAGCCGAGGGGAACTTGTGGACGAGGTATTCTGCATAGAAGGGCAGTATGTCCTGGTTGGCAGCATTCCTGCGGAGGTTTGCGTACGGTGCGGCGAACAGTCTTTCAGCAGAGAGACGGCGGAGAGGGTGCGACTGTTGGTTCAAGACGAGGCGGACGCGGAGGCGGAGGTGCCAATGCGGGTCTACGACTTCGCCCGGTGAGTAGGAACGCATGAGAATCGGAACATTCATGGTGCCGCTCAGCCAGCGGCCCGACGGCGACTCCGCGACAATCGACTCGACTCTCGCGGAAGCGGTGCTGGCCGAGGAAGTCGGCCTCGACGCCGTGTGGCTGACCGAGCACCACTTCGTGGGCGAGAGCGTCTATGCCGACCCCATTGTATTCGGAGCGGCGATAGCCGCCCGCACGACCAGGGTCAAGATCGGTCTCGCAGTCGTCGAGATGGCCCTGAATCACCCCGTAAGGGTTGCTGTGCAGACTGCGCTGCTCGACAACCTGAGCCACGGCAGGCTGATTGTCGGGACGGGCCGCGGCTCGGCCTTCAACCACTACGAGTACGCGGGCTTCGGGACGACGCTGGAGCGGGGCAGAGAGCGGATCGAGGAGTCTGAGGAGCTGCTGGTGAAAGCGTGGACGGCCCGGGACCTGCGCCACGAGGGCAAATTCTGGAAGGCGGTCATCCCGGAGATGCGCCCAACGCCGTACCAGAAGCCACACCCGCCGCTGGTAAGGGCCGTCCTGAGCGAGGAGTCCATCAGGGCGATGGCATCGCAGGGCAGGCCGATACTGATGGGAGGGCTAGGCCACTCAGAGATAGTGGACAGGCTGGCCATCTACAGGGCGGCCATGTCCGAGGCGGGTTTCTCGGACGAGGAGGTGGCGGGGGCTGTCGACCAGACTTGGACATGGATGGGCGCTTGGGTGGCCCCGACCTATGCCGAGGCTAGAGAGCGCGCGGAAGAGGGCTACCGGCGCGAGCAGGAGCATTCCACAAGTGCGCGGCGGACGCTCAATCCGCTGGTCGGAGGAGGCGAAGGGCCCAGTCCCTCGGACTTTGAGGACAGGTTCGAAAAGGCGTACATGCTGGGCACACCCGACCAGGTAGCCGAACAGCTGGTCGCGCTCCAGAGCGCCGGAGTGCCGAACGTCATGCTGAAACTCAACACTGGGCAGATGGACACGGGCGTAGTTTCGAGGATGATGAGGCTCCTTGGCGAACGGGTGCTTCCGCGTGTCCACCAGGAGAGGAAACACACATGAGGCTAAAGGGGAAGACGGCCTGGCTGGCGGGAGTAGGCACTGGCATGGGCCGGGCCGCCGCCGTCCTGTTTGCGCAAGAGGGGGCGAACGTCGTCATCACGGCACGAGGACGCGAGGATCTGGAGGATACGGCCCAGCGTATCAGGGAAGCTGGCGGCAACGCGACCGCCGCGCCGGGAGACCTGACGAACAGGGTGGAGGCCGAGCGCATAGTCAGTGAGATAGCCGACGCCCACGGCCGCCTGGATATCGTCTATTGCGCCGCGGGCGGCTCATTCGAGCCGGGGCGTGGCTTCGGCGAAATGGACGATGGTTTCTGGTCGGGTGCGGTCTCGAACACTCTGAACAGCCTGTACAACGCGGCCCAGTGCTCCCTGCCGGTGATGAAGGCGCAGGGAGGCGGGTCGATCGTTGCCGTCGCGGCCAGCTTCAGCGTGCGCCAGGAGGGCAATGCGGCCTACGGCGCGGCGAAGGGCGGCGTGATCGGCTTCGCGCGGAACCTGGCCCGCGAGCTGTACGCCGACAACATCCGCGTGAATGTCATAGGTGCGGGGCTGTTCCGGGCACCCATGGGCGACCTACCGCTGTCACACGCGCCGGCATCGCTGGCCCGCACGGGCCACCCCGAGGACATCGCGTACGCAGCGCTCTACCTGGCGTCGGACGAGTCGTCCTGGGTCACAGGACAGGTGCTGGCGGTGGACGGCGGCGTCGACACAGGCACGCGCGGCATCTGGGACCACGAGGGCTAGGGCGGGCTGACCGACGACCGCCGCCTATACGCCGCCAAGTCTTCCTCGGTCACGTCATCCGGGTGCACGAGCCGGTAGTGTTTCTCGGAAGCAACCCTGATCTCGTCTCCCTGCTGCTCGAACTCGAGAAGTGCGATCAGGTCGTCCTCCATGTGTTGTGTTCCAACAGGCCGGCAGACTAGGGAGGGCATTTTCTCGCCGCAAACGGCGATGTCCTGCTCGATCTGGACCCTGTTGAGTCTGTCGCTCCCGCCCTTGGCCTGAACGGGGATCACATACTGAGAGCCGCTCTTGTCTACGCCGACGTAAATCTCGTCGGTTTCCACTTGACCCATACCCGTGACGGTCGTCCGCAGGTGATTCTGGAGTGAGTAGCAGGTAATGCCCAGGAAGATGTCGATCAGCCGATTGTAACGGACGCGGGCCAAGACGGCCTGCTCGTCGTTCAACGCGTACTTGGCAATGATTCCGGGTGTCGCGTCCGGCACCTTTGTGACCGCGAGATTGGGGTTCGGTGTGAGTGGTATGTCAGCGACCAGTACAAAGCGGTACTTGCCCCGGCCTGTGGAGCGGATAATCCATGCTTCTCCATCCGGGGCTTTCCCAAGAATACTCGGTGGGAGCTGTGTCCTGTATCGGAATGTGTAGACTACGTCGCCCAGGTTCTTGGGAAGCTCGAAGCCCAACTGGGCCGCGAAGGTGACGATATCATCACGCACGAAGTCCACCTCACGCTGCCCGCGCTGGTGCTTCGCTTGGAAGATGGCTTCGATGATGGCCGAGTAGCGGTTCTGGGAAGAAATCTGCCGGTCCTCCTGTAGTCAGCCGCCTGGCCATTCCAGCAAGACGACCTCTTCCCGCAGGTGCTCGCCCGTGACGGTCGATTGCCTCGTGCGGAATAGGTCTATGCCGGTGACGTGATAGCCCAACGATCGGGCGAGGTCGGCGAGTATACTTCCCGTGCGAATCATAACCCTAAGGTAGGATGCCTGGTCTCCCACCACGTAAGCCAGCTTGGCCTTTGGCTTGAGTGCTGGCCGCAACGAGGCCAGATGTCTCGCCATCCCGCCGAAGTATAGTTGAGTCACGCGGGGATACAGCCGTTCGAAGCCGGAGGTCTTGCCCAGCTCGACGCGCCGGCGTTCGATGGACCTTGCAATGTCCTGGATCTCTGCGTGCTCCGACACCTCCCGATCGTCGGTGTCGGACTTGTATACACCCCTGGTGTTGGACCTCACTAGGCCCTGTTTGAGCGACCGCAGTTCGTGCCTGTTGCGTATCAGACCCAGGACGACCGATTCCAATCGGGTTGTTCTCGTGTAGTCCTTCTCGTTCGGATACGGGGGCGATGTTATGACTGCGTCGACGGAATTCGGCTCCAGGATAAGGTCGGATTCCCTAGAGTCTGCTTTGAGTACTCGAACAGGCGCGTGGCCGCAGTCTCTTACTAGGCTGATGTCTCGAATGATTGAGCGGATGCAGTCGAGCCATGCGTTCAGCACAGGAGCATCGTCCTTGACATGGCCCACCCCCACTTCCGGGCCGAACTTCAGGTTGCTGATTCGGTGCACCAGAGCATTGGCAAGGGCCAGCCGCCCGTATTGTCGGATTTGGGGACTGCCAGATGCGTCGATTGCGTCCAGGAGCACGAGCGTCCTGTGCAGCGGCGCGGGACTGATGGAGTCTTTCAGCAGCAATCTCGACTGCTCGGGGGGAAGTGTCCGTAAGCGTGGCCGGGATGTCCCATTGGTCTGAAACAGAGGAAGGCCGTTCCAGTCGTCTAACCCATCGTGCTTCAAGTCCATCTCGACTGCAGCCGCAACATCGTTGGCGTTATTCGCGAGCGCAAGAGTATCGACTGACCAGTCGACCTTTACCAAGCTGGCGAAGTACGCCATAGGGTTTGACTCGATGCCGATGCTGGGTATGCCGAGCTTCTTGCACTCGACCAACGTAGTGCCAGTCCCGCAGAAAGGATCGAGGACGGTATCGGGGCTACGGGCGCCAAACGCGTCTAGGTATTTCCGTACGAGGTGAGGGGGGAATGACAGAACGAACCGGTACCAGTCGTGGACCGCCCGATCTTCTGGACGCAGCCGGTTACGCTCCTCCATCGCTTTGTTTCGGCTGCCAAGTTGCTGGGCTTCAGTCACGCAGGTAGACGCTCGTATGCCGGATAGGCATAGTCTACAGCAAAGCGCCTGACGTGCGTAATCGCGGGCGGGTCAGGAAGGGTCGTACAGCTCGGTGTTGGGGAAGAAGTCGCTCCAGCCGAACCAGAAGGCGTTGAAGGAGGGGAATGGCCCGAGTCGCTTGCCCTGCAGGTCGCCGCCCGTCGCGAGGCCGGACAGCTTGCTCCATGACGAGCCGGTCTCGACGTCGGACATCTCCTCCGGCTCGGCGCCCTGTACGAACGTGAGGAGCTTGCCGTCGACACGCCGGTCGAAGACGCCTGTAGACCCGCTGTTCAGGTCGATGGTCACCACGATGTCCGAGCCCTCAAAGGTGTCGTTGAGGACGCGCGCCTTCGTGAGATGCTTGTGGGCATAGGCTCTCTGCGAATCTGCGCCGACTATGCCTATGACGAGGTCCTTGGCTACGAGGCGCTCGTCCCTGTTGGTCTGGCCGAGGATACCCGCGGAGGGCCCGACGTAGTAGTCCATGTAGTGGTCGAACACGGGGCCGCCGATGTCCAGGGCCAGCGTGTCGGGGTACTCTTCCTTCCAGGACGACCATCGCGTGAGCTGCGAGGGGAGCAGCTCGAGGTTTGTCCCTTCATACGGCCCCTGCACGGCCTCGCCCAGGAACTGGCTCCACAGCGAGTCGGTCTGCCGGTCGTACATGACCAGCGCGTTCATGATCAGCTTGCCGGACACGCCGAAGGTCAGCACCTCTTCGTTCACCGTGCGGGCATACACTATGCCCGTGAAGCAGAGAGGTCACCAGGTGACGGCGACGGGCACCCCCCCGACCGTGTCGTTGACGATCTCGTGGCTGCTGAGGAACGCCGTCGAGTAGGCCTTGTGCTCGCCGTTGAGCGAGACGCCGATCACGAGGTCCTGTGCGCCAATTTGCGTCGACGCCTCGACCGCGTCGAGGAACTCAGGGTTGTCGATGGAGGGTATGCCGTCCTTGGGCAGGATCTCGAGGATCTCGAGCTCGCGCTCCTTTGGCTCCCCATCCGGCCTGCTGAAGGCGGCGGCGACCTTGGGTGCCGGGCCCTTCATCGGGTCGGCCGGGGCAACGTCCGTGTCGAGCTTGCTGGTGCCAGACTGCTCGGGCGCCTCTGTCGGCGTTAAGGGAAACGGCTGAGAGGTGCCCTCATCACCCGACGCGCAAGCGGTGGCAAGCAGGGCCGCGATGAGCAGGACTCCCAGCCAGGCGGTCGATCTGTCGAGTCGAAAGCGTGATTGTTTCATGCTGATTATACCATTTCGTTTTGAGCGCGCCGTAAAGCCGTCATTCCCGCGAAGAGCCTGCCCCGTACTCGATACGGGGCGGGAACCCACTCCCTGGCCGCACATATACGGCGGCATCACGGTGACTTGGTATTAGATGCACGATTCACTCATCGCGTTTCGGCGGGAAGCCCAGCACGAGCGAGTCGGGGTGCTCCTCCATCCATGCCTTCCACGAGATCCTCTCGGCCGGGATGGCCTCCAGCGCCATGCCGTCGAAGTGCCCGTCGATGGCGGTGCTGAGGACCTGGCTCCAGAGCGACCCTGTCTCCCTGTCGCGCATTACGAGGATGCCGTCGTAGAGGAGCCCGGACACGTCGAACGTGAGTACCTGCCCTTCGACTTCGCGGGCGTAGACCACGCCCGTATCGCACAGCGGTCAATAGGTCACCGCGACGGGTACGCCGCCGACCGTGTCGTTGACGATCTCGTGCGCCTCGATGAAGTGGATGGCATAGGCGCGGTGGTCGCCGTCGATCGAGACGCCGAGGACCTGGCGGTTGGTGAATTTCGTGCTCGCCTGCTCCGCAGCTATGAAGCGAGGCTCGACTATGGCCTTCCTGAACTCGTACTCGTAGAGCCGGTAGTCGGAAAGGAGATCGGCAAGCTCCTGGGGGGTGCGCTTTATGAGTATCTGAGGAGGCTCGACCTGGCCGTCAGACTCCTCGACGCGCACTTCCCAAGGGACCCGTTCGAGCCCGGATGCCCAGAGGTGCCGCCCCGGTGCTTCTTCCGACGATGCCCCCTGCACTGCCGCGCCGCAGGCGGCAACCATAAGAGCCACGGCTGCTGCTACGGCAACCATTGCCGCGCATTCAAGGAGCTTAGGGCGTTGTGCAGTCGTAGGTGACATGTCTTGGGGATTGGATGCGCGGCGGCCTTATAGCGGTGTAGCCCTGCCGGTGTACTGGTTGTCGGAGCGGCACTCCCGTGATTATACGCCTATGGCGTAGGGTGTAGACTGTGGATGGGAGGGCGGTATTGGATACAGCAGTTGCACGGATAGAGATTCGAGACGGGGACGTGGTGGTCGAGTGGGCCGACGGCCACCTGAGCGAGTTCGAGGCGCGCTACCTGCGGCTGAACTGCGGGTGCGCCGAGTGCGTGGAAGAGTGGAGCCGACGCCGGCTCCTCGACCCGGCAGCAATCGACGCCGACCTGAGGGCCGAGGACTTCCTGATGGTCGGACAGTACGCCGTGCAGATGCTGTGGAGCGACGCGCACTTCACGGGCATCTACCCCTTCGACCTCCTGCGGAAGCTGTGCAGATGCCAGGAGTGCGAGGCCTCCCGGGCCGCCTCCGACGAGTAGGTGGCGCACGCCCCGGCCCGCCGCCGCAATCTCTGAGCCAGCCGGAGCCACTAGCACAATCGCTTGACACAGCGCCAACACAATAGTATCGTTGTGTCATGGTACCTCCGTTTACCACGGACGGACTCCTCCCACCTGGGGTCTACTGGTCCGGCTGGGACGAGCTAAGCGACAGGTTCGGGGGCAATCCCTGGAGGCGACGGCTCATGAGCGGGCTCAGGGCCGCACTCGAGAACCTGGCGAGCGCAGGCTGCAGGGTCGTCTATATCAACGGGAGCTTCGTTACGAGCAAGGGCCTCCCCAACGACTACGATGCCTGCTGGGAAGAGGCCGGAGTCGATCCAACTGCTCTGGATCCCGTCCTCCTGACGTTCGATCCCGGCAGGGCCACGCAGAAGGCCAAGTACATGGGTGAGCTGTTTCCCGCGTCGAGCATCGCGGACACGGATGGGTTCTCGTTTCTTGAGTTCTTCCAGGCGGACAAGAACACGGGTAGGCCAAAGGGGATCATCGCAATCGACCCGGGAGGTCTCACATGATCAGCAACGAACGTCAATACAGGATCACCAGGGCGCAGGCGGCCCGGTTCTCGCAGACCCTTCGCGCCATCAGGGAGGGCCGCGGCGAGGTAAAGGGATCACACCCTCTCATCGTCAAAGCCCAGGAGGACGCGGTGAGCAGCCAGCTCGCTGACCTGCAGAAGGAGCTGCGTGAGTACGAGTCCTTGAAGGCGGGCAAGTTCCGACTAGATCGCCTCGCTGCCGTAGACGAGCTGCCGACCGTCCTGATCAAGGCGCGGATCTCCCAGGGGCTGAGCCAGAAGGACCTGGCCGAGCGGATTGGGCTGAAGGAGCAGCAGATACAGCGATACGAGGCCACCGACTACGCCTCGGCCAGCCTGTCCCGAATCAAAGAGGTCGCCAGCGCCCTCTACTCGCCACAGAATGAGCGCACCGATTCCTGAGTACATGGTTTTCCGAAGTGGTTCGCCACTATCCGAAGCAAGCTCGAATCGTTGGATGCCGGTAACACAGGGAGAGCATTGACAAAGAGGCTAAGGACTCCGATCCGGCAGGGCGAGCCGGTTCGCGAGGAAGTCGCCAACGTCCTTCTGGCGCAGCTACTGCGGGACCATGGTCTTTCGGCAAAGGCCGAGCGTCGCAGCCGAAAGGGTACGCCCGACGTGATCATCGACCTGAGAAGCGGCGATCGGATACTGCTCGAATGCAAGTGGGAGGGTTCGGCGGGCCTGCTGGAAGACCAACTCGACGGCCGGCTCAGGGACTTCCCAGAGGTGCTGGGTGTGTTCGGCGTTCTCTACCCCGACTGGATCAAGCTCCTGGAGAACACGCTCTCCGGCCTGCAGGGCGCCGCTGACTACCAATGGTGGCTGCATGGCTCTCGAGGCGAGGTCGACCCGGACATACAGGTCCTCAGTGGCTCCGTGGATGAGCTTGCCGACCACATACGCACCCTCCCGCTGGAGCTGGAGGGGGTCGACCGTGTGGCCGCAGCTGCCGGGGTGGTTGCGTACGCCCTGGAACAGGCAGCGGACCGCCTCAACCGCCACGCGCGGATATCGCGCCTCGTCTCAGAGGTCATCGCGAGATCCGACCAGGAGAAGGACCGCGCCGCCGCCCTGCGTATCGGTTGTCTGGTGCTCTTCAACGCGCTGGCCTTCCACGACCGCCTCGCCACAGCCACCGGAGAGGCGCCGACCGTCCAGGAGGCGTTCAAGGATGGTGTCGCTGGCCTGCGCGGCGTCTGGACTCACGTGTGCGACAACATAGACTACGTGCCCGTGTTCGAGCTCGCGATCGACATCTTGGACGTGCTCGAGCTGGGGCCGCCTGAGATACGGGAGCCGGTCATCGTGCCGCTGGTCAAGGCGGTGGACGATACGCGCTTGCTGGAGGGCCACGACCTGTCGGGGCGCCTGTTCCACACTCTCTTGACAGACGCCAAGTTCTCGGGGGCCTACTACACGTCCGTGCCTGCGGCCACGCTACTCTCCCGGCTGGTGTTCCATGACTGGCCTCCGCGTGTCGACTGGCGCGACCACGAATTCCCGGCCTCCCTCAACGTGGCCGACCTGGCCTGCGGGACAGGGACGCTGCTGATGGCCGTGGCTGCCGAGGTGGAGCGCCTCCACAAGCAGGCCGGAGGCCTCAACGCCGCCGAGCTTCACAAGGCGATGGTCGAGCAGGCCCTGCACGGCTATGACGTGCAACTCTCCGCCGTGCACTTTGCGGCCACCTCCCTCGCGATGCTCAACCCGGACATACAGTTCGACCGCATGAACCTATACGTGATGCCCCTGGGAGCGGATGGAGACAGCGTGTCGCTGGGCTCTTTGGACTTCCTGGGTGAGGACCAGGCGGCGGTGCAGTTCGCGCTGTCTGCCGAGTCGATGGGAGTGAGCTCCCGGAGGATCCGGGAAGCCGGGAGGGTGTACGGTGGCGGCTCGCGGGGTACTCGGGAAGGGGTGATTGCCACGCTGCCGGACCTCGACCTGGCGATCATGAATCCGCCCTTCACGCGGTCCGTAGGCGGCAACCTCCTGTTCGGCAGCGTGCCCCAGCCGGAGAGAAGGAAGCTCCAGGACGAGCTGTCACGCCGCCTGAAGTCGATGCAGGCTTCAGCAACCGCCGGACTGGGCGCGGCCTTCGTCGCGGCTGCCTCGCCCAAGCTGCGGCCCGGAGAGGGGCGGCTGGCGCTCGTGCTGCCCGCCACGGTATGCACGGGGCCCTCCTGGGAGCAGACCCGCGCGCTCATCGAACGCGACTTCGCCCTCGACATGGTCGTCGCGTCCCACGACCCGCTGCGCTGGAACTTCTCCGACAGCACGGACCTCTCGGAGGCCCTGCTCATCGCCACGCGCCGCCCCCACGACGACAACCCGGCGGAGCGCCGCACGACCTTCGTCAACCTCTGGCAGAACCCCGACGGCGTGCTGGACGCACACCGGATATCACATGCAATCACCGCGACCGCGCCGGCGAATCTGGAGGATACCGGCACGGCGCTGCTGGAAGTGGACGGACGCCACGTCGGCGAGGTGATCTCGATTCCCGAATCGACGCTCGCCGGCAAGAAGTGGTCCGGCGTGCAGTTCGCCCGTGCAGACGTGGTCCGCAGCGCGCTAAGGCTGCTGGACGATGGCGAAATATGGATCCCCGGCGAGGAAGGGACTGCAACCGTTCCGCTGTGCCAGCTCGACGAGCTCGGCGAGGTAGGCCCCGACAGGCGTGACGTTTGGGACGGCTTCGAGCGCACCGACGCCGTTACGGCCTATCCGATGGTTGAGAATCACGACACCGAGCATAGGAAGCGGCTGGGCGCGGAGCCGGACAAGTACCTGGCCCCGCTTGCTGCTCCGCGCCGGGGGCGCCGCCTAAAGCCGTCTGACCAGCTCTGGCGAAAGGCGGGGCGGCTCCTTGTCGCCGAGCGGCTTTGGTTGGAGACTACGAGGGTCACTGCCATGTGGTCGGAAACCAGGGTGCTGTCCAACGTGTGGTGGCCCGTCCGGGTCGTAGACGTGCCGGACGAAAAGGCTCTGGCCGTGTGGCTCAATTCCAGCCTCGGCCTGCTGACCATCCTGGCTCGGCGCACGAGCACAAGAGGAGGCTGGGTCGCCATGAAGAAGGCGGACCTTGAAGCGATGCCCGTCTTGGACGTGCGGGCCGTTTCTCCCTCGCAGCTTCAGGCCCTGGCGGACCTGTTCGACGCGCTGTCGGAGGAGGAGTTCGAACGGCTGCCCGGCATGGTGCATTGTCTGGCGCGGCGGTCCCTCGACGACGGTATCTCGGCGATACTGGGGCTGCCTGACCTGGGCAAGCTCCGCGACCTGCTGGCCTCGGAGCCGGTCGTGTCCAACCGCCGCCTGTAGAGGCGGGCGAACCGGGCCCCACCCCTTTCGCAGAAGCAGTCCGTGACTCCTGCCCCGGCCCGGGCCTACTGCAGGGGCGAGTAGTCGGTTGGCGTCAGCAGGGTGTTGGTGATGCGGGCGACTATCGGGCCGTTGGCCTCGGTGGCGGCGACGACCTTTTGCCATTCGGGGTCGGCGCGGAACGAGGCCCAGGCACGCTCCCTCTGAGCGACGTCTTCGAACGCGACTATGTAGACGAGCTCGTTGTTGTAACCGCCGATGTTTGGGGTCCAGTAGCCGATGTTCTTGATCCCGTGCTTCTCGAAGAGCTTCACGGTGTGGTTTCGGAATCTGGCTACGATGTCCTGGATCCTGCCAGGCATGGCTTCGTATACGCGGTACTCGTAGATCATCGGGTCTTCTTATTCACAGTCGCGGACGGCCTGACCGACTTTAGGGGCTTTCTGGGATCCCCTAGTTTGGGAGGGATCGTCCTTTCATCCCTTCCCTCCTGTATGATCACAGTCTTCTCGTTGGTCGACATTGAATCATCCACCTCCCCTTTCACGTTCACTCAACCATGCTAAATAATACCATTTCGTTTTGAGCGCGCCGTAAAGCCGTCATTCCCGCGAAGGCGGGAACCCACTCCCTGGCCGCACATATACGGCGGCATCACGGTGACTTGGTATAATATCATAGACCGTAGCTCTGCTCCATCCGCGAGGTCCTTTGACTTCTCGCCACCGTCTAAGCCTCCTTCTTAGCCTGGGCGCTGTGGTATCAAGAGACGTATCTATCTTTCCTAGGACTCTTGAGTTATAGAAATACGAGGTCAATAATACCGACTTGATGTCTCTCGATACTATGAATTCGAACACCTCGGTCTCCGACTCACCCGGCTCAACTATGAGCTCGTCCCTATTCCAGGCACGTCTAAACTTCTCTCGGGTGGGCCACTGGAGGTACTGTTTCTCTCGTTCGTTGGATAGTTCATCATACAAGTCGTCAACGTCCTCATCAGTCGATGGCGAGATTTGCTGCAAGCTGGAGAACCCGTCAAGAAATTCTATGTTGACCCTTGATCTGTTGTGGAGGACTACTGTCAGGGAAATATGTATGAACTCCGTGCCTACGAATCTGTGTGATACTTCGTGTGAGATGCTTACGTGAGGCGCCTTTGCGCGAAAAAGCTGAGAGTTGCGCCAAGCAAATAATCCGCCCAAACTGATTGCAACAACAGTGGCAATCGCCTGAGCGGTTTGTGACCAATCCTTGATGTTACCTGTAACTGAACTAGAGGCAGACTGTTCGGCCTCAGTCCTAGAGTCCTGATCCGATGTGGGAGTCTGGGACCAAACAGGTTCTGGCGAACCTACCAGATAGGTCACCACAACGAAAACAACTAGTGCGGCTACTACCTTAGCTTTTCTCATTAGTTCCCCACTCTACCGAATGGCGAGGTAAAGCGTCGAATGGCGGTTTGGAGATTCCCATCTACGCATCCAGCGAGTGCACGGGTGTCTCCGGGCTGGCGGCTTTGACGCCGAGCTCCTCCGCGGCCAGCTGGGCGAGGTGCCGGAGCCAGTGCTGAGGCATGGTGTCGGGCGTGCCCCACGCAACGGGTGAGATGGCTACCCAGCCGTTGCGCACCGCGTAGACGTCGGTGTCGCTGGCGGCGTCCGCGCCGACCTCCCTGTTGTGCCTGATCCAGTAGTGCGTGCGGCGTCCGTCGTGACCCTTCGTCACCCCCTCCAGGTATGCGCGGGGGCCGAGCCTGGCCGCGCAGACGCCCAGGACCTGCTCGGGCAGGAGGTTTGGCAGGTTGACGTTGACCAGGGGCGCTGGGCCGGTGCCGGCCGGTACGGGGGGCCGCGCTACTTCCGCGGCGATCGCCCTTGCCGTGCGGGCCGCCGCCTCGAAGGCGACCTCGGCCAGGGAGGCAACGGAGACGGCTACGGCCGGTATGCCCCTCAGGCTGCCCTGCATGGCTGCGCCCACTGTCCCCGAGCTCAGAACGTCCAGGCCCAGGTTGGCGCCATGGTTGATGCCGGACACCACCAGGTCGAACCGCTCGTCGTAGAGGGACTCGAGGGCGAGTATCGCGCAGTCGGCGGGCGTACCCTGCACGGAGATGGCGTCGACTCCGGGTATGGGCGACTCGACGGGCCTCGCGCGGACGACGTTGGTGATGGTTATCGCTGTGCCGATCCCGCTCATGTCCCGGTCGGGCGCAACCACCGAGACACGGCCGATGTCCGCCAAGGACGCGGCAAGGCTCCAGATGCCTTCGGAGTGGACGCCGTCGTCGTTCGTTACGAGTATTCGCATGGGCCGCGCGTCGATTATATCAGCGGGCTGAGTGGGCGAATACATTTCGACTCCGACCACCCGGCACTGCCGTCATTCGATGACGATATTGTCGATGAGGCGCGTGGAGCCGATTCGGACCGCGAGAGAGACGAGGGCGGGCCTGTCGAACGCGTCGAGCTCCTCCAGGGTCTCGGCGTCGGCGACGCTGACATAGTCGACGGACGCGAGAGGCTCGGCCCAAAGGATATCGAGCATCGCGCTGCGGACGGCCTCCGTCGGGCCGCGGCCCATGCTCCGGGCGATGGTCAGGGCCCTGTACAGCACGGCGGCCGCCCCGCGCTCCTCGGCGTCGAGGTAGGCGTTGCGGCTGCTGAGGGCCAAGCCGTCCGGCTCCCGGACGGTCGGGCACATGACGATCTGCGCTCCGAGGTCGAGGTCGGTGTTGAGCCTGCGTATGACCAGCCCCTGCTGGGCGTCCTTGCTGCCGAAGTAGGCCCGGTCGGGGCGGACGATGGAGAGCAGCTTGCAGACGACGGTCGCCACGCCGTGGAAATGTCCCGGCCGGGCCTCGCCCTCCAGCCGCTCGGCGATCCGCCCCACGTCGACGTGCGTGTCGAACCCGTCGGGGTACATCTCGTCCGCGGACGGGGCGAATACGAAGTCCACGCCTGCCTCGTCGAGCCTGGCAAGGTCGGCGTCCATGTCGCGCGGGTAGGCCGCGAAGTCCTCGCCGGGGCCGAACTGGGCCGGGTTCACGAATATGGAGACGACCGCCGTGCTGTTCTCCTCGCGTGCGCGGCGGACTAGGGACATGTGGCCGTCGTGCAGTGCGCCCATCGTAGGGACGAGACCGAGGGGCCTCGCCAGCCTGGCGTACTCGGCCCTGAACGCGTCGATCTTCTCGATGGTCTTCACGGGAGAGGCTCTGCTGACGCTGGTTAGGGTGTCGGCGGGAGGAGGCGCTGCCCTGCTTCGATCTCCCGGAGCATGACGTCCATGTCGGCTGTCGGGAACTGGTGCCTCGACGCGTCGGCGATGGCGCGCAGCTTGGCTTCTTTGGTCTTGGGTCGGTGGCCTCCAACCTTGCGCACGGTACGGCGAATCCACTCTGTAGCGGTCATTTGCCGCCTCCTGGCTGGAGGGTGTCGCGGAGCGCCAGGAGCTCGGCCTTGCCGAGGTGGCGGACGTTGGATGCAGCGGGGAAGGCGCCCGAGCGTACGTCGGCAACGTAGCTCTCGAAGGCGCGGACGGTCCGCGCGTGCAGGTCGTCGTACCTGCGGACGTGCCTCATGTCGAATGTGTTGATGCCGAGGAGGTCGGGGGCGACGAGGACCTGGCCGTCGGTGCCCCGGCCCGCGCCTATCCCGATGGTCGGGATGGAAAGGCGCTCGGTGGCAATGCGCCCGACCTCCTCCGGGACCATCTCGTAGACGATGATCCACGCGCCCGCGTCCTGCAGCTCGATCGACTCCGCTACCAGCTCGGCCGCGGCTAAGGCGGTCTTGGCCCGCATCCCCTTCCTGGCGTGGAGCTGCGGGTTCAGCCCCAGGTGCGCGCAGACCTCGATGCCCTCGTCCACAAGCCGCCGGACGACGTCGGGCCTGAAGCCCTCGAGCTTCACGCCGTCTGCGCCGAGCGCGGCGAGGCGCGAGGCGCTCTCGACTGCCTGCTCGGGCGTGTCGTACGTCCCGTACGG
Source organism: Dehalococcoidia bacterium (assembly GCA_965222445.1). Lineage (GTDB taxonomy): Bacteria > Chloroflexota > Dehalococcoidia > Lucifugimonadales > CAJWER01. The sequence goes on along the minus strand of CBDCTY010000002.1, from coordinate 1,275,798 downwards.
GAGGTCGACGAGCAGGTACGCGCGCTCGACACCCCTGCGGACCGCCTTCAGGTGATGGGCCATGTCGTCCAGGGTGACATCCTTTTCGCTGGGGTAACCGAGGACGTTCGTGCCCACGCTGTCGCCCACGAAGATGATGTCGACGCCCGCCTCGTCCTGGCACCGCGCGGTGGGGTAGTCGTAGCACGTGAGCATGGTTATGGGTTCGCCCGCGAGCTTCTTGCTGGTGAGGCTGCCCGATGTGTTGGTCATGTCGCGTGCACCTCAGGCCCCCGCTGCCGTGCCGGACGAGCGGGCGAGATACTCCTGGAGGAGGCCCTGGATCTGCTCGTACCGCTCCGGCGTGAGGGTCCCCTTCTCCAGCGCGAAAGGCAGGCCCGCTAGCCCCATGTGGCAGTAGAGCGGCAGGACGTCCGGCGCCCGCTCGTGCAGGACCTCCAGGTGCTTCCGCACCGTGCCGACGTCGCCCCTGGCATAGGGGCCCGCTAAGCCTGCCGGCACTCCGGCCGTCGCCAGGTTCTGGGACACCTGCCGCATCATCGGCATCAGGGCCTGGACGCCCCGGGCCCTGTCATGGCCGATGTGCTCCCACAGCTGGGAGGCCGCCGCCGCGATCCCGGACAGCAGGCCGCCCATCATGACGCCCGACAGGTGATAGAGGGCCTTGTCTTCGGGTTCCAGGAATATCGGATGCCCGCCCACGTCGAGCGCCATCTGCCTGAGGTAGGCGCGCACCTCGTCGTCGCCCTCGATCCCGAAGGTCGCGCCGGGGATGCTCTGGATGCCGCTCTCGACGGACGCGAAGGCCTGCATGGGGTGGATCGAGCCCGCGCGGGCGCCCTGCTTCACGGCCGGTTGGAGCACGTCGAGGGACGATACCCCTGAGCAGTGTACGACGGTGTGGCTCCCGCGCCAGGAGTACGCGGCGCATACGGCCCCGATTGCGTCGTCCGGCGTGGTGATGAAGACGACGTCCGAGGCGTCGATGGCGGCCTGCGGCTCCTCGTAGGCGCAGGCGTTGGGGACCAGGCGCGCCACCTCCTGGGCCGACGAGAACGACCGGCTGGCCGCGGCGCACACGTCGTATCCCTCGCGGGAGAGCACCGCCGCCAGGGACCTGCCGACGATTCCAGTGCCCATGAACCCTATCCGCGACGTCTTGGCGAGGGGCTGGACTGCGGGTCCTGTTCCCGGACCTCCCGTGCTTGCGACCGACAAGGCGACCTCCATACTCGTGTCGGGAAGGCGCGCCCGGCCGGACACAGGGAGGATGCACGCGGCTCAAGGCCGGTGATCGAAGCGAGAGACCGGAATGCTCACCGTTCCCGAGGGATTGGCTGCGGACACAGCATAGCACAGTCAGCCATGGCCTGGATGCAGGAAAACGGCGGCGGGCGCGTTCCCTTAGTCTAGTGGGAACCGCAGTCCCAAATCCCCCACCTCCGTCGTTCCCGCGCAGAGCCTGCCCCCGAGCAGTCGGGGGCGGGAACCCATCCCCGGCAAGGTGCACAGCCATAGCCTCAGAGGCAGTCCGTCACGCCGCCCGTCCAAATTATACCAATTCATTTTGAGCGCGCCGTAAAGCCGTCATTCCCGCGAAGGCGGGAACCCACTCCCTGGCCGCACATATACGGCGGCATCACGGTGACTTGGTATTAGGTGGTGGATCTGGGGCAGTCAACCCTCCTTGACAAACCCCGGCCCATCCTTCGGAATAGAACACATGTGTGATAACAACGAACAGAGACGGCCACGGTCCCTGGCGGACATCGTCCGCGAGAAGACCAATGACGGGGACACCATAGTCCAGTTCTACCTCGACGTCGCCAACGGCAAGCTCGACGACGAAGGCTTTGAGGCATGCCACAGGCGAGACGCCGCAAAGGAGATCCAGGCAATCGCCCCCGAGCTCGTGGCCGAAGCCATAGCCCGGCTGGCCGGCATCCAGTGCCACCCTGAGCGGCGCACCAAACGCCCTACCACCGTCGTTCCCGCGGAGGCGAGTCGTCGTTCCCGAGCAGTCGGGAACCCATCCCCGGACGCCAGCCGCGCCAACACCCCCAACCGCCACGAGGCCCTCGAATACCTCGCATCGGCACTCGCCGCGCCATCCCTCGCAGACGACCCGCGCGTCGCCGGAATCGTGCGCGAGAGCACCGACCAGGGCAAGATCGTCGTCAGCTTCCTGCTCCACGCAATGCACGGCGTAGTCCGGGGCTTCAGGCCCAACAACAGGATGGAGGCCGCCAAGGAGCTCATAGGCCACATAGCCCGCGACGAGCTCCGCGCCGACGGAGTCCTTCCCGCTGAGCCTGCCCTGAGCGCAGCCGAAGGGTCGTTCCCGAGCAGAGCCTGCCCCGTACTTGATACGGGGCGGGAACCCATCCCCGGCCCCGCCCCCGCAGAAGCAGACCTGACCGTCATACCGGCAAAAGCATGTCCCGTACCCCGATACGGGGCCGGTATCCAGGGCCCCGGGGATGGGGATGAAGCAGACGACCTGGAAGACCAGCGAGGCAGCTACGGCATCGACCGCAAGATCGCAGAAGCCCAGCAGGACCCGGCCCACCCGATCCACAAGTTCGTACAGGCATACGACGAGGTGGCCGCCGCCTTTCACGGCAAAGACAAGGAGAACGACGACGACGAGGAAGTCCGCTACTGGATCTCAGGCGAGGTGCCCGACGCGTACGGCAAGTACATCTGGGAGTACGCCCCGGCATACCCCAGGTCGATCAGAAGACGACTCCGCCCCAGGCGGCGTCGCCGCTCCACCCCAAAGGCCGAGAGCGTCTGGATGAAGCGGCCCACCGACAAGATGCGCGAGGCCGGCGTCCCGCCGCCCAAACGCACACTAATCTGGGTCTGAACCCGCCCTGCTGACCAACCGGGCCAAGCGGGGCCATAGGGCCTTTCCAAAGTTCCCTCTCCCCTTCGCGGGAGAGGGTTAGAGCCTGCCCCGTACTCGATACGGGGGTGAGGGGGCGTCAACCGATACAAGTCAGTCACCCTCATCCTAACTTCTCCCCTTCGCGGGAGAAGGGATTTTCCCAGATCCCCCTCTTATGGCATTGTGACGACTTGGGAAAGGCCCTGGCGGGGCCAACACGAAATAGAGATAGAGCCGTCTATGGTGTAGAATATTCTCCAGCTTCGGAATACCTATAGCGTGCGGAGATGCACTTGGCGGACTTCGATGTCGTTGTCATAGGAAGCGGGCCGGGCGGTTATGTTGCGGCCATCAGGGCGGCGCAGCTCGGTCTCAGAGCGGCGATCGTCGAACGGTCCGAGGTTGGCGGCGTCTGCCTGAACTGGGGCTGCATTCCGAGCAAGGCCCTGATACGCAATGCCGAGGTCGTCAGCCTCTTCGAACATGCCGAGGAGTTCGGCATAACCGCGGAGAACGTCACCTACGACTTCTCGAAGGCCATCGACCGCAGCCGCGCCGTCGTAAAGAAGCTCACATCGGGCATCAACATGCTCCTCAAACGGAACGGCGTGGAGCTAATCGAGGGAGAAGGCGTCCTGCGGGGCCCGGGCGCTGTGGAAGCCGGCGGGCGCACGCTCTCGACCGAGAACGTCGTCATAGCCACTGGCGCGTCGTTCAGGCAGCTTCCGGGACTGCCCATCGACGGCGAGACGGTGATCACGAGCAGAGAGGCGCTGCAGACGCGCGAGGTGCCCGACAGGGTCGTCATCGTTGGCGCTGGTGCGACGGGCGCGGAGTTCGCCTACATATGGAGCACGTACGGCGCGGAAGTGACGCTCGTCGAGCTGCTTCCTCGGATCGTCCCTAACGAAGACGAGGAGATCAGCCGTCTGCTGGAGCGCTCCTTCCGCAGGCAGGGGATCAAGTCCATAACCGGCGCCAGGGTGGAGGGCGTCCAATTGAACGGCTCGTCCGCCACGGTGACCGTGTCGAACGGCTCAGGGACGAGCCGCATCGAGTGCGACAAGGTCCTGGTGGCGGTTGGCGCGCGCGGCAACACGGAAGGGATCGGGCTCGAAGAAGTGGGCGTCGCGGTCGACCGGGGCTTCATTACGATCGACGAGCGCATGGAGACCAACGTTCCGGGCGTCTACGCGATAGGCGACGTGACGGGCAGGATGCTCCTGGCCCACGTCGCCTCGGCGCAGGCGGTCACCGCCGTCGAGCACATCGCGGGTCTCGATCCCATGAAGCTCGACTACGAGACCATACCCAGGGCGATATACTGCAAGCCCCAGGTGGCTAGCTTCGGGCTGACGGAGGCCCAGGCCCGAGAGCGCCATGGCGAAGTCAGAGTCGGAAGGTTTCCTGTGTCGGCAAACGGCAAGGCACTGGGACTCGGCGAGGTCGAGGGCATGGTGAAGCTGGTGGTGGACAACGACGTGGGCAGCCTGCTCGGCGCTCACATGGTGGGTCCGGAGGTCACCGAGCTGCTGGGCGAGCTGTCGATGGCCCACCTTCTGGAGAGCACCACCGAAGAGCTGGGGTGGCTGGTACACCCTCACCCCACCGTGTCGGAGATGATCAAGGAGGCCGCCCTGGATGCGGACGGGGCGGCGGTCCATATCTTCAGGCCGAAGCGAGGCTAGGATGGACCTCGACTACGCCCAGGCGAGCACGTTCTACGAGCAGATGCTCCTCATTCGCCGGTTCGAGGAGCAGAGCGGCCGTCTGTACATGGCCGGCAAGATCAGGGGATTCCTGCACCTCTACATCGGCCAGGAGGCCGTGGCGGTTGGCGCGATGTCGGCGCTGCGCAACGACGATTACATCATCACCCACTACCGGGACCATGGGCACGCGCTGGCCCGAGGCATGCCCCCGAACATCGTGATGGCCGAGCTCATGGGGAAGGCGACCGGCAGCAGCGGAGGCAAGGGCGGCTCCATGCACCTGTTCGACGTGTCCAGGGGGCTCATGGGGGGGCACGCCATCGTGGGCGCGCATCTCCCCATCGCCGTCGGGCTGGCCCTGTCCGCCAAGTACAAGGGGGAGGACCGGATAACCGTCTGCTTCTTCGGCGACGGCGCAGTGAACCAGGGCGAGTTCCACGAGGCTCTTAACATGGCGTCGCTGTGGGATCTGCCGGTGCTGTTCTTCCTGGAAAATAACCTGTACGGCATGGGGACACACGTGGACAAAGCGCACGCGGGAGGGCGCGACATCTTCCAGGGCGCGGACGCCTACAGGATGCCCGCCATGCAGGTCGACGGCATGGACATCGTCGACGTGCGCGAGGGCACCATGAGGGCCGTCGACCGCATACGCTCGCAGGGTGGGCCAGTCCTTCTGGAGGCGATGACGTACCGGTTCGTGGGTCACTCGGTGCAGGACCCCGAGGCGTACAGGGACTCGGCCGAGGTGGACGAGTACCGGAAAAGAGACCCTCTAGTGACGTTCAAGGAACGGTGCATAGGGCAGGGGCTGATCAGCGAGGACGAGGCGGCGCGGATCGAAGCCTTCGTGAATGACGCCATCGCCGAGGCCACCCGGTTCGCCGAGGAGAGCCAGGAGCCGTCGCCCGACTCGCTGTACGACAATGTCTTGGACGGAAGCTCGGCGGAGTAGGCGGTAGTTGACCAGATGCCTGAGATGATTCTGAGAGACGCGGTGAGCAGGGGGCTTCGCGAGGCCCTCGATGCGGACGGCCGCGTCTTCATCATCGGCGAGGATATCGGCGAGTTCAAGGGCCCCTACGCCGTGACGAACGGCTTTCTCGAGCAATACGGGCCCGAGCGCATCATCGACAGCCCAATCTCGGAGGCCGCCGTGGTCGGGGCGGGCATCGGCTCGGCCCTGGGCGGCCTGAGACCGATCATCGAGATAATGACGATCAACTTCATGCTGCTGGCCATGGACCAGGTGGTCAACCACGCGGCGAAGCTGAGGTACATGTCGAACGGCCAGATGAAGGTGCCGCTGGTGATACGCACGGTCACGGGGGGCGGCGGCCAGCTCGGCGCTACGCACTCTCAGAGCCTCGAGGTCTGGTTTGCGACGGTCCCCGGGCTGACGGTGGTTGCCCCTTCGGATCCCTACGATGCCCTCGGACTCCTTCGGTCCTCCATTGAAGAAGACGACCCCGTGATCTTCGCCGAGCACGCTCTGCTCTACAGGGTCAGGGGCGAGGTGCCGGACCGCCCGTACAAGGTGCCCCTGGGCTTGGCGAAGGTGAAGCGGCATGGAACGGACATGACGCTGGTCGCCTACTCGCGCATGGTGCACGTCGCCCTCGAGGCCGCCGCGGTCCTTGCCGAGCGCGGGGTCGATGCCGAGGTGGTGGACCTGCGGACGCTGCGGCCGCTGGACAAGGAGACGGTCGTCAATTCGGCCAGGAAGACCGGAAGGGCCGTCGTGGTGGAGGAGTTCTGGCGCACGGGAGGCCTTGCGGCAGAGGTCGCGAGCACTATCCAGGAAGAGGCTTTCGACTACCTGGACGGCCCCGTAGGAAGGGTGGGGGGCGTGGAGGTCCCGGCCCCGTACAACGGGACGCTGGAAGCTGCGACGCTGCCCAACGCCGCGCGTGTCGTCAAGTACATCGAGGACCTGTTCGGAATCTAGACAGCAGGGAACAGAGGAGGCGCGGATCAAGTGGCCACTCAACTCAACATGCCCCAGATGGGCTACGATATGGAGGAGGGCACAGTCATCCGGTGGCTGGTCGAAGAGGGCGCCGAGGTGGCGTTGGGCGATGCGGTCGCTGAGATCGAGACCGACAAGGCAGCCGTCGACTTCGAGTCGCCGGTTGCGGGCGTGCTTCTTAAGGTCCTCGTTGCTGAGGGCACGACCGTACCCGTCGGAGAGACGATTGCCATCGTCGGGGATGCCGGCGAGGACCTGACGGTCACGGACTCGGCGCCCGAAGAAGAACCCGAACCGGCCGACGCACCCGACGACAACGTCGCAGATGCCCCCGCCGCGGAAGCAGCCCCACAGAGCGCCGCAGAACCCCAACAGGAGAGGACAGCCATGTTCGAAGACAATCTCCGGGCTTCGCCCGTCGCCCGAAAGCTCGCCGAAGAGCAGGGCATAGACCTGAGCCTCATCAAGGGGACCGGACCGGGAGGGCGTATCACGCGAGACGACGTTCTCTCCTTCGCCCCCGAGCCGGAAGAGCCTGAACCGAAGATGGAGGAAGAAGCCGCTGAGGCTGAGATGGCTGAGGAAGAGGCCGCAGCAGAGGAGGCCGCCGAGCCTGAGGCTGAGATGGCTGAGGAAGAGGCCCCGGCTGAGGAGGCCGCCGAGCCTGAGGCTGAGATGGCAGACGAAGAGGCCCCTGCCGAGGAGACCACCGAGCCTGAGGCTGAGATGGCAGACGAAGAGGCCCCGGCTGAGGAGGCCGCCGAGCCCGAGGCTGAGATGGCTGAAGAGGAGGCCCCGGCTGAGGAGGCCGCCGAGCCCGAGGCTGAGATGGCTGAAGAGGAGGCCCCGGCTGAGGAGGCCGCCGAGCCTAAGGCCGAGATGGCTGAGGCTGAGGCCCCGGCCGAGGAGGCCGCCGAGCCCGAGGCTGAGATGGCCGAGGAAGAAGCCCCTGCCGAGGAGACCACCGAGCCCGAGGCTGAGATGGCGGAGGAAGAGGCCCCGGCTGAGGAAGTCGCTGAGCCTGAGGCTGAGATGGCCGAGGAAGAAGCCCCTGCAGATGAGGCCGCCGAGCCTGCGGCCGAGATGGCCGAGGAAGAGGCCGGCGAGATGGTCCCATTGACGCGGATGCGCCGCCAGATCGCCAGGGTTACCGTCCGCAGCAAGCAGGAGACGCCGCACTACTACGTCTCCGCCGAGATAGACATGACCGAGGCGATGTCGCTGCGCCAGCAGATCAACGCGTCGCTGGAGGCCGAGGGGGTCCGCGTCACCGTCAATGATCTCGTCATCAAGGCGTGCGCCACTGCGCTGAGGCTCCATCCGAAGTTCAACGCCTCGTACTCCGACGACGGGATTCGGATGAACAAGAACATCGACATCGGCATCGCTATAGCGCAGGAGGCCGGGCTGATCGTACCCGCTGTAATGGACTGCGGCGGCAAGGGTCTGAGGGAGGTCTCGGCGGCGAGCAAGGACGTCATCAGCCGGGCAAACGGCGGGACCCTGAGCGCCGAGGAGTACACGGGCGGGACGTTCTCCATCAGCAACATGGGGATGTTCGACATCACGAGCTTCGTTGCGATCATCCTGCCGCCCCAGTCGGCCATGCTGGCCGTGGGCAGCGTGGCTGAGCGTGCCGTGGTCCGCAACGGCCAGGTTACGGTCGCCAGCATGATGAACGCGACACTCTCCGCCGACCACAGAGTGTCCGACGGCGCGGAGGGCGCCCGGTTCATCCTGGAGATCAAGAGGCTCCTGGAGAACCCGCTGAGCCTGGTCGTCTAGCAGGCTGGGATACTCCTGCGGAGCAGACCCTTGCATAACCCCGTCATTCCGGCGAAAAGCCTGCCCCGTACTCGATACGGGGCAGGAATCCAGGCCCGGCCTGAACAAAGGAGGCAGCTTGCGAAAGCTGGCCTTTCAACGTCACCCGTCGAGGGAGCGGGAGTTGCGCATACGTCTTCAGAGCGAAAAGAGGGGCCCCATCTCAATCTTCCCCCTCGGGGGGGAAGAGGTGGGGTCGCCTGATGGAGTGCCATGCGGTACCTGACCGAGCCCAGGGTCTACCTGGTTTCCCGTCCCAGCGTGGACTGGGAGAAGATCGCCGAGCTGCTGGCCGACGAGGAACTGCCCGGGGTCTCCGAGAGCATACGGGCCGGCAAGGACGAGTCCTCGGCTATCGTGGAGGTCTCGGCCAGGCTCTGCTACATGAGCTTCGGCCGGGGCCGCAGGCACATCGAGGACTTCATCACGAACCTGCTGTCCAAGGGCGACGGCAGCGTCTTCGAGCACGTCAACTATGGGTTCGTGATCACCGGCGTGTCACGGAGCCTCACCCACGAGCTGGTCCGTCACAGGGCCGGGTTCGCCTACAGCCAGAGGTCGCAGCGGTTCGTCGACGAGTCGGACAGCCCCTTCGTCGTGCCGCCGGCGATCAGCGAAGGCGGCGGCGAGGGATCGGAGGACATCCTGAAGGATGCTCTCGAAAAGGCGGCCGGGAGTTACAGGGAGTTGGTGGACGTCCTCGAGAAGAGCATCCCGGATGACGTGTTCCCAACCACCTGGGACCGCCGCAAGGCAGTCCGGCAGGCGGCCAGGGCCGTCCTCCCGAACGCGACCGAGACCAAGATATTCGTGACCGCCAACGTGAGGGCGTGGCGCCACTTCATCGAGATGCGCGGAGCCGCCTACGCCGACTGGGAGATACGGCGGCTCGCCCTCGCCATCCTGGAGATACTCAGGGACGAGGCCCCGCTCCTGTTCGGCGACTTCACCGTCGAAAAGCTGCCCGACGGCACCAGCATCGCCACTCCCAAGTACTCGAAGGTCTAGCAGGGCAGTTTCCCCTCCTGTCGGGGTGAGGTTACGACTGAGGCCTGAGAGTGTGGATGTGGTTAGGGTAATCGGCATCAGCGCCGTTGGCGGGGGCGGGAAGACTGCGGTCACCCTGCGCCTTGTCGAGGTCCTTGGCGACGCCGTCGCGCTCCACTTCGACGACTACGACGACACCAACGTGCACCCCGTCGATCTGCAGCGCTGGTTCGCAGACGGAGCGGACCGTGATGTATATGAGACCCCTGTCTTCACCCGTCACCTGCAGGCATTGAAGGCCGGCCAGAGCATCTGCTATCCGATAGGAGGCGCAACCGTCGGGCCGGCAAGATACGTGGTGGCGGACGCGCCACTGGGACGAGCGCGCTCTGATTCGGGACGATTCATCGACCTGATGGTGTTCATCGACACCCCGCTCGATGTTGCAATGGCGCGGCGCATCCTGCGAGATACTGACCGGGCAATCCGACCTACGGCCGGCGAAGCCCTTCAGCACGTGGAAGACGAGCTATCTGGCTATGAGGCTCGGGCCAGGCCCATCTACGAGCACTTCCAGGAGCAGATGCGGACAGGGTCCGACCTTATCGTTGACGGAACCCTCAGCATCGACCTCATTGTCGAGAGAATAATACCAAGTCACCGTGATGCCGCCGTATATGTGCGGCCAGGGAGTGGGTTCCCGCCTTCGCGGGAATGACGGCTTTACGGCGCGCTCAAAATGAATTGGTATAAGCTGCGAGATGGAGTCGTGTTGGGCGGGCCGACCGGGGCGCTGAGTGACGCGCTGAGTGGGTGGACCGGCTCGTCCATAATTATGGTGGTGGATATTAGTGCGGGTTCACGGATGGATCGGTGACCTGGACCTGCTCCAGGCCATCCAGGCGACTGGGACGAGGGCCGCGAGGCAGAGGGCCGCGGCAACGAGGAAGAACTCGTTGAATATGGTCACGCCGACACCGGACAGCTCGGCGTCGAACCTGTCGACTCGTTGCTGGAAATCCGCCGACGTCTCGCCTGTAATGGGCAGCGGTAGAAGAATGTGGGACGCCAGCCCGGTGAATCTGCCCGATCCCCATGCGGTCAGCGCCGCGAGCCCCAGGGTCATGCCCACGATCCTGGTCGCCGTGACTATCCCGGCCGCCCCGCCGCGGGCTCCCTCGTCGACCGAGTCGATGGCGGCCAGGGAGATGGGGGCTATCAGGAGGCCGAACCCGAGTCCCGCGATAACCAGGTGCAGCGTCAGCGCGGGGTCGCGGATGTCCGTGTCCCACCCGGCCATGAGCGCGAAGCCCACGGCGGTGAGGACCAGGCCGGCCGTCGCCGGCCACCGGTAGTCGAGACGCTGGCAGGCGAGCCCTCCGGCGATGGCGCCCACCGGCATGGCAGCGGTCATGCGCATCAGCCACAGGCCGCCGTCCAGCGGCGTTAGCCCCATGACCGTGTTTGCCATCAGGGGCAGTGTCACCATGCCGATGATCAGCGCCGCCCCCACGAATACGTGGGTCCCGGACGCTGCGCCAAACGCCGCGCCCCTGAAGACCGTCATCGGCAGCAGCGGCTGGGGATGGGATAGCTGGCGTCGTATGAAGAGCCCCAGAGCGGCGGCGGACAGCAGCAGGTAGCCGACCAGCAGTGCGTCCGGCTCCCCGATTCGTGCCAAGCCAAGGGTCATGGACGCCAGGCTCGCGGCGATCAGCGCGCCGCCGGTGTAGTCGACCCTTGCGGCGGCCCTCGGGCTGGCCGGGAGCAGCCATATGACCAGGGCGAGCACGACCACCGAGAGCGGTATGTTGATCCAGAAGACCCACCGCCAGCCCTGCTCCTGGTTGAGCCACCCGGCCAGGCCCTGGGCAACCGGGGCGTTGGACCAGATGGCGCTCCACAGCCTGTCCATCTGCTGGGGCACCAGGCCGCCCCAGAGCGGCCCTATGACTCCGCCAGCCTCCGCGGATGCCCCGATGAGTCCGAGCGGCAGCCCGCGTTGACCAGCGGGGAACAGGTCGCCCGCTATGGCAATGGCGACGGGCACCAGCGCCCCCGCTCCGATTGCCTGGAATACCCGCGCGGCTATCAGCAGCTCGAAGTCTGGGAACTCGACGCCGGGCGGGACCTCGAAGGGGAGCATCGACTCCAGGTCGGGAACGAGCGCGACGGCGACGGAGCCGGCCATGAAGACGGCCATCGCCGCGAAGAATATCTGCCTGCGGCCCCACACGTCGGAGACGCGGCCGATCAGCGGCATTGCGGCAAGGTAGCCCAGCAGGTAGCCCGTGATGGTCCACGAGGCTCGGTCCAGCTCCGTGACGGCAACCCTCATGTCGAGCATGATCTGCGGCAGTACCGTCACGATCACGGTCTGATCGTCGGCCGCGATGAAGACGCCGACCAGCACAGGAACCAGTGCGGCGTAGGGGGAGATATTCCTGGCAGCCGAGCTCATGGGGAGCCGTTCGCTCGGGCGGCTACTGGGGCGCCTCTATCAGAATGGGCTCGCCGAAGTCCCTCAGCTCGATGGTGCGGACTATCCCCTTTTCGTCGGACTCGATGACGCGCCCCGACACTATGGCTTCGAGCAGGTAGTGGCGAACCGCGTCGATGGTCAGGTCGACGTCCACGTAAGCATCCTGGATGGCAGTGCCCAGCAGCGGAGAAAGCGCGACGGCGGGCAGTGAGCCCGTCAGCCTGTGGACATCGTCCCGGTCGGTCTCGACCCTCTGCGGGTCCTCGAGCTGCAACATCATCGCGGCAATTCCGACCGTCGGGTTGAAGAAGCCAAGGGGACTGACACCCGCGTCCATCTCCTGCCAGGCGCCGGTCAGCGGGTTCGTCATGTAGGTGGAGCTTCCTACCGAGACCATGGTGGACTTGATCGCGTAAGCTCCGCCGAAGGTGCCGCTGAACTTCAGCGAGAGGCGATCGGGCTTGACCACGTCCCCAAGGGCTTCCTCGACGACCATCCCGGGAATGAATTCGGTGCCGCCCTCGTTGTGGGTCAACTCGAACCGGAACGATTCGAGGTCCTGCATGGCCTTGCCCGAGCGTTCGAGGACCGCTGCCGGATCGAAGGGTACGGGCGTCGGAGTCGCGGTAGGACTCGGTGTGGGTGTGGCTTCCGGGGTGGCGGGTCCGCTCCCGCATGCCATCGCGAGGATGAATATGGACGCGACGACGGCCGCCGCCAGGGTTGGGGTTATCGGCCGCAGTAGCCCGTAAATGGATCGGAGCAGTCCCGCGCGTATCCGCAGACGGGGCACTTCAGTTTGCAGTGGACTACTACGACTATGCTCCCGCATATATCACAGAGCACCTGATTTCGGTCATGAATGCCGACTGTGCCGAGCCTGTTGGCTGCTGGCATATACCCCTATATGCGACAAGACCCCCCGCCCCCAGGATCAGGGGCAGGGGTCTTGTTAGTTTCGAGGTTGCTCAGACCGAGGTTACGCCGAGTCGCGCCGTCCTCTGAGTGCGACCACTGCGCCCGCTGCCAGGAGCAGCACCGAGAAGACCAGTACCAGCTGCATGGCGGCCGGGACCGAGCTGTCGCCGACAGGGGGCGGCTCAGGCGTGGCCACAGGTGTGGCCGTGGGTACAGGTGTGGCCGTGGGCTCAGGCGTGGCCGTGGGCTCAGGTGTGGCCGTGGGTACAGGTGTGGCCGTGGGCTCAGGTGTGGCCGTGGGCTCAGGCGTGGGAGTCGGGAATCCGCCGGCCTGCAGGGCGTACGTGCCCATGAGCTGGGCATCGACATATGCCTGGGCCGCGCCGCCCGTGCTGGGCGTACCGTTCAGGGCGCCGTCCAGGAAGCCCGCGGCTCCCCCTGCGGCGAGCCTGGCGAGCACCTGCGTGGCCGAGCCGATGGCGATCATGGCTTCGTCACGTGCCATGCCAGCCGACTCGTGAGCGTGCCTCGTGCTTGCCTCTACCTTGCCCGCCTCGGATCCGCCGGCTGCGATAGCAGACGCGATAACCCCCTCAGCGTGTGCAAGGATTCCGACACCGTCGCCGGGGTCGTTGACCGAGCCGTTCCCGTCGACGTCACCGTAGTTGGCGCCCGAGGAGCCCTCAATCATGTTGACGACACCCTCGAGATAGTTCTTGGCATCATCAAGGGACGACACGCTCTGGGCGGTCCTTGCCATCTGGAGGGCTGCAGCCAGCTGTGTCCTGATCGTGTCTGCGGGGCTGCCGTCACCGACGATTGCCCTGATGTGCGGCACAGCGTCCAGGGAAAGCTGGCGGGAGAAGACGACGGGCCCGGCTGGCTCGTCGGGGTCCGTGCCGGCGGCCTCTTCGGTAATGGCCACCTTGTCGTAGCCCTGAATGAGGTTCTCGCCAGTGTACCGGGCGTTGTCCCTGTCGAAGACATGCTCGATGGAACCGTCGTTGAGGCGCTCCATCGCACCGGTGTTCAGCTTGACCGAGCCGTCGTCCGACACTAGCCAGCCGACGTACTCGGTGCCGTCGGAGGGCGGGGGGACACTCAACATGTAAGTTATCGAGTCGCTCAACGCCTGATCGTCCGAGATCGTCGCGGTGCCTATCGAACTTTGGGCCATCGCGTCCTGGGACAGCGAAATGCCCGCAGACACGGCGACGATCGTGACGATAGCCAGGATAAGAATCGACTTTAGCCTAGGCATAATCACGCCTTCCTCCTACGACCGAGAGGGTCTGGTGAGATGGGTCAGCAATACATTACCACAAGCGGAGCTATTCGCATAGACTCCCAGCGGTCGAATATTACCACAATTCCGCTAAAGGTCACCCCTCAGAATTGTAGGCCCCTGGGGCAGGTTGTCTTCGGAGTCGTTTGCGGGCGCGGCCTTTCCCTCTATTGTCACCGAGACCGCATCTATCCATGAGAGCGGCACGAACAGACGCAGGTTCACGTAGCCGTGGCCGTCCGGGCCCACCTGCAGCGTGCCCGCCCTGTAGCGTTGGCCTTCGGTGGTGAACCAGACTCCGTAGGTTTGGCCCTTGGGAAGCTGTGGCATACCGATTCCCACCAGCAGCGCGGAGTTGCTCGACCGGGGCACGAGGAACATCCCGCGGGCTGTGTCGGTTGCCCGTGTCGCGGAGAGCTCTTCGACGGCAAGGCCGGGAGCCGCGGCCGAATACGCGAGGAAGAGCTGGTCGTTCTCTCCCGCGCCCCCGACTGCCCCAGTGGTCGCGACACTGTCGATGGCTGTGTTCCCCAGCCTGCCTTCGTTCCACATGCTGGCCAGTACGAGGCCCACCACCAGTACGGCCGCCACGGCGAGCCCGGGTTTGGTGGTCAGCTCCATGCCGGCGTGAATCAAGAGCCGGTGGATGGGGGTCCGGCTTCGGCGCCAGTCCGCGTCGACCCTGTCCATCAGGTTGCGCTTCACCCTCGGGGGCGGCTGTGGGTGCGGCGTTCCGAGGACGAGACCAGACACGCTCTCCTCGCGCTTGCCGAGCAGGCCCGCGCATGAGGCGCAGGACTCGAGGTGTATGTCGACCTTAAGGAGATCCTCCCCGCCGAGCTCACCCAGCAGGTACGGCGAGGCCAGTTTTTCGGTCTTTCTGCAGTCCATGACTAGACCCACTCTCGGGCCTGCGGCCCGACGACCTCCCTCAGTTTCCTTAGCCCCAGTCTCATCCTGGTCTTGACGGTACCCAGCGGCTGGCCAAGGGTCTTGGCTATCTCCGAGTGTGTCAGCCCTCCGTAGTAGGCCAGCTCAATCACGGCGCGCTGTTCCGCCCGCAGCTTGGCGAGCGCTTCCTTGAGCATCCCTCTCTGCATCCGCAGGTTCGCGAAGCGGGCCGGGTCGTTCGTGTCGTCGGCGGGTTGGTCCGCCAGCTCGACGTCCTGATGCACGTGAGTCCGCTCGCGCCGCCTGCGCCTCCGTATCTCGTCTATCACCCGGTGACGGCAGATGCTGAAGAGCCACGCCGTCACCTTGCCCCGCTCGGGTTTGTAGCTTGCCGCCTGCTTCCACACGTTGAAGAAGGTGTCCTGCGTGACCTCTTCGGCCGCCCCGGAATCCCTCAGCATTCTCACGGCCAGCGAGTACATGGGCCCTGAATACCTCGCGTACAACTCCTCCAGCGCGCTCCGGTTGCGCTCCGCGACCTCCAGTACGAGCTCCTGGTCGGACAGGCTGTCGCAGTCCGGGCCTGCCATACCCAATTCCAAATACGAACGAAGGCCGTCGGTCAGATTTCCCCGGCCAATGTTCTGGAGGTTTCCAGGCAACATATCCCGCTCCCTTGGAGTGCGAGGTACCCGGTATCATAACAGAGGAACGCGACGCCCGAACACCCTGCCCACTTACAGAAACGGAGGTCTTAGGGCTCCGGTTAGGAGCGTCGCGGCCGGTCGCCGGCGCGGTTGCAACCGTCCGGCGTGAATTTGTTATCATATGCCGCGTGTACTGAGTGCGTTGGGCCGATGCGCAATGCAAAGACATCCGTAAGGCAGGAATGCATGTCCACAGAGAGAGAGAAGGCGCTCGAATTGGCCCTCGGTCAGATCGAGCGCCAGTTCGGGAAGGGATCCGTCGTAAGGCTGGGGGATTCCGGCGAATCGACTCAAGTCCAGGCAATATCGACGGGCTCGCTCACCCTGGATATGGCGCTGGGCGTAGGCGGTATGCCGAGAGGGCGTGTCGCAGAGGTCTTCGGGCCGGAGTCGTCGGGCAAGTCGACGCTCGCTTACCACGTGATGGCCGAGGCGCAGCGTTCGGGGGGCGAGGCTGCCTATATCGACGCTGAGCACGCACTCGACGCCTCGTACGCCAGCATCTGCGGCGTGAACCTCGACAACCTGCTCGTATCCCAGCCGGACTCGGCGGAACAGGGCTTGGAGATATGCGAGTACCTGGTGCGGAGCGGCGCGCTGGATATCGTCGTCGTGGACAGCGTCGCGGCGCTCGTGCCCAGATCGGAGCTGGAAGGCGACATGGGCGACACCCACGTGGGCCTCCAGGCCCGGCTCATGTCCCAGGCGCTCAGGAAGCTGACAGCGGCCATCAGCCGGTCGAACACCGCTGTGATGTTCATCAATCAGATCAGGGAGAAGGTGGGCGTACTGTGGGGCAGTCCCGAGACTACGCCGGGAGGCAGAGCGCTGAAGTTCTACAGCTCTGTCCGCATCGACCTCCGGAGGATAGAATCGGTCAAGCAGGGCAAGGAGATCGTCGGCTCCCGGATACGGGCAAGGGTAGTAAAGAACAAGGTTGCCCCGCCGTTCAAGGTCGCGGAGTTCGATATGATGTTCAACGAAGGTATCAGTAGGGAAGGCGACCTGGTGGACCTTGGCAGCGAGGCAGGAGTTATCAAGAAGAGTGGATCTTTCTACTCCTTCGGAGACGTGCGGCTGGGCCAGGGCAGGGAGAACGCCAAGGCGTTCCTGAGGGAGAATGAGGAGATCGCCAACGACATCGAGGGCCTCGTGAGGGACGCCTCACAAGCGTAGAAGCGATGGCGGCCGCTTTCCGGCGGATCACCGGTGCATGACTTGACTTCCACATCTGACGAACCCCCGTTACGCCCATTCCTGAGGGAGGCGCCCCTACGCGGTCTGGGTGATGCTTTCCATCGCTGGACGCCAGCTTCATCCCGGCGAAATCCCAGTCCTGTTGCGCGGCCTGTTGCTGCCCGACCGATGGGCGGTCCGGCCTCACACCGTCGGTTGTCGCCATTCGTTCCCAGCGGGCGGAGGGCTGAGTGATGTCCGGCGTCGAGCTCAGCGACCTGGCTATCGCGGCGGTCCTGGTGCTGCTTTCGGCCTTCTTCTCCAGCTCGGAGTCGGCTTTCCTCGCTCTCCAGGGCACTGCGCGTCTGCGCTATCTTGTGAGTAAGGGCTCGCGGGACGCCGTGCGCGTGGAGGAGATGCTCGCGGATCCCGGCCGGCTGCTCTCGACGATCTTGCTGATGAACAACCTCGTCAACATCGGGTTCGCGGCCCTCGTCACCGTGATTGTGATCTCGTTCCTGGGGGAGGGTGTCGGCGTGGTGGCTTCGACGGTGGTGGCTACGGTGGTGCTCCTCATATTCGGGGAGGTGGTCCCCAAGACGCTGGCCGTTCGCCACGCCGAGCGAGTTGCTTTTCTGTCTGCACGCCCCCTGAAGGCGGTCGGGTTTCTCCTGCTGCCCATCGTGGCTGTCCTGCAGTGGATCAGCCGGCTTGCCACCCTTGGCGGGAAGCCGCGGGACGCGTCAATCACTGAGGGCGAGCTTCGGACCCTCATCGACATCGGAGAGGCTGAGGGACAGTTCGAGCCGGAAGAGGCGGAGATGCTGGAGAGCGTCTTCCGGTTCGGCGACCGCCAGGTGCGCGACATGATGACGCCGCGGACGGAGATCGTCTCAGTGGCGCGCGGCACGTCGATGAAGCAGTTCCTCAGGCTGTACGCCCAGCACGCCCACACGCGCTTCCCCGTCTACAAGAACTCGACCGACAACGTGGTCGGGATACTGTCCGCCAAGGACATCCTCAGGTCCATGGCCGCAAACAGGGTGGACCTGGACGGCATCGTCACCGACGTGATCAGAGACGCGTACTTCGTGCCTGAGACGAAACGTATCGCCGAGCTGTTCGAGGAGCTGCGCAACACGGGCAACCAGATGGCTATCGTCATCGACGAATTCGGAGGTGTTGCCGGCCTCGTCACGCTGAAGAGGCTGCTGGAAGAGGTGGTCGGTCGGGTCGGCGAGGAGGGAGTGAGGCCTGAGGAGGAGTACGAGGCGCTCGGTCAGAACACCTACCAGGTCGACGGTGGCATGAGCGTCGACGAAGTCCTGGACGAGCTCGACATCGACCTGGGCGACGGCGACTATGAGACCGTGGCGGGCTTCGTGCTGGACGCGCTCGGCCACATCCCCAAGGAGGGAGAGAGCTTCGAGACGGCCGGGCTGTCGGTCGAAGTGGCGGAGATTAAGGGACTGAAGATCGAGGCGGTGAAGCTCGTCAGGAAGCCGTCCGCCGGGCGGTCGGCCTGAGCGGGGCCGGCCGCGCCGAGACGCACGATGACCCCTGGACGCACGATGACCCCTGGACGCACGATGACCCCTGAAGGGTTGATCGCCCGCCTCGAAGCGCAGGTGGCGGACGCCGGGAGGCGCTGCGAACTGGAGCCGGGCGACCTGGTGATAGTCGCGGTGTCGGGGGGCCCGGACTCCCTCGCACTTCTCCACGCCCTGGTCCGCACACGGGCGGACACGTCACCGCTTATACATGCCGCCCATCTCGACCACGGCCTGCGGGGTGAGGAGTCCGAGGCCGACGCGGACTTCGTATCGCACACCTGCCGCCGGCTGGGCGTCGACCTCACGTCCGACAGGGCGGACACGGCCGGATTCCGCAAGACTCACCGCCTGTCCCTGGAGGATGCTGCGCGCAGGCTCCGCTACGGCTTTCTGGCGCGGGTTGCCGCCGAGCGGGGGGCGCGGGCCGTTGCCCTGGGCCACACCATGGACGATCAGGCCGAGACCGTCCTGATGAACATCGTTCGAGGCGCGGGGCTGACCGGCCTCCGCGGCATGAGAGAGTGCACCCAGAGGAGAATCGAAGGATCGGACGTTCACCTGTACCGGCCATTCCTGCAGGGCGTGTCCAGAAGCGACACCGAGGGGTACTGCAGGGCGCTGGGGCTGGAGCCGAGATACGACTCGTCGAACAGCTCATTGCTCATGCTGAGGAACAGGATCAGGCTGGAGCTGATGCCGTCACTCAAGCGGATCAATCCACGGGTCAGGGATGCCGTCCTAGGACTGTCGAAGAGCTCCCGGCGTGACCTGGAGTTCATCGAGCGAGCGGTCGACGGAGTGTGGCCCGAGGTGGTCGAAGCGAGGAGCGGCTGCTTCGTGGCCGACAGGGCCGCGCTTGCCGCCTTGGACGCCTCGGTGGGCGCGCATCTGCTCCGCCGCGTCGTGGGTCTGGCGTCGGGCGGCCTGGCGGACCTGGGCCTCCGGCACGTGGACGGGATGCTGGGCCTGCTGAAGGGATGCGCCGGGCGGTCGATGGACCTGCCGGGCGGGCTGGTCTTCAGCGTCGGCTATCGGACGGCGGCAGTGGGCCCGGCGGGACTCGATACGTGCCCACTCCCCAGTCTCGAAGGCGAGGTCGAGCTGACGGTGCCGGGCGAAACGGCGGTCGGCGGCTGGCGGGTGATTGCCGAGACTGGAGTCGGCTCCGGGGGGGCGCAGTCAGATGCAATGAGCGCGTCGATCTCGTCCGAGGCGGCGAAAGGCGGGCTGAGGGTACGGAGCCGCCGGGCCGGAGACCGGTTCCAGCCGCTGGGCATGGCGGGAATCAAGAAGCTCCAGGACTTCATGGTCGACTGCAAGATCGACCGGTCGTGGCGGGACCGAGTACCGCTCGTCGTTGGCGAGGGCGGCATCGCCTGGGTGGTCGGCTGGCGCCTGGCCGAGTGGGCCAGGCCGAAGGGTACCGGCGAAGGCGTGAGATTGCGCTTCATCCCACCGGAGGATGGCCCCGATTGACGGTGTCGTCCAGACTCGGCTGCCCCCACATTGCGGCGCAGATAGTATAATACCGTGCGCAGTCCGACGACAATTAGGAGGGAGCGACGTGCCAGAGTTCGAGGGAGTAGTCCCGGCAATCATCACGCCCATGACCGCCGACGGAGACGTCGACGAGGAGGCGTTCCGTGTCGTCATGGAGGACAATATCCAGGCTGGCGTACACGGCTTTTGGGCGGCTGGCGGCACAGGGGAGAGCGTGCTCCTCACTGACGACGAGAACCGCCGCATCGCCATGGCGGCTGCCGATCAGAACCAGGGCCGCACGAACGTCATCATGCACGTGGGGGCGCAGACGACGGCCCGCGCCGCCCGGAACGCCGAGCATGCGGCATCGGCCGGCGTCGAGGCCATATGCGCGGTGCCGCCCTTCTTCGTTCAACCCGGCGATGAAGGCGTCGTCGACTACTACAGTACCGTAGCCGGGGCTGCCGATCTGCCCCTCTTCGTCTACAACCTACCCCAATCGACCGGCGTGGAGATTACGCCCGAACTCATGAAGCGGCTCCAGGACGCCGTGCCCCAGCTCACTGGCCTCAAGCACTCCGCCCTCGACATGAACAACGTCTACCTGTTTGCCAAGATGGGCCTGCGGGTGTTCACCGGAATGGGAAGGATGATGCTGCCGGCCCTGACCGTCGGCGCCGCCGGGTGTGTGGACGGGCCGCCCTGTCTCGCTCCCGAGCTTTGGGTCGCCATATGGGACGCCTACCATGAGCGTGATCTGGACCGCGCCGAGGAGGCGCAGGCGAGGGCGAGCGAGGTCGAGGATGTCATCATCGATCTCGGCTACCTTGGCGCGCTCAAGGCTGCGGTCGGGGAGCGGTTGGGCATCGAGACCGGAGAGCCTCGCCCGCCCAACCCGAGCGCGACCCCAGAGCAGAAGGAACTCGCCCGCGAGGCCGTGCATCGCCTCGGCCTCGCCAAGGCCGCAAAGTAGCCATCTTCCTGCGCCGAAGTCACCTCCGGCCCGAACCACGACGACTACAGACTCAGTGCTGCTTCCCAAGGAGAGAAACGTGACCAGATACACCCAGCTTGAGCACCAGCTTGGCGTCACATCAGCCGCGGGGCTCGATACGCTCCGGCGGTTCGGTCTGAACACCGAAGCATCCATGGCCGACGACATCGACGATATGGCCGGGCTCGCCGACGTTCTCGTCAGCGCCCACGCACCCGCAGTCGTTGACGACATGCGCCTCAACATCGCGGCGACCGACGCCGACTTTCGGAAGGCGTCGGTTCAGGTGATCGTCGACTACATCGGCAGGGCGGCCAGGTACCCGAATGTCAGGCAGATCAACATGCACTTCGCGCCCAAGCGCTGGACCGACGCCTCCCAGACGGCAGGGCGAGAAGGGGTCTACGACCTGCTCATCGACGGCGTCCGCCAGGTCGCGGCGTTCTGTGAACGGTACGACCGCGAGCTGGTTCTCGAGAACCTCAACTCCTACTGGAGCGACGATATCAAGGGTACGCCCTACGATCAGGTCGACTGGTCGCGCCGCAACGAGTACTTCGGCATGGCCCCGGAGGAGTGGCAGCAGGTCGCCGTAGACGTCGATCGCGCCAACGTCGGCCTCTGTCTCGACTCCAGCCACGTCGTGACCTACGCCCACCGCTTCCCTGAAGACCGGCGGGAGGAGCGCGTTCTCGCCTTCCTCACTCGCCCGGAGCTCATCCGTCACGTCCACTGGAACGACAACTACCTCTACGACGGCCGGGGCCACGACGACTCCCACGCCCCGCTCAATCGAGGCACCCTGCCGACGGAGATGCACCGGCGCATAAAGTACCTGGACGCGACCCTACTCCTGGAGCACTTCTACGACGTGGAGGTGCTGGAGGAGGAGCTGGCGTTCATCGACAGCCTGTAACAGGCGTTGCCCTGCAGGGAGACCCTTAGATAACCTCCGTCATGCCGCGGAAGCCGGTATCCAGATCGTCTCTGGAGCTGGGAGATGCTCTCGCCGCAAGGATCTCTCCAGGGGGATCGGATTCCGAGAGTTTGCCCGGACATCCCGGCTCCGAGGCTGGAGGGTCCACTTGGGGGCATTCGGGAGGGTGAGTGCCCTCCGTCGATTCGGCGGCTAGTCGGACACTCCCTCCCCCTTGCTAGACGGAGTAGGAGTCGACCAGCTCCTGTGCGGTCTTCGGCTTGGCCTTGCTGAGCATGCTGGCCATGCGCTCCTCGAACGGGAACTGGTCGGCGTCCCTGTAGAGGATGCCGAGGGGCACTCCGCCCTTTTCGACCACGGCGCGCGCCGCTTGTGTTTGGAAGGGCGGGATCGCCTGGGTGGTCGGCTGGCGCCTGGCCTAGTGGGCCGGGTCGAAAGCATCCGGCGAAGGCGTGACATTGCGCTTCATCCCACCGGAGGACGGCTCGGATTGACGGCCTTCAGCCGCTGGCGGCCTCGTACAAGGTCGTCTGCCGCCCCTCCGCACGGCGCCGGGTAGGTGCAGGCGCGAATCGCGGATACTCCACCTCTCTGCCGCTCAGCAGGTCCTCGATGGTGAGGATCTGCAGGCGTGGAGACCGATGGCCGGGAAACTGCTCCGGTTCATACACTCCAGCCGCGACAGCCTCACCCAACATCGGTCTGGTGGGCTCCTTCAACGTGATGAACAGCCCGACTTGGGCTTTCTCTCGCTCCAGTACTCCCTTTAAGTCCCTGACCTGCGACACGCCGACGTTGCCGCTCTTGACCTGCACGATGACGCGCTTGGCCTTCCCGCTGGAATCGTCGAAGAAGTTGATATAGCCGTCCACGCCGGAGTCGGCGCCCTTGCGCTTGTCCTGCGCCGGTCGCGCTCCGACCAAGCTCAACGCCCACCACTCGAACTGGTAGCGGTCGTCCTGCGCCAGGGCCTCTGCACTTGCCACGTCCTGAGGTTCCCCTATCACATCGTAGGGCCGCACGTCGTCGCCGAAAGTGTCGTGCAGCCTGTGGCGTATCAGGGCCACTGCGAGGTGCGTGACGTCGATGCCGATCCACCCTCGTCCAAGACGCTCAGCCGCTGCCACAGCCGTGCCGCAGCCGCAGAAGGGATCGAGAACGATGTCACCTTCTTTGGACGAAGCCCGTATGATGCGCTCCAGCAGGGCCTCGGGCTTCTGCGTCGGGTAGCCGAGGCGTTCACGGGCCTGCGAGTTGACGGGGAAAATGTCGGTCCAAGTATCAGTGAGGGGGCTCCCGGGCGAATCATCGAGATAGCGCTTGTATCGCGGCATGTTCGTCCTGGTAAAGACGATCCGGCCCTCGGACATCAGCCGGTCTATCCCGTCCTGATCCCACGCCCAGTGACGCCCTGATGGCGGCTCAATTGATCTGTCCCCAAACCTTCTGGCCGGCCCTTGCCCCGATCCATGGGCCGATACCAATTGAATGCGTCGTCCATCTTCGTCGACAAGACGATAATGGCTCTCAACGTAATCAGGGTCATGGGGCTGGTACTGCGGATTCCAGGCCACTGTACTGGCATTGGAATAGTAGAAGATCGTGTCGTGTACCGAATTGTAATTACTGGCGCCCCCGTGCGACCGCGACCGCTGCCAGATGATTTCCCGCCTGAAGTTCTCGGTTCCGAACGTCGCGTCCATCAACAGCTTCAGGTAGTGGCTCGCGGTAGGGTCGCAGTGCAGATAGATGCTGCCCGTCGCCTTGAGCACGCGGCGCAACTCGATCATCCTCTGAGCCATCATCACGAGGTACGCCATCATGTCGTTCCGTCCCAGGAACTCAAGCATCGCCTGGAGCAGCCTGCTCAGGGGCTCGGGGCTGTCCCTTACCACCTCTTCATAGGCGGTCTCGGACTCCCAGCCCCAGCGCCACGTGTCCTCGAAGGCCGTTATCTGCGCCGCCGACTGTTCCTTGAACAGAACGTTGTAGGAAGCGTTGGAGTTGAACGGTGGGTCCAAGTAGATGAGGTCTACCGACTCGTCGGCAACGTACTCTCGCAGCACGGGGAGGTTATCGCCGTAGTAGAGTGCGTTAGGCATGGCGCCGCCGATTATACAGCACGTGCATACGCGGCGATTGGGCGGACTCACGGGCCCGGCGGCAACCCAGAGGCAGGGGACTCCCGTCGTTCAGGCTGGGGAGCCGGGTGCTCCCTCGCGTGTGCTCAGACGGAGTAGGAGTCGACCAGCTCCTGTGCGGTCTTTGCCTTGGCCTTGCTGAGCATGCTGGCCATGCGCTCCTCGAACGGGAACTGGTCGGCGTCCCTGTAGAGGATGCCGAGGGGCACTCCGCCCTTTTCGACCACGTCCCGCGCCGCGCGCATGTCGGACGTGTCGTGGCCGTGGTCGATTGACCAGGCGAGGGGCGCGATACCCTTGCGCCGGTTCCCCTTGAGCTCCTCGTAGGTGTTGTTGAAGACGGTGCATGGCGACTGCACGTGCACTATCGAGAAGCCGGGGTGCTCCATCCCCTCGTAGATGAGGCTCGCCAGGTCCTTTATCTTGGTGGATATGCCCGATGCCACGAAGGATGCGCCGATGGCCAGGTAGAAGTCCAGGGCGTCGATGCCGGCATCCGGCTTGCCGTAGGGCGTGGAGCTGGTCACCATGCCCTCGGCGGCCGTGGGTGAGCTCTGGCCCTTGGTGAGGCCGTAGACGGCGTTGTCCATTATCACGACGCAGACATTCAGGTTGCGCTGGGCCTGGGGCGCGATGTGCTCCATGCCGATGCTGAGGAAATCGCCGTCGCCCGCAACGACTACGACGTTTAGGTCCGGCCTGCCCATCTTGATGCCGAGGGAGATTGGCAGGGTCCGGCCGTGAAGGCCGTGTATGCCGTAGGGCTGGGGACCTTCGAGGAGATGCACCATGTTGCCCGAGCAGCCGATGCCCGCGACGACGACATTCTGCTCGACGGGCTCCTCCCGCTCGATGATACGCCTGGCGACGGCCTGCTCCAGGGCGCGGCGCACGCCAAAGTCGCCGCAGCCGGGGCACCACTTGAAATCGTACTCGGGGTTCTTGTCCGTCATACGGCCACACTCTCCTTTTTCGTGGCGGCGATCCCGTCGGAGATGCGTTCGACCAGGTCACCGACCTTGAAGGGGAGGCCGGTGTACTGCGTGATCGACTCGGCCCTGACGCCCTTGGACCTCAGATAGGATGAGAACTGGCCCTGGTAGTTCAGCTCGGGCACTATTACCAGGTCCTTCTTGCGAAGCTCGTCGAGCAGCATCGGCGGCAGTGGGTTGAGGTACATCGTGAAGTACCAGGCCACGTCCACCTCGCCCGCGATTAGCTGCTGGTACGCCTCAATGGCCGGCCCCTTGGAGCCGCCCCAGGGCATGACGGCTATGGGCGCGTCGATGTTCTGTGACTCGTAGGTGCCGTCTTCCAGGAGCTTCAGCTTGCTGAAACGGCGTTCGGTCATCTGGACGTGCCGCTCCGGCAGGTGGGTCGTATCGCCCATCGGGTCGTGCTCGCTTGCGTTTGCCACGTAGCTGCCGGGGCTCCCAGGCAGGGGCATCGGCGACATCTCCGACGCTTCGTACCTCAGATAGCCGTTGCCGCCTTTGTAGACTGCCCGCTCCTCCACGGGGATCGAGTCCAGGTCCGGCTTGCGGAAGTTCTGCTCCCTCTCCGAGAGCGAGTGCTCGCTCAGCAGGATGACGGGCCCCTGGTATCTCTCCGCCCAGTTGAACGCCGCGACAGCCGCGTAGAAGCACTCCTCCACGGTGCCCGGGGCGATCACCGGCAGCGAAACGTCGCCATGGGCCGGATGCAGGGCGGCGAAGAGGTCGGACTGCTCGGTCTTGGTGGGCAAGCCCGTGGCAGGCCCTCCGCGCTGCACGTCCACGACAACGCAGGGTATCTCGGCCATCCACGCGAGACCGAGGCCCTCGCTCATCAGGGAGAATCCAGGCCCCGCGGTGGCCGTCATCGCCTTTGAACCGCCGTATCCCGCTCCGACGATCGCGTTTATTGCCTCTATCTCCGAGCTCACCTGGTAGACGAACTGGCCGTCGCCAACGAGTCTCTCCTCCATCCACACCAGGATCGTCGTTGCTGGGGATATCGGGTAGCCGACGTAGAAGTTCAGGCCTGCGTGAACGGCGCCAAGGGCCAGCGCGTAGTTGCCGTTGGTGAAAATCTGCTCGTATCCGGGCGGCTCGGGCGGGGCCAACTCGCCGAGGCTGAACCCGCTTTCGGCGGCTGCCTGGCTGCCGAGCTTGAGAGCCTCGATGTTTTGGGGCACGATCTTGGGGCCGTATCGCGCCGTGTTGCCCCAGCGGGCCCGCACGAAGCCCTCCAGCACCTCCAGGGGTACGCCGACGAGCTGCGCAAGAGCGCCCATGAGCACCATGTTCGCCGCCCTGGCGTTGCCGGTGGACCTGCCGAGCTTGTCGAAGGCTATCCCAAGGCTGCGGCCGTCGTCCTCCAGTGTCATCGAGTCGGAGTCGTAGAGTATGACGCCGCCCTCTTTCACATCGCCCATATGTGTCTCGTAGGCGTACTCGTTGAACACGGCCAGCACGTCGAGAGAGTCTCCCCTGCTGAAGATCGGCTTGGTGGATATGCGGGCCTGCATCCAGGTGGGCCCGCCTGTAATCTGGGAGGGGAAGGTGGCGAAGGTCTGGGCGTGGTATCCGGCCTGGGTGTTGGCGTTCGCGAACCCTACCGCCGCGCTCAGGAAGCCCTGGCCGCCCTCTCCTGCAAAGCGTAGAACGAAGTCGGTCTTCTTCAAGTGTCATCCTCCGGGCAGCGTCGAGTTGACTGGCTCGACGCCTTGACAAGTCCGCCCGAGGGCACGGAATGTAGTGACGAATTCCGGCGCATCACTCGGGCGAGGACAGGTAGGCTCCGACTCTATAGTTCGAAATTTAGCAGGCCGGGGGCCTCTCTGTCAATGAAAATCGGCTTTGCGCGCAGCCCGGCATCCGCTCCGGACAGACCTGCGGCGCTATGCGTCAGGGCTGTTCGTACAGGGGCGTCGAAGGGGCCGGAGGATCGTACTCCCTGTCTCTGTGCCCACCGGATCTCGAGTCGACGAAGGTGCTCCTGTACGAGTCTCGGTCGGTCGGGGCGCCGCGCTCGTTGTGGTGGAAGCGGCGGCGGCTCCAGAGGTCCTCGAAATACTCCGGGGTGAAGAACTCGCGGTCGTCCGACACATTCACCAGCTCCCAGGAAAGGTTCGCGGGAAAGGCGGCGACCTCCACGTGCTTGCCCATGTCCTTGACCGTCTGCACCGCGTAGGAGAAGTCGCTGTCGCCGCTCACCAGGACGGCGACGTCGTACCGGTCCTCCCAGGCGAACCGGAGCAGGTCGGTCGCTATCATGATGTCGACGCCCTTCTGCACGGTGGTTGCGCCGCGCATCTTCGCCCCGCCCAGGCGGACCTCGAGGTATGGCGTGTTGTAGAGGGCCGTGAGGAACTTCTGCTGGTCCTGGTAGCCCTGCGGGCTGCGCTCCGGGTCCTGCAGCACGTTGTAGTAGTAGGTACGGAACACCGTCCGCCCCTTCGCCAGCTTCTTGGAGAAGGCGTGGAAGTTGAGGTCGTACCGGCCGCAGTTCTCTTCCAGGCTGTGGTACAGGTTGCTGCCGTCTATGAATATGGCAACGCGGCGCGGAGGAACGCTGCCGGTACGCGTCTCGTCGGTCGTGGATGGGTCGCGTGTCATGCGTGAGCCTGCTGGTTGCGGGGAGGGCCTCCGGGGCCTGTTCCGTGATTATACCGCACCGGCGCAAATTGACACTCTCTCCGCAGCCGTGCTATATTCGGGCCGTACGAATAAATAGCAGATTTCAGATTGCATCGAAGGGGAGTAGTAGCGGTATGGCGCGCAACAGAGAGCCGGGGATGGTGGGAGCCCGGTGTGCTGCGACCGCGAACTCGCCCCTGAGCACCCGTCCTGAGGGTTTCGGAGGAGTCCGTGTGCAGAGCATAGCCGGAAGGTTCCGGCGCTCTGCGCGCTTGGTCATCCGTCCGGACACCGCGTAGGGTCGGGCGGCAGGCCCCGTTACAGCCTTAGAGTGGCCTCGACGAACAGTCGAGGCAATTAGGGTGGTACCACGAGACCTCAAGTCCCGTCCCTTTGCCAGGGCGGGACTTTTTTATTGCGGCCCATCCAGTTCGAAGGCTTACAGGAGGAGATGAACACAGATGAGAATGAACGGCTCGCAGATGGTGTGCGAGAGCCTGATACGGGAAGGCGTAGACGTGATCTTCGGCCTTCCCGGCGGGGCTATCCTGCCCCTGTACCAGACCCTTCCGGAGTACCCGCAGATCCGCCACATCCTAGTCCGTCACGAGCAGGGCGCGGCCCACGCCGCGGATGGGTACGCCCGCGTGACCGGGCGTCCCGGCGTCGCTTGGGCAACGTCGGGGCCGGGCGCGACGAACCTCGTGACCGGCATCGCCACGGCACAGATGGACTCCATACCGATGGTGGTAATCACGGGGCAGGTCCCGAGAGCCGCCATTGGCAGCGACGCCTTTCAGGAGACCGACACGACCGGTATCACCCTTCCAATCACCAAGCACAACTACCTGGTCATGGACGCTGCGGACATACCGCGGGTGATCAAGGAGGCGTTCTACATAGCCAGTACGGGCCGGCCCGGCCCTGTGCTCGTCGACATACCGAAGGACGTACAGCAGGAGGAGGCCGAGTTCGAGTACCCGGATGAAATCGACCTGCCGGGTTACAAGCCCAACATGGAGGGCCACGGGGCCCAGATCAAGCGCGCGGCGAAGGTCATCACAGAGTCCAAGCGGCCCGTGATCCTGGCGGGCCACGGCGTCATATTCTCGGGAGCCTACGACGAGGTGCGTGAGCTGGCCGAGAAGGCGCAGATTCCCGTAATCACGACGTTGCTGGGGATCAGCTCTTTCCCCGACGACCACGTGCTGTGCGTGGGAATGCCGGGGATGCACGGCATGGCTTACGCCAGCAAGGCTATCGAGGAGGCCGACCTGCTCATCGCGCTGGGGATGCGCTTCGACGACAGGATCACGGGCAAGCCCAGCGCCTTCGCGCTGCGGTCGAAGAAGATACACATCGACATCGACCCGTCGGAGATCGGCAAGAACGTGCCCGTCGACGTTCCCATCGTCGGCGACCTCAAGCGCGTCCTGCTGAAGCTGAACAAGCTTGTCGCCCCGGCGACGCGGCTGGACTGGGTCCAGCATATCGACATGCTCAAGAGAAACCACCCCTCGATGTTCATCCGTCCGACGGACAAGCTCCTGCCGCAGTTCATCATCAACCAGCTCTCCGAGGCTACCGACGGCAGGGCCATCGTCGTCACGGGGGTCGGCCAGCACCAGATGTGGGCGGCGCAGCACTACATATTCAGGGAGCCGCGGACGTGGGTATCGTCCGGTGGTTCGGGCGCGATGGGCTACGAGGTGCCGGGAGCGATGGGGGCCAAGGTCGGGGCGCCGCACAAGGTCGTATGGTCCGTCGCCGGGGACGGCGGCTTCCAGATGACCATGGCAGAGCTTGCGACGCTGGTGGAGAACAGGATCAACGTCAAGTTCGCCATCATCAACAACTCGTTCCTGGGGATGGTCCGCCAATGGCAGGAGTTCTTCTACCAGAAGAGCTACGTCGCCACGCAGTACACCCACAACCCGGACTTCGTGAAGCTGGCGGACGCGTTCGGGATGCTCGGGCTGAGGGTCACCGACAAGACCCAGGTCATGCCGGCGATAATGGAGGCGATGGACTACGACGGCCCGGCGCTGATCGATTTCGTGGTCGAGGAAGAGGAGAACGTCTACCCGATGATCCCGGCCGGCCAGACCATCCACGACCTAATAGAGGAGCCGCTGCCAGAGGGGGTGCGCAAGTGACCACGAACGGGAAAGTCCCCAAACGCACTATCACCGCCCTGGTCCAGGACAGGCCCGGCGTCCTGAACAGGGTGTCGAGCATGTTCAGGCGGCGGGGCTTCAACATCGCCAGCCTGGCGGTCGGCCACAGCGAGGAGCCGGACCTGTCGCGCATGACCTTTGTCGTCGAGGGGGACGACAGGGTCGTCGAGCAGGTGACCAAGCATCTTCACAAGCTGATCGACGTGATCAAGGTCTCGGACATCTCGAACCAGAACATCGTCTCGCGGGAGCTCGCGCTCATCAAGGTCAGGTCCAACGTGCAGTCCCGCAGCGAGATCATGCAGATCGTCCATATCTTCCGGGCCAACATCGTGGACGTGGCGGCGGACTCGCTGATCGTGGAGGTCAGTGGGGACGAGGAAAAGGTCGACTCGCTCCACGACCTCCTCAAGAGCTTCGGGGTCGTCGAGGTGATGAGGACGGGGACGATAGCGATGAATCGGGGCGTGGACGGCAGGGCGCGGCGGCAGACGGCCCGGGCGGACTGGGGCGAAGCGTCGTCGGTATAATACCAAGTCACCGTGATGCCGCCGTATATGTGCGGCCGGGGAGTGGGTTCCCGCCTTCGCGGGAATGACGGCTTTACGGCGCGCTCAAAATGCATTGGTATAACACAGGAACTCGGAGAGGACGCAACATGGCAAAGATGTACTACGAGAGCGACGCCGACATCTCCCTCCTCGACGGGATGACCGTGGGGGTGATCGGCTACGGCAGCCAGGGCCACGCCCACGCACTCAACCTGAAGGAGAGCGGGGTCGACGTGGTGGTCGGCCTGTACGAGGGCAGCAAGAGTAAGGAGAAGGCTGAGGGCGACGGCCTCCGAGTCGAGCTGGTCGCCGACGCGGCGAGAGACTCGGACATCATCATGATGCTCATCCCCGACCACACCATGGCCGGGGTTTACCGGGAATCCGTCGAGCCGCACCTGTCTTCGGGCAAGACGCTGATGTTCGCTCACGGCTTCAACATCCACTACGAGACGATCGTGCCGCCCGGCGAGGTCGATGTGTCGATGGTCGCGCCCAAGGCGCCCGGACACCGTATGCGCGAGGTGTTCACGCGAGGCTCCGGGGTGCCTGGGCTTCTCGCCATCCACCAAGACGCCTCCGGGAGGGCCCACGACATAGGGCTGGCCTATGCGCGGGGCGTCGGCTGCACCCGGGCCGGCGTGCTGGACACGACCTTCAAGGAAGAGACGGAGACCGACCTGTTCGGCGAGCAGTCGGTCCTCTGCGGCGGCGTCACGGCGCTGATCAAGGCCGCGTTCGAGACGCTGGTGGAGGCCGGGTACCAGCCGGAGTCGGCCTACTTCGAGTGCATGCACGAGCTGAAGCTGATCGTTGACCTGCTCTACCAGGGCGGCATGGAGTACATGAGGTACTCCGTGAGCGACACCGCCGAGTACGGCGACTACTCGCGCGGGCCGGCAGTGATCGACGAGCACGTCAAGGAGAACATGAAGCGGGTGCTGGACGCGGTCCAGGACGGCAGCTTCGCCCGAGAGTGGATAGCGGAGAACGACGAGGGCCGCCCGCGCTTCGACAGGCTCCGCAAGGAGAACGCCGAGCACCCCATAGAGAGCGTCGGCAAGGAGCTGCGAGGGATGATGTCGTTCCTGAAGGAGGCCGACTAGCCATGGGAGAGGGTATTCGAAATACGGACGTATCGCGATGCTGACAAGGAGGGCGTGATTGCGCTGTGGGCTGGAGTCTTCGTCGAGGGATATGAAGCGCCCCACAACGACCCGCAGTGTCCATAGGCCTAAAGACGGCCTACGACCCCGAGATCTTCCTTGTCGCCGAGGGCGGCGGCCGTTTAGTCGGGACAGTGATGGGCGGGTACGACGGGCACCGCGGGTGGATATATTCGCTGGCGGTCGACGAGAACGAGCGCCACAGGGGAATCGGGACCGAGCTGATGGCAGAGTCGGAGCGGAGGCTGAAGGAGCGGGGTTGCCTGAAGGTGAACCTGCAGGTCATGCCGGACAACGAGGGAGTCGTAGAGTTCTACCAGGAGCTGGGGTTCTCGGTCGAGGACCGGCTGAGCATGGGCAAGCGGCTCTACGAGGAGTCAACAGGGTGATCTTGGCAGGTGGTATGGGAAAGATGAACGTTAGTATTTCGTACCTTGAAGACATTGACACGCTCTTCATCCATTTCGAATCGAAGGCAGGGTCACGACGCGATACCCGGCGATGAACGTGTGCAGGCGAGGTATGACGAGAACGGCAGAGTGACAGGGCTCATGATCGAAGGCCTCAGGGACATTCGAGATTGGCTGGACGTCGAGCTGGCTGACATCAGCGTCGAAGCGGTAGGCCGACCATAGAAAGCATAGGAGAATGCGAGACTGACCGGAATCGAAAGCGCATCCAGTTGTGTGCCGGGAATGCCGGAGACTGCGGCTGACGGAATTCAAAGACGGCATACGGTCCAAGCTGGCGGAGTGAGAGAAGGTCTGATGGACAGCAGAGAGGTACCCTACGTAGTTCGCCGTGTGGGTCGGGTCCTGGCAGGGCTCGGCTTGGCGGACTACGTTGTTCTTACGTGACTCCCGTGCGCTTCCCTGCCGCCGAATGCGGCGGGGCGATCTGGCGGCTGCTCATGCCGCACAATCCGGAATCAAGGAGTCAACAACCAATGACGACGACAGACAAGGTAATGATCTTCGACACGACGCTGCGAGACGGCGAGCAGTCCGCGGGCATCGGGCTGACGACGACGGAGAAGCTCGACATCGCCAGGCAGCTCGACCGGCTGGGCGTCGACATCATAGAGGCGGGCTTCGCTGCGAGCTCGCCCGGGGACTTCGACGCGGTGCGCGCCATCGCCGCCGAGGTCCGCCGGCCCATCATCGCGTCCCTGGCGCGGTGCGTGCCGGGCGACATCGACGCCGCGTGGGAGGCGCTGAAGGACGCCGAGCGCCCCCGCATACACGTCTTCATCTCAAGCTCCGACGTACACATCATGGACCTGCTCCGCAAGAACCCCGAGGAGGTCATGGAGCAGGCCGTCGCGTCGGTCGAGCGGGCGGCGGGCTACTGCGAAGACGTGGAGTTCTCGCCAATGGACGCGACGCGCACCGACCTGGAATACCTTTACAAGCTGGTGGAGTCGGCGATCGACGCGGGTGCTACCACGGTCAACATTCCCGACACCGTCGGGTACGCCGTGCCTTCGGAGTTTGCCGAGCGAATCCGCAAGATACGCGAAAACGTGCCTAACATCGACCGCGCTGTGCTGAGCGTCCACTGCCACAACGACCTCGGCAACGCGGCGGCCAACAGCGTCGCAGCCGTTCAACAGGGCGCGCGCCAGGTGGAGGGCTGCATCAACGGTCTCGGCGAACGGGCGGGAAACGCGTCCCTCGAGGAGGTCGTCATGACCCTCGAGACGCGCAAGGACCTGCTGGGCGTGGGCACGAACATCGACACGACGCAGATCTACCGGACGAGCAGGCTGGTCAGCAACATCACGGGCTTCCCCGTCCAGCCGAACAAGGCTATCGTGGGCGCGAACGCATTCCGGCACGCCTCCGGCATACACCAGGACGGCGTGCTGAAGGAGCGCACGACCTTCGAGATCATGGAGCCCCAGTCCGTAGGTTGGCCCAGCAGCTCCCTAGTGCTCGGCAAGCTGAGCGGCCGGGCGGGTCTGAGGGCCAGGCTAGAGGACTTGGGGTTCCAGCTCAGCCCGGGCCAGCTCAACGAGGCATTCGACGCCTTCAAGGACTTGGCGGACAGAAAGCGCGAGGTGACCGACGCAGACCTGGAGGCGCTGATGGCCGACCAGCGCCGCGCAAGGTCTGAGCCCAACCTCTACAGCCTCGACCACGTGCAGGTATCGTGCGGCGACCACGAGATACCGACTGCGACCGTCAGGATCACCGGCCCCGACGGCAACACCGTTACGGACGCGGCGACCGGCACCGGCCCGATCGATGCCGTCTACCAGGCGATCGGCCGCGTCATCGACGTGCCCAACAGGCTCACCGAGTTCCGGGTGGACGCGGTAACCGAGGGCATCGACGCCATCGGCGACGTGACGATACGCATCGACCGTGACGGCCAGTCGTATGTTGGGCGCGGCTCGGACACCGACATCATCGTGGCCAGCGCCAAGGCGTACATGAACGCCCTGAACCGGCTGCTCATCATGGAAGGGGCCGGGGCTGAGATCCCGGCCCAGGGGTAGCCAGGCCGCGCTGGACTTGACAGATGGCTTTGCCGAACTTACCATTCGCTTGGTGAGACTTACGGCAATGAGGTGTGATCGTGCCCACGATAACGATCTCTTCAAAGAATCAAGTGACTCTGCCTGTGGCAATGGTCCGGTCGCTCGGTCTCAAGGCCGGGGATAAGCTTGTCGCCGAGCTGATAGACGACCGGATTGTGCTGCTTCCCAAGCCCGACAGCTGGGCCGAGTACATGATCGGGAGCCTCGAAGGAGTCTACGGTTCCAACAAAGAGGAGGTAGACCGCTATATCGCCGAGGTGCGCTACGGCTCGGACGGTTACGGCCTCTACGACGCTCTTGACAGGGACCCGGACCTCCGCGCCGTCTACGACGCCACCCCTTCAGCCGAACCCCGCGCCGTAGACGCGATACGGGAGGCATCCGGTGTCTGGCGTACGGGCGAGAAGCTGAAGGAGCTAACGGAGCTCGACGCGGTCGGGCGCGTCGATGGCCCCGAGGCCGGGGCCGAGGGCTACTACAGGCGCTTGCGCTAGCATGATGGGCCTTCCGCAAATTGGTAGGTGGCTCGACGACCTGCGCAACTGCCGCCAGGTCGGCCTGGACACCAATGTCCTCATCTACCTGCTCGACAACGTTCAGCCCTACAGGGAGCTTGCGGCCCAGGTGCTGCAAATGATGGACAGGGGCCTGATAGTCGGGTGTGTCTCGACCATAGTCGAGGCGGAGATGCTCGTGCGGCCCATCCGGGACCGCAACCGCAGGGCGCAGGAGACAATAGAGCTCTTTTTCCGAAACTCGCCCAACCTCGTCCTCCGGGGCGTCGACCGTGCAGTGGCGAAGAGGGCCGCCGAGGTGCGGGCCGCCAGCCGCCTGCGGCTTCCCGACGCCATCGTGGTAGCCACCGCCATCGAAGAGCGGTGCGATGCCCTGATTGGCAACGACGGCGACATGTTTCGCGGCGTGCCGGGAATCCCATACCTTCACCTCGACAACTACGTTACTTGAGGAGCAGAGCCAAGATGCCGCCAAAGACGATGTTCAAGAAGTTATGGGACAGCCACGTCGTACACGAGGAGGCCGGGCAACCGTCGATACTGTACGTCGACCTGCACCTTTTACACGAGGTCACGTCGCCACAGGCATTCGACGGACTGCGAATGGTGGGCCGTGGGGTGCGGCGCACGGACCTCACGGTCGCTACTGCAGACCACAACACCCCCACGTGGGACCTGTCGCTGCCCATCACCGATTCCATCGCCCAGCAGCAGCTCGACGCCCTCAGCAAGAACTGCGAGGAGTTCGGCGTGACCCTGTACGACAGGTTCAGCCCGCTCCAAGGCATCGTGCACGTCATAGGGCCCGAGCAGGGCTACACTCAGCCCGGCAAGGTTATCGTGTGCGGCGACAGCCACACGTCCACTCACGGGGCGTTCGGCGCATTTGCCATCGGCATCGGCACGTCGGAAGTCGAGCACGTCCTGGCGACGCAGACCCTGCGCCAGTTCAAGCCGAAGACCATGGAGGTCCGCGTCAACGGCAGGCTGTCCGCGGGAGTCTCCGCCAAGGACGTCGTCCTGGGCATTATCGGCAAGATAGGGGTGGCGGGAGCGTCGGGGCATGTGATCGAGTACACGGGCGAGGCCATACGCTCCCTGTCCATGGAGGGCCGGATGACCGTGTGCAACATGTCCATCGAGGGAGGCAGCCGCGCGGGCA
Source organism: Dehalococcoidia bacterium (assembly GCA_965222445.1). GTDB lineage: Bacteria > Chloroflexota > Dehalococcoidia > Lucifugimonadales > CAJWER01. Next base: position 1,240,117 of record CBDCTY010000002.1, on the reverse strand, counting down.
TGGTTGCGCCGGACGACACGACCTTCGACTACATGCGCGGCCGGCCGCAGGTACCGCGGGGCGATGACTTCGACGCAGCCGTCGAGGAGTGGCGGACGCTCGCCACCGACGAGGGGGCCGAATATGACAGGGTCGTCGAGCTCGACGGCACGGCGCTGGAGCCTCACGTAAGCTGGGGAACGAACCCCGGCATGGTCGCGCCCATCTCGGGCCGCGTGCCGGACCCCAATTCTTACGACGACGCGGGCGACAGAGAGTCCACCGAGCGCGCCCTGGAGTACATGGACCTCGAGCCGGGCGCGCCGATCCAGGAGATTGAGATCGACAGGGTGTTCATCGGCTCGTGTACCAACTCGCGGATCGACGACCTGCGGGCGGCGGCGGACGTCGCCAGGGGCAGGAAGGTCAGCGGCGGCGTCTACGCGATGGTGGTACCCGGCTCCGCCGCCGTCAAGAAGCAGGCGGAGGACGAGGGCCTGGACGCCGTATTCAAGGATGCGGGCTTCGACTGGCGCGTGGCGGGATGCTCGATGTGTCTGGGCATGAACCCGGACATACTCCAGCCGGGCGAACGGTGCGCGTCCACGTCGAACCGCAACTTCGAGGGGCGCCAGGGCAAGGGCGGCCGGACGCACCTCGTCAGCCCCGAGATGGCCGCCGCAGCCGCCATCGCAGGCCACTTCGTCGACATCCGCGACTGGTAGATGGTGGCCATGGCAGAAGCGCCGCAGAGCATTCACCGGCAAACCAAGGGGTCTGAGCTTCCTGGCAAAGCTGCAGAGTACGCTCACGCCCTCCGGGAGCATCTTCCTGAGCTGCGCGAGCGCCATGGCGTCAGCTCTCTCGGCATCTTCGGGTCCTATGTGCGCTGCGAACAAGACGAAGACAGCGACCTGGACGTGTTGGTGGAGTTCGACCGGCCGATTGGGTTGTTCGGACTCATAGCCACCGAGCGATACATATCGGAGCTTCTGGACGTCAATGTCGACCTGGTCATGAAGCAGTCCTTGGAACGCCGTATAGGGCGGGCTATCCTCGAAGAAGTCGTCCCACTATGAAGCGGACATATCTCGATTACCTGGAAGATATCCGCGAGGCGATGAGCGTCGCATGTCGATTCGTTGAGGGCATGGACTACACCAGCTTCGTCGAGGACAAGCGTACGCACTACGCAGTCATCAGGGCAATTGAGGTCATGGGAGAGGCTGCCAAGAACGTCCCGGCCGATGTCAGGGAGCGCTTCCCTGAGGTCCCGTGGCAGGACATGTCAAAGATGCGGGACAAGATTATTCACGCCTACTTCGGCGTCCGGCTTGAAGTCGTTTGGGACACCGTCAATGCTGACATCCCGACTACGCTGCCCGCAGTCAAGAATTGCCTCGAAATCCTCCTCGACGAGGAAGAGGCACAGACCGAGTGAGTGAGGAATTCAGTGGACCCCTTCGTGACACACACGGGCGTCGCCGCGCCCCTGGACAGGGTGAACGTCGACACCGACCAGATCATACCCAAGCAGTTCCTGAAGCGGATCGAGCGAACGGGGTTCGGCCAGTTCCTGTTCTTCGACTGGCGCTTCCTGGAGGACGGCGAGCCTAACCCGGACTTCGTCCTGAACCAGCCCGGGTATGAAGGCGTGTCCATCCTGATCGCCGGCCGGAACTTCGGCTCCGGCTCGTCGAGGGAGCACGCCCCCTGGGCGCTGCTCGACTACGGCTTCAGGTGCGTCATTGCGCCCAGCTTCGCCGACATCTTCTACAACAACTGCTTCCAGAACGGCATCCTGCCTGTCTCACTGTCCGAGGAGGTCGTGGCCCGGCTGATGACCAACGCCGCAGAGCGCCCAGGCTACGCGGTCACAGTGGACCTCGAAGCCCAGCGCGTCTCGGATGAGGGCGGCATCCTCGAGAGCTTCGAGATCGATCCCTTCCGGCGCCACTCGCTCATGAACGGCCTGGACGACATCGGGCTGACCCTCCAGCACGAGGACAAGATCGACGCCTACGAGGCGCGGTTCAGTCGATAGACCAAGGAGACCGTAATGAAGACCAGCTACGACGTCGAGATGCGGCTGAACATCAAGACGCCGATGCGCGATGGCGTCGAGTTGTCGTCGGACCTGTATCTGCCCAAGGCGAGGGGCCGGTTTCCCACGGTCCTCATGCGCACGCCGTACAGCAACAACATGGACAACGTGATCGAGAAGGGTCGAGCGCTGGCGAACAACGGGTACGCCTGCGTGATCCAGGACACGAGGGGCCGCTGGGACTCCGACGGCGACCACTACCCCTTCCACCACGACGGGCCCGATGGCTTCGACACCCAGGAGTGGGTCGGCGCTCAGGAGTGGAGCAACGGCAAGATCGGCATGTCGGGCAGCTCGTACGGCGGCCTCGTCCAGCTCATGAGCGCGCCGCACAGGAGCAGGTACCTGACGTGCATGGTGCCGCGCGTGATCTGTGCCGACTTCTTCGGCGGCCTGCTCTACCCTGGCGGCGCCCTGCAGCTCAACGTGGCGATGACGTGGGGTATGCGGACGAACGGGCGCACGGCGCAGAGCATCGAGTACCACAACTGGACCGAGGCCTTTCGCGCCCTGCCCATATACGAGATCGACGAGCTGTCCGGACGGCGCCTGCAGTTCTGGAAGGACTGGATCGACCATCCGACGTACGACGACTACTGGAGCGCGATCGACGTGGAGGACAAGTGGGGCGATGTCGCCGCGCCTGCCCTGAACATGGGCGGATGGTTCGACCTCTACGCCTCGGACACGTTCACGAACTTCAACGGCCAGCGCAAGGAGGGGCGCACACCCGAGTCGCGGCAGAGCAGGATCATCGTGGGGCCGTGGCCCCACGCGCTCAGCCAGTCCACCAAGACCGGCGACGTGGACTTCGGGGCCCAGTCCATGGTCGACCTTGACGCGCTGGAGACACGCTGGTTCGACTATTGGCTGAAGGGCATCGACAACGGCATCATGGACGAGCCCCCCGCGCGGCTGTTCATCATGGGGACTAACCAGTGGCGGGACGAGGGCGAGTGGCCGCTTGCGAGGACGGACTGGCAGAAGTGGTACCTCCATTCGGGAGGAACCGCAAACTCTGTGCGCGGCGACGGGCTCCTGTCTACCGAGCAGCCCGGCGACGAACAGCCCGACCGGTTCTTATACGATCCCGACTACCCGGTGCAGACCGTGGGCGGCAACAACTGCTGCTCGCCGCACATCGTCCCCTGGGGTCCCTACGACCAGCGCGATGTGGAGATGCGGGGCGACGTGCTCTGCTTCACGGCCCCGCCGTTCGAGCAGGATACGGAGGTGACTGGGCCGATCACCCTGGTGCTCTACGCCGAGACCGACGGGCCCGACACCGACTGGACGGCGAAGCTGGTGGACGTCTCGACCACCGGGTACGCCATGAACCTATGCGACGGCATAGTGCGGGCGAGGTACAGGGAGAGCCGCACCGACCCCACGCTGTTAACCCCGAACAGCGTCTACGAATACCAGATCGAGGTCGGGGTCACGGGCAACGTGTTCAGGAAGGGACACTCGCTGCGACTGGAGGTGTCGTCGTCGAACTTCCCCAGGTTCGACCGCAACCCGAACACCGGGAACACCTACGGCAAGGACGCGGAGACGCGGGTAGCGCGCCAGACGGTCCACCATAGCCGGGAGTACCCGTCACACCTGCTGCTGCCGGTCATTCCGGCGTCCTAGTGGTCCAACATCTTAGTATTGAAGGGTGCCGACGGCTGGGTAGGGGCGGGTTTGAACCCCCCCCCCTGTCGTCGTAGGAAGCCGATCCAATCACTGGTGAGTGGGCTGCCCTATCACGCTAATCCCGGTTGCCCCTCACCTCGAAGATTTCGGACTACTAGCCGCCTCGACGCGCCCCGGGTGAGCGGGGCCGTGCCGGCTCAGAGGACCGACGACGCGATCCGGTCGAGCTCGGCGAGGCTGTCGGCCCGGTCGGCCGTCGACAGGCCCACGACGACCCGGTCGACGCCCGCCCGCTCGTACTCCGAGATGACCTGCCGGTCGGCCGGGACGCCGAACGCGGTGATCTCTATGGAGCGAGGGTCTCGCCCTGCCGCCTCGGCCAGGCTGTCGAGCCGACGCCGTGCCTCGGCGGCGCGTTCGGGAGAGATGACGATGGGCACCCACCCGTCGGCGTAGTCTACGATGCGCCTGAACACCTGGGGCACGTGGCTGCCCAGCAGGATGGGCGGGTGCGGCTTCTGCCTCGGCTTCGGGTAGCAGTAGACGGGCGGAAAGTCGTAGTACTCGCCGTGGAACTCGCTCTCGTCCTGCGTCCACAGCTCCTTCATCGCCGCAACGGCCTCGCGGGCCTGCGTCCACCTGTGGTCGAAGTCCACCGCGAAGATGTCGGCCTGCTCCCGGTGCGACCCCGTGCCGATGCCGAAAAGGAAGCGGCCGCCGCTGTACATGTCGAGGGTCGCCACCTCCTTGGCGAGCGTTATCGGGTGGCGCTCCGTGACCACGCAGACCGCCGTGCCCAGCTTCAGCGTCGTAGTGACAGCCGCCGCCCGGCTTAGGACCTGGAAGGGGTCCGGGATGTCGCCCCACTCGCGCGGTATGGGCGTCTCCGTCACGACCGGCAGGGTCGGCTGCTCAGGAGTCCATATCGAATCGAAGCCGAGCTCCTCCGCCCTCGGCGCAAGGTCGACGACATCGATAGAGTACTCGGTCAGAATCGTGCTGAGTCCGATATGCATTTCGCCCTCCGGCCTATGCCCTGGTCATTCGAGGAATACGGCATAGGTGCCTCGTCTGGCACCGCCGTGCCCGACTTTTTCGATCACTAGCACGTTCCCGTAGAGCTGAGCATGTGCAACGCGGTCATCGGACAGCTGGCGGATCTCGTCTTTCTTCGGATCGTATACGAAGACGCCGATTTCCTCCCGTTTCTCCTGCGTTGAGAAAGTCAGGACAGGTGCCACGACTGACCAAGCCACGAAGTCGTCCGACCCGTAATCCTCCGACCACACTGGCCAGTCAGTGTACTTGCTTCTATCGAAGATAGTACGGCGCTGTCCGGTGTCGATGTCCAATTGAACGATTCCTTCCGCCGCTTCCCATGTAACAAGGCGTCCCTCAATGGTGGGGCGTGGATAGTGGGCCCATGCCTCAGCTAACAGCCTCTCACTTCCGGTAGCCAGATCGTGCATGTAGATATGGAACCGCTCAGCCCGGTCATCGGCCCAGACTACTATGTCGCCGTCAACCTTCGGCCATGACCGGCTCACAGGCTGCCCGACTGCCACCTGAAGCAATTCGTCGCTTTCCAGGTCGTATGCGTAGATGTCCGCGCCGCGCTCTTGCAGATTCCTATCTTCATGCCATACCAATCGTGAGCCAGATATCTGAAGCCCGTCTCGGGACGCTGGCTCTTCCGTTATGCGGCGCTCTTGGCCTGTACGCAGGTCACGCACAAATATGTCGTTGGGGCCCCCGCCTTCATGCCCGCGCCCATTCGTCCATGCAAGGTAGTCGGCGGACATGGCGGCGCTGTTCTTCGGGTGTCCGTCATCGGTGAACTGGGTCCATTCGCCCGTCCCAAGGTCCACGGCAAACAATTCTCCATGCATTCCGTACCCGAAACGATCGATGCCAATGAGCTTGCCGTCAAAGAAGGCCACCGGCGTCAGTTTGTCCAGATCCAGCACCTTCAATCCATCCAAGAGGGACTTGCGGACCCTAATTGTCATCTCATCCCCGCTCCTCCAAGGCTGGGATCCTACAAACCAGCTCAACGTGCTCACCCTGTTTGCTGGCCGATGGGTCGGACAGGGTGAATACTGGTCAATCCATGGGGCGGCCTTCAAATAACCTGATGTGGATGAGGGATCTACGAGGCCGGTATTCTCCGTCCGATAACTGTCCGATGTCGACCGGATAAAGTCTATGTCGTAGTTCGAACGTTCCCTGAGAGGGGCGACTTCTATTTCAATACTGCCACCCTGGTGCCAGCTCCCCGACTGCTGGTAGGCATACAGGGGTTTCCAGTGTATGCGCCGGATGGTTACGGCGGCGCCGTCGTCATCCCTGAACCACATTGGACGCAGCAACCCATTTGAGACGTCTGCCCCTATCGGCGAACAACTCACACCAGAGGAAGTCCTTCCTCTAGTGGCGATGGTCACCGGCTCGAATACCGCCTCATACAGCACATCCTTGAGATTGGGTTCAAGCCACCCTTCCCCGCACCCAGCACACGCCATGGCCTTGCCGGTGTGAGTTGGCGGCGGGGTAGGCTCCTGGGTTGGAGTCTGGGCGGCGGCTGGCGTAGCGGTTGAGGTTGGCAAGGGAGTTGCGGTTACAGGCGTGGCCAACGCCTCCGTCCTGGGGACCAGTACAGCGGTTGGCGTCGGAGTCTGCTTGGGAGCGAGGGACAAGACAGCGGTTGGCGTTGGTGGCAGCGGGATGGGAGTCGGGACAGGCTTGGCCAAAGCCTGCGTCGTGGGCGTCGGATTGGAAGGCAATTCCTGGTCTACAGGGGCACCACAGGCCAGCAGCACCCCCAAGATTGGCATAAGAGTAACGAGGCTGGGAGTTCTCCGCAGCATGGTACTAATCATACGCTCCTCGGCGCGGCATTGGTTCGTTTACAGGTGAGGAGTCGTGATTGCACCGCAATGGCAGGCCCGTGGCGCGTCTCGTACGTTTCCATCGCCAGGGCAGGCCGCAATTCGGCTCCTGGAAGGGCCGCATAGTGCTCGACGACGGGTTCCTCGACCCGTTCCCGGAGGAGGAACTGTCCGCCTGGGACCGTTGACGGCGCAAGGTCGCCGTGATGGCGAGAGTGGCAGACGCAGGAGCCGCCGTAACTGCTCAGACTCGATGACGGAGGAATTGCCCTCCTTTGTTGTCATTCTGAGGAGCGCAGCGACGAAGAATCTACAGTCCTTGCACACAGGACTGTCCGCCGATGACACTCGCAGATTCCGAACGCAGCGCCAGCGGAGTGAGGAATCACTATGGCCTAACGGAGGCCACGTAAGGGAATGAAATTGGCGTCGTCTTTTAGCATGGTCGAGGCCGACCCCGCCCCAGGTCCCTCGCTGGCGCTTCGGGACGGCATGGTGGGTGGCCGGGTGCTGTTTTCGTACCAATGACATTCGAGAAGGACCTCTCAACTCATGGGTACTGAACAGTTACGAGCCATCCGCTCACGTTGACACGTGCGCGCGGGCGCGCCTACACTGCGCGAGTCCCGACAGGCGATCCTGCCCCGATGACGCGACGCCGGGGCGTAGCTGAAAGCACCGCGAGGAGGTTGCCCTGCGCCGACTGCCGACGCACCTAGAGGCACTATCGCACCGCGACTTCGTGACGCTGTGGATAGCAAGCATGTCGGCGGGGGCCGCCGCCTGGGCCCTGATCATTGCGCGGGGCTGGCTCGTCTGGGCCGAGACGGAGTCCTCGCTCTGGGTCGGCGTGGTCACGTTTGCGGCGATGGTGCCCAGGGTGCTGGTGACGCCCCTCACCGGCTACCTGTCGGACCGGTTCGACAGGCGCGTCGTCGTCGCGGCGATGTTCGCGATCAACATGGTCCACAACGTCGTGCTGGGCGTCCTGGTGCTCGCCGACTTGGCTCCTGTCTGGGTGCTCGTGCTGCTCGCTTTCGTGAACGGCTCCGCCAGGGCGGCGATGATGCCCGCGTCGCAGGCGCTGGTCCCGAACCTGGTGCCCCGCAGGCTCCTGCTGAACGCGATTGCGCTGAACCAGGCGGCCGGCCACGGGTCGCGCCTGGTGGGTCCCGCCGCAATCGCGCCGCTGCTCTCCACGGTGGGGGTCGAGGCGGCCTTCTTCCTGTGCTCCGGGCTCTATTTCGTGGGGCTCGTGCAGGTGCTCAGGATACGGACCGCCTCCACGGGCCGGATGGACCCCGGCAAGAGCCTTGCGACCAATTTTGCTGCGGGGGTGACCTACCTGTACAGGACGCCCGCGCTCCTTGCCATCGTCCTGCTGGCACTCTTTCACTGCGGCCTCACCATGTCCTTCGAGTCCCTGCTGCCCGTTCTGTCGAGTCAGCAGCTCGACGCCGAGGGAGCGGGCTTCAGCTACATGATGATGGCCGTGGGGGCCGGGGCCCTCGTCTCGGTGTTCCTTCTTGCGGGTATGCGCAACGACGCCTCGAAGGGCCGGCTGCTCCTGAACCTGGGGGTGCTCAGCGGCCTCTCCCCCGTGGTGCTGGCCGCGGCGGTGAACATGCCTATGGCGCTGGTCGGCGCAGCCGCGATGGGCGCCACCCAGGCCGGATTCATGACGCTGACCCATACTATGATCCAGGCGATCGTGCCGGACGGGGTGCGCGGGAGGGTTGGCGCGATCTACTCGGTGCACGTCGGCGGGATGATGGCGATTGCCAATCTGTCCAACGGCGTCCTGGCCGACCACATCGACGCGCCGCTCGTGCTGGGCATCGGCGGCGTGGCGTTCATCGTAGTGATGTTCGTGACCTGGAACCTTGACGTCTTCAGGCGCATCTACTCTGGCGGACTGCCTGGCCAGCCGACCTCGCAGGCGGCTGTCGAGGGCCGCTAGGCCCAGCTTGCCGGGCCCAATACCTACTGCGGAGAGGATCCGCTGCAAGCGGTATTGGTGTGGCCAATCGCCTGAACGACCGCTGCGGGCGGCGCCTTCACTTGCAAGTGTTCAGAGTTAGTGAGAAGACATCCCGTCGTCATACCCGCGAAGGCGGGTATCCAGGGCCGGTGTGGGGGCGTTCGTCTCACCAAGAATGAACAGTTACCTTCACTTCTTCCCCGATGACGGCGGCGGCGGATTCAGGTAATATTTCCTTATTCCCAGATTGAGGTGGGTGAAATGAAGAAACTGCGTCTTGGAACCGGACTAGTCACCGGGGGCCTGCTGACCGCGGCCCTTACCGGTCTGATGTACCTGGCAAACAAGCTGGTCGACCTGCCCTTCGTTCCGTACGAGTTCTTCGACTGGATCACGCGCGTCATGCCCGGGGCGCTGGTCACCTTCGGCATCGACCTGATGATCGACGGCATGCGCATGGCCAACGTGAGCGTCGCGGACAGCGCCAAGACGGCGGAGCAGATCGCGGCCAACATCCAGTTCGTCGTAATGGGCACGGTCGTGGCTGCCGTCTATTTCGCCGTCCGCAGGACGTGGAGCTTCTCAGGCCGTGGGAGCGGGCTGGTGCTCGGGGCCCTGGTGGGTTTGCCGAGCATCGCCATTAGCGTGGCCATCGGCCAGTCTCCGGTCGATCCCACTATCGGCATCGTCTGGCTCGCAGTGTTGTTCCTCGCGTGGGGACTCTCGGTGGGCTACGGCTACGACCGCCTCGATCATCAGGATGAGGCGGAGGCCGAGCCCGCCCCGGCAGACGCAGAAACGCCCGAGGTCGACGTGGAGGCGCGCGCAGCCGGCGCAGAGAGGCGCGAGGTTGCCCGGATGCACAGGCGTCAGTTCCTCGTGCGGCTGGGCGCGGCGACGGCCACGATCACGGTCGTGGGAGCGGGCGTCGGCCAAGTGCTGGCGAGGTCCGAGGAGCGGCGGCGGGCCAACGAGGCGGCTATGACCATGGCCCACCAGACCGAGGGCAGCCCCAGGTCGCCCTTCCCGAACGCGGACGACCCCTTGATGCCGGTGCCGGGGACACGGCCCGAGTACACGCCGGTCAAGGACCACTACAAGGTATTCATACGGGTCTCGCCCACGGTCATTGACGGGACGAACTACACCCTGCCCGTCACAGGCTTGGTCGGAAACCCGCTGATGCTGAGCCTGGACGAAATCCGCGAGAGGTATGAGCCCCAGAGCCACTACGTTACGCTCTCCTGCATCTCCGGCAGGCTGGGCACCGACCTGATCAGCACGACCTACTGGACCGGCGTCAGCATGCAGAAGATCCTGGAGGACGCCAAGCTGGACAGCAACGCGAAGTACCTGTACATCACGTCGGGCGACGGCTTTTACGAGACGGTGCCCCTGGACCAGATCGCGGCGGACGAGCGGATCATGCTGGCCTACGACTGGGACGGCCACTCGATCCCGGTCGATCACGGCTTCCCCCTTCGCATCTGGCGTCCGGACCGCTACGGCATGAAGCAGCCCAAGTGGATCACCGGCATGGAGATCACCGAGGAGTACCGCCAGGGCTACTGGGTCGAGAGGGGCTGGGACAAGCTGGCGCAGGTGAAGACTGTCTCGGTCGTCGACACCGTGGCCGTGGACGCCGTGTACGAGAACGGCGGCCAGAAGCTAGTGCCGGTGGGCGGAATCGCATTCGCTGGCGCCAAGGGCATATCCAAGGTCGAGGTCAGGGTCGACGACGGCCCGTGGCAGGAGGCAAAGCTCCGCTCGCCGCTGTCCGACACCACATGGGTGCTCTGGCGCTATGACTGGCCCTTCGAGTCAGGGAATCACGTCTTCCGGGTGCGGGCGGCGGAGCGCGACGGCACCCCGCAGATCGAGGAGTTTGCCGAGAACCGGCCCAGCGGCGCGACCGGCATCCACAGCCTGAAGACTTCGCTCTAAGGACAGAACGATTGGGAGGGGGAGATATGGGTCCCTCTCCCAACGCTTTGCGATGCCGGCATGGTATGGTCCGGAGGCATTGCATACGGAGACGCAATCATGGCCAGCATCACGGTGCGCAACATCGAGGAAGAGGTGAAGCGGCGGCTTCGTATCCGGGCAGCCGAGAATGGCCGCTCAATGGAGCAGGAAGCTCGGGACATTCTGCGTCGAGCACTGGGCCATGAGCCGGTCCCGGCGAAAAATCTGGGAACGGCGCTCCACGAGCTATTCAAGCCCTTCGGCGGTGTGGAGTTGGATATACCCCCTAGAGAACCCATGCGAGACCCCCCGCGGTTCGATTGAGATCTGGGGATGATAGTTCTGGATACGAACGTCGTCTCCGAGCTCATGCGGGGCAGCCCACAGTTGGAGGTGCTTGCTTGGCTGGACGAACAGCCCGCGAACACTCTGTTCGTTACCACCATCACCGAAGGCGGAGATTCTAACCGGCATCGCCCTCTTGCCTGTTGGAAGGCGTAGTCGCGGTCTAGCTGCTGCGGCTGAACGTGCCTTTGGCGTATTGTTCGCTGAACGCATACTGCCTTTCGACAGTGACGCCGCCCGCGCATATGCCGAGATAGTGGCCAGTCGCCGTGCCGCCGGTCATCCGATCGGTCAGGCTGATTGCCAGATCGCAGCGGTTGCCCGCTCGCAAGGAGCGGCAATTGCGACCAGAGACGTGAATGACTTCGAGGGATGCGGGATTGACGTCATGAATCCCTGGTCAGGCTGACAGACAGGTCCTCTCGTAAGGCCCGATCCATGTCGGCTCAGGGGATGTGCGTGATCGTGTGGGGGAGCGCGTTAAGGACTTCGCACCCGTCCTCGGTCACCAGGCAGGTGATCTCGGCGCAGAGGTGGCCCAGGTCCGACCTGCGGGTCGACGCCTCCAGCACCACCACCATGTTCGGCTCCAGCGGGGTATGGTCGGTCGCTATGAGGTAAGGCGTCTCGTGGACGTCGATGCCCAGCCCGTGGCCCACGAAGTCGAGCGCCAGGCTCAGCCCGCGCTGCTCCATCTCGCCGCGCCCCAGCTCGTACAGCTCGGACGCCAGCACGCCCGGCCTCACGGCGTCGATCAGCGTCTCGTTGACCTCGTCCAGCCTGTCGTGGATGTCGAGGGCGTCCCTGGGCGCGTCCCCGAAGGCGTAGACGCGGAACATATCGCCGCAGTAGTCTTCGTAGAGCGAGCCGACGTCCACGGAGACTATCGAGTCGCGGCTTATGGGGTCGTCGGTGGGCGCAAGCACGACAGAGCCCAGGGCGCCCGCGCTGACGTGGATGATGTACCGGTCGGTGCGCTCGTCCGTGACCGCCCGCTTCACCTCGGCCGCGAGCTCCAACCCCGTCATGCCCTCGCGGAGACACTCCCGCACGGCGAGGTGGCCCCTCTCCGCGCCTGCCACCGCGCCCCGGAGCCGCCTGATCTCCTCGGGGGTCTTCACCATGCGGATGGCGTTGAGGTCGTCGGTCGCGTCGACCAGGGTCGCGTCCGGCAGGGCCGCTTTCAGCCGCTCGAACATCGGGACCGACACGTCGACCATGCCGACGCCAACGGTGCCGCCGGCGAGTCCGCGCTCGTCGAGGGCGTCCGCGAGCGTCCGGTACGGGTCTTCGTTGACCTGGAAGGCGGGGGCTCGCCCCGGCACATTGTACTTGGGACCCCAGAAGCGCCTGTCCTCGATCCACGAGCCCTGTACGTGTATGTCGCCCTCCTCGCCGGGATATGTGACCAGGAAGGGCGAGAGCGCGGGATCCCGAGGCAGGCCCGCGAACCGCACCATAGGGAGGCCGTTGTAGAGCGGGCCGGGGTAGTCCCTACCGAAGTGGGTAAAATACCCGGCGATGTAGCCGTAGTTGACGTACCCCGCGCCGACCAGCACGTCGAGCCCACGGGCCTCCATGCGCCGCCTCGCCCGGTCAGGGTCGATCAACATGCGGGGTGCGGAGGTGCGTCCATCTGTGCCCATTGAAATCTATTCTGAGGGAGCCATATGCCAAAGTAAACAGTGTTGCGGGGCGTGCATATTGACAAGCGTGACCTCAAACGCCACTATGCCGTGTCGGTATCTGGGAATTGGCGGGTGACCTTCCGATTCGAGGAAGGCGATGCGGTTGATGTGAACTACACAGACTATCATTGAGGAGGTGAATCATGCCGATGCACAACCCTCCCCATCCGGGTGAGATCGTAAGGTGGGAATGCCTTGAGCCTCTAGGCTTGACGGTGACGCGGGCAGCGCAGGGGCTGGGCGTAACCCGCCAGGCGCTGTCGGACCTCGTGAACGAGAGGGCGGGCGTTTCCGTCGAGATGGCCTACCGCCTGTCCCAGGCGTTCGGGTCCACACCGGAGACCTGGCTCAGAATGCAGATGGCCTACGATCTCTGGCAGGCCAGGGAACGAGCCAAAGATATCAAAGTCGAGAGATTCGCAGCACCCAGCCGAACCTAGCCAAGGCTCGATTCACTGGGCGAACTGTGAATGAGCAGTAAGCTGCCTGAGCTCGCGTGTCTTTGACTCCAAGTGGTCGCCGAGGGCAACTAAGGCCGTCACTCTTCCCTCAGCAACGCGCAGTCCCATTACGAGCGGAACTGCCACGCCAGTAGAAGCCAGGGCAGTCCCTATGGCATCGTATACCGTTGCCCTCCCAATCCTCTTTGCGCCCCGGCGCAGAGACTCTCGGAGAGTGGAGCGCCCCGTCAAGTATCTTCCACCTTCAATGACGCCGGTGGTCACCATCGACACGAAGGGTATGGAGTCGAAAGCTGCCTCAGTTCCCCTGTCAAGGAGATCCTCCACCGTACTCTCACCCAACTCGCCCATCTGTGCGTCAGCCAATTGATTCAGTTGCTCATTGGATATGTCTGTGCCGAGGATGTTGTCGGCAGCAAAGTCGACTTCGGATGGCGCGACGACCCTGATATCAGGATGACTTTCGAGGGCCCGTTTGACATAGCTCATAGATTCGGTCGCTTTGAGTTGGAGGAGTTCATCTACCGAGCCGTCCTCGTTCTCAATCCGAAGGTCCCACCCCGGCTGTGTCGAAGATTCGGCGAGGTGAGCGACCTGGCCGGGCTGAAGCTCCAACTCGCCAACACGCTCTCCGGCGTTGAGCCGGTCAAGGACGAGCACCTCGAAGTACTTGCCTTTTGCGGCGTTGGCCAGACCAGTGAGTCGTTCCTCCGATGAGCCGCTCAGGGTCTCCAGACCGACGTTCGGATACTGAAGTCGGAAAGCATCCCAGAACTGCGGATTTGCTTCGGGCTCGAGTCCAAGATTGAGGACGCTATCGAGCGATACGTCGGTCGCTATTGCGGCTAGCTCCAGAATCTCCCGCTCGTTGCGGCTGCGGAACTCCTGCGACAACGCCAGGAGGGATTCCTGCTCCTGGGGCGGGTATGTTTCCGCTAGAGTCTTAAGTTCTCCGTATCCCATCAGGATATTGCCATCACGATAGCGATGATGCTCAACACCAGCGCTACCGCAGACATCGCCCCGAATGCGATAGTCAACGGCGACAAACTGTCGGCGCCGGATTCTTCAGACTCAGTTAGGTCGCGTATCGAATGCTCTACGCGCGTCAGACCTTCCACCAGCTTGGCTTGACCCTGTTGCAACTCATCGAGCGATTGCTCCGTGGCGGTAAGACGCTCTCGCAGTTCGGCTTGATCTCGATGCACGCCAATGATGGCCGTTGTGGCTGCATCTGTGAAATCCTCAAAGTGGCGGATGTCCGCCCCAGACATCACTTCGGCAGAGCGTCTTACCCTATGCGTGGCGGAACCAATCGCGTCCTTCGCTCGATCAAGTATGCCTGTCTCCGCCAGACAGCATTGAGCTCCGCGAACATCGGCGCGCCCGGTATCCTGAGCCTCTGCAAAGGCCTCGTCTTCGGTTTCGAAAGGGCCGAGCCATCCACCGTCTTGGGGATTTTTCGGTCGGCGTTCGATGTAGTGCTCGCACGTTTCCGTGTGGACAATCGCCGAGTTTGTTGGCTTGTCCTCGTTCACGACGTAGCCCATCGGCTTCTCCTACTTGTCGGACTATCGGTGCGTCAGGATGGCATGCTTACGACCATCTGGAGCTGGGTGGAGGGGTGCATGAGGTCGTCGAAGGCCTGCTGGATGTCGTCGAGGGGGATGAAGCTGGACTCGGACAGCATCGGGCCGGTCCTGACCTTGCCGGAGCGGAGCAGGTCTAGGGAGATGAGCCAGTCCTCCGGGGTGGAGGAGAAGGTGGTTGCCAGGCTGATCTCCCTGGCGATCCAGTCGACGGGCAGCAGCGGCGTGGGCTCCCAGGCCAGGGCCACCAGCATCACCTGGCCCTCCCGGCGCACCATGTTCATGGCCTGGTCCAGGGTCGGGGGCGCGCCGGCGCAGTCGAAGACGACGTCCGGGCCCTGACCGTCCGTGAGGGCCACGACCTCCTCGACGGCGTCGCCGCCCTTCGGGTCTATGACGGCGTCCGCGCCGAGCTCCAGGGCCGCCTGCGCCCTTGCCGGGGCGGGCTCGGAGACGACGACCTTGCTGGCGCCCGCAGCCCTGGCCGCCTGGGCGCAGAAGAGCCCGATGGGCCCTCCACCCAGCACGGCCACCGAGTCGCCCAGCCTGAGGGCCGAGCGGCGGACGGCGTGTACCGCGACCGCCAGGGGCTCGCAGAGCGCGGCGTCCTCGTCGGATACGCCGTCGGGCACGCCGAGCGGGTCCCACTCCTCCATTACGACGTACTCGGCGTAGGCGCGCACGGGCTTGGAGAGGAAGCCCATCGTCCTGTAGTTGAAGCGGGGCGCCTTGAAGCTGGGCAGGCTTCCTGCCGGCGCCGTTCCGCCGCCGCCGACCACCCTGTCGCCCTCGCGCCACCTGGTGACGCCGGCGCCCACCGAGGCGATGGTTCCGCAGTACTCGTGCCCCATGACGGTGCCCGGCGGGGGAGCGTCGTACATGTAGGCATGCACGTCGGTGCCGCAGATGGCGCAGTACCGCACCCTCACGAGCACCTGTCCGGGGCCCGGAGAGGGTGTGGGAATCTCTTCGACGACGAGGCGCCGCTCGCCCTTGTATACAGCGGCTTTCATGGTGACGGAGAGGGTAGCGTGTAGCCAGCCCGGAGTAAAGCGGGTGTTTTCGGCGGGCTCAGACCGTCCCAGCGCGCCATTTGCCGCGAGGGTCTGGATTCCGGCGAAAGCCGGAATCGCTATGGCCTAGCGGAGGCCACATAAGGGGATGAAATTGGGCGCGGGATTCTCCGTTGCCGCATGATCTATGGCAGCGACCGGGGATGGGTTCCCGCCCCCCGACTTCTCGGGGGCAGGCTCTGCGCGGGAACGACGGTGTGGGGCGTGCGGTTCATTTTCATAGCAATCACCTATGCCGGTTGCCAGCGGCACCACGATGGATGAAAATGGGGTACATTGACGCGCGAAGGGGCTCGGCGAACTAATTCCTGTAGCGGCGGGCCTCGGCGGTGCCTTCCACCATGGAGCCGTCGCGCATCTCCTTGACGGAGTCGGCCATCGCCAGCAGGGTGGAGTCGTGGGTCGCGGCGACGACGCTGATGCCGCGGTCCTGGACCATCTCGCGGAACAGGCCGAAGATCGACCGTGCGTTGTTCGAGTCGAGCTCTCCTGTGGGCTCGTCCGCCAGGATGAGGGGCGGCTCGCTGACTACGGCGCGGGCGATGGCAACCCTCTGCTGCTCGCCGCCGGATAGCTCGTAGGGCCTGTGGTTGGAGCGCCTCGTCAGGCCGACCATCTCCAGGGTGTCGCGTGCGCGCTGCTCGCGCTCCCTGGCCCTCACGCCGGAGATCCTCAGCGGGAGCTCCACGTTCTCGAAGGCGGAAAGCAGCGGGAGAAGCCCGAAGGACTGGAAGACGAACCCGATCTTGTGGCGGCGTATCTCGGTCAGCTCCTTCTCGCTCATCTGGGCCAGGTCCTTGCCCTCGAACAGGACGACGCCCGAGGTCGCCTGGTCGAGGCCCGCGATGAGGTTGAGCAGGGTCGTCTTGCCGGACCCTGACCGGCCCACGACCGCGATGAACTGGCCGGGGCGCACCTCTAGGCTCACACTGTTAACGGCGACGACCTCCTCGGAGCCCAGCATGTAGGTCCTGCCTACGTCTATGGTCTCGACTATGTTTCCGTTCGTGCTCAAGTTGTCGGTACCTCCGTGGCCGCGCGCCCTCCGGATTGCGTTGCATCGCCGGACCGGGCCGTCAGTCGGCAGATACTACGGTCAGCTTCCCATCCTCGATTACCAGTCTGGCGCGCTCCTTGATCTTCATCTCCTCCAGCAGCTCCCTCGGAATCTGCACCCTGCCCGCGCCGTCCACCAGGGTGAACTCCTCGAGGGCGGCATCGGCTTCGGCGTCGCCCGAGATACGCTGGTAGCTCACCCTGCGCCTGATCTCCGTCGACGTCTTGCCGTCGCGGACGAGCACGACGCGCCCGACCTTGTACGCGATGTCGGGGTCGTGCGTGACGATTACGATGGTCGTGTCCAACTCGCGGTTCACCGTGCCGAACAGGTCTAGTATCTCCCCCGCGGTGGCGTCGTCGAGCTCGCCGGTCGGCTCGTCGGCGAGCAGGAGCGGCGGGTGATTGGCCAGGGCAACGCCGATGGCGACCCTCTGCTGCTCGCCGCCCGAGAGCTTCTCCGGCGTGTGGCCCTTTCGGTGCCCCATCCCCATCAGATCAAGGAGCTCCTCGGCCCTCGCCCGGCGCTCCTTCGAGGGCAGGTTGGTGAGCATCATCGGCAGGGCGACGTTCTCCAGGGCCGTGAGGTATGGGAAGAGGTTCCGGCTGGTCTGCTGCCAGACGAATCCCACGTCCTCGCGCCGGTACAGCTCGACGTCCTTACCCGTCATGCGGAGCAGGTCCTTGTCGCCGACTGTGACCTTGCCCGCGGAGGGCGAGTCGTACCCGGCAAGGATGTTCAGCAGGGTCGTCTTACCGCTGCCGCTCGCTCCCACGACGGCCAGCACCTCGCCGTGGTCGACCACGAGGTCGAGGCCTCGCAGGGCCACCACCTCCAGGTCGGCGATCTTGTAGATCTTGAACAGGTCCTCGCAGACTATGTACGCGTTGCTCTGGGTCGTCATTTCGGTAGTCCTCAGCCCTTCAGGCGCTCTTTTGGCGCGGTCACATCGGATCGATTTCGTCTAGGGTATCACGACCCGCAACGCCTGTATGCGCCATTTCCCGCGTTCGCTCCTTATTCTAGGCATCGCCCAGCCGCAGCACAGAGTGTACGGAAATCCTTCGTATCAGCCATACCAGCCCCAGGGTGATGACCGCGAATACGGCGAACATCAGCCCGTATGTGGCAAGAAGCGCCGCCCAGTCTACTTCGGTCGTGAAGGGTGGCACAACCCGGTCGCCCCAATCGTCGTGGCCCAGGAACGGCATGATCACTGCGCCGAGCCGCGCCCCCATCCACGTGCCGAGGGCCATACCGACGGCAACGACCATGGCCTGCTCGACCCAGACCATTGTAATCAATTGGGAAACGGATACGCCAACCGTCCTCATCAGGGCGAACTGGACAAGGCGGTTTCTGTACGAGACGTAGGCATGCACCAGGAACCCGATACAGCTGAGTATCAGGACGGCGGCGAACGACAGGAACAGCAGCGACCTCCAGCCGGCGTTCACGAGTGGGTCGACCCTGGTCTCGTCCAGGCGCCGCTCCCTGTCGTAGACTACGGTCGCCGGGCCCCCGAGGATTCCCAGGTCCTCCACGAGCCGGCCGCGCTCCGGTCCCGACGTGGAGGAGACCAGCCACACCTGGTTCGGGGTGAGGGCGTCTCCGAGGGCCGCCATGTTGGCGTAGCCGGTGAGCGCGTCGATGTCCGTCACGAGGTAGCGGCCGTCTAGCGCCGTCACGGTGGGGAACAGGTCGATCACGCCCGCGAGCAGGATGGGCACCCGGTGTCCGGCGACCAGCACCTCGAACTCCTCGCCCTCGACGTGGCCGGTGTCCTGGACGAAGGACCTGCTCGCAAGTGCGGGTATCGGCTCGCGCCCGGACCCCTTGAAGATGCCGCGAATAGTCTGGGATCCTCCTTCAGACCATGTGAACAGGGCCGAGCCAGTCTCTCCGGGCAGCACGTCGCCCGCGGGCCTGACGGCGTCGGATATGGCCGCGCCCGTGCCCAGCAGCGGCGTCCAGTCGACGGCGTCGAAGGACTCCAGGGTGACGGCGCCCCCCGGGCCGGACACGCTGATCTTGTCGAGCCAGAGGGACCCGGCCTGCAGCTCGAAGAAGGGGTCCGTCTCGTGAATCCGCAGCGAGACGAGGGACACGGGCGCTTCGCCCAACCCTTCTGGGATCTCGACGGTCAGGTCCTCCCATTCGCCGGATGATAGCCTGCCCAGCGACAGCGTCCTGTACGCGCCCCCGGCGTCCCTGGTCTGCGCCGTCAGCCTGACGCCGGGATGCGGGCGGTCAGGCTTGACGCGAACGGTCAGCGACTCCGCACCGGGCGGAAGCTCTATCCCGCCCGGGGGTGTGTGACCGAGCTTCGGCAGCAGGGCCTCGATCTGCCGGTCCGCGTAGTCCTCCCGGAAGAACGCGACGCGTCCAAACACGTCCGGGTCGACGCCGAACATGTCGTAGGGGACGCCCACGAGCCGCGACAGGTCCTGGCCGCCCTTCCTCAGCACGGCCGTGGCCGTGCCGACTCCCGGCACGTCGGCGTACTCCGCCGACAGGGTTGCCGCTCCCGCGTCCGTGATGTCGCGGCCCTGTATGCCCTCCACCTTGACGTCGGCGCCCGTGGAGTGGAGAACCCGCTCGAGGAAGCTCCTTTCGAGGGTTGCGCCGAAGCTCGACGCGAATATGCCGAGGCCCGCCGCCAGGATGAGCAGCAGGGAGAGCCGGGCGTAGTGGGTCGGGCTCCGCGCCATCTGCCATATTCCCATGACCAGGCCCGCAGGCAAGGAGCCTGACAGCAGTCTGCCCGCCAGGTTCATGGCGATGGGGAATATCCTGAGCAGCACCACCGCCGCGGCTATGAGGGTCAGCCCTGGCAGGGCGAGGAGCAGCTCGCTCACCGCCGACTCTCCCAGCAGGTCCGTGGCGACCACCGAGCCCTGCTCCGTTAGCTGCCTGAAGAGGTAGATGCTCACGATGAGCAGCAGCACGTCGACGTAGTAGCGCTGGAACGCAGGCCTCGCCGTCGGTCTCGCCGCCTCCTGTCTGTGACGGATGACGCCTGTCCGGGATACCTGGAAGGCCGGCAGGACGAGGGCGATCAGACCCAGCACTCCTCCAACCGCCCCCAGCATGAACGAGGCCGGCGACAGGCGTACGTCGAGCGGCGCGCCGCCGGTCAGATCGGAGAAGGCGGGCGTGAGTCCCATCAGGCTGATCGCGGCGGCGGCGATGAGGGGAGCCGCGACGGTCGCCAGGACCGCGATGGTCAGCCCTTCGAGCACGAACACGACCAGCACCTGAGGCGAGCTCCCGCCGCGGCTCCTGAGCAGGACGACCTCGCTGCGTCTCGTCTCGACGACCAGTGACGACAGCGTGGCGACGTAGTAGAGGACGACGACGCCGATGAGGGCGAGCACCATGAACATGGGCAGCTTGCTGAAGAAGAGCCTCCGGTCGTACCGGCGGATCACGTCGTCCAGGGTGGTGGCCTGCAGGTACTCGTTGAGTGTCGTGTCGAGGTGAGCGCCCAGGACCAGTATGTTCGACGCGGCGATGGGCGCGTTCCTGGCGTTCAGGCGGCCCTGGTCCACGTCGAGCAGGTAGTAGTAGGTGCTGTCCATCTTCAGGAGCGGCGGGCCTACCACGTTGAGGAACGCCGACTCTGCGACGTAGAACGGGATCGTGCGGAACTCCTCGCCCGCGGCCGTCGCCATCACGGAGTCGAGATGCCACAGCTCGCTCCCGGGGCCGGCCCTGTCGAACACGCCGCTGATGACGACGTTGACGAACGGGGCGTCGTCGGTCCAGGTGGGCACGGCCACGAGGCTGTCGCCGACGCCCACGCCGAACAGCTCGGCAGCCTCGCGCGGCACCACAGCCTCCACCCCGGGCGGCTCGCCGGGCCCGTGCAGGGCGTTGCCGGTCGGCATACGGCCCCACTCGGCGACCTCTACGCTCTCATCGAGGCCGTCTATGAAGACGAAGTAGGTCCGCGCGTTGTCGCTCCCCGCCTCCTCCTCCATGCCGGCCTGCGCCAGGAACATCGTCGGGGAGCGGCCCGCTCGTACAGATCCCTTCAGCATCCACGCCACGCGGTCGTTGATCTCGCCCACTGCCGCGTCGTTCAGTCGGAGGTACTCGTCCTGCGTCGTGGGCCCCCGCGTCGACTGGAGGACGATGTCGAGGTCGGTGGAAGGCGCCTGGGCGAGGGTGTTCTTCAAGGCGGTCTCGCGCAGCGCATCGAAGTATATGACCGTGCCCGCCATGAGGGACGAGGCGAGCAGCACGCCGATCACGACGGACGAGAGCAGCCGCCAGTTCGACAGGCTCCGCCTGATCACGAGCTGCCACACCACCGCCAGCCGCGAGGCAGCCCGGATGGCGCGGGACATTGTGTCTGGCGTGGTGTCTGTCATGCCTGGCGCCTGTCGAAGTGGACCGCTACGCTACGCCCTGCAGCAGCCTGTTGGCGTAGTCGCGGCCTGAAGTGGGCGGAGGCAGTGGCTTGTTGTCCCTCCTATAGAGCGAGATTACCTCTTCGACTATGCTGCACAGCTCGTCGAAGACCTCCTTTTCGTCAGGCCCGTGGCACCCGCCGTAGATAAGCCCGGGCGCACTTCCCACGTAACACTGGTCCTCGTCGGACCATTCGACGAGCTTGACGTACCTTGCACTGTCCTTCATTTCCTGGACTCCTCTATGGCGACCCGTACGGCCCGAACCTGATAATTCTTGGCGTCCTCGCCCGGCCTGCCGGATATCGTGATAGGCCTAGGTACCTTGGGATGTACGAAGTTCCGGTGGCTGCCACGCCCTCTTCGATTGACGAATCCTGCCTGCTCAAGCTCAGCTACCAACTCGCGTATCTTCGGCGGCATGAGGGTTGTCCGTCTGCCTGGGTTCTAGGCCCAACTCGGGATACAGAGGCCATGATAGCATTCAGGGTTACCTGGTCTATGGAACACAATCCCTAGACCTGCACCGGACATGCACAATGTCAATTCGCCTCCAGGCGGGTGATGCTGCCCAGGTGGATGCGCCTCATGCTGCGGCCCAGTATCAGGAGGGCGGCGGCGAGGACGAGGGCGAGGGCCGCGTAGGTGGGGCCCATGAGGGCCCAGTTGGTGAGCAGGTGGAAGGGCGGTACGACGGCCCGGCCGGTCTCGGTCACGACGAGGGGCGTCACCATCATGGCGCTGGCCTGGAAGCCTGCCCAGCTTCCCAGGCCGATGCCGACGCCCGCGATCAAGACGTTCTCGAAGGCCAGCAGGCCCATCAGCTGGCCGCGGGAGACGCCGATGGTGCGGAGCAGGCCCATCTCGCTGCCGCTTCGCCTGGACAGCAGCAGCAGGTAGGCCAGGTAGCCCAGGGCCGAGACGAGCACGGCGACGGGCGGCGACAGCAGCACCATGGGCCGCCAGCCCGCCGTGACGAGCGGGTCCAGCCGTAGGGACTCGAGCTCCGCGACGCCGTCGACGACATTGCCGTCGCGTCCCACGATGTCGTCCACCTCGGCGCGCACCTCCTCATGCGACCCGGCCGCAGTCGTCACGAACAGCTCGTTGGGCTCGAACCGGTGGGCGGAGCCGAGCACGTTGAGATGTCTGAGGACGCTGTCCATGTCCGTCAGCAGGAATCGCCCGCCGTCGGGGTCCAGCGTGGGGAAGTAGTCGACGGCGCCCGTGATGACGACGGGCATCCGCCTGCCGCTGATCTTCGCGACGAACCTACCGCCGACCTCGGCCCCGGCCGCCTCCAGCAGGGCGGAGCTTGCGACCACGGGCATGGCGCCGGGGTTGGGGTTGCTGTAGAAGCCGCGGTAGCCCTGGTCGGTGTCGCTTCCGAAGACGAGCGCGCCGGACTGCCGCCCGCCGCGGGCGTCGTCTGCTGTAATGGCGAACCGGTCCGACGAGATGTCCGCCGCGATGATAGGCGTCCATTTCAGGTCGCCCTCGAAGTCCTCGATCACGTGCGAGGAGCCGTCCGCTCCCGTCGCGTGGATGTCGTCCACGAGCAGCGCGCCGGCGGTTTCGAGTCCGTATAGGAAGGACGGCTCGACTATCTGGAAGGCCAGAAGGGTAACGGGCCCACGGATGTGCTCCGGTATCTCGGCGGTCATGAGCTGCCAGTCATTCCCCGTCGGCTGGCCCAGCTTGACTGCCGACGGGAAGGCCACGTAGTCGTGTACCGCCACCCAGAGGACCGCCTCCGGGTGGTGGGCGATGGGCTTGATCCACGCGCCGATGGACGTCGTCCCGTCGGGCAGCGTAAGCCGGGGCAGGCGTTCGTCTGCGCCCAACTGTGCGAGCACGCCATCGATGGGCTGCTCGGAGAAGTCGCCGCGGTACCAGAGCATGTCGCCGCCCAGCCTGTCCGGCTCCAGGCCGAGCAGCTCGAATTGGACGGGCCCGATCGTGCCGGTCGAACGGTATCCCAGCGCGATATTGTCTATGCCTGGGGTCGACAGGTAGCGGGCCAGCAGCCCCTGCAGGCCCCCGGCGCGGTGGCTGGTGAAGCCCGCCACCCGAAGGTCGGAGCCCGCCTCGTACAGCGCCCTGTGCCTGTGGCTGGTCTCCAGCGTCCCGCCCACGGTAGTGGCGAAGATTGCCAGGCCGGTCGCCAGGACGAGGAGGAGGATGAGCCAGGAGTACTGGAGCGGGCTGCGCGCCATGCGGACCAAGCCCAGGGACAGCCATACCGGTATGCGCCGGACGACCACCCGCAAGAGATCGAACAGGAGCTGCGCCGGCACGAGGGCAGCGAGGCCGATTGTCGGCGCGGACAGCGGGTCGGCTGCGTCGGGCGGGCGCAGGGCGAGCAGCGCGGCGGCCGGGGCGACCTGCGCCGCGAGTCCCAGGAACCTGGTGGGGGACCCGCCGGCGCGCAGTGTCGCCCAGTATGCCAGGCCGGTCAGGAGCGCGAGGGAGGAGTGTACGGGCCAGTCCGCGCCGCCGTCTCCAAAGATGCCCCGTGCCGCCGCTCCCGCGGCCAGGGCCGCGGCGGAGACGAAGGCCAGCAGGTGCACGAGGCCGGGCGATTCGCCGCTGACGTACCTGATCAGGAGCGGGAACAGCCTCATGAACAGGAGCGCCACGACGATCAGGAGCAGCACGGGGGCGGCTAGCAGCGTCTCGTTGATCTCGGCCGCCTCGAACAGCCCGCCTGAGGCGACGTTCCCGCGCGCGTCGAGCTCCCAGAAGACCAGCCCTCCCAGAACGAGCAGCGCTACGTCAAGGTGGTACCTGTGGAAGAACGGCACGGTCGGCGGCCGGGATGACCGCAGCTTGTGGATGAGCAGGCCGATGCGGGCGCCCGCGGTGCCCGGCCCCACGAGGATCGCAAGGCACACGAGCCCCGCTCCCGCCGCCATGGCGAAGGGCCAGTAGTCGAGCCGGACCGGCAGCAGGCTGCCCTGGGTGATGTCCTGGAAGTACGGCAGCCGGCCGCTCAGCGCCACCGCGCCAAGGGCCAGGAACGGGCCTGAGGCCACCGCCGCGGCCACCATCACCGCGCCCTCCAGCGCGTAGAGGCGCAGGACCTCGAGTATGCCGGCCCCGCGCGTCCGCAGGAGCGACGCGTCACGCTCCCTGCTGCTGACGATGTACGAGACCATCATCACCATGAAGAACAGCACCGTGATCACCGTCAGCAGCATGAGCACGAGCATGGGCACCTGCGTAAGGAAGCTCCGGCGGCGGAGCTTGTCTATGAGGTTCTGCGCGCCGGACGCGGTCACGGCGGAGCCGGGCATGGCGGAGATGATCGAGTCGCGGAACTCGGCCATCCGCCGCTCCGCCTCGGCCACCGGCCACCGGGCGATCCGCTCCTTGTCCAGCAGGATGAACCAGTTGGGCTTCACCAGCGAGCCTGGGTAGGCGGCCGCGACCGCCTCGATCATGGCCCGCTCGGTCGCGAACATGGGGAGCATGTGGACCTCTGGAATGTCGAAGCCCTCGGTGATGACGTCTTCCAGGCCCGTGGGTATGTTCAGCTCCAGCGGCGGCGTGTCCATGTACACGCTGGCGAATCGCCAGTACTCGGAGTCGGGGTCGCCGATCCCGATGACTCCGACGATGCGGACCAGGACCTCGTTCTGTGCCTCCACGGAAGGCCTGAGCCTCATCACGTCGCCGATGTGGAGCTCGAATCCGTCGGCCACATCCTCCGACACGACCGCCTCCAGCTCGGGGCCGCCGGGCGTCATGGCGACCGAGTCGGTCGCCATCCGTCCCTCCAGGATGCGGACGTGGCTCTCCAGGTCCGAGAGGTGCTGGAGGAACCCGCGCGTTATGTCGAGACCCGCAACGCCCTCGTCGGGGATGGGGTGCTCCGGATGGCCCACAAGCTGACGGCTGCCCCTGAGATACTTCGCGTGCCCAGCGTAGGCCCCCGATATGGTCCCCCTCATCGCCTCGCCCAAGGCCTCGTCGGCCCCGGTGACGGCCGCGCCGGCCAGGACGGTGTTGGGCGCCAGGACGTGTACCTGCACGGCCTTCTCCGGCAGCCGCCTGAGCGAGGTTTGGAATGCGAGCTGTTCGAGCGAACGGAGATAGACCGGTGCGCCTGCGCTCAGCGTGACCGCAACGAGAATGGCGGCGAAGACGCTGGCCAGGAGCAGCCGGTCCTCGGCAACGTACTTGGCGACGAGGCTGAGCTTGCTGGGTTGGTCCATCAGTGGCGAAGCCGCGACGGCTGAGGCGCTTGCATCAGTGGGGGTCCTGTATGAGAACCGTATGATACCTGTACGGCCATTATAGCCAAAGCGGTTTCGCAGATTCTATCGACCTAACGCGATGCGCAGGTCGTTCGTTATACCCAATGAGTGTCGTAGAATTGGACTATCAGGCGCGCGCCTGCGGCCCCGTGGGGCCGTGGGCACGCTTGCCTTGAACATGGAGAGGCTAGATGGAACTGGCAACTGTCCGGCAGATGAACGAAGAGGTCGAAGAGGGGGCGGCGTTCCTCGGCGGCCTGCTGACGGAGATTCGCAAGGTCATAGTCGGCCAGGACGCCCTCGTGGACCGCGTGCTCGTCGCGCTTATGGCGAATGGCCACATCCTGCTGGAGGGCGTGCCCGGGCTGGCCAAGACGCTGCTCGTGAAGACGGTGTCGGAGGCCATCGAGGCCCGGTTCTCGCGCGTCCAGTTCACGCCGGACCTGCTGCCGGCGGACCTGCTGGGCACCCAGATCTACAATCCGAGGACAAGCGAGTTCAGCGTGCACAAGGGGCCTATATTCGCCAACTTGGTGCTCGCCGACGAGATCAACCGGGCCCCCGCAAAGGTGCAGAGCGCCCTGCTGGAGGCCATGCAGGAGAGGCAGATTACCATCGGCGGCGAGACGTTCCCGCTGGGCGAGCCGTTCCTGGTGCTGGCGACCCAGAACCCAATCGAGCAGGAGGGCACCTACCCCCTGCCCGAGGCGCAGGTCGACCGGTTCATGCTCAAGGTGTTGGTCGACTACCCCAAGCGCGAGGAGGAGCGGAGCATCGTGGACCGCGTGACCGGCGAAGAGTGGGCCGACGTGCACGCCGTCATTACGCCCGAACAGATAGTGCGGGCCAGGAAGATGGTGCGCCGGATATACGTGGACGACAAGATCAAGGAGTACGTCCTCGACATAGTTGCCGCAACGCGCCGCCCGACCGGGGAAGCGCTCGGAGACCTGCCGCAGCTCATTGCCTACGGGGCCTCGCCCCGCGCGAGCATATTCATGGTCGAGGCTGCCCGGGCCCACGCCTTCGTCAAGGGCCGCGGCTACGTCACGCCGGAGGACATAAAGCAGCTTGCGCCCGACGTGCTCCGGCACAGGGTCATCACGACCTACGAGGCGGAGGCCGAGGAGGTCACGAGCGACGACATCGTCCAGCGGATTCTCGATCACGTCGAGGTGCCGTAGGCCCGTGCCGACCGCGCTTCCGAACATAGAGCATGAGATAGCCGTGAGATGCTGACACCGGAGCTGCTCCGCAAGATACGGCAGATAGAGATCAGCACCCGCCACCTGGTCCAGGACACCTTTGCGGGAGACTACCACTCCATCTTCAAGGGCCAGGGGATGGAGTTCAACGAGGTGCGCCTCTACTCGCCCGGCGACGAGGTGCGGAGTATCGACTGGAACGTCACCGCCAGGATGGGCACTCCGTATGTGAGGCGCTACCACGAGGAGCGCGAGCTGACGGTCATGCTCGTGGTGGACTCCAGCGGATCGGGCGATTTCGGCTCGTCCGGCAGGTTCAAGAGGGACCTGGCGGCCGAGCTGACGGCCGTCCTCTCCTTCGCCGCGACGACCAACAACGACAGGGTGGGCCTCCTGATATTCACGGACCGGATCGAGCTCCTCATACCTCCCCGCAAGGGCCGGCGCCACGTGCTGCGGCTCATCCGGGAGATGCTGGTGTTCCGTCCGCAGGGCCGGGGCACCGACGTCCGCCTGGCACTGGACACGATCAATCTTGTGCTGAAACGCAAGGGCATAGTCTTCCTCGTCTCGGACTTCCTGCTCGACACGGAGAGCTACCGCCGGTCGCTGGCGGCTACGAACCAGCGGCACGACGTCGTCGCCGTGGACCTGGGCGACCCGCTGGAGCGCCGCATCCCCAGCGTCGGGCTAGTGGCCCTGGAGGACGCCGAGACGGGCATCCTGAGCTGGGTGGACACGAGCAGCCCCCGGTGGCGCAGGGCCTTCGGCGCCCGCGTCGACGGCCACGAAGAGGCCAAGAAGCAGCTCTTCGCGGGCCTCAGCGTCGACCGGATACAGGTGATGACCGACAGAGACTACGTGGCGGGCCTCAACGCCTTCTTCAAGGCCCGGTCGCGCAGGCTGTCGCGGTGAGCGCGGCATGACGGGACGCATACTCATCGCGGCAGCGACGGCAGTGCTCGCCGCCGCCCTCTGGACGGCTGGCGGAGCAGTGTACGCCCAGGATGCGGCAGCGTGCGCTGAGGGGGAATCGTGCATCTCCATGTCCCCAGACTGGTCTGGCCGCAACGAAGGCGTCCCGCTAACCGTAGGCCATCCTGTAACGATAACCCTCAACGTCATCCACCCGCCCACGAGCCAGATCATATTCCCACGGCTCGACGTGCAGTGGGACGAGGTGTTCGAGGTGCGCTCCCAGTCCGCTGCGACTACGATAGAGAGAGGCGGCAGGCTCGTGACCAGCCAGTCCATAGAAGTCGCTCTCTTCGTCCCGGGCGAGCACGAGATCCCTCCGCTCGTCGTTACCGTGGTGGACTCGGAGGGCACCATCCTCGACCAGCCAGTGCCTACCTTGACACTGGACGTGGTACCCGTGCTGGCCGAGGACGACGAGGAGCTGCTGGACATCCGGCCCCAGGCGGAG
This sequence comes from Dehalococcoidia bacterium, assembly GCA_965222445.1. GTDB lineage: Bacteria > Chloroflexota > Dehalococcoidia > Lucifugimonadales > CAJWER01. The sequence continues at coordinate 1,212,044 of CBDCTY010000002.1, read as the reverse complement.
ATGACCGGGCCGCTGCTGGATTTCGATGATCTGGCGGCCCCCTCGAGCTGGCCGTGGATAGTCGGAGCCCTAGCCCTCATTGGACTGGCTGGCTGGGGTCTGTTCATGCTGCTGCGGCCGCGGATTCCCGAGCCAGTGATAATCAGTCCCTACGACGCCGCGCTTGCCGAGCTCGACCGAATCGAGGGGCTCGGCCTCCCGGCGGCCGGGCGCTTCAAGGAGCACTACACGCTGGTCGCCGACGTGATCAGGACGTACCTCGAAGGCGAGTTCGGAATTCCGGCCCTGGACCGGACGACCTCCGAGATACAGGCCGAGGTGCGCGAGGCGGATATCCCGGCGGAGGGGGCGGTGGAGATACGGTGGCTCTTCGTGGACTGCGACATAGTTAAGTTCACAGGGCTTGAACCTGACGAGTACGAGGCAGGCCTGATGGTCGGAAGGGCCCGAGAGATACTGGAGATGATCCGCCCTGCGGAGACTCCGCCTGAGCCGGAGGGCGCAGGGCGGCTTGCGGAGGCTGGGGCATGACCTTCCACTTCGCAACCCCGTGGGTGCTGGCGCTGCTCGTCGTCGTGCCGCTGATCGCCGCCCTGCCCTGGCTGTCCCGCCGGTGGGCCCGGCCCGCTGGGATGCGCTACGCCGACACGTCCATGGCGGTGAGTGCGGGCCGCTCGTGGCGGCTGACCCTGCGGCCCGTGCTGATAGCCGTGAGGCTCCTCGCCATCGCGCTCGCTATCGTGGCCCTGGCGAGGCCTCAGGCCACGGAGGCGCGGGAGGTGGTCCAGGGCGAGGGCGTGGACATCGCCCTGGCGCTGGACATATCGGGAAGCATGTCGTCCCTCGACTTCGAGCCCAAGAACCGCCTGGAGGCGGCCAAGACGGTCATCGCGGACTTCGTCGAAGAGCGCCCGTACGACCGGCTGGGGCTGGTCGTCTTCGCCAGCGAGTCCTTCATCCAGAGTCCGCCGACCATCGATCATGCCTTCTTCAAGACCCTGCTGGACGAAGTAAAGCTCGCGACCGACCTGCGCATCGACGACGGGACGGCAATCGGGCACGGCCTCGCCAGCGCCGCGAACATGCTCAAGGACTCAGAAGCCGAGAGTAAGGTGATAATCCTGCTGACGGACGGCGCAAACAATACCGGGCACATCGATCCGGGCACGGCGGCCCTTGCCGTCAAGGCCCTGGACATCAAGGTATACACCATAGGGGCGGGACGCCCCGGACTGGTGGCTGTGCCCCAGCGCACCCGGTTTGGCACCCGGATTGTGCGGCAGCAGAGCGACCTGGACGAGGAGACCCTGAAGGAGATCGCCAGGACGACGAACGGCAGGTACTTCCGCGCCGAGGACTCGGAGGGTCTGAGGCAGACGTACGAGGAGATCAACCAGCTCGAGAAGTCGCAGATCGAGGTCCGGCAGTACACCAAGTACAGGGAGCTGGCCGGGTGGCTCCTGGGGCCCGCCATCGCGCTGATGCTGCTCGAGCTGCTGGCCCGCAACACCATTCTCCGCCGGATACCGTAGCATGACCTTCGCCCACACAGACTACCTCTACCTCCTGGCGCTGGTCCCGGCGCTGGTCCTCTTCGGCTTCTGGGTCTCGTACCGGCGCAGGGCGGCCGTATCCAGGCTCGGCGACCCCGACCTGATTGCCAGGCTGAGCGCCGCGGTGAGCCGCAGGAGCAGGACCGCGAGGAACGCGTTGTGGCTCATCGCCCTCGTGCTGGCCGCGATCGCCTTCGCTCGCCCCCAGTGGGGGAGCGACGTACAGGTGCTGGAGAAGCAGGGCGTACAGGTCGTCGTCGCCCTCGACGTATCCAAGAGCATGCTGGCCGAGGACGTCAAGCCCAACCGCCTGGAGCGGGCCAGGCTGGAGATCTCCAGCCTGCTGGACCAACTCGATGGCGACGAGGTCGGGCTGGTGCTCTTCTCGGGCGCAGCCTTCCTCCAGTCCCCCCTCACCTTCGACTACACCGCCGCCAAGACCTACCTGGAGGCGGCGGGCCCCGGGCTCATATCCCGTCCAGGAACGGCCATCGACAAGGCCATCTCGACCTCGCTGTCCGCGTTCGACTACAAGCGGCCGGGCCAGAAAGTGATTATCCTGATGACCGACGGCGAGTACCTGGAAGGCAACCCATTCCAGGCGGTTGCCGAGGCGGCCGAAAGGACGGGCGTGGTCATCTACACGGTCGGGTTTGGGTCCGGCGCGGGAGAGTTCCTGCCGGACTACGATCAGTGGGGACGGCAGATCGGCATGAAGAGGGACGCAGACGGCAACCTGGTACTGTCGAAGCTGGACGAGGCGACCTTGCGGCAGATCGCGCGGTTGGGCGGGGGCAGGTACTACAGGGCCTCGGCCCCCGGGGCGATGGAGGACCTCGCCGAAGAGCTGGACTCGCTGCAGAAGGAGACCGTGGAGGCCGAGTTCGAAACGCTGAATGTCGAGAGATTCCAGATATTCCTGGCCCTGGCCGTCCTCCTCCTGATAACGATCGAGATGCTGCCGGACCGCGTCGTCTCGTTGCCGTGGCGGCGTCAGGGCGCGGAGGAGCCGGCATGACACACTTCGGGACCGCGAACGCGCGTAGCTTGCCACTTTGGGTTTCCATGGCTGCCCTTCTGTTCGTCCTCGTTGCCTGCGGTCGCACGGAGGCCCAGACGAACAACGAGGCGAACATAGCCTTCGACCAAGGGGAGTACGACCTAGCGATCAGCGAATACGAGAAGGTGAGCAAGGAGCAGCCGGAGAGGCCCGAGCCCGACTATAACTCCGCCAACGCCCGCTACCGATTGGAGGAATACGAGCAGGCGCAAGAAGAGCTGGAGGTCGCGCTGCTAGACGCGTATGAGGAGGACGAAGAGGAGCTTGTCACCAGCACACAGTTCAACCTGGGCAACGTCCTTTTCCAGGCCGAGGAGTATGAGGGGGCAATCGAGTCGTACAAGGAGGTGCTGAGGCAGAACCCGGACGACGAGGACGCCAAGCACAACCTGGAGCTGGCCCTGCGCCAGATCGAAGAGCAGCAACAGGAACAACAGCAGCAACAGCAGCAGCAACCTCAGCAGGGACAACAGGACCAGCCCGGGCCACAGGACCAGCCTAACGACGAGGGCGACGAGGAGCAGGAAGGCCCCGAAGGTGAGAGAGAGGGCGTGGGCGAGGACCCTGAAGGGGAGCAGCGCGGCGACGGCTCGGAGCAGGAGTCACAGGAGACCGAACGGCCCGGTTCCAACCCCCAGCAGCAGATGACGCCCGGCCAGGCCCTCCAGTTCCTGGACGCGGTCGGCCAGAACACCGAGACCCTCCAGGGCTACCTGCAGCGCCAGTATGTGCCCACGTCCCCGGTGGAGCGGGACTGGTGATGGCGGGCTCGCCAAGTATCATCCTTCGAGTGCTGCTGTTCGCTGCGGCCTTCGGATCTTTGCTGGTGCTGGCGCGTCCAGCGTCGGCGCAGGACTCGCCCATCTCGGCCGAAGTCGACTACACCCAGCTATCCATCGACGAGGTACTAGCCCTAACCCCGAATCCACCGAAGGAGGGCCTTGGGGACAGCCCTTGAAGAAGCCAGAGGGTGCTCCTCTGAATCTGGGATAATGGTTTTGGAACAGAAACCCTCCCGGAAACAAGGAGCACCCAATAGATGCTGCCACAGAACAAACCCGACCGTATCCGCATCGTCTTTGACGACCATCGCCTGGTGGCCAATGCCGGCCTGCTCCTGCCGGCCACCCTAGCCCGGCACCTGGGCCTGCGGGAACTCGTCGACCATCACCTTGACCTCGGCGGAGCGCCGGGACGGGCGAACACCGGGGACAAGATGCTGACGCTGGTCGCTTCCGCGCTGGCAGGCGGCGACTGCATCGACGACGCCGATGCGCTGCGCGCTGGTGGGACGGTCGGTGTTCTAGGCTGCGTGGTCAAGGCGCCATCCACCCTGGGGACCTTCCTGCGCAGCTTCCGGTGGGGGCATGTCCGTCAACTCGACTGCGTGAGCCGCCAGTTGTTGGCCCGGGCCTGGGCCGCTGGGGCCGGACCCGGCGACTCGCCCCTGACCATCGACCTGGACTCGACCATCTGCGAGACCTATGGACTGGCCAAGGAGGGAGCGCGCCACCACGGCTATACCGGCGCCCGCGGCTATCACCCGCTGCTGGCCATTGCCGCCGGCACCGGCGAGGTGCTGATGTCCCGGCTGCGCGGGGGCCGGGCCAACACCGCCCGTGGCGCCGCCCACTTCTTGCGTGAGACGGTGGGGCGGGTGCGCTACGGCGGGGCCAGGGGACAACTCACGGTGCGGGCCGACAGCGGCTTCTACGCCCACACTGTCGTTGCCGCCTGCCGGGAAATGGATGTCCGCTTCTCTATCACCATCCGCCAGCGCGTCAGCCTGCGGGACCTGATCGAGGCGATACCAGAGGAGGACTGGACTCCCATTCCCTACTGGATGGACGGCGCCGCCGATGTCGCCGAGACGACTTACACCCCGTTCCAGACCAAGCCGGACGCCGCGCCGGTGCGGCTCATTGTCCGGCGGGTGAAGCCGACGCCCGGTTCCCAGCTCGCCCTCTTCGCCAGATACAGCTATCACGCCTTCATCACCGACCGCGATGGGGAGACGCTGGAACTGGAGGCCGATCATCGCCGCCACGCCGAGGTCGAGAACGCCATACGCGACCTCAAGTACGGCGTCGGGCTGAACCACATGCCGTCGGCGCGCTTCGCCGCCAACGGCGCCTGGCTGGCGGTCCAGGTGATGGCGCATAACCTGGCCCGCTGGACGGCGCGGATTGGTCTGGGCGAGCGGACCGTGATCACCAAGACCCTCAGGCGGCGGGTCTTCGCTCTGGTGGGACGGATCACCCGCTCGGCGCGCCGCCTCACTTTGCATCTCCCCCGGCGCTGGCCTTGGGAAACCCAGTTCAGTCGCGCCTTGGCCCGGCTGCAAGCCATTCCGTTCCCGGCCTGACGGCCAGCCTGCAACTGACCCAACGTCCCCGCAATCTCGCGCCACCCCGGTCGCGAGAGTCCCCTGCTGCGTATCCTCTCGCCATCCGGCGCATCGCAACTCCCGCATAGGGCCTTAGGGGCCCTGTGCGGCGACTGAAGACCGTCCGCCGGCCCCCATCTACCCCAAGACCCCAGGCCATCTCCCCTGTAGCTCCCTCACCCACCCCCTTCCGCTGTCCTCACGCCGTCCATCGGTGTCCTTCGGTGGATTCGGGCTAACGGTTACGGTCACGGGCTCGACGAGTACGCCGGAGCCCAACCTTCCGCCTTTCGACTGGGCGGTAGTAGTTTCCCAGAGCCTAGCGCCCCAGATTGCCAACTACAACAACATGATCGTCTCCATGGAAGTCAACCACTACAGGCTCCAGCCGACCAAGATCGGGACGCACACTATCGGTCCCATCTCAGTCGAGATCGGAGGCCAGACCTACGAGACGGAGCCGATAGAGGTGGAGGTCACGCAGGCCGGTACCGGCCGGGTTTCCGCGAGGCCGACGCCCAGCCCCCTGGTCCTCCCGGCCCTCCGGCCAGCCGACGAGCAGGATGCGTTCCTCGTCTCGGCTGAGGTCGACAACCCCTCGCCCTACGTGGGCCAGCAGGTCACGTACACCTTCCGTTTCCTGAGCGCCTTCGGGGTATTTGGCCGGACGCGGGGATATGAGCCTCCCGAGTTCACGGGCTTCTGGCACCGCCAGGCCCCGTTCCAGCGACAACTCACGGATACGGTGTCCGGCCGGAGCTACGGGGGCTGGGAGGTGAATACGCTGCTCTTCCCGGCCATCGCGGGCCCGGTAACGATCGAGCCCGCCTCGATCTCAGTGCCTCCAAGCATGATCAGGAGAGGTAGGCCGCTGGAGACGAACCCGGTGGAGCTGGAGGTGAGGGCCCTGCCGGATGGTGGGCCCGACGACTTCCGGGGCGCGGTCGGCGTCTACCAGGTGGCCGCGATGATAACGAGCGGGGACGTTGCCGCCAACGAGCCCCTCACGCTGTCCATGATGATCACCGGCAGAGGCAACCTGGAGACCATTCCGGAGCCGGAGATGCCGGAGATGCCCGGATGGCGCTCCTTCGACGGCGAGTCTTCGGTCAACACCCAGGTCACGGACGGCGAGCTGGTGGGCGCCCGCACTATCGAGCGCGTCTACGTCCCGACCGCGCCCGGCCAGTTCACGATACCGGCCATCCCGTTCTCCTTCTTCGACCCTTTCGCGGAGGAGTACCGGACGATCCTGACGGGGCCCATCTCACTCACGGTCGCGCCATCCTCGGGCCAGGAATCCCCCCCTCATCTGTCCGACCGGGACGAGGTGGAGCGGCTCGGCTCAGACATCCGGCATATCAAGCCGGTGCCCGGCGAGCTTCGACCGTCGGGATCGCTCATCACCGGCGACATCGCCTACAGGCTCGGATGGGCGGCCCCATTCGCGGCCCTCGTCCTGGCCGCGGGCCTGAAGCTGCATCGAAGCCGCCGGCGGGACCCCGTCATTGAGAGGAGGCGAGCCGCCTACCGCAAAGCCATGAAGGCGATAGAGTCGCCGGGAGTCGCCGCCAGCCCCGCGGACACAGCGGGCGCGATACTTAGGGCGTACCTGAGCGACGTACTCGGTCGCGGCGTCGCCGGGATGACCCAGGCCGCCCTCGCCGAGATACTGTCCGAGCGGGGGGCAGGCGAAGCGCTTGCCCGACAGGTGCTCGACGCGCTGAGCCTGTCCGAGGACGCCCGGTTTGCGCCTGGAATCGACTCGGCGGGAGACGACCTGCTCGAGGAGGTCCGCCAGCTAATCGCCGACCTCGAACAGGAGATCAACCGGTGAGGCGGGCATTCGCGCTCATCGCCGTGCTGGCGCTGGCGGCGCTGCCCATCGCTGCGGCCGCACAGGGGCCGGGCGACCTCGAGGCCATGGCGGCCACGAATGCGCTCTACGAGGACGGCCTGTACGACCAGGCCGCGCGGTCGTACCAGCAGCTCGTCGACAAGGGCTACGGGGACCCCGCGCTCTACTACAACCTGGGCAACGCCTACTTCAAGCAGGGCGACATTGGCCGGGCCGTCCTCAACTACCTGCGGGCCGAGCGCCTCGCGCCGAGGGACGCCGACATCCGGGCCAACCTCGATTTCGCGCGCAGCCAGACCCTGGACGTGCTCGATTCCGGCGAGGCGCCGTTCGTGAGATTCGTGACCTCCCTGCTCTTCCGGTTCACCACCGGCGAGCTGGCAGCGGTCGCCCTGGCCTTCTGGCTCCTGTTCGCGGCCTGCCTGCTCCTGGTGATGGCCGGACCTCGGCGTTGGCTCGCGTTGGCGAGGCCAGCAGCCCTCGCGGCTGCGGTCCTGCTCCTGCTGGGCGGGGGCTCCCTGGCCGGGAGGATATACGTCGACTCCGTGAGCCGTGAAGCGGTCATAGTCGCGGAGGAGGTCGACGTGGTGAGCGGCCCCGGCAGCCGCTACACGCCGGAGTTCACGCTGCACGCCGGGGCCGAGACCGAGCTCGTCGAGAGGCGCGGGGCCTGGGCAAGGATCGCCCTCCCGGGCGGGAGCCTACAGGGCTGGGTGCCGGCCGCTTCCGTCGAGGAGGTCGCCATCTCGCGGGCCGCATTCGCGCCCTGACACCGCCGCCTGAGCCAGTTCGTCTTGACCGCGCAGTCAATCCATGTCGTAGTTCCCAAATCCCCCACCTCCGTCATTCCCGCGAAGGCGGGAACCCATCCCCGGCAAGGTGCACAGCCATAGCCTCAGAGGCAGTCCGTCACGCCGCCCGTCCAAATTAGGTGGTGGATCTGGGTAGTTCGTGGGGGCGGGTTTCGAACCCGCCCCCTGCCTTGCCAATTGGCGGGCCGAGAATGATCTGAATGCGCGTACGATTTCAGGAACGCCGTGCCGTCTCGAGGCCACGGTCGCGGGGAGGGCGGGTTGCAAACCCGTCCTTACGCCAGCGGGTTCGTCGTCAATGGTGATCACTGCTGTGCATCACGGCAAACTGACATAGTCCCCTAGCCGTCCTCCACGAATAGGGGCGCCAGCAGGTTGTCGACCGGCACGAAGTCGTCCGTCAGGAGGATGTTCTCCTGGGCCTCGATCCACTCCCGGAAGATGTCGGGCGGCATCACGTGGGCTGCCAGGCGGCCCCGCCCGGCGCGCACGTTGGCCTCCGCGGCCTCCGCGAAATCGATCTCAGCGTTCGACGCCGCGACGACGAACGTGTGGCGCTGGTCTCCCTCCCAGTTGTCGCTGTCCCTCATCACGTATATGTAGTCGAACGTCTCCTGGAGGGTGTGCACCACGGCCCTCAGGAAGCGCCCCTCGTGCAACCTGTCCACCACGTTCAGCGTGTACAGCCCCCCGTCCTTCAGGAGCTCTTCGATGCGCTCGTTGAACTCGAGCGTCGTCAGGTGGTACGGCACTGAGAAGTGGTCGAAGGCGTCCCCGACGATCAGGTCGTACTCGCCCTCAGGCAGCTCCAGGAATTTCGTCCTGGCGTCTTCGTTGTAGGTGACGATGCGCGTATCGCGGGGCATTCCCAGGTACTCGTGGACGACCTCGGTCACGGCGGGGTCTATCTCCACCACCTCCACCACGCTCTCCGGGAACCGGCTCTCGATGAAGCGCGGCATGGTGTAGCCTCCCCCGCCGATGAAGAGCGACCGGAACTGCGGGTCCCTCGCCCCCACATACGTCGACAGGTCGCCTAGCACCTTCTCGTAGCCGTAGACCAGGAACGTGGGGTCGTCGAGATCGACGTAGCTGTGGACGAGCTTGTCGAGGGTCAGAACGAGGACCGTCCTGCCGGCCTCCTCGCGCTCCGTTACGCGTATGCAGAAGTAGCCGCTCTCGACCACGCAGACGGACTGCAGGAGGTCCATCCTCACGGTCAGCACGCCAACCGCGACGAAGAGCGCCACCAGGACGGCCGTGGCGGCCCTGATCTCCCACAGCCGCCCGAAGGCTATGGCGAGGAGCAGCAGCACGACGGCGGCTGCAACGATTATCGACCGCGTGCCTATCCACTGGATCAGCACGAACCCGGTGATGAACGTCCCGAATATGCTGCCCGCCGTCGAGACCGCGTAGGTGGTTCCGACTATGTTGCCCGTTTCGGACAGGTCCTTCAGGCGCAGCTTCACCACAATGGGCGTGACCATGCCCAGGATGAGGCTGGGAGGAAAGAACAGCACGGTAGTCAGCAGGACTATCCTGGGGACGATGGGAAGCGAGTCCAGCGCGCCGGCCGTGACGTAGATCAGGGGCAGGATGCTCAGGCTGGAGACGCCGCTGGCCAGCAGCACCAGGCCCAGGAAGGGCCTTCGGGGAAAGCGGTCGGCTGCGACCCCGCCGACGTAGTTCCCGACGCTTATGCCGGCGAGGACGATGCCGATGATGCTCGTCCACGTGTACAGCGACACGCCGATGGTTGGGGCCAGGATGCGGCCCGCCACGATCTCGATGGTCAGCCCGCAGGCGCTGGCCGTGAATACGATGACGTAGGATACGAGGGACAGCTTCCACGCGCCGCGGGGCTTCGGCGGCGAGGGCTCCTCCTCCAACTCCAGGGGGGCTTCCGCTGCTGGTTCCAGTCCGGCTTCCGACACTGGGCGGCCTACGCCGTTGGCCTCAAGCCTGCGAGTCCATCATGCGCCGGACCCTTGCCGGAATGTCATCGCGGAAGGTCTCGAGCGAGCGTATCCTCAGCGACCGGTCCTCGATCGGCAGCGCCACCCTGACCCCTCCGCGGCGGTGCGACTCCCGAAGCGCGATGGCGGTCTCGAGAGCGGCCCTGCCGTCCTCGCCCGAGGCCTTCGGCGGGCGCCCCGTCTCCACGGACTCGATGAGGTCCTCGATGATGGTTATGCCCGTACCCTGCATCCTCGCCGGCATCGGCACCGGGTATTGCGCCGCCGGCATGCCGCGCCGCTGCACACCCTCCGACAGCGGCTCAGTCCGGTACACCGTGTACTCGGCCGGCCCCTCCTGGCAGACGATACGGCCGTTCTCGCAGATGACGTCTATCTCCCCCCTGGCAACCGTGCCGCAGTCCGTCGTCCTGGCGAACGCCCGGACGCCGTTGTCGAAGGCGATATAGCAGTGACCCGCGAGGTCCTCGTCCCCGGCCGCCGCCTCGTCCGACTCCATCTCGCCGAACACCCACTCCACGTCGCCCCCTGCAAGGAAGCGGATGATGTCCAGCATGTGGCTGCCGTTGTGCGACAGCCCGCAGGGGAAGTTCGCGGTGACCTGGAGCACCGCCCCCAGGTCACCGGAGTCCAGGATGTGCCTTGCCTCCGTGTACGACGGCATCCACCGTCTTGCCGTATTGATGGCGAAGGCGACGCCGTTCTCCCGGCAGGCCTCCACCATGTCGTCCGCCTCGGCCAGGCTGATCGCGATGGGCTTCTCGGCCCAGATGCCCCTGGCGCCGGAGCGGGCCACGTCCTGGACGATGGTAGCCCTGATCGACGCCGTGGTCGTGACGCTGACTATGTCGGGGCGCTCCTTTTCCAGCATCTCACGGTAGTCCGCGTAGAGGTGTTCGTCCGACAGTCCCCACCGCTCGCCGAACAGGGACCGCTGCTCGTCGTGGGGGTCTGCGCCCGCCACCAGCTCGGTCTGCGTCGAGTAGAAGTAGCTGGGGCCATGGCAGTACGGGGTGTACACCGTACCGCCGTACTGCACCTCGTCGTCGTAGGTGCTCCCCATTCGACCAAGCCCGATCACTGCGGCGCGGTATGCGGCCATATCTTCCCCCTGTCTCACCATTGAGCGGCAGGCGCTACTATAGTTGCGGGCCGCGAGGAGTGTCAATCGACCCGGCCCGCTGTAACTGTTCAGCGTTGAAACAGGCTCTTGACCTCTTCCCCCTGAGGAGACCTTTGCGTAACTCTCTGAGCAGAGCAACACAGGAGACCCTGACCGACGTAATCCAAGCTGGCCCCCAGCGCCTGGATTCCCGCCCCCGACTGCTCGGGGGCAGGCTCTCCGCGGGAATGACGGTTGTGCAAAGGTCTCCTGAGGGGGATGATTGGAATTGGGGGATCTCGGCCTGAGGGAGGAGAGAACGCTGCTCATACTCCACGAAGACTGAACTGTTACGCCCAGTTCTGCCAGCAGGGCGAGCACAAGGAGAGTACAGCCATGAGCTATGAAATAGAGCGATACGAGACCCCCGTACCGGACGACTTCATCGGGCGGATATACGAGATGTGGAGGCAGGTGCCCGAAGACGTGGGCATCGGGCAGGACATCACGCGGCTGAGGGACCAGATGAGCAACCGGGTGAGGAGCGAGGATCGCAAGCTGCTCTACGTTGCCACCGTGGACGGCGAGATAGCCGGAACATCGATGATCTGGGTATCGCGCCGCGACCCGAAGCTGTGCGAGTTCGGCCTGCCAGCCACGTCCCCGAAGTTCCGGCGGTGGGGCATCGGCCAGGCCCTGTTCAGCCGACCCGTCGAGGACTTCCGGGCGATGGGCGGCGAGGCCATATTCCTGGGCACGAACCAGGTGCCGGCGGAGCGGGTCTACCGCCGGGCGGGCTACAGCAAGCTGGTGGGGTCCATCGCCCAGGTGAAAATACTCAGCGGCGACTCTCCCGAGGCCTACTTCGTCGACTACTTCCGCGATCTCGGCCCCGCGGCCGTACACCCAGGCGATCCGTCCGACCGCACGCCGTCCGTGCCCCTCGTACACTCGCCGCACGACTGGCAGGTGATGGACTGCAACGCGCCCGCCCTGTCGCGGCGGTACTTCACGCACCACGGCTTCGCGGGCCAGTGCGGCAGGTTCATAGACATGCTGGACAGCCCCGACTCGACCTTCTTCGCAGCCCGCGCGGGTGACCGGCAGAAGGTCGTCGGCCTCTCGACCGCCAGGCTGCTGGAGGGCGGTGTCTGCTCCGTCGACGCCTTCACCCACAGATACTACCTGGGGTGCTGGCGCGAGCTGATCGAGGCGGCGATGGAGTGGGGCAGGGAGCGCGGGGCCGCGGTCCTGCAGACGACCCTGTCGGAAGAAGACTATGCGAAACGCGGCCTCTTCGAGGGCATCGACTTCAGGCCAGCCGGACCCGGCGGCGAGTTTTTCCTCGACGGCTTTGCCCTAGGCGACTGCCCGGAGGGCAAGCCGGTTCCCGCCATCGAGATGCAGCGGCCTGCCTGTGGTCGGTAGTGGCTGTACAGTGACAACGGGGACCCGCAACCAATGACATTGACGGCGCTGCCGGTTGACACTACCATATTGTAGTTACAGGGGTTGGCGAGTGCGGTGGACATGGGACTTGGAGAAAGACAACCTCAACAGGAAGTCTCACGGTCTCAGCTTTGAGACCGCAATGCTTGTATTTGACGACCCGTTTGATCAGCGACAATTACTTTTGCCGGTAGACGCTGACTATTCTTGCCGGTCGTGGGGGGAGACCATCTGGTACAGGAGGTACCGGATTGGTCACAGATCAGCAGGTAGTGCTACTGAGGCAGAAGCTAATGGAAGGCAAGGGACAACAAGCGGCGGCGGCGGCATCTGGCATGAGCGTGCGGACGGCGCGGACGTGGCAGCGAGGCAGGCTACCGTCGGAGAAGAAGGGCAAGCGGAGGTGGCGAACCCGACCGGACCCGTTCGCCGGGGTGTGGGCCGAGGAGGTCGAGCCCCTTCTGCGGAGCGACGTTGAGGGAGCGCTGAAGGCGACGACGATCCTGGAGTGGCTCGACGAGCGGCATCCCGGCCGGTTCAGTGTGTCGCAGCTGCGGACGCTACAGCGTCGTCTTCGAGACTGGCGAGCGCTGAGTGGGCCGGATCGGGAGGTGTACTTCGAGCAGGCTCATCCCCCTGGTCGCGAGGCGCAGATGGACTTCACACACTGCGGCGAGTTGGGTGTGACGGTCAGCGGCGAGCCGTTCGGTCATCTGCTGTTCCACTTCGTGCTGAGCCATTCGGGATGGCGGTACGTGGACGTTGCCTACGGGGAGACGTTCGCGGCGCTGGTTAAGGGTATGCAGGGGGCTCTGTGGGAGTTGGGCGGTGTGCCGGAGGTGTTACGGACCGACAACCTGTCGGCAGCCACGCACGAGTTGAAGGGGAGCGGAGGGCGCGCTCTGAACGAGCGGTATGCGGCGGTGCTGGCGCACTACGGGCTGCGGTCTACGAGGACGAACCCGAGGTCATCCCACGAGAACGGCGTGGCCGAGCAGGGTCACCACCGGCTCAAGGGCGCGCTAGGCCAGGCGCTGATCCTGCGCGGCAGCCGGGACTTCCGGTCGGTGGAAGCGTACATCTCGTTCGTCCGGCAGGTGGCAGACAAGCGCAACAGGTTGGTCGGGGCGAAGCTGGAGCATGAGCGGCGCTGCCTTCGGCCGCTGCCGCCTGCGCCGGTGCCCGAGTACGTTACCTACCGGACGAAGGTGCGCAAATGGAGTACGGTCCGGGTAGCCAACCGCACGTACACGGTGCCGTCCCGGCTGATAGGTATGGAGGTGGAGGTCCGGCAGTACGCCGATCACCTGGAGGTCTACTATAAGGGCAGTCCGGTCGAGCGGATGGATCGAGTGCATGGCGCTGGGGAGGCCGGCATAGACTACCGCCACGTCATCGGCTCCCTGGTGCGCAAGCCCGGTGCGTTCGCGCGTTACCGGTACAGAGAGCAGATGTTCCCCACCGGGGCCTTCCGCCTGGCATACGATGCCCTGCGGGAGTGGAGGGGCGAACGCGCCGACGTGGACTACGTACGCATCCTGCACCTGGCCGCCACGACCATGGAGTCGGAGGTGGACCGAGCCCTGGGGCTGCTGCTCGAAGCGGGCACGCCCTTCGACTACGCGGCGGTGCGGGAGCTGGCGGCCCCGGCCCCGCCACAGGTCCCTGAGCTGGCCTTGCCCAGGGTGGTGGACCTGAGGGTCTACGACCGTCTGCTTGCGGCGGGTGTGCGATGAGCATGGGCAGGGTCTCCTCGAACGGAGTGAAGGAACGGATCGGCCAGCTGTGCAGCGAGTTCAAACTGCCCACGGTGGGAGCGGAGGCAGGCCCCCGGTTCACCGCAGCCGGTCACATGGACGCCCTGCACACCCTTGTGGAGGTGTTGGAGCAGGAAGCCGAGGACCGCCGGCAGAGGCGCATCATCCGCATCAGACGAGCATCCAGGCTGCCCGTCGGCAAGACATGGGACACCTTCGAGCACGACAGGGTGCCGGTGGCGCTCAGACAACAGCTCGACGAGCTGGCCGATGGGAGCTTCGTCGAGAGAGGCGTCAATGTCCTGGCTTTCGGACTGCCCGGCACCGGCAAGACCCACGCCATGTGCGCCATAGGCCACCGGCTGGTTGAGTCGGGCAGGTCGGTCCTGTTCACCCCTGCCTACCGCCTGGTCCAGGACATGCTGGCGGCCAAGCGGGACCTCGACCTGCCGCGCATGCTCCGCAAGCTCGACAACATCGACTTCCTGCTCATCGACGACCTCGGCTACCTACCCCAGGGAGCCGAGGAGTCCGAGGTCTTGTTCACCCTCATAGCCGAGCGGTACGAACGCCGCTCTCTGGGCATCACCTCCAACCTCGTCTTCTCACAGTGGGAGAAGGTCTTCGCCAACCCTATGGCCACTGCAGCTGCCATCGACAGGATCGTCCACCACTCGATCATCCTGGAGTTCGACGTCCCCAGCTATCGGACCGGGGCAGCTCAACAGCGTCTTCAACAGGAGGTCAACCGGCAAAAATAATAGACGCACACCGGCAAAAATAGTTGACGCCGATCACCCGTTGGCAGCAACGCGCACTGATCCGTATCCGAGGGAGCAACGTTGGCGAACTGTAGGGGTGGTGGGTTCAGTAGTCGTGCTAGTTGTGCATACTTGGCCTGAGACCGATCATGAGGCCGGCGATGAGGTCGGTCGAATCATCAGCGCACGAAAAGCGACGAGGCATGAAAGGGAGGCCTATGAGGAAGGCGAGCACTAGGTTGACGAAAGACCAGGAAGAGGAGCTCCGGGCACTAAAGGAGATCCCCGATGACCGGATCGACACCGCCGACATCCCGGAGACTCTTGATTGGTCGGACGCCAGACGCGGCGTGTTCTACCGGCCCGTGAAGCAGCAGATCACACTCCGGCTGGATGCGGACGTGGTGGCCTGGTTCAAGGGACGTGCCCGCGATGGACGCGGCTACCAAACGGACATCAATCACGCGCTGCGCCAGTACGTACAGCTGCGCGAGAGCGCTGGTGAGGAGTACACGGCGAAGTGACCTAACCCGGCCTGACGCTGCACTGTGCGTGGCCCGACAGATACCAAGTCACCGTGATGCCGCCGTATATGTGTGGCCAGGGAGTGGATTCCCGCCCCCGACTACTCGGGGGCAGGCTCTGCGCGGGAATCACCATGGCCTGGTCAGGCCACATACGGGTATGAAAATGGGCGTGGGATTCTCCGTCGTCACTCCCGCTCTAGGCCAACGGCCGGGGATGGATTCCCGCCCCCGACTGCTCGGGGGCAGGCTTTCGCGGGAACGACGGCTGTGGTCGCCTGATGTCTATTTTCATGGGAATGACGGCTTTACGGCGCGCTCAAAATGAAGTGGTATGAGATCACAGACCAAGGGGCCCGGACGATGAATCGTCCGGGCCCCTCTGCTTACGCCTTGTCTTCTCTGTCGGCGGTTACCGGATGTTGTCTTGCCCTCCTGGGAAGTAGAAGAGCTCGTTGTACCAGCCGCCCGTGTCCGACGTGTGCGTCTCCGGGACGTTCAGGTGGTTGTTCTGGTGCAGGATGATGCCCCTCATGTATCCCATGTGGGAGACGACGCTTAGGTAGTACTTCTCGTCCGCGTGGATGCGGAAGATGTTCTTGCCCAGCTCGACGCGCTCAGGCGAGAGGGCGGGGATCGACCGGCCCTTGTGCCAGCTGTCGTGGAGTATGGCCACATTCCCCGACGGGTCCGCCGGGTAGGTGTCGGCCGGAGCCGTGGGCTCCCAGACAGGGCTCATCTCGCAGTCGCAGCGAGGCTGGTAGCCGTCCTCGGACGGCACGGCGCCGTTGGGTCCGCGCTGCATGGAGCGCGGCAGGTCGGAGATATCCGGCGAGAAGGCCGGTCCGCCGCCCGTGGCGCAGCACCGCGTCCAGCTCGAGAACCAGGGGTTCGCGCCGTAGAGCGAGAAGTGCCGCAGAATCGCCAGCGGCTCCTTGCCAGGATAGCTCAGGGTCCAGGGCGCGTTCATGTTCTTGTCCTTGAACTCTACGCCCACCGCTGCCCAGTAGTCGAGCATGAGCTGCGCCGCATCGCCTGTCTGGCCCAGCTCCGATACGGTCCTGAAGGAGACCCGCTCGCCCGAACCGTCGGTCCTGAGGCGGAATCCCTCGGCGTCCTTCGCCGTGTAGCCCATGCCGTCCAGGATCTCGTTCGCCTTGTCCGGGTCGTACTCGATGTCCTTGAACGCGTAATCCTCGCCCGGATAGTACTGCACGGCCGGGTGGGGGACCCAGTTGTTGGGGATTCCGAGGCCCAGGTAGAGCGAGTCGTTCATCCCCTCGCGGTCGACCGCGAAGGAGAGGGCCCTGCGGAAGTCATTTGTGCGGATGAGCTTGCCAAGCTCCGCGTCCTGGTTGCAGGTGATGCAGATGCTCATGGCGATGTCGCCAGGTCCGGTCGTCGGCCAGATCTTGATCGAGAAGTTGCCCTTGTCCTGGTTGGACCTGTAGAGCGGGATCTCGGACACCAGGAAGTCACGGCCCGAGATGTCGGTCTCACCCGCCATGCTGCGGAAGACCGCCACCTCTCGGCTCTCGACCTTGATGATCTGGACGCCGTCGTTGTAGGGAAGCTGGTTCCCGTGCGGGTCAACCTCAAAGAAGAATGGGTTGGCGTCGAGGGTGTACAGGGTGTCCGACTCGGAGGCCAGCGTCCAGTGGCCCATCCAGGGCCAGTCTACGTGGGTGCCATAGTTGTTCATCTGGCCCCAGAAGCGCGGCCAGTCGCCCGCCTCGGCGTCATCGATCAACTTCGCCAGCGTGGCGGCGTCCGCGTAGTCCTGGTGGAACTGCTTCATGTAGTGAGACGCGGAGTAGAAGCAGTAGTAGAAGGACGTGCAGTTCGAGCCGGGCCTGACCTCACCCTCCATGAGGATGTAGTCCGGCGTGTCGAAGGTCAGGCTCCAGTGGAGGTCGTCGACGACGGCGAACTTGACGATGTTGCCGGTGACCGAGTCGAGCCACTGGGTCTGGGGAGTCTCGTGCAGGACCGTGTTCAGGTTCACGTCCTCCCAGGCAAACCGCACGTCTTCCATGGTCATCGGCGTGCCATCGGACCACTTCAGGCCCTTGCGGTTGCGGAAGGTGTAGGTCCGTCCGTCCTCGCTGATCTCGAAGAAGCCCACGTGGGGAAGGTGCTCCACCTCGTTGGAGTTCTTCTTGTCCCAGTAGTACCAGGACATCCACGCGCTGGCGCCTCCGGACCATGTGACCCTTCGCGTGCCGCCGTAGTCTCCGATGCCGTCCGGCGGCGCGACCACCTTGATCTCCTCAGGCAGGCGCTCCTCGACCGGAGGAAGCTGCCCGGCCTTCACCATCTCGGCGAAGCGGGGGTTCTCGCCGAATTCGGTCGGCCTGGGCCCCGTGTACTTGTAGTCCCAGTACACGCCAGGCAACTGCTGCTCAGGCACGTACTCGAAGCCCTTCTCGGCCTCCTTCATCGCAACCTCCTTGGTTGCGAGGGCGGGCTTGGGGGCCTGCTCTTCCTTCACCGCGGCCGCCTGCTGCAGCGGCACCTGGGTCGGTGCGACCACTGCCGCCGCCGCGGGAGCGGCCGTCTGCTGCTGGGTGGACGAGGCGCTCGTGTCCGCCGGAGCGGTGGTCGTCGTCCCGGTGCCTCCCTCGTCTGCGCCGCCGCATGCAAGCGCCGCGACAAGCGCAAGCGCCGATAGCAGCACGACGATCAATTTCAAGCTACGGGGTATCATATCCATCTCCTCCTCGATGGCGCATTGCGCCAAGTTGCGCGGTATCCTTGCACACCCACGCACAGCAAGTCAATACCCGGTAGTCCGATGCGCTCGCATGACCCACTTAGTGGTCGCCTGATGTCTATTTTCATGGTAATGACGGCTTTACGGCGCGCTCACAATGAATTGGTCTAACATGGATGTGTCGTGTTGGCCCCGCTCTGCCCGGTTGGGCGGCGGGGCGGGTTCAGACCCAGATTAGCGTGCGTTTGGGCGGCGGGACGCCGGCCTCGCGCATCTTGTCGGAGGGCCGCTTCATCCAGATGCTCTCGGCCTTGGGCGCGGTCCCGGGTTCGCGGGAGCGGCCGCGTCTGGGGCGAAGTCGTCTTCTGATCGACCTGGGGTATGCCGGGGCGTACTCCCAGATGTATTTGCCGTATGCGTCGGGAACCTCGCCTGCGATGGGTTCCCGCCCCGTATCGAGTACGGGGCAGGCTCTCCGCAGGAACGACGGTGGTAGGGCGTTTGGTGCGCCGCTCAGGGTGGCACTGGATGCCGGCCAGGCGGGCTATGGCATCGGCCACGAGCTCGGGGGCGATTGCCTGGATCTGCATAGCGGCGTCTCGCCTGTGGCATGCCTCGAAGCCCTCGTCGTCGAGCTTGCCGTTGGCGACGTCGAGGTAGAAGCGGACGATGGTGCGCCCGTTGTCGGTTTCCTGGCGGACGATGTCCGCGAGTGTGGGGGGCCCACGTCGCTTTTCCCTGTTGCGTCGTTTGTTCTTATGGCTTATGCGTTCTATTATGAGGGGTAGTGGGGGCTTTGTCAAGGGGGAGTTTTCACCACAGAGGCCACGGAGAGCTATCGCGCCGGGTGCTGGCGCATCGTCTCCACCTCGACGGGAGACAGCACGTAAAGATGGGATGGGATGGCTTGGTCGAGATACCCGACAGGACCTGGATGAGTTGGGGTCTGGGACGCAAGAACGAGAGAGGGTGCTGGTCCGCGCGGCTCCGGTCATCCGGGAATGTTTACGAAAAGATGATAGAAAAGCCCTTGTTGTTTACGCCAAAGTTATACGCGGGGGCATATCATGGTTCGTAGACCTCGGATGAAAGGAGGCGCTTATGTCTTTACATCGTCCCCTGGTACCGAGTGGTTCCTCGGTGGGGCCATCAGGGACTACCAGCACCAGGTACATGGTGGTGCCGTGTAGATGGAGAGATACATGGGACGCCTGACCATAGCGCATGGGGCAAGGTGCATTGGCTCTATCGCATCACATGGGAGTTCGGCGGCAACGACTACACGACTAGAACTCTTGCGTCCGACAGGTCGTGGCATAAGGATGTGGCGCAGGGCCATTTCAACAACTGCCTGATTCATCCCAGTATCCCGCTCCCCGTGTGTATCCGTGCATGGACGGTGAAGATCACCAAGAAGCAGAACGGCAACGGGTCCGTATCATCCTGGTGACATCAATGGATAGGCCTGTCCTCGGATATGAATGTTCGAGGGCAGGCCTATTGAGGAGCTAGAGAATGGGAGATGAATGGAAGGCAGTACTTGTGGCGGTGGGATACGCGTTGACCTGCGCCACCATCTCCGGGATCATGGCGAGGCGCAAGGGCCGCAACGTAGGATTGTGGTTCGCGATGGGATGCCTGTTGGGAATCTTCGCTCCTGTCATCCTGGGACTTCTCGACAATGCCGGTATCCGATGGATCGGAAGAAAGTAGTTGCCCTAAGTGAGTCCCCAGGCTGAGAAGATACGCGAGTTCCTGGTTTGCGTCGCGACTTGCCGCGGCGTACGGAACATGCACGACTAGACGGATGGCCTTCGTGCTGTTCCTGGTCATTGGAGGATTTGCCGGTGCGCTCGCGTACCATGTAGCCGCCTCCGCTAAGGAGAAGAGGCCTTGGTTGTGGTTCTTGGCAGCTTTCGCCGTGGCGACTCCGGTATCGTGGTGGCTCGGAGTCACATTCGGAACCGCGAGCGTCACCGGCAATTGAGAGAGCCCAAGAAGGGAGTGAATCGCATGGTGGGCAGATGGAATGATGAGTTCGCTGAGGGCTGGCCCCGGGCAAATGTTCGGGGCCAGCCCTCAGGCCGATGAAGGACGAAGGAGGCTAGAATGGGTAAGTGGAGACATCGAATTGCCGAGGTGGGAGAGCTACTCTTTCTCGGGGTAGCTGTATACTTCCTTGATGTCTTTGGCGTGATCCTCTATGCCATATGGAGACTCGCTGGCCGCTCGCTTCTGTATCACCATAGGTCGGTTGACAGCGACTTCAGAAATGACCTCGCGAAGGAGCAGCTACGAGGCACGACATGGGGGTGCTGAGGCAGACGGGTGGATTACCTCCCCAGCGCAGTCGATAGCGTGCAATTAGGCGCTATACAGGCGAGGGGTGCAAGTCGAGCGCCCCTCGCCTGTATCACATGGACAGAATCAAGGCCGTCTACGGCGGCGAATCTCCCAGCGCACGATGTACAGCCTTCAGGCCGACCTTATGGCGCATCCTGAGCTGTACCGACACATGGTCTAGCGCGGGACCCGAATACGTCCACATTCGAGGTAATGGTCGCTTTGAGAGCGGTCTAGCGGCTACATCCAGACAGCCGTGTTCACCGCGTGGCCTCTTCGAGGGGATTACTCCTGCACTCACTCCGGGACAGTTTGGGGGCCTGTCCGGTGGATGTGTGACGGGACGAGGTACAGACACATTGAGAAGGGTAAAGTGGGGGCTGCTGGTAAAGAGGGCGCTGATGCTAATCCTTCTAGCGGCAGTCCTCTACTTTCTGTTCAATGCTCTGGTCTGGTGGTGGTAGTAGCAGGCGCAGGTTCTCGAATGGGGGCCTGCGCCTCTAGCAGGGGAGGAGTCGCGGTGCCGACTGCGTATGGTCGAGTATAAGAGGTAGCGCCATGAAGGTCGGCTATCTGATACCAAGTCACCGTGATGTCGCCGTATATGTGCGGCCAGGGAATGGGTTCCCGCCTTCGCGGGAATGACGGCTTTACGGCGCACTCAAAATGAATTGGTATGATATTCACAGCGGGGATGTTTCCTCATCGCCGTGTACTTGGCATGGAGGGGCATGGCAGACCGCCTTGCGGGGATGGCCACTACGAGACCCATTCCAGTGGGCAGGTGCATCTCCCCTATCCTGTCAATGGATGGCGCGGCGGCTCCCTAGACTCCGGTAAGCACTACCTGGACTGACCGTCGCCGCCGGCAATCAGCCGCCTTCGGCAAGTCAACATCCGAGAGGGAGGATGTCATGAAGAAGCTAGTTGCAGTGATCGTCGTGTTGGTCGCAGCAGCTGCCCTGGTAACAGGAGCCGCCATTGCCGCACAGAAGAACGACCGCCCCTGGGTGGGCGAGAATGGGGTCTGGGACATGTCGCAGGCCCCTGAAACCCAGACCGTCGTTGACAGCACGGGTATTGTCGTTGGCGTTGCTATGACAGAAGACGTGCTCGGCGATGAAGGGGTCTATCCGCATCCTGTTTACAGTCTAGATGACCACAGCGTGCAGGTCGGATGGCTCGGCCGTCACGGGTATTGGGCAATCGGCCAGCCGGAGGCATGGTGTGCCGGGTGTACATCGAGGACAGAATCGCTTGGCGAGAACGGGTCCAGCCATGTGATTACCGACACGTACAATGCGGACCGCACGATTACCAGGGTCACCGAGGTCACCGACGAGAATGGGAACACGACGACTGTAGAGCAGATTACGGAGGGCACGGAGGGTGGCCCCGGCAGCACGGGCAACGCCAACAACTAGATGCCTCAACCGATGAGGCCTATCGTCGACTTGGCGGCGCGGGCTGCTGCACAGCGGTCCGCGCCGCAAGGGAGGCTTACCTACCCCGAACGCCCCGTGTACGAGATTGATGAGATAACGCGGGGTGTCGCGCTGGAGCAGTAGAAAGGACTAAAGCATGAGCCCTCTCGTCATCGCCGCCGCCTTTGGATTGGTATTGATCTTTGGGGCATTCGTCCTGGTCGGTATCTTCGTGGCCCATAAATCCGAGGATGTGGCTATGAAGGTAGCCTGCTATGTCACGGCTGTCGGGTTTAGTGCACTGGCAGCTATCGCCCTATTCGTGGTAGTCCTCTATGCCTTACTTCGGAAGTCACAGCGTATCAAGCTACTACGGGGACGGCGGGGTCTGGGTCGAAGAGGGGGATACGGTAATACGGCTGGAAGTTATGAGGCCCATTGGCCCCAGACCCGTCATCATCCAAGCCGAGGGACGCTGCCGAGTGGATGATGGAGACATCGTGCGCTCTCCGACAGGCTGTTGGTACAAGTCCTCCAACGGTCAGCAGTGGATGGAGCCGGTGCGATCCGACAAATAGCGGCGGCGCGGTATCCATTTGACGTGCCTCCTGTTGTAGTCTAGCACTGAGCCGTCCTTTTCCGGTCCCGGGGCAATCCCTACGTATCGACTTATGCCTGTCCAAGTTTCAGACTCCGGCGGTTCATGCCATTTCAAACAGGCGCAGTACCCACGCACAGCAAGTCAATACCCGGTCGTCCGATGCGCTATTCGGGCTCGCGCCGGCCTACACGCAGCCCTCGTACTCGCGCCCGCTGACCAGGTGCCAGAAGCGGTTGCCGTGTATGTTGCCGTGCCGTATGTGATACCTCTCCGGCGTTACCGCGAACCCCTCGTCCGGGTCCTCGGAGGCGCCGGAGTACTCGCCGAACCTGGATGTCGCGTCGGCGTAGTGGAGGGCCCAGCCGCGGCGGCGCTTGTACGACTCGTTGGCGCCGGTCGCGTGGAGGGTCCACCGGTCGTGGAAGGCGGCGTCGCCGGGGTTCAGCGTGATCACCTCTTCCTGCGAGAGCTCCCTCTCCCCGATGGCCTCCTCGCCCAGGTCGTCGAACCCGAACTGGGGATAGTCCGCCTCGATGGTGACGTAGTGGAAGGGGCCGTTCTCGATCGTCAGCCCGTCGAGGGAGATCCAGCACGTGGCGCTGCGCTTGCTGAGGTGGAAGAAGCCGTCCTGGTGGTACCTGTTAGCCCCGTGGTAAGGCGGGTCGTCGTTGAGCGGGGCTTTGTTGTAGATGTGGTCGAACCAGAGCTTTGCGTCGGGACTCAGGACCTCGTTGAGCACCCTGGTGATGTTGGGGTGCGCGGCGATGGAGCGGAAGTACTCGTCGTTGTCGGCCAGGTGACTGATCTGCCCCGAGAAGGTGCTGTACGGGTCGTCCGTAGCCGTTGCGGCCCGCTCTTCTGAGCATACCTCCCGCCTGCGGAGCGGGTACACCCTGTTTTCGCGGCGGGCGTGGCGGTCCGTCAGCTTTATCTCCGGGTACTCCTCCAGCGGGGGGCGCTCCCCGCCCGCCGAATCGGAGCTGTCCGGCGCCGGATAGCGTGCCTGGACCCGGTCCCGCTCGGCCTTGTCCATTGCCGAGTACGCCTCGAGGTCCGCCGCTATGGCGTCCGCGCGCTGGCGCATCGTCTCCACCTCGACGGGGGACAGCACGTTCCGCACGATCATGTAACCCTTTGTCCTGAATTCGTCGTTATTGACCTCGCTCATCTCCATGCGGTGCCTCCGTTGACCGGACTTGTTCAGCGCCGGGATTGTAGACTGGATTGGCGGGCTCCGCAACCGCATTTTCGACCCGGTGCTGTTCAGACTTGGGGAGACTAATACCGAATTGCCGTGACAGGGCCATAAATGCGTAATTGGGTTTGCAGCCACGACGGACAGGGAGGGCGGGTTTCAAACCCGCCCCTACGGTTTGAATTGGCGGCGTAGTCAAAACGGATTGGTGTAATACCAAGTCACCGTGAGCCGCCGTATATGTGTGGCCAGGGAGTGGATTCCCGCCCCCGACTGCTCGGGGGCAGGCTCTCTGCGGGAATGACGGTTGTGCAACCCAGATCCACCACCTGATTTGCACGGGCGGCGTGACGGACTGCCTCTGAGGCTAAGGCTGTGCACCTTGCCGGGGATGGGTTCCCGCTTCCGCGGGAACGACGGAGGTGGGGGATTTGGGTGCAAAGGTCTCCCTTGACGGGTATGACGATGTGATGCGGCATGGCTCGGGGACCGGCGTTGACATGGGCGTCCCCCGTCAATACACTCGCCCGCGTTCGCTCCACCCGTGTTCAAGGAGAGGCCCATGACCAAGAGGTATCACCAGGCGGCGCTGGCAAGCTGCGAGATCCCCTGGAACGAAAACGGCGAGCTCATCGAGTCGGTCTTCCGGGAGGAGGTGCGACACACCATCTCCGCCGGTTTCAACAACCTGTACATCTTCGGCACGGCGGGCGAGGGCTACGCCGTGACCATGACCCAGTTCAGGGAGATCGTCGGAATCTTCCGCGAGGAGACGTCAGGAGACGACGTGCATCCGATGGTCGGCGTCATCGGCATGTCCACGCCGCAGGTGGTGGAGAAGATCGGCGCGGCCCACGACGCCGGGTTCCGCGTATTCCAGGTCTCCCTGCCGCCCTGGGGCGAGCTGACCGACGACGAGTACATGACCTACTTCACGGACGTCTGCGGCAGCTTCCCGGACTCCAGCTTCCTCCACTACAACCTGCCGCGCCCCAAGAGGGTGCTGACCACCGAGGACTACAAGAGGCTGCAGGACGCCGTCCCCAACCTAGTCGCCACAAAGTACACGGGCGCGGCCCCGGCGGAGTGCGCCACCCTGGTGAACGAGACGGAGATCCAGCACTTCCTGGGCGACAACAACTTCCCCTTCGGGTGCCTGCACGGCGAATGCTCCCTTCTCTCCTCCTACGGGGCCATGATGCCCAGGAGGACGCTGGAGTACTTCAGGTACGGGATCGAGGGCGACTTCGAGAACATGTTCCGCATCCAGGCCAGGATAGCCGCCGCCGCCAACGACTTCCTCGGCCCTGTCATGGGCCATTCGATGATCGACGGGGCATACGACAAGATGATCGTCCGGGCGGGGGGAATCGACATGCCGCTGCGGCTCCTCTCCCCCTACAAGGGTGTCGACCTGGAGACGTACGAGGAGTGCTACAAGGTCCTCATGGAGAAGCACGGGGACTGGCTGGAGTAGCGGACGCAGCGCAACTGGGAGGATGCGGATGACGTACAGAGTCGGCGTGATCGGGTGCGGAAGAAAGGGCACGTCCCACGCGCGGGCCTACGCCCTGAACCCCGCGACGGAGGTCGTCGCCGCGGCTGACACGGACGCCGAGAACCTGGCGCTCTTCTGCGAGCGCTTCGGCGTGCCCGGGTATTCGGACTACAGGGAGATGCTGCGGCGGGAGCGCATCGACATTGCCGCGCCCATCCTGCCCGTCAGCGTCAACCCCGAGGTCGTGCTGGGATGCGCCGAGTCGGACGTCAGGGCCATAGGGTGCGAGAAGCCCATCGCGGCGGTCCTGTCCGACGCCGACCGCATGGTCGAGGCGTGCCGCGAGCGTGGCATAAAGCTCGCCGCGGGCGACCTGGACCGCAACTTTCCCGAGTACTGGCAGGCGCGGAAGATGATCGAAGAGGGCGCAATCGGCGAAGTGGTGACCATCAACATGCTGAAGGGCGGCATCACCGAGATGTCGGGCGGTGGCTGCCAGCTGTTCAGCCTCGTCAGGATGTTCGCCTTCGACGCCGACGCAGATTGGGTCATCGGGTGGGTCAGCGGCGACCCCTGGAGCGACCACGACCAGGGCGTCGGCGGCTACATCCGCTTCGAGAACGGCGTCGAGTGCCACATGCACCTCGACACCAACGCGCGGAGCGGCATCGAGGTCCTGGGCACCGGCGGCGTCTTCTACGGGGACGGCTCGTACCTGGAGATGTGGACCGCGGAGAAGGGCGCCGCCCGTCCCATAATGTCCGACCTGACGAAGGTCGAGGGGGTCTTCCCGGACACGTCGCTGTGGGAGGGCAGCGGCAGCTACGACGGCGAGGGTTGGCGCTTCCCCGGCAGGCGCAACGTGTCGACCGTACAGTCCATAGTAGACGCGCTGGACAACGACTCGGAGCCGACCGGCAGCGGCGAGAACGGGCTCAAGGTACTGGAGCTTGCCATTGCAATGCGCGAGTCCCACCGGCGGGACCGCGTGCCCGTGAGCCTGCCCCTCGAAGACCGCAGCCTCAGGGTATACCCCCACGAGGGGCGCTGGCTGAACAAGAAGGAGGTCTACGGCCGGGAGTGGTACGCCGAGGCCATCGGCAGCCAGAGGAGCGGGGACGGAAGTTATGCCGAATTGCCGTGACAGGGCCATATATGCGTAATTGGGTTTGCAGCCACGACGGACGGGGAGGGCGGGTTTCAAACCCGCCCCTACGACTTGAATTGGCGGCGTAGTCAAAACGAATTGGTACCAAGTCACCGTGATGCCGCCGTATATGTGTGGCCAGGGAGTGGGTTCCCGCCTTCGCGGGAATGACGGCTTTACGGCGCGCTCAAAATGAATTGGTATTAGAGGCTGTCACAGCCATCTGAACTGGGTGAGGATTGCCCTTCGACACGCTCAGGGCGAACGATCCTAATTGCGCTACGTTCGCGCTGAGCTGTCGAAGCTCAATTCAGGATAGTCCCTTAGCCGTCGTCCGATTCCTGCCTACCACCTTCACTCTCATCCACAGCGATGAGCGAATCGAGCAGGGCGCCGCGCAGCTCCCTTACCAAGCCCGGCCCCATCTCGCGCGCCGCCTCCAACGCTCCCCTCGCCACGGTCCTGGCGGCCTCGTGCTCGGAAATGCCGAACGCATGCGCCTGCTCCACCGCCCCGGCGATGGCCGCCGCCGCGGTCCTGCCGATGTCCTGGCCCAGGTCCATCGCCGTACGGACGCTCCCGTACCCGGCGCCCCACAGGGCATCGACGGCCTTCACGTTGGATCTGGCCAATCCCTCCAGCACCGCGGCGGCCGACTGCCGGGCGGCCCGGTCCAGGGCAACGCCGGACTCCAGGGCCGCATGGACTGCGCCGCTGGTCGCGCCGACGGCCAGCCCCGCGCCGTGCGCGCCCAGGTCTCCGGCCTGGCGCGCCGCCTGCGTCGCCGCACGGCTCACCAGCCCCGAGATGTTGCGGGCGGCCTCCCGGCCTCGGGAGACGGCCATCACCGCGTCGCGCATCGACGCAGCCGCCTGGTACGCCGTCACGCCCGCGGCCACATCCAGCCCGGCGAATCGCGGCACGAAGCGCACGGTCGCCTGCGGCACGCGGGACGCCATCGCGAGGCCGGGTATGGTATTGAGCACCCGCAGGTTGTCGCGCGTCTGCGCCATCAGGGTGTCCATCACGACCTGCTGGTCGACCTCGCCCTCCTCGCGGACGGTTGCCAGCACCCTCAACGTGATCAGCCCCATCACGAAGGCCACGGCGAACAGGAAATCGAATCCGGTCAGGAACACCGCGGGGAACTCGATGGTCCGGGTCGGACTCACCCACTCGAAGGCGATCTGCAGGTGCCTCACGCTGAACAGGTCCGCGAACAGGCCTCCCAGCAGGGGACTCGTGCCCGCGCCTATGCTCGCTGCCAGGGACGCGGCGGTCAGGTACGACGTGGCCTGCGCCCTCGGCGCCATCTTCATCCGAATCGTCGTGGTCGATATGTTAACGCCGGCGCTGGCGACCCCGATCAGAAGATGCAGGACGACCAGCAGCGGCACCGTGAGGGCATGGCGGTCCGGCAGGGTCGTGAAGGTCCAGCCCAGCATCACCAGGAAGAAGAGCGACGTCGATACGGACAGTACCACCTTGCTGCCCAGCTGGTCGACCATCGGCCCCCACACGCGGAGGAACAGGACATTCGCGATCTGGCTCGCCACCGTCAGCCCGACCACGAGCGACAGCGGCAGGTCCAGTATCTTCAGCATGTACACGGCAAAGAACGGCAGCGCCAGGTGCGCGGCGAAGTTCCACAGGAAAAGGAAATTGATCAGAGGCCGGAAGCCGCCGTCCGAGAAGGGCGCCGCAAGCGTCTCACGCAAGGGTCGGCGTCTACCCTCCGGGCGCTCCATTCGCGGCTCCGGTATGCGTGCCATGAAGCCGACCGCCGGCCAGCCCAGCAGGACCGCCCCAAACAGGATGGCGATCGAGTAGCCGAAGATGACGTCCTCCGCCGCAACGCTCCCCTTCCAGAAGTCGATGTAGACGGCAGCCGCCATGCTGGAGACGGCTGCGGCGATGGTCGCCACCCTCAGCCGCTGTGCGAAGAACCCCCCCAACGAGTCCCGGGGCACCAGGTCTTGGAGCCAGCTGTTCCAGCCGGTGGTCACGAACGCCAAGGCCGCCCCCCGGAGCGCTACCAGCACCAGCAGGATGGTCACGGCCCCAGCGTGCGGCACCGATAGCGCGAACGGGATCAGCGCGACGAGAATCCACGCAGCGTATGCGACGAAGTAGGCTCCCACGGCCACGGCTTTGCGCATCCCCGTACGCTCGATGACCACCAATGCGAGTACCTGGAGGGGCTGCATGAGGAACGGCAGCGCCGTCATGATGCCGATGTGGGTGTTGTTGGCTCCCATCGCCAGCGCGAAAGCCGCCAGGAAGCCGCCTGACGCGAATCCGTCCGCCGCTGAGGCGGACACGGCCTGCCGTGTCGTCGCGCGCAGCCCGCCGGCCCGCTCCTCGTCGGACAGCGACGCCTTCGGCCTGAAGAGCCCTACGATATCCAACTCAGGCCATTCTCCGTGGAGAGGTGGGCATTCACTCGGAACACACCGCCGTTCTCAAAGGACGCTATCCGGCAGGCCCGAAGCCGAGCCCCTTGTTCTTCATGCTCACGCTGGAGCTTCCCCCAATAACCACGTGGTCCACCAGGTCGATGTCCATCATCTCGGCCGCCCTGGCGATCTTACGCGTGACCAGAACGTCGTCGGGGCTTGGGCTGGGGTCTCCCGACGGGTGGTTGTGGACCATAATGAACGACGGGCAGCCCCGGCGTATGGCGGGGCTCAGCACCTCCGCAACGCGGACCAGCGACGAGCTAACGTTGCCCTTGTAGACCGTCTCGCTGCCCAGCACATGGTTCTTGGTGGATAGCAGCAGCACACGCAGCTCCTCCCTGTCCAGCATCCCCATGTCCGAACCGACCACGTTCACCACGTCCTCGGGAGTGGAGATGGTGGGCCGGTCCTCCGGGCTCACGGCCTGTAGCCTTCGTCCGAACTCCAGCGCGGCGAGGATCTGGCACGCCTTGGCATCGCTGACGCCGTGGACCTCGCACAGCTCCGAGTACTGAATGCGCCCGAGCCCCCGGAGCCCGCCGAGGCTTGCCAGGAGCCGGTTGGACATGTTCAGCACGTTCTCGCCCTTCGAGCCCGTGCGCAGCAGTATCGCCACCAGCTCGGCGTTGCTCAGCGAGTGGGGTCCCAGGTCGCGCAGCCTCTCCCGGGGCCGGTCGCCGTTGGGCATGTCCCGGATCATCGTGGCGGCGTACGGCTTGCTGCCGTTCACCGCTGCCGGTTGGTGTGTGTCCAGTGTCGTGACCAAGGCTCGCCTCCCTCTCGAGGTGGGTGGATATGGGAAACCCGCCTCCGTAGGTTCGGGAGACGATAGCACTTACGTTCTCGGCAAGTCAACCGCGCCTGCCCTTCCGTTCGGCTATTATCTCTACGAAATACGGCTCGGCCTCCTCGCGTCGAAGCGGCGGCGGCTCGATCCAAGTGGCACCAGGTGATGGTCAGGACGGAAAACAGGTGACGGCTATATTTCTAGCACCCGTCGCGGTTCACCTTCTCCTCGTCGAGGATGGCGGGAGTCCTTCTCCTCAGGCGGTACAACACGGGATACGAAGACGGCATCTCCACCGTCGATGCGCCCCGCAACGACGGTGGAGAGGACCTGAAGACCGCGATGATCCGAGAGGCGAGAGAGGAAGCGGGCATCGAGATTTCACGCTCCAATCTGGAAGTCGTCGGAGTGATTCATTTCAAAGGGAATATTGAGTACCTTCACTTTTTCGTGGAGGCGTCAGTGTGGTCTGGTGAAATCACGAACATGGAGCCCGACAAGTGCGACGACCTTAGGTGGTTCGGCATCAGAGACCTGCCGGACAATACAATCCCATACGTCAGGCGGGCCATCGAAAACTACTGCAACGGCATTTGGTTCGGCAGCCTTGGGTGGTAGCGAGCCGCAGCAGATGGACAGCGTGAGTGCGGGTCTGCCGGCTGCCGGTCAAGAATCAAGGCGTTCCATAGACCTCACCTTCGACATCGTCATCCCGTATTGCCTCGTCTACCTCAAGAGTCACGGGAAGGTTCTACTAATCAGGAAGTCCCAGGGGCGGTCACATGAGGGTGAATGGATCGGCCTGGGTGGCAAACTCGAGCCTGGTGAGGGTCCTGTGTCATCCGCTGTTCGAGAATTCAGGGAGGAGTCAGGTCTGACACTCGCAGACCCAAAGCTACGAGGAACTCTCATTTGGATCGATGAGGTCAGGTGCGGGATCGTCCACATAGTCACTGGGACTCGGTGGAGTGGGTCGATGTCAGAGTCCGAAGAAGGTGAGCTTGGTTGGCACAGCATCCAGGACCTACCGACGATGGTCGGCTTGGCTAAGCATCAGCGGCTGTTTCTGGATCGAATATTGCTCGACAACGAGCACTTCTACTCAGGAATCGCAATCTACCAGAATAACGAGATGGTCGACTATGCAGACAGCGAGAAATGATTGTGTAACTGTTCAGCAACTGTGTTGAAAGTCAAGATGAGTGACCGACGAGTGCCGGTGTGGTGGCGCGCTGAGCGCGCCAGGGAGAGCGCTGCTTGAGCATGGAGTTGAGTATGACGAGCAGTTTGCGCATACAAGCGACGAGGGCCACCTTCTTCGGCTTACCAGCGGCCAGCAGCCGCTGGTAGAAGTCCCGGATGACGGGATTGAAGCGGCTGGCGGCCAGCGTTCCCATGTACAGCACGGCTCGGACCCGGGAGCGCCCGCCCCAGACGCGCCGTTTGCCACGCATGGTGCCGCTGTCACGGTTGAAGGGAGCCACTCCCACCAAGGCGGCGACCTGCCGACGGTTCAGCGTGCCCAGCTCCGGCAAATGGGCCAGGAGGGTGAGGGAGAGTTGCTCTCCCACGCCGGGGACGGTGCGCAGGAGGTCGTCTTTCTCTCGCCACACCGGACTGCTGCGGAGAGTCTGCCGCAGCCCTTCGTCAATGTCGGTCAGCTCCTGGTCAAGCCAAGCGATGTGGGCCTCGATGCGGGGCCGGACGGCGCTGATGGCGCTCCCAAGCCGGTTCTTCTCCGCCACCAAGATGGCTATCACTTGGTGCCTGCGGGCAACCAGCGAGTTGAGGACCTGGGTCTCGGCGTCCCTCAGAGGGCGAACGGCTGGGCGAACGGCGTCGGCGAAGTGGGCCAGGACGGCCGCGTCCAGGGCATCAGTCTTCGCCAGCGTCACTGCTTCCTGTTCCATCCATACCTCCTGTGTGAAGTACTGGCCCTTCCTTGCGCGATGCGGGCTCGTTTGGCCCAGGCAACTGTTCGGGCTCTGTTTGGGGGTGGTGTGGCGACCCTCGCTGAACAACGGTCTTTGATGACCAAGAGTTGGTCGGTCTGCCGCACCCCACTCCACCTCTGTGAAGTCACTATTGGGAACCACCACCAACATACAAGACTTGGTGGGATCTGAACGGAGTCCTCTTACGTCAGGCCGCGAGCCCCCATCTCAATCTCTCCCCCCCCCCCAATGGGGGAAGAGGTTAGACGGACGGGGCCTTCTGATATAATGGACTTTGTATCGAGTTCCAACGGGAGACAGTAGATGTCCGGTCACTCCAAGTGGTCGACTATCAAGCACGGCAAGGCCGTCACCGACGCCCGCCGGGGCAAGCTTTTCACCAAGCTTGCGAAGGAGATAATCATCGCCGCGCGGGACGGCGGGGCCGACCCCGACACGAACTTCCGCCTGCGCCTGGCCGTCCAAAGGGCCAAGGAAAACAACATGCCCGCGGCCAACATCGAGCGGGCCATCAACCGAGCCACGGGCGCCGACTCGGACGGCGCACGCATGGAAGAGGTGATGTACGAGGGCTACGGCCCGGGCGGCACGGCGGTGCTGTTGCAGGCCCTCACCGACAACAGGAACCGCACCGTCTCGGACATCCGCTCCACCTTCACCAAGATGGGCGGCAACCTGGCGGCTGCGGGCGCGGTGGCTTGGCAGTTCGAGCAGAAGGGTGTCGTAGTCGTCGAGGCGGACCAGGCCGCCGACGAGCTGACGCTCATAGCCATCGACGCCGGCGCAGACGACTTCGAGACTATCGACTCTACGTTGCACGCGTACTCGACGCCCGACACCCTGGAGGACCTCCGGAGGGCGCTGGCAGACAGCGGGGCGCACGTCCGCTCCACAGAGCTGACGATGGTGCCTACGAACACCGTCCCCCTCGATGACAAGACGGCCAAGCAGACCCTCAACCTGCTCGACCAGCTGGAAGAGCTCGACGACACGCAGAAGATATACTCCAACGCCGACTTCCCCGACGAGGTCCTGGACAGCTACGGGAACGAGTCCGGGTAGCCCACTTACCCCAGGAGAGCTCCGTGCGAGTCTTGGGAATCGACCCCGGTACGTACAAGATGGGAGTGGGCGTCGTATCCTCCGACGGGTCTAACCTGAGGGCGGACTACATTGACGTGGTGAGCCCCCGGCGCCGCGACCCGCTGGCCGACAGGCTGGGATTCCTGTTCGACGAGCTGAGCAAGGTAGTCGTGGAATGGTCGCCGATGGAGGTCGCCATCGAGCAGCCCTTCGCCGCCCAAAACGTCAGGGCCGCCATGGCGATCGGCCACGCGCAGGCGGTGGCCATGGTAATCGCAGCGCGCAACGGACTGCCCATCTCATCCTACGCCCCGCGCGCGGTGAAGCAGGCGGTGACAGACTACGGCGGAGCCTCCAAGGAGCAGGTGCAGGAGATGGTGAGGGTACTGCTGGGGCTGGGCGAGACGCCGTCGACGGACGCTGCGGACGCGCTGGCGGTCGCCATCTGCCATATCAACGCCGGTGAGGTCGCCCATCTCGATATCCGTGAGTAGAGCCCGTTGATCACAGGACTCGAAGGCGCCCTGGCAGCCGTCGGCCCGGACTGGGCCGACGTATCGATCGGGGGCGTGACCATACGCGCGAGCATTCCGGAGTCGGCCTCGGGCGCGCTCGGCGCGACCGGCGAGCGTGTCAGGCTATTCACCTCGCTGCAGGTGCGCGACGACAGCCTGACCCTGTACGGCTTCCCGACTGAGGACGCCAGGACGGCCTTCGAGGCACTGATCGCCGTAAACGGCATCGGGCCGCGGCTTGCCCTCAGCATCCTGTCGACGATGGCCACTGACGCCCTGGCGCTGGCAATCGACTCGGCGGACCCGGGCGCGTTCAAGGGCGTGTCCGGCGTGGGGACCAAGACGGCCAACCGCATAGTGCTGGAGCTGAAGGGCAAGCTGGACTGGCAGCCGGTGGCCGTGAGCAGGCCGGCAGCCGGCCACAGCGACTTGGTCGACGCACTGACAGCCCTGGGGTACACGGTCCAGGAGGCCGCGGCGGCGGCCACTGCCCTGCCGGAGGACGTGCCCGACTCCCTGGAGGAGCGCCTGCGCATCGCGCTGCAGGACGCGGCGGGCTGAGCGGCGTGGAGACTGATTTCGACGCCTGGGCCGATGTCTACGACGCCGTCTACTCCTACGTCACCGACGACATTCCCTTCTACGTGGACGAGGCACTCGGCTGCGGGGGGCCGGTATTGGAGCTGGGGTGCGGGACGGGGCGAGTGACGTTGCCCATCGCGCGGGCCGGCGTCGAGGTCACGGGGCTGGACTCCTCGCCGCGTATGCTCGATGTTGCCGGGGGGAAGCTTGCCAAGACGCTGGACGCGCCGGTCAAGCTGGTGCACGGCGACATGCGGGAGTTCTCGCTAGGGCGGCAGTTCGCGCTGGTCATCATCCCGTTCAGGGGCTTCCTGTCGCTGCTGACGGTGGAGGACCAGGTGAGTGCGCTGGCGTGCATCAGGCGGCACCTTCTGCCGGGCGGGCGCCTCGTCTTCAACGTCTTCGATCCGGACCTGAACATGCTCGTGCAGCCCGGCGACGGGGCCTACCACCTCCGGGACGTCGCCGACCCGGAGAGCGGCCGGCGCCTCGTGGTCTGGCACCAGAGCTCATGCGACAATCACAACCAGATCATCCACGCCAGGTTGATCGTCGACGAGCTGGACGGGTCGGGGGCCGTGGCCGGCCGCTTCTACCGCGACTTCCGCCTGCGCTACGCGCACAGGTGGGAGATCCACCACCTGCTCACGTCCGCTGGCTACGAGGTCGTGGACCTGTACGGCGACTTCGACCGCTCGCCGTTCGACGAGGAGAGCGAGGAGATGGTCTGGATAGCCCGGCCTACTCCTGAATAGGAGACGCACGCTAGCCCTGAGCGTCGATGAGACGTCAAACACAGTGCATCGAACTGTTTTTGTGCGTCGCGCGCGGACGCTGGCTTAGCCCTCGCCGAAGACGTCCCGGCGCAGCATGGCATTTAGCCTTGTCTGCCAGCCCCGGCCGCTGTTTCGGAAGTACTCCACCAGATCGGAGTCCAGCCTGACGCTGATGTGCTCCTTCGTCGGAGCCTTCTGCGGCCCTCGCTTGCGCCGCTCGGCCTGCTCGCGCTCGTAGCGCTCCACCAGTTCAGGCAGCACTTCAGCCGCCGGCCGGGCACGGGACATATCGAACTCCCAAGTATCGGGGTCGGCGGCTATACCGGCATGAATAGCCGTCTCTTCGCCGTACTTTGCGGCTATCTCTCTGAATGTCATGCCGGTCAAATCCGGCTTAGCCTTGGCGTCGCTCATATTCCGCCACCTCCTTCCAGTGGGCCTTTCGCAGGCTTATGATCCGGACCCGCTCGCCCCGCATGGTGAATACCACCTGATGCAGACGCTGGCCGACGTAGCCGGTTGCGGCGTATCGCATCTCCCCGCTTCGAGGACTCGGCTCGATCAGGGCATCCGCCCAACCGAAGCTGTTGGCAACTTCGAAGTCGATGTCGTGCTTTGCAATATTGGCCGCCCGCTTCGCCTCGTCCCACTCATACTCCACCCTCTTATTGTATATACTGCGTGGCGGGTGTCAAGGAATTGTTAGGCCGGTCTCACCTGAGGGCCTACTCCTGGACGACCTCTGGGTGGGCATCCATCGAAGCCGGGGCCATGATGCGCTTCTGCTGCTCGGTCAGCTCGCCGTAGTCGTCGTGGTTGTAGGGGGTAGTCGCCCAAGAGGAGTGGCCCGGGCTGTACTTGTAGAGCAGGGCCCTGCGCTCGTGGGCGGCGGTCCAGGGCATCGTCCCGTGTACCAGGGCCTCGGTGAAGAAGAGCGCGTCCCCCGCCTCCACAGCCGGCTGCACGACGTAGTCGGGGACCTGCTCGAATTCGCGCACGTCGGCGGGGAGATTGTCCTTGAAGTTGGTCTTGTGGCTGCCGGGGATGCACGCGAAGCCCCCCGAGCCGGCCGGGGCGTTGGAGAGGAAGAAGGTCACGACGCACAGGCCGTTGCGCATGACCCCGTCCCGGTACGAGTACCAGTGGTCGCCTCCATAGCCGGGTCCGCCATGCAGCCCGCCTCGAGAGTTGCCCCTGGTCATGAAGATGCAGTAGTCGTGGTCGATCCTGAATTTGGGCTCGATGAGCTCGACGAGGTACGGGACGATCTTCGGGTGGTCGATCAGGTCGGTGAACGGCTGGCCCCAGGTGCTGATGATGTCCTCGCGCCTGACGCTATCGGGGTCGGCGTAGGGGAACTTCGTGTCGGCGACCTCGTTCAGCTCGGCAAGCTCGGCATCCGTGAGCACGTCCTTGATGACGAGGTACCCCTGCAGGTCGAATATGAACTTTTCTTCCGGGGTCATGGCCATGGTTCTCCTTCTCAGTGGGGGCGTGGGGATGATTCAACACTAAGGGTACAGGCGCGTCAAGAAGCAGCCTTGGGCTATAGGACAATTATGTCCTATAATGTATCCGATGACGGGCAGGGACTTCGTAAACAGAGTGATCCAACTTGGGCGTGAGCGTAGGGTCCCCGTCAGTACGGATGCCAAGCGGGGCAAGGGCAGCCATATCACCTTGTACTACGGGACCCGCAAGACGGTGGTGAAGGACCGGCGGAAGGAGATAGGGCCTGGCTTGCTGAATGAGATGATCAGGCAGCTGGGCCTGGAGCAGAGAGACTTCCGGTGATGCGAAGGTGAGAAGGAGGGAGCCATGAAGTTCGTATACCCGGCGCAAATGCGGTGTACCGGCCCGGACGAGGTGGTCGTCTCATTCCGCGACCTGCCGGAGTGTCTCACGTCAGGAGTAGACGAGGCCGAGGCCCTGTTGGAGGCCCACGATGCTCTGGAGGAAGCGGTTGCGGGGAGGATAGACGACGGAGAGTCGATACCTACGCCAAGCCCACTTCTTCCCGGTGAGCGCGCCGTCGCCGTCCCCGCGGAGATGGCGGCAAAGGCGGCGTTGGCGCTGGCCTTTCGTACGAGCCGCATTACCCGGGTCGCACTTGCCGATCGTCTCGGCGTGGACGACAAGGTCGTGCGCCGAATGCTCGATCCGCGCCACGGGACTTCCGTGGGCCGCATCAATGACGCGCTTCGGGTCCTCGGCTGCGAGGTCATCCTGGAGATGCGCGACGCCTCTGCAGCCTGACGGCGGCTGGGGATTACCGGCTCGCCGCCATGATCTGGCCTCCGCTAGTGACGACGTCGCCGCTTTCGATCAACATTACACTGGGACCATAAGGCCGTCTTCGAATTTCCGATCCGGGCCTTTTCGTACCGACGTCAACAATTCCTCTGCCAGTTCGATGCCTTTCACTTTGTCAATGTTTTCGTTGCTTATGTCCCAAGACTTCGCTGGTTCAATACAGTTCTGGCATCCTGACAGGCACTTACAGTTGCGTGCGATCTCAATCCCCTTCTCTAACGCGACGTGCCACACATTGAACAGTTTCTTCGCGACACCAATCCCGCCAGGGTAGTTCTCGTAGCAATAGGCTACCAGTTCGCTGCCCGTCTTAGAGTGCGTGCTAGTATCGAACCGATCTGCTGGGATTACGAACATAGCACCCACCCGAATCATGTGCTCCACTGCACCAATCCCATCAGCCCCTAGTGCGCTTTGCGGCACATCGATCCAGAGCGAATGCAGGTTGTTCTGAAATAGAGCGTCATCATCACCGCCAGTCCGAAGAACGTCTCCAGAACGCTCATCGACTAGCTTAAATCCAGTAAAGTTTATGACGATGTTGAGTGACCCAGAGTAGACGTTGATGTCTCCGTAGGCGAATCCATCGAAGAACTCTGACTTTGTGATCACAGTATAGAACCCCGGTTCTGTTCTCAGGTACTGTTCAGAATCTTCCAGAATAACAGCCTGCTCTTCATGGGACCTCACGTGATAGCGCTGGCCAAAGAAAGGAAAGACCCCACCGATGTAGGCTTCACGGAACCGGCGCATAGCCGAAATCTGTCCCAATTCTTCATTGTTCCTCTTCAACTTGAAGGATTGGCCTATCCCTCCGCGGAGATTCAGGCGGTGCTGCGGCTTCAGGCCCGCTGGCACTGTTCCAGTGTTACGACTTGCCGAGCCATAGAAGGCGCCCCCTAGTATATCTTCTTCGGGAGGCCACACTTTTCCACCCGTCTCTTCCAATAGCGATGGAAGATGCTTTCGGATTAGCTCTTCATTGGTTGGGTCAACCACTAATTCATCGAAAGGTTTGCTCAGGAAAGCGTCTAGGTTTCCCACGAAGAAGCGATCAATTGGGTCATTCATGGCGTAGAACAGCACAAAAGCATCCTTGTCCCATCCACGACCGGCCCTCCCTATCTGCTGCCAGGCGGACATTATGCTAGAGGGGAAGCCTCCCAGTATAACACCATCTAGCCCTCCAACGTCCAGTCCTATTTCTAGAGCGTTGGTAGTAAACACAACTCGGATCTGGCCAGCCTTAATCGCCTCTTGAATCTGCTGACGACGTTCAGGCTTCAAGTCAGCATGGAACGCAGAAAGTTGGCCGGGTTCTAATCCAAGATCCGCAGCAGTGCGGCGACAGTTGCTAAAGGCTGCCTCCAAGAACCGCTTAGTTGGACAAAACACCAATACCTGGAGACCGTCGGAAAGAGCCGTTAACGCGGCCTGTTCTATGCGAAGTCTAAGGATATCCCAGTATCGAAAGTCGGGTATATCAGGATCGACGAATATGAAATTCCTTTTCGGACGGAGTACGTCCCGTGCGGACACGACTTCGAGGTCACGGCCAGTAAGCGATCTGGCGTGCTCCTGGGGGTTTGCGCAAGTCGCTGTGGACAGAAATAGCTGTGGATGAGCGCCGATGCGATTGAGATAGAGGAAGAACCGTCGCAATAGGAGAGCCATATTGCTGCCAAAAAAGCCTCTATATTCATGCATCTCGTCAAGGACGACGAATTGGAGCTTCCGTAAGAACTTGGCCCCTTCGACATGCCTCTCCCAAGACTCCCGCATACCCAGAAAAGACATGTTTAGATATTCGGGATTGGTGAGGAGGATGTCGGGAGGATTTTGGCGAAGCAATCCCTTAGTTTCTTCCCCCGTATCGCCGTCGTACGGCCATGACTCTATGCTAAGTGGTTGGCAGATCTGCCTGATTTGCTCCCGCTGATCAAAAGCCAGCGCCTTCATCGGATAGATCATTAGTGCGTGCTACCCCGGGTTTTGCTTCAAGGAATGAAGCATCGGGGCAGTGAAGGCCAGTGTCTTTCCACTGGCAGTTGGTGTTTCCATAACCACGTCTGCGCCGCTGAGGGACCTGGCAATGGCATCGGCTTGGTGCTGGTAAGGCTGAGTTATCCCCGCACGAACCAGTGCGCTGCGTACAGCAGGATGGAGTTGCGTTGGCCATTCATCGGCATATGCAGGTTGAATGCGGTCCACCGTGCCAAGATTTATCGTATCAGAGTCGCGTAATGCGTCGAAATCTTTCAGGCGCTCCAGAAAGCCATCAATTGACACTTCCATTCCAAACGTCCCCTATAAATACCATTTCATTTTGAGTGCGCCGTAAAGCCGTCATTCCCGCGAAGAGCCTGCCCCCGAGCAGTCGGGGGCGGGAACCCACTCCCTGGCCGCACATATACGGCGGCATCACGGTGACTTGGTATAAGATTGCAGTCACAAGGAACTATCACACACAAAAGTCAATCGGTCAAGCGTTGTTACTCTATCTCTACTCTTCTCCTATCGATCGTCTGGTGCGGCTGGGTCAGCGGCCCGCCGCCAGCCTGGATTCCAGGGCTTGGCGGGCCTGGTGGAAGGGGCGTTCGAGCCAGGCCAGGTGGTCGTGCTCGCCGTGGTGGTGCGTGACGTTGCCGTCGAGGTACTGGCCCGACGTCTCGCGGATGTAGTCGATGTCGCCCTTCACGACGGTGAGCATGTGCTCGGCGGTGCCGGGGTCGAACATCCGCCAGTCGCCGCCGCAGGCGACGTATATCGGCGACGTGTGGGCGTAGATTCCGCGCTTCATGTCGTCATAGTCCGGGTCGCCGAAGTAGTCGGGGCTTCCGCAGCGCGCGGCGATCCATGAGTGGCCGTCGATGCGCAGGGTCTCGCGCAGCTCCAGCCTGCGGACGCCTTCCCTGGACTCCGCGGACGCGACTACCCTGCCGTTCTGCACGATGTCGAGCCGGTGTATGGGCAGTACGCTCTCGGCCACAGCCCTGACCTCGACGGTACCGGGCCCCGAGATGTCGATGGTGTCGCCTATTTCGCGGCCGTCGACGCTGAAGTCGATGATGGGTCCCGAGGTCATGAAGGTGCGGCCGCGTTCGACGCTGCGTCGCCAGTTGTCGTAGGTGAACTCCTGGCCGTCCTCCAGCTGGGCGTAGGTCCGCCAGTGGCCGACGGCGACATCGCTGCTCATCTTGTCGGTGCCGCCGACCAGGGGGATCCGGTAGCCGCAGTTGAGCACGCGGTAGTACTCCTCGTGTGGGAACCGGTT
Source organism: Dehalococcoidia bacterium (assembly GCA_965222445.1). Taxonomy (GTDB): domain Bacteria; phylum Chloroflexota; class Dehalococcoidia; order Lucifugimonadales; family CAJWER01. The sequence goes on along the minus strand of CBDCTY010000002.1, from coordinate 1,172,138 downwards.
CTGGTGGCCCTTGAACTCGATAGCGTCGAGCCTCCCGGTGGCCACGAGGGCGGCGGCCTCACGGTTCAGGCCCCAGAAGTGGGCCGCCGCGACGGTGCCGCCCTGCTCGTGGCACTGGTCGGCCCAGGCGCTGAGGGTCGACTCCATCGTGCCGCCGATCTCCGCCTCGCCCGGGCCGTCCGTGCACCAAGGCATGACGTGGCGCTTGAGGCCCATGAGGATCATGTGTCCCATCAGGTGCTGCCTGTTCTCCTGGCATACGTAGACGACCGAATCGCCGCGCCGGGACACGTGGGGCTCGCCCGTGAACTCCTCGGTGCCGGTGAAGAGGCTGCCCCACTGGCACTGGAGCAGATTGACGACGTTGAGGTCCTCGGCCTGGGCCTCATGGAGTGCGCCCTGGGCCGAGAGGAAGTGCACGTGGGAGTCGCCGCTGTACCATCCGCGCCGGTTCATGTCGGTCCAGCGCCTGAGGCGCAGGGTGAGCTCGCGCTGGCCCGGCTCGATGGTGAGGCTGCGCCGTATGGGCTCGTACTCGAAGCCCCTGGCGACGTCGACTATGACCTCGCCCCTGGGCAGCCAGCCCTGGCACGTCCCGTCGATGTAGGCGTAGGTGACCTGGCCCATGCGAAGGTCGCCGCCAACGTCGTAGTTGAAGGTCTCGAGGCCGGAGTTGATGTGGTTGTGGTGGCCGTAGGGCTGGTATGGGACGCCGTCGGGCGAGCGGAAGTGGACCCTGCAAGGCACGGGCCGCCCGGTCTGGTCGTCGACGACCGAGACGTCGACCCAGTTTCGGCCGGGCTCGGTTAGCTCTATCCTGACCTTTGGGGTCTCGGCCGCGCCGTCCTCCAGTACCTTGCCCCAGCGCACTGAGCCGAGGTTGTCGCCGCCCTGGCTGACTGTGATCTTCGCCGACGGCGTGCCGGTCATCTCCACGTACGCCGGGCTGGACTTATCGTTGGCGCGCTGCCCCCAGCCCTTGTAGCGGTCGTCGAGGAAGTCCGCCGCGGGTTGGTCGGGCAGGGGGTACGGGTAGGTGGCCACGCCCCTGTCGATATCCACGTCCAGGTCGAAGAGCGCGTCGGCCCGCTCGGGGTCCTTGAGCACGACGCGGACGGGCACCCGGCCCTCCCTCGCGAAGGGGTGCTCTTCGACATGGCCCAGGGTGATCGCGGCTACCGCGAACCGAGGCCCACGGGGCACGAGCTCGACCGACTCGACGGCGACGTCTGGGTTAGGGTTGCGCCAGGCCCACAGATAGTACCAGCGCGCCGTCTCTCCCATGCTGTCCATGAGACGCCAGCCAGCCCTGCCGAACTGGCCCTCGTACCTGGGCTGCAAAGTAGGCTGGCTGTCCGAGACGGCCCTGAACTGCGAGGTGATGCCCCCGGGGACGGTGCCGCGCCCCGGCAGCACGCCGATCTCGAAACGCTCCCTGATCGGCACGCGTTCGGTCCCGCCGGCCGTCCTGAAGACGTAGTCGGCGACGTGCCGGCCCCAGCGCCCATCCTCGGCCACCGAAGTTTCGAGCTGGGTGTGGGCGAAGATGATCCGGCGCACGGGCCCGCCGATGGGGATGGTCACGGGACCCGCACCTTCGGCCAGATTCACGAGGCCGCCGACCATGAAAGGCAGGCCCCGGAATGTTTGAGGGCCGGCGACCGGCTCTTCCTCGGCCTCGAGGGTGTCGAGTGGCGCGTTGCACCAGGTGGAAATGTCGAGGGGTTCGTAGTCGGCCATGTCACCGGACCTCCAGGCTGTATGGCCATGATTCAACAGGATGGCGCGGCGGGCGTCAAGGAGCTGCCTCGATTGCCTCGAACAGAGTGAACTCGTTCAGATGTATGTGAGACGGAGAGTGTTGTAGAGAGAAGAGAAAGGGACTATGCTTTGGGTGATCTGACTGACACACGAGGTGCTGCCCTGGGTAGAGTGGTTGAGGCAGCGAGAGCCATTCTCGTACTGGCCCTCATCATAGCGGCCGGTATCGCATTGACGGGAGTGGCTATATGGATCGCCTCAGTTATCGCCTATTAGGGCTGGTCAGCCTCGTAGTCATGCTGGCCTTGATCGGATGTGCGAAGCGCGTGGAGCTTCGGCTTGAAGTGGAGACTACATACATTGGACCCCAGATTGCCGAGTCCATCAACGTCCGTCTCACCGACTCCTATAGCCTCTCCGACTACAAGGTCAATCTGAGTTGTACCTACACCAACATTGGGGATCCAGGGCGCGTCAATGTACTCGCCACGGTCGCTCAAGGCGACAAGTCTTGGGAACGGCGCGAGTCCCTCTATGCTGTGGCCGGCCAACCCGTGACGTCCAAGTTCGTGTTCGAGGAGCCCACCTTCGACCTGGGACGTATCCTAGCGCCCCTAGCACTTTTGGTAGTGCCCAGTCCCTACGGCGGCGTAGCCTCGGCCTTCCTCGGAGGCGAGGGAGAGAGCGGCATACGCGGATCGTGTCAAGCTTATCCCAATGCCGCAGACATGAAGGCGAGGCTCGACTGCATTCTCACAAATGTGGGTGAGGGCAGCGGCACCGTAACGGTCAGAGGGAGCAGGAACGGTACAGGTCAGACGAGCGAGGTCTCCATGGGCCCCAAGGAGAAGAAGACCGTCCCCTTCCTGTTCCAGGTGAAGTCAGAGGAAGACCGCTTCGAGTGCCAAGTCGAATAATGCTCTTTAGGCGGCAGCCCGTCGGGTAGAGTTGACAACAATTATCCATCCAATGGAAATTTCCATGGACGTGCAAACTTGTGTCAGCATCCCTTCTGAATCCATTTCGCCTCGTGCAGGTCACATGTCGCCGCCGTATCTGGCGGGGCGAGAACGGGAAATCGCTGATGTGAATGGGCTATCATGTCCCTGACTTCCGCGGGAGCAGTAGGTGGGTACGTTCGCTCATCCAATAACACTATACTCGGACGACAGAAGCGTCGCCGAGACCGTGGACGCCTTGGTAGACACGGGCGCTACGTTCCTGACTATGCCAGCCGACCTGCTCGACCGCTTGGGAGTCGAGCCCTTTCAGTCCGTGACGCTGCGCTTGGCCAATGGCGAGGTCGAGCGAAGGCAGATAGGTGAGGTGCGAGTCGAGCTCGACGGACAGGAGCGAACTACCGTATGCGTGTTCGGGGAGTCGTCTGCGCCACCCATAATCGGCGCCGTTACACTTCAATCCTTCCCGCTCGTCGTGGACACTGTGGAGCACCGCCTTGCGCCGGTCGAGGCCCTGTGGCTGTGACCATTGCCTGAGTTCCGACTCGTATCCGACTTCGATCCGACGGGCGACCAGCCCCAGGCCGTCGAGAGGCTCTCGGCGGGCCTGGCGGAGGGCCTGCGCCACCAGACCCTGCTCGGCGTGACGGGCAGCGGCAAGACATTCACCATGGCCGGCGTGATCGAGCGCCTGAATCGGCCCACCCTGGTCATCGCCCACAACAAGACGCTGGCGGCCCAGCTTGCGACGGAGTTCAAGGAATTTTTTCCCGAGAACGCCGTCGAGTACTTCGTCAGCTACTACGACTACTACCAGCCCGAGGCGTACGTACCGCGCACGGACACGTACATCGAGAAGGAGGCCGACATCAACGAGCAGCTGGACAGGCTGCGCCACTCGGCCACGCGGGCCCTGCTGACCCGGCGGGACGTCCTTATAGTGGCGTCGGTCTCCTGCATCTTCGGCCTGGGCTCGCCGGAGGAGTACCAGAGCTTCGTCGCCTATATACGCAGGGGCGAGCAGCGAAGCCGCGGACGCCTGATACGGCAGCTGGTCGACATGCAGTACGAGCGCAACGACTACGACATGTCGAGAGGGAACTTCCGCGTACGGGGGGACACGCTGGAGATCGTGCCCGCGTACGAGGACGGGATGGCCGTGCGCATCGAGTTCTGGGGCGACGAGATCGAGCGCATCGTGCAGCTCGACCCCCTCACCGGCGAGCTGCTGGGGGAGCGCGACGACGTCGAGATCTACCCCGCCAAGCACTTCGTCACGTCAGACGAGAAGCTCCAGCTCGCCGTCGAGGACATCCAGGTCGAGCTGGAGCAACACCTCGCCGAGATGCGGGCCGCGGGCAAGCTGCTGGAGGCGCAGCGCATCGAGTCGAGGACGCGCTACGACATCGAGATGCTGCGGGAGACGGGCTACTGCGCCGGAGTCGAGAACTACTCGCGGCACCTGGCGCAGAGACAGCCCGGCAGCATCCCGTACACGCTGATGCACTACTTCCCCGAGGACTATATGCTCTTCATAGACGAGTCCCATATGACCCTGCCGCAGATACGGGCCATGTACGGCGGCGACAGGTCGCGCAAGGAGGTGCTCGTCGAGCACGGCTTCAGGCTGCCGTCGGCGCTGGACAACCGGCCGCTCAACTTCGCCGAGTTCGAGCAGCGCGCCGGGCAGACGGTCTACGTGTCGGCAACGCCGGGACCATACGAGTTCGAGCACTCGCAGCAGATCGTGGAGCAGCTCATCAGGCCGACCGGCCTGTCGGACCCAGAGATCGAGGTCAAGCCCACGCGGGGCCAGATCGACGACCTCCTCTACCAGATTCGCATGCGCACGGAGCGGGGCGAGCGCTGCCTCGTGACGACCCTCACGAAGCGGATGGCCGAGGAGTTGGCCGACTACCTGCTCGAGGCCGGGGTGCGGACTAACTACCTTCACTCTGAGATCGACACGCTGGAGCGCAGCGAGGTCCTGCGCGACCTGCGCCTGGGCGTCTACGACGTGATCGTCGGGATCAACCTGCTCAGGGAGGGCCTGGACCTGCCCGAGGTGAGCCTAGTCGCCATCCTCGACGCCGACAAGGAGGGCTACCTGCGCTCGTCCACGGCGCTCACGCAGACGATCGGGCGGGCCGCCCGGCACGTGGACGGCCGCGTGATCATGTACGCGGACGTGATGACCGATTCGATGCGGCGCGCGATCCAGGAGACGGACCGCCGCCGCCTCGTTCAGCAGGAGCACAACGAGAGGCACGGCATCACGCCGCAGGGCATACGCAAGGCGGTCCACGACATCACCGAGCGTGTGCAGGCGGTGGCGGAGACGAAGGCCCCCTACGCAGCGGCGCCGGACCTGCCCAAGGACGAGCTGCACCGGCTCATCAGGGACCTGGAGAAGCAGATGAAGACGGCTTCGAAGAACCTGGAGTTCGAGTCCGCGGCGCTGCTCCGCGACCAGATCTCTGACCTGCGCAAGGTGCTGGCGGACGACCTGGTGAAGCTGAAGTAGGGTTGCGGGTTTGGCTCTGGGGCAGCCTGACAGGAATCCCTCAGTCAGCCGGGGCAGCGGAGACGCTGCGGGCTATTCCGATTGAAGGCGGTCGACCTGCTCGCGGAGGCGCTGAAGCTCGTATATGGCAGCGTCTCGCTCGCGTATGGCGGAGTCGCGTTGGGCCTTGGCTTCCGCCATATCCGGCAGATACTCACCCGCGGCCGGGTCGTAGATACGGAGCCGGCCGTCGTCCCAGTGCAGCTCCAGCCCCAGCACGGGACTGAAGCCCCGCATTAATCCGTCCCTCCCCTGATGCAGGGGCATCGGCTCGTACACGCCGTCGGTCAGAAGCTCGCCGGACAATGCCGCGTCGTGGTGTTGTCCGCCGGTTGGATCGAAGCGCCAGTACTCGCCCACCCCGTATCCAGCGTAGGCGTCTCTCTTGGTGGTGTAGTCTGCCCTGCCGGTGCTCCCGGAACCGATCTCCAGCACGAAGTCCGGCGGCTTGCCCACCTCGTCGATCACGTACCCGTTGCGGTCCAGGATGGCGCGGGCGTCGACTCCTAAGGCCACCAGGCAATCGGGCACTACCCAACCCGACCTATCTCGCGTATCACGGCAGAGGTAACCCTCTCCTCCAACAAGGACGTCGGGACGCTCCTTGAAGTATTCGTCCAGGATTGAGAAGACCGATGAGACATAGGGCAACTGGTACATGGCATCGTATGGGCGTAGGGGATCCGGGAGCTGCCCTGGCTGGGCATACTCTCCAGCGTGCTGATGTTTGAGGGTCGGTCTGGTGGTCATGTCGGGCCTCGCGTCGGCGAGTGTAGCACAGTATGATGGAAGCCATTCGATCTCCAGGATCGAGGAGTAGATGGCAGCAGAGCGAGTCGAGGGGCGGGAGGCGGTCGCTGTGCAGCTGTCGGAGGAGGAGGCGCTGCCGATCCTCCGGGACGGCGAGGTTGTCGGCGGGCAGCAGATCCCCTGGAGCTCGAACTATACGTTCCTGCTGAGGATCGACGCCGGGCCGGGGCGGTTCCTGCGGGCAGTGTACAAGCCGAAGGTCGGCGAGCGGCCCCTGCACGACTTTCCCGGCGGCACGCTCTACAGACGAGAGTATGCGGCGTTCCTGCTCGGCAGGGCGATCGGCTGGCCGCCCGTTCCCCTGACCCTGATACGCGAGGGGCCCTACGGCGTCGGCTCCATGCAGCTTTACGTGGAGTCGGACCCTCGGATCACCTACTTCGACCTGATCTCAGACCACACGGATGAGCTGCTTAGGTTCGCCGCCTTCGACCTGGTGGCGAACAATGCCGACCGGAAGGGCGGGCACTGCGTCCTCGGGGCCGACGGCACGATCTGGAGCATCGACCACGGCCTGACCTTCCACTCCGATTTCAAGGTGCGAACGGTGATGCTCGAGTTCTGGGGCGCGCCGCTGCCGGAGGGGCTGCTGCCGGACCTCAGGGCCCTCGCGGACCGGCTGAGCTCCTCGGACGGGCTGCGCGGCCAGCTTACAGAGCTGCTGACGGACGAGGAGGTCGACGTGCTGCTCCGTCGCACCGAGGCGGTCCTGGACGAGCCGGTCTTCCCGCGCCTCGACCCTCGCCGAAATGTGCCCTGGCCGCTGGAGTAGCTGCTGGCCGCGTCTGTTGCAGCACCTGAGACTAGGAACCTTCAAGCAGAGGTTCGTTCTGGGTCTGTACGCAGAGTGCTGGACTTCCTGCCTCATCCGATGGGATACTCTCGCTGAGTTCCCATTACTGTTCCAGTACGAACAGACGGATTCAGAGACGAAGGGCTGGATTTCGTCATCGACTACGACATCAAGCACAGGGATTGGGGCGTGAGGGATGAACGGCGGCCACCAGCCACGTAGGGTATCTGGAGTATCAAAGCGAACGGCCAACGAGCTGTTGGGCCAACTCGAGAACGATGTCGCCAGTTACGTAGGCCAATGCCTCTTTGTGATTGACGACAATGGAGCCCATTGCGGCGAGTCTGTAAGCAACAATTGTCACGTAGTCTCGGAGTCGGCCGTCTTGGTTGGGATGAGAGACGACAAGACCAAGAAGGTCCGTGAGCTGCAGTGGGGCGTTAGCCAGTGGAGGAAATTGCTCTTCAGCAGTGAGGTAGAGCAACGGGTGTGGGACACGGCCACATTTGACCCGTCCGAAAGTACGACTCGGGACACGTGCGTAGGCCGGTTCGCATGCAAGCAGCCCTACGACCACGACGGCCAATTCAAGCCTATTGATGTTGCGGAACCCGATTTCGATGACCCAGTAGTGTGCTTCCTGGCAAGATATCGCATAGCGCTGTTTGTCGCCGACCAATACCGCAAAGCTGTATGGCTGCGAGAGAACTGGAAACAAAAGATGCAAGAGTCATTGAACCGAGAGGCTAGGAGAAGTGCTGAGCGCCGCAATCGCCATTTGCGGGGGTCTGTGGATCCACTAGACAAAGAGCTTCAACAAGCGGAATCAACCGTGGGGTTGCTTGGGAAAAACTGGCATGCCCGAAAGTCCACTGGAACATTAGACCCCAACACGGTGTCTGCAGAAGTTTTCGGGTTTCGATCTAAGTTGAGGCTCGCAGGCTGTGTCTCTTATGGTAGGGGTTCGGCCGTAACTGTGTTCCCAGGCCAAGAGGACTGGCACACGATGGGTGTACTCTACCTGACGAGCGAGTCAGATTTGGCAAGAGGAGACTGCGAACGGCTGGCGGGAGTCTCAAGAGCCTCGAGGGAGACTGGCGACTATGGTGTTACTGTGACAAACGAGCTGATGACGAATGGATGGGGCATCCTCGCAGTGTCGCCAGGATCCTACGAGGAATTGAACGATCGAGACCGCTTCACGATACAAAGTCTGGTGGCCAAGCACACTCGGGATGTGGAACTATGAAATCCTTTGACTGACCATAACCCCGCACTGCCTTGAACTTAAGCTGGTTTCCTACAGTTCCACTCGCTTGCATAGGAACGCCGACGGGTCTCAGTGTCTTGCGCTCAGGTTCCGGGCCACGTAGCGAGTCAGCTTGGGGCTGCCGCATAGCAGGGGGCCGCGCCAGCGTCGCATACGGTCGAGCGTGATTCCTTCGTTCCAGTCCGGGAAGAAGGAGTCGAGCCCGTGCCATCTCAGGCTGGCGGGCACCAGGGGGATGCGGCTCCGGCGGCGGTCGGCTGTCATCACGAGCCCACCGGCCTCCGCGACCAGCACCGACCCGGCCACTGCGTCCCACAGGTAGGGGGCGCCGCTGAACGAGTACTGGACCACGCCCCGCGCCGCCATCGCGAGCTCGTAGACGGTGCTGCCGGTTATCCTGAGCTCTCCCGTCCGGCCCTTCATGGGAGCATCGAACCTGAAGGCCCTGCGGAACGACTCGGGCAGGGTAGTCAGCCTGCTTGGCACGGGCTCGTGGGCGTCGGCGAGGATGATGCGCTCGCCGCCCGCGTGCGCCCCGCCTCCCTTGCGTGCGTGGAGCACCACTCCCTCGGTCTCTCCCGGCCAGGGTGTGTAGACCGCGCCGGCCACGGGCGCGCCGCGGTACAGCACGCCTATGGAGGACGCGAATACGGGCAGGCCGTTCATGAAGTTCTTGGTGCCATCCAGCGGGTCGAGGACCCAGACGTAGTCGGGCGCGGGCCCGCCCCCGACATCCTCGTCCTCCTCGCCGACGATCCCGTGCCCCGGGTACGCCTCGGAGATGGCACGAACCAGGTCGTCCTGCACCTCCCTGTCGACGTTCGTGACGGGGTCGGTCTCCCGTTCGTCCTTGAACTCGACGTCCAGGGAGGTGCCGAAGTAGCCCATGAGGGTCTGGCCGGCGCGTCGGGCCATCCGTACGGCATCGTCCTCTATCGCAGCTAGCGTGGCCTCGCCCGGAGGGGCCGAAGGTGCGGGTCTATGTGTCATGCCGGAGAGTATACCGCAGTGGGCCCGCCGTACCTTATTGGTCTGAGGAAAGCGAACTGGGAATCAGGCTTCATGTAATAGGGACAAAAATGGTCGGTTTTTATAGTTGACGGGGATTTGCCGCGATGTTACAACTGAATTATTCATGAGTTGTGGTTCATGCTATCGGTGTGCAAGGAGTGCCCGCAGGTAGCCCGAACCGCGGTCCAGGGAGGAGTCAGATCAATGCAGCAGGCTGGATCTCTCGAATCGACCGGCGCCGACGCACAGGGGTCTGCGGTGCGCCCAGCCGAGGGCGTCCGCAGCGTGGGCTCGGTGGGCGGACGCCGGATACGCGGTCTTGGCGCTGCCCGGCGGCTGCATACGCTGGACTCGCTCTATCACCGCGACTTCCGCTTCCTGTGGGTTTCGACCCTTACGACGGGAGCCGGGTTCTGGACGCACCTGCTGGTGGTCGGCTGGCTGGGGTACAGCCTGACTGGGTCGCCATTGATGACAGCCCTCTTGATGGGTATCGACGCGCTGCCGTTCCTGGTCGTCAGCCCCATAGGCGGCCTAATAGCGGACTCATGGGACCGGCGCAAGCTCATGGCCGTCGTGTCCTCGTACCAGGCGTCGGTAACGGCGATACTCGCCGCGCTGCTCACTCTGGACCTCGTTTCGACGCCGGTCCTGTTCGGGTACGTGCTGGCGATGGGCGTTTCGTGGGCGCTGTGGGAGCCCGTGCGGGCCGCAGTGATCCCCACGACCGTGCCCAGGCGTTCGCTCGTCAACGCATTCGCCCTCAACATACTGGCGTTCAACGGCTCCCGGCTGGTCATGCCCACGGCGGCCGGGGTCGTGCTGGCTACGGTCGGCCCTGCGCCGGCTCTTGCCGCTGGCAGCGTCCTGTACCTGCTTTCCGCCGTCGCCGCATCGAGGATAACCCCAATCCCGCGGGCCGCCGGAGAAGGCGCCCGTCAGGGGCCTGTCAGGCAGCTCGCCGAGGGGGCGCGCTTCATCCTCCGGGAGCCGGTACTGCTGGGACTGATGCTGATCACGGCGTCTATGGTCCTCCTGCTCATGCCCGTCATCAGTGGGCTGATGCCGGTGTACGCCGCAGAGGTATTCGGCGCCGGGCCGGAGGGGCTGGGACTGCTGATGACCTCCCTCGGCGCCGGCATGGTCGTGGGGGCCGCCGTCGTCGCCTCCATGCCCGCGCCGCGCAACAGGGGGGTCGCGATCATGGCGGCACTCGGTGTGGTGGTCGTCGCGTTGTTAGCACTGTCGCGCATGACATCGGTGGCAAGCGCCATGCCGGTGCTTGCGGTCATGGGCGCGGCCATGTCGTGCGCGTTTGCAGTCCAAGGCGCTTGGATACAGGCGATGGTGTCCGACGAGCTCCGCGCCAGGGTGGCGTCGCTCAGCGCGATGACGGTTGCCCTCTACCCAGTCGGGAGCCTGCTGCTGGGAGGCATCGCCGAGCTTACGAGCGCCCAGACTGCGACGCTCGTCTCGGCGGGGCTCGGAACGATGCTGGTGGGTGCGATAGCCCTCGCGGTCCCCGCTATTCTTAGGGAGGGCCGGGGGCGCTGAGGCGCTTGGCTTCCTGCCACAGCGCCTCCTTGGCGTCCAGGTCGAGCGACTTCAGGTCGACGCTCCTCTCGCGGCTCAGCGCCTCCATGGTCGCGAATCGCTGCCTGAACCGCTCGTCGGCCGCTCTCAGGGAGGTCTCGCTGTCGATGTTCATCCACCGGGCGGCGTTCACGACTGAGAAGAGCAGGTCGCCCATCTCCCGCTCCCGCTCCGCGTCGTCCTCGGCATCCGCGATCTCGGCGAGCTCCTCGGCCACTTTGTCGAGGACCCCTCCGGCGTCTTCCCAGTCGAACCCGACGCCCGCGGCCCGCTGCTGGATGACCTGGGCCTGGGCGAGAGCGGGCAGCGACTTCGGGATGCCGTCGAGGATGGAGCTCTCGTCGTCCTCGCTCTTCTCGGCCCTCTTCAGGTCCTGCCAGCTTTCAAGTACATCCTGCGCACCGGCTACCTTGCGGTCGCCGAAGACGTGCGGATGCCGCCTGACCAGCTTGGAGATGACCGAATCGAAGACATTCGTCTCGTCGAACCGCCCTTCCTCCTTCGCCATATGGATGTGGAAGGCGAGATGGAACATGACGTCGCCCAGCTCCTCGGTCAGCGGCCCGGGGTCGCCGCCGTCGATTGCCTCCAGCAGCTCGTAGGTCTCCTCGAGGACGTAGTGCCTCATGCTGGCGCCGGTCTGCTCCCTGTCCCAGGGGCATCCTTCCGGGCCGCGTAGCCGGGCCACCAGGGTCTGAAGTCCGTCAAAGGTTGGGGGGAAAGTCTCCATTTTGCACTCGCATCGAGAAGGATGTGGACTTGCAACGGTCGATTGTGTGCCTATACTAACGTGTGGGCCCCTTCTGGGCACGCACACAGATTTCGGGGTATTCTCAACACGGGCAGGTGAAGCGAATCGGCGGGTCTCAACGGCCTGCCTTATGGGAGGCCAGCCCATACTTGAGCATCAGGACAGGGAAGATGGATTCCCGCCCCCGCCTTCGCGGGGGCAGGCTCTGCGCGGAAATGACGGTTTGGATGACCTGCGCCTGTAGAGAATGCCGACTCGGTGGGAGCCGAACAGAGGAGGATGCGACTACCCTTGGCTACGGTATTGAGAACGACCTTCGACAAGGGCCCTGAGCGCTGGTGCTCATACGACTATCACGAGAGCGTGCTGGCCCGCTGCAATATCTTCATCCTGACCACTCACGAGCCTTCGGGCGGGGTGAACGATTCCGGCTACGTATGGGCTGACGAGCACAGGTGGAGTGCCGACACGCCCGAGGTCCCGCTCTCCATCCTGCCGCTGATCTACTACCGGAGCTGGGATGATGGGGGCCCGGTCGACCTGCGCGGCGCGGACGTTTCCGTGTACCTGCGGGGCGACGGCCTCGAGCTGGACGGCGCAAGCTGCTATTTCTGGGTCCACGCGGCCGGGACGAGGTGGCACTACACGGCAAGTCCCATGGAGATCAGCAACGGACACTGGGCCGACGAGCCGCTCAGGTTCACCCTCGAGAACGACGAGTCCCTGTGGCACATGAGCTGGGCTGGGCGGTCCGATGGCCCGACCTCTCTCGACACGCTGCTTGGCGGGGCTATCAGCTACGGGTTCTCGTTCGTCGGGTTCGGGCAGGAGGCCAGGGGCCGGCTGTCTATGGACGAGCTGGAGATCACGCTCGCCTCCGGGTAGTCAGCACTGGTGCAGCAGTCCAGAGTCAGGCCGCCCGGCGAGACCTCACCCGTCGCGCGGGCACTTGGCGAGGACTTCCATCGCCTACATCCGGCGGTGCGGAGGCACTACCTCGAACCTGTGGTGGATGCCAGCGGCGTCATGGACACGGTCCGCGTCAACCCCTTGGTCAGGGCGCTGGCGCTGCTCTCCTACGCGCTCTTCCGCGCCCCGGTCCCGCACGGCGGCAGGGACGTGGGGTTCGCTCTTCACAACCGGACCGACGGTGCGGGCACCATGCACTGGGTCCGGAGTTTCTCGCGTAACGCGAGCTTTCCGAGGGACGTGACCTTCGAATCGCAGATGGTCTTCCTTGGCGACCACAGCGTCATTGAGACGACGCGGCACGGTCTCGGAGTTGAGTCCAGGGTGAGCGTCGGCGATGGAGGGAGCCTGGTCTACGAAGTCAGGAAGTACGTGATGAGGGTGCCTCTCGTTGGGCTGACGGTCAGGTTTCCGACCTGGCTCTCGCCATTCGGAGGCGGCCGCATCACGGAGACCGGGGAGGCCGGAGACTGCTTCGCGGTCGACTTCGAGATGGCCCATCCCATCCTCGGTCCCACGGTCGGGTACTCCGGCAGGTGCTGGATGAGCTAGTGCCGCGAGCCAGGGCCTTTCCATTGTCCCATAACCCACATACCGTCATTCCCGCGCAGGCGGGAATCAGGCGGGAATCCAGGTGGGCGGTAGGGTACGTCCCTTCCGCAGGGAGCCAACTTTGGAAAGGCCCTAGCCGCGAGCTGCGGGGCCTTGTGCCACAGAGCGTGACTGCTAGACTGGACGCCATGCGTGGACTGAAGATTGCGGCCGGCGTGGTGTTCGTGGCCTTCGTGCCCCTGCTGCTCATCACCACCAACTCGTGGGTGGTGATCAATTTCCCGTGGCTGTACAGCTATGGGTTCGACAAGTACGACATCCCCAGGCGGACGGGCATCGAGCGCGCCGAGCTGATCGACGCGGGACGGCAGATACGCACCTACTTCAACGACGACATGGAGCTCCTGGACGTCCGCGTGTTCGTGGGCGGGATCAGGCGCAGCATCTACGGCGAACGGGAGGTGCTGCACATGCGCGACGTGAAGGGGCTCGTGCGCGGGGTCTATGCCGTGCAGTACATTGCCGCCGCGTCCATGGCGGTCTTCTTGGCGGTGTGCGTGTGGCTCCGGCGGCGCGAAGCCGTGCCGGTGGCCGTGCGGCTGTTGTCTTACGGTGGACTGGCGACACTGGGGCTCGCGGCGCTGGTCGGGCTGGGCTCGCTGGTCGGGTTCGACAGGCTATTCCTCGCGTTCCACCTGGTCAGCTTCAGCAACGACCTGTGGCAGCTCGACCCTCGGCGCCACATGCTGCTCGCCATGTTCCCCCAAGGGTTCTTCTTTGACGCGACGATGCTGATCGCTCTGCTGACGGTGGCGGAGGCGGGGCTGCTGGCCTTCGCCGGCTGGCTGCAGCGGAGACTCAAAGAGATGCCCACCACAGAGAACGCAGAGGGCACAGAGGCAAAGACGGAATGATGTGAGGGAGGGTAAGGGTGACGGACTGCTTCCCAAGGCTGCTGGCCTCACCCGCCGGGGATGGGTTCCCGCCTCCGGAGACCTATGCGTAACCCCCTCTCCCTCGATGGGAGAGGGTTGGGGTGAGGGTGAAATGCCGGTATATCCAAGCTGGCCCCAGCCCCCCTGGATTCCCGCCTCCGCGGGAATGACGGTTGTGCAAAGGTCTCCCTTCGCGGGAACGACTGAGGTGGGGAATCTGGGGCCTGCTGCCGGGGTACATGTCTGTGCTACACTCCGTTGCTGCCATGGGTAGCGTAGATCTGGACTTCAAGCCGTCGGTCCCCGTACTGGACGCCAACGTATCCCTCGGGCGGCGCCATGACCGGCCCGTCGCAGTGGACACGGTCGAGGGCGTGCGGAGCGAGATGGACCGGGCCGGAATCGGACGGGCGCTGGTTTACGCGCCCCACGCGGCCACCTACGACTCCGCAGAGGGAAACTCGATGCTGATGGATGCGGTGCGGGGTCGCACCGACTTCGTGCCGCAGTTCGTGTGCAACCCGGCTTTCGACGACCTGGACGCGGCCGCGGCCCACGTGGAGGCGGAGGGCGTCACGTCGGTCAGGATGCTTCCCGGCGTCCACAACTACCCGTTCCGCGACTGGGTCGTCGGGCCGTGGCTCGACTGGCTCTCCGACACGGGCATCCCCCTGTGGCTGCCGGTGGAGCACGAAGTGTTGGGCACTGTGCACGCCATAGACCCACGCGACGTGTACGAGACGCTGGCGGCGCGTCCTGACGTGCGGGCCGTCCTGGGCGAGGCGAAGTACCACGACGCCTCGTGGGCGCTGCCGCTGGTGCGGAGCCTGCCCAACCTGGACTTCGAGCTGTCCCGGTTCGTGGTGACGGGCGGGATCACGTCGGTCGTCGAGGCCATCGGCCCTGAGCGCGTGCTGTTCGGGTCGCGCTTCCCGGACGCCGCGATGTCGCCACAGCTCTACAGCCTGCACCACTGCGGACTAGGCATGGACGCGCTGAGGGCGATATGCGCGGGCAACGCCGAGCGCCTGCTGGGGGTGAGCTGACTTGGACACGCCGGTAGTCGATTTCCACACGCACCTCGGAAGCTGGGGTCGGCACGGCGTGAACGGCGACATCGACCGGTACGTGGAGATCATGGACCACGCCGGGATCGACTTGGCGTGCATCAACTGCATCTTCTACGGCGACGCAAGGTACGCCAACGACCTGGTGGCCGAGCTCTGCGCACGGCGGCCCGACCGGTTCGTCCCGGTCGCATTCGTCACGCCGCACTACCCCGACGAGGCGATCCGGGAGCTGGAGAGAGCCTTCGGTGAGCTCGGTATGAAATACCTGAAGATATACCCGGGCTACTTCCGAAAGCCGAACGACGACCCCGCCTACTTCCCGATCTATGAGTGGCTGAACGAGCGCGGTCTGGCGGTGATGATGCACGCGACTTACTCCTTCGACCCGCCGGGCGTGACGCCGAAGGGCCGCTTCACCGCGCTGTCGGAGCGCTTCCCGAACGTCAGGTGGGTCCTGGCCCACGCCGGGGGCTGGGGCCCCGAGAAGGCCATCGAGGCCGCGCGAGACCTCCCGAACGTCTACCTGGAGACGTGCGGCTCCGGCGCTGCCCACGGCGCCATCGAGAGCTCCGTCAGGATGGCGGGCGCCGACCGGGTCCTGTTCGGCAGCGACATGGCTCTGCTGGACGCGCGCCACCAGATCGGCAAGGTGGTGACGGCCGACATATCCGACGAGGACAAGCGCAGGATACTGGGGCTGAACGCAATAAGACTTCTAGGACTGGAGGTTTAGCACACATGACAAATGCACTGGCGATACACGGTGGGGAGCCGGTCCGTACGAGGCCGTTCGGGCCGGGGCACGACTTCGGCGAGGACGACGTGGCCGCGGTCGCCGAGGTGATCAGGTCGGGCAACATCGGTAGGGGCCCCGTCGTCGAGAAGTTCGAGGCGGCGTTCGCCGAGAGGCACGGCGTCGAGTGGACGATCACTGTGAACTCCGGCACGTCCGCCATGCACACGTGTATTGGCGCTGTGAACCCCGACCCCGGAGACGAGATCATAGTGACGCCGTGGACATCGGGGGGCAGCATCATTGGGGCGCTTCTGCACAACTGCGTGCCCGTCTTCGCGGACATCGACGAGACCTACACCCTCGACCCGGCCGACGTGGAAGCGAAGATCACGCCGCGGACGCGGGCCATCATCGCGGTGCACCTGTTCGGGAACGTCTGCGACATGGGGGCTCTCAGGGAGATCGCGGACAGGCACGGCATCTTCCTGATCGAGGACTGCTGCCAGGCCCACCTCGCCGAATACCAGGGTCAGATAGTCGGGTCCATGGGGGACATAGCGGGCATCAGCTTCGGCGGCAAGACCCTGTCGGCAGGCATGGGCGGGGCCGTGCTGACGAGCAACAGGTCGCTGTGGGAGAGGGCGATCCTCTTCCGAGACGCCGCGCTGCCCCGAGACAAGACGCCCCTGGAGGGGATGCCCTATGCCAACTACTTCCTGGCGCCCAACTACAAGATCAACGACATCATCGCGGCCCTGCTGTTGAACCAGCTGGGCAAGCTGGACGGCTACGTCGACAACAAGGTCCGCAGCGCCCTCAACATCATCGAGGGTCTGTCGGACGTGGCCGAGATTGTGCCCCAGAAGGTGAGGCCGGGCGACCGCCACACCTACTGGAACCTGGGGTTCACGATAGACACGGACGCACTGAGCTGCACGGCCAGCGACTTCGCCGCCGCGGTGAGCGCCGAGGGCGTGGCGATGGGTGGGCCTTATGTCGGCTCGGGGGACGTGGGCCCGTTGTACCGCAACCAGTTCCTGGCCGGGCCCGACCTGTACGGCAAGACGCGCTTCCCGCTCGACTATGGCCGCGAGCGCCCCGTGGACTACCGCCAGGTCGAGTGTCCCAAGGGCGAGGCGCTCATGAATCGCGGGGTGGGGCTGCAGATGATCCCCAACTTCACAGAGGACGACCTGGCCGACATGATCCAGGCGACGCGCAAGGTCGCGGACGCCGCACGGGGCGGCGCGCTGGCCGGGTAGGCTGTGTTGACATTCCGTTATCATGTCATTCTGAACGGAGCGAAGCGGAGTGAAGAATCTATAGCGGTTGGGGGTATCCTCAGGCATAGACTTTAGATTCTTCGTCGCTTCGCTCCTCATAATGACAAATTGGACGTTCGAGGAGGAGGACGACATGACGAGGTCGAAGGGGTCGCTTGTCCAGGAGTACCGGCGCAGGACGCCCAAGTCGCGCGCCCAGTGGGAGCGGGGCGTGCCGGTCATGCCGGGCGGCGTCATCAAGGGCGCCTACTGGTCGCCGCCCTACCCGCACTACATCGCCAAAGCGGAGGGCTGCTACATCTGGGACATCGACGGCAACCGGTACGTGGACTTCGGCAACCACCACTCAGCGATGATGCTGGGGCACAGCCACCCCGACGTGGTGGCGGCGGTGCAGCGGGAGGTCGAGCGCGGGTTCGGGCTGGGCGGCCCGACGGAGCTCGAGGCCGAGATCGCGGAGGAGATCACGGGCCGCTTCCCGTCCATCGACAAGGTACGCTTCTGCAACTCGGGCACGGAGGCGTCCCTCCACGCGACGCGCATGGTCCGGGCCAAGACGGGCAGGCCGAAGGTTGCCAAGTTCGAGGGTGGATACCATGGCAGCCACGACGCGCTGGAGGTGAGCTCGGCGCCGCCGCTGGACCAGGCGGGGCCCGCCGACTCCCCGAATGCCGTTGCCGCGTGGGCGGGTATGTCGAGGACCGCCGAGGAGGACGCGGTCATCCTGCCCTACAGCGACCGGGAGTCGGTCGAGCTCATCCTGCGAGAGCACAAGGACGAGATAGCCGGCGTCTTCTACGACGCGAAGCCCAGCTCGTGGGAGGTCTCGGAGGACTTCACCCGTTTCGTCCGCGACATCACGTCCGAGCTGGGGATACCGATGGTGATGGACGAGGTGGTGAGCTTCAGGTCCGGGCCGGGCGGCGCACAGGGACTCGCGGGAATCGAGCCGGACGTCACGATATTCGGCAAGGCGTTCGGCGGCGGATTCCCCATCGGCGCAATCGGCGGCAAGGACGAGTACATGCAGATGCTCGACAACACGGGCGAGCCGACAGGGCTGAGCCAGAGCGGCACGTTCTCGGGCAACTCCTTCACCCTCGCGGCGGGCCTGGCGACGATCAGGGGGCTGACGCCGGAGGTGTACGCCCACGTCGACGGCCTGCGGGCGAAGCTCCACGAGGGGTTGGTCGACGTGTTCGACAGGGCGGGCGTGCCCAGCAGGGTCGTCAGCGCGGGGGCCGGGCTGCACTTCTACATGACCGACAAGCCGATCACGAACTACCGGAGCGCCACGACTCTGCCGGACAGCGACCTTGCCGGGCGCATCGAGCTGGCGCTGTTCCTCAAGGGCTACTCCATGAGCGGGGGAATCGGCATCACGATCTCGGCGCCGGTGCAGGAGGAGCACATCGACGGCTTCCTGTCCGCGATGGAGGATGTGCTGGCCGAGGAGGACTGACGTTGTAGTAGTGGCAATCCCCTTGACCGGACGAACATGAGTGCTATAATGTCTTCGTGATGTAGGACGTAGGGAGCATCGGCCATGCCCTCCACAATCGAATGGACGGACGAGACCTGGAATCCGGTGACGGGCTGCTCCCGCGTGTCGCCGGGGTGTGACAACTGTTACATGTTCGCGCTCTACCCCAGGCTGCGAGCGATGGCCGTGCCTGGATACGATACCGCTCCCGACAGCGTGCAGATGCTCCCTGGGCGGCTGGAGGCCCCGCTGTCGTGGCGGCGCCCCCGGCGCGTATTCGTCAATAGCATGTCGGACCTGTTCCACCCGCATGTCGAGTACGACTTCATCGCGGACGTGTTCCATGTCATGAGAGAAGCGGACCGGCACGTGTTCCAGGTGCTGACCAAGCGGCCCGGCCGGGCGGCGGGCTGGTGGGAGAAGCATGGCCAGAGCAGGTTCGAGGAGTGGCCGGGCAACGTTTGGATGGGGACGTCGGTGGAGAGCCAGAAGTACGCGCCTCGGCTGTCCGTGCTGCGACGGATCCCCGCAGCAGTACGCTTCGTGTCGGCAGAGCCCCTGCTGGAGAGGGTTGACCTGACCCAATGGCTGGAGGACGGCACGCTCCACTGGGTAATTGCCGGCGGCGAGAGTGGGCGAAGGGCTCGGTCGATGGACGTCGACTGGGTGCGCGACCTTCGGGATCAGTCCATGGAAGCAGGGGTGGCGTTCTTCCTGAAGCAGCTGGGCGGACGGCGGGGCAAGCGGTCTGGGGACGAGGCCGTATTGGATGGGGCAACGTGGGTCGAAATGCCCACAGACAATGGACATAGGTGAGGAATGCCTCCCAAGACAAAGCTGTGGCCTCTTGAACGTCATACAGTAGGGAAGCACATGGTCTTGCGCCACTATTTGGAAGCGTGGCTACCGATCATGCTAAGCAGTAATGAGAGGGTACTGTTTATCGACGCTTTCGCAGGCCCTGGTCGTTACTCGGGTGGAGAGAGGGGCTCACCTCTGATCGCGCTAGATGTCCTTCGCAACCATACGGCCCAACACATGATGACCGGCCAAATCACTTACATGTTTATTGAGAAGAATCCTGAGCGGGCAGAGCACCTGAAACAGGTCGTTGGACCCATGAAGAGTAAGTTCCCCACGAACTGCCAAGCTGAGGTATTCCAAGGCACATTCACTGATACTATGACCGAAGTGCTTGACGCGATAGACTCGTACAACAGTCAGTTGGCACCGGCACTCGTAATGGTTGACCCCTTTGGGGTTTCTGATACACCAATGAAACTGATCCAACGGATATTGGAAAATCCGAAATCCGAAGTCTATGTATCGTTCATGTATAGAGACATCAATAGGTTCAAGACTACTCCAGAATTCTCATCTCCACTAGACGATTTGTTCGGCTGTCAAGAATGGCGCGACGGCATATCAATTGGTGGGATCGACGAGACAAGGCAATTCTTCTACGGTCTTTACCAGAAGCAACTAAAGAAAGCAGGTTCTAAACACGTTCTCCACTTTGACCTGTATGAGGGCAGTAGCCTAGTATATGCGCTGTTCTTCGCTACCAAGAACGACTTGGGTTGCGACAGAATGAAACAAGCCATGTGGAAGGTTGCACCGTTCGGGGCCTATAGCTTCAAGAGGTGAGACGATAGGTCAATTCTCGTTTGGAGCACAGGCTGTGAATTTCGAGGAATTGGATGGGGCTCTGATTGGTGAGTTTGGAATGAATAGCCAAGTAGCATTCGATTCTATAGAAGAATTCATGCGGTCTGATAGGACCTTGTTTCACTCCGGGCAATTGAAGGGCCGCCTTACAGAAATGGAGAAAGCGGGTACCCTTGTTGTCGACGAGAGCACGAGAAAGAGACGCGCAGCCTTCCCTACGGGCACACTTCTTCGATTTGTGGAGCCTCCGGCTCCGGACCCACCTGAAGAACAACTGCGAATGTTAGTCTGAGAAAAGGGTCTTTGGAATTGGTCTCGCGTCTGGGACTCATGGCACAGGAATTGATTCCCTCGTAAAAACCCGTTTTGAGGAAGTTCCAGCGCTTTAGCACATGTGAGCGCTACCGTATGTTGGGGTAGTACACGGAACAGAGACTGTATATTGTACTCAGGCAAGGGTACGGTTGTTCTAATTCGACCTGCACAGACTTTTTACGAGAGAATCAACATTGACATAATCAGCAGTGACGCCAACGTTGTGCTACCTAATACCAAGTCACCGTGATGCTGCCGTATATGTGCGGCCAGGGAGTGGGTTCCCGCCTTCGCGGGAATGACGGCTTTACGGCGCGCTCAAAATGAATTGGTATAAGTTCTGCGATGACATGGCCAAAAGTGACCGTGCAGTAGTGTTCCTTGATCCATTCAAGACCGAGGTTAGTTGGGGAACTGTTGAGGCCAACTCAGCTCGACCGTGTTTTTGGTGGAAGAGAGTATTGGCAGGACTTCTACAGTGCTTCTCCGCAGCTGTCTCTATTCAGTGAAGAACAGCCTCAGCAAAGAGCGGCTGGCAGCGAGAAGATCGCAGCCCTTTATCGCCAACGACTTGAAGAGATATTCGAGAAAGTGGCGTCGGCCCAACGGCAACTCACAAATTCAAGGAACTCTCCGATTTTCCAGGGCCTTTCCAAAGTCCGTTCGTGGTGAGCCTGTCGAACCACAATTGGGGCCTTCGACAAGCTCAGGCCGAACGGCAAGGTACGACCCTATCTCAACAATGGAAAGGCCCTGCCGATTTTCCAGTTGTTCTTCGCAGCCGGCAATCCGCGTGGTGCGCCTATCGCCGTGAGAATAGCTGATGATATTCTTAAGAAGTGGTGAGATGTGAGCCTCGGGTAGCAGTTTAAGATATACGTCATGCTTTGGTCGTAGGGGGTATCCGTTTCCAGGACAGGGCTGCGACCAGGACTATAGCGGCGGCGGCGGCTATGATCAGGCTGGCCTGATGGACGCCTCTAACGAATTCGGACCTGAGCGACCCCAAGATATCCTTTAGCTTGTCGGCTATCAGCGTGAAGGTGTTGCCGAACTCGCCGCCGGACTGGGCCGCAACGTCGGCGTAGGCCCTGTCAAACCCCGGAGCAAAGATGGCGTCGTAGAATGGACCTGCCGCAGCGAAAGCGGCGATTGCAGAAACGAGCAGGAAGGCCGATGCCCAACCTGCCCTGGTGAGCCAGCTCCTGCCTCCGAGAAACCCGATCACTAGGAGAAGGACGGGCGTCAGCACGTAGGGCGCCCATTGGAATCGGCGGGCTGCCACAGACTGACGATGGGCGTCGTCCAGATTCCTGAGCACCGGGTTTCGGGGACGGACGCTGCGGTGATACTCGTGGGTATAGACGTAGCCGTTGGCGAGAATGTCACGGAAGTCGTCCAGGACTTTCGCAGTGCCTCCGCCGCGCCCGGCCAAGTAGGCGCGGAGGTTCTCATGGGTGTAGACGTAGCCGTCCGTGAGGAGAGCGCGGACCCGGTCCATGGTTTCGGCCACGTCAGCCATCTCGGCGCGCAGGTCGGCACTGCTGTAGGCCCAACCCTCCCCTAGTACTCTCCTGCCGTCGTCTAAGAGGTCCAGCGCCTCGGGGCCCCCGGCCAGCATCAGGCCCGTACGGAGATTCGAGTCGGTGAACGTGACCCTATCCGTGATCGGAGACAGCACGAGCGGGGAGATCGATCCCACCAGGTTTGATCGCGACCGCCTGATTATGTCTGCCGCCGACGTTCCATGTGGAATGCAGGCTGGCAGGCTGACCCAGGATATGGATGCCGCGAGGGTCTCCGTCCGGGTGCGGCAGGCCGGCAGGTCGTACACGGCCTCGGCAAGCTTGCGCTCCACCAACTCGGCGAAGGCTCGCTCGGCCCGGCGCTTGTTGTCCGCGAGCGAGACAGTTTTCGAGAAGCCGCTCCGCCTGCCCGCGAGATACTGTGCGACGTCGTCCGTTAGCAGTTCGGCCTGCTGCTGCACCCACGACGGCGGGGCGGCCTGGCGCAGGATGTCCACGACCTCATCGTCGGTGATCTTCACTCCGTAAGGCAAGCTGACCACCTGTCCAAGGCTGTCGCGCACTGCCGGCTCGATCACGTCCCCGTACATGATGTCGTAGGCGTCGGCCTCCCGCAGGATGGATTTGGCCTCTTCGACGGCTGCTTCCACTTGTGCGTCGCTCAAGCGGACCCTGATCACGAAGCTGTCTGCTCTACCTGTGAGGTACGGCGTCACCTCGTCGAGGGCCGATTCGACCAGTATCTGCCTCCATTCGGGCGGCGCGATTCGCTTGACCGACTGGACCAGCCTGTCTGCGCCTTCTTCGACGGTTCCGAACAGATGAAGAGTCCAGCCGGACACGTCCTGGCTGGCTGTCATGGATTGGTAGACGGCCCGGATCCGCGGCTCGACCTCCTGTTCGAAGATCAGATTGTACGCATCGGTCTCTCGTAGAATGGACTTGGCCTCTTTGACCGCGGCCTCCATCTCGGTGTCAGTAGGACGCACCCTGATCTCGAATCCGTCGGACTCGCCTAGAAGGTACGGCGTTGCCTCATGGAGAGCCGCCTCGACTTGGCCCCGCAAGCGCTCGGGTGTCAATATACGCATGGCTGCCTTGGTCAGTCTCCCCGCAGCAGCTTCAGGCGACTCGAACAGGTACGGACCCCAGCGGACCACGCTCTCGTCGTCGGCCAGCGCCTTGCGTATTCGGGGCTCCAGCTCCCGTTCGAGAAGCAGTGCGTATATTTCGGCCTCGCGCAGAAGCTCGGCCGACTCTCGCAGCGCCGCCCTGGAGTGCTCAGATGCGAGAATGGTGATCGTAAAGTCGTCTCGTTCAGCCGCGATGTACTCCCCGATCATTAGGAGGACAGGAGAGGCCATCTCTTCGAGGCGATCGGGTGGCAGAGCGCGATTTGCCGCGTCCACTATCTGGGGCGTAGTCAGGCCGGACATGACGACAGGGTTCTCGCCGGGGCCGAACTCGAGCCCACGGGCGTCGTCGATGACCGACGCCAGCACGTCGACCGTGACGAATTGGTACACGCCGGCCTCCCGGAACTGATCCGGATAGAAGACCGGGTTCAAGAAGGTGTCGTTCAGTCGCAGCAGCACGAGGGCGGCGAACAGGGTCGGGAGCAAGGTGACTCCCAGGAGGACGCTGACAGTGCGGCGAACCCATATCATCGCGCATAGTATAGACCGATGAGCTGCGCCGCGTGGGGGAATCGGGGCCCCTTCAGGGCCTTTCCAAAGTCCGTTCGTGGTGAGCCTGTCGAACCACAATTGGGGCCTTCGACAAGCTCAGGCCAAACGGCAAGGTACGACCCTATCTCAACAATGGAAAGGCCCTGGGGCCCCTTCGGACAGGCTCAGGGCGGGCACGGCGCGATGTTATAATTGATAGATACGGCCTCGCCCCCGAACCCACCCTCACGGAGATTCTCCCTATGATTTCTATTGCTTTCGACAAGTACACGCTGCCCAACGGCCTCCAGGTCATCCTGCACGAGGACCACTCCCTTCCGATGGCGGCGGTCAACATCTGGTACCACGTGGGCTCGAAGGATGAGGACCCGGGTCGCACGGGCTTCGCCCACCTATTCGAGCACGTCATGTTCGAGGGGTCGAAGAACCACAACGAGCTCTTCTTCAACCCGCTGATGAAGGTCGGCGGCTCGGTGAACGGCTCCACGAGCTCGGACAAGACGAACTACTGGGAGAACGTGCCGTCCGACTACCTCGAGCTTGCGCTGTGGCTGGAGTCGGACCGCATGGGCTTCCTGCTGGAGGCTCTCGACCAGAAGCGGCTGGACCTGCAGCGCGACGTGGTCAAGAACGAGCGACGGCAGAGCTACGAGAACAGGCCCTACGGCATGGCGTACCTGCTGCTCCAGCCCGCGCTCTTTCCGGCGCCGCATCCATACAGCTGGCCGGTCATAGGCTCGCAGGAGGACCTGGACGCGGCATCCCTCGACGATGTGATGTCCTTTTTCCGGCGTTTTTACTCGCCGTCCAACGCGACCATCGCGATAGCCGGCGACATCGACGCGAACGAGGCGCGTGACTTCGTCGAGCAGTACTTCGGCGAAATTCCACCCACGCCGGCCGTGAACCGGATCGGCAGGATGGCCTCGACGCTTACGAGCGATACACGGCTCGACTTCCACGACAACGTGCAACTCCCTCGGCTGTATCTCGTGTGGCCCTCGACGCCGGCGTTCGATATGGACGAGGCGCCGCTGGACGTGCTCGCGACAGTGCTGGCCGACGGCAAGAGCTCGCGGCTGTACCGGACACTCGTGTACGAGAAGCAGATCGCCCGCAGCGTGAGCGTCTACAACCACGCCATGGAGGTTGCCGGGGAGTTCAATGTGCAGGTCACGGCCAGCCCCGGGCACGGCTTGGAGGAGATACAGGCCGTGGTGGAGCAGGAGCTCGACCGGATACGGAGCGAGCCGCTGTCGGACCGCGAGCTGCAGAGGGCCAAGAACAGGGTCGAAAGCCAGCACGTCCGCCAGCTCGAGCAGATGGGCGGCTTCGGAGGCCGGGCGGACCAGCTGAACTACTACAACGCCTTCGGCGGCGACCCGGGCCTGATCAACACCGACCTGGAGAGGTTCACGGGCGTCGGAGCCGGGGACGTTCAGCGGGCGGCGCGGCGGTGGCTGGGCTCGGCCAGGGTGAGGATGACGGTGCTGCCGGAGCAGGCAAAGAGCGCGACCGTGTCTGCGGTCGACAGGTCGGTCATGCCGGGGGGCGGTGAGCAGAAGCCGTTCAGTCCTCCGAAGCCCGAGCGGGCCCGGCTTTCCAACGGCACGGAGGTGGTGTTCGTCGAGAGGCGCGAGCTTCCGGTCGTCGCCTTGGGCCTCATGGTGCGCGGCGGAGCGACGGCCGATCCGACGGCGACGCCCGGCCTCGCGCACATGGCGACGTCGATGCTGGCAGAGGGAACGGCCTCTCGGACGAGCAGCGAGATCGCCGACGAGATGGAGTTCCTGGGGTCCAAGCTGCACGCGGCGGCGGGTCGGGAGCATCTCTTCGTATCGACGGAGACCCTGACGCAGCACTGGCAGCAGGCGTTCGACATCGTGGCGGACGTGCTGAGGAACCCGACCTTCCCTGAGGACGAGCTCGAGCGGGTCAAGAAGGAGCGGCTGGCCGACCTGAAGCGGATCTCCGACGATCCCGTGGCCATATCCCAGCGGGCGATCAGGTCGCTGGTGTACGGGCCAGACTCCGGGTACGGCCACCCGTCGAGCGGGACCACGGCATCGGTGGAGGCGATGAACAGGACCGATCTGCTCGACTACTACTCGACGCACTTCGGGCCGCGGAACACAACCCTGCTCGTTGTGGGGGACGTGGACAGGGACGGGCTGCTGGCCAGGGCCGAGTCGCTTCTTGGCGACTGGTCGTCGGACGCCGGGGAGCCGAAGCGTACCTATGAGGCACCGAGAGGAGCAGAGCCGACGACGATATACCTGGTCGACAGGCCTGGCGCTCCGCAGTCGGTGATCCGGGCGGGCCACGCGACCGTGCCGAGGCACGACCCCGACTTCTTCGCGCTCAACTTGGTCAACTACGTCTTCGGGGCGCACCCGACCGCCAGGCTCTTCATGAACCTGAGGCAGGACAAGGGGTACAGCTACGGATACTACTCCGAGATCGACTGGCTCACGGGGCCATCGGCGCTCCTTGCGGGCGGGTCGGTGCAGACGACAGTCACCAAGGAGGCGCTGATCGAGACGCTGAAGGAGTTCTCGGATATACGGGGCGACCGCCCTGTCACTCCCGAGGAGATGGCCGAGTCTAAGCAGGGTATCTTCAGGAGCTTCCCGTCGCAGTTCGAGACGCAGGGGCAGGTGCTTCAGAGCCTGGGGCGCATCGTGTCGTTCCGGCTGCCCGACGACTACTTCGAGACCTTCATTCCCAGCCTAGACGCCGTCAGCCTGGAAGCCGCCCGCGACGCGGCCGCCCGGAGGATCAGGGACAAGGAGCTCGTGGTGCTGATAGTGGGCGACCGGAAGGCCATAGAGCCGGGCATCGAGGAGCTGGGCCACCCGATCGTACACGTGGACACCGAGGGCAGGCTGCTGGCGTAGCGGCCTGCTGCGGCCGCAGCCCCGTCCGGGTATGGGGTTGCGTGGGCGCCGGTTCGTGGTCTGGAGGTTGGTGGAGCAGCCAGGTGGGTTCTCGCCTTCGCGGGAACGACGGGTTGGGTTGGATCTCGCCAGCGGTAGTTCGCCTTCCACTCCCCAGACTATCCCAGACTTCTGGCGGGGCTAACGCAGCATAGCGTCAGGACTCGGGATTGCAGGGCCGGAGATTGGAGTCGCGTGCATCGCCATGGCGATGGATCGCGCGGTCAGGCCGAGATCGTACTGGACCAGATCTGCATCATCTCCAAGTCGTTGTCTGTGGACCTGTGGAATCTCGTGGGAACTTTCGACGGTCTGCCGGTGACCATCGCCGAATGTTGTCGAAGGATGGCCTCGCCGCGCGCTCGACGACGACTCTTTAGGTTTCCAAGAACCCTGCGAAATCTGCCATTCCTGAACGGTCGCCGTGTTCTTATGGCATCGCTCCTTTGTGGGCCTAGTCCATTGTAATACCAAGTCACCGTGATGCCGCCGTATATGTGCGGCCAGGGAGTGGGTTCCCGCCTTCGCGGGAATGACGGCTTTACGGCGCGCTCAAAATAAATTGGTATAACACTGCCTTCGACGTCGCCGTTGCCAAGGAGAGGTGGAAAGGCCTGGAAGTGGGCGGAACGATGCGAGACAGGATCCGCTTACGGAGAGCTCGCTGCCGACCAGATTGTGAGGTCCTCGAACCTCGTGGACCGTCCGGCTATTCCGTCGCCCGCAAAGTAGGAGCCTACGGCAGACACGCTCCCTGCATCGAGCCGGCCGCTGAGGTCGAGCTTGTCCACGTAGGCCCCGTTTATGAACAGCCAGCCCTCCTGTCCCAAGGCTATGATACGGATCTGGTTGCTGCCGGACGGACCGGCAGCTATGTGAGTGGAGATGTCGCCCGCCAATCGCTGGGTAGGATCGAGGCTGCCTGCCCTCAGGCGATGGAACCACCTGCCGGATACCTCTATTCCGACGACGTGAAACTGGTTGTTGGCGCCGCCTCGAAGCAGGAAACCACTGCTCCAAGTCCCCTCCTGCCTGGGGTACGGATTGAAGAAGCGGGCCTCGACTATCCCGTCGGCCAGGGAGGTCGATGTACCGTGGGTGTCGATGCGGCCGTCGCCGGGTTCATGGTCTATGGAGCCGTCCAGGGGCCCGTAAACTCTTCGCAGTGTGCGGACGCTGAAGTTGGAGTACGGCGTGGACAGTCCCTTCTGCTCGTCATTCCTGAAGAATGCTCCGACCAGCGACACAGACCCGGATTCGACGCGGTCTCCCAGGTCCAGCTCTGCGATGTAGCTCCCGTTGACGAAGAGCCATCCCAGGCTGCCTGAGGCGACGACCCTGATGTGATTCTTCGCGTCCTGCCGCGCCCCTATGCTGGCCGAGAAGCCCACCTGGTCCAGCCTGTAGCCCCCGGGACCCTGATCTCTCAGATAGTGGGACCAGCGCCCCGAACTGTGGATGAATACCACATGACCCGTCCTCGGACCCCTGTGACGGACCAGGAAGCCACTGCTCCAGGTCCTCCCAGCCATGTCATGGGGAGGTGTGAAAGTCACCTCCGCGACGAAATCGTTGACATCGAGCCCGCTGTCGAATGTTGGGATGAATCCGTCACTTGGGTCGTGCTCCAGGGAGCCGCTCACCGGACCGAAAGTAGACTGCTGTGCCGGGCCCGCCATTGCAGCTCGCGTCGTCGGGCTCACGCCTGACGAGGCGTCCGACATCATCAGCGCCAGGCGGCTGGACAGTATGTCGTACCTGATGGCGAATCCGATCCCCTGGGCATCGAGGAGTCCACGGCTGCTCATTCCGACGACTTCGCCCCTGAGGTTCAGCAGAGGGCCGCCGCTGCTGCCCCGGTTGGTGGCGGCGTCCGTCTGAACATAGGCCACGCCCCCGTAGGTGCGGAACGCGGAAACTATGCCCCGCGTCACGCTTATCCCACCCTCCAGGTCGAGGGGATAGCCGAGCGCTACCACCTCCTCGCCCTCCCGCGCCTCCGTCGCGAGGGGCAGTGCGGTCAGCTGGCGTGAGGACTCCACCTTCAGCAGGGCGAGGTCCCTGGCCGCGTCGATTGCGACAACCTGCGGGGTCAGCCGGGCACCGTGGTCGAAGACGACGGACAGCCGGTCGGCTCCCTGTATGACGTGCTCGTTGGTCAGGATGTAGCCTGTCGGATCGACGACGAATCCCGAGCCCGCACCGGATGCTCCCACAATACGAACGACGCCAGCCCTCGTCCTGCCCACGACATCGACAATCGACTGCGCCGCCTCGGGAGATGGAGTGGGGCTGGGAGTGCTGGTTGGTGTGTAGGTCGGCGTAGGCGTGTTGGTGGGTGTGTGGGTCGGAGTAGGGGTATGGGTCGGCGTGGGCGTGGGGACAGGAGTCAAGGTCGGCGTGGGCGTGGGCGTACTGGTTGGCGTAGGCGAGGGGAGAGGCGTATTGGTGGGGGTCGCAGTCCTCGCAGGAGTCGGAATGGGTGTGTTGGTCGGCGCGACCGTGGGTGTAAGGGCCTGGGCCTCCATCGTAGCCTGGACTCTTGCCTCGACGGTTGCCTGCACGTCCGGCGCAGGGGAGGGGGTATTGGCGGCCATCGCCTTCGTGACGGCCGCCTGCACGATCGCGTCTATGTCCGGGGTAGGCTCTGGAGAGGGCGGCTGGGCGCAGCCCACGGCCAGGAGGACCGCCACGGAGGCCAGGGACAGGCGCGCCAGTGGTTCGCTCCCGACAAGTGTGTCTGCAAGGAGCCGGACAGCGCTACAGAATGTGAGGGTTGAGCGCATACCAACCTTCGTTTGTGAGACCGTGGCCGCACCGGGCTATCGCACCCGCATGGACTTGGGATTACCGGGGTCCACGCGGATCTCGCGGAATTCCACCCTGCCGTTCTGCACCAGTTCGCGGATGCGGCGCTGCTTGTCGGAGAGGGGGCTGCGGCCCGACTTGAACTCGACCAGGATGACCCTGTCGTCCTCGAACTGCACGCCGTCGATGGGCGCCCCGAGGAACCTGAAATTCCTGGGGTCCCAGGGGTAGGACTCGGTCAGTGGCAGCCACTGCTCGGTGGTGAACCCGCGCCTGACGGCGTCCCCCCGTCTCAGGCGGCGCAGCCGGAGGTAGCCGCGGGTGATGCGGACCGAATATAGGAGCGCAAGCAGCAGCGCCAGAGCCAGTCCCGCAACGACCCACCACAGCACGGGGATTTCCACAGGCGGCCTCCCTCTTCACCCGACCGGATAGAGGCGTTCGAGATTGCCGCCCAGGATCGCGGCCCGCTCTTCCTCGGATAGGAAGTCGCACCGCGTCTGGAACAGCAGCAGCGACTGCTTGTACGTGACCGTCCGCTCGCAGCACGGCATGTCCGAGCCCCACACGAGGCGGTCGGCGCCCACCTCTTCGGCCAGCGTTCGCACGACACCCGGCAACGGTGGGCTGTGGGGCGGGAACTCGGCGTCCCCGTTCATCAGGTGCAGCATCAGCTCGATGTGCCAATCTGGCAGCCGCAATAGCTCGAAGTTCTCCGGCGGGACCGCGAATCGGTCTGGGCCGTCGTCCAGGCTTATGTTGCTCAGCCCGTGGGTCAGTACGCAAGGAATGCCGGTGTGGCCCTTCGCCCACTTGACGAGCTCGGACATCTCGGCGTTGTATGCCTCGAGCGCGTTCGCGCGGAGGGTGGCCAGGTACCAGTGAATGGGGATGCCGAGGTCGGCTACGAGTTGCCACAGCGGATCCAGGCTCGGGTCGTTCAGCCCTATGTCGAAGTCGCGGTGAAAGAAGCCCCCTGTAGAAAAGTAGAGGCCACGGTGCCCCAGCTCGACCTGCCTGGCCAGGCGTTCGAGCTGCTCAGGTTCGCCCCCCTTCCACTCGTCCACCTGCGCAAGGGGAACGAGCCTGTCCGGGTACTTCCGGGCGCATTCGGCCAGGTAGTCGTCCAGATAGCCGTAGATACGGTCGTGCTGGACTATTGCCCTGTCCACGCCTACGTAGTCCATCTGGGCGACGATGTACTCGGGCGGGGACTCCATCTCCCACATGGTCGGCGGCATCCACTGGATGTAGTACTCCTCGCCGCCGTGGGTGAACTCGATCCTGCCGAAGCGCCCGATGCGGAAATCGACATCGGGCAGGAAGGATGCGCCGTCCCCGTGGCCCTGTAGCAGAGGCTCGCGCACCGCGCTGTCGTCGTCGGCGCGGCGGATGCCCTGCTTGTGAAAGCGGACGTGGTACTGGTGCTCCCCCAGGCGCTCGGCCATGTGGCCCCGGTCCTCCGCCAGCGGCGGGAAGCAGTGAGCGTGGGAATCGAACACGACTGTCATGTTGCACCCCCCTCGCCGCAGGCCTTCAGCCGCGGCCGTTCAGCCACTGCGCGATCTCCTTGGCGTGGTAGCTGATGATGATGTCGGCCCCAGCGCGCTTGATGGCGGTCAGAAGCTCGACTGTGACCCTGGGGCCGTCGAGCCACTCGTTCTGCGCCGCCGCTTTGACCATCGCGTACTCGCCGCTCACGTTGTAGGCCGCCACCGGGACAGGGGAGCGGCGCTTGGCCCTGGCGATGACGTCCAGGTAGGCGAGCGCGGGCTTGACCATCACGATGTCGGCGCCCTCTTCAATGTCCTGGGCGATCTCCCTGAGGGCCTCACGGGCATTCGGCGGGTCCATCTGGTACGAAGCCCTGTCGCCGAACTGAGGGGTCGACCCGGCCGCCTCTCGGAAGGGGCCGTAGAACCCGGACGAGTACTTGGCTGAGTACGCCATGATAGGGGTCCCGGTGTGCCCCGCCGCGTCCAGGGCCGAGCGGATGGCGGCGACCTGGCCGTCCATCATGGCCGACGGGGCGACCACGTCCGCGCCCGCCTCGACCTGGCTGACCGCCGTCCGGGCCAGCAGCTTCAGGGTCGCGTCGTTGTCCACGCCGTCGTCGACGACCAGGCCGCAATGGCCGTGGTCCGTGTACTCGCAGAGGCAGACGTCCGTGATCACTGCGACCTCGGGGGCCGCCTGCTTGATGACGCGTACGGCCTCCTGCACAATCCCGTTCGTTTCGTAGGCCTCGCTCCCCATCGCGTCCTTGTGGGCCGGGATTCCGAAGAGCAGGACGGCGGGGATGTCCAACTCTACTACCGACCCGATCTCAGGCAGGAGCCGGTCGAGCGACAGGCGGTAGACACCTGGCATCGGCCCTATCTCTTCCTGGACGTTGCGCCCGTGGGTGACGAAGATCGGGTAAACGAAGTCGGCCACGGAGAGCCTCGTCTCGGTGGTCAACCGCCGCAGTGAGGGCGACCCCCTGAGGCGTCTCAGTCTAGCCGTCGGATAGCTGCTCATTCGGACTGCCCCCGGTGCCGTAGTAGTCTGTCATGGCTTCGACGAGTCCCTCTACGGTGCTCTCTTTGGCAAGTATAACAACGCGCAGTCCGGCATTGCTCGCCTCGGCGGCCGTCACCGGGCCGATGCAGGCAACGTCGACGCCCGAGAGCCTGCCCACTTCGCCGTCGAGGAGGCGTACGAGCCCCTTCACGGTCGAGGAGCTGGTGAAGGTCGCCGCGTCGATGCCGTCAGAGAGGGCCGCCTCGACGGCGGCGGGCGAGTCCTCGACATTCACGGTGCGGTAGGCCGCGACCACCTCGACCTTTGCACCGAGCTCCGCGAGCCCCGCGGCGAGGGCCTCGCGCCGCGTCTCGGCGCCCGGCACGAGAATTCGTGACCCCGACACGTTGAGGGCGGCCATCTCCTTCACGAGCCCCTCGGATATGGACTGCGATGCAACGAGGTCGGCTGCGATGCCCCTGTCGGCGAGGGAGCGTGCGGTGCTCCGGCCGATGACGGCCACGCGAGTGCCGTGGAGGGCCCTGGCGTCGAGCCCGCCCTCCCGCAGGCGGTCGAATACGGCGTCCACGGCGTTCGTGCTGGTGAACGCTACCCAGTCGAAGCCGGGCAGGCGGGCAAGGGCCGCGTCGATCTCGCCGTAGTCCTCCAGCGGCTCGATGCGGATGGTCGGGATCTCCACGACTTCGGCGCCCTGGCCCTCTAGCAGCCTCGCCAGTGCGCCAGCCTGCGTCCGGGACCTGGTAACCAGTACGCGCTTGCCGAACAGCGGTCGGTTGTCGAACCAGCGGACCTCGTCCCTCAGCGCCACCACGCCCCCGAAGACGGCCACGACCGGCGGGCCCAGCCCCTGCGCTAGGGCCTTCTCGATCACGTCCTCTAGGGTTCCGACGACCGTGTGCTGGCGCGGCCCGGTCCCCCGTTCCACGATGGCCGCGGGCGTGGCTTCGGGCAGCCCCTCGGCCCTCAATCTTGCCACCACCGATTCGAGCGAGCGCCATCCCATCAGCACGACCAGCGTGCCGTTCGTGCGTGCTAGGGCCGACCAGTCTACGCTCGCTCCGGGCTTGTCGGGGGACTCGGAGCCGGTGACGAAGGTGACCGACGAGGCGACCCCGCGATGCGTCACGGGGATGCCCGCGTAGGCCGGGGCGGCTATCGCGGAAGTTATTCCCGGCACCACCTCGAAGGGTATGCCGGCCTTGGAAAGGGCCATGGCCTCCTCGCCGCCACGACCGAACACGAAGGGGTCGCCTCCCTTCAGCCTGACAACGCTTCTGCCCGCTGACGCCTTGGCAATGAGGAGGGAGTCGATGTCGCCCTGGTTCGCGCCCATCCCGCCGGGCGTCTTGCCCGCGTCGACCATCTCGGCGTCGGCCCGGGCGCGCCGCAGGATCCGCACATCGACGAGCCTGTCATGAACCACCGTATCGGCCGATGCCAGCAGCTCAAGGCCGCGGACCGTTATGAGGCCGGGGTCGCCCGGTCCCGCGCCGACGAGATACACGACGCCGGCCATCGCTGTCATAGTCCCGGTATCTCCGCCGCATCGTCCAACAGCAGGGAGGCGAGCGTCTCGCCCATCTCGGCCGGGGACGCCGTCGGTGACGCCACCTCCCGCCGGAATACCCGGGACCCGTCGGGAGCAGCGGCCATGCCGTGGATTCGGAGCCCGCCGTCGTTCGTGAGCCGTGCATAGGCCGCCACGGGGACCTTGCAGCTCCCGCCGATACGGCGGACGAACGCCCGCTCGGCCGTCAGTGCTGCACTGGTGGGGCCGTGGTCGATGGCGCGTATCATATCCAGCAGCGGGCGGTCGCCGCTCCGCGCCTCGATGGCCAGCGTACCCTGGCCCGCGTCGGGGACGAAGGTCTCGGTCGGGAAGAGCTCGTGGGCCTCGTCGATGCGTCCCAGTCTCGCGAGACCGGCGGCGGCCACCACTACGCCGTCGCAGTCTGGACCGCCGATCTTGCCCAGGCGCGTCCCCACGTTGCCACGTATGGGCACTACCTCGATGTCGGGGCGGAGGGACTTCAGCAGGGCGGTGCGCCTGGGGCTGCCAGTCCCGATCCTCGCGCCCGGCGGCAGCTTCGACAGTGGGGCCGCCCACCTGTCTATGAGGGCGTCCCTGGGGTCCTGCCGCGGCACGCATCCCGCCAGGGTCAGGCCGTCGGGAAGCTCGCTCGCCAGGTCCTTGGCGCTGTGGACGGCCAGGTCTACGTCGCCGGCCAGCAGCGCAGACTCGATGTCCTTGGCGAATGCGCCCCGGCCCAGGCTGACCAGGGCCGTGTCCTTCTTCCGGTCGCCGCCCGTCGTCATGGGCACAACCTCGAAGACGGCGGAGGGGAAGCGGTCCCTGAGGCGTGAGACCACCTCCTCCGTCTGTGCCAGGGCGAGGGGGCTCTTGCGTGTCCCGACCCTGTACCTAGCTGGCATGGCCGGGAAGCCGGGTCGAAGCGCGGACAGGCGAGGTCTGCCGCACTGTCGTGGAGAGTTTCACCCTCACCTCAATCCTCTCCCATCGAGGGCTGACAATCGAGGGCCCGTCGAGGGAGAGGAGGCCGGAGGAGCTGCGAGGTATGGCGCGCGGCCGCGTGGGGATTCATCCTCACCTCAATCCTCTCCAGTCGAGGGAAAGGAGGAGGCCGGAGGAGGGACGGCGAGGTCCTCCCACATTCTGCATGTGCGCCCCGCGCAATCGCAGTCCTCGCCGATCATCAGGCTGGACATGAGCGTCTCCCTGGCGCGGTTTACCTCCCCCGCCCGCACCATCTCCACTAGGTCGTCGGTGATGCTCGCCTGCCAGTGGTCCGGCTTCAGCCTGATACCCCGTCCCAGGAGCTCTGTCCGCACCTCCGACAGCATGGGAGCGAGGTCGCCGTACTCGATGGCGCGAAACCCTGAACCGGTGCGGCTCGTGCCCGCCAGCTCCTCACGCAGCTTGCGTGCGAGCGCGGGGCTGGCTCCGCCCGTCGACGCGGCGATGATAACGTCGCCGTTCCTGACTATCGCGGGGGCTATCCACGTGCATAGGTGGGTCACGTCGTTGACGTTCAGGGGGATGTTACGCTCCGCGGCCTCGCGGGCAGCCTCCTCGTTCAGGGCGCTGTCGCGGTTGTCGGCGACTATCGCAATGAACGCCCCCTCGAGGTCCCCGCGCCTATAGCGGCGCTTGTGCCAGGACAGCCTGCCCTCGTCGGCCATCGCCCTTACCGCGTGGGTGACGGCGGGGCTGAATACGACGACGTCCGCGCCGAAGTCGACCAGGCGCTCCACCTTCTCAGCGCCGATCGGCCCTCCTCCGATGACGACGCAGCGCCGCCCCCTGAGGTCAAGGAACACTGGGTAGTATGGTGGCACGGCGTGTCCTCGCTGGCTGAGAGAGTCCTGCGCCCCATCACGACCGGGCTCACGAGACGCTTCGGAGCGTATTGTGAGTGCGGTCTCTACTATAACACCGCAGTGGAATGGCCGGGTCTGCGAGGGTGGCCGACCGGGGCCGTCGCCGTTTGTCCAGCGGATGGGCCTGTGCTATCTTGGCGCCCGGAGGCTGGGAGATTCTGGACGAAGCCAGGCGTCTGCTGTTCCGGCGCATCCGCAGCGAGATCCGGGACTCCCGGGTGATCGAGGCGATGGAGCGCGTGCCGAGGGAGGCATTCGTCCCGGAGGACGCCCGGCACCTTGCGTACGACGACCACCCGCTCCCCATAGGCGAGGGACAGACCATCTCCCAGCCCTTCATCGTCGCCCTGATGCTGGAAGCGCTGGATCTGCGCAGATCGGACCGGGTGCTAGAGGTCGGCACCGGCAGTGGCTACCAGGCGGCGCTGCTGGGAGAGCTCGTCCGGGAGGTGGTGACGGTCGAGCGGATCGACTCGTTGGCCCGCGATGCCAGGGAGCGGCTCCTCTCCCTGGGTTATGCCAATGTCGCGGTCGAAATGGCTGGCGACAGGCTGGGCTGGCCCGCCGGCGCTCCATACGACGCCATCGTGGTCGCCGCGGCTTCCCCGATGCTGCCGCGCCCACTGAGGGAGCAGCTCGGCGTTGGAGGCCGCATGATCATCCCTGTCGGCTCCCCGAGCAGTCAGGACCTGATGAAGGTCACGCGGACCGCCGACTCCTACTCGGTCCGGACGATGGGCGCCTGCCGCTTCGTACCTCTCATAGGGCCCTACGACTAGCGGGCGGGCGGGCCGTGCGTTCAGGGCGCCCGCGTGGTATATAATCTACCCGTTGCAGTCGCAGGCCCCGACTTCGGATACCGGCAGCACTTGGACTACGAAATAGTCATTGGGCTCGAGGTCCACAGCCAGCTGCTGACGCAGAGCAAGATGTTCTGCTCGTGCGCGGCAGGCTACCAGGACGCAGCCCCCAACACGGTCGTGTGCGAGGTGTGCATGGGCATGCCCGGCGTCCTGCCCGTCGTCAACGGGCGTGCGGTCGGGCTGGTCATGGCTACAGGCCTAGCGCTCGGATGCACGATACAGCCCCGCACCAAGTTCGACAGGAAGAACTACCCCTATCCCGACCTGATGAAGGGGTACCAGATTTCCCAGTACGACATGCCCATCGCTACGGACGGCTGCCTGGCGGTCCAGCTGGATGACGGCGAGCGTCGGGTTGGCATCACGAGGGTGCATCTCGAGGAGGATGTCGCAAAGCTCCAGCACAGGGACGGCCCCGAAGGCGGGTACAGCCTGCTGGACGTGAACCGGGCCGGCGTTCCCCTGATGGAGATAGTCAGTGAACCCGACATGAGATCTGCCAAGGAGGCCAGGGCGTACCTGACCAAGCTCCGCACCATCCTGCGGTACATAGGGGCCAGCACAGCCAACATGGAAGAGGGCAGCTTTCGCTGCGACGCGAACATCTCACTGCGGCCGGCGGGCTCCGAGGAGCTGGGCACCAAGGTCGAAGTCAAGAACATGAACAGCTTCCGGTCGGTCTACAACGCCCTGGTCTTCGAGTCTGAGAGGCAGTCGCGCGTCCTGGACGGGGGCGGGCGGATAGCGCAGGAGACGCGCGGCTGGGTCGAGGACCGGGGCGTCACGGTGTCCCAGCGCTCCAAGGAGTACGCGTCCGACTACAGGTACTTCCCCGAGCCCGACCTTCCACCGCTGGCCATAGACCGGTCGTGGATCGAGGATGTCCGGGGCAGGCTGCCCGAGCTGCCCGACGCCAGGGCGGAGCGGTACTCGGAGGACTACGGTCTTTCCGCCTACGTCGCCGGAGTGCTCACCGCCTCCAGGTCGACCTCCGACTTCTTCGAGTCGGTGCTCGAAGCCGGGGCCGCGGAGGGTGCGGCGCTGCAGTCTCTGGCCGCGTCCGCTGGCAACTGGATAGTCGGGGAGCTGGCGCGGCTACTGAACGCGACGGGCCGCTCCATCGATGATCTTGCGTTCGAGCCGGTGCGCCTCGTCGAGATCATACGGCTGGTGGACGACGGCACGCTGAGCACGACAATGGCCAGGACGGTGTTCGAGGACATGTTCGAGTCGGGGGAAGCGCCCTCGGCAGTGGCCGAAAGGCGCGGCCTGGTCCAGATATCGGACTCCGGGGCCGTCCAGGCGGCGGTGGACGAGGCCATAGAGGGCAACCCCCAGCCGGTCGCCGACTACCTCGGCGGCAAGGACGCCGCCATCGGTTTTCTCGTGGGCCAGGTCATGCGCATCACGCGGGGAAAGGCAAATCCCCAGGTGGCCGGCGACCTGCTCAGACAGAAGCTGGAGTCGATGCGGTAGAACCATGGCGTCAGGACTTCACAACCGCAATGGACGCAGGACCGGGCCCGGGGAATCTTCGGGGTGGGCCATGCTTCGCGACATGATGCACGTCGGCCTCGGTCTCAAACGCTGGCTCTTCGTCGGCGCCTGCGGGGTCGCCCTTTGCGCCGTGGGCATGGCGGTGGTCCTGAAGAACGTCCTTTCGCTGTTCCTGCCAAACGTCCTGCCGTGGCACCTCGAGGGGCTGACTGTGGGCGTAGTGGGAGTCCTGATGATGGTCCTCGGCGTCTATGGTCTGTACCGCTCTCTGGGGCCCCTGGTCCTGCGGCAGCAGGGGGTCAACTCCCTGACGAATACGATAATCACGCGAAGGATAAGGGAGCGCGGTCCCAAGATCGTTGCCATAGGCGGCGGCACCGGCCTGTCGATGCTCCTCAGGGGGCTCAAGACGTACACCGACAACATCACGGCCATCATCACCGTGGCCGACGACGGCGGCAGCTCCGGGAGGCTGCGGCGGGAGCTCGGGCTGCTTCCGCCGGGCGACTTCCGCAACTGTCTGGTTGCCCTCTCCGAAGAGGAGGGCGTCGTCGCCGACCTCTTCCAGTACCGCTTCGACCAGGGCGGCGGACTGAAGGGCCACAGCTTCGGCAACCTGTTCATCGCCGCCATGACCGACGTGACCGGCAGCTTCGAGCAGGCGCTGTACGAGTCCAGCAAGGTCCTCGCCGTGCGCGGGCGGATCGTTCCCGCGACAATAACCCACCTGAGCCTGGTAGCGAAGCTCGACGACGGCTCCCTAGTGAGAGGGGAGTCTAGGATCACCGCAAGGGGAGGCAGCATCGAACGGATCATGATAGAGCCTGTGGACAGCAGGGCCCATCCTGAGGCCGTGGAGGCCATAGACGCGGCCGATCTCGTCGTAATCGGACCGGGCAGCCTCTACACGAGCCTGGTGCCGAACCTGCTGGTCCCGGATATTGCGGGCGCCATGAGCCGGACGCCGGCCCCGAAGGTATACGTTTGCAATGTGGCGACCGAGAGCGGGGAGACGGATGGTTACACCGTAGCAGACCATGTCCTTGCCCTTCAGCGTCATACATTCCCGGACGTGGTCGACATCGTGGTTGCAAACAGCAGCCCGCTTCCCATTCCCCATGGCTCCGGTGTGACGCGCGTCCTACCGACCGGCGAGCCGCCTCCGCACGTCAGCATGGTCACAGCGGACGTCGTGGACCGCGAGCGCCCGACCCGCCACGACGCCTCCAAGCTGGCAGATCTGATAGTCGACGTGTATTATGGGAGAAGCCCGTCTCGCGATAAATCGATAGGGTTGCGGAAATAGACCATGGACAGTGTAACGTTCGGCACAGTGATGCTCTGGGTCCAGATAGTAATCGCAATAGCGCTTGTCGTCCTGATCCTTGCCCAGGTGAAGGGCCAGGGCGGCGGGCTGTTCGGCTCCGCCGAGAGCTCCTACAGGACCCGCCGCGGCCTCGAGAAGGCGATGTTCCAGTTTACAATCGTCCTCGTTATGGCATTCCTGACAGCGGCGGTGGTGAACGCCCGACTCTTCTAGCCGGGCGTCTTCGAGAAGAAGGGAGTGTGCAGCAGTGAACGAGCGCGGTACCAAGCTGGCGGTTGGAATCGGTATGTGGCTCGTCGTTGCCGGGATGGCTGCGCTGGTCGGATATGGGGTCTATGAGACACTCCGCGGTATTTTCGACGAACCCGACGTTCCGGTGCTAATCCAGGTAGCGATTCCGACGTGCGTTGCGGGTGCGGTGATACTGGTCGGCGCGACCCTCATCCAGAGGATGAAGCGCCGGAAGCAGGACGGCCTGGAGGAGATAGAGTATTGATCGTGACGACGACGGACGCCGTCGAGGGCAGGCGCACGGTTCAGGTGCTCGGGCTGGTCATGGCCAACTCCGTGAGGGCCAGGCACATCGGAAAGGACATCGTTGCGGGGTTCCGCAGCATCGTCGGCGGTGAGATCGAGGAGTACACCAAGCTGCTGGCCCAGTCGCGGGAGCAGTCGGTCATGCGCATGACGGAGCGGGCCGAAGCTATGGGCGCAAACGCCGTCGTCGGCACCAGATTCATCACCGCCGGGATAATGGGCGGGGCCGCCGAGATACTTGCCTACGGTACGGCGGTCGTGGTCGAGGAGTAGCCGTCAGCGGTTGTGCGGCGCCAGGTTGGAGCCCTTAGGGACCGTCCGTCTAAGGCACCAGCCGTCATACGGCCCTTCCATCCTGCTGCACATGGCCATGTACTCCCTGTCGGCGCCGTACAGCTCCAACGCCCTGGTAATCAGCATCCAGTAGCACCCGGACTTCTCTTCCGTTATCTCCAGCATGGTGCAGAGGCCGAGCGCCTCGGCCTCCCTCGCCGTTTCCCGGAACCTGGCCTGCAGGGTTCCCTGCAGGCAGTAGATGCGGTTGATCTCCTCCGGGATGTGGGACCTGCACAGCTCTACCGCGCGGGCGGGGTCGCCCAGCGTCTCTGCAGCGATATCCCTGCCGAGGCTGTCGAAGCAGTCGTCGATCCCTGAGGGAGGCGCTAGGGCGCACTCCCTGGCGACACTGCCGTAGTCCCTCTCGCCGTCACCCTCGCTGAAGAGGTCCAGCATCCGTGTGCTCTGGAACAGGTAGCAGGGCCCGATGTACTTCTCCTGGAGGGCGTCGCAGGGGTAGTGGGGGCTGTCCGAGAGGTAGTCGGTGACGTGGCCCATGTTGCCCGAGAGCCCGCCCACCACGTTCTCCATGAACACGCCGGAGTAGCAGGCCCTCTCGTCCCTGTCGGTCTCCAGCAGGTCGCACAGGCCGAGGGCGTCGTAGAGCTCGTAGCTCGTCCATGCCATCAGCCCGTGTCCCACTCCGTGCAGGCACTGGAGCCGGTAGAAGAATACGGAGGCGTCGCGGCATATCACCTCGACGTCGGCCTCCAGGTTCGCCGTCCCGCGCTGCTGGAACAGGGCCTCGGTCGCGCCGTGGTATGCTCCCGCCTCGCACTGGTGGCTGGTGATCGCGAACGCCACTGCGCCGTACATCTCGTAGGCGAACCTGCCCACGTCGTGGGCGCGGTCGTGGCACAGCACCCGCATATTCTCGGCCGCATGGGCCAACAGCTGTGCCGTATGCGCCGGACCGTAGAGCTCCAGGTACTGCTTCAGCAGCGAGTCGTCGTCGAGCAGGCCGAGGTAGTCGTCGAGCTTCAGGGTCGAGGGCGCCTCGAAGCTGAGGGCGTCCGCGTCCATGACGAGAGTCGGCGGCTTGGCCCGGTCGTCGACTCCCTCCACTACGATGAGGCCGGAGTCGTCGGGCCACACGTGGTTGTGGAACCGCCAGAAGCCGGGTCTGTCGAAGGTGAACGCCCACTCGCCCCCGGGCTCCACGCTCCCCCTGGAGTCGAACTCCGGGTAAATCTGGTGGGTGGGGTGGATGTGGGACGCCGGCCAGAGCTTGCCCTCGGACTCGTTGACGAAAACCACTTGGCGTCCGGCTTCGATCTCGATGCGCCTCGGCGAGAATCCCTTGTCGCGGTACACTACGCGGATGGCGTCCGACTGCACGGTCTCGGAGTCGCTGGCAGCCTCTCTCCCCTCGTCCCAGAAGCAGGCTGCCGCCAATGCCGCCAGGGAGACGAGGAGCGCCGCGCGAAGGACCTTTACGAGGCCGGGGTGGGGACGCATATGATAGAGGCAGCTCGAACCGGAGCTGCGGTGGGAGGGCGACCATGAAGCTCGGCAGGATCGGACAGGTGGGAATGGCCGTCGGCGACCTCGATGCCTGCGTTGGGTTCTACCGTGACAGGCTTGGGTTGAAGCTCATCGCCATGGCGGCGCCGGGGCTCGCCTTCTTCGACTGCGGCGGCGTCCGGCTGATGCTGTCGACTGCGCCCGGGGAGTCCTCGACGGCCAACTCCATTCTCTACTTCACCGTCGCCGACATCCAGGCGTGCTGCGCCGAGCTGGCAGAGGGCGGCGTCGAGATCGGGAGAGGACCGATGCTGGTCCACTCCGCCGCCGACTACGAGCTGTGGATGGCCTTCTTCGAGGACCCATCCGGCAACACGATTGCTGTCATGGAGGAGCGCGGCGAGTACAGGGGGCAGTAGCCCGCACTGGCTCGCATCGGGGCCGGAAGCGGCCGTCAAGGCGTGGAGGACCGCTTCCAGGTGGTGCCGTCTGGGCCGTCTTCGAGGACGTATCCGAGCTCTACGAGCCTGTTCCTGATGCCGTCGGCCTGGGCGTACATTTTCGCGGCCCTGAGATCGGCGCGGGTCTGGACCAGCAGGTCTACGAGGGGAGCGGCGTCGCCCCCGCCTTCCGAACGCTTCAGCGTGAGCCCCAGCACGCCGGCCAACTCACGCAGGCCGTCCCGCGCTTGGGCCGTGCCCGTTCCGTCCTCCTTCGCCCGGTTTATCTCCCGCACGAGGTCGAAGAGGGCCGCCAGCGCCCTCGGAGTGTTCATGTCGTCGTCCATCGCCTCGGTGAACCGCTCTGCGAAGGGCGACGGGTTCAGCGAGGCGCTCCCGGCTGCGTCTTCGGTCGGTTCTGAGGCGTTTCGGAGGCGCTCCGCGGCCCGCTCCTGGGCCTCGACGCCCTCGTCCGTGTACATCAGCGGGCTGCGGTAGTGGGAGCTGAGGAAGAAGAGCCGCAGCGCGTCCGCGGAGTAGCGCTCCAGGGCTTCGCTCACCGTCACGAGGTTGCCTAGGGACTTGCTCATCTTCTCGTCGCCGAGCCTCATCAACCCGTTGTGCATCCAGAATCGCGCCATGGGCCGTTCGTCCGTGTAGGACTCGGTCTGGGCGACCTCGTTTTCGTGGTGCGGGAAGACCAGCTCCTGGCCGCCGCCGTGTATGTCTAGGACGGTGCCCAGGTACTTCATGGACATGGCGCTGCACTCTATGTGCCACCCGGGCCTGCCGGGTCCCCAGGGGGAGTCCCAGTAAGGCTCGCCCGGCTTGCGGCCCTTCCAGAGGGCAAAGTCGATCAGGTCCTCTTTGCCCTCCTCGGCCTCTACCCGCGCGCCCCCCTGCATGTCCTCGAGGCTCCGGCGGCTGAGCTTGCCGTAGTCCTCGTTCCGCCTGACGCGGAAGTAGACGCTCCCGTCTACGGCGTAGGCGGCGCCCTTTTCGATGAGCCCCGCGATCATCTCCTGCATCTCCGGTATCTCGCTGGTGGCGCGCGGGTACTTGTGGGCAGGGAGGACGTTCAGTGCCTCCATCTCCACCAGGTACCGCCGGATGTTCCGTTCGGCCAGGTCGGGAACGGGGACGCCCTCCTCCTCCGCCCGCCTGATCATCTTGTCGTCGATGTCGGTGAAGTTCTCGACGTGCCCTACAGTGTGGCCGGTGTATTCGAGATACCGGCGCAGCACGTCGAAGACGACCGCCTTGAGGGCGTGGCCCAGGTGGGACGGCGAGTAGGGCGTGATGCCGCAGACGTACATCTTGACAACGTCGTCCCGGGGCGCGAACGCCTCCGTCTTGCCGGAAAGGGTGTTGTAGAGCTTCATTGGACGGGCTCGACTGTTGCGATGGCCAGGGCGGCGATGCCTTCTCCACGGCCCGTAAAGC
This sequence comes from Dehalococcoidia bacterium, assembly GCA_965222445.1. Lineage (GTDB taxonomy): Bacteria > Chloroflexota > Dehalococcoidia > Lucifugimonadales > CAJWER01. The sequence goes on along the minus strand of CBDCTY010000002.1, from coordinate 1,128,829 downwards.
CCATGTGGTCCGTGGTAGTTGCCTTCACGCTCACCATATCTTCTCCGAGGCCGAGAGACACGGCAATGCCGCGCCTGATCTGCGTCATGAAGGGCCTGAGCACGGGGCGCTCGGCCACAATTGTAGCATCGACGTATGTGGCCTGCCAGCAGTGCCCGGCGAGGGTCCCGGCAGTCCGCTCCAGCAGCTCCACGCTGGCGATTCCCCTGTACGCGGGGTCTCCGGACGGGAAGTGCTCGCCGATGTCACCCAACCCGGCGGCGCCTAGCAGGGCGTCGATGACTGCGTGAGACAGCACGTCTCCGTCGGAGTGTCCGTCGAGGCCCCTGTCGAAGGGCACGGTAACGCCGCCCAGCACGAGGGGGCGCCCCTCGACGAGGGGGTGTGCGTCGATTCCTATGCCGGTGCGGGCCTTCACGCGTTCCCGGCCCTCCGCCGCAGGATGGCCTCGGCGATCTCCAGGTCCAGCGGGGTGGTGACCTTCAGGTTCTCGCCGGAGCGGGGGAAGAGCCTGACCGAGCCGCCGGTCATCTCGACCATAGAGGCGTCGTCCGTGACATCCTCCCGGACCTGCTCGTGCGCGCGCCGGAGGAGCCGGGTGCTGAATACCTGCGGCGTCTGCACGGCCCTGAGGCGGTCGCGCGTGAGCGTGCGGACGACCATGCCCGAGTCGTCGATCTCCTTGATGGTGTCGCTGACGGGCTGGCCGGGAGCCGCCGCGCCCGTGGCCTTCGCGGCCTGTAGCCCCGCCTCGATCATCGCGGCGTCGATGAAGGGGCGGGCGCCGTCGTGGACGATCGTCCACTCCAGGCCGCCCAGGGCATCCAGCCCGTTGCGCACAGAGTCCTGCCGCCTCTCGCCGCCGGGGACGATCTCGACCTTACCGTAGCCATGCTCCCTGACGAGTCCGTGGTGGGCGTCGACGCCCGCGGGCGGGACCACCAGCACGACCCTTGATACGAGCGCGCTGCTCTCGAAGGCGTCGAGGCTGTAGGTGACGAGGGGCCTGCCGCGCAGGGGCGCCATGATCTTGTCGACGCCGCCCATGCGACTGCTGCTCCCCGCCGCAACGACTATGGCGCCCGTGCTCATTGTTCTCTGGGAGGCTGCATCGGTATTCCGGCGCCAGTATAACCCACGGATCTCGGTGGAGAGAGGCTACCCTGCCTCCAGGGCCGCAGTCATCATTCGGGCGAACTCCGGGCCGACGCCTTTGTCCTCGTGCTTGAAGTATATGAACACGTCGTCGAGCCCGCGCGTGCCGGCGCGGATGGTGTCCGCCCACTCGGCGATGCCCTCCTCGGTGTAACCCTCGTCCCTCAGCCTGAAGTAGGCGTGTCCAGCAGTGATCTCGACGGGGGTGCTGAACTTCTCGTCGTCCTTCACGCACAGGGCGGCCCCGCGGGACCTCAGCAGCTCGTAGACGTCGTCGGAGAGCCAGGACTTGCTCCTGAACTCGAAGGCCGCCCGGATGTCTGCGGGCACCTGGTCCAGAAAGCTGCCAAGGGTCTCGATGTCCTTCTTGAAGTAGGGCGGGAGCTGGAAGAGGACGATGCCGAGTTTTTCGCCCAGTCCGCGCGCCCTCTCGACCAGCAGGCCTACGAGGTCCTCGCAGTCTTTGAGCCTCGCGTGGTGGGTGATCCGCCGCAACGCCTTGAGGGTGAACAGGAAGCCGTCCGGCGTTGCCTCCACCCAGCCTTCGATGGTCTTCTCGCTCGGCATACGGTAGAAGGTGTAGTTGATCTCCACGGTGGAGAAGCGCTCGGCGTAGTAGGGCAGCATCCTGGCGGCGGGCATCTTCTCGGGATAGAAGCTGCCCTTCCATTCGGGGTAGTTGTATCCTGAGGTGCCTATCCGGTACATGTTCCCATCCTGCGGGTGGAATGGCGTGAGCTTTGACACGCCGCTCCCATGACCTTACACTCACAGCGCCCTCGACGAAAACCCCGGCTATCCTGGAATCCGTCGACGGGGCAGAATCGGCAGGAGAGAGCGATGAAGAGACAGGCGACCGTCCACATACTGGTGACCGCGCTGATCGTCCTGCTGCTCTCGGCGGCGTGCTCCTCCTCTGGCGGTGATTCGCAGTCCACCGACTTCGGGGGCCGCGGCGCGGCGACGCTTCCCACCGCAGCGGCCAAGGAGCTGGCGTCGCTCGGCAAGCAGGTTGCTCTGGGCGAGTCCTTCGACATGGACGGGAGTGTCCTGCCGGGGCCCATGGGAGAGCAGCCGCTGTCGGGCAACATCAAAATGCAGGTCGACTCGACCGAGCGGGACGTCAAGCTTCTGGAGGAGACGGTGCCGAGACTGGGCGCAGCCTATACGGGAGGGTACAAGGAGGGACAGTACAACTCCAAGCGCGGCGTCTTCTTTGCAGTCAACTACACGGTGACCAACGAGACCGACGGCCTGCTCAAGCCGGGCGCTCATATCAACGGCAGCTTCACCCTGGCAGACGGCACGGGGCGGGAGTGGAAGCCCATGACCTTCCAGGGGGACCACATCGACGGCTCGGCGGCCTTCGCCCTACAGCAGGACCTGTTCGACCCGAGGGAGTTCGTGCTGCAGGGCGAGGAGAAGGCGACGACCCTTGGCTTCGACATCCCATCAGACGCGAAGGACCTGCGGCTCAGGTCGGAGCTGCTTGGGCTAGAGGTGAAGCTGGACTACTAGGCGATACAGGCACCGAGTTGGCATGGTGCGGCCATAGACTGCGTCGCCGGGTCGGCGTCCCTGGGCAGGGACAGGGCGGGTTCAAACCCGCCCCTACGGTGTAGCCACAAAGGATGGGCATGAGGCCAGTTGCGGGTAGGTCTGCCGAGTCCGTCGACAGTAGCGGCCCCTTCCGCCTGATGGTGCCGGAACGGGCCAGAAGGCGATAGGAGGGGGCGATGAATAGACTTGCGCCGTTCCATTTCCTCGTGCTCGCACTGGTTGTCCTGTTGACTGCTGGAGCGTGCTCCTCCCGCACGGAGTCTCAGACCCGCGAAGAGTCGGGCGAGCACCCCCTGCAGCTTCCCACGGCGGAGGCCAAGGACCTGGCTTCGCTCGGCGAGCAGGCCGGCATCGGCGACTCGCTGACACTGGACGCGAGCGTCCTGCCCGGCCCCATCGGCGAGCCTCCCCTGTCGGGCAACATAAAGATGACGGTCAACTCCACTGAGCGGGACGTCAAGGTCGAGGAGGATACCGTTGCGAAGCTGGGCGCGGCCTACGGGGCCAGCCTGCTGAAGGGCGAGCAGTACAAGGCCAAGCGCGGCGTCTACTTCATAGTCAACTACACGGTGACCAACGAGACCGACGGTCTGCTGAAGCCCGGCGCCCACATCAACAACGGCTTCACCCTGGCCGACGCTACGGGGCGTGAATGGGAGCCGATGAACTTCGTGGACGACCACTTCGACGGCTCGGCGGCCTTTGCCCTCCAGCAGGACCTGTTCGACCCGAGGGAGTTCGTGCTGCACGGCGAGGAGGGGACGACGGTCATCGCCTTCGACATCGCGTCGGACGCCACGGACCTGCGGCTCAGGTCGCAGCTGCTGGGCATCGAGGTGAAGCTGGACAACTAGGGGACTATCTCAAGAGGTGCTTCGACGAGCTCAGCACAAACGGGGCTATGAAGTATCGTTCGCCCTGAGCCTGTAGAGGGGCAGTTCTCCTTGAGGTGAAGCTGGATCACTAGGGGGCTGGGATGATATACGACGGTCACGCATACTGCTTCCCAGACCTGCGAGGCAAGGCGGGGTTCGACGACGCGGACCAGTTCCGCAAGCACCTGCAGCTCGGGATAGCGCGCCACTTCCAGCCGGTATGGCGTGCGCGGGACAGGGCGCAGGCGGACAACAGCGGGCTCGCAGATCCCGACGGCGGCTGGGACTTCGGCGCGCTCAAGGACGCTCAGTTCCGCGCCGCGGCGTTCGGCAGATTCGAGTGGACGGTGGACGGCGAGACGTACGTCAAGCAGTACATGCCGCCTTCGGTTACGGACATGGGCTACTCGGCGGACTCGCTCGTCGCCGAGATGGACTACGCGGGCGTCGACATGGCGATGCTCCACCGCACCCCCTACCTGGGCATTGGCAACGACTTCGTCGCCGAGTGCTGCCGCCGGTTCCCCGACAGGCTCCAGGGCCTCGCCCACGTGGAGGAGTGGCTGATCACGACGGACGTGGAGGGCTCGATAGCCAAGCTCCAGCATGCCATCAAAACGCAGGGGCTCCACGGCGTCCAGCTCCTGCCGGACCACCTGCCGCTCTACGGGCAGTCCGAGGACTGGACCCGCGCCAGCTTCACGCCCTTCTGGGACGCGGTCGCCGAGCTGGGCGCCCCGCTCTTCGTCACGCCGAGCTTCTCGTCGCTGGCGACCCAACGAGGCGCACCCGTCGACGCCTTGGTTGGGCAGCTGCGGATGATCGACGGGTGGATGGAGCGGTACCCGGACGTGCCGGTCGTTCTCACCCACGGCCTGAGCTGGAGGATGTTCATAGACGGCGACGGGCTGAACATTCCGGACGCGGTGTACGAGGCGGTTCCGGACAGCAGCGGGTTCTACATGCAGCTCCTGTTCGCCATCTTCCTGGGAGGCGTGTGGGACTACCCGATGACCGAGGTCCGGCCCACCATGGAGAAGCTCGTGGATAGGGTAGGGGTCGAGAGACTCATGTGGGGCACCGACATACCGATGGTCATGCGCTTCTACACCTACCGGCAGAACCTCGAGCACATCCGCATATGCTCGGACTTCCTCCCGGACGACCAGGTAGACCTGATCGTCGGAGGGAACATGGCCCGCCTCATGGGCGTCTCGCAGGACTGAGTCTCAGCGCAAGGCGTTCTGCTATACTCGCGCCATCTTATGATGGAGGGTTGAGAATGGCGACTGACGGGGTACGCCTCACGTCGCTGGCTCGCTGCGCGGGCTGAGCAGGCAAATTCAGTCCTGACGACCTGGCGCAGGTGCTGCGCCAGCTGCCGCCGATGACCGACCCGGCCCTGCTGGTCGGCCCGTCTACGGGGGACGACGCGGCCGTCTACAAGCTCACCGACGAGCTTGCGATAGTACAGACGGTCGACTTCTTCCCCCCAATCGTGGACGACCCCTTCGCGTACGGCGAGATTGCCGCCGCCAACGCCATTTCGGACGTCTACGCCATGGGCGGGACCCCCATGCTGGCCCTCAACGTTGCCGCTTTCCCGGTGGATCTGCCGGTCGAGATCCTCGGTGAGGTGATGCGGGGCGCGGCGTCCAAGGCTGCGGAGGCGGGCGTGATCATCGTCGGCGGACACACCGTCGACGACCAGGAGCCCAAGTTCGGTATGGCCGTGACGGGTGTCGTCGAGCCCGGGGCCGAGGTCACGAACGCCGGCGCGATGCCGGGCGACGCGCTCGTGCTCACGAAGCCGATCGGTACCGGCGTGATAACCACCGCGGCCAAGCAGGACAGGGCCTCCCCGGAGGTCCTGGCGGGGGCCGTGGAGTCCATGGTCGCGCTCAATCGGGACGCCTCCCACGCCATGGTGGAGGTCGGCGCCAATGCCTGCGTCGACGTGACCGGCTTCGGGCTGATCGGGCACCTGCTGGAGATCACGCGGGCGAGCGGCGTCTCCGCGGAGGTCTCCCTGCGGGCCGTGCCGGTGCTGGAGGGCGTCCACGACCTGCTGGGGCAGGGGATAGCGCCGGGCGGGACGAGGCGGAACCTTGCGTCGGCGGACCGCAGCGTGGACTGGGACCCGGCCCTGGAGGAGAGCGACAGGCTCCTCCTGTGCGACGCCCAGACGTCGGGAGGCCTCCTCATCAGCGTCGACCCGAGCAGGGCCGACAGGCTGGTCCGGGCGCTGGAGGCGCACGGCTCCGCCGCTGCCGCGATCGTGGGCCGCGTGCTGGGCCCCGGCGGCGCTGGCAGCGCCGCGATTCGCGTCACGCCGTAGCCGACTTCCAGACCCCCGAATTGCCACGGCCAGGCTGCCATAATTCGTTGGCGGCTTCTCCAACGTCTGGTATCTTGTCCTGACCATGACGATCAGAGACGATATAGGCCGCATCGTACAGGCGGCCCTCGCGGAGGCCCAAGAGGCCGGGGCGCTGCCTCCCGCACAGGGTGTCGAGGCAGCGGTCGAGCGGCCTCAGAAGGCGGAGCACGGGGACTTCGCGTCGAGCCTCCCGCTCAGGCTGGCCCGCCAGATGCGCATGAGCCCCATGGCCATCGGGGAGCGTATCGCCGAGCGGGTGCCGCCAGGCGGTCCGGTATCCAGGGTCTGGACCGCGCCGCCGGGCTTCGTGAACTTCGCCCTCAGCCCCGGGTGGCTCGCGTCCCAGGTCGACCCCATACGCGACTCGGGCGACTCCTTCGGCACGGTCGACGCCGGGGCGGGCGCGCGGGTGCAGGTCGAGTTCGTCAGCGTTAACCCGACCGGCCCGGTCCATGCGGGTCACGCCCGGGGCGCGGTGGTGGGGAGCACCCTCGCGAACGTCCTCTCGGCGGCGGGCTACGACGTCCAGCGTGAGTACTACGTCAATGACGCGGGCAGCCAGATGGACGCCTTCAACAGGAGCCTGCTGGCCCGCTACCTGCAGCTCTTCGGTCAGGCGTCCGAAGTCCCGCCGGACGGCTACGAGGGGTCGTACATGATCGACCTCGCGGAGCAGATCAGGGAGGACGTCTCGGACAGGTTCGTCGGCATTGACCCCGATCGCGCGGCTGCGGAGATCGGCCAGATCGGGCTGCGCCGGATGATCGAAGAGATCAGGCGCGACATGCGCTCGCTCAACGTCGAGTACGACGCCTGGTTCAGCGAGCGCAGCCTCTTCGCGGGCGGCCAGTATGACCGCGTCGTGGAGATGCTGCGCGACGGGGGCCACCTGGTCGCCAGGGACGGCGCGACATGGTTCAGGTCGTCGGCGCTGGGGGACGACGAGGACAAGGTCATCGTGAGGAGCACGGGGGCGCCCACCTACTTCGCGACGGACGTAGCCTACCACTACAACAAGTTCGTGGAGCGCGGCTTCGACCGCGTGATAGACGTGCTCGGCGCGGACCACCAGGGGCACGTCAGCTTCATGAAGGCGTTCACGTCCGCCCTGGGCATCGACCGGGACCGCCTCGAACTGCTGATATACCAGCTCGTAACGCTGAAGCGGGGCGGGGCGACCGTCCGCCTCTCAAAGCGCACCGGGAACATCGTGACACTGAAGGAGCTGGTCGACGAGATAGGGCCGGACGCCTGCCGCTTCTTCTTCCTGTCCAAGGCGCCGGGGTCGCAGATGGAGCTCGATCTGGACCTGGCGATCCGGGAGTCGGAGGAGAACCCGGTCTTCTACATACAGTACGCCCACGCTCGCATCGCCGGCATCTTCAGGGAGGCGCGGGAGCGCGGGATCGACTTCGAAGGCGGCGACGTTTCCCTGCTTACCCACGAGGCCGAGCTGGCGTTGGTCCGCAAGATGACGCAGCTGCCGGAGGTCGTGGCGATGGCCGCCGAGAACCTGGAGCCGCAGGGGCTGCCCCACTACGCCCTCGATCTCGCCAAGGCCTTCCACCCCTTCTACCAGCAGTGCAGGGTGGTGTCCCAGGACCCGGCGGATATGGGCATTACGATGGCTAGGCTGAAGCTGGTGGACGCCGTGCGGGTCGTCTTCGCGCGCTGCCTGGCACTGATGGGGATGGCGGCTCCCGAGAGGATGTGAGCGGCTGAAGGTCGTCGGGCTACAGGCCGCCCTGTGACCGGTAGAGCTCGCCTTTGTGGATGTACTCCTCCACGGTCAGCCGGATCAGCTCGGTGTGCCTCTCCTGCACGCTCCCCCTGACGCGGGCCGGAATCCCTACCACCATGGAGCCGGCCGGGATCGACATCCTCTCGATCACGACGGCACCAGAGGCGACGAGGCTCCCCTCGCCGATGTCCGCGCCGTCGTTGACGGTAGCGCCGTTGCCGATTAGCGACCAGTCGCCGACCGTCCTGGCGTGGCACAGCACCTTGTGGCCGATGACGACGTTGTTGCCTATGACTACGTCGTCGTCCCCGTGTACGACGGAGCCGTCCTGGATGCAGGTGTTGCTGCCTATGACGATGCTCCCGGCGTCGGCCCGGATCACCGTCCCGGGCCATATGCTGGACCCTGCGCCTATCTCCACGTCGCCGACCACGTAGGCCGCCTCGCTGACGAAGGCCGTCGGGTCTATTCTCGGCTTCTTGCCGTCGAGCTCTCTGATCACGCCGTTCTCCTGAGGACCGGCCTCCCGGCCCCAGTCCGGTCGCTCGGTCCAGCCGCCCGTGCCAACCTTTGCGGCCTCACGAGCGTATTATTGAAAAGAGGTCACTATGCTATCCTACTCAACCGCGTCTACGCTAGGAAGTCCCACCACGCCCATTGGAGACAGCACGATGAAGCGAGCCTGGGCCATCACGGCGCTTGCTTTGGCTGCCATGCTCATGCTGGCATGCTCCCAGCCGCCCGAACCTACGCCCGCGCCCACTCCTGAGCCAACGGCGACGCCGGCGCCGACTCCCACTCCCGAGCCGACGCCGACACCCGAGCCGACACCCACGCCGGAGCCCACGGCCGAGCCGCCCGACATGCTCTTCCGCTACACGCGGGCGGTGCAGCTCCTCAACGCGGCCCAGTACGAGGAGGCCATATCGTCCTTCGACATCGTGCTGAGGGTACTGCCGGACCTGGCGATCGCGTACAACTACCGCGGCGTCGCGTACTACCACGAGGAGCAGTACGACCTGGCGCTCGAGAACTTCGACAAGTCCATCGAGCTCAAGAAGACCTCCCCGACGCCGTACCTCAACAGGGCGGCCCTGAACAGGAAGCTCGGAAACACCCGGCTCGAAATCGAAGACCTGGAGGAGGCCCTGAAGCTGTACAGGGAGGCCGGCAACGCGGCCGGCGTGGACGCGGTGCAGAGGCTGCTCAACCAGGCCGCTGGCCCCTAGAGGGCCGGGGGCAGCGGCAATCACGAAAGAGGCACGGCGCGCCTCGTCATGCCTTTGTAGAGGTGAATCAGGCCCTGCTGGCGCCTGGCCCCGCCGGGGCCGATGCTCTTGCCTGCCTCGGCGAGTATGCGGCGCATCTCCCGCGTGACGGAGTTCTCCTGCAGGGCGGGCAGCCGCCCGTACATCTCCAGGCCTGCCGTTCCCAACTCTCCGTCGCCCTTAACGTTGCCGAGGGCGTGGGCGAAGGGGAGCGCGGCGTTCGCGGCGAGCTCGCGGGCCCGCCCCGCTCCAACGAAGGGCCTTGCCGACAGCATGGCCGCCAGGCCCCTGGCGTCGGCCCGGCGCACCAGGTCGGCTATCGACTCCGCCGGCCCCCCGACCAGGAGCCGGTCCGCGATGCAGGCGGCTCCGAGGACACGCCTCGCGGGGTGGTTCGAGGGCCTCACGCCCGAGGTGGTCCACTCGCCCCGCGGTATGGGCCGGCGTCGGGGCAGGCGGCCCAGCAGGGCCGAAATCGCCGGGCGGTCTTCCGGAGGCGCCCTGTCCAGCAGCCCTGCGCCATGCAGCAGCAGGGCCTTGACCGCGAGCAGCCGCGTAGCGGCCGGCTCGCTGCGCAGGTCGGCGATGCACGAGTATGGGACGGCCCCGGCGAGGAGCCTGAAAGGGCGGCGGTTGGCCGCGTAGCCCAGGCCCTCCAGCAGCGCGGTGTACATGACCTGGTCCGCCTCTCCCTCCCGGAGCTCCATCGCATAGCCGCCGGACTTGGCCAGGAACCTCATCTCGCCGGCCCGGTCCAGCCGCTCTTCGACCTCTGTGTTGCTTGCCGCCCTAAGGCTCGCCAGCAGCAGGTCCGCACCGCCCTGGGAGGCGTCCGGCGTCCCCGACAGCTCGACGACGGGCACGGTCGTGCCCGACTGGTGCGTCGACGCCTTACGTCCCACCGTTCGCATGACGACGTGCAGGATGACGCCGTTGTAGGCGGGGTCGTCGTGGTGCCCGTGCCGGTACCAGTCCGGCGCGTCGACGTGGAGCTCGACGTCCCCGGTGATCCGCTCGCCTCCCGGCGTTTCGATGATGCTGTCGACGAAATCGGGGCCGGCCGGACCGCCCGGCCTGCCGGGATAGACCACGCGGAAGGGCGTACCCTGCTCCGTCTTCAGCCCGTGGGGCAGCATGTGTGCCCTGCTCCACAGCCTGGCCACGGCGTGCTCGCCGACGGGCCTGTACCCTGAGCCGGCGGCCTCCCTCACTGCCAATACCGAGCTCACCATGGCCGCATGATAGCAGGCATCCGGGTTCCAACGCTTGGAGGCCCACTGCTGTCCTCACTCAGGAGACGTTCGCATAACCCCATACATGTCATTCCGAACGTAGCGAAGCGTAGTGAGGAATCTCAAATCCATGTCACCAATGACATCTGAACCGGCGCGACGACCCCGGCAGAACGCCTTATACCAATTTATTTTGAGCGCGCCGTAAAGCCGTCATTCCCGCGAAGGCGGGAACCCACTCCCTGGCCGCACGTATACGGCGGCATCACGGTGACTTGGTATTAGATTCCTCCCTCCGGTCGGAATGACATGTTGGGTGACCAGTCATGCAGGGGTCTCCTCAGGGGCCGGGAATTTGAGACGGCTTAGGACTATCTCAAGAGATGCTTCGACAGGCTCAGCACGAGCGGGCTATCCAAAGATCGTTCGCCCTGAGCTTGCCGAAGGGAGCCTGTCGAAGGGGACTCCTCCACCACTGCAGATATGTCTTGAGGTAGTCTCTTAGCGGGCCGACCCTTCGGACGCCGAGTCCCCGGCACTTGCGCGCGACCTCGCCATCGCCCTCAGCCACTTTCGCTTCTGGTCGCGCCGGGTCCGCTCGTCGGGCGGGGTGAACCTGTCGGCGAAGTCGCGCCGAAACAACTCGAAGCGGTCCGCGACTATGGCCTCGCGCATCTGCTCCATCAGGCGGAGCACGAACCTGAGGTTGTGGATCGTCGCCAGCCTGTAGGCCAGCAGCTCCTTGGCACGGAAGAGGTGGCAGAGATAGGCCGCGGGGAACGTCTCGCAGGTGTAGCAGTCGCAGCCCTCGTCCACGGGGCCGTCCCTGGTGCGGAAGGGCGCCGTGTCGACGTTCACGCGCCCTTCCCTGCTGAAGAGGGCTCCGCTCCTGGCGATCCGCGTAGGCAGCACGCAGTCGAACATGTCGATGCCCCGGGCGACGCACTCCACCAGGTCCTCGGGCGAGCCGACGCCCATCAGGTACCGCGGCCTGTCCGCGGGAAGCAGTCCGGCCGTGAGCTCGACTGTGTCGTACATCTCCGACTTCGGCTCGCCGACGCTGAGCCCGCCGATGGCGTAGCCTGGGAAGTCCATCGCAACGGTCTCCGCCGCCGACAGCCGTCGAAGTTCGCCGAATACGCCGCCCTGGACGATCCCGAACAGTGCCTGGCCGCTGCCGCCGCGTGCGGCCAGCGAGCGCCGGGCCCATCGCAGCGTCCTCCGGACCGACCCCTCGACCGCGTCCCTCTCCGCGCCCGCGGGCTCGCACACGTCCAGGGGCATGATGATGTCGGCGCCCAGCCCCTCCTGGTGCTCCACGACGGCCTCGGGCGTGAACCGGTGTGGGCTGCCGTCCAGGTGGGACTTGAAGAGTATTCCCCCCTCGTCCAGCTTGCGCAGGTGCTCCAGGCTGAATCCCTGGAAGCCGCCCGAATCGGTGAGAATAGGCCCGTCCCACGCCATGAAGCGGTGGAGCCCTCCGAAGCCCCTTATCACCTCCACGCCTGGACGCAGGTACAGGTGGTAGGTGTTCGCCAGGACGATTCCCGCGCGGATGCGAACGAGGTCCGCGGAGTCCAGCGCCTTTACGGAGCCCTGGGTCGCCACCGGCATGAACGCGGGCGTACTTACCCTCCCGTGGGGTGTGTCCAGCAAGCCCCCGCGCGCGGCCCCCGACACGGCCTCAAGGGTGAAGAGGGGCGGGCAGAGTTCGCTCACGCCAACCCCTGCCAGATCAGGCGGACCCCCATCACGAACAGGAGCGCCGCCAGCATGGCGACTATCCATACGCCCTTGGTCTTCCTGGCAAGCCAGACGCCCGTCGGGCTTCCGATGAGCAGCCCCGGTGCGATGGCCGCGAAGGTCGGCAGCCACTCCACGTGGCCGAGGTACGCATGGACCCCGGCGCCCGCCGTGGCGTACACCGACATGGCGAAGAGGGATGTCGCGGCTGCGATACGCACCGGAAACCCGAACAGCGTCACGAGGACTGGCGTCCTGAGAAACCCGCCTCCGGCGCCGAAGAACGCGGACACGAACCCCATGAAGAAGTTGAACAGGGCGGCGAGTCCCTCGTTGAACCGGTACTCGCAGGTCACCCCGTCGGCGTGGATGCGGCGGCTCCGCACCGTGGGCTTGAACCTGCTGCTGATGTCCGACGACACCGTGCCCGGCCTTGAGGACCTGTACAGCAGGTAGACCGCGAGCCCGGCGATTATCGCTCCGAACATCACGCGGAACGCGTCGCCCCCCACCTTCTCCACTGCGAAGGGGGCTGCTAGGGACCCTGGTAGGGCGGCGGCCATGAAGATGAGCCCGCTGCGCCTGTCCACCAAGTTGTGCCGGAGGTACATTAGGGCGCTGGAAGTGCTGGTGAGCGCCACGAGGGCCAGGGATGTCCCAGCCACCATTACCGGGTCCATGCCGAAGAAGAGCAGCAGCACCGGCACGAGGACGACGCCGCCCCCGGTGCCGACCATGGCCCCGAATACGCCGGTGCCGGCGCCGATCAGGAAAAGGTAGACCCACTCCGGGGGCAGGTCAGCTCCTCCCGCCCAGCGACTCCAGCGCCATGTCCACCACGGCTTCCGGCACGTCGCCGCGCGTGACGGCCCGCCCGATGCCGTCCAGCAGCACCCACCGTATGGCTCCGCCCACGGTCTTCTTGTCCAGGGTCATCGCCTCCTTGAGCGCACCGGTGTCCACGCCGTCCAGCGACACGGGCAGCCTGAAGGCCTCGAGCACGCGGCGCTGCCGGTCCGCCTCGCCGTCCGACATCATGCCCAGCTCCGTGCCTATTCTCGCGGCGGCCGTCATCCCGATGCTCACCGCCTCGCCGTGCAGGTATCTTGTATAGCCGGTGGCGGCCTCGATGGCGTGCCCCACCGTGTGCCCGTAGTTGAGCAGCACCCGCAGCCCCAGTCTCTCATTCTCGTCCCTCGTTACCACGTCGGCCTTGACTGCAACGCTTCGCTTCACGATGTCGATGGTCATGGCGGGGTCCAGGGAGCGGACAGCCTCGCCGTGTCTTTCGAAGTCCTCGAACAGCCCCGAGTCCAGTATCAGCCCATGCTTGATAGCCTCGGTCCAGCCGGAGTTGAGCTCGCGCCCCGGCAGCGTCTCCAGCACGGCCACGTCGGCGAGGACGAGCCTGGGCTGGTGGAAAGCCCCCACGAGGTTCTTGCCGTACGGCAGGTCGACGCCCGTCTTCCCCCCCACGGCCGCGTCCATCATGGCGAGCATCGTGGTCGGGACCTGCGCGAAGGGCATGCCCCGCAGGTAGGTCGCCGCCGCGAACCCCGCCATGTCGCCGACGACCCCGCCCCCTACCGCCGCCACCAGATGGCCGCGCTCGGCCTTCAGGGACGCCAGCCACTCGTAGATGCGGGCCGCGCCGTCGAGCGTCTTGCCGGCCTCGCCCTGCTGGAGTGCGAAGATGTGACACGGCACACCGGCGGCCTCCAGCGAGGCCTGCGCCCGGCGTCCGTGCAGGTAGGCCCCTTCGTCCGTCACGACGTATGCGGCGCCGGGCGATGCCGCGGCCACGGCCTTCTCTCCGATGTCGTCCAGCAGCCCCCACCCGACCCATACAGGGTAGTCGCCCGCCGACGTCCGGACGACGGCCGCGAGGTCTTCGTCCGGTGTCCCGGCGTCCATGGCCGTCAGGATTCCCCAGGCCCGGACGATCTCCGACGCGGCCTGCTCGGGCGAGAGCCGGTCGGTCTGCACCGTCCAGTCCGCCAGGGAGTAGCTCGGCTGCCGCTCGGCCTTCAGCTCCCTGATACGCCGCAGCGGGTCCGCCCCCGCCAGCATGGGCCTGACGACCGGGCCGGCCGGCCTGTCCCTATCAGCCGACAGGCGGTCGTATATCGTCTCCGGGCTCGCCTCGAGGCACACCACCACGCCGCCTGCGGCCATGAGCGCGCGGTTGGCCTGCGCAACGGGGACGCCGCCACCGGTGGACACGACCTGCCGGCTGCCTTCGCAGAGCCTCGCCAGGACATCCGTCTCGTACCGGCGGAACGCGGACTCGCCCTCCACCTCGAATATCTCCGGGATAGGCCGCCCGGCCGCGGCCTCTATCTCGTCGTCCATGTCGACGTAGCGCCAGCCGAGCAGGTCGGCCGCCCTGCGCCCGACGGTCGTCTTGCCGGCGCCCGAGAAGCCGGTGACGAAGATGTTGGCCCCGGTCACGGCTCGCCGCCCAGCGCCCGGAGCCCGGCCTCGTACATCAGGTCGACCGGGGCCTCCCGCGCCGTCCACATCTCGAAGGACGCCGCGCCCTGGTACACCAGCATCCAGAGACCGCCGAGGACCCTCGCCCCGGCCCTCCGCGCCGCCTCCATCAGCGGCGTCTGCTGCGGCGTATAGACCATGTCGTACACGAGGGCGCCGGGGTTGATGTCGCGGCTCTCCAGGGGCGACAGCCCCGCGCTCGGCCCGGGCTCCATGCCCATCGACGTGGCGTTGACTATCAGGTCGACCCGGCCGGCCGCCTCCCGGGCCTCGCCGCTGCTGACAGTTCCGACGCTCAGAGACGCCCGGCTGATTGTCGCTTGTCCGGTGAGCGGTTGGCCTCGTAGTGCGACGGGGGGGACAGCGCCCAGGGGGATCGAGTACGCGTCCATCCACCGGCTCTGAACGTCCCCTGCCAGGGCGTTCCCCCGCTCGACGGTCCGGTTCGCGATGAGCAGCGTGCCTGCGCCCCGTTCCGCCAGCGCGAATGCGGCCGCGCGAGCCGCCCCCCCTGCGCCCAGGACCAGCACGGACTTGCCTTCGGGATCGAAGCCGGCTCGGTCCTCCAGGCTCTTCAGGAAGCCGTACCCGTCCGTGTTGCGGCCCAGCAGCCGGCCATCCTCTTTAACGATCGTGTTGACGGCGCCGACCGTTTCGGCCCACCGGTCCTGGCCGTCGAGATAGGAGCGTACGCGCTCCTTGTGGGGTATCGTGACATTGGCGCCGAGATGGTTGTCGGCCCGCAGCTTCTCCACCTCGGAGGCCAGCCCGTCGGGCGTCGTCGGTCTTGCCGAGTAGCAGGCGCTTATGGACAGGCTGTCGAGCGCGGCCTGCTGGAACGCCGGGGATATCGAGTGGGAGAGGGGATATCCAAAGATCGCGATCTGCTTCATGGCGGCCCCAAGGTTCCCAGGTACACCGCCTGACGGGCGGCGTGGCGGACTGTTTCCGGGGTCATGACGATGCACCTTGCCGGGGATGGATTCCCGCGTTCGCGGGAATGACGGAGGTGGTTTTCTTGGGGGTTCGGTCTGCTAGTATATCATGGGCGCGGCTAGGCGATGGCCGGCTGTTCGAGCCTGCCCCCGGACAGGAGGCATCGAGGATTGATAGACCTGGTTGGAATCTCGAAGCACTACCAGATCGGCCCCGTCGAGGTGCGGGCGCTGGACGGCGTGGACCTCCACGTGTCGGACGGCGAATTCGTCGTCGTCCTCGGTCCGTCGGGGAGCGGCAAGACGACGCTGCTGAACATCATCGGCGCCCTCGACACGCCCACCTCGGGCAGCGTCTCGGTCGGCGGGCGCGACATCACCACCGCCTCCCGCTCTGAGCTCTTCGCCCTCAGACGCCAGACCGTGAGCTTCATATTCCAGAGCTTCAACCTGTTCCCCGGCCTGACCGCCTTGGAGAACGTCGAGTTCGGCATGGACGTGGCCGGCAAGCGGGGCAGCGCGGCCCCAGAGTCGGTGCTGGAGTCCGTGGGGCTCGGCCATCGGACGGACCACTTCCCCCACGAGCTGTCAGGCGGAGAGCAGCAGCGCGTAGCCATAGCCCGGGCCCTGGCAACCGGAAACCCAGTCCTGCTGGCCGACGAGCCGACCGGTGAGCTCGACTTCAGGACGGGGGCGCAGATACTGGAGCTGCTGATCGAGCAGGCCTCCGCCGACCGCGCCGTCCTGGTCGTTACCCACAACCGGGAGATATCGCGCATCGCCGACAGGGTCGTCGAGATGAGTAGCGGGCACATCGTCAGCGACGGCCCGCCGGAGGGCGGCAAGACCCCCCTCTCGGAATTGCGCTGGTAGGAGGGCGAAAAATGTTGGCCCTGAGGCTTCGTTGGGCATTGAGGGACGCGAGGGGCCGATGGGTCCAGGTGGCGGGCATCGCCCTCATGATCGCCATCGGCACAGGTATGTACGCCGGCCTGAGCAGCGTGACCCAGTGGCGCTTCGCCTCCAACGACGCGAGCCTCGCGCTGACGAACATGTACGACATACGCGCACGTCCCAGCGGGGACGGCTTCCTCCCGCAGGGCGCCCTGGCGGCCATCGCGGAGGGTATCGACGGTGTGGAGGCCGCCGAGGAGCGGCTCATCTCGCAGACCCAGGTCGAGGTGGACGCCGGCGACGGCCCCTTCTTCGTTCGCGGCAGGATCGTCGGTGTCGACTTGTCGGACGGCGGTCCCAGCGTCAACGGCGTCGAGACCCTGGTGGGGCGGGAGATCGATGAGGGGGAGATCGGGGAGCCGGTCGTCCTGGTCGAGCGCAACTTCGGCGTCTACTACGGCCTGCCGGACGAGGGCGAGCTGCAGATCGGGGGCGGCGTCTCCGCCCAATATGTCGGTCACGCCGTGTCCCCCGAATACTTCCTGATAGTCGAGGAGGGCGGCTTCTTCGGTCAGGCGAACCTGGCCGTCCTGTTCACTTCCCTCGAGACCGCCCAGGAGCTGTCAGGCAGGGAGGGGCTGATCAACGACCTGGTGCTGACCGTCGAGCCAGGCGCCGACCTGGACGCCGTGGAGGCGGCGCTAGTGGCCGAAACGGCGGCCCGGCACCCCGAAACGGGCCTAGACCTCATGCGCACGGAGGACGACGCCTCGTACCTCGCCCTCACCCGCGACCCCGAGGGCGACCAGCAGTTCTACAACGTATTCGCGCTGATTCTATTCGCGGGCGCGGCGTTCGCGTCCCTGAACTTCGCCGCGCGCATGGTGGAGACACAGCGGCGCGAAATAGGCACGTCCATGGCTCTCGGCGTGAACCCCGCCGCGATAGCCGTGCGGCCGCTGCTGGTCGGGCTGCAGATAGCCGTGCTGGGCGTAGTGTTCGGTATCGGCATGGGGCTGCTGATTGCCAAGCTTATGCAGGACGTGCTCGAGAGCTTCGTGCCGCTTCCCGTCTTCATCACGCCATTCCAGACGGGCATCTTCGCGGGCGTTGCAGCCATCGGCTTCCTGCTGCCGATAGTCGCGGTGATGTGGCCGGTCTTCCGCGCAATCCGCGTCCAGCCCGTGGACGCCATCAGGACCGGACACCTGGCCGCGCGTGGCGGCGGGCTTGCTCCGACAATCAGCCGCCTGCCGCTCCCTGGGAGCAGCCTGGGGCGCATGCCCTTCCGTAACCTGCTGAGGGCGCCCCGCCGAACAATCCTGACCCTGTTCGCTCTCACCGCCGTGCTGGCAATCCTAGTGAGCGTGGTCGGCATGACGGACTCGATCCTCTCTACCCTCGCGCAGGGCGACGAGGAGCTGCTGAAGGGCGTGCCCGACCGGCTGGTGGTACGGCTCGACTCCTTCTACGCGGTCGATTCGCCCGAGGTGGACGGCATAGTGAACGGAGGCGCGCTCGGCGTAGCCGAACCCGGGGTCGTCCTTGGAGGGAGCGTACGGGGCGCCGGCGAGTCCCTCACCGTCCTCGTCCAGTACGTAGACCTGGCGGGCGGCGCCTGGCGTCCGACTGCTGTGGAGGGAGACCTGTCCACCGTGGACCCCGGCATCGTCCTCGCCCGCAAGGCTGCCGAAGACCTGGGCGTAGGCGTGGGGGACAGCGTCACCCTGACGCTTCCCGTGCGCACCGGCCCCGCCTCCTTCACCCTGAGCGCAAGCTCAATACCTGTGATCGCGGTCCATCCTCACCCGATCCGCTTCAGCGCCTACATGGACATCCGCCATGCGGGTCAGGCCGGGCTCGAAGGCCTGGCGAACGTCGTCACCGGCGCGCCGGCCTCCGGTCAGACCCTGAGCGATGCCAAGCGCGCCCTTTTCGGCACGCCGGGAGTAGCCACCGTGCTGGGCATAGCCGAGAGCTCCCAGGCGGCACAGGACGTGTTCGAGGAGTTCACGAGCATCTTCGTCGTGATGCAGATGTTCGTGCTGGGCCTCGCACTGCTGATCGCCTTCAACACCGCGAACATCAACACCGACGAGCGGGCGCGGGACCATGCGACCATGTTCGCCTACGGCGTGCCCGTGCGCAGGGTGCTCGGCATCCTGGCCGTCGAGGGGGCCGTCCTGGGCGCGGTGGCCACACTGCTGGGCGTCGTCCTCGGCTACGGGATGTTGCTCTGGTTCATCCGAGAGATCATTCCCGCCAGTTACCCTGACTTGGGGGTGAACCTGTCTGTAGACGTGCCGCAGATGGCGGCTGTCCTGGCCGCCGGTATCGTCGTCGTCGCCCTGGCCCCGGCGCTCACCGTGCGCAAGCTGCGGCGGATGGACGTACCGTCCACGCTGCGCGTGCTCGAATAGGCGGTGCGGGTCAGCCGCGCGGCCTCGAGTCGAGGTAGGCCTGCAGAATGACCGCGGCTGCCGCGGCGTCGACGCCCTCGCGCCGCCTGGAGCGTCTCCTGCCGCCCTCCATGAGCCTGCGCTCGGCCTCGCGCGTCGACAGGCGCTCGTCCACCATGTCCACGGGCATGCCCAGGCGTCCCGACAGCAGTCGCGCGAAGTACGCGGCGCGCTTGGCCTGCGGCCCGATCGAGCCGTCCAGGGATATTGGTACGCCCACCACCACGGCCTCGACCCCCCGCTCTCTTACCAGGGCGGCCACGGCGTCCAAGTCTCCCTCGTCGGACGTGTGCTCGATGACCGTCAGCGGCGAGGCCGCGATGCCCAGCGCGTCGCTCAGGGCGGCCCCGATGCGGCGCTCCCCGTGATCGATGCCGAGGACCCGCACGGTCAGCCGGACCCGCCGCGCACCAGGTCGGCTACCGATCTCAGCGCCGCATCGAGCCCGTCGGCCCTCCTGCCGCCCGCCTGCGCTACATCGGGCCTGCCGCCGCCCCCTCCCCCGATGGCCTTCGCCGCTCCCCTGGCTATTGCGACCGCGTCGAACCCGCGCTCCACCAGGTCGGGCGTTACCATGACCACCATCTGCGGCCTGTCGTTCACCACCGTGCCCAGCGCGACGATGCCGCTGCCCATCTTGCTCCTGAGCCAGTCCCCCATCTCACGCATGGCGTCCGCGCCCGCCGCGTTCACCCGGTGGGCGAGCACGGTGACGCCGTCCACGACCTCCGCAGCATCCAGCATCGCCTCGGCGGCCTGGAGGGCGAGCCTCCTCTCGAGAGCCTCGTTCTCGCGCCGCAGCGACTCCATCTCTTCCAGCAGCGAGCCGACCCGCTCATCGGTCTCCATGGGGGTAGTGCTGAGCCTGGAGGCCACGGCGTTTTGCGCCCGGAAGCGGTCGCGCACGACCCTCTCCGCGCCCCGACCGCTCACCGCCTCGATGCGCCTCATGCCAGTGCCGATGCTGGACTCGCCCAGCACGTAGACCGCACCGAGCTCGCCCGTGTGGTGTACGTGGGTGCCCCCGCACACCTCGAAGCTGAAGGTATCGCCGTTGGCTATCTCGACCAGCCGCACGGTGTCCTCGTACTTGTCGCCGAAGAAGGCCAGCGCCCCTCGCTCGATGGCCCTGGCGTACCGGTCTTCGCTCTTGCGGACGCCCACGTTCTCGCGGATCTTCTCGTTGACGAGGAGCTGCACGTCGTCGATCTCGCCCGGCGTCATCGCCGTCACGTGGCTGAAGTCGAACCGCAGCCGGTCGGGGGCCACCAGCGATCCCGCCTGGCGAACGTGACTGCCCAGCACCTGGCGGAGGGCCGCGTGCAGCATGTGGGTCGCCGTGTGGTTCCGCGCCGTGTCCTCGCGCCGGATGGGGTCGACGACCGCGTCTACGCTGTCCCCCAGCGACACATTGCCCTCGACTACCCTGCCGAAGTGCATGATCAGCCCAGGCATGACCGTCTGTGTGTCCGTGACCGCGATCCTGCCGTCCGGGGCCACGATTTCGCCGGCGTCGCCCACCTGGCCGCCGCCCTCCGGGTAGAACGGCGTCTCCATGATGGCCAGCTCCACCTCGTCGCCCTCGGTCGCCTCGGACACGACACCGTCGCCGGAGACCATCCCCACGACGACGCTGTCCGCCCTGACCTGCTGGTAGCCGAGAAACCTCGTGCCGCCGATTCCGAGGCTCTCGTAGAGGCGGATCTTCACCCGGTCGGCGCCGAACTGCGCGGATGCGCGGGCGCGCTCGCGCTGCGCGGCCATCTCCCGCTCAAAGCCCTCCATGTCGACGTCCACCCCCGCCTCGTCGGCGATCTCCTGGGTCATCTCGACGGGGAACCCATAGGTGTCCCAGAGGCGGAACACCGTCCCGCCACCCAGGTCGCCTGACTTCAGGGCCTCCGACAGCGCGGCGTAGCCGTTCTCGTACGCCTGCTGGAACTTCTCCTCCTCCAGCCTTAGCGACGTGAGGACGAACTCCCGGTTGTTGCGCAGCTCCGGGTAGACGGCGCCCATCCGGTCGGTCACCACGACGGCAATCTCGCCCAGAAACGGGTCCTCGAGACCCAGACGCCTCCCGTGCCTGATCGCCCGCCGTATGATCCGACGCAGCACGTACCCCCGTCCCTCGTTGCCGGGCACCACGCCGTCCGCCAGCAGGAACGCTGCGCTCCTGCCGTGCTCGGCGACCACGCTGATCGCATAGGTGGTCTCGGGATCCGAGCGGTACCTGGCGCCGCTGAGCTCCTCCACCCTCTCGACTAGCGGCCTGAACAGGTCGGTTTCGTACACCGTGTCCACGCCCTGCAGCACTGTGACCAGCCGCTCGAACCCCATCCCCGTGTCGATGCCGGTGGCTGGCAGCCGATCACGACTTCCGTCCGGGTGGTGGTAGTACTGCATGAAGACCAGGTTCCACAGCTCCACGTACCGCTGACAGACCATTCCGGTCTCCGGGTTCAAGTTCTCGCAGTTTGGGCCGCAGTCGTCGAGGCCGCAGCCGGGCCGCCCGTCTCCGAAGTCATAGTGCAGCTCGGAGCATGGACCGCACGGACCCTCACTCCCGTGGATCGGGGGCCCCCACCAGTTGTCGGCGTCGCCGAACCCGTATATTCGCTCCGCCGGTATCCCGGCCCTCACCCATATCTCGTGCGCCTCGTCGTCGGTGTGGTGGACGGTCGCCGCGAACCTCTCCTTGGGCAGACCCATGACGCTCTCGAAGCACTCCAGCGCGTAGGCCACGGCGCCCTCCTTGAAGTAGTCGCCGATGCTGAAGTTGCCCAGCATCTCGAACATCGTGATGTGGGTGGCGTCGCCAACCTCCTCGATGTCCACGACCCTGAACGACTTCTGAGAGGACGTGAGCCGCTTGCTCGGCGGATCGGTCTCGCCCGCAAAGTAGGGCTTGAACTGGACCATACCCGCGTTGGTCAGCAGCAGCGTCGGGTCGCCGACGGGTATCAGCGACGAGCTCGCCGCCCGCAGGTGCCCCTTGGATTCGAAGTACTTCAGGAATGACTCGCGGATCTCGTCGCTAGTTCTCAAGCTCAAAGCAGCTCCTGTCGTGTGCAAGCTCGTTGCCTAATCTAGTGTAGCCGCGAGAGAGGTGTCAACGCGCGGCCCCTCGGATATAATGCGGCTTCAGGCTGCCGCCTTCGGCTGCGGGGCCTGTCACGCTCGACTTCAGGGAGGGGACATGATCAGCGGCCACGCCAAGGACCTGCACTTCTCGTCCACCATCGTAGACACCCACTCGGACAGCCTGGGGCGCACCGTCGACGACGGCGACGACCTGGGGACCGACACGGGGCGCGGGCACATGGACCTGCCCAGGATGCGGGCTGGCAACCAGACCGCCCAGTTCTTCGCCGCATACGTCCACCCCGACTACATGGACGAGGGGATGGCAGTGCAGCGCATCCTGCGCTACACCGACGCCTTCAGGCTCCTCTGCGAGCGCTACCCCGACCAGATCGAGCAGGCCCGGACGGCGTCGGATGTCCGGCGCATCACGGGCGAGGGCAAGCTGGCGGGGATCCTCTGCCTCGAGGGCGGCCACGCCATAATGGACGACCTCGCCGTGCTGCGCGAGCTGCACACGCTTGGAATCCGCTACATGACGCTCACCCACAACAACACCAACAACTGGGCCGACGGCGTTCTCGACGAGCCGCGCCACGACGGCCTGACCGACTACGGGCGCGAGGTCGTCCGAGAGATGGAGCGCGTCGGCGTGATGGTCGACATCTCCCACGTATCGGTCAAGACCTTCTGGGACACGATGGAGACGGTCACCAAGCCCGTCATCGCCTCACACTCGTCCTGCTGGGAGATATGCCAGAACCCGCGCAACATGCGTGACGACCAGCTCAGGGCCGTTGGAGAGAACGGCGGCGTCGTACACGTCAACTACGAGGTAACGTTCGTCGGCCAGCAGCGCAACGAGGAGGAGACGGCGCTGAACGAGCAGCGCGACGCCGAGATAGCCGACCTGGACTCCCGAATCGAGCCCGGCTCGCCGGACGCCGAGAAGGCCCGCAAGGAGATATCGTCTCGGTACAGCGCGCTCGTCGACAAGCTCGAGCGGCCCCACTACACGGAGATAGTCGACCACATCGACCGGGTGGCGGAGGTCGCGGGCATCGACCACGTGGGACTCGGCTCCGACTTCGACGGCTGCCGCCTGCCGACCGGCATGGACGACTGCACCCGCGTCCCCCTCATCACCGACCAGCTCGTCAAGCGTGGGTACTCCGACGCGGACATCCGCAAGATCCTGGGCGAGAACACCCTCCGCGTCATGGAGGAGTCCATAGGCGAGTAGGCTACCCGGCCCGCTCCCACTCCTCGCGCAGGACGCCGTAGTAGACGTCATCCACGTGCTCGTCCCGCAACTTATTGTGGCCACGGAGCACGCCCTCGCGGGCCATGCCCAGCTTCTCCATGACGCGCCAAGATTGGCGGTTTCTCAGGTCTGCGCGCGAGTAGACCTTGTGCAGTGTGTATCTCTCGAACCCCCAGTCAATGACGGCCCGTGCTGCCTCGACGGTAAGTCCCTTGCCCCAGTGCTGTTTCGCCAGCGCATAGCCGAGTTCAGCCCTCTCGTCCCTCGCATAAACTCGCAGGCCCACGCCTCCGACGACATGCCGTTCGAAGAACATCGCAAACAGCGGGCGGGTGGACCACTCGGCAAGTACCCGATGCGCGACGAACTCCACCGCATCGTCCCGCGTGTACGGCTGGGGAACCGGAAGGTACCGTCCGAACTCAGGCTCCGAGGCGTAGGACAGCACGTCGTCCACGTCGCCAAAATCGAACGGCCGGAGCAGCAGCCGTTCGGTCTGGAGCTCGACTCGCTCGTTAAGGTCCTGGGTCATGCTATCGCCTCCTCGAAGTGGTCAGGCCGCTGGGCCACCCACATCATGCAGTCCGAGTTGAACTTTCGGGCAGCCTCGGAGTCCACCGCCACCCCGGAGCGCAATTTCCCCTCCACGAGTACCAGGTCGGCGTCTGCGACAAGCCTCCCAACTTCATCACGTGATGGGAAGTGGAGGTAGGTCGGACTCCGGGAATCGATTATGATCAGGTCGCCGAACTCGATGAGCTGCGGGTCCTGCTCACCCGCCTTCCACCTTGCCCTCTCCTCGTCCCAGAGCATCGCGTACCTGGGGTCGTCTCGGTCGTGCGTGGTGAAAAGGAAGTGGCCGCCAGGTCTCAGCACGCGGCGGACCTCCCGCAGCGCTTTCAGCCTGCGCTGCCCTCCTGGGATGCACATGAGCCCCTGTGACGAGAACAACGCCCCGTCGAAGCTGGCATCGGCGTAGGGCAGGGATACCGCATCGCCGATGTCGAACCGGATCGGCAGGCTTCGCTCGCGGGCAATGAGGCGGGCTGCCTCGATCATCGTGCTGGACAGGTCGTAGCCGGTCACACTGTGGTACCCGGCATCGTGCAGGCCGAATGTCGTGCGACCGGCCCCGCAGCCTATGTCGAGTACAGCGCTGTCCCTGTCCACGTACCTGTCCATCAACCGGCGCTCGGATTCCCACAGCCCCACGGTCGTCACCGCTTCGACGTAGTCCCTAGCGTGGTTGGCATTCTCCCACGACTCGCGTACGAAGGCCTGATCGACAGTCTGGTCACTCATGGCTGCTCCTTCCCTGCGCCCAAAAAAAGAAGGGCCTCCCCGATACTTCTGGGGAGGCCCTTGCAGATACTAAGTGTGTTGGCGTCTACGTTCTCCCCAGGGCCGCGTTCTTCCGGCGGGACTCCATGTCCGCATCCGGATGGCCGTTGACGGACTCTTCCATCGGGGTCTGTTCGCCACGGGTGCGTCGCCAGCGTTCGACAATGTGGGGCGCGACTTCAACGGCCGGCCGGGCGTCTGACATGTCCAGCTCCGCCGGCCCCCACTCCGGGTCCGATGCGATGCCAGCGTGTATCGCCGCCTCTTCGCCGTACTTCGCGGCTATCTCGTCAAATGACATTCCGGTCAACTCATCTGCGTCTATCATAGTCGCGTACCTCTTTGAGGTGGGCCTTCCGCACGCTGATGATTCGGATGCTCTCGCCCCGTTCAGTATATATTACCCGATACAGGCGAGGTCCAAATGAAGCCAGTTGCGGCATATCGTATCTCATTGCCGCGAGGGCTCGGCTTGATCTCGGCAGTCTCCCAGACGAAGCTCCTGACTTCGTCGAAGTCGATGCCGTGCTTGCTCCTATTGGCCTCCCGCTTCGCCTCGTCCCATTCGTAGATCATACTGCGGTCTTGGTAGACAATGCTATGCTTCTAAGAGCGGCTAGCTCAAGTAGGCGTACATCCCAGATTCCCCACCTCCACATTCGGCGCCATATCTATCAGCCATCACCCCGTAGGGGCTGGTTTCAAACCAGCCCTCCCCTTGCCATTAGGGCGTCGCCGCCATTTAGGTGGGGGATTTGGGTACATGCCGGCGACGGCCAGGTCTCCCTCGTCGGCGCGGCCCGACTCCTCACCACCACGCCGAGAGTAGGCGGTCGGCGAGGCCCCATCCGATCATGCGCTCCCTGTCGAGCCCCGCTTCCTCGGCGATCTGGTCGAGGCGCATGGACAGGACCCTGCGCGGGTCCGGCTTGTCGAGCAGGTTGTTGCGAAGGAAGGCCGCCGGCTCGTATTCGGGCTCGCAGACGATGCCCTTGGGGTCTATCGAGAGCCACGATTCGCGTTCGGCTGAGAGTATGTTGTAGTGGTGCAGATCGCCATGCAGGACCGCTTTCTCGCCGCTGGGATTGTCCAGGTGCGACTCGGCCCTCTCGATGAGGGATACTGGGAACGGCCCGGTCCCGCCATCGAAGAGTGACCGCAGCCGCTCTAGACCCTGCATCCACTCCATGACATCGTGGAATCGATGTCTGGGTGGTACAGGTCTCCTGAGCCTGACCATCAGCCCAGCCGCGACGCTCGTCGCCTCCCGGTCGTCCTGCACTTCCAGCAAGAGTCCACGGGGCTCCAGCCGTTCGAGGACCATCGCGCCCAGACATTCGTCGCTGTCGACCAGCCTCGCGGCCCCATCGCCGTCGAACAGCCGCAGCGCGTCGATCTCGGCAACTGTAAAGTGGCCGGGCACGGCAAGCTTCAGGACTACCCCGCTGCCGTCCTGGCCCCGTGCAGGCGCAACGTAACCGTACTTCAACGGCGTGAACGGAGGGCCGACCGACAGCGACCACCGGCGCTCACACTCATCGATGAGCGCGGGAAGTCGGCCCAGCCAGTCCTTGCCGTCGTCTCCGTGCGCCCGCTCGATCCGCCGGGCGAAGTCGCCGGGAATCTCCATGGCGTACCCTACCATAGTCGTGCCGTCTCCAATGTTAACCGAGTGTGGGCACTCGCGTTGACCCCTGGAGATGCCCTTGCTAGACTTCGTGTCGTTCTGCCCTGACCCTACAACAAGGAGACATCCTCACATGCCAAACGAGAAATTCGTCGTTGGATTCGTTTCGTCCCCGCACCCCCATTCGCCCTCCCACATGAGGACCCTGGAGGTGCTGGATTCCGTGGAGGCCGTCCACCTGTGCGGCGTTGCTGGCGAAGATACGGACGGCCTGTCCGCAGGCTCCACCAAGGTCGTCTCGACGACCGACAGCGTGCAGGAGCTCGTGGCGCGGGACGAGGTGGATGCGCTGATCGTATCCGTGCGCAACGACCTGGGCCCCGATGTCCTCAACGCCGCCGTCGACGCGGGTAAGGGGGTCCTGTTCGAGAAGCCGGGAGCCCTTCACGCATCGGACCTGCGGAGCGTCGCCGAAAAAGCCGCGGCCAGGGGAGTCACGGCTGCGATCATGTTCCAGAACCGGTATCAGCCCAAGATAGCCGACGCGCGCAGGTCCATACAGACCGGCGCCGTTGGCAGGATCATGGCTGCCGAGGCGCGCATGGTGACCTCCCAGGTCAGGTACCGGAACCCCGATCACTGGCTTTTCAAGAAGGGCACGGGGGGCAGCGGCATACTGGGCTGGCTCGGTTGCCACCACATCGACCTGCTCTGCCACATGATGGACGACCGGATTGCCGAGGTGTCCGCCTTCGTCGCCAACAGGAGCCCGGAGAAGCTAGAGGTGGAGGACACCGCGATGCTCTCTCTCAGGTTTGAGAGCGGCACGCTCGGCAGCATGCACGCGGGGTACCATCTTGCTGGCAGCGGCTCCGGCTACCACGGCGCATCTTACGACTCCTTCCTGGCCTTCAGAGGGACCGATGGGTACGCCCGCATCCAGATGGAGGACAGCCACTACCAGCTCTTCAGCATGGCCCCCGGCTGGCAGACGGGCGGCCTGCGGAAACTGTCCTTCCTGCCGCCCGACTCCGACGCCTATGGCGGTCTCGGCGGCGAGATATTCGTCGACGAGTTCCTGGCCGCGGCCAGGGCCGGCAGGCCGGCCCCCGTGCCCATAGAGGCCGGCGTCCACGTGATGGACGTGATAGAGGCTGCTGTAGAGTCCTCGGAGACTGGCAGGGCGGTGGCTGTCGGACAATAGCCCGGCACAGCAGTATTATACCAATTCATTTTGAGCGCGCCGTAAAGCCGTCATTCCCGCGAAGAGCCTGCCCCGTACTCGATACGGGGCGGGAACCCACTCCCTGGCCGCACATATACGGCGGCATCACGGTGACTTGGTATTACCTTACGGCTGCTGGCTCAGGAATCCCGCCTCCTATGCGGGACCAGGCCGGGATTGGCCAACACATGCCGCCTGCGCCCTTACTAGAGCGAGGCCGTGAACCTATAATATAGGGGCAATGTCTGAGAAAGCCCCGCACATGAGCAATGGTGCGCCGTCGGGCCTGCGCCGTCTGCGCCGCCCAGTTGGTCTTGCCCTCATCGTCGTCGGAGTGGCCCTCCTCGCGCTGGTGGGCGGGTACTACCTGTACGGGATCAGGGCGAAGGCCGCCGTAGACGACTACAGCTCCGAACGGGCGCGTCCTGCCCCGAGCGTATCCGCAAGTTCAACTCAGCCTTCCCCGGTGGTTGTCGCTGTCGCGGCTCCCAGCCCGAGCCCGCCGGCCACTTCCGAACCGAGGCGGCAGGTCCTGCCCACACCGCCAGCCGCCCAGGCAAGTCCCACGCCCACGCCTGAGGTCCCGAGGCCGACGCCAATAGCTACCCCTACGCCTGCCGTCGACGCCTCGGGCCAGCGCACCGGGCCCAGCGGCTTTGCGGGGATCATGGGCAAGGAGACCCCTACTGCTGCGCCCGCGGAGTCGTCCCCCACGGCCACGCCCACACCCGACTACGCGGCGGTCCTCGAACAGTACCTACAGAGGCAGATCGACTCTTCCAAGGCTGAGGCCTTGAAGTACTCGCCGGTTCCCACCACAGGAACGCTCACGGCTAGCGCGCTCCCGGCAACCAGGATCAGGATCCCAGCAATCGGCATCAACTCCCAGATAAAGGAGCTGGAGGTCATCGACAATGGCAACAGCCGGGCATGGGAGACGCCGAAGCACGTCGTCGGCCACATACCGACCACCGCATTCCCTGGCGACCGTGGACATGGCTGGTATTTTGGCCACCTCGAAAGCCCAATAAGGGGCGAGGGCAACGTATTCGGCAGGCTGCCGGAGCTTGCCGAGCTCTTCACTTCCCGCGAGGAATCCCCCTTCTATGTATTCCTCGAGTCCGAGGACCTCAAGTTCGTGTATCAGATCTACCGCACCGAGATAGTCCACCGGAACGACTTCGCCCTGCAGGACTCGGGAGAGAACGACATCACCCTCGTGACGTGCTACCCGCGCTTCATCTACGACCAACGGCTGCTCGTCACCGCCGCCCTCGTAGGCGTGCTCGAATCCTGACCGCCCTGAGAATAGCCGCATTCTCGCTGCTGGGCGGGGTGGCGATCGCCTTCATAGCCCTGATGGCCTGGGGGCTCGCCGGCAAGGAGCCGCCAACCGCCCGGAGCGGCTACACCCTGGTGGGCGGGCCTGCACCGGGCTTCACAGTCCCCCTGTTCGATGGAGGCGAGCTCTCGCTGTCGGACCTGGAGGGCCGCCCCGTGGTCGTTAACTTCTGGGCGTCGTGGTGCGCCCCGTGCAGGGAAGAGGCCCTTCCCCTGGAACGCGCGTGGCAGGCCTACCGGGAACGCGGCGTGGCATTCGTGGGCGTCGACACCCAGGACTCCGAGGACGACGCCCGCGCGTACCTGACAGAGTTCGGCGTCACGTACCCCAACGGCCAGGACGGCGACGGACGCATATCGATCGACTACGGCATCATCGGAATGCCCGCGACCTTCTTCATCGACCGCGACGGCGTGGTCGTGAGCCGGTGGGTCGGCGCCATCCCTGAGGCCACCCTCATCCAGCGCGTCGAGGTCCTGCTCCAAAACTAATACCAATTTATTTTGAGCGCGCCGTAAAGCCGTCATTCCCGCGAAGAGCCTGCCCCGTACTCGATACGGGGCGGGAACCCACTCCCTGGCCCCACATATACGGCGGCATCACGGTGACTTGGTATAACAACTCGAAACTAAAAACTGCCCCTTGACAAACCCCCATCCAATCCCTCATAGTAGAACGCATGAGCCATCAACGCAACAAAGCGAAACAGACCGAGCCTCCCTCTCTCGCGGACATCGTCCGGCAGGAGACCGACAACGGGCGCACCATCGTCCGCTTCTACCTCGACGTCGCCAGCGGCAAGCTCGACGACGAAGGCTTCGAAGTCTGCCACAGGCTCGAAGCCGCCGAGCAGGTCCACGCCATCGCCCCCGGGCTCGTCTCCGAATACATAGCCCAGCTGACCGGCGTAGAATGCAACCACGTCATACGCCGCCGGCGCACCCGCGACGCCACCGTCGTTCCCGCGGAGGCGAGTCGTCGTTCCCGTCTTCACGGGAACCCATCCCCGGACGCCGACTGCGCCAACAGCGCCCGCGCGGGCCACGAGGCCCTCGAATACCTGGCATCGGCCCTAGCCGCCCCTTCCCTGAAGGACGACCCGCGCGTAGCGGGCATCGTCCGCGAGAGCACCGACCAGGGCAAGACCGTCGTCAGCTTCCTGCTCCACGTCATGCACGGCGTAGTCCGGGGCTTCAGGCCCCGCCAGAGGGTCGAGGCCGCCAACGAGCTCCTCGGCCACATAGCCCGCGACGAGCTCGCCCGCTCCGGCTCCGCAACCCCCTCTCCCTCGACGGGAGAGGGTTGGGAGCCTGCCCTGAGCCTGCCGAAGGGTGAGGGTGAAGAAGGCCGGGCCGGCTCCGCCTCCGCTGAGCCTGCCCTGAGCCCCGCCGAAGGGCCTGCCCTGAGCGCAGTCGAAGGGTCGTCCCCGAGCAGTCGGGAACCCATCCCCGGCCCCGCCTCTGCTGAAGCAGACCCAACCGTCATACCGGCTAAAAGCCTGCCCCGTACTCGATACGGGGCCGGTATCCAGGACGGCGGGGATGAGGGCGACGCAGACGACACGGACACCCAGCGCGGCTGCTACGACATCGACCGCAAGATAGCCGAAGCCCAGCGCGACCCGGCCCACCCAATCCACAAGTTCGTACAGGCATACGACGAGGTCGCCGCCGCCTTCCACGGCGAAGACAAGAAGAACGACGACGACGAGGAAGTCCGCTACTGGATCTCCGGAGAGGTGGTCGACGCATACGGCAAGTACATCTGGGAGTACGCCCCGGCATACCCCAGGTCGATCCGAAGAAAACTCCGCCCCAAACGCCGCCGTTCCCGGTCGCCCGGCACTGCCGTCAAAGGCGAGAGCGTCTGGATGAAGCGGCCCTCCGACAGGATGCGCGAAGAAGGCATCCCGCCCCCCAAACGCACACTAATCTGGATCTGAACCCGCCCCGCCGCCCCACCGGGCCGGGCGGGGCCAGCACCACCGTCGTCCCATCGATTCTGAACAGTCACGCTTGGCCCTGTGGCCCTCGCCTGATAAACTGCGCCGATACCCTCAGGGAGGTCCGACTTGGCCCGAATCCATGTGCTTGGCGCAGGCACGCCCACACCCACGCCGACCCGCTTCGGCTCGTCCTACGTCGTCGAAGTGGCCGGCGAGAAGATCATGATCGACTGCGGCCCAGCCACGACGCACAAGATGGTCAAGGCCGGGCTATGGCCCACCGACATCGACTACCTCTTCTTCACACACCACCACTTCGACCACGACGTAGACTACCCCTGTTTTCTGCTCTGCCGGTGGGACCAGAGCGTCGGCAGGGAGAACACGCTCCAGGTGTTCGGTCCGCCGCCCACGGAGAAGTTCACCGACGACATACTGAGGGAGGACGGCGGGCTCTTCGCCCATGACTGGAAGACCCGCGTCAACAACCCATCGAGCCAGCAGCTTCACGTCAACCGCGGGGGCACGCTGCCCCGGAAGCCCCCGGACGTATTCGCAAAGGACATCGCGCCCGGCAAGGTCTTCTCCGGCGGCGACTGGGAGGTCACGGCCGCCGAGGCCGAGCACGTCCAGCCCTACCTCGACTCACTCGCGTACCGCGTCGACAGCCCTGAGGGCAGCATGGTCTTCACCGGCGACACCCAGCCCTGCGAGTCGGTCGTCGAGCTGGCGAGGGGCGCGGACATCATGCTCTGCATGTGCTGGGACGACCAGGAGACGATGGACCGCAACGGCGAGGCGCACCGGCAGTGCGGCACGACCGGCGCAGCCCGCATGGCCCAGGAGGCCGGCGTCGGCGCGTTGGCCCTCGTCCACATCGGGCCGAACCTGTCGCGGCACGGCGCCATGGAGAAGGGCATCGGCGACATGAGCGCCATCTACGACGGCAAGGTCATATTCACTGACGAGCTGCTTACCATCGACGTATGAGTCCCAATTCGCCCCGCTGATGGAAGGAGTCTGACGCCATGGCGCGAGTACACGTCCTGGGTGCGGGAACGCCCACCCCGACGCCCGAACGGTTCGGCTCCTCTTTCGTGGCCGAGGTCGGGGGCGAGCAGATCATGGTCGACTGCGGCCCTGCCGCGACCCACAAGCTCGTGAAGGCCGGCCTCTGGCCCACCGATGTCGACTACGTCTTCTTCACCCATCACCACTTCGATCACGACGTCGATTTCCCGTGCTTCCTCCTATGCCGCTGGGACCAGAGCATCGGCAAGGAGAACACGCTGCAGGTCTTCGGCCCGACCCTGACCGAGCACCTGACCTACGGCATCATCGGCGAAGACGGCGTATTCGCCCACGACTGGAAGGCGCGCGTGAGCCATCCCGCCAGCCAGCAGGTCCACCTGAACCGCGGCGGCACCCTTCCCCGCAAGCCGCCCGAGGTCCTGGCGAAGGATGTCGAGCCCGGCAGGATATTCTCGGGGAACGACTGGGAGATGACCGCGACGCGCGCCGAGCACGCCCAGCCATGGCTGGACTCCCTGGCCTACCGCATCGACAGCTCCGAAGGCAGCATCGTCTTCACCGGCGACACCGAGCCGTGCCAGTCCGTCGTGGATCTCGCCAAGGACGCCGACGTCATGTTCTGCATGTGCTGGGACGACGAGGACGCCATGGAGGCGAACCGCGAGTCCAAGGGCGTCTGCGGCACCCTCGGCGCGGCCCGCATGGCCCAGGAAGCCGGAGTCAAGAAGCTCGTCCTGGCCCATCTGGGCCCAAATCTCACCCGGCACCCGGTCATGGAGAAAGGCATAGGCGACGTGAAGAGCCGCTACGAGGGCGACCTCATCTTCTCCGACGAGCTCCTGGTGGTGGACGTGTAGGTCCACACTGTGGACGACATGGAGCTGGGCGAAGTCCTGATCTCGGAGAGTGAGATAGCGGGTGCTGTCGACCGGATCGCGGCCAGGATAGGCCAGGACTACGACCTGTCCGAGCTGGTCCTGGTGGGCGCGATGGATGGGGCGGTGTGTTTCCTGGCGGACCTGATGCGGGCGTTCAGCACGCCTGTGGACGTGACGACGGCGCGGATGCGTAGGTATGACGGCATGGAGGCGGGGGAGGTCAAGGTCACCTGGCTGCCACTGCGCGACCGTATCCAGGGCAGGGAAGTCCTCATAGTGGAGGGCATAGTCGACACCGGGGCCACGTGCGCTCTGTTGGCGCAGAGGCTGTCGGACCTGGGGGCGGCGTCGGTCGATGTGTGTGCGCTGCTGGACAAGCCCTCACGCCGCACCCATGAGGTCCAGGCGGCCTACCGTGGGTTTGACGTGCCGGACGTGTTCGTGGTCGGCTACGGCATGGACTACGATGGCGCGTACCGAAACCTCCGGGACGTTCACGTGTTGGAGGGCGAAGAGTATTGATCTGATACCAATTCATTTTGAGCGCGCCGTAAAGCCGTCATTCCCGCGAAGAGCCTACCCCGTACTCGATACGGGGCGGGAACCCACTCCCTGGCCGCACATATACGGCGGCATCACGGTGACTTGGTATGAGTTCGCTCGGCCCGGGTCCGCCGAGCCTCGAATTCCCTGTACCAAGGCAAAGGAGCGAGTGAGTGAGTATTAGATTCACCGGCACGTTCATCATCGTACTGACCCTCTTCGTCGCCGTACTGATTACCTCCAACATCATCGCGGTGAAGCCCATACAGCTGCTTACCCTGCCGTTCGAGTTCCTGGGCAGCTCATCCGTGGTCCTGCCCTCGGCGATCATCATCTTCCCCATCAGCTACATCATCGGAGACGTGCTGACGGAGGTGTACGGCTTCCGCATCGCCCGGGGGGTGATTTGGCTGGGGTTCGGCGCCAACCTGCTGGTGGTCATCGCTCTCTGGCTTGCGGGAATCATTCCAGCCGCCGGCTTCTGGGAAGACCAGGGCGCCTACGACACCATCCTGGGACAGGTGCCCTGGATCCTGGTGGCCTCCTTCATCGCATACCTGATAGGCGAGTTCTCCAACTCCTCGGTGTTGGCCCTGCTGAAGTACAAGATGAAGGGCAGGCTGCTGTTCGTCCGCACCATAGGCTCCACCGTAGTGGGCCAGGGCCTGGACTCCTTCATCTTCATATACATTGCTTTTGGCGTGGGCGGCGACTGGGGCGCGGCGGGCCTGCTCAGCGCGGCGCTGGCCCAGTGGATTACCAAGATACTCTACGAGGCGGCGGCCACGCCCCTGACCTACGCGGTCGTCGGCTACATGAAGCGAACAGAAGAGATGGACGTCACGGACGTGCCCCGCTCCCTCAACCCTCTGGGGATATTCGCCTGAGCCTTACCGCATGGTAAAATAGCATCCTCTACAGGCGAGCCCCCGTGGGCTCGCCCTTTAGCTTTGAGGTGCTGAATGTCACTCGGTGTGCTTGGCGGGCTACTGGAGGGCTCGCCCGAATTCCTGCGCCTGTCATCGGCCCTTGGCCGTAGCCGGTTCGGCTCCAGACTGCAGGTGCTGTCCGAGGCCGCGCCCTTCGCGCTCTCCGAGATTCACCGGGTCTTCGAGGCGCCTATCCTTGTCGTCGCGCCCCGTCCCGAGGACGCCCGGCGCCTCTACGAGCAGGCGCTGCTCTGGGCAGGTGACGAGTCCCTGGTCTTGCACTTCCCGGAGACCGAGACGCTGCCGTTTGAGCGCCTCGTACCCGACGTCGACACGTCACAGCACCGCATCCGCACCCTGTGGGCTCTCGCACAGGAAGACGCGCCGCGTCCCATGGTCATTGCGTCCGCGACCGCCGTCGCGCAGAAGACCATCGGCCGCGACGCACTCGAAGACAGCATTCAGACCCTCAGCCGCGGACTGAGGATAGACCTCGAAGAGATGGTCGACTCATGGCGCAGGATGGGCTACCGTGTCG
The DNA here is from genome assembly GCA_965222445.1 of Dehalococcoidia bacterium. Classification (GTDB taxonomy): domain Bacteria; phylum Chloroflexota; class Dehalococcoidia; order Lucifugimonadales; family CAJWER01. The sequence continues at coordinate 1,094,349 of CBDCTY010000002.1, read as the reverse complement.
AGCCCACCGTAGATGTGCCGGGCCTCGTCGGTCGGCGTGGCGGCATCGTAGACATATACCCTACCGCCGCCGAAGCGCCCGCCCGCTTGGAGCTGTGGGGAGACGAGATCGACTCGATCCGCCAGTTCGATCCCGAAACCCAGCGCTCGACGGACATGGTGGAGTCGGTGACCGTAATCCCCGCCCGCGAGACCCTGCCGGGCCTCGTCGACCGCGAGGAGCTCGACCGGATGCTGGGCGCCATAGACATGTCCGGCTGCACGGCGGAGGCTCGGGACCGGATCGCCGGCGAAATAGACATGCTCCTCGAAGGCATGGAAGCCGAAGACATCGACTTCTACGCCGGGTTCTTCAACACCGGCTCCCTGTTCGACTACTTCCCCGAGGATGCCCTGATCGTGACCGTCCGGCCCAACGAGGTTGCCGAGGCCGCCTGGGAGAACGACGAGCGCACCCACCAGCTTCGACAGGTGAAGGAGCGCCGCCGGGAGCTGCCGCACGGCTTTCCCTCGTCCCACCTCCTCAACCGCGAGATCGAGGAGCGGGCCGCCCATATCCGCAGACGCCTGGACCTCACGCCTTGGGGCGCCGAGGAGCTGACCCACGACGGCGGCTACGCGCTGCCCATCTCGTCGCCGCCAGACTTCCTGGGCAATCTCCAGTCGTTCGTCGAGGAGGCGGAGTCGCTCGCGCAGGAAGGCAACCGCGTCGTGGTCGTGTCGTCGGCCTCGCGGAGAATCGAGGAGGTCATGGGCGAGTTCGGCGTCGGAGGCCGCATCGCCGAGCGGCTGGACGAGGTCCCACAGCCGGGCACGATCACGCTGCTCCAGGCCTGGGGGGCCGGTCTGAGCGACGGTGTCGTGCTGTCGGTCGATGGGCGAAGGCTCGCCGTCTTCAGCGACTCCGAGATCTTCGGCATGACGAAGCTCCGCAGGACCTCGCGCCGCCGCGCTGCGAAGCGAGACGCCATGCTCTCCGAGCTAACGCCGGGCGACTACGTGGTGCACGTCGAGCACGGCGTAGGCAGGTTCGTCGGATCGGGACGGGCATCCCAGGACGACGCCGACCGTGAGTACCTGATCCTGGAGTATGCCAGGGGAGACCAGCTCTACGTGCCCATGGAGCACGTCGACCGCATCACCCCTTACGTCGCACCGATGGAGAAGCCGCCGTCGTTGACGCGGCTGGGCACACAGGAGTGGAAGCGGGCCAAGGAGCGCGTCGCCCAGTCGACCCGCGAGATGGCGGCTGAGCTGCTGTCCCTCTATGCCTCTCGCGAGCTGGCGGAGGGCCACGCTTACACGCCGGACACGCCCTGGCAGGCGGAGCTGGAGAGCTCCTTCCCCTACGAGGAGACCAGGGACCAGCAGGAGACTATCGTCCAGGTCAAGGCCGACATGGAGCATCCCGTGCCCATGGACCGGCTGGTCTGCGGCGACGTCGGATACGGCAAGACGGAGGTCGCGCTCAGGGCAGCGTTCAAGGCCGTGATGGGCGGCAAGCAGGTCGCCGTGCTCGTCCCGACGACCGTGCTCGCGCAGCAGCACTACTCCACGTTCAGCGAGCGCCTGCAGGCCTTCCCTGTCTCGGTGGAAGTTCTCAGCCGCTTCCGCACCGATGCCGAGCAGCGGCGAGTCGTCGAAGGACTGGCGGCCGGCAAGGTCGACATCTGCGTCGGCACGCACCGCCTCATCCAGAAGGACGTCGCCTTCAAGGATCTCGGACTCGTCATCGTCGACGAGGAGCAGCGGTTCGGCGTTGCCCACAAGGAGCGGCTCAAGGAGATGCGCCGCGAGGTGGACGTGCTGACCCTCACGGCGACGCCGATCCCCCGCACCCTGCACCTCTCCCTCGCGGGTGTGAGGGACATGAGCAGGATCGAGACGCCGCCCGAGGAGCGGCTGCCCATCAAGACGTACGTATCAGAGTTCAGCGACGAGCTGATCCGCGAGGCCATCAGGCGCGAGATCGACCGCCAGGGCCAGGTATTCTTCGTACACAACCGCGTCTACAACATCGACTACATGGCGGGATACATTCGGATGCTCGTGCCCGAGGCGGAGGTGGGCGTGGGCCACGGGCAGATGCCCGAACACGCGCTCGAGCGCGCCATGCTGGACTTCGCCGAAGGCAGCACCGACGTGCTCGTCTGTACTACCATCATCGAGTCCGGCCTCGACATTCCCAACGCGAACGCCCTCATAGTCAATCGCGCGGACACCTTCGGGCTGGCCCAGCTGTACCAGTTGCGCGGGCGCATCGGCAGGGGTGCTAGGCGGGCGTATGCCTATCTGCTCATTCCGGCGCACCGGAGCATCAAGGAGGTCGCGGAGAAGAGACTCAGGACGATGCTGGCGGCCACCGAGCTCGGGGCGGGCTTCCAGATTGCCATGAAGGACCTGGAGATTCGCGGCGCGGGCAATGTCCTGGGCTCGCAGCAGAGCGGCCACATCGCGGCCGTTGGCTTCGACCTGTACACCAGGCTACTGTCCGAGGCCGTCGAGTCCCTCCGGGCCCGCATGGCCACCAACGGCAGCGGAGGCGCCGACAGTCCCAGAGTCCCCGCCGTCACGCCGGAGCCCGCGTCCGTGGTGGAGACGCGGGCCGCCATCGAGCTCGGCATCCCCGCCAGCATCCCGGCGGACTACGTCCAGGACCTGCCGACCAGGCTGGACGTATACCGCCGCATAGGCTCGGCCGCGGCCCTCGACGACCTGTCGGAGATGGAGGAGGAGATGGCCGACCGGTTCGGGCCGCTTCCGTGGCAGGTCGAGAACCTGCTGTACGTGGCGAGGCTCAGGCTCAAGGCGGAAAGGGCCGGAATCGAGTCGGTCTACCGCGACGACAAGTACGTCGTCCTGAAGCTGCGCGAGGAGACAGGCGGCGCGAGGAGCGCCCTGCAGCGCACCCTCGGACGCAGCGTCAGGGTCGGGCACTCCCAGATACGCCTGGATCTCGGCGCCATCCCGGAAGACTGGGAGGATGCCCTCGTCTCGCTCATCGACGGCATCGGCGCATTCATGGAGCGCCTGACGGCGGTGGCGCGGTAGGCTACGACAGGCTCGGACGCGAGCCTGGCGTATGATGCTCACGGACACGCACGGCTGACCCACGGAGGAACTGGCCCAAATGCACAAACGACTGCTGGCGCTCGACGAAGAGAATATGCCGCTCCGCGTGGCCGTCATCGGCTGCGGCCGCTTCGGTTCGATGGTCGCTGCCCAGGTCCTGCGCGCGCCGGGCATGGAGCTGTCCGTCGTCTGCGACCTCGACGTAGAGCGAGCCCTCGAAGTCCTACGTCTCTCGGGGCGCGATGCCGATGAAGCCGTCATTACCTCGAAGGTCGGCGAGGCGAACGACGCGCTCGACATGGGTCAGATCGTCGTTACCGACGACCCTGCTGCGGCCATCGATGCGGAGGTGGACGTCGTGGTCGAGGCGACGGGCAACCCCGACGCCGGTGCGCGGCACCTGTTCCAGGCGATCATGGCCGAGAAGCACGTCGTAAACGTCACCGTAGAGGCCGACGTGCTCGTGGGCCCCCTGCTGAAGGGGATGGCCGACAGGGCGGGCGTCGTTTACAGCCTCGTCTACGGCGACCAGCCCGGCAACATCGATGAGCTGTACGACTGGGCCGTCAGCACGGGCTTCGAGGTCGTGGCGGCAGGCAAGGGGACGCGCTACCTGCCGGAGTTCCGCCGGGGAAGGCCTGAGGAGGCCCTGACTCGCTATGGGCTCACGGACGAAGAGGCCGCCGAGTCCGACCTGAACCCCCAGATGTACAACTCCTTCCAGGACGGCACCAAGTCGGCCGTAGAGATGTGCGCCGTCGCCAACATGACCGGCCTGGTGCCCGACGTCCCCGGAATGCACCAGCCTCCAGCTGGCATAGAGGAGATTCCCCAGCTTCTCAGGCCCATCGAGGACGGCGGAATCCTGCACCGCAAGGGCGTGGTTGAGGTCGTGAGCTGCATCGATGCTACTGGTGCAGACGTGCCGAACCCGATGCGCTGGGGCGTCTACGTCGTCATAACATCCGACAGCCCTTACCTTCTGGGCTGCCTGAAGGACTACGGTGTGGCCATGGACTCGACCGGCAAGTACGGGCTGATGTACCGCCCCTATCATCTGGTGGGAATGGAGGCCCCCATCTCCATCGCCAAAGCGGCCCTCTACGGCGAGCCGACGGGCGCCCCGGAGTCGATGGTCGGCGAGGTGGCCGCGAGGGCAAAGCGCGCCCTGAAACCCGGCGACGTGCTGGATGGGGAGGGTGGCAGCTTGGCCTATGGCGCCCTCGTCGAGGCGCAGTACGCGCGGGAGAGGGACCTGCTGCCCATCGGCCTGTCGGACAGGGCCAGGGTCACCCGCCCGGTCGCCCCGGACGCCATGCTGACAATGTCGGACGTCGATCTGCCGCCGGACACCTTCGTAGGCCACCTCCGCAAAGTCCAGGACGCCACGCTGGGGTGAGAGCGACCGCGTCCGAGCGCCCCCCCCCCCCCCGCTACCTGAATCGCGGTCTGGCAGGCCGAAGCGTGGACGGACTATAATCGCTCAGTACGGACTATCGAGGTAGCACTCCGATGGCTACAAAGATGATCGAAGTCAGTCCCGAGATTCTCGTGTGGGCGCGCGAGACTGCGGGGCTTGGGCCCGAGGATGCGGTCAAGAAGCTCGGTATCCGCGACGCTAGGGGGATGGCGGCCCTTGATCGGCTGTCCGCGCTCGAAACCGGGGAGACCGCGCCGACTCGGCCGATGCTCGTCAAGATGGCGAAGCAGTACCGCCGCCCGCTTTTGACCTTCTATCTGTCCGGGCCGCCTAGACCCGGTAGCCGCGGCGCCGACTTCCGCACGTTGCCCGCCGGATATTCCGAGTCCCAGGCTGCGCAGGTGGACGCCCTCCTGCGGGACCTGTACGCCCGACAGAGCATGGTACGGGCCGTCTTGGAGGACGAAGACGAGGCTGAGATTCTCCCATTCGTCGGCTCCAAGAAGATGTCGGACGGACTGTCCTCCGTTCTCCAGTGCCTGCGCCAGCTACTCGATCTCGACATAGAGGCGTACTACGGTCAGTCCACCGCGGATGCCGCGTTTCGTCTGCTGCGTGAGAGAGCTGGACAGCGGGGCGTGTTCGTGCTGCTGAAGGGGGACCTGGGCAGCTACCACACCGCGATGGACGTGGACATCTTTCGCGGGTTCGTCATAGCCGACCAGGTGGCGCCGTTTGTCGTCATAAACGACAGGGACGCTCGCCCCGCCTGGTCGTTCACGCTCGTCCACGAGCTGGCGCACTTGGTTCTCGGACAGTCCGGCATTGATGGCGCGAGCATAGAAACGGACGTCGAACGTTTCTGCAATGACGTCGCGGGTGAGTTCCTGCTGCCGAAACGCGAGCTCGACGATCTCGAAATCCCGCACGGGATCGATCTGGAAGCAGAGGCGCAGCTGATTGGTGAATTCGCCAGCGAGCGCAATCTGAGCAGGACGATGGTTGCATACAGCGCGTACCGCGACGATCTCATCGAGCGCGACACTTTCGTGTCTCTCTCCGATGCCTTTCGCCAACAGTGGCTTCGGCAACGCGAGCGGATGCAGGGCCAAGACGGTGGGCCTAGCTATTACACAGTTCGCCGGCACCGTATCGGGGATGCACTCATCGATTTGGTGCGCCGCATGATGTCCGCCCGCGCACTGTCTACGTCCAAGGCGGCCCGTATCCTGGGCGTCAATCCGATTCAGGTCCACAAGCTGCTCGATTCCGGATCGGCATAGATACGTCCTTTGCTATACCTGCTGGACGCTAACGTACTCATAGACGCAAGACGGGACTACTATCCACTCGACAGGGTCCCCGAGTTCTGGGAGTGGCTCGTTCATATGGGCAGGCAGGGGCGAGTGAAAATTCCCAGGGAGATATTTGACGACATTATGGAAGGAAGAGATGAGCTCGTAGATTGGCTGAGAGAGAACAGGGATGCGCTGGTGTTCGACCAGTACGTCAGTAAGGGAAGCGTTACCAAAGTAGCGGAACGAGGCTACGCCTCTGACCTGACTGACGATGAAATCGAGAAGATCGGCAGTGATCCATTTCTCATCGCCCATGCCCTCGTCGATGACGGGGCCCGTTGTGTCGTAACGACTGAGTCTTCCAAGCCAAGCAGAACGAGGGCAAACCGGCATGTTCCCGATGTATGCAGGGATCTTAGCGTGCTCTGCGTCGACACCTTCGAGCTTATCCGAAAGATGGACTTCCGCACCAATCGGGGCACAGGTTAGCAATCACGTCTTGCGCGCCTGCCGGGCACGCAGCCCTCGCAGACGGGGCTACTCCATGTCGCCCCAGTTGGCGCCCGTCTTCACGTCCACCTCGAGCGGCACTGCGAGGCTCATGGCTGCGGGCATCAGGTCGTCCACGAGGGCCTTCATCTCGTTTAGCTCGTCCTGCGGCGACTCGAATATCAGCTCGTCGTGCACCTGCAGGATCATCATCGACCGGAGTTCGCGGGCGTCCATCTCCGCCTGAAGGCGCACCATAGCCAGCTTGAGGATGTCGGCCGCCGTCCCCTGAATCGGCATGTTTATGGCCATGCGCTCGCCCGCCGAGCGCTGGTGGAAATTGGCCGAGCGTATCTCCGGGATGTAGCGCCGGCGACCCTTCAGCGTCTCGACGTAGCCGTCGTCCCTCACGCTGCGCTTGATCCTGTCGATGTAAGTCTCTATCCCCGGGTACTTGCCGAAGTAGGCGCCGATGAACGCCTTGCCCTCTTCAGGCGACAGGCCCGTCTGCTGGCTCATGCCGAATGGGCTGAGGCCGTATATGACGCCGAAGTTCATGATCTTGGCGATGCGCCGCATCTCCGAGTCCACCCCGTCGATGGCGACTCCGTACACGGACGACGCCGTCGCCGCATGGATGTCCTGTCCGCTCTCGAACGCCTCGATCAGGCCGCTGTCCTCGGACAGGTCCGCCAGGATGCGCAGCTCGATCTGCGAGTAGTCCGCCGCGAGCAGCGTCCACTCGGGAGCGTCGTGCGCGACGAAGGCCCGGCGCACCTCTCGGCCCATCTCGGTGCGGACCGGGATGTTCTGCACGTTCGGGTCGTTGCTCGACACGCGGCCAGTCGCCGAGCCGGTCTGGTGGTACATGGTGTGTACGCGGCCCGTCGCGGGGTTGACCTGCCCGGGCAGGGAGTCCAGGTAGGTCGACTTGATCTTGGTCAGCTGCCTGTACTCCAGCACCCTGTCGAGCACCTCGACGGCCTTGGGATCGACACCGTCCGTGAGCCCCTGGTTTATCGTCTGCCTCAGCCACTCGAGAGATGACGCGTTGGTGGAGAACCCGGTCTTCCTCTTCTTGGTGGGCGGCAGTCCCAGCTCATCGAACAGCACGTCTCCGAGCTGGCGTGACGAGCCTATGTTGAACTCGTGGCCCACGAGTTCGTACATCCCCGCCTCGGTGCGGTCGATGTCCTGCTCGAAGCGGGCCGACATCCTCGCCAGGTGTTCCGCGTCTACGGCAACGCCGTTGCGCTGCATACGGACCAGTACGGGGATGAGGGGCATCTCGAAGTCCTTCAGTGCGTCGGAGACCCCCTTCTCGACCGCCTCCGACGTGAGCAGTTCCCTTAGCTGCCAGGCAGCGTCGGCGCGTCCGCACGCATGGCCGGACGCGTCCCCGATGGACGCCTGCGCCATGGTGATCTGCTTCCTGCCCGTGCCGATTATGTCCGTGACTGGCTTGAGCTCGATGTCCAGCGACTCGAGGGCCAGCGCCTCGATGCCGACCGACTTCCGCCCGCCCACGTGGGCGGCGATCATCGGGTCGAAGTCGACGTTCCGCACCGTCACGCCGTGGCGGGCTAGGACCGTCATGCCGTGGTTGGCGTCGTGGGCCGACTTGGGTATCGAGCCGTCCTCCAGCACTTCTCGTACGGCCTCCAGCACCGCCTCTCGTTCGATCTGGTCGCCCTCCTCGTGCCCCACCGGCACGTACCAGGCGGCGTTCGGTTCTTTGGAGAAGGCGATGCCCACGAGGTCGCCGTACATCGGGTTCAGGGCGGTCGAAACGACCTCGAACGCGAACCCGTCGGGCGAATCGAGGACGGCCGTCATCTCATGCAGGCCCTCCGGCGTGTCGACCACGGAGTACCGCGTCTCCCGCTCCTCGGCCTCGGGCAGGAGCTGGCCCTGGGCCGCCGCGCCGTCGTCGTGGGGGTCCGGTATCCGGGACACGATGCTGAAGAACTCGAGCTCCTTCAGCAAGTCCAGGACCTCCGTGCGGTCGTACTGCCACAGCCGCATCTCGTCCAGGTCCAGGTCAATGGGCAGGTCGCGCACTATCGTCGTGAGGAACTTGCCCTGGCGCAGCTCCTCGACGTGGTCCCGTATGCTCTGCTGCGTCCGCGGGGGCTTCACCTCGTCCAGGCGGTCGATTATCCCCTCCACGGAGCCGAACTGCGTGAGCAGCTTGATGGCCGTCTTTGCGCCGACGCCTGGCACGCCGGGGATGTTGTCCGTCGTGTCGCCCTGCAGCGCCTTGATGTCGGGGACGACGTCCGGGCCGAGTCCGCCGTAGCGCTCCTTCACCTTGGCCACGTCGTACATCGTCGTGCGCTGCACACTGTAGCTGAGCAGTACGCGGACCCGGGGCGACACGAGCTGTAGCTCGTCCGTGTCGCCGGTCAGCACTATCGCATCGACGTCCTGCTCCTCAGCCCTGCGGCAGAGGGTTCCCAGCACGTCGTCGGCCTCGTACCGCTCCCGCGCGAACACGGGAATCCTGAAGGCCCCCATGAGCTGGCGCACCCGTTCCACCTGGCTGCGGAGCACCGGCGGCATGGGAGGGCGCTGCGCCTTGTACTCGTCGTACTCGTCGTGCCTGAAGGTGGGGCCCGACAGGTCGAAGGCGATGGCGCAGTGAGTGGGGTTCAGGTCCGACAGATTGCGGAGGAAGGTGTTGAGGAAGCCGTATACGCCCCGAACATCCTCCCCGGTGGTTCTGACTGTCATCGGCGTCTGGATCGCGTAGAAGGCCCTGTACACCATCGCGTGGCCGTCGAGCAGTATCAGCAGCGGCTTCCTGGCGGACACGGCCATCTACCCCCTGGCCGGTTCGACGCTGTCGGGGCGGGCCTGCTCCGAGCTCAGGGCGTTCGCCCCGTTGACAGGCGCCGCGTGGGCATTCCGGCCGTTCATGCCGCCATGCCCATCGGCGGGCGGGTTTGCGAAGTGCAACAGGTACTCGAAGGTCGTCCCCATCGTGATGTAGTTGCTCGGCCAGCCGAATATGCCGACCGGTTCACGATGTTCGTGCGGTCCCAGATTATCGTGTTGCGGAACTCGTAGCCCGCCTTCGGTGGTCGTGATGTCGCTCATGGGTCTCGGTCACCGTATGGGTGCATTGTATACCCAAGCCCCCGCCCGCGCTGATGAGGGAACTACGCGCGCTAGACGACCCGGCGGTCGGCCCGGAGCCACTCCCGGCGCAGTGTGGAGCCAAGCATCCGGCCGCAGCGGTCCAGGATTGCGTCGCCCAGGGCCGCAGCCTCCGAGTCGATGATGGCCTTCGTGCCGTCGAGCGACGCCCCTGCGGGGGCGTAGTGCTGCACGTAGACCTTCAGCTTCGGCTCGGTGCCGGACGGCCTGACGGTGACGCGGGTCCGGCGGTCCTGCGACAGGTACAGCGTCACGATGTCGGCCGACCCTCCCATGCGGTATGCGTCCGGCGCCCTTGCCGTCTCGTCCAGCCTGTCGTCCATCGCGGTCACGTCCATGCCCGCCAGGCTCGGCGGCGGGTCCGCGCGCAGGCCTAGCATCACCTCCGCCATGACTTCCCGCCCGGCGCTGCCGGGCAGCTCCACGAGCAGCAGTGCGTTCCTGTAGTAGCCGTACTCGCCGTAGAGCTCGTCGAGGTACATGGGTACAGTCGCGCCCCGGTCCTTGAGCCGGGAGGCCATCTCGCACACGAGCAGGGCGCCGATGGAGGCGTCCTTGTCGCGCACGAAATCGCCCGCCAGGTAGCCCAGGCTCTCCTCCGCCGCGAACACGAACCTCGACGGGTCGTCCAGGCCACCTATGACCTGCGCGATGAACTTGAACCCGACGAGCAGGTCGTCGCGCGGCTCGAGGCCGAAGCTGCGGGCCACGTCCGCAATCAGGCCCGTCGTCACCAGGGTCTCGATCACCAGCTCATCGGCGTTCAGCTTCCCTGCGTACTTACGGCGGGACAGGATGTAGTGCGTCAGGGCAGCGCCGACCTGGTTTCCTGACAGGATAGTCACGCGACCGGACTCCCAGTCCGTCCTGGCCGCGACGCCGATGCGGTCGGCGTCCGGGTCGGCGCATATGGCGACATCCGCCCCTACGGCCTCCGCGAGCCTCACGGGCAGCGCCATCACCTCCGGGAACTCCGGGTTGATGAGGTCGCCCGCCGCGGTCGGGAAGCCCTCGTCGGGCTCGGCCTGCTCCGGCACGACTGTGACGTCGAACCCCTCCGCGCGCAGGACCTTCAGGACGTTGGTGGAGCCCGCGCCGTGCATGGGGCTGAACACGACCTTCGCCGACCTGCTGTCCTCCCGGGCGAGGCTGCGGACTGCCCCCAGGTAGGCCTCGTCCACCCCTGCGCCGATGGCCGATACGAGGCCCTCCGCTTTCGCCTCCGCCAGCGGCATCCTGCGGACATCGGTCACGTCCGATACGAGCTGCATGAAGTGCGCGTCGTGGGGCGGCACCACCTGCCCGCCGTCGGACCAGTAGAACTTGAACCCGTTGTCGGTGCGCGGGTTGTGCGACGCGGTGATCTGCACGCCGCCGGTGGCCCTCAGGTGGCGTACGGCGAAGGATATCTCAGGCGTGGCGCGGAGTCCGTCGAACAGGTGGGACCGGATCCCGTTGGCAGCGAAGACCTCGCAGGAGAGCTCGGCGAACTCCCTGGACTGCCTGCGGGCCTCGTAGCCCACGACGACGCCCGCCTCCCTGGCCTCTGCCCCATAGTCGTCGATGAAGGCGCTAAGCCCCTGGGCCGCCTCGCCGATGGTCCGCGCGTTGATGCGGTTGGGTCCCGGACCGAGCGGCCCGCGTATTCCCCCCGTGCCCACCCTGAGACGCGCGGCGAAAGCGTCTTCGAGCTCGTCCCAGCGTGCGGCCGCGGCCAGCGCCTCGATGTCGGGTGTGAACTCGGCAAGGCCGGGCTCCGTCAGCCAGCGCTCCAGGTTGGCTAGGGCTGCCGGGCTCAGTCTGCCCGAGGCTGTTGCGGCGTCAATGACCTGTTGGGGAGCGCGGCCAGCCATGCGAGACGCCCGGCCCCTAGCGCCCGCCCGCCTGTCCCCAGTCATTGCGAATTGCGTCGGCCCTGTCGGTGCGCTCCCAGGGGAGGTCCAGGTCGTCCCGTCCGAAGTGGCCGTAGGCGGCGGTCTGCTTGTAGATCGGCGCCCTGAGTCCGAGGTCGCGGATGATTGCGCCGGGGCGCAGGTCGAAGTGCCTGTCCGCGAGGTCGACGATGACGTCGTCCGGTGCATTGTTCGTCCCGAAGGTCTCGATTGACACGGACATCGGCTTAGCCATTCCAATGGCGTACGAGACCTGTATCTCGAGACGCTCGGCCAGCCCGGCCGCCACGAGGTTCTTGGCGACCCACCGCGCCGCGTAGGCGGCGGAGCGGTCGACCTTCGTCGGGTCCTTGCCGGAGAATGCGCCGCCCCCGTGCCGGGCCATGCCGCCGTAGGTATCGACGAGGATCTTACGCCCGGTCAGCCCAGCGTCTCCCTTGGGGCCGCCGATCACGAATCGGCCCGACGGGTTGACGTGGTAGGTGGTGTTGGCGTCGCGGAGGCCGGGCGGAATCACGGCCGAAGCTACGTGCTCGATCAGGTCCCGCTCGATGACCGACTGGCTGACGTCGGGGGCGTGCTGCGTGCTCAGCACCACGGTGTCCACCCTCTTGGGCTTGCCGTACTCGTACTCGACGGTGACCTGGGACTTGCCGTCGGGCCGCATGTACGGGATTAGGCCAGACTTCCTGACCTCGGCCATCCGCCTCGTGAGCTTGTGTGCGAGGGCTATCGGCATGGGCATGAGGTCGTCGGTCTCGTCGCAGGCGTAGCCGACCATCATCCCCTGGTCGCCCGCGCCGAGCATCTCGATGGCCGCGTCTGCCGAGTCTACCTCGCCCCTCACCTCCAGGGCCACGTCCACGCCGCCGGCGATGTCGCTGGACTGCCGGTTGAGCGAGACGATGACGCCGCACGATTCGTAGTCGAAGCCGTACTGCGGGTCGGTGTACCCGGCATCCCTGATCGTATCCCGCACGAGGTCCGGCACGTCGATGCGGGCTTCCGTTGTTATCTCGCCTATGACGACTACCAGCCCGGTCGTCGTGCACGCCTCGCACGCCACCCGTCCTGTGGGGTCCTGGGCCAGTATGGCGTCGAGCACTGCGTCGGAAACCTGGTCGCACAGCTTGTCGGGGTGGCCTTCGGTCACCGATTCCGAAGTAAACATGTAGCTGGGCGACTCACTGAGGCTATACGGCACGTTCTAATCCTCCATCCTCATTCATGGCGTACGGGCCTGCGGGCGCTCAGGTCCCGATGTGCCAGCTCTCGAGATAATGCTGCTGCTCATCCGTAAGGGAGTCGATGCGTATGCCCATCGCGGCGAGCTTGAGACGCCCTACCTCCCGGTCAATCTCAGGAGGCACCGTGTGGACCTTGTTCTCAAGGTCATTCGCGTGAAGGACGAGGTGCTCAACGCACAGGGCTTGGTTCGCGAAGCTCATGTCCATGACGGCGGACGGATGGCCTTCCGCCGCCACCAGGTTGATGAGCCGCCCCTGTCCGAGCAAGTATATCTTCCTCCCGTCGTCTAGGAGGTATTCGTCGACGAATTCGCGGACGCGCTGCTTGCCGTCGGCCATCTCCTCCAGGGATTCCAGGTCGATCTCGACGTCGAAGTGGCCGCTGTTGGCGACGAGCGCCCCGTCTTTCAGGACTTCCAGATGACGTTTGCCGATGGTGTGCATGTTGCCCGTGAGGGTGATGAAAATATCGCCGATCTCGGCAGCCTCGGCCATAGACATGACTTGGTGCCCGTCCATCGCGGCTTCGAGCGCACGGATCGGGTCGACCTCGGTCACGATGGTGTGGGCTCCCAATCCCTTGGCCCTCATTGCCACACCCTTTCCGCACCAGCCGTACCCGGCGACCACCACGCGTTTCCCCGCAATCAGCACGTTCGTGGCGCGGATGATCCCGTCCAGCGTACTCTGGCCGGTCCCGTAGCGGTTGTCGAAGAAGTGCTTGGTCTGCGCGTCGTTGACGGCTATGGCGGGGTATCCGAGCTTCCCTGCTTCGGCCATATTGTTGAGGCGGACGACCCCCGTCGTCGTCTCCTCAGTAGCGCCAACAACGGTATCGAGCAGATCGGACCGCTCGGTATGGAGGATCGTCGCGAGATCGGCGCCGTCGTCGATCGTGACCTGGGGCGCGTGGCCGATGGCGGCGCGGATGTGCTCGTAGTAGGTGTCGTTGTCTTCGCCGTTGATCGAGTAGGTCGGAATCCCATATTCGACCACGAGGGCGGCCGCGACGTCGTCTTGCGTGCTCAGTGGGTTGCTGGCGCACAGCACCGCGTCCGCCCCACCTGCCTGCAGTGCCAGCATTAGGTTTGCCGTTTCCGTCGTTACGTGAGCGCAGGCGGTGATGCGCACACCCTCAAGAGGGCGCTCCCTGGCGAAGCGCTCACGAATCTGTGTTACGACGTTCATCTCACGTGCGGCCCACTGAATTCGCTGGACTCCCAGCGGCGCCAGAGACAGGTCCTTGATATCCCCTGCTATCTCAGTTACCAATTCACACTCCCTTTGCTCTGCTACTCTCGCCGGGGCAGCAACTCGCCTTCGCCGAGCGGGGCGAACGCCGTGATGTCCGTAAGCGCCCTGAAGCGTCCCTCGATGTCGTCCCGGCTCAGAGAGCTTACCCTGTCGAGGCTGAAGCTCTCTACCGCGAAGGACCCCATGACCGTGCCCACAATCGCGGCCCTGCGAAACCCGGTTGGGCTGAGGTCGCCCGTGGCCGCAAGGTAGCCCATAAATCCGCCGGCGAAGCAGTCGCCGGCACCTGTCGGGTCTACAACGCCTTCGACCGGGTAGGCGGGCGCGGCGAACATGCCCGACTCCTGCACCAGCAGGACCCCGTGCTCGCCCCGCTTGACTACCACGACGGCGGGGCCCATCTCCATGATACGACGGGAAGCCGCGAGCAGGCTCGCCTCGCCCGAGAAGCTCCGCACCTCCGACTCGTCCATGAAGAGCACGTCGACACTCCCGACGACGTTGCGAAGGGCGTCTCCTCTGCCGTCGATCCAGAAATTCATCGTGTCGAGCGCGACCAGCCTGGGCCTCTCGTCCATCTGGTCGAGCACGGACATCTGAAGCTCAGGGTCGATATTGGCGAGGAAGAGATAGCTCCGCCCGCGGTGGGCTTTGCTCAGCCTGGGGTCGAAGTCGGCGAAGACGTTGAGCTGGGTGTCCAGCGTGTCCCTCGTGTTCACGTCCTCTGCGCCGTACATCCCCGACCACCTGAAGGTCCTGCCCGGCTTAGTCTCCAGGCCGGACAGGTCTACTCCGCGGGACCTCAGTAGCTCCGTGTGGGCGGGGTCGAAGTCGTCGCCCACCACCGCAACCAGCCCAATGGCCGCAAAGTAGCTCCCGGCGACCGAGAAGTAGGCGCCGGAACCGCCCAGGGCGTCCTCGCGACGCCCCGCTGCGGTCTGCACGGTATCGTACGCGACCGAGCCAACCACGAGCACGTCTCCCGGAGCGCCCGGCGGCTTGGGGCGAACGCGCCCATCGAAGCCTGGAGGGGAGTCAGCCAACCCTATTCGTCGGAGCCGTAGCTGGCTGGAAGGCCGCGCTCTATCCACGCGGCCGTGCCGTCCTCGATGTTGAACAGCCTCTCCGTGTCGAACCCCATCGCCGCGGCCATCTCGCAGGCCAGGCCGCTGCGTACACCCTGGGCGCAGATGAACAGGAGGTTCTTGTCGACAGGGAGCTCGTCGATCCGCGCCAGGACATCGTCGACCGGCATGAATACGGCCCCCGTCACGTGCCCGGCCTCGTACTCGTCGGGCCGTCGTACGTCGACGACGACCGACTCGTCGTCTTCGTGCATCTCGCCCGCCTCGTCCAGGCTGACGCGGTAGTAGGGCTCGCCTTGTTCACGTTTGGGCATCGACACCTCCATGCGGCTCCAGGTACCGGCCTATCAAGACCGACAGCCGCGCTCTGGTTTCCTTCCCGATGAGCTCGGGGCTAGTAATTATCGCATTCTCTAGGGCCGATGCGCACCCACAGTCCCGCTCGGACGGAATTCCCGGCACGAGCGAGCGGACTACCCTACGGGACGCGTCGACGTTCTTCAGGAGGTTCCCAACGACCAGCTCCACGGACACCTCCTCTTCCGTGGCGTGCCAGGTGTCGTAGTCGGTGACCAGGGCGAGGGTCGCGTAGCACATCTCTGCCTCGCGGGCCAGCCTGGCCTCCGGGAGGGCCGTCATGCCGATGATGGCCGCGCCCCAGGATCGGAAGAGCTCCGACTCGGCCCGCGTCGAGAACTGCGGCCCCTCGATCACCACGCATGCGCCGCCGATGTGCGCAGTAGCCTCATCCGATGCGGCCTTCCACACCGCGTCGCTCAGGACTGGGCAATATGGGTCCGCGAAGGCGACGTGGGCGACTATGCCGTCGTCGAAGAATGTCCCGGGCCGGCAACGGGTCCGGTCGATCAGCTGGTCCGGCACGACCATGTCCAGCGGCCTGATCCGCTCCTGCAGGCTGCCGACGGCGCTGATGGATACGACACGCTCGACGCCCAGCGTCTTCAGTGCGTAGATGTTGGCCCGCGCCGGAAGATTGCTCGGGGAGATCCTGTGGCCCCGTCCATGCCTCGGAAGAAAGGCAACCCTCTCGCCTGACATCTCCCCGACGACAATGCTGTCGCTGGGATGGCCGAACGGGGTGTCCACGTCAACCGACTGGGCCCTTTCGAGGCCGGCCATCTCGTAGAGGCCGGACCCGCCGATGAACCCGATTCGTGCCGCGCTCAATCGTCGAAGACTTCGCTCACCGCACAGGCGAAACCGGGCAACACGTCCAGGCCGTCGAGGGAGTCGTCTTCGGTGAGCGTCGTCACCGCGCGGCCACCCTGGTACACGTCCACGGTTCGCGTGTCCGGATACACGAGCCACACGAGGCGAACTCCGTAGCCGAGCCACATGAACGCCTTGTCGTTGATCTCTCGAATAGTGTTGCTAGGGGACACGACCTCCACCACCAGGTCGGGGGCCACCTCGGCGTAGCCCGTAACCCTCTCGCCCGGCGGCATCCTCTCAGACGAGAAGTACGCTATGTCGGGCTCACGCACGGTGTCAGGGTCGCGCTCCAGCCAGACGCCCGAGTCCGAGGCCGTCAGGCTCCCCAACTTCCTGGGCTTGATGAAGGTTCTCAGCTCGGCGCCCAGATTCATCACAATCGTGCCATGCTCATATCCTGCCGGCATCGTTTCGCAAAGCACCCCCCGGATCAGCTCGCCGCGAACTCCCTTGGCGTCGAGTCGCAGCAGATCGTCGGCGGTCAGCAGCTTGGTCTCCGCGGCCGTGGCGCTCGTCATATCCAACTCCTCTCGCCGGAGAGCACGTAGGCAATCATGCTACAGCATTCTGGCAGCGCGTTTGTCTCGGTGGATTCGGAAGCTCCGCCCTTGCGTCCGTGACCTACTGGAGCGGCGCGGTGCTGAAGATCACCCGGAATGGCTTGCAGTAGATGACGACCGCGCCCACTCCCTCGATGTCCGTCTCCGCCGGAATGTCGTAGTTCTGGTTGCCGATGTTGCCCTTCAGCTTGCCCAGCTCGATGTAGCCGTCCTGGTGAACGTCGTCGCGGCTTCCGGGGTCGGGGTGGGGCGTGAGTATCACGCGTAGGTCCGGGCCGTTCGTGCCATTGAAGTCCTCCATCCGCAGGACGCCTGAGCCGTCGGCCAGCCTGTAGAGCGTGGCCTTCCCCTCGCCCTTGTGGAAGGAGTCGAAGTCCTTGAACTGCCCCGACTTGACGGCCTCGGCCTCCTTCATCGTGTCCATCATCGGCTCGGTCATCTCAGAGTCCATCTTGGCCATAGTCGCCATGATCATCTCGGCCTCGGCCATGGTGACCCCGGCCGGCATCTCCGCGTTGGCGGCGAAGGGGAACTCCTCCTGCACCTCCGTGTCGAGGAACAGGGGCGCCAGAAGCCACCATGCCAGCGCCGCGAGAAGTATCGCGGCGATGATCGCTGTTCCTATCCACAACCGCCTGTTTCCGGCCAGCATGGTCCACCTCCTCATCTCGTCTGTCACAGTGTACAGCTTCGACCGATTGGCGCGTCAGCCCCTCGGCAGCTCCAGGCGTTCCAGCCGGGGCAGCGGGCCGCCGATCAGGGGCTCCGCATACGCCGTGAAGTCCGCCGTTGGCATGAGGGACGCCGGTTCGTACATGCCCGGAGGCAGGGTCTTGACCCCGCCGGCCACGTCTTCGAGCGGGGCCGTGCCGGTCCGGCAGGCGTACGACTCGCCGGGCGCCCGCTCCAGGGTCACCATCATGTCGGCGGCCCCGTCCTCCGCGTACATGACGGCTGCCCTCCCGGCCATCTCGGCCTCGAAAGCGTCGGTGCGAGAGACGGTCTCGACCAGGGACCGCTGTATGGAGCCCGGCTTCTCGTACCGCACCCTGGCCCCGAGCCTGCGGCCCACGAGCTCGGAGAGATGCCTCCCTGCGCCCTCGTAGTATGCGTGGCCGAAGTCGTCCACGTACCACGGCTCGCCCAAGCCCAGGACTCCATGCTCCCCCCGGGCGTTCTCTGCGGCCACTATCACCGCCGTTCCATACTTGGAGTAGGCGTCCTCCACCAGGCCCAAGAACCCGTCCTCTACCACGGGCGCTTCCGGTACGACTACGACGTGCGGCGCGTCTCGCTCCTCCCGCTTGCCCAGAACCGATGCCGCGGCGAGCCAGCCCGCGTCCCTGCCCATCACCTCCAGGACGGCGAGAGGGGCTTCGGGGCCCATCGTCTCCACGTCGCGCCCGATGCCCATGGCGGCAAGCGCAATGAACCTGGCCGCGCTCCCATATCCCGGCGAGTGGTCCGTCGCAAGCAGGTCGTTGTCGATGGTCTTGGGAACGTTGACGACCGATAGTGGCAGGCCCGCGCGCCGCGCCTCCAGGCTGAGTGTGTGCCCGTTCGCCGCGGAGTCGTTGCCCCCGATGATGAAGCAGTAGCCGATACCCATCGCCTCGATCTGCTTCAGCGATTCCTCGACCTCTGAAGGGCCGAGCTTCCTCCGTGTCGATCCGAGGATGCCCCCAGGGGTGAGCGAGATGGCGTCCCATCGGGAGCCTGGGATGCACCCGAGATCCACGAATCTACCCTCGACGAGGCCCTGTGTCCCCCTCACCGCACCGAATATCCGGACGAACGCGTGGCTGCGGGCGGCAGTCCTGACGACGCCCGCAAGGCTCCTGTTCAGCACCGCGGTACTGCCCCCGGACTGCATGACGAGGACGTTGTTGGGCCTGGCCGCCATGATGCTCAGTAGGCCCAGAGGGCCAGCGCGCCGGCGACGCCTAGGACGGCCAGCGACGCAAGGGTGAGGGCCGGATTGTCGAGCGTTACCGCGCCGACGTAGATGAGCGGCGAGTCGGCCGCTATTGCCCAGAACACGTACTGCTTGACCCTGTCCTTGTCGAACATCCTGTCCACCTAAAACAGATTGAGGACTATCCACGCCTGAATGCCGACCAGCAGCACGATCAGCAGACAGTACGGGATGGTCCGCTTCATCACCTCGCCCTCTTTGCCCGACAGGCCGACGATGGCCGTGCCGACCAGCACCTTGGCCGGGGCGATGGCGCTGCCGAGCGACCCCCCTATCGACTGCACGGCCGCTATGGTGACTGCCGAGACGCCGAGGGCGCCGGCCGTCTCCTGCTGGAGTACGCCGAACATCACGTTCGAGTTCGTGTTGCTTCCCGTCATGAAGGTGCCGAGCACGCCTATGTAGGGCGAGAATACGGGAAAGGCGGCCTGCGTGATGTCCGCAATCGTCCTGCCCAAGAGCACGGTCATGCCCGTGTCGGTCATCACCAGGGCCATCATGACCATGGTCGCGATGCCAACGCTCGTTGGGACGCACTGGGAGTAGGTCTTCCTGATCGCCGAGAGTCCCGCGCCAGGCTTCCAGCTCCGGCGGGCGAGGAAGATACCGTACGTGAGCGCCAGCGAAAGCAGTATAAGCGGAGCCGGATGCCGCAGGAGCCTGATCTTCGCATAGCTATCCTGCGACTCCACCGCGTACCCGGCGCCCGTTTCCGTCGCCGGGTAGTCCAGGCCCCAGAACAGTGGCGCGCCCAGATCCTTCACCGCGGGCAACTGGGAGAGCACGCTGAGCGCCAGCACCGCGTAGTAGGGCAGGAAGGCCATGTGGAAACCAGGCCCGTCCTGTGCCTCCGACGGCTCGGCGCGTTGGGCGGGCTCCTTGGCCGGCGCTCGCAGCAGGGGAGTCTGAGCGACCAGCCATCCCACGCCGCATCCGACGAGGCCCGATACCAGCGAAGCTATTTGGGGAGCGCCGACCAGCGCCAGGACCCACAGGCATAGGGCCATCGAGCCGCCCATCACGAGGACGATGGGTATCCCGCGCCGCAGCGATGCGACGCCGCCCTGGAGGTGGGCCACTGCGAAGCCGGTGACTATGGTCGGCAGTGCGAAGAGCGCCGCCATGTGGGGGCCGATCTCCTCGCCCGGAATCCCCGTCACGAGCTGTATCGTGAAGTACGACGAGCCGAGGGAGCCGAAGGTCACGGCCCAGGCGTGGCCGACGAGCACTATGGCCGCGGCCCGCGCCGCGCCGAAGCCCATGAAGACCATGAGCGGCGCAACCACCGCGACGGGCACGCCGAAGCCCGCGATCCCCTGCATGAACCCGGAGAAGGCCCAACCTACGACCAGTGCCTGTGCGAGAGGGTCCGACACCAGGCGCGTCATGGTCCTGCCGATGACGTCGATCCCGCCCAGTTGGTCGACGACGTTGTAGAGGAGCACCGACGTCCAGATGATCGACAGGACGAATAAGCTCAGGCTCAGGCCCTTGGCGCTGCCTATCGCGAGCAGCCTGGGGTCGGACCCGAAGAACAGCAGGGCGATGACCGCGACGACGAGGAAAGCGGCCGCCCCCGCCCTCGGCGCCGACCACTTCAGCGCAAGGATGGACGCCAGCAGCGCTACCAGCGGCAGGGCCGCCAGCAGCACGTTTACTACATTCAGATCGGGCCCGTCAGACAAGTTGTAAGCTCACGCACCAGGTTAGCCGACGCCGCCAACGCGCTCCAGCAGCTTGTCCAGAATCTGGTCGGCCCTTGTGCCCGCGTGCCTGGCAAGCTCGTAGAGCTCCTGTAGCGTCTTATACCATTTCGTTTTGAGCGCGCCGTAAAGCCGTCATTCCCGCGAAGAGCCTGCCCCGTACTCGATACGGGGCGGGAACCCACTCCCTGGCCGCACATATACGGCGGCATCACGGTGACTTGGTATTATACTGATCGCCATCACTGGCTCCGAGCGAATCGACTTCAGTCCCCTTCTCGTTGTAGATCGAGAGTAGGTATGAGTAGCCCATGTACTCGGGTAGTCTCCTAATCGAGACCGCGGAGTCAGGGTACGCCACCGAGAACTTGTACTCGTCGGCTGTTTCCACCCAGTTGACTCGACCCTGCCGTGTCTGGTTGAGAAGTCCCTGCGCGATCGACACCATCCTCTGATCTGCCATCAGTCTCCACCTACCTCGATCTTCTGTTTGAGCTCACTGGCCAAGCTGTCAAGCATCGATTGCACATCGAGCAAGGTATCCTCATCAATGGCTTCGATTTCTGGGGCACCTCCGGTCTGTTCAGCCTCAGAGACACGCTCATCTATTGTCTTCAGTTGGACAACCGCGTTCTGAATCAAGGTTTGCTGTTCCGTAGTGAGATTCGGCTGTCTGGCCGTGACGTCAAATAGCATCTGCCGGAGGTCGTGGTACTGGTATATTGCGGCCTTCCATTCCACCTCGCATATGAAGCTCTCTTATTCTCTGTATCCTGCTTGACGCTCGCTCGAGATCGACGCAGTCAGATTTTGAGTCATCGCTGCCTTTGTTCTTTTGACCGCTTGCTCGGCCGCCTCGGCCGCGTTCCGCGAACGCCATATTTGATAGATGGCAACCGGAAAGCCAACGAGAGAGACCCCCATCCCTATAGCAGCAACGGTATCTCGCCAGAAATCGTCAAGCCAGCCCACAGGCTACTCTGGGAACCCCTCTGACATAGCCGCCATTATAGCGCCTAAGCCTCGATAGTCTATGCGAACCGCCCGGGGTCGAAGTCCCGAATCGGCATCTCCGACGCCCCCCGGGCGACGAGGTCGGCGGTGACGCGGCCCATTGCCGCTCCGAGTATCACGCCCGAGCGGCCTCCCCCTGTTGCCACGTAGACGCCGTCCCAGCCGGGAGCCGGTCCGAGCAATGGCATGTAGTCCTGCGACAGCGGGCGCAGGCACGCGGTCTGCCTGACCACCTGGGCGTCGGACATCGCCGGGACCATCTTCACCAGCGCCGCCATGATCCAGTCCCTGGCCTCCGGCGTGGGAGTCTCGTCGAAGCCCGCCTCCTCCTCGGTCGTGCCCGCCCAGACGAGTCCGTCCGGCTTGGTGACGGCGTAGTTGCCCGCCCAGCCCATCGAGCACCGGTACGGAGGCCCGGACGCCCGGAGGCGGAGTATCTGCCCCTTCAGTGGGCGCACGGCTATCGGAAAGCCCAGCCACGCCGAAGCGCCGCCGCACCACGGGCCCATTGCAATCACGACCTTGCCGCACGGCACGTGCCGGTCCGCGAGCGCGACTCCTGTTACCCTGGCGCCCTCGCGCGTCACCCCGGTGACGTCGCCCTGCTCGAAGCGCGCGCCCCTGATCTCGGCGCCCTTGGCCAGGGCCGTCGTAAGTCGCTGCGGCTCCAGGTCGGACGTACCCTCGATGTGGACCGCTCCCAACGCTTCCGGGGAGACGCGCGGCTCTACGGCAGACAGGTCGTCCCCCTCCAGCCACGAGACGGTATAGCCAGCCTCCCGCTGCATGACCGACAGCCCTGCTTTTGCGGCGGCTGCCTCCTTGTCTGTGAAGCACAGGACCATGGACGGGCGGTCTCGATACTCGATGTTGACGCCCGTCTCGTCCGGAAGAGTGCAGGCAAGCTCTCGGTAGAGTTTGACGCTGAGCCGGCTGAGCTCCTGGGTTGGGCCGTGGACCCCGGGACCGGCCATTGCGCTCAGGCCGCCGTAGGCGTGTCCCGAGGCGTGGCTTCCAACGGCGTCGCGCTCTATGACGAGGCTGGATATTCCGGCCTCTCCCAGATAGTAGGCTGTGGAAGCGCCCACTATGCCGCCGCCGATGATCGCAACGTCCGGCGAGCGCGTCATCGCCTGCTATACGTCTCAGGTACGGCCGAAAGGCTTGGGGGCTTGTCTGACAGGGTCAGCACGATTCCCATTCGGCCAGGGTCACCGTTACGCCCTGCTCCTGACCGTCCCGAATGATGGTTAGCTCCACGTTGTCTCCCGGCCTGAGAGTGTTCAGGTGTTCGACAATATCGGCCACACTGGAGATGGACTCGCCGTCCACTGCAGTAATGAAGTCACCTCGCCCCGAGGGCATCGTCCTAGAAGCGTCGAACTGGAGTCCGGCGCGCTCGGCAGGGCTGTCCCTGCACACCCGACTGACGTAGACGCCCTTTTCGACTGGCAGCCCCAGCACTTCTACCTGGCTCGGTGTCAGCGGGCGGCTTTCGATCCCAATCCATGGACGCTTGTACTCGACGGGATGCAGCAGGCTTGGAAGGAGCTGGCGCACCGTGTTCGACGAAATGGCAAAGCCGACGCCAGTCTGCAGCAGGGCCCCGGTCCCGAACCTCGCAGGGTCGATCTGGATCGCCGACACCACGCCGATCGCCTCGCCCCTGGAGTTGAGGAGGGGCCCGCCGGAGTTGCCGGGATTCAACGCGGCATCGGTCTGGATCATCTCTGTGATCGGCCTTTGGAGGGAACTGACCTGGCTCCTGCCCCTGCCACTGACGACTCCCACGGTCACTGAGTTCGAGTTCTCGTAAGGGCTCCCTATGGCTATGGCAAGTTGGCCCGGTATGACCCTGTCGGAGTCGGCCAGCCTCAGGGGCTCGATGTCCGCGGCCAGATCGGGGTCCACCTGCAGGATGGCGAGGTCGTCGGCCCTGCTGCTGCCCAGCAGGGTCGCGTCGAGCGTGCGACCGTCGTGCAGGGTGACCTGGACGTCGCCCGCCATGCTGACGATGTGGGCATTCGTGACGATGTGCCCCTCTGCGTCGACGAAGAACCCGGAGCCGCTCTGCTGGCTGAACAGCTGGGACACGCCGATCTCCACGATCGCCGGGCTGGCACGCTCGAATACCGACGTAACCTGCCCCTCGTCGAACAGGGCCGTGGGTTGCGTTGCGCTGAAGGACCCCCACGCCAGGGCGAGACCCAGGAGCATCCCGAAGGCCACCAGGAATATCGCTCCCCAGATAGTAAGCCGTACGCCTTGATGGTCAGGCGAAGGAGGCGGGGCTTTCTGTTCCGGTGCGTGGGCGTCGTCCTGGTACATCCCGGCAACTCCTCGGACGGGCATATGCCCGTCCGCCACCCTTTCAGTATACACCTTCGAGGGTCTCAGGGCCGCTGCTGGATCGATCCGGTAACTGCCGGTCCTTACGGCGAGGCGGATGTCCTGACGCGCATGGGGAAGCTACATTGCTCGAAGCCGGGTGTCGGATCGGCGACGCTTATCTCCAGAGTATTTCAAGGGCCTAAATGCACTAGCTCGTCCTCCGTCCGCTCCCGCTCGGTGGTAGCTGTGGAGGCCGTAGACCATGACTGGACGGCCACCCAAATCCCGTTCGGCGGTTGACACCCACATTCGAGGCGAATACCATCCCATGTATCCATTTCGCGCTCGCGCCCGTCCTTGGGAAGTGTGCGCCCAGAATTACTTCAGGAGGCGATGGCGGTTATGCCTACGCTTAGAAAGAGCGACATCGCCGCGAGGGTTGCGACGCATCTCAAAGGGTCGAGCGCCCAGGGAGAGGGCGCCCTTAAGGCGGTGCTGGACAGTATTCAGGAAGCCCTGGCGGAGGGGGACAAGGTTGTGCTTACAGGCTTCGGCTCGTTCTCGGTCAGAGGTGTCAAGGCCAGGCGGGTCAAACCGATTCGAGGCGGCCCGGGAGGGGACCTCATTACCATCCCCGCACACAAGCGGGTCGGCTTCACCGCTGGCTCGGACCTTAACAAGGCAGCTCAGGGCTAGAACGGGACGCGAACGGCCATTGTTCGACGCCAATCCCCCGTAGACGACAGACGACCCCTGCCCACGGAGGCACCCATGCGCTACTACCGCGTACGCGACGACATCGGAAACGTGCACCTTACGGTGGAGTCCGATCCCGGCAGGCTCGCGTCTCTCACGGCCCTCAACGACGAGGTAAGGGGCTTCGAGGATCTGATGAAAGTGAGCTACGTGGGCGGCCAGTCCATAGACGACGTGGCCCGCAACGTGCTCTCCACCGGGGACGGCCCTGTCTTCGATCTCGACTCAGTCGTCGAGTCGTCAAAAGCCGGCCCAGGCGGGACGAGGATCATCCGCCCGCTAGACCCCGACGAGATCTGGGCCGGCGGCATCGGCAACTACCCGGTCCCGGACGAAGCCGTCAGCGCAATGCCCGACTTCACGAGGACGGCCTACGAGGCCGACCGGCCGCCGGTAATGTACAAGGGCGGACCTACGAGGCTGGCCGGACCTTTCGACGACATAGGCATACGCTCCGACACTACCTCGGTAGCCGAGGGCGAGCTCGTACTCGTGCTCTACAAGGGCAGAATCGTGGCATACAGCACCGGTAACGAGGTCGCCGGCGGACTGATGGGCCAGACCATCTGGTGGATGGTCCCCAGTAAGGTGTTCACAGGGTGCGCTTCCCTCGGCCCGTGCATAGTGACCCCAGAGAGCATGCCCGATCCGATGGGGCGAGATATGGAGCTGACGATAACCCGCAACGGCAGCGAGGCGGGCTCCTCCGCCAACACCACCGACCACCGGAGGCCGCCGGAAGAGATCGCGAAGTGGGTGACGGCCCACGACTCCCCGCCGGATACCGTCATCATATACACGGGAGGGTGCGTGGCCGACGGACCGCTCGAAGAGGGCGACGTCGTCCGGATCAGCCTTGACGGAGTCGGTGCAGTGGAGAACAGGGTCACGGTCGTGTAGCAACCCCGGCGCTCCGGGCGACCTAGACATAACGAGAAATGCCGTACAAACCGATAGACGACTACGGGGTAATCGGAGACCTGTACACCGTTGCCCTGGTTGGGACGGACGGCTCCATCGACTGGTGCTGCCTGCCCCACTTCGACTCCCCTGGCGTCTTCAACGCGATCCTGGACGACGGCAAGGGCGGCCGGTTCAGGATACACAGCGTCGGAGACGGCATCACTCGACAGCTCTACCACCCCGACACCAACGTTCTCATGACGTACTTCACCGGCAGGGACGGTGTGGTGCTCCTCGAGGACTTCATGCCACTGGAGGGCTCGCAGTCCGGCCCCGAAGGCCATCACTCGCCGCGCATCGTCAGGAGGGTCACGGGCGTGCGCGGGACGAAGCGGATGAGGCTCGAGTGCCTCCCCGCCTTCGACTACGCCAGGGCCAGCCACCGTGTCGTGCCCACAGAATCCGGGGTCGTCTTCCAGTCCGACTCGGGCTTGGCGCTCGGTCTCGCCCTGCCTGAGGGGTGCCCCGTCGACGTTAACGACGGCGCCGTCACGGCCGAGTTCGACGTCGCGACCAGCCAGACCTTCACCTTCGTAGCCGGGCTGGTCGACGACCACACCGGCCCCCTCGTGCGCCTCGATGAGGATGCCGGCCGGGGTCTGATGGAGGCCACGCTCGCCTTCTGGAAGAGATGGCTCGGCGGATGCACCTACAAGGGCAGATGGAGAGAGATGGTGCAGCGCTCCGTGCTTACCCTGAAGCTGATGACCTTCGCGCCGACCGGCGCAATAGTCGCGGCGCCGACCTGCAGCCTGCCGGAGACCCTGGGCGGGTCCAGAAACTGGGACTACCGCTACACCTGGATGCGGGACGCCGCCTTCACAGTCTACGCATTCATGCGGGTTGGCCTGACCTATGAGGCAGAGCAGTTTATGAAATGGGTCGAGGCGCGGGCAAGCGAGCTGGAGGGCGACGACATCCCCGCTATCATGTACCGGTTGGACGGCGGCCACATTATCGAAGAGGAGTCGCTCGACCACCTGGAGGGATACCGGGGCTCGAAACCGGTCCGCGTCGGCAACAACGCGCACCATCAGCTGCAGCTCGACATCTTCGGCGAGCTGATGGACTCCGTATACCTGTACAACAAGTACGGCTCACCCATCTCCTACGACCTGTGGACGCACCTCAGGAGGCTGCTAGACTGGGTGGCGAATAACTGGCGCAGGACCGACGAGGGCATTTGGGAGGTGCGCGGCGGGCGCCAGCAGTTCGTCTTCTCGAAGCTGATGAGCTGGGTGGCCCTGGACCGCGGGCTGAGGCTGGCCGACAAGCGCTCGTTCCCAGCGAATCGGCATGTCTGGCTCGAAGAGCGCGACGCGATCTACGAGGCCATCATGGAGAGGGGCTGGAACCCCAAGAGGAAGGCGTTCGTTCAGTACTTCGACTCGGACGTGGTCGACGCCGCCAACCTGCTGATGCCCCTCGTCTTCTTCATATCCCCCAAGGACCCGAGGATGCTCTCGACTATCGATGCGGTCCTGAACGACCTTACGCAGGACGGCATGGTGCAGAGGTACGACGTTACCGACGCGGCCTCGGACGGGCTTGCCGGCCAGGAGGAGGGCAGCTTCAGCATGTGCACTTTCTGGCTGGTCGAGGCGCTCACGAGGGCGGGGCGTCTGGACGAGGCGCGGTTCATCTTCGAGCGGATGCTGGGCCACTCGAACCACCTGGGCCTCTACTCAGAGGAGATCGGGGCCACCGGCGAAGCCCTGGGGAACTTCCCTCAGGCCTTCACCCACCTGTCCCTCATAAGCGCGGCCTACAACCTTGACCGCAGTCTGGGGGGCGGAGTTTAGCCCGGCGGCGTGGTTCAGCTCCCGGCCTGAGACTTCCGGACTCTAGCTCCGGCGAAGATCTGTCCCGTAGGCATATCAGGCCGGTGTCTGGAATCCGATGCTCCGAAAGAATGTTGAATCATGAATTTCGAACTGTGCTTTGGGAAGTTGACAGGAGGGCTAGGGCAGGCTATACTCTCCCCTTGTCGCCCATTAAGGGCGTCTGGGTTGATGTGTGTTTCATTCTCTACCTAGCTCAGAGAGGACAAAGGGCGATTCATGCCTACTGTGAACCAATTGGTCAGGAAGGGAAGGAAGAGCAAGCGGCGCAAGGACAAGGCTCCCGCGCTGAGGTTCTCCTTCAACACGATCAAGAATAGGGGCCGGAGGGACTCCGGGTCTCCCCAGAAGCGTGGCGTGTGCATCCAGGTGAGGACGCAGACGCCCAAGAAGCCGAACTCCGCCCTGCGCAAGGTTGCGCGAGTGCGGCTCACGAACGGCGTGGAGGTGTCCGCCTACATTCCCGGAGAGGGTCACAACCTCCAGGAGCACTCCGTCGTCCTGATACGCGGGGGTAGGGTCAAGGACCTTCCGGGCGTCCGCTACCACATCGTGCGAGGTGCCCTGGATACCGACGGTGTTAGCGAGCGTAGGCGCGGACGCAGCAAGTACGGAAGCAAGAGGGAGCGGCGCTAGCGCCCGCGCCCTCATCTAAGGTTCATTAAATGGCTAGACGCAGGTGTGCGGAGAGGAGACAGGTCAAACCCGACCCGAGATTCGGGAGCGTGGAGCTTGCCCGCTTCATAAACAAGGTGATGCTGAAGGGCAAGAAGACAGTTGCTCAGAGAATCGTCTACGGCGCTCTGGACATCGCCCAGCAGGAATCTCGGATCTCCGCACTCGACGTCTTTCGGCAGGCCATGAGAAACGCCATGCCCCAGGTCCAGGTCAGGTCGCGCAGGGTGGGCGGGACAACCTACCAGGTGCCCACAGATATACGCCCCGAACGCCAGGAGGCCCTAGCTATGAAATGGGTCATAACCTCAGCCCGCGACAAGTCCGGCAGCCCCATGGCCCAGCGTCTGGCCCAGGAGCTTGTCGAGGCCTCCCGCAGCCAGGGGAGCGCCGTCAGGAGAAAGGAAGAGATGCACCGAATGGCGGAGGCCAATCGCGCCTTCGCCCACTACCGGTGGTAGCCTCCAGCGCCCCCATCGCCTCCTCTGCATCGCCCATCATGACTTCCTCTTCACCCCTGGAATCCGTACGAAACATCGGGTTCATTGCGCACATCGACGCCGGCAAAACGACGGTGACGGAGCGTGTGCTGTACCTGGCCGGCCGCATCTACAAGATCGGAGCGGTCGACGATGGCACGACGGCGATGGACTGGATGGCCCAGGAGCGCGAGAGGGGAATCACGATCACCTCCGCGGCGACTGCGTGCCGATGGCAGGGGTACGACATCAACATCATCGACACGCCTGGACACGTCGACTTCACTGCGGAGGTGGAGCGGAGCCTGAGGGTCCTGGACGGCGGCGTGGTCATATTCGACGCCGTAGCGGGAGTGGAGCCCCAGTCGGAGACGGTATGGCGTCAGGCCGACAAGTACAAGGTGCCCCGCCTCTGCTTCGTAAACAAGATGGACAGGATTGGGGCTGACTTCCAGAAGACCATTGACAGCATCTCCCGGAGGCTGGAAGCCAGGCCCGTACCAATCCAGATGCCCCTCGGCCAGGAAGACTCCTTCCGCGGCGTCGTAGACCTTGTGGAGGGGAGGGCATATCTCACCGACCCGGAAGACCCTAGGTCAGTGGTCGACGGCCCGGTCCCTGACGACGCGTTGGACGAGTATATGAGCCATCGCGACGTGATGATCGAGAGGATAGCCGAAACGGACGACGACCTGATCATTAAGTACCTGGAGGGCGAGGAGATCTCTACAGGGGAGCTCAAGCGGGCCCTTCGCAGGGCGACGATAGACTACAGGCTCGTTCCCGTGGTCTGCGGCAGCGCCCTGAACAACCAGGGGCTGCAGCCCCTGCTCGATGCCGTTGGGGACTATCTGCCCTCTCCGCTGGATGTGGAGCCGGCCCGCGGCACCGACCCGGCCACGGGTGAGGAGGTCCTGAGAGAGCCGACGTTGGAGGGGCCGTTCTCTGCGCTGGCCTTCAAGGCGGTGGCCGACCCGTTCATAGGCAGGCTGGTCTACTTCAGGGTCTACTCCGGCACGGTACGCGCGGGCTCTGTAGTGCTGAATACGCGGACCGGCCGGAGAGAGAGGCTTGGCCGCCTAGTCAAGATGCATGCCCAGCATCGCGAGGACCTCTCGGAGGTCAAGGTCGGTGATATCGCCGCGGTAGTCGGCGCCCGCCAGACCTCTACTGGCGATACGCTGTGCGACCAGGACGCCCCAGTCTCGCTGGAGACAATCTCTTTCCCAGATCCCGTCATTTCCATGGCGATCGAGCCCAGAACCCGAGCTGAACAGGACAGGCTCGTAGACGCCCTCAACAAGCTGTCGGACGAGGACCCCACCCTGGACGTAGTCTACGACGACGAGGTGGGCCAGACGGTCATATCCGGCATGGGTGAGCTACACCTCGACATCATCGTCGACCGGATGAAGCGCGAGTACAAGGTCGTCGCCAACGTGGGACGGCCCCGGGTCGCCTATCGCGAGACGGTGAGCCGGAGGGGAAGGGGCGAAGGCCGGCTGGTGCGCCAGACGGGCGGCCACGGCCAGTTTGCCCACGTGATCCTGGAGGTGGCGCCTCTCGAACGGGGAAGCGGCGTAGAGTTCGACGACAAGATACGCGGGGGCGCCATCCCTCGGGAGTATATCCCCGCTGTCGAGAAGGGCATCCAGGACGCGCTGGGCGTAGGACCTCTGTCGGGCTATCCGGTCGTCGACGTCAGGGTCACCCTGGTCGACGGGCGCTACCACGAGGTCGACTCGTCCGAGATGGCCTTCCGCATCGCCGGATCCATGGCGACCAAGTCGGCGATCGACAAGGGCGGACCGTTGCGACTGGAGCCGGTGATGAAGCTGGAGATAGCGACGCCGGGCGAGTTTCTTGGCGATGTGCTGGGAGACCTGGGCAGGCGCAGGGCGCCTATAAAGAGCATCGAAGGACAGGGCGACGTCCAGTCAGTACGGGCCAGGATTCCCCTGGCGGAGAGCTTTGGATACGCGGGTACCTTGAGGTCTCTTACTCAGGGCAGAGCGACCTCCTCCATGGAGTTCGAGCGATACGAGGAGGCGGCGGAGGCCAATGTAGCCTTGGCCGCCCACGGAGGATAGCCCGCGTAATGGTGACTCAGCAGAGAATAAGGATCATCCTGAAGGCGTTCGACCACCGTATCCTCGATCTGTGGGCGACGCAGATCGTCGAGGCCGCCGAGCGCACGGGCGCCCAGGTTGCCGGTCCGGTGCCCCTGCCGACCACGATCAAGCGGTTCTGCGTGATACGCTCTTCCCATGTCCACAAGAAGTCGCGAGAGCACTTCGAGCTGAGGACTCACAACAGACTGATAGACATACTGGAGCCATCGACCAAGACCATCGACTCGCTGACCAGGCTCAACGTGCCGGCCGGCGTGCATATATCGATGAAGATGTAGCAAGAGAACAATGAGCGTCCGAGCACTGTTAGGCAAAAAGATAGGGACCACGCAATACTTCGAGCAGGATGGCCGCGCCGTGTGCGTTACGGCATTGGAGGTCGGGCCCTGCACCGTGACCCAGGTCAAGACGGTCGAGCGTGACGGCTACGCCAGCGCGCAGATCGGCTTCGAAGACGTCAAAAAGCGCAACAATCCCCTGGATGGACACCTGAAGCCCTCTGGAGGTCTGTTCCGCCACCTGCGCGAGGTGGAGATCGAGGACGGGGTCGAGGTCGAAGTCGGGCAGAAGCTGGATGCCGGGATGTTCGAGGCCGGGCAGAAGGTGGACGCCACGGGCACCAGCAAGGGGCGTGGATTCGCAGGCGGGGTCAAGCGGCACCACTTCAAGGGTGGGCCGAAGACCCACGGACAGTCCGACCGGCATCGGGCGCCCGGGTCGATAGGGGCCGGTAGCACGCCAGGGCGTGTTATCAAGGGCCTCAAGATGGCCGGGCACATGGGTAACGCGCGAGTAACCGTTCGCAACCTGAAGGTCGTCGAGGCGGACTCCGACAGGAACCTTCTCCTGCTCGAAGGCGCGGTCCCCGGCGCTCACAACTCCATCGTTATGATCCACAAGACGGCTAGGCAATGAGAATCTGGCTGAAGAACAGCGGCGGCGACTCCATCGGGCGCGTGGACGTGCGCGATGACGTATTCGACGCGCCGCCCAACCCGGCCCTGGTCCACCAGGTGGTCGTTGGGCAGCTGGCGAACGCCCGGCAGGGCACGGCGAGCTCTAAGACGCGGTCGGAGGTGTCCGGGGGCGGACGCAAGCCGAGGCCTCAGAAGCATTCCGGCATGGCTAGGGCGGGCACCATCCGGTCGCCGCTCTGGGTTGGCGGCGGAGTGGCGTTCGGCCCCAAGCCTCGGAGCTACAGGCAGCGGACGCCCAGGAAGATGCGACGGCTGGCGCTGGCGACCGTGCTCTCGGAGAAGGCGCGCCGCGGCGACCTCGTGGTCGTCGACTCGCTGGACCTAGAGGAGGGGAAGACGAGCCGTCTGGTGGACATCCTCGCGGCCTTGGAGGTACGGGGCCCCGCTCTGATGTCGGCCGATGGAGCCGGGACGGAAGTGCTCAGGGCGGCCAGGAACATTCCGCAGCTGCGGGTCCTACCGGCCTCGCTCATTAGCACGGTCGACCTGGTGAGGTGCGGGAAGACGGTGATGACTGTGGAGGCTTTGAGGAAGGTCGAAGAGATGTTGGCGGAGCCGGCGAAGTCCCGGCGATCGGGCGCGGCAGAGGCGGCCTAGCGGACATGGTAGCTCAAAGCATCCTGAGAAGGCCCATAGTAACCGAGAAAAGCACGCTGCTGCAGGAAGTGCGCACGTACGTGTTCGAGGTAGCGCCGGAAGCTACCAAACAGGAGATATGGCGTGCGGTCGAGATTGCGTTCGACGTCAGGGTGGAGAGAGTCAACACGATGAGAGTGAAGGGCAAGATGAAGCGGTTCGGCGCCAGGCTGAGCCGCCAGAGGTCCTGGAAGAAGGCTATAGTCACGCTCGCCCAGGGCGAGTCGATAACGATATTCGAGGGCGTCTAAGATGCCGTTGAAGAGCGCAAAACCTACGACCCCGGGACGCCGTGGAGCAGTCTTCCAGACTTCCGACGACATCACGTCGGACAAGCCCAAGAAGTCGCTGCTGCTGCCGCAAAAGAAGCGCGCCGGCAGGGACAGGAGCGGCACGATCTCGGTTCGCCACCGTGGCGGAGGCCACAAGCGGAGGCTGCGTGTCATCGATTTCAAGCGGGACAAATCCGACGTCCCCGGAGAGGTGGCGTCCATCGAGTACGATCCGAACCGGTCGGCCCGCATAGCCCTGATCAAGTACAGGGATGGCGACTGGCGTTACATCCTGGCGCCCAATGGGCTGAGGGTCGGAGCGCCAGTCATGGCGGGAGCGAATGCCGGGGTGAGCTTGGGCAATGCGCTCCCCCTGCGGGCTATCCCCACTGGCACGCTCGTACATAACGTCGAGATGAAGGTAGGGCGAGGAGGCCAGATGGTGCGCAGCGCGGGCAGCGCGGCCCAGGTGCTGGCCAAGGAGGGCCGCTACACCCTGCTCAGGCTGCCGTCGGGTGAGGTCCGCCAGGTGTTTAGCGAGTGTATGGCGACGGTGGGCCAGCTGAGCGCCCTCGACCACAAGAATGTGAAGCTGGGCAAGGCCGGACGGAAGCGCCACATGGGGAGGCGGCCCGAGGTGAGAGGCGTCGTGATGTCGCCCGCCGACCATCCTCACGGAGGAGGCGAGGGACGCTCTCCCATCGGAATGCCCAGCCCCAAGACGCCGTGGGGCAAGCCCACCCTCGGCTACCGGACGCGCAGGAATAAGAAGTCGGACAAGATGATCTTTTCGCGCAGGAACAGGCGCTAGAGAGGGCGGTATGTCCAGGTCGATCAAGAAAGGCCCATACGTAGACGCTAAGCTCGCCAAGAAGGTGGAGGCGGCACAGCGAAGCAGGGGCAAAGTGATGATTCGGACGTGGTCCAGGGCGTCGATGATCATGCCTGACATGATCGGCCTTACGATCGCGGTGCATGACGGCAGGAGGCACGTGCCGGTGTTCATTGCGGAGAACATGGTCGGGCACAGGCTGGGAGAATTCGCGCCGACTCGGACCTTTCGGGGGCACTCCTCGAGGTCCGAGCGGATGACGACGCCGGGTTAGGTGAAGAAGTGCCCGCAAGAGCCAAGACAACGAACACCGGGGTATCGGTCAGGAAGGTCAAGCCCGTGCTCGACCTTGTACGGGGCATGCACGTGGAAGATGCGCTTGACATGCTGAGCCTCATGCCGTCCCCGGTCGCTGCGAGGGTCGCGAAGGTCGTGAAATCGGCCTCGGCGAATGCGGAGGCTGAGCTTCTTGGCTCCGCATCGGACCTGAGAATCGTAGAAACATTCGCGAACGAGGCCCCGACCCTGAAACGGTTCAGGGCAAGGGCGAGAGGACGTGCCGCTCGCATCAAGAAGAGAAGCAGCGACATTACCGTAGTCATCGACGAGGTGACACTGGATGGGCAATAAGACACACCCGATAGGCTTCCGGCTTGGCGTCAACAAGGACTGGCAGGCGAGATGGTTCCCGTCAAGGCCAGGCGACTACAGGGTCCAGGTGGCTGAGGACATGGATATCCGCAGCACCGTACTGTCGTCGTCCCGCGACGCGGGGATCTCGAGGGTAGAGATCGAGCGCTCGAATGAGGTGGTCGTCACGGTCCACACGGCCAGACCTGGTATCGTGATAGGACGGGGCGGTCAGAAGGTGGAGGAGCTCCGGAAGACGATAGAGCGCAAGTCCGCCAAGCGTGTCAGGCTGAACGTCCAGGAGATCCGCCAGCCTGAGCTGGACGCATACCTGGTCGCGCGAAACGTCGCAGACCAGCTGGAGCGGCGGATCGCCTTCAGGAGAGCCGTCAGGCAGGCCATAACACGAACGATGCAGGCAGGTGCGCAGGGTGTGAAGATCATCTGCGGGGGGCGGCTAGGCGGCGCCGAGATTGCCCGCAGGGAGAAGGCTATGGAGGGCCGTGTGCCGCTCCACACCCTCAGAGCGGACATCGACTTTGCCGTCACCGAGGCGGCAACGGACTTTGGACGCATCGGCGTCAAGGCGTGGATATACAAGGGAGACATACTCCCGGCTCCCAAGGAGCAGGAGGACGACATGGCTCCCATTGAGGTAACGGTTACGGCCGAGCGAGAGGCGGCAACGGATGCTACAACCCAGGAGAGTCAAGTACCGGAATAAGCACAGGGGCAGGCGCAAGGGCATGGCCCTGGCCGGCAGCACTGTAAATTTCGGTGACATCGGACTTAAGGCGACCGAGCCTGCTTGGCTGACTTCCAGGCAGATCGAGGCGGCGCGGCGCGTTATCACTCGCTACGTCCGCAGGAGCGGGAAGCTCTGGATACGAGTGTTCCCGGACAAGTCCGTGACCGCCAAGGCGGCGGAGACGCGGATGGGCAGCGGCAAGGGGGCCGTCGATCACTGGGTCGCCGTGATCAGGCCGGGCAGAATACTGTTCGAGATGGCTGGCGTCGAGGATGAAGAGGCGCGGAAGGCGCTGTCGTTGGCCTCGGCCAAGCTCCCGATGGGGACCAAGATAGTAACTCGGCACGAAGTGTAGGAACATGGAAATCGACGACCTAAGAGCGTTGGTGGACGAAGACCTAGCCACCGAACTGGAAGAGGCGAACCGCGAGCTAATGAACCTGAGGTTCAGAGTGGCGACGATGCAGCTCGCCAACGTGACACAGGTGAAGAGGGTCCGCAAACGCATTGCGAGGATAAACACGATTTTGACGGAAAGGGAGCTGGCGAAAGCCGACAGATGAGTTACGAGCGCCGCAAGGTCAAGACGGGTAGGGTGGTCAGCGACAAGATGGACCGCACGGTCGTGGTCCAGGTCGAATGGCGAAGCCCGCACCGGCTGTACAAGAAGCCGATACGACGCATGTCCAAGTTCAAGGTACACGACCCCGAGAACATCTCGATGGTAGGGGATCTCGTGGAGGTCATGGAGTCCCGCCCGAGATCCAAGACGAAACGGTGGCGTCTGCTGCGGGTGTTGCGGCGCAGCGAATCGGTGGACATACGCCCCGAGGACATCGGAGAGGACGTCCAGCCCGCTGCAGTGCCAGAGCCGGCAGTCGAGCCCGTGTCCGCCCCCGAGGCCGGAATGGTCGTGGAGCCGGAGGCTGTCGTGGCTGCCGAGGTTCAGTCAGACGCAGCGGCGGAGCCCGAAGAGGATGCGGGGCCTGTTGCCGACGTCCAGTCCGAGGTAGAGGCGGAGCCTGGAGAGGATACGGAGCCGGTTGCCGAGGTTGAGTCGGAGGTAGAGGCGGAGTCCGAAGGGGATGCGGAGCCGGCCGCCGAGGTTGAATCGGAGGTAGAGGCGGAGTCCGAAGGGGATACGGAGCCGGTCGCCGAGGTTGAATCGGAGGTAGAGGCGGAATCGGAAGGGGCTGCGGGGCAGGTCGCTGAGGTTGAGTCGGAGCCCGAAGAGGGTACGGAGCCGGTCGCCGAGGTTGAATCGGAGGTAGAGGCGGAGCCCGAAGGGGATACGGAGCCGGTCCACGAGGTTCAGGCAGACGTTGAACCGTCCGGCGACGCGGATGCCGAGCCAGTTGCTGAGGTTCAAGCAGACGCTGAGCCTTCCTCCGATGGGGATGCCGAGCCGGTTGCTGAGGTTCAGGCAGACGCTGAGCCGTCCGCAGAAACGGATGCCGAGTCGACCGCGGAGCTTCTAGCCGAGGCCGACGCCACGCCTACGGACGGTACCGATGGGAAAACGGAGGCGGAGAACCGGTGATTCAGATATATTCTCGCCTCAAGGTTGCCGACAACTCCGGGGCCCGCACCATTAGCTGTATCGGCGTGCCGGGCGGCAGCGGCCGAAAGTACGCAGGACTCGGGGACGTCATAGTCGCCTCCGTCAAGGAGGCTGCGCCCGCCGCAGCTATTAGGAAGGGCGAGGTCGTCCGTGCGGTGATCGTGCGTACCAAGAAGCCGTATCGAAGACCCGACGGCTCGCATATTCGATTCGATGAGAACGCGGCCGTGATAGTGGGGGAGGACCGTATGCCGCGAGGCACGCGCATTTTCGGTCCGGTTGCGCGGGAGTTGCGAGAGAAGAACTTCATGCGCATCGTTTCGCTCGCCCCGGAGGTGCTGTGAGGTGAAAATCCGGGCGAACGACAACGTAATAGTCATCAAGGGGCGCGACCGCGGCAAGCAGGGCCAGGTGACCAGGACGTACCCGAAGGAAGGGAAGGTGCTGGTCGAAGGCGTCGGCGTGGTCGTCCGGCATACGAAGCCCACTGGAACGGTGCGCCAGGCCGGAATCATACAGAAGGAGATGCCGATACCCGCGGCGAACCTGATGCTGGTCTGCACGCACTGTAGTAAGGGGACCAGGGTACGGGTCAGGGTGCTCGCCGACGGGACAAAGGCCAGGGTCTGCTCCCGGGACGGCTGTGGAGAAGTGATAGAGTGACGACGCAAAAGAAAGGTCAGGGTTCGAGTGGCAAGGCGTCCGCTCGCCAGAAGGGCACAGCGCCCGGAGGCGCTAAGGCCCAGGCGGGTAGGGGTGGGTCTGCCCGCAAGTCTTCGAGGAAGGGCAGGCAGGAGGCCGCCCCGCCGGCCGCGTCCGGGCCGCGCCCCATACCCAGGTTGCTGGGGAGGTTCCGGACGGAGATCACGCCGCAGCTCACTAGTGAGTTCGAGTATTCGAGCGTGATGCAGGTGCCGAGGCTGACTAAGATCATGATGAACATAGGTATCGGGCAGGAGGCCAGCCAGAACTCGCAGGCCATCGAGAACGCGACGGGGGACATCGCCCTGATCTCGGGCCAGCGTCCGGTGGTCACCCGCGCGAAGAAGTCCATCGCCGGATTCAAGCTGCGCGAGGGAACGCCGGTAGGAGTAGCCGTCACCCTTAGGGACAAGCGAATGTACGAGTTCTTCGACAGGCTCGTGAGCTCGACACTCCCGAGAATCAGGGACTTCAGGGGCGTCTCTCCAGAGTCGTTCGACGGCAGGGGGAACTACTCGCTCGGAATCCGCGAGCAGATCATATTCCCGGAGATCGACTACAACTCTATCGACCGGATACGAGGCCTCCAGGTCGTCATCACGACGACGGCGAGGTCGGACAGGGAAGGGTTCCGGCTGCTGGAGTTGATGGGGATGCCGTTCGCAAGGTCAGAGTCCGAAGCGGCGGGCCTGTAGTCCAGACGGAGGCTAGAGAGACATTGGCGAAAGCATCGAAGATAGCGAGCTGGAAGAAGCCGAAGAGGTACAAGGTTCGCGAGTACAACCGCTGCAACCGCTGCGGCCGGCCGCGGGCGTACATCAGGTTCGCGGGTCTCTGCAGGATATGCTTCAGGGAGATGGCGCTGACCGGCATGTTGCCCGGGATCAGGAAGGCCAGTTGGTAGCGATGCCCGCAGCCCAAGGAAGAGAGCGATGATCGTAACAGACCCGATTGCCGATATGCTCACGCGAATACGCAACGCGATCCTGGTCGGCCACGACTCGGTTTCAATACCGTCGTCGAACATGAAAATGGCCATTGCCAGGATACTGCGTGAGGAGGGCTTCGTTGCCGACTTGACCACCGTCAAGACGCCCTCTCCCAGCGGGGCTATACGGCTGTCGCTACACTACCACGAGGAAGGGGACCCTGCCATCAGCGGCCTGAAGCGAGTCAGCAAGCCGGGGCTGAGGGTGTACGTGAGGAAGGGCGAAATCCCGAGATACTACGGCGGACTTGCTGTCTCCATCCTCTCTACGTCGAAGGGCGTGATGACCGGTAAACAGGCGTGGAGGGAGCAGGTGGGCGGCGAGCTGCTCTGTTACGTCTGGTAATAAGAGGGTACGGAATGTCGAGAATCGGCGCGCAACCAGTCGAATTCCCCAAGGCCGTTTCAGTGGCCGTAGACGGCCACACGGTGACCGTAAAGGGCCCTAAGGGCGAGATGTCGCAGAGCTTCCACAGGGATATGGCGATATCGACCGAGAACGGCAACGTTGTCGTGAACCGCCCGTCGGACCAGCGGGAGCATCGCGCGTTGCACGGCCTGACTAGGAGCCTGATTGCGAACATGGTGGAGGGAGTCAGCCAGGGCTTCACCAAGACGCTGGAGTTCGTCGGCGTCGGGTACAGGGTGCAGCAGAGCGGGAAGGGCGTGACCCTCAGCGTGATGCTGAGCCACACGGTGAACGTGCAGCCGCCCGACGGCGTTACCTTGGAAGTCGAGGGCAACAACATCGTAAAGGTGTCCGGTATAGACAAACAGGCGGTCGGACAGGTCGCCGCCGGGATACGCTCCAAGCGGCCTCCCAATGCATATACGGGGAACGGGATCCGCTATCGGGGCGAGTTCGTCCGGCTCAAGCCTGGAAAGAGCGCCAAGAAGGCCATATAAGCAATGCCCAAGGAAGGAACAAGCATGGTTCGCAGGCACGCACGCCACGTGCGCGTGCGGAGCAGGGTAAAAGGTGTGGCTGACAGGCCCAGGCTCGTCGTCTTCCGTAGCCTTCGCCACATGTACGCGCAGGTCATAGACGACACAGAAGGCGTCACGCTGGCGGCGGCATCGAGCCTTGATTCCGAAGTGCAGGCGCGGAGGAACGGTAGCACGAAGGGCGATGTGGCTGGAATTGTCGGCTCGCTCATTGCGGAGCGTGCGGTCGGAGCAGGCATAAAGACGGTCGTCTTCGACCGGGGCGGCTACAAGTATCATGGTCGAGTGAAGGCCGTGGCGGATGCGGCGAGAAAAGGAGGGCTCACTTTCTAATGGTTTCCAGGTCCGACAGGAACCAGCCCGACGAACAGGGCCTTCAGGAGCGCGTGGTAAAGATCTCCCGCGTCGCCAAGGTCGTCCAGGGCGGAAGGCGCCTCAGCTTCAACGCGGTGGTGGTCGTTGGCGACGGCGAGGGCAACGTGGGGATAGGCATGGGCAAGGCCAATGCCGTACCCGACGCCGTTCGCAAAGGGGGCGTCAACGCTAGGAAGAACATGATCAAGGTGCCGCTCAAGGACAGCACCATACCTCACGAAATAGTGTCGAGATTTGGGGCGTCCGAGGTGATGCTCAAGCCCGCTTCACCCGGCACCGGAGTTATCGCCGGAGGCTCGATCAGGGCCGTTGTGGAGCTTGCAGGCATCAAGGACATCACGACAAAGGCGAGGTTCAGCACAAACCCCGTCAACACCGTGAAGGCCGCCTTCAAGGGTCTCCAGATGCTCAAGGACCCTGAGGAGGTGTTTGCCAAGCGCAGGCAGCTTGCCGAGGCTACGCCGAAACCCCCCCGACGGGGCAGGCGGAGAGGCGGTTAAGGTGGGAAGGCTGTCCATCACTTTGAAGAGAAGCACGATTGGGTTTCCTCGTGACCAGAGGGGGACCGTAGCAGGGCTTGGCCTGAGGCGGCTCCACCAGACGGTTGAGCACGAGGACACGCGATCGATCAGGGGCATGCTGCACAAGGTCAGACATCTGGTCGAAGTAGAGCCCGCCGACGGTTAGGTCGGCAGGCGGGCGGAAGCCCACAGTCAAGAGCGGAGCGCAAGAGCCATTCACGATATGAGACAACACGAGCTGAGACCCCCGAAAGGGTGGAAGAAGAACCGGAGAAGAAAGGGCCGCGGCGACGGCAGCGGCCGGGGTACGTATTCGGGAAGGGGGCTCAAGGGCCAGAACTCCCGCAGCGGTGGTGGCGTGCGCCCGGGCTTCGAGGGCGGCCAGCTTCCCCTGGTCAAGGCCCTGCCTGCCATGCGGGGATTCACCAACATATTCCGCAAGGAGTACAACGTGGTCAACGTCGACCATCTAGCCCGGCTCGACCCCGATGCGGAGGTCACGCCTGAGGTGATGGCCGCGAACGGCTTGATCAGGGACCTGAAGAGTCCGGTCAAGGTTCTCGGACGTGGAGAGCTGGACGCTCCCCTCGTCGTGAGTGCTCATCGCTTCTCTGACTCCGCCCGCAGGAAGATAGAGGCCGCCGGCGGCAGCGTGCAGGAGATCTCTTCTTGAGGCAGGCGCAGGCAGCCAGGCAGCAGGAGGTTACCAGGCCGCAGCTCATCCAGTCGATGATCGACGCGATGAGCATTCCCGACCTGCGCGCCAAGATACTCTTCACCCTGGCGATGCTCGTGGTGTACAGGTTCGTAGCCCACGTGCCGGTGCCGGGGGTCAATGTGCAGGCCCTGTCGCAGGCATTCGAGCAGGAGGCATTGCTCGGCTTCCTCAACCTGTTCAGCGGCGGCGCGCTGGCTGCCATGAGCGTAGCGGCGATGGGCGTGTACCCGTACATCACCTCATCCATCGTCATGCAGATACTGACGCCGGTCCTGCCGCAGCTCAAGGCCCTGTCCCAGGAAGGTGAGTACGGCCGGCAGCGCATCAACCAGATAACACACTGGATCACGGTCCCGATAGCGTTCTTCCAGTCGTGGGGAACGCTGTCGCTTCTGCGCCAGTCGCCAGTATTCCCCGACTTCCCGTTTGGGCTCAATCTCCCCACCGCCTCGATGATGATCTCGATGGTAGCGGGGACGATGTTCTGCGTGTGGCTCGGCGAGCTGATCACCGAGAAGGGCCTGGGCAACGGCATCTCGCTGATCATATTCGGCGGCATCGTGTCGGGTCTGCCGCAGGTGGTGGGCAGCAGTTTCCTGGAGCGCGACGAGGCCGGCGGCCTGCTGATGCTCGCGGGATTCGGCCTCGTGATCATCTACATCATCGTGCTCTTCACGGAGGCCCAGAGGCGAATACCGGTGCAGTACGGGAGGAGCGTCTTCAGGGGCGGGAGAATGCAGCGCCAGAGCGGGGCCACGTTCCTGCCGCTCAGGGTTAACTCCGCCGGCATGATCCCGCTCATATTCGCGTCGTCCATGATGATATTGCCGATCACGGTGGCGAGCTACTTCAGGAACCCGCTGAGCGACAGCTTCATCGTTGAATTCATGCGGGTCCTGTCGGACTCGCTCGATCCCACCAAGTTCCCGTACTATATGGGCCTGTTCGTCCTGGTGGTTGCGTTCACGTTCTTCTACACGATGGTCGTGTTCCAGCAGCAGAATCTGGCGGAGAACCTTCAGCGCAACGGCGGGTTCATCCCCGGCATACGACCAGGCAAGCCGACGCAGGAGTACTTGAACCGCGTGATCGTCAGGATAACGTGGGGAGGCGCCCTCTTCCTCGGCGGCGTAGCGATTTCTCCCTGGTTCGTGACCCAGGCGACCGACGTGAGAGCCATCACGATCAGCAGCTTCAGCCTGCTGATCATGGTGGGCGTTGCCCTGGACACGATGCGGCAGCTCGAAGCGCAGCTGATGATGCGCAACTATGAAGGCTTTATCCGATAGTGGCTTGAAGCTAATCCTGCTAGGACCGCCCGGCGCCGGGAAGGGCACCCAGGCAGCCATGCTTGCAGAGGAGATGGGGGTGCCCAGGGTCTCTTCCGGCGACCTGTTTCGTGACCATCAGAGTCGGAATACCGAGTTGGGCCGCCTCGCAAAGTCCTACATGGAGCGAGGGGTGTACGTGCCGGACGATGTGACGATTGGCATGGTGATGGAGTGGATTGAGGCCCACGAGGACCAGGGAGGCTATCTGCTAGACGGCTTCCCAAGGACGCTGGCCCAGGCCGAGGCGCTGGACGAGGCAGTGGAAGACAAGGGAGGCATCGACGTCGCGTTGAACATCAGAGTGGGGAGGGACAAGCTGGTTCGGCGGCTCGCCAGCCGACTCATCTGTCGTGGCTGCCAGACCCCGTACAGCCGGGAATCCTCGACGATGACGACAGAGGGGTGCTGTGGCGCGTGCGGAGGCGATCTGTACCAGAGGGAGGACGACAGGCCCGAGGCCATCGGCAAGAGACTGGAGACGTACTTCGAGGAGACTGAGTCGCTGGTCGACTACTACCGGCAGGCAGGCATCCTGCGAGAGGTCGATGGGGAAGGCACTATCGACGAGGTAAGGACCGCGATAGGCGCGGCCCTGGGCTAGGGACTGCCGGGCGCGACGTTGCGTCGAGCGCGCCGAGAGTGTTCTGAGAGAGGTTACAAATAAAGCGAACGGCTTCCATAGGCGGGGTGAGACCTTCCGGCGTAACGTTAAAGTCGGACGCCGAGTTGGACTGCATGCGCAGGGCCGGTAAGGTCGTGCGCGTGGCGAAGGAGAAGATTCGGGAGGCGATGCGGCCAGGTGTGACGACAGCCGAGCTCGACAGATTGGCGGAGAGAGAGATCAGGGCCCTCGGGGCGGTGCCGTCCTTCAAGGGACTGTACGGCTTTCCGGCGACCATCTGCGCCTCCCTGAACGATGAGGTCGTGCACGGCATCCCGTCGGACCGGGTGATCAGGGATGGGGACATTGTGAGCATAGACGTGGGGGCTGTGGTCGACGGATTTCACGCCGACAGCGCCTTCACTGTCGCGGCGGGCAGCGTCGGTAAGCGTAAGCAGGCTCTGATCGACGACACGGCGGAGTCGCTGCAGCGCGGCATTGCCCAGGCGAGGGCGGGGGCCCGCGTGGGAGACGTCTCTTCAGCCGTGCAGCGATATGCCGAGGCGAGGGGATACGGCGTAGTGCGGCAATACGTGGGACACGGCATTGGCAGGGCCCTCCACGAGGACCCTCCGGTCCCGAACCACGGCCCACCGGGCAAGGGTGCGCTCCTGAGGGAGGGCATGACGATAGCCATAGAGCCGATGCTGAACCTCGGCTCGTGGGAGACAGAGGTGCTTGACGACGATTGGACCGTGGTTACGGCCGACGGCGCCCTGTCGGCCCACTTCGAGGACACGGTCGCAATAACAGGCCGGGGCGCTGAGGTGCTAACCTAGAGGGAGAGACTTGCCAAAGGCAGAAGCGATAGAGGTCGAGGGCGTCGTCTCGGAATCCCTGAGAGACGCAACCTTCAGGGTCAAGTTGGCGAACGGCCACGAGGTCATGGCCAAGATATCCGGCAGACTCCGTGTCAACTACATACGGGTGCTGCCAGGAGACAGGGTCCTCGTGGAGCTGTCGCCGTACGATCTATCCCGCGGCAGGATCACATACAGATTCTCGACGGGCGGCCCCAGACGCACTGACAGCTCCAGGAGGCGGTGACCATGAAAGTGTCGGCGTCGGTCAAGAAACGGTGTGCAAAGTGCAGGATTGTCAGGCGGCGGGGCCGCGTAATGGTGATCTGCGACAACTTGAGACACAAGCAGCGACAGGGCTGAACGGGGACCCAGGAGGAGACATATGGCAATCGTCTCGGGAGTGAACATCCCCGACGACAAGCGCGTGGAGATCTCTCTGCGGCGTATCTACGGGATCGGCCCCGCACAGGCCAGGGACGTGGTGGAGAAGGCCGGTATTCTCGGCAACCCCCATGTGCGTGACCTTACGGAGTCGGACCTCACGCGCATTAGGGAGATAGTGGACCGCGAAAAGAAGGTCGAGGGCGACCTGCGCCGTGAGGTCAACATGAACATCCGGCGCCTGATAGACATAGGGAGCTACAGGGGTTTCAGGCATCGCAGGGGGCTGCCCGTCAGGGGTCAGCGCACGCGCACCAACGCCAGGGCGAAGCGCCCGAAGCGGATTCCCGTAGCAGGACGGCGCCACACGACGACGAGGACGTAAGGGAGCAGCTATATGCCAAGGAAGCCGCGAACGAGACGTCGAGTACGGAAGAACGTGCCGGTGGGACGTGCTTATATTCAGTCCACGTTCAACAACACTGTTATTACGCTCACCGACCAGCAGGGA
The DNA here is from genome assembly GCA_965222445.1 of Dehalococcoidia bacterium. Taxonomy (GTDB): domain Bacteria; phylum Chloroflexota; class Dehalococcoidia; order Lucifugimonadales; family CAJWER01. The sequence goes on along the minus strand of CBDCTY010000002.1, from coordinate 1,050,180 downwards.
AACCCCATAGCGTGGGGCAGCGCCGGAACGGCCGGATTCATCGGTTCCCGAAAGTCGACCGCCTTCGCCGCGCAGCGGGCTGCCGAGAACGCGGCTCGAAGGGGGCTCGAACAGGGTCTCCGTCAGGTGGAGGCGTTCGTGCGGGGTCCGGGCCCAGGCCGAGAGGCTGCCATACGGACGTTGCACTCGGCGGGCATGAGAGTGACCAGCATACGAGACGTTACCCCGGTGCCCCACAATGGATGCCGGCCCCGCAAGCGGCGCCGGGTATAGCCGAGGGTACCGGGCAACACCAGGAAGGACCAGCGAGACCAAGTATGGCACGATACATAGATGCAGTCTGCCGGCAGTGCCGGCGAATAGGCGAGAAGCTATTCCTGAAGGGCGACCGTTGCTACTCGCCCAAATGCGCGGTGGAGCGCCGCAAGCGGCCCCCTGGCGAGCAGATACCCAGGCGGCGGAGGGCTTCCGAGTGGGCGATTCAGCTCAAGGAGAAGCAGAAGGCGCGCTTCACGTACGGGGTACTCGAGCGCCAGTTTAGGGGCTACTACGACGTCGCCCGCGAGCAGCCCGGAGCGACCGGCGACCTCATCCTCCAAATGCTGGAGAGCCGGCTGGATAACGTCATCTACAGGCTTTCGTTCGTGGACTCGCGCCGCCAGGGGAGGCAGCTGGTTAACCACGGCCACTTCACGGTCAACGGCAAGAGGATGGACGTGCCCTCGTACAGGGTGAAGCCGGGCGACGCGATCTCCTGGAAGGCGGTGAACGAGTCGAAGCCCCGTTTCGTCGAGGCTCTGACCGAAGACATCCCCAAGCGTCCAGTGCCCAGCTGGCTGCGGCTCGACCCGGCTGCGCTGACCGGAGAGGTGCTCGCGCTTCCCGTAGTGTCTGAGGTCGACACGGGGATCGACTCTCGCCTCATAGTAGAGTTCTACTCGAGATAGCTTGGGAGAGGCGCCTCTTCTTAGGGAGGCTCCCAACGAGCCGATAGGAGATTCCACCATATGCTCAACTTCCAACCGTTCGCATCGGATGATGTCCCCGAAGAAGGGGCGGAGCCCCTGCTGGACCCGACCATAGAGGTCGAAGAGGCGGACGAACAGTATGGCAAGTTCGTGGCCGGTCCGCTCCCCAAGGGCTACGGCATGACATTGGGGAACCCGCTCAGGCGCGTGCTCTACAGCTCGCTGCCCGGCACGGCCGTGACGTCGGTGAAGATCGAGGGTGTACTTCACGAGTACGCTACCATTCCCCACGTCAAGGAAGAGGTGTCGGAGATACTGCTCAACATCAAGGGCATACGCCTCAAATCCGAGGTTGACCGGCCTGGCAAGCTGCGGCTCGAAGTTGCCGGTCGCGGCGAGGTGTGCGCCGGCGACATCATGGCGTCGTCCGACTACGAGGTGGTGAATCCTGAACTCCACATAGCGACCCTGGACTCGGAGCAGGCCAAGCTCTCGGTAGAGTTCAACGTGGAGCGCGGTACGTCGTACAGGGAAGCACAGGGCGAGGGCCTTCCCATAGGTGTGCTTCCGGTGGACGCGATCTACGGCCCCGTCCGCAAGGTCAGGTACTCCACTACCGAGAATGTCAGGGTGGGCCAGAGGACGGATCTGGAGCGGCTGACGATGGAGGTATGGACGGACGGGTCCATTTCGCCGATCAAGGCTCTTCAACAGGCTGGCAACGAGCTGGTCACCAGGTTCTTCCTATTTGCCAATGCCGAACGCGTTGTCGAAGGAGATGGGTCCCCGCCCGTTGCATTGCAGATCTCGCCGGAAATGTACAGCGTGCCGGTGGAGCAGCTCGAGCTGTCGTCGCGGACGCTGAACTGCCTGAAGAGGGCGGGTCTGGACCAGGTTGGCCACATCCTGGAGATGAAGCCGGATGACCTCCTGGAGATAAGGAATTTCGGCGAGAAGTCGCTCCACGAGCTCTACGACAGGCTCAGGGAATCGAACCTGCTCCCGCCCGCGCTGGACCCTGAGCTTCAGGCAGAAGAAGAAGAGGAAGAAGAGCCTGAGGAAGAGCCCACGGAGGTCGTGAAAGAGGCGGAGGAGACGCCTGACGACGACGATGTCGATGTCGAATCGGGAGTGGACGCGATCCTCTCCCAGATCGAAGGACTTGGTGACAACCAATGAGACACAGGCTGTCGGGTAGAAAACTGTCGCGGCCCACAGCGCATCGCATGTCGATGCTGCGGACGGCGGTAACAGACCTGCTAAGGCACGAGTCCGTCAAGACGACCGAGCCGAAGGCCAAGGAGATAAGGCGGCTGGCCGAGAAGACGATCACGCGGGGCAAGAAGGGCGACCTGCACAACAGGAGGATGGCGGCTGCCTTCCTGACCGACGAGAGCGTCGTCCGGAAGCTCTTCGAGGAGCTGGGGCCCCGATACGAGGACAGGAAAGGCGGTTACACGCGCATAATCAAGCTGGGCATGCGCAAGGGCGACGCGGCCGAGATGGCCATGATAGAGCTGGTGTCCTAGTGCCATCTCAAATCCCTTGCTATGTAAGTGCCCGTCTGGCGCAATCGTGGGGCGATCTCTTGTTCCTTCCCCCTGAGGGGGAAGGTTAGGGCCTGCCCTGAGCTTGTCGAAGGGATGGGGGCTAGTCCCTGCTGGGCAGATGAGTGAATGAGGCTCGCCCTAGTCGTGGAGTACGACGGCACCGACTACAGCGGGTTCCAGTACCAGGCGAACGCCCCGTCGATTCAGGAGGAGTTAGAGAAGGCAGTAGCAAAGCTGACAAGAGAGAAGGTGAGGGTGAGCGGTTCCGGCAGAACGGACGCCGGGGTTCACGCCGCCGGCCAGGTAGTTGCCTTCGACACCTCGGCGGCTTACGGCCCCAACCAGTTCGTGAAGGCGTTGAACCACCACCTGCCGGACGACATCGCCGTCAAGCAGGCATACGAGGTCGAGGACGGCTTCGATCCGCGCCGAATGGCCGTGAGCCGCAGGTACGTGTACACCATCTTGCGAGCCGTCGTGCGCTCACCCCTCCACAGGCGCGACACCTACCGGATCTCGTCGAGCCTGGACGTTGCGGAGATGCGCGAGGTCGCGCGGCGGTTCGTGGGCGTTCACGACTTCCGGAGATTCAGCGGTCCGCTCGAAAAGCCGGGGGCGAGCACGATTAGGGAGATATTCGATGCGGGTGTCCGCGAGTCGGGCGACAGGATAGAATTCCATGTCGAGGGGAACGCCTTCTTGCCGCACCAGGTCAGGCGCATGGCGGGAGTGTTGGTCGACGTTGGGCTCGGCCGTCTGACGGTGGCGGACGTGGAGAGAATGATCAAAGGGGAAAAGACTAAGGACACGGCCCGCAGCCTTCCGGCGCGGGGACTGTGCCTGGTCGAAGTCAAGTACGCCGGGTTCCCGCCCGGCTCGGTGAAAGGGCAATGACAACGAAAACGAAGACAACAAAGAAGCCGGCGGACAGCGCGGGCTGGCACGTCGTCGACGCGTCCGACAAGACCCTGGGCCGTCTGGCCAGCGAGATCGCCGTGCTGCTTCAGGGCAAGCACAACCCGACCTACGTGACCTATCTGAACACGGGCGACTTCGTCGTCGTGATCAACGCTGAGAAGATAAGCGTCACCGGCAAGAAGCTGGAACAGAAGATGTACTACCGCCACAGCGGCTACCCCGGTGGCCTGACGGAGCAGAACCTGTCGACGGTGCTGGAGAAGCACCCGACGCGGGTGGTTCGGGGCGCGGTCAAGGGAATGCTTCCCAAGAGTACGCTTGGCAGGCGCATGCTGTCCCGGCTGAAGGTCTACGCCGGCAGCGAACACCCCCACGAGGCGCAGATCAGGGCCGAGGAGAAGAGGGCTGCCAAGACCGCCGTGGAGACCTCTTCCCCATGAGGAGCCCTCGTCATTGGTACGAAAATGAGTGTCGACACCCCCCATTGTCATTCCCGCGAAGGCGGGAATCCATCCCCGGTCCATGCCTAAGGTCGTGTGACGATGGGTAGGCTGCTGCCGTTCTCATCCTCTTATGTGGCCCTTCAGAGGAAGCTGCCCATAACCCAAGAAGACTTGACTGATTCCAGGAGGAAGCTCAGTTGACACAGGAACACTACTACTACGGTACCGGTCGCAGAAAGTCGTCGGTTGCGCGTGTCAGGCTCTACTCCGAGCGCGGCAACATGGTCGTTAATGGCAAGCCCATGGAGGAGCTATTCACCTGGAAGTCCTGGCAGGACGAGGTGATGGAGCCCTTCCGCGTGACTAACACGTCCGGGCAGTTCAGGGTTGTCGCAAAGGTCTCCGGCGGCGGTGTAGTGGGACAGGCCGGGGCAATGCGCCACGGCATATCGAGGGCGCTACTAGAGGCGGACCCGAACCTGCGCCCGACCCTCAAGAGGGCGGGACTGCTGACCCGCGACGCCCGCGAAAAAGAGAGCAAGAAGTACGGCCTCAAGCGCGCCCGCAAGGCCGAGCAGTGGACCAAGCGCTAGACGCCTGCCTAGTGAGCGAGCTCTCCTCTTCGACGTATAGGCATGTAACTGTGGGAGGGAATTAGCCTCTTCCCCCTGAGATGGGGGCTCTCGGCCTGGCGGAGAGGACTCTGCTCATACCCACGAAGTCTGAACTGTTGCTTAGGCATCCCTTGAGCGTCAGGATGTCTCGCTCAAGGTAGAAGCTGGCTGGATCCCGGCAACCAAGCTGCGCCTTTCCCCCGCTATCTCGCGGAAGTCGCACTCGACCTGGAGTCCATGCCAGAACTCATCCGACTGGCCAAAGAAAGCGCCGAACCGGATTGACACGGCCGGGGTGATTGAACGCCTACCGCGAACGATCTCGTTGATGGCACGCGGGGCAACCCCGATCGCACGCGCCATCGCATTCTGGGAGATCCCCATCGGCTTGAGGTATTCCTCAAGAAGTATCTCGCCTGGCGTAATGGGATTGTCCATGCATATGCCGCAACACTCCAGATTCCCGGCAAGTCCATCAGGCAGGATTTGGGAAGCTTCAGGGATTTTGGGGCTCTCGCTCCACACCCAATACCCCTCTGATACGTTCTTCCAAGCGCTTAAGGCGCGCTTCGTAGAAGCCTTTGAACTCCTTCAGCCCGGTCGGTATCGTTCCCAGATCATGTCTGTCTATGTACGCCTGACGGACCTGAAGGTCGCCACCAGTATGTTTACTGAGCCAGTCGCCGGGAAGCATGGCTTGCTTCTCTGTGTTCTTGGAGCCTTCCAGCAGCTGCAGGTTCGGAAGTCCATCCATCATTTCACGATATGATTGGCGTTCATCTTCAGGAATGCAGGCAGCCTCCAGGTCATCCTCGGAGAACCGCGCGCGGGGGAAGATGTGGTCGACGTGGAAATGATGCTCCAGGTCCAAGAAAGGGAACAATAGCGAAAGGAGGGGAAACACGCGTCGGTCGGCAAAACGCATATCAGCCAAGTCTTCAATCTGTTCGTCTGTGAACCCGAGGGACTTGTTGCGTCCAGCCATAGCACGCATTACACCATTGATTGGAAAACCGGTGGAGGCGTTCTCACTGATGACCTGACGCAAGTCCATAAGAAGGCCGTCAACGCCGCTTGCCCATGTGCCCTGTTTCAATAGGCTCCGGATAAGCCAGTGCCTCAAGGTCTCTCGGTCTTGTCGATACCTGGTGTGCGTAAGGAAGCCATCTCCGTGCTCCGACTGATACAGGTAGTAGGTGATGGGGAGCAAGGCGTTGGCTGCACTGAGGTTGTCTCGACTGAAGCCAAAGCGATCAACCAAACTAGCCGTCAGCAGAAGCGTCTGCTTCACAGCAGGCCATCTCTCCTCAAGCATATCCATATTCGCTCTATTGAAGTTGTCAACGCGGAAGACGACGTTCACATCGCAGAGCATCAGTCCCGCCTTTAGTACGAAGTCCTTCGAGAAGTCAAAACCTCTGCCTATGTCGTTCAGATCATCGACCAACTGGTGGATCTCCTTGCGGGCGTCAAGGTGGTCCCATTGCGCGACTGCGATGGAGAGCAGGAGGTCTGAGTATGAGAGAACCGTGCCTCCGCTGTTCATACGGATGAAGACCTGCAACACATGTTCGATGTCCTGGTTGCTCTCTTCGTAGTACATGATCATCGGTTTGGAATGCACTACATTGTAAAGAAGCGGCAGCCTCTTGAAGGCTTGGTCTTCCGGATCGCCTAGGGCCACGTTATTATTGATCCATCGGTTAACATCAGCGTCGCTCATGCCAAGGATGTCAGCAACCCTAAACCAGCACTCGCTTTCGGAGGGTTCACGTAGTCTGTCCTCACGGAGGAAAGCGAACTGGTAGGGAGCGCCTTTTTCATTGTCCTCTTTTGAAAGAATGTTGAGGTAGAGACGGCGAGTTGGGAAGTTTTGAGGGAACCTGTAATGTGCGCGAGGCAACTTCCACGCCATTGACCCCTGCAGCCCAATGTTGAGGGCTGTGAGGCGCTGTTGACCATCAAGGACCGCCGTTAGTGCCCGATTCATCTCGCCGAGTTCAGGGCAGTGTGGGCTGTCTTTCTCATGGTAGTCTCGGACAAAGTCGTACCACTTGAAGTTCTTGCTCTTGTCTGGCTCGACTCTCCAGAACAGAAAAGTTCCAAACGGATATCCTCGCATGAGGCTGTCAAAGAACTGACAGATCTGCTCCGGTCGCCAGACGAATTCTCGTTGTATAGCAGGGAGCACCAAGTTACGGTGGTGGATGGCCTCCACCACTTCAAAGATAGTGCCTTTGCTTCCATAGGACTTGTACATCGGGCTCAGTCTCTATTTTCTCAGTGAGCTACTCTGCAATACACCCACCTCCCCTGGAGCGAAACTGGGTCTGTCTCTCGATGATGGCTGCAGGCCAGTGCATCAAGGCTTGTGTGCTCACGTTCTGGGAGGCAGTTGGTTTTGGCCCTAATCCAGGCCGATCTGGTGGTGCTTGCCCTCGGTCTTGATGGACGGGGCTAGCACTATGTCGGCCGAGTGCATGTCGCGAATGTCGAATGCGCCGACCATCCCCATGCACACCTCCAGGGCGCCCATCAGGTTCTGGGTGCCGTCGGGCTTGGAGGTGGGGCCGTACAGTATCTCCTTGAGCGACCCCTTCACGCCAACCTCGACGCGCACACCCCTCGGCAGCGCCGGGTGCGGGCTCGCCATTCCCCAGTTGTAGCCCTTGCCGGGCGCCTCCTCCGACTGGGCGAGGGGCGTGCCGATCATCACCGCGTCGGCGCCGCATGCGAACGCCTTGCACATGTCCCCGCCCGTGCGAATGCCCCCGTCGGTGATTATGGGCACGTAGCGCCCGGTCCGGCGGTGGTACTCGTCCCTGGCGGCGGAGCACTCGATGGTCGCGGTCACCTGGGGCACTCCAACGCCCGTTACCTCGCGGGTAGTGCAGGCCGCTCCCGGCCCCACGCCGACGAGGACGCCGTGAATGCCCGTCTCCATCAGCTCCAGCGCGACGTCGTATGAGACGCAGTTCCCGACCAGCACCGGGACGTTGATCATCTCCAGCAGGTCTGAGAAGACGAGGCCACGCTTGCTCTTCGAGACATGCCTCGCAGTAGTCACCGTCGACTGGACGACGATGGCGTCGGCCCCGGCCTCGACGGCAACGGGAGCCAGGCGCTTGGTGCTCGCTGGGGTAACAGAAACGGCGCACTTGGCGCCGCTGGACTTGATCTCCTCGACCCTCTCCCCGATCAGGTGCTCCTTGATCGGGGCCGTGTAGACCCTCTGGAGGACATTGGTAGCCTCCTCCCTCGGCGCGTCCACGATCTCTTTCAGCATCGTGTCGGAGTCCTCGTACCTAGTGTGGACTCCCTCCAGGTTCATGACCGCCAGGCCGCCCAGGTCGTCGAACTTGGCCGCGAAGGACGGGGAGACTATTGCGTCCATCGCGGCGGCGAGGATGGGCATGGACATCGTCATGCCGTCGATGGAGAATTGCGTGCTGGTCTGGTCGGGGTTGATGGTGAACGAACCGGGCGCGATGGCGACCTCGTCGAAACCGTAAGCCCGCCGGATCTCTTTGAACCTGGGTGCTTCCATGCGAGCCGCCTCCCCGGAAGTTTCCCGGAATTATAGTGTTTTCCGGCAGGAACGGCAAGAAATCGCTAGCTAGGTTTACGGACCTCGCCGATACAGTTTCGTCAAGCCCTGACAGTCCCCGGCGACTTGGCTGACACGTCCACTTCAACCATTTCGACGGTCGTGTTCGGTTTGGGATCCGGCCCTCCGTCCTCAGCAAGGACGCCATTGTGGCATGCCATTGCTTCCTGTGCAGACATGCTTGGCCTGGGCACAGGCTCGCCACCTTCCAGCATCCCTTCGATGTGGAAGGCAATTGCTTCGCGTATCATCTGCTGCATCTCGTCCCAGGTATCGCCCGTGCTAATGCATCCGGGCAGGTCAGGCACGTAGGCCCCGTAGTTGTTTGGCAACCGCTGGTAGACCACTGCGTAGCTCAGTTTCATTGGCTCCGCCCCCTAAGTCCAGCCTGCCTGATGCTGCTAATCCCTTGGGACAAGTCATCGCGGGGCTTCCCTGGTATGGTGACGGTCCCAGGTTTCTCGAAATGCTTGCACTGGCGGTGACTGCCCCTGGTCCGGGCCAGACGCCAGCCGTCTTGCTCTATGAGGCGTATGGCGTCTCTAACCTTGGGCAATGAGGCTCAGCGTCCCTAAGCGGAGCGGCCGTCTCGGTGCCTGCGGTCGTGGAAGAGGTAGTGATTTGCATATCCGGCGTAGCCCCGGAAGTGCTCCATGGCCCACAGCCGCATCTTCTTCCGAGAGAGCTTGGCGCCGTCGAGATACCATTCGTGAACGGCCTTGTCTATCCACGTGTCGACTGGAAACGCCTCGGGCTTGTCCAGCGAGAAGAGCATGACGCAGTTGGCGACCTTGTCCCCCACGCCGTCGAGAGACATGAGCGATTCGAGAGCCGTGTCGTAGGGAGCCTGGCGCAGCGACATCAGGTCCACCTCGCCGTTCGTGACGCTGCGGGCCGTCGACGCCACGTACTCTGCCCTGTAGCCCAGCCCCAGCTCCCTTAGCCGTTTCGCCGTGCCCTCCACTGAGAGCGCTTCCGGGGCCGGAAAGGCGTATGTCCGGCGCTCGCCCATGTCGACGGGCGTGCCAAAGGACTCGCATATCGACTCGATATTCCTGGTTATTCGCGGGATGTTCGAGGCCGACGAGCATATGAACGACACCAGGCACTCCCACGGGTCTTGGCGGAGCACCCGCATGCCCCGGTACCGGTCGATGGCGTCCCGGAGCCTCTTGTCGAACGACATCGCCCGGTAGATACCCTCGATGTCGGTATCGAGGTTCAGGTAGTCCCTGAGCTGCCGGGCGAACGCGCCATCGCCCTCCGGCCCGTCTACGACCTCCACGCCTTCAGGTATGTCCCGTAGGCGAACGGCCTTGCCTGACACGACGCCCCGGAACCAGCCGTCATCCGCCCTCCAGCGAAATGCCTGGCCGCTCAACAGCGTGCTGCGCAGGTCGAGAGGTCCTTCGTGGGGGAGGATCACGGCGTCCGGAGCCATCGACGTATCTCGCCCGGCAGCTCGTACATGGCCGGGGTCTTGCGCGTTGCGGGCGGCAGCGAGTCGAGAAAGGCCCTCCCGTAGCGCCGCGAGACTGCCCTCTTGTCCAGTATGACGGCTACGCCCCTGTCCTTTCCCGTGCGTATGAGGCGGCCGAAGCCCTGCCTGAGTCGGAGTATCGCCTGGGGCACTGCGTACTCGTCGAAGGCGCGCTCGTACAGCTCCGACCGCGCGGAGAAGACGGGATCGGTCGGCACGGAGAACGGCAGCCGCGCCACCAGCAGCACCTTCAGCGCGTCTCCGGCGAGGTCCACGCCCTCCCAGAACGACGAGGTACCCAACAGCACCGACTTGGGGTTCTCGACGAATCTACGCACGAGCTGGTGGGGCGTGCCGTCGACCCCCTGCGCCAGCACCTCGATTCCCTGGGCCTCCAGGCTCCCCTTGAGTGCCCTGGACGTGCTCTGAAGCGAGGCGTGCGACGTGAACAGGGCCATTGTGGCCCCGCCTGCGGCGAGCGCCGCATCCATGACCGCCTGCTCCACCGCTGCCTGGTAGTCCCATGCCGACGGCTCGGGCATATCGTTCGGTACGCACAGGAGCGCGGCCTTCGGGTAGTCGAAAGGCGAGCCGAGGCGCAGCTCGTCCGCGCCGTCGAAGCCCGTCCGCTCGATGATGTGTCCGAACCCGTCGTCGGTGCTGAGGGTGGCGGACGTGAGCACGACGGCGCGGCGCTGGGAGTAGACCAGCTTCTCGAGAAGCTCGCCCACGTGGACGGGCGCCATGTTCACTTCCAGGTCGCTGGAGCGCGAGGAGCGGCTCAGCCAGTAGATGCCGTTCTCCTCGGGGTGCGGGACCGCCTCATTCAGCCTGCGCCTGAGCTCGCGCGTCCGTTCGCGGACGTTGAACGTCTCCATGACCAGCGCCTCGTAGTCCAGGACCCCGGCGTCCTCGAGGCCGTCCAGCGCCGTGACCAGATCCGAGGTCGCCGAGTCCAGCTCGGCGAGGGCGGCGTCCGTATCCTGCCACGCTATTTCGGCTTCCGACCAGGCGGGCTGGCTCCGGGTGGCCGACGTGATGCGCATCTCCTGCCCGAACCTCGTCTGTGCCCCGGACGCGGCCGGGAGAAGGCGCTGGAGGACCCCGAACAGCTTGGCCATGCCCTCGCGGACCGGGGGGAGCGCCGCGAGGATCCGCTGTGCTGCGCCGTCCAGCGAGTCCCGCCGAGTCTGGGCCGCGGAGGAGCCCCGGAGGGCGAGCGCGGCCCTGTTGAGCAGGCCCCTCTCGCCCGCCAGCAGGTCGAGATGGTCCTCCAGCCCGGCCTGGCTGATCTGGAATCCCAGGTGGTCGGTTGCCACGCCCTCAAGATGCTGGGCCTCGTCGACTATCAGCACGTCGTGCTCGGGGATCGCCGCCCCGCCGGTCAGGATGTCGGTTACCAGCAGGGCGTGGTTGACGATTACCACGTGCGCGGCGGCGGCCTTGTCCCGCGCGTGGCGCAGGAAGCAGGCGCCGCTAACCCCGGCGCAGTCCAGGGCGCCCTGTGCGGAGACGCGCTCCCATGGCGTCCAGCCGCCCCCGGACAGGTTCAGCTCGCTCCGGTCGCCTGTGCTGGTCTCCTGCATCCAGACGAGGAGCTTGGACAGCATACGGGCCTCGTCCGCCGATACCGAATCGGAGGATCGCAGGTGCGACCACCGCTTGAGGCACAGGTAGTTGTTCCGCCCCTTCAGGAGGCCGTACCGGAAATCGTCGACCGGTACGTCGTCGATTCCTCGAAGCGCCTCCGCAGCCGCGGGGACGTCCTTGGTCAGGAGCTGCTCCTGCAGGTTGATCGTGTTCGTGGACACCACGACCCGCACGTTGTTCTTCAGGGCGTACAGCGCCGCCGGGAGAAGGTACGCCATCGACTTGCCGACGCCCGTCCCCGCCTCCACGATGAGGCGCTTGCCATCGTTGATCGCGCGCGCGACGGCCTCGGCCATCTCCGCCTGCTCCGTTCGCTCCTCGAAGCCCTCCATCGCCTGCGATACCGGGCCGCCACGGCTCAGCAGCGCCCTCACCTGGCCGACCTCGACGGGCTGGGCGTTCCTGTTGGGGATCAGTGCCCGGCTGCGCTTGAGACGCTCCCTGAGGGACGACACGTCGAGGCCTGTGACGCTCGCCTGTGCGCGGCGCTCCCTCTCGGTCTGGGGCGCCGGCGAAGGACCCCGCTCGAACATCTTGTGGGTTTCGAGCCGCCGCAGCAGGTACGCAAGCACCCAGGACGACTGGGAGGCCAGGCGCTGCATTTCGGCCAGAGAGTACGCGTTCAGCTGACCCGCCTCCTCGACTAGTAGGTTGAAGATGCGGCTGGTGACCTCCGCGTCGTCCAGCGCCCTGTGGGGCCTGTCGTGGGAGAGGCCGAGGGCAGCTGCCACCCTTTCGAGCGAGTACTCCCACGACGGCTTCAGCACGTACGCCAGCTCCAGCGTGTCGGCCCTCGGACCCGTGAGCCTCATACCCCGTGCCGCCAGGAACGCCAGGTCGAAGTCGATGCTGTGGCCCACTATCGGCAGTCCGCCCACGAAAGACTCCAGCCGTCCCGCGACCTTCGAGAAAGGAGGCGCGGCGTCGACCTCTTCCTGGGCGATGCCTGTGTACCTCCTGATGAAGGCGCTCAGCTTCCGGTTGGGGTTGACCAGGGAGTGGAAGGTGTCGAGGGTTTCCGCGCCCCTGAATCTGACGGCCCCCACCTCGATGATCTCGTCGTCCTCGGGCGAGAGTCCCGTCGTCTCCACGTCCAGCGCGACCCACTCGTCCTCCAGCGGGTGGACGCCGGCCTCGAATAGAGAGGCCGGCTGCGGGGGCGGTCTGGGTGGTTCGGGTGGTGTTGTCACGGGCAATGTGAGCGAGCCGCGGTCCGCAGCTTGCGGCTGGGGGCAATTGTATTGCGCCGAGCCGCGCCGGTCAAACGGCTGTTCTAGCCATGAAAGGCAGCAGCCAGCCGAAGTTTCCGGCGAATACGAGGATCAGGACCGACGCGCCGACGGGCATGCGGCGCAGGACCACGACGATTGGCGCGGCGACGCCTGCCGCGAACAGCAGGACCCCCAGTGTGAAGACGAAGTTTGGACTCCCCAGCCCGCCGCTCGGGGCGGCCTCGAAGCTCACCCGGTAGAGGAGACCCGCGACCACGCCGAATAAGCTCCACAGTGGGTACGATACGGCCAGGAGCCCCATCACCATCCTCATTGGCGAGACGCGGTCGAGGAGCCTTTGGAATCCGGGCGACGGGTCCTTCGCCATGAAGAAGAGGACCATTGGGCCGACGGTCATGGTGACCGATGCCATCAGGAGCCCGCTGAACACCCCCGCGATAACGTAGCTCATTGCAACTGTTCAGCGTTAGGGAAGGGGATTGCCCTCTTCCCCCTGAGCAGACCTTTGAACAACCGTCGTTCCCGCGAAGAGCCTGCCCCGTACTCGATACGGGGCGGGAACCCAGATGGGCGGATGGGCGGGGCTCCCCTCCGCGGAGAGACGGTGTTATGCAAGGGTCTCCTCAGGGGGAAGATTGAAGCCTGCCCTGAGCCTGTCGAAGGGATGGGGGCTATCGGCCTGGTGGAGAATACTCTGCTCATAATACCAAGTCACCGTGATGCCGCCGTATATGTGCGGCCAGGGAGTGGGTTCCCGCCTTCGCGGGAATGACGGCTTTACGGCGCACTCAAAACGAAATGGTATAACACACGAAGACTGAGCTTGTAGCAGCTCATTCGGCGGACGGCGGCTGCACGGTCGAGGCGAGGTGCGCGTTCCAGCCACGGGTGCGGCCCAGCAGCAGTGCGATGGCCGTCCCCTGCTCCCTGCGCGAAACGGGGGCGTACAGCGACGGCCCGCTGCCCGCCAAGTGGATCTCCCGCGCCCCGAGGCTGCCGAGCGCGTCCCAGTACTCGCCCAGTCCCGGGTACGCCTCGAGTGCGATGTCGTCGAAGGCGTTGTAGAGGAACTCGGGCGGCACGTCTCCCCCTCCGCGAATCCGAGCCTCGAGCTTTCGGGTCAGCAGTCCGCCCGTATAGTGTGCCGGAGTCACCCTCGAGTACATCGCCGCCGTCTTGTCGGCCATGGGGATCTCAGGGCAGAGCAGCACCAGCCATGCCTGGTCGACGGGAGGAAGCGGCCTCACCCGCTCGCCGCGCCCCGATACCATAGCCGTGCCGCCGCGAATGAAAAAGGGCACGTCCGAGCCCAGCTCCGCCGCCAGCCCGGCCAGCTCGTCGGCTCCGAGGCCCAGGCCCCACAGCCGGTTGAGCCCGACCAGGACCGCCGCCGCGTCGCTGCTCCCCCCGCCCAGCCCGGATGCCTGTGGGATGACCTTCTCCAGGCCGATCGACGCGCCCCGTCCGGCCTCGCAGTGCTCGGCCAGCAGGACCGCGGCCCGGTACGCAAGGTTGTCCTCGACGGCGACGCCCGGGAGGGCGAGGGAGAGCGTGATCTCGTCGTCGGGCTCCACGGCCACCGTATCGTGCAGGCTCACCGTCTGCATGACGCTGGCGATCTCGTGGTAGCCGTCCCGGCGCTTGGCGAGCACCTCCAGGGTGAAGTTCACCTTCGCGTACGCTGGAAGCTCGATCCTCACGACCGGCGTCCGCCCGCGCGCCAGGCGTCGTAGAGCTGTCCCCACTCGGCCACCGTGAGTGTCTGGGCCCGCCGGGAGGGATCGATGCCAGCCTTCCCAAGGACCGACTCCGACAGCCCCGCGGTTATCCCCAGGCCGTTGGCCAGCGAGTTCCTGATCTGCTTCCTCGGCGCGCTGAACCCCGCCCGCACCACCTCGAAGAAGCCCTGAGGCGAGTCGAACGGGACCACGGGAGCGTCGTAAACGTCTATCCGCACGACCGACGACCATACCTTGGGGGCCGGCCTGAACGCTCGCGGGGGAACGTGGCACACCACCCTTGGCCGCCCATACACCTGCGTGGCCACCGACAGCAGCCCCATCTTCCCCTGTTTCGCGGTCATCGTCTGCGCGACCTCGCGCTGCACCATGACCACCATGAGCTCAGGCTTGTGGCGCGCCTCGAGGAATCGGCGCACTATTGGTGATGCGGCATAGTAAGGAAGGTTGGCGACCAGCTTGTACGGCGCCGAATCGCCGACCAGCGGCCCTATCGGGATCTCGCGGGCATCCGCGCACACGACCCGGACGCCGGGCAAGGCCTTCTCTTCGAGGGCCGCGGCCAGCGCCTCGTCCAGCTCGACAGCCACGACCGGTCCTGCGCGCTCCGCGAGAGCGCGGGTCAGGAAACCCCTGCCGGGGCCGACCTCCACGACAGTGTCTTCAGTCGTAAGCTCCGCCGCGGAGACTATGCGGCTGCGCACTCCGCCGTCGACCAGGAAGTTCTGGCCGAGGCTCTTCCTGGCCCTGCGCGGGGCTGTGTACGGTGCGGCGTCGGGTCCCTCGCGCCGATCCCGGCGCGTGCCGTCAGCGGGGATCGTCTTCGCTGGAGCCAACGCGCAGCACCTTGAATGACAGGCCGTGCACCTCCGGTTCGATCCCCCACGCCGGCGTACCGTTTCGGGGGCGGCTCAAGCCAGGCTGGCCCGCGGCGCCCGGAATGCACTGCTTACCGCTGCTTCCTTCCGGACCTGACGGGGTTCACAGGATTCCGCCGCGCGGGACCCGGCTCTCAGCACCGCCGTCCAAAGGGCAGAGGCCTCGTGAAGGGGACCTCATGGAGGAATTCAGCCTCGCTAGAGCGGATTGCGAGTACAGGGCACCGCTATCTCCCCGCCTAGCACGGCCTCAATCCATACTAGTTTAGCCCCGCCCCCCTGTCAACGAACCCTCGAGCCCCAGATCCACCACCTAATTTGGACGGGCGGCGTGACGGACTGCCTCTGAGGCTATGGCTGTGCACCTTGCCGGGGATGGGTTCCCGCCCCCGACTGCTCGGGGGCAGGCTCTTCGCGGGAATGACGGAGGTGGGGGATTTGGGGAGCCCTTGTAGATGTTCAATGATTATGTCAGGGTGTAACTGTTCAATGAAAATGTCAGTCCATGAGAGGATTGACATTGACGACCAAAGAGCAGACGAGGACCCAGGTGTTGAACGGAGTGATCGAGGGCAAGGTGGCGGTGGCGGTGGCGTCTGGGCTGATGGGCGTGAGCGAGCGCCATGCGTGGCGACTACTGGCAGCATACAGAGGGGAAGGACCTGCTGCGGTGGCTCACGGGAACAGGGGCAGGAAGCCCGCGACCACCACGTGCCCGCAGACACGAGAGAAGGTGAGGGAGCTGGCTGAGGGCCCCTACGCAGGATTCAACCACACCCAGCTGACCGAGATGCTGGCGGAGCGAGAGGGCATCGCTCTGTCTCGCTCTACCGTGAGGCGGGTCCTGCTGGCTGGCGGACTGCCCAGTCCCCGTCGCCGCAAAGCCCCCAGGCGATACTCTCGACGGGAGCGCTATCCCCAGGAGGGGATGCTGTTGCAGATCGACGGCAGCCGGCACGACTGGCTGGAGGGCCGAGGACCCTACCTGACCCTCGTCGGCGCTGTGGACGACGCCACAGTGGAGGTCCAGGAACGGCTCGACGGCAGCATCGTGGTGACCTACCACGGCAGAACACTCGCAGCTAAGCCAGCACCCCCAGAGCCTGTGACGCTCAGGGCTCGCAGCACCAGACGCTCCAAGGGCCATCTCCCTGCCGAGACCCCAGTGGCAGACTCCACCGGCGCTCTCATACACCCTGTAGGCGATGAGCGACGGAACGGAGCGAGGAGCCTACAGGAAACCCCACCCCGCAACCCACCCAAGACCAACACCACGCCACCCAAGCAGGCCGGCACCCGACCACCCCTGGAGATAACGCCTACTGACATAATCATTGAACACTTACATTCCTGATTATCGCCGAGACTGCTAATACCAAGTCACCGTGATGCCGCCGTATATGTGCGGCCAGGGAGTGGGTTCCCGCCCCGTATCGAGTACGGGGCAGGCTCTTCGCGGGAATGACGGCTTTACGGCGCGCTCAAAACGAAATGGTATAAGTTACAGCATCCGGGGAAAGCGGCCGGCGTCCGTCTACTTCGTCCGGTTCTTGCGGAAGGAGTTCTTGACGGCGATCTTGCCGTTCCTGAAGGTGAAGAGGTCGCAGCCGTCCACCTCGGCCCTGGAGCCGTCCGGCATCGTTGCCTTGAAGGCCCACTGGGTGACGCCTCGGTCGCCCGCGACGAAGTGGCGCGGGTTGGTCCACTGGGCGTCGGGGAACATGTCGAGGACTTTCTGGTAACCCGCCCGGACGGCCTCGTATCCCTCGTGCCGCGTGCCGTCCACGCCCGGGCCGGACGAGAGCTGGAACAGGCAGTCCTCGTCCATGAAGGACATCAGCGCCTCGAGGTCGTGCCTGTTCCACGCCTCTGCGAAGCCCTGCAGATAGTCCGTGTCGACCTGCGCGTCGCTAACCGTAGTCATGTCCAATCCTCCTTCTTCACTTCACCATTTCGCCTTCACCCTCACCCTAACCCTCTCCCGTCAAGGGCCCGTCAAGGGAGAGGGGGTTACGCAAAAGTCCGTCGAGGGAGAGGGAGCTAGGCGTCCTTGTACTTCTCGATCAGGCGGCGGGCTATGATGAGCTTCTGCATCTCGTTCGTCCCTTCGCCGATTATCATCAGGGGCGCGTCGCGGTAGTACCGCTCGACGGGGTGCTCCTTCGTGTAGCCGTAGCCTCCGTGGATGCGCATGGCGTCGAGGGTGACCTGGCCGCACATCTCGCTGGCGAAGAGCTTGGCCATGCCCGCCTCCAGGTCTACCCGCTTGCCGGCGTCCTTCAGCCGAGCCGCATTCATCGTGAGCAGCCGGGCCGCCTCGATCTTCGTGCCCATGTCGGCCAGCATGATCTGGATGGCCTGGTGCTGGGCTATGGGTACGCCAAAGGTCCTGCGGCGCTGTGCGTAGGATATGGCAGCGCGGAAGGCCGCCTCGGCGACGCCCACCGCGCGCGCCGCGACGTTGATCCGGCCCGACTCCAACCCGCTCATCACCTGCCCGAATCCGCGCCCCTCCAACCCGCCAACCAGGCTCTCAGCGCCTACCCTGCAATCTTCGAACAGCAGCTCCGCCGTGTCGAGCCCGCGGTAGCCCAGCTTGTCGACGTGCCGCCCCACGGACAGGCCCGAGTTCGGCTTCTCGACGATGAAGCAGCTCATCCCCCTGTACGGCGGATCGGCCGCAGCGTCCGTCTTGGCAAGCACCGCGAACGCGTTCCCGTTCTCGGCGTTGGTGATGAACATCTTGCTGCCGTTCAGGACGTACTCCTCGCCGTCCCGCACCGCCGACGTGCTGATGTTCTGCACGTCGCTGCCCGCCTCGGGCTCCGTCAGCCCCAGCCCGCCGCGAACCTCGCCGCGGGCCATGCGCGGCAGCAGTCTCTCTTTCTGCTCGAGGGTCCCGTGGTCGGCGATGATCGACGCGGCGAGGTGGTGGGTGCCGATCACGCCGCTCACGCTCATCCAGCCCCTGCTCAGCTCCTCGAATATGACCGCGAGGGTCACGTGGTCGAGACCGAGGCCGCCGTACTCCTCCGGGATCGTGATGCCGAATAGGCCCATCTCCCGCATGGTCTTCACGAGCTCGGCGGGGTAGATGTCGTCGCGGTCGTAGCGCGATGCGACGGGGGCCACGTCCCGGCGCACGAAGTCGCGGACGAGGCTCACAATCTGGGCCCTGATCTCCTCGGTCACCGCCGTCGTGCCAGCCATTCCGCTCCCCGCGCCGCCGCGTAGTGCCTGAGCAGGCGCGCCTCGGAGTGTAGCCACGCCGCTCGCGCGCAGTCAACCGGACCGCTGGGGTGGTACACTCCGCTCGCGAATCGAAGGCTGGCAAGCCGGTCCCGAGCGGAGGCTGACAGATGACTCCTAAACGGCCCAACATCGTTCTCATCCTGGCCGACGACATGGGGTTTTCGGACCTGGGCTGCTACGGCTCCGAGATACCGACGCCCAACCTCGACCGGCTGGCCCAGCGCGGCGTGCGGTTCACGCAGATGTACAACTTCGCACGCTGCTGCCCTTCCAGGGCGGCGCTGCTGACCGGGCTGAACCCCCACCAGGCGGGCATCGGCCACATGACCGGAGGAATACCGGGGCCGAGCCAGTACCAGGGTTTCCTGCGCCTTGACTGCGTGACGGTCGCCCAGGTGCTGCAGGCCAGCGGGTACAGGACGTGCATGTCCGGCAAGTGGCATGTCGGCGACAACCCCGCCGACCCCGGCGGCCCTGACATGTCCTCACCGCGCAAACGCGGATTCGACCGCGTCTTCGGCATGGCGGGCGGTTGCGGCAGCTACTACTTCTGCGACAGACTCTGGAACGACGACGACATCGTCGAGTCGGAGCCCGGCTTCTACCTGACCGACGCGATTTCGGACAACGCCGTCCGGATGATCGAGGAGAGTGCCGCGCTCGGAAAGCCGTTCTTCCAATACGTCGCCTACACCGCGCCCCATTGGCCGCTGCACGCGCCGGAGGAGGCCGTCGCGCGGCACGTCGGGAAATATCGCAAAGGGTGGGACGCGCTGCGCACCGCCCGGCACGAGGAGATGAAGGGCGTCGGGATCGTCGACTCGGGCTGGGATATCAGCCCGAGAGACGAGGACGCCGCGCCCTGGAGCGACACACCCGACAAGGAGTGGGAAGACCTCCGCATGGCCGTCTACGCGGCCCAGGTCGAGATCATGGACCAGGGCATCGGCCGGATAGTGGCGCGGCTGGAGTCGCTGGGAGTCCTCGACGACACGCTGGTCATGTTTCTGTCCGACAACGGCGGATGCGCCGAGTTTCTCCAGGAGGACCCGACGGTGGACGGGCGCAGGAGCCTCGAGATTCCGGGCACAGGGATGACCCCGGACGGCAGGCGAGTCCTCGTGGGCAACGATCCGGCCATCGCTCCGGGCCCGGACGACAGCTACGCGAGCTACGACGTGCAGTGGGCCAACGTCAGCAACACGCCCTTCCGCCGGCACAAGCGGTGGGTGCACGAGGGCGGCATCTCCACCCCGTTCATAGTCCATTGGCCCGCCATGATCGACCGGCCGAGCCTGGTCCACGAGCCGGCTCAGCTCATCGACATCACCGCGACGTGCATCGACGTCGCCGGCGCGCGCTATCCCTCGGAGCACAACGGCCGGGCGGTTACGCCCCCGGAGGGCGTCAGCCTCAGGCCGCTCATTGCCAGCGAGGGGACGGTGACCGAACGGCCGATGTTCTGGGAGCACGAGGGCAACAGGGCGGTGCGGCTGGGCAGTTGGAAGCTCGTCTCTGAGTACGGCAAGCCCTGGGAGTTGTACGACATGGAGGTCGACCGCACCGAGCTACACGACCTGTCGGCGAAGGACCCCAACACCGTGGCCTACCTGTCAGACCTGTACCGAGGATGGGCCGAGCGTTGCGGCGTGCAGCCCTGGGAGATGCTCGTCGGCCCGGGCAGGTGGGTATCCATAGGAATGCACCCGGACGGCAGGTTCATGACCCGCGGCGACCACGGCCACATTGTCCCCATGCGGTAGCCGTACTCGGGCAGTCTTCAGGAGGCTCCGGGGCCGCGCGTGCTCAATCGGCGCCGACGGCGCTGCAGAAACCCATGTTGCCGGTGGTGGTCGACGTAGAAGTCGGATACGTGCACCGCGCACGGTCCTTCTCCATCGTCGGGAACCCGATTGGGCTGAGATTGACACGCTCGGCGCGCGCCGATAGGCTTGTGCCCGACTCCCGAAAGTAGAGGCAAACATGGCAAAGCTCCGCTGGTACAAGGGCAACATCCACACGCACACGACGGAATCGGACGGCGACGCCGAGCCGGAGAAGGTGGTCAGCTGGTTCAGGCGTCACGGCTACGACTTCCTCGTCCTCAGCGACCACAACCACCTGACGATCTTCGAGTACGGGGCGGGCAGGCGGCGCTTCAGGCGGCCGCTCCTGATCCCAGGCGAGGAGGTCTCGGCGAACATAAAGGGCGGCGAAGTGCCGATACACATAAACGGCGTGGGGCTGTCGAGGGTCGTCGAGCCTATAGATGCGGGGGAGATCGTTCCCACGATCCAGGCCAACGTGAACGCGATTCGGCAGGCGGGCGGCATCTCGTCCATCAACCACCCGAACTACAAGTGGGCCTTCGACCATACCCACCTTAGCCTCATAGAGGGCCTGAGCCTGCTGGAGGTCTTCAACGGCCATCCGGCGGTCAACGTGTACGGCGGCCCGGGCAAGTCCAGCTATGAGGAGATATGGGATGGCGTGCTCAGCGCGGGCGTGGTCGTCTTCGGCGTTGCCACCGACGATTCGCACAACTACCACGACTTCAGCCCCCAGAAGAGCAACCCCGGCCGGGGCTGGGTTGCCGTCCGCGCCGCCGAGCTGAGCCGCGACGCCATCGTCGACGCTCTGGCGACGGGCGAATTCTACGCGTCGACGGGCGTGACGCTGAAGGAGCTGGAGGCGTCCGCGGACGGCGTGAGGATCGAGATCGACCCGGAGCCCTTCCGCCTCTACTCGACCAGGTTCGTGGGCAAGGACGGCAGGCTGCTGGCCGAGGTTGCCGGACTGGAGGCCGAGTACGTACCCACGGGCGACGAGGGCTACGTGAGGGCCGTCGTCGTCAGCTCCGGCAACACGAAGGCCTGGACTCAGCCCGTCTTCCTGCCGGACTAGGCGCGGGTCAGAGGGCCTCACAGAGCCCCTCCAGCAGCTCTTCCGCGCCGGCCACGCCGTCGAGCCGGTAGTCGGCCGCGTCGAGCAGGGCGGCGGGCGTCCCCTCGTCCACGACCGCGACGCCGCACCCGCGTACTTGGCCGCGACGCCTAAGATCGGCCAGCGCCTTCATGCCGTCGATGTCCGTCGAGTCGTCGCCCAGGAAGAGGGCGCCCCGTAGGGCCCGCTCTTCTACGACCGTCCTGATGGCATGGCCCTTGTGAAGGCCGACCGGGGGCCGTATTTCGAGGATCATCTTGCCCCAGAATGTCTGCAGGCCGGACGCCCCGACCTCTTCCAGGGCGGAGGCCAGCCGACTCCGGGCCGCCTCGGGGTCGGCCGCCGCCCTGTAGTGCACGGCGGCGCTGGACCCCTTGTGCTCCCAGATCATCCCTTCGACGTGCGCCAGCCTTCGCAGGTCCCGCAGCAGGCGTTCGATTGCATCGCCGTGCTGCTGGGCCAGGGGTGAGATGGAATGCACGTCCCCGTCTATGCTCTCCGCCCCGTGGTTGCCGACGTACAGGAGGTCCCGGAGGCCCACCTTGTCCCGGATGTCCTGGGCGCGGCGGCCCGACAGCACGCAGACGACGGCGAGCCTGCCCGACAGGCGTCCCAGGGCGCTTACGGCTCCCGGCGACGCAATCGCCTCGTCGGGAGTGGGTGCCAGCCTGGAGATGGTCCCGTCGAAGTCTACGAAGAGGCCCGCGGGCCGCTGGGTGAGCGCCGACAGCGCGGGGCCCGGGTCTTCGAGCAGGTCCTGGAGCGACGGCATCTATGCGGTCGGGTAGGTCAAGGGGAAGCCTTCTCTCGCCTGAGCCCATTATATGGCATCATGGCCGGCCGTACCCCGCCCCCGCCAGAAGGCCGCCGGGTAGCGCCGCCCCACCTAATACCATTCCGTTTTGACTACGCCGTGAATTGATCGTGACGCAGTTCGCAATCCGTTATTCCGGCCTTGAGCCGAGCCTGCCCCGTGCTCCGACACGGGGAATCCAGTCCCCGGCGGTTGCATACAGACCGGGTGGCTATGGGCAAGCCGTGCACTCTTTCAGCCCCCTATATGGCGGCCAGGGAGTGGGTTCCCGCCCCGTATCGCGTACGGGGCAGACTCTTCGCGGGAATGACGGCTTTACGACGCGCTCAAAACGAATTGGTATTACATTGAGTTGTAATGTCCGGCTTCTTACCAGGGGGGTGAGCGGCCGGGGTGCATGGAGTCCAGGGGCGCTGCCGAGGGGTCCGGTCCGTACCAGTGCTCCTTGAGTTTTTCCCTGATCCTGCGCTCGGTGGGGGTGAGCTGGGGAGAGTTTCCAGTTTCCGGTTTTGAGTTTTTGGTGGAGGCCCGGGGCGATTCGTGGGGCGGCCCTACGATCAATCTCATGCCAGACCTCTTGCGGGCGAGCCTGTCCTCGAGGTCGGTGTCGTCGAACGTCTGGTAGGCGTTTCCGTACCCCACAATGAGGTCGGGGGAGATGTAATGAGAGACTCCGTCCTCGTCCACCTCGAACGGGCCCTGCTCGTCGAAGGCGTAGACGGCGCCGGTGATCTCATCGCGTGCGAACTTGCAGCGGGTTATGTGGCGCGAGTCGTAGTTGGCCCGTTCGATTTCTTCGATGGTGATGGGTGGGAAGTTCCTGGTTTTTGGTTTTGGGCTCACCGCTGAGGGCGCAGAGGGAGGGTTCTTGGTTTCTGGTTCTGGGTTTCTAGTGGAGACCGAGGGCGTTTCGGCCGAGGGGACGGGATGGGTTCCCGACTTCTCGGGAACGGCGGTGTGATGCCCCGTGCCGTCCTTCTGGGTTCCCGACTTCTCGGGAACGACGGATAGGGAGCCGGGCTCGGGGTGAGCGGGGTTGGGATGGGAGCCACGCCCCGCGCCGCCCCTCTGGGTTCCCCGAATCGAGTACGGGGCAGGCTCTGCCTTCGCAGGAACGACGGGGGTGTTGTCGTTGGTGATGTAGCCGGATAGCTCTTTGGCGGCTTCCATGCGGTGGTGGGGCTTGAAGCCTAGGAGTGTGCCGTGCATGGCGCCGGCCAGGAAGTAGACGATGGAGCGGCCGTCGCCGGTCTCCTCGCGGACGAGCTGTTGAAGCCTGCGCCGGAATGGGTTGGGTCCGCGCTGGGCGGGATCGCGGCGCTCGGGCGGGCTGCTCTTGATGGGGGAGCGGCGCACGGGGAGCACGCTGGTTCCGCGGTAGGAGTCGCGGCACTGGGCGTTGTAGTACTTCTGCAGGTACCTGGCGACGAGTCCGGGGGCGATCTTGTCGAGTCGCCTGGCGGCGGACATGCGGTGGCGGTCCTCGAAGCCCTCGAGGCTGCCGTCGGCGACGCCGAGGTAGAACTCGGCGATGAGGCGTCCATCGTCGGTGACCTCGCGGACGATTTCCGCCATGGTGGGCGGTCTCTTCTGTTGTGTTGCCACGCTCATGTGTTCTAGTATATCAGGCGTGTCAAGGGGGGGGGAAGGATTCACCCGGATTCCCCACCTGATTTGCACGGGCGGCGTGACGGACTGCCTCTGAGGCTATGGCTGTGCACCTTGCCGGGGATGGGTTCCCGCCCCCGACTGCTCGGGGGCAGGCTCTTCGCGGGCATGACGGTTTTACGGCGCGCTCAAAACGAAATGGTATAATTTGGACGAGCGGCCTATCGAACTGCTTCCTGGATCAGCATGATGCACCTCAGCGGTGAAACAGGCTGTCACGCCCACCGCCTGTTGATGCCGATGGGGACTGGGTACCGGCCTTCGCCGGTACGACGGAGGTGGGGAATTTGGGCCGCGCAATCAGCTTGCGTGAAGGTTTGGCGGCGATGTAAGATTGTAGGGTTGCAACCCCAGTCGAAGCTGGCCCGGCACGCGGCCGGCCGCTCTCCCAGAGGACAAATACGATGGACGCACATCACCTCGTGAAGGTAGAACCCAACCCCGAAGTCCAGGACTTCCGGCCAGGGGACACCGTGCGCGTGAGCATACGCGTTACGGAGGGAGACAGGCAGCGGACCCAGATGTTCGAGGGCGTAGTGATCCGCAAGCGCGGCTCCGGCCCGGGCGCAACCTTCACAGTGCGCAGGGTCACACACGAGGTCGGGGTAGAGCGAACTTTCCTGGTGCATTCCCCCACAGTAGAAGCTGTCCAAGTCACCCGCCGCGGCAAGGTCAGGCGCGCCCGGCTCCACTACCTGCGTGGCCTGTCAGGACGCCAGGCCCGGATAAAGGAGCACCGCTAACCGCCGCGCCCGGCGCTAGGCCTGCGTGCAACGCACTCCGGAGTCCACGCCAGTCGGCCGGGGAGACTCGGCAGCCAGCAAGCCGTCCCATCCATGGCGCCAGCGGTTGAGGTGCGCGCTTGTCGGACCAGAACCGATTCGCCGAAGTTGCCGTGGACGCTCCAGTGGGGCACGACCGGACATTCAGCTACGCGCTCCCCGATGGCATGGAGGCGCGCCCCGGCCAGCTTGTAGTAGTGCCCTTCGGGCCTCGCCGGGTGCAGGGCATCGTCTTCGATCTCGCCGACCGGCCCCAGGTCGAGGCCGTGCGTCCAATACTGAGGGTCGAAGGGTCCGCCCCAGTCCTCTCGGAAGTGCATCTACGTTTGGCGCGATGGCTCAGCCGGTACTACGCGTGCTCGCTGTTCGAGGCCGCCGTGCCGATGCTCCCCCCAGGCGGGCGATTCAGGATCAGGAGCTACTTCGAGGCCGCTCCCGAATCCCCCACCAGCCCTGAGCTGACGCCGTACCGGCAGCGCGTGCTCGACTTCATCAGGGACGCGGGCCCTGTTGAGGAGGGGCGCCTCAAGCGGGCCCTTGGCGAGAGGGCGCCCGAGGCCGCCCGGCGGCTCGAAGACGCAGGCCTCGTATCCCGCACCTTCGCCCGGTCGAAGCCGGCCCAGCGAGCCAAGATGCGGGACTACGTCCAGCTCCCCGCCGGAGCCTCGACCCGGCTGAGGCGCGAGGTCGAGACCATCACCGCCCGAGCGCCCCGGCAGAGGGCCGCCCTAGAGCTGATGCTGGAGCGCGGCTCGCCGATGCTCCTCGCGAACGCCAACAGGGAGCTTGGGCGCAGCGCAGTCGCGGCGCTCGTCGAGAAGGGCGCCCTCGAAAGGGCGGCCCGCCCCGAGGAGCGCGACCCCCTTGCAGGCAAGACGTTCCCCGCGCGGGCCGGAGTCCGGCTCACTCCGACGCAGCGCAGCGCCGCGAGCGCCATCGAGAAGGCGCTGGGCAGTGCGGCCGTCTTCCTGCTCGAAGGGGTGACGGGCTCCGGTAAGACCGAGGTGTACCTGGAGGCCGCCCAGCAGTGCATCCGCCGGGGGCGCCGTGCCATAGTCATGGTGCCCGAGATTGCGCTCACGCCCCAGACGATCGAGCGGTTCGCCTCGCGGTTCCCCGGCAACATCGCGGTCCTGCACAGCGGCCTCACGCCAGGGGAGAGGTTCGACCAGTGGTGGAAGGTGTGCCAGGGCGACTACAAGATCGTGGTCGGCTCCCGGAGCGCCGTGTTCGCGCCCCTGCCCGACGTTGGACTGATCGTAGTCGACGAAGAGCACGAGTGGACGTACAAGCAGCACGACTCCGTCCCACGCTACCACGCGCGCACCGTGGCGTTGCAGCTGGCGGAGATGACAGGTGCAGTCGTCGTGCTAGGAAGCGCGTCGCCCGACGTGCAGTCCTACCGCCGGGCCCTGAGCGGCAGGGTGAAACTCCTGAACCTCCCCCACCGTGTGTCGGGCGAAAGCGGCTCCGGAGGCGCTCCGCAGCACCGCAAGCTGGCAGAGGTCCAGGTCGTCGACATGCGGGACGAGCTGCGCTCCGGGAACCGCCACATATTCAGCAGAGAGCTGCAGACGGCCCTGGCGCGGTCCATCGAGGCCGGCAACCAGGCCGTACTCTTTCTGAACCGGAGAGGCACAGCGCCCTACTTCCAGTGCCGACACTGCGGCTCGGCGGTGCAGTGCCGCCGGTGCGACGTATCGGTCACCTATCACAGGGACAGGGACAGGCTGCTATGCCACTACTGCGGCGAGCGGCGCAGGGCGCCCGACATTTGCCCGGAATGCGGCCATAGAAGGCTGGCGTTCTACGGCATAGGCACCAAGGCCGTGGCCGACGAGGTCCGGAGGCTCCATCCCGGGGCTCCCGTGGCCCGCTGGGACAGGGACGCCGTGCGGAGCGCCCGCGACTACGAACACGCGCTGGAGGAGTTCCGGTCGGGGGAGGCGCGCGTCCTGGTTGGGACGCAGATGATCGCGAAGGGGCTGCACTTTCCTTCTGTAGACCTGGTCGGCGTGGTCCTTGCGGACGTGGGCCTGATGGTGCCGGACTTCAGGGCCGGGGAGCGTACCTTCCAGCTCATCCACCAGGTCGCGGGCCGGTCGGGCCGCGGCGCGACCGACGGCCGGGTCATCGTCCAGACGTACCAGCCGCAGAACTACGCTATCAGGGCCGCCGCCGCACAGGACTACCGCAGGTTCTACGAGGAGGAGACCGGGCGCCGGCGCGAGCAGGGCAACCCGCCCTTCAGCCGGCTCATTCGCCTGGTCTACGCTCACGTCAACAGGGCGAGGGCCGAGGGGGAGGCGAGGAAATTCGCGGACGCGCTGCTGGCCGAGCGTGAGGCCTGGGGGCTCGGCGAGGTCGAGCTGCTCGGACCCACCCCGGCATTCCCCGAGCGCGTGCGGGGTCACTACCGGTGGCAGCTGGTCCTCAGGGCGCCGCGTCCGCGCCAGCTCCTCGACAAGGTCACCGTGCCCCGGGACTGGACCATCGACGTAGACCCGGTGGGATTCAGCTAGCCACGGCAGTCCGGCGGGAATCTCGGCCGGGCTCATCCAGCGGCAGTATCCACCGATTGGCAAGTCGGCTTCTAGCAAGGGCGTACATAGCATTTACATGCGGTGGCAGGGACGTTAGAATGGCGATGATGGTGATGAGCCACCAGGCATCTGGTGGCTATTCTTCATTTGAGCGGGGATGCAGCGGGGTAGGAAGATGGCACGCACCAGACAGACACACCTGACACCGGAAGGACAAGAGGCGCTTGCCCAGGAATTGGAGCACCTGACCGGCGTACGCCGGAGGGAAGTGGCCCAGCGCATCAACAAGGCGCATCAGACCGGCGGCACGGTGGACAACGCCGAGTACGAGGAGACCAAGAACGAGCAGGCGTTCGTCGAAGGCCGCATCGCGGACATCGAGAGCATCCTGACCAAGGCTGTCGTGACGCGGCGCAGCAAGAAGACCGCTAAGGTCGAGTTCGGGTCGTCCGTTACCGTGAGGAACAGCCGCGGCGCCAGGGTACTCTACCAGGTGGTAGGCGGCGCGGAAGCGAACCCTTCCCAGGGCAAGATCTCCGAGTCCTCACCCGTAGGGCTGGCCCTCATGGGCCGGAAGGTCGGCGACGTTGTAGACGTAGAAACGCCGGCGGGCGTTGTGAAGCTCACCGTCAAGAAAGTCACCTAGAGGCCGCGCCGGGAGATCCCAGAATGGCAGAGCTCGGCGGGACCGGCGCGGCGAGCCCCCAAGACGCGGAGAATCCCCTTCTGCAAGTCCGGCGGGAGAAGCTCCAGAGCCTTCGCGACCGGGGCATAGACCCCTACCCCCACACCTACGAGAGAAGCCACACCTCGGTCGAGGCTGCATCCCTGTTCGAGGCCGAAGAGAGCGAGCACGGCGAGGGACATCGGGCCGGGCCCGTCTCCGTAGCGGGCCGCATCGTGCGACGCAGCGGCATGGGGAGGGCCACCTTCCTCGGCCTCCAGGACGGCCACGGCAAGATCCAGGCGCTGCTCAGGAAGAACAACCTTCCCGACTCGTACGACACGCTCTCCGACATCGACATAGGGGACTGGGTCGGCGTGTCCGGTCCGCTGTTCCGCACGCGCACGGGGGAGATCACCGTCGAGGCCGAGGAGTGGACGGTCCTGAGCAAGTCGCTCCGGCCCCTGCCGGAGAAGTGGCACGGCCTGGCGGACGTGGAGGCCCGCTACCGCCAGAGATACCTCGACCTGATCTCCAACGACGAGGCGAGGCGCATCGCCGTCATGCGCAGCCGACTCGTGAGCGCACTACGGCGCTTCATGGACGCGCGAGGCTTCATGGAGGTGGAGACGCCCGTGCTGGTGCCCGTCGCCGCGGGCGGCACGGCCCGGCCCTTTACCACGCACCACAACGCCCTCGACAGCGACCTGTACCTCCGCATTGCCACGGAGCTCTATCTCAAGCGGCTCATCGTGGGCGGCATGGAGAAGGTGTACGAGATCGGGCGCATCTTCCGCAACGAGGGCGTCGACCTGACCCACAACCCCGAGTTCACCATGATGGAGAGCTACGAGGCGTTCGCCGACTACACCGACGTCATGCGCATGGTCGAGGAGATGGTGTCGGGCCTTGCGTCGGAGGTGCTCGGCACGACCACCATAGAGTTCGAGGGCGAGAACATCGACCTGTCCCCGCCGTGGCCGAGGCTCGACCTGCGAGAGGAGATCGGGCGGCGGTCGGGCATCGACTTCCTGGAGTGCCCGGACATCGACTCGCTGAGCGCCGAGATGAGGTCCGCCGGGTTCGACGTCGGGCAGCAGATGAGCTGGGGCGGCCTGCTCGACAAGCTGGTGTCGGACGCGGTGGAGCCGAACCTGGTCCAGCCGTCCTTCCTCGTGGACTACCCGGTGGAGATGTCGCCGCTCGCCAAGAAAAAGCGCGGCGCCCCCGTTATTCCCGCGAAGTCGGGAACCCAGGCCCCCCCGGCCCTTGTCGAGCGGTTCGAGGGCTTCATCGCGGGCATGGAGGTGTGCAACTCCTTCACCGAGCTCAACGACCCCATCGACCAGCGCGCGCGGCTCGAGGAGCAGGAGGCCCTGCACGCCCGGTTCGAGGACGAGGACATGGACCGGCTCGACGAGGATTTTGTCCTCGCCATGGAGTACGGCATGCCTCCCACGGGCGGCCTGGGCATCGGAATCGACAGGCTCGTCATGCTCCTCTCGGGCAGCCGATCCATCCGCGAGGTCGTCCTCTTCCCCCACATGCGCAGCCGCTAGGGCCGGGTGGGGGCCGCCCGGGTCCGTGCTAGGCGAGCTTCGACTGGCTCAGCACGAACGGCACAAGTAATACCAAGTCACCGTGATGCCGCCGTATATGTGCGGCCAGGGAGTGGGTTCCCGCCCCGTATCGAGTACGGGGCAGGCTCTTCGCGGGAATGACGGCTTTACGGCGCGCTCAAAATAAATTGGTATAAGCACGCTCGCCCCGAGCTTGTCGAAGGACCAATCCTCTGCGCCCCTCTGGTAGGACGGGCATCCGGGCTATCCGAAGTCGCCCTCCGACTCGAATGAGAAGAGCTCGGCAGTGTTGACGCCCAGGGCTTTGGCGATGGCGTGGATGTTCTTCAGCGACGGATTTCGCAGGCCCCTCTCTATGCCGGAGAGGTAGGTCACATGGACACCCGCACAGTGAGCCACCTCTTCTTGTGTGGATCCCCGTGCCGTTCGCATGTGGCGTAGGTGCCGGCCAAACGCCGCCTGGTAAGCGTCCACCTTGAGGACGGACGCTACCAACGCATAGACTATCCGTCCATAGACTATAGTCTATTGACAACGGGGCGCCGCATACTGGAACATCACGGCCTGTGTAATTGAATGGATCGTGTGTGGAGCGTACTTATACCAATTCATCTTGAGCGCGCCGTAAATAGGAGGTAGAACTGTGTTTGGGACACCCCGTTTCTCAACGATATTGGCGGCGACGGTCCTGCTGGCAGCGGCCGCCGTCCTGGCGATTATGGTCGGCATGAACAGCGGCTCACCCGGTGGGGACGTGGCCCACGCCTCCGATCCCGAAGCCGGCCGTGCCGCCGACGAGGCGGAGGCCAAGGCTGTCGCCGAAGCGCAGTGGGCCAGCCGGGTCGAGTTGGGAGAGGTGGTCGCCGTGCAGGCGGCAGGCGGGCTGACAACGAAGGCCATCGACCTTCCGGCGGTTCAGACCTACTGTCGCACTGTGGACTACAACTACAATGACTGCGTCACGGTGGGGATTGTATTGGATGCTCTGCAGGGTGATTGCACTGAGTGTCGCACGTTGGAAATATGGATCCTCTATGACGAGAGCGGGAGGGTGACTGGACTATCAAAGACGGGTGCCCGTTTCTCGTTGGGTTACGGATCGCTGGAGAACATGGGGCTGTCAGGTGTCATACCGCCTGAGATTGGTGATCTTACTGCGTTGACTGAGTTGGAACTCGGTAACTCCTTATTCTCAGACGGTCCTCCAAACGAACTGACCGGACCCATTCCGTCCGAGATTGGCAATCTCACCAGCCTGACCTGGCTGGCGCTGGACAGCAACCAGTTGACCGGATCCATCCCGTCGCAGATTGGCAATCTCACCAGCCTGACCTGGCTGTCGCTGTCCGGCAACCAGTTGTCGGGGCCAATCCCGTCGCAGATTGGCAATCTCACCAGCCTGACCTCG
The DNA here is from genome assembly GCA_965222445.1 of Dehalococcoidia bacterium. Lineage (GTDB taxonomy): Bacteria > Chloroflexota > Dehalococcoidia > Lucifugimonadales > CAJWER01. The sequence goes on along the minus strand of CBDCTY010000002.1, from coordinate 1,019,447 downwards.
CTGTGGCTGTACGGCAACCAGTTGACCGGCCCAATTCCGCCGGAGATCGGCAAGCTGACCAACCTCACGCACTTGGCGTTGAGTAGCAATCGGCTGACCGGCCCGATCCCGCCGGAGCTGGGCAAGCTGACCAACCTCGAATACCTGTCTATCGACTTCAACCAGCTCACCGGCTGTGTGCCGGCTAGCTTGCAGGACGCGTATCAAGGGGACGATTACCCCATCTGCACGGCGTCGTCCCCGACATCTACGCCGACGCCTGCGGCGATGCAGCCCGGGGCCTGCGACACCGGAAGCGCCGTGGCGAACAAGTCCAACACGGGCCTGGTGGCCGACTGCAACGCGCTGCTCACGGCGAAGGACACGCTGCGCGGCTCGGCGGCGCTGAACTGGGCGCCGAACACGGCCATCACCAGGTGGAACGGCATCACATTGGCGGGAACCCCCAGGAGGGTAACCAAAGTCAAGCTTCACAAGAAGGGGCTGAGCGGCCAGATACCCGCGAACCTGGGCAGCCTGGACATGCTGGAAGAGCTGTGGCTGTACGTCAACGATCTATCCGGCAGCATCCCGCCGGAGATAGGAAACCTGACCAACCTGCGCATGCTGTTCGTCTCTAACAACAACCTGAGCGGGCAGATACCGGAGACATTGAACAACCTGTCGCTGGACAGGCTATGGCTCCAGAAGAACAGCTTCACGGGCTGCGTGCCGTACAACCTCACGTTGACGCGTGAGTACAAGGTGGACAGGGGCCTCGCCGCGTGCGCGCCGCCAGCCGGGGATGGTACGCCAACGCCGGCGCCAACTGCCCCGGCGGGGACTCCAACGCCCGTGCCGCCGGGGGCGACTCCAACGCCGGCGCCCACGGCAGAGCCCGGCAACACCGATACCAGGTTGACGGCCATCGAGGGGAGACTCGACGATATCGAGAGAAGGGTTGCTTCGCTGGAGGCGACCGTGGCTGGGCTTACGGATTCCACGCCCACCCCAACCGCCACGCCCTAGGTTGTGTTGACATTCGACCGGCTCCCAGTCACGTCATTCTGAACGGAGCGCAGCGGAGTGAAGAATCTGAGATGGTAGCCTTAAGTGCAAGGTTCTCAGATTCCTCGCTGCGCTCGGAATAATACCAAGTCACCGTGATGCCGCCGTATATGTGCGGCCAGGGAGGCCAGGGAGTGGGTTCCCGCCCCGTATCGAGTACGGGGCAGGCTCTTCGCGGGAATGACGGCTTTACGGCGCGCTCAAAACGAAATGGTATAATATAAACGTCAACACTGCCTTACAGAGAAAGAGATTGAGGTCGATGAGACCCAGGAAGTCAGGCGCTTCCGCAATGGCGGCCATCGCCGTCATTGCGCTGCTGGGTGCGGCCGTGGCAGGGTGCTCCCCATCCGGGACGGCTCAGGCTTCCGATCCTACACCCTCGACCACGCCAGCGGAACCCTCGACCACGCCAGCGGTGCCCACGACCACGCCAGCGGAACCCACGGCCGTGCCAACGGAGCCCACGACCACCCCAGCGGTGCCCTCGACCACGCCAGCGGAACCCACGGCCGTGCCAACGGAGCCCACGACCATGCCGGCGGAGCCCACGACCACGCCAGCGGAACCCACGGCCGTGCCAGCGGAGCCCACGACCACGCCTCCCCTTCGGCTCCCCACGCTGCCGGACAAGTCGCCGCAGCAGGCTTCGCCCGCCGACCGGACCACGGCAACGGCAGAGATCGGTTCCCCTGCGCAAGGTTCTGTCTACACCTGGCAGGACGGCGACCGGACCAAGCGGGTCGTGCTGCAGACCGATCTGGTCGTCCAAGAGACCGAGGAGAACGAGCCCGGCGACGTCCTGGTGGTGAGGGGCGGAGCGCACAGCATCGTACGGAAGAAGGCAGGGCGCGGCACGGAGGCCGGCCCTGTGTTCCGCTCGGAGTCGGGGGGAGGGCTGATGACGCTGCCCGGCGGCGTCCTGCTCTCGCTGGATCCCGGGTGGGACCGGGACGCGGTCGAGGGCTTCTTCTCCCGCAACGGCATCACGACGGGTCGGACTTTGGAGTTGGGCTTCCTGGCCAACGGCTTCCTGGTCGAGACGGAGCCGGGCTTTCCGTCGCTGGAGCTTGCGAACGCACTTGCTGCCCAGGACGGAGTGCTGTCCGCCAGCCCCAACTGGTGGAGAGAGGTGGAGGCGAGGTGAGCAGGCTGCACCCAGACCGGGGCGGCCTCACAGCCCATCTCAGCCGCGGGAGAGAAACGACCATACCCGCTAGCGCCTGCGCTGCGAAGCCCTCGTTGCCGATAATCTGGAAGGTCATCCTGCCGGCGGCCTGGGTCGTCCTGTGCCTCGCCCTGAACTCCGGCGGGGCCCGGGTGCAGGCGGCCGACGACCACGGCGACTCCTTTTCCACGGCCACGAATCTGCCGCTGGGGTCGTCGGTGGCCGGGCGCATCGACCCCGGCGACGACAGGGACGTCTTCAGGCTGGACCTGTCCAGCCGCTCCGGCTCCACCGACGTATGGATATACACCACCGGGGACCTGGATACTGTCGGGTACCTGTACGACAGCGGCGACAATCTGATAGCAGCCAATGGCAACGGCCTGATCGGAAACTCGTGGACGAACTTCCATCTCAGGTGGGTCCTGCCGAGGGGGGTCTACTACGTCGCCGTCCGCAGCTCCCCCGACAGGGAAACGGACATCAGGCCAACCGGGAGCTACAGGCTGCACGCCCAGGTCGCAACGGACCCCGGCAGCGCCACAGGCACGGCCATGCGCCTGGATGTCGGAACCCTTGCCCCGGGAACGATCGACACTGCGCGGGACTCGGACTACTTCCGGGTGGACCTCTCCGGAACCAAGAACCTGATCATCTACGCGGTGAATCTGTTCCTCTACTACGAAGTTGACGACGAGAATCTCGACCTATTGCCCGTCGAGCCCCTGGCCGTGGAGGTGCTCGACTCCAGGGGCGCGGCGGTCCCCGTGAACGTCAAAGAGCGGCTCATCACAATCGATGGGGAACGGCACCCGTATGGGTTCCTCATCAGGGACGATTTCGGGCCTGGCACGTACTACTTCAAGGTCACCACCCCTGCCGACGTCACATCCCATCCCGTGCCCTACACCATCCACGCCTTCGAGGATACCGAATACACGGAATTCATCGAGGATTGCGAGGCCAGGACGCGCTCACTGAACAACCCGCAGATCAACGACCCCCTGTATTCGTGCCAGTGGCACCTGAACAGTGCTGAAGGAGTGGATATCAACGTCGAAGCCGCATGGGCCCAGGGCGTCACCGGGGAGGGAGTCAACGTCGCGGTGGTGGACGACGGCATGTACTACACCCATGAGGACCTGAGAGACAACGTCGACACGTCCCGGAACCACGACTACACGGGCGGCGGCGACATATACCATCCTTACGGGCACCACGGCACCCACGTTGCCGGCATCATAGCGGCGCGGGACAACGGCATCGGCGTGCGCGGCGTGGCACCGAGAGCCACAGTCTACGGCTACAACTACCTGGTCGAAACCACGGTGTCGAACCAAGCAGACGCCATGGCTCGCAACCGAGGTACAACTGCGGTGTCCAACAACAGCTGGTGGCGTAGGGATGGCCCCGGGCTAGCCCGCGTCAGCTCGTTCTGGGAACAGGCGGTGAAGGCCGGACTCGCCAGTGGCTACGACGGCAAGGGGGTCTTGTACGTCTTCATTGCAGGAAATGGACACTTGGAAGGCGGCGACTCCAACCTCTACGAAGTTGCCAACTACTACGGAGTCACCTCCGTATGCGCGGTGAACGACCACGACACCAGAAGCATCTACTCGGAGATGGGCACGAACCTATGGGTCTGTGCCCCCTCGGATGATCGCGGGGAGGACTACAAGGGCATTGTCACCACCGAAAACTCCGACCGTTACTACGAGGAGTTCGGCGGCACGTCCGCGGCGGCTCCGATCGTTGCGGGCGTGGCCGCGCTGATGCGCAGCGCCAATCCGGACCTGACGTGGCGGGACCTGAAGTTGATACTCGCCGCCACCGCCCGGAAGAACGACGCCGGGAACACCGGCTGGGACGACGGGGCCCGCAAGTACGGGTCCCCCTCCGCCACGGACAGCTACCACTTCAACCGCGAGTATGGCTTCGGTGTGGTCGACGCCGGAGCCGCGGTCGATCTGGCGCAGCGGTGGATCACCGCGCCTCCGCTGCGTGACAGCAGCGTATCGTCCGGGTCAATCACCAGGTCGATTCCAGCTCCCGGTGGAAGAAGCCCCGCGACGGTCACGGAGAGGCTCACGATGAACACCAGCATAACATTCACCGAGTTCGTCGAGATCAATGCTAACTTCACGCACACGTCTTTCCGGGACATGGACATCGAGATGGAGTCACCGTCCGGCGCAGTCTCGAAGCTGACGGTCCCATACAACACCCGACATCTCACCGACGACGAGGGGGGTACCCTGTATATCCAGTTGAACGGCGAGTTCCGATTCGGCTCCGCCCGTCACCTGGGCGAAGACCCCAACGGCGAGTGGAAGCTGCGGCTCACCGACACGATCGCCCCCTACGGTGGCACGCTCAGATCGTGGAGCATCAAGGTCTATGGGCACAGCGGGACTCCGACGATTCCGGCGCCGACTACGCCCACCCCAACGCCTACTCCTGCGCCCGGCGTGACGCCTACGCCAACCCCAGCGCCGATGCTTTCGCGGGCCTGCGACACCGGAAGCGCGGTGACGGACAAGTCCAACACGGGCCTGGTTGCCGACTGCAACGCGCTGCTCACGGCGAAGGACAAGCTGCGCGGCACGGCAGCGCTCAACTGGGCGCCGGACACGTCCATCGCCCAGTGGGACGGCGTCCGCCTTGGGGGAACCCCCGAGCGGGTGACGATAGTCAGGCTGCAGAAGAAGGGGCTGGACGGGCAGATACCCGCGGAGCTGGGCAGCCTGGACATGCTGGGGGAGCTATGGCTGTACGTCAACGAGCTATCCGGCAGCATCCCGCCGGAGATAGGAAACCTGACCAACCTGCGCATGCTGTTCGTCTCTAACAACAGGTTGAGCGGGCAGATACCTGAGACGCTGAACAACCTGTCCCTGGACAGGCTGTGGCTTCACAACAACGACTCCACGGGCTGCGTGCCGTACAACCTCACGTTGACGCGGGAGTACAAGGTGGACAGGGGGCTCCCCGCGTGTGCGCCGCCGGGGACGGGTCCTGCGCCCACGGCGACGCCCACGCCCGCGCCGCCTGGGGCGACTCCGACTCCCACTCCTACGCTGATGCCGCCCACGTCCGACGATGTCGTACGGCGCATCCATTGCCAATCGGCCGACTTCGTCGCGGCCTTCGGCGAGGCGTACAACCTCGACGACGACGCGACCGCTTTCTACTACTACGATCGAAACGGTCGCGGATTGTGGGAAAGGCTCACGACCAGATGGGTCAGCTCGAGCGACCCCCGCAGAGTGGTCGTGTGTCGTACGACGGTGTACGACAACATCAGCAGTGCGGCCTTCGACAACCAGTACGCCACGCTGGTGGAGGAGGCGTCGGGCGCCTATGACGTGCTGCGACAGCACAAGCGCTGTTGTGAGGAGATTGGGCAGGTGTTCAGGGGCCTGCTCCTCAGTCTCGGCTCCGCTGCCGACGTGGGAGCGAATAGAGTCGTGTGGACAGAGACACAGGTCAGACTGGCGGCTGTCTCCAGCTTCCGTTGGAACCAGGTGATCGTTCAGGTGGCCGCCTACGACGACACCAGCGTATACATCCATTCAGCGGACGAAATGGCTCGCAGAGTAGAGTCTAGGTTCGACGAGAGCATCTTCGATGAGATCGACACGAGGCAGCGGGCGTCACGGGGTGAGACGAGGGCGGACGGCTCAGTTCCATCTGAAGACTCGCTATACCTGGAACCAATAATAGCCAAGCCTTGATGGCAGGAGACCGCAACGCCCTACCGTATCCAGGTGGTCACCGGGGTGCTCGGATGGGGCCAGCTAGGCGCTACGTAACTTCGTGCGCCTCCAGGTACTCCCGGACCAGCTCCACGCCCAGGCCCGGGCGGTCGGACAGGTAGAGGTCGCCGTTCCGCACGTCCAACGGCTCATCGATGAAGGCGTCGTAGCCGTCGAGCCGGTAGCGGCTGGTCTCAAGCTTGTAGAAGTTTGGCACCGTCATCATGACGTGTGCGCCGGCCAGCACGTTGATGGGCCCGGAGGCGTCGTGGGGAGAGACAGGGACGTAGTAGGCCTCGGCCATCGTCGATATCTTCTTCAGCTCGCTTATGCCACCCGTCCACGTGACATCGGGCATGATGAAGTCCGCCAGGTTGTCTTCCAGCACGGGCAGGAACTCGTACCGCGTATGCAGCCGCTCTCCCACGCAGATCCGCACCGGCACCTGGTCCCTCACCTGCTTCAGGGCGTGGTAGCTCTCGGGCGGCACGGGCTCTTCGAACCAGTGGATGTCGTAGGGCGCCAGGCTCTTGGCTAGGTATATGGCGGTCGGCACGTTGAAGTTGCCGTGGGCGTCGATGAGTATCTCGATCTTCGGGCCGACCTCCTCACGTATCGCGGCGATGATGTCGACGGCCCGCTCGGCCGTCTCGGGGCTGATCTGGCCGTCCAGGTACAGGAGGCCCTTGTCCTTCATCTCGGACCAGTACGGGTCCAGCTTGAAGGCCCTGTGCCCCGAGTCGACGATCTCCCTGGCCTCGGCCGCGGCCTGCTCTGGCGTGTCGGGAGGCGACGGGTGGGTGTACAACCCGATCCTGTCCCTCACCGCGCCGCCGAGCAGCTTGTATACGGGCAGTCCCAGCGCCTTGCCCATGATGTCCCAGAGCGCGATGTCGATTCCGCTGACCATCGCGCTGACTGCGCCGCGCGTTCCGACGTAGGTGAACTGGCGAAAGAGCGTGTTCCATATGAGCTCGATCTGCAAGGGGTCCTTGCCGACTATCAGCTCGGAAGCGTCGCGGATGACCCCCGCGACCACCCGGTTCGCGACGGCGCCGGGATACGTCGTGATCTCACCCCAGCCCGTGAGCCCTTCGTCCGTCGACACCTCGACGAACACAAGGGGTCTGGGCGGACGGCGCGGGTCGTCGGAGGTGATGTCGACTATCCAGGGCCTGACTGCGGTGATCTTCATTGCCGTTACTCCTTAAGGCCTCCTCTCCCTGGACGGGCCCTGGACGGGAGAGGATTGAGGTGAGGGTGAAGGTGGGTGGGCCACTCCATCTCAACCTCCCTCGCTTGCAAGAATGTCTCAAAGCATCTGCATGGCGGAGAACTGCCCTTCGACAAGCTCAGGGCGAACGCGTTTTCCTACAACCACTCCCGCAGGTACGCCACGACCTCGGCCCGCATGGCCGCGGTCTCGAAGTGCCCGATGTCGTATCGGGAGAGCCTCCATGCTTCCGGCGCGCCCGCGGCCTGCTCTGGCGTGTCGGGAGGCGACGGGTGGGTGTACAACCCGATCCTGTCCCTCACCGCGCCGCCGAGCAGCTTGTATACGGGCAGCCCCAGCGCCTTGCCCATGATGTCCCAGAGCGCGATGTCGATTCCGCTGACCATCGCGCTGACTGCGCCGCGCGTTCCGACGTAGGTGAACTGGCGAAAGAGCGTGTTCCATATGAGCTCGATCTGCAAGGGGTCCTTGCCGACTATCAGCTCGGAAGCGTCGCGGATGACGCCGGCGACCACCCGGTTCGCAACGGCGCCGGGATACGTCGTGATCTCACCCCAGCCCGTGAGCCCTTCGTCCGTCGACACCTCGACGAACACAAGGGGTCTGGGCGGGCGGCGCGGGTCGTCGGATGCGGTGTCGACTATCCAGGGCCTGACTCCGGTGATCTTCATTGCCGTTACTCCTTAAGGCCTCCTCTCCCTGGACGGGAGAGGATTGAGGTGAGGGTGAAGGTGGGTGGGCCACTCCATCTCAACCTCCCTCGCTTGCAAGAATGTCTCAACGCATCTGCATGGCGGAGAACTGCCCTTCGACAAGCTCAGGGCGAACGCGTTTTCCTACAACCACTCCCGCAGGTACGCCACGACCTCGGCCCGCATGGCCGCAGTCTCGAAGTGCCCGATGTCGTACCGCGAGAGCCTCCATGCTTCCGGCGCGCCCGCGGCCTCGTATGCGGCGCTGACCTCGGCGTCGATCCGGTCCAGCCCCTCGTGCGGGGTCAGCGAGTCGTAGTTCCCGGCAAGTCCTAGGTGGGGTCTGGGCGCGATGAGTGCGTTGATCTGCCCCGTGGTGAAGTGCTTGAGCAGGCTGGGCACGAAGTAGTAGACGCCGTGGCGGTCGAGCCCCCGCGCGACAATGGCGTGGAAGTCCGTCAGGCAGCAGAGGTCGATGCAGACCTTGGTCCGCGTGTCGAGCGCCGCCGTCCACCACGCCATGGTGCTCCCCATCGAGATGCCCATCGTGGCGATGCGATCGGGGTCCACGTCGGGCCGCGACACCAGGTAGTCGACCGCGCGGATGTTGTCGTAGACCATCATTCCCCACATCACCTGGCCGTACCAGAGCATCCGCTTGAAGATGGAGTGCTCCGTCAGCCCGCGGCGCTCCCCGAAGGCCCACGTGTCGATGCACAGCGCGCCGTACCCCATGCCCGCCAGCACCTCGGCGTACGGCGGGTCGTAGAGCGCCTTGCGCCCGTCCAGCAGCTCGTCCTTGCCCAGCTCGTAGTCGCCGCCGTGGGCGTGGTTGTAGAGGACGTAGGGTATCCGCCCCTGTACGTCTAAGGGGCGCGTGAGGTAGGCCGGAACGTCCTCCTCGCCGTTCAGGTCGAGCACCAGCCTCTCGAGCACGTATCCGGGGCGACGCTCCTCGTCGACCAGCCGGGCCGAGAATGGCCGGTCGCGGTCGGGTAGGTCTCCGAGGAGGCCGTAGAGCTGCCCGCGGCGCGCTTCCTGGTCCATGGTCAGCCCTCCGGGCCCAGCTCGATGGTGTCCGGCAGGTCGTCCAGGGCGAAGAACTTGTGCCGGATGCCCTCGTCGCCGACCTCCACGATCCGCAGCCCGGACGGGTCCGGGCCCAGGGGGTAGCCGACCGAGCTCGTCACGACGACCTCCAGGTTGCCGTAGTAGCCGTGATGGTTGCGGTGCCAGTGTCCCGCGAATACGTGGGTGACGCCGTTCTCGAGGAACAGGTCGACGAGCGGCAGCCTGCGCTCCGGCGGCAGTACCAGCCAGTTGTTGGCCTCCTCCAGGAAGACCAGGAACGGCGGGTGGTGTGTGAACACGACCACGTTGCGGCTGCCGCTCGCGCTCGCCTCCCGGAGGTCCGATTCGAGGAACGCCATCTGCCGCTCCCACTCGTCCTCCACCAGGGCCGGGTTCTTGCATACGGTGCTGTCCATGACCACGAAGTGGCTGTCCTCGTGGTCGAAGGAGTAGACGTCGTCGCCGTACATCCCCCGGTACCGTGCCAGCGACTCGGGCGTCGGCTGGCCCCGCACATCGTGGTTGCCGGAGACCCAGCGCATCGGGATGTCGTCGGAGAGCCCGGCGGTGACGCGCATCAGCTCGGCGTGCTCCTCCGAGGGGTCGTCCTGGTTGTTGGTCATGTCGCCGCACGTCACCACGAAGGCCGGGCGAAGCCTGTTGGCAGCTGCAATCACCTTGCCGTGGTTGGCCGTCTCGAAGTCCATGCCCTCGACCTTCGGTGTTCGCTCGACCATGAGGCCCAGGCCCGCGAGCCTGTCGACGGCCGGATTGTCGACACCGCTGAGCTGGGAGTACATGCCGAACTGGGGGTCCGCGATCTGGATGAAGGAGAATGTCATTGCGCGCCGCCTCTGAGTCTCTTCAAGATTAAGCGTCGTAAGGATACATCCGGCGCGTCACAGTGAAAAGCCGTGCCCGTGCCCCAAATCCCCCACCTCCGTCGTTCCCGCGCAGAGCCTGCCCCCGAGCAGTCGGGGGCGGGAACCCATCCCCGGCAAGGTGCACAGCCATAGCCTCAGAGGCAGTCCGTCACACCATCCGTCCAAATTATACCAAGTCACCGTGATGCCGCCGTATATGTGCGGCCAGGGAGTGGGTTCCCGCCCCGTATCGAGTACGGGGCAGGCTCTTCGCGGGAATGACGGCTTTACGGCGCACTCAAAATAAATTGGTATAATACCAATTCATTGTGACTACGCCGTCAATTCAAATCGTAGCGGCGGGTTTGTAACCCGCCTTCCCCGGTCACTGCCGTAAACCTGCCCTGATCCTGTCGAAGGGCATAGCAACCAGGTTCATGGATGTATGGCGGCATCACACCTAATTGGTATTAGGTGGTGGATCTGGGGTGCCTTCCAGAGTGATCAGCCCGAATTGGTAAAACGGATGATCAACGGGACTATGATCGCCGTGATTGCCAGGGTCGCGATCACCCCGGCGAAGAGAAGGTAGCGGACGCCGTAGTTCGACATGAGGGACGGCTCGTAGTACTTGTCGACATCGTTGTCACGATACATGGCGACCAAGCCGCCGAGCAGTACGCTGCGGGTCCGCCTGCCCAGCACCAATGCTGCCACTGCGACAATGTTGAGCAGTACCGTCATAGCTATGAACACGGCCAATATGATGTCGTACGTGGCGGCATCCCCCTCTGTCGCGGCCGCCGTGGCCACGCCAAAGTTGATGGCAAGGACGATGAGGTTGAAGACAATGGCAGTGAGCACGAAGATGGTATCCGTGCGACTGCTCTCGCCAAGCTCCCTGACGATGTGCTCGTGGACTTGACCGAGCATTGCAATTCCTCCGTCGTCGAATAGTGCCAGGCGACTCAAGCCGAAATCCGCCACCTCCGTCATTCCCGCGAAGAGCCTGCCCCCGAGCAGTCGGGGGCGGGAATCCATCCGCGGCAATGGTGCGCCATCACAACCCCGGAAGCAGTCCAACCCAGATCCACCACCTAATTTGGACGGGCGGCGTGACGGACTGCCTCTGAGGCTATGGCTGTGCACCTTGCCGGGGATGGGTTCCCGCCTTCGCGGGAATGACGGAGGTGGGGGATTTGGGTCCAACACGCCATCTTGACTATGATACTCGAACAGGGCGACTCGTGATGGCCCTAACGTATCGTTGCCTAATACCAAGTCACCGTGATGCCGCCGTATATGTGCGGCCAGGGAGGGCCGGGGAGTGGGTTCCCGCCCCGTATCGAGTACGGGGCAGGCTCTTCGCGGGAATGACGGCTTTACGGCGCGCTCACAATGAATTGGTATAACTAGTCGCCGTGGCAGTATTGTGTACCATTTACGTAAAGGGTCATAATGATACGAGGCTTCAGAGATCGGAGAACCCAACGGTTCTTCAGCGGCCAGTTCGTTCAGGTCTTTGGTGGCTTCGCCGATCAGGCGACGAGGCGACTGACTGTCCTGGACAATGCGGCATCCCTGCAAGATCTGGCCGGCTTGCCCAGCAATAGGCTGGAATCGCTGTCCGGTAACCGTCTGGGTCAGTACAGCATACGAATCAATCGCCAGTGGCGCATATGTTTTCGCTGGGGAGACGAGGGGCCGTACGACGTGGAGATAGTGGATTACCACTGAGGGAGATGGCAATGGAAACAACCAACCAGATGAGACCGGTCCATCCGGGGGAGATATTGGGCGAGGAGCTTCAGGAGCTTGGCATGTCGGCGAACGCCTTGGCCAAAGAGCTGGGCGTCCCCACAAATCGGATCACGGCGGTCCTGCGGGGCCGGCGCGGGATAACCGCCGACACGGCTCTGCGCCTGTCCCGTTACTTCGGCACGACGCCCCAGCTTTGGCTGAACCTTCAACAGGCATTCGAGTTGCGCGTTGCGGAGATCGAGTCCGGAAGGGACATCGCGGAACGCGTGCAGCCTCGGGAGGCTGCGCAGATCGCCGGCGCCCGGGCCGATTGAAGGCAACCGCCCGTCGCTCCAATCCAGCGCGCCGCAGTCAAACGCTGTGATAACCTCGTCGGGGTCTCACCACCGTCAGGAGGTCGTTCATTGGAATACAGGAAGCTAGGCAGCTCGGGGCTCGACGTGTCCGTCGTCGGTCTGGGCGCCAACAACTTTGGCCGCAGGCTGGACTACGAGAGATCGGAGCGCGTCGTCCGGGCCGCCCTCGACGAGGGCGTGAGCACGATCGACACGTCCAACAGCTACGGTGACTCGCTGTCCGAGGAGTACATCGGCAGGGCGCTCGAAGGCCGGCGCAGCGAGGCCGTCATCGCAACGAAGGTCGCGACATCCCGCGGCGACGGGCCGAATATGGCGGGCGCATCCAGAAAGCACATCCTCGACCAGATCGAGGGGAGCCTGCGGCGCCTCAGGACGGACCACGTCGACCTGTACCAGATCCACTTCCCGGACGCCGCGACGCCAATCGACGAGACGCTGCGGACCCTCGACGATCTGGTGAGGTCGGGCAAGGTCCGGTACACGGGCTGCTCGAACTTCGCGGGCTGGCAGCTCGCGCAGGCGATGGAGCGGGCGATTGCGGTCGGCGCGGAGCCCTTCGCCAGCGTGCAGCCGCCCTACTCGATGCTGCAGCGCGATATCGAGAAGGAGCTTGTGCCGTGCTGCGAGGCGTACGGCGTGGGCATCCTGCCCTACTTTCCCCTCGCCAACGGCCTGCTGACCGGCAAGTACAGGCGCGGCCAGGCCGCTCCCGAGGGCACGCGGCTGGGCGACGACTCGCCCAGGGCACGGCAGACGCTGCAGGACGCGGACTACGACGTGCTGGAGGCGCTGGAGGCCTTCGCCGCCGAGCGGGGCCGCACGATGGTCGAGCTGGCAATCGCGTGGCTGCTCGCCAACCCGCTCGTCGGCTCGGTCATAGCGGGCGCCACCCGGCCCGAGCAGGTCCAGGCCAACGCCAGCGCAGCGGGCTGGGACCTGTCGGACGAGGAGCTACAACAGATCGAAGACGTGTTGGGCGAGGGCTAGGGGGCTGTCGTACTACCAGATAGTCTGCACTCGATGCGATGTCGTAAGGGCCTCGTCTCGTGTCACAACCGGAGCATCACGGACAAATGACTCGGCTGCGATGAGGCGATCGTGCATCTCTGGAATCTCTTGGAGCAGATCGAGCTTCTCGAGTTGCGCTCTGCCAAGATCCGACAGCTCTATCCCGCTCACGGATGCAAGCGCATCCAACAGGTCGGACGGGACGAACGGTTGCCCAATCTTCACCGAGAGAAAATAGAGCTCGGCAACGGCAATGGCGGGAACTATGATTGTGGCGTTCCCCGTCTCGGCTAGGCGGAAGACGGCGGAGGCGGCAGCCGTGAGGCGCTCTGGCGATCTCAGGTACCACCACAAGGCATGGGTATCCACCACGAACTGTGCTGTGCCATTTAGCACGCCTACTCTATGTACCGTCAGTCGATGGGACCCGAGGCTCCCATATTGACTTGATGTCCAGGAAGTCCTCGTATGCAGCGTCGGGCAGGTAGGTCAGGGAGCCCCTGAGAGTCTCGAGCGAAGCCTTGCCGCCTTCTGGTGCATTCACGGAAGTCAGCTTCCCGCACGGCCTACCTCGGCGAGTGATGATTACCTGTTCGCCAACTTCGAGCTCTCTGAGTATCGCGCTGACGTTGGCCTTGAACTCTCTTATGCTATACGTGGTCATTCTGCACACCTTGACTTGGTCACGAATATGAAGACCTTGTGACCACATGCTACCATCGGGCCACCGAGCGGCGCAAGGTGCCTATGATTTCCGGGCGTGGGCGGCGAGGGTGCGCCTGGGCGACGCGCGCCTAGGGCGAAACAGACGCTGCAGGGCGCGGACTACGACGTGCTGGAGGCGCAGGATGCCTTCGCGGCCGACCGGGGCCGCGCGGTGGTCAAGCTGGCAATCGCGTGGCTGCTCGCCAACCCGCTGGTCGGCTCAGTGATAGCAGGCGCCACCCGGCCCGAGCAGGTAAAGGCCAACGCCAGCGCAGCGGGCTGGGACCTGTCGGATGAGGAGCTACAGGAACTCGACGACGTGCTAGGCGGCGGCTAGCAGCCGATTGGTCAAAGCGGGAGGTGCGGGCCGATGTAGCCGATTTCGATCTCGTATGAATGTGGTTCGAAACGAAGGTGAATTCGTCCGCTACTGCCGTAGCGTGCATGCCATGTGAATAGCCGACGCGTGCCGTCATGGGATCTGAATCGGCGTGTCTCTCGCAACCCGTCGTTATTCATTACCGAGTCGCTTTCGTCAGTCACCTTGCTTCCCCATGAGGGCACGGGTCCTCTTACCTCACGCCATCTGGCAGCCGACTCGTCAAGGCTCGCCAGCTTGTTAACGATGGTTCCCAGAATCCCAGTGTTTATGGTCGAGAGATGGTCCTCTACGTCCGGCCCGAACGTGAGGTTTGGAAACGCTTCTTCCCGAGCTGTCCACAATGCCGTGCTGTCCTTGAAATCGCGAAGGTCGCCTTGAAGACGATTCCTATGACGATCACAGATAGGAGATGCATGACTAGGCCGCGTGAGGTTGTCGATTGCTTCGGATGCTTCCTCAATATTTCCGTAGAGCAGCATTTCGTCAAACGTGACGACTATCTGGTTCTTATCCCAAACAGGTTCAGATGGAAACCCAACCGAGATTCCATCAGTGATGGCAGCAAGGACGAGAGGATCACCGTCCGGTGAGGGTAGTGTTTTCGACTCGCAAGAACGGAATCGGTTCTCGACATCCTGACCAACGTCTATCAGAAGCGGGATCTTTGACGTCAGGGTGGCAAACAGCCTAAACTCTTCTCTCGCTCCGACCTTCTGCATCTCCAGGAGAGCATCCCACAGTGACCAGTCAGGCATACAGAGGGTTTCGGCATGAGGCTTGCACATCCTCAATGCAGGTTCAACAATCCGGTGCTGGGTTAGCGAGGTCATTCCAGTCGTTATATCCCTGAGCCACTCCACGGCGGTATGGCGGTCAGGTGACGCGAGGCTTGCGTGGTTCAGCATCATCTCGCGCATATTAGGGTCTCGGGGAAATCAGCTTGGTCAGATTCTCTTCGTGCTGGTCGAAGAAGCCGGTTGGCCAATGGGCCAGCCTACCGTCGGAGTCAGCCTTCAGTGAAGTGACGATGGACTTGTTGCCCTCGCGTTCAAAGTAGTGGAATGCGGCGTCTTCCGTATCTATCAGCCCATCACGGACCGCGATACGGACGCCGTCCATGAAATGGTCGCTGTGCGTCTCGGCGAACACTTGGACGCCCGCCCTAGCTGCACGGGCCGCCAACTCCGCGAGTTTCGTCTGGCCGCGTGGGTGGAGATGGGCCTCCGGGTTCTCGATCAGGCACAGCGTACCGGGGTCCGAGAGCAGGGCAACGATGACCGGCAGTGTGTACGACAGGCCAAATCCGACGTTGGTCGCTCGATACCTGTTGGATGCCACGTCTCCCGGCCGGTCGAATGTGAATCCTGCGATAAGCGCGTCAGCGTCAGTCACCGTTTCGAGTTGCAGATGATTGCCTGGGCACACGTCCTGCATCCATTGGTCGACGACGTCGAGCAGCCGCCGGCGCCCTTCTTCGAGGCAACGAGGGTCCTCCACCTTCAAGAGCTCGTCCTGATTGCGATACAGGTAATTCCACGCATATTCGCCGCTTGTGCCCAAGTCGCCGCGCCTAGCCCTTATGTCAGAGAGCGGATAGGACTTCCGGGGCCCAACCCGTTCCGCGCCAATATATACAAGTTGGCCTCCAAACGGTGGATCATTCTCCCATCCAGACAAATCTGCGATATGCTTTTTGTCTATGAGATATGAGGGAGGTATGTGAGCTGCCAGGCCGGGATCCTTCTCTAGGGCATCGTCAAAGATACCCCTAGGCTTGACTTCAGGGGGCGAGCCGAGAATATCGGAATTCCTAGGACAATCGTAGGCCTGCTCCCATTTGTCCTTTTCTCCATGATGGTCAACGATCTCGAATTCCAACACGTCCCGCTTGGCATCTTCGAACAGCACATCCGAGCCCGTGCCGAGGTCAACCCGCTCACCGCTCAGCGCAAGTCTGCCGTTCTTCAACTCCCCGCTCTCCAACGATTGGCGTAGCACCAGCATCGCCTGTATGACGGTGCTCTTGCCCATCCCGTTCAGGCCGCAAAGCAAATTGAGAGGCGCGCAATCCAGATCCAGTTGCTCGAAGCACTTGAAGTTAGTCAACTTGATATTGCGAAGCATCAAACGAACTCCTCGACAAGCTGTTGAACTGCTTGGAAACGTTTCTGTACGCGCTTGGGAGAACTGGTTGCGTAGGAGATAGCCCTGTCGAAATCATCATCCTCTGCGATCAACTGGGCGAACCGACGTTTGACATCTTCACGCCGCTCGACAAGGATGTCGATCTGCTCCGGTGAGCAACGCGCCAGTCCGACACCCCACACTTCCAACAGCGCCCTGTTAACGGCACGACGCCGTTCGCTCTCACCGGATGGCTTACGGAACGCTGATCTATCGAAAATATCGTACGCCGCCTGCATCGCTCTCCTGAAGTCCACAGCGGACTCGTCACGCTCGTCGGGACTCATTCCGTTGATCTTCTTCATGATGTCGCCCAGATAGCCATCAAGGTCGTTGGCGGTGTACTCCTCCCAAGGCTCGATGTGAAATGCTAGGAATCGCAGGACACACTCCCTATCAGCCATTCGATCTTCCTTGACGGAGTAGCCTGTTGCTTTAGTGAACTCATCCGATTGAGCGAGCTCCTTAAGATAGTCCCGAGCCGGACCGGCGTTGATCGCATGGCGAATCTCCTGCCCGTTCAACGTCATACCCCCGGTATTGATCCTGACAAAGACATTGAACATCACTTCCACTGGCGTATCCGGGTCGATGACGTTGACTACGACCTGGGTCTCACTAATCCGCCGCTGCAACCGTCGGGGGAGCTCGTCATGCTTATGTTTGTCCAACCAAGTCAGATACTGGAGCCGCGTCAACGAGAACCGACCAGTCACATAGTCATGAATAGTCGATATCCGCTGGACTCCATCGACGACTGACCAACGATCGTCCTCGTCAGCGGCGACATAGAAAATGGGGATAGGGATTTTCAGAAGTAGAGATTCGATGAGGCGGCTCTTGCGCTCAGAGTTCCAGATACCGCGCAGTCGCTGGAAATCGGGCGAGAGATCAAGAGCATCGTCTTCGATCCGCGTAACGATCTGCTGGACGGCTAAGGTTCTGGTGTCTATCTTGATCAGTTCGGGATCGAACGGCTCTGTAATTTCTTCCTGTGGATCATCCCGCTCCCTTTCGAGATCGTTCTCGTCCACCTCAGTATCAGGTTGAGTAGATGTCACCTTCACAGTCGGGTCGGCTACCATTGACCACACTCCCTAAGAAAGCGCCAAACCGTGTACGATCAGCCCTGATGCTGGCGGCTTGCGCCAGTATGCGACTATTCCACGACTGCCAATTATACCAATACCAGGATGCACGGGACAGTCAAGACGGTCAGCCTGGCCTACGGCAGGTCCTCCGGCCTGTAGATCACCACTGCGCCGTGGATGCCTATGATCTCCGGGCGGGGGCGGCGGCGGGCGATGTGCAGGTCCGAGTAGTAGACGGTCACGATTGCGCCGTCGTCGCGCTGGATGTTGCTGGGGTAGCCCTGGTCGTTGCCCGCGTCGGCGACCAGCAGCAGCTTGTTGTCCGTGTCCCACGTCCTGCCGTCGTCTCGGCTCACCAGGCCCAGTATGCCGAAGGGCGTCGTCCGCCGACCGTATGTCAGGAGCAGCCGCCCGTCCGCCAGCTTGATCACGTCGCCCGGGTGCTCCGTGGGTCCCGTGATGACCTCCGGCTCCGACCACGTTGCCCCGTCGTCCTCCGAGCGCACCTGCGACAGGGAGCCCTCCCCGTCGCCGCGCATCACGGCCAGGATGGCTCCGCCCCCCAGGTTGCACAGGCCCGTCTCGTTGTAACCGCCCTCCGCGATGACCGTAGGGGCGCTCCACGTGAGCCCGTCGTCGCGGGACGTGATGTGGTAGACAGTGCCGCCCACGTAGTACGTCATCATGAAGCCGCCGTCCTCGCGGGTGATCATCTTCCCGAAGGGCGAGCTTACGATCAGCTCGCCGCCGTCGACGTTCGCGACGTCCGTCGACCAGGTAAGCCCGTGATCCTCGGAGCGCGACACGTACAGCGGCGTGGGCTGCGCCTTCACGACGTCGTAGCGGCCCTCGGTGTAGTTGACCTGCTTGATGAAAGATGCGAGCAACGTCCCCTTCGCGGTGACGCCGAACGCTGGGTTGCGGTTGTCCGAGCCCTCCTGCGAAATGACGATGGAGTGGCTCCAGGACTCGCCCCCGTCGGGCGAGTGGACGAAGATGAGCCGCCCCCGCTCCCCCACGTGGAAGTCGCTGTCGCGCGTCACGACGCCGAGGTGCCCGTTGTGCAGCTTGTCGATGACGGGCCAGTACCCGCCCATCGTCATCATCATGTAGCGCTGGGTCGGCAGGGGCCTGAGGACCCCGCTAAAGTTGTGAAGCGGCCTTCTGTAATACATCGGCACCTCCCCGCGTGTCGAGATTGGCGCTGTTGCGCGACCGGATGATACGGTGTGGCGGCGCGGGGCACAACAGCACTCGGCGGCCCAGAATCGGCCTGGAAGGGTGCTCGGCAACGGCACCCGTGTATGTCTCAGGGCTAGAGAAGCGCGGCCATAAGAACAGGAAGCGATTGAGGGCACGGATAGTCGGGCTGATTCTACTGGTTGTCGGTCTCTGGATTGGGCTAGAACTCCCGGACGCCGACCAGTCCGTTAGCTTCCTCCTGCACCGCTCGATCATCACGCACGGGCCGCTGATCCCTGCCGTCCTGTTTATCTTCGCCTCGGCAAGCCGGGCGATTCCGCTACGTTGGCTGGCCCTGGGGGTCGGGATCGGATTCGCCGTCCACCTCGCCTTCGACCTGTACCCGAAGAGCTGGCAGGGCTACGCACTTATCAGTGTTCCGTATTTCGGATGGATGCCGGACTGGTTCTCAAAGGCATGGATTGGCATCAGCGCATTGCTGGCGGCACACATGGCGGCGAGACTGACGCGGACCTTCTTTGAGGTGAGCTTGTTTGTGCTGGGGCTCGCCGGGAGCTTCACCGCCGTCGCCCCTAGTGAAAATCAGCTGTGGCTTCCGGCCATAACTACTGCCGGACTAGGCATACTTGCACTTGTATTGCCCCGTGATTCGAGGACTCGGCACCGGGAATCCCTCACATGACGCCGGGCGAAGCGCTCGAGCCGTCAGCGGAGGGTCACAAGAAGAGATAGTCCCTCCACTTGAACGGCGGCCGGGTTGAAAGTGCGGGCGCGCTGGTGTACAAGTTGCCTGGATGCAAATTCAACACAGGAGATGACCCATGGGTGACAGGGCGTACAGGGTAGGCTTGGTCGGCTTGCGAGGTATAACGTCGAAGGGAATCGAGGACCCGCCAGCGCCGTTTCGCACCGCAATAGCCCACAGCCATGCCGCCGGGCTGTCGATCTTGGACCGCTTCGACGTCGTCGCCGTGTGCGACCTCGTGCCAGAGCTCTTGGACGACTTCGGGCGGACATGGGGCGAGAGGTGGCCCGACGTGGGACATTACACCGACTTCAGCGAGATGCTGCGCGAGTCCGACCTGGACATGCTTACCATTGCCACCGGCGACCACACCCACGCCATGCTGGGAGTGGAGGCCGTCGAGGCCGGCGTGAAGGGCATCTTCTGCGAGAAGCCGCTCGCCACCAGCCTGGAGGACGCGGACAGGCTCATCGCGGCCTGCGAGGAGAATGGCGTGGTCATAACGGTGGACCACTCGCGGCGCTTCATGCCCATGTGGATACAGGTCCGCGAAGAGGTCAGGCGCGGAGCCATCGGCAAGCTCACGACGATCGTGGGCACGTTGGGCGGGCCGAGGGCGATGATGTTCAGGAACGGCACCCACATGATCGATACGATCTGCATGTACGCCGAGTCCGAGCCCACCCAGGTCTGGGCAAGGCTGGAGGAGGGGTTCGAGGACTGGGACAGGTACAAGGGCGACGGGGGCAAGCTCCCGGAGAACGACCCGGGCGCGATGGGGTTCATCCAGTTCGAGAACGGCGTACGCGCCCTCTACTGCGGGATGAAGGAGACCCAGGGCATGTTCTCCCTGCAGCTCTCGGGGCTGGACGGCCAGATGTACGTGACGGCGGACAGCGCCACCGTATTCTCGTCGGGCGCGGACAGGCAGAACGGCGTGAGCCGCCGCATAGTCCCCGGAACGTACGCCTCGGAGGACTTAGCGGTAGCCTACGAGGAGTTGGCGGACCTGATGGAGAACGGCGGCGAGGGCGTCTCGATGGCTCGCGAGGCCCGCAAGACGGTCAAGGTGCTCACGGGCTTCCTGGCATCGCAGCAGGCTAGTTCTGCCCTCATCGACCTACCTTAACGGGTACGGGAAGTCCGAAATGTCTTCGATGCCGGAAATGCAATTGCCCTTCGAGAAGGGCGATGAAAACCCTCAGGGGAAACGCGTGGTGCTCAACGGCGCTCCCAACAACGATCTGGTGCTGAGCGCGTACTCGGACTCGAATGAGGAGATATTCCCCAATATCCTCGCCCTGTACGTGGCGCCCGGCAGCGTCGTCGCCGACGTCACCTGCGGCAAGGGTGTGTTCTGGAAGCACGTCGACCTTGACCAATATCGGCTGCTGCCCTCGGACATCGTGGACGGCACCGACTGCCGAGACCTGCCGTACGGCGATGCTGAGATCGATTGCGTCGTCCTGGACCCCCCATACATGCACTCCCCCGGCGGGACGGCTCATTCGAACCAAAGTCCCTATGAAGACTACTATCGCAACAACAGCACGGGCAACCTGACAGGGAGCAAGTATCACGAGGCCGTGCTTGATCTGTACGTCAGCGGCGGCAGGGAGGCCCATCGCGTGCTGCGCGACCGCGGCGTGCTGATCGTGAAGTGCCAAGACGAGGTATGCTCCAACAGGCAGAGATTCACCCACGTCGAGATCATGCGCGAGTACGCGAAATTGGATTTCGTCGCCGAAGACCTGTTCGTGGTCATGAGGGGCAATCGCCCCGGCGTGAGCAGAATGACCCGGCAGGTCCACGCACGGAAGAACCACTCCTACTTCCTGGTGTTCTGGAAACGCGGAGCGACCGGCCCCGTCTGGGAGCCCTCGTGGTGAACCCGCTGGCTCTCATGCTCGAGGTCATCAAGGACCACACCCCCGTGTCGATATGGTCCGGGGCCACGCTCGCGAGCTTCCGTCAGGTGGCTAATACCAAGTCACCGTGATGCCGCCGTATATGTGCGGCCGGGGAGTGGGTTCCCGCCTTCGCGGGAATGACGGCTTTACGGCGCGCTCAAAATGAATTGGTATAATACGAACCGCGGCGACATCGGCGAGGACTTCGTATTCAGGTACCTGTCGTACTGCGATATTCCAGTCGTCAAGCCTCCTTCACGCATCGACGAATGGGACCTGGAAGTCGCCGGCAAGAGGTTCGAGGTCAAGACGGCATCGGAAGACAGAGGGGGATCATTCCAGTTCAACCATGTTCGGCTCGATAGGGGCTACGACTACCTTCTGTGCCTCGGCATTCGGCCGGAGGAGATCATGTTCAACGCTTGGAGGAAGGGCGCTGTGTCCGAAGGGGACGCAGGAGCGCTCGTCCGTATGGCCGAGGGACAAAGCGTCACGCACAAATTGACGAAGAGGCCCGACGGGATGAAGAAGATCGAGGACCTGCCCGGGTGGCTCAGGGCGGAGGGCCTGCACCCCTAGGCGCCGCACCGGAAGGGCGTCCCGCGAGATTCGAGCAGCGAGGAGGACTGAATGGCCGACCAGCGTCTCAAGATCGTCGTGCCGGGTGACGACCCGCCGCAGATCCAGGGCTCCCCCGATCTGGACCGCCTCGAACCCTATGGCGACGTGGCTGTGTACACCGACCGGCCCGCGACCTTCGACGAGCAGCTCGAACGCGTGGTGGGCGCCGACGTGATCATGAACACGCGGGGCGCGGTGAAGTGGTACAGGGAGGCGCTGGAGCAGCTACCCGACCTGCGCCTCATCGCCACGTGCTCCATCGGCACGGACATGGTCGACCTGGAGGCCGCGAGCGAGCGCGGCGTGGTCGTCTGCAACCAGCCGGGCAAGATCGCCCCATACGTGGCGGAGCACATTATCGGGCTGATGTTCGCGGCGGCGAAGCGCGCGGCCTTCCAGACAGCCGAGCTGAAGGCGGGACGCTGGGGTCTCCGCAAGAACATCTACCTGCAGGGCAAGACCCTCGGCGTGATAGGCACCGGCAACACCGGCGCCGAGGTCGCCCGTATCGCCAACGCCCTGGGCATGAAGGTCATCGCGTGGACCTACAACCCATCGCCCGAGCGGGCGGCGTCCCTGGGCGTGGAATTCATAGAGCTGGACGATCTGCTGAGCCGGTCGGACGTCGTCAGCATCCAGGTCAGGCTCAGCGACGACAGCAAGGAGATGCTGGGCAGCCGCGAGTTCGGGATCATGAAGCCCGGGGCCATATTTGTGAATGGCGGCCGCGGCGAGCTGGTGAACACGGACGCGCTGGTCGAGGCGCTCGACTCAGGTCACCTTGCCGGGGCGGGCTTGGACGTGTTCGACCAGGAGCCCCTGCCGCCGGACCATCCGCTACTCTCGTGCGAGCAGGTCGTACTCACGCCCCACATCGCCGACCAGACCCCGGAAGGCGTCGAGAGCCTGAACGAGGGCTGCGTGTCCAACGTCATCGCCTTCCTGGAGGGCAAGCCCCAGAACGTGGCAAACCCGTAGACCGGCAGTCAATTGCAGGAACACGTCGGAGCCTTGCGGGTGCGCTCTCGCGGGAGCCATCTGAATAGTTCCAGCTAAGCAGGAGCGACCTCTGGGAGGAACCCGGAGTCAAGGGTCGCCACAATCATGTAACTGTTCAGTCTCCATGAATTGAGAGGTCCTCCCCGAATGTCATTCCGAGCGCAGCGCCAGCGGAGTGAGGAATCTACGCCTGTCATCAGGGGACGGCCCTGTGTGCAAGGACTGTAGATTCTTCGTCGCTGCGCTCCTCAGAATGACAACACGGAAGGGGCGATTTCTCGGTCTCATCAAGTCTTGTATGTTAGTGGTGGTTCCCAATAGTGACTTCACAGAGGTGGAGTGGGGTGCGGCAGACCGACCAACTCTTGGTCATCAAAGACCGTTGTTCAGCGAGGGTCGCCGCACCACCCCCAAACAGAGCCCGAACAGTTGCCTGGGCCAAACGAGCCCGCATCGCGCAAGGAAGGGCCAGTACTTCACACAGGAGGTATGGATGGAACAGGAAGCAGTCTACGTAGGCATTGATGTGGCCAAGGCCCATCTGGACGTCGCGGTCCGCCCCATAGGCCAGAGGTGGACCATCGCCAATGACGAGCCTGGGATCCGGGAACTGGTCTCCCGGCTCAGGGCCCTCGAACCTGCCATGGTGGTGCTGGAGGCTTCGGGCGGCCTGGAGCTGCCTTCGGTGGCAGCCCTAGCGGCCGCATCGCTGCCAGTGGTCATCGTCAACCCCCGGCAGGTTCGAGACTTCGCCAGAGCCACCGGGACGCTGGCGAAGACTGACGCCCTGGACGCGGCCGTACTGGCCCACTTCGCCGACGCCGTTCGCCCAGCCGTGCGCCCTCTGAGGGACGCCGAGACCCAGGTCCTCAACTCCCTGGTTGCCCGCAGGCACCAAGTGATAGCCATCTTGGTGGCGGAGAAGAACCGGCTTGGGAGCGCCATCAGCGCCGTCCGGCCCCGCATCGAGGCCCACATCGCTTGGCTTGACCAGGAGCTGACCGACATTGACGAAGGGCTGCGGCAGACTCTCCGCAGCAGTCCGGTGTGGCGAGAGAAAGACGACCTCCTGCGCACCGTCCCCGGCGTGGGAGAGCAGCTCTCCCTCACCCTCCTGGCCCATTTGCCGGAGCTGGGCACGCTGAACCGGCGCCAGGTCGCCGCCTTGGTCGGAGTGGCTCCCTTCAACCGTGACAGCGGCACCATGCGTGGCAAACGGCGCGTCTGGGGCGGGCGCTCCCGGGTCCGAGCCGTCCTGTACATGGGAACGCTGGCCGCCAGTCGCTTCAATCCCGTCATCCGGGACTTCTACCAGCGGCTGCTGGCCGCTGGTAAGCCGAAGAAGGTGGCCCTCGTCGCTTGTATGCGCAAACTGCTCGTCATACTCAACTCCATGCTCAAGCAGCGCTCTCCCTGGCGCGCTCAGCGCGCCACCACCCCGGCACTCGTCGGTCACTCATCTTGACTTTCAACACAGTTGCTGAACAGTTACACCTGAACGACTATCTCTCCGTCAGACGACCGGGGGCAGCCGCACCAGCATCTGGCCGCGCTCGGGATCCACTTCCAGCAGCACGTCGGCGAGCGCCGGCACAAGCGTCTCCTTCCCCTCCACGTCGCGCACCACGTAGACGTCGTTGCTGCCCGTCTGCAGTATCTGCACGACCTGACCGAGGGACGACCCTTCCTCCGTGAAGACGTCCATGTCGATGATCTGGTAGTGGTAGTACGACCCCGACGGCGGCGGCTCGACATCCTCGCGTGGAACGGCAAGGTGCGACCCCCGCAGCGACTCGGCGGTCGTCCGGTCGCCGACGGCGTCGAAACGGACGACGAGGTGTGACTTGTCCCGCCGCGACGATACAACGCGGACGGTCGCGCTTCCGAGCAGAAGGGATGAGCCGTGGGAGAACCGGTCGGGGTTGTCCGACAGGACCGCTACCTTGACGTGCCCCCTGAGCCCCCAAGCGCCGATGATCCTGCCAACGGCGACCTGGTCTTCGGGGAGGTCGGGGTCCGTCAGACGATCTCCAGGACGGCCCGCGTGCCCTGCTTGACGGCGGCCACGCGGAGGAGGGTGCGTATGGACTCGGCCACGCGCCCCTGCCGTCCGATCACCTTGCCCTTGTCGTCCGGGGCCACTTCGAGCCTCAACACCACGCGCCCGTCGTCGCCCTCTTCAGTGACCTTAACCTCGTCCGGGTGAGTGGCGATGGACTTTACGATGTACTCGACCAGATCTTTCATCATGGCTTGACCTTCTCCAAAGTGCCCATGGAGCGGAGCAATCGCTCGACAGCCTCACTCGGACGGGCGCCGTTGCGGAGCCAGTGCAGGGCTCTCTCCTCGTCGATGCTGACCGTTTCGGGTTCGGTACGAGGGTTGTAGTGGCCGATATGTTCGACGAAGCTGCCGTCGCGCGCCGCGGCGGAGTCCGCCACGACCACCCGGTAGCTCGGCTGTTTCTTGGCGCCGACGCGCCTGAGTCTGATCCTTAGCATGTCTACTGATTCTAGGGGCGCACGCCAAGCTTGTCAACGTTCGGCCGCGCCTTGTAGATGTTCAATGAAAATGTCAGTCCATGAGAGGATTGACATTGACGACCAAAGAGCAGACGAGGACCCAGGTGTTGAACGGAGTGATCGAGGGCAAGGTGACGGTGGCGGAGGCGGTCTGGGCTGATGGGAGTGAGCGAGCGCCATGCGTGGCGACTACTGGCAGCATACAGAGGGGAAGGACCTGCTGCGGTGGCTCACGGGAACAGGGGCAGGAAGCCCGCGACCACCACGTGCCCGCAGACACGAGAGAAGGTGAGGGAGCTGGCTGAGGGGCCCTACGCAGGATTCAACCACACCCATCTGACCGAGATGCTGGCGGAGCGAGAGGATATCCATCTGTCTCGCTCTACCGTGAGGCGGGTCCTGCTGGCTGGCGGACTGCCCAGTCCCCGTCGCCGCAAAGCCCCCAGGCGATACTCTCGACGGGAGCGCTATCCCCAGGAGGGGATGCTGTTGCAGATCGACGGAGCCGGCACGACTGGCTGGAGGGCCGAGGACCCTACCTGACCCTCGTCGGCGCTGTGGACGACGCCGGGAAGGTCTCCTTCGCCCTGTTCAGACAGCAGAGCCTGCCCCGTACCCCGATACGGGGAGGATGCCCACGGCTACATGCTGATGCTCAAGGACATCATCGAGCGCCACGGAGTCCCCCTGGCCCTGTACAGCGACAGGCATGGCATCTTTCAGCGTTCCCCCAAAGAGCCCGAGAGCCTCGACGAGCAGCTTCGGGGTAGACGCGACCCCACCCAGTTCGGCAGGGCGCTGGAGGAGTTGGACATCCGCCTCATCATGGCACACACACCGCAGGCGAAGGGGCGCGTAGAGCGCGCCTGGGGCACCTTCCAGGACCGCCTCGTCTCTGAGCTCAGGCTCGCTGGCGTCACTACCATCGAGCAGGCCAACCAGGTGCTTTGGAACTTCATCCCGCGCTACAACGAGCGATTCGCGGTCGCACCAGCCCAGCCAGGCTCAGCCTATCGCCCACTCCCTGCTGGCGTCTCCCTCGATGAGACGCTCTGCTTCAAGTACCTGCGCACTGTCGCCAACGACAACACCGTCCAGTTCGACAGCGCCGCCATCCAGCTACTGTCCGATGATCACAGGGCCAGCTACGCGCGCGCCACAGTGGAGGTCCAGGAACGGCTCGACGGCAGCATCGTGGTGACCTACCACGGCAGAACACTCGCAGCTAAGCCAGCACCCCCAGCAGCCTGTGACGCTCAGGGCTCGCAGCACCAGACGCTCCAAGGGCCATCTCCCTGCCGAGACCCCAGTGGCAGACTCCACCGGCGCTCTCATACACCCTGTAGGCGATGAGCGACGGAACGGAGCGAGGAGCCTACAGGAAACCCCACCCCGCAACCCACCCAAGACCAAACCACGCCACCCAAACAGGCCGGCACCCGACCACCCCTGGAGATAACGCCTACTGACATAATCATTGAACAATTACCCTGACATTTTCACTGGACAACGACACACTATGCACACGAACCAGATGGCGTTGCGCGTCACCCCACGTTCCACAAGTTGCCCATTGGGTGGGGATAACGTAGGATAGCCCCCCCAGGGCAATCGCATTTTGATGAGTATAAGAAAGGGTCTAGGTTGTGTTGACATTCCGGTTTCATGTCATTCCGAACGCAGTGAGGAATCTAAAGCGGTAGCGGCATTACAGGCATAGGCTTTAGATTCTTCGTCGCTTTGCTCCTCAGAATGACAATTTGGACGGCTTACTCGGTTATGAAATGCCCGGTATCTCAAATGTCAACACTGCCTAGTAGAATGAGGCCATTCTCAATGCGAGGGTGGTCTCATGAACAGTTCGGCCGTAGCCCTATTGACAGATCGGTTCGCCAAGCTAAGAGACCCACGAACCGGCCGGCCAAGCGTCACAAACTCATAGATATCATCGTCATAGCCATCTGCGCCGTCTTCTGTGGGGCCGACTCATGGGTGGACGTGGAGATGCGTCTACGGTCTGCTTGAGAGGTTGGGATGCAGCCCGAAGGTTCCGAGGGGCCGTCATGAGAAGGCAGACGTAGGTGCGCAGGAGTCGTGGAAAAAGGGGGCTTCAGTTGCGCCCTTGCCGGAGCGGGCGTGAGTTCTGATACCAACTCACTGAGAGGCGGCCGCTAAGTGTGGGGGCAGGCGTCGGATGTTGTCGTCGATCCAGGCCCAGCCGGCAAGAGAGCGCACGCGGGCAGGTCCGATTCCAGTTCCCTCAGGTACGCGTTGACTGCCTCCATCTTGTCCTCGATGCTCCGGTATATCCTGCCCTCCACCCATCGGCGAACCTCTTGGAACACACGCTCGGCAGGGTTCAGCTCAGGACTGTACGGCGGCTGAACGATCGTGGGCAGCCCTACTCTCTCCACCTTCTCGGCCCGGTGCCCCCGCGCTCCGTCCCAGACCAGCGCACCCATGTCGGTCTGCAGCCTAATACCAATTTGGCGTGATGCCGCCATATAGGGGGCTGAAAGAGTGCTCGGCTTGCCCTTAGCCACCCGATCTGTGTGCAACCGCCGGGGACTGGATTCCCCGTGTCGGAGCACGGGGCAGGCTCGGCTCAAGGCCGGAATGACGGATTGCCGAACTGCGTCACGATCAATTCACGGCGTAGTCAAAACGAAATGGTATAAGACCCCTGACCGCCGACGCTATCGCCTCGGACCTCATCGAGTCTATCCACGTCCACGACAACCTGCCGCGACGACCGTCCACGACCAGGAATAGGTACATCCACCGGTACGCCAACTGCACCCGCTGGACCACCTTGACGCCGCGGCGGCCCCATACCCTGCGAACCATCCCTCGCAGGCCCACACGCATCTCGTCGGCAAAGCCCAACGTCGTCCCGGACGTCACTCCCGCATCGGCGAGGGCGCGGCCGAGCCCCTTTTTTCCAGGACCTCTGCCCGGCTGCGTCTGTCTTCTCGTGACGGGGCCTGGGCACCCTGCGGCTGCATCCCAGCCGCTTGAGCACCCCGTACACGCTGTCGGGCTTGTAACTGACCGCGTACTCGCTCTGTATCCAGTCCCGTATCTCCAAGGCCGTGCGGAATCGCCCCTTAGACACCTCGTCGATCAACTCACGCTGCCGCTCGGCGCTCAGAAAGCTCGGCTGGCCCTTTCCCGCCATCGTGTGCGACACCACCTCAGACACCCCTCCACGCCTGTACCATCTCACCCATTCACCGACAGTGTCCTTGTGAACTCCCACAACCTCAGCGGCCTTCACTATCGGCCATCCATCACGCACCAGCCACAGCCCCTGGAGCCGACTTCGCAGCCTGACGTCCCGTTCCGAAAGGTATCTTGCCCTCAGCGCCTCGGGCGTATCCTCCGCGCGCCAATCGATTCGAAGCGGTCTACCCTGCTGACCTCCAACAACATGTGTCGGACTCAGCTTAGCCCGAATCCACCGAAGGAGTGGGAATTAAAGGTCTGCTGAAAAGGTGAAAGGGTGCTCCTCTGAATCTGGGATAATGGTTTTGTAGCAGCAAACCGACCCCGGAAAAGGAGCACCCAACAGATGCTATCACGCAACCACCTCGACCGCATCCAAATCGCCTTCGACGACCTCCGTTTGGTGGCCAACGGCGGCCTGCTCCTTCCAGCCACCTTGGCCCTGCACCTCGGCCTTTCCCAACTGGTACAGCAGCGTCTGGAACTGGGCGATGCGCCGGGCCGGGCCAACACCGGCGACAAGATAATGACGCTGGTCGCCTCCGCGCTGGCCGGCGGCGACTGCATCGACGACGCCGATGCGCTGCGCGCCGGTGGGACGGCCGGTGTTCTCGACTGCGTGGTCAAGGCACCATCCACCCTGGGCACTTTCCTGCGCAGCTTCCAGTGGGGCCACGTCCGTCAACTCGACCGGGTGAGCCGGGAGTTGCTGGCACGGGCATGGGCCGACGGCGCCGGACCCGGCGATGCGCCGTTCACCATCGACCTCGATTCCACCATTTGTGAGACCTACGGACTGGACAAGGAGGGGGCGCGACACCATGGTTATACCGGCCAGCGGGGCTATCACCGGCTGCTGGCTGTCGCCGCCGGTACCGGCGAGGTGCTGATGTCCCGTCTGCGCGAGGGCCGCGCCAACACCGCCCGCGGCGCCGCCCACTTCCTGCGGGAGACGGTGGGGCGGGTGCGCTACGCTGGAGCCAGGGGACAACTCACGGTGCGGGCCGACAGCGGCTTCTACGCTCATAGCGTGGTATCCGTCTGCCGCAAGACGAAGGTCCGCTTCTCCATCACCATCCGCCAGCGTGCCAGCCTGCGCAACCTCATTGAAGCCATACCCGAGGCGGACTGGACGCCCATCCCCTACTGGATGGACGGCGCCGCCGACGTGGCCGAGACCACCTACACTCCCTTTGAGAGTGAGCCCGGCGCCGCGCCGGTGCGGCTCATCGTGCGGCGAGTGAAGCCCACGCCGGGTTCCCAGTTGGCCCTCTTCGCCAGCTACAGCTATCACGGCTTCATCACCGACCACGATGGGGAGATGCTCGAACTGGAGGCCGCCCATCGCCGCCACGCCGAGATCGAGAATGCCATTCGAGACCTCAAGTACGGCGTCGGACTGAACCACATGCCCTCGGGCCGCTTCGCCGCCAACGGCGCCTGGCTGGCGATACAGGTGCTGGCGCACAACCTCGCTCGCTGGACCGCACGGATCGGTCTGGGTGAGCAGGTGGTGACCACCAAGACCCTCCGGCGGCGGTTCTTCGCCCTAGCGGGACGGCTCACTCGCTCGGCGCGCCGGCTCACTTTGCATCTCCCCCAGCGCTGGCCCTGGGAAACCCAGTTCAGCAGTGCCCTGGCCCGGCTGCGAGCCATTCCACTCCCAGCCTGACGGCGCCCTTCTGTCACTGACCCGTCATCCGGCCAACTGAACGTCCCCGCCAACTCGCGCCATCCAGGCCCGCGAGCGCCTCTTGCCGCGTCCTATCCCGCCATCCCGCTCGCCACAGCCACTGCAGGCCGCCATCGGTGCCCCCAAAAGCGGTCGCAGACCGCCCGCCAACCTCCCGTCTACCCGAATTCGAGCCCGGATCATCGCGCCTGTAACTCACTTACCCCTTTCCGCTGCCCTCGCGCCGTCCATCGGTGGATTCGGGCTAAGAGCCAGACAACGGGAGCTTGATGTGAAGAAGGATGAAGCCTTGGACGAAATGAATAAGACAGAAGACAGCCTCTCTGACCCGTTGGCGATGGACCACTACCTAGGAGACCTGCGAAGGATCCTACAGAGCGCATCATTCCTTGAATGCAAGACCTTCCTCGGCTCGTTCACCAGGAGGATTGACTTCAATAGGCATCAGGTCGGGATCGAGTACACGGTGCCGGTCCCTGCCGGCGATGGGTTAACAAAGAAGACCGAAGTTCTTCATGTCAGGGGAGTTGGCTCCGCAGGCAGGATTCGAACCTGCGACCAATCGGTTAACAGCCGACCGCTCTACCACTGAGCTACTGCGGAGTGCCGGAGGAGGGGGCAGGTCTACGAGATCGATTGTAGCATCGGGGTCACATCTGGACAAGGTTCGTGAGGCCGTTGTGCAGGGCAATCGCATTTTGACTGCAATGTTCTTATCCTCCCCGTATAATACCATTTCATATTGCTGAGGCCGTAAAGTGTGCTGGAAGGCTTCGCGTTGAGTGTTCGATCCAATCCCAGGCCGTGAGCGACCGCACCCGACCCGGATCAGATTCAAGCTCACCAAGGTATGCGTCAACCGCCTCCATCTTCTCGTCTATGCTCCCGTATGTCCTGCCCTCCACCCACCTGCGGACCTCTTGGAAGACCCGCTCGGCGGGATTCAACTCAGGACTGTATGGCGGCTGGATGATGGTTGCCAGTCCAACACTCCGTACCATCTCGCCCCGGTGACCACGCGCTCCATCCCACACCAGCGCCTCGATGTCCGAGTGATGCTTCAGGCCATCGACTGCCGCCGCTATAGCCGCAGACCTCATCGAGTCGATCCAACTCCACAACAGCCTGCCCCTCCGAACGTCTACCACCAGGAACAGGTACGTCCACTTGTAGACCATCTGCACTCGCTGATGCACCTTCACTCCACGACGCCCCCACACCCTGCGGACCATCCCCCGCAACCCCACTCGCATCTCATCGGCAAAGCCAAAGGCCGTATCATACCAATTGGTGGTAAGGAGGCCGTGAAGGGTGTAGGAGCGGTATAGGGGGTTGGTCTAAGCCCGAATCCACCGATGGACGGCGCGAGGGCAGCGGAAAGGGGTAAGTGAGTTACAGGCGCGATGATCCGGGCTCGAATTCGGGTAGACGGGAGGTTGGCGGGCGGTCTGCGACCGCTTTTGGGGGCACCGATGGCGGCCTGCAGTGGCTGTGGCGAGCGGGATGGCGGGATAGGACGCGGCAAGAGGCGCTCGCGGGCCTGGATGGCGCGAGTTGGCGGGGACGTTCAGTTGGCCGGATGACGGGTCAGTGACAGAAGGGCGCCGTCAGGCTGGGAGTGGAATGGCTCGCAGCCGGGCCAGGGCACTGCTGAACTGGGTTTCCCAGGGCCAGCGCTGGGGGAGATGCAAAGTGAGCCGGCGCGCCGAGCGAGTGAGCCGTCCCGCTAGGGCGAAGAACCGCCGCCGGAGGGTCTTGGTGGTCACCACCTGCTCACCCAGACCGATCCGTGCGGTCCAGCGAGCGAGGTTGTGCGCCAGCACCTGTATCGCCAGCCAGGCGCCGTTGGCGGCGAAGCGGCCCGAGGGCATGTGGTTCAGTCCGACGCCGTACTTGAGGTCTCGAATGGCATTCTCGATCTCGGCGTGGCGGCGATGGGCGGCCTCCAGTTCGAGCATCTCCCCATCGTGGTCGGTGATGAAGCCGTGATAGCTGTAGCTGGCGAAGAGGGCCAACTGGGAACCCGGCGTGGGCTTCACTCGCCGCACGATGAGCCGCACCGGCGCGGCGCCGGGCTCACTCTCAAAGGGAGTGTAGGTGGTCTCGGCCACGTCGGCGGCGCCGTCCATCCAGTAGGGGATGGGCGTCCAGTCCGCCTCGGGTATGGCTTCAATGAGGTTGCGCAGGCTGGCACGCTGGCGGATGGTGATGGAGAAGCGGACCTTCGTCTTGCGGCAGACGGATACCACGCTATGAGCGTAGAAGCCGCTGTCGGCCCGCACCGTGAGTTGTCCCCTGGCTCCAGCGTAGCGCACCCGCCCCACCGTCTCCCGCAGGAAGTGGGCGGCGCCGCGGGCGGTGTTGGCGCGGCCCTCGCGCAGACGGGACATCAGCACCTCGCCGGTACCGGCGGCGACAGCCAGCAGCCGGTGATAGCCCCGCTGGCCGGTATAACCATGGTGTCGCGCCCCCTCCTTGTCCAGTCCGTAGGTCTCACAAATGGTGGAATCGAGGTCGATGGTGAACGGCGCATCGCCGGGTCCGGCGCCGTCGGCCCATGCCCGTGCCAGCAACTCCCGGCTCACCCGGTCGAGTTGACGGACGTGGCCCCACTGGAAGCTGCGCAGGAAAGTGCCCAGGGTGGATGGTGCCTTGACCACGCAGTCGAGAACACCGGCCGTCCCACCGGCGCGCAGCGCATCGGCGTCGTCGATGCAGTCGCCGCCGGCCAGCGCGGAGGCGACCAGCGTCATTATCTTGTCGCCGGTGTTGGCCCGGCCCGGCGCATCGCCCAGTTCCAGACGCTGCTGTACCAGTTGGGAAAGGCCGAGGTGCAGGGCCAAGGTGGCTGGAAGGAGCAGGCCGCCGTTGGCCACCAAACGGAGGTCGTCGAAGGCGATTTGGATGCGGTCGAGGTGGTTGCGTGATAGCATCTGTTGGGTGCTCCTTTTCCGGGGTCGGTTTGCTGCTACAAAACCATTATCCCAGATTCAGAGGAGCACCCTTTCACCTTTTCAGCAGACCTTTAATTCCCACTCCTTCGGTGGATTCGGGCTTAGTTCCTTCAGGCGGGGTGCCAAGTCATCAATATCTACTTTCCCGCTCTCCAAAGCACCGTACAGGTGCGCCAGCCCCTGCTCCACTGACCTAGCTTCCCGATTCAAACGATCAAGCTGATTCACCGCACGGCGCCTGTACAGACGTAGTTCCTCGTTGGCCAAGTCAACCAACGCCCTTAGAGTCTCCTCGGTAAGTATGTTCTCCTTGATTCGGTCCAGCACGAATGCCTCCAACTTCTTGGCGTTAATCGCGGAGCCTTCACACACTGTTGCCCCTTTCGTCAGCCTGGCGTTGCACCTGTAGTAGAGGTACAGCCCAAACTTGCCGCTCACACCTGTAAAGGGCGGAGTAATAATGGACCGGCGAGGCGGGGGTGAGCGTCCGGGAGTGGCGCTTGAAAACTGGACCACCCGCCGCCTTCCATAGAGTTCAAGGCAACTCGATGGAAGGTGTGAAGGATGTACGATGTACAAGGTGGAGCTGTACGTTCGAGTGCGCCGGGCCTGCATGGTGGAAGGGATGAGCACGCGAGAGGCTGCCCGCGTGTTTGGGCTGCACCGGGATACCGTGCGCAAGATGCTGGAGTACTCGGTGCCACCCGGGTACCGTCGACAGTCACCGCCGCGTCGCCCCAAGCTGGACCCGTACCACGGGGTGATCGACCGGATACTGGAAGAGGACCGGCGTCTTCCGAGGAAGCAGCGCCACACGGCGAAGCGGATCTATGACCGTCTGAGAGCGGAGCACGGGTTCGGTGGCAAGTACACGATAGTCAAGGACTACGTGCGCGAGCGGCGTCTCCGGACACGCGAGATGTACGTTCCGCTCTCCCATCCTCCTGGTGATGCCCAGTGCGACTTCGGCCAGGCCAAGGCGGTGATCGGAGGAGTGGAGCGGACCATCCACTACTCTGGCGGAGGCTCTTCGTCGGCAGTGGCCAACCGTCAGGCAGGACAAGAGCAGGGTCAATTGAAGAAATGAAGGACAAGTTGAGCGACCTCACGGGAGAGGTTAACGAGCTAGAGACAGACTACGCAGAGCAGAATCGGTTTGTCCTTGGGCTTCCATCCATACGGGAAAGGTGTAGCTAGCTTGAGAAGGTCGAGCCCAAGCTTAACAGAATGCAGGAGGTGATGAGGGCAATCGATAAGCAGTCCTCTAGCTACGGTCCGGAAACCGTATACATCAACAAGGGTCGCAAGGGAAGCGATTTGTGGAGGGAATATACGGCAGACGATCTCGACAGTATGATCAATCCGTACTAGGCGAACCAGTGCCTTCGCTGAAGGGCAAACTGAAGTGGGCGGTCGGCATCGGAGTACTCCTGGCGCTCGCCGCGCTTCTGATCTAGGGGCCGGAGCTTATCTGATGAAGCAACCCATGACAGGCGAAGTTTGCCGACGCACCGGACTATATCGCGGCCTTTGCCGACACAGGCTATTCGTCAATGTGAAGTTCGGAGAGGCGTTCCCGCCATGCCGGTCTGGATGCGGAGACGTTCAATGGATGAGGCACGGTGGATAGCAGGGAGGCATCCTTGAGATGGGATAAGGTCGTTAGAACACCTGCGAGACAGCGCCCTTTACGGCTGGGAGATCGTCGACAACGCCGCCCGGATGGGGGTGATGAATCTGTACCTGCACGGCATCGGCGGGGACGAGACGAACATTGTCGTGGACGACAGCCTGCGCACCCATCCAGGTGTCAACTTCGACATGGTGTTGACCAATCCGCCCTTCGGACGGAAGTCCAGCTTCACCTTCGTCAACACGGAGGGGGAATCGGAGCGGGAGAGCCTGGTGGTGGAGCGCCCCGACTTCTGGGCCACGACCAGCAACAAGCAGCTCAACTTCCTGCAGCACGTGCGGACCCTGCTGAAGATGCACGGGAGGGCGGCTGTCGTCGTACCCGACAACGTCCTGTTCGAAGGCGGCGCCGGTGCGGCGGCGCCTGCTGGTCGAGTGCGACACCCACACCCTCCTGCGGCTGCCCACCGGCGTCTCTTACGCCCAGGGTGTCTAGGCCAACGTGCTCTTCTTCGACCGCAAGCCCGCCAGCGAGACCCCGTGGACCCGCGACCTGTGGATCTACGACCTTCGCACCAACCGGCGCTTCACCCTAAAGACCAACCCGCTGACACGCTCCGACCTGGACGACTTCGTAGCCTGCTACAACCCGGAAGACCGCCGCGAGCGCCAGGAGACCGAACGGCTCCGCCGATTCAGCTACGACGACCTAGGTTGTGTTGACATTTCATCTTAACCATATGATGGCACCGACGAAATGAAGGAAGCCGAGGTACCTGTTTGCCAGCTTGTCGAATCGGGAGAAGATGCGTCGGAAGTGCTTGATCTTGCCGATGAGACACTCAACGAGGTGACGCTCTCGGTAGAGGTACGTATCGTATGAATGCGGTTCCGTACGATTCGAGCGAGGAGGTATTACCGGAAACGCGCCGCCCTCGATCACGGACTCGAGGAACTGGTTGGAGTCGTATGCTCGGTCTGCAATCACATACTCACTCTCCATACCGGCTATGAGCTCGTTGGCCTGAGTCACATCGTGCTCCTGTCCTCCAGTCAACGTAAATCTCAACGGGTTACCGAGGCCGTCGACACTCACATGGACCTTTGTGCTGAACCCTCCACGGCTACGACCAAGGGCTTGGGATGCTTGCCCCCCTTTTTTGGGGTGCCCCAGCCGCCGAAGGATGTGCCCGGACGACCGTACTGTCGATGATGAGGTATTCCATGTCGGGGTCATCGACGAAATGCTGATGGATACGCTCCCATACTCCGTGGTCACACCAGCGGGCGAATCGCTTGTAGACGCTGTTCCATTTACCGTACTCTGATGGCAGCATCCTCCATTGTGCGCCAGACCGCGTAATCCATAGGACAGCATCGATGAACCGCCTACATTCGGCTTCCCGTCCGACGTACAACCCGGACTCCCCACGAAGGAACTCAAACATCTTTGACCATTGTTCCGACGGAAGTGTAACTGTTGACATACACCCAGTATAATACAAATATCAACACAACCTAGTGAAGCGGGACAAGGTGAACCTCGACATCTTCTGGCTGCGCGACGAAAGCATGGAGGACTCTGCCAACCTGCCGCCTCCGGACCAGATCGCCGAGGAGATCGTCGAAGACCTCCGTACTGCCCTGGAGCAGCTCGAAGAGATTGCAGTCGACCTGTCGGCATAGACGGAGGTCCTTGTACAACTGGAATCCTTGCCATGATTATCCTACATGCAGGCGAGTCTGACGGCGCGCTGGTTCTCTGGGGCGAAGCATTGAGGGACGATGGCGTCCACCCGCCCTCAAGGCGTCGGCGAAGGACGAAGGTGTCCTATGCGAGTCCTCATCCGTTTGCCGCCAGCGCTCGCGGCTTGGCGGAAGCCCTAAAGAAAACGGCGCTCGGTCCCAAACCGGCGGCAAAGCGGACTTGCCACGTGACGGCCTGGCTGCCGACCAAGGGCGACAGCCCCATTCCTTCCAGCAGCCTGATCGCAGAACCGCCCAGGTCTCGTGCGAAGACGAAGATTGCGCCATGGACGGTCGCAGCCTATCGACTCTCGACGGAGGAGGCCGTGGAGCGTCTGGGCGCGTCCATGGGCAGCCGGACGCTCGCGGCAGGCGTGATCGTCGGCTCTGATCTCGCGTACTGGGCGGAGGCGCTCCGCTTTGCAGGGTCGATGGTGGCGCGGCAGCAGTTTCTTCCGGGTCTGACGACCGACAATGATGCGCGCCGCGCGACGTGGGACCCCATCTTCATGGGGACGGACGCGGAACGCCTGCCCGCGCTGGCCGGGCGGATGCCCGCGGCTGCGCGGGCGCTCTCCGAGCCGGGCGCGGCCGCGCCTCCTGAGAGGCCCTCCACCGACGTGCTCAGGCAGTTTGTGGCCACGCTAACGGATCACCTGGTGCGCACCGCAGCCTCCGATGCGTCTCTACCCGCGCCCCGTCGTCGCAGGAAGAAGCCATCCTTTGACAGCGTGCACGACGCCTGGCTTCATGCCCTCAGGTCGAAAGACGGGACCGTTGCGGGAGATGAGTACGATCTCTCCCAGTTCGCCGCACAGGTCCGCGAATGGCGGCGACCGGTCGCGGTTTCGGAAGGTTCCCAGTTCCGCCTCTGCTTCCGCCTGGAGGAACCGGAAGATACTGCGGGGACCGATAGGGCGGATGACAAGACCTCCGATGACGCATGGTACGTCCGCTATCTGCTCCAGCCTCACGACGATCCGAGCCTTCTCATACCGGTAGAAGAAGCGTGGAAGGCCAGGGCCCGCAAGAAATCCGCGCTCAGGCGTAACGGCTCGAACGTGCGGGAGTTCCTGCTCTCCTCGCTGGGACAGGCTTCCGGCATCTGTCCTTCCATCACGGCCAGCCTCGAGAACGCAAGGCCCGCCGGATACTTGCTTGACACTGCTAGAGCTCATCAGTTCCTGACCGAGGAGGCCGTCGCACTTGAGCAGGCGGGCTACGGCGTGATGCTTCCTGCTTGGTGGACGCGCAAGGGCACGAAGGTCCGGCTGGCCGTCCAGGCCAAGGTCAAGAGCCCGAAGATGCAGGGTGGAAGCGGTCTGTCTCTGGAGACGATTGTTCAGTTCGATTGGGAAGTGGCCCTGGGAGACCAGAGGCTCACCCTCCGCGAGCTGGAGGCGCTTGCGCGGATGAAGGCCCCCCTGGTCAGGGTCCGCGGTCAATGGGTTGAGGTGAGCGCCGAGGAGATTCAGGCGGCGATCGATTTCTGGAGGAAGAAGGGAGCTGAAAATGCGACCGTCCGGGACGTCATCCAGATGGCGCTCGGAGCCAGGGACGCGCCGCAGGGTTTCGGCTTCAACGGCGTCAGGGCCACCGGATGGATCGGAAAGCTGCTGAAGCAGTTGGATGGGCAGGCGGAGTTCAAGGAGCTTGCGTCTCCGAGGGGCTTCTCCGGCACGCTCCGTCCCTATCAGGTCCGCGGCTATTCGTGGCTTTCGTTCCTGAGGCAATGGGGCCTCGGAGCGTGCCTCGCCGACGACATGGGCTTGGGCAAGACGATTCAGACCCTGGCGCTCATCCAGCGCGATTGGCGGGCCGACGGCAAACGGCCTGTCCTCCTCGTCTGTCCAACCTCGGTGGCAAACAACTGGCGGAAAGAGGCCGCCCGCTTCACTCCTCGGCTTCCTGTGCTGGTCCATCACGGCCCCGGCAGGAAGCGAGGTGCGACGTTCAAGAAGGAGGTGGAGGGCCACGCCATTGTCGTCTCCAGCTACGGACTGGTGCATCGGGACCTCAAGTTCCTCAAGGAGGTGCCGTGGGGCGGCGTGGTGCTTGACGAGGCCCAGAACATCAAGAACCCTGAGACGAAGCAGGCGAGGGCAGCACGGTCACTGGTAGCCGACTACCGCATCGCCCTGACCGGAACGCCGGTGGAGAACAACGTGGGCGACCTGTGGTCGATCATGGAGTTCTTGAACCCCGGCTTCCTGGGCTCCCAGAGCGAGTTCAAGCGCAACTTCTTCGTGCCCATCCAGGCCGAGCGGGACGCGAGCGCGGCAGAGCGCCTCAAGCGCGTTACCGGCCCTTTCATCCTCCGTAGACTCAAGACGGATAGGTCGATCATCTCCGATCTTCCCGAGAAGCTGGAGACGAAGGTCTTCTGCCCGCTGACGAAGGAGCAGGCATCTCTGTATGCCTCCGTTCTCAAGGAGATGGAAGAGGCGTTGGAGTCGGCCGATGGCATCCAGCGGAGAGGGCTGGTCCTGGCCACGCTCTCCAAGCTCAAGCAGGTCTGCAACCATCCGGCACAGTTCCTGGGCGACAACTCCGGCATCAACGGCCGGTCAGGCAAGCTCACGAGATTGACGGAGATGCTGGAGGAGGTTATCGAGGTCGGCGACCGGGCGCTGGTCTTCAGCCAGTTCGCGGAGATGGGCGACCTGCTTCAACGCCAAGTGCAGGAGACGTTCGGCCTAGAGGCGCTGTTCCTTCACGGCGGGGTGCCGAAGCGCCAGCGCGACCGCATGGTGGAGCGCTTCCAGGATGAGGGCGGCGGACCGCAGGTCTTCATTCTGTCTCTGAAGGCCGGCGGCACCGGGTTGAACCTAACCTCGGCCAACCACGTCTTCCACTTCGACCGCTGGTGGAACCCTGCCGTCGAGGACCAGGCAACCGACCGGGTATTCCGCATCGGCCAGACGCGAAACGTCCAGGTCCACAAGTTCATCTGCGCCGGAACGCTGGAGGAGAAGATCGACGAGATGATCGAGATCAAGAAGGAAATCTCTGAACGAGTCGTGGGAGCAGGTGAGGGCTGGCTTACGGAGCTCTCCAACGACGACCTGAGAGAGGTCTTGGCTCTGGGCAAGGAAGCCCCAGGAGGATAGGATGGCACATCGTTACGATGGATACTTCGAGCCTTCCCGACCTCGTAAGGCGAAGGGCGGCATCAAGGCCCAGTCCACACGGGGCAGATTCGGCCAGAGTTGGTGGGCTAGCCGCTGGATAGAGGTCCTTGAGGGCTTCGACCTCGGAGCGAGGCTTGGCCGCGGCAGGTCCTATGCCCGCCGGGGCCAGGTGCTATCGATTGATGTCGAAAAGGGCGCTGTGATGGCCAGAGTGCAGGGATCTCGTGCCCGGCCCTACCGTGTCGAGATCAGAGTCGAGACGCTTGGAGGTTCGGACTGGAAGAAGGTGACCACGGCGCTGTTAGAGCGGCCCGTCTTCGCCGCGAAGATGCTGGCTGGCCAGATGCCCGAGAATATCGAGAACTTCTTCTGGGAAGTAGGACTTTCCCTCTTCCCTGACAGGAGCGACGATCTTGAGACCGACTGCTCCTGCCCCGACTGGTCAAACCCTTGCAAGCACATCGCGGCGGTCTACCTCCTCTTGGGTGAGGAGTTCGACCGCGACCCCTTCCTGATATTTAAGCTGAGGGGAGCGGAGCGAGAGGAACTCTTGGGCTTGGCCGGGCTCGAGGCGGCGGGGAGCGGCATTGGAGCCAATGAAACGACCATCGAGTCTTCCGCTGATCAGGTGCTAGATCAATCACCACCTGAGCCGCTTCCTGTTGATCCCACCGAGTTCTGGGGCCAAGAGAGCGCTGATCGAGAGGATGCTGCTGCCCACGGAGCAGCGCGCATCCCAACGTTTTCTGCGGCGCTGCCGAAACGGTTGGGCAGCTTCCAGTTCTGGAGGGGTCAGGACGGCTTCATCCCTGCGTTGGAGGGGATGTACCGTAAGGCATCGCCAGCCGGAGTGCGTGTGTTTCTGGGTGAATGGCGGATTCAGAGCGATTGAGGGCCGCTGGTCCTGATGGATGACTGGTGGGGGCTCTGCCACGATTCAAGCGAGCCGTTCAGTTCGTCTACCAAGTGGAAGACCAGGAGATTAGACTTGGGGAGACCGTCACATGACTGAAGGCGGCCTCCCCAAGTGGGTTGGCGCTTAAGAGTTCAAGTTCCGCCCGAGTTGGGGACTGCGGGTTGAACGGGCGTTTCGCTCTTCTTCGGCGAGGGCCATAGCTCTCTTGGCGACACTCGGAGAAACGCGAAAGGGGCTCATACATAATAGATGAGCCGCGCCTGCCTCCTAGTCGCCACTACGGTTCAGGCCAGTCTCCCTCGACAATCGGTCGACGATTTATCG
This sequence comes from Dehalococcoidia bacterium, assembly GCA_965222445.1. Taxonomy (GTDB): domain Bacteria; phylum Chloroflexota; class Dehalococcoidia; order Lucifugimonadales; family CAJWER01. The sequence goes on along the minus strand of CBDCTY010000002.1, from coordinate 978,506 downwards.
ATATTCGTGCGCCTCATCTTTCATTTCGTCTGCCTCCAAGTTCGCCTCCTTACACGCTGTTCCGGTAGCGCACCGCATCCCTATCCCGCAGTCTCTCGGCCTTGTCCCGGCACACACCTTCGGCAGCTTCCAATTCTTGGCAGCGTTTCTCGGCCCACTGAATCGCGAGAGCCTTGCACGGCTCGCAGACGGTCGGAACCGGGAAGTCATGCATCCACTGATACAGGTAGCCGTCCACGTCGATCAAGTCGTGGACGGAGACTCTGCCTTTGCAGAGAGGTTCTTCCTTCCTGGCATCGGCGGAACCAGGTGCATCGTGACCACTGCATACCTCCTTCTGTCGGTCCTTGGCGTCACTTCGAATGTTGTTGTCGTTTAGGGGGTTCATTTGGTTCTTCTCCTTCCTGAAATGCAAAAGGGCCGCATACATGGGCAAGCAGGGGGGAGGCCGTCGCAACTATGGCGACGACCTCCCCCGTATCTCTGCTGTCAGCGTCCTGCGCCGACCGGCTCCGCCTCCCGTTCCTGCTCAAGGGTAAGCGCCCACTCAAAGAGGGACGCGGCTGCGAGCTGCGGCTTGCGCCTGCGGCCCTTGGGCTTTAGCGGTTCCTCGGCCATGAACTCCGCCCAGGAGAACAGCGTCCGCTGCGGCTCCGGGTCATCCTCGTGGTGGCTGTTGCCGTGCCCGTTGGCGGGCATTTGACCGTTGACCGGCGCCAGCTCGACCGTCGGCCCGATGCCAGTGGCATCGTGATGGCCGTTGGGCCCGTTGCCATTACTCTCGACGGTCGCCGGTTCGACCCCGCATCCAGTGCGGGGCAGGCTCTCGACCAGCTTCCAGCCCTCGTCCACCAGCGGCTCCTCCGAGACGGCCTCGGCGTCCCTGGCCTGGGCGAAGACCTCCTCCATCGTCTCGGCGTCGGCATCCTCCTCCTCGCCGCTGACGATCTTCCGTGCCAACGCCATCATCAGGTCGTATTGAGTAGGGACAGCGCCGCCGATGGCCGGATTGCTCCGACTGGTTTGCGCCATCCCTCTCACCGAACCGGGCGTGCCACTTTCAAGGCACCCGGCTCTCCGTTAGACGGTTTGTAGTTGGCTCGAACGGTGTATGGCCTTATGGTACGTCCGGCAGAGCGTGACCAGGTTACTGAGCGCGTGTGATTTCATGCCCTTGATGTGGTGGACGTGCAAGTCTGCCCGTGCGCCACACTTCCGGCACTTCATGCCGTCACGCACCTTTGCCCTGAGTCGCTGTTCGGCAAAGTCGAGGGGTTCGTCGCGTTTGCGGTTACTTACCCCGACGGTTGCCGTGTAGATACGCTCATCTGGGCCGGTTTCCCCCTGTGGATGGTCGCTCGCCGTCTCTGCGTGGCCGGACATGTAGGGATGCGGGAAGCCCGCCTTGCCCTTCCGCCGGTAGCGTTGGCGGTCGAGTTCCTGTCTGGTGGGGAGCCATTGGTACGCCTCCAGCGTGTTACCGCCTTCGCGCACCTCAGCATGCCAACGGATTCTGCCATGGAGCCTCTTGGATTTGCTTCGGATAAGCTGTCCCTTGTGACTGCCCTTGTGCTTCTCCCGCAACCAGTAGAGGTAGCGGAACCATGCGAACTCGGTGATTTCGCCGATGTCCCGCACGAAGCTGGTGTACCGGTAGTATCCGGCCCAGCCCTGCACGATAGCGTTCAGGGTCGTCAGTCGGTTGTACTCGTCCATCCAAGTCCATCTTCTGGAAGTCAGGTCTTTGAGCTTCTGTTTCACTCGCTCCTTGGCCTTGGCCGTCGGTCGAAGGTGTACGGCCCACCTGCCATCGACCTGCTTGCGCTGGATATGAAAACCCAGGAAGTCGAAGCCGTCGTTGACGTGGGTGATGGCCGTCTTTTCTTCCGATAGCGTCAGGTGGAGTTCGTTTTCCAGAAACTGTTGTATGGCCGCTTTGGTGGCCTTGACCTCGGCTTTGGTGCCGTTGCTGACGACTACGAAGTCGTCTGCGTAGCGCACCATCTTGAAGTTGCCGAGACCCGCCTTTCTTCGCCGTTGTCGAGCGTTAGGGTCGAGATCCCACTGCGCCGCCGCCCACTCATGCGGTGCTTCACGTAGTCGGCCAGAGGGTAGCGGGCGGGGCCGGACTTGTCGGCCTGCCAGAGGGGAGCCTCGCAGTGGGCGCAGACGTGCTTACGGCGGTTCAGGTCGGCGTCGGTTAGGGGCACTCCGTCCTTGTCCACGATCTGAGCGGTGCAGTCGGGGCAGCAGGGCACCCGGAAGGGCTCGCCCGTCTCCTCGTCCCTCACCAGCCTTCCCCTGGACACCGCCCACCGCTGTATCACGGCGGCCTTCCAGCGGTAGGACAGTAAGGTAGGCCGCCGGCGAGTTACCCCGCGTTAGCGGAGCACTTTTCCGTCGGCCCCCTTCCGAACCGGACGTGCGGCTTCCACCGCATCCGGCTCTCCGGTGTCTAGTGGGTCGGTAGTGTCGAGGGTATCGGTGCACTACCGACCCGCATCGTAGCTTTGGTGTAAGTTTCACAGGTCAAGACAACGGCCTTGACAGCGCATGTGCGGTTGCATAGACTTTCCGTTGAGAGGAGATGGCTCATGCTGAAGACCTTCCTACTGTTCGTCGCTGCCTTCGTCATCGCAATGGTGCTGTTCGACGGAGTAGGCTTCTTCATACTCTACGGCTATCTCCTTATCGTCCTGCCCTGGCAACTGATTTCACGGCGCCGCCAACCCAAACGTGCCTTGGATCGTGAGCGACTCCGTAGGCAACTCGGCGGCGCTGGTGCCGTTGAAAGGAGAAACTCCTCGTGATCAGACTGATCATCATGCTCTTCACCAATCCAAAGCGAGCACTCATACAAATCTTCATACTCGTGGCCTTGGTTGGTATAGTCTTAACCTGTAACGCACTGTCGGCTTAGGCCGACTGCTTCGGATCCTAGTTCGGCCTGTAGTATCTTTAAGCTATTGATGCGTGTTGCGTCAGCGGTCGCCCATGGTGGATGTTCATGTGACACGTCCGGCAGACCACGAGGGTCTTGCGTTTCCGCGCCGCCATGAGTTGTACCCACCTGGGCTTTTCCCGTTGGCCTCTCACGTTCAGGTCGCGAAGCGCACGGATGTGATGGACTTCTACATCCACCGTTGAGCCGCACATCTCGCACTCGTTCGCTTCGAGCCGTTTGATAAGCTCGTTGCGGCCGCTCTGGTACCGCTGAGGCTGTTGGTCTACTAGGACGGCCTGCCGCTGCCGTTTCAGGGGGGTGCCACCGAAATATGCCACGCGAGGTGGCTTGCCGTTGTCCCGGTGCTTGACGACCTTGAGACAGACGCGCGGTCCGTGCTCGGTTTCCACGACGCTCTTGTACTGGCGTCGCATCTTCCGTGCGGTGGACTTGTGCTTTGCCGCAAGGGTCCGTGCCAAAGACATCTCCATGACCGATTGCAGCCGCCCGAAATGGGAGACGTTGTGGGCCAGAAGGTAGTAGTTGACGACGCCCCGGAACTCCGACTGGTACTGTGCCATGATGGAGAAATCTTCATCGTGGAGTAGGTAACTGCGGTGTACCGGTTTGCCTTTGCGCATGTAGGCTTGGCAGTGTTGTTCGATGACGTTGGCGGGGACCCGCAATCCGATTTGGCCGTTGACCCTGCGCCGACCATTGCGGTCAAACTGGTCGTTGGCCTGTTGGTTCACGAGCTCGTAGCCGAGGAACCGCGCCGCCTGGCTGGTGGCGTGGGTTATGAGAGTTTTCTCCTTGGATAGCTCCAGCTTGAGTGTGTCGCGCAGGAACGTCTCCAAGGACTCTTTCACCTGTTGGGCTTCGACCTTTGGCCCGATGAAACCCAGCACGAAGTCGTCCGCGTAGCGCACGTACCGTAACCGGCGGTAGCCGGGGTCGTAGGGGTCGCGTGACGGCAGTTGTTGCATTTGCTTGCGCAGTTGCAGTGCCTCGGCGTGGTTCCCCCGCTTCCTCTGGCGGGCCGCTTGGTTCAGCAAACGTGTGTACTCGCGGTTGTCTCTCCGGTCTGAGCCACGGGTGTGGGCTGGTATCAGCACGTTCTCGACAAACTTGTCCAACCGGTCTAGGTAGATGTTGGCGAGGATGGGGCTGACGATGCCGCCTTGCGGTGTCCCGCTCAGCGTGCGGCCATACTTCCAATCCTCGATGTAACCTGCTTTCAGTAGGTACTTGAGCAGGTTGAGGAAGCGGTTGTCGTGGAGCTTCTCGCCGAGCACCGACAGCAGCACCTCGTGGTCGATGTTGTCGAAGCACCCTTTGATGTCACCCTCGACGAACCAGCGGACACCAGTCCAGTGGGTAGTCACGTTGCTCAAGGCGGTGTGACACCCCCGACTGGGCCGAAAGCCGTGGGAGCGGTCGGAAAACTGCGGCTCGTAGTAGGCTTCCAGAATCATCCGGATGACCTCTTGCAGCAGCTTGTCCGGCCCCGTTGGTATGCCCAGGGCGCGGGTCGTGCCGTTAGGCTTGGGAATGTTGACCCGTCGCACCGGCGTCCACCGAAACCGCTCGTAGCGCAGGGCTTCGATAATGCGGTCGATTTTCGCCAGCGACATACCGTCCATGGTCTCTGCGGTGGCTCCCTTGGTCGTAGCTCCCTGGTTTGAGTAGATGCGACCGTAGGTCCGCAGGTACAGGTTCCGGTTGTAAAGCAGCCGATAGATGTTCTCCAGCGGCAATCCTCGTTCTCCGCGTTCGCGTATGACGTTCAATACAGTTTCGGCGTCTTGCATTCTGCATACCTCCCTGTTGTATTCCGTCGAAACCACCTGTCCTCCTTCGCCATGTGGACGGCTTTCCCGTCCTCGGACTACTACGAGGACTCCGTGACCATAGAGGTCTCCCCCCCGTAGGCCATCCCGCATTCCGTATTGACATTGGGGGTCTGGCTCGATTAGACTCCACAGCATGAACAATGTAGCTGTGGTTGCCATTGTCTTGACGCAGTTGGTGTCCTTTCTATTCACCGCTGCGCTCGTGTACCTCGTGTACTACCTATTCGTGGTGAAAGCACCCCGACAACAGGCGAAGCAGCGGGCTGAGGACAAGGTCAGACTATCCGACCCCATCCTCCGGGAGGACATCGAGATCCTGGAGAGAATGGACTCCCCGTTGTTGGGCGATGCCGTATCCTTGCGTCGCTCCCAGTCTGAACAGGGAGCGTGACCTCGCTGCCGAAACCTGTGGTTTCGACGAGACCGAGCTTGTCTCCCCTATGTCTTCGACATAGGACGTTCTAGCGCGACTGTAGGTGCCCCGTTCGTTCCCTTGAATGACCACACTGGTCATCGTCCACTCATCGGAGTTGCATTGTTCCCTTCATCAGACCAGTGCAATGAGTGGCGCCGGGTTACAAGCGTTCTACCGGCGGGTGGCAAGAACACCATCTGGGAACTGGGGTTCAGGCAGTGTAGCTTTCACCGTATCACGCGGGTCTTGCGGAACCGGCCTTACAACGCTTTCAGACCGTAGCCGCTTTACCGACATGCTGCTTTCCCCCTAGGCTTTCGCTTTGAGGTTGGTCGGTTGACCCAGGAACCTTCTCCGAGGTCCTCCCGATTGAGCCGGGTATCTTATGCCGCGTTACGCGGCGCACGCTTGGCCTTCTCACGGCTCATCACCGCGAAGAGTGGGCCGGAGCCGATGGAGAAGCGGAGCCGCTCCAGGTCGGTGATGGACTTGAGATGACGGCGCGGGCGCCGGGCACCGTCATCTCCACCTCCCGCTTCCACTTGGGGACCAGGTGGGGCGGGCAGAGGACCAGGATGCACCGGAAGCCCGCCATGTGCGCTGCGGCGGCGGCGATGAAGGTCTTGCCGGTGCCCATCTCGCCCACCACTGTGGTGCCCCGGTTGGCCTTGAGGGAGAGGGCCGCGCCCCTGATGGCGTCGGCCTGCGCCCCCAAGGGAGCGCGGAGCAGGCGGGGAAGTGTGCCGCCGTTCTCCGAGGGGCGGTAGAGCGGCGGGTAGGACTCGACCACCCGCTGGGCGATGGCGTCCTTGAAGTTGTCGATGAACTCTCCGAGGTTCATTCCAGTCTCCTTCCTATATAGAGGTGTTGCGCTGCGTCCGAAACTAAGCGAGTCCCCGGTGGTCGATGGGACCGTCGGGGACTCATGAGTGCGGCTGTGAGTCCAGCCGTCTAAGCAGCCTTCAGGGCCTTTCTGCGAGCGTCCTGGGGTGGCGCGTTCCCTGCTCATGGCGTCTTTGCAGCAGCCTCCCGCGAGGTGGCAGGACCTAAGCCCGAATCCACCGAAGGAGTGGGAATTAAAGGTCTGCTGAAAAGGTGAAAGGGTGCTCCTCTGAATCTGGGATAATGGTTTTGTAGCAGCAAACCGACCCCGGAAAAGGAGCACCCAACAGATGCTATCACGCAACCACCTCGACCGCATCCAAATCGCCTTCGACGACCTCCGTTTGGTGGCCAACGGCGGCCTGCTCCTTCCAGCCACCTTGGCCCTGCACCTCGGCCTTTCCCAACTGGTACAGCAGCGTCTGGAACTGGGCGATGCGCCGGGCCGGGCCAACACCGGCGACAAGATAATGACGCTGGTCGCCTCCGCGCTGGCCGGCGGCGACTGCATCGACGACGCCGATGCGCTGCGCGCCGGTGGGACGGCCGGTGTTCTCGACTGCGTGGTCAAGGCACCATCCACCCTGGGCACTTTCCTGCGCAGCTTCCAGTGGGGCCACGTCCGTCAACTCGACCGGGTGAGCCGGGAGTTGCTGGCACGGGCATGGGCCGACGGCGCCGGACCCGGCGATGCGCCGTTCACCATCGACCTCGATTCCACCATTTGTGAGACCTACGGACTGGACAAGGAGGGGGCGCGACACCATGGTTATACCGGCCAGCGGGGCTATCACCGGCTGCTGGCTGTCGCCGCCGGTACCGGCGAGGTGCTGATGTCCCGTCTGCGCGAGGGCCGCGCCAACACCGCCCGCGGCGCCGCCCACTTCCTGCGGGAGACGGTGGGGCGGGTGCGCTACGCTGGAGCCAGGGGACAACTCACGGTGCGGGCCGACAGCGGCTTCTACGCTCATAGCGTGGTATCCGTCTGCCGCAAGACGAAGGTCCGCTTCTCCATCACCATCCGCCAGCGTGCCAGCCTGCGCAACCTCATTGAAGCCATACCCGAGGCGGACTGGACGCCCATCCCCTACTGGATGGACGGCGCCGCCGACGTGGCCGAGACCACCTACACTCCCTTTGAGAGTGAGCCCGGCGCCGCGCCGGTGCGGCTCATCGTGCGGCGAGTGAAGCCCACGCCGGGTTCCCAGTTGGCCCTCTTCGCCAGCTACAGCTATCACGGCTTCATCACCGACCACGATGGGGAGATGCTCGAACTGGAGGCCGCCCATCGCCGCCACGCCGAGATCGAGAATGCCATTCGAGACCTCAAGTACGGCGTCGGACTGAACCACATGCCCTCGGGCCGCTTCGCCGCCAACGGCGCCTGGCTGGCGATACAGGTGCTGGCGCACAACCTCGCTCGCTGGACCGCACGGATCGGTCTGGGTGAGCAGGTGGTGACCACCAAGACCCTCCGGCGGCGGTTCTTCGCCCTAGCGGGACGGCTCACTCGCTCGGCGCGCCGGCTCACTTTGCATCTCCCCCAGCGCTGGCCCTGGGAAACCCAGTTCAGCAGTGCCCTGGCCCGGCTGCGAGCCATTCCACTCCCAGCCTGACGGCGCCCTTCTGCCACTGACCCGTCATCCGGCCAACTGAACGTCCCCGCCAACTCGCGCCATCCAGGCCCGCGAGCGCCTCTTGCCGCGTCCTATCCCGCCATCCCGCTCGCCACAGCCACTGCAGGCCGCCATCGGTGCCCCCAAAAGCGGTTGCAGACCGCCCGCCAACCTCCCGTCTACCCGAATTCGAGCCCGGATCATCGCGCCTGTAACTCACTTACCCCTTTCCGCTGCCCTCGCGCCGTCCATCGGTGGATTCGGGCTAAGCAGCACTCGGCTCCGGTCGCGTCAATATGCCAGAATAGCCCGTCGCGACAACGTGCGTCACCGAGACCTGGCCCCGGCCGTCGTACCCCGCGCGATACGCGTAGTCCACTTTCGCACCCCAGGGCACACGACCGCCAACCCGAACGGCGCCGCCTCCATCCTTACTGCCACGCCCAGGCCCGCCAGCGCCACGCACCACCATCCCGCTCCGCTCACCCTTGCGCCAACCCAGCACCTTCACCTCGGCGGGCATGACCCGCTCCTCCTTCCTCCGCTGGAACAGGACCCCGTGCAGACTCTTCAGAACGCCAGGCGACGGGTTACCCTTGCCGGACGTGATCTGCGAGAGGTGAGCGGAGCTGATGCCGGCCCGCCGGGCAGCCTCGTTCTGGCTGATCCCGTGAGCGTTCATCCGGTCCCACACGGCCTCACGGTCGATACCGGCGCGCTTGGCGGGCGCGATCTTAGCCGGAGCCTCCAACGCCGACTCGACCCGCGCCTGGAACTTCACGCCCATGTTCCTCTGACCGCGGGACACCTGCGACATGTAGCTGTAAGACACCCCCACGCGGTCGGACAGGTCCCGCATGCTCATGCCCAGTTCGCGGGGGGCGCTCCCGGATGTAGCAGTTCTCCCCGCTCACCACGCCGCCCTGCCGGTAGACGATCCCCTGTCCGGGGACCTCTCCCAGCACCGCCGCAGCCCTGAGCTCGGTCTCATGCGTCGCCGTCTCCGTCGTCCGATCGGTCATTGCCATCGTTGCCGTCGTCATCACGACCTCCTTGGTGTTGTGTTGCCTCTGACCTGCGCCCTTTTGCGGGCAAAGAAGAAGGGCCGCTCCGGGGGGAGACGGCCCTTGGGTTGAGGATGTGTTGTGAAAAGCCCGGAGGCCCCGTCGTCAGCGGCGATGGAGCCTCTGGGCCATGCGGCGCAAGAGGAGCCGCCTGAGCGGCGGCGCGATCGCGACCGCAATCGAAGCCCGCTTGCCTCGCTGGATGAAGCCGCCGAAGCCTGTCGCGATGCTCCTGATCTGGATAACCTGTTCCATGACGTGCATTGACGCCTCCTTTCCGTATTTGACCCGTGCCGGCTTCCGGGCGCGGGTCGTTCGTGGTGGAGTCGGTTGATGCTGGACGCACCCCGCCCACGGTGGGATGCCGAACGCGTGAGACGGAGTGGGGGTGCAAGAAGACGCAGCTCGGCCGAGGGGGGATAGCGACCTGGGGGAAGCTGCGAGACGTGGAGCGGCCTGCCTGCCTGCTATGGCAGACCGGCGCGTGTCGAAGCTGCGGGGTGGCCTGGGTCGCCATGCCGCAGACAAAAGGAGCCGGTCGGAGCGACAGACGTACTCTGACCGGCATGCCGAGGATGAGACGCGGAACGCACCTCGACCAAGGCGATGAGGATGAAACAAGAGAGTCCTCTCGCAAGCAAGGGGCGGATCTGACGGCCCATGCAAGCGGGTGAAGGTAGAGAGCGCGTCCGCGGTGATATCCACGTTGGGCGTGACCATCACGCACCTCCCTCCAGCGGCCTCAGCCCCCGCAGGCTGCGCCGGGAGACCACCTTGCCGGGCCGCCAGCACATCCCCAGGACCGCGACTACCTCAAGCGCGCCGTCGCCGTTGGGAACCAGCGCGGCGACCCGTCCCGTGCCCTGGCTGTAGACCAGCGCGCCCCGGTCGCCAAGCCGCTGCCTGACCATCTGCCTCCACTCGGCGAAGGCCCACTGCGCCTGGTGCGGCTCAGCCTTCGCCCCGTCCACGTTGGACAGGACCGCCAGAGCCCCGTCGACGTCCCCCGCCTGCCGGAGCCGCCTGGCCTCGTGGATCGAGCGCGCCGCGCTCGGCTCCGCCGCCTCTGGCTCTTCCCTGAACAGCGCCGCCATGAGCCGGTCAACCAGCTCTTCGAGGCTGCGCCGGGGCCGCGCCGCCGTCTCCATCGTCCGATTGCTTGCCGCTACCGTTGCCGTCGTCATCGCGCACCTCCTGTGCTTTGTTGCCGTGTGTGTCCTCGCGCCCGCTTGCGGGCAGAGAAGAAGGGCCGCCTGCCGATGGGGAGACGACCCCTGTGCGTTGTGGAATGGGTGAGTTCGGGCCGGAGGGCCGCGTTGTCAGCGTCCGGGCCTCCCTGCCGGGTGTCCAACCGCGTTCAGCACGGACCCCTCCGTCGCCGGCCAGCGCCAGCGGCCCGACAAGTAGCGCCGAAGCCACGACTGACCGTCCTTCGCCTGCGCCGCACCGGGAACCCGACGACGATTCCGATGACCTGTGCGACCCGTGTCATGATGTGCATCTGCACCTCCTTTGTGTTTGCCCTGACGTGCACGCAGCCCCGCCCGACGGATGCCATCGAACGCGGGTGTATGGAAAATGCGCCGACCGCGACGGGGGGAGTGCGGGACGACGTGTGAGGAAAAAGAGCGCAGCTCGACCTGGGGTCAGGGGGAGACGCCAGGGGACCGCGACGAGGGGAAGCGACTCGACTACTGCCAAGTGCCGGGACTAGAGAGTTGGGGAAAAGGTGACGAGTCCTGCTGGGGTCGGGGTGATCGACCTGGGGAGCTGCGTCGAGGGGCGAGCGAGCATACTGTGACAACGCTGTCGCAGACCGGCGCGTGTGAGAGGGGAGCGCGGAGCGAAGGACCGCCTCTGAGTGCCTCTTCGAGAGACGCAGCAGACCTCCGCCAACGCATGAGGAACCTGCGGCTCGGTTATCCGAAGCCGTGCCGCAGGTGTGCAGAGCCGGTCGGAACAATCAGCTCACTCCGAGTCCGGCCTTCGTCATAGGACGAAGCGCGGAACGCACTCCGTCCAGACTATCGCCGACGTTCGAGGCGGCGTCCAGGGGAGCAAGGCTCGACCCCTCTCGACCGCCTCACGCTGCGGGAAGCGCTTTGTCCCCTGAGGACAGCCTTCGGGGGAGCAAGGCTCAACCCCTCCGGTCAGTCCGTCGCGGGAGGCCGTTCGGGGAGCAAGGCTCAACCTTACGCGGCCGGTCCCGGGCTCAGAGACGGAGCCCCCAGGTTTCTCGGCATGAACACCTGGAAAGCCTGACACTGGGTTCATTATTAGCGGACCGTCAGGAGGAATGGAAGGACTTCGGGGCCCGCTCCAGCGCCTCGCGCACCCTGCCCGACAGGACTCCGGCCCTCACGCTCGTTGCCACCGTCCTGCGGTCAATCCCCAGGACCCTGGCCGCGCCCTTGGTTCCCCTCTTCCTGACCAGCTCAGACAGCAGGGACATGAGCCGCAGGTGGTGAACGTCAGCCACATTTCTGCTCTTCTGCACGATTTTCCTCCGATTTTCCGGCACTTTTGTCCCCCCGAGGCGACGCGTCCAGCTACGGCCTCCAGCCCACATCCCCGTTTCCCCAGGGGTACAAGATGCACTTGTTAGCTACGGTCGTTGTACCCCCGCCTCGTCTTTGGCAGGGGTACAAGATGTACTTCCAGCTACGCCCGATGTACACCCCGTCCGGAACCGGCTGTCAACTCAACGCGGTCACATTCATCCTGTAGGGAGACCCCTTCCTCGCCTGTAACACGCCGCTCACGACCCTGATGGCCTCCTTAGGAAAAAGTTCGATTCTCTGTACACGGTATGACACCACAGGAGGCCCCCTCCGGGTAACGCCTCGAAAGGCACTACATGTGGACGGCCTTTCGAGGCATTACCACCGGCGTTGGGATCGTTCACACTCGATTGCCGTCATCACGGAGCCATCGCCTGGAGGAGGCATACATGTCGCGGCAATCGGGGACCGAGACCGGTAGAACGAGGCGTCTGCCCTTGCTTGCGGCACCACCACTGGCTGTGCTGTTGGTCCTCGTGTGGGTCGGCGTGGCCCAGGCCCAAGGCCCCGGCATCTCGCTGGTAAACGAGAGCGCGAAGGTCGTCGAGCGCCGGAAGGACGGGGGGGTCATAGCCCGTCCGGTCTTCGACAGACGTCTGGCGTTCCTAGCCTACGCGGTCCGTGACCCGGACTCGGGCGACTGGCTCACCGGAGTCACGCAGGTCCGGGGCGGCGAGAACCGTCTCCGGGACGGCTGGTCGGCGTACGCCGACCAGCCGTCCCTCGACCCGGAGCGCGTCTACGTGCTCTTCATGATGGGCGCCGAGACCAGCCCTGGAGAGCCCGAGCAGTTCCACGTCGTGATCCCCGTCCACCAGCCGACAGGGCTCTGGGACCGGGTGATCGGGTCTTTCGACCCGTCCCGGTGGGCGCGGGCCTTCGCCCGCTGGATCATCGAGGGGGTCCACGGCGCACTCTGCGGCGTGGTGAAGAGAGCCACCGGCGCGGACGCCGAGAACTGCCGGGGAGGATAGAGGGCCTTGAGCGACATCCTCACCGGCACCCCTCCGGGCCTGACATACGAGCACGAGATGGTGCGCGAGGCGTGGGCCGTGGTCTGGGCCATCGCGTCGGGAGCCCTGGTCGTTATCCTGGGCTGGATGGGGCTGAGCCTCATCGTTGGCGAGCACCTTGGCAGGCAGCAGGCGACGTTGCGGACGCACTGGGAGCCGCCAAGCATCTACCACCTCCTGCAATGGCTCGAAGGCCAGCTCGCCTTCCCACTGTACGTCGTGGACAACAGCCTGCCCCGTGCCCGACACGGGGGGCGAAGCCTCCGCGAGGACGTGAAGGCCCTCACCAACCACTCAGGCTCCCCCAGCTACGTTGACATCCCCGTCTATCTGAGGGGACATGACGGGGAGAGCGACGGTATCGGCAGGCGGCAGTGCGCCACCAACTACATGGTCAGGCCGGTCCGCCGCAGGATACGCGAGTTGCTGAGGCTGTGGAGGGGACAACGAGTCCCGTCCGCCACCTCCGTCGAGCTGTGGCTCGGCATCTCCACGGACGAGGCCATCCGAATGAGCAGTCTCTCGCGACCGGGGGATAACTAACCGCTACCCGCTCAGCGAGGCGGGCATGTCCCGGAGGGACTGCGCCGACTGGTGGGCCGCCCGCTACGACAGGCCCCTGGAACGCTCCGCCTGCGTCGCCTGCCCCTTCCAGTCAAGACACCGATGGGTTGAGACGAAGCGCAGAGCCTGCCCCCGACCTGATGCTCCGCAGCTACTATTCGAAAATACGAAGAGGTGTTGAGAATGATTGACAGATTTCTAATACCAATTTGGCGTGATGCCGCCATATATGTGCGGCCAGGGAGTGGGTTCCCGCCTTCGCGGGAATGACGGCTTTACGGTGCACTCAAAATGAATTGGTATAAGGCGTCGACAGGTTGAGGAAATCACAGGATTGAGCCGCTCGTCGATCTATCGGTTGATGCAGGATGGTGAATTCCCGCGTCCCATCAGAGTCGGCCCCGCGGCGGTCAGATGGAAGGCGAGCGACATCACGGTCTGGTTGGAGTCGCGGCCGGTACCTAGAAGCGAACTTGGCCCACCGGACGCGGCCTAATACCAAGTCACCGTGATGCCGCCGTATATGTATGGCCAGGGAGTGGATTCCCGCCTTCGCGGGAATGACGGCTTTACGGTGCGCTCAAAATGAAATGGTATTAGTATCGCCTAGATGACCGTGCCCTCGGATCGGGCCCGCTGTCTCCATCTCTCTCTCGCGGCTAGCCCATAAGGTAATCTGTCCCCAGTTGCATCAGTGTGCGGCGGCGCTCAAACAGGTCGGACCTGGCGTAGGCCTGTTCGGTCGAATTGCCCAGGATATGGGCAAGCGCCGACTCTGAGACAGCCCAAGGGGTATCCGTCTGCTCCAGCGTCCAGTTCTTGAAACTGCTGCGGAACCCGTGGACGGTCGCACGTTCCGCCAGACCGGTTGAACGGAGAATCTTCGTTAGTGTCATGTCCGACATCGGTGAACCCGGCTTCAGTGGTGACGGGAACACCAAGCCGGACTCATCACGCAAGGCGCATGCTTCGCCAAGTAGATCGAGGGCCTGTCCGCTCAGGGGTACACGATGCTCCACCCCTGCTTTCATCCGCTTGGACGGTATCCGCCATACTTGCTCCTGGATGTCGATCTCGTCCCAGGTAGCGCCCTTGGCTTCACCGGAGCGCGCCGCCGTCAAAACCAGAAACCGGAAGCACAACTTGGCGGGTATGGATGCTTGGGACGCATCAACGGTTTCGAGCGCCGAACTGACTTCCTGATAGGGCAGCGCCCTGAGGTGGGCTCTCATCTTCGGCATAGGGGGCAACGCGCCGTCGATGGCTTCTCCCGCCGGGTTCGTCTCCATGAAGCCGTGCGCCATTGCCCATCGGAATACGGTCCGCATCCGTTGACGCACCCGCCGGGCTGTCTCCGGACGGGTCGTCCATATCGGCGTAAGGACTCGCAGCACGTCGCCTCGGTCTATCCTGTCGAGGGGTGTGTTGCTCAGCGTCGGCATGGCGTGACGCTCCAAGGTCTGCATCCAGCTGGCAGTATGCCTGGCGTTGCGCCATCGGGGTTTGTTCGCCTCATGGACAGCATAGGCAGCTTCTCTGAAGGTCGGCATCGCAGGCGCGCGCTTTTCGGCCAGTGGATCGCGACCGTCCGCAATGGCCGCCCGGCTATCTGCCGCCCTCTCGCGAGCTCGAGCCAGGCTTACTGACGGAAATCCACCCAGGCCTATATCCCGTCGGCGTCCGTCGATGGTGATGCGCTGTACCCAGGACTTCCGTCCCGCTTTGCTGATGTAGATGTGCAGGCCCCCGCCATCTGAGTATCGCCCAGGGTCTTTGAGGGCCTTAACCCGCGTCGCCGACAGTGCCATAGAGATCCCCCTTCCGTCACGAAATGTTCCCACACTTTGGGCGGGATACTGAAGGAAACATGCGGCAGGGCTGGGTACTGTCCCAACGTCTCTCAGATATGATTCAGGGGCATTCTGAGACAATCTAGGACAGGGGTGGAATAGTGGGTGGTGGAGCTGGGGGGACTCGAACCCCCTACCTCCGCCTTGCAAAGGCGGCGCTCTCCCTGATGAGCTACAGCCCCGCTGCGGTATAACGAAAGGGGGCCCTCTCATGGACGGCCCCCTTGCCCTTAACAGCTGGATAGTGGAAGGAAACGATGATTTTCGTTTGTGCTCTCGTGAGAGAGCTTCAGTAGACGGCGAGTTGTTTGTTGGAGACGCCGGTCCGCGTCCGGGGAGCTCTTCCCGACTAATCGGGATCCGGCTCGACCCATGGCTTTGCGGCGACCCACTCGCCGATCGACCTAGGAGTAACCGTGGACCGTTGAGGCCCAGGCAACACTCCCTAGAAAGGAGGTGATCCAGCCGCACCTTCCGGTACAGCTACCTTGTTACGACTTCGTCCCAGTCACCGACCCCACCCTCGGCGCCTGCCTCCCGTTGGGTTGGCCCAGCGACTTCAAGTGTTGTCGACTTCCATGACGTGACGGGCGGTGTGTACAACCCCCGAGAACGTATTCACCGCAGTGTGCTGACCTGCAGTTACTAGCAGCTCCACGTTCATGCAGGCGAGTTTCAGCCTGCAATTCCAACTGGGGCCGCCTTTTTGGGATTAGCTCCGGATTGCTCCTTGGCAACCCTCTGTAGCGACCATTGTAGCGTGTTTCTAGCCCAGAACGTAAGAGCCGTGCTGACTTGACGTCATCCCCACCTTCCTCCCCTTTGTTAGAGGCAGTCTCGCTAGAAAAGACAACTAACGACAAGGGTTGCGCTCGTTGCGGGACTTAACCCAACACCTCACGGCACGAGCTGACGACAGCCATGCAACATCTGTGCATCTGTCCCGAAGGAGGCCCACCTTTCGGTGGCTTTCAGAAGCATGTCAAGCCCTGGTAAGGTTCTTCGCTTGTCATCGAATTAAAGAACACGCTCCGCTGCTTGTGCGGGGGCCCGTCAATTCCTTTGAGTTTTAGCCTTGCGGCCGTACTCCCCAGGCGGGATACTTATCGCGTTAGCTACGGCACAGGGGGGGTCGATACCCCCAATGCCTAGTATCCATCGTTTAGGGCATGGACTACCCGGGTATCTAATCCGGTTCGCTCCCCATGCTCTCGCGCCTCAGCGTCAGGGGCAGCCCAGAGAGTCGCCTTCGCCTCGGGTGTTCCTCCCGGTATCTACGCATTTCACCGCTACTCCGGGAATTCCACTCTCCTCTACTGCCCTCGAGCCTACCAGTTTCCCATGACCCCTCCCAGTTAAGCCGAGAGATTTCACATGAGACTTGGTGGGCCGCCTACTCGCCCTTTACGCCCAGTAAATCCGGACAACGCTCGCCTCCTACGTCTTACCGCGGCTGCTGGCACGTAGTTAGCCGAGGCTTATTCCTCGGGTACCGTCCTTGCTCTTCCCCGAGAAAAGGGGTTTACAACCCGAAAGCCTTCTTCCCCCACGCGGTGTCGCTGCGTCAGGCTTTCGCCCATTGCGCAAGATTCCCTGCTGCTGCCTCCCGTAGGAGTGGGGGCCGTGTCTCAGTCCCCCTCTGCCCGTCCGTGCTCTCACACCGGGTACCCGTCTTAGGCTTGGTGGGCCATTACCCCGCCAACTACCTGATAGGCCGCAAGCCCGTCCCAAAGCGGCCCCGCCGAAGCGGGACCTTCCTTCACCCCGACGTATCGGGGCGAACTTACGGGGTATTAGGCCGGATTTCTCCGGATTGTCCCCCGCTTCGGGGTAGGTCACTTACGTGTTACTCAGCCGTCTGCCACTGCGCCTGCCCGACGAGTCGGATAGGCGCCGTTCGACTTGCATGCATTAGGCGCACCGCCAGCGTTCGTCCTGAGCCAGGATCAAACTCTAGTTGATTTACTTCGCTTCCTTCCACTATCCAATTGTTAAGGTGCACCGGGCGCGGTGATGGTAATCCACCACGGCCCGACTGTCAACGGACTCGGCTGTACAACCCAACGCCCGTCCAGCCTGTGCAGTCTACACCATGGATTCGGTCGGGTCAAGACCGCGTCGGAGCCGTTTGGTCAGAAAGGGTCGTCTTCTGGGCAAGGTGACTCCCGAGTGCATGGGTCACTCCTCGTCGTCCAGGTCCGGCATAAGCACGAATTCGGGGTACGACTCCATACCCAGCTCCCCGGCGTCCTGGCCGAGGCGCTCGATCTGGTGCGACACCCGAACGCCCAGCGTCCTGTCAATCAATTGCCACAGTCCCCAGGACACAGCGAACACGAACGCTCCTATCGCGACCACACCGAGCAGCTGGATGTGGGGCTTGGCGCCGCCCGCGATGCTGGCAGCCAGGGTTCCCCAGATGCCGGCGAACAGGTGGGCAGGCACCGCTCCGACGACGTCGTCCAGCTTGACCCTCTCCAGGAGCTTGAGCCCGGCGACGCATATTGCGCCGCCGATAGCGCCGATTATCACCGCCCACAGGTGTGCGGGAATGCCGATAACCGGCTCGGCAATATCGGGGGCGGCGGTGATCGCTACGAGCCCGGCGATTGCGCCGTTCAGGCCGGCGAACAGGTCGACGCGGCCGAGGAGGGGCCGCGAAGCGGCCAGGGCTGCCATGACGCCGGCCGCCGCGGCAAGGTTTGTGTTGACCAGCACGATGCTCATCGCCACCGCGTCTGCCGCGCTCCCCAGCGCCAGCTGTGAACCGCCGTTGAACCCGAACCAGCCGAACCAGAGTATGAAGACGCCCAGCGTCACCACCAGGATGTTCGAGGGCGGCGTCGGCCTGACCCTTCCGTCGCGGCGAAATTTGCCCAGCCTCGGCCCTACGACCAGCATCCCCGCGAGCGCCGCCCAGCCTCCGGTGCTGTGCACTATGGTAGATCCCGCGAAGTCTTGGAATCCCAGATCGAAAAGCCACCCCTCTCCCCACGTCCACGCGCCCACGATGGGGTAGATGATCGCCGTCAGCAGCAGTGTGAACAGGAAGAACGACCACATCTTGACCCGCTCTGCCAGCGCGCCGGAGACGATGGACGCAGCCGTAGCGACAAAGACCATCTGGAAGAACCAGGCCGACATGACGGCATAACCAGCCCCGTCCTCCAAGACGGTCGCAGTGGCTGCGGCGACCCCGCCCTCCTCCGCACCCAAGAGGGCGAGCTCGGCAGCGGACGGACCGTACAGCAGCTCGAACGAGCCGATGACGCCGATGCCCCCGATGCTGTCGCCGTACATGAGGTTGTAGCCGATGAAGAAGTAGGCGAGACCGGCGATAGAGTAGAGACCTATGTTCTTCAGGCAGATCATGGCGGCGTTCTTGGTTCGCACCGAACCGGACTCCAGCATGGTGAACCCGGCGCACATCCACATAACCAGCGCGCCCCATATCAGGAACGCGAAGGTGTTGAAGACGAATGCCGTCTCCTCGTCGACTCCCGCCGCGTACGCGACGGCGGGCCGGGCCAGGAAGACGACGGCGGAAGCTATGCCTGTTGCTGCGAGGATGGCGGCGGGGCGGCGACGAGACAGGACGCTAGTTAGCATCGATACAGGTATCCTCCCACTGGGGCGCATTGTGGTACTTGGCTACCAGAATTCGCCCTGAATTCGCCGCGTAGTCTACCACCATCAAGCCCCGTCGGCAGCTACGATGTGGCGAAAAGAAGGCGAACGATGGATGGCTCGGATCGGCAGGTGAGAAGGGCCTCAGACTACAGGCTGCGCGGGTCTATCGGGACGCCCCGCACGAGGCTCTCCTCGATGGCCGTGCATAGCTGCACGGACCGCAACATCTGTTCGTGCGGCACGCCTGGCTCCTCGCCGCGCAGCACGGCGAGTATCTT
The DNA here is from genome assembly GCA_965222445.1 of Dehalococcoidia bacterium. Taxonomy (GTDB): domain Bacteria; phylum Chloroflexota; class Dehalococcoidia; order Lucifugimonadales; family CAJWER01. The sequence goes on along the minus strand of CBDCTY010000002.1, from coordinate 959,836 downwards.
GCGCACGCCGTTCTCGTAGTGGTCCGCCTCTGGAGCAGTGCGTGTCTCGGTCGGCGTGCTGGTCTCCCGGCCCTCGGCGCGGCTCCTGGATACGGCATCGGCGGCATAGTTGTGCGCCGTACCGGGCACCTCGACTATGCCCTCCGCACCGATGCCGAGCATGTGGAACAGGTACGTGCCGTCGCCGATGAGCCCCAGGGTCACTAGGGCGCCGTCCTCATATGTGCACGCGGCGGATATGTTCGACTGGTCCGCGCCGGCCGGGCTCTCGACGGCCTCGACCGACACGACGCCGGCGCCGTGGAACTCCTGCATCAACTCGGCGATGTGGATGCCGTAGAAGATGATACCGCCGTAGTCGTTCTTACGCGTGCAGGGTCCCAGGTACGACGCGAACTTCACGGGACCGGCCTGGGCCATGCCGTGCCGGTACGAGTTGGCCGCGGAGCCGTACCGGAGCGTCGAGAAGCAGGTCATCGGAATCCCGGCGTCCTCAACGAGCGCCAGCAGCTCGCGCCCCTGTTCCGGGGTTTGCGACAGCGGCTTGTCGACGAACAGGGGCTTGCGCGCATCTATAGCTGGCCGGGCATGAGCGAGGTGTACCTCCGGGCGGCGCGAGGTCGCGAACACCAGGTCACACATTTCGGCGACCTCCTCCGGGGACGAGGCTATGACGGGGATGCGCCCGTTCTCCGCTCCCTCGGCGGTCCGGGCCTCGTCATCCCCCCAGATGGCCCAGACGGTCGCGCCGCTGTCGGGCCAGTAGGCGGAATGCTCCTCCAGGTTCAGTATCTCGGTGAACCGCTCCACGTGGCTGTTGTCCGAGCCGATCAGTCCTATGCGCTGCATTCTTCCTCTCCGTCGGGTCGTTGAGGGGACGCTCCCGGACAGTGTGGGCGTCCCTGGGCCGCAGTAGTGTATCATTCACCCGCCCGCTGGCATGAGCTCAAAGCCAATAGTAGCCGGGCAGGAGGAGAGAGCCATGGTTATGGGGAAGGCGGCCGTATTCGTCGAGCCTTATCACTTCGAGATGACGGAGCTTCCCCCGGCGCCGGTCGGGCCCGGCGGGATACGCGTGAAGATCACTTCCGGGGGCATTTGCGGTTCGGACCTCCACTTTTGGAGGGGAGAGATGGAGCCTATAGTCGCGGGCAGGCCGGGCCCGGTCATTCTGGGCCACGAGATGGCTGGCGTCGTCGACACCCTCGGCCCCGACGTGTCGACCGACTCGATGGGACGCCCGCTGAAGGAGGGCGACAGGGTCGTCTTCACCTACTTCTTCCCGTGCCGCCGCTGCTACAACTGCCTGAGGGGAGAGTTGAACCACTGCCCCGACCGCTTCCGCTTTCGGGCGTCCATAGAGGAGTTCCCGTACTGCAACGGGGGCTTCGCGGACTACTACTACCTTTTCCCGGGCCACTTCGTATTCAAGGTGCCCGACGAGCTGGCTGACGCTGCCGCGTCTGCCGCGAACTGCGCGGCGTCGCAGGTGGTGTACGGCCTGCAAATCTCCGGCATGCGCATGGGGGACAGCGTCGTCATCCAGGGCGCGGGCGGCCTGGGCATCAATGCCGCCGCCGCCGCGAAGGATATGGGAGCGGGCCGCGTCATCGCCATAGACGGTGTCTCGTCCAGGCTGGAGCTTGCCAAGCAGTGCGGCGCCGACGAGACGGTCGACATCCGGGAGTACGAGACCCCAGAGTCGCGCGTCGAGCGCGTCAAGGCGCTCACGGAGGGCCGCGGCGCGGACGTAGTGATGGAGGTCGTAGGCTATCCGCAGGTGATCCCTGAGGGGATAGAGATGGTGCGGCGCGGCGGCGCTTACGTGGAGATCGGGAACATATGGCCCGACAGCAACGTAACGCTCGACGTCTCCAAGGTGCTGTGGGGGCAGGTCAGGATAATCCCCGCCACCCACTACGACCCATTTATACTGCCAGTCACCCTGGACTTCCTGGCGCGTACGCGAGACAAGTACCCGCTGACCGATGTCATGTCTCACTCGTTCCCCCTCGAGCGCATAGGCGAGGCATTCGAGCAGGCCGAGTGGGCCGGCAAGGGCGACGAGGCCAACATAACCCGTGCCTTCGTCATTCCGTAGGCGGGCGCGCGGCGTTGCCGGTCGAGGCCAGATCTGGCGGCTCCGCGTGCTATAATCCCGCCACGCCGGGGCCCGTGCAACAGGGTCGTTCCAAGGAGGTGCTGCCGTGGTTACTACGACGAAGCTGGATAACAAGACGCTCCTGTGGATGTACCAAACTATGCTCACCATCCGCCGGTTCGAGGAGCAGGCGAGTCGTGAGGCCGACGCAGGCAAGCTGCGGGGCATGCACTCCGCCGTAGGTCAGGAGGCCGTGCCGACCGGCGTGTGCGTCCATCTCAGGGGCGGCGACTACATCTTCGGCACGCACAGGAGCCACCACCACTGCATTGCCAAGGGCCTCGACATCAACCTGATGATGGCCGAGCTGCTGGGGAAGGCGACCGGCACCAACAAGGGCAAGGGCGGCACCATGCACATCGCCGACATCGACAAGGGGATGCTGGGCGCCAACGGCATCGTCGGCTCCAACATTCCCGTGGCTACAGGTGCCGCGCTGAGGGCCCAGGTCCAGGGGACCGACCTCGTCAGCGTCGCCTTCTTCGGCGACGGGGCTGCCAACCAGGGCGTCCTCCACGAGTCGATGAACCTCGCAGGCATATGGAAGCTGCCCATCATCTTCGTCTGCGAGAACAACAGATACGCCCAGTCGACACCGGTCGAGTACGCCGTGGCAGGCGAGTCCGTGGCCGACCGCGCCGCCGGATACAACATGCCCGGCATCGCCGTCGACGGTATGTCGGTGCTTGACGTGTACGAGGTGGCCGGCGAGGCCGTACGCCGCGCGCGAGCCGGTGAGGGCCCGACCCTGATCGAGGCCCTGACCTACAGGTACATGGGCCACTTCGGCGCCGACAACCCCCTCCTCTACAGGACCGAGGCCGAGGAGATCGAGTTCAGGTCCCGCGACTGCAACGAGCAGCTCAAGGCGTACCTGCTCGAGAACGGCGTAGCCACCGAAGGGGAGCTGGAGGCGATGGACCAGAAGGCCGTCGACGACGTGGCCGAGGCGGCCAGGTTCGCCAACGAGAGCCCCTTCCCCGATCCGTCGGAGCTGATGACCGACGTGTACGTGAGCTACAACTAAGATCCGAGGCCTTCCATCAGGCCCCAGACGGGAAGCCGGATATTCGGCATTCGTCCGGTCGTAGTCGGGAAGCACCACTAGGAGTAGATACATGGTTGCCGAAGCTGCCGTTAGAGAAATATCGTACATTCAGGCGTTCAACGAGGCCCTCACTGCAGAGATGCGCCGGGACCCCACCGTGATGGTAATGGGCGAGGACGTGGCGGGGGCGGGCGGCCGCGAAGGGTTCGAGGATGCCTGGGGCGGTGTCATGAGGCTCACCAAGGGGCTCTACCCTGAGTTCGGCCCGAACCGCGTCCGCGACACGCCCATCTCCGAGGCGGGCTTCATAGGGGCCGGGGTGGGCGCGGCGGCGACCGGCCTGCGCCCGGTGGTAGAGCTCATGTACGTCGGCTTCTACGGCGTGTGCGCCGACCAGATCACCAATAACGCCGCCAAGATGCACTACATGTTCGGCGGCAAGGTGAATATCCCCCTGACTATATTTGCGGGTACTGGGGCTGGCACCAACTCGGCCGCCCAGCACTCCGAGACCCTCTACTCGCTCTTCGTCCACTTCCCCGGGCTGAAGTGCGTGGCCCCGTCCGACCCATACACGGCGAAAGGGCTGCTCATCTCGGCCATAAGGGACGACGACCCCGTCATCGTCTTCAACAACAGGCAGCTCATGGGTCTCCGCCCCGAAGGCCACGTGCCCGAGGACTCCTACGAGATACCCATCGGCAAGGCCCGGACGGTGGTCGAAGGGTCGGACGTTACGCTGGTGGGAATCGGATACACCACCTACCTGTGCCGCCAGGCCGCCGCAGACCTGGAGGCCGATGGCTATTCGGCCGAGGTCATCGACCTGATGTCGCTGTCGCCGATGGACGACGAGGCTATATTGAGCTCGGTCGAGAAGACCCGGAAGGTCGTGATAGTCGACGAGGACTACCCGCGGTGCAGCATGGCGGGAGACATCTCAGCCCTCGTTGCCGAGCAGGCTTTCGACTACCTCGACGCGCCTCCGCGCAGGGTCACGCCGCCCCACACATCGGTTCCCTACAGCCGCCCCCTGGAGGCGCTCTACGTGCCCAACAAGGACGACGTGGTAGCCGCAGCTCACGAGGTACTGGAGTAATCTACCGATGGCAAACCCGATAGTAATGCCCCGGCTTGGCGACTTCATGACCGAGGGCACAATCTCGAAGTGGAACAAGGCCGCTGGGGAAGGGGTCGAGCAGGGCGAGGTCATCGCCGAGATCGAGTCGGAGAAGCTCAACTACCAGCTCGAAGCCGGCGGTGCCGGCGTCCTGCACAGAGTAGCCGGCGAGGGCGACGTGGTCCCCGTGGACGGGATTATCGGCTACCTGCTCGCCGAGGGTGAGGCGCCCCCGGAGGCTGCAACAAGCGCGCCTGCCACAGCCGCCCCAAGGCCCGGCGCCCGCCGTGCTCCGGCCAGGCAGTCCGGCAGGCGCGGCGGCTCCAGTGTCCCGTCGACGCCCGGCGCCCGGCGCCTCGCAGCCAGTTTGGACGTCGACATTGCCCAGGTGACGGCTACAGGGCCTCGGGGCAGGGTCACCGAGGGAGACGTGAGGGCGTTCGCCGAGTCGCAGCAGGCCAGTCCGGCAAAGGCTGGGCCGCGTGGTCTGCCCGAACCCGCGAGCGCCGACGCGCTGTCGGGTATGCGCAAGTCCATCGCCGACCACATGCGCTCCAGCCTGTCCAATACAGCCCAGCTCTCCTTCTTCATGGAGCTGGACGTGACCGAGGCCCAGAGGCTGCGCAAGGATGCGTCGTCAAGCACCGATGTCACCTTGTCGATAGCGCACGTCCTCACCAAGGCGTGCGCGGGGGCGCTCAAGCGGTACCCCGCGCTCAACTCCGTGCTCTCGGACGGGCAGATCCTCACCTTCGACGACGTGAACGTCGGCGTGGCAGTATCCCTGCGCGAGGGCCTTGTCGTTCCCGTCGTGCGCGCGGCCGACGCGAAGAGCATCGAGGAAATCGCCAGGGAGACCACCGATCTCGCCGAACGCGCGAGGACGGGCTCGCTTGGCCCAGACGAGGTGCTGGGCGGGACCTTCACCATCAGCGTCCTGGGCTCTGTGGACGGCTTCACGCCGATCCTGAACGCGGGCCAGTCGGCGATCCTGGGAGTGGGCAAGTCCGCCGAGAAGCCGGTGGTGCGAGATGGCGAAATCGTCGTGCGCGAGATGATCACGGTGAGCCTCACTGTCGACCACCAGGTCGTCGACGGCGCGGTCGCGGCCGGGTTCATGCGTCGGTTGCAGCAGCTAGTGGAACGTCCCGCGTCCCTGTTCAGGTAATACCAGTTCGTTGCGACTACGCCGCGAACGACCACGTCGTAGGGGCGTGTTGGAACTTGCCCTGTCCCTTCCCAAAGACGCCGGCCCGGTGACGCAGTCCATGGCCGCGTCATGCCAACCTGGAAAAGACACACGACGACGCCTCTTCTTTGGGTACAGCCGGGTACCCGCAACTCTGATACAAGACTAGACAAGTCCGTTACGTCCGCCTAAACTACGGACACTAGGCTTGGATGATCCCGGGCGCACACCCATGCGGCAACGGCGATTACTCCTTGCACATCCATCTGAAGGGGGATAAGGACCTATGGAAGGCATCTTCTTCTTGCTGATAGGCGCGGCGCTCTTTTCGCAGGCTTGGTACGTGCTCGGGCTGTATACCGAAGGCCGGACGATGGGTGTGTTCACCGCAGGGCTCGGCCTGCTGGCTCTAGGCACCATCATGTTCGGCACCACCATAACCCCGACTCTGATCTCGGGCGAAGGTTCGACGGAGCTGGTGACCGCGCTCACGGCGCTCATCGTCCTGTGGTCGATCTACTCCCTCGCCGTTGGAATCCACGGCATCTGGGACCTCGACCCACGCGCCATCGGCTTCTACAGCGTCTTCCTGTCCATCGCCTCCCTGGTCGTCTTCCTCATATTCGCATTGTCGATGGCTGAAGGCGGCGTGTTCGAGCATTCCATCGGCACATGGCTCGCCATGTCGGCGGTGCCCTTCCTGCTCACAATCATCTCCGCCATCGTCTTCTTCTATATGGCCTTCGAGCTCCAGGTCCTGAGGCTTGTGACGGGCTGGTTCATGCTGGTCGGCAGCGCGGTCATCGGCCTGCTGGGTCTCTGGGCCCTAACATCCGTCATTACGTAGGCTGTACCGGCCGCGTCAGCGGAGGCAGGCATTATCGGATAGATGAGGGCCCGCCACGGGCGGGCGCCTCGCCGGCGCGGCCTGAACCACCTGATGAGCGTGGGCCGTTGGGCGCGTATCGGCTTGCGGAGGTGCTATGACAGACGAGCTTACCATCAAGGCCATCATTTCCGAGGCCGAGCGCGAGGCGACCAGGTACTCCTGGGAAGGGACCTTCGCGGACTACATTCGCATGGTCGCCGACGACCTCTCCAGGAGCCGCCTCTCCCACGCCTACATCCACGACGCCATAGCTGCCAGGGGCTCCGATGTGACACCGGATGGCGACCGCGTATACGGCCTGTTCCAGGGCGAGATATTCGGTCTGGAGGAGCCGCTGGACCGCATCGTGCAGTACTTCGCCGCCTCCGCCCAGAGATTCGAGGTACGTAAGCGCATCCTCCTGCTCCTTGGCCCTCCGGCCAGCGGAAAGTCAACCGTCACCGACCTCATAAAGCGCGCGATGGAGGCGCACTCCAGGAGCGAAGACGGCGTCGTCTACGCCATCAAGGGATGCCCGATGCAGGAGGAGCCCCTGCACCTCGTACCTGAAAGGCTCAGGCCCCTGCTCTACGACCAGTACGGCATACACGTCGAGGGCGACCTCTGTCCGCGATGCCGCTACATGGTCAGGACCGAGTACCAGGGCCGGTACGCCGAAGTTCCCGTGGAGCGCGTCACGTTCTCCGAGCAGGAGGCGATCGGCATCGGCTACTTCATGGCCAACAACCCCAACCCATCCGACTCCCTGCTTGTCGGCAGCGTCAATACCGACCAGCTCGAGGGCGACCGGCTCGAGGTTGCCGGGAAGGCGTTCCGGCTCGACGGGGAGTTCAACGTCGCAAACCGGGGCCTCGTCGAGTTCGTCGAAATGTTCAAGGCCGACAGTCACCTCCTCACTACCCTGCTCAGCCTCGCACAGGAGCAGATCATCAAGATGGAGAAGTTCGGCTCCGTCTACGCCGACGAGGTCATAGTCGGGCACTCCAACCAGGGCGACTTTGACGAGTTCGCCAGTGACAAGAGCTCCGAGGCCCTCAAGGACCGCATAATCGCGGTCCAGATCCCTTACAACCTCAAGGTCACCGAAGAGGTCAAGATCTACCAGAAGATGCTGAAGACGAGCCGCATGGGGAACGTGCACATCGCCCCACTGACCCTCCAGGCGGCAAGCGCCTTCTCCGTCCTGGCGCGGCTGGACCCGCCGGACCGCCAGGGAATGTCGCTGCTGGACAAGCTGAAGCTCTACGACGGGCATATGGTCCCTCACTACTCCAGGCAGGACCTCCGCGAGATGCACCGCCATCACCCGATGGAGGGTATGTCCGGAATCTCCCCGCGATACGTGATGAACCGTATTGGGGCGGCGGTGAGCGAGCCTAACGTCCGCTGCATAACCCCCTTCGGCGCTCTGGGCAGCCTGTGGGAGGGCCTGGACGAGAACGTGAGCTACGAAGCCGACGCCGCAACCAGGATCGCACTGGTAACCGACACTGTGAAGGTGTACGACGACCTGGCGGTCCGAGACGTACAGATAGCAAGCGAGGAGGCATTCGAGGCGAAGGCCAAGGACCTGCTCGCCAGCTACCTGGCCAACCTCAACTCCTACATTGCGGACATCTCCGGGAGCGACTACAGACCCACCCGCGCCGACGCCGAAAGAGAGCGCGACATGCGGGAGCTCGAACGCGTCCATGGGATAACCGACCGCAACAAGGAAGCGTTTCGGCGCGAGATCTACGAGTGCGTGGCCGCCTGGCAGAGCAGGGACAAGCGCTTCATGTACGACTCGGAGCCGCGACTCAAGGAAGCCATAGAAAAGCGGCTCCTGATACCGCGGAACGATCTCAACAAGAGCCTGACCCGGCCCCGCTTCTCCAGGCAGCGGGTCGACTGGACGCAGCGCTGGAGCAGCGTCACCTCCAGGCTGATCGAGTCCTACGGCTACTGCAAGATATGCGCAAACGACGGCATCCAGTACGTCAACCACGTCCTGAAGGGCCGTCCGTCCATCAAGACGCCCCGCAACGAGGGTGTCGAGTGGCTGTGGGACCGCTTCCCAACCGATGACAGCGTATACGGCCTCGGCGAAGACTAGCCTGGAGCCAGGCCGCCTCCGGGAGTTACCGAGACTGCATGGGACGAATTCGATGCACCCCGTTGCATGGTCGTGCCCGGCGAGGCACCGGGTTTGGGGTCACGGCGGACAGAAATGCCTGAAGGCATAGTCCGACTCCACCCAATAGACGTCATGTACGTGCGCGAGTGCGGGGAGGCCTTCGTGGAGTTGGAGGCCCTGGTCGGGCTGAAGAGCAGACGCTTCTACGGCCTGTTCGACGAGGGTGCGGGGAAGTACCTGGGCATGTGTCCAGCGCCGCGAGCAGGACGAACCCGCCAACCTAGGCCTTAGCCCGAATCCACCGATGGACGGCGCGAGGGCAGCGGAAAGGGGTAAGTGAGTTACAGGCGCGATGATCCGGGCTCGAATTCGGGTAGACGGGAGGTTGGCGGGCGGTCTGCGACCGCTTTTGGGGGCACCGATGGCGGCCTGCAGTGGCTGTGGCGAGCGGGATGGCGGGATAGGACGCGGCAAGAGGCGCTCGCGGGCCTGGATGGCGCGAGTTGGCGGGGACGTTCAGTTGGCCGGATGACGGGTCAGTGACAGAAGGGCGCCGTCAGGCTGGGAGTGGAATGGCTCGCAGCCGGGCCAGGGCACTGCTGAACTGGGTTTCCCAGGGCCAGCGCTGGGGGAGATGCAAAGTGAGCCGGCGCGCCGAGCGAGTGAGCCGTCCCGCTAGGGCGAAGAACCGCCGCCGGAGGGTCTTGGTGGTCACCACCTGCTCACCCAGACCGATCCGTGCGGTCCAGCGAGCGAGGTTGTGCGCCAGCACCTGTATCGCCAGCCAGGCGCCGTTGGCGGCGAAGCGGCCCGAGGGCATGTGGTTCAGTCCGACGCCGTACTTGAGGTCTCGAATGGCATTCTCGATCTCGGCGTGGCGGCGATGGGCGGCCTCCAGTTCGAGCATCTCCCCATCGTGGTCGGTGATGAAGCCGTGATAGCTGTAGCTGGCGAAGAGGGCCAACTGGGAACCCGGCGTGGGCTTCACTCGCCGCACGATGAGCCGCACCGGCGCGGCGCCGGGCTCACTCTCAAAGGGAGTGTAGGTGGTCTCGGCCACGTCGGCGGCGCCGTCCATCCAGTAGGGGATGGGCGTCCAGTCCGCCTCGGGTATGGCTTCAATGAGGTTGCGCAGGCTGGCACGCTGGCGGATGGTGATGGAGAAGCGGACCTTCGTCTTGCGGCAGACGGATACCACGCTATGAGCGTAGAAGCCGCTGTCGGCCCGCACCGTGAGTTGTCCCCTGGCTCCAGCGTAGCGCACCCGCCCCACCGTCTCCCGCAGGAAGTGGGCGGCGCCGCGGGCGGTGTTGGCGCGGCCCTCGCGCAGACGGGACATCAGCACCTCGCCGGTACCGGCGGCGACAGCCAGCAGCGGGTGATAGCCCCGCTGGCCGGTATAACCATGGTGTCGCGCCCCCTCCTTGTCCAGTCCGTAGGTCTCACAAATGGTGGAATCGAGGTCGATGGTGAACGGCGCATCGCCGGGTCCGGCGCCGTCGGCCCATGCCCGTGCCAGCAACTCCCGGCTCACCCGGTCGAGTTGACGGACGTGGCCCCACTGGAAGCTGCGCAGGAAAGTGCCCAGGGTGGATGGTGCCTTGACCACGCAGTCGAGAACACCGGCCGTCCCACCGGCGCGCAGCGCATCGGCGTCGTCGATGCAGTCGCCGCCGGCCAGCGCGGAGGCGACCAGCGTCATTATCTTGTCGCCGGTGTTGGCCCGGCCCGGCGCATCGCCCAGTTCCAGACGCTGCTGTACCAGTTGGGAAAGGCCGAGGTGCAGGGCCAAGGTGGCTGGAAGGAGCAGGCCGCCGTTGGCCACCAAACGGAGGTCGTCGAAGGCGATTTGGATGCGGTCGAGGTGGTTGCGTGATAGCATCTGTTGGGTGCTCCTTTTCCGGGGTCGGTTTGCTGCTACAAAACCATTATCCCAGATTCAGAGGAGCACCCTTTCACCTTTTCAGCAGACCTTTAATTCCCACTCCTTCGGTGGATTCGGGCTTAGGACGGGGACTATCGCGGGACTGTACGCGTCCGAACGCCTGCGCGGCGACTACGAATCCCTGATCCCGCTCATCGCTCCCACGTTCGAGGCCATGGCGGAGCGGCACACCGCCGACCCCTCGAGGCCCTCCGTAGAGCATTATCGTCGGCACGACGAATTCGTGCTGTACCTCTCCATTTGCGAAGCGGGACCCAGCTAGAAGGACCCCGCAGGAGTTAACGGCAGAACCGTGGCAAGCCGCCGTCGGAGAAGGCGAGCCCAGAGGCGCATACGTTCCCGGCACGTAGCAGCTCCAGGCCCGTTGTGGCTAGTGGGCGTCCTCATACTCGTCGCAGTGGCCATAGCTTTGGCTCGGCTGCTCGGCTAAGATACTCGCCTGCATCACCGCGCCCCCAAAGGAGCCTGCACTGTGACGATTCCCCTCTTCTCGGACGATGACCTGGTCCTCTCAGCGGACGACCTGTCGGCCTCCCTTCCCGAAGTGACGAGCCCAATGAGCCTACCAGGGCTCGATGGCGCAGTCACCATACTCAGGGACGCTTACGGCATTCCTCATGTCAGGGCTGGGACGGCCCACGACGCCTTCTTCGGCCAGGGCTTCGCGACGGCGCAGGACAGGCTCTGGCACATGGAGCACGACCGGCGCATGGCGTACGGCCGGTGGGCAGAGGTGGTCGGGGACGCCGCCGTCGAGCAGGACAAGCTGATGCGCAGGCTGGGGATAGGCCCCTCCGTCGAGGCCGACCTCGATGTACTCAACGCCGAGACCAGGTCGATGCTCGAGGCCTACGCCGCTGGGGTAAATGCCTTCATTGAGACGGCTCGCGACCTTCCCGTCGAGTTCCGTATCACAGACGTGTCGCCGGAGCCGTGGAGACCCCAGGACTGCCTTGCCGTGTTCAAGGTCCGCCACATCCTGATGGGCGTGTTCGAGGGCAAGCTGTGGAGGGCAAGTCTCGTCAACGAACTCGGCGTCGAGAAGGCAGCGGAGATCATACCCGACTACCCCACGGGGCACCTGCAGATTACGCCTCCAGGCACCTCGTACACTGGCGGCGATTGGGACGCGCTGGCACAGCTGGCGGCCGGCGCCTCGAACGTAAGCTGGCTCGCGGACGCCGAGGGGGGAAGCAACAATTGGGCCCTGATGGGAAGCCGCACCGCATCAGGTAGGCCGCTTGTGGCGGGCGACCCCCACCGGCCCCTCGACACCCCGAACGTCTACTACCAGAACCACATCGCCTGCCCCGAATTCGACGCCATGGGGCTGTCCTTCCCCGGCTGCCCCAGCTTCCCACATTTCGGCCACAACGCTCACGTGGCCTGGTGCGTGACCCACGCCCAGGCCGACTACCATGACCTCTACGTCGAGAGGTTCAACGACTCCGGCGAGTACGAGTGGAAGGGCGAGTGGCGGAAGGCCGACGTACGCCGCGAGACGATCAGTTCGCGCGGTGGAGGCGTGACCGAGATCGACGTGGTGTCGACGCACCACGGGCCGATCATCCTGGGAGGTCCTCCGGGATACGGGATTGCCAGCAAGCAGACGTCCACCGCCGGGCCGAATGCGTGGGCGGAGTGTCTGCCGCTCATGCTGCGCTCCAGGTCCGTCGACGACATGGACGAGGCGATGCGCGGCTGGGTGGACCCCTGCAACAACTTCGTATTCGCGGACGTGAACGGCGACATGGAGTACCTGAACAGGGGCCGCCTGCCGGTCCGGCCGGCCCTCAACGGGTGGCTGCCGGTGCCGGGCTGGTCGGGGGAGTACGAGTGGGAAGGCTTCGTCCCCTTCGAGGAGCTGGTGCGGTCCAGGAACCCCGACACAGGCTACATAGTCACGGCGAACAACAGGATCGCGCCCGACGACTACCCCCACTACATCGCGCTCCACTTCGCGCCGGAGTACAGGGCCCGCCGCATCAAGGACAGGATCGAGGAGCTCGACGGGGCGACCGTCGAGGACATGGCTGGGATACACGCCGAGATCACCTCCATACCCGCCCAGACCTACTCGAAGCTTCTCCGGGACGTGGAGCCCCTCGACGAGGCCTCGGCTCAGGCCCTCGCCATATTGGACGGGTGGGACGGCTCGATGGACCGGGACGCCGTAGCTCCCACCATCTACAGCGCGTTTCGGCGTGAGCTCGAGTGGGCCCTGCTGGAGCACCACCTCGGGCCCCTGGTCGGCGAGGCCCTCTCGGCGACGGGGCGGGGCGCACCCATGCACGTCGCCCAGATGCGCGCCAAGTTCGTGACCGCCGCCGCCAACGGCGACGACGGCGTACTCCCCGAAGGCGCGTCCTGGAGCTCGGCTGCTGCCGAGGCGCTATCCAAGGGCGTGACGTGGCTGAGGGTTACCCTGGGCGATGACATGGACTCGTGGCAGTGGGGGCGCGTCCACTCGACGCGTCCCAGGCATACGCTGTCGAGCGCCTTCCCCAAGCTCGCACCGCTCCTGGACCCCCCGCGGGTCCCGATGGACGGCGACGGCGACACCCCTCACGCGGGCTCATACTCCCAGTCCGAGCCCTTCACCGCGATGGGGATGTCGGTCGCCCGCTACATCTTCGACCTGAGCGACTGGGACAACTCGCGGTGGATCACCCCGCTGGGCTCCTCGGGCCACCCCAGCAGCCCCCACTACGCCGACCAGACACCAATCTGGGCCGAGGGCGAGACGCTCCCCATGCTCTACGACTGGTCCAAAATCGAATCCCAAGCCGAGACCCGCCAGGAGCTGACTCCAAAGAGCCCCTAGCACCGTAACTGCTATGAACCACCCCGTAGGGGCGGGTTTGAAACCCCGGCTCCCGTCGAAAGGACGAAAGCATGAAGCACTACAAGTTCCGATACATCATGCACGAGCCCTCCGAGGAAACCGAGCACAAGTACAAGGCTGAGATTCGCGCAATCCCTGGATGCAGGGCATGGGGCGACACCCCGGAAGCCGCACTCGACATCCTTCAGAGCGTGGCAACCGCGTCCATAGAGGTGTACATCGAGCGCGGATACCAGATGCCCGCCGAGGTACGTGCCTCATTGATCGACACCGCGTCCACTAACGAGGTGCGGGTGGCCGTGTAACTGCATGAAGCCACAGATGGATCAACGAGGTCCGTGTGGTGGGGACAATCATTATCAGAGGAGTGGGCGATTGTATCAACAGAATGAGACTGCTGAGCGAGTAATCAAGGATTTCGAAAGGGATTTTGGGTTGACTGATCGGAACCTCTTTAAGGTGGCTTATTCGCCACTGAAACCTTCAAATGTCCTCATGGTTGGAGATAGCCCAGGAGGAGATCCAGAGGACCCCATGACTGTGGCAAACTACAAAGAGGAGTACGAAGATGGAGAGCATGACTTCGTAGATGAAGACTATCTGCTGGCTGTAAAGATGCGCAATCTATTCGCTGATGCTTTTGGGAAAAGAGGGGTGATGTTGTTGCGTGGCATGCCCGTGACCAACGTGAGCTTTTTCCGCTCCCCTGGGCAGCCATCCGGTCGCACGACAAAAGGGAATCGAGAAAAGTGCAGACCGTACTTGTGGCGGATCCTTGGGATTGTTGACCCTGACTTGGTGTTGGCAAACGGTATGGACGTATTCCGTTACCTCCAGTCTCACCTCAGAGATGTCAGGGAGATAGACCGTGCTTCTCCTCCACCAGCAACCGGCCAGCAAATATACTACAGGAAAGTCGAAGGTCAGCTTGGGGTGCTGGGGGGAAAAGAGGTTGAGCTAGTAGGTTTCCACCACCTAAGCGGCTATCGGTGGAGTAACGAGAAACTTTCCGACCTAGCTGATCGCATCAAGAGGGATTGGCCTCGTCGTTAGGATCCCTACTTCAGCAGCCCCTGCACGGGTATGAGCTTCTGGCCGTAGGGGTCCACCCCGAGGAACACGCCTTCCAACGTGTAGGCCCCGAGCAGTGCCGTAGTCCCTTCCTTGCCAAATATGACCCAGGTGGTGGTCTCTCGCCCTGCCACACGAGCCTTGGCCTCGGCCATGTCCAGTTCGACTCTCTGGCCCCCGGCATACTCGAACATCTCCCGCTTGGTCGGGGCTATGCCGAGCCGCCTGAGCGCAGAGCCGGGAATCACGGTCGTGGTTGCACCCGTGTCCACCAGGGCGTCCACTTCCTCGAATCTCTCCCCAGCCAAGTCGCCGATTTCGATTACTACGCTGAACGTTCCCACCGCTGAATCACCCCTATGCTGTACAAAGGATTATAGCGCCCCTGATCCTACCTGGCCCCAAACACCCGGGCGATATTGCCTCCGCATATCTTCGCCATGTCGTCCGGCGGTATGAAGTCGCAGTGCAGGCGCAGGTAGTCGAGCGACTGCCTGTAGGTGCAGTGCCGCTCCACGTTGGGCATGTCAGAGGCCCAGGCCAACCTATCGGGTCCCAGCCGTTTGTAGTACTCGCGTATGATCGGCTGCGCCTCGACGTAGGGATACTCCCAGATCGCGCCCTGGAATATCGGGATCAGTATCTCGGCCACCAGGTTGGGAGCCGTGAGCGGCCGCCACGCCTCGTCCGGTATCGAGATCTCGCCGTCCCGCATGAACCTGTAGAGCGACAGGCCGTGGGGGTAGACGACGGGAATGTCCGTGTACCTCTGTAGCCAGCGCTCCAGCGATGCCAGCTGCCTCAGGTACGGCTCGGGACCCGGACCGGCGGCGGTCACGTTCAGGTACACCGGTATCCCCATGTCGCGGACGCGGTCCCAGAACGGCTGGAAGGCCGCGTCGTCCACCGTCTCGGCGCGCCCGTGCTGCTCCAGCGCGCTCGTCTGGAACCACAGGCCGTGCAGACCAAGGCCGCCGATAGCCTTCTCCAGCGTCCGGAGCTGCGCCGGCGAGTCGGCCCGCCACTCGTCGATCATCGCGAGGCCCCAGAACCGGTCCGGGAACCTCCGGACCGCGTCCGCCAGGTACCCGTTCAGCCTGCCGTACAGGTGCCCCGTCTGCAGCACGGCCCTGTCGACGCCCACGTAGTCCATCTGCGCGATCATCAGCTCTGGCGGCGCCGACAGGTTGACCAGCGTCGGCGGCAGGTACTGCAGGTAGCAGTCATCGCCCCCGGCTGCGGTCCACGCGAGCCGGCCGAACCCACCCCCGCGAAAGTCCACGTCGGCCAGCCCGCCCATGGTCACGTCCTCGCCATTGCACAGGGTCTGTCGGCCTACGGGCGTGTGGTCCGCCAGACGGCGAACGGGCTGGTGATGGTACGCCAGACCGTGCTGCGTGTACATGGCGTGACGCGCCTGCGACACGAACCCGGAAGGCCCGCCCAGCGGCGGGAACGCGTGGGCATGAGAGTCGATGATCATATAGCGCCTCCGGTCAGTATGTCGCGCGGCCGCCGCTGACGTCGAAGACCGCGCCCGTGCTGAACGAGCACTCCTCCGACGAGAGCCAGGCCACCAGCGCGGCGACCTCGCTGGCGTCTCCCGTCCGGCCCATGGGTATTCGTTCGACCATGTAGCCGACCTGTTCGTCGGTGAGCTGCTCGAGGATCCGCGTACGGACGACCGCGGGCGTCACGCAGTTGACTCTGATGCCCGTCCGGGCCAGCTCCTTGCCCACGGACTTGGTCAGGCCGATGACCGCTGCCTTGGTGGACGAGTAGGGCACCATGCGAGGGTTCCCCTCCTTGCCTGCGATCGAGGCTATGTTCACGATGCGCCCGTAGTCCCTTTCGAGCATGGGCGGGATGGCGTAGTGGGTGAAGAGGAAAACGCCTCTCAGGTTCGTCCTGTAAACCCTGTCCATCTCCTCGACCGGCAGCTCCCAGATATTGCCTACGTCGCCTCCGATGCCCGCGTTGTTCACAAGCACGTCGATCCGCCCCCACTCGCTCATGGCTCCCTCGACGGCGCGCTTCGCGGTCTCCGCTTCCCCCACGTCCCCGATCACGGTCATGACATCGGTGCCCCCGCTCCTCAGCTTACCGGCTGCCCCCTCGGCCAGCTCGCTGTCGAAATCGACCAGCGCGATCCGGGCGCCCTCGCTTCCCAGGCGCGACGCAATCGCACGGCCGATGCCCGTGCCGGCTCCCGTCACAATAGCCACTCTGCCATCGAATCGGGTCATTGAGTTCTCCAGGAACGCTTTGGACTCAGTGCAGCGGGCAGACCAAGATCGCCGTCGACTCGTACCACTCGTAGTCCGCGTCGGCTTTGGCCGGCTGGCCTGCCTTGGCGACCGCGCCGTCGGCGATGGCGAAGGCGCTGGTGAAGAAGATGACGACGAGTATCACCGCGAACGAGAGCGGAAAGACGACGGGGATGTGTCGCATGTCACGCTTCTGTCGCGAGAAACTTGCTGGCGGCGGCGACTCCGGCGCCCTGTGCGACCTCGTAGCCCACTCCCGGCAGGATCTCCTCCATCGCGGACAGGAAGGCCAGCACGTTGTGCGCCCTGCTCGACTCGCCCATAAGCCCGATGCGCCACACCCTGCCGGCGAAGTCGCCCAGGCCCCGACCGATCTCGATCGTGTACCTGCGCAGCAGCGTCTGCCTGACCTCCAGGTCGTCGACGCCGGCAGGTATCCACACGGGAGTGATCTGGTCCAGACTGTGCTCCTGGTCGACCACGAGCTCGAGGCCGAGCGCCTCCAGCCCCTTCCGGAGCGCCTGAGCGTTGCGGCTGTGCCTTGCCCCCCTCGCGTCCAAGCCCTCCTCCAGGACGATTCGCAGCGCCTCGCGCAGGCCGACTATGTTGCTGACCGGCGCCGTGTGGTGATAGACGTGCTCAGGACCCCAGTAGTTGGCGATCAGCCCCAGGTCGAGGTACCACGAGGTCGGCTTCTGCCGCCGGGACTTCACTGTGTCCAGCGCCCGTTCACTCACGGCAACGGGCGCCATGCCCGGCGGACACGCCAGGCATTTCTGGGAAGCCGAGTAGCAGTAGTCGATGCCCACGTCGTCGAACTCGACCCTGTTGCCCCCCAGCGAGGTCACCGCGTCGACCATAAACAGCGCCTCGTGCTCCATCGCCAGCGCCGAAACGTCGCGGAGCGGCTGCAGCACGCCGGTGGACGTCTCCGCGTGAACGATAGTGACCAGCTTCACACGCTCGTGATTCCTGAGCTCCGACTCCAGCATCTCCGCTGGGAACGGCTTGCCCCACTCGCTCTCGAGCACGACCACGTTCGCGCCGATACGCTCCGCCATGTCCATCATCCGCTGTCCGAAGAAGCCGCAGACGCACATGATCACCGTGTCGCCAGGCTCCAGCAGGCTGTTGATCCCAACCTCCATCCCAGCGGAGCCCGTCCCTGAAACGGACAGCGTCAGCCCGTCCTCCGTCTCGAATACGCGCCTCAGCAGCTCTGACACCTCGTCCAAGATCTTGACGAAATCGGGGTCGAGATACCCGATCATAGGCGTCATCATGGCCTGCAGGACGCGGGGGTGCGCGGTGCTCGGCCCGGGGCCCAGCAGTATGCGGGGCGGGACGACGGGGACTTCCGACCGGGGCAGCTCGCTGGCGGTCATGCGGCCTCCTGATTGGGGCTGTCGGGCCCGCTGTTCACACCGAACGAAGACGCCCCGCTCGTGGGCCGGCCCATATTGGAGAGTCCATTATAGGCTCGGCCCGGTAGAGTGTCCACGACGCCCGGACGACTCGAACCCGCCCCGGAGCGAGTACGATGTCTTGACGTTGCTGCGGCCCTCCGCCTACAATTGCGTAGCTGAGAAGCGGCCTCCAAACCCGATGAGCCGCTTCCCCTCTTCTGGCCCGCTAGCTCAATTTGGCAGAGCAACTGACTCTTAATCAGTAGGTTCTCGGTTCAAGTCCGAGGCGGGTCACCAGCATTTTGATTCCGCGCCCGATTCAAGGCTCAGGCGGCCTGCCCAACAAACCTGCGAAATCGAGCCCCCTTACTTTGAGGTAGACTCGTCGACGTCGATTCCGGTAATGCCCTCACATGCTCGAGGCAGAACATCGCCAATGGCCAGGCAGGCCTTGATACAACAGATGAATTCGAGAAAGGCGAGATGCAAGACAGGCCGCTAGCCGGGAAAGTCGCGATCGTGACCGGCGCCGGCAGTCCCATCGGCTTGGGGCGCGCCATGACCCTGGCCCTGGTGCGGGCTGGGGCCAGGGTCGCAATGCTGGACGTCGACGAAGCCTGGCTCGAGCAGACCGCCAACGAAGTCCGAACTGTTGGCGGTCACGACTGCGTCTTGGCACTCGTCTGCGACGTCTCGGACCCCGATAGTGCGGAGGAAGCGGTCCGCAGGACGATGGCTGGTCTCGGAGGCCTTCATGTCCTGGTCAACAACGCGGGGATGATGAACCCCTCGGCGCGAGGCTCCGGCGACCGGACCAGCTTCTGGGACATCACACCCGAGACGTGGAGCACGATTGTGGCGGTCAACTCCAGTGGGCCTTTCTACATGGCACGGGCGGCCGTGGGCCACATGCTCGCCCAGAGATGGGGTCGAATCATAGGCGTCACGACCAGCGTCGACTCCATGTATCGGGCGGGACTGTGTCCCTACGGCCCGTCCAAGGCCAGCCACGAGGCCCTCGTCGCCCTCATGGCCCAGGAACTGGAGGGCACTGGGGTTACGGCCAACGTACTCGTCCCCGGCGGTACGACCGACACCAACATCATTCCCCAGGACGTAGTGTACGATCGGGAATCGCTCATTCGACCCGAGGTGATGCAGGCGCCGGTTGTCTGGCTCGCATCTGAGGAGTCGGGCGGGACCAACGGCATGCGCTTCATCGCGTACCGCTGGGATGAGAGTCTGCCCATCGAGCAGCGCCTAGAGAAAGCCGGCGCGCCCGCCGCCTGGCCCCAACTCGGCAAGCAGACCATCTCCCCATGGCCGTGATGGCAGGTTGGTCCAGCTTGTCGCTAACGTAGCCGCCTCGTCAGCGGTGACGACGACTTGGGCACTGCCCGTAGCGACATTTGGCGAGGCAGGGTGTCTTTTACACCGATCCAAGCCGTCATTCCCGCGCAGAGCCTGCCCCCGAGAAGTCGGGGGCGGGAATCCATCCCTTCTTCACAACGCTCAAGTGCGGGGCCGAAGTGCCAGAGGGCCGTTGAGACCCGCAGATTCACATCACCCGCCCGCGTTGAGAATTCCCGCCAGTACTGCTTGTGGACTTGCAAGAACTAGGGGCTTATGCTTCTCACTCAGCGGCGGCTCCCGCCGGATGCGGACCACCGGAGCACTTCGGCCGTGGCGCACAATTGAGGAGGCCGGACTATGGCAACGCAGACGGATCCCAAGGTCCCCATGGTGGTGCACGGCACTCGGCCGCCGAGCGACACGGCTCAGACCCCTGGGTTGGAGCGCCGCCCCGCTATTGACGCCGCAGCAGTCGGCGCCAGCAAGATATGGTTCGGCACCGTAACCTCCGCTCCCAACCACAAGGGCCCGCCGCACCAGCACGGGGAGGCCGAGACCGCAGCATACGTCATATCGGGCCACGTCCGCGTCTACTACGGCGAGAACTTCGACGAGTGGGTGGAGGCCGGCCCGGGTGACTACCTCTTCGTGCCTGCCCACCTATGGCACATCGAGGAAAACCCCTACGACGAGCCGTCGGAACAGTTCCTCGCCCGCGGCCCGGACAACATCGTCATCAACATGGAGCAGTAGAGAAGCTGGGATGAGGGAACTGGGATCTAATACCAAGTCACCGTGATGCCGCCGTATATGTGCGGCCAGGGAGTGGGTTCCCGCCCCGTATCGAGTACGGGGCAGGCTCTTCGCGGGAATGACGGCTTTACGGCGCGCTCAAAACGAAATGGTATAAGTTGTGTAGTCGGGTGGCGGTCACCAGGGGGGTGAGCGGCCGGGGTGTGTGGAGTCGATGGGTCCGGCCCAGGGGTCCGGCTCGTGCCAGTGCCGTTCGAGCTTCTCCTTGATTCTACGCTCGGCGATGGTGAGCTCGGCGGGGGCGGGCTTGTCCTGCTTTTCCTCCTTGTTTCGCTCGGACCCCTTGCCGAGGATGGCGGCCCTGGCGTTTCCGTCCCGGCGCCGCTGTGTTCGGGTGCGTCGTCTCCGGGGCCGTCGGACCCTGTGGTCCTGGGCGGGTTCGACGGGCTCGGGACGGGCGTGGCGAAGCCGGGGATGGGTTCCCGCCTCCGCGGGAACGACGATTTGGCGGGGCTCAGGACGAACGGAGGCGGACCTTGCCTCGGCGGCTTCCGGCCCTTCGACAAGCTCAGGGTGAACGGAGGCGGGCTTTTTACTGGGGACGGGTTCGGGTGCCTCGTCGCGGACGATGTGTACGATGAGCTCCTTGGCGGCGGCGATCCTGTGGTGGGTCTTGAAGCCGTCGTTCCTGTCCTGCATTACGTCGTCGAGGAACTCGATGACGGTGACGCCGTCGGCCGTCTGGGCTCGGATGAGCCTGGCCATGAGGAATTCATCTATCCCAGAGAGCACAGTGAGGAAGTCTTGCGTAAGGGTGGCCGGGGCGTTCAGGGTCACGGCCACCAGGCTCCTCTCCGCGGAGGAGCAGGGGTCGGCGGGGTCGGGGCGTCCACCGGTGGAGTGACCGCATGAGACGCCGCGGTACTTTGCAAGGAACTTGGCGGCGGCCTTGGACTTATGCTTTTCGAGCTGCTTTGCGGCGTCGATCCTGTGGCATAGCTCAGCGCCTTCGATCCTGTCCTCCATGACGTCGAGGAAGAAGTCGATGATGCGCTTGCCGTCGTCGGTCTTCTCGCGGACGATGTCGGCGAGGGTGGGCGGCTTCCGCTCTTCTGTTGTTGGTACTGCGGTCTGTGTGGCTGTATCAGACATACGTTCTATTATGAGGGCGAGATGGGGGTTTGTCAAGACGGAGATTTCACCGCAGAGGGCGCTCTTCGGCCCTTCGACCCGCTCAGGAGAGCCAGGCTCAGGGGAGCCAAGCTCAGGACAGGCTCCGGGCGCAGAGGGGGGAGAGTTATACCAAGTCACCGTGATGCCGCCGTATATGTGTGGCCGGGGAGTGGATTCCCGCCTTCGCGGGAATGACGGCTTTACGGTGCGCTCAACATGAATTGGTATAATTCGGACGGATGGCGCGACAGACCGCCTTTCGTGGTCATGGGCGCACACCCCGCCGGGGATGGGTCCCCGCCCCCGACTGCTCGGGGGCAGGCTCTCCGCGGGAACGACGGTTGTGCTAAGGTCTCCCGTCGCGGGAACGACGGAGGTGGGGAATCCGGGTATATAGGCTGTGTTGACATTTTGGATTCATGTCATTCTGAACGCAGCGAAGCGGAGTGAAGAATCTAGGCTGTGTTGACATTTGTATTATGCCAATTCATTGTGACTACGCCGTCAATTCAAATCGTAGCGGCGGGTTTGTAACCCGCCTTCCCCGGTCACTGCCGTAAACCTGCACTGATCCTGTCGAAGGGCATAGCAACCAGGTTCATGGATATATGGCGGCATCACACCTAATTGGTATAATGCGCCCAATAACGCATAGGCCGTCGTCATTGCTCCGTGGTTATGTTCCAGCCCCCCCCCCCCCATTTCCCAGATCTCATCCACCAGAGCGGGGTCGACCATCCCTATGCCCTCGGACGGGGCAACCAGCGAGGGGCCTCGGTTCTTTACTTCGCCCAGTCCGGCCCACCAATAATTCCCCCTGGGGAGTCAGGCGCATTAGCCTGTTACGGACGCCCGCCTTCGCAGCACCTGACGGCTCTCCGCTCCTGTCCAGGATAGCGCTGACCTTGAAAGCCAGGCGCGTCCGCCCTACCATTTGCGCTATGCTGCTCACCATCTCTACAACGCATCAGCCTGCAACCGACCTTGGGTTCCTGGTGCATAAGAACCCCGGTCGGTTTCAGTCGTTCACGCTTCCGTTCGGGCGGGCTGATGTTTTCTACCCCGAGGCGGAGTGCGGCCGCTGCACGGTAGCGCTCTTCCTGGTCATCGATCCGATAGGTCTGGTACGCCCGAAGCCCGGCGCGCCCAGTACCGGCGGCTGGCTTCAGCAATTCGTGAACGACCGCCCCTACGTCGCATCATCCCACTTGAGCGTGGCGATTGCCTCCGTATTCGGTAGCGCGCTTGCCGGCAAGAGCCAGGAACGCCCGGAGCTAGCGGAGTCGGCCATTCCGCTTGAGGCCCGGATCGAAGTAGTACCCTCCAGAGAGGGAGCGGACCTCATCCGGAGCTTGTTTGAGCCTCTCGGCTACACCGTTGAAATTCAGGGACACCCACTGGATGGGCGCTTTCCCGAGTGGGGCGCCAGCCCGTACTTCAGCGTGCGCCTCACGTCGGAGACTCGGCTCCGGGACCTACTGGCGCACCTGTACGTGCTTCTGCCAGTACTGGACGACGACAAGCATTACTGGGTCGGCGACGACGAGGTAGCCAAGCTGCTGCGCTTCGGCGAGGGATGGTTGAGCAGCCATCCGCAGCGGGACCTCATCTCGGGCCGATACCTGAAGCATCAGCGCAGCCTTGTTGACCAAGCGCTGGTCCAACTGCTTGACGCCGGGGCGGCTGACCCAAGTACCACTACCACACAGCGCGGACAGGAAGAGGAGCAACTTGAAGCCCCCCTTCGATTGGGTGAGCAGCGTACACAAGCAGTGCTTGCCACGCTCCGCAACATTGGCGTTGCCAAGGTGCTTGACCTCGGTTGTGGCGAGGGGAGACTGATTAGAGGTTTGCTCGAGGACCCTTCGATTCGGTCGATAACTGGACTCGATGTCTCGCACCGGGCGTTGGAAACAGCGCGCAAGCGTTTGCGCCTCGATACTCTGCCCATGGCGCAGCGTGAGCGAATCACCCTGCTGCACGGATCCCTCACATACAGAGATAAGCGTCTGTCCGGCTATGACGCCGCGATAGCAATGGAGGTAATCGAGCACATAGACACGCCACGGCTTGACGCGTTCGAGGAGGTCGTATTCGGGACCGCGAGGCCGAGTGCGGTCCTCATTACGACGCCAAACGCGGAGTACAACACGCTGTTCGACGGGCTACCCCCTGGAGCCTTCAGGCATAGGGACCACCGATTTGAGTGGACGCGGGAGCAATTCCAGGATTGGGCGCGCCATGTGGCTGACCGCCGCAAGTACGATGTGCGTTTCCAGGGCATCGGCCCTGAACATCTCACTTACGGCACGCCAACCCAGATGGGTGTCTTCACCCGATGAAGATCGCCATTCCTGAGCTATGTCTTGTGGCGCTCATTGGCCCCACAGGATCGGGGAAGTCCTCTTTCGCCGCCAGCCACTTCAAGCCCACCGAAGTGGTGTCTTCGGACGTCTGTCGAGCGATGGTAGCGGATGACGCCACCGACCAGGCCGCAACGCCCGACGCCTTTGCAGTGCTCAACTTCATTGCGGCCACACGCCTGCGAGCTGGACGCCTCACCGTCATTGACGCTACCAGCGTTCAGACACAGGCGCGTAAGTCCCTGGTGGCGCTCGCCAGGGAAAATGACTGCCTGCCGGTGGCAATCGTACTGAACATGCCGAGGGCTCTATGCCTGGCCCGCAACAAAGGGCGTCCCGAACGGTCGTTTGGTTCGCGGGTTGTGCGTCAGCAGGCGGAACAGCTCAGGCGGTCGCTGCGCGGGCTGAAACGCGAGGGCTTCCGGTACGTGTTCGTGCTCAACTCCCCTGAAGAGGTGGAGGCGGTCACCATTGAGCGCGTACCGTTGTGGACCAACCTCCAGCACGAGCACGGGCCGTTTGACATCATCGGCGACGTTCACGGGTGTTTCGATGAACTCGTCATCCTCCTCGAGCATCTGGGGTACGAGGTGGAGACCCGTGCTGACGCTGACGGGGGAACTGGCTTTTCGGTTACCCATCCAAACGGGCGCAAGGTCGTATTCCTTGGCGATCTCGTAGACCGCGGCCCGGGCGTTGCCAAAGTACTCAAACTCGTGATGACCATGGTGGCGGACGGCGTGGCGCTCTGCGTCGCCGGCAACCACGAGTCCAAGCTCAACCGGAAGCTCCAGGGCAGGAATGTCCAGGTATCCCATGGACTGGCAGAGTCGCTCGAACAGCTGGAGATGGAGTCGCCAGCGTTCCGGCAGCGGGCGGCCGAGTTCCTAGACGGACTGATAAGCCACTATGTACTTGACGATCGGGACCTGGTGGTGGCCCACGCGGGAATCAAGGCGGAGTACCAGGGTCGGGCGTCCACGCGTGTTCGGGATTTCTGCCTCTACGGCGAGACCACCGGAGAAACGGACGATTTCGGGCTCCCTGTGCGTGTCAACTGGGCGGCCAGCTATCGTGGTCGGGCGACGGTGGTCTACGGCCATACCCCGGTCATGGAACCCGCCTGGCTGAACAACACCATGAACATCGATACGGGCTGTGTCTTTGGTGGCAAGCTGACAGCGCTCCGATACCCGGAAAAAGAGCTTGTGTCAGTTCCGGCAGCACGGGTCTACTACGAGCCGGAGAGACCTCTGCCCGAGGCAGCCCAGTCTGAAGAACCCGCGGCGCCAGCCGGGGCTCGCGCCGCGAACCTCCTTGACATCGACGACGTGCTCGGGAAACGTATCGTGGCGACGCGGCTCCGGGGCAACATTACGGTCCTGGAAGAGAACGCGGCGGCAGCTCTAGAGGTGATGAGCCGTTTCGCCTTGGACCCCCGCTGGCTGGTCTACCTCCCGCCCACAATATCCCCGTGCGAGACATCAGGACTCCCCGGCCTGCTCGAACATCCAGCAGAGGTGTTCGCTTACTACCGCAACAACGGCGTGTCCAGCTTGGTCTGCGAAGAAAAACACATGGGTTCACGGGCTGTCGTAGTGGTTGGGCAAGACGCCGCAGCCATTGAGAGGCGCTTCGGCATAATCGGCGAAGGTATCGGCGCCTGCTACACGCGGACTGGACGAAGGTTCTTTAAAGACCGCGCTCTTGAGGCCCAATTCCTGGAACGCGTCTGCGCGGCGCTTACGGCAGCCGGTCTTTGGGCTGAACTGGGGACCGACTGGTTGGTGCTGGACAGTGAAATCATGCCGTGGTCCGTCAAGGCTCAAGAGCTGATCCAAGAGCAGTATGCGGCGGTCGGCCTGGCGGCACGGACCAGTCTCAAGGCCGCGGAAGCGGTCTTTCGACAGACGGCGGTTCGTGGTATTGACACCGGCGACAGCCTGCTCAGAGTTGAAGAGCGGCTGCGCCTCGCCCAACTCTACAGCGACTCTTATGCCCGGTACTGCTGGCCGGTGACTTCGCTAGGCGATGTCCGACTCGCGCCATTCCACCTGCTGGCGAGCGAGGGCCAACTGCACACCGATAAGAACAATCTGTGGCACATGGACATGGCCGCGCGCTTGTGCGAGGCCGATCCCGCTTTGTTCCAGGTTACCAAACATAGGGTGGTACAGCTGGACACCCCGGATGAGATGGAGGCTACTGGTTGGTGGGACGAACTAACAGGCAACGGTGGGGAAGGCATGGTAGTGAAGCCTATGGCCTTCATTGCGACCGGCAAGCGTGGTCTGGTGCAGCCCGCCATGAAGTGCCGAGGCGTCGAATACCTGCGCATTATCTACGGTCCGGAGTACACCCTGCCGGAGAACATGGAACGTCTGCGGAATCGCAGCCTCTCCAAGAAGCGGTCGCTCGCGCTTCGGGAGTTCGCACTGGGCGTAGAGGGTCTCCGGCGTTTTGTCGAGCAAGAGCCTCTCTACCGAGTACATGAGTGCGCCTTCGCTGTACTCGCCCTAGAAAGCGAGCCGGTCGACCCTAGACTATGAAGAGGCCGCGGCGAGTGGGCCGCCAAGAGGCTGAGCGGACCAGCGAAGGACGCTTATGGGCATCGGATGGGAAAGCGCGACAACCCACGCAGCTCACACAGAACATGACCGAGAGGAATCCGGGCCGGCTTGACCGAGAATCAGCCCTCGAAGACCGCAGTGACTTGCGTTACGGGTGGCCCGAATCCCCCACTCTCCACCAGACTTGACGAAATCAAGAACCTTCGTAATAAGGTTCAGTCTCGATTTTTAAGCTGCATGCGCCAGAGGTGGCACTTGCCACAGTCGAACGTGCCGTGGATCAAAATGGTAGAGCGCCAATTTGCCATGTCCATCAGGAAGGCGACCGAGGACGATGCCGATGCATTGTTCGGTCTCGCTAAAGAGTTCGCTACGTCCTTCGTATCTGAGAGGGCAGCGTTTGAGATCGCGCTGACCGACATCATTTCGACCGATGGAGTGAATCTGAGCGTTGCCGAGGTCAATGGCGAGGTCATCGGGTACTGCCTTGGCTTCGATCGCTACACGTTCTATGCAAATGGCAGAATTGCCTGGGTCGAGGAGATCACGGTCAAGCAACCTGTGCCAGGAGGGGCGTTGGCAAGGTTCTAATGGAGAACTTTGAGGAATGGAGCAGCAATAGGGGATAATGAGCTGGTGGCGTAGCTACGAGGAGAGCAGCCTCCTCTTACAGAAGTATTGGGTATGAGGAATCCGCGCGTTTTTCCGAAAGCTACTTTGAGCCTGTCACCATACACACCCTTCGATCTCAGCGACCACGTAGCCGCGGCATCCCAGGCGACTCATGGAAGCTTCCGCCGCCGTATCCCCCGGCCGGTGGCCGCTCAGGTCACTGCAAATCGTCAAGTTTGAGGCTCAACGCCGTGCCCGTGATTCCCTATAGAGTAGGCCCACCAGTGTCCCATACTCTTAACTCCGCTGTTCAGGACAACCTCTGCGGCGTAGCAGTCTCCTATGGACCGTCTTCGAGTGTGCGCTGCGAAGTGTGAACGCTCTCCAACCCTTCCGAGCTTTCGGACTGCGGGAGAAGCAGCTTGCGGACGGGGTAGTTTATCTCGATGCCCTCGCGGGCCAACCTGGTGCGTAGCCGCTTTATCAGCTCGTGCCTTACGATACGCGTGCCTGGCCTGTCTTCGGCTTGGATCCTGACTTCGAAGTCTATGTTTGACTCTCCAAACGCGGTGAACCTTACTAAAGGTTCGTATTCGTCGATGGCGGCGTCGACTTCGTCTCGCACACAGATTGCCACTTCCATCGCCACCTTCTCGACCTGCTCGAGGTCGGATTCGTAGCTGACCCCACACGGCACGATGACCGTCACGGCCTGCGACTCGCTGTAGTAGTTGGTCATGACGCTCTCCATCATCCTGGAGTTGGGTATCATTATGAGGTTGTTGAACCTGTCCCTTATCTTCGTGCTGCGCCAGCTCAACTCGACCACGAACCCGGACGGGCCACCCTCGAGCTCGATGAAGTCTCCCGGGTTCAATTCGCCCTCGGTCGTCATGAACACCCCTGAGAACACGTTGCTGAGGGCGGGTTGCAGCGCGAGCGCGGCCGCGATGCCGCCAATACCGAGTCCAGCCATGAGGGGGGTGACGGCGATCCCGACTATGTCCAGGGCCGTCAACGCGCCGATGGTGTAGATGATTATGGGGATGATCCAACGAGCCTGTGCAAGTAGTCTGTAACTCATGCTGCTCGCTGTCCGCTGTGGTATCCGCCCTACGTACCACCGGACAAACTCGTGGATGACGTGAGAGCCGAGATAGCTGGCCAGCGCTATCACGACCACCAGCCACACCCTGGTCGCCCACAGGTCGTGCCTGTCGAAGAAGTGGAACGTTGGGTGCTCCAGCTGGGTCATCAGCAGGTAGGCCATGAACACCCCCAGCGAGACAAGGAGCAGGACGACCGGACCTCTGGAAGCCCTCAGAATCCTGGTGTCCAGGGCGTCCAGGCCGTCTCGCCGGCTGTATTTGATCAGCAGGGAGAAGACGAAGTGGACGATCCCGGCAGCGATAAATATGGATCCAGCCAGGCTAATGACGGCGAGAACTCCGCTAAGCCCAGACCCCTGCACAAACTCAGGAATCATCTCCAACCTCCTTGCGCGGACCATGGGATTGAATCCCAGTGGAACAAAGTGTATGTTACTCGTCGGACGTCACCGGGAGCCCGTCTAGTGGGCGAAGGATAGCAGGTATGTCCTATTGAAGAAGATGGGCGCGGATAAGCTGCTCGCGGCGTTCCAAGAGTCGAGGCCGACCGACATTCTGGGGTCGGCCGGTGCGGTTATTGGGATCATGCTGGTTGCGTCCGGGATCTTCCTGCAGGGGAGCGGCGTGGGCTTCGGTGCGGTGATCAGGACTCTGGGCGGAGTGCTGCTCCTGGGTGGGCTTGGGGCAGTCCTGTTTGTGGAAGCCCGCCGGCGGGCTGCGGTTATTGGCGCGGCGCGGCGCATTGTCGAAAGGTACATGGCCGCGACCGCCACGTGGCGCCGGACGGACAGGATGGGACTGGCCGGGGTGGCGATTGGGGTAATCCTGCTTGCTCCCGCCGTTGGCCTGCAGATTATCTTTGGGGCCGGCGGAGCCATAGTCATGGCGCCGGGCATCGTGCTCTTCTGGGTCGGCGTAGCTCTTCTGGTATACGGGTTGTTCCAGCGCCGAAACGCGGCCCAGAAGCCGAAGCAGTCGTCAGAAGTGCCGCCTTCACGGAGAGGAGGCCGCGGCAACCGGCGATGACCGCCGTGGGCCGGTCGAGCTAAGCCCCGGCCTTCCAGGACCAAAGTCCGGATCGAGACAGGAGGCGGGGACATGTCCTACCCGAACGTCCCGCAAACCAGCTTGCCGAGGATCCGCAATACTCTCGCAGACTGGGGTGTGGCCTACAAGGTGGCGCTGGGCGTGATAGCGGTCGGTGTCTTCATGATTGTGGGGAGTCCGTTCGTCGGAGGTATCCTGCACACCCAGGCAATAACGCCGCTCATAGAGCTCCTGGGAGCGCCTGAAGATCGGCAGGCTCTTCCCGCGCACCAGCCCCAAACGAGCACCGAGCTCCTGGCGGTACTTGGCGGCTGCAACCTTGTCGTCGGCATCAGCATGTTCTGCGTGAGCCTCGTGCTCGAACTGCTGGGACTGGCCGGCGCGCCGATATTGACCCGCAGGATGAGGCCGTCGGGAAAGCTGGCGCTGGGCACGGCGGCGGCCGGGTTGGTCGTGTTCGCCGCAGGCGCGTTTCCCGGTATCCTTGTCTCCCAGATTTTCTTCATCGACTACGAGTCCGAAGTCCAGGGGATAACGTCGGCGCTGGACGTAATCTCGAAGGCCGGCGGTCTACTCCTGGTGTGCTCCCTCATAACACTCTTGCTTTGGGGGCGCGGGATCCGCGGCGCACTGTTCGGTTGGGCCGACGCGGTGGGATGGGCCAAGCTGCGCTGCGGCTGGATCAACAGGCTCTCGGTGGCGTTTGTTGTCGGCGGGACGATCGGCTCGGTCCTTTTCTTCGGTGACGTGGCCGCCGTATTCACCAGTACAGGCGTTATCGTCCTGGTCCTGGGAATCGTTCCGCAGCTCCTGGCCGGCGGAGGGCCCTAGTACTGCTTCAATCTAAATATGACAGAACCCTCGGATTGCCGTCATTCCCGCGAAAAGCCTGCCCCGTACTCGATACGGGGCGGGAACCCAGAGGGGCGGGGGGCTGGACGTTCGCCAAAACTACCTTGAATCGATACTAGTCCTACCATCCTCGCACCGAGATGGCCCAGACCATCATCGCCGCGAAAGCCATGGTGACCGCCGCAACCGTGACCGTCACTCCCAGCAGCACCTTCCTGATCTCTCCGGGAGCGGCCCTGCGCGAGACCACCGGGGCGAGGTTGGCGGCGGCTTGAGTCGTCGGCGCCGGAGCGGGTTGCGCCGCCGGTACAGGACTGGCGGCTTTCGGCGCGGGAGGATGGGATTGTGTCGCCGTTGAGGCGGGCTGCGCCGGCTGTCGAGCCTGGAGCGCCTGCCGGTATCCCCGTACGGCGGTGCTCGGCGCTGCTGAGAGCGAAGGAGCTGCCGCCGCCGCCGCTGAGGGCGAGGGCGCAGGGGTGGGCGGGATGCCGTGCAGGATGGTCTCCAGGTCCGGCACCTTCTCCACGGGAAGTGTGCAGCACTCCTCCAGGCGCTCCGCCAGTTTCGCCACGGTCTGGTCGGGGGACTTCTTCAGTAGGTTGAAGAGCGGGGACATCCCGGGGTCGGCGTAGTCGTTCCTGGTGAATATCAGGTTGTCGTCGTTGAAGAAGGTCCAGAGGCCGGGGTCTGAGGCTATGGCGAGCAGGCTGAGGTAGACGACCAGCGAAGGGAAGTTGTCCACGTAGGCGTCGTAATCTTCCGCCGTCCTGAGGGGGTGCTGGAAGTTCTTGTGCCCCAGCTCCGGGCTTCGCTCCCCGCGAAATCTGGGCAGGAACATGCCGTCGTAGTCCACCAGGCGGATTCTGCCGTCTGTCTGCACCATCACGTTGCCGTGCTGCAAGTCATTGTGGGCGATGCCCAGCCCGCGCAGGCTGGCGGCCGGCCCCCCGCGCCACTGGGCCGCGACTCGTCGCAGGGCGTCCGGGTCGTTGAGATGGGAGCCTACGAAGCTGCTCAACGACTCTCCTTCCACCCACTCCATCCTGACGACCGGATACCAGGTGCCCTTCAGGCTGATCCCGTGCTCCAGGAACTCGAAGTGCACGAAGGACGGGGGGAGGACGTTGATCAGGTACTCGCTCAGCTGGTTGTAGCGGGTCTGCTGGTCCTTCACCTCGCGGCTGAAGCAGCGCACCGCGAACTTGTTGCCCCCGACCTCCACGGAATAGACGCAGGCGAAGGCGCCGGAGAACACCAGGGGCATGCCGCGCTGATTGGCTAACACCATCCCGGCTTCGAGCTCAGTGCCCTTGAAGCACAGCTGAGGATTCTGGACAGCCTCGCTAAAGTCGGTTATCCCTGGCCAGGGCATGGCTCTCGTTTCACTTCGCTGTCCTGGACGACCTCAATGATTACCAACGTGGTATCGTCGTTCCGCATCAGCCCCTCGCGGCGTTGCTCTTCGATCCAAGCGTCCCATTCCGCCGAGTCCAACGCCAGCAGGGTTTCCCACGGCTTCTCCCCGGCGGCGTCCTGGGCGAGGAGCCAGCAGGCCAGGGCGTCGGTAGCGAGAATGATAAGGTCGCCCGCCGCGCACTCGCCGCTGTCCTGGCGTACCCCTTTCCACATATCCCCGGCGTTATCAGGGTTGCTGCAGACCAGGGCGGGGGTGTTGTCGAACTGGGCGGCGTCTTCCAGGGGGAAGGACAACCACAGCCGGTCGTCGCGAACGACAAAAAGGCAGCTATCCCCCACCGCCAACGCCTTCCAGGAGAGCCGCCCGGAGCTGTCCGGCGCAGCCTCGATGGTTAGCCCCAACAGGGTAGCGAAAGCCCCTGCCCGCGCCTTGGCCTCTCCGTGCCAGGGCAGGCGGTCCCAGGGTACTCCCGAGTGCCATGCCTCCTGTGCCGGCAGCAGCCACGCGTTCAGCGAGTCCTCGGTCAGGCCGCATAGCTCCGGGGGCCGGGTCACGAAGGCATCGGTCAGGGCATTCGCCCACTCCCGGGCAAAGGCGGACTCGCTGGCGCCGTCGGAGACGGCTATCCGCGCAACACCACTGCCGGACTCTCCGACTCGCTGGGGGTATGCGACGCGGAAAGCGTCCTCATACTCCTCCGGGTCGTTGCCAGCCTTGGGCAGCCAGAACTCTGTGGGGGGTCCAAGGTCCACCTTCACCCTCCAACCAATCAGTGCAGGCCCGAAGCGGCGCGCGTACCGATGTCCAGGAACTGCACCAGGGCCACCATGTCGGCATTGTAGACGTAACCGCGAGAACCCTTGGTGACCGGCAGGCCCATGCCGACGGCCAGGTCCACCACCGGGTCGGGAAACTCCGAAGACATGCGGAACATTTGCGCCGCGTACTCGTCGGGAGGCACTTCGCTCTCGTCGGACGGGTACTGGACCGGCATCGCGGACATTTCCGAAAGATGCGCGTTGTAGATCAGCACATTGCCGTCGTTGGTTCCCATGGCCATGATCTCTTCGGCCAGGGGCACCGGGTTCCCGTCCCCGGCGGCGCCGTCGGTGACGCTGATCACCATAGGGGGATAGGAGTTCGGATGATCGGCTATCCAGTCGTGGAGCGCCTGGGAAACCGTGGACAACGCCGCGCACATTGGCGTACCCCGCTTGGCTTCTGGGCGCAGCCACACCGGGAACTTTCGGGTTACTTCCACCAGGCCGCCCGCGCCGTCCGGCTCCTTCACCTGCCTGTCCTCCACGGTGGCGGCGTCGACAACCTGGCTGATGGTGAGGAAGGGTTTCTTAGGAGAGGTCCCCGGGAGGGCGGACTGCACGTCCGGGTTCATTCCCGGGATGGTCGTCGTGTACGTGATAATCCCGGCGTGGAAGTAGTCGCGAACGTCCATGCCCTGCGAGCAGCGCTGTGAGATGGCGTCGAGGATGCGGTTCACGGCATCGGCCGCGCCGTCCATCTTTCGCAGCTCCGGCTGACCGCCCAGCGCCCCGCCCATCGAACCCGACTGGTCGATCAGGAAGAGGAAGCAGCCGGGGTTGTTTCTGCTGATATCCGCCGCGTATGGCATGTGGTTTACCTCCTTGGCTGGAGTCGGAAGTGATTGGTCGACGCCATTGTATGCTTCTCGTAAGGAAAGGGCTACAAGGCGGTCAGATCCCCAGGGCCTTTCCATTGTTGAGATAGGGTCGTATCTTGCCGTTCGGCCTGAGCTTGGCTCTCCTGAGCTTGTCGAAGGGTCGAAGGCCCCAATTGTGGTTCGACAGGCTCACCACGAACGGACTTTGGAAAGGCCCTGTCAGATCCCACGGCGCAAGCGGCTTGACTGGCGCGGGGTCCGCCGGGCATTACTCGAACTCGCGGAGGCGCTTCTGCGTCAGCAGGATTATGGTAGCAACGACCAGCATGGAGACGCCCAGGAAACCCACCGCCGTCCGTCCCCCGAACGCCTCTATGGCGAGGCTCGCCGGCAGGACGCCGAGCGGCATCAGCCCGAAGTTCATCATGAACACGCTCATCACCCGGCCCCGGTACCTGTCCTCTACCACTTCGAGGATCAGCGTCTGGTTCAGCGTGCGGCGCGTGGCGTCCCCAAGTCCCAGGAGCACCATGATGACCGCGCCTGCCACATAGTACGGGAAGACCGAGACCAGTAGGAGGCCGGTCCCCGACATGAAGCTTCCCGCCATGAGCAGGAGCCCCCGCTTCCACTTGCCGAGGGAGGCGATGAACATGGCCCCCGTCAGCGACCCCAGCCCCATGATGCTCACCAGGAGGCCCAGCTCTTCCGGCCCCCTGCCATATAACTCGACCACGAAGACGGGGATAAGGAACCTGAACGGCATCGCCAGCAGGGTCGTCGTCAGCCCCATGATCAGCAGGATCAGCACGAGCTCGTGCCCGGCGATGAGGCGGAGACCCTCTTTGATGTCCGCCAGCATGGGTACGTTCGACCGGACTGTGCTGCTGCCGTCGTAACGGACCATGCTTGTCGACGCTACCGCCAGGAACCCCAGAGTCGTGATGACGTAGTAGACCCCCTGGGCCTCGAAGCGCTCGTACAGGAGTCCGGCTATGGCCGGCGACACCAGGGTCATCGCGCTCATGCCGGCCGCGTTCAGCGCCAGGCCGTTCGTCAGGTTCCTCTGGCCGACGATCTCGGGGATGATCGCCTGGCGCGCGGGCATCATGAACGACCACATCCCCCCCTGGATCATCGAAGCGACCAGCAGGTGCACCCAACTGACGAGGCCGCTCGCAATCAGGAAAGTAACGACAAGGGCTATGACTACGTTGAGGGCCTGGCCGCCTTGGATAATCTTCTTCCGGTCCATCCGGTCCGCAATGGCGCCTCCCCACAGCGACAGCAGCAGGATGGGGATTGCGGAGCCTCCGTTGACGATCCCAAGCAGCAGGGGCCGCCCGGTGAGCTCGTAGACCAAGTAGCCCCGGGCGATCATCTGCATCTGCACGCCGCCCATCAGGCATATCATGCCCAGCCAGAGGAGCAGGTAGTTGCGGCTGGAAAAGGAGGCGAACGTGCCCCGTGAGGAGAATCGGCGCTGCGGCTGCTGGCCTGCATCGGAGTCGGTAGAGCGGGGCCCCGAAGAACGCTCCCCAGCGGAATCGGGCGTGTCTGATGAGGAGTGTCCGTTGGGGTTCACCACCGCAGTCTACCACTAACCACGCCGCTGGCAAACCGATGGCGGCCGCCCATACTGAATTGACGCTGTCCGCCTTGCACGTTAGCCTATCGGTATCAGCAATGCGGAGATTCGGGACATGGGCACAATCGCTGCGCATATCGGCGTGAGCGACGGGAACGGCGGAGCTACTCAGTGGGTTGATGCCCTGGTAGACACAGGCGCAACATTCACGGTACTACCGGACTCCGTGCTGCGGGAGCGGATAGGTGTGCAGCCCGAACAATGCATGGAATTCACACTTGCCGACGGCAGAAAGACGCAGTTTCCGGTTGGAGAAGCGCGCCTATCGATCGAGGGCAGGGAAGCTACGAACCGCGTGGTATTCGGTGAAGGGGACCAATACTTGATCGGCGCTACCACGCTCCAAGTGCTTGGGCTGATTCCCGACACCACCGATCACAAACTGATCCCAGCGCCCAAGCTGCCAATTTAGTCCCTTTTACAGGGCGCTATCGCAGAGTCCTGAGCCGTCGTCCCTTCACAAGCACAATCGCGGCGAAGATGATGATGAGCACTCCGAGTCCTGCGAGCACCGGCTGCGGTCCCACAAGGTCGGCGATGATCCCCGCCGGGAGGACCGCAAAAGGCATCAGGCCGAAGTTCATCATGAATATGCTCATGACCCGGCCGCGGTACCGGTCTTCGATCTGCCCCATTATCAGTATCTGATTGAGCGACCATACCCCCGCGGTGCCGAGTCCCGCGGCAGCGATCACCCCGACGGCCAGCCCGTATATGGGAATGAGGCCGATAGCCACCATGACGGCGCCTGACAACATCCCCGCGCCGACGAACAGCTTCCCGCGGCCGCCCTCCCGGAGCCCGGCTATTACCACCGTCCCGACGAGCGCGCCGACGCCGGACATGCTTACCAGCAGGCCCAACGCCTCGGACTCGAGGTGATACACCTCGACGATGAGGACTGGCAGCAGGCTCTGGAGGGGGCCCGAGAAGAAGACAAACACGAACCCGGTCAGCAGCAGGAGTCGGACCACCTCCTTGTTCCAGATGTACGACAGCCCCTGCGCAATGTCCGCCGCGACCGAGCTCCTTGGACCGCCCTCCGGCTTCGTGTCGGCGCGGATCGACGTCGACAGGGCCACAGCCAGGACCCCCAGGCCCGCGACCACGAAGTAGACGCCGTTGGGGCCTACGGCTGCGTACAGCAGGCCGGCGGCAGCGGGCGCCACCAGGGCGGGCGCGCTCATACCCGCGGAAATCAGGGCGATGCCGTTCGCTATGCGGTTGCGCGGGAGCACGTGAGGCAACATGGCCTGCCTTGCCGGACCCATGAACGACCAGGCAACGCCCTGGGCCAGGGCGGCGGCGGCCAGATGCACCCACGTGACCGATTCCGTGACGATAGAGAATGCCACGAAGAGGGCCAGGCCCGTCGAGCACGCCTGGCCTAGCTGGATCAGGCGCTTCGGGCGCACCCTGTCGGCGAATGCTCCTCCTATGAGCGCGAGGCACAGCACGGGCACCGCGGCCATGCCGCTCACGAGGCCGAGGATCTTGGCCGAGCGCGTCATCTCGTACACCAGGTAGCCCTGGGCGATACCCTGCATCTGGTAGCCCGCCACCATCGACATCGTGCTGAGCCAGAGCAGCGTGAAGTCCCGGCTCTGGGTTGCGCGCAGCGTGTACCGCCAGCCGGAAGGCCTTCTCCGAACGGAGCGAAGGGGCTTGCTTGGGGCCGCGTTACTCATGCCTTCGAGCGCGCTGGATTCCGCAGTCATGATGGGACAAGCCTACGATGCGTCTCGCGCCCTTAACAACCCGTTCGACTGCCCCGTTTCGAACGGATTGCGGCGCCCCAAGCAAAAGAAGGGGCCCGGGCTGCATCCACGCTCATTCGCCGAAGCGAAAGGTGTTCGCAGGTGTTCGACCCGGGCCCGATCTTGGCGGCAATGGTACTATTGTGAACTATCATATTGTAACACGAGGGCGGGTCCCTCCACACTCCAGACAGAGCGACCGAGCCTGTTACGTTTGGTAGGTAGGGGCGTTCCCTTGTGGGCGCCCAGGACAAGGATGTGCAATCGGGCAGCCACAAGGGTTTGCCCCTACTGAACTAATACCAAGTCACCGTGATGCCGCCGTATATGTGCGGCCAGGGAGTGGGTTCCCGCCCCGTATCGAGTACGGGCAGGCTCTTCGCGGGAATGACGGCTTTACGGCGCGCTCAAAATAAATTGGTATAAGATAGTTTCGGAGCGACCGGCGGGCGAGGTGAGGAAGTGGGCAACACCTTTGGCCATATGTTCCGCGTGACGACGTGGGGAGAGTCGCACGGCGACGCAGTCGGCGTGGTGGTCGACGGCTGTCCTCCCGGCCTCGAGCTGTCCGTCGACGACATCCAGCCCGAGCTGGACAGGCGGCGCCCAGGCCAGAGCCGCATCGTGAGCCAGCGCAGGGAGTCCGACAGGGCGGAGATTCTCTCCGGCGTGTTCGAGGGCCGCACCCTCGGAACGCCGATACTGATCGGGGTGTGGAACGAGGACGCCCGCGGCAAAGACTACGAGCACATGCGGACCAAGTTCCGCCCGTCCCATGCCGACTACTCCTACCAGGCCAAGTACGGCATTCGGAACTGGAAGGGCGGCGGAAGGGCCAGCGCAAGGGAGACCATCGGCCGGGTCGCCGCCGCCGCGATAGCGAGCAAGCTGCTCGCCCGGGACTACGGAGTCGAGATCGTCGGCTACGTGAAGCAGGTCTGGGAGCTCAGGGCCGACATTGACCCGGACGCGGTCACAAGGGCCGACGTGGAGGCCAACATAGTCCGCTGCCCCGACGCCGACATAGCCCAGAGGATGATAGAGCGGATCGAGCAGGCCCGGAAGAGCGGCGATACCCTCGGAGGCACGGTCGAGGCCGTGGCCCGCGGAGTGCCGCCGGGCTGGGGCGAGCCCGTGTTCGACAAGCTGGAGGCGGACCTGGCCAAGGGCGTCATGTCGCTCCCGGCGTGCAAGGGGTTCGAGATCGGCTCAGGCTTCGGGGGCATCACGATGACCGGCTCGCAGCACAACGACCCCTTCTACAACGAGGGCGGCCGCATCAGGACGCGTACGAACTACTCGGGAGGCGTCCAGGGCGGCATATCCATAGGCGAGAACATCGTCATACGGGCCGCCTTCAAGCCCGTCGCCACCATCATGCAGCCCCAGGAGACCGTCGACGTGGACGGCAATCCCACGACCCTTGCGGGGCGGGGCCGCCACGACCCTTGCGTGCTCCCGCGCGCCGTTCCCATGGTCGAGGCGATGATGGCGCTCGTGCTCGCCGACCACGCCCTCAGGCAGAGGGGCCAGGTGGGGACGGCGTGACTGCCATCACCATCCGCGATGGGTCCCACAACCGGTACGGGGCAGGCCTTGAGCCGATGCGGCGCCTGCAAGCGAGCAGTGTTATAGTCCTGACCTGAGTCCCCTCATGACTAACACCCTGTACTACGGCGACAACCTCGACATCCTCAGGCAGCACCTCCCCGACGAGTCCGTCGACCTCGTCTACCTCGACCCGCCCTTCAACTCCAACGCCAACTACAACGTGCTGTTCAAGGAGCAGTCGGGCGAGGCCTCGCCCGCGCAGATCAGGGCCTTCACCGACACCTGGGAGTGGACCCAGGAGGCCGAGCGCACCTACGAGCAGGAGATCATCACCAACCCCGGCACGCCCGCCAACGTCAAGGAGATGATCTCCGCATTCCGCCAGTTCATCGGCAGCAACCCCATGATGGCGTACCTCGTCATGATGACCCCGCGACTTGTGGAGCTGCGCCGCGTGCTCAAGCCCACAGGCTCCATCTACCTGCACTGTGACCCTACCGCCAGTCACTACCTCAAACTGGTCATGGATGCGGTGTTCGGCTTGCCCAATTACAGAAACGAGGTAACTTGGAAGCGGACTCCAACCGTGAAGGGCAATTTCGGCCAGGGCAGTAAGCTGTGGGGGCAAGCTACAGATACATTGCTCTTCTATACCAAGACCAACGATTACGTGTTTCGACAACCCTTCGGACCCTACTCGCAGAATTACATTGATAAGTCTTATCGGCATGTTGAGCCAGGAACAGGCCGAAGATACCGGCTTGTGAGCATGATCGGACCAGGTGGAGCAGCAAAAGGCAATCCTCAGTACGAAGTATTGGGCGTTACCAAACACTGGCGATATTCAAAGGCGAGAATGCAGGAACTGATCGACCAAGACCTCGTCGTGCAAACGAAGCCAGGGGCTGTCCCGAATCGAAAGTACTACTTGGACGAGGGGCGCGGTGTGCCGATCCAATCTCTTTGGGATGATATTGGGAATCTCCAGGCGTCTGCAGCTGAACGTCTCGGCTACCCCACCCAGAAGCCGCAAGCTCTATTGGAGCGGATCATCGAGGCGTCCTCCAACGAGGGAGACGTGGTGCTCGACCCCTTCTGCGGATGCGGCACCGCTGTCGCGGCCGCAGAGAAGCTGAAGCGCCGCTGGATCGGCATCGACGTCACACACCTGGCCGTCGCCCTTATGAAGAGCCGCCTGAGGACAGCCTTCGACCTCCACCCCGGCGCGGACTACGAGGTCGTTGGGGAGCCCGCGGATGTCGGCAGCGCACGGGCGCTGGCCGAGCAGGACCGCTACCAGTTCCAGTATTGGGCCATGTCCCTGCTGGAGGCGCTGCCACGCGAGCAGGGCGGGCGCAGGGGCGCGGACAGGGGCATCGACGGCGTCGTACACTTCATCGACGGTCCCCGCCGGGCGACGAAGAAGGCCATCGTCCAGGTCAAGAGCGGCAGGGTCTCCTCGCCGTACATCCGTGACCTGAAGGGGACCGTCGAGCGCGAGAAGGCGGACCTGGGTCTGTTCATCACCCTGGAGGAGCCGACGCGAGACATGCGTGCCGAGGCCGCCAGCGCCGGCTTCTACCACTCGGAGATATGGCAGCGCGACTACCCCAGGATGCAGCTCCGCACCATCGCCGAGCTCCTGGAAGGCCGCGCGTTCGACATTCCCCCGCACCCGTCCATGTACCAGCCCGCACAGCGCGTCCGCCGCTCTGAAGGCAGCCAGATCACCATGACCGTATAGCCGTCATCCAGGTCCACGTGTCGGCGTGCTGGCGCGCCCCGATGAATCCACTCCCTGACTCCCCGCGGCGTAGGCCTCGTCCAGGAGGTCGGTGACGTAACGCACCTGCACGTCGGGGCCGAACTGGGCCGCGCCCTGCTGTAGCTGGATTACGCAGCCGGGGTTGGCCGTGGCCAGGATCTCCGCCCCGGTCGCCTCGACGTTGCCCATCTTCGACCTCAGGACCCGAAGCGAGAACTCGCGCTGCGTGATCGCGTACGTCCCCCCGGCGCCGCAGCACTTCGTGGAGTCGGCCATCGGGACCAGCTCCAGCCCGGGAATCGCCCGGAGGAGCTGGCGCGGCGCTTCGGTGATACGCTGGGCGTGGGACAGGTGGCACGAGTCCTGGTACGTGACCCGGTATGGAAGCGCGCCCTCCGGCGGCACGAGGGGCAGGTTCGCCAGGAACTCGTGCACGTCCTTCACCATGCCGCCGAGTGACGCCGCCCTTGCGGAGTAGGCTTCGTCGTCCTCCAGCAGGTGGCCGTACTCCTTCATCCTGG
This sequence comes from Dehalococcoidia bacterium, assembly GCA_965222445.1. GTDB lineage: Bacteria > Chloroflexota > Dehalococcoidia > Lucifugimonadales > CAJWER01. Next base: position 919,649 of record CBDCTY010000002.1, on the reverse strand, counting down.
CGCCGCATCCAGCCGACGCAACTACGACCGCGTCCAGGGGCTCTGTGAGAAAGGCGTCCACGTTGCGCCTCGCCAGCTCGCGGGCCATCTCTATGTCGCCGACGTGAGAGTGGATCGCCCCGCAGCAGCCCTGCCCGGAGGCGACGACCACCTCGCAACCGTTGCGCGCCAGTACGCGCGTCACCGCGTCCATCTGCGGCCCGTGTACCAGCGGCATCACGCAGCCCGACAGCAGTGCGACCCTCGCCCTGCGCTCTCCGACGGGGGGGATCACCTGCCCCTTCGCCTTGAACGCGCGCGACTGGACTTCGGGAGACGTCATCTCCAGGTCGGCGAGGCTCTTCGACACGAGCCGCAGGACGCCGGACTTCCGGACGGCCGCCTGTATGCCGAGCCTCCTGTACATGCGCAGGCCCCACACCATCATGCTCAGCAGCCCCTGGTGGGGCAGTATGCGCCGCAGAAGCAGGCTGGAGGCGGCGCGAGCGATCATGGACGGCCTGCGTTGACGCTCGACCTGGGCCATCGTCGCCTCGATGAGCCGGCCGTAGGGCACACCCGACGGGCAGGCCGTCTCGCAGGCGCGGCACTGGATGCAAAGGTCCCAGTGCCCCGTGACGGCTGGGCCTATCTGGATACGCCCCTCGTTGACGGCCTTCATCAGCGCGATGCGGCCCCGTGGAGACTCCGTCTCCAGCCCCGTCTCGACGTACGTCGGGCACGCCTGGAGGCAGAAGCCGCAGTGGACGCACTTATAAAGGTCGGACTCGGCGGAGGCGTCAGGTCCTGCAAACATTGCTGCCAGGCCTTGGTCGGTCGGAGGTGTTGTCATAGGCGTCCCACGAAACGCCCGGGGTTCAGGATCCCGGTAGGGTCGTACTGGCGCTTCAGGCCCTGCCCCACGCGCTCCGGCCCACCGATGCCGCCCCAAACGTCTATCTCGGACTTGACGGCCAGTGGCGCCCGCTCAACGACCGCGTGGCCTCCGGCCTCGGCTGCCAGGGCGCGCGCATGTCCCAGCGTGTCCAGGACTAACGGGCCCTCCTCACCGTCTCCCGGCCACGACGCAAGGACCGTGCCGTGAGCCGGATGCGCCGCAATCGTCGGAGCGACGCCCTCGCTGCTCTCCAGCCGCGCCAGACCCTCGACGAGCGGCGCAACGCCCGACGGCAAAACGCTCGCACGAATCCCGAGAGACGGCGTACGCTCGTCCCATCCGAAGTCGCTCAGCGCTCGCCAGAGCGGCGCTGCTTCGTCCACACTCAGCATCTCAGGCGACCTTGTTCCCATGCGCTCGACTATGGAGCCGACCTCCCTCGACTGGCGCTCTATCGTCCGAGGTCTTCCGCCCAGCAGCACCGCCAGGCTCCACGAACCGCTCATGTACGCCATGTCCATCGCTCCGCAGGTCTGCGCGTCGTACACTGCGACCGCCAGCGGCATTAGCCCGCTCGAGAAGATGCCGAGAGCGGCGCCGATACACTGCGAGGGTCGGTCGAACCCCGCGAGCGCGGTCACCCTGTCGGCTGGCCGCGGCGTGAGCTTCAGCGAGACCTCCGCGATCACTCCCAGGGTGCCGAGAGCGCCGATGTGCAGCCTGGCCATGTCGAACCCACTGACGTTCTTGACCACCTGGCCGCCGCTCTTCGTGACGGTCCCGTCGGCCTGGACGACCTTCATCCCAATCACCGTGTCCCGGATGCTGCCGTACTGCCACTTGAACGGCCCGCTCCAGCCCACCGCCAGCGTGCCGCCCAGCGTGGCCCTCTCCGGCAGTGGGGGGTCGATAGCCAGTATCTGCCCGTGGCGCCCCAGTGACTCCTGGAGGGCTGCGACGGTTGTGCCCGCCTCTACGGTCGCTGTCAGATCGCCCGGCGTGTGGTCCACCATCCGGTTGACGCCGGTGATGTCGAGCGCCACGTCGTACCTGCCCGGTACGTTGCCGAGCTCCATCCGGGTCCCGCCGCCCCAGGGCACGACGGCCAGCCCCTGTTTGTGAGCGAAGCGCATCGTTTCGCTGACCCCTTCCACGTCGCTGGGCCGGGACACGAAACGCGGGTATGTCCCGTCAATCTCGTAGGCGAGGCCGGATGCCTCTTCGAGTACTTGGGGTAGCTGCTCCTGCAGGCCTGAGGTCATGGCGGGCTAGATGTAGGCGCCGGCGCCGGTCAGGGCCACCGCCGCGGAGTGGGAGACGTGGGTGCGGTCTGCTCCGGTTGGGAAGACCTTGCCTGGGTTCAGCATCCCGTCCGACCCGAACGCCGGGCTGAGACGGGCCATAGCCTCCATGTCGTCGTCGCTGAACATCAGCGGCATGTACTCTTGCTTCTCCAGGCCGATACCGTGCTCGCCCGATAGCGCCCCGCCCGCGTCCACGCACAGCTTCAGTATGTCGCCTCCGGCCGCCATCGCCCTGGCAAGCTCGTCGGGGTCCCGCTCGTCGAACAGGATCGAAGGGTGCAGGTTGCCGTCCCCGGCGTGCAGCAGGTTTGCGATGGGCAGCCTGTACTCGGCCGAGATGTCCTCGATGCTCGCGAGGACCTCCGGCAGCTTCGTCCTTGGGATAGTGCCGTCCACCAGGTAGTAGTTGGGCGCGAGCCTGCCCAGGGCGCCCAGGACGCCCTTCCTTCCGGCCCAGAGGCGGGCGCGCTCGTCCGCGTCGGCCGCCGTCCTTATCTCCATAGGGTTGTGGCTGCGGCAGATGCGCTCGATCTCCGCCGACTCCTCCTCCACCGTCTCCCGCAGCCCGTCCACCTCGACCAGCAGCACCGCCCCGGCGCCCTCGGGATAGCCGGCGTTGACGGCCGGCTCCACCGCCTTGATGCAGAGCCGGTCCATCATCTCTATCGCCGCAGGCACCACGCCGGCCCCTATGATGCCGGACACCGCGGCGCTCGCCTGGCCGATCTCCTCGTACACCGCCAGGAGCGTGCGGACGGCCTCGGGCTGCCTCAGCAGCCGCACGACGATCTTGGTCGCCACTGCAAGCGTGCCCTCCGACCCTATGACGATGCCCCTCAGGTCGTAGCCGGGCGATTCCCTCGTCCTGCCGCCCAGCCAGTGTACGGAGCCGTCGGCGAGCACGACCTCCATGCCGAGGACGTGGTTCGTCGTGACCCCGTAGGCCAGGCAGTGCGGCCCGCCGGAGTTCTCGGCGATGTTGCCGCCGATAGTGCACGCGCTCTGGCTGGACGGGTCGGGCGCGTAGTAGAGGCCGTGCTCGGACGCCGCAGTGGTGACGTCCACGTTCACCACCCCCGGCTCCACGACCGCGACCTGGTTCACAGTGTCGATCTCCAGGATGCGCTTCATCCGCGTAAGCGCGAGAACTATGCCGCCCTCTTCGGCCACGGCCCCGCCGCTGAGTCCGGTCCCCGCGCCCCTGGCGACCACCGGCAGGCCGTACCCGTGGGCAACCTCGAGCACCCGCGACACCTCCTCCGTCGACGCCGGCAGGACGACCAGCTGGGGCATGGCCCTGTCCACGGACCCGTCGTACTCGAATACGATCAGGTCCTCGGGACGGTGAATGACGTACATGTCGCCGACGATGCCCTGAAGCTCGGCGGTGGCTCTGCGGAGGTCCGTTTGGGACGCGGTCATAGCGGTTACATCATAGTCAACCAGCCTGCCGGCTGGCAACGAGGCCCCGTGCCCCGCGATTCGCCCGCATCGGGCTATGCTACAATTCGGGCCATACGACCGCCCCCTGCCAGGAGGACCCATGAGACCCATCACTGAGATCGCGGACTGGATGGGCATCGACCCCGACCAGGTCTCCCCGTACGGGAAGTACAAGGCCAAGCTCTCCCTCGACGCCATTCGGGACGACGGCCCCAAGGGCAAGATGATTCTCATCACGGCCATAACCCCGACGAGGGCAGGGGAGGGGAAGACGACGACCACGGTCGGGCTCACTCAGGCGTTGGGGAGGCTCGGCTACAGGGCCGCGGCGACCCTCAGGGAGCCGTCGCTCGGCCCCATATTTGGCATAAAGGGCGGCGGCACCGGCGGGGGCGAATCCCTAGTCGAGCCGCAGGACGAGGTGAACATCCACTTCACCGGCGACGCCCACGCTGTCTCGTCGGCCCACAACCTCCTGGCGGCGCTGACCGACAACGTCGCGCAGCGGGGCATGATCGACGGCTTCCGCCAGGAAGACATCACGTGGCGCAGGGTCACCGACATGGAGGACCGCGCCCTCCGCTCCATCATCTCCGGCCTCGGCGGCAAGAACAACGCCCCCGTACGCGAGACCGGCTTCGACATCGTCACCGCGTCCGAGATAATGGCCGTCCTCGCCCTCTCGTCAGACCTGGAAGACCTCCGGGAGCGGCTGAAGCGGATCGTCGTGGGCGCAAGGGCGGACCGCTCTCCCGTGACCGCCGAGGACGTCGACGCCGTCGGCTCCCTCATGTCCCTCCTCCGCCACTCCATACAGCCCAACCTGGTGCAGACGACCGAGGGCCAGCCCGTTGTGGTGCATACCGGACCCTTCGGGAACATCGCCCACGGGTGCAGCTCAGTGGTTGGAGACAGGCTTGCCCGCGGCTACGTCGACTATGTTCTGACTGAGGCCGGCTTCGGCGCGGACCTGGGTTTCGAGAAGTACATCGACATAAAGGCCCGTGCCAACGGCCTCGAGCCCAGCGCCGTCGTTATGGTGACCACGGTACGGGCGATGAAGTCCCACGGCGGCGTCAAGTTCCGCGACCTCGACAATACCAACACGGAGGCGGTCGAGAAGGGCTGCGCGAACCTCGAGCACCTGATCGGCGTCATCCGCTCCTACGGCCTCCCGGTAGTGGCGGCCATCAACGAGTTCCCGTCCGACACGCCGGAGGAGACGGCCATCGTGAAGCGCCGCGCGGAGGCGGCGGGCGCGCAGGCCGCCGTACAAAGCCGCGTCTTTGCCGAGGGAGGCGCCGGTGGCATTGACCTCGCAGAGGCCGTCGTGGAAGCCGCGAAGGGTGAGCCGAATCTGACCTATCTCTTCCCAGAGGACGCGCCGGTCGAGGAGAAGGTCAAGGTCCTCGCTACCAAGATATACGGCGCGGACGATGTCAGGTGGGCGCCGTCGGCGCGGACGATGCTCCGCCGCTTCCGCAACAACGGCTGGGGAAACCTCCCGGTCTGCATGGCCAAGACGCACCTGTCCATATCCCACAATCCCAGGCTCATGGGCCGCCCGTCCGGGTACACCTTCGAGGTCTCCGATGTCCGCGCGTCCGTGGGCGCGGGCTTCATCTACCCTATTGCTGGAACGATGATGACCCTGCCCGGCCTTCCCGGTTCCCCCCGCAAGCTGGACGTTGACGCCCAGGGCAACATCCTGGGCTTGTAGCCGGGCGCGCCTGGCGTCCTCTGGATCTGCGGGCCGATGCCTGAATTCTTTAACGTCCTGCCTCCGGGCCAGGCCCTTCGCGTTCTGCTCGACCGCATCGAGCCGCAAGTCGAGGCCGAGACCGTCCCCGCGTACGAGGCCCTGGGCCGTGTGACCGCCGCCGAGGTCCTGTCCGCCGCCGACCTGCCCGCCTTCCCGCGCTCCACCATGGACGGCTACTCGGTCCGTTCCACCGACACCTTCGGCGCTACCGAGAGCCTGCCGGCGTTCCTGGAGGTCGTCGGCGACGTCGCCATGGGCGTCCAGCCTTCCGAGACCTTGGCTGCCGGACAGGCCGCCGGGGCATACACGGGGGGGATGCTGGCCTTCGGAGCCGATGCCGTTGTCATGGTCGAGCACACCCAGGCGGTCGACGACAGGAGCATCGAGGTGCTCCGGCCCGTCGCCCCCGGCGAGAACGTCGTTCAGGTGGGCGAAGACATCCGCGCCGGCGACGTGGTCTTCCCCTCGGGCCATGAGGTGAGGCCGCAGGACGTCGGCGGCCTCATGGCGCTGGGCATCGACAGCGTCCCGGTCGCCAGGCGGCCCAGGGTAGCCGTCGTGTCGACTGGCGATGAGCTGGTCGCGCCGGAGTCGGCCCCCGCCCCGGGCCAGGTGCGCGACGTCAACAGCTACACCCTCTCCGCCCTGATAGAGAGGGCAGGGGGTGTGCCGGCCAGGTCCGGTCTGGTGCCCGACGACTTCGGGAAGCAGCGCGCCGCCGCCGTCGAAGCACTGGCCCGGGCGGACATGCTCGTCTTCTCGGCGGGCAGCTCCGTAAGCGCGCGGGACATGACCGCGGAGGTCTTCGCCAGCCTGGGGGAGCCCGGCGTGCTCGTCCACGGCATCTCGTTCAAGCCCGGCAAGCCGACCATACTGGCGCTCCTGGAGGGCAAGCCGGCCATCGGACTGCCCGGCAACCCCGTCTCGGCGGCTGTCGTGTTCGACATGATGGCGGCCCCCGTGGTCCGGGCCCTTATGGGCGCGACGCCCGAACCGTGGCGGGCCTCGGTCCGCGCGACGCTGGCCCGAGACGTTCCGTCACAGACCGGTCGCCAGGATACGGTGCAGGTGGCGCTGCAAGAAGCGGACGGGGCCGTGACCGCGGAGCCGGTATTCGGCAGCTCCAACCTGGTCTATACGATGGTCCGCGCCGACGGGCACGTCACCGTGCCCATCGACAGGGGCGGACTGTACGCTGGCGAGGAGGTCCCGGTCACCCTTTACTGAAACCGGTCGTCCAGGTCCAGGCTGTCCAGCAGCTCCATGACATCCGGCGACGACTTCAGCAGGCCCAGCGCCTGTCTCTCAATCTGGCGCGTGCGCTCCCGGGTCACGCCGAGTAGCTGGCCGACCTCTTCGAGCGTCCGCGACCGGTCGTCGATCAGCCCGAACCTGAGGTGCAGGACGTAGCCCATGCGAGGCGGCAGCTCGGCGACCGCATCCAGTACCTTCTCACGCGTGATCTGCCGGATCGCCAACTCTTCGGGCGGCACGGCCGACTTGTCGTGGTAGAAGTCCTCCAGCGCGGACGACTCATCGTCGTCGATCGGCGCGTCGAGCGACAGCGTGTGCCGCCGCCGCCGCTGTAGGTCCTCAACGTCGCTCACCTCGATGTCGAGGGCCGCCGCGAGCTCCGGGCTGGTCGGCTCCCGTCCCAGCCGCGCCGTCAATGCCCGCTCTGCCTTGTTCATGCGCTGCACACGCTCTACCACGTGGACCGGCAGGCGGATCGTCCGGCTCTGGTCGGCAAGCCCACGGGTCATCGCCTGCATGATCCACCAGTAGGCGTACGTGCTGAACTTGTAGCCCCTGTGGGGGTCGAACTTCTCGACCGCACGCATCAGCCCGAGATTGCCCTCTTGGACGAGGTCGAGCAGCGGCAGCCCCCTGCCGCCGTACTTCTTCGCCACGCTGACCACGAGCCGGAGGTTGGAGTTGACCAGGCGCTCCATCGCCGCCGCCCCCTCGCGCTCGACCTCAGCCCACCGGCGCGAGAGCTCAGTCTCCGAGTCTTCCAGGAGCGACTCGAGGTCATCCCGGTCCGCGTCACTAAGCCCGACCCGCTCCACGACGGACGGCGGCAGCAGGCCGAGGAGCTTGGACGCCTTGGCAAGCCCCGTAGCCGCCTCCTCTTCGGAAATGCCGGCGCGCTCGGCAACGGACGCCTTCATGTCGTTGTCCAGCGGCCTGTCGATTGTCCGGCGGACCTCGGGCACGACGCCGGCATCGTGTCCGGCGCCCATGGTTTCGGCGAGAGCCTCTATCCTGGCGGCGTACTGCCTGAGGTCACGGAAGACGATGGCCCCGAGCTCCGCAGGCCGCGGCGGCCGCCCGCGCTCCTCCAGGAAGCCGGACCTGAACTCCTTCAGCAGAATCCGGACCCCCGCGGCGCACCCGAGCTCGACCTCCTGGTCCTTCGTAAGCAGGGGATGCTGGCTCGCGCTCTGCAGGTAGACGCGCATCGTGTCTGCGCCCTCGTGCAGGGCCAGCTCCTGCCCCTCGTCTACCATGGGGGTCCCAGGGAAGGTTTCCGCCACTCCGATCTGTTCGCCTGTTGCTATGGCCAATTTTCTGTTTCACCCCCGTTAGTAATACAACGCTCCAGGGATGCATTCGGTCACTACTAATACGCACGAAGAGGCCAGTTTGGACGCATCGGCAGCGACCTCTCTCCTCTCCCTCGGCGGAAAAGGACTGATGTGAGGGCGCCCCCGGCGGGTTACGAGCTGCGGACGAATAGCCCCGCCTCCGACGCCCTCGCCAGGGCTGCCGCCACGTCCACTACTGGCGGGCCTCCCTGCGTCAGCGTCACCTCCGCTGTCTGCCCAGACACAACCCGGATGCTCCTCTCTCCGTCCAACGCGATCGTGCATGGGTCGAGGCCGACCTTGGCAGGCTCGCCCACGGGGAGGCGTGACCAGCCTGTCACGGGTACATCCTCGACCACCCCCGGGGCTATCGGCGCGGACACGGTAACGCCGGACATGCCGATCCGGACGTGAAGGCCGTGCCCGTCGTCCGCCGAAACACGCTCCAGTCTCGCCCCGATGGCCGACAACCCGATGCCGTCGGGCTCGGCCCTCGCCAGGAACACCTCGTGCACCGTCGCCATGTCCCAGATCGCCCGCGCCCCGGCGAATGGCACGGCGCTCACCGCGATGTCCACCAGTGCGATGTCGCATCCCGAGCCGTCGACGCTGACCTGCAGCAGCTTGGTCCGCATCGTCACGGGCTCAACGTCCACCTGGCCCGACGCCACGACGCCGGCCGCCAGACCGGCGACCGTGCCCTCCACCATGTATGGGAAGACGTTGTTCGTGCCCGTGGAGATGGGCACGAGCGGCACTCTGCCCGACCCCTTGGCTACCGCCCTATTGGTCCCGTCTCCGCCCAGCGTCACGATGCACGAGACGCCCATCTCGGCCATCGCCTTTGCTGCCCGTGTCGAGTCGCCCTCCGCGCCCGCGATCGCCATGTCCAGCATGACCGTCTCGAGGCCCTGCGGTGACCCGCTTGCGGCCGCGCGGCAGAGCATACCCGTGTCCGGCATCATCACCACCCGCTCCACCGGCGTGGCCGCGAGCCCGGCCAGCACCCGCCGGAGCGTGTTCACCTTCTCGTTGTTCGGCACGAACCGGCCGTGCGCCACCAGGCGCCTGATGTCCTTGCCGGCGGCCGGATTCGCGATGATCCCCACTGTCGACATGTGTCTGCAGCGCCTCCCGTGATGTGCAAGAACAGCTATTATAGCACCCATGTTCGTTGCCGAGTCAAGGTTTACATCGCCGCCCGTTGGCTCCTTTGTACTATGCTATACGGGCTTTACTCCAGCGGAGGCGTGTCATGGCCGAAGAGGTAATTCGCGCGAAGCGGTTCGAGGTGGTGGACGACGAAGGACGGCCCAGGGCGGTCCTGGGGACGCAGGGACAGACGGCGGGACTGGTGCTCCTGGATGGCAACGGCCAGAGCGTAGCCGAGTTGGCGGTCAACGACGAGGTGGGATCGACAACCCTCTCGTTGTATGACCTGCGCGGCTCGGTCCGCGCCTCCCTGGACCTGGACCCGGAGGGCTCCCCGACGTTGAGCCTGTACGACATGGCGGGTGAGCCGCGTCTTTCGCTGGGTGTCGCGGAGGAGAACACGCCGGTGCTCGACTTCACCGGACCCTACGGGGAGGCGCGAATGTCGTTCGAGGTGGACGAAGACGGCCTGCCGAGCTTCGTTCTCATGGACGGCGACGGGAAGGACCGCGTCTCTGTCCGTGTCGACAAGCGGGGCACACCATATCTGGAGCTCTTCGACGCCTACGGCAGACCCATGCGCCAGGATGAGTAGGACCCTTCTCCCCGAGGAGACCCTTTCACAATCGTCATTGCTGTGAGAATAGCGCCCGGCTACCCGCCATGTCGTCCCGAGGCCCCAGCGAGCAGGGCCTTTCCAAAGTCTGTTCGTGGTGAGCCTGTCGGACCACAATTGGGGCCTTCGACCCTTCGACCCTTCTACCCTTCGACCCTTCGACCCTTCGACCCTTCGACCCTTCGGCCCTTCGACAAGCTCAGGAGAGCCAAGCTCAGGAGAGCCCCGCTCAGGAGAGCCCCGCTCAGGGGAGCCCCGCTCAGGAGAGCCAAGCTCAGGAGAGCCCCGCTCAGGAGAGCCCCGCTCAGGAGAGCCAAGCTCAGGGGAGCCAAGCTCAGGACAGGCTCCAAGCACAGAGGGAGGGAGTTGTGGGGGATTAGGGGATTCCCAGGATTGGGGAGGGGGCAGGGTTCTTCGTTGGGGACTCCTCAGGACGACAGTTGCTTCTACGGCCCCAGATCCACCACCTAATTTGGACGGGCGGCGTGACGGACTGCCTCTGAGGCTATGGCTGTGCACCTTGCCGGGGATGGGTTCCCGCCCCGTATCAAGTACGGGGCAGGCTCTTCGCGGGAATGACGGAGGTGGGGGATTTGGGACGGCCCAGGGCCTTTCCATTGTTGAGATAGGGTCGTACCTTGCCGTTCGGCCTGAGCTTGGCTCTCCTGAGCTTGTCGAAGGGTCGAAGGCCCCAATTGTGGTTCGACAGGCTCACCACGAACGGACTTTGGAAAGGCCCTGCCCAGCGAGGGACCTGGGGCGGGGTCATGATCGAGAGTTATACCAAGTCACCGTGATGCCGCCGCGACATGCCAACAGACGACGCCACTCTCGTCCGCCTATGTGGCCTGGGCTAGCTGTTGACGTGGGCGCGCCGCGTTCCTGATAATGGCCCGGTGGGGCGATTGCCCCTCGCGCCTCGTGCCGAAGTGGCGGAACGGTAGACGCGGCGGTCTCAAAAACCGTTGGGAGTTACATCCCGTGCCGGTTCGAATCCGGCCTTCGGCACCACAACGAGCCCGTTGTACCCTGGGGCGGGCGCCAGGCTCGTCATTGAGCAGCGCGCAATTCCCTGTTGAGGTTACTGTGCATGATTAGCGCGGCGGATACGGCCTGGGTCCTCACAAGCTCGGCGCTCGTCTTGCTGATGATCCCCGGATTGGCTTTCTTCTACGGCGGCCTCGTCCGGAAGAAGAATGTCGCTGGGACGCTCATGCAGGTCATCGTGACCATGGGCGTGGTCGGCGTCGTGTGGGTGCTTTGGGGCTACAGCCTCGCGTTTGGCCCGTCGATCGGCGGGTTCGTCGGGAACCTCGAATGGTTTGCCCTGTCGGGCGTTAGCGCAACGGAGGCAGGGCCGTACTCGGATACGATCCCGCACCAGGCGTTCATGATCTTCCAGGGTATGTTCGCCATGATTACGCCTGCCGTGGTCATAGGCGGATTCGCCGAGCGCATGAGATTCTCCTCCTTCCTGGTGTTCATAGTCATATGGCTAACCGTGGTCTATGCCCCTCTCGCTCACTGGGTGTGGGGCACCGACGGCTGGATCGGCTCTTTGGGAGCCCTGGACTATGCAGGCGGCACCGTGGTCCATATCAAGTCCGGTGTGGCCGCACTGGTTGCGGCCATCGTCATAGGCAAGCGTCTCGGCTACGGCGAAGAGGAGATGATTCCGCATCACGTGCCCATGGTCGTTCTCGGCGCAGGGCTTCTCTGGTTTGGCTGGTTCGGGTTCAACGCGGGAAGCGCCCTGGCCCCCGATGGAAACGCCGTGAACGCTTTCGTCGTCACGAACGTGGCCGCGGCGGCGGGCGTCATATCCTGGACGGGGATGTCGTGGCTATTCGACAGGAAGCCCAGCGTTGTCGGTGCGGCATCCGGGGCTATAGCCGGGCTTGTTGCGATAACTCCGGCCGCAGGATTCGTAGGCACCATGCCTGCGATCGTCATCGGTATGGTAGCCGGGACCGCTTGCTATTGGGCAGTGGAGCTCCTCGGTAAGCTCCGGATCGACGACTCCCTGGCGGTGTTGGGGGTTCACGGCATCGGCGGTACTTGGGGAGCCATAGCCACCGGGCTCTTCGTGGGCGTAGGCTATGGGGCCCTGGCTGAAGGCGTGAGCCGCGGCGAGCAGATGCTGTACCAGCTGATAAGCGTGGGCGCGGCATGGGGCTGGTCGTTCATAGCCACGGGTGTGATCCTGCTGGCCATCAAGTATACGATGGGCCTCCGACTGCATGACCGTGACGAGGAAGTTGGCCTGGATGTATCCCAGCATGATGAGATCGCCTACACATTCGATGACAATTAGGCAGCCCTGGATCCCAGATCCACCACCTAATTTGGACGGGCGGCGTGACGGACTGCTTCTGAGGCTATGGCTGTGCACCTTGCCGGGGATGGGTTCCCGCCCCCGACTGCTCGGGGGCAGGCTCTTCGCGGGAATGACGGAGGTGGGGGATTTGGGGGATCGCGCCTAATTGCCGCCGCGCCGTGCCACGGGGTAAAATGGCATCTCACTACACTGCGGAGGGATGGTCGAGTGGTTTATGGCGCTGGTCTTGAAAACCGGTATGGGAGCAATCTCATCGTGGGTTCGAATCCCACTCCCTCCGCCACTCTGACCGACATGTTCTCTGGCCTCAGCAATTGAAGGTCCACGAGTATCAGGCCAAGCGCATCCTCGCCGATGGCGGCGTGCCCGTTCCGCGAGGCGGCCCGGCCAGATCGCCCGACGAGGCGCGAGCCGTTGCAGAGGGACTCGGCGGCAAGGCTGTAGTCAAGGCCCAGGTCCATGCCGGTGGGCGGGGGAAGGCGGGCGGAATCAGGGTCGTCTCATCGCCCGAGGAGGCCGCCGAAGCCGCCGGCTCGATGCTGGGCACAAGGCTCGTCACCTTCCAGACCGGCCCGGAGGGCGTCCCCGTCGACGCCGTGCTGGTGGAGGAGCCGCTGGACATAGATCGCGAGCTTTATGTCGGCATGGTGACAGATGGCGCGGCCCGCGGGCCAGTGGTGATGGTCAGCGAGGCCGGCGGCATGGACATCGAGGAGGTCGCCGAGACCACGCCTGAGAAGATCATGAGGATACCTGTCGACCCCGGCCTCGGGCTCCAGCCCTACCAGGGACGCAGGATTGCATACGGACTCGGTCTGGGCGCCGCCCAGGTCAGGCCCGTCGCCTCCATGATGCAGAGCCTCTACCGCATATTCCGCGACAGCGACTGCTCGATGGTCGAGATCAACCCCCTCGCCGTCACCGGCGACGGTAGGGTGCTAGCCGCGGACGCTAAGATCGACTTCGACGACGATGCGCTGTTCCGCCATTCCGACCTGGGCGACCTGCACGACCCGGCCCAGGACGACCCGCTCGAGGCCCGGGCGGCAGAGTATGGCATCAGCTACGTCAAGCTGGACGGCGACGTGGGCTGCATGGTGAACGGCGCAGGCCTTGCGATGGCCACGATGGACGTCATCGGCCAGACGGGCGCGGGGCCCGCCAACTTCCTGGACGTGGGAGGCGGAGCCGACGAGGAGAAGGTCGCCCGCGCCATCCACATCATCCTCTCCGATCCCGGCGTGAAGGCCGTCCTGATAAACATCTTCGGGGGCATACTCCGCTGCGACGTGGTCGCCAGGGGGATGCTCCAGGCCGCCGCCGAGAACGCGCAGATGGACCTTCCCATGGTCGTCCGCATGTTGGGCACCAACGCCGAGCAGGGCCGCGACATACTGTCGGCGTCCGACCTGAAGGTCAGGCTCGTCGACGACCTGGCGGGGGCTGCGCGCGCCGTCGACGAGGTCCTGGGCCTTGCGGGCTGACGGCCGGGCCAGTTTCGGAGCAATGGGATTCGCCCTCGCCCCGAGCTCGTTCTCCTAAAGGGTGGGGACCTCCGGATGAAAGGGAACGCCTCTTGAGTATTCTCGCCGACTCGAACACGCGACTACTTGTGCAGGGCATAACCGGCAGGGAGGGCAGCTTCCATGCCAGCCGTTGCAGGGAGTACGGCACCAACCTCGTTGCCGGAGTAACGCCCGGGAAGGGCGGGAGTCTCTTCGAGGACACAGTCCCCATCTACAACACGGTCGAGGAGGCCGTCGAAGAGAGCGGCGCGAACATGTCCCTCATATTCGTTCCGCCGCCGTTCGCCGCCGACGCCATCGTCGAGTCCGTCGACGCCGGCATCCCTGTCGTCGTCTGCATCACCGAGGGCATACCCGTCTCGGACACGGTTGGCGTCGTCCACTACATAAGGGACAAGGACGTGACGGTCATCGGCCCGAACTGCCCCGGCCTAATATCCCCCGGCCACGCCTGCAAGGTCGGGATCATGCCGGGCGCAATCCACATGCCGGGCCGGGTCGGCGTCGTATCGCGCAGCGGCACGTTGACGTACGAGGCCGTCGGCCAGCTCACCGGGCTGGGCATCGGCCAGTCGACCTGCGTGGGCATCGGGGGCGACCCTGTCTCGGGCACCTCGTTCGTAGACGTGCTGGGCATGTTCGAGGGCGACCCCGATACGGACGCCGTCGTGCTGATAGGAGAGATAGGCGGCTCGCGCGAGCAGGAGGCCGCCGAGTTCATCGCCAGCGACTTCAGCAAGCCCGTCGCTGCCCTCATAGTAGGGCGCGCCGCCCCGGCGGGGCGGCGCATGGGTCACGCGGGCGCGATCATCACCGGCCGGGCCGCCCGGGCCTCCGAGAAGATCGCCGCGCTCGAGAGGGCCGGCGCAGCCATAGTGCCCACCCCAGCCGACATAGGCGCCACGGTCAGGGAAATCGTTTAGTCGCCGGGTCTAGGCGGAGACTAGCTCACGCACCTCGACTACGAGCTCGCTTCCTAGTATGCGCAGTGCTCTTTGGATATGCCCCGAGGCAGTGTCGTGGCGCGGGTCGAGCATCCGGCGCACGGTTCCTTCGTCCGTCCCGAGGCGCTCGGCTAGGGATGCGGGCTTCAGGCCGCTGTCCCGGAACGCGAGCACAAGGGCTGCCTTAGCCGCCATGTCGGTGGGAACGGCGACGAGATACTCCCCGGGGACTGGTGCGCTTGGCGGAGGTATGGGATCGCCGCGGTTGATGCGCCCGGCAATTGCCTCCGCAAGTGCATCCTGCGCCTCTTCCAAGGCATCGGCTTCATCCGTGCCGGAAGTGTGGCACCCCTCGATGTCACGGAATGAGACAACGACTTCGCCAGGGTCCGCATGCCACAACTCGGCAGGGTAAAGGAAACGCATAGTGCGGCTATCCCTCTGACTCATCTGAAGTCCGAGCTTTCGAGACCCAAATCAGTGATCATCTTCAACAGCAACCCAGGGCCGATCTCCTTCCGGCGGTCCTTCACGATCGGTTTGGCGTTCCCGTAGTAGAGTGTGACGTGGCTGCCTTTGCCACGCTCCGTGTCGACTCGCACCGCCACCCCACGCGCACGACCAATCTCCCTCACCCGCCTCAGGAACTCCCTGCCCTTCATACCTCTTGTAGGGTGGGAATACCCGGGACGGCGGGGACTCTCAGACAGATTCTAATACCAAGTCACCGTGATGCCGCCGTATATGTGCGGCCAGGGAGTGGGTTCCCGCCTTCGCGGGAATGACGGCTTTACGGCGCGCTCAAAACGAAATGGTATAACATGGCTCACCAGCCCAACTCTCTCGGCCTAAATCTACACGACGATTACGTCGTTCTCCAGCACCCCGATGCCCTCGATTTGAATCGAGACCACATCGCCCTCCTCCAGCGTCACCTCCGGGGGAGGCACGATGGCCGTACCCGTTAGCACGGTTGTCATGTTGGGCACCGTGTTGTGCCTCAGGAGCCAGTCCGCGAGCTCTTCGCAGCTTCTCGCCATCGACGAGGTGGATGTCTCTCCCTCGAACACGGCCTTGTCGTCGCGGCGTATCTCGCAACGGATGCCCAGCTTGTTGGCGGCTCCCAGCGTCTCGGCTGTGACGAAGCATGGGCCTATTGCGCAGCACCGGTCGTACATCTTGGCCTGGGGCAGGTAGAGCGGGTTCTCGCCCTCGATGGACCGGCTGCTGACGTCGTTGCCTATCGTGTAGCCGATGATCTCGCTCTTGTACAGCACGAAGGCAAGCTCAGGCTCCGGCACATTCCACTCGGAGTCCTCCCTGACCCCTATCGCCTCGAAGGGCCCTACGCACCTCTCAGGCGTCGCCTTCATGAACAGCTCCGGCCGCTCCGCCGCGTACACCCGCGAGTATATGTCCGGCGTCTTGCTCTCCCTCCTGCGCTCCATCTCGCTCGTCTTGTAGGTCACGCCTGCCGCCCACACCTCGGGAGGATCGAAGGGCCTGTCGAGGTACGGGCCTGGGCTCGCCCCTCGCTCCCTCGATCCGTCGACGATGGGCTCCAGGTCAAGGGAATCGCCGTCACCGGCCTCGATCAGGTTCCGGGCCGCCTCGTCTATTGTGATCCCCGACAGGGACGATGCCAGGGCCAGGTCCTCTATCTCGGTCAGGTCGGGGTCGATGGATGTCAGGTCGACGAGACTGCCGTCGGGCGTCTCGGCCGCCAGCGCCAGGTTGGCGTCGTCGTACAGCAAACGATAGAACCGCATCTCAATCCTCCGGGATTCCGCCGGGCTATGTGGGGGATGTCAGTCGGAAATGGTAGGCGGCAGCCCGCCCCGTGTCTATCCTTGCAACCTAACCACCTAACCCTTTTGAGGCTGTTGGCCCTGACGCACAGTCGCTAGGTCCTGTTATAGGTTCAGTACGAACCTCACGGTAGGGGATCTCGATTCGTCCAGTTTGGTGGGGACCGGACGTACTGAACATCGAACCCTTGGTTGGGTCGTCTTGATGCAAACGCACTCCTTAGGAGGAGCGCCTCGCTTCAGGGTCCGGAGTGCCACCCAAGAGGTATTGGGCGCCGGCGCCATCGTCGACGGCTTGATCGTCAGGATTGAAGAGACCGCAGTTCTCGAGCGAGAGACAGCCGCAACCGATGCACCCCGACAGCCTGTCACGCAGCGCCTCGAGTTCTGCGATGCGGCCGTCTAGCGAGCCGCGCCACATCTGAGACAGCCACTCCCAGTCTTGTCGGTTGGGAGTTCGCGCCAGGGGGAGTTCGTTCAGTGCCCCTCTTATCTCCTCCAGTGTGAGACCGACGGTCTGAGCTACTCGGATGACCGCAATTCGCCTCAGTGTCTCCCGAGCGTACCGGCGCTGGCCGCCCGCCGTTCTATCAGAAGAAATCAGTCCGCGCGACTCATAGTAGCGGAGCGCGGACGTCTGGACTCCGCTTCGAGAAGCCATCTGCCCGATTGTGAGCCTGTTAGGTAGTGCTGGCATCACCCTCCTCAACAGGAGTTGACTTCAAGTGTACTTAAAGTTGTAGGGTATTTCCATGAGGCCCCTGAGACTCAATTCAAGGACAGCCCACGCAGGCGTCCGCGATGTCGTACGTCGTAGCGTGACCCATCGAACCGCACCTCATCCTCCGGGATCGGACCTGGACACGTGGGCCGGTGTCCGTCGGAATGGTAGGCGGCAGCCCGCCCCGTGTCTATCCTTGTAACTTAACCCTTTTTCAGGTTGCCGCTCTGACGCATATGCACACTACATCCCCGCCTAGGACGCGAGTTCCGTTCAGGAAGTACGCGAGCCTGCTCTGGACATACCTGCGGCCCCAGAAGGCTCTCGCGGCGGCCGTCGCCGTCCTGCTCCTGGGTAACATCGGACTGCAGCTCGTCGGCCCCCAGATCCTGCGCTACTTCATCGACGAGGCGCTGGGGGGCAGCCCCGTCGTCCAACTCGTATGGATCGCTGTGCTGTTCACGGCCGTCGCTCTCGTTCAGCAGGCCGTCAACGTAGTCACCACCTACACCAGCGGCCGCGTGGGCTGGACGGCTACCAACGCACTCCGAGGCGACCTCGCACGTCACTGCATGAAGCTCGATATGTCCTTCCACAACAGGCGCACGCCCGGGGAGATGATCGAGCGCATAGACGGCGACGCCGAGGAGCTCGGCGGCTTCTTCTCCACGTTCGTCATACACATACTGGGCAGCACGATCCTCCTCGCCGGCATCCTCGTACTCCTCTTCCGCGAGGAGTGGCGGGCTGGGCTGGTCCTGACTGTCTTCGCCCTGCTGGTGCTGGTCGCCTTATACAGCCTGCGCAACCTCACCGTGGACCGCTTCCGGGCGGTAAGGGAGGCGAGCGCCCAGACCTTTGGCTTCATCGAGGAGCGGCTCGCCGGAAGGGAGGATATCCGCACCAGTGCGGCTGGTCCCTACGTGATGCTCGGCTTCCACAGCAGGATCAGGGACTGGTTCCGCAAGAACCTCGTCGCCTCGCTGATGATTAGCCTGGTCCTCAACACGACATGGTTCTCGTTCGCCGTCGGGAACGCCGTCGCCCTCGGCGTGGGCGCGTGGCTCTTTCTGAACGACCTCGTCACCATAGGCACCGTGTACCTGATCGTCCACTACACGAGGATGCTGCTGGAACCCATGGAGCGCTTCACCCAGCAGCTCAACAACCTGCAACGGGCGACGGCCAGCCTGATACGCATACTGGACCTGCTGGAGACCAGGCCGCGCGTCCTAGACGGGCCCGGCGTACGGTTCCCTGATGGCGCTCTGCCCGTACGATTCGAGGGCGTCTCCTTCTCCTACGGCTCCGGCGAACCAGTGCTGCACGACATCTCATTCGAGCTTGCGCCTGGCCGCGCGCTCGGACTGGTCGGACGCACCGGCAGCGGCAAGACGACCATTACCAGGCTCCTGTTCCGCCTCTACGACACGGACCGGGGCCGCGTGCTCCTGGGCGGGCAGGACGTCAGGGACGCGCGCGTCTCGCAGCTCCGCGAGCAGGTCGGCGTCGTCACCCAGGACGTGCGCCTGTTCGAGGGCACGGTGCGGGACAACCTGACCCTGCTCGACCACACCATCCCCGACGACCGTATGATCGAAGTCGTGAAGGGGCTCGGTCTGGGCGGCTGGTACGCGGACCTTCCGTACGGCCTCGACACGGTGCTGCGATCCGAGGGCGCGGGCATGTCCGCGGGCGAGGCCCAGCTCCTGGCGTTCGCCCGGGTATTCCTCCGCGACCCGCGCGTGGTCGTCCTCGACGAGGCGTCGTCGAGGATCGATCCCGGCACCGAGCGGCTGATCGAGCGCGCCGTCGACAGGCTCGTCGAGGGCCGCACCGTGATCGTCATTGCCCACCGGCTGTCGACCCTCGACCGCTGCGACGAGGTGATGGTGCTGGAGCAGGGACGCGTCGTCGAGCATGGGGAGCGGGAGCGTCTGGCAGCGGCACCGGGCTCCAGGTTCCGGCAGATGCTGGAGGCCGACTCCGGGGAGATGCTGGCATGAGCGCCTGGCGCACCCTGCTACGCATAGCCTGGGCCCTGAAGTGGCCCCTGCTCGCCGAGCTCCTCGCCGTCATATTCTGGATGGTCGTGCTGGAGAACGCCGTAGGCCTCATCCAGCGCGAGATATTCGACCAGCTCACTGGCGAGGCGAGCGTCACCTTCGGCATATGGGAGCTTTGCGCGATCCTGGTCGCCATCGGAGCGTTTACATTCGCCTTGTTCCTTGGCGGTGTGGTGCTCCATGACTACAGCTACTTCAACGTTGCCGCGATGCTGCAGCGCAACGCCTTCTCCTACCTGATGGACCTGCCAGGGCACCGCTCGCTGCCGAGCTCTACGGGCGAGGCCGTCAGCCGCTTCCGGGACGACGCCGACCACGTTGCCGAGTACATATCGCAGTTCAAGTTCTTCGTGGCGCACATGTTCTTCCTGCCGACGGCGCTCTACATCATGGCGCGCATAGATGCCGTTATGACCTTCGGCGTCTTCGTCCCCATATTTGTAGTCGTATTCGTCGTCAACTTGGCGCGGCAGCGGATACAGCAGTACCGGAAGGAGAGCAGGGAGGCGGCCGGGGACGTGACCGGCTTCATAGGAGAGATGTTCGGCGCGGCCGAGGCGATCAAGGTGGCCAACGCCGAGGACCGGGTGCTGGACCGCTTCGACGAGCTCAATGCCGAGCGCAAGCGCACGACCCTCAGGGACGTCCTGCTCAGCGAAAGCCTCAATGCCGTCTTCTCCAACATCCAGAACATCGGCACCGGCTTTGTCCTGATCGCCGCTGCCCGCTCCCTCGGCACCGAGAGCTTCTCGGTCGGCGACCTGTCCCTCTTCGTCTTCTACCTGGGGTGGACCCAGTGGATGGCCGCCGAGGTGGGCAGGACGCTGATGCGCTACCGGCAGGTCGGGGTGTCCCTGGACCGGCTCCGGGGCCTCATGCCGGACGCCGAGCCGGTCGAGCTCGTGCGGAGGCGCCGGAGCTACCTGTTCGGGCGGATGCCGGAAGTGACTTTCGAGCCCAAGACGGACGCTGATCGCCTCGACTCCCTGGAGGCCGATGGACTGACGTATGAGCACCCCGGCTCCGGGCGCGGCGTTCGCGGAGTGGACCTGAGCCTGCGTCGCGGCGGCTTCACCGTCGTCACCGGGCGTATCGGATCGGGCAAGTCCACATTGTTGCGGGCGATCATAGGCTCGCTCCCGATGCAGGCTGGCGAGATCAGGTGGAACGGCGCCGTCGTCGACGAACCCGGCGAGTTCCTCGTCCCGCCTCGCTGCGCCTACGTCTCCCAGGTGCCCCGGCTGTTCAGCGAGGAGCTGCGCTCCAACATACTGCTGGGCCTGCCCGAATTGATGGTCGACCTGCCGGGTGCCATCAGGACCGCCGCCATGGAGCGCGACGTGGAGGAGCTGGACGACGGCCTCGATACCGTCGTCGGCCCCCGCGGCGTACGGCTCTCCGGCGGCCAGGTGCAGCGGTCGGCCGCCGCCCGCATGTTCGTCAGGGGTCCCGAGCTGCTGGTAATCGATGATGTGTCCAGCGCCCTGGATGTGGACACCGAGCGGAGGTTGTGGCGGGGAGTCTCAGAGCTCACCGGGACAACCAGCCTCGTCGTGTCTCACCGCCGCGCCGCCTACCGAGTCGCCGACCACATAATCGTTCTGAAGGACGGCGCCATCGAGGCCGAGGGGTCCCTGAAGGACCTTCTGGAGACCTCCGACGAGATGCAGCGCCTCTGGGCGGGCGACCTTGGCCTCGACACCTAGGCTCAGGCTGCGAGGCCAGGCACGTTCGCCCTGAGCCTGGCTCTCCTGAGCTTGCCGAATGGGCAGGCCTCCGCCAAGGCAGGCCCTGTCGACGGAAGTCCGAATCTCGTGTTGACACCCCAGCGGGCACGACCCTATACTCTGCCCAGCCACCGAGGGACGGCCATATGCTCGCACACGGACCCGGCATTGCCTGCGTCGGGGCGGCCCGCTAGATGGAGCCCCGCAGCATTGCCGACCCTCCCGCCATACCCTTCTCGAACAGTCTTCAGAAGCCTCCGCTGACCATCCCCGCCGCATCCACGACTCTTTCGACTCGGGCCCAAGGCCAAATCGCGCCATGACAGCCTTCGTATTCGTGACGGGCGGCGTCGTGAGCTCCGTGGGCAAGGGGATAGCCGTTGCGTCCTTGGGGCGCATCCTCAAGAGCCGCGGTCTCTCCGTCTCCGTACTCAAGCTCGACCCGTACCTGAACGTCGACCCCGGCACCATGTCCCCATACCAGCACGGCGAGGTCTTCGTCACCACCGACGGCTGCGAGACCGACCTCGACCTCGGCCACTACGAGCGGTTCATAGACGTCGATCTGACCGAGCTGTCGAACGTGACCGCCGGCCAGATATACAGCGACGTCATATCCCGAGAGCGCAAGGGCGAGTTCCTCGGCGGGACAATCCAGGCCGTGCCGCACGTCACCGACGCCATCAAGCACCGCATCCTCCGGCTGGCCGAGGAGAGCGGGGCCGACGTGATAGTCACCGAGGTGGGCGGCACCGTAGGCGATATCGAGGGACTTCCCTTCCTCGAGGCCATCCGGCAGATGCGGAACGAGGTCGGGCGCGACAACGTCTTCTACATCCACGTGACCTATCTTCCTTATATTGGCGCGACCGGGGAGCTCAAGACCAAGCCCACCCAGCACAGCGTCAGGGAGCTGCGCAGCATCGGCATCCAGCCCGACGCCATCGTCTGCAGGAGCGACTACCCCGTCGAAGACGACATCAAGGACAAGATAGCCATCCACTGCGACGTGCTCAGGCAGGGCGTAATCGCTCTTCCGACCGTCGACAGTGTGTACCAGGTCCCTCTCATCCTGGAGGAGGAAGGGCTCGGAGGACTGATGATCGAGAGCCTCCGCCTTCCGATCGCCCCAGGGGACCTCGGCGGCTGGAGCGTCATGGTCGACAGAATGCATGGGCTCGACGACGTGCTCACCATAGCCGTCGTAGGCAAGTACGTCGAGCTGCCCGACTCATACCTCTCCGTGCGCGAGGCCCTGACCCATGCCGGTCTCGTCCACGGCTGCGGCGTCGACCTCCGATGGGTGCCCGCCGA
Source organism: Dehalococcoidia bacterium (assembly GCA_965222445.1). Lineage (GTDB taxonomy): Bacteria > Chloroflexota > Dehalococcoidia > Lucifugimonadales > CAJWER01. The sequence continues at coordinate 897,463 of CBDCTY010000002.1, read as the reverse complement.
GGAGATCGAGCGGTGCGGCCCCGGCGAGTACCTCGACGACGCAAGCGGCATTGTCGTTCCGGGCGGCTTTGGGGAGCGCGGCGTCCAGGGCATGATACAGACCGTCGAGTACGCCCGACGCAACCGGGTCCCCTACCTTGGCCTCTGCCTCGGAATGCAGGTGATGGTGATCGAGGCCGCGCGCACCCTCATGGGCCTCTCCGACGCCAACTCCACCGAATTTGATCCCCGCACGGCCCACCCGGTGATCGACCTGATGCCCGACCAGCGGAGCGTCACGGACAAGGGCGGTACTATGCGGTTAGGCGCTTACCCGTGCCGGCTGGTGCCCGACTCGATGGCCGCCCGCGCCTACGGGACCGACGGCGTAATCCACGAGCGGCACCGCCACAGGTATGAGGTCAACAACACCTACAGGGAGGGCTTCGAGGAGATCGGCATGTGGCCCACGGGCCTCTCTCCCGACGGCAGGCTTGTCGAGATCATGGAGTACTGCGGCCCGTCCTTCATGGTCGGCGTCCAGTTCCACCCCGAGTTCCGCTCCAGGCCCGACAGGCCTCACCCCCTCTTCCGAGAGTTCGTCCGGGCCGCCGCAGGGACCCTCAGGGAGGGCGGCCAGCACGCCATGCCTTTCGAAGAGCGGTGACTCAGGAAGAATCCGTTCGCCCTGAGCCTGGCTCTCCTGAGCTTGTCGAAGGATCGAAGGGCAGTTCTCAACCATATGGAGATGGATTTCAGGATTTTCTTGTCCGTTGTTTGGGTCCAAAGGCATGGACTACCCCCACGGCGCTGTGCTATCCTCTTAGATGACGTAGTCGACCCTCCTTCTCCAACACCCCTCTGAACATTCGCAGTTGTCCGGCATGGCCGGGCAAAGCGTTCCCAACCACCGCCCGTAGACCCGTGCAAGCCAGGAGTCTGCCCCGAGTCGCTTGAAGGAGCTAGCGTAGCTGGCGCGGCAGCGCCGACTCGGAACGGTGTGGAGGCCTGACATAGCCGCAGGGGAAATGACCAGTTGGGACTACCGCGGACGCCTGAGTTGCAGACTCAGGGCCCGCCGTGGGGCACTTCCAGCCACCAATCCTAAGGAGAAGAACACTGCCAGAATCAACATCGTACCGGCGGCGCCGGTCCCGGCAGGTCGACGACGACCGTAGCACCCAGGTAGCGGAGCAGAACGGCAACGCCGTCGCCACGGGCATCCTGGCCAAGACGAACGAAGGCTACGGCTTCCTCAAGAGTTCCAACGGACACCGCTCCAAGACCAACGACGTCTACGTCTCTCAGTCCCAGATCCGCAGGTTCGGCCTGCGCCCAGGCGACGAAGTGTCCGGCCAGGTGCGCCTGCCCAAAGAAGGCGAGAGGTATCTCAGCCTCGTACGCGTCGAGGAGATAAACGGCATCGAGCCCGACAAGGCGCGCGAACGCCCGCACTTCGAGAACCTCACGGCCATATTCCCCACCGAGAGGATGCCGCTCGAGACCGCTCGCACCGAGCTCTCCACCAGGCTCATCGACCTGGTCTCCCCCATCGGGCGGGGCCAGAGAGGGATGATCGTATCGCCCCCCAAGGCCGGCAAGACCATCATCCTCAAGCAGATCGCCAACGGCATCTCCGCCAACGAGCCCGACGTGCAGATCCTCGCCGCACTCATCGGCGAGCGCCCGGAGGAGGTCACCGACATGACCCGCTCGATCCAGGGCGAGGTCTACAGCTCCACCTTCGACGAGCCGGTCGAGAACCACTGTCAAGTCGCCGAGCTCGTGCTCGAAAGGGCCAAGCGCATGGTCGAGACAGGGCAACACGTCGTCGTACTCCTCGACAGCCTCACCCGGCTCACCAGGGCTTACAACGTCGTCATGCCCTCCAGCGGGCGGACGCTATCCGGCGGCGTCGACCCCGTCGCCCTCTACCCGCCCAGGCGCTTCTTTGGCGCCGCCCGCAACACGGAGGATGCCGGAAGCCTCACCATCATTGCCGCCTGCCTTGTAGAGACGGGCAGCCGCATGGACGACGTCATCTACGAGGAGTTCAAGGGCACCGGCAACATGGAGGTCCACCTGGACCGCAAGCTCGCCGAGCGCCGCGTCTTCCCCGCCATCGACATCCCGCGCTCCAGCACCAGGCGAGAGGAGCTCCTCCTCGACGAGGAAACCCTCAGGCAGGTCTGGCTCCTGCGCCGCATGGTCAGCATCATAGCCTCCGACTCCATGGGTTCCGCCGAGGCCACCGAGAAGGTCCTCGAGAGGCTCCGCAAGACCAAGGACAACGCCGCATTCCTCTCGACCCTGGGCAAAGAGGGCTAACCCGCACCCCAACCGTCGTTCCCGCGGAGAGCCTGCCCCCCCGAAGGCGGGGGCAGGAACCACGGGGATGGGGGTGGTGAAGACGCTATGCACCCCACCACGACAGAGGAGCCCGCACAGCACAACCTCCGGGGACCCTGCCCCGCGCCCGGCACCGTGCCTGCAGAGGGCCGGAATCACGCCTCTCTTCCCATTGACACAAACTTTAGACCTGGTATATAGTGACGACCAGCCCAAGCGAGTCCGAGGGCCCCGATTGTACGTATGGAGCGAGGCCGAAATCTACTTGACAAGCCGAAGCGCCTAGTGTACAACCTTAGCGGCCCTGTAGACTCAGCGAGATAGAGAGGCATCAATGGCGTGTCCACGCGCCGCGCCGAGAGCGAGCCCAGGGGGCTCCCGGGAACCGCCGGTTCTCGGGTTTCAGTTTGTGTACGAGCCGATCACGCACCTGAATCCAGCGAAAAGCGGATACAACAAGGGGGTAGACAGTGAATCATCCAGTTAGGTACCTGACCGTATTGGCGGCCTTGGGATTGCTCGTGGCCATCTTCGCGGCGTCGGGGCCAACCACGGTCCAGGCCGCTGTCGTCGATCTCAAGGACGGCAAGAAGCCCTTAGTCGAATGGGCGGCCTCCGGTACGGGAGAAGACATATCCTATGTTAAGCACGACACCATGGTGGTCTTCCTCATCAAGGACAACAACCTCGAGAACAAGAAGTCGGGCAAGGCCATCCTATCCAACGTCCCGGTGGGCACGAGGTACATCAACCTTGCGTCCGGTGCGGTAGGCGCCGATAGGGAGAGCGCGGCCGCCACGTCCACGGTGGTTAGGACGCTCGACGAGTCCGCGAAGGGCTATGCAGGCTGGGACGGGTCGGAGGGCACGGCTGATTCACACACTGGCGATGGGGCGGCTACGCCCCTCGTGAACGATGTCCTGAATACCAGAATTTCGGGGAACTTCCCTCTCTCCATCGAGGCGGACGGCGGCATCAAGCTTCTGGACGCGATCACAGCAGCGACTACGCTGACGGTCGACTTCCAGTTCCACCTCGCCCAAGACGTCTATGAGGGTCATCTCCTCGATCGCGCGCCGGCGACTGACGACGACCCCGCAAAGGATATCGACGCGCCGGCGACTTCCCGCAGGGCCAAGGTGACGAGCACCTCGGACCCGCAGGGCGAGTGGGTCAGGATCGCAGAGGTGGCGGCCGTTGATGATCAGACGGTCTCCCCAACCTCAAACGTGTTCCTGGGCACGGTCGCCCTTGATGAGGGAGCCTCGTCGTCGGGGACCGACGGCTGGTGCACACAGGCCAGGATAGACTCCGACAACGCGGCCAGCACAGGCGCCCGGCCCTGCAAGGACAAGATCGTAGGCTGGGCGGACGGCGGTGTCTGGGTTCAGGATGGCGACACCCTGACCGTCACCTACTACGACGACGACAACTCGACTGTGCTGGACACCGACACGGTGACCGTGGACACGGTTGCTCCACAGATCACGAACGTCAGTCCGGAGGACGGGAGCTTCGTGAGGGTGCTCAACCCGACGGTTACGTTCGACGTGATCGATTCCGGCTCCGGTATTGACATCGGGATAGGCTTGGACAACATTGAGTTGTTCATCAATCCGACGGGCAGCGGCTTTAACAATAAGGCTGGGGGAGTATCCTTCCAGAGCATTGCGGACGGCGTCCGTGTAATCTACGCCGAGCGCGATTCATGGGGGAGCGTATTCGGGGTGCAGACGGGCAATCTGGGAGAATTCCCGATAGTTATCAGGGCAAGGGACAGGGCAGGCAACGAGGCTACCGTGCCCAGTGACCCGGCCAAGGCCGATACCAAGTACACGCTGGACGTCGACAATGTCCGACCCACGGTGCGGACGGCCAATACCGGCAAGGACAACACAGTGGTGGTGGTCAACTTCGACGAGGCCCTCGACGCCGACAGCGTCGACAGTGACGGCAGCGACTTCACGGTAGTGGGCGCGACGGTGACCGCGGCCGCCAGGAAAGAAGACGACGACGACACGAAAGACGTCAACGAGGAGGAGATCGTCGAGTTGACGGTCACCGCTCTCGAGCCGGACGCCAAGCCGCTGGTATCGGTGGTGGGAGACGTTGCCGACAACGCGGGCAACGATGTCGACATTGCCAACAAGAACGCCAGCCAGGTGACGGCCTCCGACGGCATCCCCCCGACCATAACAAGTGTCAGTCTCGACAGGGACCTGACAGTGAAGGACGACAAGGTGGCTATCTCGCTGGGCTTCAACGAGAAGCTGGCCACCGAAGGCGTGAAGATCATCATCGCCGGTCCCGCGGACCACGACGAGCAGTCGATCAGCTCGACCAGGCCAACGCCAACCCAGGCCAACGCGAGCGTCACGATTGGGACTTCCGGCGCTCATCCCACAGGCATGTACGGCGTGTCGGTCCAGGTTACCGATCTCGGCAACAACTCGACCGACAACCTGACTGAGGTGAAGGACGAGGAGCCCTCGCTCGGAGACTCCACACCGGACAGCAGCCCGAATGACAAGAGGCTTCTGACCGTGGACAACGGCCCGATCGGCGACAGGAACTTCGACGGGAAGATCGACGGTGATGACGTGACGGTCAATGACACACGGGATAGCGACAGTGTCGTGAAGTTGACGGTTAAGAGCGTGGACGCCAGCGCGCGGACGATCACCCTGAGCAGCAGCTTTGGCGACGAGGACAGTAGCGCGGACGACTTGGCGGTGACGTACAAGTACGTGCCGGAGGCCAGCACCTTCGAGGTGGACCACAGCAAGCCGACGGTGACCTTTGACCCAGCCGAGAAGGACACGGTGAAGGACCAGTCCCCGTTCATCCGGATCAAGTTCGACGAGGACGAGTACCCGGGTGATGGGTACAAGGCGGTTACGCTGGACAAGGCCGAGATCACGGCGCCTGATGGCACGGTAATGGACGTGAAGGAGAACTTCATGGCCGGCACCGCCGACAACATAGAGTTCATCTGGGCGGCCTCTGATCTGGCTTTGGGCGACCACACACTGACGGTGAGCGCGACGGATGAAGCGGGCAACCAGTTGGAGGACGCGTCGGCCAAGTTCACGATCGCCAAGAGGACTGCGGACATCAAGCTGCGGCCTGGATGGAACCTGGTTTCGATACCTGGCTCGCTGGCGCCGGACAAGAGGGGCACGAACGACGTGTTCACGTCCGACGCGATCGACATCGTGCTGACCTACGACGCGAGGAAGCGGAACTGGTACAGGGCTACCCGTCAGGACGACGGTACGCTCCGCCAGCCTGGAAGCTCCCTTGAATTGACACAGGTGTCGTCGAGGACGGCCTACTGGATACATTCGACCGGCGTCGTAACCCAGAAGGTGGACCTGCTTGGCGCCAGTGCGCAGGAGGCCCCGGTGTCCATAGACTTGGTGGCGGGCTGGAACCTGGTTCCGTTGCGCACCCAGGAGGTGGGCAGCGATGCGGTTGACGCGGACGTGTACTTCACCGGTCTGAAGTGGACCAGGGCCTACGGCTACAACAACACGACCCAGGTCTATGAGGCCATCCTGCCCGGTACGATAGATGATAGCGAGGACCTCGCAGAGGGCAAAGGCTTCTGGGTCTATGTGCAGGAGGCAGGTGTCCTGGTACCGTAAAGGCACACCGGCATAGTGGGACGGGGCTTGGCGCCCCGTCTCTGAAAACCTAGGACGATAGTAAACTTCCTCCCCGGGCAACCGGGGAGGAAGTTTGTTTTTTGGGGATGGGTGGGCGTGGTTCCGCGGTATGGAGGGGGCGCGGCTTGGGAATCACTTGTTCGCCGGATGGTGGTGTCGGAGGGCGGGGTAGTTTCGTAGGGGTGCTCGTGCGTGTGGGCCTGTTGAGGGGGTGGGGAGCTTCCCCTAGGACTGCTGGGTCGCCATGGCGAGGGGGTCGAAGGAGAGTGGGTCGCCCTAAAGGCGCTGGTTCGCGAGGCGCTGGGTCGCGCTGAGTCTGCCTGCGTAAGGCGACGATCCGGCTGGGTCTAGTGGACTCGGTCCAGGTGTGGGCTCGGCGTAAGGCCCGGGATGCGGCCTCGTCTGGCAACGGGCCTGCCGTCGATCTCGTGGATGTCGGACCGGAAGGGGTTGGGCGCGGCGGCGGCGATGTAGGACCCGATACCGAAATAGTCCACGGGCGTTTCGAGCTGGATCATCCTGCCTATGCTATCGGGCGTGATTCCCCCGGTGACCATGATCTCGACGTGTCTGAAGCCGGCCACGTCGAGCCGGGCCCTCACCTCCCGCACCAGGTCGGGGGATACGCCACCCCTCTCCGGCGGGGTGTCGAGCCGGACGCCCCTGAGCCCGTCCCCCAGGCTGCGGGCAGCGTTGATCGCGTCCTCGGCCTCGTCCCTAAGGGTGTCGACGAGGGCGACGCGCGGTACCTCCTGGGGCATGTGCCTGTCGAAGGCCTCGATGGCCTGGACGGCGTCCCCGATGACGAGGTTGAGGGAGTGGGGCATGTTGCCCGCAGGCGTAACGTTGGCCATGCGTGCGCCCTGAATCGTGGAGCAGGAGACGCACCCGCCCTGGACGCTGGCGTAGTCCATATGCGGGGCGACGTTGGGGTGGATGTTCCTCGCGCCGATGGCGATGACCGGCGTCTCCCCAGCCGCGCTGGCGCATTCGCGGGCCGCTGTGGCCCAGCCTGTGGATGACGCGAGCATGCCCGTGATCGCCGTCTCGTACAGGCCTATGGAGCCGTAGGGCGCCTTCACCCGCAGCACGACCTGGCTCGCACGAATGGTCGACCCCTCCGCGAGCGCCCATACCTCGGCCCCCATCTGTGGGAGGATCCTCTCCAAGAGCTGCCTCGCCTCGTTGATGCCGCACAGGACTCCGTCCCTCTCGGGCGCGAACTCCATGGTGACGACCGGGTTGATGTTCTCGTTGCGGAGAATCGTGATGGTGCGCTGAAGGTAGACGTCGGCGGTGTCGCCCACGAGTACGGGGCGTCTGACCTCGAATTCGTTGTTGACCATGAGCTGGCGTCGTACCTCAGTCGGATTGGCGTGTGCCTAGTAAGTGCGCAGGCCTCCAATGAGGCGGCCCGGCGTGGTCGAAGGGGGCTGTATCAGGCTTGCTGAGCATGGAGGACGGACACTCCCAGGATCTTCTCCATGTGTTCGAGGGCGTATGCGTGGGCTTCGGCATCGAAGGTGGCGACGCAGCTGCTCGGCACCTCGACGGTGTAGTCGCGGTTGCGTGCGTCCGCGGCCGTGTGCATCACGCAAATGTCCGTACACACCCCGCAGATGATTACCTTGTCGGGCCGCAGCTCGGCGAGCCGCTCTCCGAGGTCCGTCTCGAAGAAGCTGCTGTACCGTCGCTTGGGGATGACCTCGCCTCCGTAGCCTGCCAGTTCCTCGATGAGCCGGGGCTCGTCGGTGCCCCTGACGCAGTGTACGGGAAACATCCGGAATTCCAGGTCGTCGGGGTCGTGCGTGTCGCACATGAATAAGAGCGCCGAACTCTTCTCGAGCTCGCACTCAATGAGGCTCTTGATGTTGGGTATGAGCTCCCGGTAGGTCGGATTGTAGAGATTGTGGCCCTCCTCCAGGAAGCCAACCACCATGTCGACGACGATTACTGCGTTGGGCATCGGCATCAACTCCCGGCAGGTATGTTAGTGCGGCCCCCTCTCAATTGCAAATGCGGACCCAGATTCCCAGGGCCTTTCCAAAGTCCGTTCGTGGTGAGCCTGTCGAACCACAATTGGGGCCTTCGACCCTTCGACAAGCTCAGGAGAGCCAAGCTCAGGCCGAACGGCAACGTACGACCCTATCTCAACAATGGAAAGGCCCTGGGCCGTCCCAAATCCCCCACCTCCGTCATTCCCGCGAAGAGCCTGCCCCGTACTTGATACGGGGCGGGAACCCATCCCCGGCAAGGTGCACAGCCATAGCCTCAGAGGCAGTCCGTCACGCCGCCCGTCCAAATTAGGTGGTGGATCTGGGGCCGTAGAAGCAACTGTCGTCCTGAGGAGTCCCCAACGAAGAGCCCTGCCCCCTCCCCAATCCTGGGAATCCCCTAATCCCCCACAACTCCCTCCCTCTGTGCTTGGAGCCTGTCCTGAGCTTGGCTCCCCTGAGCTTGTCGAAGGGTCGAAGGGTTGAAGGGTGAGGGTGACTCCCCTCCCAATCCTGCCAATCACCCAAATCCCCATAATCACAGTTCAGACAATCCCTCTTGACAAACCCCCAACCCTCCCTCATAATAGAACGCATGTCCGATACCAGTACGCAGACCATAGAACCAACAACGGAGCGGAAGCCGCCCACCCTCGCCGACATCGTCCGCGAGAAGACCGACGACGGCCGACGCATCATCGACTTCTTCCTCGACGTCATGGAGGACAGGATCGACGGCGCCGAGCTATGCCACAGGATCGACGCCGCAAAGCAGCTCGAAAAGCACAAGTCAAAGGCCGCCGCCAAGTTCCTTGCCAAGTACCGTGGCGTCTCATGCGGCCACTCCACCCGTGGACGCCCCGACCCGGCCGACCCCTGCTCCGCCGCGGAGAGGAGCCTGGTGGCCGTGACCCTGAACGCCCCGGCCACCCTTACGCGAGACTTCCTCACTGTGCTCTCTGGGATAGATGAATTCCTCATGGCCAGGCTCATCCGAGCCCAGACGGCCGACGGCGTCACCGTCATCGAGTTCCTCGACGACGTAATGCAGGACAGGAACGACGGCTTCAAGACCCACCACAGGATCGCCGCCGCCAAGGAGCTCATAGTACACATAGTCCGCGACGAACAGCCCGCTCCCAACACACCCGTCGTTCCCGCGGAGGCGGGAACCCAGTGGGCCGGCGGGGGCCGTAGCACCGTAGCCAACCCCGCTCGTACCGAGCCTGTCCTGAACACCGTCGAAGGATCCGCTCACCCTGAGCTTGTCGAAGGGTCTGAGCTCGTTGCAGGCTCCGTTCACCCTGAGCCCCGCCAAATCGTCATTCCCGCGGAGAGCCTGCCCCGTACTCGATACGGGGCGGGAACCCAGGGGGGCGGCGGGGGCCGTAGCGCCGCAGCCAACTCCGCTCGTACCGAGCCTGTCCTGAGCACCGCCGAAGGATCCGTTCACCCTGAGCCCCGCCAAATCGTCATTCCCGCGGAGAGCCTGCCCCGTACTCGATACGGGGCGGGAACCCATCCCCCTGACCCCGTCGAAGGACCCCAGGACAACAAAGTACGGCGGCCCCGAAAACGACGGACCCGAACACAGCGACGCCGGGACGGAAACGCCAGGGCCGCCCTTCTCGGAAAGGGGTCCAAGCGCAACGACGAGGAAAAGCAGGACAAGCCCGCCCCCGTGGAACTCACCATCGCCGAGCGTAGAATCAAGGAGAGACTCGAACAGCACTGGCACGAGCCGGACCCCTATGGCGCGCCCATCGACTCAGCATCCCCGGGCCGCTCGCCCCCTTGGTAACCAGACCCAACGACACAACAGAGCGATGCGCCTCCCTCTCCCTTGGGCGGACATGCTCGCCTCCATCAATCACCCTCGTCGAGGCCGTGGTAGGTCTGGTCGAGCCCCGATTCGAGGACCCGCACGACCCTGAAGCCGGATGGGTCGCTGCCCAGCGGAACCCCGACGGGCCCCGACACGATCATCTCGAATGAGCCCGTGGACGCGCTGTTGTTCCTGTGCCAGTGACCCGCGAACATGGCCTCGACGCCGTGCTCGGCGAACAGATCGAGGATGACACGGCGTCTGGCGGCGGGAATGACCATCGGCGAGTCGGCGTCGCCCGGGCCGGAGCCGAAGAGCGGGTGGTGCCCGAAGGCGATGGTTCGGCGCCCACTCGCTTCGGCCAGGTCAGAGCGCAGGAATTCGAGCTGGGCCTCCCACTCGCCGGGCGCGCATGACGGGTCGAAGGCGATTCCCGTGTTGAAGACGACGAAGTGGACGCCGCCGTGGTCGAACGAGTAGTTGTCGGCCCCGAAGCGCTCGCGGTATAGCGCCAGCAGGTCCGGTGTCGGCGTGTTCCCGACGTCGCAGTTGCCAGGCGCCAGGTGGACGGGTATGTCGTCGTCGAAGAGGCCCGCGAAGCGCCTGAATTCAGCCACCTGGTCCGCGTCGCACGGGTCCTGCACCAGGTCCCCCGTGACGACCACGAAGGCGGGCGAGAGCCGGTTGGCTGCCGCGGCCGCCTTCTCGCAGTTGTCGGTCTCGAAGGCGAACCCGCCGGTCTCCTCGAACAGGGGCGGGCACAGGCCCCTGGCGAGCATCTCGGCCCGCTTCGGGTTGTCTGCGCCACCGAGCGTGGCCGCCATGCCCAGCTGCGTGTCCGACATTTGGATGAAGGAGAACTCCATTGCCTCACCTCCAGGGGTGAATATGGTGACTATCAGGGCCTTTCCTTGCCCCATAAACCACATACCGTCATTCCCGCGCAGAGCCTGCCCCCGAGAAGTCGGGGGCGGGAATCCAGGTGGGCGGTAGGGTATTTCCCTTCCGCAGGGAGCCAACTTTAGAAAGGCCCTGGGTGACTATAGGGCAAATTGACCGGTATTGCACCATGCCATAGAATCGCCCCCATGTCACCATCGGCCGCCCCCTTCGAGAGGACGACCCTAGACAACGGGTTGCGGGTCGTTACCAACTCGATGAGCCACACGCGCTCCGTGACCGTGAGCGTATACGTCGGCGTCGGCTCCAGGTACGAGCCGGACGACAGGGCCGGTATCTCCCACGTGGTGGAGCACCTCGTCTTCAAGGGGACCGAGAGGCGCCCGCATCCCATCGACATCAGCGGCGGCGTCGAGGGCGTCGGCGGCGTGCTGAATGCCTCGACCGAGCAGGAGATGACCGTCTACTGGAGCAAGGTCGCCCTGCCGTACCTGGAGGATACGCTCGACCTGCTGATCGACATGGTGCGCAGCTCGGTGTACGACCAGGAGGAGCTGGAGCGGGAGCTCCTGGTGGTGATCGAGGAGCAGAAGATGGTCAACGACCAGCCGTCCGGCAGGCTGGAGGCGCTGATCGAGGACCTGTTGTGGCCGGGCCACCCGCTGGGGCGGGACATCGCGGGTACTCGCGAGTCGGTGTCGGCCATGACGAGGGAGATGGTACTGGAGCACGTGGGACGCTTCTACTCGCCGGAGAACATCGTCGTCAGCGTAGCCGGAAATGTCGAGCACGACCGCGTGGTCGGCCTTGCGGCGTCGATGACGCGGGGCTGGCAGTCGGGCGCTGCTCGGGGCTGGGCGGCCTTCCCCGGCAGTCCTGCGGGTCCCGAGTTGCGTGTGGAGCAACGGCGGACGGAGCAGTCACACCTGGCTATTGGCGTGCCGGGAGTGTCCCTCGATCATCCCGACCGGTACGCCGTCGAGATGCTGAGCGTCGCGCTTGGCGAGGGCATGAGCAGCAGGCTGTTCGTCGAGGTGCGGGAGAAGCGCGGGCTCGCGTACGACATCCACAGCAGCACGATCCACTTCCTGGACTGCGGCGCGCTTGTGATAATGGCCGGCGTCGACCCGGGTACGGTCTACGACGCTGTCCGCACCATCCTCGACGTGGCAGGCGGGTTAGGGGACAGCCTGACTGAGGACGAGGTGGAGAGGGCGCGGCGGATGCACACTGGCATGATGGACCTCTCTATGGAAGACACCAGGGCCGTGTCGGCGTGGATGGGCGCGCAGGAGCTGCTCTTCGGGCGGGTCCTGGGCGTGGACGAGGTCGTCGAACATGTGAACCGCGTCGCCGTCGATGACGTTCGCCGCGTCGCGAGCGAGCTGCTGCGCACGGAGCAGCTCAGGATGGCGGTGGTAGGGCCGCACCGCGGCTCTGCCCGCCTGCAGCGCGCCCTGAGGTTCTGATCCGCTGTGTTGTGTCTCTGGAGTTCGTTGTACTATTCGGTTTGGCCTTTGTGAACCGAGCGCACCACTGCACTGTCATTCCGAACGGTGCTCGGAGTGACAGATTGGCGGGCGGCTGCAGGAGAGCCCCTCATGACGTGGTGTGGGGTCACAGCCAACATACGTGGTTCCTCGTCTTATGAAACGAACTTCAGGAACAGGACAACTGGCGTACTAGAGGTCTGGCAGGTCGGCCGAGGCCCCTTCGTCCAGCTCCACGTCGAGCGACACGAGTACCTTGCCCAGCATCGAGTAGTAGCCCACCAGGACTATCAGGTCTATCGTCTGCGCCAGGCCGAGCAGGTGCTCGACGGCGCGAAAGGTGGCGTCGCTCAGGGCGCCGTCGCGGACGAGCTCCCTCGCGGCCTGCACGAACACGCCCTCTTTGGGCGGCAGGCCCATGGGCGCCCTGCCGCTCCTGATCGCCTCGATCACCTCGTCCCGCACGCCCGCCTCTCGGGCGACAGGCTCGTGGTGCGCCCACTCGTATGCGGTGTTGGTCTCGCGGGCCGTCGCCAGGATCGCCGTCTCTCGTATCGCCGGGTCCAGAGGCGACCGGTAGCGTATGTAAGCGCCGAGGTTCGCGACGGCTTCCGCCGCGTCGACGCTGTTCAGCAGGGTGCGGAATACGTTGAGCACGCTCCCGCGCGTCCCGGCTATATCGTCGTAGACGTGCCGCCTATCCTCCGTGATGTCGTCTCGAGTCACCAGTGGGACCTTTGCCATGTTTCTCTCCTTCTACGCGAGCTCGCGCGCCCTGACCTCTGCTGTGACCGAGCGGGTAAGGCTGGCAAGCTCGGCGCTCGTCTCGACGGTGTACATTCCGGGCGACCTCAGCGCCCTGAGATCTTCGGGGAGCCTGGCGAACTCGGTGGCGAACCTGTGCCGCGTCTCGTCGAGCGCCTCCCTGGCCGCCACTCGGTGTCCCCCGACCATCGCTTCTGAGAGTAGTGGCGCGCCCCCCGGTAGGGGCGCTTTGCTCGCGAGCGCTATGACATCGCGTTCGTAGCGGCCCTGCCGGTCGACGAAGCGGTAGACCTGCTTCGCCGCCGGCAGTGTTGCCTTGTCGGGGCTGAGCTTGAGGGTCGGCCTCCCGTCGTACTCCACCAGCTTGTACGTGCAGTCCGATGATGGGGCGTCCTGGGATACGCCGACCTTGGTGCCGACGCCGAAGCCGTCGATAGGCGCGCCCGCGCTCAGCAGCCGGTCCACCTCGAATTCGTCCAGCCCTCCGCTGGCGAAGATGCGGACTCCCGGCAGCCCGGACCGGTCGAGTATCTCCCTGGACCTCACGGCAAGGTCCAGCAGGTCGCCGCTGTCGAGGCGCACGGCATGGAGGGAGTGGCCCTCTGCCTCCATCGCGGCTGCCACGGCGGCGGCCTTCTCGACCCCTTCGAGGGTGTCGTATGTGTCGACCAGGAAGGTGCTGTCGTCGGGAAAGGAGCGCGCGTAGGCCCGCATGGCCTGCTCCTCGGACTCGAACGCCTCGATGAAGGAGTGGGCCATCGTGCCTAAGACGGGGATGCCGTACAACTTGCCCGCCAGTACGTTGCTTGTGCCGGCAAACCCCACGATGTAGGCGATGCGGGCCAGCTTGTTGGAGGCTTCTGCGCCCTGGGTGCGCCGGGCCGCGAAGTCGACGACCGTCCTGCCCCTGGCCGCGTGTACGACCCTGGAAGCCTTGGTTGCCAGGATGGTCTGGAGGTTGATCCGGTTCAGCAGGCATGTCTCGACGATCTGCCCCTCGATTATGGGCGCGGTGACCTCGATCACCGGCTCGCCCGCGAAGAAGATCGAGCCCTCATTCATGGCCCGCACGCTGCCGGTGAAGCGCAGGCCTGCGAGGTAGTCCAGGAAGCCGGCGTCGAACAGGCCCAGGCCAGCCAGGTAGTCGAGGTCGTCGCCGGTGAAGCGGAGGCTCTCCAGGTAGTCTACGGCGTCGTCCACGCCGCCCAACACGAAGTAGGCGCGGTCGGATGGGTAGCTGCGGAAGTAGAGGCTGAATATGGCGCTGCCGGTCCTGCCACTCTGCAAGTACGCCTGCGCCATCGTGAGCTGGTACAGGTCCGTGAAGAGCGCCGGGTGGTCCATCGGCTAGCCCGTGCTGGTGCGCCTGACCCTTTCGAACATGACCGGCGGCAGGGGGAATACCCAGCCCCTGTTGGATATGATGGCGGACGCCAGAGACGCGGGGATGGCCGCGATGATCTCGGGTTCGACGGAGAAGGCGCCGTCGAACCCGCCTATGGCGCTCCTGGTGTGTACGCCTGAGAAGCCGCCCGGGTCGACGCCGTCCTCGGCGTAGTCGCCCATGCCTCCGCCGAATATGGAGTGCCACCTGAAGGAGAAGCCGTTGGTGACCGGGGGGCCTGCGCTGGCGACGCCGCCTCCGGGTGAGACGACCATGCCCAGCGCCTTCACCGTGTAGAGGACATCGTTCAGGTCGCCCTCGCCGCCGCATGTCAGCGCCCAGTGGAGACGCTTGATCATGGTGTCGGCTGCGTCCTGTGCGCCCATGCGTCCGTGCTCGATGACGGCCGGGTCGTCGCTCATCGGGTCGCTCCCGCCCGGAACCCCGGAGAGGTACACGAGGCCGCTCTCGTGGAATACGACGCCGGCTATCGCCTCGCCGGCGAGGGAAGTGACGTTCTCCTCGAACGTGCCCAAGTCTATCCCGAGCTCCTCGATACGGTCGTACACGTCGAAGTTGCGCCGCAGCTCGTCAGGGATCGGCGCCGCGTCGTAGTGGTAGCCCATCGTGAAATCTTCTCCTGTCATCCTGGTGTGAAGTGCTCTCGTCGGCTTCCGATGTTACCAGAGATTGCGGTTGTAGACACGGGGGACCGGGGCATCCGGTCTCCACACGTGCAGGTCAAGGCGCTTCCGCGGCAGGCCGCGGACGACCTCGTTCAGGAGGCTGGCGGCGAAGTCGAGCTCGCGGGCCGGCTCCATCCTCTCGCTCAACGCGCCGCACATGAAGCTGTGTCCGGCCCTCTGGCCGCCCAGTACCACCTCCGTGAGCACGGGCTCGTCGAGCGGCATCAGGGCCGCTCTGGAGGCCAGGAGGTGAGCAGCCGAGCTGCGCTCGGATCGGCCCCGGCCACTCTTGGCGACGACGCCTCCGGTGGGTGCTGCGCGGCATCTTGCGGCAAAAAATGATACGCGGCAATAAGGGGTTGACGCGCCAACGGAAGCCTGCCAGAATTGAGCGACCCTGATTACCGACCCCGGGCAATCTGAAGAGGATATTGATACCAAGTATCTTATGACTACACTCCTGACACCGCGAACTGACATCATGGCGGTCTTGGAGGACAAGGGCTACCGCGCCACGGCTCCGAGACGCGCCATTATCCGGATCCTCGAGGGGAAGCAGAGGGGATTCACGGCCGAGGAGATCGGCACCGAGCTGCCCGGAGTGGGAAGGGCAACGGTCTTCCGGACCCTGAAGCTGCTCCTGGAGGCCGGCGTCATATGCAGGCTGAACCTCTTGGACGGCGCACCCAAGTACAGTCTGTCGCGCGTCGAGCACCACCACCACACGGTCTGCGTCACATGCGGGAACGTCGGCGAATTTCGCGCCGCAACGGTCGAGCGACTGATGAGAGCGATTGGCAGCGACATCCCCGGCAATATCGTCGGGCACCGTATCGAGCTATACGTCGTCTGCGAGCGGTGCCTCGAAAGGGAGGCTGGCTAGTAATCCTGCAATGGTCCCATCCGATGGGGTACGTGGCATATACTGAGACTGAATATCAAAAGAGAGGCAGTAGAGACCGGCCATCTGCCCGATTCGGAATTCAAAGGAGACTGGAATTCAAAGGATGCTGAATACCGGAAGACACACGTCGGCCATCCTAATGGTGACCATCCTGGCTCTCGCGCTGCTCTTCGCGGCAGCCGCCTGCTCGGACGATGCGGGCGCCGACGACTCCCAGCCCGCGGCTTCAGGCTCCGAAACCAGGCAGGCGACCTCCCCCTCGGTGAGCGTCGTTACGACCACCAACATCATGGCGGACTGGGCCAGGAACGTAGGCGGCGACAACGTGGATGTCTTCAGTCTCGTGCCTGCGGGAGCCGATCCCCACACCTTCCAGCCTGGCGCCAAGGACGTGGCCAGGGTAGCCGAGGCCGATCTGGTGTTGAGCGTCGGACTGAGCCTGGAGGGGGCTTGGCTCAAGGATCTCCTGGAAAACGCCGCGTGGGACCCGTCGTCCATCGTCGAGATGGGCGAAATCGTCAATCCCATAGAGTTCGCCCAGGGTCATGCTGACGAAATTGATGTGCTGGAAGAGATTAGCCACGTCGTACACGGGGTCGAGGAGGGCGAGATAAGCCCGGAGGAGGGCATCGAGGAGCTCAAGCTGCTTGCAGGCGGCGAAGATGAAGAAGAGCTGCCCGACATGCTGCTCGACATAATCGGCAAGGTCGAAGACGGACAGATGGAGGCCGGAGACGCTATAAAGGCCATTGAGGGCCTCACCTCCGAAGGCGAGGATGAGCACGCCGGTCACGGCCACGGCCTCGAAGACCCCCACTTCTGGTTCGACCCGCTCCGCGTGAAGCTCGTCGTCAACGACATAGCCGCGCGTCTATCTGTGCTCGACCCGGACCGAGGCGACGCCTACACCGCCAACGCCTCCGCGTTCAACGCCAAACTCGACGAGCTTCACTCGTGGACGGAAGAGCAGGTCGGGACCGTGCCGGAGGACAACAGGATGCTTGTTTCCTCTCACGACAGCTTCGGGTACTTTGCGAACCTGTACGGGTTCGATGTCGTGGGGGTCGTCCTGTCGGTCACCACGGACATGGAGCCGTCGGCCGGAGATCTGGCGGACCTGGTCCACGAGGTTAAGGAGAATAACGTCACGGTGGTGTTCGGGGAGACGACGGTGAGTGAGCGGCTGGCAAAGGCGGTGGCGTCGGAGTCTGGCGCAAAGCTGGTCCGGCTCTACTCAGGCTCCCTGGGACCCGACGGCAGCGGAGCGGCGACGTACATCGAGATGGTGCGCACCAACGTCGGGCGCATTGTCGAAGCCCTTAGGTGACAGGGGACGCTCGTCGCCCTGAACCTGGCTCTCCTGGCCTTGTCGAAGGAGCGAAGGGCAGTGCTCCGCCAACGAGGGTACCATTCCGGTGGTTCGAGACACCGGGCTAGCCTTCACAACGTTGTCTGTGACGGTACCATGCCGTCGAGAATCTGGTAGTATCGGGCGCGGGCAGTCGCCACCCAGACCTGAGAATCGGAGATGGTCGAGATGACTTCCGAGCCTCGCATAGTTGTTGAGGACGCCTCCGTCGAGCGCGGCGGGCACCTGGCTCTGACCGGCATCACCTTCGAGGTCGGCCCGGGTACGCTGATGGGAATCCTGGGCCCGAACGGCGCGGGCAAGAGCACGCTGTTCGACGCCATTGCGGGCCTGCTGCCCGTCGCAGAGGGCTCACTGAGCGTCCGCGGCGCGGACCGCAAAGGAGCATTGGCGTACGTGCCCCAGCGGGACAGCATCAACTGGCGCTTCCCGGCTACCGTCCATGACGTCGTGATGATGGGGCGTGGCAACAGCATCGGATGGTTTGGCCGCCCAGGCAAGCTGGACAGGGAGATGGTCCGGGAAAGCCTCGAACGGGTCGACCTGTGGGATAGGCGCTCGTCCCGTGTAACCCAGCTCTCCGGAGGCCAGCGGCAGAGGGTCTTCATAGCCCGCGCGCTGGCACAGGAGGCTAGCATACTCCTGATGGACGAAGCCTTCAGCGGCGTCGATGTCGCAGCCCAGGAGGGCATCGTGGAGGTCCTTCAGTCCCTGCGGGACGAGGGGAGAATAGTAATCATCTCCACCCACGATCTTACCAACATCGCCCAGCGCTTCGACCGGATTCTCTGCATCAACCACCACATGTGCTCATACGGTACGCCGGACGTGGCCTTCACCCCCGAGGTGCTGGAGGAGCTGTACGGCTCCCACGGGCTCGAATTCGCCCACCATCACGTCGACCCCCACGACCACGACGAGGGGATGCATTGATAGGAGACTTCGTCGGGCTCTTCGCAGACCCGCTCCAGTTCAGCTTCCAGCGGCGTGCCCTGATCGTATCTGTGCTCGTGGGGATCATGTGTCCGGTGATCGGGGCCTACGTGGTCGCCGGCGGACGCGCGTTCATGGGGGACGCCCTCGCCCACTCCATACTACCCGGTATGGGGGTGGGGCTGCTGGCGACAGGCAGCGCGCTGATCGTTGCCGTTCCGGCCGGGGTCGCGATCGCTCTGTTGATGGGCTACATCAGCCGGCGCACGGGCAGCAGCGAGGACACGTCCATCGGCATCGTCTTCGCGGGGATGTTCGCCCTCGGCCTCGTGATGCTTTCGAGCCCACTCTACAGAGACACCTTCAAAAAGATCAAGGACGGTGAGTCGGCGCCCGATATCGAGCACTTTCTTATAGGTAATGTTCTTGGCGTCAGTACCGAGGAGCTGTACATTTCGCTCGCGCTGGCGGGGCTGGTGCTGGCCGGGCTGTACATTTTCCACCGGCCCCTCGTCTACACCACCTTCGACCCTGTGGGCGCGGCGGTGGTAGGAATAAGGACACGCTTGGTCGAGTACGTCCTGCTCGCCCTCCTCGCCCTCGTCATCGTCATAGGCATACAGGCCGCCGGCATCGTCCTGGTCATGGCGATGCTCATCACGCCCGCGGCGACGGGATTCCTGCTTGCGAAGCGGTTCGTGGGAGTCATGGTCATCGGCGCGGTGATTGGTGTGATGTCAGCAGGGGTCGGCATGTTCCTATCCTTCCACGCGAACATGCCCACGGGCCCGGTCATGGCACTGGTCGCGACCGCCGTCTTCGGCGTGGCCGCGGCAGCGAAGAGGACCAGGTAGCGCACCGCCCATGACTCGCTTCCGGGCCGGCGTGGACATTGGCGGCACCTTCACCGATGTCGTGCTTCTTGGCGATGACGGCACGGTCAAGGTCGTCAAGGTCGCCAGCACACCCGACGACTACAGCCGCGCCGTCATCGACGGCGTTGCCAAGGGCATAGACGAGCTGGGCATAGGCCCGCAGGACATCTACGAGCTTGGCCACGGCTTCACCGTCGCCACCAACGCCATCCTGGAGGGTAAGGGCGAGCCGACGGCGCTGGTCACGACGGCCGGGTTCCGCGACGTCCTGGAGTTGACGCGGATACGCACGCCGCGGCTCTACGACCTCTACTACCAGAAGCCCCGGCCCCTCGTGGAGCGACGCCTCAGGCTGGAGGTGAGGGAGAGGGTCAGCTTCGAGGGCGAGGTCCTCCTGCCCCTCGACGAGGACGACGTCGATGCCGTCGTCGGAACCGTGGCCTCGGAGGGCATCCGCTCCGTCGCCGTCTCGCTGCTCCACTCGTATGCGAATCCCGACCACGAGCGGCGCATCGCCGATGCCTTCAGGCGCGCGCTGCCGGATGTCAACCTGTCCGTCTCCAGCGAGCTGCTGCCCGAGATGCGGGAGTACGAGCGGACCAGCACGACCGTCATCAACGGCTACGTCCGCCCCGTCGTCGAGGAGTACCTGCTGCGGTTGGGCGAGGAGCTCCGCGCCATGGGCGTCGGCGTCCCGGTGACGGTCATGCAGTCGAACGGTGGCCTCATTCCCCTGGAAATCGCCACCGAAAAGCCCATGTACTGCATCGAGTCCGGCCCCGCTGCGGGCGTCGTCGGGGCCTTCCATCTCGGCAGGCGGCTGGACGAGCCCAATCTCATGACCTTCGACATGGGCGGCACGACCGCCAAGGCCTCGATCATCGAGGGCGGCGAGATGCTCCTCGCACCCGAGTACGAGGTCGGCGGCGGCATGAACGCGGGGCACCGCCTGCTGCGGGGCTCGGGCTACATCCTGCGTGTGCCCGCCATCGACATCGCCGAGGTCAGCGCGGGTGGCGGCAGCGTCGCCTGGGTGGACCGGGCGGGCGGCCTTCAGGCTGGCCCGCAGAGCGCCGGCGCGGTCCCGGGCCCCGTCTGCTACGGCGCGGGCGGCGACGAGCCGACCGTCACGGACGCCAACGTCGTCCTGGGCTACCTCAACCCCGAGTACCTGCTGGGCGGCGCATTCCCGATCGACGCGGCCAGGGCGATGGCTGCCATCGAGGACAGGGTCGCAGGGCCCGCAGGCATGACGGGCATCCAGGCGGCCTGGGGCATCCACGTCCTCGTCAATTCGAACATGGGCCGCGCCCTCAGGGCCGTCTCCAGCGAGCGCGGGCGCGACCCCCGGCGATTCAGCCTGATGGCCTTCGGCGGCGGTGGCCCCATACACTCAGCCGGGCTGGCCGAGACCCTGGGCATCTCCCGTATCATCGTGCCGCCGTCCCCCGGCGTCTTCAGCGCCTTCGGCCTGCTCTTCGCCGACGTGGAGCACCACTTCGTCCGCACCCACTTCAAGCGCCTCGCCGACGTCGACCTCGACGAGGCCAACGGCATCCTGGACGAGCTCGAAGCCGAGGGGCGGCGCCTACTGCTCGCCGAGGGCTTCGACGGGCCGCTGCAGCAGATACAGGCCCAGCTAGACGTGAAGTACGCCGGTCAAACGTCCGACCTGACCATCAACATGCCCGCCGCACGCTTCAGCGAGGAGTCGCTCCCGGCCATCATGGAGGTGTTCATGCGCGAGCACCACAGGACGTACGGCTACCGGGTCGACGAACCCCTGCAGCTCGTCGGCATTCGCGTCATAGCCAGGGGTACGTCCGAGCGGCCCCGCGTTCCCGACAGCGTCACCCTCGACGTCTCGGCATCACGGAAGCCCGGCGACCGCAGCGTATATTACGGCACCGGCCCGGGTTGGATCGAGACGCCGGTGATCGACCGCCCGGCCCTCGGCGCAGGCCGGACGCCCGGCCCCCTCATAGTCGAGGAGTACGACTCTACCACCGTAGTCCCGCCGAAGTGGACCGCGTCGCTCGACGCCATGTCCAACATAGTCCTCGAGCGCGGGACCTAGCCCGGGCAGCCCACCTGAAGGTCGTAGGCTTCCTTAGCCCTGATCACGTCGGCGGGCCGGCATATATGCGACCGCGTACGGTACTGGTCAGGCTTGGCTGTCCGCAGACTCGAAGCTGATCCTCAGACGAGTGCCTGTTCCCTGTGCGAACCTCTCCAGCGTCCTGGTAGACAGGTGAACGCGGCCACTCTCGATCCGGGCGACAACAGACTGGGTCGTCTTCATGCGCTCGGCGAGTTGTGCCTGGGTGAGTCCAGCGTCGGTTCTAGCCTCGATTAGCGAACGTGCCAGCTCAAACTCGCTCTCAAGCTCGTCATAGGCAGACCGGTAGTCCGGGTCCCTGCTCCACTTTTCGTGCAAGTTACGTACTCTGCTCATCAAGTATCACCCCAATATTTTCTTGGCGCGTTGCAGCGCCAGATCGATCTCCCGACGAGGCGTTTCCCGCGTCTTCTTGGTGAAGACCCTAATCACCACGACCCGCTTCTCACGGATGGTCACGTACAGTGCACGCGATGTTCCATCCTTGCCCCTCATCCGCATTTCCCAGAGCGGGCCCCCCAAATCCACCACCTAAATTGGCGATGCGGTTGAGTTTTGTAGCTAAATTGGTCATTTTGGACAATTCGTTCTTTCACCTAGCAGGTGAAGAGAAGGCCCCGTCTTCAGGGCTGAATCAGATACTGGATCAGATCGTCGGTTCGGTTTAGGTGGGGGATTTGGGGCCCCTCAAATGCTTGACATGTGGTGAGCCAACGCGGTCGAGGCCGACCGCCGAAATCAGCTCGCTGATGCGCACGAATCGGGCGCGCATATCGGCAGGCAGAGCTTAGAGCTCTTTGTCCACAGTTCCATCTAGGGTCTCAACTGTCCAGCTAATCCTGAGTATCCTTGCGCCCGGCTGGTGATAGGTATTCTCGATTCACCTTCAACCTCCTAGTGATACTTCCACCTTCGATTATAGCATATTTGGTATATAGCCTGGCAGTGGGAGACGATGTTCCCTGGGGGGCCGCCTTTATCGACATGAGGGCGGGGTTGTGTGACGCTTAGATTCGTACTAGGATGCTGCATTAGCTAAGGGGGTGGCTTCCACATGACAACCGAAGACAGAAAACGCGAGCTATTCGCGCAGCCCAGCGCGGCCAAGGAGGTCTACCGGCCCGACGGCCACTACCTCAACGGGCACATCATCCTCAGGGGGCCCGACGGCCTGTGGCACCTCTACTACTCGCCCATGTTCCCCGGCAGTTTCCCCAACTCGAACCACCATGCGACATCGGAGGACTTGCTCACCTGGACGCACCACGGCTCCATGCTCGAGCATGGTGGTCCGGGCGACTGCGATGCCTATGAGCTGAGCGACGGCTGCATCGTCCGGCACGAGGGGCGCTGGTACCTGCTCCACAACGCAAGGCCCTACCTGGGCGCCAGCCGGCGCTTCGGCATGGCCGTGTCCGACGACCTGTGGAACTGGACCAAGTTACCGGGCGACGGCTCCGCCTGGTTCATCCCCGATCCTGATGTAACCGGGTGGAGGGAAGAGGGGATGATGGAGTGCAAGGACCCGACCATCATCTACCGGGACGGCACGTACTACATGTACTACATCTACCAGAAGATGGTGGAGCCATTCGACGATCCTCTCAAGCAGACCCACACGGGGATAAACGTGGCCACGTCCACCGACCTGGTCGACTGGAAGGACCATGGGGCCGTGGTCGAGGACAGGTGGATCACCAACCCGCTGTGCGGCCCGTGGGGTTACGAGACTGCCAGGGCCGTGCAGCACGACGGCAAGGTATACCTGTTCGCCATGTACTACCAGGGGCTCCAATACACGGTTGGGGACGACCCGTTCAACTTCGGCCCGTGGCGCGTGGTGGGGCCATGGCACGCCCCCGTGTTCGTCAAGGACGAAGATCGCTGGTACATCACCCACTCCTACAGGCCCTTCGGCAAGCCCTCTACGCGGGGAAGCAAATCCGGGCCCTTTCAGGGGTTGTACATCGCCGGGCTGGTGTGGAGCGAGGGAGTCCCCGTTCCCGTGGACCTGCAGGACGTAATGGAGGACTGGTCCTGGGGGCGCGGGGACGAGTGGCCTCTCATGCGGTCGCGCCAAGCGGCGATCGAGGCCGGTCCATCCGGCGAATGATCGAGTGGTTCACCCCAGCAGGTGGCCCGCGATGGAGGTTGCCGGATGAACTACGACACCATCGTCGTTGGCGCCGGTTCGGCCGGCGCGATAGTTGCCACGCGGCTCTCCGAGGACCCGGGCCGGTCGGTCCTGTTGCTGGAAGCCGGGCCGGACTATCCCGAGATCGAGCAGCTGCCCGACGAAATCAGGCTGGGCCACGGCGGCGACAGGAACATCTGGGCCAGGGCCTTCGGCGCGGACAGTAAGTTCAGCTGGAACTACGTGGGCAAGGCTACCGACGAAGCCGAGCCCATGCTGGTGCCCAGGGGCAGGATCGTCGGCGGCTCCAGCGCCGTCAATGCCCAGATATTCCTGCGCGGCGTGCCCGAGGACTACGACGGATGGGCCTCGGCGGGCAATGACGAATGGGGCTTCCGGGACCTGCTCCCATACTTTCGT
Source organism: Dehalococcoidia bacterium (assembly GCA_965222445.1). Lineage (GTDB taxonomy): Bacteria > Chloroflexota > Dehalococcoidia > Lucifugimonadales > CAJWER01. Next base: position 873,669 of record CBDCTY010000002.1, on the reverse strand, counting down.
GAGATCGAGAACGACCTCGACGTGCACGACGACTTCCACGGCGCCGAGGGCCCTATCGTAGCCAGGCGGTTCAAGGACGATGAGTGGAACGCCGACCAGAAAGCCTTCTATGACGCCTGCAGGTCCACCGGTTACCCCGACTGCCCCGACCACAACAACCCCGATTCCACGGGAGTGGGGCCGCTCGCCTTCAACACCCTTGACGGCGTGCGATGGAGCACCGATATCGGGTACCTGAGCCAGGCGAGGCATCGCCTCAACCTGACCATCAGGGCGGACTGCCTGGTCCACCGCCTCATCCTCGACGGCGGCCGGGCCGTCGGGGTGATGGTCGAGAGCAGGGGAGAGACATTCGCCGTCTACGGCGACGAGATAGTCCTCAGCGGGGGCCCTATTGGTTCGCCCCACCTTCTCATGCTGTCGGGAATCGGGGATGCCGACCACCTGCGCCGTATTGGAATACCTGCTGTCCACGACCTTCCGGGAGTCGGCAGGAACTTTAGGGACCACCCGCAGGTTGCCCTGCTCTGGAGGACGAAGACAGGCTTCCGGCAGGACGAGCTGGCGCCCAAGCTCCAGATTGGGCTCCGCTACACGGCTCAGGGTTCCGAGTCCCGGAACGACATGTACGTCCTCCAGATCTCGTTCGTCACCGAGGAGGGCTACTACTACTCCTCCGACTCCGAGCCGCTGGGCATCGGCATGGTCCCGCACCTGAACCTCGCCCTTGGGTCGGGCCGGGTCAGTCTCACGTCTTCGGACCCCCACGTGCAGCCCCAGCTCGACTACAACTACCTGCGCGAGCCATTCGACCGCCAGCGCCTCCGAGAGGCGGTCCATATCTGCCTCGAGCTGGCGGAACGCGAGGAGTACCGCAGCATCATCGAGGATAGGGTCACCCCAACCGACTCAGACCTCCAGTCCAACAATACGCTGGACGAGTGGTTGAAGAGACACGTCAATACCAGCCATCACATTTCAGGTACCTGCAAGATGGGCACCGCTACAGACTCGCTGTCCGTCGTCGACCAGCACGGCAAGGTTCGCGGCGTCGAAGGGCTGCGGGTGGCTGACGCGTCGATAATGCCCAACTGCATCCGCGCCAACACCAACGTCACCACGATGGTCATAGGCGAACGCATCGCAGACTTCATCCAGCAAGGCCTGTGATTCTCAGCGGGCGATGTCCGGTCCATCAAGCGCCCTAAGCGGGTGCATCAAGAACAGCGGGAGCGCGGAGTGTCCCGCCTGGAAGCGCGAAGTTTACGGTTTGGGGCCTGAGGTCTTCCGTGCTTAGTCCCTCCATCCATCTCTTGTTGGGATCAAGTTTTCCCCTGGCGAGGATTTGGTATAGCTCCCCAGATGCCGACGCCCAAAACGAGAAGAGGTAGGGGTACTCGGCACAATTCGTCCAGTTTCGTGCATACATCTTCTTCCGTAGGTCTCATTTCCGAGAACTGCCTGGGCTTCAGACAGTAGCTTCAATGTAGAAGCTCTCACCGTCAGGAGTGGTCGCAAGATATTCCGACTTTCCGTTGCCGTCCGGTGGGTGTTTTTCTGTCTCGCACCCCAATTCTTGGAAGAGATTACCGACGAACTCTTCGAAAAATCCGCTACGGTCGTGATTTTTCATATTGCCCACAGGTGGTTCCACTCCTATGGGCATATCGATTGGATTGGCGTTCTTTTCTCTCCTGTCCCTCCCTCAGGCAACGGTTACCTCGACCTTGAGGCTGCGGCCCACCGCTCGGAGCGCCCGTTGCACTTGGCTCATGTGGGATCGGTGGTCCGGATTGGCTAACTTGCGTACAGCCGCCTCGCTGACACCCAGCCTGTCGGCCAGCTCCACCTTGGTGATGTGCTGAGTTCTCATGGCCGAATATAAGGCGAGCTTAGCGGCGACTACGGTTGGCACGGGCACTGACACCTGGCCGTAAGCCGCCTTGCTGGGAGTGGGGATGTCCCACTTCTCATGGACGTATCCGGCCAGGGCAGTAGCTAGGGCGTCCTCCGCCATTGCCAAAGCCTCGGCGCGATCCCTTCCGCCGGTGATAGCCTCTGGCACGTCGGGGAACGTGACCACCAGTCCTCCATCTTCATCGGGGGTCAGTTGACATGGGTATGCGTAGATCATGACTCAAAACTCCTTGCGATCTATTCTTAACTGACGCAGCATCGCGGCCAATACTCCCTTTTGAAGCTCGCCCCGTTGCACCGTGGCGAACCGCGCGCCGACGTAGACTCTGCCGTGACTACCCTTGCCGTGAGTCGGGTCGAAGCGGAAGGATTGTCCCGTCTTGCGAGCATAGTCCTTCGCTCGCCTTATGAACTCACGGCTGGTCATGGGTCGATTATCGCACCTTAGTGTACGAATGGCAACGGAGGAATGGAGCAAGGGCCGATGGACTGGGGTGGGCAGGCAGGCGGGCCTGCGGAGTGGCGCGCTTGATGGGTCAAAGACATGATTCCATGGCTGTTGGCGCAAATGGCATCGGAGCGCAGACCTGTAGCTAGGCGTTGTTACCGTGGGGGAGATAGAGTTGGGCACCATTTGGCAGCGGCATCCCAAGCCCTGCCGTTGACCCCGCGCCGGGTTGAAACTACACTGCGATTCGCCCCGCAGTACCGGCTGAGGCCGGCTCCGGGAGACCGCGACCCAAAGCATAGGGCTACACGCACATGGACAATGATGAAGGGCTCGACCCAATAACCCGCGACGTCATCAGGAACTACCTCTACAGCGCCGCGGACACGATGGCCGTCACGGTCGTCAGGACGGCCCGCTCGGCGGTCGTGAAGGACGGCATGGACTTCTCGACCGCCATATTCAACGCCGAGGGGGACCAGGTGGCCCAGGGTCTCACGCTGCCCCTCCATATGGGCGCGATGCAGCCCGCCCTCGACGCCGTCCGCGCCTACTTCGGCGATGACGTGAAGCCCGGCGACATCTTCATCAACAACGATCCCTACGAGGGCGGCAGCCACCTGCCCGACATCTTCCTCTTCAAGCCCGTCTTCTACAACGATGCCCTGGTCGCCTGGACATCGGTCATAGCCCACCAGACCGACATCGGCGGCAGGGTCGCCGGCGGCAACGCCTGCGACAACACCGAGATATACCAGGAGGGCCTGCGTCTTCCTCCCATCAAGCTCTTCGAGGAGGGCGTCAGGAGCGACGCCATCTGGCGCATCCTGAGCAAGAACGTCCGTGTGCCCGAGATGGTCCAGGGCGACGTGCTCTCCCAGGTCGCCGCCGTCGAGCAGGGTGAGCGCGACGTGCTGCGGCTCCTCGACGAGTACGGCATCGAGGACCTCAAGACCTACATGACCGACATCATCGACTACACGGAGCGCCTCACCAGGGCGGAGATCGAGGCCCTGCCCGACGGGACGTGGGGTTTCTCCGACTACGTGGACGACGACGGCTTCTCCCCTGACCCCATCGAGATCAGGGTGAAGGTCACCATCGAGGGCGACAAGATGCTCGTCGACTTCACCGGCACGTCGCCCCAGGCCAAGGGCTCTATCAACCCCAACCTGCCTTTCACCAAGTCCGCGGTCTACGCCGTCTTCAAGAGCCTGACGAACCCCGACATCACCGCCAACGCCGGGTTCTTCCGCCCCTTCGAGGTGATCGCCCCGCCGCGATGCTACGTGAACCCGCAGCACCCGGCTCCCGTCGCGGCGCGCGGACTAGGCGGATTCCGGGTCGCCCACGCGGTCTACGGGGCGATGTCCAAGGCCCTGCCTGGCCGCGTTCCAGCCGCGTGGGGTGGCGGCGAGGTCGGCATCAGCTTCGGCGGCTACGACGAGAACGGCAAGGCGTTCGTGTTCGTCGAGTTCGACAACGACGGGCCCAGGGGCGGCGGTCCCTTCGCCGACGGCGCGGACGGCGCGTCGGCGCCCATCCACAACATGTCCAACACCCCCATCGAGTCGATCGAGGCCTACCACCCGCTCCTCGTGAGGCGCTACGGGTTCGTGCCCGACACGGCGGGCGCCGGCAGGTTCAGGGGAGGCCTCGGCATGGTCCGCGAGTTCGAGCTCCTGCACGACGAGGCCACCCTGCAGATTCGCTCCGACCGCGCCAGGTTCCTGCCATGGGGCACCCAGGGAGGGTCCCCAGGCAGCCGCTCCTTCAACATCCTGAACCCGGACACCGACAACGAAGTGCTGCCGTCCAAGTTCCTGCGCACCCTGCACAGGGGCGACGTGTACCGCCTCATCCAGCCAGGCGGCGGTGGCTACGGCGACCCGCTGGAGCGCGACCCCGAGGCCGTCTTGGCCGACGTAGTCCAGCACAAGGTCACGCCGGAGCACGCGAGGGAATCCTACGGCGTCGTGCTCACCCCCGTGGCGGACGCCGTGGACGTGGCCGCGACGGCTGAGCTGCGCACTCGCATGAGCGCGGAGCGCGGCCCGCTGCCCACCGAGCCGGAGGTCGTGCCGTCGGCCCAGGTCTACCCAGCCGCCCAGCCGCCAAGGCTGTGACGGGGAGGCCAATCAGGAGCACCAGCGTATGCGTAATATCGTGGTCTTCACCGGCACCGCTCACCCTGATCTCGCGGAGAGAGTATGCGGCCACGCCGGTGTGCCGCTGAGCCCCGCTACGTTCACCCGCTTCAGCAACGACTGCCTCCAGGTCCAGCTCAACGCCAACTGCCGGGAGGCGGACGTATTCGTGATCCAACCCCTGGTCCCGCCGGTGCACGACCACCTCATGGAGCTGCTCCAGATGCTGGACGCAGCCCGAGGCGCTTCGGCGTCCAGGGTGACGGCCGTGATCCCCTACAATGCGTATGCGCGCTCCGACAAGAAGGACGCGCCTCGTATATCCATCGCTGGCAGGCTCACCGCCGACCTCCTCGTCACTGCCGGCGCGGACCGTGTGCTCACCATGACCCTCCATGCCCCGCAGGTGCACGGCTTCTTCAGCGTCCCCGTCGACCACCTGAACGCCCTGAACATTCTCGCCGGCCATTTCCGGGGCCGCTCGCTCGACGATACCGTAGTCGTCTCGCCCGACTTCGGATCGGCGAAGGACGCGGCCCACTTCGGTCGGCTGCTCGGTGTCCCGGTAGCGGCCGGGAACAAGCGCCGCATCAGCGACACCGAGGTCGTGATCGACATGGTAGTCGGTGACGTCGACGGCAAGAGGGCCATAGTCCTCGACGAGGAGGTCGCCACTGGCGGCAGCATCATGGAGCTGATGGACCGGCTGAGGGAGCGCAGCGTGAGCCAGGTGTCACTCGTGAGCACGCACGGGCTCTTCACCGGGTCGGCTGCGGAGAGGTTCAGGGCCCAGCCCGACATCGTCGAGGTCGTCACCACGGACACGATTCCGCGCCGCCATGGAGAGATACCCAACCTGCACGTCTTGTCGGTCGCGCCCCTGCTTGGCGAGGCCATCCGCAGGATCCACCTCGGCGAGTCGGTCAGCAGCCTCTTCGCTAGCCCCGAATGGACGGCTGAAGCGCTTGGACGACAGGCCGAGCCATGATGAGCAGGGCCTTTCCAAAGTTGGCTCCCTGCGGAAGGGACATACCCTACCGCCCACCTGGATTCCCGCCTGCGCGGGAATGACGGTATGTGGTTTATGGGACAATGGAAAGGCCCTGCATGATGAGCCGCAGAGCGATGCTTGGCAGCAGGATGTGCTACACTCTTCGCCGCTATGACTGAGCTCGCCGTACTCACCATCCTTGTTGGCGTCTTTGGCTGTGGGCGTTGCGCTGGCGACAGTGACGCTTGCGGCCCTGCATCGTATGGAAAGACGCATCGACGAGCGTTTCGACCAGGTTGAACGGCGCTTAGATCACTTCACCGAGCGCGTCGCCCAGCTAGAAGTAGGGCAGGCCCGCCTCGAAGGGCAGTTCGACGTGGTTCGTGCGCCCCTGTTCGACCGAGTTCCGGCCTCCTTCCCAGAATAGCCCGGTCCGTCGTTCCCCTCAGGTCTGTTCGGGCCGCTTGAGGTATGCACATGCATATCGAGCTCCCACCTGACAGCTACAGGCCCGCGCCACCGGACCGCGAGGTCGTGGAGCGGTACGGCATCGCGGTCGTCGGGTGCGGAAACATCGCCCAGGGCGCCCACCTGCCGGCCTACCGTGACTTCGGGTACCGCGTCGTGGCCGCCTGCGACATGGTGGAGCAGAAGGCGCAGCAGGCGGCGGACGAGTTCGGCATCCCCTTCGTCACTACCAACGTCGACGAGGTCCTCGACCGCCCCGACGTTGACATCGTCGATCTCGCCGTGACCCCCGCCGACCGGCTCCCCCTGGTAGAGAAGATAGCGGATGCGGGTAAGCACGTATTCTCCCAGAAGCCCCTTGCGCCTACCCTCGAGGACGCCGAGCGCATCGTCGCCGTCTGCCAGGAGGCGGGCGTCGTCCTCATGGTGAACCAGCAGGCTCGCTGGGCCCCCTACCACAGGGCCATGAAGGTCGTGATCGACAGCGGCGTCCTGGGCCACGTCTTCAGCGTCACCCACCTGCACCGCCAGCACCAGGACGTTCCCGGCTCGCCCTCGGGCAGCTTCCCCGACTTCACCATCGTCGACAACGGCATCCACTACGTGGACCTGGCCCGATTCTTCACCGGCCGCACGCCTACCAGTGTACGCGCCGTCACGACCCGCGTCCCCGGCCAGCTCGCCCGCGACCCGATGATCTACTCGATCCTGTGCGAGTACGAGCCGGACGACCTGATGGCGACCTTGCACTTCAACAACATCGCCAGCGCCCTCCACCACTCGCCCTACCTGTGGATCGTCGATGGGACCGAGGCCGCCGCGTCCGTCGCCAGACACGGCCCCATCAGGGGCGGCCGGGTCGAGTTGACCGTCTCGTCCGGCGGCGACCGGGACCGGAAGCAGACCTTCGACATCCACGGCTCATGGCACCCGGAGGCCTGGGGCGGCTCGATGGGCGAGATGCTGTCGGCCCTCGTCGAGGGACGGGAGCCCGAGACGTCCGGCGCAGACAACATCCACTCCATCCGCGTCACCGACGCCGCCGTCAGATCGTCGAAGTATGGCTTCACGGTCGACCTGGACCCCGCGGCAGTGGAGGGCGGCGGGCCGTGAAGCACTTCCACGTCGATACGGAGCCCCAGGTCGTCGCGGGGTCGCCCACTCCGAAGCTCCGCCGCGTTGCCGTGCGGTGGAAGGGCCGCCCCATCCTCGACCTAACCCAGGGCACCTTCCGCAACTACATCTTCCCCCTCTACTCGCCGGCTGGCGTTCCCCTCACCTCGGAGACCCCCAGCGATCACCCGCACCACAACTCCGTCGTCGTGAGCGCGGACGTCGTATTCGTGAAGCTGCCCCCGCAGATCACGAGCCTGTCGAACGAGATCGAGGAGGCTACCTACAACCTCTACGTGAACGAGATATTCCAGGGCAGGGCGCCGGGCCGGATATGGGCGACTGCGGTCGAGGCGGAAGAGCGCGGCCCCGACCGTCTCACGCTGGTCCAGTCGCTCCAGTGGCAGGGGCCCGTGGAGTGGGGCGCACCGCCGGACATCGGAAGGCGCGTCATCGCCGAGGAGACGCGCACCATCGACATCCGGCCCGGCGATGTATCCAACGTCATAGACGTACGCTCCCAGCTTCGCCCGACACAGTGGGACCTCACGATAGGCCCCGCTCGCCACGCCTACTTCACCGTGCGCGTTGAGGACAGCCTGAGGCCCTCCGGCGGCGCGACGATGATCGACGCGAAGGGGCGCGTCGGCGCAGCCTCCATCTCAGGCAGCACCGCCGACTGGGTCGACATCTCCGGCCCTGCCGCCCACGGCAGGACGGCGGGGCTGACCGTCATGCTCCACTCGTCCCTGGCCGGCGCCCCTCTCTACTGCGCCGACTACGGCACTATCACCATCAACCCCTTCATGAGGACGAGGGGCGTGCTCGACCGCGGCCAGGAGCTGGACCTCGCCATCCGCCTGCTCGCCCACGACGGCGACCACGAACAGGCGGGCGTCGCCGCAGCCTTCGACTCCTACCGGCAAGAGCAAGAGCCTCTTCCCCCCGAGGGGGAAGATTGAGATGGGGCTCTCGCCTCGACGGAGAGGAGCGGCCTCTTCTCCCCAAGGAGACCCTTTCGTAACCGTCATTGCTATGAAAATGAACCGCACACACCCGCACCGTCGTTCCCGCGCAGAGCCTGCCCCGTACTCGATACGGGGGAGAACTTTGCACAACCGTCATTCCCGCACAGAGCCTGCCCCCGAGAAGTCGGGGGGCGGGAACCCATCCCCGGTCGCTGCCACCGATCATGTGGCAACGTAGAATCCCACGCCCATTTCGTATCCTTGTGTGGCCTTCGCAAGGACATAGTGATTCCGGCGAAAAGCCTGCCCCGTACTGGATACGGGGCAGGTATCCAGGCTTGTCCTTGAAGCCGGGCGACGCCTTGAGGCGGCTCGCCGAGGAGGCACCCGGATGATCGACCTCGTAGTCAGCGGCGGCACCGTCGTCGATGGGACCGGCGCGCCCGGTAGGCCCGCAGACGTTGGCGTGGACGGCGGCAGGATCGTCGAGATAGGCGACCTGAGGGACGCCGAGCCCTCGCATCGGCTCGACGCCTCGGGCATGGTCGTAGCCCCGGGCTTCATCGACATCCACAGCCACTCCGACTACACCCTGCTCGTCGACCCCCGTGCCCAAAGCGCCGTCGCCCAGGGCGTTACCACGGAGCTAGTCGGCAACTGCGGGCACGGGTGCGCGCCCATCACCGATCCCGACCGCTTCACGTCCAACATCTACGGCTACGACCCGGCCGTCCGGATCGACTGGTCCAGCATGGCCGAGTATCTCGGCAGGCTCGAGGCCGCCGGACCGGCCGTGAACGTCGCGACCCTCGTGCCCAACGGCAACCTCAGGCTCGCGGCGATGGCCGACCCCGGCGCCGCGGCCACGCCCGACGAGGTGCGGCGCATGGGCATGATGCTGGAGGAGGGCCTGGAGGCGGGCGCGTTCGGCTATTCGAACGGGCTGGAGTACGCGCTGGAGAGCGCCGCGTCGGAGGACGAGACGGCGGGGCTGTGCCGGATCGTGGCGCGGGCAGGGGCCCTCTACGCGACCCACGAGCGGAACAAGGACATCCACGCGGCGGAGGCCATCGAGGAGGGCATAAGGGTCGCCCGGGCCAGCGGGGCGCGGCTGCAGATCTCCCACATCATCCCGCGAAGGGGCAGCCCGCCCGGCTCCGTCGAGCGCGTCGTGGAGCTGGTCGAAGAGGCGCACCGATCCGGCCTCGACGTTGCGTTCGATGCCCATACGCGCCTGCACGGCATCCTGAACGCCAGCGCCGCGCTGCCATCTTGGGCGCTGGAGGGCACACCCGACGACCTGCGCGACCGCCTGCGGGACCCGGAGGCGCGAGACCGCATGAAGGCCCACCGCAGCATCGTCACCAACCTGCAGGTGGTCGGCTGGGACCGCCTCTACCTGTTCACCAGCTGGGCGAGGCCAGACCTCGTGGGCAGGAGCTTCGCCGAGCTCGCGCCGAGGGGCGGGGACCCCTTCGACGCCCTGCTCGACGTCATCCTAGCCGAGGCCGAAGACCCGCACCGCTCCCTCATCATCTCCCACGCCTACGGGGAGGAGTGGCTGCGCCAGACCTTCCGGCACCCCCTATGCACCCTGGAGTCCGACGCCACCGCGCTCTGCACCGACGGCCCCCTCGCCGACACCCTGTTCCTGGGCGCGTACACGTGGGCGGCCTGGTTCTACCGGCGCTTCGTGCGCGAGACCCGCGACTTCACCGTCGAGGAGGCCGTGCGCAAGCTCACCGCCGCCCCCGCCGCCCGCATCGGGCTGACCGACAGAGGAGTGCTCACCACGGGCGCAGCCGCCGACATCGTCGTGTTCGACCCCGCCGGCTTCCGTGAGACCGGCACCCTCGAGGACCCCAACCACCTCGCCGAGGGCGTCCGCCACGTAGTCGTCAACGGCGGCGTCGCCATCGAAAGCGGCAGCTTCACCGACCACCGCTCCGGCCAAGTCTTAAGGCGGGTCTAGATGAAGAGTGTGCTGTCAGCGGCACGAAGATCTGAGAGGCTCTAGAGGCAAGGTGTCTTATTGCGCCCGCATAGTGTCCCTAAGAAGAACCACGATGTGCAGCCATCTTGCTTCACGGTCAACATCACTGTGGTGTTGGATCCCTGTCTAGGAGACGTACGGCTGGTAGTATCCCATAGGCATCGCCCTGATAGAATCCCACAGAGGGTGGAGAAGCCATGCGCACTACCTTGGAAGAGTAAGCGACAGGCACATCGCCAGCGGCTCCATCATCGTTCATTGCTTGTGAGTGGTGACGATAAAGCTCTGATTCGTTGAGTGGATCGTCGTCGTAGTATGTATCTGGAACGCGCAAAGCAAGCGTGCCCGCGATTAGAATCAGTTCCATGTTCTGAGCAGATGCGTTGCCCTGCTTCTCGGTGCGAAGACTACTGCATGCTCCTTTTTCGAAGACAGCTTCAGCGAGTGCCTTGTCAGAAATCTCTCCACGTATAAACTGTCTATACTCCGCTGGCGCGAGACTCCGAGCAATCCACAAGTCAACCAACGAATGTGCTCCTTTAGGGTAGACATCGAGAACCGACCTCAGGTGTTGAACCGTCTTATCTATTTCTCGAAGACTCAACCCAGATGCTTCAAGAAACGACAGGGCGCTTGAAGTGTCGGTGGATGCGATTGTGCTAACTGCGCTAAGGGACGCTTCAATGTATTGGGAGCGATTCGACGTGGGCAACGGGAGAATGTCATCGAAGAACCGCTCCAAGTAACCTTCCGCGTTGAATCCCTGGCCATAGAAAGATCTTATGGAATGGGTCAGCTCCGAAAGATTAACAGCTATAACAAACACGACGTGTTCAGCGCAGAAGACGTGCTCCAAGAGTTGTAGCATTTCAACTGAGTACTCGGGGCTGCATCTATCCAACTCATCCACCATGACGACGATCGGGCGATCTGAACAAGTCTTGGCTGCCGAGGATAGCAGCGATGTGAATGCCTCTGGAGAATCGATCTTGAGGTCTTCGTTCTCATTTGCTTTGGGTATGGTCAGGTTGCCCATAGATTGAGTGCCCAGCTCAACTATCTCCGACACTCCCTCCAAGCCCGGGTGGAGGAGGGACGCAAGTTTGACGCCTTGAGCAACAACCGAGGCATGGCTCTTAAGGAAAGCGAGCAGGCGCTCGTGAGACCGCTTTTGCTCGGGGCCAGCGATGTCCACTTGCCGCAGAATCTCTTTCGTAAGGGTATCGAGAGGATCAGCCCCGAAGGCCTTCTATGCATTGAAATGAACGACCTTGACGCCTTCACGTCGAAGGTAGGCTGCCCATAAGGCCATGAAGGTCGTCTTGCCAGTGCCCCAGTGTCCATTGATGGCGATAGCTTGAGGACTGCGGCGTAGTATGGCTTCCGAACGGCTGGCAATCGCGAGCTCCAAGCCCAGCTTGTCGTTCTTGAATATATCGTCGCTTGGAATCTCTATCAGAGGAGAAGGCATAGCTCACCTAGGGTTGACGTGTCAGGCCAATTCAAAGCAGGTCCAGCCTCATACCGTATCAGGCATCGTCGTCTGCCGCCCCTCGGGGCGGCGGACGCGCTGGGCGGGCTGGTACATGGACGGGTGCGGGGGAATGTCGAAGCCGTGCCCTTCCAGTAGCTCCGCGATGGTGCGGATCTGCATCCTGGGGTAGTCGCGCTGCCATATCTCCGAGTGGTAGAAGCTGGCGCTTGCGGCCTCGGTGCGCATGTCGCGCGTCGGCTCCTCCAGGGTGATGAACAGACCCAGGTCGGCCTTCTCGCGCTCGACCGTCCCCTTCAGGTCGCGAATCAGCGGCGAGGAGACCTTGCCGCTCTTGACCTGGACGATGGCCTTCTTGGTCGCGCGGCGCGGTCCGTCGATGAAGTGTACGACTCCGTCGATGCCCCTGTCTGCGCCCCTGCGCCCGTCCTGCTTGCGGGGCAGCGCCTCCAGCAGGGACATTGCCCAGTACTGGAACTGGTAGCGGTCCTGCTCGGCCAGCGCCCGGGCGCTGCCGACGTCCGCAGGCTCTCCCACAACCTGGTAGTCGGCGCCGGGGTGCAGTTCGAAGGCGGTTCTCAGGCGGCTCTTCATGAGGGCTACGGCCAGGTGTGTGATGTCGATGCCGATCCAGCGGCGCTTGAGGTCCTCCGCGGCCGCTATGGTGGTACCGCAACCACAGAAGGGGTCTAGCACCACGTCGCCCTCGTTGGAAGACGCGCGGATGATGCGAGCGAGGAGGCCGACTGGCTTTTGAGTGGGGTAGCTGAGGCGCTCGGGCTTTTGGACCCACTTGACGTCTCCGTCGATTCCTTCGTCCGAATCCCAGAGTTGCCCTTCCGTATGCGGTTGGGATGCCCAGATGTCTTGTATTGGGGCACCATCTCGGTCAGCTAGGTAACTTTTGGCAGCCGGTTGTCCGCCTTGGTTGTCCGGTAGGTAGATTAGGTCGTGTTGATAGGCGAGATCCAGCTTTTCTTGGGTCGTCAGTCCGTCTAAGGACTCTCCTCGTCTCTCCAAGTCTTCCCGGAGATATGCAGGTATGGCCCAATGCCTTCCAGCAAGGGTTGGATCATAGCCCTTCCACGGAGAACCTGAATCGCCGGTCCTGATCTCGGCAGCGGTTAAGTCTCCGTGTCGATGAGCACCGCGCTCGTCACGAAAACGAAATGTCTTACCAACATAGTTCTTGTGATAGGGTCGCACTCGTTTCCGAAAGAGGTAGTCGCCAGTCTTGGTGTAGAACAGAATTACGTCATGGATGCGGCCAAACCGTGTGTTGCTGCTGTGAAAATCGGTTCTGCGCCATATGATCTCGTTTCGGAAGTTTCCCTTCCCGAAGATGGTATCCATCAGAAGCTTGAGGTAGTGGCTGGCCGTGGGGTCACAGTGGAGGTAGATGGAACCGGTGGGCTTGAGGACGCGGCGCAGTTCGACGAGTCGGGGCGTCATCATCACGATGTAGGCCATCATCGCGTTGCCGCCGACGAACTGGCGGAAGGCGGAGATCATCTCCTTGACGTTGGCGGGGGTGTCGGGGTTGGTGATGATCTCCTGTTCGTAGGTGCGTACGGCCTCCTGGGTCCACTCCCAGGTGTCTGTAAAGGCCCTGATCTGGGCCGGGGATGCCTCGCCGGACTGCTCCTTGAACAGCACGTTGTAGTTGGCGTTGGAATTGAATGGCGGGTCCAGGTAGACGAGGTCGACCGACTCGTCCGGGACGTGCTGCCGGAGGATGTCCAGGTTGTCGCCGTAGTAGAGTGAATTGGTCATGTGGGTCAGTTCCTAACGCGGGATACTACCACATCGCCCCGCCCGGGCCGCCGTCTGGCCCGGCGGGGCTGGGTTATACCAAGTCACCGTGATGCCGCCGTATATGTGCGGCCAGGGAGTGGGTTCCCGCCTTCGCGGGAATGACGGCTTTACGGCGCGCTCAAAATGAATTGGTATTAGATCCACATCAGGGTGCGCTTGGGTTTGGGGATGCCGGCCTCACGCATCTTGTCGGTGGGCCGCTTCATCCATACGCTCTCGCCTTTCACTGCGGCGCCGGGCGAGCGGGAGCGGCGGCGCTTGGGGCGGAGTTTTCTCCTGATCCCCCTGGGGTATGCCGGGGCGTACTCCCAGATGTATTTGCCGTATGCGTCCGGGACCTCGCCGGAGATCCAGTAGCGGACTTCTTCGTCGTTGTCGTTTTCCTGGTCTTCGCGGTGGAAGGTTGCGGCGACCTCTTCGTATGCCTGTACGAACTTGTGGATTGGGTGCGATGGGTCTCGCTGGGCTTCGGTTATCTTGCGGTCGATGTCGTAGAGGCCGCGGTGGGTGTCTTTCAGGTCGTCTGCCTCGTCCGGGTCGTCCGCGTTCCCGCTGTCCTAGATACCAGCTTTCGCCGGTATGACGTTTGGGTCTGCCTCGGCGGTGGCGGGGCCGGGGATGGGTTCCCGACTGCTCGGGAACGACGGATCGGCTGCTGGGAACGACGATTCGGCTGCTGGTGCGGGAGAGGGCTGGCGTGATGATGAAACGTCTTGTCGTCGCTTCGGTGACGACGGGGACCCATCCGTATCCCGGCCACCCTGGATTCCCGCCCCGTATCGAGTACGGGGCAGGCTTTTCGCCGGTATGACGGTTACAGGAAGGGAGCCGGAGCGGGCTAGCTCGTCGCGGGCTATGTGGCCGAGGAGCTCGCTGGCGGCCTCGACCCTCTGGCGGGGCCTGAAGCCGCGGACTACGCCGTGCATGACGTGCATGAGGAAGCTGACCACGGTCTTGCCGTGGTCGGTGCTCTCCCGGACTATGCCGGCCACGCGCGGGTCGTCCTTCAGGGAAGGCGCGGCTAGTGCTGAGGCCAGGTATTCGAGTGCCTCGTGGCGCGCGCGGGCGCTGTTGCGCGACGGCAGCGGGGCCCGATCCTCGCGGGGGATACAGTCAAGGTCGCGGGTGCGCTTGAGACGTATGACGTGGTTGCATTCTACGCCTGTCAACTGGGCTATGTACTCGGAGACGAGCCCGGGGGCGATGGCGTGGAGCTGCTCGGCTGCTTCGAGCCTGTGGCAGATCTCGAAGCCGTCGTCGTCGAGCTTTCCTCGGACGACGTCGAGGTAGAAGTCGACGATGACCTTGCCGTTGTTGGTCTTCTCTCGGACGATGTCGGCGAGAGTGGGTGGCTGGTTCTGCTTTGGTTTGTTGCGCCTGTTCCTCTTATGGCTCATACGTTCTATCACGAGGGATTGGACGGGGGTTTGTCAAGGGGGAGTTTTCAACAGGAATCCGAAAGGTGGGGATGAGCCGCAACATTCGCCGCTCAACACAGATCCACCACCTAATTCGGACGGATGGCGTGACGGACTGCCTCTGAGGCTATGGCTGTGCACCTTGCCGGGGATGGGTTCCCGCCCCCGACTGCTCGGGGGCAGGCTCTTCGCGGGAACGACGGAGGTGGGGGATTCGCCGCTCAACACAGCCAACTTGACACGTCTCTCCCATTCGCACATACTATACAGAACATTTATTCGGGGAGACAACTATGACCCAGGATGATGACCGCAGGGAATACCCCTCGCTTGGCGAGATAGTCCGCGAAAAGACCAACGACGGCCTCAGCATTCTCGAATTCTACATCGGGGCATTCGAAGGCGAGCTGGACGGCTTTACCGCCCCTCACCGTCTCGAGGCCGCGCAAGACCTACTGGACATGGTTGTGGACCACGCGCTTCTCCGGAGGCGGTGGCAGGGCACCGCCCTGGCAATCGTCCTAGGCGGTGACCTCGACCTCTTCAGGAGGGTCGTCGGGTTCCAGGTCGACGTCGTGGAAGGCCGTGAAGAAGGGCTCACCCTACGCCGGCGGGTCCTGCTCGCCGAGCAGCTTCGAAACTGCCTGGTCCTGGTCGACTCCGCCGATGCCGGCGGCAGGTTCTCGAAGATCTTCCGGCAGGAGACCGGCGGCGGCGCGAAGATCGACCGCTTCCTTCGCGATGTGGCCGATGGCAAGGTGGACGGCGCAGCCCGGGACGACCACCGGAGCGCACGGGAGCTGCTCGACGACAAGGGATACCTGGAAGAATTCGTCCCGTGCAAGTCGCACGGCTGCATCGTCGACTGGCGGACCTCCATCCTGGATCCGGACTATGTGTCCCAGGCCCTGGACGACTTGCACGTCGACGGATGCGGCTGCACCGACGACGACGGCGAATTCATCGAGATGGCAATCGCCTATCTCCGCAAGGCCAACGACAGCCCTTCTGGCTGACGCGGCACACACCGAAGTCTGACCCGCTGTACGTTCCCCGCTCGTCTGCGCCAAATCTTCCGGCACTTGCTCTGAGCCAAGGAGTCCGACGCCCTCCGACACGCTGTTCCTGGGCGCGTACACGTGGTCGGGCCAAGTCCTACTGGCGCTTCGTGCGCGAGACAGGCGACTTCACCGTCGAGGCGGCCGTGCAAGAGCTCTCCGCCGCCCCCATCGGCCTGACCGACAGGGGCGTCCTCGCCCCCGGCGCGGCCGCCGACAATATGGTATTTGGACTCCGACGGCTTCCCAGAGACCGGCATCCTCGAGGACCCTAACCACCTCTCCAAGGGCGTCCAGCACGTAGTCGTCAACGGCGGCGTAGCCATCGAAGGCCGACACCCTCACCAAACACCGCTCCGGCCAAGTGTTACGGCGGGCAGGCTTAGCCAATAGTGCTAAGTCCGTGGGCAGAACGTAATTGATTAGCGGTTTAGTGGCCCGTAGAGGGGTTGCGGCGAGCGCTGGGTGCTGGTTTAGACTTTGGTTATGTGCAGTTCCCCAGGCTTGTCCCCCTCTGAACGGGATCAGTTTATCGCGTTGGTGACGCGGCTTCAAGAGCAGAACGCGCGGTTGACGGCAGCCAACGAAGAGTTGCATAAGGAACTCGCCGAGGCCAAGCGAGCGGGAAAGCGTCAGGCGGCGCCGTTCTCCAAGGGCGGGCGCAGCAGCAAGCCCAAGCGTCCTGGCCGCAAGCCGGGTATGGGGATGTTCAGCTACCGCAAGCCGCCGTCTGCCGATGAGATCACCGAGCCGGTTGTAGAGGTGCCAGTGTCCTGGGGTAATTGATTAGCGGTTTAGTGGCCCGTAGAGGGGTTGCGGCGAGCGCTGGGTGCTGGTTTAGACTTTGGTTATGTGCAGTTCCCCAGGCTTGTCCCCCTCTGAACGGGATCAGTTTATCGCGTTGGTGACGCGGCTTCAAGGACAGGTCGCACGGCTGACGGCGGCCAACGAAGAGTTGCATAAGGAACTCGCCGAGGCCAAGCGAGCGGGAAAGCGGCAGGCGGCGCCGTTCTCTAAGGGCAGGCGCAGCGGCAAGCCCAGGCGTCCTGGACGCAAGCCGGGTACGGGGCAGTTCAGCTACCGCAAGCCGCCGTCCGCCGATGAGATCACCGAGCCGGTTGTAGAGGCGCCAGTGTCCTGGGACACCTGCCCCGGATGTGGAGGCGTCCTCGAACATGAGGGAGTGCGGCTTGCCTACGTGACCGACCTTCTGCCGGTTCCACGTCCCCAGGTAACGGCGTATCGTGTGCAGGTATGCCGGTGCCGGTCGTGCGGCAAGCAGTGCGAGGGCGGCATCCCGACATAGCGCCGGACCAGTACGGGGCCAGCGCCCACCGAGTGGGGAAGCGGCTGATGGCGGCGGCCCACGTGCTCCACTATGGGGTGGGCGTTCCGGTACGGAAGGTTCCCGCTGTTCTCAGAGCGCTGACCGGGGTGAGAGTGAGTCAGGGAGCGATCAGCCAGGACGCGCTGCGTCGTGCTGCTGGTGCGGTGGGTGATGCCTACAGCAGGTTGCGGACATCGGTGCGCGCCAGTCCGTTCGTCCACACTGACGACACGGGCTGGCGTGTGGGAGGCGAGCGAGCGTTTCTGATGGCGTTCGAGACGGATGAGGCTGCGGTGTATCAAGTCCGTGCTCGTCACCGGAACGAAGAGGTGCGGGAGGTTGTCCCCTCGGACTATGGAGGGGTGATGGTGACTGATCGAGGACGGAGCTACGACGCCCAGGCGCTGTCCGGGGTCAAGCAGCAGAAGTGTCTGGCGCACGTACTGCGCTCGGTCAGCGAGGTGGTCCAGACCAAGACAGGGAGGGGACGCAGCTTCGGCAAGCGTCTGACGGGTCTTTTGCGAGAAGCGATGGAGCTAGTGGAGGGCATATCACCGAGGAGAGGCTGCGGACTTTCGTATCCAGGCTGAACGGTTGAAGCGAGAGCTGAGCTATCATCTCCGCGACCGACCGATGACGGATGCGGACAGCTACAGGTTGCAGAACGAGCTGGGCTGGCACGATGATCGGGGCAACCTGCTGCGCTTCCTGGACGATCCGAACATTGAGCCGACCAACAACCGTGCTGAGCGAGCGCTCCGCCCGGCAGTGATCGCGCGGAAGGTATCGCACTGCTCCAAGAGCGTGGAGGGGGCCGATGCGTTCTCGGCGTTCACCAGCGTAATCAGGACCTTGGAACGCAATGGAGGCGACCAGCCTGTCGTGGACCGGCTCTGCGCTGCGTTCAGCGGCCCTCCCGTTCACTCCCCTTCAGTCTGAACGTCTCTCTCCCTGCCTGCCGCTAATCAATTACGGCAGAACGGCTAGGTTGAGTGTTAGCGGCGCAGTTGATGCGATTGGTTACTGTTGGAGTTCGTCCCATAGCACACGATGGGACATTGTGATATGCTACCCTTTGATCTAGCCAGCGTTCTTAGGTGAGACAGTAATGAATAAGAGATCTAACCAATTGCCCCCTGAATTACGGTCGCTCGTTCACCACATTGAGTTGCACAGGAGTGGCTGGTGGGACAAGGCTCTGCAGCAACTTATTCTTTATGTCCTATGGTTGAATGGAGACTTCATGAGGGTCGAAGAAGTTGGCGCATCTATCGCTGAAGTATTCATCATTGACGTTGACACAGCACGCCTAGATGGCCAGCTAGAGGAACTTGAGGGGAACAATAGGGTGATCAAGTCGGCTGTTAGAGCCTACAAGATCACGGAAGAGCAGACCTCCTCGCTCGAAGCGGAAATCAATGCCGCTCAGGACGTAGAAACGCGAGTTCGGGAGCAATTCGTGGAGCAGGTGTCTTCAGTCTGCCCAGAAATTGATCCTGGTGAGTGTTGGGACGAGTTTAACCAGAGATGTCTTGTTCCGCTTGTACTGGAAATGGGGGCCAGGACCTATGACTTCTTGTCAGAGGGTTCCCGGCCTCGAGAATTGAGTTTTGAGGATACTGACTTCTTTGCGAAATATGGGTCTGATGATGGAGATGCCCTTCGCCGAAAAGTAGTCGACTTCATTACACCAGAGGACCCTCTGGTGCGTGACTTCATGTTGCGGACGCTCGACGCAGCCCTCTTCCTTGAGGCAAGGGGGTTGCGAAAGGAGGTTCTCGAGAAGCTGTCTGCGACCACTGGTGGCCAACGGTCTCTGACGCTGTTCCTAGATACGAATCTCCTATTCTCGGTCTTGGACCTTCATGACAATCCTTCAAATCAATCCGTTAACGCTCTGTTGAAACTCATAGATGAGATTACTCCAAGAGTAAAGTGTAAGCTTTATGTCCTTCCCATAACTATTGAAGAGTTCCGAAGAACCATATTGGCCAACCGCGACGAACTTAAACGAGTCTCCTTGACCGGCAATGTTGCTGAGGCAGTGAAGGCATCTGGCAGGCTATCAGGGGTCAAAATGAAGTACGTGGAAGCTTGCCAATCTAGTGGCCGAGCCATCAGTCCAGAGACCTTCTTTGGGCCGTATGTTTCCAACCCCGTTGCCGTGATCCGGAATAGAGGTGTGGAACTCTATAACGATAATCTCGAGAAGTACAAGACCTTACAGGATGTTGTCGATGACGTGAACGAGATTTGGGAGTCTACGGATGCATTGAACAAGACCGATGGTCGATACAGGGCAATAGAACACGATATGCTCCTTCTGCACTTTGTTGAAGACGGGCGTCCCTCGTCGGACGCGTCTCCGCTTGAGACCGAATCTTGGGTCGTCACAATCGATTACGGTCTGCTGAGATTCGATCGAGGGAGGAACGACGACCTTCCCATATGCATCCACCCCTCCTACCTAGTACAGATGCTCCAGTTCTGGCTGCCCCGGACCGAGACGTTCGAAGCGGCCATGGTGGAAAGTCTCCGTATCCCCTTCTTGTTTCGGAGATTCGACACTGCAAGCGAAAAGGCTACTCTTCGCATTCTTGAAGTACTGTCGCGCTACGAGGTCGGTGATCTTTCAACTGACGTGATTACTCATCTGCTTCTGGATGATGCCTTGGGCGCAGCTATAGGAAGGACAGAAGATGAAGACGCAGAGGCAGCTATTGTGAAGGAGCGACTCTCGGCTCCGGATACAGATCTAAGATTCAAACTCGATGACGCTATGGGAGAAACTGAAGAGCTTAGGTCGGTTACTGCACAACAGTCCAGTCAGATTGGCGAACTAGAGCGAAACGTGAGACAGGGCGACGTGACGGTTGAAGAACTTCAACAGGAGTTGAAGCACGCGGACAAGTCTCTCTCGGAAGGGATACAGAATTTGTCCGAACTGCAAGCAAGACTGTCCAAGTCTGAA
Source organism: Dehalococcoidia bacterium (assembly GCA_965222445.1). Classification (GTDB taxonomy): domain Bacteria; phylum Chloroflexota; class Dehalococcoidia; order Lucifugimonadales; family CAJWER01. The sequence continues at coordinate 853,543 of CBDCTY010000002.1, read as the reverse complement.
ACTGAGATCGCCGCCAGCAAGCTCATGCTCGACTATTTGGTGAAGTGGGTGTTTGTTCCCACCGCTCTGGCTTTTCTGTTGGTGACTGGAACAGGGCTACTTGCGTCAGCCAACAACCTTGCTTCCCCTTTGGCGGCGACTGCGGCCGTGGCAGTTGTAAGTATTGTGGCCGTACTGTGGGTGGTGGAATCGCAAGGAAGAAAGTTAGTGGTTGTGAGGCGCATGGCCTGGTACACCATCCTGCGAAAGTGGCGCAAATGGGCCTATGGCGCATTGGGCACCATTGCCTTGTCCCTAGTTTCTCGATTCATTTGGGAATACGCAGGTCCCATGTTCTAGCGACACTTAACTAGGAGCGCTTATCAGTGAGTCGTGTGTCTAGAGCATCAACGTCATGCTCTCTATGACAAGGATTGACGTACAGATGATTGGGGTGCCAACCAAACGCAAGATGTCCTTGTTCCCCAGCCAGGGCCAGGTATACTAATGTGCCCTGAAACTTTTGGAGGTACAGTCTTGCGCGAAAACATCATGACCCTTCTCGGCGGCGGCCGGCTGCTGTTGATGGACGGCGGCACTGGCTCCGAGCTCCAGCGGCGCGGCGTGAACGTGGCCCGCGGCTCTGGTCCCCCCGGCGACATAGGCCCGTGGTCGGCGCGGGCCCTTGGCGAAGCCCCGGACCTCGTGCGGCAGGTCCACGAGGACTACCTCGAGGCGGGCGCGGACATCATCATCACCAACTCGTTCTGGACCAACCCGACTCGGTTGGGGTTGGACGGCATCGGCGACAGGTGGGCCGAGTACACGAAGCTCGCGGGCGAGATCGCCGTCCAGGCCCGCGACGCCGTCAACCCCGACGCCTACGTGGCGGGCGGCATCGCGCCGTCGAGCCCCGGCCATCCCGGGATCTTCGAGGAGCTGCGGGGGCAGGCGGAGATCCTGGCCGACGCGGGTATCGACGTCATCCTCCCGGAGTACGTGGGGTCCGTCGAGGACTGTGCGGCCGCGGTGGACGCTTGCTCTGAGGTCGGCCTGCCGCTGTTCCTGGGAGTCAAGCACGTGAACACGCACCTAGCCGACCCGGAGGCGCTGGTCGCCGGGCTGGAGCGCCGTAGGGTCGACGCGATACTCCCCATGTGCAGCGCGCCCGAGTACATCTCGGACAGGCTGCCGGCCCTCAGGGAGGCGTACGACGGGGCTATCGGCGGCTACGCCAACATCGGCTACGTGGAGGCGACCGGCGGCACGGGCGACCCCGACCGGCCGAGGAGGGCCATAGAGTGGGGCGAGAACACCCCAGAGAGGTACGCCGAGTACGGCCGGGAGTGGATCGGCATGGGCGCGCAGATCATTGGGGGATGCTGCGCCTCAGGCCCAGAGCACATTCACGCACTACGCCCCGTCGTCAAGGGCTGATCTCGTGCAGAGGGCCCTCTCCGGCCGCAACCGCCACGTCGGCCTCCAGGTCTGAAGGGCTGCCATCTCGCTGCGTAGGCCTCAGCCGCCCTATGGGGATGGCGGGCATGGTGCGTATGTGCGCGCCGACCTTCACGCCGAGCTCGAGCGAGAAGCGGGCCGCGCCGTCGTTGTCCGGAGACTCGACTATGCCTACGAAGTCGTACTCGCCAAGGACGGCGTACATCCCGAGCACCCTCGTGTCGTCCGTCTCGACCTCGGACGTTATCCTGTGGAGGCTCTCCGCATCGGCGAGCAGGTCCTCCCTGCCTTCGGGTGTGAGGGTGAACGTGAGTATGTAGGATGGCATAGAACACCTCCGTTGGTAGCTGTTCAGAGTTGGGAGAGGATTAGCCTCTTCCCCCTGAGGAGACCTTTGCACAACCGTCATTCCCGCGCGCATAACCGTCGTTCCCGCGCAGAGCCTGCCCCCGAGCAGTCGGGGGCGGGAACCCATCCCCGGCCGGTCCAAGTTCACGTGACCTGAACTACCTCCACGATGACTCCTCGCCTCTGAGTTACGCAAAGGTCTCCTGAGGGGGAAGATTGAGATGGGGGGCTCTCGGCCTGATGGAGAGGACACTGCCGATACCCCACGAAGACTGAACTTTACCCTTGCGCTGTGCGGGTCGCTTCATGTCGACATTGTACTCCTTCGAGACTGAAGAGAACGCAAGCCCGACGGCGGGGCTGTATGTCTGCGTGCTCCTGGTCTCCGCCGCCACGCTGCTCTTCGAGATCGCCCTGACACGCATCTTCGCGGTCACGCAGGGCTACCACTTCGCATTCCTGGCGATCAGCCTGGCGCTTCTGGGGTTCGGGGCAAGCGGCACCGCGCTGGCCCTCTTCCCGGCCCTGGCCTCGCGGGACATCAGGCCCGTGGTGACCGGCGCCGGGGTACTGTTCGCGGTCACGTCCACCGGCGGCATGTACGTGATCAACGTCCTGCCCTTCGACGCGTACACGCTGCTATGGGAGCCCAGCCAGCTCGCGTACCTGGCCCTCTACTACCTGGCGCTCGCTGTGCCATTCTTCTTCGCGGGCTCGATAGTCGGGGCGTGTCTCGCGAGGCACCCGTCCCGCGCCGGGGTGCTCTACGGGGCTAACCTCGTCGGCGCTGGGGTAGGCTGCCTGCTGTCCGTCGTCTTCCCGGTGATCGTCGGCGCAGCGGGCTCGGTCGTCGTGGCCGGCGTCATCGCCCTGGTCGGCGCGGCGGCGATGGCCGGACGCGAGCTGAGGCGTCCCGCCTGGCTGGTCCCGGGCATCCTCGCCGTTGCGGCGGTGGCGGCCGCCGTCGCGTTTGGGGTCACCGAGCTCAGGTTGTCCCCGTACAAGGCTGTCAGCCAGGCGCTGCGGCACGAGGGCGCCTCGAAGGCGTGGAGCCGGTGGAACGCCTTTTCCCTGGTGGAGGTGATCGAGAGCGGCAGCATCCACGCCGCTCCGGGTCTCAGCTTCGCGTACCAGGGCGCCCTGCCTCCACAGACCGCGCTGGCGGTGGACGGCGACAATCTGAGTCCGATGAGCGCGGTCCCGCCCGAGCGAGCCGACTTCACTGAGTACCTGCCGACCGCCCTCGTCTACCGGCTGACGGACCAACCCGCGGCGCTGGTGATCGAGCCAGGAGGCGGGCTCGACGTGCTTACCGCGCTGCGCAACGGGGCTGAGTCAGTGACGGCGGTCGTGTCGAACCCGCTGGTCCTCGAGGCGGTGGGGGAGCGCTTCGCGGACCACGCGGCGGGCATTCTCGGCAGGCCGGGAGTGACGGTCGTGAATGAGGGCGCGAGGAGCTACTTGCGCGGCACCGACGAGCGCTTCGACGTCATACAGGTGAGCCTCGCGGACTCCTTCAGGCCCGTGCTTGCGGGCGCGTACGGCGTGTCGGAAAACTACCTCTACACCGTCGAGGCGTTCGAGAGCTACTACCGCCGCCTGGCGCCCGGAGGATTCCTGTCGGTCACGCGCTGGGCACAGACGCCCCCCAGCGAGGGCGTGAGGGTCGTCTCGGTCTCGGTCGAAGCCCTGGAGCGCCTGGGCGTCGAGCCGGCCGATCACATGGCGGTCGTCCGCAGCCTGCAGACGATCACGCTGATAGTGAAGCGCTCCCCGCTCGACGACGCGGATGTCGATACCGTGCGCGGGTTCGCCGACAGCCTCCAGTACGATCTCGTCTACCACCCCGGCATCGCGGGCCCCGATCTGAACAGGTTCAGCGTACACCCGGCCCCGATATACCACGATACGGTTGCAGCGATCTTGGACCCCGGCGCAAGGGAGGAGCTGTACGCCGGCTACAGCCATGACATCTCTCCCGTCCGCGACGACAGGCCCTTCTACTTCCACCTGTTCAGGTGGTCCCAGACGCCGGATATACTGGGGAGCCTCGGCAGGACATTCCAGCCCTTCGGCGGCGCCGGGTTCCTCATAGTGCTCGGCAGCCTGGTCGTCGCCGTGGCGGCGGCCTGCGTGTTCATCCTCCTTCCACTCCTGTTTCGCCACAATCGACCGGATGGCGTCGGGCTGCAAGCCGGCGGCGTCGGGACCGGCAGGCTGTGGCCCTTCGTATACTTCGCAGGGCTCGGCCTGGGTTTCCTGTGGGTGGAGATTCCCCTGCTCCAGAGGTTCATCCTGTACCTGGACCAGCCCACCTACGCCTTTGCAACGGTGCTCTTCGGGATACTGGTCTGGTCGGGGGGCGGCAGCCTGGCATCGGACCGGCTTTCCGTGTCGATGACCGCAGCGGTCTCGGCCGTGGCAGCCCTGTCGGTGCTCTACGCCTTCGGGCTGCCGCTGCTCTTCGACGCAACGCTGGGGCTGCCGTTCCCGGGAAGGCTCGCCCTGAGCGTCGCGCTGCTGGCCCCGCTCGGCATTGCCATGGGCGTGCCGTTCCCGCGCGCCATCCGTACGCTGGGCGAGCATGCGCCCGCGCTCGTCCCCTGGGCATGGGCCGTCAACGGGTCGGCATCCGTAGTGAGCGCGATCCTCGCGACGGTGCTTGCGCTCTCGTTCGGCTTCACCTGGGTAATACTGGGCGGCGCCGCGGCGTACCTCGCCGCCGCGGCGGCGGCCTATCTGTGGCAGGGCAGAAGGAGAATCCGTTCGCACTAAGCCTGGCGAAGGCCAATCGTTCGCCCTAAGCAGCGTTACGCTCCGCGGACGTGGCCGTGCAAGGTGTCAGTAACTCGGACCCGGATCCCACTCCGTCGTTCCCGCGCAGAGCCTGCCCCAGAGAAGTCGGGGACGGGAACCCATCCCCGGCGGATGGGAGCAGTTACTTGAAAGCTTGTCGAAGGGCAGTTCCCCACCCGAGGCAGATAGCCTTGAGAGATTCTCCTAAGGATTTTCCCTCGTGAAGGGGACGAACCTCACCGCGCCCTGGTTCGTCCTTATGTACTCGTCGCCCCTGCGCTCGATGAGCCAGAGCGTCTGGACGGCCCCCGGCGGACCGACGGGGATGATCATCCTGCCGCCGTCGGCAAGCTGCTGGAGCAGGGGCGGGGGCACGTGGTCGGGCGCGGCGGTCACGATGATGCCATCGAAGGGCGCCTCCTCCTCCCAGCCGAAGTAGCCGTCCGCCTGCCTGAGGCGGATGTCGTCGTACCCAAGCCCCTCGAGCCGGGCCGCCACCTCCACCGCCAGCGACGGGATGATCTCGATGCTGTAGACGTGGTCGGTGATCTCTGCCAGCACGGCCGCCTGGTACCCGGACCCCGTCCCGACCTCCAGCACACGCTCGCCCGGCTTCAGGTCCAGCAGATCGGTCATCAGGGCTACGATCAGCGGCTGCGATATGGTCTGCCCTGCGTTGATCGCCAGCGCCATCTCCCTGTACGCCCGCTCCCTGTCGCGGGGGAGGACGAACTCCTCGCGGCGCACGGTCCTCATCGCCTTCAGGACCAGCGAGTCGCTGATCTCGTCGTTGCCGGCATAGGCGAAGACCATGGCATTGCGGGCGTCCACGAAGTCGCCGCCGTGGGTTGGCGTTGGGAGTGAGTAGACGGTCTCGGGCGAGCAGGCGGTCACGCCGGTCAACCACGCGGCGGCAACCAGGGCGCCCAACGCCAGACGCGGCGCGGCCCAGCGTATCCGTGGGCCTGCCGCGTGTAGCCGCATCGTGCGGTCAGGTCCGCTGGCGCCAGTTCGCGCCCAGCCTGTCGAACCGCCTGTACAGATCGGCCACCGTCTCCTCCGCGATGGGCAGGCTGTCTTCGACCAGCTCTACGTTGGATACGACGTGATCGGGGTTGTGCGTGCCGACTATGACCGTGTCGATCTCGGGCCGGGCCAGCACGAACCCCATCGCAAGGGTGTGAGGCGCGTCGGGCGCGGCCTCGATGGGGCCCTCCTCGATCATCGCGCGGCAACGCTCGAAATACTCGTCCCCGTAGGAGTGCGTGCTCTCGTCCTTGCCCCAGACCCCGTTGGCCACCGGGCGCTTGATGATGAGGCCCACGCCGCGAGCCTCGGCAGCCTCGAACAGCCCCTTGGTCCGCGCGTGCTGCTCCACGAGGTTGTAGCTGGTCTGGAGCGTGGCGAACCGGCCGCTCTCCACGGCCCACATGGCCTCCTCGTTGTCGCCGCTGTGGCCGATGAAGCGGGTCTTGCCGGCGTCCCTGGCTCGTTCGAGAGCCTCGATGACCTCACCCTTCTCCAGCTCCTCCATCGGGCAGGTGTGTATCTGCACGAGGTCGACGTAGTCCGTCCTGAGCCGCCTGAGGCTGCGGTCGATGCTCTCCTCGATCACGCCGGCGGTCCAGGGCTCCCCCGATGCGCCGCCGGTCACGTGGCCGGCCTTGGTCGCCAGGTAGTACTCGCTGCGCCGCCCCGAGACAGTGCGCCCGATCATCTCCTCCGTCTCGCCGTAGCAGGCGGCCGTATCGAGGAAGTTGATCCCGTTGTCGAGGGCATTGTTCAGCACCCTCCCTGCGGTGTCCACGTCGTTGGTGGCGTAGTCGTGGCGGGGTATCTCGGCCAGGCCGAGCCCCAGCACGCTCACCTTCATTCCCGTTCTGCCCAGCTCTCTCATCTCCATGTCAGCACTCTCCTCGCTTGTAACAGTTCAGCCTCACTCACCCGTCGCTCCCGCGACGGCGGGACCTTTGCACAACCGTTCATCCCCGCGACGGGAGACCTTTGCACCACCGTCATTGCCGCGCGCAAACCGCAAACCGTCGTTCCCGCGCAGAGCCTGCCCCCGAGAAGTCGGGGGCGGGGACCCATCCCCGGCGCTTGGGATCCGTCCTACGCCTCCGTGTCGCAGCAGTACCGCCGTCGTTCCCGCGACGGGAGACCTTTGCACCACCGTTCATTCCTGCGCGCATAACCGTCGTTCCCGCGCAGGCGGGAACCCATCCCCGGCCCCTGGGCTCCGTCCTACGCCATCGTGTCGCAGCAGGCCCTCCGTCGTTCCCGCGACGGCGGGGACCCATCCCCGGCCCTTGGGCTCCGTCCTACGCCATCGTGTCGCAGCAGGCCCACCCGTCGTTCCCGCGACGGCGGGGACCCATCCCCTGTCCTTGACCACCGTCCTACGCCATCGTGTCGCAGCAGTACCTCCGTCGTTCCCGCGACGGCGGGAACCCATCCCCGGCCCTGGCCTCTGGCCTACACCGTTGTGTCGCAGCAGTACCGCCGTCGTTCCCGCGCAGGCGGGAACCCATCCCCGAACCTTGGACTCCGGCCTAAATCGTCGTGTCGCAGCACCTCATCTCCATGTCGTCTTTATGGCATCGGCCCGCGCGTCCACGACGCCATCTCCCGCCGAAGCTCGGGGTCCATCCCCCGCTCCTGCGCGGCGATAGCGTTGTCGATGTGCTCCGCGTTGCGCGCCCCGATCAGCACGGCAGTGACGTCCGGGTGTGTAATGGCCCACGCCATCGCGAGCTGTATCGACGGTATACCCAGCTCGACCTCCTTCTCCTTCAGCAGGTCGAGTATGCGGAAGTTGCGGTCGGAGAAGTACTGGTCGGCGTGGCCGGGCATGATGTGGTACCTGCTGTTCCGGGGCCACTTGGCCGGGTCGCGGTCGTACTTGCCCGTCAGGAATCCCGCGGCCAGGGGGCTGTACGCTGTCACGGCGGCCCCTTCGCGGCGGGCCAGCGGCAGGAGGTCGTCCTCGATGTCCGGCCCCGCCAGGCTGTAGGGGAGCTGCAGCACCTCGAACCGGGGCCAGCTGTGGCGCCCGCTCGCGGCCAGCGCCTCCTCGACCTGCTCGGCCGTATGGTTGGCCGCCCCGATCGTCCGCGCACGGCCTGCCGACACCTCCTCGGCAAGGGCGCCGAGCGTCTCGTCGATGGGCGTGTCGTCGTAGTGCCGGTGCAGCTTGTAGATGTCGACGTGGTCTGTCTGGAAGTGGTCGAGGCTGCGGGCTAGGGAGCCCGCGATGTTCTCCGCGCTGCCGCCGGACCCGACCTTGGTGCAGAGAGTGATCTCATCCCTGCAGCCGCGCGACGTCATCCAACGCCCGATGATCTTCTCCGAGGAGAACATCTCCAGGGTCGTCTCGCGCTGGTCGTCGGTGCCGTAGACCCGCTTGCGCGTCTCGAAGGACTGGCCGCCGCCGTACAGGTCCCCCGTGTCGAAGAACGTCACGCCCTTCTCGACGGCGTAGTCCATCACCCGCCAGGAGGTCTCCTCGTCCACCTCCCGGCCCCAGTTGCCCCCGCCCAGTCCAATGGCGCTAACGGAAACGCCCGATCCGCCTACGGGTATGTTGTCCATCGATTTTCCCCGGCAGTGGTGTCGGGGCTAAGGATAAGTGAGCGCGACCTTCCAGTCCATCCCTCGAGAAGCCCAACACCAAGGCCAATCCAGGCGAGCACTACCCAGTGCCAAGGGTTTAAGTTCGAGACCAGTTAGGTGAGGCCCGACTTGACGGTAGGCAGTACCATCTTCGAGATGTGGATGGGGCTGTGAGTTGAGATTAGGCGCAATGGGGTAGCGCCTTTGTGTCAGCGATTCCTCAGATGGCCACTACCCATCCCTCAGATAGAACTTCCGCCTGTTCCAGGACTGTTTGCGTCGCCTTTTCCTGCTTGTCCGGTGGGTAGCCATGCTTGCGCAGGATGCGGCGAACCAGGCGGCGGAGGTTTGCGCGGACGTTCTCGCGCAGTGTCCAGTCAATGGTGACGTTATTGCGAACGGTCTCGACGAGCTGGCGGGCGATGTCACGGAGTGTATCGTCGCCGAGCACCTGCACCGCGCTGTCGTTGGTTTCTAGCGCGTCGTAGAAGGCCAATTCATCATCGCTCAGACCCAGTCGCTCGCCGCGGGCGTTGGCCTCCCGCATCTCCTTTGCAAGCTGTATCAGCTCCTCGATGACCTGCGCTGCCTCAATAGCCCGGTTCTGGTAACGGCGCAGGGTCTGCTCCAGCATCTCCGCGAAGGACCTTGCTTGCACCACGTTCTTGCGACGGCGGACGGACAACTCCCCCTTGAGCAGCTTCTGTAGAAGCTCGACGGCGAGGTTGCGCTGAGGTATTCCCTGCACCTCGGCCAGGAACTCGTTGGAGAGCACCGAGATGTCCGGTTTGTCCAGGCCCGCCGCCTCGAATATGTCCAGCACGCCCTCGGAGGCCACAGCCCGTGAGATGATCTGGCGCACGGCCAGGTCCAGGTCCTCCTCGGGGCGGGCCTCGCTGGTTGCCCGCTTCGAAAGCGCCGCCCTCACCGCCTGGAAGAATCCCACGTCGTCCCGAATGCGAAACGTCTCCGGGTGCGGCACGGCCAAGGCAAAAGCTTGCGACAGCTCGCGGACGGCGTTCAGGCAGCGTTCCTTGCCGTCTTCCTGAGCGAGGAGGTGCTCCTGGGCGGCTGGCAGCAGCCCCAAGCGTTCCTGTGCATTACCCGCCGTCCACATAGACCAGTCGAAGCCGTGAAAGAGCGCGCAGCAGACCTCGTACTTCTCCAGCATCACCGCAACCGCTTCGTCTTGGTCCAATGCCGTCCGCCCCGTGCCTCCGCTCTCGGTGTAGGTGGCAAGTGCCTGCTTCAGGTCTTGGGCCAGACCGAGGTAGTCCACGACTAGGCCGCCCGGCTTGTCCTTGAACACACGGTTGACGCGGGCGATGGCTTGCATCAGCCCGTGGCCACGCATCGGCTTGTCCACATACATGGTGTGCAGGCTCGGCGCGTCGAACCCTGTGAGCCACATGTCCCGCACGAGCACAATCTGGAGTGGGTCGGCGGGATCGCGGAACCGCTGGGCCAGCGCCTCCCGACGGGCCTTGTTCCTGATGTGAGGCTGCCAGTCCAGTGGATCGGAGGCGGAGCCGGTCATCACCACCTTGACGCTTCCCTTGTCGTCATCGTCGTTGTGCCAGCCAGAGCGCCAGCGCGTCAGCTCCCGGTAGAGGTCGATGCAGATGCGTCGGCTCATGCAGACGACCATAGCCTTGCCTTCCAGAGCTTCCGATCGCTGCTCGAAGTGGGCCACGATGTCCTCGGCAATCTGCTTCACCCGCTTCTCCGCGCCGACCACTGCCTCCAGCTGCGCCCATCTGGTCTTGAGCCTCTCCCTGCGCTCCACCTCCTCGCCCTCGGTGGCTTCCTCGAACTCCGGGTCTATCTTCGGCCTCTCGCTTTCGTCCAAGGCTAGCTTGGCCAGGCGGCTCTCGTAGTAGATGGGCACCGTGGCCCCGTCCTCGACGGAGCGTTGGATGTCGTAGATGCTGATGTAGTCGCCGAACACGGCGCGGGTGTTGGCATCCTGTAGCTCGATGGGCGTGCCCGTGAAGCCGACGAAGGAAGCATTGGGCAGCGCGTCCCGCATGTGGCGGGCGTAGCCGTCGATGAAGTCATACTGGCTACGGTGCGCCTCGTCGGCGATGACCACGATATTGCGCCGCTCCGAGAGAGCCTGTCCTGAGCCTGCTGAAGGAGCCTGTCCTGAGCTTGTCGAAGGGCCCTTCGCTTCGGGGAAGAACTTCTGGATGGTGGTGAAGACCACTCCCCCGGCGTTCACCGAGAGCTTGCTGCGCAGGTCGGCGCGGTTCTCGGCTTGGGTTGGCGGCTGGCGCAGCAGGTCCTGGCAGCGGGAGAAGGTGCCGAAGAGTTGGTCGTCCAGGTCGTTGCGGTCCGTGAGGACCACGACGGTCGGGTTCTCCATCACAGGCTCGCGGATGATGGCCCCGGCGTAGAAGGCCATGGTCAGGCTCTTCCCGGATCCCTGGGTGTGCCACACCACCCCAATGCGCCGGTCGCCAAGCTCACCACCGGGTTTGCGGCCCGCCTCGTACCGTCCGCCCGCCTCGGCGACTCGGACTTCGGCGCGTTGCAGCTTCGCCGCCCGCAAGGTCTCGTTCACAGCAACCCTGACGGCGTGGAACTGGTGATATCCGGCCATCTTCTTGACCAGAGCGCCGCTGCCGTCGTCGTCAAAGACCACGAAGTCGCGGATCATGGAGAGGAATCGGCTCGGCTCGAAGACGCCCTCCAGAATCACCTGTAGCTCGGTCAGGTGTGGGGCGGCCGAGCCCTCGCCAGTGATGGTGCGCCAGGGCTTGAACCACTCCCGACCGGAGGTCAGCGTGCCGATACGGGCCTCGGTCCCGTCGGAGACCATGAGCGCCTCGTTCATGGAGAAGAGTGTGGGGAGCTCGGACTTGTAGGTCTGGAGTTGCTGCCATGCCGTCCAGATGGTAGCGTCCTCGTCGGCCGGGTTCTTCAGCTCGATGACGCCCAGGGGCAGGCCGTTGACGAACAGCATGATGTCCGGCCTGCGGGTATTCCGATTCTCGGTGACGGTGAACTGGTTGACTGCCAGCCAGTCGTTGTTGGCGGGGTCGTCGAAATCAACGACCTGCGCCTGCGCCCCACGAATCGTGCCGCCGTCCGTCCGATGCTCGACCGTCACGCCATCTACGAGCATCCGGTGAAAGGCCCGGTTGCGGGCTTCAAGGGTCGAACCTTCCGGGCGAGTGAGCTTTCGGTAGGCGTCGTCAAGCGCCGATGTGGGCAGGCCGGGGTTTAGGTCGCCGAGGGCGTCCCGCAGCCGACGCTCCAGAACCACCTGCCCATAGTCGGCACGCTCGGCATTGGGCGTCTCGGGAGCGATGGCCGGGCCGTGAGCTACAGCCCAACCGAGGCCAGACAGCCAGTCAAGGGCGGCCTGCTCGACGTCGGCCTCGGTGATGGTGGTCATGGGGATGCGCTTCGTTCGCAGGGATTCTCATTGTGCATCATGGTTTCACCACAAGCGCTGTTGTGCATCATGGCATGCCTTGCTGCGATATACAAATCGTGTTGTCTTCAATTGGTGAGACACAACCTACTCGCTACCTTCCGCCACTCGGAGGAGCCTGATGAACGCCAGGAGCGCTGGTCGCCTCCCCCGGGCTTCACGCACTACGTCCAACATGCCGCTGTCGCGGAGGACCCTTAGTAACCGAGATGCCGTCGGTCTGGGGATCCCGGAGTTCCCCACGAAGTCGGATGAGAGAAAAATAGGCTTCCCAAAGATCCAGTCGAGCGCACGAACACCGTATTGGGAACGGGTCTCGTCAACCATCCATTCCTTCAGTTCATCGTAGATAGCCAAGATGCTCTTGGCCCTAGAGAGGTTGACGTTGGCCTGTTCCGCGATTGCCGCAAGGAAGAACTCAGACCAGCCAGTCCAATCATTGTCGCGGGACACCGCCTGCAGCCGCTCATAGTATTCGTCGCGATGCTGATCGAGAAACCCACTGATGTAGAAGTGTGGGGCCTCCAGGAGACCCTTCGCGACCATGTAGAGAGGAACGATGAGCCGACCTATCCGTCCGTTTCCATCCAGGAACGGATGGATCGACTCGAACTCGGCGTGAACGATTGCCAGTTGCACCAGCGGGTCCGGTTCATCCGAGTGAATGAATCTCTCCCAGGCGTCCATAGCGCCTAGCAGATGTTCTACCGGGCATGGCACGAAATCGGCGTTCTCTATGGTTGAACCAGGAGGGCCTATCCACACACTGTTGGGTATGCGACGGTACTCGCCCCGCGCTTTGTCCTGTCCCCTGACGCCTCTCATCAGGATGCGGTGGGCATCGCGAATGAGCCTGAGCGACAATGGTATCTGCTCCAGCTGGCTGATGGCGGTATCCAGGGCAACCCTGTAGTTGACAACTTCATGTGCGTCGTTTCGCTTGACCGGATCGTCAACGGAGTGTTTCTCGTCCGCCTGAAAGGTGAGGACCTGGGTCAGCGTCGTCTGTGTGCCCTCGATACGGTTCGAGTAGACTGCCTCCTGGGTAGCGAGCGGCGAGATGAGGACTCTGGTGTTTGGGATGCTCTCAAGCATCGCTCCATATGCCGCCACCGAGGAGTGCGCACGTCCGATAGCAGGCACAAGCCGAGCCCAATCTAGATTCTCAGGAGGAAACTTGCCGAGATGGTATTGAACTGCTGTCATGGCGGTGTCCTCACCTCCCAACCACCAGCTCCGCGAGGGCGTCCCCCAGCCGACGGTCTAGGACAACCTGGCCGTAGTCGTCACGCTCGGTGTTGGGTGTATTGGGGGCGATGTCCGGCCCGTGCGCCACGCCCCAGTCGAGGCCAGACAGCCAGTCAAGGGCGGCGGATTCAATGTCCGCTTCGGTGAGGGTGGTCATGTTCTGCCTGGTGCTTCCACAAAGCCACTACCCATAGGAGTCGTAAGAAAGTCTATAGTCCCCCTAACCGTACGCAGACACTGTGCTAGGATATTCGGGGCAGAGCTATACATCAATTCTTTATCTGCGAAGCAGAGGGCGATTTGAAAGGAAGGGCTGCTGGCCTCTATGTGCGAATTGTTGAATTCGAGCAGTTCTTTGCCATTCTTAATCTTCCCCAACCTAGCTAATCCTTCGAATGGCGCTCTTACGCTCGAATCAACTAGTTCGGGTGGGTCGATCCCAAGTATTCCATCGTTAGCAGGTCCCATGGAAGCTATGAACGCTACAATCAGATATCGGTGTTTTTCTATGTTGCTGAGATCGTCTAGGAGCTTGAACTTGGAAACATCGAAGGGAAGATACATTCCTCCGATATACGGTTGCAGATAACTAATCATAGACTTATGTCTTGAGCTGACTCCGTTTAGAAGATTATCCTTAATCTTCTCCCAACCCTGAGCGTCATTGGTGATTGGAAATGCGTTATGGCGTCCCGGAGTTTGTCCATTGACGAGCACTAACTGCCAGACGAGGTGATCGAGAGCGGACCGCAGGTTGTACAGGATTTCGCCAAAGATCACTGACCAACTAATAGGGGCATTAGGCACCTCACCACGATACACCCAGACCTGTTTGTCAACGTCCTCGCGCACTTCTCTAACAATGCCGTGCTGCACGTCCGAGCAAAGCCAATTCGCTTCATTTGTGATCTGTTTCAATTGATGCTCCGCTCGGAGGAGCTTTGCGTGAATTCCAACAAGGTCCATCTTTCTCATACCCCCCCCCTGCTCACCAGCCGGGGCAGCAACGCATTCCGCTGGGCTGCGAGGCTTCGAGACTCATGAATTGCGGACAGTATACTATCGATCCACGGTTGTACGACGTCACCAAATGCCCTTGCCACATCACTACTCGGCAAAGCAATCTTGTATCGCTCCATGTCAGACCATTTTGTTCTCGGCATCCTTGTGCCAGTGGACGTGGCATCCGTATAGTCCACAAACTCTGCGCTAGATGTATGACCAAGGACAAATCCAAACCACAGATTTGACTTGGGATGCACAACAACGATATCTGTTGAGCACACCCCATCCAATGGAGCAACGCCAACCTTGTGGAAGTACGGTCGCAGTTTGCCGAACAGGATGTCTCCCTGCTCGAACTTGAACTTGCCGCTGGCTAATCCATCTGCGTTGCTCCATTGCGTAAGCGCGATGCAACGCTTGGGCATGTGTTCAAGCGCAATGTAGGGCGACTCTGCGTCAATCTCATCCGGCTTTACACCCGACCGGCGTTGCCTTGCCACATCCCCCAGCCCCTTCACCCCCCACCCCTCCGGGATCTCTCCTAGCTCCGAGTCCACCAGCCGGTCGGGGAAGAGGTCGTAGTGCTCGGCGGGGAGGCCGGGGAGGGACTCGCCGCGCTGCCAGCGGCCCTCCATCTTGGCGCGGACCGGCTCGAAGTCCACGAACCACGACTTGAACAGCGCCCGCGCCATCGCCTCCAGCGTCTCGTTCATCCGCCGGTTCAACTCAATCTTGTCGTCCAGTGTGCCAAGGATGTGGGCGATGGCCCGTTGCTCGGCTTCGTCGGGGACTCGCACCAGACAAGCGTGTGCGTCATTGCGATTGAGTCCCGGCACTGCGCTGTCGGCGTTCATTTCCTGAAGAGGCAATGACTTGATGGCGTAGTATCTGAACTTCAAGAGGTCAGAGTCGCCACCTGTGATGAAGAAGGTCGTGTCAATCGGCCAACAGGGAACAGGAAAATAGTGAACAGCGCCGACGGTTCCCTTTCGCCCTATGACGATAGTTGGCCCCTTAGTCAGCGGCGTATCGTGATAACCGATGATGCCATTAGAGCCTATGACCGGCACATCTCCTGACGGATTTCTGTCGCCAGTTCGGAGGCCCTTTCCGTAGGTAAACGGTGCGAAGTCCCCGAGCGTAACCTCGCGCCAGCCGTTGGATGGTGTTGGCTTGGCCCCCTCTTGCACAACTACGTAGTCCCGCTCTATCACCTTTCGGAAGCTCTCGGATATGGAGTGCCAGTCGAGCACGTCCACTCGTATGGGCAGGTCGGAGTCCTCTAAGGCTTCCTTTAGACGACCGAGCGTCCTCCGGTCCAACGGCCCACTGCCGACAATGGCGAGGTCGAGGTCCGAGTAATCCTTGGATGTCCACGTCGCACGGGAACCGAAAGCTCGCACCGCGCATTCCGGCACGTGCTCGGTGAGGATGCGCTCAACGGTCGCGAGGTGATTAGGGTTGAGGTCAATCATTGCGCGCTTCCAATGCCTGTAGAAGCCGTTGCGCGTCGTGCGCAAACTCCCTGGTGGCCCTGTAGACCATCATGGCCCTCTCTTCGTCGTAGATGTGGGCGGTGGCGTTCCTCGCTTCATGGTGCTGCATCCACAGGTCCACGTCGGGAATGAGGCGGTTTTCGGCGGCAAGGCGAAACAGTTGACGCCTGGTAACGCCGTCTGCAACTTCAGGGTTGACGTAGGTGCTCAGCCAGCGAGCCATCAGCTTCCAGCAAAGTTCGTAAGTGACCTCGAAGTTCTGGATGACCCCTGAGCGGATGCCGTTCCGCTCGACATCGCTCAACTGCCCCATGCGAGCGTCGTTCTCGCTGACCGCCAGCAGGTCTGTGAGCGCCTTTATGGAGTTTCGCAGGCTATCCAGTTCGAGCGGCATGATCTCCTCCCTTTAGTCACTTGCCTCGCGACCGCCAAATCCCAGCCGCGCCAGGTTTGCCTCGATCTCGGCGTCCAGCCGTCTGGCTTCGGTCTGCTGCTCGCGCCATTGAACTGAGAGACGGGCCATCTTCTCCTCGAAGGGCACGCCGTCGTCCTCCTGCGGCTCCGCGCCGACGTATCGGCCGGGGGTGAGTACGTGGCCATGTTTGCGGATTTCCTCCAGTGTCGCGCTCTTGCAGAAGCCGGGAATGTCGGCGTACTCGCCAGCGTCCTTGCTGCCGCGCCAAGCGTGGTAGGTCTCCGCGATGCGAGCGATATCCTCCTGGGATAGGTCGCGGCGCGTACGGTCGAGCATGTGCCCCAGCTTGCGGGCGTCAATGAAAAGGGTCTCGCGTAAGCGCTCTCCTCCGCTCCGCCCGCGTCGCAGAAACCAAAGGCAGGCGGGTATCTGGGTGGACCGGAAGAGCTGGCCCGGTAGGGCGATGATGCAGTCCACGAGACCGGCCTCGATGATGTTCTTGCGAATCTCACCCTCGCCGGCCTGGTTCGACGACATGGAGCCATTGGCAAGCACGAAGCCTGCGATGCCTCGCGGCGCAAGGTGGTACAGGAAGTGCTGCACCCAGGCGAAGTTGGCGTTGCCCACCGGCGGGACGCCATACTCCCACCGCTTGTCGTCACGCAGCCGTTCGCCGCCCCAGTTGGAGACGTTGAAGGGCGGATTGGCGAGGATGTAGTCGGCGCGCAGGTCCGGGTGGCGGTCGTTCTGGAAGCTGTCGCCGTGCTCGATCCGGCCCTCTATGCCCCGGATTGCCAGGTTCATCCTGGCCATACGCCATGTGGTGTAGTTGGACTCCTGGCCGTAGATCGAGATGTCGCCCTTGGCTCTACCTGCGTTCCCGTTGCCGCTGGCGTGGGCGCGGATGAACTCCACCGACTGGACGAACATGCCGGAGGAGCCGCAGCAGGGGTCATAGACCCGGCCCTTGTACGGCTCAAGCATCTCCACGAGGAGGCGCACCACCGAGCGCGGGGTGTAGAACTCGCCGCCCTTCCTGCCCTCGGACAGGGCGAACTGCTCTAGGAAGTACTCGTAGACGTTGCCCAGCACATCCGTAGCGCGGGCTTCGGCGCCGCCAACCTTGATGTTGCTCACCAAGTCGACCACCTGCCCCAAGCGGCTCTTGTCCAGGGCGGGCCGGGCGTAGTCCTTGGGCAGCACGTCCTTGAGTGCCGGATTGTCCCGCTCGATGGCGACCATGGCGTCGTCGACCAATCGCCCGATGTTGGGCTGGCGAGTCTGGTTCTTGAGATACTGCCAGCGTGCCTCGGGAGGCACCCAGAAGATGTTCTCCGCGATGTACTCGTCCCGGTCCTCGGCGGCCTCTTCACCTAATTCGGCAAGCACCTCCGCGTGCCGCTCCTCAAAGGCGTCGGAGATGTACTTGAGGAAGATGAGGCCGAGGACGACGTGCTTGTACTCGGCAGCGTCCATGCTGCCCCTAAGCGCGTCGGCCATGCGCCAGAACTCCGAGCGGTAGTCCAGTGCGGGGCCGTTGCTGTCAGATTTAGTCATCGACCGGTGAGTTGTCGTCAAAGCGCAGCCTCCTGTTCACTCTTCACGTGAGTGATGCGCTCGACACTGATCCGGTCAGCCTTCGTCATCGCCTTGGCGAGCTCGTAGTCAGCCTGAATCTGGTACCAGGACTTCGCTCCCCCGCCGAACGCCTTATCCAGGCGAATCGCCATCTCCGGCGAAATGCCAGAACGACGGTTCACCAACTCCGACAACTGATTGCGGCTGACTCCCAGCCTTCGCGCCGCCTCCGTCACCGTCAACCCCAGGGGCTCCAGACATTCCTGACGGACGGTCAATCCCGGATGAGGCGGGTTCTTCATCGGAACGTTCTCCCTCTCCAAAGTCATGGATGCATCCTCTCTACGACTCCTGGGTAGGTTATCCGTTTCGTGCCTGCCGTTCTCTAGGCAAATGAGCTTGCGCGTGGTTAGTGTAACCAACCACTAACCACGAATGCAACCGGCTAGCGCCAAACTCACCGGGACTTCCTGCCATGTAAAATACAACTGAAGTCTAACCGGAGGTTCTAGGTGAAGAATCTTGCCCCAAACCGTTCGAGTCGTTTGGACTTCCTGGCCGACGTGACCGCGCTGGGCTCACTGTGCACTCCTATAGCGATTGCTCGATTGACATCTGCGGCACAATCGCTGAACCAACGTGACTGCGCGAATTTTCTTCGGGGCTATCGATTGGCGGTCGCCACCTCGTTATACGACCTACTGGAGTTTACGATTGACCACGCCGACCTGCTGGGCATGGAGGTTGACGACAGGCTTGCCACTTGGCTGCACTTCCGCCGTCAAGAATACACAGCGTCGATTCTATCCGCCGTTAGTGAACCCGATTCTACACGGCCAGCAAAAAGCGCTCCAACCGGGACGGTTGGAGTGTAACGTTCAACCATCCGCGCCGAACCGACGCTCGGGGCAAGTTTGGCCTGAAGGTACGTCGAGGTCTTGGCACGGCAGATGACGCTAGGGCCGACCAGTTGGTCGGACAGCTCAATGAAATCCTCGCTGACTCGTCCTGGTGGTCCCTTGACCGACGCGCCGAGGCATCGCAGCGATTCGACGCCATCGTCGTCTCAGCGTTCTTCGACGGCATTGAGGTCGGCAAGATCAACTCCAAGGAGCGCCGGGAGGAGATGCTCCCCCTGCCGACGCCTGATGACGGCTATGCCCGTATCATGCTCGTTGGGTCGACGGGAGCAGGCAAGACCACACTACTACGCCAACTCATTGGCTCCGACCAAACACGGGACCGTTTCCCATCTACTTCAACGGCAAAGACCACAACGGCTGACATTGAGATAATCACGACGGCCACAGGCCCCTTCAAGTCTGTAATCACATTCATGAACGAGTACGAAGTAAGAGCGGCTGTCGACGAGTGTCTTGAAGAGGCATGCTCTATCGCAATTCGAGGTGGAGATGATGAGGGCATCGCTGACGCACTGCTGGAGCATCCCGAACAACGCTTCCGTCTCTCATATCCACTTGGCACATGGCAGCAAGAGTCACCAAACCATGAGATGGATAGCCTGTTCGAAGATGAAGAGGACCCCGCGGTGACGCTGCCAGACGACGAAGTCGTCGCCGCTGCCGAGTTGACAAAGAACAATGAGCACCTGAGAGAGTACGTCGTTCGCATCAGAGAAGTCGCAACGGCGGTTCAAGAACTAATCGCGCCGAGATCCGGCAACTACCATGACATTGATAGCGCCACGCGTAGAGAAGCGTGGATAGAAGAGTTCACCGATGCGCTGTACGAGAATCAGGGATTCACGGTAATTGATTAGCGGGGTCGGTGGCATGGTATCACTCACATGGGTGTTGTGGGAGACTCGGTAAGTTCTTATACTCTATCTATGTGCAAGACGGATTCTGAGCACGACGAACTGATCGCGTTGGTGACGCGGCTTCAAGAGCAGGTCGCCCGGTTGACGGCAGCCAACGAAGAGTTGCATAAGGAACTCGCCGAGGCCAAGCGAGCGGGAAAGCGTCAGGCGGCGCCGTTCTCCAAGGGCAGGCGCAGCAGCAAGCCCAAGCGTCCTGGCCGCAAGCCGGGTACGGGGATGTTCAGCTACCGCAAGCCGCCGTCCGCCGAAGAGATCACCGAGCCGGTTGTAGAGGCGCCAGTGTCGGGGGACACCTGCCCCGGATGTGGAGGCGTCCTCGAACATGAGGGAGTGCGGCTTGCCTACGTGACCGACCTTCTGCCGGTTCCACGTCCCCAGGTAACGGCGTATCGTGTGCAGGTATGCCGGCGCCGGTCGTGCGGCAGGCAGGTGCGAGGGCGGCATCCCGACATAGCGCCGGACCAGTACGGGGCCAGCGCCCACCGAGTGGGGAAGCGGCTGATGGCGGCGGCCCACGTGCTCCACTATGGGGTGGGCGTTCCGGTACGGAGGGTTCCCGCTGTTCTCAGAGCGCTGACCGGGGTGAGAGTGAGTCAGGGAGCGATCAGCCAGGACGCGCTGCGTCGTGCTGCTGGTGCGGTGGGTGATGCCTACCGCAGGTTGCGGACATCGGTGCGCGCCAGTCCGTTCGTCCACACCGACGACACGGGCTGGCGTGTGGGAGGCGAGGGTGCGTTTCTGATGGCGTTCGAGACGGAAGAGGCTGCGGTGTATCAAGTCCGTGCGCGTCACCGGAACGAAGAGGTGCGGGAGGTTGTCCCCTCGGACTATGGAGGGGTGATGGTGACTGATCGAGGACGGAGCTACGACGCCCAGGCGCTGTCCGGGGTCAAGCAGCAGAAGTGTCTGGCGCACGTACTGCGCTCGGTCAGCGAGGTGGTCCAGACCAAGACAGGGAGGGGACGCAGCTTCGGCAAGCGTCTGACGGGTCTTTTGCGAGAAGCGATGGAGCTGTGGAGGGCATATCACCGAGGAGAGGCTGCGGACTTTCGTATCCAGGCTGAACGGTTGAAGCAACAGCTGAGCTATCATCTCCGCGACCGTCCTATGGCTGATGCGGACAGCTGTCGGCTGCAGAACGAGCTGGGCTGGCACGATGATCGGGGGAACCTGCTGCGCTTTCTGGACGATCCGCGCATTGAGCCGACCAACAACCGTGCTGAGCGAGCGCTCCGCCCGGCAGTGATCGCACGGAAGGTATCGCACTGCTCGAAGAGCGTGGAGGGGGCCGATGCGTTCTCGGCGTTCACCAGCGTAATCAGGACCTTGGAACGCAATGGAGGCGACCAGCCTGTGGTGGATCGGCTCTGCGCTGTTTTCAGCGGCGTCCCCGTTCACTCTCCTTCACTCTGAACGTCTCTCTCCCTGCCAGCCGCTAATCAATTACGTCAATGCGAGAAACCATGAAGGTGGAACACCATTGCATCGTGCGTCGGGCCATAATGTGAAGTCTGTGGTCAAACTGCTGCTGGAGCGAGGCGCGGATGTCATGGCGGTGGACAGGGACGACAGGACGCCTCTGCACTTGGCGGCAAAATCAAACAACGATCCTGCTGTGGTCGAATTGCTGCTAGACGACGGCGCAGACGTCAATGCCAGGGGGGGAGCCAGTGAGAATCCCTTGATGGATGCGATTTACGGCGACAATGACCCGGCGGTCATTAAATTGCTCTTGGATCGCGGCGCTGACGTCGAGGGGAGGGAACACCATGGGGGCACGCCGTTGATAAGGGCCGGATGGCACGATGACCCGGCGGTCATTGCCATCCTGCTGGACTACGGGGCCAATATCGCAGCCAGAGACGAATACAACTACACCATCCTGCACACGGCCCTGGAACGACATGGGCTGGATGTTCTGGAAATGCTCATCGAACGCGGCGCGGACATTCATGCGAGGAACGATTTTGGTACAACGCCAATGCACATGGCCGCTGCTAAGGATATCCGGATGGTGGAATTGCTGCTGGACAAGGGCGCAGACATCAACGTCGAGGCGGGCCAGGGTATCACGCCGCTGCACTGGGCGGCGGGTTCCGGCTCCGAGGATGCGGTGGATACGGTGGATACGGTGAAGCTGCTTCTGAGCCTGGGCGCTAACGTGAACGCGCAGGGAGAACGGAGCAGGACCCCTTTGCACTCGGCAGTAAACTCAAACAACCTGGCGGTGGCTGAGTTGCTACTGGAACATGGAGCACTCATAAATGCCGAGAGTTCCCGTGGGTGGACTCCCTTACGCGAAGCAATAAACCGCAACGCTGAACTCGACATGTAATTGATTAGCGGGGTCGGTGTCATGGTATCACTCACATGGGTGTTGTGGGAGACTCGGTAAGTTCTTATACTCTATCTATGTGCAAGACGGATTCTGAGCACGCCGAACTGATGGCCCTGGTCGAGGGGCTGCAAGGACAGGTCGCACGGCTGACGGCGGCCACCGAAGAGTTGCATAAGGAACTCGCCGAGGCCAAGCGAGCGGGAAAGCGACAGGCGGCGCCGTTCTCCAAGGGCAGGCGCAGCAGCAAGCCCAGGCGTCCTGGCCGCAAGCCGGGTACGGGGCAGTTCAGCTACCGCAAGCCGCCGTCCGCCGATGAGATCACCGAGCCGGTTGTAGATGTGCCAGTGTCGGGGGACACCTGCCCTGGATGTGGAGGCGTCCTCGAACATGAGGGAGTGCGGCTTGCCTACGTGACCGACCTTCCACCGGTTCCACGTCCCCAGGTAACGGCGTATCGTGTGCAGGTATGCTGGTGCCGGTCGTGCGGCAAGCAGGTGCGAGGGCGGCATCCCGACATAGCGCCGGACCAGTACGGGGCCAGCGCCCACCGAGTGGGGAAGCGGCTGATGGCGGCGGCCCACGTGCTCCACTATGGGGTGGGCGTTCCGGTACGGAAGGTTCCTGCCGTTCTCAGAGCGCTGACCGGGGTGAGAGTGAGTCAGGGAGCGATCAGCCAGGACGCGCTGCGTCGTGCTGCTGGTGCGGTGGGTGATGCCTACCGCAGGCTGCGGACATCGGTGCGCGCCAGTCCGTTCGTCCACACCGACGACACGGGCTGGCGTGTGGGAGGCGAGCGAGCGTTTCTGATGGCGTTCGAGACGGATGAGGCTGCGGTGTATCAAGTCCGTGCGCGTCACCGGAACGAAGAGGTGCGGGAGGTTGTCCCCTCGGACTATGGAGGGGTGATGGTGACGGACCGGGGCCGCAGCTACGACGCCCAGGCGCTGTCCGAGGTGAGGCAGCAGAAGTGTCTGGCGCACGTGTTGCGCTCGGTCAGCGAGGTGGTCCAGACCAAGACAGGGAGGGGACGGAGCTTCGGCAAGAGTCTGAGTGCGCTTTTGCGAGAAGCGATGGACCTGTGGAGGGCATATCACCGAGGAGAGGCTGAGGACTTTGAAGTGCAGGCCGAACGGTTGAAGCAACAGCTGAGCTATCATCTCCGCGACCGACCGATGACGGATGCGGACAGCTGTCGGTTGCAGAACGAACTTGGCTGGCACGACGATCGTGGCAACCTGCTGCGATTTCTGGACGATCCGAACATTGAGCCGACCAACAACCGTGCTGAGCGAGCGCTCCGCCCGGCAGTGATCGCGCGGAAGGTATCGCACTGCTCCAAGAGCGTGGAGGGGGCCGATGCGTTCTCGGCGTTCACCAGCGTAATCAGGACCTTGGAACGCAATGGAGGCGACCAGCCTGTCGTGGACCGGCTCTGCGCTGTGTTCAGCGGCCCTCCCGTTCACTCCCCTTCAGTCTGAACGTCTCTCTCCCTGCCAGCCGCTAATCAATTACAGCCGCCATTGATCAAATACGCCAAGAGGTGCTCGGCGGCATCCGTGCACTCGCTGAGCGGCGCCTCATCCGATCTCATCCCGGCGACTGGCAAGTCGCCTATGGGTTCAGGGGCGCGGGGTCCAGTTTCCAAAGAGCAGATCGGATGGCGCACATCTACGAAGCAGCAGCGCCGTCAATCAGCTCCGTCATGGACCCGCCCACGCAGGCTTTTCTGGACGAGGTTGTCGAGGTTGTTCGGATTGCCGTGGAAAACGCCGACGGTTCGGTCGAAGGAGTTTCCAAGACCTAGAGGGGCAGAAAGAAGAGGACGAGACAATGAAAGAAGACAAGACCCCCATACCAGCGGCCCTCTACGCCAGGGTCTCCAGCGACCGGCAGGACGTGGACCTGTCCGTGGCAGCCCAGCTGCGGGCACTGAGGGACTACGCCGAGAAGAACGGCTACCACGTCGCCCACGAGTACGTGGACGAGGCCGAGAGCGGGCGCATCGCCGACCGGCCCCAGTTCCAGAAGATGCTGGACGAGGCAGCCAAGCCGGAGGCTCCCTTCAAGGAAATCCTCGTATGGAAATTCTCCCGGTTCACCCGGAAGCGGGAGCACGCCGTGGCCTTCAAGTCGATGCTCCGGCGCAAGGGCGTCCGCGTGGTGTCCATCACCGAGCAGGCCGACGACTCCGCCACCGGCAGGCTCCTGGAGGGCATCATTGAGAGCGTGGATGAGTTCTACAGCGAAAATTTGGCGCAGGAAGTCGTCCGGGGCATGAGAGAGGCGGCTTCCAGGGGCTTCTGGGTCGCCAGCAGGGTTCCCTACGGCTTCAGCAAGGTCATGGTGCAGGACGGGGCCAAGAAGAGGCCCACCCTGGAACCCGACCCGGCGACCTCCTCCGTCGTGGAGCGCATCTTCGGTATGGCCGAGGCGGGCAGAGGAATCCTGGACATCACCCGAACCCTCAACGACGAGGGCATCGCCAACCCCACCGGCAGGCTCTGGTCCAAGAACGGCGTCCACATCATCCTCAAGAACGAGGCATACACGGGAACATTGGTCTGGGGCGTCGACGCCAATGACAAGGCGGACCCTGTGCGGGTGGAGAAGGCATTCCCCGCCATCGTCTCCAAGGCCCAGTTTCGCCGCGTGAACCGGAAGCTGCGCTCCCGCGCTCCCAGGAGGAGCCATCCCAGAAGAGTGGGGAGCACCTACCTGCTCAGTGGGTTGGTCAAATGCAAGGCGTGCAACAGGGCGCTCTCCGGCCAGGACGCCAAGAGCGGCAAGTTCGCCTACTACGTCTGCCAGTCCCTCCTCAAGCGGGGCACTGGCACCTGCGACGCCCCCAGGCTCAACGCCCGGCGCTTCGAGGAGAAGGTGGTGGGCAAGATTCGGGAGAACGTGCTCACCGAGTCCAACATCCGTGCGTTGGTGAAGCTGGTGGACGAGGAGATGGATGGGGTGGCCAGGAGCAGCGGCAGAAGCTGGAAACCATCGAGGCGGAGTTGGTGGACGTGAAGCGCAGGCTGGGACGGCTCTACGACCTGGCGGAGACCACCGACCTGGACATCGAGGACTTCAAGCCCAGGATACGCGAGCACCGGGAGCGGCAGGAGAGGCTGGAGGCCACGGCGGAGGAGGCGAGAGCGATGCTCTCGCAGCGCAGGGAGGTCCTGGACGACGTGGAGACCATCACGGCCTACGCCCTAGACCTGAGCATGTTCCTCAACGAGAGCGAGTTGACGGAGCGCAGGGCCTTCATCGAGAGCTTCGTCAAGGAGATCGTCGTACAGCCCGGCAACGCCTTGCTGCGCTACACGATTCCGATGCCGGAGGATTCTCCGATAGGGGACAGCGACGCCGAGGAACTGGCTCTGCACGCGCCGGTTCTGTCTACCGTCGAGTCTGGTGGGCTAAGGCGTACCGATTTGCGAACTTTCCGGTGGGAGGTTCTAATTTGAGGCAAGGATTAAATTGCCTTCGATATGCCCCAAGGAGCTTCCAACCCGGCGGACTGAAGGCTCCTTGCGTTGAGGGGGAGGGCGACTTATCCTACCATTCTACGCTCCCCTGCTCAGTGCCATCTTCTGACAACCATGCCTTCATGATCGCGTAGCCGATGCGTTTGTTCTGTTGGAATGCTTCTGTCTCTAGCACCGGCCCCTTTGTTGGATGATGGATTTCATTCCGCACATACATGGGCAGCGGCTCTTCCTTTCCGCGTCGCTCTCGGCGAAAGTCGTCCCCAATCTTGCCCTTAGGGAGGAGGTCGTGAATCGACTCCAAGAGGTGCCACATCTTCTCCGACGCTTCCTCTGATTGAGGCCCCCCCACGATGTGATTAGCCCCTCGTACAGCTCCGAGTATTCGGTATCACTGGGTAACTTTAGTGGCGTGACCTCGACCAACTCCGACTCGCTGGACACCGTGGCGAGCCTGAACGGGAATCCGTTCAAGATGATCGATCGCTTCACCTCTTCCGTCGAGACACTGTAGTTGCCCGCATACACTCTAACCAAAGTACCGAGCCCACAATGCCCACCCCGATAAAGGCGAGCTTCAAGCTCCGCGAGATGCACCTGGATGAGATGGTCTCGGCTGTATCCCGCATTGATTTCGGAATCCAAGCGGGTCACTTGGTCGACCCCTAATCTGATCGGCTCTCCTGACGCCGCGATAAGTAGGAGGACGCCGATACCTTTGTACGTCAACTCGTCGAAGGTCCTCTTCGTGATCACGTGAAGCTGCTTGTAGAGTTCAACAATCTTAGCGTCGAGTTCCGACACGAACTACTTTCTCCCCGCTTGCGGAACCGGTGTCCATGTTTGATTCTCTCGTAAAAAGTCTGTGCAGGTCGAATTAGAACAAGCGTGCCCACGCTTGGGTACAATATACAGTCTCTGTTCCGTTTACGTAATTGATTAACGGGGTCGGAGTCATGGTATCACATGGGTGTTGCGGAAGACCGGGTAAGTTTTTATACTTTAGCCATGTGCAAGACGGATTCTGAGCACGCCGAACTGATGGCCCTGGTCGAGGGGCTGCAAGGACAGGTCGCACGGCTGACGGCGGCCACCGAAGAGTTGCATAAGGAACTCGCCGAGGCCAAGCGAGCGGGAAGGCGCCAGGCTGCGCCATTCTCCAAGGGCAGGCGCAGCGGCAAGCCCAGGCGTCCTGGCCGCAAGCCGGGTACGGGGCAGTTCAGCTACCGCAAGCCGCCGTCCGCCGATGAGATCACCGAGCCGGTTGTAGACGTGCCAGTGTCCGGGACACCTGCCCCGGATGTGGAGGCGTCCTCGAACATGAGGGAGTGCGGCTTGCCTACGTGACCGACCTTCCACCGGTTCCACGTCCCCAGGTAACGGCGTATCGTGTGCAGGTATGCCGGTGCCGGTCGTGCGGCAGGCAAGTGCGTGGCGAGCACCCAGAAGTTGCGCCTGACCAGCACGGGGCCAGCGCGCACCGGGTGGGGAGACGAGTGATGGCGGCGGCCCACGTGCTCCACTATGGGGTGGGCGTTCCGGTACGGAGGGTGATGCCTACCGCAGGTTGCGGACATCGGTGCGCGCCAGTCCGTTCGTCCACACCGACGACACGGGCTGGCGTGTGGGAGGCGAGGGTGCGTTTCTGATGGCGTTCGAGACGGATGAGGCGACGGTGTATCAGGTCCGTGCGCGTCACCGGAACGAAGAGGTGCGGGAGGTGGTCCCGTCGGACTATGGAGGGGTGATGGTGACTGATCGAGGACGGAGCTACGATGCCCAGACGCTGTCCGGGGTCAAGCAGCAGAAGTGTCTGGCGCACGTACTGCGCTCGGTCAGCGAGGTGGTTCAGACCAAGACAGGGAGGGGACGCAGCTTCGGCAAGAGTCTGAGTGCGCTTTTGCGAGAAGCGATGGACCTGTGGAGAGCATATCACCGAGGAGAGGCTGAGGACTTTGAAGTGCAGGCCGAACGGTTGAAGCAACAGCTGAGCTATCATCTCCGCGACCGACCGATGACGGATGCGGACAGCTACAGGTTGCAGAACGAGCTTGGCTGGCACGACGATCGTGGCAACCTGCTGCGATTTCTGGACGATCCGGGCATTGAGCCGACCAACAACCGTGCTGAGCGAGCGCTCCGCCCGGCTGTGATCGCGCGGAAGGTATCGCACTGCTCGAAGACGGTGGAGGGCGCCGATGCGTTCTCAGCCTTCACCAGCGTAATCAGGACGTTGGAACGTAATGGAGGCGACCAGCCTGTGGTGGACCGGCTCTGCGCTGTGTTCAGCGGCCCTCCCGTTCACTCCCCTTCAGTCTGAACGTCTCTCTCCCTGCCAGCCGCTAATCAATTACGACTGCCCCTTAACGAACTTCGACATGACCTCCAACTCGGTTCTCGTGAGCCTGCTGCCGAGCGCGGCCGCCCGGTCCCCCTGATTCCCCACCTGACATGGTTGGGAGCTGCTTGGTGTGCTTTCAGGGGGTGTCCGGGTGTCGACCAGGGGTGACGCATGACATGATTGGGCATCGGACAGGGTCTCGGGTGCCGTCTTTGAGGGTATCGGCAGCGGTTCGCTGCCAATTATGGCTGTTCTCAGGCCAAAGAAGGCATGTCCGAGCCTGGCAACTCGGCAGAGTCGCCTACAAACCGATGCTCCAGGGAGGGTCGCCTATGCTCGATACGGCTCGGCAGCCAGCGCCAATATCCTCTGCCGCGCCCTGAGCAGCAACTCGTATGAGGGATGGCCCCGGGCCAGACGGATGATCAACCTCCTGGCGTGACGCATCACACGGCCCGGTAGGGCGATCAGGGCGAAGCGCACCGCCTTCAGACGCTTGCCCACCCACTGTTCGCCCAACACCAGCCGCTTCATGGCAGAGTTCAGAGCCTGCCCCGTAGCCCCATACGGGGTTGAAGGCCAGCACCGATATGGCCCACCATGCGGCGTTGGCCCCGAACAGCCCCGACGGCATCCGGCCCCCAGCCAAGTCACTCTTCAGAACGCTGTGGACCTCCTCGCCCTTGCCGCACCTCTGTCTCGACCACCAGATCAACTCATCTGCCGCAATGCTCCGGTTGGTCACCACGCCGAAGACCTTGTACCAGCCTCTGTTGGACAGCTCCATCGCGGGGAACGGAAGCTCCATCTGCCCCTCCATTCCCGATGGTACAGTCCGAGCAGGACCAATCCGGCCAGGTCGCCGATTTCCGCAGGAATCGGACCCGTGAGAGCGTTGCGTTCTAGATACAGATGCCTGAGGTTGGCCAGGTTGCCGATCTCCGCAGGGATCGTGCCTGACAGGCTGTTTTCACCGAGATCAAACACCTCCACGCGCCCGGAGCCGTTAGTCCCAACCCCGTACCAGGTCCATAAAGGCTTGCTGCTCAACCAGTTGGTGCTCTTGTTCCAGTTGGGGCCGTTGGTGGCGTTGTAGAGCGCGATAAGGGCGGCCCTATCTGTCGCTGCCGAGGTCGTGGCAGTGGGCGTCGGGGTCGGCGTGGCAGTGGGCGTCGGGGTCGGCGTGGGAGTGGCCGTCGGGGTCGGCGTGGGAGTGGCCGTCGGGGTCGGCGTGGGAGTGGCCGTCGGTGTGGGCGTCGGCGTGTTGGTCGGCACTGGATCAGCTGCCGTCGCAGTCGAGCAGGCCAAGATCGTCAAGGTCGTTGGAGGGCACGTCTCGCAGTTCCGCCGGTATGCACCCTTCCAGGTAGTTATTGCCCATGTACAAGCGGACCAATGCAGAGAGGTCGCCCAACTCGGCTGGTATCGAACCCGACAACTGATTGTCTTGCAGATACAGCCCCTGCAAGTTGGACAGCCCGCCCAAGCTCGCCGGGATCCCGCCGGTCAGATCGTTTCCGGACAGGCTTAGGATAGAGAGGTTGGACATGTCGCCCAATCCCGAAGGTATTGATCCGGTCAGATCGTTGCCGCCGACGTGCAGCCGCTCCAGATTAGTCAGTCCGCTCAACTCTGCAGGAATGGAGCCTGTCAGATCGTTGCTATATGCGTACAGTCGCTTCAGATTCGTCAGTCCGCCCAACTCGGCTGGTATCGAACCGCTAAGGTTGTTCCTGTGAGTGTACAAAAGTTCGAGTTTATCCAACCGGCCCAGCTCGGTGGGTATCGCACCGCTAAGGTTGTTGTGATTGACATACAGGCGAACCACATTGGACAAACCGCCTAGTTCCGCAGGTATGGGGCCGGTCAGGTCGTTGTGGTTCAGCCACAACGAGACCAGCTTATCAAGGTCGCCCAACGTGGCAGGTATGGGGCCGGTCAGGTCGTTATCGTTGAGGAACAGGTATCTCAGGTTGGACAGACTGCCCAACTCCAATGGTATGGAGCCGACGAAATCGTTGTTGTTGGCATACACGTGACTGAGATTCGTCAGTCTGCCCAACTCAGGCGGAATCGGGCCCGTCAGGTCGTTGTTTCTGATCCGCAGATACGAGAGCTTGCCCAGGCTGCCCAGTTGTGTAGGCAAACGGCCGTTGAGGTTGTTGTCGCCTAGGAGGAGATACCTCAAATTGGACAGGCCACCCAACTGTGATGGAATGGGACCACTCAGATCGTTGTTCTCCAGGTCCAGGCGGTGGAGAGCCGACAGCTTGCCCATCTCAGGCGGAATCGGACCGGACAGGTGGTTATTACCCAGCCGCAACTCCCCAAGCGACGATAAGTCTCCCAGCTGGTCCGGGATGCTCCCACTCAACCGGTTCTCTGTGAGATTCAACGTCGTAACCCGCCCCTCGTCATCCGTCGTGACGCCGTACCAATCGCCGTGCGGTGCATCGCTCAGCCAGTTCGTGTTGTCCGTCCAATTGTCGCCGTTGGTGGCGTTGTAGAGGATTGCGAGGATTTCTCGGTCAGTGAGGCCGTCCGAGCAGTTGGGGCCGTCGTCTCTCAGCGCGATAGATTGCAGCCAGCTCTGGAATGCTTCGTCCGTAGGCGCGCATAGCCCGGCGTTGTTGTCGAAGAACAACTCCGACAACTCCAAGTTCGTCAGGCTCTGCGGGATTGCGCCTGTCAGTTGGTTGACGGCTAGATTCAGCCTCGTCAGGTTGGACAGGCTGCCCAGTTCGGCGGGAATTGCACCTGTCAGTTGGTTTCTGCTGAGCCACAGCTCCGTCAGGTTGGACAGGCTGCCCAGTTCGGCGGGAATTGCGCCTGTCAGTTGGTTGTCGGGTAGATTCAACGTCGTAACCCGCCCCTCGTCATCCGTCGTGACGCGGTACCAATCGCCGAGCGGTGCATCGCTCAGCCAGTTCGTGTTGTCCGTCCAATTGTCGCCGTTGGTGGCGTTGTAGAGGGCGACGAGGGCGGCGCGGTCGGAGGAGACGGTCGCGCAGTTGGGGCCGAGCGGGGTGACTCCAGGAAGAGAAGCATGGGGGAGATCACCATTGGCGATGCCTTGCAGCCAAGCCTGGAATACTTGATCCGTTGGAGCGCAAAGGCCGCCGCTATTGTTGCCAAAAGCGAAGTTTGCAAGCGCCGTCAGCTGCGTCAAGCCCGAAGGGAGCGCGCCTGCAAAACCGTTTCCGCTCAGGATCAGCCATTCCAGCTTGACCAGGCTGCCTAATCGCGCTGGGATCGATCCGGTCAACCGGTTGCCGCTGAGGCCCAGTTCCTCCAGATTTGATAGGCTTCCCAACCCCGGCGGTATCGACCCGCTCAACTGGTTGCCGTAGAGGTACAGGACTACCAGATTTGATAGGCTTCCCAACTCTGGCGGTATCGACCCGCTCAACTGGTTGCCGTAGAGCCACAGGCCCCTCAGATTTGATAGGCTTCCCAACTCTGGCGGTATCGAACCGCTCAACCGGTTGCCGCCGAGGTCCAGGCTCCTCAGGTTGGATAGGTTTCCCAACCCGGTGGGAATTGCGCCCGTCAATTGATTGTCGTGGAGGTACAGGTTCTCCAGGTTGGATAGGCTTCCCAACTCTGCTGGAATCGCCCCCCTCAACCGGTTGTCGTAGAGGTACAGGCCCCTCAGGCTGGATAGGCTTCCCAACTCTGCCGGAAGCGACCCGCTCAACTGGTTGGGGCTGAGGAGCAGTTCGGTGACGCGCCCGCTGTTGTCCGTGCTTACGCCGTGCCATTCCCCAAGCGGCCGGTTGCTCAGCCAGTTCGTCTTGTTGCTCCAGTTGCCGCCGTTGGTGGCGTTGTAGAGGGCGACGAGGGCGGCGCGGTCGGGGGAGGCGTCCGCGCAGTTTGGGCCACTCACGGTGCCAATGCCCCGTAGCCACTGCTGGAACGCGGCGTCCGTTGGAGCGCAAAGGCCACTATTGTCGCCAAAAGCGAAGTTTGCAAGCGCCGTCAGTTGCGTCAAGCCCGCAGGGAGTGGACCCGCAAGACCGTTCCCGCTCAGGAACAGCCCTTCCAGTTTGACCAGGTTGCCTAATGCCGGCGGTATCGACCCACTCAATTGGTTGCTGGAGAGGGACAGGTATTCCAAGTTGGATAGGTTTCCCAATTCTGCGGGAATCGACCCGCTCAACTGGTTTACGCGGAGGTCCAGGCTCGTCAGGTTGGATAGGTTTCCCAGCTCTGCTGGAATCGACCCGCTCAACCCGTTGGCGTGGAGGTACAGTCTCTTCAGGTTGGATAGATTTCCCAACGCTGGTGGTATCGGCCCGCTCAACTGGTTGTCGTAGAGGTCCAGGTACCTCAGGTTGGATAGGTTGCCCAACCCGGTGGGAATCGAACCGCTCAACTGATTGCCGCTGAGGTTCAGGCCCTCCAGGTTGGATAGGTTTCCCAACTCTGCCGGAAGCGACCCGCTCAACTGGTTGTTGCCGAGGCGCAGTTCGGTGACGCGCCCGCTGTTGTTCGTGGTTACGCCGTGCCATTCCCCAAGCGGCCGGTTGCTCAGCCAGTTCCTGTTGGTGCTCCAGTTGCCGCCGTTGGTGGCGTTGTAGAGGGCGACGAGGGCGGCGCGGTCGGGGGTGGCGTCCGCGCAGTTGGGGCCACGAACCGTGGCGATGTCTTGCAGCCAGATCTGGAACGCGGCGTCCGTTGGGGCGCAGAGGCCGGCGTTGTTGGCAAACCAGAGCATTTCTATGCCTGGTATTCGTGTGAGGCTCTGCGGAAGCATGCCCGTCAGCTGGTTGCCGGACAGCGTTAGACCAGTCCTTAGGTTTGACAGGTTACCAAGTTCAGATGGAATTGTGCCTGATAACTGGTTGTCGAAGAGCCACAGCGCGGTCAGGTTAGACAGATTGCCTAGTTCGGGGGGGATAGAACCCGTCAATTGGTTGCGATGGAGGCTCAGGTTTTGCAGGCTTGACAGATTACCGAGCTCAGGCGGAATCGGACCTGTGAATCCGCCGCTGTCAAAATCCAGCCTCTCCAAGTTGGACAAGTGGCCTAGTGCAGCGGGGATTGATCCGCTCAACTGGTTGTGGGAAAGGGACAACTCCCTCAGATTGGACAGGCTGCCTAGTTCGGCGGGGATTGATCCACTCAACCGGTTGGTGTAGAGGAGTAGTTCGGTGACGCGCCCGCTGTTGTCCGTGGTTACGCCGTGCCATTCCCCAAGCGGCCGGTTGCTCAGCCAGTTCGTCTTGTTGCTCCAGTTGGGGCCGTTGGTGGCGTTGTAGAGGGCGACGAGGGCGGCGCGGTCGGGGGTGGTGGCCGCGCAGTTGGGGCCGAGCGGGGTGACTCCAGGAAGAGAAGCATGGGGGAGATCACCATTGGCGATGCCTTGCAGCCAAGCCTGGAATACTTGATCCGTTGGAGCGCAAAGGCCGCCGCTATTGTTGCCAAAAGCGAAGTTTGCAAGCGCCGTCAGCTGCGTCAAGCCCGAAGGGAGCGCGCCTGTAAAACCGTTTCCGCTCAGAGTCAGCCATTCCAGCTTGACCAGGCTGCCTAATCGCGCTGGTATAGACCCGCTCAGCTGATTGTCGTAGAGGTTCAGGACCCTCAGGTTGGATAGGCTTCCCAATTCCGGCGGTATCGACCCGCTCAACTGGTTGTCGTTGAGGTACAGCCCCTCCAAGTTGGATAGGCTTCCCAACTCTGCCGGTATCGACCCGCTCAACTGGTTGCCGTTGAGCCACAGGCTCCTCAGGCTGGATAGGCTTCCCAACTCTGCCGGTATCGACCCGCTCAACTGGTTGTCGTTGAGGTACAGCCCCTCCAAGTTGGATAGGCTTCCCAACTCTGCCGGTATCGACCCGCTCAACTGGTTGTTGTTGAGGAGCAGGTACTCCAGGTTGGATAGGCGTCCCAACTCTGGCGGTATCGACCCGCTCAACTGATTGTGGTTGAGAATCAGCCACGTCAGATTGGACAAGTTGCCGAGTTCGGCGGGGATTGATCCGCTCAATTGGTTGCTTCTGAGGTCCAGCTCGGTGACGCGCCCGCTGTTGTTCGTGGTTACGCCGTGCCATTCCCCAAGCGGCCGGTTGCTCAGCCAGTTCGTCTTGTTGCTCCAGTTGGGGCCGTTGGTGGCGTGGTAGAGGGCGACGAGGGCGGCGCGATCCGGGGTGGTGGCCGCGCAGTTGGGGCCGAGCGGGGTGACTCCAGGAAGAAGAGCATGGGGGAGATCACCATTGGCGATGCCTTGCAGCCAGGCCTGGAATACTTGATCCGTTGGAGCGCAAAGACCGCTATTGCCGCCAAAAGCGAAGTTTACAAGCGCCGTCAGTTGCGTCAAGCCCGAAGGGAGCGGACCTGTAAATTGGTTGCCGCTCAGAATCAGCCATTGCAGGTTAACCAGGCTGCCTAATCGCGCTGGAATCGCCCCGCTCAACCGGTTGCCGTTGAGAATCAGGAACTCCAGGTTGGATAGGCTTCCCAACTCTGCCGAAATTGACCCGCTCAACTGGTTGTCGTAGAGGTACAGTTCTTCCAGGTTGGATAGATTTCCCAACTCTGCCGGAATCGACCCCCTCAACTGGTTGCCGCTGAGGCCCAAGCCCTCCAGGTTGGATAGGCTTCCCAACCATGCTGGAATCGACCCGCTCAACCGGTTGCTGCTGAGGCTCAGGCCCTCCAGGTTGGATAGGCTTCTCAATTCCGGCGGTATCTGCCCGCTCAACTGGTTGCCGTCGAGGAACAGTTCTTCCAGGTTGGATAGGCTTCTCAACTCGGTGGGAATTGCGCCCGTCAATTGGTTGTCGTAGAGGTACAGGACCCTCAGGTTGGATAGGCTTCCCAACTCTGCCGGTATCGACCCGCTCAACTGGTTGCCGTTGAGGTCTAGCCATGAAACACGCCCCTCGTTGTCCGTGGTTACGCCGTGCCATTCCCCAAGCGGCCGGTTGCTCAGCCAGTTCGTCTTGTTGCTCCAGTTGCCGCCGTTGGTGGCGTTGTAGAGGGCGACGAGGGCGGCGCGATCCGGCGAGGTGTCCGCGCAGTTGGGGCCGAGCGGGGTGACGCCATTGGGGAGATTACTATTGGCGATGCCTTGCAGCCAGGCCTGGAATACTTGATCCGTTGGAGCGCAAAGGCCGCCGCTATTGTTGCCAAAAGCGAAGTTCTCAAGCGCCGTCAGCTGCGTCAATCCCGAAGGGAGCGCGCCTGTAAATTGGTTGCCGCTCAGAATCAGCCATTGCAGGTTAACCAGGCTGCCTAAGCGCGCGGGAATCGACCCGCTCAATTGGTTGCCGTTGAGGTACAGGAGCTCCAAGTTGGATAGGCTTCCTAACTCCGGCGGAATCGACCCGCTCAACTGGTTGCCGGAGAGGCTCAGGAGCTCCAGGTTGGATAGGCTTCCCAACTCCAGCGGAATCGACCCGCTCAACTGATTGCCGTGGAGGTACAGGTTCTCCAGGTTGGATAGGCTTCCCAACTCCGGCGGTATCTGCCCGCTCAACTGATTGCCGTGGAGGTACAGGTTCTCCAGGTTGGATAGGCTTCCCAACGCCGGCGGTATCGACCCGCTCAACTGATTGCCGTAGAGGTGCAGGCGTTCCAGGTTGGATAGGCTTCCCAACTCGGTGGGAATCGACCCGCTCAACTGGTTGCCGATGAGAATCAGCCACGTCAGATTGGACAAGTTGCCCAGTTCTGCTGGAATCGACCCGCTCAATCGGTTGCCTCTGAGGTCCAGAGAGGTGACGCGCCCGCTGTTGTTCGTGGTGACGCCGTGCCATTCCCCCAGCGGCTGGTTGCTCAGCCAGTTCGTGTTGGCCCACCAGTTGCCGCCGTTGGTGGCGTTGTAGAGGGCGACGAGGGCGGCGCGGTCGGGGGAGACGCAGTTAGCGACGCCGCGCTTGTCCGAGATGCTCGCCAACCATGCTTGGAACGCGTTGTCAGTTGGCGCGCACAACTGTGTGCCGCCCAGCCGCAGGAGTCCGAGCGCGTTCAGACTAGTGAAAGATCCGGGCAAGGGGCCCGAAAGCCCTGAGTTTCTGCTGAGCCACAGTTCTTCCAGGTTGGACAGGCCGCCCAGTTCCCGCGGAATCGCCCCGCTCAACTGGTTGCCGGAGAGCGACAGATGCGTCAGGTTAGATAGCCTGCCCAATTCGGGCGGAATCGGCCCGCTCAACCGGTTGGTGTGCATGGTCAGATGCGTCAGGTTGGACAACCTGCCCAATTCGGGCGGAATCGGCCCGCTCAACCGGTTGCCGTCGAGGAACAGTCTTCTCAGGTTGGACAGCCTGCCCAGTTCGGCCGGTATCTCACCGGTCAGCCGGTTGACAGTAGGGCTACAGTTGCCTATGAGATTGAGCGACGCCAAACTGGCGAGGCTACCGACCGCGGCCGGTAGCGACCCGGTGAGGTTGTTGCACTTAAGATCCAACTTAGTAACGCGCCCGCTGTTGTCCGTGGTGACGCCGCGCCATTCCCCAAGCGGCCGGTTGCTCAGCCAGTTCGTGTTGTTGCTCCAGTTGCCGCCGTTGGTGGCGTTGTAGAGGGCGACGAGGGCGGCTCGGTCGGTTGCAATCGGGCCGACTCCTATGAGACTCGGATACTCGCTGGATGTGCCGAAGTCCCATACATCGTTGTCCCATGTGGCGTAGATGCCGGTGTTGGATGTGAGGGACTGTAACTCTTGCGTGGTCTTGCCTTCGCCGCCGGCGCTGGCGGATTGGCCGGAGGTCTGAGTGTCCCAGTAGCTGGCGGTGATCGTGCCGGTGGCCTCATTCCTACCTAACAAACCGCCGAAGTCGCTACCGCCGCCGCGGACAATATTACTGCTGCCTACAGCACCTGTGGAGTAGCTGGCGGTGATCGTGGCGCGGCTATTCACTCCCACCAGACCGCCGATCCGATCCCCGCCGAACACGCCGTGATCGGAAGTTGCGTAGCTGGCGGTGATTGCACCCGTGTTCACTCCCACCAGACCGCCGACGTTGAATTTGCCTGATACGATACGGGATGCCGCGTAGGTGGCGATAATTTGGCCCCCATTACGACCAGCCAATCCACCGACTCCATCACCTTTGGCCAGCACTCTGCCTGTTACGTAGCTGGCGGTGATTGCGCCATTGGTTTCCCCGACCAAGCCGCCGACAAAATTAGAGTTTCGGCCGCCGGCCACGTCAAAGTTGATCAGACCAATACGCTTGATATTACCGTCACTCCACGTTCTGCCGAACAAACCAATGTAATTGATATCCCGGTCGATGAATAGGTTGGAGATCGTATGGAGTCCACCGTCAAAAATGGCCCTGAACGTATTGTTGCCAGTCCCAATAGGCTGCCAGCCGGCGCCGTTGTTCCAGTAGGCGTCGCCTGCGTCGGCTTGGCCGTTGCCGTTGGTGTCGAAGTCGAGGTTAGTGGTGAGTTCGTAGCCGGCGCAGGTCGCCGGGCAGCCCAGGCCCGCCGCGGCGTTGGGGAAAGCGGTCGCATAGCGGCCGTTGTCGCCGGTGGGGGCGCCGTCGCCGTCGAGGTCGTAGCGGATAGCGTCGAGCTGGGCGAGGTTGGAGACCTCAATGAGGCCGTCGTTATCGGAGTCGTAGTCGACGGTGGCCGATTGTGCGGAGACCGGCCCGCCGGAGAACAGCATCGCCAGGGCAACGACCGTCAGGAGCATGAGCAGGCTGGTCAGACGGCGCGGCGTCATGATAGCACGTCTGTTGGGGGGGGTACGCAGGCCGCGAAGGCCCGCAGCGGGGCGGCTAGCCTTCCGGTCTTGGCGGTTCACGTGGTTGAACATGAAGTTACTGCTCCCTGTCGTTCTATAATTGCGCCCTGCGGCCCTCGACCTTCACCTACAGTACGGCGCGCTCAAAATGAATTGGTATAAGTCGGACCCCAAGGATGGCGCCTAGCTTACCAATCAGCTTGACGCTCCACAAGGTCTATTCGTACCTTAATCGAGGGGTACATCTGTATCTGTCTCTTGAGGTACTGCTGTACCTTGACAATGCCGCTGAGTAGGCTACGCTATAGGAATATGAGGCTAGGATTTGCAGACCACACCACAAGACGTTGCTGCAGAGCCCCATCGGTCGTCCGGCCGGACTGGCCCGGACGACCTGCTGTACGGAGTGAGGATTTCTGTATGGGTGCGATGGTTTATCCTGATAACCTGGCTGTTGCAGTTCAACTACCGGCCCAACTTCGCGCACCCTGCCTATATGCCGACCACGTTGTTCGCTGCATCGCTGCTGGTCCTCAACGCCTACGTTCACTATCGCCTTCAGTCGAATCGGACGGTGACATGGCGCTGGGCACTCGCTCTCAGCGTGATGGACGTGACGATGATAACGGCGGGCATCGTGGTCTCGGGCAGCGGGTTTCAGAACACCTTCTTCGTGCTGTACTATTCCACGCTCGCCATGTTCGCCGTGGTGTTCACTTCCTTCAGGCTCAGCTTCGCCTGGGCCACGATGGTCGCAGTTGCGTACGCGGGCATGAGCCTGCTGTTTGGAGCCGGGGATCGACTTTGAGATCAAGGAGGAGAAGGTCCTGTTCACCAGGATCGTCGTCATGTACGCGGTCGTCGCGGCGGTCAACCTGGTCTCCAGGTTCGAGCGCATCAGAAGGAGAGAGGCCGTGGAACGGGAACGAGATCTGCAGCGGGAGGGGACCGAGCTCTCGAAGAAAATACATGACACGGCAGCCCAGTCCGCCTACGTGACCGGCCTGGGCTTGGAGACTGCGATCGAGCTCGCCGAGGCGCGGAACGAGGAGAACGACGACGAACTGCTCGCCAAGCTAAAGGCCACCCATGCGCTGTCAAAATCGACGATGTGGGAGTTGAGGCATCCTATCGGCATAGGCCCCATCTTTGAGGGACGGGAGCTGAGCCGGGTGCTGAGATCGCACGCCTCTACGTTCGCCACGATCATGTCGATTCCCGCGGAGCTGGTCCAGTCAGGCAGAGAGCTGCCGCTTCCCACTGTCACCCGCCGTCTGCTCTTCTCGATAGCTCACAACGCAATGACAAACGCGTTCCGGCACGCGGATGCTGGAAAGGTCACCATCTCCCTGAGTTTCGAGGATGATGGCCTCCGAATGTCCGTGTCGGACGACGGCATTGGCCTCCCGGAAGGCTACGCCGACCGCGGTCACGGCTTCAGGAACATGAGAGCGGACGCCGAGCGAATGGGAGGCCGTCTTGAAGTGGGCCCGGGCGAGTCCGGACGCGGCACGACGGTAACCTGCGCTATTCCGTATGACACTCGCCAGGGAGGCACATAACTTGGCGCCGGCCACAAAGACTAGGGTGATGATCGTGGACGACCACGAGATCATGCGGGACGGTCTGCGCGAGGTGCTGCAACAGTCCGGCGACTTCGAGGTGGTGGGTGGGGCCGCAGACGGCGAGTCGGCAGTAAGGATAGCCCAGGAGCTCAAGCCCAACGTAATCGTCATGGATGTGATGATGCCTCTCAAGAACGGCATCGACGCCTGCCGAGAGGTCACCGAGATGCTCCCGGATACGAGAGTGTTGATTCTCACAGCAGCAACGGCAGAGGACGCCGCATTGGAGGCAGTAGCCGCGGGCGCCACTGGATACCTTCAGAAATATTCTGGCAAGGAGGAGTTGCTGCGTACCGTCCGCGACGTTGCGGATGGCGAGTACCGCATACCTGCCAACGTGATGAGGCGCGTGTTTGCCGAGATCCGAGCATCGGCTCAGCGAGAGAAGGCATCGGAGCCTGGCAGGCTTACACAGAGGGAGCGTGAGATTCTTGCGCTGTTTGCCCAGGGCCTGTCGTACGCGAAGATCGCTGAGGTCAGGGGCAACCAGCCGGTGACGGTCCGAAACGCCATCTACGGCATCCAGGACAAACTCAAGATCGAGACGAAGCAGGAGCTGGTGGTCTGGGCTGTGCGAAACGGTCTGCTGGACGAGTCGGGGTGCGGACGATAAGCACGTAACAGTTCCATTCATCGACTCAGCAGAGTTGGCAGGCATCCTGGGCGAGCCTCACACGACCGTCCACCGCGCCCTAGCCGACCTGCTGGCCGACGGCATCGCCGGGCGCGTGAGCCACGGGACCACCCACCTGCCGTCGAGCCAAAGGTACTGCCTGACGACCAAGGGCATCAGACAGGCCACGGGAGTCCTCGGCTTTGAGACATCCTCGGACTTCGTGCGAGCCTATCCCATGTCCAGGGAGTGGCTCACGCTGCTCATCCGCAGGATGGACGGGGTGGCCTCCGTCTACCGTCTTGCCGCGTCACTCTCCCCCGGCATCGACGGCCTTCGGTCCAACGTGGAGTTCCACCGCAGGGGCCGCTTCGACGCCGCCATCACCCTCCACGACGGCCGCAGCTTCGGCGTGGTGCGCAGGGCCATCGCCAGGGAGCATGAGCTTGAGCGGACCGTGCGGGAGATGGAGCGAAGCACATCCGAGTTGAAGCTTCGAGCTTCGGAGCTGGAGCGGGAGCGGGACGAGGCCAGGGAGTCCGCATCCGCCGGCAGACAGGCGTATGCGGAGATGGAGGAGGCGTACCGCAAGGAGACCGCCGAGCACAAGGAGACGAAGGAAGTGGTCATCGCGCTCCGCGTGACCGCCATCGTGCTGTTGGCGCTGCTGATCGGCAGCGTTCTCCTGTGGTGGTTTGTGCTGAGGTAGGGGCTTGCCCCGATGTGGCCCTGGGACCGCCCCAACTGCACCCTGTGCCCGGACCACGAGTCCCCGATCCCAGGACCCGTGATGCGCTGACGCGTCTCCGTGCCACGGTCCCGGTGAGCCATGCGTCAACCCCATTCAGAGGGGCCGTGAGCGCCTCCGCCATCTCCTTCCGACGGACGTAACGCACCCCCACTTCAATGGCCGTTTCGGAGGCTTTTTGTCATTGAGACCCCGCTCCCACGGGCCTGCCGATGTCACGCTCCACGTTTGGCGATGTCATTGCGGTCCGGAACGCCGTGTTTCGACAAGTGTTCACTATTTCCGTCCTGTAGGAGAGCGATTTACCCCTGTTTCAGCTTGCCTATGACCCGCCTTGCGCCTTCCCGACAAAACTCAAACTCCTGTACACCCCCAATACTGCGTGGAAGGGGCCGAAAAGAAGAGAGCCTGCAAAGGGTCGCACATGTGCGGGGTCTCATGGGGGCTGTGCGCCGCGTCGCCGACCGACTGCCAGGGCAAAGACCGCCGACACGCTCCGTCGAGCCATGTCCTGGGGCATCCTGGCCGGATGACCTCCAGCGTCCATCTGCGCGAGCCCTGATTTGGCCCGTTTTCGCCCCCGAATCGGCCATTACCCCTTGCGTCAAGGTATCCTGTGGCCTACAATAGGGTGATGGTCGAGATTCGCCAGACGGAGGTATACGCCCGTTGGTTCAGGCGGCTTCGGGACAGGCAGGCCAGGGTGAGAATCGACAGCCGCATCCGGCGGCTGTCCCTGGGCAACCCCGGCGATGTGAGGCCGGTGGGCGAGGGGGGTTCCGAGATTCGCATCGACTACGGGCCGGGCTACCGGGTGTACTTCGTGCAGCAAGGCCAGGCCCTGGTCGTCCTTCTGGCCGGAGGCGACAAGGACAGCCAGGAGCGGGACATACGAAGGGCGCTGGAGCTGGCGAGAGGACTCTAGGGAGGCAGCAGACATGGCAAAGACAGAGACAAGGCCGTGGGACCCGGCGGAGCACCTTGAGACCGAGGAGGACATGGCGGCATACCTGAACGTCGCGCTGGAAGAGGGCGACTTGGGCCTGATAATGGCGACCCTCGGAGACATCGCCCGCGCCCGGAGAATGGCGATAGTTGCGGAAGAGACCGGGCTGGGCAGGGAGAGCCTCTACAAGTCGCTGTCCGCCGACGGCAACCCGGAGTTCGCCACCGTGCTCAAGGTGGTGAGCGCCTTGGGACTCCGGCTTCACGCGTCCGCCGCGCCGGGAGCGAACGACGCATCCTGAGTGCGTCGCAGCATTGGATGACACGATCAGAGATTGCAGAGGAGGACAGCATGAAGAAGAAGCACCTACAGCCTCTGTCCGCCCAACTGCGGGCGCTCAAGGACTACGCCAAGGCCAACGGCTACTCCGTGTCCCGGGAGTATGTGGACGAGGCCGAGAGCGGCCGCGTCGCCGACAGGCCCCAGTTCAGGGAGATGATCGAGGAGGGCGGCAAGCCCAACGCTCCCTTCGAGGTCATTCTCGTCTGGAAATTCAGCCGCTTCACCAGAAAGCGCGAGCACGCCGTCGCCTTCAAGTCGATGCTGCGGCGCAAGGGCATCCGCGTGGTGTCCATCACCGAGCAGGCCGAGGACAACGCCACCGGCAGGCTGCTTGAGGGGATCATCGAGAGCGTGGACGAGTTCTACAGCGAAAATCTTGCCCAGGAGGTCGTCCGGGGGATGCGGGAAGCGGCGTCCCGGGGCTTCTTCCTCGGCTCCAACGCTCCCTTCGGCTACAGGCGGGTGAAGGTCAGCGACAGGGGGCGAAGGAGCGTCCCACCCTGGAGGTAGACCCGGCCACCGCCCCGGTGGTGAAGGAGATATTCGAGAGTTCGCTGCGAGGCAACGGCCTCAAGGAGATATGCAAGACCCTGAACGACCGGGGCGTCACCAACCGGGGCAAGCGCTGGTACAAGGGAGGACTCCACTACCTGCTGAACAACGAAGCCTACACGGGTACTGCCGTGTGGGGCCGGACGACGAAGGGGGAGAAGGCGCAGGACCCGGTGCGAGTGGAAGGAGCCTGGCCCGCGTTGGTGTCCAGGGAGCTGTTCGACGCCGTGCAGCAGGCGATGCGGGACCGTGCGCCAAAGGTGCAGAGACCCGCCAGGGTTAGGAGCAGGTTCCTGCTGAGCGGTTTGCTGAAGTGCGGCGTCTGTGGCAGGCCCTATCGCGCCCAGGGAGCCAAGAGCGGGCAGTTCGCCTACTACATCTGCGGCACCCTGTT
This sequence comes from Dehalococcoidia bacterium, assembly GCA_965222445.1. GTDB lineage: Bacteria > Chloroflexota > Dehalococcoidia > Lucifugimonadales > CAJWER01. The sequence continues at coordinate 811,251 of CBDCTY010000002.1, read as the reverse complement.
CACCGAAGGAGCGGGGACGTGCAGCGCCCGCTACCTGAACGCCCCCAGGGTGGAGGACTTCGTGGTGGAGAAGATCAGGGAGCGAATCCTCACCGAGGAGACCATCGTGGCGCTGGTGCAGCTGGTGGCCGAGGAGATCGACGCTATGGCCGGTGAGATGTCCGGCAGGCTGGAGGTCATCGACGCTGAGCTAACGGACGTGCAAAGTAGGCTCCAGAGGCTCTACGAGGCCCTTGAGACCAGCGAGCTGACGCTGGAGGTCCTGTCGCCCCGCATCTTCTCGCTACGACACCGTGAGGAGCAGTTGGAGGCTGCGCGAGACGACGCCGAGCGCCAGCTTGAACAGCGCAGGGTTGCCCTTCCGACCACCGAGGAGATCAAGGGGTACGTGGCTGACTTCCGGGCGTTCCTGCAAGAGGGGACGTTCCCTGAGCGCAAGGCCCTCATCCGCAACTTCGTAGAGGGCATCCAGGTCAACGGAGACGAGGCCGTTCTGACGTACACCATCCCCATGCCGAACGACGGTGTGACGTCGGAATCGGCCTCGGTTCTTGATTTCGTCAAGTCCAGCCCACCACCGCTTACGGTAGATACCCCCATCTTCGAGATGTCGCTCGGCAGCCTGTCGGCGCACCGAGGTCTCTCGATTCCTGTAGTGTGAACCGTGGCTCTAGCCTCCAGTGCCGGGCCGCTCACTGCCCCTTTTTCTATGTCTCACACTCCCGCAAAGTGGTAGAATGATGGACGTAGGAGCACGCTTTGAAAGGGGGGACGCATGAAAGATGCGGAGAAGACAGCGCCCACGCAATCGCCCAGGCCCACCGCGCCAACCCGCCCGCGAGAAGAGATCGCCCGCTTCGGCAAGGAGATATACGAGCGGGACATCCGCCACCGGGTCGAAGCCGACCACATTGGAGAGGTCGTCTCCATCGACGTGGACACCGGGGAGTGGGCCATCGGCGCGGAGGTTCTCGAAGCAGTGGACCGTCTGCGGGCACAGCGCCCGGACGCTATCAACATCTGGAGTGAGCGGGCTGGGTACAGGGCCTTGGCTAGCATCGGCGGCGGCTCCCTGCGGAGGACAGAGTGATCCAGGGAGTGGTGAACGCCGCCTATGAACCCGTCGTATCCCTTACAGTCCAAGGCCCGTCGGGGCAGGGCCCGGAGATCGAAGCCGTCATCGATACCGGCTTCAGCGAGTTCCTCACCTTGCCGCCGGCACTGGTGGCAGGACTGGGATTGCCCCCGGTAACCAGTGCCTCAGCAGTTTTGGCCGATGGCAGTGAAGTGACCTTTGACGTCTACGGCGTCACCGTGCTGTGGGACGGCCAGACAAGGGATGTCGTGGCCTACGCCGCCGATGCCACCCCCCTCATAGGTATGCGGCTGTTGGACCGTCACAACCTGAGCATAGACGTTGAGGACGGCGGCCACGTCGTCATACAGGCCAGGGAGTAGCGGCAGCTCCCGAACCGACTCGTCCGCTCCCGAGGCTTCCCGCCTCGCCAACCCCGGTAAACCGCCGTGGGCGCGCCCGCGTACGCGTTGACTTTCCCCACCCGATTGGAGGATACTTCCTACCGGGAGTTTCTGCGCTCTTCAGTCTGGCTTGCAGGTTGAGGGGTAAGCTCTCGGCGGGAGTAGTGCTTTGGTAAACATCCGCACGAGCATGAACGTCGCCATGTCGCGACCCGAAACGCAGCCGACCGCCGCGTTCACGGCCCGTGCCTTTTGCGCCGATAATGGCGCATTAGTTCTACCCCCCCCCCCCCCGATTTTCACTCCCGCCTAGCCCCCACAGTCCGATACAGGGGCTGACGGCGTGAGCCGCCCCAGCCCATACCCGCCCGTCCAGCCAGTGGGCCGATGGCCGCCGTATCGCCTCACGGCGCTGCTCCTCGTCCTCTTCGCTGCCCTTGCCGTGACACAGAGCTCCCCAGGTCAGGCGGTCGCCGCCGACGGCTCGGGACCTCCGGCCAGGCCCACGGGACTACAGGTCACCGCCGAGTCCGGCTCACTGAACGCGGCGGTGGACTGGGACGACGTGGACGGCGCAGACTCCTACAAGGTGCGCTGGCGTGAGGCCGGCGCGGGCAACGAGCTGAACGAAGGGGTTTCCGTCCAGTCTTCCAACGCGAACATCGCGGTGGCGGACTATGGCGACTGGGTGGTGCGGGTACGGGCCTGCAACGACGCCGGATGCGGGCCGCCCAACAGCCATCGCTTCACGGTGGAACCAGCCCCGGAGCCAACGGCTACGCCTGAACCAACCGCCACACCTACGCCCACGCCGGAGCCAACTCCCGGACCGACACCGGAACCTACGCCATTGCAGGTCTCCGTCAGGGCCAACCCGCCCAACCCCAAGGTTGGAGAAAAGGTGATCCTGAGCGCGGACATCTCGAACGCTCCCTCGGGGTCCGGGCCTTCGTACAGTTGGGAAATGGATTTGGGCGGTTGGGCTTCCATTGCCACGGGTTCGACCCTCTCCTATCTCGCCAACGGAACCGAAAACTGGAGGTTCCGGGTCACAGTAGCCTACGACTCAGGAGCTTCGGCCACGTCGGCCCCGCTTACCGTTACGTGGGCCGACGTCTCGCCGACACCGGAGCCGACCCCGACAGCAGCGCCTACACCGACACCGACGCCCTCCCCGGAGCCGGTCCCGGCACGGCCCACCGGATTACAGGTCGTCGCCGAACCCGGCTCGCTGAGCCTCTCGGCGACCTGGGACGAGGTGGACGGCGCGGATTCCTACAAGCTGCGCTGGCGCACATCCGACGGGAGCTTCGGGGACAATCAGGTCATCGCCACGGACTCCAGCGCCGACTTCACCGTGGCCGACTACGGCCAGTGGGTGGTGCGGGTGGAAGCCTGCAACAAGGCGGGTTGCGGCGCCGGCGCGGGCCGGACGGTTACGGTCCAGCAACTCCCACCGGAACAGCCCCGGAACCTGGCGGTCAGCGCCACGCCGGGAGAGTTGAACCTCTCGGCTACCTGGGACGACGTTGGCGGCGCTGACTCTTACAGGGTCCGCTGGCGCACATCCGACGGAGGCTTCGGGGACAACCATGTCATCGCCACTGTCTCTAATGCCGAGTTCACCGTGGCCGACCACGGCGAATGGGTGGTGCAGGTGGAAGCCTGCAACGACGCCGGCTGCGGAGATGCGGCGGCGCTGAGGGTCGAGGTCGTGGCTTTGAGGCGGACGGTCCGGGCTGCGTCGAGCCACACAGTTCCACTGACAGATATTGGTAGCGGTTGCACGCTGGCAGGCTGTCCCGCCGCCCCCACGGGCACCGCCGAGCGGGGACCCGGAGTCGGTGAGATCACGCTCAGGTGGACGCCCGCCAACGACGGAAACACCCCGACGGGATGGACGGTCCTCCATAAGAAGTCGGGAACCACAGATACCGAGCAGTCCAACCGAATCCACGACGCCGCCGCCCGCAGCCACACCATCGGCGTCCTGGAGCCCGGCGTCCTCTACGACGTGGCGGTGAGAGCGCGGAACGGGGCTCTAGGCGGCGACCGCGCTCAAGCCAACGGCGTGCGTGCGGGAGGCGTCTACATCACCGGGGTGGCGCTGACCTCCTCCCCGGCGTCGGGAGACACCTATGGGGTTGGCGAAGCCATCGAGGTGACGGTCACCTGGTCCGAGGACGTGACCTGGGACGTATCGGGCAGCGGGTCGGACATCCGGGTGCGGCTGGACATCGGGGGCGCGACGAAGGTCGCTCGCCTGGTGAGAGGGGGAGCGACCAGCGGAACGGCCCGTTCCCTGGCCTTTCGGTACACGGTGCAAAGAGGAGTAGTGGACACCGACGGCGTGTTCCCCAAGCCGGACGGCAGCGGCGCGATGGCGCTCCTGGTGGGTTCCGCCACCCTGACGGACGCCGAGGACCGGAACGCGGTGCGCAAGCACGCTGCCCTGGAAGCCCAGTCCGGCCACAAGGTCGTGGACACGGCAGCGCCGGTGCTGTTGCGTGGGGAGGTGCGGGGCAGCGAGGTGTTGCTGGTCTACAACGAGCCGCTGAAAGTTAGGCTCCTGAGCGCCAATACTGCCTTCGAAGTCACAGTGGACGGCGCCGAACGGGCCACCCAGGGCGGTCGCGTCCGCGCCAGCGCCCCCGACACCGTCTCTCTCACGCTGGTCTCGGCGGTGAGCGAGGGCCAGGCGGTGACGGTGAGCTACCTCAAGGCGTTAGCGGGTCCCTCCTTTCGGGTCCGTGACCTGGCCGACAACGATGCTCCCAGCTTCACCAACTATGCGGTGAAGAGCGACTTCACAGCCCCCACGCTGTCCACGGCGACGGTGGAGGGGACGAGCTTGGTGCTGACCTATAACGAGGCGCTGAGCGCCGAACTGCCTGCGGTCGGGGCCTACACGGTGAGCGTGGCGGGCGCGGGCCGGACGGTGAGCAGCGTGGCCCTCGGCGGCATGACGGTGACGCTGACGTTGGCTGAGGCGGTGGCCAGGACCGATACGGTGACGGTGAGCTACGCGGCGGCCAGCGCCGGGGACAACCCCATCCAGGACGCAGCGGGCAACCGGGCCGCCGACCTGGCCGGCCAGGCCGTGAGCCACCTGGACACGGCAGCGCCGGTGCTGTTGCGTGGGGAGGTGCGGGGCAGCGAGGTGTTGCTGGTCTACAACGAGCCGCTGAAAGTTAGGCTCCTGAGCGCCAATACTGCCTTCGAAGTCACAGTGGACGGCGCCGAACGGGCCACCCAGGGCGGTCGCGTCCGCGCCAGCGCCCCCGACACCGTCTCTCTCACGCTGGTCTCGGCGGTGAGCGAGGGCCAGGCGGTGACGGTGAGCTACCTCAAGGCGTTAGCGGGTCCCTCCTTTCGGGTCCGTGACCTGGCCGACAACGATGCTCCCAGCTTCACCAACTATGCGGTGAAGAGCGACTTCACAGCCCCCACGCTGTCCACGGCGACGGTGGAGGGGACGAGCTTGGTGCTGACCTATAACGAGGCGCTGAGCGCCGAACTGCCTGCGGTCGGGGCCTACACGGTGAGCGTGGCGGGCGCGGGCCGGACGGTGAGCAGCGTGGCCCTCGGCGGCATGACGGTGACGCTGACGTTGGCTGAGGCGGTGGCCAGGACCGATACGGTGACGGTGAGCTACGCGGCGGCCAGCGCCGGGGACAACCCCATCCAGGACGCAGCGGGCAACCGGGCCGCCGACCTGGCCGGCCAGGCCGTGAGCCACCTGGACACGGCAGCGCCGGTGCTGTTGCGTGGGGAGGTGCGGGGCAGCGAGGTGTTGCTGGTCTACAACGAGCCGCTGAAAGTTAGGCTCCTGAGCGCCAATACTGCCTTCGAAGTCACAGTGGACGGCGCCGAACGGGCCACCCAGGGCGGTCGCGTCCGCGCCAGCGCCCCCGACACCGTCTCTCTCACGCTGGTCTCGGCGGTGAGCGAGGGCCAGGCGGTGACGGTGAGCTACCTCAAGGCGTTAGCGGGTCCCTCCTTTCGGGTCCGTGACCTGGCCGACAACGATGCTCCCAGCTTCACCAACTATGCGGTGAAGAGCGACTTCACAGCCCCCACGCTGTCCACGGCGACGGTGGAGGGGACGAGCTTGGTGCTGACCTATAACGAGGCGCTGAGCGCCGAACTGCCTGCGGTCGGGGCCTACACGGTGAGCGTGGCGGGCGCGGGCCGGACGGTGAGCAGCGTGGCCCTCGGCGGCATGACGGTGACGCTGACGTTGGCTGAGGCGGTGGCCAGGACCGATACGGTGACGGTGAGCTACGCGGCGGCCAGCGCCGGGGACAACCCCATCCAGGACGCAGCGGGCAACCGGGCCGCCGACCTGGCCGGCCAGGCCGTGAGCCACCTGGACACGGCAGCGCCGGTGCTGTTGCGTGGGGAGGTGCGGGGCAGCGAGGTGTTGCTGGTCTACAACGAGCCGCTGAAAGTTAGGCTCCTGAGCGCCAATACTGCCTTCGAAGTCACAGTGGACGGCGCCGAACGGGCCACCCAGGGCGGTCGCGTCCGCGCCAGCGCCCCCGACACCGTCTCTCTCACGCTGGTCTCGGCGGTGAGCGAGGGCCAGGCGGTGACGGTGAGCTACCTCAAGGCGTTAGCGGGTCCCTCCTTTCGGGTCCGTGACCTGGCCGACAACGATGCTCCCAGCTTCACCAACTATGCGGTGAAGAGCGACTTCACAGCCCCCACGCTGTCCACGGCGACGGTGGAGGGGACGAGCTTGGTGCTGACCTACAACGAGGCGCTGAGCGGGTCGGCCCCGGACAAGGGGGCCTTCACGGTGAGCGTGGCGGGCGCGGGCCGGACGGTGAGCAGCACGGCGCTGAGCGGCATGACGGTGACGCTGACCCTGGCCCAGGCGGTGAGCGTGGGCCAGGCGGTGACGGTGAGCTACGACCGGGCCAACGCCGGGGACAACCCCATCCAGGACTCAGCCGGCAACCGGGCGGCCAATCTCACCGGCCAGGCCGTGACGCACGTGGACACGGCGGCGCCGGTGCTGGTGCGGGCGGAGGTGCGGGGCATCGAGCTGGAGCTGGTCTACGACGAGCCGCTGAAATCCGGCAGCGCCGATCCGGTCCCGTCCGGTGCTGCCTTCACCGTCAGCGTGGACGGCAGTGGCCGGACCGTCAACGGCGCCGGGTATGCAACGGCGAAACCCAACTCCGTGCTTATCGACCTGGCCTCGGCGGTGACCGAGGGCCAGACGGTGACGGTGAGCTACGACGCATCCAATGCAGGCGGCGACAACCGGAAGATACAGGACCGCGCCGGGAACGGGGCGGCCAGCTTCACCAGCCAGGCGGTGAAGAGCGACTTCACGGCTCCCGCGCTTTCGACCGCCACGGTGGAGGGGACGAGCCTGGTGCTGACCTACAACGAGGCGCTGAGCGGGTCGGCCCCGGACAAGGGGGCCTTCACGGTGAGCGTGGCGGGCGCGGGCCGGACGGTGAGCAGCACGGCGCTGAGCGGCATGACGGTGACGCTGACCCTGGCCCAGGCGGTGAGCGTGGGCCAGGCGGTGACGGTGAGCTACGACCGGGCCAACGCCGGGGACAACCCCATCCAGGACTCAGCCGGCAACCGGGCGGCCAATCTCACCGGCCAGGCCGTGACGCACGTGGACACGGCGGCGCCGGTGCTGGTGCGGGCGGAGGTGCGGGGCATCGAGCTGGAGCTGGTCTACGACGAGCCGCTGAAATCCGGCAGCGCCGATCCGGTCCCGTCCGGTGCTGCCTTCACCGTCAGCGTGGACGGCAGTGGCCGGACCGTCAACGGCGCCGGGTATGCAACGGCGAAACCCAACTCCGTGCTTATCGACCTGGCCTCGGCGGTGACCGAGGGCCAGACGGTGACGGTGAGCTACGACGCATCCAATGCAGGCGGCGACAACCGGAAGATACAGGACCGCGCCGGGAACGGGGCGGCCAGCTTCACCAGCCAGGCGGTGAAGAGCGACTTCACGGCTCCCGCGCTTTCGACCGCCACGGTGGAGGGGACGAGCCTGGTGCTGACCTACAACGAGGCGCTGAGCGGGTCGGCCCCGGACAAGGGGGCCTTCACGGTGAGCGTGGCGGGCGCGGGCCGGACGGTGAGCAGCACGGCGCTGAGCGGCATGACGGTGACGCTGACCCTGGCCCAGGCGGTGAGCGTGGGCCAGGCGGTGACGGTGAGCTACGACCGGGCCAACGCCGGGGACAACCCCATCCAGGACTCAGCCGGCAACCGGGCGGCCAATCTCACCGGCCAGGCCGTGACCAACAACACGCGGGGCCTGCTGGTGGCTCCACTGGCCCTGGATATAGTGGAGTCCGGCAGCGACGCCTTCACGGTGCAGCTGTCCCATCAGCCCACGTTCGGCGTCTCCGTATCCGTCAGTTCCAGTGACACCGGAGCGGCCACGGCGTCCCCGGCCAGCCTGACCTTCAGCGCCGGCAACTGGAACACGGCGCGGACGGTGACCGTCTCCGGCGTCGACGACGCCGACGGGGACGACGAGAGCGTGACCGTGACCCTGACAGCAGCGTCGGCCGACACCGGCTACTCCGGCCTGACGGCGTCGGTGGCGGTGTCGGTTACCGACGACGACGCCAACCTGATGGTGTACCCATTGAGCCTGGATGTAGGGGAGGCCGGGACCGGGACTTTCACGGTGCGGCTGACCACGCAACCCACAGCCAGCGTCACCGTATCGGTCACTTCCGATGACACGGATGCGGCCAAGGTGTCCCCGGCCAGCCTGACCTTCACCACCACCGAGTGGAACGCGGCGCAGACGGTGACCGTCTCTGGCGTAAACGACGCTGACGGTGACCAGGAGAGCGTTACGGTGACCCTGGAAGCGTCGGGGGGCGGCTACGACGGCAAGACGGCGCAGGTGGCGGTAACCGTAAACGACGACGACCTGGGACCGCCCACCGGCTTCTCAGCCGACCCCGTGGCGGGCAAGAGCCGCCAGGTCAGGTTGAGCTGGAAGGATGCCGGTGACAGCACGCTCAGCTACCACTTCCAGTATTCGGCTCCCGTGCAGTTGAGTTGGACTCCCATTTCCGGCAGCGCTCCCGTCTCCGCAGACGGCAGGTTGTCCGTCGTCGTAGAAGTGCCGGTCTGCGGCGCGTACGGGGGATTCTGGTACAACTTCCGGATGCGAGCGGAGCGCGACGGCGCCTTCGGTCCCTACGCTTGGGCCAGCGTCTTCCCCGGCATCCACGGCACGGGGGCCGCCGACGCGCTGAGAGGAGACGACGGCGACGACTGCATCTACGGTGGAGGCGGAGACGACACGCTGGAGGGCCTGGGCGGAGACGACCTGCTCCTCGGCGAAAACGGAGACGACACCTTGCGCGGCGGCGCCGGCGACGACGTGCTGGGCGGCGGCGCCGGCAACAACCGGCTGTACGGTGGCGACGGAGACGACGAACTGTACGGCGGCATCTACGGCCCCGACACGCTGATCGGCGGCAACGGCGACGATGAGCTGGACGGCGGGGGAGGCGGCGACCGGCTGACCGGCGGCCCCGGCGACGACTACATGAACGGCATACGCATCGGCCCCGACGACCCCATCGACCGGTTCTATTTCAACGCCACCGAGGACTTCGGCGATGACCGCATCCGGTACTGGACCGGCGCGGAAACCGCCGGGAGCTACGCCGAGCACGAGACCGAAAGAGACCAGATCTACCTGTGCGGGAGGACCCAGGAGAACCATCCCACCTACACCGCGTCGCCCAACTACAGAAATATCACCGTCAGCTACAACGGCGAGGTCATGGGCACGATCTATTTGATGCCGCCCTACATCGACCCGCCCAGCAGCGACACCGTGAAGATCATCATACCCGCCGCGACCGGCGGCTCCTGCCCGTCCGACGTTGGCGTGGAATGACCCCGGCGACGGCGCTATTGACAATCGCCGGCGTCGGCGGACCCCGGGCGGCGGTCTGGCCGGACTGGGCGGACATACCTGTCGGCAACGGCGGCGCGGCGCGGCGCGAGGTCGCCGGTCCCATCGACGGAACGAATTACAAAGCCAGGGTCCGGGCGGGCGCGGCCCCGGTTCGGGACCTCGCGGACAACGACGCAGCCAACCTGATGAACCGGATGGTCGCCAACGACACGTCGTAGCCGGTGGAACATCACGGCTTTGAGGAGCGTCTCCGGCTGTGCTCTGGGAGAGCTTGAGCGATGCCGAGACAGCGCATCCACCACAGCAGAGTAACCTACCAAGTCCCCCACGACTTCCCGGAGCGCTTGGAACGGTTCAAGGAGGAGTCGGGCCTGCCGTGGGCGGAGATCGCCCGTCGCCTCGACGTCCACCACGAGACGATGCGGCGCTGGAGGAAGGGACGGGCTCGCCCCAGCATGCGGAACATGATGGCGCTGGTGGCCCTGGCGAGACCCTTGGGCCTCGCCCACCTGTTCACCGACTAGGGGGGCGGCGCTCCGGAAACGCAAGAAGGGCGTCACACCTGGCCGTGCCTCTCCCCATCCGCACCCGTCACCCCGGCGTTGCCTTACGGGAGCGGCTGCCTCATCATAGGGGCATCGTTGGCGGCGGTCCCGTAGGGGGCCGGGGAAGACGCCACGCCGGAGGGAAGAGGCCGCGAGGGGATGGCCCGGCGCGGAGTCCCGCCGGTGGAGACCGATTCGAGTCCTGGCCGCAGGCCGCAGCTTGCGCCATCCGGGGACGCCGTCCGCGCAACGAGGGACCCGCCCGGTAGCGAGACATCAAGAGTCATACGGAAGGAGCGTCATGAACGAGGAGCATGACGGGATGGACCAGGGGAAACCGTCGGAAGAAGAGCACCAGAGGTTCCGCAGGATGATGGACGGCGTGGGCCGCGAGGGCCTTCAACGGATGGTCGAGCATCTGACAGAGAGGATCGAGGCGAACCCCCGCGACGCCGAGGCCCTGTCCGTCAGGGGGCTGGCGTACGGCGAGCTGGGGGAGCACCGCCGGGCGGCGGAGGACTACGGCAGGATCATCGTCCTGGACCCCGGCAATGCGGGCGCCCACCTCGACAGGGCGCGCGCCTACTCCAAGCTGGAGGAGCGCCGCCTGGCGGTGGAGGACTACGACGCCGCCATCCGCCTGTCCCCCGGCGACGCCGTGGCGCACTACAGCCGAGGGGCGTGCAAGGCGGAGCTGGGCGACCTGGCCGAGGCGATGAACGACTTCGACGTGGCCGTCACCCTGGCCCCCGGCGACGCCGACGCCCACTACAACAGGGGGTTGACCCACCTGGCGATGGGCAGGCGCCACCGGGCGGTGAAGGACCTGAGCAGGGCCATAGATTTGAATCCCAACCTCGCCGACGCCCGCTACCACAGGGGCATGGCATACCGCGACATGGGCCGGATGGACAGGGCGCTCAGGGACTTCGACGCCGCCATCGAGATCGAAGGGAGGTTCGGCCTCGCCTTCTACGCCAGGGGGATCACCAACGTAAACCTGGGAGCACACGAGGCCGCGCTCGGCGACTTCGACGCCGTGCTGGGACTCGACCCCGACAACGCCTCGGCGCTCCGGGGCAGGGGCGTCGCCCTGGGCAGCCTGGGCCGTTACGACGAGGCGGTCGGGGACTTCGACCGGTCCCTGGAGCTCGACCCCGGCAATGCCGAGACCCTGGCGGCCAGGGGGCTGGCCCACAGCAGCCTGGAGCAGCACGAGCTGGCGATAGAGGACTACAGCAGGATCATCGACCTCGACCCCCGAAACAGGGATGTCCTCTACAGCCGGGGCATCGCCCGCATGTACGCGGCCCGGTTCGAGAGCGCGGTCGAGGACTTCGAGGCCATCATCGGCATCGAGCCGGGCAACGGCGCGGCGCGGGAGGCGAGGGGGTTGGCCCGCGAGGCGCTGGGCAAGCGGGGAGGCGCGGGCGAAGGCCGGGCGGCGCGGTAGCGTCGCCGCGCGGATGTGACTTCGAGGGCGTTCTGAGCGCCCGCTGCCCCCACTTCAGCGATGTCGAAGACGGGCGGTGATTCAGGGCAACAAAAAAAGGGCGGCATACATGGAGAGCCGGGGGGAGGCCGCCGTCGATGTGGCGATAGCCTCCCCCCTGAGCGACGGCCCGGTGTCTTGCGCCGGGCCGTCGCTCACACCTCACTAGGCGGCTGCCGTCTCCGGCTGCTTCAGCATGGCGGAGTAGCCCCGCTCGACGACGTGCGTCACCGAGACCCGGCCCATGCCGTCGTATCCCGCGCGGTAGGCGTACTCCGCCTTCGCGCCCCAGGGCACCCGGCCGCCGACGCGGACGGTGCCGCCGCCGGACTTGGCGCCGCGCCCGGGGCCACCGGCGCCGCGAACGACCATCCCGCTCCGCTCGCCCTTCCGCCAGCCCAGCACCTTCACCTCGGCGGGCATGACCCGCTCCGCCGTCGTGGGCTGGAACAGGACACCATGCAGCCCCTTCAGCACGCCCGCCGACGGGGAGGACTTGCCGTTCATGATCTGGGAGAGATGGGCCGAGCTGATGCCCGCTCGCCGGGCGACCTCGTTCTGGCTGAAGCCGTGGGCGTTCATCCGGTCCCACACGGCCTCCCGGTCGATGCAGGCGGGCTGCGCGGGCGCGACCTTCACCGGGGCCTCCAGCGCCGACGCGACCCGCGCCTGGACCTTCACGCCCATGTTGCTATGACCCCGTGCCACCATTGACATGTAGCCGTAGGAGACGCCCACGCGGTCGGCCAGGTCCCGCAGGGTCATGCCCAGCTCCCTGGCCCGCTCCCTGATGTAGCTGCTCTCCCCGGCCACGACGACGCCCTGGCGGTTGGCGCACGTGGCGGGCGCGATCTTCGCCGGGGCGTGCAACGCCGACTCGACCCTTGCCTGGACCTTGACGCCCATGTTCTGGCGGCCACGGGCAACCTGCGTCATGTAGCTGTAGGACACGCCAACGCGGTCGGCCAGGTCCTGCATGGTCATGCCCAGGGTGCGGGCGCGCTCCCTGATGAAGCTGCTCTCGCCGGTCACGACGCCGCCCTGGCGGTAGACGGTCCCCTGCCCAGGGACCTCTCCCAGCACCGCCACAGCCTTCTCCCGCATCTTCGGAGTCCACGGCGTACGCCCCGTCGAAAGCCCCGACAGGTAGCCCGCGCTCACGCCCATCAGCGCCGCAAGCTCCTTCATGGTGATCCCGCGACGCCTCGCCGCCGCCCTGAGCTCGCTCTCCGCCGTCCTGGTTCCGGTTGCCATCGTTGCCGTAGTCATCGGTCCGTCCTCCTTCTGTTGTGTTGTGTTGCCTCTGGCCTGCGCCCGCTTGCGGGCAAAGAAGAAGGGCCGCCCCCGGCGAACGAGGACGACCCTTGTGAATGGGGATGTGTTGTGAGACCCGGAGGCCCCGCCGTCAGCGGCGATGGACCTCGTTGACGTGCATGGACTCCTCCTTTCAGTTGTTGACCCGTGCAGGCATCCACGGCGCGAGTCTTCGGTGATGGGTTGACGCTGGACGCACTCCGCCCACGGTCGGATGCCGGACGCGAGAGACGGAGCGGAGGGTGAAGAAAGACGCAGCCCGGCCCAGAGCCTGCCCCGTACTTGATACGGGGGTGATTCGTCGGGGGAATCGACTGCCGGGGGAACTGCTATGAGGGGAGCGGCTGTCCTACGACCTCATCGCAGGACGGCGCAGGTGAAGAAGGCGCAACTCGCCCAGGGTGCGTAGCGTCAGCGTTGGGGGAAGCTGCAAGACATGAAGCGGCCGGCCCACGACGTGGCCGCAGACCGACGCATGACAGAAGACGCAGCTCGGCCCAGAGCCTGCCCCGTACTAGATACGGGGGTGAGTAGCGTCAGTGGGAAAAGCTGCGAGGCGTGAAGCGGCCAGCCTGCTTGCTACGGCAGACCGGCGCATGTCGAAGCTGCGGCCTAGCCGTCAGTCAGCTATGCCGCGGGCATGAGGAGCCGGTCGAAGCGACAGACCTGTCTGCAACAGGCAGGCGCACTCCGACCGAGTGAGGACGAGGCGCAGAGCGCGTTCCGTCCCTGAGTCCAGCGGATGAAGCGATCAACCCCAACCGGCAGACTGGTTGCCAACGGAAGGAGCGATCAACCCCAAGCGTCAGGCGGGTGTCCAGCGGAAGAAGCGATCAACTCCAATCGCTGAACGGGTGTCCAACGGGCGAAGGGCTTACTCACTCCGACCGCCGGACTTGGACCGAGGACGAAGGGCCAGCGTCAACTCCGTCGTCTCTGCCCGCACTGCCTGCGAAGGACCAACGTCAAACTCCGCTTCGGCAGCAATTCCCTCGTGGGCGACCATTCAGGAGAGCGAATCATCCTCCGGTCATGCCCGTGCAACAGGGATCACGCACCCAGGTTTCTATGGTCGGAAACCTTGGAGAAAGCCAAACAGTGAGGCTAGTATCGCCGCTTCGAGACCCGCAAAAGAGGGCCTGCGACACCCCCTTCGCAAACTGCCGCCAAATCGTTCACAAAAGTTGACTGGCAAACCCTTCGCACTCCCGGCCCGGCTACCGCCACAACAGACCGAGGCTCAGCCTGTTCAGAAGCTCCCGCTTTCTGATCGCTCTCCGCGTGTCGAAGAGCGCCGTCTGACGCCAATTGACCTGACCGTTGCGGTCGAAGCCCCGCAGCGGAAACCGAGCCGGGGGGAGCGTCATGCCGTGCTCCTCCAACAACGCCAGCTCCAACGCCAGGAACCGCTCCTCGGTGCGCAGCCAGTCCAGGCTTTTCCCCTCGTTGGGGTGAACGTCCTTCAGTCCCCGCCACTCGACGATCATCGGCCACGCCTCCCCGAACACCTCCTCGTCGTCCTCGGCGGGCTCAAGGGTCACGAGGTCGGGGTATTCTCGCCGCAACCTGGGCCTCGGCGGAGGCTTCCTTCCAGCGTCCGACGCACCGCTCTCCGCCTGGGAGGGACCGGCGCCGGCGTGACCGGCCCCGGTCCCCTGTGCCCCATCCCGACGCAGGGCTTCGACCCGGCCCTCGACGGCGGCCACGCGCTTCCGCACCTCCTTGCCCAGGGCGTCATAGTCCTTTGCCAACGCCTCATGCCCCTTCTCCAGCGTCTCGACCCGCTGCTCCAGCTTCTCGTTGCGCTCCCTCTGACGAGCCGCAGCAGAACCGACGCCCTCCTGCAACGCACGCTCCAGGGCCTGGCGCACCCGCCGTGACAGCTGCCCCGTCTTCGCGCACTCGGCCACCGTCCGCTGGTCCAGCTCCAGCACCCGCGCCGCGCTCTTGAAGCCCTTGTCCCGCACCAGCTCTTTCAGCAGCGCCATGAGCCGCATGTGGTAGACGTTCTCCACGTCTTTGCTGTCCTCGATGCCGTGTTCGGTCGTTTTCATGGCTCTTTTCTCCCTCGCAACATTCCGTCTGAACCTCCGTCAGCCACAGTCCGGCCCTTTTCCCGCTCTCAGGCCACGGTTTTGGGGACGTCACGCACCCCCACTTCAATCGTCTTTTCCGGGGCCTAATGTCATTGGTACGCCGCTCCGACCAACCCGCCGATGTCATTCCCCCCGTTTGGCGATGTCATTGCCGTCCGGAACGCACCCTTTCTAAAAGTGTTCACTGGTTACGTCCTGTAGGGGGGCGATTTACCCCTGTTCCAGCTACGAAATCACGACTCAGGCCGTTCTGTTGCCAAACTCAAACTCCTGTACACCCCCAATACTGCACGAAAGGGGCCGAAAAAAAGAGGGTCTATAGCCCCCCGCATCCCTGCGCAGAGTCACGGGGGAACGGCCCGTAACCCCCCGCATTCGTGCGCAGAGCTATGAGGGGTCTTTTTTCTCGTTTGATTTGTTCACACTTTTTTGCGACTGCCGCGGTCCGGTGAATCGCGGCGAACGGAAGAGAGGTGAACGAGTTGGCGTTGAAAGCAAGACTCCGGTCGATAAGACGGCTCTTACCCCTGTCAGCCGCGCTGCTGTTGGCGGCGCTTCTGGCAATCCCCGCAAGCAACATCGCCCAAGCCCAAGCCCCGCCCGGTAACGAGCTAACCCTGGTCAACGCCGACCGGGACTTCGTGGAGCGCAAGAAGGGCGGCGAGTTCGTCGCCCGGCCCATCTTCGACCGGGAGATCGCGAACCTCTTCTACGCCGTCCGGGACGCCGACACCGGCGACTGGATAAGCGCCATGTACCGGGTGAAGGGCGGCGAGAAGAAGCGCAGCGACGGCTGGGAGTACTCGTGGGAGTACCCAGACCTCGACGACCACCCCGACCTCGACCGCGACCGGGCCTACCTGCTGGTGATGCTGGCCGTCGCCGAGGACGGCAAGCGAGGCGAGTTCTACGCCGTCGTCCCCATCCACCAGCCGGGGCGCATCTGGGACAAGATTCTGTCCGCCCTCAACCCCGGACGCTGGGCGCGGGCCTTCGCCGGCTGGATGATCGAGGGGGTCCACGGGACCCTCTGCGGCGTGGTGGAGCGGGCGTCCGGCGAGGACGCCGCCAACTGCGGGGGCGGGTAGCCGATGAGCGACATCCTCACCGGCACCCCTCCCGACCTCACCTACGCCCACGACTTAGTGCGCCAGGCGTGGACGGTCGTCTGGGCAATCACGTCCGGCGCGCTGGTGGTCATCCTCGGCTGGATGGGCCTCTCGCTCATCGTGTCCGAGCACCTTGGTCGCCAGCAGGCGGGATGGCGCGAGATGGTCCCCCGCCTGGTGCTCGGCCTGGTTGCCGCGGCCTCTTCCCTGTGGTGGTGCGCCCTGGTCCTGGACGTTGCCGACGCCGTGTCCGGCTTCATCGCAACGTCGCTGAACGTCACGGCGGGCGACATGCTCCGCTCCACCCTCCGCACCCTGCTGACGGCGGTGAACGCCGGGAGCGTGGGCATGGCCCTGCTGCTGGCGGTCCTCTACCTGGTCTACGGCTTCTTCGTCCTCTACGTGATCGTGCAGATGGTGCTGCGCCTGGTCCTCATCGACATCCTCCTGGCACTGGCCCCCATCGCCCTGGGGCTGTGGATTCTTCCGCACACGGCGGGCTGGGGACGCCACTGGCTGCGTCTCTTCATGACGACCGTGTTCCAGCAGGCCATCCAGCTCATCGCCCTGGCCCTGGGATTCGGGTTCCTCAAGGAGTTTGCGGCCATCGCCGCCTTCGAGCCGGTGCAGGACCTGATCTGGAAGCTGCTCATGTCCCTGGCCTTCGTCTACATGGCGACCCGGGTGCCCTCGATGCTCGGCAACTCAGGGACCTTCGACTCCTGGCTCTCGATGCTCTACTTCGGCATGAACCTGCCCGCGTCGATGGTGCGCTCGGCGAAGACCATCGGGATGGTGGCGGGCGGCGCGGCGGGAGGGCCGGGAGGCATGGCGGTCGGAGCGATGGCCGCCGGCGCGGGCGTTTCGGCAGCCGCCGGCGGCCTGAGCTCCGCGGCTTCGATGGCGACGCCCTCGGCAGGCGGGGACGGCGGCGGCGAGCCCCGGAGCAGCGGGGAGTAGCCCGACCGAGACAACGAAATCACACAGGCGCGGACGAGACCCGCGCCGACCAATACCACGAGGGAGGCAGAGCGATGTGCAGCTAGAGGGGAGTCACAGAGGCGAGAAGACCAAGAGATGAACGCCGGGCGAGGGAGAACCGCCCGGAATCGAGAGAGGAGAAAGAACGAATGGAAGACCTTACACAGACGATATCGAACCTGGTGGGCATCCTGCTGGGCGTCGTGGGCGCCATCGGCGTCGGCTTCTTCATCTACGGCGCATACCTGTACCTGACGGCATCGGGAGCGCCGCACCAGATGGAGCGCGGCAAGAGCGCAATGATGACCGCCCTGGCGGGCATCGTCCTGGCCCTGGTCGCCTACGGCGTCGTGGAGCTGGTGATGAACGCCGTCGTGAACCCGGGCATCGAAATCGACGACGTGCTGCCCGAACCCACGCCCCCATCGGACGGCTAGGCCGAAGTGAGGAGAGAGGAAAAAGACATGAGAGAACACGAGGTCCCCACGCACGTCCAGGCCGAGGACAGGGTGCTGCTGGGGTTCACCTTCCCGCAGGTCGTGGCGGTGATGGCGGTGTGCGCCATCTCCTACGGCGCATACCGGTACGCCCCCGTCGGCCCCTCCGAGGCGCGCATGGCGATTGCCGTCGTCCTCGGGCTGGTCGGCGTGGCGATGGTCGTAGGGAAGATAGGCGGTCGGCGGCTGCCCCTGGTGGCCGCCGACCTGCTGAAGTACCGGCTGGGGGCGCGGCTCTACGCCGGGCCGGTCGCCCAGCTGGTGAGAGCCGAGCCGCCCGCGCCGGCGCAGCCGGTCAAGAGCGGCCCCGGCCCGCTGAGCCTGATGGCGAAACGCGCCGGGCGCGGGCTGGAAAGGCTGCGCAAGAACAGGAAGACCCGCAAGAACAAGGAGCGCCGCAACGGGCGGATGCGCTGGTTCGGCAAGCGCAGGGGCAAGGACGCCGGGAACGGGCGCGGCCAGGGGCATAAAGCCGAGACCTTGCAGAGCAGACGCCGGAAGCCCCGGATGGGCTGGATTCCGGTCGTGGTCCTGGCCGTCCTGATGGCCGCTGTCGTGGCCATCCCGCAATCGGCCTTGGCCGACGGCCATGAGCCCTGGCGGGACGAGATCGACTTCGAGGTCACCGAGCCGGTGGAGGGACGCCGGATATTCGTCGAGGGGCTGTACGTCTCCGGCGACCGCGCCTCCGTGACCCTGAGAGCGGCAACGGACCTGGACATCCGGGTCCGCGCCTTCGGGGGAAGCGAGGGCCGCTCACTCCGCTTCTGGGGCTCGGCGACCCTCGCCGAGGGGGAGCGCATCGACTACTCCCTCCCCCTCAACGGCCCCGTCCCGTCCTTCACCGTGTCCTGGGAGGACACGGTGGGGCAGGCCGGAGCCCTCACGGTCGAGCACGACCGGATACCGTACCCGCTCCCCGAGGCCGAGGGCGAGCTGTGCAACGTCAGGCTCACCACCCTGGGCTGGACGCCCGGCGCGGTCAGCGGCGTGGTCGAGTCGGAGTGCGTGACGCGCATCGAGCATCCGGTGGAGCTTCAGACGGTGGCCGGACACGAGAGCGTCACCGAGACGGCCCTCATGGACGCCGGGGTGACGGCCGTATCGGGGACGGTCGCCGCAGCGACGGGAGCGTCGCAGGCCAGCGTCGCCTTCGTCCCCGATGGCGAGACGACCTTCCGGCTCAGCGTGCCGACCGGCGAGGCCATTCACGCCGTGAGCGTGGACGTGAGCCTTGAGGCGGGCCTGAGCATACCCATTCCCCCGCTGACCGTGCTCACCCACCACCCGGAACGGACGGAGCAAGTCACCAGGACCGTGAGCCTGTACCGCCCGGGGGCCAGCGACTCCGACAGCGATACGGCGACGGCCACCTGCGATGACGGCGCCACCGCCACCGCTACCGCATCGGCCTACGCCTACGTCCCCAGCAGGACCATCTCCAAGCAGGTGACGGTGGACGTCCTGCACCCCGAACACGTGAAAGCCGAGACGGTGGCGCGGCAGCCCGTCGGCGGTAGCCGCGAGGAGTCCCTGGCATTGGCCTCCCATGTGGGGTCCGACGACCCCTACGCGGGGCTTGTTCTGCCGGAGCCTGAGCCGGAGGACCCGCCCGCCGAGCAGT
The DNA here is from genome assembly GCA_965222445.1 of Dehalococcoidia bacterium. Classification (GTDB taxonomy): domain Bacteria; phylum Chloroflexota; class Dehalococcoidia; order Lucifugimonadales; family CAJWER01. Next base: position 792,184 of record CBDCTY010000002.1, on the reverse strand, counting down.
CCCCCGCGGGCGGGCTGCGCGAATGGTTCGAGGCGCTGGGGTGGGAGTGGCCCTGGTGAGGCGGGCGCTGACAGCAGTCCTTCTGGCCGGGGCTGCGCTGGTCTCCACCGGCGCAGCCCCGGCCGAGAAGCAGGAGATGTTGGACGCCTTCGACCGCGTGCTCACCGCGATGTCCTACGCCGCCGCCGGTCTCGCCGTCTTCGCCATCGTCTGGGCCGGATTCATCCTGATGGCCGAGGGGAGCGAGGAGCGCGGCGGGGGGCGGGCCAAGACCGCCGTCGTCATGGCCGTGGTCGGCCTCGTCCTGGTGCTGTCGGCCAAGGGTGTGGCCGCGCTGCTGAGGAGCGGCCTCGTCTCCTTCTCAACACCTTAGATACAAGGAAGCAAAACGAATTGAAGAAGCTAGTCGAACGAATCAGAAGCGTGTCGGAGACCCTCAAGGGCAGGTTCGCCGCTCTCCGCAGGCAACCGGATGCGGCGCCTCCGGCTCCCAAGCCGCCGCCGGACCTTCCCCTGTTCTTCATGCTGTCGCACCTGGACGACGACGGGCCGGTGCGCCTGGACGGGGTGAAGCTCGGCGTGTGCGAGGTGATGGGCCTGGAGATAGACGAGCCAAAGCTGGGGGCTTTCGCGGGGGCGCTCAACGCCCTGGACTTCCCAGCGCAGCTGCTGATCAGGCAGCACCCGCCGCGCCTGGGAGGGATGCGGGAGAAGCTGCAACAGGCCCAACCCGCCGACCTTCCACCGCAGACCAGAGCGGCGGCTGAATCCCTCGGGCGTCTGTTGACCGACCTGGAGGCCCGCGACGGCATCCTCGACCGGCGCTTCTACGCCGTGTGCGAGTACGCCCGCATCGACGACCTGCGCGGCCTGCTGGCAAGAGCGGGGCTGTCCGTCCACCCGCTGAAGGGCAGACAGCTTCGCATGATGCTCGTAGCGGCCACGCTGGGCGGGTCACCATCCGAGTTCGACGGGGAGAGTCCCGTCGAGGTGGAGATAGGCCGCCGAGACGTGCGCGTCGGAGACCGGCTGGTCCGCTCCCTCCACCTGGGCAAGTGGCCCCGATCGTTGGCCCCCGGCTTCCTGCAAGGACTCATGGCGGCGGGAGCGCCGATGGACCTGGCCGTCCACGTCGGGCCGATACCCGCTGAGCAGGCGGCGAGGACGCTGGAGTGGCAGAAGGTGCGCTTCGAGTCGGCCCAGTCCCTCTCCCTGAAGCGCGGGCGCACCATGTCCCCAGAGGCGGAGATCGCCCTGGAGGACATCACCCGCCTGCGTGACGAGGTGCAGCGGGGCAGGGAGAGACTGTTTCACGCGTCCCTGTCCGTGACGCTGCACGCGAAGGACGAAACGTCGCTCAAGGAGATGACCCAGCGTGCGAAGGCCCACTTCGCCGCCACCCTGGGCAAGCTCGACGCCCTGGCCTTCCGGCAGCGCGAGGGCCTGTTGTCCACGCTGCCGCTGGCCCTGAACGCCGTGGCCGAGTGGCGCAGCCTGGACACCTCCAGCATCGCCCGGCTCTTCCCCTTCTCGCCCCCCGACCTGGACACCCGCAGCGGGACCCTCTACGGCATCGACATGCGGGCCTGCGCCCCGGTGGTCTACGACCCCTGGGACGGCACGCACCTGAACGCCAACACCGCCGTCCTCGCACGCTCCGGCAGCGGCAAGAGCTTCGCCACCAAGCTGGGGATGCTCCGGGGCCTGTGCCGGGGCGTCACCGCCTACGTCATCGACCCGGAGGGCGAGTACGCGGACATGGCCCGCGCCGCCGGAGGGCGCGTCCTCTCCCCCGGCGTCCCCGGCCAGGGCATGAACCCCTTTGTCATCGACAAGGGCGACTCCGAGGAGCTTCTCCAGCGCATCGGCAGCCTGAGACGGCTCATCGAGGTCATGGTCGGCGAGAGCCTCGGCGCGGAGCGAAGGGCCTCCCTGGACCACGCCCTGGCGGGCTACTACGCCCAGCCCCGCGAGCGCACCGGCTTCCGGGACTTCTACGAGTACCTGCAAGGAGACGAGGCGGGAGGGGAAGACATGGCCCGGCTGCTGCGCCCCTTCGCAACGGGCAGCCTGCGCAACCTCCTCTCCGACGAGGGCGACGACCTGCTGTCCAACGAGGCCCTGATCACCGTCTTCGACCTGCGGCTGTTGGAGCCGGAGCTTCGCCCCGCCGCCGCGATGGTCTGCACCGAGACGGTGTGGGCCGCCGCAGCCCAGGACCCCAAGCCCCGCCTGCTGGTGGTGGACGAGGTGTGGTCGATCATGCAGCACCCGGAGGGAGCGGCCTTCATGGTGAGCATGGCGAAGCGGGCCAGGAAGCACCGGCTGGGGTTGCAGTTCATCACCCAGGACGTCCAGGACCTTCTGTCCGAGGACACGTCGAGAACCATCACCGGCCACTCCGGTCGCGCCTTACTCCAGAACGCCGCCTTCAAGCTGCTGCTCCAGCAGGACGCCGCCGCCATCAGCACGGTCGGCGACGCCTTCGACCTTCCCCAGGACCTCCAGCGATGGCTCCTGTCGTGCCCGCGTGGAGACGGGTTGCTGCTGGCGAAGGGGCACCGCTTCCCCGTCCGCATCGAGGCCACCCCGGAGGAGACGGAGGTCATCGAGTGGAGACCGGGCCAGCACAGGTAGGACAGGCGAGAACGCAAAAAGAGACCCGTAGAGAAAGGAAGGCATCCCCTATGAAGCTGAACCCGAAGAACCTGCTGTTTGGAGACGATAGCGAAAAGAAAGGCCCCGTCCTGCTGGCGGTGACGCCGCCGCGCACCGGGGAGCGCACCCTGCTGGGCGTGGAGAACATGCTCGGCTCCATCGCCGTCCCCGAACCCTTCTCCCTGGAGCTGGCCGCCGACATGGACGGCGTGACCCTGATGGCCCGCTGCCTCGACGACGAGGTGGTGCGAGGCCAGCTCTCCGCCCACTACCCCCAGGCCCGCATCCAGAGGGTTGACCCCGGCGACGACCCCCTGCGCCTGGGCGAGGGCGAGCAGGCGTGGAGCATGACCCTGCGGGCCGACGGCCCCGAGTACGTCCCCCTGCGCACCTTCCGGGACGACGACCTGCTCGACCCCGGCTCAGACCCCCTCATCGCCCTCATGGGCGCGCTCTCGGCCCTGGAGGACGACGAGCGCGTGGTGGCGCGGCTGCTTCTGCGCTCCCTGGGACCCGACTGGTCGCAGCCCCATCTCGAAAAGGCCCACAAGCGGCCCGGCATGGAGCCGCGAGAGCCCGCCTACACCTACCAGACCAAGCCCCTGCAGATGGACGGCATCACGATGGCCGTCCTCGGCATCGGGGCGCTGGCCGCGCTGAAGGGCTACCTTTGGGTGCAGGACGGCGAGATATGGAAGGCGGCGCTCCTGGGAACGGGAACGGCCCTGGGGCTGCTCGCAGGCGGTTGGGCGTGGCACCGCTGGAAGAAGGCCCGCAAGCGGGTGGAAGACCCGCTGCTGATACAGGAGAAAGTCTCCCGCATCGCTTTCGACGCCGAGCTACAGGTCACGGCGATCCTGCCGGAGACGACCAGGCCCCAGCGGGCCGCCGAGCTCCTTGGGCCGGTGGCCGCCGCCTACCGCCACTTCGACAACCCCGCCGGGGCGCGGTTCAAGGTGGGGAAGGTGAAGCCCGCCGTTCCCAACCCCGACATGATGAACTCCGCAGGCCCCGGCCTGTTCGGCGGGCGCAGCGTCCTGGGAGTCCGCGAGATCGCCTGCCTGTGGCACCCGCCCGGAGCGGGCGACGAGACGCCCTTGGTGGAGCGTTCCGGCGCGAGGGCGCTCCTGCCCTCTGCGAAGGGCGTCAGGGGAGGGGCGCTGGTGGGAGACACCACCGCGGGCAAGCCCCGGCCCATCCGCTTCCCCGACGACCTGCTCCGCCGTCACCACCTCTACGTCGCCCGCACCCGCATGGGCAAGTCCACGCTGATGCACCACCTCGTCGCCCACAAGATGCGGGAGAAGGCCGAGGGCAGGGACAACGACGCCATCGTCGTCATAGACCCCCACACCGACCTGGTGGCCGGGCTGATGGAGCACGTCCCCGAGTCGCTCATGGACCGGGTGCGCCTCATAGACCTGTCGGACGAGACCCGCTCCCCCGGCATCAACCTGCTGGACACCCGCATCTTCGCCGACCGCGACCGCACCGCCGACTCGGTGGTGCGCGTGGCGAAGGGCCTGTGGGAGCAGTGGGGGCCGAGGATGCAGTCCATCCTCGAACAGACGGTCAAGACCCTGCACGAGGCCAACGAGCAGGTGGAGGCGGAGCGGCAGTACACCATCCTCGACGGGCTGCGCCTGCTGTCCGACGCCCCGTTCCGCACCTCCGTTTTGTCGAAGATATCCGACCCATATCTCCTTGAGTGGTGGGCCAGGGACTTCGGAAGCTGGCACCGCCAGTACAAGGCCGAGGCCCTGGCCCCGGTGCAGACCCGCCTCTCCTACTACGCATCGTCCAAGCGGGCGCGGGCCATACTCGGCCAGCGCCGCTCCACCATCGACCTGCGAAAGACGATCCACGACGGCGGAGTCCTGCTTGTATCGACATCGCAGGGCACCGTCGGCAGGGACGTGGCCGCCCTGGTGGGCGCGTCCCTCCTGAACCTCGTGGACGCCGTGATACGGGAGCAGGGAAGCCTGCCGTTGCACCAGCGCAGGGGCGCTCTCGTCGTGGTGGACGAGATGCAGTCGATGCCCGGCGTGGACTACGAGAGCATGTTGTCCGAGCTCGGCAAGTTCGGGGCGTCATTCGTGCTCGCCACCCAGAGCCTCGCCAAGCTGGACGACCTCTCCCGCACCATGCGGGACACCATCCTCGCCAACGTGGGATGCCTCGCCGTCTTCCAGGTGGCGGGGAACGACGCCAGGACGCTGGTGTGGGAGCTGGGCAAGGACCGGGTGAGTGAGGACGACATCGTTTCCCTGCCCGTCCACCACTGCTACGTCCGCGCCACCGTGGGCAAGGAGCGGATGCCCGCCTTCTCCATGATGGTCAGAAAGCCCGAGGAGGGAGACCCCGACGTCGCCGCACGCATCCGCGAGGCAGCAACCGCCTACACCGTCTCCGCCCGGCAGATCGCCTACGGCGACGCGGAGGGCGACCTGAAGGTGGAGGAGTTCCGCAGGGCCGTCGAAGACCCGAAAAGCGACGGTGAACGGCAGCAGAAGCCGGAAACGGAGCCGGAGCGCAGGAGTCGGAGGAGCAGGCGCAGGCCGGCTGCCGACGCCGGGGCGCATGAGGACCGCAGCGCCGGGAACGAGGGAGAGGAGGCCGGAGAATGAGACCCGAAGGATGCGAGGCCGACCTGCTCCGCGCCCTGTCGCGGATGCCCTTCCTCGACCGGCTGGAGATGGTCGCCGTCTGCGGCTGGTCCAGGGGCGCGGTCTACGAGGCCATAGAGAGGCTGGAGTCCGGGGGGTTCTGCGCCTCCGTGCCCCACGCCACGGGGCTGCTTCCCCCTTCCCGGAGGTTCCACCTCACCGCCGAGGGGCTGAGGCGGCTCGCCGCAGAGGAGGAGGTCTCCCTCGACGAGCTGCTTCGCAGCCGTCCCGTCTCGGCCCAGTGGCGGCGCAGCCTGATGGAGCGCCTCGACGCCGTGGCATCCGTCTACGGCGTCGCCTCCAACGTCTCCAGCCTGGCATTCCCCATCCGGTTCCGCTGGTACCGCTCCGTCCCCCTCGACGCCGCCATGACGCTGCCCGACGGCAGGACCGCCGGCATCGTCCGGCAGGGACCGACCGCCGACAGGTCGGGCTTCTCCCGGCGTCTCTGGGGGCTGCGCGACTGGCCGATGCCCGGAACGGTGCTGGTGCTCATGGCCGACGAGATGAGGCTCAGGCACGCCCGAAGGCTCCTCTCCACCACCGACGTTCCGGCCCTGTTCGCCGTGGAACGCCTTGCGGTCCTGACGGGGGCGGGCGACCGGATATGGAGTCCGCCGAAGGTCGGCGTCGAGATCGACCTGCGCTACGCCCTCGACCGGGTGGGGCCGGGCGGACAACTTCCAATAGAGCCGGAACCGCAGCGCGCCGACCCGCCCGCCGACTTCGCCGTCGAGGGTCCGGGGTGGGACATCCCCGACCACATGCTGCCGGTCCTTCTCAAGCCCATAGAGAAGCGCGCCCTCGACCTCATCTCCGACTGGCCCTGGATCGCCCTCAAGGAGCTGGCCGGGCTGCTGGGCGTCTCGACCCAGAGGGCCTCCCAGAGCGTCATCCCCCTCGAAGGCTTCGGTCTCGCGGCCCGGCCCCGCGAAGCGGGCGGACGCCTGGCCCTCACCGACCGGGGGCTGGCGCTCCTGGCCCGCAGGGACAGGACGTCCGTGGCCGTGGCGAGGAAGCGGTGGAGCGTCGCCCTGGAGGACGCCGAAGGCCCCTTCGAGTGGCGCAACGTGACCGGCAGGCGGACCCGCCAACTGCTCAGGAACACGGAGCACACCGCCGCCGTCCACGGCTTCCTGGCCGCGCTCGCCGAGCAGGCCCCCCTGCTGGGGTGGGAGGTCGTCCAGCTCGACCCGCCCCGCAGGGCCTCCCGCCACTTCCGGCACGACGGCGGTATGCGCGCCGTCAACCCCGACGCCTTCGGCGTACTGCGCAAGGACGACAGGACATGGCCCTTCTTCCTGGAGTGGGAGAGACGCGCCGTGCGCCCCTCCACCATGTCCGACCGGCTCGCCCCCTATCTGCGCTACTACTCTTCTCACAGGCCCACCGACGACCACGGCGCGAGGCCCGCCGTCCTGGTCGTCTTCGACGACGACATCGCACAAACCCACTTCCTGCGCGTGGCGCGGGAGGAGACCCACGAATCGAGAGTAAACGTGCCCCTGTTGGTGTCCCACAGGCAGGCCGTAGACGCCCTGGGGCCGATGGGACACGCATGGCGCACCCCCGCCGACCCGCAGTCGCCCCAGGCCCTGCCGCCTCAATGAACGACGAGGGACGAAGACCCATGCCCAAACAGGATACCCATAAGCAGGAAGGCCCCCGGAGGCGCAGAGGACGGATCGTTGTCCGGCTCGATACGGCGGCCGTCTGGAAGCGTCTGGCACTGCTGAACCGCTCCCAGAACTGGCTCGCCAGGGAGATCGGGGTCAGCCCCGGTTACGTGTCGATGCTGGTCAACTCGGGGCGCTCGCCCTCCGGTCGCATCCGCCGCCGGATGCTCAAGGCCCTGGAAGCAACCGAGTTCCAAGACCTATTCAGATTGGAGGATAGCGATGAACCACAACAGTAACGACCCGGCCCGTTTCGACGGGCGCGACAACCCCGCGGCCGATGGGACCCAGCCCCTGGAGGGCGGCGTCCTGCCGGAGGACTTCGGTGAGCGCCTCGAACGCCTCAAGGAGGCCGGCGGCCTCTCCTGGCGCGGCTTCGCCAAGGCCCTCGGCGTGGACCCCAAGCAGCTGCGCATGTGGCGCAGGAAGGGTGTCGAGCCCTGCGGGGGAGCCATGCTCTCCATAGCCCGCTTCGCCTCCGGGATACCCGGAGGCATGGAGATCCTTCTGGGCGAGGGGTTCCAGATGACCTTCTTCGAGGAGGGTAGCTAGACCGGAGGCCCCGCCGGGCGCACGGCGCATCGGCGGCGCGGCGGGGCCGGAACCGACGACGCCCGCGCTCGCCCCTTTCCGTCGGCGCGGGCGGTCCGTCGCAGACCTGTAACGAGAGGCCAGCGGCCCGACGATTCGCCGCTGCGACTGCGCAACATGAAAGATGCCACCGGAAAGAACGAGAACAACAGACGAAAGAGGCCCAGAGGCAGGGAGCTCGAAGACGCCCTGGAGCGCTCCATGCCGTCCTACACGCCTGAACACCGCAGGGCGGTCCTGAAGGGGCTGCGCATCCTGGCCCGCGTCGCCATCCGCTCCTACATGGAGGAGAAGGCGGCCGCATCGCCCCGAGCCGAAACCCAGGAGGACGGCGGCGGGGAGGAGGGCTGAGATGAGCGCCCCTCCAACCCTGACCGTTCTCAGCCTGGGCGGAGGCGTCCAGGCCTCCGTCATGGCGCTCATGGCGAGCCAGAGCCTGCCCCCGACTGGATCGGGGGGCGCTTTCGACCGCATCCCCGACTGCGCCATCTTCGCCGACACCCGCTGGGAGCCGCCCAGCGTCTACGAGCACATCGAATGGCTCAGAGACCGGCTGAGCTTCCCCCTGCACGTCGTCGACAACGGGAGAAGCCTCCGCGAGGACGTGAAGGCCCTCACCAACCACTCGGACTCACGCAGCTACGTGGACATACCCGTCTTCCTCAAGGGACGCGACGGAGAGGGCGACGGCATCGGCAGACGCCAGTGCACCGACAACTACAAGATCAGGCCCATCAGACGCAGGATGCCGGAGCTGCTAGGGCTGCGACCCCGGCAGCGCGTCCCCGCCGGAACGACCGTCGAGCTGTGGCTGGGCATCTCCACCGACGAGGCCATCCGAATGAAGACCTCCCGTGACAGGTGGATAGAGAACCGATACCCCCTCATCGAGGCTGGGATGTCAAGGAGGGACTGCATGGAATGGTGGGCCGCCCGCTACGACAGACCTCTGGAACGCTCGGCCTGCGTTGCCTGCCCCTTCCAGTCCCGCCAGCGTTGGGTGGAGACCAAGCGCCGCTGGCCGGAGCTGTTCGCCGAGGCGGTCGAGATCGACGACAGAATGCGAGGTGGGCTGGCGTTCGCCAAGGAACCGTACCTCCATTCTCTGCGAATGCCCTTGGCGGAGGCGGTCGCCCTCGACGAGGAGGCCCTGGGAGCTGACGGCCTGCGAGACGGCTTCGGCAACGAGTGCGAGGGACACTGTGGGGTGTGAGCGGGTAGGGCTATCGGGCCGGTGCAGGAAGAAGTCGCGCGGCGGGCGCCGCAGCCTCCTAATACATGATGAGATGGGTGGGAACGAGTCGCTGTGCAATGGGGTCCACCGCCAGCCTCAACCCCTCCAGGGTGTAGGCTCCCAGCAGAGCCGGGGCGTCGTCCTCTCCGAACACGACGAGAGTGACCTCGCTGGAGCCGTCGACCGTCGCCCAAGCTCTCCCAATGTCCATCTCCACACGGCGACCGTCGGCGAGCAGGAAGACGCCCTTGTCCATCGGCTCGATCCCCAGCTCGCGCAGCAGGCTGCCGGGCAGCGTCGTGTAGGCGGCCCCGGTGTCCACCGTCGCCTCTACGTCCCGCTCCTGCTGCCCATCCATGCTGGAGATGCGCAGAGGGCACCTGAAAGTCCCCATAGGGAGAGTCGCTCCTTCTCAGTGTCTGCCACCCCATTTTACCCTAATCGGAACGTCTCTTATAGGGGCTGCGGCCCTTGACACCGGCAGCCGGTTCGTTCATGATACTGCTATGACATGGTATGACACTTAGGAGCAAAAAGAGAGAATGACCACTCCCAGGAAGTCGAAGGTCATCACCTTCTCCCTGCCCCCGCAGATGGAAGAGCAGGTCAGGCAGCTGATGCAGGAGGAGGGCCGCACCATGAGCGAGCTTATTCGCGAGGCCCTCCGCCTGTACATGGACGAACGGGAGTGGCTGCGGCGGCAACGCCGCCAACGGGCCGAGGCCCGCCGAAGCGAACGGCAGGAAGCAGAAGGAGGAGAAGCAGATGAGTGAACGAAACGACCGCACGCCGGCGGCCCTCTACGCCAGGGTGTCCAGCGACCGCCAGGACGTGGACCTGTCCGTGTCCGCCCAGCTGAGGGCGCTCAGGGACTACGCCGACAAGAACGACTACGAGGTCGTCCGGGAGTACGTGGACGAGGCGGAGAGCGGACGCGTGATGAACCGCCCGGAGTTCCAGAAGATGCTGGACGAGGCCAAGAGGACCGAGGCGCCCTTCAAGGAGATTTTGGTCTGGAAGTTCAGCCGCTTCACTCGCAAGCGGGAGCACGCCGTCATTCTGAAGTCCATGCTCAGGCGCAAGGGCCTCCGCGTCGTCTCCATCACCGAGCAGGCCGAGGACAACCCCACAGGCAGGCTCCTCGAAGGCATCATCGAGACCGTGGACGAGTTCTACAGCGAGAATTTGGCGATGGAAGTCCTGCGGGGTATGAGGGAAGCCGCATCCAGGGGCTTCTGGGTCGCTCCCATGGCCCCCTACGGCTTCAGGAAGGTCAAGGTGCAGGACGGACCCAAGGAGAGGCCCACCCTGGAGCCGGACCCCGAAACGACCGGCATCGTCAAGCGCATCTTCGACCTGGCCGAGTCCCGCAAGGGGATGATGAAGATCGTCCGCATCCTCAACGACGAGGGCATCGCCAGCCCCAGGGGTAAGCTCTGGAACAAGCCCACCGTCCACAACATCCTCAGAAACGAGGCGTACTTGGGCATCCTCGTCTGGGGCAACAACGCCAAGGACGGGGCCGACCCGGTGCGGGTGGACAAGGCGTTCCCCGCCACCGTCACCAAGGCCCAGTTCGACCGGGTGAACAGGATACTGCGCTCCCGCGCGCCCAGGATGACCCACCCCCGCAGGGTCGGAAGCACCTTCCTGCTGAGCGGCCTGGTCAAGTGCTACAGGTGCAAGAGGGCGCTCTCGGGCCGGTACTCCAGCAGGGGCACGTTCCCCTACTACGTCTGCCACTCCTTCGTAAAGCGCGCGCCCGGGTCCTGCGACTCGCCCAGAGTTGACGCCCGAAAGTTCGAGGAGCTGGTCGTCGGCTTGATTCGCTCCAACATCCTGACCGAGGGCAACATTCGGAGCCTGGTCAATGTCGTGGACGAGCAGATGGACGACGTGGCCGGTGACGAGCGCAAGCGGCTGGAGACCATCCAGTCGGAGCTCGCCGACGTGCGGGGCAGGCTCGACCGTCTCTACGACCTCGTGGAGACCACGACCGAGTTCAACATGGCCGACTTCGCCCATCGCATCCGAGACCACAAGGAGCGTCAGGAGCGCCTTGAGTCCGCCGCTGAGGGGGCGAGGGCTATCCTGGCCCAGCGCAGGGCGGTCCTCGATGACGTGAAGACCATCACGGCCTACGCCAAGGACATGAGCAGGTTCCTGCAAAAGAGCGAGCTGACCGAGCGCAGGGCCTTCATCGAGACCTTCGTGAAGGAGATCGAGCTTCTACCCGACAACGCCGTCGTCCGCTACACGGTTCCCATGCCCGACGACAGCTTGATTCCAGGAAAAAAAGTCCAGGAGATACCGCTGAACGGCTCGGTGGTATCTTCCGTAAACGGTAGTCCACCACGGTTTACCGTTGACAGAACCGGCCTGGGGATAGCCACCTCCTCGGCATCCATCTCCCCTATCCGGCTTTCCTGAGGCATAGGAATCGTGTAACGGACCTTGGCCTCACCGGGGCCAACTACGATCTCTTCGACGAAGGACTCGATGAAGGCGCGGCGCTCCGTCAATTCGCTTGTTTGCAGGTACGCGCCCATGTCCCGGGCGAACGCTGTGATGGTCTCAACCTGGTCCAGCCGGACCCTGCGCTCAGAGAGCGTCGCCTCGGCCTCCCGCGCTGCGTCCTGGAGCTTCCGCTCCCTCTCTCTATGCTCACGGATACGCGGCGCTATGTCCGTGATGTCGAGGTCGCTCGTCTCTATGGCGCGGTAGAGCTTGTCGAGCCACCGGCGCACCTCCCCAAGCTCCCCCTCAATGGATCCCAGCCTCTTGCGCTGCTCGTGAGCCACACCGTCCATCTCCTCGTCCACTAACCTTACAAGATCCCTGATGTTGCCCTCAGTCAGGACGTTGGACCGGATCTGGTCGACTACGAGCTTCTCGAAGCGACGGGCGTTGAGCCTGGGAGTCTTGCAGGCTCCTTTGCCGCGCTTCATGATCGACTGGCAGACGTAGTAGGAGAACTTGCCGCTCTTGGCGTCCTGTCCGCTGAGTGCCCTCCGGCAGCTCTTGCATTTGACCAAGCCGCTGAGCATATAGGAGCTTGCCACTCGCCTGGGATGCGCCCTAGAGGGCGCTCTGGACCGCAGAAGCTCCGAGACGCGCCTGAACTGCGACTTTGAGACGACGGCCGGGAAGGCGTCGTCCACGCGCACTGGCGGAGCCTTGTCTTTCGCCGTGATGCCCCAGACGAGCGTCCCCTTGTAGGTCTCATTGTTCAGCATGTTGTGGACGACCGTCTTCGACCAGAGCTTCCCTCCGGGGCTTGCGATTCCCTCTCCGTTGAAGGTCCTGGCGATGTCGAGGATGCTCTTTCCCGACTCTGCCATTCGGAACATCCGCTGCACGACCGCCGCCGTCCCCGGCTCGATCTCCAGTTTGGGGCGCTTCTTCGCTCCGTCCTGCACATGCACCTTGCTGTAACCGTAGGGGCTGTTCGGAGTAATCCAGAAGCCGCGTGACGCCGCCTCACGCATTCCCCGCATAACTTCCTGCGCCAAATTTTCACTATAGAACTCATCGACGCTCTCGATGATCGCCTCCATCAGCTTGCCTGTCGGCGAGTCGTCGGCGTGCTCGGTGATCGAAACGACCCGGATGCCCTTTCTCCTGAGCATCGACTTGAATGCGACTGCGTGCTCTCTCTTTCGGGTGAACCGAGAGAATTTCCAGACGAGGATTTCCTTGAAAGGGGCCTCAGGCTTGCTGGCCTCGTCGATCATCTTTCGGAACTCCGGCCTGTTGGCGATGAGACCGCTCTCCGCCTCGTCCACGTACTCGCGTGTGACGAAGTATCCGTTCTTGCCAGCGTAGTCCCTGAGCGCTCGCAGCTGTGCAGCCACCGACAGGTCCACGTTCTGCCTGTCGCTGGATACTCGCGCATACAGCGCCACCGATATGGGGTCCTTGTGTTCTTTCATAATGTCGCCCTCCCGTCTCCTTCTTCCCGCTCTTCCTCGCGGGCCTTCAGCCTCTCGTATCGGATCGTCCGCAGCCACTCTCTCTCCTCGATGTAGTTGCGGAGGGCCTCTCGGATCAGCTCGCTCATCGTGCGTCCCTCTTCCCGCATCACCTCCTGCACCTGCTCGGCCATCTCGGGGAGCAGAGAGAACGTGATAGTCTTCGTCTTTCTGGTCATGGCGCCCTCGCGTCATACCAAGTCTTACTCTATATCATGCGTCCTTCGACTACCCTCTGTCAACCTACGCCGCAGCCTTGCTGAAAGCGTAGGTCGCTTCCAGGACCTCGGGGCTGCGCCACGCCCTGCCCAGCGGCCCCTCTCTCTCCAGTACCTCCCTATGGGACACCCAAAGGGGCAATTCGATCCTCGTCCTCGCCATCTCCTTCCTTGCCACACCCAGGAACCTAGACTCCACCAGCACGTCGTCGAAGACGATGAGCACGACCGGGTACGCCCCGTGATCGTCGGTGGGGTTGTGCGTCGAGTAGTAGCGCAGGTAGGGAGCGAGCCGTTCCGCCATAGTCCCGGGCCGCACCGCCCGACGCTCCCACTCAAGGAAGAACGGCAGCGTCTTATTCCGTCTCCGCAGGATGCCGAAGGCGTCAGGGTGGATGGAGCGCATCTTGTAGTTGTGCTCAAAGAACCTTGATGCCCTGTGCGGCGGTTCGAGCATTACCACGCGATAGCGGCTGGCCTTGGCCTGCCTCGACAGCTGGGCAAGGAAGCCGTGCACCGCATCCGTGTGCTTCATGTTGCGGGCCAGAAGCCTGCTTCGCCTCCCGGAGACGTTCCTCCATGTCACGGGAGCCTTCTCATCCTTCGGCTCCACGCTCCACTGTTTGCGCAGCCCGCCTACCGATGTGCGGTCGCGACGGGCCAGGACGGTGATTCCCCAGTCGGTCAGCGCCAGTCGCTCCCTGCCTCCCATGTGGATGCGGCGGGCCAGCTTCGCGCTCACCAGCGGGACCGTCAGCTGGGAGGTGCGCTGGGCTGTGACACCCAGCAGTCCGTTCAGGTCCTTTTGCGTGATCCACGGCCAGTCGGCCAGTACGTCCATCGTGCGCTTCAGCGCGGGCGTGACCACGGCGGGCAGCAGATGGTCGGGACAGTTGAATCCACCGTCCGGCACCTCTATGTCCCTGGGCATGAGCGGCCTCGCAAGTCGTTGCTCCAACGGCAGCGATCCACCTGAGGTCAGGTTCGACATGAAGTTGCGCAGGTCGGTTACCGTTTTGAAGGACAGCATATGCCATATCTCGTGGCTGGAAGAGCCCAAGGCAACCCTCTTCTCCAGGGCCAGGCGCACCGGAACTCGTGCGCGTCTGAGCAACTTGCGCGAGTGTCGCATCCGCATCTCGTCCGGCACGATCACCAGCAGGGCGTCGGGCCGCGCGAGACTGGCCTCCAACAGCCGCCACACCCTCTTGGAGAACCCCGTCCTGTCGGACGTGGCTCCCTGCCGCACGACGCCGATGGCTCGACCGTCCGGCAAAAACATGCCGGCGTCCAGGGGAGAGCTCCTATACCACTTGAAGCGGACGGCCCCTCCCACCGTGGCGACGTGGGACGCCAGCCGGTAGATGACGCTCACGGTGTCCAGCCGCTCAAGCAGGATGCGCTGCCAGTGGCGGGAGACCGGGTAGCGCTGCAGGAGGTCGAGCACACCCTCGTCCTCTTCCTCGGCCAGCCAGCGCAACCCCAACCTGGTCACATAGAGCCTCCGGGTTGAGGCGATGACATCCGTTGAGTGGCGGATCGAGGCCACCAGCTCCCTGTCCTTCAGGTCTGCCACCACGTCGTGCATCGTCCGGTCTGCGGTGTTTGAGACGGCGGCCAGCTCCAGCCGGTCGAGGAACGGCATCGCCGCCAGGTATTGAATTGCTCGCAGGTCTCGTTGCATCCGATCGGTACCTCCCCCACAGCCTCCACGTCTCGCCACCTTGCAGTCTCCGGCTGGTTGTCGCCGGACGGGGGCGGTGGTTCCAGCGTGAAGGATGAGGAATTAGAACATACATTTTACAGGACGATGTGTCTGAACACAAAATGGGAGTAATGGGATCGCGGCGAATCCGTCGGCGAGGCGTTCGGTTGCCGTGGGTGGATGGGGTGGCGACGGCCTGAGTGGCGACGGCCGGTCGAGATCGACCTCGGTTCCCCTGCCGTCTGAGAGTCCTGCCGGGACATCCTCTGACGGTCGGGCGATTCACGGGATGGGACAGCCCGACCCCACGGCCGAGCGCTCCACACGTCGCCGCTGGAAACTGGTCCGAGACGGGAGTGCGCACGAGCCCCCCTTGTAAGGCCTCAATGGCGGATGGGGTTCCGTGAGGTGCGCGGGTAGAACGCTAAATCGAGGTATCGGACACGGATCGAATATGGGCCAACCGGTGCGATTCCGTAGCTGAAACGCAGGGCCAGGGCTTTGGGAGGGCCTCACTGCTGCGACCACTTTGGGTAAATGGGCGGTGGCGAAGGCGAATTGCATCGACAGCTACGGGAATTGCAGAAGTGCAACTGCTGGCAACACCGGATTCTGTTGGAAATGTGACAATCGGCATAGCTGGGTGGGACACTCTGTCGCGGAATGGTGGAAGGGGTTGGCGAGTTTGGGAACCACCGTCATAGCGGAGGAGGGAGTGCACCCCGGGCTGTCGTCAGGTCATGGTCGCCCTCCTACAGGACGCTCCCCACAGGGTCCGGGCGCTGATTCTCGACGATCCGGTTGGTAGGCTCGTCCGGGGCGGTGCATCTTCAGTTCCTGGGATTACGGGCCGGATGGTCGCATACAGAGAAGAAGAGATCGGAGCAGCCCGGAGGGGGACACGTATGACCCCCGTTGTAAGGTCCGCGTGGCGAATGCCAGGAGGTGCAGTGCCGAGGTAGAACGCTAAATTGAGCTGGGTCGTACAGCGCGATGGCAGGTGGTGAGCACGGTGTTACAGGCGTCGAGGGAGTGCTCAAGGTACCATTGTTGGAAGCAATTTGGGTCAAGGCGTGGTGGCAGAGGCAGTTCCCAGTTCCAGCTACGGAAGTTCCCCAAAAGGGAAGTGCCGAATGAGCCGGTTTGGGCTGGTGGGTTCCCATCTCCAGCTACGAAAATTGCCATTCCACAAGTTAGCGATGGAAGGGGCAAATGGAGTAAGCAACCGGCGGAGTCGTGGTAGGGTCTGACCTGTGCAGTAAGGCAGAAGGAAGGGTGGTGGGGCGGTTGGAGACCCTCCCTACAGAAAGGTGTGGGGACACGGCATGCTGAGCTGAAGCCGACGGCGCAGTCGCGAGCATCAATGCGAAGGAGCACAAGTGGGGATCAGAGGCGGCGATTGATCGGCACGTTCGCGCTGGCGTGCCCCCGGGGGCGAGCTCACCCCCCCTTATAACGCGTTGGGATTTGAGGGCTGTTCGTGGTGTCAGGGGGCTGTACAGGAAATGGAGTTAGTGCCGAAAACGGAAGTGTGGGCTGAGGCAAAGCTGAATGGGGATGAAAGGCCCCCTACAGGATAATTGGGGGAAGCACTTTGGTTCCGGTGCTGGTTCCGGCACCGATTCCAGTCGTCAGCTACGAAAGTTCCGTTTTCGGAATCGGGCCTTCTGGAGGGCGACTTCCGTTTCACAGCTACGAAAGTTCCGTTTTCGGAAGTGGGCTTTTGGAGGGGTGAAAAGGGACCGCCGATCTGGGACAAACCGTAGACCGGGGAGTTCGCGAGACGCTTGCAAGGCTACGAGGGGAGCGCATCCGGGCGCAGGTGCGGGCGTGGAGTCGAGGTGTCCTCACCTTGGGAAACGCGCTATGACTAGGACAGCCGGCATCGCTTCTCACACTCGAAGGTCGTCCAAGAACTCCGACGCTGGTTCGACGCCGGTCAGGAGGAGGTAGTCTCGGGCACGGGTGCAGGCGACGTAGAGAAGATGCCGCTCGGTGTTGTAGACATCTTCCAGGTCCGAGTCATCCGTGACCGACTCGATCCGATCCTGAAGCGGAATGACCTCGTCGTCGCAGGCCATGACAGCGACGGCTCGAAACTCCAACCCCTTCGCCAAGTGCATGGTGCTGACCGAGAGGTGCCCTCCGGATGTCTGAACATGATCGTCCAAGACTCTGGACCGTAGTCCGGCCCTCTCAATAGCAGTAGTGGCGCGGTCGATCTGATCGGTTGACCTGACGAAGACGCTGATCTCGTGAGGCTCCAAGCCCCTTTTCGTCAACTCGGTTAGCCAGTCGGCAACAGTCTTGGATTCTTCGTCAATGGATTGGGCAATCGTTATGGAAGGCTCGGGTCCGTTGAATACCGATATCGTACCTGAGCGCTGCTCCGTGTTGCCGTCGATGTCGGATATCTCGGTCCCTAGGAGAAGGTCGGACCGCTTCCTGATCTGGTGTGAGGTCCGATAGTTGATCTTCAACGCGCGGGAGCGCCCACGTATCTCCACACCCAGCGCTTGCCACGAGAACGGTTGCTGGAAGATGCGCTGGCCCAGGTCTCCGGCGAAGAACAGTCCATCGGGCCGCTCCGCTCCCAGGGCTGCTAGAAAGCGAAGCTGTGCTACGCCTATGTCCTGCGCCTCGTCCACGACGACGAAATCGAAAGGCGACCTCTGGGTCTCACCGAACCTTGACGCAAGCTGGCCAAACATCTCCGAACGTGTGGTTAGGTTCCGCTCTTTGAGCCCTGACCGTACATGCTCGAATACGGACCAGAGGACCTGACGTTGGCTTTCAGGTAGCCGCCGCCTGCGGCCGAGGCGAGGGACATCCCGATAGGCTTCCCACGTATCCAGCTGCCATGCATCGACAACCTGCTCCCACTCTGTCAGCATGAAGCTCATTGCGAATCTGCTGTCCTCGACCTTGGAGGCCGCCTCGTCCATCAACGCACGAAACTGCGTGTCGGAAGCGAAGGAAGGTGTGCCCAGGTTGAGCTCGAACAGCCTCTCCCCAAGAGCGTCGATGGCGTAGACCTCCACCCGCTCTGCGAGCCGCGGCTCCGAGCTCACGAGTATACGCAGCCGGTCGCGCAGGGCATTAGCAAGCGTCTCCGAGAATGTCGTCAGCAGCACCCTGGCGTTGGGATTCGTGCGAGCCAGATGTACCGCACGGTGTAGCGCAACGATGGTCTTCCCTGTACCTGCCGAGCCCGACACCCTGGCGGGGCCAGTGTACTCGCGCTCGACGATCGCGCGCTGGGCCGGATGCAGGAAAATGCTCCACCTCTCCCAAGGGTAGTCCAAAGCCTGAGCGAGCTCCTCTGTGTCCCTCATGACCCTGAAGCGTCTCATCGCGTCCGGGTGGTCGAACGGGTCGGCTCCGGCGGGGACAGGAAGGGCGGGCTGCGGAGTTCCACCGGCCGCAACTTGCAGCAAGGCTTCTCCCGCTTCTTCAGGGAGACGGCTGGCGATGTCCAGCAGGTCGTCTTCATCCGCGTCGTGCACGCTGCCCAGCCACTCGACTGGAACGCCGTAGCTCAGCAGCTGATCGTCCGGCATTCCTGCCGCTGGACGCGGCTTCGGCGGCGCCCGGCGCTCTACTCCGACGTATAGGGGAACCTCAATCTCCCTGACAGTCTCGTGTATCTCGACGATCTGCATCGCCCCGGTATGGGGATGGGCCTCCATCCTGCGGCCATGCGCCCACTTGTAGGCGTTGTCGTGGTGGTCGACGTAGCATAGCGTCATGCCGTCGTCGGACTGGTGGATGATGATGCGGATGTCCTGACTTACACGAGCAGACCGAAAGTTGCGGTCCCTGGTTCCCTCAATTCGGTGCATCCTGAACCCAGGACGTGTCGGGGCGGTTTGCAGATCGAACACTGTCGTCTTGACTGCCGTCTGCTCACCAGAGCTCAGCCTCGCTAGGCTGGCTGTAAACGTGGTGGCGATTCGGAATTGCATCACCCCACCCGGAACACCTTCAGCACCTCGTCGCCGAGGTGGTTGATGACCTTGACGGCGATGCGACCGGAGTCGGGCTTGTCGAACGGGCGCGAGGTGTCGCTGTGGAGCGTTGCCCAAGCGTCTGCGTCAATCTCGGCCTTGAGCGTGGTTTCCAGCGACTTGTACGGGTCGCTGGCTCCCAGGAAGTAGGCGTGGCGGACGAAGAACGCCTCTTCGTTGTAGTCGGTGTCTATGAACCAGCAGGCTATGCCGTCCGGCCCGTCGCTGCGTACTTCCCCTGTGTTGGGGTGGAACACGTCCACGCCGTTGACCTTTACTTGGATCTGGCCATCGTCAGCGTCGAGGATGTCGATGTCAGGCTCGCCGAAGATGACGAACAGGTTGCCCTTGCCCGTGTTCTTCAGGTCTTCGGCCATGTGGAGGTCGGCGTTCATTCGCGCCTTCAGCACGGGGACCCGGCCCAGGCTCTCGAACTCGGTGGTGTGCGCCTCATAGTTGAATGCGCAGGCGATCAGGACGTCGAACCCGCCGTCCGCGGCCTCGCGCGCCGCCTCCACCAAGTCCGGGCGAGACACCGTGCCGAACTCGGGGCCGATGAAGATTGCGGCTCGGCGCTCGATGCCTTCCTCCTCGCCGCCCTCCAAGTAGCGCCCCTCGGCACAAACCAGCCGCCCCGGCCAGGGTGCCACTGACGTGAACTCTATCCTGTCCTCTCTATGGGCCTGCTGGACGCCAGAGGTACTCAAGTTGGCGAGAATGACCTGGGCGAAGTCGTACTCGCTCCCGTACCCGTTGGACGACTCCGCGACGATGTCACCGTTCTCGTCCACTCCAAGGACACGGTGCGGGGATATGCTCTCGACAGTGAATGGCCCCGCGACGCGTACCTTGCCACGATCCTCGTAAGGTTTATCGTACAGGTACTCGTAGTCGGCATTGGCGGCGATGGAGGCGTCGATCTTTTTCTGACGGGCGATGCGTCGGTCCCACCACTGGGCGTGGAGGCTCCTTACTTCATCCGGCCAAGTCTCATCAGCATCGCGGGGAATCTCCCACTCCTCCCACGATGCGCCGAGCACGCGGTTCAACTTCACTCTGAGGGGGTCCATGTCCTCTTGGGCGGCCTCCCAGATAACGTCAATCCCCGCGTTGTTGGCGATAGAGCCAATCGTGACATGGGGCACCCGCTCATAGACGAACCCTTGCCGGATGTCTCCATCTGTGGGCATCTCCGACGGAGCGCGATGCGAGCGATCGGCCTCCTTAAGCTGTCCATCCGGGCTGTCGGCCAGCAGGTAGTAGGGATAGCGCGCGCCCATGACCCGGGTGCGCGCCAGAGCAAGAGCGACCCGCGATGTGTCGATGGTAATCCAGCGACGCCCCCACTGCTCAGCCACGTAGGCCGTGGTTCCTGAGCCACACGTGGGGTCGAGTACAAGGTCGCCGGGATCGGTAGTCATTAGGATGCAGCGTTCGATTACCTTCGTCGCAGTTTGAACAACGAAAGTCTTCCCGGAGGCCCCCTGTGTATCACTCCAGAAATTAGGCAACTCCATTACTGGATAATCATCAAAGAACTGTTTGTATCGTGGTGTTCGCCCAAAGAGATGGAGACGGTTGGCCTTGACCAACCTATTCATCCCTGCCGGAGTTGTTTTCCAGCTATTCGTACGGCGTGGGGAAAAACGTCTTCCTTCCAACGAGAAGTCAAAGTGGCAACTCTCTGTGTAACCGGATGCCATGAGGTCCAGTGATGCCAGCCGACGCCCATCTAACACGCCGTTAGAATCGTCGCTGGCAGTGACCACCTGGCCAAGCTGCGTCTCAGCATATCTGAAGGAACTATTGTCTATGTCTCGCCTAGAGAAGATTCTGCGAAACTTCAAGGACTCAAAATCTCGTGCGTACATCAGCAAGTGATCTACTAAGTTGCCCACATAGCGGGGATTGAGGGGAATCTTCGTCCTGAAGGCGATTTGGGAGACGAAGTTGGTGCTGCCGAATACTTCGTCGAGCAGGGATCTTGCAAGATGGACATTCTCATCCCCTATCTGAACAAAGATCGAACCCGATGGAGAAAGCAAGTCTCGCGCAAGGGTCAATCTTTCTCGCAGATAGGTTAGATAGGAATGGATCCCATCACGCCAAGTGTCGCGAAATGCCTTAACTTGTTCGGGTTCTCGGGTGACGTGTTCTATCCGATCACGTACCACATTGCTGGTCGTAGACCACTGGAAATTTGAACCAAAACGGATGCCGTATGGCGGGTCGACATAGATGCACTGCACCTTCCCGCGCAGTCCCTCGCGCTCGGCGAGCGACGCCATCACCTGCAGGCTGTCGCCGAGGATCATGCGGTTCGACCAGTTGGCGTCGTGCTGGTAGAACTCGGTCTTGGCATCCTCGGACGGCAGGCCGTTGAAGTCGGCGAACAGGTCCGCGAACCCCTGCTGTCGGCTTTCGCTCTCCGACTCCCGCCGCTTGGCGGTTTGCCGCATCAGGTCGTCGACCAAGACCTTCGGGTGGACCCGCTCCTGGATGTACAGCGGCGGGACGTTGACCTCCAGGTCCGCCGAGTCCTGCTCGTCCTTGCCCCGCCACACGAGCTGCGGGTCGAGGTCCCGGCTGCGCCGCTCGTAGGCCACGCGAACGGCGCTCTGCTCCTCCTCTCGCATGAGAGGCTGGTGCTCGGCGGATGGCAGGTTGCTGCGCCGGGCCTCGTCGTGAGTGAGGGTCTCGACTGACTTGGGCTGTTTGGCTCGTCCTCTGGGCATGAAAGTGGTTGCCCTCTCTATTGGACTAGTTCGTGCGAGTTGTCGTTTCCGCTGAAAGGGTCGAGCACTCGTACACTCAACCCTTCAACGTCCGAGACATTACGAGTTACAAGGGTCATATCATGCGCCATGGCGGTGGCAGCCAGCAGGCCGTCGACCACTGGGGCGTTGCGCACATAGTATGTTCTCCCCCAGAGTTCGGCAATCATGTCGTCGACGGGCATTATCCGACCGGCGAACCTCAGAGCGGTCTCTTCGAGCCAGCGTTCCAGAACGACGGTCTGCTGCGGATCACGCCTCCGTATCCGCTCAATGCCTCTGCGCAACTCACCAAGCACCAATACGCTAAGGAATATGTCAGTTTCCTCCACCCCTGCGTACCAAGCCGTCACGTTGGCGTCACAGCGGTCGCCCTTGCGTAGCTCCGAGATCACGTTGGTATCGAGCAGATACGTCAAAAATCGATCTCTCTCGGGAACTCGCGAGGCCGGACCAAGTACTCCTCGTCAATGGGGCAGGACGCGAGCAACTCCTTGGCGCTGAGAGCGCTGTAGTCCGGAATGCCGGATCCCCCCACAAACCTCTGTACCAGGCCGTCGAACCCGGCTTCCATGTCGTAAACGTCCGTGAACTCTGCGAAGGCCCACCGTCCGTACTGGCGAAGGTTGTTCACGCCGGGGACCCAGTACGTCTCCATGGTGAGCTTCTTCGCCTTGGCGTCCTCGTTCCGGTAGCCCTTGATCTCAACGACAAGGTTAAGAGGGTCGTCTTCCCCACATCCGTCGTCTACCTGGACGATGAAGTCGGGGATGTAGGTGCGTGAAGTGGAGCCGGAGCGGTACGGCACGTCTAGGCCCAGATTGTGATTCTTGACGTAAGCCCTCACCTTGGAGTGAGCCTCGGCCACCCGGCAGAACTCCGCCTCCCAGTCGCTATCGAGGACGATCCAGTTCACGTGACACTTGCGAGAGTCCGTTTCCCAGTGGCTCGGCTTGGACGTGCTGAAGTTCACGTGAGCAGTCGAGCCGGTCGGGTTGAATGAATCAAGCAGCGCCTTCACGGGATACCCATTGGCGCGATTGTTGGTGATGGCGGCCGTGATGATCTCACACGCCCTGTCCGCCAAGTCCTGGTACATGAGCTGGGCTGGATAGGTCCCGCCTTTGCAGACCAAGTAGCCGTCCACCCATTGTCTGACGATGCCCTTGAGTCTGCCGAAGAGATGCAGCTTGGGGTCTTCGTTTGAGTCACGCCACTTGGTGTAGAGCAGTCGCTGAGTTAGGTGGAACAGCAAGGTTGAGCGCCTGAGATCCCCGGTGTGCACCAAGTTGAGATCGACGCCTTCGCCGATGATGCCCTCGTTCCTTGTCGTCGATGGCCCTACCAGCTCCGGCGTTAGCACGAGGCGTGAGTCGTCCGTGAACTCCACTGCGAGCTCTTCCCTCGGCGGATCGGTACGATAGCCCGAGACCCTGGGGAACCGGATTTCGAGACGATCCCGTTCGGGCCGTACTGCCTTGACCTGAACCGTCTGGCGAGGCTGCTGGGGCTTAACGACTACGGGCCTCGCCGTGAAGTCGAACGGTACGCCGAGCACATCAGCGTACTCGACATCGAACAGACCACAGTCGTTGAGCTCGTATGACTGTCGGCGCAAGGCGCGGCCAATGACTTGCTCGCACAGAAGCTGAGTCCCGAATGCCCGCACACCAAGAACGTGCGTGACGGTGTTGGCGTCCCAACCCTCGGTGAGCATGGAGACGGACACGACGCAGCGGATGGATTGACCAAGGCGGCCCTCCTTGCCAACCGTGTTCATCACCTCCCTGAGAAGGTCATGGTCGGTGATGTTCTCTGCTTCGCGGGCGTCGCCTGTGCGCGCCACCCTCTCCCTACGGAAGCGCTCGATCTCATCGGCGGACATTTCGCGGAAGTTCCTGTCCAGCGCATCGCCGGATTCGATCTGCTCGCTGTCTATCAAGACCGTGCGGGGTACGGCGTACGGGTTGCCGTAGTCATCGAAGTTTCGGAACAGGGCAAGTCGTCCCTGTTCCAGGGTTTTGGACCCGTCTTCGTTCTCACGGTGGAAGCCGGAGATGTAGTCGTAGACCAGCTTGGAAGTGGAGGTGTTGTTGCAGACTACTATGAAGCAGGGCGGGACGGTTATTCCTTCCTTGTCCCAGGACTCGTAGGTTTTCTCATAGTGCCCATAGAGGGCTTCCAGAGCGGTCTGGAGCTGCACCGGCAGGCTAAGTGGGTCGAGAGCCCCCTTAGCTGCGCCCCGGCCCTTCTTGGGCATGTCACCGCGGATGGTCTCCCACAGTACTCGGTACTTGGGCATGTCGCCGCCTGGGATGTTGTCAGCCACCGGCACGCGGGGCAGTTTGACGATGCCGCTCTCGATGGCGTCCATGAGCGAGAAGTCGCTCACCGTCCAAGGAAACAGGGTGCCCTCGGCATAGCCGGAGCCTCGCAGGAAGAAGGGAGTCGCTGACAGGTCGACAACCTGCCTGACGCCGGTCCTGCGCTTGACGATTTCCAGCCCTGATATCCACACGCGGGCGGCCTCGTTGTTCTTCTCGGCCTCTTTCCTATCGTCGCCTTTCAGAGTGCCCTCTACGTCCTCGCCTGGCTTGTGGCGGTAGCAGTGGTGTCCCTCGTCATTCAGCACCCAGATGTTCTTCATACCCATGAGATCGGGCATGACGCGCTGGACCATCTGACCCTCGGTCTCCACTGTATCCAACTCGGCCCCCCGGCCCTGTAGGAGCGCGCGCCCGCCCTTCGAAAGCTCCATACGGTCACGCAGCATGAGTGCGTGGAAGTTGGTGATGACGATCCTAGCACGCTCGATGTCCGCGAGCATGTCCCTGGGCACCAGCTCCCTACTGGCATAGTAGCTGTCCGGGTCGTTGGGCAGAAGCACGCGCAGCCGATCCTTGATCGTAATGCCCGGTGCCACTACCAGGAAGCCCCGCGTAAAGCGCCTGCTGTTCGGGTGCCGGACGGCGTTGATGGTCTGCCATGCGATGATCATGGCCATGACGGTGGTCTTGCCCGCGCCGGTGGCCAGCTTCAGCGCCAGGCGCGACAACTCCGGGTTGGCGTCGTTATTGGCGTTGGCGAGGCGGTCGAGGAGACGCCTTCCGACCTGCCCGGACTTGGGCGCAACCTCGGTCAGCCAAATAGCCGTCTCAACCGCCTCTACCTGGCAGAAGAAGGGCTGGATGTCGCTGAAGTCGTGGTGTCGCCAATGCTGGAGCAGGCGAGCGGTTTCGGGCGTGACGCGCCAGTCGTTGGGGTTGCGCAGCTCTCTCCACTGGTCGACCTGACGGCGAATCTCATTCACCATCGCCGTGACGTCGTACTGCTGCTCCTGCGTGGACAGCCCCTTGCCCTCATCGATGACGAATGCTTGCTGATGCTTATCCGCCCTTCGCTTCCTGGGCTTTGGGATGGGGGTGATGAACTCCGCGCCGCGCCGGTTCTCGATGATCTGCTGGGTCGGCTGGCCCTGATCATCAAGCTCCCAGTGCTTCGCAGGGTACTCGTAAGGGGAGTTGAGTATGGGTTGTTCGAAGAAGCGATTCTCCATGAGGGACCTCACAGACTACATTGTGCCACTCCCACGTAGGGGAAGTCGAGTGACAGGTTCCTAGCCGAACGTCTCCGGCTGCGCTACAGGTGTCATGGGCACAAACGGATACCGACATACGCGGATATCACCTATCCGATTGACAGCGGGTGGCGAGACCACTACGGGGGTTTGTACCTACCCAGCTCCTCAGGTGGTACCTTATTGTAGTCTGTCTCCAGCGGCATGTGAATTTGACCAGGGACCCGGCAATCGACCTTGCCAACTTGTCAGCCGGGTCGGGCTTGAGGTCACCGTCGCGTGATGCAGCTCGCTGCGGTCAGAATATCCAACGTGCTATACTGTCCTCATACCACAAGGGGGGAGGGACAACTGATGCTTCTTTTATCCTGGTGACGGTGACCACCAACTTGCTTAGCGTTCTCAACGCCGAGCCGAAGGTCACCGTTATCGGGGACCCCGAAACTACGGAATGCGGAATCCACTCCCCTCAAATCCTCTTCACACCAAAGTGATCTCCACGTCGGGTACTCAGTTGGCGTATTGGGAATCGTGCGCAGTTTGAGTAAACGACTGTCCCACGTACTGGCGACCACGTAGTAATATCTGCGACGTCTGCTGCCGGGGGGTTCGACGAGCAGCACGTGCTTCAATGGGGCCGCGACCGTCAGGTCGCGGATAGTAGAGGGAGACGGCGTGAGAGTCTCCGAGAAGTACATCGCTTCAATGGGGCCGCGACCGTCAGGTCGCGGATAGCAACCCCGTTCGCCGTCCTAACGCTCTCCAGCAGCTCGGCTTCAATGGGGCCGCGACCGTCAGGTCGCGGATAGGACGCCAACAAGCGGCGTGATCACAACGCGCAACTCGTTGCTTCAATGGGGCCGCGACCGTCAGGTCGCGGATAGCCCGAGGCAGTGAGGTATTCTGGACCATCGACGTGCCGGCTTCAATGGGGCCGCGACCGTCAGGTCGCGGATAGGCCGCTCTCCAGCACGCCGTCCGTGGGGAGCGTCAGCAGGCTTCAATGGGGCCGCGACCGTCAGGTCGCGGATAGACGTCTAGACGGCCGACAGCAAGGAGGAACAGAATGACGCTTCAATGGGGCCGCGACCGTCAGGTCGCGGATAGGTGACGTGATAATCAAGCGGATAGAGACAGGCCTGTATGCTTCAATGGGGCCGCGACCGTCAGGTCGCGGATAGTCGGTCAGCCCTACTTGAACGACAACGTGCGCCCCGCTTCAATGGGGCCGCGACCGTCAGGTCGCGGATAGCCAAGCGGTCGAGTAGGGACCGCCCACACCGGCGAGCTTCAATGGGGCCGCGACCGTCAGGTCGCGGATAGTGATAGGTGACCCATTCGCAGTCCCGTCAATCCACGTCGCTTCAATGGGGCCGCGACCGTCAGGTCGCGGATAGATTCTGGGATGGCTACGGGGAATCCTGCTACTCCCGCGCTTCAATGGGGCCGCGACCGTCAGGTCGCGGATAGTTCGAAATGCTGGCATCCGGTGGACAGGGCGACCTCGTGCTTCAATGGGGCCGCGACCGTCAGGTCGCGGATAGTGGCTTGCGCTCTCGCTGCCTTGGGCTCCGCCCCGCGACGGCCCTACGCGAGCGGCACGTAGAGCTGGGTGGTTTTCGAAGCGTCTATCGGACATCCTCCCTCCAGTAGGCGCCTTGCCTATGGGAGCGCGAGCGCTCCTTGGGGTCTGGACGCCGCCTCGCTGCTCGCAGCCCTATCGCGTCACGAAAACCGGGTACTCACCCAGTTCTCCCTGCAAGGTCTTGGCAAGCAGGCGCGCTTGTATTTCCAGCAGTCGGCGATAGCTGACACGGTATCCGAAGAACGGGTGCGTTACAAGCGTCTCCATGCGGGACTCGTAGGCACGGAAGAAGCCCTTCCGTCCTCCAGGTGTAAGCGATACGGCTTGTCCCGCCGTCACGAAGTCACGCTCCGAGACCATCTTCGTATTCACGGCGCTCAGCACCGCTGAGTCTGCAATCAACGGGCGAAGCGGCTCCATCAGGTCCAACGCCAAGGCGGGACGGCCGTGACGGGGCTGATGATAGAATCCAATCATCGGATCGAAGCCGACAGCGTAGCAGGCGACGGTGAGATCCTTGGCCAGCAGGCTGTAGCCGAGTGACAACAGCGCGTTCACCGGGTCGCGCGGCGGTCTCCGATTCCGCGCCGCGAAGTCGAAAGACAATCCCTCCTCGACCTCCCCATCGCGTTCACGCTTCACCATTCCCGCGAACAGCCCGAAGTATATCCGTGCCGCCCAGCCCTCCAGGCCCAGCAGCTCGTCCAGCGACTCCGCCGCCTCGGCGCGTCCGACGATGCGCTTCAACTCTCGCATGTCCGACTCAGGCGGCTCAATGTGGTTCCGCAGCAGCATCGTACGCTGGTTGCGAATCTTGCCCGACACCAGCCTCCTGGAGAGACGCAGGCAGAACCACTCCTCCTCTGCAAGGCGGAACTGCGCCCGGCGCAGGAACACGTTCTTCGTGCCCAGACCCGTCGTCACGCCGTAGAACCAGCCGCCCTGCGAGAAGTAGCAGATCGGCTTCTCCTCCCGGCATAGCTCCTGCACGGCCTGGGTGCTGATCTGCACGGCCCCCATCAGGTTGACCTGGCATATCTCGTTGATGCGGGCCTCCTGCACCACCTTGTCCCTTTCTTTGATGCGCAGGACGCCCCCGGACTTGCCGACCCGCAGCTTCGGAGAGTTCAGGTAGAGGGGCCGCAGCTCCGCTCGTGGGGCCACGAGCAGCCTAGTCGCTTTCTCCTGGGGAATGTCTGGGACACTTGGGCCGGTCTCGAACATCTTTAACTGACCCGACCCGCCATTGCCGTCGTGCGAACGCAGATTCCAAGTCTCGTCCGGCATACAGATGCCGACCAGGGAGCAGCCGGGGCACTTGGGAGAGTCGACCAGCGGCGGAGGTATCTCGGTAGTCGCCGCCGTCTCCCACGCTTCGGCAATCGCCTTCTCAGCCCAGCCCATCGTCTCGTCGTCGAACCGGACCCGCACCCTCTGCCGTGTCTCGTGGTAGAAGACCACGCCCTCGTCGCTTCGGTAGCCGTTGGCTCGCAGCACCAGCCCCTGGACGGCCATCTGGACGCGGTCGCTCGGCCAGACACCCACGCCATCGTCCGACTTCATCGGGCGGCCGTGCTTGTAATCGACCGGCGTGGCCTTCCCACCGTCAAACTCCGCCAAGTCCAGCTTGGCGATCACCTTGTGCTCTTCCGACGACAGGGTGATCGAGCGTACCACCACCGGCTCTTCAGACTCTTCCTCCGGCCTGGGGGCCGACTTGCCCTCCTTGTCGACACGCTTGTGCTGGACCGAGCCTTCGACCGTATGCTCGTTGTCCACGAACACGCCCTCCACCTGCTCGAAGTAGAACAGGCGAGGGCAGTAGACATGCTCGTTGATCATCCGCGCGGGCAGGTAGTCGGGCAATGAACGGCGGGCAGGCGTTTCGACGGCAGGCTGAGCGGTCATTCTCCCGTCCTCCCCTGCCTTCCGGCTATTCGGTTGTTAAGGTGCGGAAATGAGCGCCGCCGAACGTCCATCGTACCGCCTCCCATGCTAGACGACAATGAGCGGCGCGTCTATGTGAACGTAGGGCTTGCCGAGGGCGGTTATCACTCGGTCGCCGCGACCCTCGGAGGGGCCCAGATCGACGAACAGCACCTGGTCCTTGTCGTGGTTTATAATTTCGGCCAGATCAGCCCGCAGGCGTACTAGGTCCACGCTCCTGAGCTGGCACTCGAAGACCGAGAATTGGAGGTGGTCGCCCCACGCCCGCATCTTCTTGAAGACGTTTCTGAGACGCTTGGGGTCTGCAATGTCATAGCAGACGATATACGTCCTGCGCATCGGCGCCTCCACACGTCCCCATACAATCCGCACCAGGACATAGTATGAAAGCGCCGCCCCGATTCCTTCAAGCCGCTTTAGGACATGCTTTCACCGGGATTCGTGGTGGGCGCAGTTCGCTAATCACGAGATGGGACGAAAAGCCCCAGGCCGTAGTGGCAAGCGAAACCGAGGGCGATGGGGCCGCGGACCGACTCCTCGAACTCCAGCTCGAAGTTGAAAGCTCCGCCCGCGTTGGACCCTCCGCCTTGCCGGTACGTGAAGAAGTCAAACGGCCTGAACCCATGCGAACTTCCCGACTGTATAGGCTCTATCCGCGTTCGCGGGCCTTTCAGCCTCGCAGACCTGAGCCTTCTGTCAGGCCAGCGAAGGGCGATCTCGCGTTCGATCTGCTCCCCAGGGCTGTCCGAATCGCGCTTGCGATGACGCGTGAGAACGTAAGGAGTCAGTGACCGCCACCGTTTACTCTTGTCGAACAGGGCCGATACGCCAACGAAATCCTCCTCACTTCCGCGCGCTTGGTACGCCAACTGAAGCGGGTCGCGCCCACCGCCTCGATTGAGCTCCCGCACCGAAACAACGGCCAAGAACTCCTTTTCGTCCAGGCCACCCGGCGCCCAGACCGTAAGATGGTCGAGGCGCCCGTCGCCGTCATCGTCCGTGGGCAAATAGAAAGCGTGCGGGTGTCCCTGTAGAGGCTTTCCTGATTTGTCCTTCCCTGACAGGGCTTCGGATGTTGCTCCGCCGTTCTGACTGCCGTACTGGGACATCGCGGCCTGCCGTGCCACCTCGCCCCACCGCAGAGTGTCGAAAGCCATCGGCAAGACCTTGCCAGACAGCGCGAACCGGACTACGGTGGCCCCCTCGCCGCGAGCCGGTTGCCGTGGCTGCGCGGTTCGGAACGCCGTGAAGCAGTCGCGCCTGCGGACATACGGATACCAGTGTGCCCCTTCCGGGTCTATGCGCCCGTCGCCCCGGAGAGTAGACGTCTCCACCTCCAAGTCCTTCAGCCCAATGTGCCTGTGAGGGACAAGCGCCCGGACCACTTCCAAGTCCGGAAGCGCGCCATTGTCCAGCGCGTAGGAGTTGGGCTCGGGACGCTCCGGGGTGAGCTCGGCATCCACCCACGACTCGGCGCGTCCCAAGTACGGCATGTTGTGGAGGATGCGCTCCAGGTCACTCCGTTGCTGTGTGTCCAACTCCACATTCGGCCAAACGGCGAAGAGGGGAGCGCCTGGCTTTATGGCGACGAACGAGTCTATCACCAGCGTTGTTCGCTCTCTCGTCCCCTCGTTGTAAGGCATGTAGTGACGAGTATGTCCCGTGGACGCCGGGGGCAGGTGGAACTTCGGATACTCCGACGCCAGCGCAGAAAGTATGGGTTCGACTCGGGCAGGCGGAATGTCCGGCAGCGTGCGCCGCCATGTGGCGACGATCCCGCGCAGTATCCTCCACGGCGACGGCGGCCACTCGGGGACGCCCTCGTTGACGTGCCTACCCCACTGGGTCGCGTGGTAGCGGTTGGCCGTGAACGTGAACCTGATAGCGAGCATGTCCGGCTACTTCCCTTTGCTGAAGGTGAGCTCCGTGACCGGCGGGTCCGCGAACAGTCCATCCGAGGCGCACGCCTGTATCAGCCCGGACAGGGCGGCCTCCAGTTCCGACGTAGGCGGCACATCGAACCCGCCTGGCCGCGTCACCTCGAGGTCGTCCACCATGTCCAGGTCGCAGGCCGTCCGCAGCCGCAGGCCAGTCTCCAGGAACTTCCGTACCTTCCACAGCGCCAGCGTAATGAGGAACCGCTCAGCGCTCTCCCCCAAGCCGTAGGCTAAAATCTGCGCCAGGTCCAGGTTGAAGTAGGCCGTGATGCATTCGGCAGTGTACTCCGTTCGGTGGAACGGGACGTTGCCGTATCCTTCCGCAGCACTGACCTTCAATCCGATCTGGTTCAGTGACGTTGGCGCGGGGGCAATCCGATCGTTCTTGACCCCGCCGCTGTCGGCGACATCGGAATTATGAGCCTCTATGAACCCGGATAGGCATCGCTGAAGGCGAGCAAGACCAAGCAGCTTCTCCAAGAACACTCCGTGCAGCACCGAGCCTGGATCATACTTGAACGCTGCCTTAGCAAGGGCGGCGCGATTGAATTCGCCCACCTCTTCCTTCTCCTTCCGGCCCGGCATCCCAGCCTTGGCGCGGAGCGTGTCCGCGAAGCCTTCGTCGCGCATGATGTACGGCGAATTGAGCCTGTGGGCCTCCAGGATCGAATTGGTGGCGTCACCGCTGTCCCACAGATTCACCGACACATATGGCATCCCCGCGAGTGCTGAATGCGGCGAGCCGCTTGCCTCGTCCCAACAGACGGCTTCAAGCCGATTTGCCATCGACTGTGCCGACTCCACCAGCACCATATCGACCTTACCGTTGCCATTGGGAGCCTCATACGTGGCGGCGCCCAGGTCAGGAAAGCCCGTCGGCTGGAACCGCATGCCCTGTATGGGCTTCAGGTGGGCCTCCATCAGGAGCCGTGGCTGGTCGTCTAGCAGCTTCCAAGCAATCATCATGTCTCGAACCTCCATGGGTCTTGTTCCTACGAACTTGTCTCGTTGTCAGCGAGTTTGCTGCAAGGCGCGTTCGGCGAGGGCATTGTATGCACTCTCGTGCAACGGGAACAGCAACGCTGCCGCTAGGCTACGGCCCATGTCGGACCTGTCGGGTATGCCCGGCTTGTCGGACATGGGCCGTAGCCCCGAAGCCGTGAGACGACGATACGCTACCCGATAGGCGTCCTTGACTCTACCCGCACGCAGCATTGCCAGCATGGACGGCTCCATCGAGATGCCCAGGTCCGCATTGAACTTGCCAGCCAGTAGCGTCAACTTCATCGCCGCGTACGCAGCCGGCAAACCGGACGGCGCATTGAGGGGCCCGTTCTGTTGCGGATTCTCTCCTTCTTGGTGATGCCAATAGCGCACGAACGAAAGCGGCAGGGCCAAGTCTGCAACGCGCTGAACATCCACGTCTCCGTTCAGGAACGGTATGATGTCGTCTAGTTGGGCTGAATATGCGGACTTCAGGGGTGCGTGGGGGTGATCCAGGGTCTGCATTCGCGCATCGAGGCAGCGGCGCTCAAGCACGGTAAGCATGTTGGCGAGGGGGTCGCCAGCATTCCAGACGAAGGAAGTGCTGTCACCGTGCCATGAAATCCCTCTGCTCGTGTTCACGGGCTCCAGGTTCTCCCTGATAGGTCCGACCTTGCGTTCTCCCTGTATCGGCTCGTGGAGGATCGACGCCATGGCGCGGGCCAGTCTGAACTCGGCAGAGTTGTCATCGGCATGACCAACCCAGTCGCTCGAAAGATTGAGTGGTCGCACATTCTCCCGCAACCCGGAATTTGACAACCACCGCTCGGCGCGCCCCACACCGACAAGCACGTCCTGCAAGTCGCGCTCTCTCCCTCGCTGGCAGAACTCGATGATGGCCCCCTCCACTTGCCTCAACACCGTACGGAGGCCGGCCGGCGTCCTGCTGCCGGACGCGTTGCGTCTAAGCCTGTCCAACCAGCCATCCAGGTCGAACAGCACGTTAGCGAGATTGGCCCGCTTCACCATATCCGTATCGTTCGGGGTGTAGAATCGGCCCAACGGGGCGGCCAAGTACGACAACCCGTTCCGCACCATGAATCCATACCGCTCGAACTGCGAAATGCCGCGCTCTGTACCTAGGCCGGCAACCGCTCGTGCGAAGTCCGTGCCGTTCGTTCCCTGCCTCCGGCCCATCTGGGCGCGTCCCTCCGACACCAGGTGATTCAATTCCTGAAGATTGGCAGGTCGGCCCCATAGCGGCGCCCAGAACTCCGCCCTTGAAGAGTCACCGTACTCGGCATCCGCGGACGTCCCATAGCCGGCGGCGGAGTTGTCCACGGTGAACGGGAACACCGCTTTGGATGATGCCTGCGACGACAGCCTGCGGGCGGCAGCCCCGGCGAACATCATAGTTCCCTCGAACATGAAGACGTAGTCCCAAGGATTCGTCAACGCTTCATCGTTGAATCCTACGGATGCGTTGGCCCCCCCGACGCCGCCTGGATTGTAGAACCCCGTCGACCGCTTCTTCATAAGCTCTGGAGAACCCTCTTTGAACAGGGCCGCGGTGAGCCGGTTCCGAGCGATTGCTTCACCATTGCGACGCTCGTCGATATTCAAAGCCGAGACGACGTTCTGCATGAAGTTGTTGCTGAACTCCAGCCGCCCGTCGTTGCCTCCGGTACCGAGCAGAGGCGGAAACTTCGGACCGCCGGCGGTAAGGACATACGCTGCGTCAAGCCAGTCCAAAACATCGTCAGGAAACTCGGCCCGACACTGAGCGAGTGTCCATTCCTTGAGTTTCTTCTTGTCGATCCTTTCACCACTCGACACGATCTTCCTGGCTATCGGGACCACCGCGTTCCACAGTTGGAATCTCGGCGACTCCAGTTCCAGAATGGCGTCCATGGCCTTTGAGTTGTCCTTCGGATAAAACCCGCTCCCGCCATTCCACGGCGACACGATGGGCGTCGGCTTGTATTCCTCCAAGAAGAACTCCACCAGCGTATCCCTGTCGAGCGCAGACTTTAGCATGAAGGTGTCGTTCTCCCACCAGGCGCGGGCGTCCTTGTCCTGCTGTTCGGCCACCAGGCGGAATATGCCCAGCGCTTTCAGGTAGGCCATCAGCGGATCGGGAGCACAGCCGTGCAACTCCAGTACGTGGCTCACTTCGCCGCCTCCTGCTCACCCCGGCTCGCCCGCATGTCCGCGGCCCGCACTATCGCCTCCAGGTACGCCAGCCTGAACGGGCCGAGCCGCTCCAAGAGCGCCAGACTTCTGTCCAGCCACGACCGCCGCTCGCCTTCGCCTATTCCCATTTGTGCGATGGACATGTCCAGCGTCGTCTTGGGGACACGCAGCCCCTCGCCCAAGTCCACCTCAGGCAGCGTCTCCGGCTCCGATACCGGATACCCCAGCAGCTTGTCCGCATCCGGGTTGCTGTCCCTATTGTTAATTCGCGCCCCTGGCAGCGACCTTATGCCGAGTCTCACCTTGCCGTGATGCGCCGCCGCTAGGTACGCCGCCAAGTCTCGCGTTTCGCCCTCTGGCAATTCCGCGTGCTTCAGCACCGCCAGCGCACTCCCGAGCTCGTGTCGGAAGTGTCGCCGATCCCCATCGAACTTCCCGTTGCCCGGACTCTTCGCCCAAAGCTTCTCCTTGTCGAGCATCTCCCCGCACCCCTTTCGCAGCATCTCTTGGAATACACAGTGCGCCTTGCCCACGTCATGGTACAGCGCCGCCAGTGAAACGGCGTCGCGGATCTCCGCCTCGGCAATCTCCTCCGACAACGAATCGAGTATCACCTCTGCCTCATGCTCGACGTGACGGGAGTGATCGCTCAGCGTCACGGGCTTCTTCTGCGTGTTGGTGGGTTCCGACCCCTGGCCGTCCTCCGGCTCCCCGTCTTCCTGTATGACAGCAACAGGCTCTTTGCTGGAAGTGTCCCATCCCGTATCGGGGTCATATCCGCCGTGGTTCGCGTCCAGCATCAACGTCATGCCGGGGTATATCTCCCACGGCTGAATCCGCCTCCACACGCTATCCAGAAAATCCCACCTCCAAGCCGCGCGCTCGCCCTCCAAGTAGTCTTTTATTCCCTTGGGACCGCCCCTCGTGCTGCCAATCGGCACGTTCACGGTCTCGCTATGCCACGGCTTCGGCGCATCCTCGGCTGGCTCTTCTCGCCAGAACACCGACACGCCCGTCTCTTCCGTCCCCCGGACGTACTGCGACACGTCCAAGTAGCTTCCCGACAGGTCGGGCGTGGTGTCGAACAGGCCCACCACATCGCGCCTGCGAATGACGGCGCGGTGGTCGGCGTCCCTCATCCTGTCACCCAGGTCTTCGAGCGCGGCAGGCCCAACGGACTTGTCTTCCAGGGACTCCATGATTGAGCGGGCGTTGTCAACGTCCTCCGCCTCGTATGGAGCCGTGTCCTTGTCCACGTCCACCCACAGGACGTCGCCCCGCTCGTACTTGCCCTCGCGGTTGCACCTCCCGAACCGCTGCACCATCGACGCCCACGGCGCAAGCTCCGTTATCAGCGTCCGCGCCGATATGTCCACCCCCGCCTCGACCGCCTGCGTCGCCACGACGACGAGCCCAGCCCCTTCAGGCTTCTCGGTAATGACCCTGTTCTTCTTCTTTCGATCCTTCTCACGGAAGCGCGAGTGCACCAGTACTGCATCAGCGTCTAGCGAGACCTTGCTGCGAGGATTCGTCAGCGCCTTGTGCACTTCCTGCGCCCGCTCGACCGTGTTGCCTATCACCAGCGTCAGCGTGCCCGGCTCATGCTTCCTTACAATGAGTCCAGCCATGTCGCGGGTGTAGCTCTTGCCGCTCGTGACGGGAGCTTCCGTCACGACCTTCCTGGCATTGTGGCGCTTACTCAGTCGAAGGTCCGCTAAGTCGTCGCGACCGAGCTTGACGACCTGCCCCTCATTGGGCTCCTCGTGGTCTATCGTGGCAAGCCAGCCGGGGCGGGCGGTCGCCGACATCCACATGCTCTGGGCGGGGCCGAAGGTCTTCAGTTCACCGCGCAGCCCTGCGAGCTGTGTGGACGTAGGCAGGCCGTTCGCCATGAGCTGCACCTCGTCCATCACCCAGAGGCAGTCGTTGTTCAGCAGGCCGTACTCCACGGGCCACATGTTGTATCCTATGCCGTAGCCGCGGTTCAGGGCGCGGGACAGAAGCATGTCCTGAGTCCCCACGACGATGCAGGGCCTTTCGGGGTGCAGGTACCACTGGCTGCGCGGCTCCCCGCCCATGAGAGTGACGACCCCGACGTCGTCCGCCATGCCCAGGTTCGCAAGCCACTTCTCGACCCGCTCCACTGTCTGCTCCACCAGCGTCCGCATCGGCAGGCAGTAGAACAGTCGGCGGGGCGTGGAATCGCGCACGGCCTCGTCCGAGTGCCCGGATCGCCGGTACAGCCATCCCAGGATGGCAGCCTCCGTCTTGCCCGCTCCCGTCGGGACTCGTAGGAGCGAGAACTGGCCATCGCCCTCCGCGAGCCTAGTCTGGTACGGGTACGGATCGAACCCCGTCGCCTTCTTGAAGTAGTCTGCGTAGGTCATCTTTCTCCTCAGCCTTAAACCCTATCACAAGAGTCCTGAAGTGGTGTCCGATTATTGCCATTGTGACGGCGAGCGCTCCGGCGATCAGTCCAACGTCGGCGGAGAGGATGTCGATGTCGCCTAATCAGGTGTGGGCAACCCAAACCGTTCGAGCATCGTGGCAAGGTGCTTACCGCGCTATAGTAAACAGCAACTCGAAGATGGTTCTGTCTACAGTCAACTCTGGCCCACCAGACCCATTCCGACTGCACCTGAACCCTCCCACCGGCCTCGTCTGGGCCAGCGACCGGTATGCGCTAGTGTGATCTCTTCAAGGCTTTGCCAGACGGTAGCCGACGCTTGGCTCCGTGAAGATGTAGGAGGGGTTCCTGGCGTCGTCGCCCAGTTGCGTCGTTTCCGACCCCCTGTGCTGCTCAGCTCAGAGAGTTACGCAAGGGTCTCCTTGACGGGAGAGGGTTGGAGCCTGCCCTGAGCTTGTCGAAGGGCCGAGGGTGAGATGGGTCGGGCGTACTCCTACTCGACGCCCAAGGCGTCGACGACCGTGCCCATGTCCTTGTCGCCCCGGCCGCTTAGGCCCACCAGCACGACCTGGTCCCGGCCCAGCGTCGGCGCGAGTCTCGACACGTGGTAGAGCGCGTGCGCAGGCTCCAGCGCCGGGATGATGCCCTCCGTCCGGCACAGCAGCTCGAACCCCTCCAGCGCCTGCGTGTCCGTCACGTTGAAGTACTCGGCGCGCCCGGTCTCCTTCAGGTAGCTGTGCTCAGGCCCGACCCCCGGGTAGTCGAGCCCCGCCGAGATGCTATGCGCCTCCCGGATCTGCCCGTCGCCGTCCTGCAGCAGGTACGACATGCTGCCGTGCAGCACACCCACCTCGCCCGAGGTCAACGTCGCCGCGGTCCGGTCCGTGTCCGCCCCGTCGCCGCCGGCCTCGACGCCGACCAGTTTCACGCTCTCGTCGCCCACGAAGTCGTGGAACAGCCCGATGGCGTTGCTGCCGCCGCCCACGCAGGCCACCGCGTAGTCGGGAAGCCGACCCGTGTCCGACAGGAGCTGCGCCCGCGCCTCGCGCCCGATCATCGACTGGAAGTCCCGCACGATCTTGGGGTAAGGGTGCGGTCCCACCACGCTCCCGATGATGTAGTGCGTCGTCTCGACGTTCGTCACCCAGTCCCTGATGGTCTCGTTGATCGCGTCCTTCAGGGTCCGGCTCCCCGATGTCACCGTCTCGACCCGCGCGCCCAGCAGCTTCATCCTGAACACGTTGAGGGCCTGCCGCCGGATGTCCTCCTCGCCCATGTAGACGATGCACTCCAGGTCGAGCATGGCGCACACGGTCGCGGCCGCCACCCCGTGCTGGCCGGCCCCCGTCTCGGCGATGATCCGCCGCTTCCCCATCCGCTTCGCCAGCAGGCCCTGGCCCAGCGCGTTGTTGATCTTATGTGCGCCCGTGTGCGCCAGGTCCTCGCGCTTGAGGTATATCTGCGCCCCGCCCAGATCGGCGCTCAGGTTCGCCGCGTGATACAGCGGCGTCGGCCGCCCGACGTAGTGCCGCAGCAGCCGGGCGTACTCCTCCTCGAACTCGCGGTCGCCCCGCACGGACTCGTAGAATCCGTCCAGCTCATCGAGCGCATGCATCAGGGTCTCGGGGACGAAGCGCCCGCCGAATTGCCCGAATCGCCCCGACGAGTCCGGCAGCTGGACCGATCCCGCCCTCACGGCTCCACGTCCCACTCGAGGAGAATCGCCCCCGAGTCGTCCGGCGAGTTGATGAGCATGTCGTATATCTTCGGGCCCTCCGTGTACGGCTCCTTGTGGGTCACGATCTCGCCCACAGGCAGCTTCCCCTCGGATATCAGCTTGATCCCGTCCAGGAATAAGCGCGGGTCCCGGTTGTACCCGACGCTCGCGCCCAGCAGGTCCTTGCCGGTGAAGTTCCGGGGCAGGATGGTCAGGCTGTCGGAGTGGTGGCCTATCAGCACCGCGCGCCCGCCATTCCGTGTCACTTCCTGTGTCGTCTCGAAGGCCTTGCCTCCCGTACCGCCGACGCAGTGGAGCGTCACGTCCGCGCCTCCGTCGGTCAGGTCCTTCACCGCCTTCACCACGTCCACCTCGGCCGGGTCCAGCACGGTGTCGGCCCCGACCCTCGCCGCCAGACCGCGCCGCCGCTCGAACAGGTCGATGGCGATGATCTGCCGCGGGTTCGACAGCCTCGACCACATGATCATCAGCAGCCCGACCAGCCCGCAGCCGACGACCACCACGCTCTCGTGGTGGCGGATCGCCGCGCGGTTCACCCAGTTGATGCACGAGCGGCTCCACAGGGTGAACGGGGCGATGTCCCAATCCATGTCGTCGGGCAGGGGAGTTGCGGGGCCCGGCAGCACCAGCGGCCCGTTGGCCACCACGAATTGCTGATGGTGCCCGCTGGTCATCACCCGGTCGCCCGGCTCCAGTCCCACGACCTTGGGTCCAATCTCCTCGACGATGCCGGTCATCGCGTAGCCCAGGTCATAGTTGGGCCAGCGCTTCCGGCTGTGCGAGTCCCAGGGGCGCACCCGCTTCAGCTCCGAGCCCGGGCTCAGCAGCGAGCGGACGCCCCTAACGAGCACCTCGTCGTCAGCGGGCCTCGGCGTCTCCACCTCGACCACTTCGACCCTGTCAGGCTCGACCGCCACCAGCTTCTTCACTTTCGTGCTCCTCCAGCTCTAATCCGTATTCCCACAGCAAGGCGCCCACAACCGTCGTTCCCGCGCAGAGCCTGCCCCCGAGAAGTCGGGGGCGGGAACCCATCCCCGTGCCTCGCCTGGAGCCATGATACAACGCGGCCCTAGACCCGCGCCAACTGCGGCCCCACCGCGTATCCTGTGCTAGAATCCACCCGTTCGGGTCGCTACACAGAATCGGTGACAGGTACGTTGTGAAGCACAACACGATCGTACGCCCAAACCGTCGAAGACTTCGACTGCCGAATTACGACTACTCATCACCTGGAGCGTATTTCCTGACCATAGTTACCTCTGGACGAGACTGTCTATTCGGAGAGGTTGTTGACTCCGTGATGCAGGCGAACGCGGCAGGAGTGATGGTTTGGGACTGGTGGGCTCGGCTAGAATCCAAGTTCCCCTGGATCGCCTCCGACGAGTCGATAGTAATGCCTAATCACGTACACGGTATCCTGCTGGTAGGGGCGGACCCACGTGTCCGCCCGTCGGGTGGACAACGTGCGGAACCCCTGCCTAAAATCATGCAGTGGTTCAAGACTATGACTACGAACGCATATATCCGAGGTGTAAAGACGAAGGGCTGGGAGCCGTTTCAGGCTCGTCTGTGGCAAAGAAGCTACTACGAACGTGTTATCCGCAATGAGAATGAGCTATACCAAGCCCGGCGCTACATCGCCGGTAACCCTTCCAAGTGGACGGAGGACGTTGAAAACCCGGCGAACGTGCGGCGCTCTGCGTGATTCAACACGACCAAGCCGCTTCCATAGCGAACCCTGCATCCCCTTGTGGGGTGTTCGATACGCAAGGGAGGCGGACACGTGGGTCCGCCGCTACCAGATGATGGTCTACGACGGCACAGGAGATCGAACGTGAAAGTCACCGACGTCAGACTGGAGTCCTACCGCTGGCCCAGGCGCAAGCCCATCCGCAATGGGCGCTACGTCTACCCGACAGCCGGCCTCGACGTGATCAAGATCGAGACCGACGAGGGGCTAACCGGGCTGGGCCTCGCCGGAGGCGTGGAGCAGGCCGTCGGGATCGGTAGGGAGATCCTCGACCACCTCAAACAGTACGTGATAGGGCAGGACCCGTTCGACACCGAGCGCATCTGGGACGAGATGTGGCAGCCGAAGCTCGTGGGCCGCAGGGGCATCACCACCCGCGTCATCAGCGGCATCGACATTGCCCTGTGGGACCTGAAGGGCAGGGCGGCCGGCCAGCCCGTCTACAAGCTCCTGGGCGGGTTCGCCGACCGTATCCCAGTCTACATCGCGGGCGGCTACTACGAGGAGGGTAAGACTCTCGAGGACCTAGCCGAGGAGATGCTGACCGCGCTGGCGACCGGCGCGACCGCCGTCAAGATGAAGATTGGTGGCGTGCCCATCAAGGAGGACGTCGAGAGGGTCAGGGTCGTCCGAGAGGCCATAGGCCCCGACGCCAAGCTCATGGTCGACGCCAACTGCGCCTACAGGTACTACGAGGCGATAGACATCGCGAGGAAGATGGAGCCGTACGACATATTCTGGTTCGAGGAGCCCGTCAACCCGGACGACTACAGGGGTCACAAGCTGATCACCGAGGCGACGACCATCCCGATCGCCACCGGCGAGAACGAGTACACTCGCTACGGGTTCCGGGACCTGATCGAGAGCCGCAGCGCCGCCATCCTTCAGCCGGACGCGCTGGTGATGGGAGGCATCACCGAGTTCATGAAGGTGGCCGCGATGGCGCAGTCACACGACCTGCCTCTGGCCTCACACGGCACGCAGGACGTCCACATCCACCTGATGACGGCCATCCCCAACGGGCTCATCCTGGAGTACTACAGCACCTCGACCGACCCACTCAGGTCTGAGATGCTGGTCGACAACCTCCAAGTCGAGGACGGGTACGTCCGCCCGCCGGACAAGCCGGGACTCGGTATCGAGCCAAACGAAGAGGTGCTGGGCCGCTACCGGGTGTAACAGTTCAGTCTTCGTGAGGTATGAGCAGAGTCCTCTCCCTCAGGCCGAGAGCCCCCATCCCTTCGACAGGCTCACGACAGGCTTCAATCTTGCTATGAAAATAAGCCCCGGAGCGCCGTGGTAGACTAAAAACGTCATTCCGGCGCAGGCCGGAATCCAGTTCCTTGGCCCCTTGGACTCCGGCCTACACAGGAGTGACCATGAGAAGGCTACTCGCCGTTTCATCCCCTTATGTGGCCTTCGCAAGGCCATGGTGATTCCCCCTCAGGGGGAAGAGGCTAATTCCCTCCCTCAACTCTTGCTGAACAGTTGCTGCCGGGTCGCCCAGGGGGCTTCGGGAATGGCGGTAGGGCGCCTCTCTAACGACTCGTGAGGGCGGCCCAGAGCTGCTTCAGGGTTGGCAGCTTGCCGTAGCTCAGCAGGAATACTCGGGATACGACGAAGACGGCCACCAGGACCGTGAGGGCCAGTATGGCAAGGCTGGCGGCGATCTCCCATGCCTCGATGGCGCCGGGTCCAAGCCGCTGGAAGACCACGATGGGTGCGGTGAATGGGAAGAACGTGAGGAGCCTGGTGATCCAGGACGCCGGGTTCTCGACGATGTAGTACCAAGCGTATATGGGGATGATGAGGGGAAGATTCACGAGCAGCGAGAGCTGCTGGCCGCTCTGGGTCGTCGTGGCGACGGCGCCGAGCCCGGCCTGGAGTGTTCCGAAAAGCATGTAGCCGAGGACGAAGAACGCTACCGCCAGCATGGTCTGCGGGATGCCCGGCGGGGCGATGTCGAAGTTGGGTAGGAGCGGGGGCAGGATCCTGATGAAGAGCAGGGCCGCGGCGATCCAGATGACGATCTGCGTCAGCCCAGCGGCCCCGAGGCCGAGAATCTTTCCCACCATGAGCTGGGCCGGAGTGACCGACGAGAGGAGCACCTCCATGATGCGGTTCTCCTTCTCCTGGCCGAGGCCCTGCAGCAGGAAGCCGGACGTGAAGATCATCGACATGAAGAGCAGGAAGGCAAGGCCGAGGAAGAAGAACACGCGCGCGCCGTTGACTTCGTTCGGGGCGCCCTCCGAGTCGAGGCTGACATGGACGGCCCGCGCCGGGCGCTTCAGCCTAGCCGCCAGCTCGGCGGGCGTTCCTTCGTCGATGAGGTTGTCGAGCAGCAGGCTGCGCAGCGTGTCGTCGACGCCGTCGAATTGCAGCCCCGTGCCGACGGAGAAGCTCCGGACGAGCCCGGTGTCTACGTAGTCCTCCGGGATGACGAACAGCTTCCTGATCTGCTCGGCGAGAAGGTCGGCTCTACCTTCTTCGAAGGTGGGGTATGGGACGTATTGAACGTTGCCCTGGTCCAAGCCCCTGTAGATTACTCCGGCCATGTCCACGTAGCCGAACCTCGTCGGCTGGCCGCTCGCTTCATCGCCGCCGATGGTCTGGATGAACCAGATCGCCGCGAACGCGATCATGGCGACCACAGGGAACGCCACGGTGAGGACCTGGAATATCCGGCGGCTGTAGATGGTCCGGAGCTCGTGGGATGCGATGGTGAGGGCGCTATTCACCGGACGCCCCCACCTTCTGAATGAATATCTCCTCGAGGGGCGGGGCGGCAACCTGGAACCTGCGGACGTCGGCGCCGCGCTCCACCAGTGCGGCGAGCACGGCTCTATGGTCTCCACCCGGCTCGAGCGCCAACTCCGCGTATGAGTCGTGACGGCGGGTACGCACTACTCCCGGCAGTCCGTCGAGGAAGCCGTTCGACTCGACGATGATGGACGACCGGCCCGCGCTCGACCGGATCTCGTCCAGGGCGCCGTACAGCACGACCGTGCCTTTGTTGATCATGAGAACGCGGTCGCACAACTCTTCGACTTGGTTCATCTGGTGGGTGCTGAGGGCTATGGCGGCCCCCCTGCTCCTCATGCCGTCGAGGAGGTCCTTGACCATACGGACATTGACCGGGTCGAGGCCGGAGAAGGGCTCGTCGAGGATTATGAGACGCGGTTCGTGGAGGAGGGCTGCGGCGAGCTGGATGAGCTGTCCCATACCACGGCTGAGCTCGGACATCTTCTTGGCGGCGTGCTCGGACATCCCCAGTGCGTCCAGGATGCCGGCAGCCTTCGATCTGGCATCCGCCCGGGTCAGTCCCTTCAGTGCTCCGAAGTACTCCAGGTTGCGGGCCGCGGTGAGGTCCCTGTAGAGACCCCGCTCCTCGGGCAGGTATCCGATCAGGGTGCGGTGCCCGTCCTTGAACGGCTCGCCGAAAATCAGTACGCTTCCGGCGTCGGGACGGATTATGTCCAGCACCATGCGGATGGTTGTGGTCTTGCCCGCCCCGTTGGGACCCACAAGGCCCAGAACCTCGCCGGGCGACAGGGTGAAGCTGACGTCGCGTACGGCGACGGCCTCGCCGTAGCTCTTCCTCACGCCCGCGACTTCGACGACTGTGCTGTGTCCTGCCCTCATCCTGGTCCTATTCCGACAGGGGCCCGCTGGGGAGCCGTATGCCGTGTCAGGCCTGGGCTTCGGGCGACTCCTCGGCGGACTCCTCTTCGCCCTCCGCGACTTCGCCCTCGACACCCTCCTCCAGCTCGTCGACGACCTCCTCCTCCTCTTCCTCGATCCTCGGCGGGGCTACCCTGGCCACGACCTCCTGGTCGTCTCGCAGTATCGTGACCTCCCGGGCGATCTGTATGGCCTCGATCCTGACGGCTGCCTCGAAGTCCTCCAGCCCACTCACGTCCACATGGAACGCCTCGGGCATGTCCAGGGGCAGGGCTTCCACCTCCAGGCTGTTGAACGACTGGAGGAGCACGCCCCCGAGATTGCGCACGGCCGGAGCCTCGCCATCCATGATGACCGGCACCTCGGCACGCACCACGCGGTCCACGTCTACTCGGTAGAAGTCGACATGGAGCAGGTCCTCCGACACTGGGTGTCGCTGGGCGTCGCGGATGAAGCAGATCTCCTCGCCGTCGCGCCCGTTTATGTTGACCTTGACAGGAACGTTAGCGCCCGCAGAAGTAATGACCCTACGAAGAGTGGCGGCCTCTACCTGCAGTGCCTGCGAGTCAACTCCCCGTCCATACAGGTGGACGGGAACCATGCCCTCGCGTCGGAGGAATCTGACCTTCTTGCCCGTCACCGTTCGGGGCGAGAGCGTTACAGTTGGAGTTTC
Source organism: Dehalococcoidia bacterium (assembly GCA_965222445.1). Classification (GTDB taxonomy): domain Bacteria; phylum Chloroflexota; class Dehalococcoidia; order Lucifugimonadales; family CAJWER01. The sequence continues at coordinate 748,212 of CBDCTY010000002.1, read as the reverse complement.
CATGACGGGCCTCTTGGCTTCAGATGCGGTTTACACGAAAACGCCCCCGACGAGTCGGGGCCGCTGCCGCTATTCTACCACATCCCCCGGTATCGTGTGCGCCAGCCGTTGGGCTGCGTCCCTTCCATCCTCGTGGTCGAGTTTGTAACGGGTCTTACGCTTGACGGCCTCCCCCGCCGACGCTAGGATTCGTCGAGATGTTGATGGGAAGCTCCGAGCTTGTGGCGAATGTTGCAAGGAGTGCACGGTGATGATTCAGCAAGAGTTGGATACTGCGGAGATCACGGCTTCTCTCGACCAATTCAAGAAGGACAGCGAATACCTCATGGCCAACTATAAGAGGTGGCTGGACCTCTACTCGGAATGCTGGGTTGTAGTTTATAGAGGGCAGCTCGTAAGCCACGCGGCCACTTTTGAGGAAGCCGCATCTGCCGCCCGCAAGGAAGGCGTTGCCACAAGGTGTGTGATCGAGTATATATCCAGCGAGCCGCATAGCATGATGCTTGGGTCGATCACATGCGGATAGAGGGCGTTTACCAATGGGATTCCATATGGGTGCCCGCATTCGTGTCATTACCGCGTCTGGAAGTAGGGGCAGTCATCAACTTTCTTGTTGACACCGGGGCCTCCAGAACGGCCCTTCATTCCAGGAACCTGGAAACCCTCAGTATATCAGAGTCTGATCTGGACAAAGACTCCATTATCCAGCCCATGGGTGTCGGCGGTCGCCAAGACTATTACACAGAGCAAGCTGACATCTTCTTCGTCGGAAGCATCTCTTGGAAATGTAGTATTGGGATTGGGCCTGGTACGCCGAGCCAGGTCCCTCCGCTGCTCGGCATGGATTTTCTCAATCTCTGCCGCCTCCAGGCGGACCCACGCGCTGAGCGGTTTGTCCTGAAGCCGTACCGGGTCAAGAACGGAGAGATCCTCAATTACGACAAGAAGAAGAGGTTTCTCGATAGAATACTTCTCAGGTAGCCCAATACCTCAGAGTAGACCTCCAGGAAATAGCCCCACCACTGTTCGTCAAGACCTGGGCCGGCGCTATGCAATGCAGTCCCGACAGGCTATCCTATGGCCGCCATACAGAATCCTGGGGAGGATGACATGACCGGAAGCGACGATCTGAAGATTGCCATCGTGGGTATGCGCCACGGACACGTAGGACAGCCGGGAGCAGGGACTGGCTACCTGGAGACGCTGAAGCACGTTCAGGGTGCGGAGGTCGTCGCATACTGCGAGGACTCGGATGACGATCTGCTGGCACAGGCTGGGATCCACCAGCCCGGGGCCGCGCTCTACGACAACGTGGACGACCTGATCGCCAACGAGGACTTCGACGTCGGCTGGGTCGTCCTGCCGTCTGCGGAGGTCCCTGGCGCGGGAATCAAGCTCGCCGACGCAGGCAAGCACTTCTACATGGAGAAGCAGTTCGCGCGCACGTCCGCGGACCTCCTGGAGCTCGTCCGGGCCGTACAGCGCAACGGCGTCAAGGTCCTGCCGGGCTATCCCCACAGGTTCAACCCCGTCGCGCAGGACATCAGGCGAATGATCGAATCCGGCATCCTTGGGCGTCCCCTCGACATCGAGGTGCGGATGGTGACCGGTCAGGTCAGGCCGGGCCTCCGCGAGCCGTCCAGCTTCCTGTACACCAATGCCGACGAGGGTGGCGGCATTCTGCACATGCTCGGCGGCCACTACCTGGAGGTGATGCGGTTCCTGATGGGGTGCGACGTCAAGTCCGTGCAGGCCATGACGGGCCGCCCGGTCGGCATGATCGACGAGCCGCTGGAGGACGTGGCAATCGCCGCCTTCGAGTACGAGAACGGCGCGTTCGGCTCCATACACTCCGGGTACCTGCAGAGCGCGAAGGGGGGCTACGACACCGCTCTCGTATACCGCGGCCTGGAAGGCGAGGCCCACTGGGCGCCCACCGGCGCCCACCAGCTCATCGTCAAGAGCTCCTCGGCGGAGTGGGCCCACGCTCCCGAGAAGACCATCGACTACGACTTCGCGCCCAGCCCGCCCGGATATACGGGCTCAGGCCTGTGGATGTTCAACTGGGTCCAGGGATTCCTCGACGACATTCGCGCAGGACGCGAACCGGCCCTCGGGGCAGTCGACGCCCTCAGGGTACTGCAGACCATCGACGCGGCCTACGAGTCAGCCCGCACGGGCCGCCGGGTCGACGTGGAATACGTCACCTAGGAGCCTCTTCCAGTGTCGGAGACCGCCTACAAGCTGAACCTGCCGCCGGAGGACTTCGTGCGCGTCCGGCATGGCGACATGCAGGGCTTTGTGGCGGCGGTGGCACGGGCGTCAGGGCTTGTTGGCGACCGGGCCGATCTACTGGGGGAGCTGCTTACGGGCAACGATCTCAGGGGGGTCTTCAGCCACGGCACACGGCAGATAGCGCGCTACGCGCGGACGATGCGTGACGGCGACCTCAACGTGAGGCCGGAGGTCAAGGTCATACGTGAGGGACCGACGAGCGTCGTGATGGACGGCGACGGCGGCCTCGGATACTTCCCGATGTACGACGGCACTCTCCGGGCCATCGAGAAGGCGAAGGAGCTGGGTGTGGCCGTCCTCCAGACGAAGAATCACGGACACATCGGCGCCGCCGGCATCTACGCGCGCATGCCGCTGGAGCACATGATGGGCGCCTTCGTGACGGCGGGCGGGGAGCTCGATCTGAAGCCTGGCCAGCCCATCTATACGCCCGCCATCGGCTCGCCGGTCTCGATCAGCGCCCCAGCTGGCAACGAGCCCCCCATCGTCGTCGACTTCGCCCCGGTGTACGACCTGCGGATATCGCCGCGCTGGCCCGAGCTCGCCGAGTGGATACCGGGCACGATATTCCGGTGCATAGGCCTGGGCATGATCGCCCAGTCATGGGGCGGCGTCATGGCGGGCACGTCGTACTCCGCAGGGCGGGAGCACCCCCGCCGCTACCGCGCCACCGGCCAGTGCGGGTTCGCCTTGATGTTCCAGGTGGGCCTCTTCATCGACACGGACGAGTATGGACGTGAGATGGACGCCCTTGCGGCCAGCCTGAGGGAGCTGGCTCCGCTCGAGGGCTTCGATACTGCGAGCTACGCCGGCGGAATCGAGGGCGAGCGCGAGCGTGAGTTCCGGGAGACTGGCATACCGGTCGGGCCGGAGCACCGGCAGGATCTTGAAGACGCGGCGAGGGAGTTTGGGGCGGAGGTGCCGTGGGGCTAGTACGCGAACCATGGGCCTCGCACGCTGATCCTGATGAGCAAACAAGAGGGCCCTGACCAAGATCCCCCACCTAGTTTCGACAAGCGGCGTAACGAACTGCTTCCTGGGTCATGACGATGCACCTCGTCGATGCGACCGGGGATGGATACCGGCATCCGCCGGTATGATGCAAGTGGTGGATTTGGGCCGTCCACCTGTGCTTGGCAGGGACGCCTGGGCCGGCTATGCTCTCGTCTGTGGGCGGCCCTGCGCCTAGCACACACATAGAAAGGGGTGGCGCATGTCTGAATTGAGGGTCGGACAGATCGGCTACCGTGGCCGCGGGCGCAAGCTGGCGCCACTGTGGAGCGACGTTGACGGGGCCAGGCTGGTCGCCATGGCGGACATGGTGTCCGAGCATCTTGAGGATGCACGGACCGAGTTCCCGGATATTTCTATATACCCGAAGCACGACGAGATGCTGGACGCCGAGGAGCTCGACATCGTTGTCGTCGCGACTTCCGCCCCCTTCCGGGCGCCGATCGTGCGCGACTTGGCTGCGAGCGGCGTTCGCGGCATCTACATGGAGAAGCCCATGGCCAACTCGTTGGTAGAGGCCGACGCTATGATCGAGCAGTGCCGGGCGGGGAACACCGTGCTGGCCATCGGCCACCAACGCCGCTGGACGCCAAGATTCCTCGCCGTGCGGCGCTCCATCAAGGATGGGGCCATCGGCCGGCCCACGCACGGCATGTCCTACTGGACCGCGGGGCGCATCGGCTCCAACGGCACGCACTTTTTCGACATGATCAACTTCGTGATCGACAGCCAACCGGTCGAGGTATCGGGTACGGTCCACTACGGCACCGACCGCGAGAACACCGACTACAACGAGTCCCTGGAGTCCTGGATGGACAGGGACCCGGGCGCCCTCGGACACATCGGGTATGCCAACGGCTACAGGCACATGGTCAACTGCATGCCCGACGTGCTTCTCTCTCACACGCACATGTTCTGCGGCTCCCGCGGCAGGATCGATGTGTTCGAGGGCGGCGGGTCTGAGGTGCTGTACCGGGCCCGGGACGAAGACACGCGCGACATGCGCAGCGGCCTGCCCGCGACGCCCCGTGACCTGGGCGCGCCGCCGGTCGTCGAGGACGAGGGCGAGAAGAACGGCTACCGCGAGCTGATGAGGTGCATGGAGAGCGGCGGAACGCCCACGTCGTCGGGCGAGGACGGGATGAAGGCGCTGGAGATCGTGGTGGCCTTCCACCTCTCGTCGGAGGCGGGGGGAAGCCCGGTAGCGCTGCCCATTGCGGGCCCCGACCGCGCCCTGAAGCTGGACCTCCACTGATCCTAGCGAGCCACCAGTACCCGGTCGGCATCCCCTACATCATCATCGGGGGGCACGACAGTCGTCTGGGAAGGGAGCACACCGGCCCCCCCCCCGAGTCCTTCGCAGGAGAGAGTGTAGGGAGCGGCAGACGTTACAGCTGTATTTCCCGCACCGTTTCGCAGAAATTAGTGAGCTGCGTCATATCATCTTTCTTGAGCGGTTCTCTGAAGTGCATTAGGCGGTTACGATAGTCGCGGGCTTCGCTCAAGGCATCAATGAAGACAGCCCTGTCGAAGGCAAGTTCGAGCGCATTCCAATGCTCTGGGAACTCCAGCACCCTCTCCAATTCTCCCATTGTCAATCTCTCAAGCTCCTCAGTTGGATCATCGCCCGAGAGTCCGTGATCTTTGAGGAACTCAGCTACCTTGTGTTTCCCTAGTCGCGTTCCAACCAGAGTTCGAAGGCGCTGTTCGATTTCGCCTATGCGATTGAAAGGATCGACTAACCCTGCGAACTCTTCCGCCAAGTCCCAAGCCGTAACGATTCCCCGCAGCCGCTTGTCTTGCCCAATCACCAAGACGACATCGTTGCCGTCCAACTGACTGACGACTGACTTCAGGTCATCATCGCTCTGAGCGTAGGGCACGTCTTTGTCGATACAATCACCAACAGTCTTAGGTTGGCCGTTCATGAGTGCTTTCGCAATCGATTGGAACGACACGACCCCTTTGATGTCTTGTTGCTTGGGTTTCTTGTGGTTTGCGACCACCAATTGAGAATATTTGTGCAGGAGCATCGTGGTATAGGCCACCTGGATCGACGCACTAGGGGACACGCACTCGACGTCTATATTTGCTGATGTCAGTTCGGAAACCCTGAAGGCGGGCTCGGGCAGATTGATTTCGTCGTCCTCGGCAACCTGTGATGGATCATCGGAGCCGTCGGAATCCAGTGTACCAGGGCCATCAACGGCTTCTGGTGTGACAGTGTCGGTTGTGGCCTTAAGCGAGAAACGGATGCGAGGTGTCCTAAGTGGCATCTGCGAGTTGACAGGAGGACCGGCTTCCAGTCCGAGTTCATCTAGCGTAGCGTTGATCTCCTCGATGGCCGTGGCTCTCCGCCTGACGTACCCAAAGGCGCGTAGTATGTTCTCGTCCATCCTGTGTTGATGGCGCCCTGATTCTAAGTTGGTCCGAATGTCCTCTAGGTACTCTTGCCCTGTCATGGCCGCTCCTCGTGTCTCTAATCTACCTTGCTCGCCCTTGTCGGGCATCACCTTGTACTCTATGCGGTACCTGTCCGTCACCTCGGTCTGGCGCGTCTGCTGGACCAGATCCAAGACCGCCGGGCACGCCGCTCATCTTAGCGGAATCCGGTCAAGCATCCTAGCCTGCACAGGATTGAGTGGGACTACGGGACGTGGATGGATGTTGACACCGGGCGTCCATATGGGTAGATTGCGGCTGAGACAAAGGGGGTAATGCCATGAAATTCGCCAGGTTCGAGGCTGAGGGTGAGATAGCCTACGGGATAGTGGAGGGGGACGCCGTCACGCAGATAAGCGCGGCGCCGTTCGGGGAGTACGAGGCTGTCGGGCCGGTTCGCGCCGTTTCGGACGTGAAGCTGCTTGCGCCGGTCAGTCCGTACATTGTCTTCTTCATGGGCGGCAACTACATGGACCATCTCGCGGGCGGGGAGCCCCCCGCCTACCCGCAGGTCTACACGAAGACACCCAACTCAGTCATCGGCCCAGGCGACACCATAGTGGCGCCGGGCCGGGCGGGCAGTGTGCAGGAGGAGGCCGAGCTGGTGGCGATCATTGGCAAGCCCTGCCGCAACGTGTCGGAGGCCGAGGCTCTCGACTACGTGTTCGGGTACACCTGCGGCAACGACGTGAGCGCCCGAGACTGGCAGGCGAGCGATCCAACCTTCTGGCGGGCCAAGGCGTCCGATACCTTCTCGCCGATCGGGCCCTACATCGTGACCGGCCTGAACCCCAACGAGCTGGAGATATTCGCCAGGGTGAACGGCGAGCAGGTGCAGCACTGCCTGACATCGAACATGGTGCACGATACCGCGGCATGCATCAGCTACATCAGCCAGTCGGTCACCCTGGGGCCTGGGGACATCATCTATACAGGCACCGGCGGGACACAGGTCGATCTTCACGAGGGCGACGTGGTGGACATCGAGATCCCCGAGATCGGGGTGCTCACCAACCCGGTGACGGTGGAGTAGAGCGGCGCTCCTCTCGACTGACTGACTGATCTGACGTAACTGCAGATCGGCTGGCCACCGCCGGGCTCGTTGGCGGCGCGCACTCCGGATAGGGGGATATGCAATGGCTCCGGACTATCTTGTATACGTGGGGACGTACACCCGCAGGGACAGCGAGGGAATCTACGTCTACTCGATGGACGGAGAGACGGGCGAGCTGACGTATTCCAGCAAGGCGACCGGGCTCGAGGACCCCTCGTTCCTGACGGTCGATCCCGGACAGCGCTTCCTGTACGTCACATCTGAGATAAGCGAGTACGAGGGCGAGGCGACCGGCATAGTCGCGGCCTATGCCATCGCCCGGCCGACGGGCGAGCTTAGCCTCATCGGCATCCAGCGGACCGGCGGGACGATCCCGTGTCACGTCCAGGTAGACAATGCGGCCCGTTACCTTGTCCTCGCGAACTACGGCTCCGGCAGCGTTACATCCTTCCCGATAGGGGACGACGGCGGCCTCGGCGAGCCGGTGAGCTTCACCCAGCACGAGGGCTCCAGCGTGAACCCGCAGCGGCAGCAGGGGCCCCACGCCCACTCCATCAATCTCGACGCGGCCAACCGGTTCGCCTTTGCGCCCGACCTCGGCACCGACTACGTGGTGGCCTACAGATTCGAGGCCGACAGTGGCCGACTCGTCCCCAACGAAACGGCCACCGTGGCTGCGAGTCCGGGTGCCGGCCCGCGCCACTTCGACTTCCACCCGAACGGCAGGTTCGCATACGCCATCGACGAGCTCGACTCCACCGTCACCGCTTACGACTACGACGCTGACCAGGGGACGCTGGCGCAGATTCACACCGTGTCGACTCTGCCGGACGACTTCGACGGGGATACCACGTGCGCGGACGTCCATGTGTCGCCGGACGGGCGGTTCCTCTACGGGTCCAACCGCGGCCACGACAGCATTGCCCGCTTCTCCGTCGACAAGGAGACGGGGCGGCTGACGGCCACCGGCCATACGTCGACGCAGGGCGAGACCCCGCGCAACTTCGGTATCGACCCTACGGGCGAGTTCCTGCTGGCAGCCAACCAGGACAGCGACACCATAGTCACGTTCCGCATAGACCAGGTATCGGGCGATCTGGTGCAGGCGTGCCCCGCGGCCCACGTTCCGATGCCGACCTGCGTCAAGTTCGTAGACTTTGCATGATGCTGCGCCATGAATTGGTCGAGGGGGAGAGATGCTCTATCCTGCATCTTCACCCGCCGCAATCTCAAGGTCGCACTCCTCTTCATTCTGTTCGTGTGGCTGGCCCCCGAGGCCTTCAGGCCGTCGCCCGGGGTCGAGGCCGGGCTGGAGTACAGGTTCTCGGTCTTCAGGTGGGAGGCGTCCAACCTACCGGCCAAGTGGCTGAACATCGGACACGGCCTGGCCAGGGGTAGGCGGCTCGACCGTGCACAGAGGCTTGAAGTCGTCGACGAGTACATGGAAGCGACCCGGCTCGCCCGGCGGCAGGAGCGGAGGCTGGAGGGCGTCCAGGCGAGTGTTGGAGGCGCGTCTCCGGGAGCCGGGGGACGCGCGCGAGTCGAGGCGGCCCGCGACTATCTCAGGGAGCTCTCCGCCAGCCGCGACGGTCTCAGACCCCTTGCCGAAGAGATAGTCGAGGCGGAGATGGACGCCGTTCTCACGCACGCCGGACTCGCTTCGAGATTCGGTCTCCTGTTTCCTCCTGTAGACGTGAGCTTCGAGGAGCCGCCAACCGTCCTCAACACGTCGCGTCGCGACCACATAGAGGTCGTGGAGCAGGTCTTGCTCTCTCCCGATCTGCCCCCTCTGGAGCGTGACCGGATAGAGCGGGAGATCCTCGAGAAGCACGACCTGTCGGGTCTGGTGGACAACCTCGCTGGACTCTCCACCTATCCCACCATCGTCTCCGATCAGGCGCCGTTGCGGGCCGTCCTTAGGACATCCGCTCACGAGTGGCTCCACGCGTACCTGTTCTTCAGGCCGCTGGGCTGGAACTGGCGCAGGTCTCCGGAGATGTTCAGCCTGAACGAGACGGTGGCTGAGCTCGCCGGCAACGAGCTGGGCGACGACGTGTTCGTGCGGATGGGAGGCGACCTGACAATCGGGCAGAGCCGCTACCTCCCGCGCCATCAGCGCGACACATTCTTCACGAGCGAGATGCGCGAGACCCGTCGCACCGTGGACGACCTTCTGTTGCAGGGCAGGGTAGAGGAGGCCGAGAAGTACATGAAGCAGCGGTGGTGGCGCCTCCGGCTGGGAGGGTACCGGCTGCGAAAGCTCAACCAGGCGTACCTGGCCTTCAGGGGTCGGTACGCCGAGGGGCCGTCATCAGTGAGCCCCATAGGCCCGCAGGTCCGAGCCCTGAGGGCCGCCCACCCGGACACGGTCTCGTTCGTCAAGACGGTCGAGCAGGTGTCCAGCTACCAGGAGTTTCTTGGCCTGCTGGAACGCATGGGGATAGACCCGGACGTCGAGTAGCGGCCGCGAGCGGGCTTCGGCTGCTCCGGCACGTTGACACCACAGGCCATCCCCGATAATCTCCCTGTTGTTATGGACGCTTCCAGCATCACGCGAATCGGTGTAGTCGGTGCGGGCCTCATGGGCCACGGCATTGCGCTACAGTTCGCCCTTCGCGGCTACGACGTCATGCTGAACGACCTGGACGACGAGAGGCTGGCCGACGCCCTGGCAAACGTGAAGATCAACCTCGGCGTACTTCGCGGATTGGGGCTGGCGAGCGATGAGGACGAGCAGGCGGTGCCCGCGAGGATTCACACGAGCACGTCCCTGGAAGAGAGCATGGCCGAGGTCGACTTCGTGGTCGAGGCCGTGTTCGAGGACATGCCCCTGAAGCTGAGCGTGTTCGAGGCTCTGGACAAGGCCTGCCCGGAGCGCACGGTTCTGACCAGCAACACGTCGTCCTTCATGACCAGCCAGCTCGCCCCGGCCACCAAGCGTCCGGACAGGGTGCTGGTCGCGAACTGGTGGAACCCGCCATACCTGCTACCGCTCGTCGAGGTCGTGAGGGGTCCCGAGACGTCCGACGAGGCGCTGGAAGTGACGACGGGCCTCTTCACTAGGATCGGCAAGCGTCCGGTCGTCCTTCAGAAGGAGTCGCTGGGGTTCATCGGCAACCGGCTGCAGTTCGCCCTACTACGGGAGGCGCTGTCGATCGTCGCCGCCGGCATCGCCAGCCCGGAGGACGTGGACACCGTGGTTACCAGCAGCTTCGGGCGCAGGCTCGCCGTTGCTGGGCCGCTGGAGGTATTCGACCTTGCGGGCTGGGACACGATCCTGCACATCATCGAGCAGCTATTCCCCGCGATAGAGTCGTCGGGCGACTCGCCGGCGATCATCGAAGAGATGGTAGAGCGCGGCGAGTTCGGCGTGAAGTCCGGCAAGGGGTTCTACGCGTGGGACGACGAGGCCGTGACGGCACTCAGGCAACGGGTGGGGACTGCGCTCGCGGCCATCGACCGGCTCTCGGACTCTCCTCCCTCCTCTACATAGGAATAGTATTCGCAGGAGCTTTGAAATGGTTAAACGGCTGCACCATACGGGTTTCGTCGTACGCGACCTCGACAGGGCGGCGGCGTTCTACAGCGGCGTCGTGGGGCTGGAGGTCCAGCGCCGGTACGAGCGGACCGGCGCCGGTATCGATCAGGTTGTCGGCTACGACGGCGCCCACCTTCGGATAGCGTTGCTCGGCGTGCCGGGCGGCGACCACATCCTGGAGTTGATTCAGTACCTGAACCCGCCCCCAGGGGAGCGTCCAACAGAGGAGCGGAGCGTCCTGGGCGGGAGCCATCTGTGCTTTCTCGTAGACGACATTAGGGCTGCCTTCGACAGGGTGTCGGCGAGCGACGCCCAGATCATGAACCCGCCGACCGACGTGGCCCCGGGCCGGACAGCCTGCTACCTTCAGGACCCGGAGGGCAACTGGATCGAGCTGATGCAGCTAGACGAATGATCCGTTTAGCCCTCATAGGCTGTGGCGGGGCGGCATCCTACGCCGCCGTCTCATCGCGTCTGCGCGGCGCAACGATCACGGCAGTGGCGGACGCCGATCCCGAGGCTGCTGCTGCGGCGCGAGGCGCTCTTGGCGTGTTGGCATCGGGAGCCTCGATCGACGATCTTCTGGCAGCGCACGGCGACTCGTTCGACGCGGTTGTGATTGACTCGCAGGCTCAGTCCCATGCCCAGCTGGCATTGAAGGCGGCCCGTGCGGGCAAGCACGTTCTGGTCGAGACGCCGATTGCGCTGTCGTCGGAGGAAGCCGATGCCGTTGTAGATGCCGCCATGAAGTCGGGCGTTCGGCTCATGGCGGGGAATCTGGCCCGCTTTGCTCCCGCGGGCGCGACCGTTCGGGAGGCGCTCGACTCCGGTGAGCTGGGCACGCCGGGGCTCCTCCGCATTCACCGCTGGGAGCCTCTAGCTACCGGAAGCTGGCCCCTGCTCCAAGGTGGGCAGGGATGCGACGTCGTGCGCGACCTCACCGCGGACATCGATCTGGCGATCTGGATCTTTGGCAGCCTACCCACGGAGGTCTACGCCACCGGGCGGAGGGTCTCCCATGGGAGCACTGACGAGCCTGACTACGTCCAGGTGCACCTAGGATTTGACGGGGACGGGATGGCGGTCATCGACTACTCGGCCAGCCTTCCGCAGGGGCCGGGGTACCACTTCCTGTCGATGATAGGCTCGAAGGGAGCCGCATACGTGGACGATCACCACAACGTCAACCTCGTGTACGGGGACGGAGGAACCCGGGCCCTCGGTCCTGGGCACGGTGTCGGGCACATCCTGGCGCAGCTCCAGGAGTTCGTCGACGCGATCCGCGAGGGCCGCGACCCAGCGCCGACCGGTGTCGATGGGCGAAGCGCCGTCATCGTCGCAGAAGCTGCGGCGGAGTCGATGTCTTGCGGCAAGACCGCCAGGCCCGCGGGAGGTCGATATGGGCTCGACTGACCCCGCCGTATTTCGGTTTGCGGCCCTCAGCGCAGTGAAGCATGAGTACGTCCCGCTAGGCGTCGCCGCGCACCCCAGATTCGAGCCCGTAGTCGTTGCCGACGATGCCGACCAGGGCGAGTGGGCGCACGAGCGCAACGCGCAGCTTGCCCAGGACCTCGGCGTACCCTATATCCGCGATGTCGGGAAGGCGATCAGAGACTATGGCGCACAGGTGGCAGTGATCAGCTCCCAGGCGGAGCGGCACTGCGATCTTGCCGTCCGAGCCGCGGACGCGGGCCTCCACGTTATCCAGGACAAGCCGATGTCCACGAGCGTGGCCGAGTGCGACAGGGCGGTCGAGGCGGTGGAGCGCAACGGGGTGAAGTTCATGATGTGGAGCCGCAACTTCATGCCATCCCTCGTCCAGACGCGCGAGGCTATCGAGAGCGGCGCCATCGGGCTGCCTCACGCCATCCATGTCGACTTCTACTTCGCCTCCGACGCCGGACCTCCCAAGGGTTCACGGAAGCCGGACGATCCGCCCATTGACTGGTACGAGTACCAGAAGCAGGCCCACGCGACGGGCCGGGACGGCGGCGTAGGGTCGGAGCCGATGGGCGAGCTGAAGATAGAGGGGATATATCCTCTGGCGTACATACGCATGCTGATAGGGGCGGATGTCGAGCGCGTATTCGCCCGTACCGCCTCCCACTTCCACCAGGTCAACGTCGACAACGATGTGGAGGACCTCGCTTCGGTGACGTTGGAGATGGAGCGCGGCATCGTAGGGTCGTTGACCATCGGCCGGATCGGGAGCGGCGGCCATACCGACGGCGCCATGATCAAGATATTGGTGCTCGGATCGAAGGGTGCGCTCGTGGTGAACGAGTCCCGCCCAGAGGTTGCCGTCTATCACCGCGAACAGGTCAAGGGGCCGTACCACCGGCGTGTCGGCAACGAGGGCGATTTCCTCATGGTGGAGAGCTTCGCTCGCGCGATAGACACCGGCGGCCCGACTCCCCTGGACGCGAGAGCAGGGCGGGCAATAGCGGCGACCGTAGAGGCCGCTGTTGAGTCCGGCCGCACAGGCAGCCCGGTCGCCGTAAGGTAGCGCCTGCGTAGAGGCAGCTAGCGTCGGTGGTATAATCCAGGCCATGGAGAATAGCGAGACTGGCATTGCCAAGCCCGAAGTCGGCCGAGAGTACTTCAAGGTCCCGGACTTGGACCTTTATCGTGGACTTCGTAGCCATGTGTCCCGGAGGATTGGGCATCGCGAGACACGAATGATGACCAGCTACACCCAGCAAGACCACCCTGATCTTGTCGAGCCGGTCGATGAGGCACTCCAAACCGGTCTCATCTCTGATGAGCAAGAGGATCGAATCGCCGCAACGCCGACCATCTTCCGCCGCATTCGCCGGGACGACGGATCGCCGGTCTGGGTAGCAGTCGAGCTTGCCAACTACATCGAGGGGTCAGAGATAGAGTTGGTCCGGCAGAGCGCCGATGCCTTGAGCGTCGTATTCCAAGAAGACTCCGCGGCAGTCGTCCAAGGATACCGCGCTGATCCTCAATGCCTGAAGCGAGCTGACGCCTTGGGTGTCCATGTTATCCTCGTCAAGAAGAAACGCGACTACTCATTGGAGACCTGAATGATCAACCGAGACCGACTGGTCGGCACCTTCTTCGACGTGGTGACCATTGACAGCCCTTCCCACCATGAAGACGAGATCGCCGAGGACCTCATCCGGCGCCTAGAGGCGCTAAGGCTCGACGTGGAGACCGACAGCTACGGCAACATCATTGCCGGCGACGGCGGCGAGAATCCCCTGCTGCTTTCGGCCCACATGGACACTGTGGAGCCCGGCCGCGGAGTCAAGCCCTCCGTCGTGGGGGACCGCATTGTGTCGGATGGCACTACGATACTCGGCGGCGACTGCAAGGCCGGCGTGTCCGCCATACTCGAAGGCCTGCAGTCCGTCCTCGAGGACGGCGGCGGTCACGCTCCCATCGAGGTGTGCTTCACGCGGGCCGAGGAGCCCGGGCTGCTTGGCGCCCGCAACCTCGACTACTCAATGATTACGGCCACGGACTCCGTCGTCTTCGACGGCGAGGGGCCGCCCAGCCGCATAACCAATGCAACCCCCACCTACATAGGCTTCAAGTTCGTCGTCGAAGGCCGCGCCGCCCATGCGGGCGTGGAGCCCGAAAAGGGACTCTCGGCCATCCGCATAGCTTCCGAGATGATCACCAGGCTGCCGCAGGGAAGGCTCGACGGCGAGACCACCTTCAACGTGGGCACGATCGAGGGAGGCTCCGTCAGGAACGCGGTACCTGCGAGCGCGACCGTGGTCGGCGAGTTCAGGAGCCTGAACCTCGAGGCCATCGACGACATACACCAGCAGATCGACGGAGTTCTGGAGAATGTCAGGGGCATGTTCCCCGAAGCCACCATCGACGCCGACTACGTGACCGAGTTCGAGAGGTACAGGATCACCGACGACAATCCTCTCTTGGCACGCATACAGGACGCCATCAGGGGCCTCGGCATGGAACCAACCATGAAGCCCACGGGGGGCGGCTCCGACGGCAATATCTTTCACCAGAACGGCATCAACGCCGTTGTCGTAGGCATGGCCGACCACAATATGCACACCGTGGACGAATATGTGACCATCCCTGACCTCGTGGACGCGGCCCACCTCTGTGAGGCCATGCTCACGAAGGCCTAGGTCCCCTGAAACGTAGCCGACTCGGATGAGCCATTCGCTGTCCTCCCGTGTGCGGCTCGCCATTGTTGGGTGCGGGACCATCTCCCAGCTCAACGCGCCCGGCTACCTGAAGCACGGGAGATGTGACGTGGTTGCCCTCTGCGATCCTGTGCGCGAGCGGGCCGAGCGCAGGGCGGCCGAGTGGGGGATTGCTCCCAAGATATACACTCGCTATGAGCAGGTACTCGAAGACACGGACATCGATGCCGTCGAGCTGCTCACGCCGACCCACCTGCACGCCGAACAGTCGATAGCGGCTCTCGAGGCGGGCAAGCACGTCTCCTGCCAGAAGCCCGTCGCGGGGACCGTCGAGGAGGCCGACCGCATCGCCGAGGCCGCAGCCCGCGCGGAAACGTTCTTCAGGGTGACCGAGAACTTCCTCTACTACCCGCCCCTCGTCAAGGCTAAGGAGCTCCTGGACAGCGGGGCTATAGGCGAGCCCTCGATCGTCCGTATGCGTGTCGTGGTGACGGACATCGAGGCTGCCTCGGGCCCCTTCAGAATCGAGCCCGGTGCCCTCGCGTGGCGCCGTGACGCCGCGCTCAATCCCGGCGGCCTCCTCTACGACGAGGGAGTCCACAAGTACGCCACCGCCATGTGGTGGGTCGGCGATCCGGAAACGGTCTCCGCCACAGTCACGAGGACCGGAGACTATATGGTCGAGGCCCCGAGTGTTATAACGTGGAAGTTCAGGAACGCCGACTGTCTCGGCGTGTTCGAATACTCGTCCGCTCCCGACATGAGGATCAGGGGGCCCTACTACCCCATCGACGACTTTTTCGAGATACAGGGCTCGGCCGGCACCATCTGGGTGACGCGGTGCAGCGGCGAGATGCTGGACCTGCCCCCCGTCATGCTGCACAAGGGTGCCAAGTCCGTCAGCTACCAGGTCCCGATGGACTGGCTCGAAGGATTCGACGGGGCAGCCCACGACTTCATCGACGGCATCATTGCCGGGCGGCAGCCCATGATGGACGCACACTTCGCAAGGAAGGTCCTGCAGGCCGCACTCGCCGTCTACCGGTCGTCCGACACCCAGCGACCCGTCGATCCCGGCACCATCGCCTGACCCTTGCAAATAGAACTGGCATACGGCCGCACCGGGCTGACCATCGAAGTCCCGGACGGGCAGACCACCGTAGTCGAGCCGACCTATATGCCTGGCCTGCCCGACGTGGAAGCGGCCTTGGTCAATGCTCTCCGCAACCCTGTTGGCTCCGACAGCCTCCGACGGATGGTCGATCCAGGCCATACCGTCGCCATCTCGGTGTGCGACATCACGCGCCCCATGCCCTCCGCGACTGTCCTTCCGGTCCTGCTCCGAGAGCTGGGCCACGTTCCCCGGGACCGGGTAATGATACTCGTCGCCGCAGGGACCCACCGGGCCAACACCCGCGAGGAGCTGGAGGAGATGCTGGGAGCCGAGGTCGTTCGGGACTACCGCGTCGTCAACCACTCGGCCTTCGACGGCTCCGGCCTCACACACCTCGGCAGCACTGCGGGCGGCTTCCCCATATGGCTCAACTCGCACTGGGTGAACGCCGACATCCGCATAACCACTGGGTTCGTCGAGCCCCACTTTTTCGCGGGATTCAGCGGCGGCCCGAAGATGGTTGCGCCCGGACTGGCCGGGTTCGACACCATCATGGCCCTGCACAGCGCACCCCTGATCGCACACCCCAAGGCAACCTGGGGTGTGACAGAGGGGAATCCCATCCACGACGCCATACGCGAGATCGCGGGGCTGACCGGCGTCCACTTCAGCCTAGACGTCACCATCAACCGCGACCACGAAATCACGAGCGCGTATGCAGGGGAGCTCTTCGCCGTACACCGCGCCGCCTGTGAGGGAGCTAAGCGAAACGCCATGCGGGCCGTGCCCCAGCCCTACGACGTAGTCATAACGACTAACAGCGGCTACCCACTGGACCTGAATCTCTACCAGTCGGTGAAGGGCATGTCTGCCGCAGCCCTCGTGGCGCGGGAGGGCGGTACGATCATCTGCGCCGCTGAGTGCATGGACGGGATACCGGAGCACGGCGAGTACGGCAGGATGCTGACTTCGCGAGACTCGCCCGAAGAATTGCTGGAGATGATCGACTCATGGGAAGAGGGCCACCACGACCAGTGGCAGGTCCAGATCCAGTCCCAGCTGCTCCTGCGCAACCGGATCTATCTCAAGTCCGGGTACCTGTCCCCCGAACAGATCCGCGCGGCCCACCTACGGCCTGCCGAGGACATACAGGCCACCATAGAGGAGTCCGTCGACCGCCACGGCGGGGCTAAAGCCAGCGTGTGCGTGCTGCCCCAGGGCCCGCAGACCATCCCCTATGTGAGGGGCTGATGAGTGTATGCCCCAGCGTGGTCTGGGTCTGCGGAGGTGCCCCCTGCGGATGAACGGGGCTACCACACCTAAGGATACTCTGAATAACCCATCAGCACGGCTTAATTTCCTATGTGTGGAGCTGCAGTCCACGGACTTATTCAGCCCATCCCTAACCCCGAATCCACCGATGGACGGCGCGAGGGCAGCGGAAAGGGGTAAGTGAGTTACAGGCGCGATGATCCGGGCTCGAATTCGGGTAGACGGGAGGTTGGCGGGCGGTCTGCGACCGCTTTTGGGGGCACCGATGGCGGCCTGCAGTGGCTGTGGCGAGCGGGATGGCGGGATAGGACGCGGCAAGAGGCGCTCGCGGGCCTGGATGGCGCGAGTTGGCGGGGACGTTCAGTTGGCCGGATGACGGGTCAGTGGCAGAAGGGCGCCGTCAGGCTGGGAGTGGAATGGCTCGCAGCCGGGCCAGGGCACTGCTGAACTGGGTTTCCCAGGGCCAGCGCTGGGGGAGATGCAAAGTGAGCCGGCGCGCCGAGCGAGTGAGCCGTCCCGCTAGGGCGAAGAACCGCCGCCGGAGGGTCTTGGTGGTCACCACCTGCTCACCCAGACCGATCCGTGCGGTCCAGCGAGCGAGGTTGTGCGCCAGCACCTGTATCGCCAGCCAGGCGCCGTTGGCGGCGAAGCGGCCCGAGGGCATGTGGTTCAGTCCGACGCCGTACTTGAGGTCTCGAATGGCATTCTCGATCTCGGCGTGGCGGCGATGGGCGGCCTCCAGTTCGAGCATCTCCCCATCGTGGTCGGTGATGAAGCCGTGATAGCTGTAGCTGGCGAAGAGGGCCAACTGGGAACCCGGCGTGGGCTTCACTCGCCGCACGATGAGCCGCACCGGCGCGGCGCCGGGCTCACTCTCAAAGGGAGTGTAGGTGGTCTCGGCCACGTCGGCGGCGCCGTCCATCCAGTAGGGGATGGGCGTCCAGTCCGCCTCGGGTATGGCTTCAATGAGGTTGCGCAGGCTGGCACGCTGGCGGATGGTGATGGAGAAGCGGACCTTCGTCTTGCGGCAGACGGATACCACGCTATGAGCGTAGAAGCCGCTGTCGGCCCGCACCGTGAGTTGTCCCCTGGCTCCAGCGTAGCGCACCCGCCCCACCGTCTCCCGCAGGAAGTGGGCGGCGCCGCGGGCGGTGTTGGCGCGGCCCTCGCGCAGACGGGACATCAGCACCTCGCCGGTACCGGCGGCGACAGCCAGCAGCGGGTGATAGCCCCGCTGGCCGGTATAACCATGGTGTCGCGCCCCCTCCTTGTCCAGTCCGTAGGTCTCACAAATGGTGGAATCGAGGTCGATGGTGAACGGCGCATCGCCGGGTCCGGCGCCGTCGGCCCATGCCCGTGCCAGCAACTCCCGGCTCACCCGGTCGAGTTGACGGACGTGGCCCCACTGGAAGCTGCGCAGGAAAGTGCCCAGGGTGGATGGTGCCTTGACCACGCAGTCGAGAACACCGGCCGTCCCACCGGCGCGCAGCGCATCGGCGTCGTCGATGCAGTCGCCGCCGGCCAGCGCGGAGGCGACCAGCGTCATTATCTTGTCGCCGGTGTTGGCCCGGCCCGGCGCATCGCCCAGTTCCAGACGCTGCTGTACCAGTTGGGAAAGGCCGAGGTGCAGGGCCAAGGTGGCTGGAAGGAGCAGGCCGCCGTTGGCCACCAAACGGAGGTCGTCGAAGGCGATTTGGATGCGGTCGAGGTGGTTGCGTGATAGCATCTGTTGGGTGCTCCTTTTCCGGGGTCGGTTTGCTGCTACAAAACCATTATCCCAGATTCAGAGGAGCACCCTTTCACCTTTTCAGCAGACCTTTAATTCCCACTCCTTCGGTGGATTCGGGATAAGGAGGCTTGGTCGATGTCGAAGATAGATGTGCTGACGTATGGGTTCGCGCTCGTGACCGACCAGGGCAACGTCGGCTACTCCACGGTTTCGCTCGTCGAGACGGAGGGACGGCGCATACTGATCGACACGGGCCCGGCGTCGCGGCGCCTGTGGCTGCTCAAGGCCCTCGAGAGCCGGAATCTCGGCTTCGAGGACATCGACACCCTCATACTGACACATCTCCACTGGGACCACTGCCAGAACGCGGACCTGTTCACCCATTCGAGGGTGCTCGTCCATCCCAGGGAGATCGACTACGCGCAGAACCCCAACCGCCACGACGTGATGTCGGCGAGCTACTTCGCTGACATGCTTCGCAAGCTCAAGGTGGACCCCATCTCGGACGGGGACGAGGTCGCGCCGGGCGTCTCGATAATCGACACGCCCGGGCATACGCGCGGCCACATCAGCATCGTCGCCGAGCACGAGGGGGAGAGGGCGCTGGTGGCCGGGGACGCGATGCCCGACGGCGGGACGGTGAGGCGCAAGCTGCCCTACAACGTCTTCTGGGACGTGAACGAGGCAACAGAGAGCGTGGAGAAGATGCTGGCCGCGTCGGACGTCTTCTACCCCGGGCACGACCGCCCGTTCCGGCTGGAGGGGGACGACCTGACCTATCTGCACGGGCCGATGGGCCTGGAGGTGGAGGCGAACGTCGAGGGAGGCGGATCGAGCTCCCTGACCTACACCGTCCACTCACACCGCAAGCCCACCATCGACCTGATGCAGCGGTAGTGTGCCACGGCTGACGACGAGAGCTACGCCTCGGCCGGCAGCTTCCCCTTAGCCATGGCGTCTTTGACTTCTTCCCAGGTCCCCACGGAGACTTCCATGGAGAGCAGGTCTTCGACCGCCTTCCGCCTCTCATCCGGCCTTGGCTCCGCGCACTGTCGCTCGCTCTCGAACTCGCGCCTCATGGCGGGAAGTCTTCCGGCTTGGCCTGAGGCTCGACGGCGCCGTAGCCAGCTACTATCCCTGGGCTGGAAGGACTGATCTTGATCCCGCCATCAACCAGCTCGAGCTCAACCCTGTCTTTGGGGTTGATTCCCATAGTTCGCCTTAGCTCGCTTGGTATGGTCACCTGCCCTCTGGACGTGACCTTGCTCGTGTATTTCGCATCCCTCGCGTTCCCCTGCAAGCCATGATCTGTCGTCATACTACCAAGTCACCGTGATGCCGCCGTATATGTGCGGCCAGGGAGTGGGTTCCCGCCTTCGCGGGAATGACGGCTTTACGGCGCGCTCAAAATGAATTGGTATAACATGGGAGCGTAGGCACACGACCGCCAAGCTCCCTGGACTCATATCCAAGCCCAATCTTGCCGGGTTAGACGATGAGCATGGCGTCGCCGAAGCTGTAGAAGCGGTAGCGGCGCACGGCGGCCTCGTTGTAGGCGCGGAGAATGAGGTCGCGTCCTGCGAATGCGCTCGTGAGCATGAGCAGGGTCGAGCGAGGCAGGTGGAAATTGGTGACGAGGGCGTCGACGACCCTGAACCTGTAGCCGGGGTATATGAACAGGTCCGCCCTACCCGTTCCCGGCTCGACGACATTCCCGCTCGAGCCGTCGTGGAGCGCGGCCGCGTGCTCCAGCAGCCTCACCGCCGTCGTGCCCACGGATATCACCCGCCGGCCCTCTGCCCTGGCCCGGTTGACAGCGTCAGCGGCGCCGGGTCCGAGCTGCCAGTACTCTGAGTGCATACCGTGGGAGGCGATATCCTCCGACGTGACGGGCCTGAAGGAGTCCCAGCCGACGTGCAGGGTGACGAACGCAAGTTCTGCCCCCGTTTCGCGGACGCGGTCGAGCAGCCCGGGCGTGAAGTGGAGACCCGCGGTCGGCGCGGCGACGCTGCCCGCGACCCGCGAGTAGACGGTCTGGTAGCGCTCCGGGTCGGCCAGGGGCTCGTGGATGTATGGAGGCAGCGGGACGATGCCCATGTCCGCGAGGTGTTCCTCGTCGGAGAGCGACACGTCCCTCGATCCGTCGCCGTTCACCGCGCCTACCCTGCCCGTCACGGTGCGGCCCGCGCCCTCGATCTCGAACTCCGCGCCCTCGCGCATGCGCCTGCCGGGCTTGACCAGCGACCGCCATGACCCGCCTCCCAGGCGTTCGAGCAGCAGCAGCTCTATCCGCGCACCCGACGGGACGCTCGTGCCGTAGAGCCGCGCGGGGATGACCCTGCTGTCGTTGAAGACGAGGAGGTCGCCGGGCCGGAGGTACTCGGGCAGGTCGTAGAACCGCGCGTGGCGTATCCGCCCGTCGGCCCGGCGTGCCACCATGAGCCTGGAGTGATCGCGCGGCTCAATTGGCGTCTGGGCGATCAGCTCCGGCGGCAGCTCGTAGTCGAAGTCGCTGGTCTTCAGCCTTGTGTGACCGTCCACCTGGCGGCGTTCAGCGTGTTGCGCAGCAGCATCGCGATCGTCATGGGCCCCACACCCCCTGGCACCGGCGTTATCGCGGACGCCTTCTCGGAGACGGCGTCGAAGTCGACGTCGCCCACGAGCCTGTACCCGCGCTTGCGCTCAGGCGCGTCGACCCGGTTGGTGCCAACGTCTATCACGACTGCGCCCGGGGCCACCATGTCGGCCGTGATCATCCGCGGCTGTCCCATGGCGGCGACGAGTATGTCGGCCTGGCGGGTCATCGAGGCCAGGTCCTTGGTCCTCGTGTGGCAGACGGTGACGGTGGCGTTGGCGGCTGGCTTGCGCTGCATGAGCAGGATGGAGAGCGGCTTGCCCACGATCTCGCTCCGCCCGCACACGACCACGTGCTTGCCCTCCGGGTCGCGGCCGGTGCGAAGCAGCATCTGCTGAATGCCGGCGGGCGTGGCAGGCACGAAGCGCTCCCTGCCCTGCACGAGCAGTCCCACGTTGGCGGGGTGCAGGCCGTCCACATCCTTGTTGGGGTCGAGTGCCTCAATCACGACATCGACGTCGACGTGGTCCGGGAGCGGCAGCTGTACGAGCAGGCCGTGAATTGCGTCGTCCTCCCCCAACTCGCCCACCTTCTCGATGATCTCGTCCTGGGATGTCGAGCCGGGCATACTCACGTCGCGCGCCAGCATCCCGGCCTGAGTGGCCGCCTGCTGCTTGCTGCGAACGTAGACCGCCGAGGCGGGGTCGTCGCCCACGAGGACGACAGCGAGGCCGGGCGTTACACCGTGGCTCGCCTTGAGGTCGGCCACCTCGTCGGCAACTTCAGCCCGCACGTCGGCAGCGATTTTCTTGCCGTCGATCAGTTCCGCCTTCAAGAAGTGCTCTCCTTTCGCCGGGCCGCTTCCGGCTCGGCCCAATTGTGAACCCAATCCATGTTGACGGCCTTCCGCCGACGCTCTCTATAATACCCTACGACCTCTGGCCGAAGACCCGGACCTGCTCAAGGAGTCCCCCTTTTGCCCGTCGACATCATCGTCTGCGTCAAACAGGTGATGGATCCCGAGATCCCACCGTCGGCGTTCAGGATAGACCCTGAGACGAAGAGGGTGCGTGAGGCGCCCGGCGTCTCTCCCGTGGTCAACGGCTTCGACGAGAACGCGGTCGAGGCTGCCCTCCGAATCAGAGACCAGGCTGGGGGGACGATCTCCGTGCTCTCGGTCGGTGGAGGGTTCGCGATGGACGTGATGAAGAAGCCCCTGTCGATGGGGGCAGACGAGCTGGTGCTGGCCCAGGACGATGCCTTCTCGGATCTCGACGCCCGGGCGACGGCTCACGTGCTGGCCAGCGCCATCGGGAAGATCGGGCGGTTCGACCTGGTGCTGTGCGGACGCCAGGCCTCTGACTGGGACAACGCGCACGTGCCGCTGGGGCTCGCCGAGCTACTTGACATCGCGTGCCTCACGGTCGCTCAGGACATCGAGGTGGTCGGGAACGGCGTCGTCGTCCACAGCGTGACGGCGTACGGGTATGACGTCATCGAGGCCGACATGCCGGCCCTCGTGACGGTCAGCAACGAGCTGGGCGAGCCGAGATATCCGACTCTCCGGGGCATCATGGCGGCTGGCAGAAAGAAGCCGACCACCTGGTCCGCGGGCGACCTGGGGATCGAGCCGGGGCTGCTGGCGCCGGGTCTCAGCATCGTCGACCTCTACGTGCCGGAGAGCGGCGGGCAGGTCGAGATGGTGGAGGGCGAGGACGAGGCCGACGCGGGGCGTAATCTAGCGCTCAGGTTGCGCGAAGCCGGACTGATCTAACCGCAGAGGGCGCGGAGGACGCAGAGATTAAGAATGGGTTCCGGCTCAAGGCCGGAACGACTACTTGGGAGGCTTGTGCGTGGTTGACATACTGGCCCTGGGCGAGGTTGGGGATGGCGGGCTGGACCCGATCACGGGCGAGCTGATCGCGGCGGCCCGCGGGCTGGGCGGTACGGTCGGCGCAGCCCTGCTGGGCCAGGACCTCGAAGTGCCCGCGCGGCAGGCGGCGGCGCTCGGCCCCGATGCCGTCTTGCTGGCCGAAAGCCCCGCACTCGACGGGTCGTCCATCGACGCCTACGTCGCAGCCTTCGAGCAGGTGTGCCGGAGCGCGGAACCTCAGACGGTGCTGGTCGGAAAGACGCCGCTGGGCCAGAACATAGGCCCGAGGGTCGCCTTCAGGCTGGGCGCAGCTCTCGCGCAGGACTGCACAGCCGTGGGAAGGGACGAGGCGAGCGGCGCAGTGGTTGCAGAGCGGCCGGTCTACGGAGGCAACGCCGTGGCGAGGGTGGCGTTCACAGGCGACGGCCCCGGTTTCATAGTGCTCCGGGGACGAGTCTACGAGCCTCCAGCGCCGGACCCGTCCCGGACCACAGATACGATACGCGTGCAGGTTGCGGTGGATCCGTCGGCCATACGGGTGCGCCGCGTGGAGAGCGTCAGCCAGGAGGTGGAGGGCATCAGGCTGGAGGACGCCGCGATCGTGGTGGCGGGAGGCCGCGGGCTCGGCGGCCCGGAGTCGTTCGACAGGCTGCGGGAGCTGGCGGACCTGCTCGGCGGCGCCGTCGGAGCGTCGCGTGCGGCCTGCGACGCGGGATGGGTCGACCATTCGCTACAGGTCGGCCTGACCGGGAAGTCGGTGACGCCCGACCTCTACATCACCGTCGGGATATCGGGCGCCAGCCAGCACATGGCGGGCTGCTCCGGCTCCAGGAACATCGTGGTCATAAACAGGGACGCGGACGCGAACATTTTCAGGGAGGCGTCCTACGGGGTGGCGGGCGACTGGCAGAAGGTTCTGCCCGCCTTCATCGAAGCGGTCAGGGAGCTCGTCTCCTGACAAGATCCGAGAGGGGAACAATGGACGGCGACTTCGTGCTCGATCTGGATGAGGTGATGGACAGCCTGGAGAACGGCGAGGTGATCTCTCTGTCGTTCCAGACGTTCAACAAGGCGCTGGTGATAGACACCCGGTTCAGCCAGCGGGAGGGCCCGCTTGTCTGCGTCTGCCCGGTCGTCGAGTCGCCGAGGGAGAGGATCAGGGCGCTCCGCAAGATGAGGCCTGCCTTCCCCCGGGCGAGCAACCTTACCGTCATACCCTGGCCCAAGTCCGTCGCGAGCCTCGTGAGCCTGGGTGTGTGGGACAAGCTGATATCCCGGTTCGAGCGCGAGGGGCATATCGAGGCTGTGAGGGACTGCGCCACTGTCCTGGCGGAGCTCCGGTCACTCGAAAGGTCAGAGGTCGCGGCCGTCCTCACCGGAGAGAACTACCACACAATCTGGTCGGCAACCCCGTAGCACTCCCCCATCAGGCCAAAAAGGGAGGCCGTTTCACAACTTGTGGCCCGGCCCTCGTCGGAAAGCCCTGCACCGAACAAGGTCCTAAGGACCGTCGACCGTCCAGCCCCGACCTATGCGTCAGCCGCGGTTCGATGGAGCGCTAGGCAGGTGATATCGTCGGACTGCGGCGTGTCGCCCACGAAGGCTCTCACAGCATCGAACATGGACTGGGTTGCCTGCTCGGAGTCTTTCGGGGGATTCGCGGAGTAGACCTCGCGCATGCGCTGGACTCCGAACTGCTCACTATCGGGTAATGCACCAGTTTGAAATGTTCTAAATCAACAGCGACCACATAGGGCTTGACGCACGCCCCGCCTATGAGTGGGCAGTTTGAAGTGTCCTACAGGAGGAACCTATGACGAATCAGACTCAGCAATCCGTTGCCGAGCTTCAATCTTGCGAAGGGTCAGATGGAGACCGTCCAACAGACTTTGAACGTGTCCTTGATTGGAGCCTTCGGACAATTGATTTAGTACAAATCCTTCGCTGTCCAAATAACGATGGATTTCATCAAAGAAGGCGCGTCTCTCCGACGTGCCCAGTCCACGGGCAGACGCAACAACCCCGTTGAGAAGAATGAGCAGCGCATCGTTCACGCACCGCGTGATGCACTCTTGGTCCTCAGTTGGGCAGTCGCACGGCCCCTGCCCCTCCGGTTGAAGCGACAGCCCTGCAAATCTATCATCGGTAGTCGTCATGAGTAGCCTCCTCCTAGGTTGTGTTGACATTCCGGTTTCATGTCATTCCGAACGCAGTGAGGAATCTAAAGCGGTAGCGGCATTACAGGCATAGGCTTTAGATTCTTCGTCGCTTTGCTCCTCAGAATGACAATTTGGACGGCTTACTCGGTTATGAAATGCCCGGTATCTCAAATGTCAACACTACCTAGGTTGTGTTGACATTCCGGTTTCATGTAATTCCGAACGCAGTGAGGAATCTAAAGCGGTAGCGGCATTACAGGCATAGGCTTTAGATTCTTCGTCGCTTTGCTCCTCAGAATGACAATTTGGACGGCTTACTCGGTTATGAAATGCCCGGTATCTCAAATGTCAACACTACCTAGTCTCTACTTGGCGGGGAGACTGTAGCAGGCCACTTCTCATCCGTCAAACGCCTGATCCTTGACAGGCCTGTATGGGCCATGCTATCGTCAACCTGCCAAGCAGAGCTACGCCTGAAAATTGAATCGCACACACCCCGGCTTGTGCTATTCCTTCCTGCCCTCCGGCTGGTTGTGTGCAACCCAGGTGTTCTACTTGGCAGTGAGTATGCTCAAGCCACCGGAGGGCACCTTGCACAAGTATGCCAAGGCCGTATTGGCGATCATACTGGTAGTCGGTCTAGCGGCAGTGGCAATGAAGAACGGATGGGATCGAGGCTATGTGGCAGGCGAACGGAAGTATCAGCAACGTGACGTCGAGGTGGTGACACTCAAACTCACCGAACCCACCGACGAGCGAATCCACAGAGTACGCGCCTACGCATTCTGCATAGCCTCCACGTATGTGTTGGCGCAGAACCCCGAAGCGTATCAGGTATACTCGAATCTTGTGTCCGTACTTGAACCCGGATTCTTGGAAGTGAAGAACGACCCCGTTGCGCTCGCCAAGTGGATGGACCACATGGACAACGAGCTATTCGAGTGCCAGACAGGTTTACGTTGACAATGAGACAGACCGCACGATATACGGATGAACGCCAAGCGGTTCGCCCGACGCTCCAATGCATTCTCCAAGAAACTACGGAATCACTGTTACCAGCTGGCCCTACACTTCGCGTACTACAACTGGATCAAGGTTCATGGGAATCTCAGGAAACCGTACGCACGAACACCCGCTATGGCCGCCGGCCTCACCAATAGGCTGTACGACATGAACCTCATAGTTGACCTGGTGGAATCCAAGGACCCGAAGCCCGGCAAGCGCGACCATTACAAGACCCAAGCCTACAGGGAGGCAGCATGAAGAAGGTAGAGAAGACAATCAGGCTGATAGCGTCGGTTGGGCTGATTGCCGGAGTGGTAGGCGCGTATATGCAGGCAGGTGTGATACCTGAAGTACAGAGTGGTACGGGTCTTGCGTTGCTTGGGGTGGGTTTCAGCCTACTGATAGCAGCGCTCAATCAGGCAATCGCCTTGGAGTTGAGGAAGGTTGATTGCACAGACCGCGACTAGGTTCGGGTTGACACCCTGTAGAGTAGATATTACACCGACAGTGTAGGTAGGTCTCGACGGCGGAGTCGAACCCGCAAGAGCCGGGAAGCTCAGGGGTGTGAGAGGCCCCCGCGTTTACCGTTTCGCCACGTCGAGAAAGGTGCGACCCTCTGACCAACGGGAAGGTTAGGGGGCCGCTCTGCGTTGGTCAAGGAGAGCGTAGAGTGAGTAAGAGCCCTGTATTATACTGTGCCCACCATAGTGGGAAACTACCGTCTGTAGCTTTCAAGGTGGCAGGCATCGCGGGCCTGCAGGGAAAGATTTCGAAGTCCTATGACATTGAACTGCGGGATGCAGGGGTGAGCACAATCCGTCACCACAAACGGGCTAAGAGCGAGGCGACGGCGCGAATGCCGCTTCACTCAATTCCGATATTGAAGAGGGTGTTGGGCTGGGACCCTGAAATCAATTGCCCGCATAAGACCTGCTCCGTGTGGAGCATCGTAGACCAAGTGTGCAACCCGCCTAGTACGTAGAACTGAAATACGAACATTTCAAACTGGTGCACTACCCAATCTCGCACGTGGCCACACCTGGGTCGGATGGCCCTTCGAGCACACTAATAGTCATCTCCGTGGGGGTCCCTATCCGATGATCCTCCCAGCCGGGATGAAGAACGATCCGGATATTCCGGTTCGCGGTGGTCTCGCCGTCGTAGCATACAAGGGAGGTCACCTCACGTGTCTCGGTGCCGCCACGAAACGCCCAGGCGACCAGTTCGTCGACCCGGGGCCCATTCCACGAATCGAACACCTTGACCCCGCCCCTGATGGGTTTCTCCTCGGAGCCACTCATAGGGGTGAGGCGCACCACAACCCTCAGCCGAGAGCCTTCCCGCACCGACGAGGGCGAGACACTCACGAGGCTTGCTACCGGAAGCGTGCCTTCGTCCTGGGCATATGCCCTGCTGCCGAAGGTAAGGGTGGTCGAAGCAAGGTAGAGTACAAGGGCAGAAAACGAGAGCGCCCCCACCGCCAGGATGCGGTAGAGAGAGAGAGGCGACTCTACGCGATTCGGCGAGTCCATACGGGCTGCACTATGGTGCAGTCGGGAGCGGTCAGTCACCGCCTCTCCCTTGTTGCACAACTATTTCATGTCTAAGACGATTTCATAAACATATTCGAAGCGCTAGGCGATTGAGGCTCATGATTCATCCGACTAGCTCTGAACAGTTGCGATCAGCAGGGTCGAAGCTAGCGCAATCCGTCACTGGATGGTCGAGCACAGGAGGCGCGGGTAACGCCTTGGGTTCGTTGACAGAGGGGCGGGCCGTGCATACACTCCCGCTCAGCACCTGGTCGGCGCCGATACGAGGTAACGCGTATGGAGTTCGATACGCTGATAGCCAATGGGGAGATCGTCGATGGGACGGGCCGGTTGAGGTACCAGGCCGACGTTGGCATCTCCGGCGAGAGGATCGCGGCGATCGGGAAGCTGGAGGAGGCGGTGGCGGACCGGGTCATCGACGCGTCGGGGCAGATCGTGGCCCCCGGCTTCATCGACATGCACTCGCACTCCGACAGGACGCTCCTGGACGATCCGGGCGGTGAGAGCAAGGTGTACCAGGGGGTGACGACGGAGGTCGTCGGGAACTGCGGCTCCTCGCCGTTTCCCGTGGGCATCATGGGCCCCGAGCCCCTAAACCGCTCTCACATCTCCCCTGTGGAGTGGGACTGGACCGATCTCGATGGCTGGGCGAACCGCCTAGAGGCGAACGGCCTGAGCATCAACGTCGCACCGCAGGTCGGCCACTCGGCCATTCGGTTCGCGGTTGGACTGGCGGACTCCCGGGCGCCGACGCCCGACCAGCTTGCCGAGATGCAGCGGCTGACCGCGGAGTCCATCGAGCAGGGGGCGTTCAGCATGTCCACGGGCCTGACGGTCGCGCCCTCCATGTACGGCGACACGGACGAGGTGGCCGCGCTGGCGGAGTCGTTCTCCCAGTACGACGGCGCTTTCTACGTGACCCACGCGCGGGTGTGGGCCGGCAACCACGTTGGGGCCATCGAAGAGGCGATGGAGATAGGCCGCCGGGCGGGAGTGCCGGTCCAGTACTCCCACATGGCGATCATCGACCCGCGCGCATACGGCGACGGCGAGGAGATGGTCGGCGTTATCGAGAGGGCTCGCGCGGGCGGGCTGGACGCGACCTACGACGTATATCCGTACACGGCGGCCGGCTCGCACCTTTCCCAGAGCACACCCCAGTGGCTGCAGGAGGGCGGCGAGGAGGCGCTGGTCGCCAGGCTCCGCGACCCCGTCCAGCGGCGCAGGGCCATGGACGACATGAGAGAGAACGGCCACTTCGGCGGCCTCCCATGGCAGCTCGACACGGTGGTCATCGCCTACGTGCAGTCGGAGAAGAACCAGGGCGTGATCGGCAAGAGCGTGGAGGAGATAGCCGCCGAGCGGGAGGAAGACCCGCTGGAGACGTACCTCGCGCTGATGGACGAGGAGGACAACCAGGTCGGGGCCGTGATCCACAACCGGGTCGAGAGCGACGTGCGCTACTTCCTTACCCACCCACTCGCGATGATCGGCTCGGACGGCAACGCCATCTCCCCGACGGGCATATACGCGGGCGACAAGCCCCACCCGCGCTTCTACGGCACCTACCCGAGGATCCTTGGCCGGTACGTGCGGGAGGCCTCTCTGATGTCGCTGGAGACGGCCGTCCACAAGATGGCGGGAATGCCCGCCGAGCGGCTCAGGCTGTCCGACCGGGGCCGGATCGAGGAGGGGCTGGTTGCGGACGTGGCGGTATTCGATCCGGACACGGTCATCGACCACTCGACCTTCGAGGACCCGCACCGGTTCTCCGAGGGGATGTCCCACGTCCTCGTGAACGGCCGCGCGATCATCGCCGACGGCGAACATACGCATTCGCGGGGCGGGAGAGTCCTCAGGCGCGGCTCCTGACGCGCAGGAGCGAACCCGCGGAGACACGCCCACCCAAAGAGCAAGGGCCGATGGTCCACGACATGTAACGGGCAGCGGGCGTATACTTGTATGTAGTCGGCTGACCCGGCGTCAGTCTTAGCCCAGTGCGCTCGAAGGAGCCCCAAATTGGAAGACATGCCCGGAACGGTCGATGAGGTCCGCGATCTCGCCGCCAGGATTCGAGAGAACGTCCAGCGGGTGATCGTCGGCAAGGACGAGGCGATCAACCTCGCGCTGGTCGCCCTGTTCTGCCGCGGGCACATCCTCGTCGAGGACGTGCCCGGTATCGGGAAGACGACCCTGGGGAAGGCGCTCGCCGCCTCGCTCGGCTGCACATTCAGACGGATCCAGTTCACGCCTGACCTCATGCCGGGCGACGTCCTGGGGGTCAACTACTTCAACCAGAAGTCCTCGGAGTTCGAATTCAGGGCAGGCCCCATATTCAGCCAGGTGATCTTGGCCGACGAGATAAACAGGGCCACCCCCCGCACGCAATCGGCGCTCCTAGAAGCCATGCAGGAGACGCAGGTAACCATCGACGGTGTGACGATGCCCCTGCCGGAACCCTTCCTGGTCATCGCAACCCAGAATCCAGTCGAGCTGGAGGGGACCTTCCCTCTTCCGGAGGCCCAGCTGGACCGTTTCATGGTACGAGTTTTCCTCGGATACCCCACACTTCACGAGGAGGGCGAGATATACCTTCGATTCGAGCGCAGCTCAGAGCTCCCCGATCTAAAGGCGGTCGCCGGAGCCGAGGACGTGCGCAAGACGCAGGAGATACCGCCAACCGTCAAGATCGACGCCCCCATACGCTCTTACATCGTCGACGTAATCAACAGGACTCGAGGTCACTCCGGCATCTCCCTCGGGGCCAGCCCACGTGCGGGCCTGGCCCTCTACAAGACGGCCCAGGCGCGGGCGGCCGTCGACGGCCGGGACTTCGTGATCCCCGACGACGTCAAGCAGCTCGCCCCGTCGGTCCTGTCGCACCGGATGATCCTGAGCTCGACTGCAAGGCTCAGAGGCGCAACGACGGAGCAGGTCATCGACGAGATTCTCGCCGAAGCCCCCGTTCCCATCAGCAAGTAGCAGCGGCATATCCATCATGGCACTGACGTACGCCCGGACGAGGCGGCCAGGCAGCCCCGCATGAGGCGCTCTCTCCTGTCGGGTCACTTCTGGCACGACATCTGGATAGCCTTCTTCATCATCATCATCGCCCTGGGCATCTTCATGGGCCAGGGGATCGTCATAGCCTTCGGGGTGATGGGCATAGCCGCGGGCGCGATCTCCCTGATCTGGAACCGCCTCGCCCTGGAAGAGGTCACTTACGAGCGGGAGCTGTCGGACCGCCGCGTCTTCCTGAACGAGGAGGTCTCGATGACCCTGTCGCTGACTAACCGCAAGCCGATTCCCCTAGCCTGGATCAACGTGGAGGACGAGGTGCCGGACGACCTCCACGTGATCGAGGGGGACGTGGCGGCGAACGTGAAGCCGAACATCCAGACCCTAGAACACTCGACCTCGATGGCGTGGTACGAGCGGATCAGGTGGCGGTACAGGCTCAAGGGCGCGCGCCGCGGCCTGCACAGGATCGGTCCGGCCCGCATCGAGAGCGGCGACCCTTTCGGCTTCCTCAGGAGCAGGGCCAGTAACCTGGACAGTGACACGGTCATGGTCTACCCGCCGGTGGTCCCTCTCAACGACCTGGGAATCCCGGCCGCCAGGCCGCTGGGCGAGGTGCGCAAGGGCCTGCCGATATTCGCGGACCTCTCCAGGCCGGCGGGCCTCCGCGACTACGTGCTGGGCGATCCCCTGAAGGCCATCGACTGGAAGGCCACTGCCAGGAGCGGGTCCCTGCAGGTCCGCGTCTACGAGCCCAGCTCCACCTACACTGTGGTCATTGTCGTCGCAGTGGACACCGCGTCGCCGCATTGGGACTCGTACAACCCCGAAAACCTTGAGCGCGTAATCACTGCCGCGGCCTCGGTGGCAGCCTTTGCGACGGACCAAAGGTACGGAGTAGGGCTGTTCTCCAACGACATGCCCATCACGTCGAACAAGCCGATGACCGTCCCGCCGAGCCGGGGGCGAGAGCACCTTGGGACGGTCCTGGGCGCCCTGGCGACCATCCGGTCGTACGCCCTCGCCCCTATGTCGAAACAGCTCATGGAGTACGCCCGCAGGTTCCCTTTGGGCGCGTCGCTGGTCGTGTGCACCAGCTTCATACACGAGGAGTTCGTCGCCACGCTGGGCGCGGTCCGGGAGCAGGGCTTCAGGGTCGTGGTACTCTACGTCGGCGAGGGCGAGTGTCCTCCCCTGCCCGACGGCGTACTCGTGCACGAGATACGGCCATACATGGACGAGTTGGAGGCTGCAGGTGAGCCGGTCGCAGGATAGATGGGTCCTCGCGGCCACGGTCGCGGTCGAAAGCGCCTGGATATTTGCGGCGCTGGGCGTCGTCGGCGCGATACTGGGGCTCGACTCCAGTCCCATGCGCTGGGCGACGGTGCTGGTCACCCTCGGCGCGGCGCTGCTGACCGCCAAGCTGACGCCGTCGTACGTCACGGCGGCGGCATCGACCGGCGCCGGGGTCGTGGCCCTCGCGTGGCTCGGCGGCCCGGCCGGCTGGCTTCTCTTCGTCGCCGCCATCGCCCTGACTGCCGCACTGGTATACCTCAGGCCGGTAGGCGGCCTCTCTGAAGAGGTCACTTACCTGCTCCGTCTCGCCGTCGGGGTGTCCGTCACGTACCTGATTGTGGCGTCCAACGTTACCGGGGCCGAGGGCGGCTTCGACTTCGCATGGCCCAGCCTCGCCTTCGCCGAGGATACTGCACAGCACTACAGGCTCTTTGCCATCTCCGGCCTCCTTGCCGGCATGGTGCTCTGGTGGCGGGGCGGCAGCCTTGCATGGAAGGAGTTCCCCGTCGAGAGCCTGAACTTCAGCTTCAGGCTGGGCGTGTTCTGCCTGTTCCTGGCGGTGACCATCGATATCCTCCACCCGGCCCGGCTGAACACCTTCCCGATGATCTTCCTCTTCTTCGCAGCCGGGCTGGGCGGACTCAGTATCGGGCACCTCCTGCCCGAGTCGAAGCAGGCAGAGCAGAAGAAGGCCTGGCCGAGAGTCATAGGCGGTGTTGTGGCCTCGGTCTTAGGCGTGGGGCTCATATTCAGCTTCCTGCACCGCGACATGCTGTCGGTCCTGTCGCGCCCCGCCCTCTCCCTGCTGGACACCGTCGTGACAGGGGCATTCTGGGGCCTCATCATCCCCATATCCACTGCATGGAACGTCTTCGTCGAGGCCGTCCTCGGCATATTCGAGGCCGCCTTCGGAGGCCTGAGGGACAGCGAGTCGAACAGGCGGCTGCGGGCAAACGTCGCGGAGCGCGCCGAGGAGGCGGAGCGCGCCGAGGAGGAGAGCGCCGAGCTCATCGCCCTCGTAGTCCAGATTATCGAGTGGGTGGTGCTGGCGATCGTCGTGATGATTCTGCTCTACCTGCTGTACCGCTTCCTCCGCAAGCTGCTTGCCCGCGGCCCGAGGACCACTCTGGGACAGCGGGACTCGCTCAGGCCCGATTCCGACCTCAAGTCCGACGTGGGCAGGCTCCTGCTGCGGCTGATACCGAGCTGGGTTGGGCCAAGGAGGTCCGGCTCGGGCTTCTACATACCCGACGGCCCGCCCGGAGTCGTCGATGCCCTGGTTCTCTACTACGACATGCTGACTGCGGCCCAGCAGAAGGGCAGAGGCCGGCACCATCACCAGACGCCTCACGAATACGAGGACACCCTGGAGAGCGTCTTCCCGAAAGGCCTCGTGTCGAGGGCGACAGAAGCATTCGTCCGCGCCTGCTACGGCAACCACGCTGCCGACCGAGAGCAGATCGCGGAGATGTCCGCGAGGGTGAAGGGCATCACCACCGGCGCACCCGTCCCCGGTTCGCAGTCCCCGGCTCCCGACGAACATGCCAACCAATAGGCAGGCCCCCCGGTGACCGCCTCCAACTCCAGGTGGATACTCGCAGCCACCGCAGTAGCCGAGAGCGCCTGGCTGTCAGCGCTGTACTCCGTTATCGGGCTCGCGTCCGACGCATCCGGCGCCGCCCTGTCCTGGCCCGCCGTCCTCCTCCTCATGAGTGTCTCCCTCGCCATCACCCACCTGAACCCCTCGACGAACCGATGGATAACTCGGGCATACGACTTCAGGACCCTCATCGGCCTCGCGCTCATCTAC
Organism: Dehalococcoidia bacterium; assembly: GCA_965222445.1. Taxonomy (GTDB): domain Bacteria; phylum Chloroflexota; class Dehalococcoidia; order Lucifugimonadales; family CAJWER01. The sequence continues at coordinate 714,323 of CBDCTY010000002.1, read as the reverse complement.
CTGGCGACAGCGGCGCGGCTGGGCGAGGGCGCGTCGGTCGATCTCGGATGGGCATGGACGGCCCTGGCCGAGGGAGGCCCCGACGGATACAGGCTCGCCGCCGGGATAAACTTTGCCCTGGGCGTGATCGCCTGGTGGCGCGGCGGCAAACTCGCCTCCGCCGAGCTCCTGAACGAGAGCCTCAAGTTCACCATGAGGCTCGGCGCGGCCGCCCTCGCCTTCACAGCCATCGTCGACGTCGCTCACGAAGCCGACCTCGACACCACAGCCCGCATCTTCGTCTTCTTCGCCGCAGGGTTGAGCGGGCTCGGCATGCACCGGCTATACGAGGGAGCGTCTAGGACTGCGAAGACCGGCGGCTGGCAGAGCATCCTCCTTGGCCCGGTGTCCATCGTCCTCACGCTTGGAGTCGCGTTCAGCCTCGTGAGCAGGGGGCTTCTGTCCGGTGTCTCCGGGCCCGCCTCGGCGCTGCTCGGCAAGGTCGCCGCCGTCCTCTTCTGGGCCATAGTCATCCCAATCGGCACCCTGTTGAACCTGGCTATCGCCGGCTTCATGAAGTTCTTCAGCAGGCCCTTCGACCCCGAGGCGATGCAGCAGTCCGAGATAACCATCGAGCAGGTGCGCGAGGGAGTCCAGCAGGCTGCGTTCGAGGAGGCCGAGCTTGCCGAGCAGGGCGTGGAGACCGGCTATGCACTCCTCCTACAGATCATCGAGTGGACAGTCATATCCATCATCGCCGCCATAGTCCTCGTCGTGGCCGCGTTCCTATTCAGCCGCGCATACAGGCGTATGCTGAGGCCGTCCGACGGTGCGGGGGGCGTCGACCGGGAATCGGTACGCGAAGACGCCGACCCGCTCTCCGACCTCGGCGGCTTGCTGGCGAAGCTTGGGGGCCGCTGGAGCCGCCGAAAGCACGGGTTAGAGCCACTGCTGCCCGACGGCCCGCCCGGGATAGTCGAGGCTATGCGCCTCTACTACCAGATGCTCGACGCGGCGGAGCGACGGGGCCTGGCCCGGCTGCCTCACCAGACGCCCCAAGAATACCGCGGCGTTCTCGCCCGCCTGTTCCCCCACGACCTCGTCGCCGCAGCCACTCACGCCTTCGACCGCGCCTTCTACGGCAACCACCCTGCGGACACAGACCGGCTCGCCGAGATCTCCAAGTCGGTGAAGGGCCTCGACGCCCGCACCCGGCTTCGGGGTCAGCCTTGACGCTCGCCCGGCCCGAGCCCTGGCGCGCCGAGGAGCTGGACATGCCGATATGCGAGTAAACCTGCCTATTCCGCAAACCACTCCGTAAGGGCGGGTTTCTAACCGACAACAGGTTGGATGTCGCCCGACTTTCGGCGCGTGGTACACTCCTGCGAAGCCTGTGTCACGAGAGTTGAGGGGTTCGCCAGGTGGCAATGACCGCAACGGCGTCCAATGCTGACCAAACTCACTATCCGCAACTTCAAGCGATTCGAAGAGGTCGAGATCGAGCTCGGCAGTCCCGTAGCATTCATCGGCCCGAACAACTCGGGGAAGACGTCCGCTATGCAGGCCCTGGCGCTGTGGGATATCGGCCTCAAACGCTGGAATGAGAGGCGCTCGGGTCAGAGTTCGTTGGGGAGACTGACGGGTGTGACCATAAGCAGACGGGACCTAGTGGCTATCCCCCTGCCGAGCACCCTGTTCTTGTGGAATAACCTTCACGTGCGAGATGTGCTGAGATTAAACGACCGGCTTCGTAGGCAAAACGTACGGATCGACGTGGTAGTGGAAGGTATCACGGACAACAAAACGTGGACCTGCGGGCTGGAGTTCGACTATGCCAACGAGGAGTTCTTCTACTGCCGTCCCCTGAGGATGGAGACCAGCACTTTGTCGAAACGAATGCCGATTCCCCCTGAGACAAGCAGCGTGCAGATAGCCTTCCTCCCTCCCATGTCGGGCCTAGCTGCTACCGAGACTCGCCTTGATCATGGCGCTGTGAACGTGCGCGTCGGGGAAGGGCGCACCGCCGAGGTGCTGCGCAACCTCTGCTTCCGCATTCACGAGGACCAGCCCGACGACTGGCCAAAGCTACAGGAGCAGATTCGGAGTCTCTTCGGAGCCGAGCTAGACGCTCCACTTTACGTCCAAGAGCGCGGCGAGATTGCGATGACGTACCGAGAGGGCAATATCAGGCTCGACCTCTCCTCCAGCGGACGTGGGCTACAGCAGACGATGCTCATCCTGGCGTACATGTATGCCAACCCGGGAACCGTGCTACTGCTGGATGAGCCGGACGCGCACCTCGAGATCCTTCGCCAGCGCCAGATATATCGATTGATCACGGAGGTTGCCTCGGAAAGCGGCAGCCAGATCATAGCGGCAAGCCACTCCGAAGTCTTGCTGGACGAAGCCGCAGGCAGGGACATGGTGGTCGCTTTCGTAGGACAGCCGCACCGCGTCGACGGCCAGGCAAGCCAGGTCTTGAAGTCGCTCAGGGAGCTCAGGGAGATAGGATTCGAGCACTACTACCAGGGCGAACAGACGGGCTGGGTCCTCTATCTGGAAGGCTCAACCGATCTCGCCATACTGCAAGCATTTGCCCGCCGCCTGGGACATGACAGGGCCATCAAGGCCCTCGAACGTCCCTTTGTGCACTATGTCGGGAACCAGCCACCAAAAGCCCGGCGCCACTACTACGGACTTAGGGAAGCGCTGCCCAACCTAGGAGGACTAGCACTCTTTGACCGATTAGAGCGCGAGGAGACAGGGAGTCATGATCTGGAAATTTTGGCATGGAAACGCAGGGAGATCGAGAACTACCTGTGCTCCCAATCTACCCTGGAACACTATGCGCGGTCGTCCGCTCAGGAAGACGAACCCGGACCTCTGCTGGCACTGGGCGAGTCAGACCGAAGGCTAGACGCGATGCGCGAGGCCGTTGCCGAGATAGAACACGCGATGGCAACCTTGGGCAGGGGTTCCCCGTGGAGCGAGGACGCCAAGGTCAGCGACGACTTCCTGACGCCCCTGTTCGCTGCCTACTTCACGAAGCTCGATCTACCGAATCTAATGAATAAGAAGGCCTACTATGAGCTCGCCGAGCACGTCCCTGAAGGGGAGATCGACGACGAGATAGGCGAAAAGCTGGACGCCATAGCTAACGTCGCGGAGAGGGCCACACCCAGAGACGTGGACAACTGAGCCTCTCTTCGCCGAGCAGCAGGCGATGCGTCCGGCGATTGGACGCCCATCGGACGCTGTACAATGTCTGTGGCTAAAGTCGGTACCCATTGCATCTAGGAAGGGTACGGTTGAGAGCGGGATAATACACGGAGGCACCACGTGACACTCAACATCTATCTCAATTTCGACGGCAAATGCCGCGAGGCGTTCGACTTCTACCGGTCGGTCTTCGGGGGCAATTTCGATCTCGTCAGCACGTTCGGGGAAGGTCCCCCGGACATGGGCATCCCCGAGGACGAGCGGGACAGGATCATGCACGTGTCGTACCGGATCGGGTCGAGCGTGCTCATGGGCAGCGACACTTCAGCCCACTTCGGCCCTCCTTTCAAGCAGGGCAACAACTTCTCCATCTCGTACTCGGCCAAGAGCAGGGAGGAGACGGACGAACTGTTCGCCAAGATCTCGGAGGGCGGGACCGTCACGATGCCCCTCGGGGACATGTTCTGGGGGGCCTATTTCGGCGCGTGCACCGACAAGTTCGGCGTCAGCTGGCAGTTCGTGGCCGATCACTAGCAGTTCGAAATCTCTGATTTGAGGGTTAGCCGGAACTAGCGAAATAGGGCCCCAATTGTTCGTGATTGGATTGGCGTTCTACGTCGACAGGGCGGGTTTCAAACCCGCCCCTACCTAGCCGCAGACACGTTCCCCTCTACAGACCGCCGGAGGTAGTGGCATGATCGACGACATCCGCAGCATAGGGACCGACCGCCAGCTCTTCGTCGACGCGTACTGGATCGCCGAGTCGGAGGGAGTCGAGCGCAGGCTGCACGAGCCCGACCGCCGCGACCCGGTGATCGTGAAGGACTACCCGTGGGAGGAGGGCTACGTCGGGACGGCGACGACGGCCTTCGACGGCGAGAAGTACCGGATGTGGTACTCGTGCGACGACGCCCGCGTTATCGGTGTGGCAGGGGTGAATTTTAGGCGCAATGCGTACGCCGAGAGCGAGGACGGGATCAACTGGACCAAGCCGTTCCTGCGCCAGGAGGAGTTCCAGGGATCGCGGGAGAACAATCTATTCTCGACCAATCCCGGCTATGTGAACATCGACGCCAATCCCGACGCCAAAGAGAGCGAGCGCTTCAAGGGTTTCAGGTCGATGGGACGCCGGGAGAAGTCGGCGATCTACGCCATGGCCTCGCCAGACGGGACCAACTGGCGCCAGATGTACGACGAGCCGATTCTGACGGGCTGGCCCTTCGACACCAAGAACCTCTTCTTCTGGGACAAGTGGACTGGGCAGTACAGAGGCTACACGCGCGGGGTCGCCAACAACGACCCGAACGTCGACCCCGCAAGCGTCGACCTGGAATCAGTCAGGCACCAGCGCGGACGCGAGTTCTTCGGCGGCGTCCGCTGGATACGTTACTCCACGTCCGACGACTTCCGGACGTGGACGCCGCTCCAGAACATAGACACGGGCGGGACTCCCTACGAGCACCTATACACCAACGAGTGCTGGGCCTACGACAGGGCGCCCGGCACGTACTTGATGTTCCCGTCAAGGTACGTGGCCCACAGGACGCCCGACCCAGACTGGTATGACGGCCCCGGGGTCAACGACATAGTCTTCATGTCGAGCCGGGACGGGGTCCACTTCGACAGGAGCTTCATGGAGGCGTTCATGCGGCCCGGGCTGGACAAGAACAACTGGCACGAGCGAGGCATCTACTTCCAGCATGGCATCTACCAGACATCTCCCACGGAGCTGACGATGTACGTGACCGAGAACATAAAGACGCCCGGAGTCCACGTGCGCCGGTACACCCTGAGGCCCGACGGGTTCGTGTCCGTGAACGCTGGGTATGCGGGAGGCGAGATTACGACGCGGCCCTTCGTGTTCGAGGGCGACCGGCTGGAGCTGAACTACTCCACCTCGGCGGTGGGGACCGTCAGGGTCGAGCTCCAGGACGAGAACGGGAATGCCATCCCGGGCTACGGCCTGGACGACTGCCCTGAGATGTTCGCCGACGAGATCGAGGGGGCCGTCCGGTGGAAGCAGGGCGGCGATGTCGGGCGGCTCGCCGGCAGCTCGATCAGGCTGCGATTCAGGCTCAACGACGCCGACCTCTACGCCTTCAGGTTCAAGTAGCTACGCTGGGCCACCAGACTGATTTCTCCGCCGGGCTCATGGACGACCTCTCCGTCCGGGGTACGCGGGGGCGCGGCGACCTACCAAACCGTCCCTACGCAGCAGGTGCCTGACTTGCCACTCAAGGTCGGGTGGAGTCCCCTTCTCCACCAACGCCGTCCTGATCGCCTGCTTGACACCGAGGAACAACCACGCCCAGAAGGCAGGCACTAGCAACTCCCAGTCCAAGTCGGAAAGCTTATGGACCTCTTCGTAACCCTCGATGACCTCATCCTGGTACCCACGCCAGGAGTTGGCGAAGTCAGCGACTCGATAGTTCAAGTGAGTTGCATCAAAGTCAAGAATTCCCGTGAGGATCTCGCCCTCGTACAGAAGGTTCCAGGGGGCGAAGTCGCTATGCAGGACAGTCGTCTCCGCGCTCTCCAGATCAAGGCGGTCAAAGCCCTCTAGCGCCTGGTCGATGTGCCACCTCACGACGTGCCCTTCGGACGGCCTGAGTTTCTCGTATCCCTGAATCAAGCCAACGAGCTCAGGGTCGCCAATCACTTCATCCGCCAGACCAAACCCTCTACGTTGCCCCATCCCGACAAGGGGAGCCGTGGCTTCGTGCAGTTCCGCAAGGAGGTGTCCGCGCGCTCGGCGGTCCTCCGGCTGATTGGTCGTCCGACATGACCCCGGAAGGAACTTGGATAGGCACCAAGTCCGTCCATCGACGTCAACCGACTCTTCTACGGCTGCGGGTACCGGCCATCCATCTCCGTCCAGACGGGTCAGAACCTCGAGTTCATAGGCGATGTGAGGGAACGGGTGATTCGAGGAGCCGCGCACCACCAAGTGGCTGCGTCTGTACTCGACAAGCCAGTTCTGATTGTGTCGGCCACCCAGATAGCTAACTGGCGTGACACCCCATCGCTGCTCGACGGTGCGAGGAATCTGCGGTGGTGGACCGTCATTGTGCGACGGGGATCCCACCATCATGGCCTTGTCTATGGCGCAGTTCGGCGGGACGCGTAGTAGCTCGATACCTTGCGCATCGCGGCTGCTATATCGTGGGCGTCGTCGTCCGTGTACGAGTTGCGTAAGAGGATGAACCCTGTCTTGGGCAGCTCGCTCTCGACGTTGGGGAGACGCACCTTCGTGTAGTCGACGCGGCGCCTGCCCTGCTCGTCGACGAATGGGTAGCGCGAGCGGCCGTAGGTGTGCTCGTTGACGAACATGCCCGTCTTGTACATGGGGACGCCGCCGGCATAGGGGCCGTAGCAGTCGGGGATGCCCTCTGCCCTCACCGCCTCGGCGAACCGCTCCGGCGATACTCCCGCCTCCGCCTCTTCGATCTTGTACCCGTACACGTAGTAGCTGTTGACGTCGCCGGGCCGGACCTTCTGCACCGTGAAGCCCGGGAGCTCCTTCACCGCCTCGTCCAGGGCCGCTGCTGCCCGAAGCCGGACGCGGGTCGCCTCGTCCCACCCTTCGAGCTGTGCAAGGCCCACGGCGGCCTCGAGGTCCGTAAAGCGATGAGCATCGCCGAGGGAGCCGCCGCCTCCGCCGGCGAAGTCTCTCGTACGCTCCGCCAGGTCGTCGTTGTCGGTGATGACCATGCCGCCCTGGTCAGTGGTCAGGGTCTTGCCGCCCAGTGAGAAGACGCCGATGTCCCCCATGGTGCCGACCAGCCGGCCCTGATACCGGGCGAGGTGGGCCTGAGAGCAGTCCTCGATGACCGGGATGCCGTGGGAGCGCCCTATGGCCATGATTTCGTCCATGTCGCATGGGTTGCCGAGCAGGTGCACAATCATGATCGCACAGGTCCGCGCCGTGATCTTGCGCTCTATGTCCGCCGGATCGATGTTGAAGGTATCGGGGTCCATGTCTGCGAACACGGGGACCGCGTTCTGCAGGACGATTCCGCTCACCGTTCCAATGGCCGTCACGGGCGTGGTGATCACCTCGTCGCCAGGCTCGGGGTCGATGGCCGCGATAGCCGTATGACACGCGCCCGTCCCGGTGTTGACCGCCTTGGCGTGCTTGACGCCGTGTTTTTCGGCAAAGGCCTCCTCGAAGGCCCTGACCTTGATCCTGTTACGCCAGCCGTGGGCGTTGGCGTTGTCGATCACCTCGACCAGCTGGCGCTTGTCGCTCTCGCCGAAGACCCATCGTGGGCCAAATGGACGCGCACGTACAGGCTCGCCGCCGTCAATAGCGAGCTTCCCGGCAATCTGTGTCGCAGCCATCGCAATCTCCTAACGTCGGGTCAGGCAGCGGGCGCGTAGTAGTCCGAGACCTTCTTCATCGCGCCGGCTATGTCGCGGGCGTCCTCTTCGGTGTACGAGTTGCGGAAGAGTATCGAGCCGGTCATGGGCAGCTCGCGCTCGATTACCGGGAGGCTCACATCCGAGTAGTCGATACGCCTGTTTCCCTGCTCGTCCACGAAGGGGAAACGCGAACTGCCGTAGGTGTCCTCTTCGGTGAACAGCGGGTACGTGTGCAGGGCCCGCCCGCTGATGTACGGCCCGTGGCAGTCGGAAACGCCCTCGGCATTCACCGCGTCGGCGAACTCCGCGGAGGAGACTCCCGCAGCCTCCGGGTTGATCTTGTACGCATAGACGTAGTAGCTGTTGACGTCGCCCGGCCGGACCTGCTGGACCCTGAATCCCGGCAGGTACGGCACGACCTCGTTCAGTATCTGTGCTGTGCTGAGCCGGACCTCGGTGGCGTCATCCCACCGCTCGTACTGCGCCAGGCCCACGGCCGCCTCCAGGTCGGTCATGGCATACGTGGTGCCCAGAAAGGCCGCGTAACCCCTCGTATCGACCGGCTCGGGCTCCGGCGCAAGGGAGCTGCGGAACATGATGTTGCCCTCCGAGCCCTTGCGCACGAAGTTCGATGCGCGCCTGGCGAAATCCTCGTTGTTGGTCATGAGCATACCGCCGGCGCCCGTCGTCAGCGTCTTGCCGCCGAAGGACCAGATGCCGATGTCGGCTATGGTGCCAACTAGCTGGCCCTGATACTGCGCCAGGTGGGCCTGGGCGCAGTCCTCGATGACCGGGATGTCGTGCATCCGCCCGATCTCCATGATCGCGCCCATGTCGCAGGGGTTGCCGTGCAGGTGGGTCGCGATTATGGCGCGCGTCCTCTCGGTGACTCGCCTGTCGATGTCGTCGGGGTCGATGGTGAAGGTATCGGGGTCGGAGTCCGCGAACACCGGAATGCAGTTCTGGAGCATGATGCCCAGGATGCCGCCGGTGTCCGTCACGGGCGTGGTGATCACCTCGTCGCCGGGCTCGGGGTTGATGGCCGCGATTGCGGTATGGATCGCTGCGGTGGCCGAGTTGGTCGGCACCGCGTAGTAGAGGCCGTGGCGCTCGGCCAGAGCATTGCAGAACGCCGTAACCTTGAAGCGCGACCTCCACCTCTGGGAGTCGGGCGTGTCCGCGGGTTCGGCGGCGTCGTCGATCACGTCGGCGAGGTGCCGCTTCTCCTCCTCCCCGAAGTACCAGCGCGGTCCGAAAGGCCTCGTTCGCAGCGGCTCCCCACCGTGGATCGCAAGCTTCTCAGGCGCTGGCATGGCTACCCTCCTCTACGAGCTACGCGAATCTGGCGGCACACTCCCTGATTGCGACAGGGCCAGTCACATCGGCCCAGAGACCCCGTCCTACTGCGTACAGCCCCGGCCGGGTATGTCCCACACCTGCTCGACGATGCCGTTTCGAACGGCGATGTACTGGTCCCAGCGGTTGATCATCATGTCCTGGTAGGACGGGATCATCATGATCTTGTCGCCCACCTCGAGGTTTGTGTCGTCGTCTGTCTTCAGGACCACGTGGTCGTCCAGAAGCTCCTCGACCGTTACGCCCGGCATACCCTCCACCTGGTCGGCGCCTCGGGTGGACAGGGCCAGCGTACCCGCGTCGGCGACCGCGATGCCCGGCCGCGGCGTGCTGATCACGGTGCTGAGGACCTTGTTGGCTATGAGGTAGTCCTCCATGTAGTCGTAAATGGTACCGCCGAGGGCGTAGGTGCCGCCCTCGACCTCGGTCACTCCCGGCATCTCCTTCGCTACGTCGATTGTGAAGGTCTCTCCGCTCGACACCTCCTCCACGTCGATGCCCTCGGCCTCGATCGCGTCGCCAACGTCGAGACAGCGCTGGATCGTCTCCCGCCCCACGGCGAAGCGGTCCTCATGCGTGGTGAACTCGGACAGGCTCTGGTGGCTCATCACGCCCTTGAACTCGACCCCCGGCAGGCTCTCGGCCAGCCTGGCTATCGCGACGCCTTGCTCGGCGCTCCTGACACCGCCGCGGCCCATCTGGGTATCGACCTCGATCAGGAGGCCTATCTTCACCCCGTAGGCGTCCGCGATGTCGGAGATGGTCTGCACGTTGTCGAGATTGTCGACGCAGACCTTGATGGTGCCCCGCTTGGCAAGGGCGCACATCCTCGCGATCTTGTCCTTGTGGGTCACCTGGTTCGGAATGAGCACGTCGGTGACGCCGCCCTCGAACATCACCTCGGCCTCCGAGAGCTTGGCGGTGCAGACGCCGCCGACGGTCCCGCCCGCCTCGATCTGCATCCTCGCCAGAAGCGGGCTCTTGGTGTTCTTGGTGTGCTGGCGCATCTTGACCTCGCTGTCGCGGTAGGTCTCAGCCACCTGCCGGAAGTTGTGCTCGACGGCGTCCAGGTCAACCAGCAGACATGGCGTGTCGAGGTCCTCGATTGGGGTACCGGGTACCGGTCGGTAAGTGTCCATGCAGCTCCCTTCGCAAGTCCTGAAAGCGAAACGGAGAATATCACACCGACGCGCCCAATTCCATCTCCATGCCGCCTCATTCCTGTCCCGGCTTCGAGGGTGCGTCTACCCGTTCCTCCCGCTCGGCGGGAAGCCTCTTGTACTAGCGAACTCGCAAACATGGGGCGCGGGATGTAGAATTGAAGCAGGATCGCAAGGGAGCCCAGTTCACCGCGATGTCAAGCCTGTTCTATGTTGCGCGCATACTCTTCACCGCGGCGACGGTCGCTGCCTTCGTGTACGCCATACGCACGAGGCAGCCGAGCGGGCGCATCCTCGAGGTGCCCTACGAGTTTCGCGTCCCGACGTCTAACCGGCTGCGCGAACGCCTGTGGAACCCGGACGACCCCAGGGTGTTCACACCGCCCGTCCTGGGTGTAGGCTGGTCGATAAACCTGTACCAAGCAGCCGTCTGGGCACAGGCGCTCCTGGCATGTGCGCAAGGGCGCGGCGAGGACGCGTAGGCTCCATCCCTGCCCGGTGGTGTAGTGGTAGCACGAAGGACTTTGGATCCTAAGACCCAGGTTCGAATCCTGGCCGGGCAGCCACCTGACGACGGGGAGTCCGCCGCGGTATGCATCTTGCATGAATCGGAGAAGCTCTGGAGCACGGCCTTTCTTGCGGTGATCTTCCGGTAGCGCGAGGGAAGAGCTGTGGCCAAGGCGAGAATGGGCGTGATAGGCGCAGGATGGTGGGCGACGCAGTTCCACATCCCCAGCCTGAAGACGTACGAGAAGGCGGACCTTGTAGGCATCGCCGATGTCAAACCGGAGAAGGCCGCGGCAGCCGCCGACTACTACGACATCCGCAATACCTACGATGACCACAGGGAGTTGCTGGCGGCAGGTGTCGACGGCGTCGTCATAGCGGTCCAGCACGCATACCACTACGAGGTTGCCCGCGACGCGCTGGACGCGGGCGTCCACGTGCTCGTAGAAAAGCCGATGACCCTGACCGCAGCCGACGCCTGGGACCTCGTCGAGCGGGCGAAGAGCAACGGGCTGCACCTTATGGTCGGCTACACCTACCAGTTCACCCGGCACGCGCAGGCGGCGCGCGAGATCGTCCAGTCGGGCAAGATAGGCGACCTGCAGCTCGTCTCCGGCATATTCACCTCCTGGGTCGAGTCCTACCTGCGGGGCAAGCCCCAGGACTACGCGGAGGCGTTCGGTTTTCCCGTCACGGGACCGGAGCCCGACAGCTACTCGGACCCCAAGATGGCCGGGGGCGGCCAGGGCCACCTGCAGGTCACGCACCCGATGGGCATGGCCCTATGGGTCACGGACCGGCGGGCTCTGGAGGTCTTTGCCTTCATGGAGAGCTACGACCTGGACGTGGACCTGGTCAACTCTTTCAGCTACAGGCTGGACAACGGGGCGTCGGGCACGATGGCTTCCACCGGCGCCATGCGCCCTCACCAACAGCTCGACCAGAGACTCGTGTACGCGGGGAGCGGCGGCTTCGTGCGCCAGGACCTGGCCGGGGGGCGGCTGGAGGCACAGTACAACGACGGCACGTCCGAGCAGTTCCCGGACCTGTCCGAGGATGAGCTGTACCCGGCACACCTGCCCTCGCGGGGACTGACGGACCTGGTACTGGGCAAGGTCGAGAACCGCGCTCCAGGCGAGTTGGGCGCGCGGGTCGTGGAGTTTCTGGAGGCAGGCTACCGCTCGGCAGATTCCCGGCGCCCCGTCAAGGTAGAGTCCCTACTCTAGGCGCCGCGGCTCCCTCAGCAGGGCGGTGCCGTGTTATCCTTCGACATAGCAGGCAGGGTCTACGCGACAACCCGGGGGCCTGCACCTCCTACGTCATCATTGGCGACCATGGTCTGAGTTGGGTGGCGAACATGGCGTCGGCGCGGGAGAGTGCGCCGGGGTTGCGTTCCTCGACGCGGCCGGCGAGGCCGAGGGGCGTGAAAGCCGAACCCCCAAGGTAGGGTACGGCCAGGTCGTCGACTGAGAGCGCGAGATCCGCTGTCCTGGTCGTTGGTCTGCAAACAGCGCCTGACGGCCCGCCCTCGAGTTCGTAGACACCCTCGTTCCACGGGCAGAACCTGTCGCGGACCTCGAAGACAATCTCGCCATCCACCGCGTACGTCCTCGACGACAGCGCCTTCGAGACGTCTATGAGACGCAGCCACGTCCAGTCGTGAGGCCCGCGCCTCAATGCCCGCGCATCGTGGAGCATCCAGACCAGGGGATCGTCAATCGGCCGCGACCAGACCTTGATGGTCCTGATGAGATCGATATCGAAGCAGTACCGCCAGAGAGCGGCGGAAGCGGCCTGAGTGCAGGCGAGAAGCAGCCACACTGTAACAGCCCCCTGCTTGATACGGTAGGTGGCGCAACCCTGGACTTCGCCCTCCCTGTATTCGATGTAGAAGTTCGCAGATTGACCGGTCTTGCGTTCCGAAGGCACTCCCAAGAGATCGTCCCACCAAGGCTTAGGCGTCTGGATCACGCCCGCCCGACGTGCCGTTGCCCGCCGATAGACCTGGGGGAAGACCTCTCTGGCCCGCTCGGCCTTGACCATTTTGAGCGAGCCATTCCATGCGTATTTCTCACGGAAGGCGGTGCGATGGCGTTCGATCTTCCATTCCTCGTGCTCGGTCGCGACACCGTACCTGAAACGGCCGTAGATGGGGGCCTCTGAAGAGCGGAGCGCCGATATTGGCAGGCCGCACTCATGGGCGGCGGTGAGCTGACGGTTCATCATCTCGGTGAGGAGGCCGCGCTTGCGGTGCGAGGGCAGGACACTCACGCCGCCGATGCAGGCAGTGGTCACGCTCCCGCCGGGAACAGTCATGTCGAAAGGAAAGCACTCCAACGGGATCGGGGCCGTCGAAGGCCCCAAGGTAGTCTCCCAATTCGAACCACTCGCGCACCTGCGGGAGCCCCGATTGATCGAAGTGGCCGCCAAAGGCCAACGACTCAACCTCACTCGTGGCCTGCAACTCGTCCTCGGCTATCAGTCGGTACTCTATGGGCATTGGAGGCCTTCTCAGCTGCCCGGGATCTTTGGTAGGAACTGTCGCACGGCCCTTTCCTGGACCTCGAACAGCGAGCGGATGCCGGTCTCGGCCAGCTCTAGTATTTCGTCGAGCGTCTGCCGGGGGAATGCCCCCTCCTCAGCCGTGCCCTGAACCTCGATGAAATCGCCCCGGTCCGTCATGACGACGTTGAAGTCTACGTCGGCGCGGTAGTCCTCCTCGTAGTCGAGGTCCAGGAGAGGCTCGTCGTCGATCACGCCGACGCTGGTGGCCGCGACGGCCCACTTGACCGGGACAGTATCGAGCCTCCCCGCGCGCACGAGGCCGTCGAGGGCTTGGTAGAGGGCAACGTACGCGCCCGTTATGGCCGCCGTTCGCGTACCGCCGTCCGCCTGGAGCACGTCGCAGTCCACCGTGATCGTGACGTCGCCCAGCTTGGTCAGGTCGACGGCAGCCCGCAGCGACCTGCCTATGAGCCGCTGGATCTCCTGGGTGCGGCCCCGCGGCCTCCCGCCTTCACGCGGCGTGCGCGTCGTGGTGGAACGCGGAAGCATGGAGTACTCGGCGGTGAGCCATCCCTGGCCCGCCCCCCTGAGGAAGCGCGGCACGCCGTCCTCGACCGATGCGGCGCACAGCACGCGGGTGCTCCCTGTCTCGATGATCACCGAGCCTTCGGCGAATGCCTGGGCCCCAGTCTGAATTGTCGTCTCGCGTAACTGGTCGGGTCTTCGTCCGTCGGAACGTGACAGTGGTCTTCTCCTTGATGGGATGAGGGCTGCCTGGAATGTTACAGCAGAATCACTCCCGGAGGTCGCGCAGGTACCTGAAGCGGATCTCCGAGCGCCGAGGTCCGTCCTCCATGCCGTAGACAACGGCAATACTGCCGTCCGGCATCTGGAGCGCCGACGCGTACATCATGTCGCCGTCCTTTCTGTCGATCACCGTCTCTCCCAAGTCTGCGGTCCACGTCGCGCCCCCGTCGCCTGAAACGCGGAGGGCCGGGAGCCCGAAATTGCGCCCTATCTTCGCCCTGTAGATCATCACGATGCCGCCCGAATCGAGCCTTGCCACGCTCGGAGTGCCGGAACCTTTGAAGGCGGGCTGGGGCTCAGTCCACGTCCTGCCCTGGTCCTCGCTCACGCTCGTGTGTATGATCGGGGTCGAGCCGTCGGAGCGGATGGTCGCCAGGATGTCGCCATTCTCCAGGAGCAGCAGGTTCGGCTCCTGGTATGGCTTCTTGGCGGCGGGGCCGGCGGCGATGACGGTCTCGCCGAGCCACCACTGCCCACCGTCCTCCGACCGTGTAACGTACGCCGTCGCGTACCTGCCGCCTTCGTGAGAGCCGTAGTAGGCGAGCAGCAGCTCGCCGTTGGGCAGCTGGATTATGGGCGCAGAAGTAGCGACGAACGAGCCCATGCCAACCGCCAGCGGATCGCCCCATGTCTCTCCTCCGTCGAACGAGTGGACGACCCTCAGGCCGTTCCGCACCGTACTCCGGGCGTCGAAGTCGTACTGAAAGTAGTTGACCACGAGGGCGCCGTCGGCAAGCAGCGCGATGTTCGGGTCCCTCAGGTCGAGCGCGGGGTTGTCGGCAACTACCATCTCCTCAGACCAGGTCTTCCCGTCGTCCCTGCTCCGCCTCGACACGACGTTTCCCCTGTCCGTGTAGTGCAGCACACCCTTGCGATAGACCGTGACGAGCGTGCCGTCGTCCAGTCTGTCCAGACCCGGGAAGGCGTTGTAGTATTCGTCGTTCGCGACCTCCACATAGGAATCGTCCGCGACCACGACCTCAGGTGTCGGCGTGGGCTTCACCTCGAAGCGGCGAACCGGTGTCTGGACCGAGAGCGGGCGCGGCGTCGGAGTACGCCTCGGCAGGGAGGCTGTCGGAGCAGCCGTGGCGGTCGTCGGGGTGAAGGTCGCAGGCGCCATGGTCGGAGCAGCCACGTCCTCTCCCTGCCCGGCGCAGGCGGAGGCGATCATGGCCACCGCCGACAGCAACATCACGCGTACGATACATTCCACGACGGGCTACCTCTCCTTGCTGACCGTCAGGCGGCGGCCGTCGCTCACGAACTCTATGGTCCCGCTCTCGCTCGTAAGGATGACGTTGTCCTCCGATACCCTCGCCGTCAATGCCTCGATGACTTCGGCGTGGGGGTGCCCGTGGCGACTGTCGGCATCCACGGAGATCACCGCAACAGCCGGGCTCACAGCATCAAGGAACGCGGGCGATGAGGATGTCCTGCTGCCGTGGTGCGGCACCTTAAGAACGTCGCTGTCGATATAACCCGTCTCCACGAGCCTGGCTTCGGCATCGGAGTGAATGTCCGCCGCCAGCAGGAAGCTCGTCGTGCCGTACGATACCCGCAGCACGACTGAGGCGTTGTTCAGGTCTGACGAAGTGCCCGAAAGCAGCTCCTCCGGCGGCCACAGCACCTCGAACAGGACCCCGTCCAGGGTGAACCGCCGGCCCTGCACCGCCTCGAGCTCCGCCGCCCCCTCACGTGCAGCCAGCTGCCGCCACTCCCGGTAGGCCGGTGCGTCGTGGTCGAGACTTCGGTGGACGATGTGTTCGACCTCGTAGCGTTCGAGCACCTCGACGAGCCCCCGCACGTGGTCGTCATGGGGATGGGTGAGGACCACGGCGTCTACGGACCTGCGCCAGAATGGCAGAGCCCTGCCCAGCAGACCCGCGGCATCGTCCATGTCAGGACCACCGTCTACGAGCACGCTCCGGTCGTTTGGGGTGACGATCAGGGTCGCGTCGCCCTGTCCCACGTCGGCGAATATCACGCGCATTCGGCCATCGGGCATCGCCAGGGCGACGGACCAGACTATGGCCGCCGCGATCACCGCCGCCGCCACACCCCATTTCAGGTTAGGACCGGGCAGCCCGGCCGCCGCGCTCTTCAACCCCGAGGCCGCCCACGGGAACGACGCCGGGCGTCGGGACAGGACGTATGCCACCCCAAGGGCTGCGTAGTACGCCCATACCAGGTAGGGGCCGACCCTGCCCGTTTCGATTGAGGCGGCAGGCAGCCTGGCAAGCGCGTCGACGATCGCGATTACGTACGACGACGTGAGCCACGCGGCCCAGCCGAAGGGCACGCCGAGCCAGTCCACAGCCGAGCCCGTGAACGCCGCGGCAGCGTGTGATACTAGCACCGCAGGGAGCGCCGGCAGCGCCAGCAGCGTCGAGGGCACCCCCACAAGCGAGATGCGCCCGAAGTAGAAGACGACCAGGGGGAGCGTCGCCACCGTGGCGGCCACGGTCATCGCGGTCGAGTATGCGATGAATCCTACGAGGGGGTTCGCCCCGCCACGACTTGCGGCACCCGGCTGCATGACCGCGACCAGGCGGTCGCCCAATGGCCGCGCGATTGTGGCAATGCCCGCCATCGCCGCAAAGCTCAGTTGGAACGCGACGCTCATTAGCACCATCGGATGAATGGCGACCATGACGGCCGCCGCTAGACCCAGCGCGGGCAGGATTGCCCGCGGCCTGCCGAGAGCCAGCGCCGCAAGGTACACCGTGCCCATGATCGTGGCCCTGACGGCCGACGGGGACATTCCGGACAGCAGGGCATAGGCCCATATGAGGACGAGCGGCGCCAGCAGATAGTAGTGGCGCCTGCGCCCCAGCAGCCACTGGCTCGCAGCCAGGCAGATGCCCAGCAGGATTCCCACGTGCATGCCGGAAATGGCGAGCAGATGCGACGTGCCGGTCTCGCGGAACTCCTCGACCAGGTCGTCGGGCAGCCCCTCGCGCATCCCCAGCAGCAACGCCTGCCCCAAAGCGGCCTGCGGCTCGGGCACGACGCGGGCCAGCGAGCGCGCAAGCTCCCGGCGCAGTCCGTAGAGCAGCTCCATCGCACGGCTGCCATTGCCCTCGTCCACGAGCTCGACCTCGGGGAGCCACATCGTCGTGCCTATGCCCTGCGAGGCGAGATAGCCGGGGTAGTCGAACCCGTCGAGCTCAGGTGGCGGAAGCAGTGCCCCGGTAAGTCTAAGGCGATCGCCGTAGCGGATGTATGGCGCATCCCCGGGGTCTACGAGGGACGGCGGGACGCGCAACGTCACGAGCACCCTGCCGGACCGATCAGACCGGTCGCCGCCGGAGCTGACGCTCTCCACCTCCAGCAGGACTCTGGTGAGCAACCCCGCCGGCTCAGCGTCGGCAGCTACGACGCCGACCACCTCTACGGGGGTGTCGTGGTATGCCAGCAGGTCGTCTCCGGGTGCCGCAGCCAGCGACTCAACCCTCAAGATACCGGCAATGGCGGCGAGTAGAAGCACCGAGGCGAACACGCCCCTACGCAGCGTCCTCGAGAGGAGTGCTGTCAGCACTGCGGCGGCCACGAGCAGAACGACAGCCATAGGGGGTGTTTCGGCCCGGAGCCCAACGTAGACCCCGGCGACCAAGCAGGACGCCAGGAGGAGCAGCGTCACCGGGGGCTGTTCCTCACCTGGCCTCGACCAGGTCGCGCACGTCGGCGAGCGTTTCCGGGCCTATGCCGGACACCTGGAGCAGGTCCTCTACGGCCGCAAACGGGCCTCTCGACTCGCGGAAGCTCACTATCGCCTGCGCCCGCACCTCGCCGATATTTGGGAGGCTCCGAAGCTGCTCGACTGTCGCCGAGTTCAGGTCGATCCTGCCGGGGGAGCTGGGCACGGGGGCGACTGAGTAGGCTACCTGCTCCCCTCGTGCGGGAATGCGCCAGTGGTCCTCGTCCTTGACGCGCGCCGCCAGGTTGATCGCATCCAGGTCGGCGTCCGTCCTGGCTCCGTCTGCGGCCTCCACCAGCTCGTGCAGTCGGGCGCCCTCCCGCAGCGAGTAGACCCCCGGCATCACCACCGCTCCGGTTATGTAGACTTTGACCTCGGACGGCGCGGACGGCGGCGCCGGGGTAGGCAGCACCACCTCGATCGCGTCGTGGTTCCCGGTCGTGGCGCGCGATATGAGGAATGCGGCCCCGGCCAGCGAAGCGGCGACGGCCAGGACGAGCGCCCCCTGCATTATGCGGCCTGCGATCATGTCGATACCTTACCATAGCCTGTGGAGCCGGGCCCGCAGGGCTGCGTGTCAGCTACGTCATCGGCCGAAGAGGGTCTTCTCAGCACGGGAGGTGATGGGAGTCGTAAGGTCTCAATGGCCTCTGATGCTAGTCCCGTATCCGAGCATTGTTAAAAGGGGGTGGACCCCCCCCCCCCCTGGACTTCTCGGGGGCAGGCTCTGCGCGGGAACAACAGTCTGGATGACCTGCGCCTGTAGAGAATACACCTGAAAGGGATTTGTTGACGGCCCCCGGCGGCCCGGCTAGAATCGGCGGCGGAGGACGCAATGGCAACTAGGGCCTGTTCACACTAATTAACCAGATCATGTTACAATCCGGGAATGGAAATCACAGAAGCTCAGTACCAACTTATTGCACCGATCCTTCCCGTTCAACGTGGCAACGTCAGCTTGCCGAACCTGCAAGTTCTCAACGCCATCTTGTATGTCGCCGAGCAGGGCTGCAAGTGGCGGGGGTTGCCGCCTCGATTTGGCAACTGGCACACTGTATACATGCGGATGAACCGTTGGTCAAAGAATGGGGTGCTCGACCGGATATTCGAATATCTGCAACGAGAGCAGATAGTGCGCATCAAGCTCGAGGCGGTTTCGATGGACAGCACCATCGTCAAGGTCCATCCCGATGGTACGGGTGCGTTAAAAAAAACGGACCCCAGGCCATCGGCAAGTCCCGTGGCGGTTGGACCACCAAGATTCATATGGTTGCCGCGGATGCTAGAACAGCCGTAACGTTCTCCCTCTCTCCCGGACAGGCCCACGACGCGCCAGAGGGGCGGAAGTTGTTGACACGCCTTGGCTCACAGGGCCAGAAGCCGTTCCTGATAATGGACCGGGCATACGAGGGGAATGAGACCCGCCAACTGGCGTTGGCGCTGGGGTTCACGCCGGTTGTTCCGCCCCTGAGCACCCGAGTTGACCCTTGGGAGTACGACCGGGAGATGTACAAGAGGCGGAACGAAATCGAGCGGTTGTTCCGTCGGTTGAAGGGGTTTCGTCGCATCTTCTCTCGCTTTGAGAAGCTCGACACGCTCTTCCTCGGGTTCATCCTGTTTGCCCTCATCTTCGATGCGCTACGTTAGTGTGAACAGGCCCTAATACCATTTCATATTGCTGAGGCCGTAAAGTGTGCTGGAAGGCTTCGCGTTGAGTGTTCGATCCAATTCCAGGCCGTGAGCGACCGCACCCGACCCGGATCAGATTCAAGCTCACCAAGGTATGCGTCAGCCGCAGCCCTCGTGGCGCGGGAGGGCGGTACGATCATCTGCGCCGCTGAGTGCATGGACGGGATACCGGAGCACGGCGAGTACGGCAGGATGCTGACTTCGCGAGACTCGCCCGAAGAATTGCTGGAGATGATCGACTCATGGGAAGAGGGCCACCACGACCAGTGGCAGGTCCAGATCCAGTCCCAGCTGCTCCTGCGCAACCGGATCTATCTCAAGTCCGGGTACCTGTCCCCCGAACAGATCCGCGCGGCCCACCTACGGCCTGCCGAGGACATACAGGCCACCATAGAGGAGTCCGTCGACCGCCACGGCGGGGCTAAAGCCAGCGTGTGCGTGCTGCCCCAGGGCCCGCAGACCATCCCCTATGTCAAGGCCTGATCGTTATTACCTGAAATTGTACGGAGAGTCTCCCCGTGCCGTCATTCCCGCGACGGCGAGAATCCACTCCTCGGCCCTGCCGACAGTCTAAATCAACCGATCGATTCGGGGTGCGGTGTTACAATGGGCAGAAGCCAAGCAGTTGCTGGGACGATGCCATGAAGCACTACAAGCTGCGTTACGTGATGCACGACTCTTCGGAGGAGACCGAGAATAAGTACATGGCCGAGGTCCCCGCTCTCCCCGGATGCAGGGCTTGGGGAGACACGCCTGAAGACGCACTGGACATCCTCCAGAGCGTGGCCGCCGCTTTCATCGAGTCGTACATCGACCACGGAGATGAGCTTCCGCCCGCCGTCGCATCGGCGCTGGTAGATTCAACCCTAACCAGAGAGCTCCTGGTAGCGGTGTGACGTACAGGGATCTCACCCGCAAGCTGAGGAGACTCGGCTGTAGATTCGACCGGCAGGGCAGGGGCGACCACGAAATCCGGATTAAAGGGAACCAACAATCACCAAAACAACTCAATCGTTTTATTTCGACGAAGCAGGCTTTACAGGAAACAATCTACTGGATCCTGAGCAACCTCACTTTGTCTACGCCGGTGTCGCCATTAGTGAAGACCATGCTTTGAAGCTTCACACCGAAGCCATACGCCGCTTTCAAATCAATTCTCAGGAACTAAAGGGAGCCAATCTGATCAGGCATCGTCGGGGCCGGGATGCCATATCTTGGATCCTGAATCAATCCAGCCAGCATTCCCAAGTCATGGTCGCAAATAAGGAGTACGCCCTCGCCGGCAAATTCTTTGAGCACATCTTTGAACCTGTTTTGTCAGAACACAGCTCGCTCTTCTACACTATTGACTTCCATAAGTTCATAGCAACATTGTTGTACTTGTACCTCAGAGCAGGTGATTCCTATGTCAGTGACGCACTCCAGAACTTCTCTAGCATGATGAGGAGTATGGAACCTGGCCAGTTGGAAGCCGCCCTGTCCCCTTTGGGCCACTATGACCAGTCGGACCCTGTTGGCATGGTGTATACATTCTCGCTCTGTCACCAGAAGCGTATTGAGAAGGAGATACTCAGTCTAAAGGAAGCTGGTTCCGTAGCAAGTTGGCCACTTGAATTGTCAATGACTGCTTTGCATTGGCTTCTTGCCTCTTGGGGAGAGCAGTTTGAAATACTAGACGTCTATTGTGACGAATCCAAACCGATACGAGACTCTCGGGACTTCCTTGATGTATTCATTGGACGAAAAGACAAGGCCTACCTTTGGATAGGTGACCGGTACACTCCTTCGTTCGTCTACAATCTCTCTGGCCCAATTACACTCGTAGATTCCAAGAAATCATATGGAGTACAAATCGCGGATGTTCTATCTAGCTCTTTGGCGTATGCATTAAAGAATCCGGATGAAGAGATCTCTAGAGAATGGTTGAATCTCACAGATGAGATGATGATAGAACCGATGCCGCCTGAAGTGAGCCACGTGGACTTGACCCAGAAAGGGACTTACGTCAACTCAATCGTTCTAAGTTCATTGGTGGATCGAAGCATCAAGGGACAAGATCTGTTTGAGAACATGAAGGAAACGATCCTAGCTGCACTGGATGATTATCCAGAATACGCTCGTGTAATCGCACTGGACGACTTGTGATTGACCACTGATTCACCATATATGAGGAAGATCATGACCGGCGTGATCTGTAGGGCTCACGGGGCACTTCCCGCTGACCAGATGGTGAAGTCCTCAAACCTGGTGGACTTCCCGGCGATCCCGTCGCCCTTGAAGTAGGAGCCCATGGCTCCCACGCTCCCCGCTTCGAGCCGGCCGCTTAAGTCGAGCTTCTCCACGTACGCCCCGTTGATGAATAGCCAGCCTTCCTCGCCGAGAGCGACGATGCGTATGTGGTTGCTCCCGGATGGACTGGTGGATATATGAGGGGAGGTACTGGAAGCCATCCGCTTCGTGGAATCGCTGTCGCCTGTTCTTAGGTAGTGGAACCATCGACCGGCCTCTTCCACTCCAACGGCATGAAACTCGTCGAAGGCCCCACTTCGGAACAGGAAGCCGCTGACCCAATCACCTTCCCGTGAGGAGTACGGATTGATGAATCGGGCCTTGATGATTCCATCGGCCAGCGAAGTAGATGTCCGGTGCGCGTCAATGAGCCCATCATCGGGGTCGTGGTAGATGGAGCCGTCCCGAGGTCCGTACACTCTCCGCAATGTGCGGACGGTGAAGTCCTCGAACCTCGTGGACTTGCCGGTGATCCCGTGGCCCGCGAAGTAGGAGCCGACGGCGGACACACTCCCCATTTCGAGCAGGCCGCTCAGGTCCAGCTTGTCCACGTAGTATCCGTTTATGAACAGCCAACCCTCCCCGCCGAGGGCAATGATGCGGATGTGGTTGCTGCCGGACGGGCTGGTGGATACGTGAGGGGATGTACTGGAGGCCATCCGCTTCGTGGAATCGACGTCGCCCGTCAGCAGGCCGTGGTGCCACCTTCCGTCGTCGACGACGACGACAGCGTGAAACTTGGAGACGCCGCTTCGAAACAGGAAGCCGCTGCTCCAGTCGCCATCTCGTGTGGAGTACGGATTCAGGAAGCGGGCCTCGATGATACCATCGGCCAGCGAAGTTGATGATCGGTATGTGTCGATGAAGCCGTCGTCGGGGTCATGTTTGATGGTACCGCTCACCGGGCCAAAGACGGACTGCGGCGATGCGGGTCTCGGAGTTGGAGTCCGTGTCGGCGTGGTTCTGCCGGATGACGCGCCCGACATCATCATCGGCAAGCGGCTGGACAACACGTCGTACCTGATGGCGAACCCGATCCCTTGGGCAGCGTAGTCCCTGTCCTGTATCTCTCGGCGTACAGAGGTGTTCATACCGACGACTTCGCCCCTGAGGTTCAGCAGCGGTCCGCCGCTGTTGCCCGGGTTGGTGGCGGCATCGGTCTGAACATAGCCCACACCGTCGAAGGTGCGAAAGGCGGAGAAGATGCCCTGGGTCACGGTCATCCTGTCCCTCAGATCGAGGGGATAGCCGAGCGCGACCACCTCGTCGCCCTCCCGTGCCTCCGTAGCGAAGGGCAGCACTGTCAGTTGGCGGGCAGGCTCAATCTTCAAAAGGGCGATGTCCCGCGTCGCGTCGGATGCGACAACTTGTGGGGTCAGCCGGGCGCCGTCGTCGAAAACGACTGTCAGCCGTCCGGCCCCATCTATAACATGCGCATTGGTCAGGATGTAGCCTGCCGAATCGACGACGAACCCCGATCCCGACCCGGACGTTCCCGTGATGCGCACGACGCCAGCCCTGGTCCTCTCCACGACGTCGGCAATCGATTGAGCCGTGTCGGGTATCGGCGTGTCTGAAGGCACAGGCGTAGGACTGCTCGTGGGAGCCGGCATGTTGGTGGGGACGGGAGTCGGTGTACTGGTGGGAGCCGAGGTCGGCGTGTTGGTGGGGATGGGAGTTGGTGTATTGGTGGGAACGGGAGTTGGCGTGTTGGTCGGAACGGGAGTCGGCGTAAGTGTTGGTTCAAGAATTATGAACTGAATGCTATCCAGCTCCGCTCTGCGATCTTCCGTAACAAGCCTCACTGTAGCCACGCCGTATCCACATACCTTGAGTACGACTGGCACACCTACCCTTATTCCGGTGACCCATCTCGAATCATAGCTGGCGCAAGCTAGACTTGCTTGAAGGTTAGGAGTGTAGTTGAGGCTCACACCGAGGTCTGGCGGTGACAGCTTGCTCACCGTAACTGCCGTTCTCTCTCCCCAGTTCAACACTGTGTTGGTGGCCGACAATTCGCCCAGGGGGACCGGCGTCGGCGTCCTCGTAGGCCAGGGCGTCGGTGTAGGCTTGGGAGTAGGAGTATATGTCGGCGCTGGGACAGGAGTATGGGTCGGTGTGAGAACTTCCGGTATGGTTGTTCCCGTCGGCACGGCCTCCACCGTGGCTTGGACCATGGCCTGAAGGGTCGCCTGGACGTCCGGCGTGGGCGTCGGCGTGTCGGTCGGCATTGCCTCCGCGATGGCCGCCTGGACGGTTGCGTCTATGTCCGGGGTAGGTTCTGGAGGCGGAGGCTGTGCGCAGGCCGTTGCCCAGAAGAGCAGTAACGCACCCAGGAGGAGGCCTGCTGCGGTGGCCTTCACGCTGGACAAAGAAATAGTTTCCATCATCTCCCATGC
Source organism: Dehalococcoidia bacterium (assembly GCA_965222445.1). Classification (GTDB taxonomy): domain Bacteria; phylum Chloroflexota; class Dehalococcoidia; order Lucifugimonadales; family CAJWER01. Next base: position 690,354 of record CBDCTY010000002.1, on the reverse strand, counting down.
CCTGGCACACCAAGGATGAAAGCGGCTGGGGCATTTCCCCTAGTTCACCCGACTGATGGCAGGGGATTAGGGATGGGTTCCTGCCTGCGCAGGAACGACGGCGTGGAGTCAGCCAGTAGCCCCGGGCTACTGGACTTCGACGGCGGCGCCGGCTTCCTCCAGGACCTTCTTGGCCTCTTCGGCTTCGTCCTTGCCGATGGCCTCCTTGATGGTCGCCGGAGCGCCCTCGACCACGTCCTTGGCCTCCTTGAGTCCGAGGGTCGTGATCGACCGGACTGCCTTGATCACGTTGATCTTGTTGCCCCCGAAGTCCTTGAGGACGACGTTGAACTCGGTCTGCTCCTCTTCCTCTTCCACGACCTCCTCGGCCGCGGTCGGAGCGGCAGCGACCGCAACAGGCGCCGCAGCGCTGACTCCGAAGACGTCTTCGAGCTCTTTGACCAGCTCGGAGAGCTCGAGAACCGACATCTCCTTGATCGCGTCCAGTACCTCTTCCTTGGTAGTCATTCCTCTACTCCTTATGAGTTAGTGTGTCGTCTTGCGATGGGAAGAGGGCGGGTTGCAAACCCGCCCCTACGTTTCACCCCTTGTTCCCGGGTTTCCGCATTGACGGCTTGAGATCTTGGCTATGCTGCCTCCCCCTGGTTGGCAGCTGTCTCTATTCTGCGCTGGAGCACCCGTGCAAGCGAGGCGACGGGCGCATCGAGCACGTATGCGAGTCCGGTAATGGGTGCGAGCAGCTGGCCCATCAGGCGGGCGATCAGCTCTTCCTTCGACGGCACGTCCGCGAGCCTGTCGACCTCGGCAGCCGTCAGCACCTGCTCGCCGAGCAGCCCGCCCCTTATCGTCATTGGTGATCGCGAGCTGCGCACGAACTCGCGTATGGCCCTGGCCGGCGCGACAGGATCGTCGAAGCTGAATGCGATACCCGTCGGGCCTTCGACTATTTCCCTCATGCCTGGCTTGCCGGCGGCGTCGGCCGCTAGGTACGTCAGGGTGTTCTTGATCACGCGGAACCCGACGTCTCTTCCACGCAGTGATCGCCGCAGATCGGTCATGGACTGCACTGAGAGGCCCGTGTAGTCCGTGCTGACCACCGCCGTGCAACTCTCCAAGAGCTTGCGTATCGATTCGACCTGTGCTCTCTTCGCTTCCGTAGGCAATTTTCTATCTCCGCAAAAAAAGTCCCCGAGCCCGCAGACTCAGGGAACCGCAAGGGCCGGGGGCCCTTCGCAAATCCTTTGCCTCGGTGGGCTGGCGTCTTAGTCCGCCCTGCGGCGGAGCCCACTGTCTGCGGCGCGGCGCGGGTCCGACCCGCACCGCATCTATTCTACTTTGAGTGCGCTGGTGCTGGCAACGTCGAGCTTCACGCTCGGCCCCATTGTGCTCGTCAGGTATGCCGAGCGAATGAACTGCCCCTTCACCCCGCTAGGCCTGGCGCGGACGATGCTGCTGACCAGAGTCGCCATGTTCTCGACCAGCATAGATTCCTCGAAGCTGGCCCGTCCTATCGGAAGGTGCATCAGGGCCGTCCTGTCGAGGCGGTACTCGACCCGCCCCTTCTTGGCGTCGCCGATCGCACGGGGCACATCCTCGGCGGGCACAACGGTACCCGTCCTGGGGTTCGGCATCAGTCCCCGGCGGCCCAGAATACGTCCAAGCCGGCCAACCTTGCCCATCATGTCGGGCGTGGCGACGGAGACGTCGAAGTCCGTCCAGCCGCCCTGGATCTGGGCGATCAGGTCATCGTTGCCGGCGAAGTCCGCGCCTGCGTCCAGCGCAGCCGTAACCGTCTCTCCCTGGGCGAACACCAGTACCCTCACGGGCTTGCCGATGCCGTGAGGGAGCACCGCGATCCCCCGGATCTGCTGGTCCGCGTGCCTGGGGTCGGCGCCCGTCCGCAGATGGAGTTCCACGGTCTCGTCGAAAGTCGCCGAGGCCGTCTCCTTGACAAGGGCCACAGCCTCTTCAGGCTCGTATTCACGGCCCTCTTCCAGTAGTGCCAGCGCCTGCGCGTACCTCTTGCCTCGCCTTGCCATGTGCCAGTCCTCGAACGTGGTCTATGCGCCGCGGTCCACCGTGATGCCCATGCTTCGCGCCGTTCCCTCGACGATACGCATGGCGGCCTCGATGTCCATGGCGTTCAGGTCTTTCATCTTCAGCTCGGCGATCTCCTTCACCTTGGAGGCGGGGACCGTGCCTACCTTATCGATATGCGGCTCGCTGCTCCCCTTCTCCACACCCGCAGCCTGCTTCAGCAGCGCCCCGGCCGGCGGCGTGCGAAGCTCGAACGAGAACGACCGGTCCTCGTATATCGTCAGCGCCACGGGCACAACGTTGCCTGCCTGCGGCGAAGTCCGCTCGTTGTACTCCTTGACGAAGGCCATTATGTTGACCCCGTGGGGCCCCAGGGCCGTGCCCACCGGGGGCGCCGGCGTCGCCTTGCCCGCCTCGATCTGAAGCTTGATTACGGTCCTGACTTTCTTTGCCAACCTAGCTCTCCTTCTCTACCTGCAGGAAGTCGAGCTCGACAGGCGTCTCTCGTCCGAAGAACGACACGAGTATTTTCACCTTTGCGCGGTCGGGGTAGACTTCGTCCACCACGCCTATGAAATCCACGAAAGGCCCGTCCGTTATCCTCACCGCATGGCCCTTCTCCAGCCCCAGGCTGACCCGCGGCTGGGGCGAGGCCATCAGTCTCAGGATCCTGTCGACCTCTTCATCTTCGAGTGGGACGGGCTTGGGCCGCTGGTCATTCTCGTCCTCTGCGGACACGAAGCCGGTAACGCCGGGCGTGTTGCGCACGACGTACCAGCTCTGGTCGTCCATCTTCATGTTGATCAGGATATAGCCCGGGAACACCCTGTTCCTCTTGGGCCTCTTGCGCCCGTCCTTTATCTCGATCTCTTCCTCAGTTGGGACCACCACGTCGAATATCTTGTCCTTGACCTCCATCGTCTCTATCCGGAGGTCAAGGTTCTTCTTGACTCGCTCTTCCTGGCTGGAGTACGTGTGCACGATGTACCAGCGCGTCTCTATGTCTGTGACTGATGCCATGGTTAGCGGAGTATGATTTCGAACAGCCGCGTGAACCCCAAGTCGATCAGCCCCAGGAATGCCCCTACGGCTCCAGCCACGGCGATCACCATGATAGACAGCCGGACAGTCTCCTCGCGCGCCGGCCAGGTGACCCGCCGCAGCTCAGCGATCGTCTCGCCTACGAAACGGGCGCTGAATACCCGCCGGCTCGCTTCGGCCGTTGCCCGCGAGGTAGCGCTGGTGTTCTTAGCCACCGACTGTTACCGGACCTCTCTGTGGAGCTTATGAGTCCTGCATCGGGGGCAGTACTTCTTAAGCTCCAGGCGGTTGGGGTCGTTGCGCCGGTTCTTGGAGGTGTGGTACGTCCTCTCGCGGCAGTCGGTGCAGCCGAGATTGATCAGGACTCTGCTATCGCCCTTTCTGGCCATGGCTCATGCGCCTCGAGCTAGGAGACCACTTCCGTGATAACGCCGGAGCCGACAGTGCGCCCGCCCTCTCGCACGGCGAACCTTAGCTGCTCGTCCAGCGCGACCGGCATGATCAGCTTGATGTCCATCTCGATGTTGTCGCCCGGCATCACCATCTCCACGCCGTCGGGGAGCTTGATCTCGCCCGTGACGTCCGTGGTCCTGATGTAGAACTGGGGCTTGTAGCCGGTGAAGAACGGCGTATGCCGCCCGCCTTCCTCCTTGGTCAGCACGTACACCTGGGCCTTGGCGTCGGTGTACGGCGTGATACTGCCCGGCGCCGCGAGCACCTGGCCACGCTCGATGCCGTCGCGCTCGATGCCGCGCAGCAGCACGCCAACCGCGTCGCCCGGCTCGCCCTCGTCCAGGGTCTTGTGGAACATCTCGACGCCCGTCACAACGGTCCGGTGCGTATCCTTGATGCCCACGATCTCGATCTGGTCGCCCACGTGGACGATGCCCTTCTCGACCCTGCCCGTGACCACTGTTCCACGGCCCTTGATGCCGAACACGTCCTCGACCGGCATGAGGAACGGCTGGTCGCGCGGGCGCTCGGGCACCGGTATGTTCTCGTCCACCGCGTCCATCAACTCCCAGATGCCCTTGCCCCACTCGGAGTCGCGCGACGTGTCCTCGGCCTCCAGCGCGTTGAGCGCGCTGACACGGACGATGGGAATGTCGTCGCCCGGGAATCCGTACTCCGACAGGAGCTCGCGCAGCTCGAGCTCGACGAGCTCCAGGAGCTCCTCGTCGTCCATCGCGTCGACCTTGTTCAGGGCGACCACCATGGCGGGCACCTCCACCTGGCGGGCCAGGAGGATGTGCTCTCGCGTCTGCGGCATCGGGCCGTCGGGGGCGCTGACCACGAGGATCGCCCCATCCATCTGGGCCGCCCCCGTGATCATGTTCTTGATGTAGTCCGCGTGGCCTGGGCAGTCCACGTGGGCGTAGTGGCGGCCCTCGGTCTGATACTCCACGTGCTGGATGGCGATCGTGACGCCGCGCTCCCTCTCCTCCGGCGCATTGTCGATGCTGTCGAAAGGCCGGAAGTCGGCCAGGCCTGCCGCCGCCAGGGTCTTGGTGATCGCAGCCGTCAGGGTCGTCTTGCCGTGGTCCACGTGGCCGATGGTGCCAACGTTGACATGGGGCTTATCTCGAACGAACTTCTCCTTCGCCATTCTCGCTCCTCAGTTGTTTAGTTTGCTTGCGAAAGCCCTCAAGCAGACTCGAACTGCTGACCTCGTTCTTACCAAGAACGCGCTCTACCGCCTGAGCTATGAGGGCATTTCAAGCCGTGCTTCCGGGCGTGCCTTGGTGGAGGGAGTAGGATTCGAACCTACGTAGCCCTTCCGGACGCCAGATTTACAGTCTGGTGGATTTAACCACTCTCCCATCCCTCCTCGTACCAACAATTCAGTGTAGCATAAGCCCATGCGCCATTCCAAGCCGCGCACCCCCTTTCGTCCCGGTCTATTCCGGAGGGGGTTGGGCGCCAGTCCCAACAGTGCGAAAGCCCCAGAGGGGACTCGAACCCACTAACCTGCCGATTACAAATCGGCTGCGCTGCCTGTTGCGCCACTGGGGCATGGGCGTTCGCCCAAAGGCTCGGCAAACACAAAGGCGACTACCCACTTGGGAAGCCGAGGAGTAGCCTTAGTGAGTATAGCCGAGGCCCGCTCTCCAGGTCAATGTCCGGTCAGCCGTCGGAGTCGCCAGTCCCCAGCGATGTCGCGTAGCCGATGAGCTTGTAGGCCAGCTTGGCTGCGGTGAAGGCGCACGCCTCGGGACCTTCGTCCGGGCTCAGCTCCACCAGGTCGAACCCAACGATTCGCTTCCGCTCGGCGACGTGTCTCAGCAGGCGGGTGACCCCGCGCCAGGACATACCCCCGGGCTCGGGCGTTCCCACGGCGGCCATGATCGACGGGTCCAGCACGTCCAGGTCGATGGTGACGTACACCGTGTCGGAGAGCAGGTCCGTCACCTGCTGCAGGACCGCGCCGATGTCCGCTCCCTCGTGAGGCCAGAAGAAGACGGGAACGCACTCGTCGGCGATGAAGCGGCGCTCGGCCTCGCTCAGGCTGCGGACCCCCACCTCCACTAGCGGACATACTTCAAGGACCCTGCGCGCGACGCACGCGTGGCTCCAGGGGCTGCCCTGGTACTCGTCCCGCAGGTCGGCGTGCGCGTCGAGGTACAGCACCGACAGGTCGGTGTAGCGCCGTCTGAAGGCCCGCACGCCTCCAACCGTGATGCTGTGTTCCCCGCCCAGGAGCCCTACGATGGCTCCGTCGGGCAGCGCCTCGGATACGGCCCGGTCGACCCTGTCGATCATCCCCTCGGGACCGCCGGCGAAGGGTTCAAGCTCGGGCGCCGTTCGGATGCCCGCCGCCGAAATGTCCCTTTCCAGCTCCAGGTCATAGTCCTCAAGCTGGCGCGACGCCGTTATGATGGCTCGCGGGCCGTCCCGGGATCCGGTCCGGTAGGAGGTAGTAGCGTCGTAGGGGACCGGAATGAGGGTGACGCCGGGCTGGCGGGACTCATCGGGAGGTGCTCCGAGGAAGGTGTCCCAGACGCGAGGGGGCCCGCCAGACTCCGGGAGACTCTCAGCCATTTCCGTGCATCGTGGAGGAAACCGCCGCCCGTTCCCTGACCATCTCCCGATGCGCCTCGCGCGGTGAGGAGTACTCGACGCCGCGCTCCATCGTCCAGGCTTTGGCGTCGTCGAGCAGGAAGTAGCCTTTCACGTCATCGAGCGCCGCGTCGCTGTCGAAGTCCTTGCAGGAGAAGACATCGACGTTCACGTATCCCCTGTCGGGGAATGTATGTATGCTGATGTGGCTCTCGGCGATGATGACGAATCCCGACACGCCCCAGTCCTCCGGCACCTTGCCCCTGTAGGTGTAGACCTGTGGAGGCGCGATCTTGGTCATACCGATGGCGTCGGGGTACTCGTCCAGGAAACGGCGGACGAGATCGGCGTCCTTCAGGACTTCGGGGTTGGCCCCATAGCCGTCTATGGCCAGATGCAACGCGTACCTCGTGTCCCTTGGCAAGGAAGCTCGGGATGGGGACTGGGCCAGTTTCCGCCTGACCAGCCAGCCTGTCAACAGATTATCACACGGCTGCGGCCCCCCGCGCGACACACCGCGGCTCTCGCCCGGGGCAGCGGAGAGACCCCAATTGTGTGCTTGAACAGATTCTTGCGAATTGTCGCAAGGTCATGCGCGTGGTTACTGGGGAAGAATTTATGTGCTATCAGCTATCTAATACCAAGTCACCGTGATGCCGCCGTATATGTGCGGCCAGGGAGTGGGTTCCCGCCTTCGCGGGAATGACGGCTTTACGGCGCGCTCAAAATAAATTGGTATAAGCTCTGACCGTTCCGAGGGATCATGCGTACAAGGAAAGCGTCGTTCAGGCATAGGGTTGCCCTGACCTGCTTCGCCGCCGCCGTGTGGCTGGCGGCGGCCTGCGGGGCCTGCGGGTACGAAGAGAGCCCGCCTGCCAAGGAGGAAACTGAGACGCCGACCAGCGTAGTCATGGACGAGGAGGACTCGTCGGGTGAGCGGCTGGCCGCTGCCGACATGCAAGAGACGCCGACCAGCGTAGCCGTGGACGAGAAGGACTCGACGGGCGAGCAGGCAACCGCTGCCGCCGTGCAGGAGACTCCGTCCGGCGCAGCCATGGAGGAGAAGGACCCATGCGAAGCGTACCTGGCAGCGTTGGCGAACACAATAGGCGTAGGGAAACGCGAGCATGACAGGCACATGGGAAGGGTGTCGGGCGCAGTCACCGTCCGGCACAAGTATGACTCTCTGTTCTGGCGTCAGCCCAATGTATACGACGTCAGCACAGGGTTACTGAGGGACGGGAAGGGAGGGTGGACTGATACGTGGGGCATCATCGTCTGGGTCACGGCGAAGGTGGACCAGGAGACGCTGCCTGTCGAGGACCGGATACCGGACCGCCTGGAAGGCATCCCCGTGCAGATAGTGGACGAGGAGCCGCCAGTGGCGATGGCGGCTGAGGCTGCCTGCGAGGAGTACACATGCGGAACGAGCTCATCAGCAAAGGAGGGAAGCATGACCGAGACAACTGAAATCTACAACACACCAGAGCGCATCCATGAGGTGCGGGTCAAGTACGACCTGCTGTTCTGGCGCCAGCCCAACGTCTTCGCTGTCGGCGAAGGGTTCTTCAAGGACGAGAATGGAGAGTGGACTGAGAAAGTGGGTATCAGTATTACCGTCACCAAGAAGGTGGACCAGAGCACTCTGCCGCCTGGGGACCGGATACCGGCCTGTCTGGAAGGCGTACCGGTCAACATTGAAGAGGAAGAGTATAGCGAGGGGCAGCTCACTTCCCTATCACACACGGAGGAGTCGAATGGGTAGCACCAAGAGCCATCACAGGGACGCTCGTGAGCGGCATATGGGTAGAGAGCGGGAGGAGGGTAGGAAAGAATCTTCAGCGGATCAAGGGCGGAACGCTTACGGGACTGGCAACACACACCTCGACCGACACCAGGGTGCTTGTTACGAATCTGCACGTCCTCGCCGGACTGAGCAACTTGGGTGAGTATCGGGACCCCTCCCGTACCGAGGGCCTCTATCATGAGGTCTCGACGAGTCCCAAGAAGGTCGGCAGCTTCTTCGCTTCGGTTCCGATCGTGAGCGGACAGGACAATGTGGCAGACGTGGCGATCTGCTCGCTCGACCGGAATGTGGGCGCCGAGTTCACCCTGCACGATCACCCCCGGCACAGCAGCAGGCGGGTTATCGAAGGTGTGGTGGAGCCCGTGCATGATGACACGAACCCCATGGAGCTCACGATGCTGGGGGCAGCGGGCGGCGAGGGCACGGTTACCGTCAAGAAGGTGAACCAGAGGAGAAAAGCAGGTGGCAGGTGGTTCACGGGCGTGACCATACTGGACAGCACCAATCGACCCAATGAGGTGGGCGATTCAGGCACCCCATGTCTGTATGAGGTCAGCAACAATCGGTACAAGATGGCCTGTATCGCCTTTGCCAGGGCGACCGCGTCGGGTGTCGAAACCTGGGCTTTCCCCGCGTCGGTGGCGGAGCGGAATCTTGGCATCACGTTCGGCAACCGCGCCCCCACAGCCAACGCCGGCACCGACCAGACGGTCGACCCCGGCGCTACGGTTACGCTGCTTGGTTCGGGGAGCGACCCCGACGGGGATGCCCTGGCCTACGGCTGGGAGCAGCTGCCCGCGTCGGAGAGCCTCGAGACCGCCAAGCCAAGCGTCACCCTGAACAACAGCAGCTCCACACGGCCGACGTTCACGGCGCCCTCTGGGCCGAGAACACTGACCTTCAAGCTCACGGTCACGGACGCAGTGGGCAACAAAGATAGCAACACGGTGACGGTCACTGTTCGGACGCCGGAGACGTGGGGGGCGTGGGCGGACACGAGCAACACCCGCGGCAGCGGCGCCAGTCGGGAGAAGGAGCAAGCGAGGACTTCCAATCGCGGCAACCACCAGACTCGCTGGGTTGCCGACCCCGAGCCGGAGACGTGGGGAAGCTGGACTCGCACTGGCCAGACCAAGGGCAGCGCCAAGTACCGGAGAGTTGAGGAGTCTCGCACCAGCAGCTACGGCAACCACCAGACTCGCTGGGTTGCCGACCCCGAGCCCGAAATCTGGGGTGCGTGGTCTGACACGGGGCGAACGAGTCAGCGCGGTGGTATAGAGCACTGGAAGGAGCAGGCTCGCACCAGCAGCTACGGCAACCGGCAGACCAGGTGGGTCGAGGACATCTAGCCTGTATGAGCTGCAGCGCAGCCGCTGGCCGGGGCGGCATGTACTGGGACTGCATTGGGGCAGGCAGATGCCCTTTGACCCCAGGGAGAGGCCGTATTAGAATTGATGGTGCCACCGACGCAGGAGCGTAGCTCAGCTGGTAGAGCAGCGGTCTCCAAAACCGCAGGTCGCGGGTTCGAACCCTGCCGCTCCTGCCAATTCACTACATGAGGACCACGCCCGATGCTGATCATTGACGGCGACTACCCGATGGCCGTTGGCGCACTTCACTGGGACAGGGACCATACCTGGGAGCTCGGCCGGATTCGGACTGCCGAGGAGGGCACGGTGAAGAACGGGGCCTGGCCGGACGCCTACACCATGGCCAGCCTGCCGGAGATGCGGAAGGCCAGGATGGCCGCCGCCCTCGTGAAACTCTGCTCATGCGTCAAGAGGCCGGGGCACCCGCACGGGGAGTACCGCACTCAGAATTTGGCCTATGCTTCGTCGATGGGGCAGCTTGCCTACTACCAGCTGCTGGAGTCCCTTGGCGAGGCGAGTATCCTTGCCACGAGCGAGGCGTTCAGCTCGCAGATCGAGACGTGGGAGTCCGCTGAGTCCTTCGACGATCTACCAGTCGGAATGGTGATCGGCATGGAGGGGGCCGATGCCGTAGTCTGGCCCGAGCAGATCGGCGAGTGGTGGGAGAACGGCCTGCGAGTCGTGAGTCTCTCACACTACGGCGTCAGCGCATACTCTCACGGCACGGCCACGGGGACGGACGGTGGGCTGCTGCCGCCCGCCGAGGCGCTTCTCCGCGAGATGGACAGGTTGGGCATGATCCTGGACGTATCCCACACTTCCGACGCCTCGGTGCGCGAGGAGCTGGAGATTTTCGAGGGCCCCTTGCTCGCCAGCCATCAGAACTGCCGGGCCGTCACCCCTGGCGAGCGCCAGCAGCCCGACGACATCCTGATGGCGGTGATAGAGCGCGGGGGCGTCATCGGCGCATCGATGGACACCTGGATGATATACAAGGGCGGGCTCAACTGGAGCGGTCACATACCCAGCCCCTGGGAGGTCTTCCCGCGCGAGTCTGTCACCCTGGAGGACTACGTCGACCACATCGACTACGTGTGCCAGCTTGCGGGCAACTCCCGCCACGCGGCCATCGGCGGCGACACGGACGGGCAGGGCGGCGTGCCGGAGGCGCCCTACGAGATAGATACGGTCGTCGATTACATGAAGGTGGCCGACGTGCTCGCCGGGCGCGGCTACGGCACCGAGGACGTGGAGAACGTCATGTACCGCAACTGGCAGCGCTTCTTCGAGACGTGGCTGCCGTCGGAGAAGGACCTGTAACAGGGGGTTCCTACCTCCGTCGTACGTTCTGTCTCCGGTAAGTGATGGCAATCCGGTTTGGCCTATGCTGCCAATTCAGGTCGTAGGGGCGGGTTTTCGAACCCGCCCTCGACCTTGCCAACTGGCAGGGTTGTCTGCATCCTCTGACGTGATATATGTGCATGCTCTGTCCAGCACACCTCGTCGCGCATAATGTCCTGAATTGGCGTACGATTTCAGGGACTTCGTGCCGTCTCGAGGCCACGGCCGCGGGGAGGATTGCAAACCCGCCCCTACGCCAGTGGGTTCGTCCTCGGCAATGATCGCGCCTATAACGTGTAGGGCGCCAATCCGGTCACTTGTCCCACGGCCACATTCTGGCAGCGGTTGTTAAGGACGTTCGCGGATCGATGATGGGCTTGCTACGGGCTCTCGTTCGCCCACTGCTCGTAGAGGTCGTCGAGGAGGGCAGCGTTACGCTCGATCTGCCTGCCGACCCGGCGGCCGCGCCGGTGCTCTCCGCGATTGAAGGCGTCCGCCGCCTCTCGCTCCAGGTCCAGCTTCTCGGCCTCCGCCTCCTGGATACGCCGCTCCAGCGAGGCGACCTTGTCCCTCTGCTCGGCACGCTCGACCCTGGCCCGCACGCGGCTCCGCTCCCTGGTCTTGACCCGACCCTGCACGACGCCTGCGACGGCCTGCCTGGCGTACCAGAACTCGCTGAAATTGCCGTCGAAGGAGACGAGCCCGCCATCCCGCACCTCGACCACTCTGTTCACCACCTTGTCGAGGAAGTACCGATCGTGCGACACGACGAGGATCGTGCCCTCGTAGCCTTCCAGCGCCTCCTCGACCGCCTCGCGGGTGGGGATGTCGAGGTGGTTGGTCGGCTCGTCGAGCACGAGGAAGCTCGGTCTGACCGCCATGAGACGCGCCAGCTGCAGGCGGTTGCGCTCGCCGCCCGACAGGTCCTCGACCCTCTTGGCCAGGTCATCCCATCCGAAAAGGAACCTCCTGAGCAGGCCGAAGGCCTCGGTGCTGCTTATGGCTGCGCCGGCCCCGATCTCTTCGAGGATGGTGCGTTCAGGCCTGAGCATCTCCTGCTCCTGGGCGGCGTAGCCGACGCGGATACTCGGGCCGATGCGGATCGTGCGGCTGTCCCAGGCGCCCTGCTGGACTATGTCCCTGAGCAGTGTGGTCTTGCCCGCGCCGTTCGGTCCTACAAGCGCCACCCGCTCGCCGCTCGCAATGTGCATGTCGGCGTCGTCGAACAGATCCCGGTCGCCGAAGGCCTTACTGTAACCGCGCACCTGGAGGGCGATGTCGGACCGGGTCGCCTCGGTCGTGAAATCGGCGTCAATGGCTCTCGTGCTGAGCACGGGCTTTTCCACGGCCTGCCGTTTCTCGCGCTCCAACTGCGACTTGCGCGCCCGGAGCCGTTTGCCCCAGGCCGGGTCGGGTTTCGACCTCGCTATCTGCTCGAAGCGCTTTACCAGCGCCTCGAGCTGGGCGAGCCGTTTCTGGTTGACGACGTAGTCACGCTGCTGCACGATCAGGCGGCGCAGCTTGGAGCCGCGGTAGTCAGAGTACCCGCCGTTGTACGGCTGGATACGGCCGCCGTCGAGCTCCAGTATCCCGCCGACAACGCGGTCCAGCAGGTAGCGGTTGTGCGAGACGATCAGGACCGTCCCGCTGAACTTGGCGAGGAAGCCTTCCAGCCAGGCTACGCCCAGGTAGTCCAGGTGGTTCGCGGGCTCGTCGAGGAGCAGCATGTCGGGCTCGGAGAGGAGCGCCTGCGCCAGCGAGAGGACGTTCTTCTCGCCGCCCGACAGAGAGCCCACCTCCTGCTGCTCCTTGCCTCCGAGGCCGAAGGCGTCGAGCAGCGTCTGGGCCCGCCGCGGCCAGGAGTCGCCGTCGATGCGGTCGTAGGCATCGCGGGCTCCCTGGTACGCCCGCAGCGCCCTGTCCATTTCAGCGGCGGGAGAGCGCGCCAGGACTTCCTCCTGGGTGTGGAGGGCGTCGGCAAGGGGCTTGTATTCGCCCAGGAGCCAGTCTATGACCGTTGCGTCGGTGTCGTGTTCGAAGTGCTGGGGCACGTACCCGACCTTCACACCGGGGTCCAGGTGGACCGCGCCTCCGGTCACGGACTCCCTGCCGAGGAGGACGCGCAGGATGGTCGTCTTGCCCGATCCGTTAGCGCCGATCAGGCCGAGCTTCTGCCCGGAGTTGATTTCGAAGGAGGCGCCTGTCAGCACGGGCTGGGCACCGTAGTGGGTTGTGACGTTCTGAAGGCTGGCTATCCGCATTTCGGGAACTCCTGTCTGTCAGGTCTTGTTCCCATCCCGGACCGCCAACGCCGGGGAGTCGAGACTTAGGAGCTACGGCCGGGCGTAACTCAGGAGTAGTCTTGTTCGAGCAGCCGTCGAGGGGTCAGGGCAGGGACCACTTGTTCGTGTTCGCAGGACGCACCTGTACAGGGCGCGCTAACTCAGCTGAATACGCGCATCATCCAGACGAGGCGTCCTATGTCCCTGACTTCGATCAAGAATCACCTGCAGCGACGGGCAGATATGGATTGTACCACAGCCTAACCTCATACCAAGTGCTGTGATGCTTCCACATAAGGGCAATGGGGTTGCTACATACGGACGACAGGGAAGGCGGGTTTCAAACCCGCCCCTACGGTCTGGCAATTCACGGCGCACCCATGACGAATGGCATCAATGAGCGGAGAGGAATGCCAGCAGCTCGGCGGTCACCTCGTTGGGGGCCTCTTCGGGGAGGAAGTGGCCGGAATCGACGGCGCGCCCCTGGACGCTCTCGGCCCTCTCTCGCCAGACGTCGAGCATTTGCAGCCCCGCGCCCGTCTGCCAGCCGCGCCGCTTGGCCATGTTTCCGGCCCACAGCACCAGCATCGGGCACGTGAGCTTCCGGCCCCTGTCGGCCTCGTCGTGTACGAGGTCGAGCTCGACGGACCGGTAGTCCATGCACGTGGCGCGTATCGTCTCCGGGTCGCTGAAGCAGCGCAGGTACTCTGCGTAGGCCTCAGGGGTTATCGCGTCCTCCACGGCGGCCCAGCGCTCCAGCAGGAAGTCCAAGTACGTCTTGGCGCTGTTTCCGATCAGCGTCTCGGGCAGGGGCGGTGGCTGGCGCATCAGGTGCCAGTGGAACCAGGCGAACGAGAGGGACGAGTCCATGTTCTCGAACGCCGCCTGGGAGGGCACGACGTCGAGCGACGTGAAGGTCCGGACACGCCCGGGGTGGTCGAGAGCCATGCGGTGCCCGACCCTTGCGCCCCTGTCGTGGCCGACAACGTGGTACGAGTCGAAGCCCAGCGCCGCCATCACCTCGACCTGGTCCCGGGCCGTCGTTCGCTTACAGTAGACCTCCAGGCCGCCGTCCGAAGGCGGCTTGCCGCTGTCGCCGTAGCCGCGGAGATCGGGCGCGACCACGGTGAACCGGTCTGCCAGCGGCGGCGCCACCTTGTGCCACATGACGTGGGTCTGCGGGTAGCCGTGCAGCAGCAGTGCCGGTTCGCCGCTGCCCCCGTGGACCAGGTTGATCGTGGTGCCGGATGTCTCGATCCGCGTCTTCGCAAAGCCATCGAACATGTCCGCCTCCCTACAAAGGCTATTGGGACGCAGCCGCCGCCGCGTCTAGGTCTATCTCCCCCGAGGCTATCCGCCGCAGCGTGTCCACGTACAGCTCATGCTCGACCGCGAGGACCCTCTCGGCCAGAGTTTCTGGCGTGTCGCCAGATTCCACGGCGACCCTGCGCTGCGCGAGAACGGCCCCGTGGTCGATCTGCTCGTCCACGAGGTGAATTGTAGCGCCCGTGACCCGCTCGCCGGAGGCGAGCACGGCCTCGTGGACAGCCATGCCGTAGAAGCCACGCCCGCCGAACTTGGGCAGAAGGGCCGGGTGTACGTTCACGATGCGCCCGCGGAAGCGTGAGATCGTCGCCGGGCCCAGCTCCTTCATGTATCCGCCGAGAACTACAAGGCCCACGCCGTGCCGCACCAGGATGTCGACGATCGTCCGGTCGCGGGCATCGTCGTCAGGGTGCGTCACCGTGCTCACGTGGTAGTGGGGGATACCGGCTTCGGCGGCCCGGCGAAGGGCCCTGGAACGCGAGTTGTTGCTGATGACCACCCTTGGCTCGGCGTCCAGGCGGCCATCGCGACAGGCGTCGATGACCGCCTGCATGTTGCTCCCCCCGTGCGACGCGAGGAAGCCAAGGCCTAGCGTTTGGTTTGGCTGGGTTCTATTCAATTGTCCTGTGATGCTGACAGTGGACGCACCGGCAGGCGCCAGTTCAGACTTCGTGGGTATGAGCAGAGTCCTCTCCATCAGGCGGCCATCAGGCGGAGAGGAGTCCCGCCTCAATCTTCCCCCTCAGGAGATCTCTGCGTAACCCCCTCTCCCTTATTGGGAGAGGGTTGGCGTGAGGGTGAAATGCCGGCTTCTGCAAGCTGGCTTCCTAATGCAGGCGGGGCCTGGATTCCGGCTTTCGCCGGAATGACGGGGCTATGCAAGGGTCTCCTCAGGGGGAAGAGGTCAACCTGCGACGATCACACTAGCCCGGAGATGATGTCGCCCATCCGGGTGGTGCCCACCACGTCGCCCCCGTCTGAGGCGATGTCGGGCGTGCGGTAGCCCTCGGCCAGGACGCCGTCCACCGCGCGCTCGATCGCGTCGGCCTCTTCGTCCAGTCCAAGGGAGTAGCGCAGCATCATCGCCATGCTCAGGACCATGCCGATAGGGTTGGCTATGCCCTGCCCGGCGATGTCCGGTGCGCTGCCGTGGATGGGCTCGTACAGCGAGACCACGCGCCTGCGCCGTCCGCCCTTTGCCGGGAGCCCGGCGAGGCTGGCCGACGGCAGCATGCCGAGCGAGCCCGCGAGGACGGCCGCTTCGTCTGAGATGATGTCGCCGAAGGTGTTCTCGCCGACGATGACGTCGAACTGCCCGGGGGCCCGGATGATCTGCATCGCCAGGTTGTCGGCGTACATGTGGTCCAGCTCGACATCCGGATACTCGGCCCCCAGCTCGGTGGCGATCTCCCGCCACAGGCGCGACGTGGCCAGGACGTTGGCCTTGTCGGTCGACAAGAGCCGTCCACGCCGCCCCCGTGCCAGCTCGAATCCTACGCGCAGGATCCGCTCGATCTCCCTTTCGCTGTAACGCAGGGTGTCGATGGCCCGGCGTCCGCGCGAGGTGTCCCATCGCTTCTTCGGTTTCCCGAAGTAAAGGCCCCCCGTCAGCTCGCGCACCACCATGATGTCCACACCCTTCAGCAGGTGCGGCTTGATCGGGCTTGTGTTGATGATCGCGGGGAAGACCTTGACCGGCCTGAGGTTTGCGAAGAGGCCGAGGCTCTTGCGGACCGCGAGAATCCCGTCCTCCGGCCTGGTCGCGGCGTTGGGGTCGTCCCACTTGGGGCCGCCCACAGCGCCGAACAGCACGCCGTCGGCGTTCCCGCACAAATCCAGCGTCTCGTCCGGCAGCGGGGTGCCGAAGTCGTCGATGGCGTTGCCCCCGATCCTCCCGTAGCGAAGGTCGAAGTCGTGCCCGAACCTGGAAGCCACCGCGTCGAGGACCTTTATCGCCTCTGCAGTAACTTCTGGGCCTATTCCGTCTCCCGGCAATACCGCAATCGTCGAGTTCATAGCGCTCTCGCCAGTATGTCCAGCATTTCTTTCATGTCGTCAATGTTGTGCTGGATGAGTTCTTCGGGCATTGCATCCTCGTAGTAGTTCTGATGCAGGCTGTGAGCAACTGACACCAGAGTATTCAGTCTCGGTTCTTTCATCTCCCTAGCCAGACGCCCAACAACCCTGTTGACGTCGGCGTGTGAGCGGTAGCGCCATCCTCGCTGCTCCGCGATGGCTTTGAGGCGATGAGCGACGGCTCCCCATGTCTTCTCGGAAGCTTGCAGTCTATCGCCGCTGGCTAGTTGCTCCTCGGCGTGCTCCAGCAGCCTCCGGCTATGGGTCTCGTGACTCTCTATCGGTGTATGCGCAACTGTCATGCGGTTCCTTCTGTCGCCCCGGGTCCTGTCTTCGGTGCATCAGGCCAGTAGTATAGCTCATTCGAGTGCATGGGCCGCGCTGGGGAGTTGGCCGTCCTTCGTTTTCATGCTCGGCGTAGGTGGGCAGACCGGCGCTCAGGCAGGCGTGCGCCGAGTATCCACCAGAGCGGGATGTAGTGGGCGGGCGACCCCTGGCCGTACCTGCGTCCCGTCTCGATGTCCTGGCACTCAAAGTAGCTGCCGCTTGGCGCTCGCATCCCGTCGATCCACGCGCTCAGGTACTCGTAGAGCGGCGTGCCGGTGTAGACCTGCTCGCCAGCCGCCAGGTCGAAGTGCTTCATCATGATGGCCACGGCAATATTGGCGCGGCTGTTGACGTGGTCCGATGTGGACGCGTTGTGCCGGAAGTCGTTCGCGTTGTGAACGTACCTGCGGGAGCGCTCGGCGAGCAGGGCGTCGAGGCCGGGCCTGATGGTCGACTCCAGGTGCTTGGTGCCCGTCGCCGCGAGGAGCAGGGTCATCCTGACTGCGCTCATGAAGGGGAAGTCGTGAGGGGCGTCCTCGACGAACCTTTCGACGACCCACTCGATGATGGGGTCCTTCTTCGGTGCGAATTCGGGAAGCGCCTCCTCCCATGCCCAGACCGCCAGGGCCGCGTGCTCGGCAGTCATGTGGGGGAAGCCGCCGGCCGTGTAGTCCCAGCGGTCGAACATGGCGGCCATGCTCTCCCTGGCCGGCTCCAGGACCGCGTCGTCGCCGGTCACACGGTAGTAGAGGCCGAGGTCGAATAGGTTGGTCGGCGCCTCGTACCCCTCGTCGACGACCCTGTTCTGCCGCTCCCAGTCGGCGGGCGGCTGCACGGCGATCGGGTGGTCCCACCACCAGTCCATGCCCCAAAGCCCGCCTATGCGGACATCGAGCATCCTGTAGAGGATACGCCGGGCGGCGTCGATGCATCGGTCGTCGCCGAGCAGCGCGCCTGTTACGGCGAGTGTGCCGGCAAGCTGCGCCCGGTATACGCCGCTCTCGGCCCAGAGGGACTCCTCCGGGCGGAAAAGGCCCAAGTCGTCGACCCTGGGCAGGACGTACTCGATGACGGCCCGCGCGGCGTCGAGTCGGGTTCTGTCTATACGCTCGATCATGGCTTGTTAGTGATGCTGGGTCGGCGGGAGTGTATTTGCGGTTGCCGGGTCTGTCAACGGACAATAGTATGGGGTATTCTCGACACGGTCAGGTGGTGGGAGTCGTGAGGTCTGAGCGGGCCCTGTTGCTCTGGCTTCTTTTGTGAGCCTTGTGAAGAGGGGATGGATTCCCGCCGACGCGGGAATGACGGCATGGGTGACCTGCGCCTGTAGAGAATGCCTAGCTTGGGCTTATTCTGCTTGGAAGACGGGAGGCTGCACATGGGTAACGTGCTGGAGATCGGCTCGAGACTGGAGCTCTTCGTCGACGACTGGCTGATCGAGGAGATGGACGGCGCCGCACTGCGGATGCATCAGCCCATACCGCGCGAGACCGTGCTGCAGTTCGACCGGCCGTGGGAATCCCCGGTCAGCAGCTGCTCCACGGTGATGCTGGACGAGGGGCGGTACAGGCTGTGGTACAGGGCAGGAGCCGACGCCGTCCAGCGCGTCGCCTATGCCGAGAGCGAGGACGGCATACACTGGGAACGTGTGACGGCGGGGCTGGTGGAGTTCGGCGGCTCCAGCGAGAACAACATACTGCTGGACGGCTCGGTAGCGAAGCAGATGGCGGTCTTCAAGGACCCGAACCCGTCGACGCCGGACGAGCAGCGGTACAAGGCCATTTCGCGGATTCGCCATGCCGACGGCGAGCGTGACGCGATACGCGGCCACTATTCCGCCGACGGCATAGAATGGACGACCCTCGACAGGGACCCGATGCTGGTCGCGCCTGACGACGGGACCCGGCCCATATTCGACTCGCACAACGTGGCCTTCTGGGACGGGCTCAGGGCGGAATACGTGATGTACATGAGGAGCTGGATACCGGACCCGGACTCGTTTCGGGGTGGCGGGGTCCGGTCAATTCGCCGCAGCACGTCCGACGACTTCCTGCACTGGACTGCCCCCGAACAGATCGACCTGGGGGACTCCACACGCGAGCACCTGTACACGAACGCATGCGTCCAGTACTTCCGCGCCCCGCACATATACATGATGTTCCCCCGCCGCTTCGTCCCGGAGAGGCGGTTTCACGACGAGCCAGTGCCGAACGGAGCGTCGGAAGGCGTCTTCATGACCAGCCGCGACGGTATCCGGTGGGACAGGCGGTTCATGGAGCCGTTCCTGCCGCCGGGCCCGGACCCGGACAACTGGACGGACAGGAACATGACGGTTGGAGTGGGCGTGGTGCCCACGGGGCCCGCGGAGATATCCCTCTACTACAAGGAGCACAACCTGCGCCCGACGGCCAGGTTCAAGAGAGGGTCTCTGCGGACGGACGGCTTCGTCTCGGCCTATGCGCCCTTTGGCGGCGGAGAGCTGCTCACGAAGCCGCTGACGTTCACCGGAAGCGAGCTCGTCCTGAACTACGGGACGTCGGCCGCCGGGAGCCTCAGGGTGGAGTTGCAAGACTCGGAGGGCAGGCCGCTGGAGGGACGTTCGCTGTCCGACAGCACCGAGATATTCGGCGACGAGATCGAGCGCGTCGCAAGCTGGGCCGGGGGCAGTGACGTGTCCGACCTGGCCGGGCAGCCCGTGCGACTGCGCTTTGCGCTTGAGGAGGCGCATGTCTACTCGCTCCGCTTCCGTCATGGCTGATCGTGAGTTGATACGCCAAGACTCAACTTTACTTGACTGACTATACTCAGACTGATATACTCGACCATGTCAATAAGGGGTGTGGCGGCTTTGCAAGCCTACCGGTGAGCGGGGCCTGACCGCCTACCCCCAAATCATCGGGACGGGCAGGCGCCCGGGGCCGATTGACGTGGGAGAGACACACATGGTCATGAGGTCGGAGGACTTTACCGAGCAGGCCCGGGAGATTATAGGCAGGTCCCACGAGGCCGTCCGGCGCCACCGCCATAGCCAGTGGGACGTCGAGCATGTGCTGAGCGCCATCCTCGAGGATGACGAGGGCGTGGCCGCCGAGGTCTTGAGGCAGGCCGGCGCACCTCAGGACGCGATGCGGGACAAGCTGGAGGCGCTGCTCGCGCAGGCCCCGAAGGTCGCGTACGAGTCGTCGCAGATCTTCGTGACCCCCCGCGTCAAGAGTCTACTGGAGAGGGCCAGGGACGAGGCGCATCGGCTCAATGACGAGTACATAAGCGCCGAGCATCTGCTGGTTGCGGCGGTGCAGGAGGAACAGGGCGACACGGCGAAGGTGCTGACCGAGTTCGGCGTCGACCTGGAAAAGGTTTACCAGGCGCTCGCCGGCATCCGTGGCACCCACAGGGTTACGGACTCCCGGGCGGAGTCCCGCTACCAGTCGCTCGAGCGCTACAGCGTAGACCTGACGCAGCTAGCACGCGACGGCAAGCTGGACCCGGTGGTCGGCAGGGACGCCGAGATCGCGCGTGCGATGCAGACCCTGATAAGGCGCACAAAGAACAACCCGGTGCTCATTGGCGGCGCGGGCGTGGGCAAGACCGCCATAGCGGAGGGCCTCGCGCAGCGCATAGCATCGGGGGACGTGCCCGGTGAGATGAAAGGACGGAGCCTCGTCGCCCTGGACATTGCGGGGATGGTTGCCGGGAGCAAGTTCCGCGGGGAGTTCGAGGAGCGCCTTAAAGCCGTCCTCGACGAGATCAGGGAGTCGGACGGCGAGATCATCCCGTTCATAGACGAGCTTCACACCGTCGTGGGCGCGGGGGCGGCCGAAGGGGCCATCGACGCCGGCAACATGATGAAGCCGGCCCTCGCCCGGGGCGAGATACAGGTGCTGGGGGCCACCACAGAAAGGGAGTACCACAGATACATAGAGAAGGACGCCGCTCTCGAGCGCCGGTTCCAGCCTGTGTTGGTAGAGGAGCCGGACATCGAAACGGCTGTCGAGATGCTGAGGGCGCTGAGGCCCAGGTACGAGGCACACCACAAGGTCCGAGTGACCGACGGCGCCCTGGAGGCAGCGGTTCGCCTGGGGAGGCGCTACGTTACCGATCGCCTTCTGCCGGACAAGGCTGTGGACCTGATCGACGAGGCGGCCAGCAAGATGCGCATCGACGGCCAGGTCATGCCCGAGGCACTCAAGGACCTGGAGCGTCGCATCCGGGAGACCGGAGACGAGGAGGAGGCCCACGCGCAGCGCGACGAGTACGAGCGAGCCGCGGAGCTTCGCGCTGAGCGCCTTCGCCTGATAGAGGAGTACGAGGCGAGGTCTTCCGGCGCAGCGGAAGGCGGGACTGTGGCCGACGTGGTCGATGCGGAGCACGTTGCCGGCCTGATCTCGCTATGGACGGGCATACCGGTCCACCGGCTGCTAGAGCACGAGGCGGAGGAGCTTCTCCACATGGAGGAGCGTCTGCACGAGCGGATCATCGGCCAGGAGCAGGCCGTCAAGGCGGTGTCGGACGCGGTCAGGCGGGCCAGGGCTGGTATAGGCGACCCCAGGCGTCCGCTGGGGAGCTTCATATTCCTTGGCCCTACGGGGGTTGGGAAGACGGAGCTTGCACGGGCCCTGGCCAGGTACCTGTTCGACGATGAGCAGAACATGATCCTCATCGACATGTCCGAGTACCAGGAGCGGCACGCCGTCTCCAGGCTCGTCGGGGCCCCACCGGGCTACATCGGGTTCGAAGAAGGGGGACAGCTCACCGAGGCGGTGCGCCGCAGGCCCTTCAGGGTGGTGCTGTTTGACGAGATCGAGAAGGCCCATCCGGACGTCTTCAACACGCTGCTGCAGGTGCTGGACGACGGCCGTCTGACGGACGGGCATGGTCGTACCGTCGATTTCAGGAATACGATCATCATCATGACGAGCAACCTGGGCACGGGGCTGACGGCCAGGGGGACCGTGGGTTTCACCATGGGCGCCGATGAATCGGTGGGGAGCCGGACGGCAATCGAGAACGCGCTCAAGGAGACCTTCAGGCCGGAGTTCCTGAACCGCATCGATGAGATCGTGGTGTTTGATGCACTGACTCAGGAGCAAGTCCGCAGCGTGGTCGACCTCATGATTGCCGAGCTGGAGGAGAGGCTGGAGGAGAGGAGTATAGGGATCACCCTTACGACGGCCGCCAAGGACTGGCTTGCCGAGAAGGGGTACGACCCGGTCTATGGCGCGAGGCCCATGCGGAGAGCCGTGCAGCGGTACATCGAGAACCCGCTGTCCACCAGGATTCTGTCCGGCGAGCTCGCAGAGGGCGATACGGTGCAGGTCGACGCATCGTCGGACGGTCTAACCTTCACGAAGGCCGGGGAGCCGGCCGCGGTCGCCGTATAGCTCACTGGTTAAGAAGACGACCGGCCTGCTGAAGTCGCCCTGAAATGAGCAAGGGGCCTCGGGGGTCAGCGAGGTCGACATGTGGACCAGACCAGGGCGACCCGCCCCAGGTCCTTCGCTTTGCTCAGGACGACACTTTTCCCGCGGCCTGCCAGTCGTTGGGCAGCCGGGAGGAACCGCCAGGTCTAGAGGCCCCGTGGCCAAGGCGGCTGCGGGCGCTTCATTTCCCCCATGTAGTGCCGGCCCGCGGCCAGGGCTACGAAGTGTTCGAAGAAGGCGATGGAGTCTTCCTCGGGCGGAACCAACGCCTTCAGATAGATTGCGGCGCCGTCCTCGAATACGAAGGTCGGTGTCCCGAAAACTCCGTGTCTGTCGACGGCCTCAGTGTGGTCGCGGCCGACGGCTTCGGCTATGGCTGGGTCGGCCATATCTTCGCGGAGCCTGTCGGCGTCCAGCCCTACCTCGGCCGCCAGTTCGAGTATCGGGGCGGGGTCGTTCAGCGGGATGCGCCCCTCGCCTCCGTGCCGGGACACCATGAGTGCTAGGTGGAACCGTTCGAAGAGCTCCGCACCCTGCCTCCTGGCCGCCTCTGCGGCGACCTGGGCCACGAGCGCCTGGGCCTCGCTAATGTCCGGTGTTTCCCAGACCCTGAGGCTGCGGCCCCGCGCGTTGGCCTCCTCCAGTGAGAAGTGCTTCCATGCTATGTCCAGCCTGTCTCCGTAGACCTGCTTGACCCTGTGCAGCCACACGGCTGCATTGTGTGCGAAGGGTCAGTTGTAGTCGGAGTAGATGTCGACCTTCAGGTGTTCCATGAGAGCCTCCATGATGGTCTTCCCTTGTGCGGCAATAAGTTATCAGAAACGAGGCATCCGCGCGGGGACGCCGTGTAACAAAGTTGTAACAGATAAGAAACAGGGGCGAAACATCGGTGCCCTAGGATTCAGTCTGTCCAACAGTGAGCCCACGAGCCGGGCATCGCAGGCTACCAGGGCGCCGACCGCGCCCAACAGCAGGGTCGTCGCCCGCAAATTACCCAAGGAGTGAGTCGACTATGCCTCAGATTCGCCGCACCTCCACTGAAGTGATCGAGTTTGCCAAGGAGAACAACGTCGAGATGGTAGACCTGAAGATGGTCGACCTTCCCGGCACTCTTCAGCACCTTACGGTGCCCATGTCGGAGCTAACCGAAGAGTTGTTTGCTGAGGGCACGGGCTTTGACGGGTCCAGCATTCGCGGTTTCCAGACCATCGACGAGAGCGACATGCTCCTCGTCCCGGACCCGAACAGCGCCGTGATAGACCCTGTGCTGGACGTCCCAACCTTGAGCCTGGTTTGCGACGTGCGCGACCCCATTACCAGCGGTCCATATTCCCGCGACCCGCGCAACATCGCCCACAAGGCCGAGGCCTACCTCAAGGACTCGGGAATCGGCGAACTGAGCTACTGGGGCCCCGAGCTGGAGTTCTTCATCTTCGACACGGCCAGATTCGGGCAGACGGCCAACCAGGGCTTCTACGCGGTAGATTCGGACGAGGGCATATGGAACTCCGGAGAGGAGTTCACCCTCGGCGACGACCTGAACCTGGGCCACAAGCCCCGGCACAAGGAGGGCTACTTCCCAGCTCCCCCCGTGGACACGCAGACCGACCTCCGTTCGGAGATGTCCCTGAAGATGGCCGACTTTGGCATAGACGTGGAGAAGCACCACCACGAGGTGGCTACCGCCGGCCAAGGTGAGATCGACTTCGTGTACGACACGCTCACCCGGACCGCCGACAACGTGATGGCGTTCAAGTACGTCGTCAAGAACGTCGCCAGGGAGCACGGCAAGACGGCCACCTTCATGCCCAAGCCCCTGCTGGGTGACAACGGCACGGGGATGCACACGCACCAGAGCATCTGGAGCGGGGGCGAGAACCTGTTCGCGGGCGACGGGTACGCCGGGACGAGCGAGATGATGAGGCACTACACCGGCGGGCTCCTCCGCCACTCGCCCGCCCTGTTGGCCTTCTGTGCGCCGACGACGAACTCCTACCGGCGGCTGGTTCCCGGTTTCGAGGCGCCCGTGAACCTGGTCTACTCGGCTCAAAACCGCAGCGCCTGCTGCCGGATTCCCATGTACTTCACCAGCCCGAAGGCACGCAGGGTCGAGTACCGCTGCCCGGACGGGACGGCGAACCCCTACCTGGCCTTCCCCGCCATGCTCATGGCCGGCATCGACGGCATCATCAACAAGATCGACCCTGGCGACCCGCTGGACGTGGACGTGTACGCTCTCAGTCCGGAGGAGGCCGCAGAGGTGAAGCAGGTGCCCGGGTCTCTGCCCGAGGCGCTGGACGCCCTCGAAGGCGACCACGAATTCCTGCTCCGGGGCGGTGTCTTCACGTCCGACCTGATAGAGACCTGGCTCGACTACAAGGTGACCAGAGAGATCGACGAGATGCGGCTCAGGCCTCACCCCTACGAGTTCATGCTCTACTACGACGCCTAGAGGGAGGTCCGAGGCATACGAAGGGCGCCGCCGGAATCTCTCGGCGGCGCCCTTCGCCTATTGGAGTCATGCCACAGCGAGACAGCGAAGCGGTCGGATACGTCGTACACACGGCGCGGGACAACGACGTCAAGTTCATCCGTCTCTGGTTTACGGACATACTGGGCGGGCTGAAGGGCGTCTCGGTGACGGTCGAGGAGCTCGAGAGCGCCCTAACACGGGGAATGGGCTTCGACGGCTCGGCGATCGAGGGCTTCGTGCGCTCCGAAGAGAGCGACATGTACGCCCTGCCGGACCCGACGACATTCACCATTCTTCCGTGGCGACCGCGCAAGAACGCGGTCGCCAGGATGTTCTGCGACATAGTCACGCCCGACGGGGAGCCCTTCCAGGGCGACCCCAGGTTCATTCTTCGCAGGAACCTAGAGAGGGCTGCGCGGCTCGGCCTGACCTACTACGTCGGCCCGGAAATCGAGTACTTCTACTTCAAGAGCTCGGAGGACACCGAGCCGCTCGACGACGGCGGGTACTTCGATCAGGTCCCCCAGGACATGGCCACCGACCTGCGCCGCGAGACGGTCCTAACCCTGGAGGAGCTCGGCATACCGGTCGAGTTCAGCCATCACGAGGTCGCGCCGGGCCAGCAGGAGATAGACCTGCGGCATACGGACGCCCTGACAATGGCGGACACGGTTATGACGTACAGACTGGTCGTGAAGGAGATCGCCATGAGGCACGGCTGCTATGCGACCTTCATGCCCAAGCCGATTTATGGTATCAATGGCAGCGGGATGCACACGCACCAGTCCCTCTTCGAGGGAGGGCGCAACGTGTTCTACGACGCCGAGGACCCCAACAAGCTGTCCGCGATCGCCAAGGGGTTCATCGCCGGGCTTCTCCGTCACGCCCGCGAGATCACGTCCGTTACGAACCAGTGGGTCAACTCCTACAAGCGGCTGGTACAGAGTCCCGTCGACGAGCCGCTTGGATATGAGGCACCGGTGTACACGTCGTGGGCCATGGTCAACCGGTCGGACCTCGTCCGGGTGCCGTCGTACAGACCAGGCCGCGAGGAGTCTCGAAGGATCGAGTACAGGGCTCCCGACCCGGCCTGCAATCCCTACCTGGCGTTCAGCGTGATGCTGGCTGCCGGGCTGAACGGTGTCGAGAATGGGTACGAGCTGCTTCCGCCGGCCGAGGTCAACCTTCGCACCAGCACGGAGGAGGAGCGCCGGGCTTTGGGAATCGAGATGCTGCCCGACAGCCTCGGAGAAGCCCTTCGGATTACCGAGGGGAGCAAGCTCGTGCGCGAAGCTCTTGGCGATCACGTATTCCAGAGCTTCATCCGCAATAAGAGGTTGGAATGGGACCGGTATAGGACCCACGTAACGGACTACGAGATCGAGCGCTACCTTAAAATGCTGTGAGGCGGGAGACCGTATGGCTCGCGGAGACGCTCCCAGATTCACCACCTGATTGGGCCGGACGGCGTGATGTACCGCTTGCGGCGTCCATGGTGGCGCACCCTGCCGGGGATGGATTCCCGCCTTCGCGGGAATGACGAAGGTGTGGGATTCGGGACGCTTCAAATGCCTTGTCACCATATGAGTGCTGTGCTATCCTTCCGTCGCCAACAGCCCCAACGATAGTCCCGTGAACGCCGGCTACTCGAATACGCGAGGATTGAGCCGCGAGAGTCGAGCGGGTGGGCCTTCCCTCCTCGCAACTTCAACCGATGCACAATTTCGGTTGTCGGAGACCGAGGGAGAAGGCTCGCTTTGTATTGCATGCTTGGGAGCCGGAACGTAGTCGAGCGCTTACTTGGGCGATAGCTACCATATTCGAGACCTGCCTGCGCCGGCGAAACAGGGGCTATACGACCCTCGTTTCGAGCATGACGCGTGCGGCGTTGGACTCGTCGCCCACACGAGGGGCCTGAAGTCCTACAACATCGTCGCCAATGGTTTGAAGGCCCTCATCAACCTGGGGCACCGGGGCGCATCGGGGGCGGACGCGGAGACCGGCGACGGGGCTGGCATCTTGATTCAGATGCCCCACGAGTTCTTTGCCAGGCAGACCGCGGGTACGGGAATCGAGCTGCCCCCGGAGGGCGACTACGGGGTGGGTGTTGCCTTCCTTCCCGCTGAAGAGGCGCAGCGACGCGCTTGCGAGGAGACAATAGAGAGCATCGTCAGGGAGGAAGGCCAGCGGTTCCTGGGCTGGCGCAGCGTCCCCGTAAGGCCCGAGGCTATCGGAACGCTGGCCGCGAAGGTACAGCCCGCCATCCGGCACTTCTTCGTGGGCCGCGGGTCGCTGGACGACGCGTGCCCGTTCGAGATCAGGCTGTTCGTCATCAGGCGGCGGATCGAGAAAGCCGTCGCGGACCTGGGCCTGCCCGGCGGAGACGACTTCTACATCTGCAGCCTGTCGTCGAACCGGATCGTCTATAAGGGTCTGGTCCTGGCTCATCAGCTGGAGCCCTTCTATCCGGACCTCTCCGACGAGTCGATGGTCACATCGTTCGCCATGGTCCACTCGCGTTTCAGCACCAATACGCTCGGCTCGTGGAAGCTCGCGCATCCCTATCGCCATGCGATACACAACGGCGAGATCAACACGTTGCAGGGGAACGTGAACTGGATGGCCGCCCGGGAGTCCATGCTCTCGTCGGACGTCCTGGGCGAGGACATCGAGAAGCTGCTGCCTTTGATCACGCCGGGCCAGAGCGACACGGCCACGCTCGATAACGCGATCGAGCTTCTGCTGGCTTCCGGACGCTCCCTCCCGCACGTCATGGCGATGCTCATTCCCGAGGCGTGGGGCGCACACATCCCAATGGAGCAAGCCAAGAAGGACTTCTACGAGTATCACTCGTGCCTGATGGAGCCCTGGGACGGGCCTGCCCTGGTGATTGCTACGGACGGAACTAAGGTGTGTGCGATCCTCGACCGGAACGGCCTCAGGCCGTGCCGCTACCTCGTTACGACCGACGACCTACTGGTGATGGCCTCGGAGACAGGGGTGCTCGATATACCGCCCGAGAACGTGCGCTTCAAGTGGCGAATTCAGCCCGGCCGCATGTTCATGCTCGACACCGAGCAGGGCCGCATCGTCGAGGACTCGGAGATCAAGGAGTCGCTCGCCGACAGGAGGCCGTACGGCCAGTGGCTTGCCGAAAACAAGGTCGAGATGGACGACCTGCCGGAGCCCGCCCGCGTTCACGGCCCGGACCTAGACACGCTGATCCAGCGCCAGGCTGCCTTCGGCTATACGCGGGAAGAGCTGAACATGATCATCGAGCCCATGGGGGCCAATGGCAGCGAGGCCGAGGGATCGATGGGCAACGACACGCCGCTGGCCGTGCTCTCGGACCAGGGGCCGCTCCTCTTCTCGTATTTCAAGCAGCGTTTTGCACAAGTGAGCAACCCGCCGCTGGACGCCATCCGCGAGGAGCTTGTCACGTCCACAGAGACCTTCGTTGGGCCGGAAGGCAACCTCCTGGAGGAGTCCCCGGAGCAATGCCATCAACTCAAGCTGTACGAGCCCGTACTCACGAACCTGCAGCTCGAGAAGTGCCGCAACGTCGATGCCGGCAGGCTCAGGGGCGCTACACTGTCGACGCTGTTCAGGCCGGGGGACGGTCCCGGCTCGTTGGAGTCGGCCGTAAGTGCTCTGTGCGAGGAGGCTTCCCGCCTCGTATCCCGGGGCTACACGGTTCTCGTTCTTTCTGACCGCGGCGTGGACAGGAGCCACGCGCCGATTCCCAGCCTGCTGGCGACGGGGGCTGTGCACCATCACCTCATTCGAGAGGGGGCCAGGGCGGGCGTGGGAATCGTCGTGGAGTCGGGAGAGCCCCGCGAGGTGGCCCACTGCGCCCTGCTGCTGGGCTACGGGGCAGCGGCCGTCAACCCGTACCTTGCGTTGGAGACGCTGTACGACATGGCCGTTGGCGACGCCTATGCGGGTATAACCGACTATGCGACGGCGGAGAAGAGCTTCGTGAAGGCGGTGCACAAGGGCGTCATCAAGGTCATGTCCAAGATGGGCATCTCGACGCTTCAGAGCTACCGCGGCGCCCAGATATTCGAGGCAGTGGGACTGAGCGACGGCCTCATCGACCGGTACTTCACGTGGACCCCTTCACGCATAGGCGGGATAGGCATCGGGGAGATAGAGACGGAGTCGGCGAGGCGTCACGAGTCCGCGTATCCTGAGCATGAAGTCGCGGGCAACGCGGCCCTTCAGGCGGGCGGGCAGTACCAGTGGCGCCACAACGGCGAGTACCACATGTGGAACCCCGAATCCATAGCCAACGTGCAGAAGGCGACACGCCTGAACGACCCGAAGACATTCAGCGAATTCACTCGCCACATCGACTCGGAGAGCCGCCGTCTCTGCACCATTCGCGGCCTGCTCGAGTTCAAGCTCGATGCGGAGCCGATCCCCCTGGACGAGGTGGAGCCCGCGTCCGAAATCGTGAAGCGGTTCGCTACAGGCGCGGTCTCGCTGGGGTCCATCAGCCGCGAGGCACACGAGACGATGGCCATCGCAATGAACAGAATCAGGGCGCGCAGCAACACGGGGGAGGGCGGGGAGGACCCGGCGAGGTACGGGTCCGAGCCCAACGGCGAGTCCCGCAACAGCGCCATGAAGCAGGTCGCATCCGGCAGATTCGGGGTGACGAGCGGCTACCTGGCGAGCGCAAGTGACCTCCAGATCAAGATGGCCCAGGGCTCGAAGCCCGGCGAGGGCGGGCGGTTGCCCGGGTACAAGGTCGACGAGTACATCGGAATGATCCGTAACTCCACGCCCGGCGTCGAGCTGATTTCGCCGCCGCCGCACCATGACATATATTCCATCGAAGACTTGGCGCAGCTCATCCACGACCTGAAGAATTCCAACCCGTCCGCGCGGGTACACGTGAAGCTGGTAGCCGAAGCCGGCGTGGGCACCATCGCGGCCGGCGTGTCGAAGGGACACGGCGACGTCGTGCTGATAAGCGGGGACAGCGGCGGAACGGGCGCATCTCCCGAATCCTCGATCAAGTACGCGGGCAGTCCGTGGGAGCTCGGCGTGGCCGAGACGCAGCAGGTGTTGGTGATGAACGACCTGCGCGGGCGCATCGTCGTCCAGGCCGACGGTCAGATCAAGACGGGCCGCGACGTGGCGGTTGCGTGCCTGCTGGGCGCGGAGGAGTTCGGATTCGCAACGGCGCCGCTCATAGTCATGGGCTGCATAATGCTGCGCAAGTGCCACCTCAACACCTGCTCGGTGGGCATCGCAACGCAGAACCCAGAGCTTCGCAAGAAGTTCGCCGGCCAGCCTGAGCACGTCATCAACTACTTCTTCTTCGTGGCCGAAGAGCTGCGGGAGATCATGGCGCACCTTGGATTCAGGACGGTCAACGAGATGGTTGGTCGAGTCGACAGGCTGGAGCCGCCCCCCGACGTCGACCATTGGAAGGCAAAGGGCCTCGACTTCTCCGCCCTGCTTCACTGCCCGGATGTGCCCGAGTCCGTCGCCACCTACTGCTGCGAGAGTCAGGACCACGGTATCGAACGGGCACTGGACAATAGGCTGATCGAGATGGGCAGACGTTCTATCGAGTCCGGTCTTCCGACCCTCATCGAGCTCCCGATCAGCAACGCCAACCGCACAGTGGGAGCGATGCTGAGCTATGAGGTGACGAAGAATGTCGGCAAGGACGGCCTCCCCGACGACACGATCCAGATCATTCTCAGGGGATCGGCCGGCCAGAGCTTTGCGGCTTTCATGACCGCCGGTATCTCCATGTTCTTGGAGGGCGATGCTAACGACTACTTCTGCAAGGGGCTGTCCGGCGGGCGCGTGGTGCTTGTTCCGCCAGCCGGGGCTACGTTCGTTCCGGAGGAGAACATCATCGTCGGCAATGTTGCGCTGTACGGTGCGACGGGCGGCGCGGCGTTCATCCGGGGGATGGCGGGGGAGCGTTTCGCGGTGCGGAACAGTGGGGCCGAGACGGTCGTGGAAGGCGTCGGCGATCATGGCTGCGAATACATGACGAGGGGCAGGGTCGTCGTCCTCGGGCCCACGGGCAGGAACTTCGCCGCCGGAATGAGCGGTGGTGAGGCTTACGTCCTAGATGAGCGCGGTGAATTCGAGAGCGCCTGCAACCCCGATATGGTGGACCAGGAGAGAGTGGAGTTGGATGAGGACGTCGAAGCGCTGAGGCGCCTCGTGGAGGCCCATCTCCACCATACCGGAAGCACAAACGCCCGGCGCATTCTCGACGACTGGGACGGCATTCTGCCGAGGTTCGTCAAGGTCATGCCCCGCGACTACAAGCGCGTCCTGGCAGAGCGGGCCCAGGCGGGCGAACGCGAGGCCAGTCTTGCGGAAGTGGGCGGCGATGGGTAAGCCCTCGGGGTTCATCGAGCTGACCCGCGTGCCCCCTCCCAAGCGGCCTGCAGTCCACAGGGTGCAGGACTACTCCGAGTTCTACGACGACTGGACGGAGCAGGAGGCCCGGGGACAGGGCGCGAGGTGCATGAACTGCTCCGTGCCCTTCTGTCACCAGGGCTGCCCGCTCGGCAACTTGATCCCCGAGTGGAACGACCTGGTCTATCGAGGCCAGTGGCAGGCAGCGCTCGAGGTGCTCCACTCCACGAACAACTTCCCTGAGTTCACGGGGAGGATATGCCCCGCGCCCTGCGAGGCCTCCTGCGTCTTGAACATCAACCAGGACCCCGTGACCATAGAGTACATCGAGAAGGCCATATCCGACCGCGGCTGGGACGAGGGATGGATCGTCCCCGAGCCTCCCAGTCACCGCACCGGCAAGAGCGTCGCCGTAGTCGGGTCCGGTCCCGCGGGCCTAGCCGCGGCCCAGCAGCTCAACCGTTGCGGCCACTCGGTGACGGTCTACGAGCGGGCCGACTACATAGGGGGCCTGCTGCGCCTGGGAATCCCAGAGTTCAAGCTGGAGAAGCGAATTGTCCAGCGCCGCGTAGACCAGATGGCGCAGGAGGGCGTGGTCTTCAAGACGGGCGTCCATGTCGGAAAGGGTTACCCGGCGGCCAGGCTTGTGGAGCAATTCGACGCGGTCGTGCTGACGGGCGGTTCCACTCATGCCCGGGACCTGCCGGTCCCGGGACGCGAGCTCGACGGCATCCATTTCGCTATGGAGTACCTGCCGCAGCAGAATAAACTCTTGGCAGGGGAGACGATAGACCCGGCAGAGCACATCACGGCCGAAGGCAAGCGAGTGGTGATACTGGGAGGCGGCGATACCGGCGCCGACTGCCTGGGGACGGCGCACCGGCAGGGGGCCGAGGTGGTGTATCAGTTGGAGCTGCTGCCGGAGCCGCCCGACATGCGGCGTTCTGGCAACCCCTGGCCGGAATGGCCGCTGATACTCCGCACGTCGGCAGCCCATGAAGAGGGCGGCATCAGGGACTACAACGTCCTGACCAAGAGGTTTTCCGGGTCCAACGGCAGAGTAGAGACTCTCCATGGCGTCTACGTCGATTGGGGACCTCCCGACGAGACGGGCCGGCCTGCGATGATCGAGCTGGAGAGGAGCGAGTTCGAGTTGAAGACCGATCTCGTCCTTCTTGCGATGGGGTTCCTTCATCCCGAGCACGACGGGATGCTGGCGGAGCTGGGCGTAGAGCTGGACGCGCGGGGCAACGTCAGTGCCGACGAGAACAGGATGACCAGCGCGCCCGGCATCTTCGCCGCCGGCGACATGGCGCGGGGCCAGTCCCTGGTCGTCTGGGCGCTCGCGGAGGGCAGGGAGGCAGCCCGCGGTGTCGACGAGTACCTGATGGGGTCGACCGCCCTGCAGCGCGTCCTCACCTCCGCCCGTTAGCCCCAACCCACTCATCACCCCGAGTAATACCAAGTCACCGTGATGCCGCCGTATATGTGCGGCCAGGGAGTGGGTTCCCGCCTTCGCGGGAATGACGGCTTTACGGCGCGCTCAAAACGAAATGGTATAACCTAGAGGACCGACATGCCTAAGCACACCATCTCATTCATCTGCAAGGTCGAGCCGAGCACGGACGTCATCGAGGAGCAGCTGGAGGGCCTCGACTACGAGTTGAACGTCCACGTCTGCGGCAGCAACGGAGAGACAATAGAGGCCATGAGGGGCGCGGACGTGGTCATCAACCAAGGGGTGAGGCTGCCCCGTGAGGTGATCCAGGAGATCGACACGGCGAGAGCCGTAGTGAGCATGGGCCACGGCTTCGACCATATCGATCATCAAGCAGCCGCCGAGCACGGGGTGATGGTCGTCAACACGGCCGGGTTCGTAACCGAGCAGGTGGCGAACCACACGATCATGATGCTCCTCGCGTGCGCCAAGAAGCTGACTGAGCTGCACGACTACGTGAGGGCGGGCAGATGGGGAGTCGACCCGGCCCCCGGCGCCGACACCTATCCGACAATCGACGGACAGGTGCTCGGCATCGTGGGCCTCGGGAACATCGCGCGGGCAACTGCGAGGCGGGCGTCGGCGTTCAACATGGATGTCATCTCGTACGACCCATACGTTGCGCCCTGGCACGCCAGGGAGTACAGGGTCGAGATGGTCGACAGCCTGGAGGAGCTCGCAAGCCGTTCGGACTTCGCAGCGGTCCTGGTTCCCCTCAACGATGCGACCCGGAAGCTCATCGGCGAGTCGTTCTTCAGGGCAATGAAGCCCACTGCGTACTTTATGAACACATGCCGCGGTCCGGTGGTGGACGAGTCGGCGCTGGTCGAGGCCCTTGAGAATGGGGAGATTGCCGGCGCCGGGCTGGACGTGTTCGAGCAGGAGCCTACACCCGCCGACAACCCCCTGCTCAAGATGGACAACGTTATTGTGTCGCCGCATACGGCGGGAACGTCGTCCGTGTCGGCCCTGGATGCCAATGTCAGGATCGGACAGGAGGTCGCGCGGGTACTGCGCGGCGCCTGGCCCATGTCGCTGGTGAATCCCGAAGTCAAGGGCAGAATCGCGGAGCGCCGTCCCGCGACGAACTAGGCGGCAGATGCGACGCCTTTCGCTTTGACAGGCCGGATGCCTTGTGCTAGATTCAGGCGGACACATTCGTGAGATGGAGGTTGTTCAATGGAAGGCAAGCTGAACGTCGAGATAATCTACTGCGTACCTTGAAGCTACCACGCTGAGGCGGCCTGGATGGCCAGCGAGTTCTTTGCAGAGGGTGGCGGCGACGTAGCGATAACGGTCACGCCCGGCGATGCCGGCGTGCTGAAGGTAATTGCGGACGGAGACACGATCTTCGACAAGTCCGAGGAGGGGGGCCACCCGAACCTCGACCGGGTCAAGATCATGAGAGCAGCCATACGAGAGAAGCTCGACGCGGCTGCAGGCTAGCGCCAAGAAGCAAGCCAGCAAGTGAGAAGGCCCCGGGAATCACCCGGGGCCTTCTTTGTGTCTATTCGGGTCGGGCCGCCGGTGCAGGGCTGCGCATCGCAACGGCCCGAAAGGTAGCATGTCAGGGAACCTTGCCCTGGTCTTTCATTTCAAGCCACTGGCCGACGTTGAAGCCGCCGCGTCCCATTTCGGCCTCGGTTTTCTGTAGGGTCTTCCAGACCTCGAAGTCGCCCACCTCTACTGCGGGCTGGCGTGCCTGGGCTGCTTGGGGCTGACTCATCCATTCGAAATAGCTTGAGATGTTCAAGAAGGCGATAACCAGCAGGCACGCCATGGCCGTGCCTCTGAACCACCACAGTTTGCCGAACCTCAAATCAAATAGCCAGTGTATCGCCATGGCGACGAACAGGTAGAAGAGCGGCGCCGCTCCGATAGCTCTCGCGCCATCGGGTGTGGCGTTGGAGAAGATCTGGGCCGGGAAGAGCATCACTAAGAAGAAGACCCACCAAAGGAGCGTGTGCCGCCATCTCAGAATCGACACGAACATTCCGATCCAGAGCAATATGCCCGTGAATCTGTCGAGGAAGCCGTGACCTCTTGGAATGTAGCGAGCGTTGACGCCGGCGTAGGATGCGTTCGGGTCCAGGAGGATGAAGCCCTTGAAGTTGTTCCACGTCTGCTCGGCTATGACTTGGGCTACGCTCTTGTCCCCAAGCTGAGCGCGATTCTGCTCATTGAATATATACGTCGCCGCGACACGGGTGTTGTAGCCATCCCAGTCATCTGAGATTTCGTTTAGGTGGGGCAGGAACAGCACGGAAGCTGTCGAAAGCATGATGGCATATCCGATCAACAGCCGCTTCCGATTCTCCTTGTGCAGGATCAGTGCGACGGGCAGATAGGCTATCAGGGCGACTATGATCGCGCGCCCGCTGGGATGGCCGTACAGACCGAGCGCTGCCAACAGTCCCGTTGCAGCATAGAGAGGAATGCTTCCTCGCCTGATCGCTGCCGTAGCTGCCAAGATTGCAAGAACAACGTACAGAGCGACATTTACGTTGTACCAGCCGTTCCGGGAGAAATGCAGGTACCAGAGACCCGTCGCCAAGAGGAAAGTAGCCGCAAGGGCGGCCGCCTTGCCGAGCTCGTATTGACGGGCGACGAAGTAGAAGACTGGCAGGGACAGTGTGGTGAGGACCACACTTGCCATCCGCAGTCCAACAATGGACTGTCCGAACACCTCCATGAACCAGCTGTCCAGATACAGGTTGAAAGCCGGAGATTGGGTCCAGTCGATTCCAAAGAATCCGGGGCCGTTATCGGCCATAATCTGGAGGATGACCTGCAGGTTGTCTGCCTCGTCTGCGGACAGGTTCGGTGGGGTATTCGTGAGCGACACAAGGCGCAACGCAAGCGCGAAGAGGGTGATGGCAGTTAGCGCAGCCGTTCCCCAATTGTAGAGCCCGATTGTCTGGAGGCGCGTTCGCGCCGATGCCAGAACATCCGCTACAGGAATGTCCGGCAGTGCAGACGTGGAGCGACGAGGAGGCGAGACAGGTTCTCGCACCCCCGTTTCGGCTGGTGTTCCGCATGCGTCGCAGAACCTGTGGTCGGCTGGATTAGGTGTCGAGCATGAAGCGCAGACGACCTCGAACTGGAGGCTTTGTCCACACTGGCCGCAGAACTTGGCCCGCGACTGGTTCTCGTAGCTGCACCAGGGGCAAGTCATGGGGTCGGTTGGGGCATATCGGGAGCAGGGCCCGTAGACGTGGCCGTCATCAGGACTGGCTGGGGGCGCTCCCTTCCAGGTAGGTGGTCCGGTCGAAGGGGTTCGGCACGGGGAAGAATATCAAGAGCTCGGCCTCGCCGCTGCCCACCACGCTGAAACCGTGCTCGACGTTTGGGGGAATCGCGAGGGTGTGTTCTGGGCCGACAACCCGGGTTTCATTTCCGAGGCGCACTTCCAGCTCACCCTTGAGTATGACGATCAACTCGTCGTCCTCGTGAATGTGGAGGGGAGCGCCAGTACCGACCTGCGCTACGGAGTATGACAGATTCGTGCTCATCCCGGTCTCCGGCCCCACGATGTCCCACTTCCGGTAGTTTGGGCGCCATGGCACCTCAGGTACTGACCGGTGGTCGATAATCGGCATCCACGCCCTCCGCAATCGTCGCTCTGTCAAATGATAGTATAGGATTGGGCTGCGGTAGGTTCAACCGGCTGACACCCATCCAGCATCTTGCATGACATGGCTATCTCGGTGTGGCAGGCGGTCCAACGGGCTGCGAGGTGCGGAGCAATGTCATACGTCAAGCTGGGAAGCTCCCTCTTGAAACTGCTCGCGGCAGTGGTTGTCGTATCGGGTGTTGTCTACTCACTGACTCGCGAGAATCCGGTTTCCACAGGAGTAATGCATGCCCAGGAAGGACCCGTTATTCATTCAGTTGAGCCCGAACGTCTGGAGTGTGTAGTCTTGGACTCGGACGTACCCAGATACAGGACCCTAACCATTATCGGCGAGAAATTACGCCCAACCCGTGCCACGAGGCTGCAATTTCGTCTGCCGGGCACGAACAACTTCACCATTCTTTTTGGTGTCGAGGTCAACTGGGAGAGCGCAGAGCGGATCACGGTGGATATGGGCCTTATCAGGCGGCATCTGTGGAACATCCCGAAGATGATTCTTCAGGTGAGGCTCACCAATGCCAAGGGGGACGGGCTTACGAACGCCGACCTCCACGCCTACGGTGACGTTGACCCCCACCCATACTCCGACCGCCACGCCCACGGCGACGTTGACACCCACTCCGACGCCGACTCCAACTCCAACACTGACCCCCACGTCAACACCGATGCTGACGTCCACTCCTGTGCCAACACCCGTGGAGGACTCGGAAGGGAGAGAAGCGCCGGCCGTGGTAGCCTCGCCTACTCCTACTCCTTCAACTGAAGCCGGTGGAGGTGGCTGTAGCTGGGCCGCGCTGGGGCGGAGGGTAGGGCCTGAGTTGGGCATGTTGATGTTCATGCTGCTGCCCGTTGCGATCGTGGGATTCCAGAGGCGGCGTACGCGGCTCAACGTGCTTGTAGAGGGAGGTAAGCCTTGAGGGTGGTCTTTATGGGCACGCCTGTCTTTGCCGTTCCGGTTCTTGAGGCGCTCGTCTCAGCCGGGTATGAGGTGGCCGCGGTCTACAGCAGGCCCGACAGGCCGTCGGGCAGGGGGAGGAGGACGTCGCCGACGCCCGTCAAGGCGGCAGCGGCCGCGATGGGCCTTCCGGTCCACCAGCCGCCGTCCCTGAAATCGCGCGACCTGCAGCGGGAGATGGCGGCGCTGGCTCCCGACGTGATCGTGGTTGCCGCCTACGGGCTCTTCCTGCCCAGGGCCGTGCTCGACCTGCCGCGCTATTCGTGCCTGAATGTCCACCCCTCTCTCCTGCCGCGGCTCCGCGGCCCTTCTCCTGTATCGACGGCCATTGTCGAGGGAGAGACGACCACGGGTGTCACGATCATGCAGATGGATGAGGGCGTGGACTCAGGCCCCGTGCTGGCCCAGCGTCAGACCCCTACCGAGGAGTCCGAGACGGCCGAGACGCTGACGGCGAGGTTGTTCGAGATGGGGGCGGGGCTGCTCGTGGAAGTCCTGCCGGACTGGGTGGAGGGCCGCATCCAGGCGCGGCCGCAGGACGAGTCGCGCGCAACGATCACCAAGCTGTTGACCAGGGCTGACGGGCGGATCGACTGGAAGATGAGCGCCGACCAGATCGCCCGCCGGATCCGCGGCTACGCACCGTGGCCGGGCGCTTACACCTACTGGGGCGGCAAGATGCTCAAGGTACTCGACGCATCTCCCGACGAGCGTGCCGTCGCTGACTGCCCAGGCACGGTCATCGAGTCGGCTGCCGGCGACCGGATAGACATCTCGACCGGCCGGGGCACGCTCAGGGTGGCCCGCCTGCAACTGGAAGGGCGACGTCCGGCTGGCTCCCGGGACTTTCTCCAGGGCAACGGCTCGATACTCGGCGCTACGCTCGATTCCTGATGGCGGCGGACTGAGCCCTCAGTCTCTCGGCAGTGGCAATTCGACCCTCGTGTTGCCGCTGTCCTGGGAGAGCAGCGCCGCCAGCATGATCTCCAGGGTATCGCGGGCCCGCTGCGGCGGCGAGCTGCTCACGGCGCCGCTCGTCACCATCGCGGCCAGCTCCCGCACTGCCGGTACCAGTGCGTCTCCGAAGAACTCGGGATAGCCCGGATGGTCGAAGGTGGGATCGGGGGTGAGCTGTCCCTCCACCTCTTCAGCTAGCCAGCGGGCCGACGAGGAGTCGTCCAGCCTAATCCTGCCCTTGGGGCCTTGCAGGTCGATCTCGCCGAAGGCCGGAGTCATCTTGGCCGAGTTCAGGATCGCCCTGACGCCGTTGTCGTATTCGATTATCAGAGTGGAGCCGGGGTCCAGCGCGGGGTCCTTGCCGCCCTCGCCCTTGTACACGATCCCGTAGTCCTCGAAGCCGCGCTCGTGCGCCGCGATGACCCACACGGGGCTGGCGTCGGCGAAGAAGCTGATCAGGTCGACTGTGTGCGTGCCGTTCCTGAACAGCATCGAGCGGTGGCCTCCCATGTGCGCCACGATCCGCGTTAGACCGCCGAGGTCCCCGCTGCGGATCGACTCCCTGGCTGCCTGGTAGTTCGGGACGAAGCTCCGCGTGTGGTCCACCGACATCTTGGTGCCGTTCCGCTCGACCGTATCCACGATCCGATCCGCGTCCTCCAGGTTGACAGTGAGCGGCTTTTCGCAGAAGACGCCCTTGACGCCGGCGTTGGATGCGTCGCAGACCGGGTCGGCGTGGAGGTGGTCTGGCACAGTCACGCTCACGACGTCCAGGTCCTCGGCCTCCAGCATCTCCTGGTAGTGGCCGTATGTTGCGACCGAGTCCCTGTCCAGCCTCGCACGCTCCCACATCTCGTCGATGGTCTGCGGCATCAGATCGCATACCGCAGCCAGATCGTACTCCGGCGAATTCGCGTAGGCGTACGCGTGGCTGGCGCCCAGTCGCGCCCCGATCACTCCTGCTCTCAGCTTGCCGTCAGTTCCCATTCTTGCCCCCGCTCTTAGATTCTGTGCCGCACACTATACCCGCCGTGGGAGGTCGGCACAATCTCGCTTGCGCTCGCTTGGGCGCGGCCCCGGCGTATCAGCAACAGTCGTAGTAATACCAATTCATTGTGACTACGCCGTATATGTGCGGCCAGGGAGTGGGTTCCCGCCCCGTATCGAGTACGGGGCAGGCTCTTCGCGGGAATGACGGCTTTACGGCGCACTCAAAATAAATTGGTATTACTTTGAGTTGTAATGTCCGGGCTTCTTACCAGGGGGGTGAGCGGCCGGGGTGCATGGAGTCCAGGGGTGCTGCCGAGGGGTCCGGTCCGTACCAGTGCTCCTTGAGTTTTTCCCTGATCCTGCGCTCGGTGGGGGTGAGCTGGGGAGAGTTTCCAGTTTCCGGTTTTGAGTTTTTGGTGGAGGCCCGGGGCGATTCGTGGGGCGGCCCTACGATCAATCTCATGCCAGACCTCTTGCGGGCGAGCCTGTCCTCGAGGTCGGTGTCGTCGAACGTCTGGTAGGCGTTTCCGTGGCCCACAATGAGGTCGGGGGAGATGTAATGAGAGACTCCGTCCTCGTCCACCTCGAACGGGCCCTGCTCGTCGAAGGCGTAGACGGCGCCGGTGATCTCATCGCGTGCGAACTTGCAGCGGGTTATGTGGCGCGAGTCGTAGTTGGCCCGTTCGATTTCCTCGATGGTGATGGGTGGGAAGTTCCTGGTTTTTGGTTTTGGGTTCACCGCTGAGGGCGCAGAGGGAGGGTTCTTGGTTTCTGGTTCTGGGTTTCTAGTGGAGACCGAGGGCGTTTCGGCCGAGGGGACGGGATGGGTTCCCGACTTCTCGGGAACGGCGGTGTGATGCCCCGTGCCGTCCTTCTGGGTTTCCGACTTCTCGGGAACGACGGTGTGATGCCCCGTGCCGTCCTTCTGGGTTTCCGGCTGCTCAGGAACGACGGATAGGGAGCCGGGCTCGGGGTGAGCGGGGTTGGGATGGGAGCCACGCCCCGCGCCGCCCCTCTGGGTTCCCCGAATCGAGTACGGGGCAGGCTCTGCCTTCGCAGGAACGACGGGGGTGTTGTCGTTGGTGATGTAGCCGGATAGCTCTTTGGCGGCTTCCATGCGGTGGTGGGGCTTGAAGCCCAGGAGTGTGCCGTGCATGACGCCGGCCATGAAGTAGACGATGGCTCTGCCGTCGCCGGTCTCCTCGCGGACGAGCTGCTGGAGCCTGCGCCGGAAGGGGTTGGGTCCGCGGGAGACGTCGTCGCTTCGCTCGGGCGGCCTGGACCTTATGGGGGAGCGGCGCACGGGGAGCACGCTGGTGCCACGGTACGAAGGGCGGCACTGGGCGTTGTAGTACTTCTGCAGGTACCTGGCGACGAGTCCGGGGGCGATCTTGTCGAGTCGCCTGGCGGCAGACATGCGGTGGCGGTCCTCGAAGCCCTCGAGGCTGCCGTCGGCGACGCCGAGGTAGAACTCGGCGATGAGGCGTCCATCGTCGGTGACCTCGCGGACGATTTCCGCCATGGTGGGCGGTCTCTTCTGTTGTGTTGCCACGCTCATATGTTCCAGTATATCAGGCGTGTCAAGGGGGGAGGGGGAAAATTCACCGCAGAGGACGTCCTTCGGCAGGCCCTTCGACAAGCTCAGGACGGGCTCAGGACAGGCGCCGGGCACAGGGAGGAGGATTATGGGGAAGAGGGGAATGGCCGAAGCAGGATTCCCAGGATCGGGGGATTATCGGCATTGGGAGGGACTGGAGCAGTTGTAGGGAAGCCGGCAAGGGCATCAATCCATGAAAGCGCCTGAGAATCTTGTCAAGGCCGTCGAGCGCCTGGAGCCGCAGGCGACCCAGATCCACCACCTAATTTGGACGGGCGGCGTGATGCCGCCGTATATGTGCGGCCAGGGAGTGGGTTCCCGCCCCGTATCGAGTACGGGGCAGGCTCTTCGCGGGAATGACGGCTTTACGGCGCGCTCAAAATAAATTGGTATAAATACCAAATTGCCGTGACAGGGCCATATATGCGTAATTGGGTCAGCAGCCGCGACGGACAGGGAGGGCGGGTTTCAAACCCGCCCCTACGATTTGAATTGGCGGCGTAGTCAAAACGAATTGGTATAATTTGGACGGGCGGCGTGACGGACTGCCTCTGAGGCTATGGCTGTGCACCTTGCCGGGGATGGGTTCCCGCCCCCGACTTCTCGGGGGCAGGCTCTTCGCGGGAATGACGGAGGTGGGGGATTTGGGATGCCGCCGTATATGTGCGGCCAGGGAGTGGGTTCCCGCCCCGTATCGAGTACGGGGCAGGCTCTTCGCGGGAATGACGGCTTTACGGCGCGCTCAAAACGAAATGGTATAAGATCGGTCGTGTAGCTGTGGCGTCGTACAAGAAGCGTCGCTATAATGGCGCAAGAGTGTCGACGGAGGACATCCCGCGTGAGTGGCTCAATCCTTTTGGCCACGCTGATGGCCATCGTTATAGGCTACCTGCTTGGTTCCCTTCCTATAGCGGCATTGCTGAGCCGCCGGGCGGGTGTCGACATCTTCGAGGTGGGGACCGGGTTGCCGGGCGCATCCAACGTAATGCGCAACGTCGGCCGGGTGCCGGCCGTCCTGGTGCTCCTGGGAGACATGGCCAAGGGCGCCCTCGCCGTTATTGTCGCCAAGTACCTTGGGGTCGAGGCTCCTGAGGTCGAGGCTCCCCTGCTCGTTCTCCCGGCGGGCGCGGCTGTGCTTGGCCACTGGCGTTCGATCTTCACCCGGTTCCGAGGCGGGGATGGTCTGTCGACTCTCGGGGGAGCGATTGTCGCGCTCTTCCCCGTGTTCGGCGTAATATCGATAGCCGTCGCGATGGTAGTGTCGCTGGGCGGCCAGAGGCTCCCATATACTTCCCTGCTAGGCATCGTGTTCGGATACGCCACGCTAGTCGTGCTGAATGTGGCCCGCGACGGCCAGTCGGTGGTTGTGATGGGTGTCGTCGACGAAGGGGACCCGGCGACGGCTCTGGGTCTCGGCGGTGTATCCGCCCTGGTCCTCGCCCACGCGATTAACGGGCATAGGCGCCGCCGGGGGAGCGTGGAGGCCGAAGATATCGACGAGGTGCAGGGGGCGCCCGACAATACGGGCTCCCGGTCGAGCTAGCCGGCCATGCAGGCGCACGTGGTCGTGCGCGTGACGCCCTGCATCGAGTGAATCTCCAGCTCCACTATGTCCACGATAGACTCGACGCTGTCCGCCCCAACCTCCGCTATGACGTCGTAGGGGCCGGTGACCCGGGCCACGCTCCGTACGCCTTCCAGCTTCGACAGCGCACTCACAAGCTCCTGCGAACGACCCGCGGACACCTCGATCAACACGTACGCACGTACCACGAATCACCTCATGGGCCTTGGTTTTCGTCCCATTATATAGTGCTGAGGTGTTCGCCGACACTCCCAACCCGTGCCCCCAGGGCCTTTCCATTGTTGAGATAGGGTCGTACCTTGCCGTTCGGCCTGAGCTTGTCGAAGGCCCCAATTGTGGTTCGACAGGCTCACCACGAACGGACTTTGGAAAGGCCCTGCCGTGCCCCGACGCGCCGCGCGGCGATTTGGCGCGGCTTAGCCAACTGGGTGTTAGAATAGCTGCGGCGGGGCAGGCTATCACTTAGGGCGGACAGGGCATACACATGGCAAGGATGACGGGCAAGCGGGCGTTGATGGAGATGCTGAAGGCCGAGGGAGTAGAGTACGTCTTCGGCAACCCGGGTACCAGCGAGACCGCCATCATGGATGAGTTGGAGGCGCATCCGGAGTTGGAGTACAAGCTCGTGCTCCAGGAGGGCGTCGCGATGGGTATGGCCGACGGCTACGCGCGGGC
Organism: Dehalococcoidia bacterium; assembly: GCA_965222445.1. Lineage (GTDB taxonomy): Bacteria > Chloroflexota > Dehalococcoidia > Lucifugimonadales > CAJWER01. The sequence continues at coordinate 647,510 of CBDCTY010000002.1, read as the reverse complement.
CTCCGGCAAGCCCGCCTTCATCAACCTCCACATCGAGACGGGCCTAGCCAACGGAATCAGCCTGCTGCACAACGCCAGGGAGGGCGGCACGCCCCTGGTGCTCAGCGCCGGCAATCTGGACATACGGGAGTTAGCACGCGGGCGGACCGACCTAGCCGGGATGGTCCGACTGTTCACCAAGTTCACCGCAGAAGCGACCCACCCAGAGCAGATACCCACTCTAATGCGCCGGGCCTTCAACGAGGCCAAGACGCCGCCCACCGGGCCGACATTCGTAGCCTTCTCGGCCAACTCCCTAGATGACGAGGGCGAGATGGACATATACCCCTCGCCCAGGGGCTACTTCAGGACGGGCCCGGACGCGCAGGCGGTTGAGGACGCTGCGCGGATACTTGCGGGGGCGCATAGCCCAGCCATCGTCGTCGGGGACCGTGTAGCGCAGTCCGGCGCGAGCGCCGAGGCAGTGCGTGTGGCGGAGTTGATCGGCGCGCCAGTCTACTCGGCGTCCTATTCCGAGATGAATTTCCCATCGTCGCACCCACAGTACCTGGGAGGCGTCAGGCTGGGCTTCCCGGAGGCGGCAGACACCGTGGGCAGGGCTGACGTCGTGCTCGCCGTGGGCAAGATGATGTCGGGGTACTACATGTTCTCGGAGCCGGCGCTGCGGTTCTTCCACCCGGACGCGAAGCTGCTGCACCTGGACGTCGACTCCGCAGGCGTGGGTACGTCACTGCCGACGGACGTAGGGCTGATAGCCGACCCGAAGACCGGCCTGGCCGCCCTGGCGGACGCACTGGACGGCACGATGTCGGGGTCTGAGAGGGAGACCGCGAAGGGCAGGGCGGCGGAGGTGGCCGAACGGAAGAACGCAGGCCGCGACGCCGCCTTGCGGAGGCTGAAGGCCAGGTGGGACGTAAGCCCCATGTCCGCCGAGCGCATGATGGCAGAGGTCGCGGCTGTCGCCCCTGAAGACGCGATCATCATCAACGACGCCGTGACCTCGGGCGCGGCGCTCCTGGACTCGTTCGACTTCGACGAGCCAGGCGACGTGTACGGCGGCCGCGGCGGCGCGCTTGGCTGGGGGATGGGCGGCGCCCTCGGGGTGAAGCTGGCCAACCCGGACCGGCCCGTGATCGCCGTGGACGGCGACGGGAGCGCGATGATGACGGTCCAGGGGCTGTGGACTGCGGCCAACGAGAATCTTCCGGTCGTCTACATCGTCTGCAACAACTCGACCTACCGGGTCCTGAAGCTCAACATGAACCTGTACAAGACTCACATCATGAAGGAGGAGACCCCAGTGAGCCGGTACATGGGCATGGACTTCCCGCTGAGGCCGGGCTTCTCCGAGATCGCCCGCGGCATGGGAGTGCACGCTCGCAGGGTAGAGGACCCGGTCGACGTGGGCCCGGCGGTGAAAGAGGCGCTCGACCTGGGCAAGCCGGCCCTCCTGGACGTGGTGATCGATGGCTCGACCTGAATCGCCGCCCGCTCACCAGCGGCTCTCGCTTCTAAATGCGGACAGGCCACCACTGTTCCCCCAAGAGTCTCACAATCTGAATGGCTAAGGCATCACCGCTTGCGGAATACTTGGCGTCGGCTCCTTCCGACGGAGTCGACGCCTCGTTCGTCGCCTATCTTGCCTCACTCGAGAGCATCAGCGCGGTAGACCCCGACGTGGCTCGGAGCATAGTGTCCGAGCTTGCCGACCAGCGCGGCAATCTCAAGATGATAGCGAGTGAGAACTATTCGTCGCTGGCCGTCCAGCTTGCCCAGGGCAACCTCTTCACCGACAAGTATGCTGAAGGTTACCCGTTCCACCGATTCTACGCGGGCTGCGAAAACGTCGACGCCGTGGAGAGCCTGGCAGCAGATCTCGCGGTCCGGATCTTCGGCGCCGACCATGCCTACATGCAGCCCCACTCAGGGGCGGACGCGAACCTGGTCGCCTATTCCGCAATCCTTTCGGCCCGTGTGCAGGACCCATTCCTGCAGGAACTGGAGGCCCGGGACGTCACGACCTTGTCCGGAGCCGAGTGGGCCGAGCTGCGGGCTGCGCTCGGCAATCAGCGCCTCCTGGGGATGGACTACTACTCCGGGGGCCACCTGACCCACGGCTACCGGCACAACATCTCGGCCCGCCTCTTCGCGGCGGAATCGTACAATGTCGATCGCGGGACAAGCCTCATCGACTACGATCAGGTCCGCGAACGCGCCAGGGAAGTGCGACCGCTGATACTTCTTGCCGGATACAGCGCCTACCCGAGGAAGATCAACTTCAGGACATTCAGGGAGATCGCGGACGAGGTGGGTGCGGTCTTCATGGTCGACATGGCGCACTTCTCGGGACTGGTGGCGGGCAAGGTCTTCGAGGGCGACTACGATCCCGTCGCCCATGCCGACATCGTTACGTCTACTACGCACAAGACGCTGAGGGGGCCTCGCGGCGGGATGGTCCTCTGCACTGATGAGTTCGCTGGGTATGTCGACAAGGGCTGCCCCCTGGTGCTGGGAGGTCCTCTTCCCCACGCGCTCGCTGCCAAGGCAGTCGCCTTCCGGGAGGCCAGCGTGCCGGAGTTCCGAGACTACGCGCACAGGATCGTCGCCAATGCTGCCTCGTTGGCTTCGGCCTTCATGGAGGAGGGCATAGAGGTGCTAACCCACGGCACCGACAACCACCTGATGCTCATCGACGTGACTCCATTCGGCCTAACAGGGCGCCAGGCCGAGTCGTTAGCGCGCGACGCCGGGATCACGCTCAACCGCAACTCGCTGCCGTTCGATCCGAATGGCCCCTGGTACACAAGCGGTCTCAGGATTGGCACACCGGCCCTCACTACGCTGGGCATGGGCGAAGCTGAAATGACCGAGATAGCATCTGTGGTCAAGCTGCTACTGTCGAGCAGCCGCCCGGCCAAGGTAACAAAGGGGCGGAACGCAGGCACATTCAGCAAGGCGCGCTACAGGACCGACGAGCTTGCCCTGAGCGAGGCCAGGTCACGGGTCGGCGATCTGCTGCGGCGCTTCCCTGTGTACCCGGAGCTCGATCTCGACTTCCTGCAGAGATCGTTCGCCTAGCCGCTATCTAAACCCAGGGCCTCGAGGGCCTGGACAGCGGCCTCGCGTTGGGCATCGGCCTTGCTCGCTCCCGTTCCCAGCCCCAGGACCTCCCCTCCGACTCTTACTTCGGCGGTGAAGACTGGCTCGTGTTCCGTGCCACCGGACTTCACGGTGCGGTACGAGGGTTCGGACTTGCCCTGAGCGTGGGCGGTTTCCTGCAGGACCGCTTTGACATTCTGAGGTACGACCTTGTCGGCGGCGACGCCCGATTCTATGGGGATAGACCCGGTCACGAAGTCGCGCGCGGGACCGTATCCCTGGTCTAAGAATAGCGCGCCGACCACTGCCTCCAATGCAGCAGCAAGGCAACTGCGCCTGTCCCGGGCGCCGACTCCTTCCGCGCCCCTTCCCAAGTACAGGTGACGGCCCAGGTCCATACTTCGGGCAATCGAGGAGAGGGTCTCGCCACTCACCAGGCTCGATCTGACGTGCGTGAGCTCTCCCTCGGACCATCCGGGGTTGCGACGATACAGGTGCTCGGCTATGGCGAGGCCTATCACAGCGTCGCCCAGGAACTCCAGCCTCTCGTTCGATTCGGCAAAGACTCCCGGGTTCTCGTTGAGGAACGAACTGTGCACCAGGGCAAGGCGCAGCAGTTCCTTGTCCTGGAATGTAACGCCGAGACGACGCTCCAATCCGTCGAGGTCACGTCTTCGGGCCACTTCAATCCCCCTCGGCTAAACCTCGCGGTACTCGCCCTCGACGGTGCCCTCCGAGTCTCCGTCAGCTCCGGGCGGCTCGGGCGGAGCGGAACCGCCGCTCTGGCTGTAGACGAGCTCGCCCACCTTCTGGACGGACGCCTGGAGCGCGGCTACGGCCGTCGTCACGGCGGCCATGTCCTCGCCCTTGAGCGCGTCGCGGACCGCCTGGATATTGGCGTTGACCTCTTCCTTGAGGTCGTCCGGGACCTTGTCCTCGTTGTCCTTCAGAAGCTTCTCGGCCGCATAGGTCGAGCTGTCGGCGGCGTTGCGGGTCTCGACCTCCTCCCGCTTCTGGCTGTCCTCCTCCGCGTGGGCTTCAGCGTCCTTCACCATCTGGTCGATCTCGGACTCGTTCAGGCCAGAGCTGGCCGTGATCGTGATCCTCTGCTCCTTGCCCGTGCCCTTGTCCTTGGCCGAGACCTCCAGGATACCGTCGGCGTTGATGTCGAAGGTCACCTCCACCTGCGGCATTCCACGCTGGGCGGGAAGAATGCCGTCGAGCATGAACCGCCCGATCGTCTTGTTCTCCGCTGCCATCGACCGTTCGCCCTGCAGCACATGGACCTCCACGCTGGTCTGGCCGTCGGCGGCCGTCGTGAACGTTTCGGTCTTGGCCGTCGGGATGGTCGTGTTCCTCGGGATCAGGGACGTGTTGACTCCTCCCAGGGTTTCGATTCCCAGCGTCAGCGGAGTGACGTCGAGGAGCAGCAGGTCCTGCACCTCGCCCTGCAGCACGCCCGCCTGTATGGCCGCACCGACCGCGACGACCTCGTCGGGGTTCACCCCCTGGTGAGGCTCCTTGCCGAACAGGTCGACCACGGCCTTCTGCACTGCGGGCATCCGGGTCATGCCCCCAACGAGGATGATCTCGTTGATGTCCCCGGCCGCCGTGCCCGCGTCCTTGAGCGCCTGCCTGCACGGGTCGATGGACCTCTGGACCAGGTCGTCTACGAGCTGCTCCAGCCTGGATCGCGACAGCGTCATCACCAGGTGCTTGGGGCCCGAAGCGTCCGCCGTGATGAATGGCAGGTTGATCTCGGTCTCGGTCAGCGTCGTCAGCTCGACCTTGGCACGCTCCGCGGCCTCACGCAGGCGCTGGAGGGCCATCCGGTCCTGCTTCAGGTCGATACCCTGGTCACGCAGGAACTCGGCCACGATCCAGTCCATGATGCGCTGGTCGAAGTCGTCGCCGCCGAGGTGGGTGTCGCCGTTCGTGGCCATCACCTCGAACACGCCGTCGCCGATCTGGAGTATCGTGATGTCGAACGTGCCGCCTCCCAGGTCGTACACGGCGATCTTCTCGTCGGTCTTCTTGTCCAGCCCGTACGCGAGCGAGGCGGCCGTCGGCTCGTTGATGATCCGGAGGACCTCGAGGCCCGCTATCAGGCCCGCGTCTTTCGTGGCGTTCCGCTGGCTGTCGTTGAAGTACGCCGGGACCGTCACCACGGCCTGGGAGACCTTCTCACCCAGTTTGGCTTCCGCGTCGGCCTTCATCTTCTGCAGTATCATCGCAGCGACCTCGGGCGGCGCGTAGTCTTTGCCGCCCATGCTGACGTGAGCGTCCCCGTTCGAGTGCTTCGCGACCTCGAAGGGCACGAGCTTGATGTCCCTCTGCACGTGCTCGTCGTCGTAGCGGCGGCCCATGAACCGCTTGACGGAGAACACGGTGTTGCTTGGGTTCGTGACTGCCTGCCGCTTCGCCGTCATGCCCACGTACCGCTCGCCGGACTTCGCGTTGACTGCCACGACGGAAGGAGTCGTGCGCGCGCCCTCGGCGTTCTCCAGAACCCGGGGGTCGCCGGCGTCTATGACGGCCATGCAAGAATTCGTAGTACCCAGATCGATCCCTAGAACCTTCGGCATTACTTCTCCACCTCGCTTTCCTCGCTATGCTGCTCCATTCGCTTCGCAACGACGACCTGCGCCGGTCTGAGCACCCGGTCCCGCTGCCGATATCCTTCTCTCACTACGCGAACCACTTCGCCCTCCGACGCGGACGTCGTCTCTTCGTACAGGACGGCCTCCGAGTCGCGGGGATCGAACGTGCCGCCCACCGACTCGATCCTGCTGACGCCCTCGGACTCCAGCATAGCCGTCATGCTCTTGTGCACAAGCTGAAGGCCATCCAGCCAGCCGGGCGCGACTGCGTCGTCCGGAATGAGCGCCATGGCCCGCTCGAAGTCGTCGAGCACAGACAGGATCCTGAGCAGGAGGGCAGTGTTTGCGTTCCGTCTCGCCTCTTCTCGCTCTTCGCCCGCGCGCTTCCTGTAGTTGTCCAAGTCTGCCCGGGCCCTGAGCGCCATCAGCTTGAATTGATCCTTCTCCCTGACGGCCTCCGCAAGTTCGTCCTCCAAGAGAGGGGGCTCCTCCCCCCCGCCATCGTCTTCCAATGGTCCCTTTTCGGCCTCTTCGTCTTTGCACATATCTTTTCTTCGTCCCCCGTGTGTCTCGCCCCGTCAGCGTATCTTGACGTGAATAGCCTCGAACAACTCGTCGAGGACCTCCTCGACGTGCTCCCGCAGCCTCGCGTCGTCGACTTCCGCGACGCCGGCTCTCGCCTCCAGCATCCTGTTGAACAGCCCGATCACGAGCTGGACTCCCGCTACATTCAATCCCAGCTCCCCCACCAGGTGCTTGATGAGCCGGAGCCGGGCTATGTCTTCCTCCGAGTAGAGCCGCAACATTCCCACGGTCCGAGACGGGCGCACCAGCCCGGCCCTCTCATACTTGCGTAGAGTCTGGGGGTGCATCTCCAGGATTCGAGCGGCGACGCTGATGATGTAGACGCCCTCGATCTGTCCGGTCGGCCCTTCTTCTATGAACCTGCGACCTAGCTGCATCTGGTACGTCCTAACCTCCGGTTACCCTCTGCCGTTATAGCTATCAAGAAAGCAAGTCATTCCGGTAGGGCCAGCTATGAATCCGCCATTCACATACCAGTCTACTCCTTGATACAACTCATGTCAAGTTGTATAATACAGGGCACCATACAACCGCCGACGCCCCTATTGGATTCAAGGGTGTCTGATCGGCGCCACAAAAAGAAGTCAACAGCGGGCTACCGACCCGCTAGGATGAAGGAGGTATGCCGATGATGATCTTCAAGGCTTGTCCGAGATGCAGGGGAGACATGCATGTCAACAGGGACTTCTACGGTGACTACAGGGAGTGCCTGCAGTGCGGCCTCATGCAAGACGTCATGAGCCCGGAGCGGGCGCGGCTGCTCGAGGAGGCGGGTGTGAAGAAGGGCGCGGTGGAAGCAGCCTGACAGCTCTAAGCAGGAGCCGTATCCGGAGAGGGGCTCCCCATGTGGGGCCCCTCTTTTGTTGTTTAGCGCAGACGGTCCCAGAAGCGCTGCTCCTTCCAGGGGTCGCCCTCCATGTGGTAGCCCCGCTGCTCCCAGAAGCCCGGCGCGTCCTCGGCCATGAGCTCCATCCCGTTCACCCACTTGGCGCTCTTCCACCCGTACCGCTTCGGCACGACCAGGCGCATGGGCCCGCCGTGGTCGGGTGACAGGGGCGCTCCGTCGTGCCTGTACGCGAAGAGCACGTCAGAGTCCCGGAGGACGTGCAGCGCGACGTTCGTGGTGTAGCCGCCGTAGCAGTGAACCATCACGTACATGGCCTCCGGCCTTGGCGTGACCAGATTCAGGACATCGTTGAAGAGCACGCCCTCCCACGTGTTCTGCAGGCGGCTCCACTGGGTCACGCAGTGAAACTCGGCGTCGAGCGCAGTCTTTCCGATGCCGGTGAACTGCTCCCAGTCCAGCACTATCTCCTTCTCCACGAGTCCGAAGACCTTGAACCGCCAGTCGCTGAGATTGACTCTGGGCGTCGACCCGAAGGACAGGACGGGGAACTTCTCGGTGACGTACTGGCCAGGCGGGCCGATTACGCCGTCCGGATTCTGCTTTACCCTGGTCAACCTGCCAAGCTTCTTGAGCATCGGTGATCTACCTCGCTTCCGGGCGGCTGTGCTGGATGGAACGGGCTGGGACGCATACCGGATCGGCAACTCGCGGAAGGGCAGGGGCTCAGTAGCACGCTGCCCCTGCCCAGATCCCTACAAGTATGGTAGCACAGGGCTCTCCGGGGGCCGCCGGGCCGGGACTGTCGCTACGGTGCGGGCGGTCACAGGTCTTCCGGACGGTACACGAGCGAGCCGCCGTACACGCCCATCCCGGGGTTTCCCAGAATGCTCCACGCATAGTAGACGGTAACGATACGCCCGTCGTCCATCTGGACTGAGCTGGGGTAGCCGCAGTCTCCGCCGCCTACGTCGCCGACGAGCAGCAGCTTGTTGTCGGTGTCCCACGTCCTGCCGTCGTCGCCGCTCAACATCCCCTGCACGCCGAACGGCGGCACGCGTCGTCCGTACGTCAGCAGCAGGCGTCCGTCCTGTAGGCGGATTACATCGCCGGGGTGCTCCTGGTTGTCCGTGACGCGGACGGGCTCCGTCCACGTGCGTCCGTTGTCGGTGGAGTCGATCTGCCACAGCCCGGTGGCGTCCTCATCGGTCCTCCGAAGCATCACCATGAGCCGCCCGCCTCCCAGGTCGCACAGCGCCGGCTCGCCATACCCCTCACCGAGCGTGACGCAGTCCGACCACGTCACGCCGTGGTCGCTGGACCGAATGAGAAAGGACGCACCGGCTTGGCGCGGCCTCTCGGTCGTGGTGATCGCGTACCCCATGAGCATCTCGCCGCTCTCGAGCGTCAGCATCTTGTTGAAGGCGGACGCATACCGGTGGTGGTCTTCCGGCCCCGTCCTGCCCGTGTAGCTCCACTGCTCGTTGCCCTGGCCCTCGACGAGCTCCGCCTCGCTCCACGTCGCGCCGCAGTCCGTCGAACGGGACATCCACATTGCCGTGTAGCCGCCCCGGTTCTTCTCAGGCGTCCAATTGCCCACGACGTACCTGTCCGCCCTGATGAAGCATGCCAGCAGCGTCCCGTCCGCAGCCACTCCGAACGCGGGGTTCCGGTCATCCGGGCCCACATCGGAAATGACGGACGCGTGGCTCCACGACTCGCCGCCGTCGGGCGAAGAGACGAAGACGAGCCGCCCGCGCGCGCCTATGTGATAGTCGCCGTCGCGGGTCACGACTCCCAGGTGCCCGTTCGGCAGCCTGTGCAGCGCGGGCCAGAACCCTCCCATGGTGGTCATCATGTACCGTCTTACGGCCAGAGGCCTGTAGGCCGAGCTGGATACTGGAATCTCTCTCTTGAAGTACATTGCGGCTCCTTTCTAGTGGAGGCTCCATCTCGTCGCCATCATGCAAGTCTTCTCGCCCTCGTTCTCGACCTGGTAGTAGACCGTGAGCAGCTTACCGGGCTCGATCTCGACAGTAGCCGGGTAGCCGAGGTCGCCGTTGGGCGCGTCGTCGCGCAGCACGATTTCGTTCCCGATGTCCCAGGTTACTCCGCCGTCGCGGCTGAGGCAGGCCCGCTCTCCGAAGGGCTCCTTCCTGATGCCGTAGGTGACGAGGACCTCCCCGCTCGCCAGCCGAATCAGGTGCGGCGGCCAGCCCCAGATCGGAGTCGGGTGGGCGGAAGTCCATGTTCGCCCGCCGTCCAGGCTCTCTGACTGGTGCATGTACCACTCGTCGTACCGCTCCCTTGTCGGCTCGTACCGGATGAGAGTCACTATCCGGCCGTCAGGAAGCTCCACCAAGTGGGGCTCGTTGAAGTAGTTGGCGTCCGCCAGCTTCTCCTCGGGCAAGGGTATGATGCCCGCCATCTGCCAAGAGCGTCCCTCGTCCCGCGATTCGACGGATGCAACGGTGGGCCTGCCGCCGATCCTGGCGTTGCCGACCATCATGAGCCGTCCGTCGCCTAGCTGTATCGGGCCGTGGGGCGCGGTTACGATGGTGTCGACCTGGGGCTCCCACGTCCTCCCGCCGTCGGTCGAGCGCCGCGACCAGTGGCCGTGGCACCTGTCCCTGTCCCGCTGGGGGATCTTCCGCCAGTGCCTCACCCACGACATGTGCTCGTCCGGGTACTGCTCCCTGTACCGGTCCGGGTCCGAGTACGACGTGCCAGTGAACCATGTGATGACCAGGGCGCCCGTCCGCGTCACGAGGAGGCCCGTGTCTCGGTCGTCGAGTGGCGAATTGTTGATCGTCTCGGGCTCGGTCCACGTCTCGCCGCCGTCGCTGCTCCGAATGAGCTGGTTCACGCCGTAGGGGCAGACGTGAGTCTCTCGTTCGCCGGAGAATACGACAAGGAGCTCGCCCTCGCCGGTGCGCCCGATCGTCGGCCATCCCAGGTAGTTCTCGGGGTCCTTGCATATCACCCTGCTCCAGTGCACTGCCGCCCTCGTGCCGGTCATCGGCATCCTCCATCGTGTGATCGACGATACGGTAGCACGCTGGCCGGGCATGTCAATCGGGAGACAGCGGCCGTCATTCCCCGCGCAGTGTGGGAACCCACCCCCAAAGGTGCGTCATCCATAACACAGGAGACATCCCGTCACCCCAGAGAGCCCAGACAGGTAGGAATCTGCGGCATTCAGAGCCGTTGACCGTGTGTCTGGCCTGGGGTAGCATCGTAGTGAGCCTAGCTGATGCAAAGGGTACTATGGACATTGGTTTCGAACAAGGAGCGAATCAGCGCCATTGAGGCAACCTTGCCTCATCTGGCTACAAAGGCTGACGTGTACCGTATTAGCGTTCAGCTTATTATCTTTACGGCCGGACTTGTGAGCGCTGGCATAGCCATACTGAAATTTGTCATTGGGGGAGACTAATGGACTCAGTGATGAAGTTCCTGATTGCTTTTCTGGTACTCGCATTGGTCTGGGTTGCCGTCATGGCCACTTTGCTGCAAACTCAACTCTTGCTGGCCTTCCTCTTGTCCGTCGCGACGATCGTAGGCGTGGTGGCCTGGATGGTAAGATCGACAGGGTAAAGGAGCCTCCCTTCGCCTCTCTCTTGGGCCCGGCGCTTGCTGACTGCCGGGGTCGCTTCTTTACAAGCGATGAGGGGATCTGGGCCGCGCGCTCTATGCCTTTTGTGGTCTCCGTGTCGGCAGTCTCCCGCGTGCTACAATAGGCTTGCCCCTGAGTAATTGGGGGCATACTTGTGTGTAGGGCATGACGCCCGGACCCCTGTATCTGGAGGCAATCCAAATGGCCCGTACGTTCGTCTCGCGCGAGATATTTCCGGAGTACGTCGAGGAGATCAGGAGCCGGACGGACGCGGAGATATGGGAGGACGAGATGCCGCCTCCCCGAGACGTGCTGCTGGAGAAGGTGCGGGGGATCGACGGGCTGCTATGCCTTCTGACCGATGGGATAGACGCCGAGCTGATGGACGCGGCCGGGTCGCAGTTCAAGGTAATCAGCCAGATCGCCGTCGGTTACAACAACATCGATATTGCCGAGGCGACCAGGCGGGGCATTCCGGTGGGCTACACGCCGGAGGTGCTGACGCAGACGACGGCCGACGCTGCGCTGGCCCTGATGCTGGCGTCGTCGAGGCGCATCACGGAGGGCGACCGGGACGTTCGCGCGGGCAAGTGGAGGACGTGGCACCCGCTCCACTACCTGGGCCAGGACCTTTACGGCGCGACGCTGGGGATCGTCGGCATGGGGCGAATCGGGCTCGAGGTGGCCAAGCGCTGCCTGGGGTTCGACATGAAGGTCCTCTACTATGACATCAACCAGCGCAAGGACCTCGAGACGGACTACCCCATGACGTACGTAGACCTCGACACGCTGCTTCGCGAGTCGGACTTCGTGTCGCTGCATACCGTGCTGAACGACTCGACGCACCATATGATCAGCGACGATGCTCTGTCGAAGATGAGGTCGAACGCGATTCTCGTGAACGCCGCGAGGGGCCCTATCGTCGATCCTGCTGCCCTCTACAGGGCGCTGGTCGATGGCCAGATCGCCGCCGCCGGTCTGGACGTGACCGACCCGGAGCCGATTCCGATGGACGACCCGCTGCTCACCCTAGACAACTGCGTAATCGTGCCCCACATAGCGAGCGCGAGCGTCGCCACGCGCCGCGAGATGTCCAGGATATCGGCTACCAACCTGCTCAACGGGATTAAGGGCGAGAGACTGCTAACGTGCGTCAACCCCGAGGTGTACGACGGGGCGGGCTAGGTCACCCAGGGGATGAACTCGCGCCACTCGTCTTGGATGGGGCGGTGGCGGAACAGGGCGTAGGGCTCGGGGCGCGGCGCAGCCGGCTTCCTCAGAAGACGCATTCGCGCCTCCGCTGGCGTGAGTCCGGCCTTCCTGTGGTTGCACTGCACGCAGGCGCTGACTACATTGTCCCACTCGTGGACTCCGCCGCGCGAGCGCGGGACTATGTGGTCCAGCGTAAGCGTCTTCCCCCCGCCTCCGCAGTACTGGCACACGAAATTGTCCCTGTAGAAGATGGCGCGCCGGGACAGTCGGCGCCTTATGATCGGCTGCTTCACCATGTACACCAGCCGTATCACGGATGGCACGGCGAAGCTGACGGAGACGGTGCGTATGTCGCCGCGTCCGTTCAGCATCAACTCGGCCTTGCCCAGACCCACCAGGACCATGGCGCGGCGGACGTTGCATATGTTCAGAGGCTGATAGTTCTGGTTGAGGACGAGTACCGGTGCGTGGATCATGAAAGTCACGGCTGCGAAGCTGGCTCCGCCAACTCTACCTCGAACCTGAGGGTGTCGACGGGACGGGCGAACTTGGGCGGCACAAAGCCCAGAGCGTCACCGGGCAGCGCGTCGAATACGTCCAAGTGTACCGACACGAGCCGGGACCCGACGAGGGCGCCCTCGAAGCTGTCCACCACTACATCGACGCGCCGCAGGGCGGCGGTGCCGGACAGGGTGCTGTCGTAGTCGGTCCCGTAGGTGAGCGCAGCCAGGCCAAGCACCAAGGCGCTGGTGAGCGCAACTCCAATGAGGAGGCCGAGAACCAAGCCTCCTCCACGATCGACCACGCTGGACAGCCCCAGCGTCGCCAGTTTCAGCACGAACGCAAGCTTGGCCAGAATCCTTGCCAAGAGGAGAAAGGCGCAGATGATGACAGCGTATGTGGCGACAGTCAGGATGGTCTCGTTCTGGACCGTCTTGTTCAGGAGGTCCCCGAGGTCGCCGTCCATCGAGACCAGGCCGCCCAGGAACTCCCCTACGCCGCCGCTCAACCGTCCGGCGACCATCCAGCCCACGAACACCGCTACGGCTACGAGCGCTGCTTTGATGAGACCCAACTTGAGGCCGACGGCGGCGCTGACCGCCAGCGTGCCGAGCAGAACGTAATCGAGCCAGTTCATCGCATTCCCCGCGATTGGCCCCCGAGCAGTCGGGGTGTGTGGATTCGACCCCGCGGATTACCGGTCGCCGCCGGGCGAACCACGACATGCGCCATCCTTGAGTCTACCACAGATGCCATCGGCTACGTAGGTCGGGCCGGTCTCCATTCAGGGTCGGGGTCCGCTCCGCCCCGCGACGCCTGCCGGCGGGGCCGCAGTCGAACTTCCGGCAGGACAGGGGAGTGCATTTTCGAAGGCCCAGACATCGCTTGACACGCTTTTGTACGCGTTGCTAGCATGGGCGGAGGAGCGCTTCCGAGCTCCGTTCTCCTCATGACAATGGACAGACAGGCTGCCGTTATCCTGGCCGCCGGACGCGGTACCCGGATGAGGTCCGGGTTGCCCAAGCCCCTGCACCGCGTTTGCGGTAAGGAGATGGTCGCCCTTGTGGCGGAGGCGGCGAGAGCCGCGGGCATGGATCGCCTGGTTCTGGTGGTCGCGCCGGGTGCGTCGGCCGTCAGGGATCTGCTCGGGAGCGGGGTCACCTATGTGGAGCAGCTCGAACCTCTAGGCACGGGCCACGCCCTGTTTCAGGCGCGAGACAGCCTGGAAGGCGCAGACGAGATCACGGTCATGACCTCCGACGCGCCCCTCGTCCGCCCCGAGTCGCTCGAATCCGTGGCGAGCGAGCACCGGAAGAGACATGCTTCCCTCACTCTTCTGACGGCCATGATGGACGACCCTGGCGACCTGGGCAGGGTCCTCAGGAACGGCAACGGTGTCAGCGCCATCGTCGAGCACGGGTTCGCCGACCCGAAGACGCTGGCGATTCGAGAGGTCAACAGCGGCATATACCGGATGCGTACGTCGTGGCTTTGGCCTGCCCTGGAGTCACTCACCCCCTCGGTGAATGGCGAGGTGTTCCTGACCGATCTGGTGGCGGCGGCAGTCGGGTCTGGAGACAGGGTCGCGTCCGTGGTGGTCGGGGAGGCGTCGGAGGTGATGGGCGTCAACAACCGTGTGCAGCTCGCCGAGGCCGAGGCCGTCATGCAGCGGCGTCTTCGCGAGCTATGGATGTTGCGCGGCGTCGCGATGCCGCACCCGGAGTCGGTTTACATCGACGTCGACGTGGAGATTGGCAACGACACAGTGATCATGCCCAACACCCACGTCACGGGGCGTTCGCGCATCGGCCGCCGGTGTAGAATAGGCCCCAATAGCGTGGTTGCGGATTCCACGATAGGCGACGAGTGCGGCGTGCAGTCCTCGGTGGTCACCGGGTCGGAGCTCGAAGACCACGTGGAGGTTGGGCCTTTCAGCAATATCAGGCCGGGCAGCCGGGTGGAGGCGCAAGCCAGTGTCGGCACGTCGGTCGAAGTCAAGGGAAGTCGCATAGGCAGAGGGGCGCGGGTCCACCACTTCAGCTACATAGGCGACGCCGACCTGGGCGCTCGGGTCAATGTCGGCGCCGGCACGGTTACGTGCAATTTTGACGGCGCCGAGAAGCACGCGACGCGAATCGGCGACGGCGCATTCATAGGCTCCGGCACTATGCTCGTGGCGCCAGTCGACGTGGGAGCGAACGCCCGGACGGGGGCCGGCGCCGTAGTCACGCGCGACGTGCCTGAGGGGTCGCTCGTCCTCGGCGTACCCGCTCGCGTCCGCACCGTGAAGAGAACCTAAGTTGGAGAGCGGCAGTACGTTGCCCTGGGTGGCCCTGGCCATCTCGGGGGTAGGGTTCTTCCTGGCATCTTTTGCCGAATCGAGCATTGCCTCGGTCAGGCGCGAGCGCATACAGTGGCTCATCGTCCACGGGGTGCCGGGCTCCGCCGCCCTCGAGGTCCTTCACTCTACCCCGTTGGGGCCTTCGGGCTCGGTGGCGCTCCTGAAATTTGTGCTGCTCGGCGCAACGCTTGTATCCGGCGTGGCCACAGCCATAGCAATCGGCGACGTTAGCTGGGCAGTCGCTTACCTCGCGGGAGCAGGCGCGCTTGGTGCGATTGGCATCCTGCACGTCGCAGCCGCAGGGTTGGCCATTCTCTACGGAGAACGGGCGGCCCTAAGGCTCGCTAGGCCCGTCAGGGTTCTGGCGAGGCTGCTTGCGCCGCTGCTTACGCTGGAAGAGAAGGCGGCGCGCAGCCTGACGAGCCCGCTCGGCGAGGAGATCACGCCGCCGCCTAACGGCCCGGCTGACGGCCTGGGTATCGACGGCGACGAGGAGACGCTCGACGAGCACGAGGCCCGCATGATCCGGGGAGTGGTCGACCTCGACCGCACCATCGCCAGGGAGGTCATGGTGCCCAGGGTGGACATGGTTACGGTCCAGCTGGGCGTACCCATGGCGGATGTGGTGCGGACGATGATGGAGTCGGGCCACAGCCGCATTCCGGTCACACGGGGGGACGTCGATAACATCGAGGGTATCGTCCACTCCAGGGAGATTCTAGGGCTGCTCAGCGACGGGAACGGCGGACCCAGTACGCTGACGAAGGACATTGTGCGGCAGCCTCTCTTCATCCCAGAGTACAAGACTCTGGAGGAGCTTCTGACCGAGTTCCAGGAGACGCAGCGCCACATCGCCATCGTCGTCGACGAGTACGGAGGCGTGTCTGGCCTTGTGACCATCGAGGACCTGCTGGAGGAGATCGTCGGCGAGATCACTGATGAGTTCGATGTCGAGGAGCCGGGGGTCGAGCGGGTAGGGGAGGACGAGTTCATGTTCGACGCCAGCATCGGCATCGACGAAGCCGGCGAGATACTCTCGACCGAGCTCGAGGGCGATGGCTTCGACACCCTGGGCGGGTTCGTGTATCAGCGTCTCGGCAGAATAGCCAAGACCGGCGACTTCGTCATTCACGACGGGCTGAGGATCGAGGTATTCTCGACGGCGGGCCGCCGGGTCAAGCGACTCCGCGTCACGAAGGTCCCCCAGTCCGACAAATCGCCATAGTGAGCTTCGGAAGCAGGCCGCATGGCTCGCGTCTGCCGCTCTCACGCTCGGGACGAGGCTAGAGGAAGGCGAGCCCGGACGCCCGATTCCGTTAGAATCGGCGCATGGCCCGCCTGAGCGCTCTTATCTACACGGCCTCGCTGCTGTTCGCAGTCTCGTGTGCGGGCGGCTCCGGGGCGCCGCCCGATCCAGCCGCCACGCCTGATGTGGACGTAGGCGTCGTCGTGGACGCGGCTACGTTGGATACGAAGGTCTTGTTCGAGTACAGGGGCCACTTCGGCTGCCCCGGCGACGAGGCCGGGCTGGGGGACTGGCTTGGCTGGTTCGAGGGCGGCTCCTCTTGGATCGAGTCCGCTGCGGTCGCATACCTGCCCGACGTGTCGGACCTGTCTGCCAGCGAGCTGTGTTCTACGGACATGCGGTTGCTGGATGGCAGCAGGGTCCACGCCTTCTCCAGCGCCAACAGGAGCACCGTCGTCCGCCACTTTGAGTGGATGGAGTCCTACGGTCTGGACGGCGTATTCCTCCGCCGCTCCGTCGAGGAACCTGAGGACGGTACGCCTTTCGGCTTCCGCAACCGAGTGGCCCAGAACGTCATGGCAGGTGCGGAGGCCCACGGTCGGGTCTTCGCAATCATCTACGACTTGGGCGGAGCGACTCCCGGCAGCGTGGAGAGGGACTGGGCATACGTCGTAGGCGAGCTCGAGCTGACGAGCAGCGATCGGTACCTGCATCACGGCGGCCGCCCTGTGCTAGGCATCGACGGATCGGGGCTTGCCCAGGAGCGCACCGGGCCTGGGGACCTGCTGGAGCTGGTATCGAGTCTGCGAGGAGCATCTGCGGGGGGCCAGAAGTTCGCGCTCTTTGTGGTCGTACCCCCCCACTGGCAATCGCCAGAAGGGGGTTGGTGGGGCGATCTGCTCCAGGCCGTCGAATACATCAGCCCTCGGGGTGTAGGCGAGTTCGGGAATGAGGATGAAGCTGCGGAGTTCGGGGTCACCGTCCTGGCGCCCGGCGCGGCGGACGCGGATGCTGCTGGAGTGGGTTACGCACCGGTTGTGTGGCCCGGCCTCTCCGGGACCGCTGGCTCGCCACTGAACGCGGTGCCCCGCGACGGCGGCCGATTCTACTGGAGGCAGATGTACGAGGCCGTATCGGCGGGCGCTGACGCACTGTATGTCGCGTCGTTCGACGGGATGGATGACGGTACGGCGATGTTCAAGCTCGCCCCGGGGATTGGCGGGCTTCCGGTTAGCGGGGGTTTCCTGTCACTGGACGTGGATGGGTACGACCTGCCCAGCGATTGGTTCCTCCGACTGGGCGGCGAGTCGGGCAGGGTGCTGCGGGGCGAGACGCCCCTGTCCGCCGCAATCCCCATTGTCCCGAACAAGCTCCCCGACGCCGCCCGGAATCGCATTGAGATGGAATTCAGCACCACGTCTGGCAGGGCAGCCGTCGACATCTCCACGCCGGGTAACATACTGACGGTCCGGCTTGTTGGGACTTCAGGAGAGCCAGGCGAGGCGGTCGCGTCGACCGAGGGCCTCGTCCTGAGCCAGGAAGATGCTGGAGCGGAGGGTGGCCGTAGAATCGGAATGAAGGTCGAGTACACAGTGGACGAGGCAGCCCTGCGCGGGCCGATGGAGCTGCGTCTGGAGAAGGGACCCCTGGGGAGCAGCGACCTGAGGGTAGTAAGGCTCACTCCGCGCGGAGCAAGGGTGCTGAGGCACGTGAGCCACAGTAGTACGCCAAATCTGCCGGCTGGCGAGCCCCTGACAGTGGTGATTCCCCTGGTGGGCGAGTAGACGCCGCTCAGCCGGCTCTTTGTACCTCCTGGGCGAAGCGCCGTATCTTGTCGGCGTCCTTCACGCCGTCCGTCTCCACGCCGCTTGAAACGTCGACGCCCCACGGGCGTACCTCTGCGACCGCCCGGGCTACGTTGTCGGGCGTCAGCCCGCCCGCCAGTGTCAGATCGTACCGCGAGGCGAGCTCGCCGGCGATGCGCCAGTCGAAGGTGCGTCCGGTTCCCCCAAGTGCGCCCTGCTCATACTTGTCGAGCATGGCCGTGTACCCGGCAGCGGCCACCTCTTCGATCTGCCGTGCGGCCATCTCGACTGCAGCGCCTGTGGAGAGGTCGTCGCGTACCTTGATCTGCCTTATGACCGGCACCACGACCTCGTCCCAGTATCTCTGGGGCTCGTCGCCGCACAGCTGCGCAAGCTCGAGGCCGCACTGCTCGACGATGCGGTTGACCTCGTCGACAGGCTGGTTGGCGAAGAGGCCTACGAGCGTAGGTACCCGTGCGCCCAACCCGGAGCGGAGGCCCTCGACGATGGACTGGGCCTGCTCCTGTGTGATCCGGCGCCGCACGCCCGGCACGAAGTTCAAGCCCAGGAAGTCGGCGCCGGCGTTCGCCGCGGCCAGCGCGTTTTCGGCGTCGCGCAGGCCGCAAATCTTGAGCTTCGTCACACCAGCTCCCTCAGCCTTGCGCCCGGGTCGTCCGAGGTGACCAGCGCCTCGCCCACGAGTACTGCGTGTGCGCCCGCTTGGGCCACTCGTGCCACGTCGTCCCTGGAGCCGATCCCGCTCTCGCTGACGACGATACGATCCGGGGGCACGCCCGGCGCAAGGCGTTCGGTGACTGCCAGGTCGGTCTTGAACGTGTGCAGGTCCCGGTTGTTGATGCCGACTATCTCCGCGCCCGCATCGAGGGCCTGTTCGAGCTCGCGCTCGGTGTGCACCTCGACCAGGCATTGCAGCCAGAGATGCCTGGCGGCGTCCATGAGCTCGGACATCTGAGCGGAAGACAGCATCACCACTATGAGCAGCACGGCGTCGGCTCCGTGCGCCCGAGCCTCCCACACCTGGTACGGGTCGAACAGGAAGTCTTTGCGCAGTATGGGGACCTGCCGAGGCCTGAGTGCTGCGTGTATGGAAGCCATATCTTCGAGGCTGCCCTGGAAGAAGGGCCCGTTCGTGAGCACCGACACCGCCGCTGCACCATTGTCCGCGTATGTGGCCGCCAGGTCCGCCGCGTCGATGTTCTCGCGCAGGACGCCCTTGGAAGGCGTGGCGCGCTTCACCTCGGCGATAACCCTCGTCTCGCCGCCCATGAGGGAGCCGGCGAGATTGAGCGGTCGTGGATGGCCGGGATCCTGAACGCGCCGCTCGAGCTCACCCAGTGGAGCCGCGGCCTTCCGGCGTTCCAGGTCTTTACGCTCCACATCCACGATTCTCTTCAGTATGTCAGGTGTGTTGGCTTCCAATGGCCTACTCAGTGCATCTCCGCTGAGGGTGTCGGGTTCGTAATGGTTCGAATAGTTCGCAGTCAGCCGTTTGGGGTTCGTCTATGAGTATCTGGCAGGGAGGACTGCCCAGTGCCGCTAAAGGCGATACGATAGCACCGATGTTCGTTCAGCATCAATGCCGGGCCCGCTCATGCTCTCACATAGTGAGCCCAGCTGTACTTGGAAATCGAGTCGCCTGCCTGGAGTCCACCACTCGAGAAATTTGTCGTGCGCGTACCCGCCCAGCCACCGCTCGAAGGCGGCGAGATGTGCGAAGACTTCCCTCAAGTCCTCGTCGCTCGATCTGTCCCTCCAGCGCAGCATCAGCGAATGGGCAGACTGATGATCGTTTATCTCCCCTAGCCTCTTCTGGAGCTCGGCAAGTACGGGCATGACGTCGTCCAAGGGGGAGTCCGGGGCGCCGCCGAGCACTTCAAGGGAATAGCGAACGCGCTTCTCGGCGATCCTCATCCTGTGCAGGGCCCTGGAGTCGGTGAGGTCCTCGAACGAGCGGTCTACGAATCGTTGGAGCGACGGGAGAAGCGCGCTGCCAGCCCAATCCCTGAGCCTGGGTTCCGGCCCGTCTCCCCGCCACTTCACCTGTTCCGACTGCAACAATAGCGCCCGCTGGCCGAACCACCACTGCTTCTTGGCCTTCCTGTGGGACCGCTTGATCGGCTTCTGGGCCTTGGCGCGACGGCTTCCAACTCTATCGATGGCAGCCGCGAGCTGGGAGGTGGCGCCTCCCGCGGCCGCCAGGCGGGACAGCCGCCCCTCGATCACGTCCAGGTCTCGCGCGGGCCCTGCAGCCCTGCGAATCCGGTTCAGGCGTGACACCATCTCTCCGGAGACGGCCTGGGGGAGCCAGGGATCGAATAGCCGAATGGTGGCCGCGGCACGCCTCGAGGCCACACGGAGGTCGTGGACGTATGCGACGTCTCTTTCCGGGTGCTTCGCCGCACGTGGTAGGAGCTTGGCAACCCTCTTCAGCCGCCGGTCGACGGCGCGGGCCGCGAGCACGCTGACAGGCTGGCGCCAGCCTCCATTGGGTTCGTGGCGCTTGACCTTGGTCAACCTAGATTCACCATCTGCTTTGGCGTCATCGACCATTCGATCCACCCGCATCGCCCGTATCTTGGCGCAGGCAGACGCAGCTTGCACAGCGCTCCCTTTCTGAGCCTGACCACGGGCTCTGGGTTACCCGTGGTCAGGACGGATATCAGGCTGCTCAGGTGGGGCTCATGGCCCACGATCATAACGTTGTCTGCCGACGAATAGCCCATAGCGAGCTGGCTAACGAGCCGCGATGGGCTGCCATTTGGAGCCAGAGCGTTGGATGTCACAAGCCGGCCGGTCATGCACAGGCCCTCGTGCACTATCTCGGCCGTCTGGACGGCCCTCACAAGGGGGCTGCTCATGATGACGTCGATGGAGACCCCCAGAGAACTGAGCCCTCGAACCTGGCGGGTCATCCGCCGGACCCCCTTTGCGGTGAGCGGGCGCTCGTCGTCATTGGGGTACTGAGCGCTACCCCGATCCTCTGCCAACCCGTGTCTGAGCACATACAGATCCAAGTCGCCTCGACTCCTGCGGAGGGGCCCGTCCCGGCACTTTCGCGGTTCGACTTCACACGGAAGTCTATGTCGGTACGATTCGGCTGTCAACGAACGGACCGAGCGGCCAGGGCCTTTCCAAAGTCCGTTCGTGGTGAGCCTGTCGAACCACAATTGGGGCCTTTGACCCTTCGACCCTTCGACAAGCTCAGGAGAGCCAAGCTCAGGAGAGCCAAGCTCAGGCCGAACGGCAAGGTACGACCCTATCTCAACAATGGCAAGGCCCTGCCGAGCGGCCATTTCATATTCGGACAAGTCAAAAATATGGTATAATCGTATCTGCACAGTACGAATCCCGCCGCAGCTGATCAGACTTCTACGGGAGCGCCCGATGGTAAGCAAAACCGAATACGGCTTCATCATGCCGATGCAGCTTGAGGAGGAGATGCGCTCGTCCTATATGGACTACGCCATGAGCGTAATCGTGGCTCGGGCCCTTCCCGACGTGCGGGACGGTCTGAAGCCGGTGCAGCGCCGTATCCTCTACGCAATGCAGGGGCTCGGCATGAGACCGAACTCCTCGTACAAGAAGAGCGCGAGGCTCGTCGGCGAGGTGTTGGGTAAGTACCACCCCCACGGCGATGTTGCCGTGTACGACGCGATGGTGCGCATGGCCCAGGACTTCTCGATGCGTGTTCCCCTCGTCGACGGCCAGGGGAACTTCGGGAGCATCGACAACGACCCGCCGGCAGCGATGCGCTACACCGAGGCGCGTCTCAGCTCGGCTGCGGAGGAGATGCTTGCGAACCTCGACGAGGAGACTGTGGACTTCGTCGACAATTTCGATGCGAGCCTGCAGGAACCGGTGCTCCTGCCCTCCAGGCTCCCGAACCTGCTGCTCAACGGAGCGTCCGGGATTGCCGTGGGTATGGCGACGAACATTCCACCCCACAACCTGTTGGAGCTCTGCGACGCGATATACCTGCTGCTCAGGGAACCCGACGCCACCACCGGCCAGCTCATGAAGCGCGTCCACGGCCCCGACTTCCCGACCGGCGCAACGATCATGGGCTCCGAGGGTATCAAGGAGGCGTACGAGACGGGGCGCGGCCAGATAGTCGTCAGGGGAACTGCGACCATCGAGCCGATGACGCGGTCGGGCCGGTTGCAGATCGTCGTCACGGAGCTTCCCTACCAGGTGAACAAGGCCACGCTGATCGAGAAGATCGCCGGCCTCGTCAAGAGCAAGCGGGTGGAGGGCATTTCCGAGATCCGGGACGAGTCGGACCGGCGCGGGATGAGGATCGTGATAGAGCTGAGGTCCGGAGCGCAGGGCCTCGTGATCCTGAACAAGCTCTACAAGCTGACCGCGATGCAGAGCACCTTCTCCGCAAACATGCTGGCGATCGTCGACGGCACTCCCAGGGTAGTGACGGTGCAGGACGCGCTGCTGGAGTACATAAGCTTCCGCCGAATCGTGATCAGGCGCAGGTCCGAGTTCCGGCTGCGAAAGGCCACGGAGAGGTCTCACATACTGGAGGGCCTGAGGATCGCGCTGGCGAACCTCGACGCCGTCATTGCGCTTATCCGCAACGCGCCCGACGCCGAGACGGCGAAGGGCCAGCTCATGGAGTGGTACGCGCTATCGGACGTTCAGGCGCAGGCCATTCTGGACATGCAGCTGAGGCGGATCGCGGCCCTTGAGCGGGCGCGGATCGAGAGCGAGTACAAGGAGCTCCAGGCCACTATCCGCGGTCTCGAGGAGCTTCTGGCGGACCCCCAAAAGGTCGACGCCGAGATCAAGAAAGAGACGATGGCGCTCAAGAGGAAGCACGGCACCGAGCGCCGTACGGTTATCGGCGAGGATGTACGCGACTTCAGGCGCGAGGACCTGGAGCCCCACGAGCAGATCGTCATCACCCTCAGCCAGGGGGGCTACGTGAAGCGCATACCCGCCAGCACGTACCGCAACCAGCACAGGGGAGGCAAGGGGGTCGTCAGCATGGCGACCCGCGAGGATGACCCCGTGGATCACATCCTGGTCTGCGACACGCACGACACGCTGCTCTTCTTCACGAACACTGGGCGTGTGCTGCCCCTGAAGTCATATGACCTGAGGGCCGACACGTCGAGAAACTCGCGGGGCGTACCGATCGTGAATCTCATACCGCTCACGGACAGGGAGCACGTGAACGCCGTCGTAGCGGTGCCGGACCTTGGCGTGGAGGGACGCTACCTCGTGCTGGCTACCAGGAAGGGGCTGGTAAAGAGGGTCACGGTCGACCAGATCGCCAACATTCGCCGCGCGGGACTGATCATCATGAACCTCCGGGATGACGACGAGCTGGTTACGGCGCGTTTGGCGGTCGAGGAGGACCACGTGATGATGGTCACCCGGCAGGGGCAGTCCATCCGGTTCGCGCTGGCCGAAGTCACGCCGCGCCTCAGGGTCGCCGGAGGCGTGAAGGGCATGGAGCTGCTTGCCCGGGACGTCGTCATAGCGATGGACGTGGTCGCGCCAAACAGCAAGCTCCTCGTGATCAGCAGGAAGGGGTTCGGCAAGCTGACCGACCTCAACCGGTACAAGGTCCAGGGGCGGGGTGGGCAGGGTGTCAAGACACTGAAGGTTACGAGGAAGACCGGCCAGGTGGCCGCGGCCCAGGTGATCACGGACAGCGACGAGCTCTATGTGGTTTCGTCGAAGGCCAAGGTGCTTCGGACGAACCTCTCCGAGATACGCAGCACGGGCAGGTCGGCGCAGGGAGTCACGATATTCAAACTGGACCCCGGCGACTCGGTGGCCTCGATAGCGTGCGTCGGCGAATTGGAAGTCCCCGCCTCTGCCACAGGCGAGCTCAAGGTGGACTCCAACGGCAAGCGGAACGGCAGCGTCCCCGGCGGATGATGTGGGGCCCGCAGCTTATCCCTTAGGGCCGGGATGCGCGGGCTGCCTATGGTCGGCCCTTACGGGACGGCGTTAGCCAGCTTCCGCGTCTGCCGTCTTCATGGCTTTCATGACCGCCCCGGGGGACATGGGCAGGCGGTCCATCCTGACCCCTGCCGCGTTGTGGATGGCGTTTGCTATGGCAGCGGGCGGCGGAACGATATTGGCTTCCCCTACGCCCCTGACTCCGAACGGGTGGAGAGCGCTGGGCACCTCCACGATGACCGGCTCGATCATGGGCAGGTCGTAGGAAGTGGGCATCCGGTAGTCCAGGAGCGTGGCGTTGAGCATCCGCCCGTCCTCGCCCATGAAGTACTCTTCGTTCAGCGCCCAGCCGACGCCCTGGGCCGTGCCGCCCTGGATCTGGCCTTCCACGTAGCTCGGGTGGATGGCCTTGCCGACATCCTGGAACGCGGTGTAGCGCAAGATGTCCACCTTGCCGGTCTCCGGGTCGATCTCCACGTCGACTATGTTGGCGGCATAGGATCCATGCAGCCCGCCGGGGTTGATGTTGGCCCGGCCGACGACTGGACCTCCTGTCTCGGGCAGCAGCCGCGCAATCTCCCTGAATGTCATATTGAGCTCTGGGGCGGACTTGTGCTGTAGTGTTCCGTCCACGTACTCGATATCGTCCGGGGAGGCCTCCCACAGCAGTGCGGCCCGCTCGACGAGCTGGCGCTTCACGTCGTTGGCGGCGTCGTGGGCCGCCCAACCTGACT
This sequence comes from Dehalococcoidia bacterium, assembly GCA_965222445.1. Lineage (GTDB taxonomy): Bacteria > Chloroflexota > Dehalococcoidia > Lucifugimonadales > CAJWER01. The sequence continues at coordinate 622,984 of CBDCTY010000002.1, read as the reverse complement.
TGTAGGCCACGCCGCTGCCGCCTGTGTTCGACGTGTAGCCGATGGTGTCGGTGTCGGCCACCTGGGGGATTACGTCTTCGACGGTCAGGCCGAGCACCTCGGCAAGCTGCTGGCTGACGGCGGTGCGGCTGCCTCCGATGTCCACGGACCCCTCGACGAGGCTCACCGTGCCGTCGGCGAGCACGTTCGCGACCACGCAGGCCATGCCGGTGTTGTTGCGGCAGAAGCCCATCCCTATGCCCCGACCCCTTAACCTGCCCTTGGGCGGGGTACCCAGCGGGGTGGAGTAGTGCGGGTGCTCGCGCACGGCTTCCATCACCTCCTCTGCGCCGATGCGGACATTCATCACGCCGTCCGCCCGCCGGGTTCCCTCCGCGGCGGCGTTGAGCAAGCGCAGCTCGACTGGGTCGAATCCCAGCAGCTCGGCGAGCTCGTCGACGACGGTCTCAACCGCGAAGACCGCGACCGTTGCGCCCGGCGCCCTGTAGGCCGAGGTCTTGGGCTTGTTGTCGACTACGTCGTAGCCGTCGATCTGCACGTTCTCAAGGGCGTAGGGGGCGAATACGGCGGCCGCTGCGGCCGCGATGGGCGCGCCCGGGTAGGCCCCTGCCTCGTAGGCGTAGTGGGCGTGCGCCGCGGTTATCCGGCCCTCGCGGGTCGCGCCCATCTTCACGCGGACGTAGCTGCCGGCGGCGGGGCCGGTCGCCTCCAGCACCTCGGCGCGCGTCATCCACATCTTCACCGGACGGCCGCTCTTCTTCGACAGGACTGCGGCGACAGGCTCGAGGTAGGCGCTCAGCTTGCCGCCGAATCCGCCTCCGATCTCCATCGGGATGACCCTGACTGCGGACTCGGGCAGGCCCAGGATTCTCGCCACGTTGTCGCGGACGCCGAAGTGTCCCTGGCTGCTGCACCAGATCGTCAGGCGGCCGTCGGGCGACCACGAGGCCGTCGCGTTCTGGGGCTCGATGTAGCCCTGGTGGACGGTCTGGGTCCGGTATTCGCGCTCGATGACGACGTCGGCGGCCGCAAAGCCGCTCTCCAAATCGCCGAACTTGTGCTGTTCGTGGCCTGCGACATTTGGGATCGAGGAGCCGTCTGACGCCCAGCTCTCGTGCAGCCAGGGCGCATCGGGTCTCATGGCGTCCTCGACGTTGGTGACCGACGGGAGCGGCTCGTACTCTATATCGATCAGTGACAGGGTCTCTTCGGCGGCGTGGGGGCTGGCCGCGGCAACGGCTGCGACCGCGTGGCCCTTGTACAGGACTTTGCGGCTTGCCAGCACGTTGTCCGTCTGCGTCGCGCCCAGGACGACCTCCCTGCCGACGCCGCCCACCGCACCAAGATCTGCCGCCGTGGCTACGGCACGCACGTCAGGGTGCGCCTCCGCCCGGCTAGTGTCGATCGACCTGATGACGGCGTGGGCGTGAGGGCTCCTGAGCACCTTGCCGTACAGCATCCCCGGCAGTCGGATGTCCGCGCCGTACTGCGCCTCACCGGTAACCTTGGGGACGCCATCGTGCCTGATGGGGCGCGTGCCTATGACCTTGTATGAGCCGGTGCCGACGGCGGCGGATGTCATGTTCGCTCCTGCCTCCTCTAGGCTATGTCGGCATTTCGGTTTCATGTCATTCTGAACGCAGCGAAGTGGAGTGAAGAATCTAAAGCGGTAGGGGCGCTTCAGGCATAGGCTCTAGATTCTTCGTCGCTTTGCTCCTCAGAATGACAAATTATACCAAGTCACCGTGATGCCGCCGTATATGTGCGGCCAGGGAGTGGGTTCCCGCCCCGTATCGAGTACGGGGCAGGCTCTTCGCGGGAATGACGGATTTACGGCGCGCTCAAAATAAATTGGTATTAGACGGCTTACTGGGTTATGAAATGCCTGCTGGGTTATGAAATGCCTGGTATCTCAAATGTAAACACTGCCTAGTCAGGGTACTGCGGCCCATGTTTCGGGCACGTCGATAGCCTGCCACCGGTTCAGGGGCCAGAAGCTGACCCATGCCCTGCCGATGATCCTGCTCTCGGACACGGGGCCCCAGTCCCGGGAATCGTTGCTTGCGCGGCGGTTGTCGCCCAAGACGAAGTACGAGCCCTCCGGCACAGTCGTCTTCGGATGGCTTCCGTTGCCGCGCTGCGTGATGTAGGGCTCGTTCAGCGGAATGCCGTTGACGATCACCTGGCCGCGCTGGATCTCCACGGTGTCGCCCGGGAGGCCGACGACCCTCTTTACGAAGTCTCGCTCGAAGTCTCGCGGGAACTCGAAGATTATCACCTCGCCGCGGCGGGGGCCATGGAAGAGATAGGGGTCCTCCACCTCTCCCACGAACGGCAGCAGGTCTACGGGCGGCCGTGCGTAGACGAGCTTGTTGACGATGACGTACTCGCCCTCCTCCAGGCTCGGGACCATGCTGGAGCCCTCCACACGATAGTTCCCAATGCTCAGGTGGAACCCCAGGAAGATGAGGAGGGCAAGGATGATCGTCTCGAACAGCTCTCGGATGACGGCTCTCATGGTTCTTCTGCCGCAGCCCCGCGTCGACGCCGGTTCCAGCCCAAATCAACGCATCGCGGAGGACGGGGGCTCGGTCTCAGGCCGCAGAGCTACTGGGTGACGGTGATGATCGCCCACATCTGTACAGGGTGAATCGTGCAGGCGTAACGGTACTCGCCCGGCTCTTTGAAGTGGTAGACGAACGAGTCTTCCGATTGAAGATAGGTATCGAAGATCTTCGACACGCCGCCCACGGTTGGTGTGTGCGTAACGGTGTGCGCCAGGCCCGAATTGTTGGTCCACCGGACGAAGTCGCCGGCCTTGATCGTGGCGCCCATATGGGACATAGGGGTGCTGCTGATTCCGTGCTCCACTACGGTAGCGCCCTCGGGTATCGGCACCTCGGTCGGGCTGGGCGTAGGAGTGGGCTTCTCGGCGGTGAACCCACAAGCCAACGAGAAGAGCGCGATTAGCGCCACCGCTATTGCGAGAACTCTGGACATCTAAGTCTCCCTGGCGCATCCTGCGCACGGTACAAAGGCCCGGTCATGTCAATAGCCTCCGGGCGCGGCTGGAAGTGTACCACCGGCCCCACTAAGGGTCAATGAGAGTCAGCCGAGCAGCCTAGCCACAGGCGGATCTGATACCAAGTCACCGTGATGCCGCCGTATATGTGCGGCCAGGGAGTGGGTTCCCGCCCCGTATCGAGTACGGGGCAGGCTCTTCGCGGGAATGACGGCTTTACGGCGCGCTCAAAACGAAATGGTATGAGATGGGCGGTGTGGCGCGCCGTCGCTGTGTGGACTACCATGAATCGTGTCCATCCGACTCGGAAAATGTCCGTGAAGATACTCGGTCTAGAGACGTCCTGCGACGAGACTGCCGCGTCCGTGGTCGAGGACGGCCGCTGCATCCTCTCGAACGTCGTGGCTTCCCAGGCGCAGCTCCACGCGAAGTATGGCGGGATAGTCCCGGAAGTGGCGTCCCGGCAGCATCTCGTGACGCTCGTGCCTGTGGTGCGGCAGGCGCTCGGCGACGCGGGTCTGCGGCTCGGCGAACTGGACGGCATTGCCGTCACGAACGGCCCGGGGCTCGCTGGATCGCTGCTGGTGGGCGTCAACGCTGCGAAAGGGCTGGCCCTGGCGGAAGGACTCCCGCTGGTCGGGGTCAATCATCTCGAAGGGCATGTATACGCTGCTTGGCTCGATGATTCCGACCCCGAGGCCGAGCCGGGCTTCCCGCTCCTGTGCCTGATCGCTTCGGGCGGTCATACGGACCTGGTCCTCATGCGGGGGCACGGCCTGTACACGCTTGTCGGGCGGACGCGCGACGACGCGGCGGGAGAGGCATTTGACAAGGCGGCCCGCGTGCTGCGGCTGGGATTTCCGGGCGGCCCCGCCATCCAGAAGGCCGCGGAGTCGAGCCACGGTACGGAGCCGAAGCTGCCCAGGCCCCGAGTGAAGGACTCGCTGGACTTCAGCTTCAGCGGCCTCAAGACGGCGCTGGTGAGAAGGGCCGAGGAGAGAGGCTGGTACCCGCCCGCGGAGGGCTCGGAGCTCGACGCCGGAGAGGTGGCCGAGATGGCCGCGGCGTTCCAGGATGCCGTGGTGGACTCGATCGTGATGCGTGTCGTCGAGGCCGCGCGCAAGTACCGTGTCCGGGGCGTCATCCTCGGCGGGGGCGTCGCTGCCAACACTGCCCTCAGACGCGAGCTGCTGGCGGTGTCTCCCGTCCAGGTGGTCATCCCGGTCCCGGCGCTGTGCACCGACAACGGGGCGATGATAGGCGCTGCGGGGTGGTTCCACCTGCGTGGCGGCTCGGAATACCAATGGGGCATGGACGTGGAGCCGCGGCTGCGGTTGGGCTAAGTATTCCGGGGGCGGAGCTTCAGCGAGGAGCGAACTTTCGCAAGCCGGGCTTCACCGCGTCCTTCAGCTCGAAGAGGCGGTTGGCAAGTGTGTTGATCTGAGTATCGGCTTCTCCTCCCGCGTCCTCGATGGAGATGCCGATCTCCTCCTGGGCGGAGCGGAAAGTGGCCCGTACGCTGTCATGGCCCCACAGCCTGTCGGCCCCCAGGTAGATGCCCATTCCCGCCAGGATGGCGGCCGCAAGGGGGGAGAATACCTGGTGGTCCCAGATGGACCACACGATGGCCGCAATAAGCAGGGCCGCCGCGGCCCAGGCCAGTCCACCCAAGCTCCGGCGCCTCGTGTTCGTCACTTCGATAGAGGTTACGTCGTTGATGGCCACGAAGGACGCCGTGCGGCTCCTTCCGGCAGCGCCGACGTGTATTAGCCGCCTGTCGGTCAGGACGAGGGTGTCGGAGCGATCCCTTCCAAGTACGCCGTTCAGGTTTAAGGTCGAATCGACGCGCTCGCCTTCGATCAAGGAGATGCCGTCTGTGGGATGTGAGCCTTGTGCCACTGTGCCGAGAATTCCGCGCCAGTTTGCGTACCTTGTCTACCGCTTGGGATGGTAACACGCCTCAGAGGGCAGGCAAACGGCAAGAAACCCCTTCTCCCTTCCTTCCCCAATGCGGCGGCGGCCACGATGGACTGTGCCGAAGCCGGTGTGCTATTCTCTAGCCCGCCTTGCGGTCGACCGCGCACAGGTTACCGGACGTTTGAACGCCTTCGGAGCAGCAACTTCATGGAACGACCTATATCCAAGCCGATTGGAACGTCTGAGGCGGAGCTGGACACCCCGGCATTTGTCGTCGACGTCGAGAAGCTCGACCGGAACATCGAGACGGCGGCGTCATTCTTTCGGGACCAGGCCGTGAGCCTGCGGCCCCACGTCAGCGGGCACGGCAGCCCGGCCATAGCTCACAGGCAGCTGGCGGCCGGAGGGACTGTCGCGGGTATCGCAACGGCCACCATAGGCCAGGCCGAGGTGTTTGCCAGATACGGCTTTGGGGACATATTCGTCGCCAACGTGATCTCCTCCCCTCTCAAGGCCCGGCGGCTGTGCGCTGTTGCGCGTACGGCCAGGGTCACCGTCGCCGTCGATAGCCCTGCGGCAGTCGATGCGCTATCGGAGGCCGCAACGGCAGGAGCCGTCACCCTGAACGTCGTCGTATACGTCCGGACCGGTCAGAACGGCATGGGCGTGGATCCCGGAGCCCCGGCGGTCGATCTGGCGCGGGTAGTGGATGCAGCCGGAGGCCTCGCTTTCGTCGGTCTGATGACGTTCGAGGGCACGATTCTCCGCGACAGTAAGGACGAGCTCGAGGCCGAGTCGCTCAAGTGGACTCAGGTCATGGTGGACACACGGGAGGCCGTAGAGGCCGCGGGCGTGGGTGTGGAAGTCCTCAGCATTGGCGGTACCCACAACTACGAAATTGTCGGCGCTGTCGAAGGCGTAACCGAGGTGCCGGCGGGGTCGTATGCCCTCATGGACGAGAAGTACAGGGCGCACCGTCCGCAGTTCGAGAATGCGGGCAGGGTTATGACCTGTGTGACGAGCATGCCTGAACCTGGCAACATCATCACGGACGGAGGCCGCAAGGCCATAGGCGGGGACGCGGGCAATCCAGGCGTCGAAGGAATTGAAGGCGCAGTTTGTCGTGGGCTCAGCGCCGAGCACGGTGGCATACAGGTCCCCGAGGACCTCGACCACGGGCTGAAACTGGGCGACCGGATATGGTGCGTACCGATGGATGTCGGGGGCTCCGTCAACGTTCACGACTACCTGTTCGCGATTCGGGGCGGCGCTCTCGAGGCAATATGGGACCTGCCCGCCCGCGGCCACTACCGCTAAACACGGAGCACGCCGATGAAGTCGTACGGTATGGCCCTGGACCTGAAGGACGATCCAGCCGTCATCGCCGAGTACAAGGAGTACCACCGGGCCGTGTGGCCCGACGTGATCGAGGGCCTCAGGGGTCTCGGGATCACGAAGATGAAGATATTCCTGAGCGGCAACCGGCTCTTCATGTACCTGGAGACGCCGGACGACTTCGAGCCCGGACGCGACTTCGCCACGTACATGGAGACGGGCAGGGCGAAGGAGTGGGATGTGCTGATGCGAAACTTCCAGCAGAGGGCGCCGGCCGCCGGACCCGGCGAGTGGTGGGACCTAATGGAAGAGGTGTTCGACGTAGACTGGTTCGGCGGGGAGTGACCACATGGCGGACGTGAAGGTCGACAGCCATCACCACTTCTGGGACCTCGACCGGATGCACTACGCATGGATGCCGCCCGGGGACAATGTCCTGAAGAGGAACTATCTGCCGGACGACATGCGGCCCCTCCTAAAACGGAACGGCATCGACAGGACTGTCCTGGTGCAGGCCCACGAATCGCTCGATGAGGCGAGATGGCTCGTAGACCTGGCCGAGTCCGACGACTTCATTGCGGGCGCCGTCGTATGGGTCGACCTGGTGGACCCGGGCGTCGGCCGTGTGCTCGACGAGCTGATGAGTCGGCCCGGGCTCGTCGGCGTTCGCCACGGGGTGGAGCACGACCCGGACCAGGCATGGCTTACCCGCCCGGCGTCGATCCGGGGGCTCAGGGAGCTCGCGGACCGCGGTATCAGATACGACGTCCTGACAAGGCCGCACCAACTCCCGCACGTTCTCCCTATCGCCGACAAGGTTCCGGGCCTGAAGATGGTGATCGATCACATTTCGAAGCCCCCGATAGCGAGCGGCGGCATGGACCCCTGGGCCTCCGACATAGCGAGGGTAGCCGAGATACCGGGAGTCTACTGCAAGGTCTCCGGCATGGTAACGGAGGCCGACCACGCCAACTGGAAGCCCGACGACCTGAAGCCGTACGTGCGCCACGTCGTCGACATCTTCGGCTTCGACCGGCTGATGTTCGGCAGCGACTGGCCCGTGTGCCTGCTCGCTTCGAGCTACGACGACGTGGTCAAGGCTGCCCTGGAGGCCGTCGGCGGCATCGGGGATGAAGAACGGGCCAAGCTCATGGGCCGCAACGCCATCGATTTCTATGGGCTGGCCGTATAGCCGTCGAAAGCATGGCTTGGATCCATAGCGAGCCGCATGCCCGCTCCCGGTTTCACAGCATTGTGAGATGAGCAAGAGCATCTATCTGGCCAATCCCTACGGCTTCTCGACCCAACAGAAGCAGGTGCTTCTGCCGCCGATCGTGGCTGCATTGGAGGGGCTTGGACTGGAGGTCTGGGAGCCGTTCGCCCGGAACAACCAGATAGACTTCCTGGAGTCGGGTTGGGCGTACCGGGTTGGCCAGAGCGATTTCAGTGACGTGGAGGCGTCGGACGCGATCTTCGCCATCGTCAACGGCGTCCCACCAGACGAAGGGGTGATGGTGGAGTTGGGCATGGCGATCGCGCTGAGGAAGCCCACGTTCCTGTTCCGGGATGACTTCCGTCGCGTCGTCGAAAGCGAGATGTACCCTCTCAACCTGATGCTGTTCACGGGGATGCCCAGGGAGGGCTGGCGGGACTACTTCTACACCTCAGTGGAGGAGATATCCTCCCCGGATAAGGCGCTGGCGCGATGGGCGAAGCGCCCCTAAATGAGGGCGGCAAAGCGGCTTCTGGTGGCGTGATCTAATACCAAGTCACCGTGATGCCGCCGTATATGTGCGGCCAGGGAGTGGGTTCCCGCCTTCGCGGGAATGACGGCTTTACGGCGCGCTCAAAATAAATTGGTATAAGGAGGCGCCACAGCCACGGCCTCTGGTCAAGCCGCAGGGTATGGTGGGGTGCCCGGTTTATGCGCTAGGCCCTCGCCGCCACCTCACGAACAGCTCCGCCCGCGCGAGATGCCGCCTCGGGGAAGAATACGCTCAGGGCCCGATCGACGATGCCCTGGGCGTCCAGCTGCAGCTGGCGCCGTTGGTCAGCCGCAGTGCCGTGCTCTATGAAGGAGTCCGGCATCCCGATGCGGTGGATGGCCACGTCCTCCAGCCCTGCTTCGGAGAGGGCTTCAAGCACGGCGGAGCCGAACCCTCCGGCGAGCACGTTCTCTTCTACCGTCAGTATACGACCGACGCTTCGCGCCGCGTCCAGTAGCAGATCGACGTCGAGGGGCTTTACGAAGATCGGGTTCACGACTCCGCATGAGATGCCGTGCTCGGCGAGTATTTCCGCCGCCTCCACCGCTGCGCTGGCCGGTTTGCCCAAGGCGAAGACCACGACGTCGCTGCCCTCGCGGATCACGGCGCCCTTGCCGATGGGCAGCTCGCGGAGATCGGTGTCGAGAGGGGCCCCGGTAGCCGCTCCCCTCGCGATGCGGATGGCGAAGGGTCCCTTGTGCCTGTAGGCGGTGTATACGAGATGCTGTAGCTCGTTCTCGTCCATAGGCGCCGCAACGATGGCGTTGGGTAGGCACCGCAGGTACGAGATGTCGAATGCGCCGTGATGTGTCTTGCCGTCCTCGCCGACGATGCCTGCGCGGTCTGCGATCAGCGTGACCGGCAGATTCTGCAAGCAGATGTCGTGGACTATCTGGTCGAAAGCGCGTTGCATGAACGTGGAGTAGATCGAAACGAAGGGGTTGAGTCCGTTCGATGCCATTCCCGCCGCCATGCTGGCGGCGTGTTGCTCCGCAATGCCGACGTCGAAGACCCTGTCCGGAAAGTCGCGCTGTACTTCCGCCAGTCCGGTACCTTCGAGCATCGCCGCGCTTATGCCGACGACGGAATCGTCGCGGCGCATGAGCTCTGTGATTGTCTGGGCGAAGACCTTCGAGTACGTGGGTGCGCCCGACGAGTCTCCCAGCGGCGAGCTTGGCTGGTGGAATCTGACGGGGTCGTCCTCGGCGGGCTCGTATCCGTGGCCCTTGTGTGTCACCACGTGTATCAGGGGCACCGAGCCGGTCGGCGTTCTGGCCTGTCGGAGGGTCTCTTCCAGCTGCTTGAAGTCGTGGCCGTCCACGGGGCCCAGGTAGTGGAACCCCATCTCCGTCCAGAACATGGTGGGGACGATGAGACCGGCAAGTCCGGTATTGAACCTCTTGACGATGCGGTACATCAGCTCGCCGGTGGGCACTTTTTTCGAAAGGGCCTTCATCCGCCCGATCATTGCGTTGAATTCGGGGTGAGTGATCAGCCGCTTGCGCCAGTTGGTGAGGAAGCCGATGTTCTCCGAGATGGACATTCCGTTGTCGTTGAGGATGACGACAAAATTCTCGGGGTTGAGATGGACGATGTTGTTAAGCGCCTCGAAGCTGGAGCCGGAGGTCATCGCCCCGTCCCCGACGACCGCTATGGTCCATGAATCCGTCTTGCGGTTCGCGGCAGCTTCGGCTATGCCGAGGGCGATCGAAAGCCCGGTGCCGGCGTGCCCTGCGCAGAGTGTGTCATGAGGGCTTTCGCTTGGCTCCCCGAATCCAGAAAGGCCGCCCTCCAGGCGAATGTTCTGGAACTCGTCGCGCCGACCCGTCACCAGCTTGTGGGTGTAGGTCTGGTTGGTGGTGTCCCAGACGATGCTGTCCCTGGGGCTGTCGAACATGCGGTGCAGCGCCAGCGTGAGCTCGACGACGCCCAGGTTCGAAGCCAGATGGCCGCCGCGCTCGGTTATCACGGAGATGATCATGTCTCGCGCATCTTGAGCGACCTGTTCGAGTTCTTCGAGAGTAAGTGTTCTCAGGCTGCTCGGTTCGTCGATCCGGTCCAAGATACGGGGAGCCATGGAACACCTCCCTGCGAAGTGTGCGTAGCCGTCTCGAATGCGCCTAGCTTTCCACACGTAGCGTAAGTCACGCCTGACAAGCCGTCAAGAGCGGGGCCTTGCCAGGGCAATCGCATTTTGACTGCAATGTTCTTATCCTCCCCGCATAAGGCGGGAATCCGGCCCGAATCTGACAATTTCCGTCACCTGAGAGACCGATTTAAGCGGTGAGGCCTCCGTCTTTCCGCCAGAGTGACACTAGGTCGGCCTAAATGCGATTGCCCTGGGGGCCTTGCGCGTTCCTGCCATTCTTGCCGTTAAGCGGGTGAGAGCCGTCTGGTGTTCGAGTAATACCAATTAGTCGTGATGCGACCGTATATGTGCGGCCAGGGAGCCAGGGAGTGGGTTCCCGCCCCGTATCGCGTACGGGGCAGGCTCTTCGCGGGAATGACGGCTTTACGGCGCGCTCAAAATGAGTTGGTATAATACCAATTAGTCGTGATACGACCGTATATGTGCGGCCAGGGAGTGGGTTCCCGCCCCCGACTGCTCGGGGGCAGGCTCTTCGCGGGAATGACGAGTTTAGGGCGCGCTCAAAATAAATTGGTATAATACCAAGTCACCGTGATGCCGCCGTATATGTGCGGCCAGGGAGTGGGTTCCCGCCCCGTATCGCGTACGGGGCAGGCTCTTCGCGGGAATGACGGCTTTACGGCGCGCTCAAAACGAAATGGTATAAGATGCTTTGGTGTCGCACTATTCGCAGGGGTTCGCTATTATGTCTACGACGAGCGCCGAGCCGGAGGGAGCCATGAAGGAACGCCTGTACAAGAGCACGTCCGACCGGATGCTGTCCGGCGTATCGGGTGGACTGGCCGAATACCTCGACGTAGACTCGACCCTGGTTCGCATTGCCTGGGTAATAGTCGCCATCATGTCAGCAGGTGTTGGCCTCCTGGCTTACATCGCCCTGGTCATAATTGTGCCCACGAGGTTTTCTCCCCCATCCTCCGAGCCGTCTGAAGAGCAGGCGCAATTCGATGGGGAGACATCGGCCGACCGCGAGTCGCCCCCGGCTTTCGAGCGCAACCACGCCGAAAGCCACAAGCGTCGGAGGAGCTTGGTAATCGGGTTCGTGCTCGTGGTGATCGGCGGCATGGCGCTGGGGTACAACTTCGACCTGTTCGAATGGCTCGATTGGGGCAAGTTCTGGCCGGCGCTCCTCATACTCCTGGGCGTGCTGCTGATCGCCCGCAGGTTCGAGCGGAGCTGAAATGGCTGAGCGTCGAAGGCCGGGTGTGCCGGTAATCGCCCTGCTCCTCATCGCCGCAGGCGTGACCCTGCTGCTGCAGAACCTCGGTATCGTCAAGTGGGAGTTGTGGCTCGAGATCTGGCGGTTCTGGCCGGTCCTGCTGATAGCAATCGGGGTAGGCCTGATCTTTGGACGGCGTATGCGGTGGCTCTCGTCTTCGATCTTCGCCATTCTGATCGCAGGCGCCTTTACGGGCGCCGCACTCATGGCGGAAGTCGATAGCGAGCTGGTCGTCGACAGGATTAGCGAGCCGCTCGGAGGGGCCGGTCGCCTGGATATGTGGATAGATTTCGGCCCGGGGAACCTTAAGATCGACTCGGCGTATGGCTCCCGCAACCTGGAGGGGTCGTTTGCTTCACCGTGCGGGGGAGCGGTGACTCTGTTGGGACGGTATAGAGAGACTGCGTCCCTCGATGTGAAGAGGGCGGAGGGACTCCCTGTCTGCCTGTGGGGGGCCGACTGGAGGGTGCAAGTTCCCAAAGTACCGGAGGTCGTCGTGGATGTCGAGGCGTACGCCGCCGTGGTCGCTCTCGACCTTACGGACATCAACGTTACGGAGCTCTACGTGGATGCCAATGTGGGAAGCGTGGAGATCAGCATGCCCTCCGATGCCGGACACGTCCAGGCTCTGATCGACGCTGTTGGGGCCAGCATAGACGTGCGAATACCGGAGGGAGTGGAGGCCCGCATCGTCAATGACTCGGCCCTTGCGTCCTTCAACGTCAGCGGACGGTTCCGCAGTCTGGGGCCCCTGGGAGATGGCGCTACGATCCAGGGCCGCGACGCCAGAAGCATCTACGAGTCCCCGGGCTACCGAAATGCCGCCAACAGGGTGTATATCGAAGTCAACGCACGCCTCTCCAGCGTGAGCATTAGGTAGCAGCTTCCTCTAAGCCGGAGAGGGTGAGCCCCAGATCCACCACCTAATTTGGACGGGCGGCGTGACGGACTGCCTCTGAGGCTATGGCTGTGCACCTTGCCGGGGATGGGTTCCCGCCCCGTATCAAGTACGGGGCAGGCTCTTCGCGGGAATGACGGAGGTGGGGGATTTGGGGAGCGGAGACGGGTTGACAAAGTCGTGGGGTCTCTGTGCTAGAATCTGGGGCCGCTATGAAACCCGACGAGCTTAAATACTGGCTTGCCTTCAACAGGGTGCCGCGTGTCGGCAGGGTCCGCATTCGTATGCTGGAGAAACACTTCGGCACACTGGAGCAGGCCTGGAAAGCAGGGCTGACCGAGTTTACGGCAGCCGGACTGGACAGCAGGACGGCCACGACCGTTGCTACGCACAAGCTCCGCATCGACCCCGATGCCGAGCTGGAGCAAGTGATGAACGCGGGAATACGGGCGCTTACCTGGCACGACGACGTATACCCCGGCCGTCTCAAGGAGATCTACGACGTCCCGCCGGTGCTGTACGTTCGTGGAGAGCTGTCCTCGGACGACGAACGCTCGATAGCGGTGGTTGGCACGCGTGCGCCGTCGGCTTACCCCGAATCCACCGAAGGACACCGATGGACGGCGTGAGGACAGCGGCAGGGTGGGTGAGGGAGCTACAGGGGAGATGGCTGGGCTCATTGGGGTAGATTGGAGGTCGGCGAACGGTCTTTCAGTCGCCGCATAGGGCCCCTATGGCCCTCTGCGGGAGCTGCGATGCGCGGGATGGCGAGAGAATACGCAGCAGGGAACTCTCGCGGACCGGGGTGGCACGAGTTTTCAGGGAAGTTGGGTCAGTTGCAGGCTGGCAGTTCAGGCGGGGAGTGGAATGGCTCGCAGCCGGGCCATGGCGCGAGTGAACTGGGTTTCCCAAGGCCAATGCTGGGGAAGATGCAGGGTAAGGCGGCGCGCCGAGCGGGTGATCCGTCCCACCAGAGCGAAGACCCGCCGCCTGAGGGTCTTGGTGGTCACGGTCCGTTCGGCCAGACCGATGCGCGCTGTCCAGCGGGCGAGGTTGTGTGCCATCACCTGCACCGCCAGCCAGGCGCCGTTGGCGGCGAAGCGCCCCGAGGGGAGATGGTTGAGTCCGACGCCGTGTTTCAGGTCTCGAATGGCGTTCTCGATCTCGGCGTGGCGGCGATGATCGGCCTCCAGTTCCAGGGTTTCCCCGTCCCGGTCGGTGATGAAGCCGTGATAGCTGTAGGTGGCGAAGAGGGCCAACTGGGAACCGGGCGTGGGCTTCACCCGCCGGACGATGAGCCGCACCGGCGCGGCGTCGGGTTCACTCTGGAAGGGGGTATAGGTGGTCTCGGCCACATCGGCGGCGCCGTCCATCCAGTAGGGAATCGGCGTCCAGTCCTGCTCGGGGATCGCCTCAATCAACTCCCGCAGGCCTTTGTGCTGGCGGATGGTGATGGAGAAGCGGACACCCATCTCGCGGCAGACGGCGACGAGAGCGTGGGCGTAGAAGCCGCTGTCGGCGCGCACCGTGAGTTGGCCGCTGGCCCCACCGTAGCGCACCCGCCCCACCGTTTCACGCAGGAAGTGGGCAGCGCCGCGAGCGGTGTTGGCACGGCCCTCGCGCAGCCGGGACATCAGCACATCGCCGGTTCCGGCGGCGATGGCCAGCAGTGGGTGATAGCCCCGCGCGCCGGTGTAGTTGTGGTGTCGCGCCCCTTCTTTGTCCAGTCCATAGGTCTGGCAGATGGTGGAGTCCAGGTCGATGGTCAGGGGCGAGTCGCCGGGTCCGGCCCCAGCGGCCCATGCGCGTGCCAGCAACTGGCGGCTCACCCGGTCGAGTTGACGGACATGCCCCCACCGGAAGCTGCGCAGGAAGGTGCCCAGGGTGGATGGCGCCTTGACCACGCAGCCGAGAACACCGACCGTCCCACCAGCACGCAGCGCATCAGCGTCGTCGATGAAGTCGCCGCCCGCCAGCGCGGAAGCGACCAGCGTCAGCAGTTTGTCCCCCGTGTTCGCCCGCCCCGGTGCGCAGCCGAGGTCGAGGTGATGGTCGACGAGTTCCCGCAGGCCCAGGTGCTGTGCAAGGGTGGCCGGCAGGAGCAGGCCGGCATTGGCCACCAGGCGGTGGTCGTCAAAGACGACGCCGATACGGTCGGGATTGTTCTGTGGCAGCATCTACTGGGTGCTCCTTGTTTCCGGGCGGTTTTCTGTTTCAAAACCATTCTCCCAGATTCAGAGGAGCACCCTCTGGCTTCTTCAAGGACTGTCCCCAAACTCGTCTTTCGGTGGATTCGGGCTTACGGAAGAGAGGTTGCATACCAGCTTACGCAGGACATGGCGAAATCGGGTGTGACGATAGTTAGCGGTCTTGCACTGGGAATAGACGCGGTTGCGCACCGGGCGGCAGTGGAAGCCGGGCGGCGTACCATCGCCGTTCTTGGGAGCGGCATCGACGTCATCTATCCCTGGCGAAACGCCGAACTCGCCGAGCAGGTCGTCGAGAACGGGGCGCTCGTATCGGAGCATCCGCTGGGGACGCGGCCAAATGCACAGCACTTCCCGCGCAGGAACCGCATAATGAGCGGCATGACCCTCGGCACCGTCGTGATCGAGGCTGGGGAGAAGAGCGGCGCGCTGCTGACGGCGCACCATGCACTGGAGCAGAACCGCGAGGTCTTTGCAGTGCCTGGGAACATCCTTGCGCCCACCAGCCGGGGAACGAACCGGCTGATCAGGGACTCGGCGGCCAAGCTGGTGATAGACTATAGGGACGTGCTCGAGGAGCTCAACCTGTCATACGTGGGCGAGTCATACGTGGGCGAGCAGATCGAGATGGCCGCGCACTTCCCGGAGGACGATAACGAGGCGGCCCTGCTGGGGTTCGTCACCTACGATCCTGTGCATATCGACGAGGTGATCCGTTCGAGCGGCATGGACATCTCGCTGGTCAGCAGCGCGTTGGCCATGATGGAGCTGAAGGGGATCGTGCGGCAGGTGGGCGGCATGAATTATATCAGAATCAAGGAAACGCCTGCAGAGTATCAGGCTGTTTGAGGAGACAATGACAAAGGACCTGGTGATAGTCGAGTCTCCGGCCAAGGCCCGAACGGTCGGACGCTTCCTCGGTGGGAAGTACGAGGCGATGGCCTCGATGGGCCACGTGCGCGACCTGCCCAAGCGTGAGATCGGGGTCGCGGTCGACAATGGCTTCAAGCCAAAATACTCGGTGCTGCCCGACAAGCGGAAGGTGGTGGCCGAGCTGAAGAAGGCGTCCGCCTCAGCCGGCACGGTTTACCTTGCGACCGACCCGGACCGCGAAGGGGAGGCCATCGCGTGGCACCTGATCGAGGCGGCGAAGATCGCCAAATCTAAGGTACGCCGCGTCGTCTTCCACGAGATCACCGCGCCCGCGGTCAAGGAGGCGTTCGACCACCCCCGGAGCATCGACGTCCGGCTGATCGACGCGCAGCAGGCGAGACGAATCCTGGACCGTCTGGTCGGCTACGATCTGAGCCCTGTGCTCTGGAAGAAGGTGCGCCGTGGTCTGTCGGCTGGACGGGTGCAGTCGGTAGCCCTAAGGCTGATCGTCGACCGAGAGCATGAGATCGGCGCGTTCGTATCCGAGGAGTACTGGACCATTGAGGCTCTGCTGGCGAAGGCAGACGGCGGCCGGGAGGTGGTCGCCTTCAAGGCCGGCCTCCGCGCAGTCAAGGGCAAGAAGGGCCGGCTCTCCATACCCAACGGCGACGAGGCCGCCCGGATCACTACCGATCTGGAGCCTGCAGGCTTCAGCGTCTCCAAGGTCGCGACGAAGGAGAGACGAAACAGGCCGGCCCCGCCCTTCATCACCAGCTCCCTTCAGCAGGAGGCCTTCAGAAAGCTGAGGTTCACGACACGCCGGACCATGGCGGTTGCGCAGCAGCTTTACGAGGGCATCGACATTGGCGGCGAGGGGTCGGTCGGACTAATAACCTACATGCGCACAGACTCGACGAACGTCGCGGCGAGCGCCGTGCGCGAGACCAGGGACTACATCAGGGAGAGGTTCGGCCCGGGCTACGCGCCGGAGCAGGCGCGCGCATACACGAAAAGGGTCAAGGGCGCTCAGGAAGCCCACGAGGCCATCCGTCCCACGTCGGTGCGGCGCGAACCCGATTCCCTGCGGCGCCATCTGACGTCCGAGCAGCACCGCCTGTACGACCTGATCTGGCGCCGTATGCTTGCGAGCCAGATGACCGACGCACTGCTGGATGCTACTACTGTCGATATCGAGGCAGACGGCACGCGGTCGGGGGCCGTGTACGAATTCCGCGCCACGGGCTCGGTCATCAAGTTCCCAGGTTTCCGCCGCCTGTACCTGGAAGACCGGGATGACGTTGCGAAGGACAAGGACGCTGACGCTCCACTCCCAGTGTTGGAGCAGCGAGATATCCTGGAGTCGCGCGGCGTAACCCCGGCGCAGCACTTCACACAGCCGCCGCCGCGATACACCGAGGCGAGCCTAGTGCGTGCGCTGGAGGAGCAAGGTATCGGGCGGCCCAGCACCTACGCTCCCACCATCGCGACTGTGCTGGCGAGGGACTACGTCCGCAAGGACCGGAGCAGGCTCATGCCGACCAAGCTCGGCATAGCCGTCAGCGGTCTGCTCACCCGGCACTTCCCGGACATCATGGACGTGGGCTTCACGGCGCGTGTGGAGGAGGAGCTGGACGACATCGCCAGCGGCGAGAGGGAGTGGACGCCGGTGCTGAGGGAGTTCTACGGGCCTTTTAACGAGTCCGTTCAGCGCGCCCTTGTAGAGGCGGAGCGGGTTCCCCGCGATCAGATAGACGAGGAGTCCGACGAGGTGTGCGAAGAGTGCGCGCGGCCCATGGTGATCAAGTCCGGCCGGTTCGGCCGGTTCCTGTCATGCAGCGGCTTCCCGGATTGCCGGAGCTCCAAGCCGCTGATGCAGCGCACGGGCGTCGATTGTCCCGAGGACGGCGGCGAGCTGGTGGAGCGCCAGGGCAGAGGCAAGGGCCGTGGGCCCAAGAAGTTCTACGGCTGCACCAACTACCCCGAATGCACCTTCACGACGAACCAGCGCCCGTTGCCCCAGCCGTGCCCCGACTGCGGCAAGCTGCTGCTGGCGTCCGGCAGGCAGAACGCCCGCTGCACCTCCTGCGGCTTCAAGGGCCCCATCCCCGAGGAAGAGGTCGTCGAGCTGGCGTCCTAGCCACTGTTGCCGTCTCAGCCATGCGCTGCCTCCCGGCAGGGAAGCGCTGGGTTCGAGCTCCATCATTGGGTGGAAAGTGCGTCTGGTTAGCCTTCCATGTGAGGGCGGCCGCGGTGTACAAATTCCCCGTGATGAATGACACCCAATGGACTTCGCTCCTCGACCGGTTCACGACACACCTCGAGGCCGAAAGGGGACTTGCGGCGCTGACGGTCAGGAACTACAGGACCGACCTGCGGCCCCTCTTCGACTACATGGAGGGCCGCGGGATCTCGGATCTGAGAGCGCTGGACAGGTACGGGCTGCGGAGCTACCTGGCGTGGCTCGTGGAGCTTGGGTACGAGCGGTCGAGCGTCGTGCGGAAGCTGAGCGCCCTGCGCTCGTTTCTCCGGTGGCTGCTGGCTGAGAATCTGATCGAGAAGGACCCGCTTCCGCGGAGAGGGGTCATGAAGCGGGACAAGCGGCTGCCCCGCTTCCTTTCACAGGCCGAGGCCGAGGCTCTGGTCTCGTCGCCGGACTCGAGCACCGACCTGGGGATCCGGGACCGCGCACTGCTGGAGCTCGTGTATGCGGCCGGGCTGCGTGTCAGCGAGGTACACGACCTTGACGTCCACGCCCTAAACCTGCACAGCAGGGAGCTTCGCGTAGTGGGCAAGGGCTCCAAGGAGCGGGTAGTGCTCATTGGGGCCGCGGCGCGGGACGCCATAACGCTGTATCTGCGGGACGTGCGTCCGGGGCTGTCGCAGCCGGGAAGCGGCGGGGCGCTGTTCCTGAACCGCTTCGGCACGCGTCTCAGCCGGCGGAGCATCCAGGAGAAGGTGCGCCGCTACGCGGCAAGGGCAGGGCTGGCCTCGGGAGTGCATACGCACACCCTCCGCCACTCCTTCGCTACCCACCTACTGGACGGCGGCGCCGACCTGCGGGTCGTGCAGGAGCTGTTGGGCCACTCTAGCCCGGCGACCACGCAGATTTATACTCACGTGACCCAGTCGAAGGCGAGAGAGGTGTACCTGTCAACGCATCCGCGGGCCAAGGTTGGCGTGGAGGTCGAGCCTGAGTAATGAAGATACTTGTCATAAACGGACCGAATCTGAACATGCTGGGCAGGCGCGACCCCGGCGCATACGGCACGACATCGCTCGATGAGATAGAGGGGCGCATCAGGGAAACGGCCGAGGGGCTCGGCGTCGAGATCGATCTGTTCCAGAGCAATCACGAGGGCGCTATCGTCGACTTCCTGCAACAGTCGGCGGTCGACGCCTCGGGTATACTCATCAACGCTGGGGCGTTGACGCACTACGGGCTCTCCATGCGCGACGCCTTGGCCGATGCGGGGCTTCCGTTGGTGGAGGTCCACATATCGAACATCTACGCCCGCGAGGAGTTCCGCCGGCACTCGGTCATCGCCCCCATAGCGGTCGGGCAGATCGCCGGGCTCGGTTGGCGCGGGTACATCTATGGGCTCAGGTTCATAGTCGAGCACGTCAGGGAGGTCGAGCAGGGCATATGAACACGGCTGCGAGGATCGAGAGACTCCGGGAAAAGCTGGGCGAAAACGAGATCGACGCGATGCTGGTCTCCAGCGCGGAGAACCGGCGCTACCTGTCCGGCTTCACAGGCTCGGCCGGGTATCTTCTGATCAGCGAAAGAGACCCGGTGCTGGTCACCGACTTCCGTTACACGGAGCAGGCCGAGAGGCAGTCGCCGGGCTACCGGGTGGAACGGATGACGGCTGGACAGGCATGGAAGTGGCTGCCCGAGCTGGCGGAATCTGCGGGGGCCAAGCGTGTCGGCTTCGAGGCAAGCGACGTCTCGGTTGCGGCCCACTCGGCCTTCAATAAAGCGATCGCCGAATACGAAGATTCGACGGATCTGAGGCTTGTAGAGACGAGCGACCTCGTCGACAAGTTGAGGGCGGTCAAGGACCGTCACGAGCTCGAAGTCCTGTCGAAAGCAGTGGAGGTCACCGACAGGGCATTCGAGGAGGTGGCGGCGACTGTGGAGCCCGGGGTGACGGAGGGTGAGGTCGCCTGGGAGCTGGAGAAGTCGATGAGAGAGCAGGGAGCCGAGGGCCTCGCCTTCGAGATCATCGTCGGCGCGGGTCCGAACGGCGCTCTGCCTCACCACCTAGCGGACGAGACGCCAATCAAGGAGGGCCAGGCAGTCGTCATAGACATGGGGGCCAAGTACGACGGGTACTGCGCCGACCTGACCCGCACGATTTTTGCGGGAGAGCCTGACAGTACATTCGCCGAGGTGTACAGCACGGTGCTGCGGGCGCAGATAGAGGCCGAGGAGCGGGTCAGGCCAGGGATGACGGGCAAGGAGGTCGACGCCATTTCGCGCGACATCATCTCCGAGGCTGGCTATGGAGACAACTTCGGCCATAGCCTTGGCCACGGCGTAGGCCTTGCCGTCCACGAGTATCCGCGTGTCGGTCCGACTGGGGATGACGCAATCGAGAACGGAATGGTGTTCACCATAGAGCCAGGCATCTACTTGTCCGGCTGGGGCGGCGTCCGAATCGAGGACATCGTCGTCATGGAGAATGGCCGAGCCCGTGTGCTGAGCCGCGCCCCGAAGATTAGTGGCGCGGCGATAGGGTAAGGGACGATTCCGCGCCAGGCTCGTCCGAGCCGAATCGGCCCCGCTGCACTCAGGGATGGAGCGCAAACGACACAGGATAGGCACGTGCGGAGCCAGGGCCTTTCCAAAGTCCGTTCGTGGTGAGCCTGTCGAACCACAATTGGGGCCTTCGACCCTTCGACAAGCTCAGGAGAGCCAAGCTCAGGCCGAACGGCAAGGTACGACCCTATCTCAACAATGGAAAGGCCCTGGTGCGGAGCGCGGATGGATGCGAGGTGGCGCTGTCCGCGCTACAATATAGTTTGACTCTCGCACAGGCCCCTGTAGCTCAGGCGGATAGAGCAACGGTTTCCTAAACCGTGTGCCCCGGTTCGAGTCCGGGCAGGGGTACTCTGGGACCCAGGTCTCCAACATCTACTACTTCCCAGTCTGGGAGTTGGCCCACTGTTAGCGCCCTTTCCATCCACGTAGGAGGACACCAATGAAGAGCACACGGGAGATCGACCTCTACTGGCACAATATCAGGAATACCGTCGACGAGCTCGTCGCCTGCCTCGAAGGGCTCGACAGCGACTCCCTGGACTGGAGCCCCCTCGACGACGCCAACAGCCTCTACGTCCTGGCCACGCACACGATGGGCAACGTACGGCACAACCTCCTGAACGGGCTGTGCGGGCTGCCCGTCACTCGCGACCGCGATGCCGAGTTCATGGTTAGGGGTAGCTCCGCCGTAGAGATCGAAGCGCGCTGGAACGATCTGAAGGACCAGATTTCAGACGCCATCGAGGAGCTGCCACCAACCGAGCTGGACCGCAAGAGGGACCGCCCCCACCGTGGGATCATCACCGGCCGCGAGCTGCTGATCGTCGTCGCCCGCCACGCTGCCGAGCACTACGGCCAGGCCCAGCTTACTCGCGACCTGGTGAAGGCCCAACTATCCGGCTAGCGGCGCGGTCGCCGGTCGCGGAGTACTTCCTGCAATGACACGAAACAGGCTGACTGTCGGCAAGGTGGAGGTGGTTGCCGTCTCCGACGGTAGCATCGCGTTCGCGACCGACGACTTCTTCCCGGACGTGCCCAGGGAGGCCTGGACACCCTATCGGGGCCTCCTGGGGGACGGCCACGAGCTGCTGCTCAACCTCGGCTCCTTCGTGCTCCTGTCGGAGGGGAAGACCGTACTGGTGGACGCCGGCCTCGGCGAGAGCCCACCAGGGTCGTGGGAGGGGACCACTGGTGGCCTGATAGCCGACCTGGAACGGAACGGCATCGGCGTCGGAGACGTGGACATGGTCGTCCTCACACACCTCCACGCCGACCACGTGGGGTGGAGCGTCACGCGCGCCGGCGGACAGGCGGAGCCGACCTTCCCCAACGCCCGCTACTGGGTCCCCAAGGCGGACTGGGCCCTCTTCGACCGGCGAGACAGGATGAGCCCCCTCGACTACATCAGGGAACAGGTCAGGCCCCTGGCCGATATGGGCCTCATGGAGCTGATGGATGGTCAGACGGCGTTGACGGGGGAGGTCAGCTCGCTCCCTACTCCCGGACACACGCCGGGCCATACATCCGTGGCCATCTCGTCCGGCAGGCAGAAGGGCATCGTTCTGGGCGACGCCATCCACCACCCGGCGCAGATCACTGAGCCCGGCTGGCGGCCCCGGCCCGACCACAACCCGCGCCTTTCGGCGGAGACGCGCGCCGCGCTGGTAAAGCGGCTGGAGATCGACGGCGCGGTGGGCTTCGGAGGCCACTTTCCCAGCCCCGGCTTCGGGCGCGTTGGACGCCGGCACGGCAAACACCACTGGCAGCCGCTCTAGCGCCTTCCACCTCCATACATGCTGACCAGTTAGCCTGAACGCTTATAGTGAACACTAACACCACGTGGCCTATGGTCACTCCGCCCTGACACTTGATGAAGATGGAGTACTTCCGCGAGATGTTGATCTCTGCTTCTTCGAGAGTTATGGAAGTGGTCGCCCTAGAGTCTCGAGAATGCTCGCGATTTCTCCTTCTAATACCAAGTCACCGTGATGCCGCCGTATATGTGCGGCCAGGGAGTGGGTTCCCGCCCCCGACTGCTCGGGGGCAGGCTCTTCGCGGGAATGACGGCTTTACGGCACACTCAAAACGAAATGGTATAAGGCATGCAACGATTGGTCAAACGCCTGACCTGATGTGTCAAGCACCGTGACTCTCATTTGTTGGGCTTGCTTGTAGAGGTATCGCGCCCAAGAGTCCATTTGACGAGTAGCAAGCTCCGGCTGTTTGCGGTCGTCGGTCAGGCGTCTGTTTCTTTCGCGTTCCGCACAGTGCACGAGAATCATATATCCATCCGCAACGAGAAAGTGTGCGAACGCCTCTTCCACGAAGCGGAGATCCGACGACCCCTCGATTACGACGAGAGCGGCATCTTCTTGACCTGCGACGATGCGTTCGATCCAATGGTGAGTACTCGTTTCCTGCCAACCAGCCGGAAAGACGGATGGGACTCCAATCGAGTCAAAATGGCAAAAGCTTACTGATTCGGTCGGACTACGCGCCCGGGCGGCCGAAACCAGAGCCGTCTTCCCAGCGCCCGAGGCACCGATTATACCAATTTGGCGTGATGCCGCCATATATGTGCGGCCAGGGAGTGGGTTCCCGCCTTCGCGGGAATGACGGCTTTACGGTGCGCTCCAAATGAATTGGTATTAGAAACAGAATAGCAGGCCCTTTCAAAGTCGGACGAGGTTTGCTGGGGCTCACCGCTTAGCCAATTGCATGACATCCCTCTGGAGGAATTGTTACCCGGTACCGGTATCCCGCGAACTCCTCGATAGCAGACCATTTCGGTCCCTCTATCAACCCCCGCTACGGCGCGATGAGCGGGACCTCCAGCTCTTCGAGGATGGACCTGAAGCCCTCCAGCTCGCCGTCCATGATCTCGTTCAGGCGCGTTAGCTGAGTGTCGATCTCCCTCGAGATCAGGGAATATACGTCGTGGCACTGCTTGGGAGGGGCCGAGTACGAGATGGCCACCGTGTCTATCAGGTCGGCCAAGCGGCCGTTCAGCTTCTTGGCGAACAGGGTGCCCCGGTTCCTCTTCTCGACCCAGCCAATGTCCGGCCGGTTCACCAGCTCGCCCTCGACGGCAAGGAGCTTCCCCTTCAGGTCCGACGCGGCCTCGCTCAGGCGCTCGTGCCCGGGGTGTCCCTCGGCGCGGCGCACCCACTGGTCTACCTGGTCGCGCACGGCCCTGGCCCTGAGCACGTCCCGCTGCGACTCCGTGAGCTTGTCGCGCAGCTCGATCAGCATCTCGAACTGCTCATGCAGGTCGGCGTCCGTGGCGGAGACCCGTGGGTCCCTCATGATGCGGAACGTCTGCGTCTGCGCCTCGCCGCCAACCTCGATCCGCACCTGATACTCGCTGGGCGGCGCGAAGGGGCCCCGTAACGGGCGCTCCTCGATCCTGTCATCCGGCAGCCTCAGGCCGCTCGGGTAGCGCATGTCCCACACGTAGCGGTTGGCGCCCTGGCGCGTCGACAGCCGCACCTCGTCCGGGTCCTCAGGCTCGCTGGACGCCATCGCAATCTCGTTGCCCCGGTCGTCGAGGAAGACGAGCCTGACCTCACCCTCAGGCTGCTCGCGCAGGTAGTAGGTCACGACCACGCCGTCCGGCGGGTTTGGGCCGGCGTCCAGGTAGCGCCGCACGGGCGCCCCCTCCGGCGTGGCGTCCGTGTAGAAGGTCGCCGGCATCCCCAGGGAGAGCCAGTAGAACTTGTCGGGCCCCGGTTCCGGCGTCGCGTACGGGTTCGGCTCGATCAGGAAGCGGTAGGCGTCCCTCGGCTTGAACAGGTACGCGCTGGAGTTCCCCACTTGGATGGACATCTCGTGAAGGGGAGTCACGTCGTCCAGCACCCAGAACGCCCGCCCGTGCGTGCCGACGACGAGGTCGTCATCCTTGACCACCATGTCGTGGATCGGCACCGGTGGCAGGTTGGTCTGCAGGGGGCTCCACGACTCCCCGTCGTCCAGGGATACGTAGACCCCGCCCTCCGTACCGGCGTACAGCAGCCCCTGCCGGGCCGGGTCCTCCCGCATGACGCGGGTGAAGTCCACGTCCGAGATGCCGCCTGAGATCGGGCTCCACGTCGCGCCGTAGTCGCGGGTCCTGTACAGGTACGGCCGGTAGTCGCCGTGCTGGTACCTCGTCGTTGCGACGTAGGCCGTGCCTGCGTCGTGGTGCGAGGCGTCGATGCTGCTCACCATCGACCACTCCGGGAAGCCGTCGGGCGTCACGTTCCTCCACGTCGAGCCGCCGTCAACCGAAAGGTGAATGAGCCCGTCGTCTGATCCGGCCCAGAATACGCCCGGCGTCACCGGCGACTCGGCGAACCTCGATATCGTGCACCGGTCGAAGGTCGCGATGTCCGTCAGCGGGTCGAAGTCCCCCGGCTCCTCCAGGTCGTTGCGCGTCAGGTCCGGGCTGATCACCTCCCAGCTCGAGCCGTCGTTCTCGGAGCGGAACACGACGTTCGCCGCGCAGTAGAGCACGCCGGGGTCGTGAGGCGAGATGACGATGGGGTAGTCCCACGCGAACCGGTACTTGCGCTCCTTGAACGTGAAGGATATGGCGTCCGGCCAGGCGGAGATGCCGCGCACCTCCCCGGAGCTATGGTCGTACAGCAGGGTGACCGGGCCGGCCCCGCGGTTGCTGCCGTACGCGCCCGAGTAGACGATGTTCGGGTTGTCGGGCCGCACGGCGATATGGCCGCTCTCCGAAGAGCCCACGTTGTGGCACTCCCACCACTGGATCGCGCCCCGGTTCGACCTCGACGGCGCAGATACGGCTGAGTTGTCCTGCTGGGTGCCGTAGACGCGGTACGGGAACCGGGTGTCGGTGGTTATGTGGTAGAACTCGCCCGTGGGTTGGTTGTATATGTTCGACCACGACTCGCCGCCGTTGAACGTCACGGAGGCCCCGCCGTCGTTGCCGTTGATCATGCGACGGGGGTTTCGGGGATCGATCCACAGCTCGTGGTGGTCGGCGTGCGTCGCCGTAACGTCGTGGAAGGTGCGTCCGCCGTCCAGGGAGCGGTGCACCTTGGAGTTCAGGATGTAGACGGTCTCCGGGTCGACCGGATCGGCGAACAGGTGGTTGTAGTAGTGAGGCCGGTTGGTCAGGTCGGGGTCATCCGATAGCAGCTTCCACGATTCCCCGCTGTCGTCCGACCGGTACAGCCCGCCCTTCTCGGCCTCGATGAGCGCCAATACCCTGCCCGCGCGCGGGGCCGCCGCCACGGAGATGCGGCCCATTACGCCCTCCGGCAGGCCGGGGTTGCCCGTAAGCTCGGTCCAAGTGTCGCCGCCGTCTGCGCTCCTGTATATCCCGGTCCCGGGGCCGCCGCTGTGGCTCCACCAGAAGCTGCGCCGCACGTCCCACATCGACGCGTACAAGACACGGGGGTTGCTGCTGTCGATGGACAGGTCGATGGCGCCGGCCCGATCTGACACGTGCAGCACCCGCTCCCAGGTCGCCCCGCCGTCGACGGAGCGGTAGACGCCCCGCTCGGCGTCAGGTCCCTCCAGGTGTCCGAGCACGGCCGCGTACACTAGGTTGGGGTCTTCGGGGTGGATGCGAACGCGGGCGATGTGTTGCGTGTCCGAGAGGCCGACGTTGGCCCATGTTCGCCCGCCATCGGTGGACCTGTACATGCCGTCCGCCTGAGCAGTCCACTGGAGTCTAGGCACTGCCACGCAGGACTCGCCCATGCCCACGTAGATGACGTTGGGGTCGGAGTCGGAGACTGCCAGGGCACCCACCGCCGAGGTCTTGAAGTATCCGTCCGAGATATTCTCCCAGTATGCGCCGCCGTCCTCGGTCTTCCAGACCCCCCCGACACAGCCCATGTAGAAGACCGTCGGCTCAGTGGGGTGGCCGGCCGCGGCCACGCACCTGCCTCCCTTGAAGGGCCCGATATTGCGCCACCTGAAGCTCTGCAGCAGGTCCGGGGTCAGTTGCACGATATCGCTCCTCTGTGGAGTAATCGTCGGTCGGTCAGGCGCGTGCGGCCCTGACGGAGTCTTCCAGCGCTTCGAGGAAGCGCGCGGCGTGCTCAAGGTCGCGGTGCGGATGAATCGACAGGCGGATGTACTCGATGCCGCTGACCGTGCCGTACGTGTGCCCGAAGCCCCGCTCGACCATCCCATCGTGCACTTTGCTCAGCTCGCAGTTGTCTGACGTGAAGCTCACCAGCGTGATCGACGGCGGGACGACCAGGCGCAGCCCGTCGATGCGCTCGATGCCCTTGGCCATGAAGTCGACGACCTCCAGCACGTGCCGGGTCGACTCCAGGTAGCCCTTGCGCCCGAGATGGCGCAGGACGGCCCAGGCCGACGCCGCGCGCTCGCCGTGCTTGGTGGCGGTGACGGTGTGGATCACGGTCCGCTCCGTCGGGATGGCCTGCAGCATCTCCTCGTCCCTGACCATGAAGAAGCCGGTGGCTACCGGCATCATCCCCAGCTTGTGGCCGTCGGTCATCATCGTGCTCACGCTCGGCAGACTGAAGTCGAACTGCGGCACGTCGTACCCCAGCTCCCTCATGAACGGCAGTATGAACCCCCCGAAGGCGCCGTCGACGTGCAGGAATAGCCCCTTGCGCCGCGCGAGGTCGGCGAACTCCTCGACCGGGTCGATGACCATGAAGGCCCCGCCGGGCGCCGAGCACACCAGGCCAACGGTGTTCTTGTTGACCAGGCTCTCGACGTAGTTCATGTCGGGAAGGATGTCGGGGCCCAGCGGCGCCTCGCGCAGGCGTATGCCGAGCATCTCCGCGCCGATGTGGAAGCTGTAGTGGCCCGACTCCGGCATGATCACCTCCGGCGCCGATACCGAAGGGGAGAGGTTGCGCGCCAGACGCAGCGAGGAGATGTTCGACTCCGTGCCACCGCTCGTTATGAACCCAACGGCGTCCGGCTTTCCAAGCAGGGAGGCCATCATGCGCACCGCCTGCTTCTCCATCTCGTATGGGCCGGGCTGCAGCTCGCGGGCCCACTCGACGAAGAACGTGCCCAGCGTGAGCTCGTACACTTTCCGGGTGATGGGATGCGGAGGCCCTACGTAGCTGACGCCGAAGTTGTTCTCGATCTCGTACGGGATGGAGCCCAGTATCTCCTCGACCCCCTCCAGCACATCCTCCTCGGACGTCCCCTCTTCGGGGAAGTCCATCGGCGGAGGCATGTAGAACTCCGGACGCGTCTCTGCCTTCTCGAACTCTGAGACCATCGGCCTACTCCTCTGAGGGTCTCCCTCCCGGCGCGCTGACCGCATCAACATACCACAAAGCACCGGCAAGGCCATCCGCCCCGTCTACCCGTCCATACTATGGGTGGCTGGAGGCCGAAGACGGTCGACTGTGCCGACTAACGCGGTCCTGGCCTTCGGACTCGCGGCTTGTTGGTGATCGCACGGAGCATCCCTGTTGGCAAATGGCTTCCATGGTTCGGATAATCATCACTATCATCGGCAGATGCCAAGCGGGGAACCTGCACCTACGCTGTGCTCTACCTGCTCTTTGAGTCGCGCTCGACGATCGTGAGGCGCTGGTTGGCAGACACGCCAGTGATGGTCTGGACATTGCCGCTGGGCCACCTGACGGTCAGTGAGTCCACGGTATCGGCGGTCCCCAGTCCAAAGTGGGCCCCCGGCATGTTCTGACCCATCTGGCTGCCTCCGGCTGCCACCTCTCTGATCTGGGATGTGCCTCCGGAAGTCACTGTTATCCTGGCGCCGATACCGTCCCTGTTGCTAGCCGTTCCCTGGACATCGACGATAAGCCAGTTGTTCCCCGACTCGCACGCGTTCTGAAGCAGCCTGGCTGTCTGGCCATAGTTCGAGACGAGAAGGTCGAGGCAGCCGTCGTTGTCATAGTCGAAGAAAACTGCTCCCCGTCCCATGCCTTGGTCATCTGCCCCACTCCCTGGGGAGATGTCGAGAAAACTCCCATCACGGTCGTTTCGGAACAGCACGTTAGGCTGGTCGAGGGGGTTCGCAGGCTGCACGTCGTCCCCAAGATAGCCACTGACGACATACAAGTCCTCATCCCCGTCGTTGTCGTAGTCAAAGAAAAACGTACCCCAGGAGATTCTTACCTTGAGTCCGATCATGCCGATGCCTACGCCTACGTCATCTGTGGTGTCGACAAAACCTGTGCCGTCTCCCCTGTTTCTGAGCAGAACGTTGTCGTTGATGTTCGTCATGAACATGTCGAGGAACCCGTCGAGATCATAGTCGCCCACGGCCAGGCCCATGCCGTCCATCCTGGCCTGGGCCCCGAAGGTCCTCGAGACGTCCGTAAACGTCCAGACACCGCCCTGCCCGGCGCCGTCGTTCCGCCACAGGACGTTCGGCTGGACCTCCCTGCCTATATCGTACTCGATACGGGGGTGAGGGGGCGTTGACCGATACAAGTCAGTCACCCTCATCCTAATACCATTTCGTTTTGAGCGCGCCGTAAAGCCGTCATTCCCGCGAAGGCGGGAACCCACTCCCTGGCCGCACATATACGGCGGCATCACGGTGACTTGGTATAACCTTCTCCCATTGAGGGAGAAGGGATTTCCCAGATCCCCCTCTTATGGCATTGTGACGACTTTGGAAAGGCCCTGCGCCTACCCCAGCACCTGATTCGTTGGGCTGAACCACTTGGGCCAGTCCCTGCGCATCTGCTCCGTCTCTTCATGGGGCCACATGACCTCCAGCGGCAGTGGTCGTACAGGAGGCCTGTAAGACATCAAGGGTACTTTGGCTATGTCGGTGCCAGACTCCTCGGCAAGCAACAGAGACACTTGCTCGCGGCAAAGCCGGCCCTGGCAGTGGCGCCCCTGGGACGAGACGTGCGCCCGCTACGCCGACTCGTGGGGTATGTCGATGCCCTCGAACAACCTGCTCACCGGCGATGACCCCTACGAGATCTCCGACCGCGCCTTCTCATTCGAGTGGTCGCGGGCGATAGGGAAGGGAAGTCGCTGGTGGAACGAGGAGATATACTCCGGTATGTCCCCCGGCGGCGTCACGTGGAAGAAGCAGACCGACCCCCGCGAGCTCACCACCCTGCTCTGGATGACCCTCGCCCACGGGGCCGCAGGGGCCATGTTCTGGCAGTACCGGCCCGACCACGTCGCGTTCGAGTCGCCCGGCTACAACCTGGCGACCCTGGACGGACGCCCGACAGCCCGCCTCGAAGCCGTATCCGAGGCCATCTCCCAGATCGACGGTCTCGCCGAACACCTGCCGCTGCGCGTTCCGAAGGCTAGGGTAGCCATCGTCAACCACCAGCCGTCCCACGACCTGTTCACCATGAACGGCGAGGGCGACCGCTTCCTTGCCGATCTGCGCGGGACCTACCGCACGCTGTGGGAGAACGGTATCCCGGTTGACATCGTGACTCCCAGGCACGACTGGGCCAGCTACGATCTCGTGATCCTGTCCAACGTTGCGCTGATGACCGACGAAGTCCGAGACAGGATAGCCCGGACGCTGGCCGACAGCCCTACGGTAAGGCTCGTGGCGGCGGGCAGTCTGGGCATGTACTCCGACAACGGCCTTTCGAGCTACGACCCACCGGAGGGACTCGGTACGACGTTCGGGGTCCGAGTGGCAGACTTTTCGGGCGTAACCGACGTCGACATATCACAGGGGCGTGCTGCCGTGGAGACGCTATACGGCAGCCTGCCCTTCGAGTCATCGACCGGATACGCCATCCTGGATCCCTTGCCCGGCGCGGAAGCCATCGCGTCCATCGACGGCCAGACCGTCGCCGTAAGGACTGCGGGCGGCAGGTGCACCTGGTACGGGTTCAGCCTGGCTGCGGGCTTCGGCGGCGTGGGCAGCCCGGACATCCTGCTCGGAGTGCTGGCGGAATTAGACATCGAGGCTTCGGTCGCCATGGACGGAGACCGCGTGATACCAGTAGTCCGTGAGTCCGCCCATGGCGGGCGGCTGCTCTTTCTGTTCAACGTCGAACCACGCGACGCAAGAGTGTCCTTCTCGCCCGGCTGGTCCGTCTCCACCACCTGCGACCTCCTGACGGGTGCAGAGCTTGCCCGGGATGGCGAACACTTCCATGCCACGGTGCCCCAATGGGGCGTAGGCGTAATCCACTGCGTGTAGACGACTGTTATACCAATTCATTTGGAGCGCACCGTAAAGCCGTCATTCCCGCGAAGAGCCTGCCCCGTACTCGATACGGGGCGGGAACCCACTCCCAGGCCGCACATATATGGCGGCATCACGCCAAATTGGTATTAGTATGGAAGGGTGGCGAAGACTACGGCTTCGTAGGGGCGGGTTTGAAACCCGCCCTCCCTGTCCGTCGCGGCTGCTGACCCAATTACGCATATATGGCCCTGTCACGGCAATTTGGTATTATACCAATTCATTAGGAGCGCACCGTAAAGCCGTCATTCCCGCGAAGAGCCTGCCCCGTATCGAGTACGGGGCGGGAACCCACTCCCTGGCCGCACATATATGGCGGCATCACGCCAAATTGGTATTAGTATGGAAGGGTGCCGACGGCTTGGTAGGGGCGGGTTTGAAACCCGCCCTGTCGCCGCAGGACGCCAACTCAATCACGGATAGACTGGATGCTCCATGACGCAAACTCCGGCTAACCCTCATTCCAAAGATTTTCGGGCTACCAGGGTTGGGGTTGTATGCTCCAAAACGGGACCGCCAGACTGAAGGTTCGTGTATAGTCAGGGTAGGGTAGACGAAGAACCCGGCGCACAGGCGCCGGGTTCTTTAGATAACCATTCCTCGACGGGCCGGTAGCTCAGTCTGGTCAGAGCATCGGACTTTTAATCCGAGTGTCCTGGGTTCGAATCCCAGCCGGCCCACTCCAAGCCAGACAATCTCGGCGCCCCCCGCGCCGACAGCCTCAACGCCCTGCGAAACGCCTGCCCCGTGACGGCCCGGCCGTCTGGGACCCGTCTCATACCAATTTATTTTGAGCGCGCCGTAAATCCGTCATTCCCGCGAGGAGCCTGCCCCGTACTCGATACGGGGCGGGAACCCACTCCCTGGCCGCACATATACGGCGGCATCACGGTGACTTGGTATCAGTTGCCGTTGCAGTCGTTCAGGCCGGTGTCGCCTATGTCGTTGTTCGTCACGTCTGCCAGTCCTGCCGGTACGCACCCCGTGAGTCCGATGTTGCCAGCGAGGAAGACGTGGGTCAGCGTATCGGTCAGGTTGCCAAGCTCGGGCGGAATGTCACCGCTGAGACCGTTGTTCTTGAGGCTCAGCTGCTTCAGGTTGTCCAGGCTGCCCAACTCGGACGGGATCGGCCCGCTCAGGTCGTTGCCCGAGAGCCACAGGTCCGTCAGGTTGCTCAGGTCCCTCAGCTCAGTCGGGATACTGCCTCTCAGGCCGTTGTTATGCAGCCTCAGCTTCCGCATGTTGGTCATGCGGCCCAGCTCGGTCGGTATCGGCCCGCCCAGGTTGTTGTCGCGGAGGTTCAGGCCCCAGAGGCCGGCCATGTTGCCCAGCTCCGGCGGGATCGGTCCAGTCAGGTCGCTGCTGTGGATCCACAGACGCCTCAGGCTCGTGAGCTGGCCCAGCTCTCGCGGGATCGTCCCTCCCAGCGGGTTGAGATGGATGTACAGGCTCCCGAGCGTGCTGCTCAGATCGCCCAGACACGCTGGGACGCCGCCGTTCAGCTGGTTGCTCTGGAGCTTCAGCAGCTTCAGGCTCGTCATGCCCGTCAGGCACGGTATCGGACCGCTGAGCTCGTTGCCCCAGAGGCTTACCGACTCGAGGTTGCTCATCTCGTTCAGCCACGCCGGGACACTTCCTGTCAGTGCCATGTCTTTGCCCGAGAGCCACAGCATCTCCAGGCTGCGCAGGTCGCCCAGGTCCGGAATCGTTCCGGTCAGCCGGTTGTTGTGCAGCAGCAGCCTCTCCAGCCTGCTCAGGTCCCCCAGCTCAGTCGGGATACTGCCCGTGAGATCGTTAGAGTGTAGGTTCAGCTTGGTCAGCATGGAGATCTGGCCCAGCTCCGCCGGGATGGTCCCGTCCAGCCCCCGGCGGCGGAGGATTATCGCCTTCACCCGTATGGGCGTCCCGTTCGTCCCGTTGAGGTACACGCCTTCCCACTGCCCGATCGGAGTGTAGACCGACCAGTTCAGCCTCGCGGTGCCCTCCATCGCGTTCCTCGCCGTCAGCAGCGCCTCGCAGTCCGACACCAGGCCCGTGTTCGACCTGTCCGACACCGCCGCGCCCCTCGTCGCGCAGCCAAAGATCCCCTGGATAACGTTGATCGTAACCGCAATACTCGCGGTCTCCTGCCCGTCGCTCGCGACGACCGTCACCGTGTGCGTCGCCCCGGCCGTCAGCGTGACCCCCGACCTCGTGACGATCTGGCCCGTGTTCGACCGAATGTCGAACGACGCCGCGTCCGTCCCTTCCAGGCTGTACGTCAGCGTGTCGCCCAAATCGGCGTCCGCCGCCGTGACCGTGCCGATAGGCGTGTCCGCCGACGCATTGTCACGCACCGTGAACGAGCGGGGCTCGCCCGAGAATACCGGCGGGTTGTTCGTGCTAACGGTGATCGTCACCGCAATCCTGGCCTGGTCCTCCCCGTCGCTGGCTACTACCGTGACCGTGTACGTGTTCCCGGGGGTCAGCGCAACCCGTGTGGTGAGCTGGCCCGACGCGTCGATGGCGAAGGATGCCGCGTTCGTCCCTTCGAGGCTGTAGGTCATCGAGTCGTTGTCGGCGTCGGTGGCCGTGACCGGATCGCCGACCTGTGAGTCAGCCGGCGCGTTCCTGGGGACACGGAACGAGCGGGGCTCGTCCGAGAATACCGGCGGGTTGTTCGTGCTAACGGTGATCGTCACCGCAATCCTGGCCTGGTCCTCCCCGTCGCTGGCTACTACCGTGACCGTGTACGTGTTCCCGGGGGTCAGCGCAACCCGTGTGGTGAGCTGGCCCGACGCGTCGATGTCGAAGGATGCCGCGTTCGTCCCTTCGAGGCTGTAGGTGATCGAGTCGCCGTCGGCGTCCGTGGCCGTGACCGGATCGCCGACCTGTGTGCCAGCCGGCGCGTTCCTGGGGACACGGAACGAGCGGGGCTCGCCCGAGAATACCGGCGGGTTGTTCGCGCTAACGGTGATCGTCACCGCAATCCTGGCCTGGTCCTTCCCGTCGCTGGCTACCACCGTGACCGTGTACGTGTTCCCGGGGGTCAGCGCAACCCGTGTGGTGAGCTGGCCCGACGCGTCGATGGCGAAGGATGCCGCGTTCGTCCCTTCGAGGGTGTAGGTGATCGAGTCGCCGTCGGCGTCCGTCGCCGTGACCGGACCGCCGACCTGTGTGCCAGCCGGCGCGTTCCTGGGGACGCTTCGACCCACGGAAGCTCCTTCTCTGAACACGGGCGGGTTGTTGGGCGGCGCAGCCGTAGCGTTGATCGTAACCGTAATCCTGGAGATGTCCCTTTGGTCGTCGGCCGCGACCGTCACCGTGTACGTCTCCCCGGCGATCAGCGTGACGCCGGACTTCGTGAGAAGCTGGCCGTTCGTCTCGTTGATGGCGAACGACGCCGCGTCCCGTCCTTCCAGGCTGTAGGTCAGCGTGTCGCCCGAATCGGCGTCCGTCGCGGCGACGGGAGCGCCGATGGACGTGCCGGTCGGCGCGCTTGCGCTCACGCTTCGCGTGGCGCTCGTGCCATCGGTGAACACGGGCGGGTTGTTGGCGCCGGGTTCGTTCGTCGACCCGAAGCCCGAGTTTGACCAGTCGCTCATGCCCTCGGCGTTCCTCGCCCGCAACGACACGTCATAGAACGTGCTCGGCGTCAGGCCCCCGATCGTGGCAGTGGTCTCCCTGATCGTCGTGTTGGTAATCTCCGTCCAGTCCCCCGTCGGTCCCCTGTACCGGTAGTCGTAGTCGGTGATGGCCGGGCCGGTGTTGCCTGGCTCGTCCCAGGTCACCTGCAGGCTCGTGCTCGACAATGCCGTCACCGTCGGAGCGTCCGGCGTGTCGGGCGGCTCGTCGACGTCGGTGACCGCTATCCTCACGTCCACCGTTCCGCTTCCGCCCCTGTTGTCCCGTGCCCTCACCGTCACCGAATGGCTCGACTTCTCCTCGAAGTTCAGGGCCTCGCGTGTTCGTATCTGCCCGCTGACCGAGTCGATGTCGAACGACGCCGAGTCCGTCCCCGCGAGGCTGTAGCTCAGCGGATCGTCGTCGTCATCGATGGCCTCCACGGGATTGCCGACGGCTTCTCCAGCGCCCGTGTCCTCGGCCACACTGAACGAGCGGGTGCCGCCTGTGAACCTGGGGTTCCTGTTCGCCATGTCCGCGTTCGGCGCCCCCGTGCCCGAGCGCGAATACTCGCTCTGCTCTTCAGTATTGTGCGCCCGCACCTGCACTTCGTAGCGCGTGCCGGCCTCCAACCCCGTGATGATCGTGCTCCTGTCCACAATATCCCGTTGCAGCGGGACGAAGCCGGTCCCGGCTGGGCCGTACCGCAAATTGTAGAAGGTGATGGGAGGGCCGGTGTTTGCGGGCTCGTCCCACGTGACGCGGATGCTGTCCGTCGAGCCGGGAACGCCCGTCACCCTCGGCGCATTCGGCGTCGACGGGGCCTCGCCCAGATTATCGAGATTGATGGTCACCGACTTGGCCGCGACGCTGTTGGCCTTCCTCTGCCCGTCGTCCACCCTCACCGTCACCGAGTATCTGGGCTTAGACTCGAAGTCATACGTTACGCCCGACCTCGTCCTTATCAGCCCGCTGCTCCTGTTGATGTCGAAGGAGGAGGCGTCAGGCCCACTGAGGCTGTAGCTCAGCCTGTCGCCGTCCTCGTCCGTGGCCGAGACGGGACTGCCCACGTCCTGGCCCGGCCGGGCGTTCTCAACCACGTTGCGGGTCACGACATTGGCTGTGTCTTCGAAGGCCGGCCTCGTATTGCTCGCTCCCGTCGTACCGCGCCCAGCATTCGACCAGGCGCTGCTGTCCTCATGGTTCACCGCCAAGACCTGCACCTCGTAGGAAGTGCGGGGTTCCAGCCCCGTGATCGTGGCGCTCGTTTCCGTGCCAGTGTGGACGAACGCGCCGAAGGTCTCTTGAGGTTCGTTGCTTGGGCGGTACAAACGGTACTGTATGTTGTAGTCGGTGACGGGAGGCTTCCCCGTGTCCCGCGGCTCATTCCACGTGACCTCCAAGCTCAGGCCCGAGTCCTTCGTCGCCGTCACTCTCGGCGGGGCGGGAGCGGACGGAGGCTCATCCTCGTCAGTGACATCGATCTCCACGTTGTGTGAGGCGCTGCCGCCCTGGCCGTCCACGACCTTCACCCTCACGTTGTAGGTGCATTCAGTTGTTTGAGCCGTACTCACGTATTCGCAAGCCGGGTCCTCGTGGTTCAGAGCCGCCCTTGTCTTTATCTGCCCCGTATTCCTGTCGATGCTGAACGAGCTCCTGTCGGCGCCCTCGAGACTGTAGATCAGGCTGTCGCCTTCTTCTCCAGCGCTAGCGCTGATGGCGTTCCCGATGTTCTGTCCCGAAGGCGTGTTCTCATCCACGGTCCGGGAGTCATTATTAGAGTCGAAAGTGGGAGCATCGTTCTCTCTATCATCTGCTCTATTCCTGTTCGTCCTCCCCGTAACCATCGCCCACCCGCTATCGCCCTCGCCGTTCGTAGCGCGTACACGCACACTGTAGGAAGTGTTGGCGGTGAGCTGCGTGATCGTCGTGTCGGTGGTGCCTGTTGGGATGTCGTGGCAGTTATCTACGGTATCTGTGGCGCCTCGGCAGTTATCGTCCGACCAGGCGGCGTTGCCCTGTCTGTACTCCACGTCGTAGCCCGTAATGTCAGGCCCCGTGTTCACCGGCACGTCCCAGGTCACGATTAGGTTAGTCACATCGGTTGGCGACGTCACCGTAACCGTCGGCGCGGCCGGAGGCTCCCGCACGTCGCGCACACTGATCTCCACCGTGACTCTGTCGTCGGGCGCGTTGGACGCTTCCTCCACCCTCTCCCTGTTCGGGCCATAGCCGTCCCGGACCTCCGCCGTCACCGTATAGGTGCATACGGTCGGATCAGCAGTATCATCGTAGGCACAACCCGTGGCCTCATGATTCAGGGCGGACATCGTCCGTATTTGCCCCGTCGACTCGTTGATTTCGAACAGGGCTAGGACCGCAGCATCGCCCCCGCTCAGCCGGTAGGTCCTGGCGTCGCCGTTGCCGTCGTCGGCCGCGACCGTGCCGACCTGGCTGCCGGACGAAGCGTTCTCAGCGATGGTCAGCGGGATGGTGAAATCCGAATTCCGTGTGTTAGCCGCGCCGGTGTTGGGCCTCCTTCTGAATCTCGGCTCCAGGTTGCCCAGATTGGTGCTCCCCGTGCCCAATGACGACCACAGGCTGGTGCCATCTTCATTTACTGCCTGGACGCGCACCTCGTACCGAGTGCCGCGCATGAGCCACGGGGTATTGTCGCTGTTCGCGTTGACACCCGAAATCGTGGTGGAGGTGCCGGCGACGGTGTCAGGGACTGCATCGGATGAGAAGTCCTCGGTGCTGCCCCTGCGCCGGTACTGCACGTTATAGCTGGTAATGGGAGGCCCGGCGTTGGCGGGCGGGTTCCAGCTCACGTCGAGGCTGGTGATCTCACCCTCCGTGGCCCGGACCGTGGGTGAGGTGGGAGCGGACGGGGCCTCGGACTGGTCGTTGACGCCGATCTCCAGCCTCACGGCGTCGCTTCCGCCAGCGCCGTCGTAGGCCGCCACGGTCACGTAGTACGTGCAGGTAGGGGAAACCGCCGTAGCGACGAAGCCGCACTCCGGGTCTTCACGGTTGTAAGTCACTCCACGCTTCGTCCGTATCTGTCCCGTCGAGGTGATGAAGTCAAACATGACGGCGTCGGGACCTTCGAGCCGGTAGCTCAGGGAGCCCGTATCGCTGTCACTCGCCCTCACCGCGAGGCCGACGTTCTGGCCGGCAGGAGAATTCTCACTCACGCTGGGGTTTGTGACTGTGCCGAACGCGGGGGGCTGTTGCCCGTCTTGTTGGTCGCCCCCGTCCCCGAGAGCGACCACGGGCTTGTGCCCTCTTCGCTTTTCGCGCGCACCGACACCAGGTAGGTCTTGTTGGCGACGAGGGGGGGAGTCGAGATCGTGACAGTCGTGTCTGTCACGGCGACCTCAGTCCACGTGGAGTCCGTCGTTCTCCTGTACCGATAGTCATAGCCGGTGATAGTGCGGTCCCCCATGTTCTCGGGCGGATGCCAGACCACCCTGAGGCTCGTGGTCGATTCATTGTCTTCAGTAGTGGT
Source organism: Dehalococcoidia bacterium (assembly GCA_965222445.1). GTDB lineage: Bacteria > Chloroflexota > Dehalococcoidia > Lucifugimonadales > CAJWER01. The sequence goes on along the minus strand of CBDCTY010000002.1, from coordinate 585,566 downwards.
GTCGTCGTCCGGGCCCGACACCACCGTCGGCGCGGCCGGCGCAAATGGGGGTTCGGTCGGATCGTCAGTGACTTCGATAGTCACGACGACCGTGTCGGTCTCGCCTCTGCTGTCCCTCACCCTCACCGTCACCGAGTAGGCGCTGGTAGCGTCGGTGTAAGCCTCGAAATCCAGAGGGGCCTTCGTGCTGAGCTGGCCGGTCAGAGGGTCGAGGTTGAAAGAGTCCGCGTCGGCCCCTTCGAGGCTGTAGGTCAGCGTCTCGCCGAACTCGCGGTCGTCTGCGTCACCGTCTTCGTCCGGGTCGGTAGCCGTAACGGGGTCGCCGATGTTGACGCCCGGCGGCGTGTTCTCCTCGATCAAACGGCTGGCGGTTTCGGCGTCGAACGCAGGCGGCCTGTTGGTCGTCGCCTCCTGCGCGTGGACCGGGTTTCCGGCAGGGAGCAGCCCCCCCGCGAGGGCCGCCAGGGCCAGCACACCCAGCAGGGCCAGAGTGACAACGGTGTTGTTCAGTTTCATCGAATCCCCCGTAGGGCCCCGATTGAGGACGCTGCGGTACCGGCGTGATGCGCCCGAGCCGCGACTGGCATGGAGGCCCTTGTGGATTTAGTCTACCCCCATTGTCCCACATTATGTCAATTGGAATGGGTGTCTCGTAATCGCCAATAACGCCGCCCGGCACCCTGGGCTCCCACACCTTCTCCCCTGGCGGGAGAAGGCTGGGATGAGGGGGATGCTGCCGTCAATTCAAATCGTAGGGGCGGGTTTGAAACCCGCCCTCCCTGTCCGTCGCGGCTGCTGACCCAATTACGCATATATGGCCCTGTCACGGCAATTTGGTATCATACCAATTTATTTTGAGCGCGCCGTAAAGCCGTCATTCCCGCGAAGAGCCTGCCCCCGAGCAGTCGGGGGCGGGAACCCATCCCCGGCTCCCAATCACGCCAATCACCCAAATCCCCTTAATCACAGTTCAGACAATCGCCTCATTCCCGCGAAGAGCCTGCCCCCGAGCAGTCGGGGGCGGGAACCCATCCCCGGCAAGGTGCACAGCCATAGCCTCAGAGGCAGTCCGTCACGCCGCCCGTCCAAATTATACCAAGTCACCGTGATGCCGCCGTATATGTGCGGCCAGGGAGTGGGTTCCCGCCCCGTATCGAGTACGGGGCAGGCTCTTCGCGGGAATGACGGCTTTACGGCGCGCTCAAAATAAATTGGTATTAGGTGGTGGATCTGGGTGCCCCAACTGCGGCGAAATAGACTTTCGTAGAGGGAAGCGGCATTTCGACAGGTGGTGTGCAACGTGCGGCTTCGTGGGGTGGAAGGCCACAAGTCCGGTGAACCCGGGTAAAGGGTCCGGTATGAGGTGCCCGGTGTGCAAAACGCACGAAGAACCTGCGCTGGTTGATCGGGCCCATGGACGCACGGGAACAGGAGCTCAAGGCGAATCGAGGTTGATTCCACTTATATTAGCAGGGTACATTAGACGAACACAGAACAGGGAGGACGCTAGACATGGCCACTCTCATATCCGTCCACCTCCTCGAACCCAGCGCTCCGAAGGACGAGCATCAAGTCCTCATCGAGATAGACGACCTAGGCTACATCTTCACCGCCGCAGGAGCGAAGCGTCTATGTGACGCCATAGGCACAGAGCTCGCCAAGTTGGGAGAACACCATGACTCAGTTTCAGGACGACGTTCAGGTCACGTCGAGAACGCTCGGACGCCTTGAGGGACAGACCGCCTCTCTGTCCAGTCGCCTCCTGGCCATTGAGACGCGGCTGGATCGGCTGATCTTCTCAATCCTGGGTCTGGGTATCGGGCTGGCGACCGGCGTCGTTGTCTTGGCCCTCCGGCTGTTCTTGGGTCCCTGATACCCGCGCAGGCAACTGAATCGTCGTTCGCGCGACGGCATGCCCCCGCGCAGGCAACTGAATCGTCATTCCCGCGGAGAGCCTGCCCCGTACTCGATACGGGGCGGGAACCCAGGGGGGCGGCGGGGGCCGTAGCGCCGCAGCCAACCCCGCTCGTACCGAGCCTGTCGAACGGGTCGAAGGCTCCGTTCACCCTGAGCCTCGCCAAATCGTCATTCCCGCGAAGGCGGGAACCCATCCCCCTGACCCTGTCGAAGGGTCCGTTCACCCTGAGCCTGTCGAACGGGTCGAAGGGTCCGTTCACCCTGAGCCTGGCTCCCCTGAGCCTGTCGAACGGGTCGAAGGGTCCGTTCACCCTGACCCTGGCTCCCCTGAGCCTGTCGAACGGGCCCAAGGACCCCAGGACCACAAGGTCCGACGGACCGGAAGGAGGCGCACCCGAACACAGCGACGCCGGGACGGAAACACCAGGGCCGCCGCTCTCCGAAAGGGCTCCAAGCGCAACAACGAGGAAAAGGACGAAAAACCCGCCCCCGTGGAGCTCACCATCGCCGAGCGTAGAATCAAGGAAAGACTCGAACAGCACTGGCACGAGCCGGACCCCTGGGCCGGACCAATCGACTCCACAACCCCAGGCCGCTCGCCCCCCCGGTGACCGCCACCCGACTACACAACTGAATAGCGAGCTTGGAAGGCCCACATCCGTCATTCCGGCGCACGCCGGATTCCAGGGTGGTGAGGCGGGGTGATACACTGCCCGGCGTGGAGGCGGCATGACCAGGGTCGGCCTGATCGTCAACCCGATCGCGGGCATGGGCGGCCGCGTCGGGCTGAAGGGCACCGACGGCGAGGCCGCGCTCGCCCTCGCCCGCCAGCTCAGTGCGCCCCAGGAGGCCCCCGCCCGCGCCGTCGAGGCCCTGCGGGTGCTCGCGTCCGCCGCCGGGGACGTCCGCATCCTCACCTGCCCGGCCGGCATGGGCGAGGATGAGGCGCGGGCTGCTGGCTTCTCGCCCACAGTCGTCGTAGATGCGCCCACCGGGCCCACGACCGCCGAAAACACACGTCGCGCCGCCCGCGAGATGGTCCGGCAGCGAGTCGACCTCCTGCTCTTCGCGGGCGGCGACGGCACGGCCCGCGACATCCTCGACGCCATAGGCGATACGGCAACGTCGCTGGGCATCCCCGCCGGCGTGAAGGTACACTCCGCCGTCTTCGGCGCAACCCCGCGCGACGCCGGGCGGGCGGCCCTCGCCTTCGTCCGGGACGGCCTCGGCGCCACACGCATGGCCGAGGTGATGGACATCGACGAGGACGCCTTCCGCCGTGGCGTCGCCGCTGCGCGCCTCTACGGCTACCTGAAGGTGCCCGACGACAACGCCCGCCTACAGGCCGCCAAGGACGGCGGAGTCGAATCGGGCGATCGCGCCGTCAGGAATCTCGCCGCAGCCGTCGCCGCGAAGATGCGGCCCGGCGTGACCTACATCATGGGCCCGGGCAGCACCGTCGCCGCCGTCATGGACGAGCTCGGCCTGACGGGAACCCTGCTCGGCGTGGACGTGGTGAGAGACGGCAAGGTCGTCGCGTCCGACGCGGGCGAGCGGCGGATTCTCGACCTGATCGACGGCAGGGACGCCAGGATCGTCGTCACCGTCATCGGGGGCCAGGGCCACATCCTGGGCCGCGGCAACCAGCAGATCAGCCCGCAGGTCGTCCGCGCCGTGGGCCTCGACAACATCATCGTCGCGGCCACCAGGGACAAGCTCGCCTCCATCCGAGGCCGCCCGCTGCTCGTCGACACCGGCGACCCCGCCCTAGATTCGGAGCTGGCAGGCTACACGAGAGTCATGACCGGCCGCGGCGAATACGCCATGCACCGCGTCGCCGGATAGCCGCGAGATCGTCATACCGGCCCCCGAGCCGGATTCCTGCGAGCAGGAACCGGGCCCCATCCAGGAGCGACAGCCACCCCGTCACTCCGGCCCCCGAGCCGGAGTCCAGTCCCCGACCGTTGCGACGCGCTCAGCCCGACGAAGGAATGGCAGCCACCCCGTCACTCCGGCTCAAGCCAGCTCCTCGTACAGGTCCTTCCACTCCGGGTTACCCTCTTCGATCAGGTCGAGCTTCCACGCACGCCGCCATCCCTTGATGGCCTTCTCGCGCGCGATCGCGCTCTCCATCGTCTCGTGGCTTTCATACCACACTAGGGTGTGTACTCCATGGCGTTTCGTGAACCCCTCCACGAGATCGTTCTTGTGCTGCCATACTCGCTGGACGAGATTGGATGTCACCCCGATGTAGAGGGTGGCGTTGCGCTGGCTGGCTAGGATGTAGACACAAGGCTGTTTCCGCATTCTCAAACCTTCTTGACCTCAAGGCTACTGGATTCCGGCTCGGGGGCCGGAATGACGACCTCAAGGCTACTGGATTCCGGCTCGGGGGCCGGAATGACGACCTCAAGGCTACTGGATTCCGGCTCAAGGCCGGAATGACGACCTCAAGGCTCCTGGATTCCGGCTCAAGGCCGGAATGACGACGGCAGCTTGCCTGGCGCCCGGCTCCCCACTATCCTACGCCCACAGACAGCGGCCCGTCCCGGCGTCGGGGCGGCCTGCACGGGAGAGCAGCAATGGGGACCTTCGACGGCAAGGTGGTCATAGTCACAGGCGCGGCCCACGGCATCGGGCGGGACACGGCTATGGAGTTCGCGCGGCACGGCGCTTCCGTCTCCATTGCCGACATCGACGTCGAGACGGGTAGGGAGGTCGAGGCCGAGCTGAACAGGCTCGGACCGGGAGGCCTGCTGATCGAGGCCGACGTATCCAAGGCGGACGCCTGCAAGCAGGTGGTCGACGCGACCGTGGATGCCTTCGGCGGCGTCGACGTGCTCTTCAACAACGTCGGCATCCAGTCCCCCACCTCCTACCTGAATGTCGAGGACACGCCGGAGGAGCTCTGGGACCTGATTCTGGGCGTCAACCTAAAGAGCTACTACCTGATGGCCAAGTACGCGATCCCGGAGATACGCAAGCGCGGCGGCGGCGCAATAATCAACACGGCCAGCGTCCAGGGGCTCCAGTCCATGCCCCTCGTTCCGGCATACGCGGCCAGCAAGGGCGGCGTCCTCTCGCTGACCAGGAACATGGCCCTCGACTACGCCAAGGACAACATCCGCGTGCTGGCGGTCTGCCCGGGCGCAATCGACACGAAGATGGTACGCACCGCGGCCTCCCTGGAGGAGGGCGACCCCGACGAGATCATCGCCGAATGGGGCAAGGGCCATCCAATAGGCCGAATCGGGCAGGGGGTCGACATCGCGAACGTCGTGCTCTTCCTGGCGAGCGACAAGGCCTCGTTCATGACCGGCGAGCACGTCAACGTGGACGGCGGGTACATGGCCCTGGGCGCCTGGGCGGGCGCCGCCGGCGCCGCCGCCGTGGAGGGATAGCGAGGGCTGCGTGTTGGCTTGGGCACAGCCACTCGCAGATGTCAGATGATTGTGGGTTCGGACAATTGGGCGATGTGGTGGTTTTCGATCTGGTGCTTGACGACGAACGATGACACGCCGAATTCCTCTGCCAGTTCGTCGACGTCTTCGCTATAGACCACTGTCTGCGTCACCTTCTCTTTCAGGCTGCGAGAGGGCGCCAGGAACTCGGCGGCGAATGCACGATTGCGCTGCTGCCGCTCGGAGTGCGCCCTTGTGAGCAGTGCTCCCGATTGGTGCGACATGAGGACTTCAGCCAGAGCCCGGCAAAAACCGAACCGCCTACCTTGCTCGTTGAATTGCCGAAACGCGAAAGAGGCGCTTTGGTCGTAGTTGATAGCAACCAAGCCGTCGACCAAGGGCGCCTTGGTCAGCAAATCCACCGGCCTAGTAGCTTCGTGCATGAGATCTTCGTCTTCGCCTATTGCTGCTGCCAACGCCCCCATCGTAGCTAGCGGCTGGCCATCCAAGCCCAGTCTCCGCCGCAGCCTACGTGCCCAATCATAGCCCACACTCCATGGAGGTGCGTCCGTCGAACCCCTGCCAAAATCGCCGGGCAAGGTATCGAGGCGCAGGAGAGGTAGACTGCCCTGTCGAGCATTGTCGATTGCCGATACGATTGCCGAGGATTGCTCGCGGAGACATGCCGGATTCACTGCTTGAACTGCTTCGTCTAGCAATTCGCCCAGCTCACTGGCGAGCAGCAGGACTTCGTCATGTTGAGAGTCATCCAAGTCATAGGGGTCCCAGCCCAGCCCGGCTGCAGCTTCACAGAACCTTAGCTCAGCGTCATCTCCTTCGGTAGCCTGAATTGAGGCCCACTCTTGCTGTAGGAGCGTGTCTTCGATGCCCCGAGACGCCAGCCGTCGAATTACCCCATCGATCAGTTCAGTGCAGGCTTGGCGAAACTCCAACCTGTCCATCGACGCTTGCCCTTGGTCGAGAAACTCGACCCTGGTCCACTGTGGTGCGTAGCTCTTCCAAGCCAGTCTTGTCAAGTCCCCAGAGGAAACCACTTCCAAGTCGGGAAAGGCATAACCCTCCCGACTTGCGCCGAGCGAGTGTCTACGGCGAAATTCGGGGTCACCTTGCCTGTCGGGATTTTGGAATTCGTTCGCTAAGAACCACCAGTTCGTTGCAAGCCACTCGGCAAGGGGATACAGCGGAACATACACAAAATCACGTACGGTCTTCGCTCGCTCGTCCAGAATCCGAGTGATGACTGCATCGCCAGCCGCAATCCTCAGGGAGGCCCACGTCGCGGAGAGTTCAGGCCCTCTTATTCCCTCGGAATCCACCCAATCGAAGTCAATGCTCAACTCAGGCATACAGAGCCTCTATGCCTTGGGGCCACTCGTCCGCGCTGATCGGATAGCCTTTGTAGGAGCCATCGCCGCGATTTACGAGTCGAGCTTCAAAGACCGTGTCGTCTTGCTTGTACCACACGTAGCGGGGGAAGTCGCCATTCCAAGACGCGCTAACGACGCCTCGGCGGATTGCTGACCGCAGCCATTCGGTGACCATTTCTGCATCCCTGATCTCTCGGGGACAACACGAGGCGTCGGCTCGCAGGCGGGGCTGTCCGGCGAAGCTGGGGAAGTCCTTGTGTTCTGGACTTCCCACGTACCTCACTCGGTTAGCCAGCTTGCCCACGTCCGTGTTTGGCGGGACGTTTATCGTTCGCTTTCGCGGACGCCTTCGTTTCGGCGCACGCATCACTTTGTCCTCCTTGGGGTTAGCGCGCACAGCAAGCAGAGTAGAGGGAGACCGAACGCGAAGGCCCATCTGCGAAACTGCTCTACTCAGTTTGTTCTGGCTGGAGAGTATATTGACAGTATATTGACGGGGCCCTAGCTCTGTCAAAGTGAATAGAGGCGGGGTTACCTGCATTACGTCGTGGTGGTATCCTAGCTCAGACCCCTTCGCTGCAGGCCGCTAGCGCGTTCTGGAGGTTGCGAATGCACTACCGAATCGAGAGGAACTACGGGTGCCGCATCAGCGATTCCTGGACCTACAGGGGGCTCAGGACGGCCGTCCTGGAAAACGAGGTGCTCAGGGTCGTCGTCCTCATCGACAAGGGCGCGGACGTCTACGAGTTCCTGCACAAGCCGACCGACACCGACTTCGTATGGCGCTCCCCCTGGGGAGTGCGCGACCCGTCCGTATTCGTCCCGACGACCGGATCGGGCGCCGAGCTCTGGCTTGACCAGTACGAGGGCGGCTGGCAGACCGTCCTCCCCGGAGGCGGATTCCCGTCCCAGTACGGAGACGTGCAGCTCGGCCTTCACGCCGAGGTCAACACCATGCCGTGGGACTCCTGCGTGGTCGAGGACTCGCCCGGCCGCGTGGCGCTGAAGTGCTGGGTCAGGACGGCCCGCACCCCCTTCTACTTCGAGAAGACCATGACCATCGAGTCGGGCTCGGCCGTCCTCAAGACCGACGAGCTGCTCGTGAACGAGGGGGAGGAGACGGCCCACGCGGTCTGGGGCGAGCATATCGCCATTGGCGAGCCGTTCCTGAACGAGGACTGCGTGATCGACCTGCCCGGCGGGACCATCCTCACCCACCCCGAGGAATTCCACCCGGGCAACAAGCTCAAGCCGGGCTTCGAGGGCCCCTGGCCGTGGACCGAAGGCGCGGACGGAAGCCGCATCGACGCGCGAGTTATCCCTCCCAAAAACTACCGGTCGTACGACATGGCCTACGTGACGGACATGCCGGAGGGCTGGTACGCCGTCAGGGACACGAAGCGAGGCGTCGGCTTCGGCGTCTCCTATCCCAAGGACCTGTTCCGCTACCTGTGGTTCTGGCAGTCCTACGGGGGCGGTTTCGGCTACCCCTGGTACGGGCGTACCTACAACATCGGGCTGGAGCCGTTCACCAGCTACACGAATATGGGCCTGGCGCAGGCGATCGACAACGGCACTGCCCTCGTGCTCGAGGCCGGCGCCCGCGTGGAGGCGTCGCATGCGGCGGTGGCGTACACCGGAGACGGACCGATCAGCCGCATCGGGCCGGACGGCGCGGTCGAGAGGGTCTAACCCCCTCTCCCCAACGGGCCCCCAACGGGAGAGGGTTGGGGTGAGGGTGATGAAGGCGGTGTCCAACTGGTAGAAAGGACGTAGGGTATTGCGGTGCGGGCCGTACTGCGAGTAACGTAGCAGGAGCACGATGCCGGGAGGTTGCAGCCCATGTCTGACTCGTCGAACGACAGCCTGGTACAGCTCGGCGGCAAGGTGACGCTGCCGGGAGACAAGGGCGTCCACAAGGCATCGCTCCTGTTTGACAGGGCAGCCGGGACCGTGAGCGTCACATTCGACGAGCCCGTCGCGGGTTCCGAGACCTGGGAGGGCGCCTCCGTCGTCATCAAGCGCAGGCTCAAGTACCACGAGGTCGTCTTCAACACGGTCGACCTGCCGATCGAGTCCCTCGACCTCATCTGGAAGATGAACGTGGCCCTCAATGCAAGGATGGCCGCGGGCGTCGTCCTCGTCCGCCCTAACGACAGGAAGATCAAGGGCGAGCACGGCTTCACGTTCTCAGCGCCGGGCGAAGCCCCCGCCGAAGACGCCAACTACCTTACGCAGCTTCCCAGCCACCTCTATAAGACAATGGAGCCGGGCGACTACCCCACAGGCCCTTGAAGATCACCGACATTCGCACCTTCCACTGCTCCGACGGCGTTCGCAACAACGTCTTCCTGCAGGTGCACACTGACGAAGGCATCGTCGGGGTCGGCGAGCCGTACACGGTCGGCCCGGACGAGGGCGTCCTCAGCCTGATCGAGTCCATCAAGCCCTGGTTCATTGGACAGGACCCGTCGCGGATCGAGTGGCTGCTCAGGCGGGCTCGAAACACCATGCGCTTCCCACTCGGCCCCGTCGGCTGGTCGGCGCTGTCTGGAATCGACCACGCCCTATGGGACATTGCGGGCAAGGCCGCCGGCGTACCCGTGTACATGCTCCTCGGAGGCAGGCACCGCGACAAAGTACGTGTCTACCACGGCGTAAGCGGCTCCACGCCTGAGGAGCTCGCGGAGAACGGGCTGGCCCTGGTCGAAGAAGGCTACACTGCCCTCAAGACCTCGCCCTACGCCGGTGACTGGCGCGCCGGGCCCTGGAATGCGGTCGTCCGAGGCGCCGCGGCAAGACTGGAGGCGCTTCGCGGCGCCGTCGGCCCTGACGTAGACATAGGAGTCGATGTCCACGCAACCCTCGTGGAGCCGGTCCGAGCCGAGCAGATTGCCGATGCTATGTCGCCGTACAGGCCGATGTTCATCGAGGAGCCGGTCAGGCCGGAGCACTTCGCGTCGTTTGCCAGGCTGCGGGACAGGCTAGACGTGCCGCTTGCAACCGGCGAGAACCTCTACGGCCTCGCGCAGTTCGTATCGCTGATCGACGCCGGCGGGGTGGACATCATCCAGCCCGACCTCTGCTCGGGGGGCGGCCTGCTGGAGGCCAAGAAGATAGCCGCAGTCGCCGAGGCCAGCTACGTCACGATTGCGCCCCACAACCCGCTGGGCCTGCTCTCCACGGCGGTGTGCACCCACTTCGCCGCCAGCACCCCGAACTTCGTCATCCTCGAGTACCACGGGGACCACGCAAGGGCCGACAAGGCCAGGTTCGTCGACGAACCCTGGAAGCCCGTCGACGGCTACATGCCCCTGCCGACCCGTCCGGGTCTCGGCATGGAGCTCGACATAGAGGCCATCGAGAGCTGCCCGCCAATATCATGGGACCGCGGCTTCCCCGAATACGCCGACGGCAGTCCGGGGTTCATTTAGGATGAGGATCACCGACATACGGTGTCATATCGTCGATGGCGGCGGGAGGAACATCCTGTTCGTCAGGACCGAGACGGACGTGGGAATCGTCGGCTGGGGCGAGGCGTTCAGCGTCGGACCCGACCTGGCCGTTGCCGCCACGATCGACCATCTGAAGGACTGGATCGTGGGCGACGATCCCAGGGACATCGAGCGCCTGTGGGCCACCATGTACCAGGGGCTTCGCTTCCCTCCGGGCTCGGTGGGGCTGGCAGCGATCAGCGGGATCGAGCACACCCTGTGGGACATATCGGCCAAGGCACTGGGGCTGCCCGTGTACCGGCTGCTTGGAGGGCGCGTCCGGGACAGGATCCGTGTCTACCAGGGCTGCAGCGGCCCGACGCCCGAGAAGGCAGCCGAAAAGGCGGTGGCGCTGGTCGGACAGTACGGCTACACCGCGCTGAAGATGAGCCCATTCCCGCCCGACGAGCACCTCATGCCGTGGAACCAAGTCCTGCGCGAGGGGCCCAAACATATGGCGGCAGTGCGGGAGGCCGTGGGCGATGACGTGGACATCGGCCTGGACGTCCACGCCAAGGTCCTCGAGCCCATGAGGGCGTTGGAGCTTGCGAGGGCCGTCGAGCCGTACAACCCCTTCTTCTTCGAGGAGCCCATACGCCCGGAGGGCATCCGGGAGATGGCCTGGCTGAGACGCAGGTCGCCGATACCCATCGCCACCGGCGAAGCCCTCTACGCCAAGTTCCAGTTCAACGACCTGGTCCGGCAGCAGGCCGCCGACATCATTCAGCCCGACGTCTGCGTCTGCGGCGGCCTGCTGGAGATGAAGAAGATCGCCGCCATTGCCGAAGGCCACGATGTCGCCGTCGCCCCTCACAATCCAATGGGGCCGCTGGCCGGGGCGATCAACCTCCACTTCGCCGCTTCGACGACGAACTTCCTCATCCTGGAGTACCGTGCGCACGACAGGGGGCTATGGCGCGAGCTCGTGAAGGATCCATGGGCTCCGGTCGACGGCCACCTGGAGATACCGGATGCGCCCGGCTGGGGGCTGGAAGTGAACGAGGATGCCCTGAGCCGCTATCCGGCAGTCACATGGCGCCGGGGCAATCCGGTACGCGCCGACAACAGCCCCGCCTTCATCTAGGGACTGCTCGCCCTCATTCGTTTACCCTTCAGGGAGGGGGAGACTGTGCGTGGACTAGCGCTGGGCGGTATCGCAGGCCTGGTCTCGGGCCTCGCAATGACCGCTGTGATGGTGGTCATTGAAGCCACGTCGGGCGCGCCAAGCATTGTAGGCGCGGCTGCCGGCTCCACGGTCGGCATAGCATACATAGCCGGGCTTGCGGCGCAGACCGCGGCTGGGGGACTTGCGGGCATTCTCTTCTGGCGGGCTGCCGCGATTGGGACAAGGCCCCTCGCGGCGGTGCTCATTACGCTCATACTCTGGACGTTTGCGGCCCTCGCGCTGGCTCCCGCGATTCTCTGGTACGACCTGGACGGGCGCATCATCCTATCCACCCTGCTGGGATACCTCGCCTACGCATCGACGTTCGTCTACCTGGTGACCGAGCTCAATGCGGACTCGCGCAGCGAATGGACCGCGCGGCGCATCTTCCTTCTCCGATCCGCCGGCTGGACAGCCCTCGCGCTTGCGGGAGCGATAGGGCTCCGATTCCTGCTGGACGGCCGATCCGAGGAGTCGGCCACTCATGCCCGCCCTCCCTCAGGCGGGCTTGCTACGGAGATCACGCCCAACTCCCTCTTCTACGTCGTATCGAAGAACGAGACCGCCCCCACCGTCGATGTGGACAGCTGGCGGCTGGAGATTGCCGGACTCGTCGACAACCCGATGACGCTGACCTACGAAGAACTGAAGGCCGCTCTGCCCATCGAGGAGTACGTCACGCTGGAGTGCATCGGCAACGTGGTCGGAGGTGACCTGATCGGGAACGCAAAGTGGAAGGGGGTACGCCTGAGCGCGATTCTCGAGGAGGCGCGCCTTAGGCCCGAGGCGATAGACGTTGCCTTCGAGGCTGCCGACGGGTTCACCAACGCGGTTTCTCGTGGCAGGGCGATGAGCGGCGACGTACTTGTGGTCTACGAGATGAACGGGCAGCCGCTGCCAGGCGAACACGGCTTCCCGGTACGCATCGTCGTACCCGGACTGTACGGGTACAAGAGCGTCAAGTGGCTCACGAGGATCGAGCCCGTCGACTACGACTTCCTGGGGTACTGGGAGAGCCGCGGCCGCACCGACAATCCCATCATAAAGACGATGTCCAAGATAGTAGCGCCCGAGCACGGGTCGAACCATCCGCCGGGGCCGCTGGCCGTCTCGGGAATTGCCTTCTCCGGAGACAAGGGAATATCGACGGTCGAGCTGAGTGTAGACGGCGAACGCACCTGGTCGCCGGTCGACAGGCTCAGCGAGCCGTTGTCGCCCTTCACCTGGGTGAGCTGGGATGCTGTCGTCGAGCCGGCAGGTCGGGGGTCAATGGTGCTGAGCGTCCGTGCCGTCGATGGCCAGGGTGTCGTTCAGACGCCGGTACAGAAGGGCGTCTACCCCGACGGCGCGACCGGGCGCCACAAAGTCCGGGTCCTTATCGGATAAGTGTGAGAGTGCACCGACACCCTACCCACCACCCGGCGGAATCGCCTGACCAGACTCATTGCGCCCCCAGCACTCCACTGAGCCACCGCTTCTAACCCCGCAGGTATGCCCACCCCCGGCACTGACTGAAGCGAAATTCCCGCCCGGCGGTCTGGCCCGCCCAAACTCATTACTGCCCCAGCATTCGACCGAGCCGTTACGCCTCACCCCGCAGGTATGCAATACCCCGGCGCTGACCGAAGCGAACTCCCCTTCGGGAGGACTGGCCTCACCAACCACATCACGCCCCCAGCAGACAACTGAACTGCCACTTCTAACCCCGCAGGTATGAAAAGCACCGGCGCCGACGGAGACGAATCTCCCACCCGGCGGGCTGGATTGGTCATACTCATCATAGCCCCAGCATTCCACTGAGCCGTCCCGCCTCATCCCGCAGCTATGGCTACCACCGGCGCTGACGGAGACGAACGCCCCACCCGGCGGACTGGTTCGGTCATACTCATCATCGCCCCAGCACTCCACTGAGCCGTCCCGCCTCATCCCGCAGCTATGACTACCACCGGCGCTGACGGAGACGAATTCCCCACCCCGTGGACTGGCCTCCCCGTCATCATCATCCCCCCAACATTCGACCGAACTGTTCCGCCTCACCCCGCAGGTATGCCTATACCCGGTGCTGACCTGAGCGAACTCTCCGGACGGAAGCCTGGCCTGGCCAAACTCATTCCAGCCCCAGCATTCGACCGAGCCGTCCCGCTTCACCCCGCAGGTATGCCCAAATCCGGCGCTGATCGAGACGAACTCTCCGCTCAGCTCGTCTCCACAAGCCTCCCACCCCAGTCCCACCAACACCAGCCCAACAACCCACAACACCCTCATCCTGTCAGCACCTCCCGCGCTCCCGAATCCCTCAGCCCGTCGTACTCACCGTCCCCAGCAGCCTCCACCCGGAATCGAAACACTATCCTCACGATACACCGCTGTCACCAGAATCATCCCATACGTCTACGTCGGTATTCGCCGCCGGCCTGCCGCGTGGGCAGGACTACAGCGGCTGGCGGCCGGAAAAACCTGCGTCCACTTCGTGCCAGAACTCGACCCTCGTCTCACCCTCCCTCCAGCACAGGTAGACCTCGCGGCCGTCGCTGATGGAGGGGAAGTCCACCAGCCCCGGCTCTATCCCCTTTACAAGGATGCCTCTCTCCGAGATTGCATCGGCCTTTAGGTTTATCTGTGATACGACCTCGTCGAGGAGAGTGCGCTGCTGCTCCAGCCGGTCGCGGGTCCTGTTGCCGCCGTTGCTTCCGATGCGCTGCTCCAGGGCAGTAGTCTCGTTCTCCAGCTCTTGGGCCCTCGCCCGGAGCGGCTTAAGGTCGGCGAAGAACTGCGCGAGCCATGGGACGTGCTTGCGGGCTTCGTCAAGTGTGAAGTATTTGTTCTCCACGCGCGCCTCCGTCAGTAGACTCGGTCCATTTCGCCGACTGGCACCTCTATCAGTGTAGGAAGGCCAATCTCCAGGGCCCCGTCCAGGGCCATGTAGAGATCCTCGGCCCCGTTCGCCCTCACCGCCCTCGCTCCGTATGCCAGGCCAAGGCTCACGAAGTCCGGGTTGTGAAGCCTGGTGCCCAGCACATGGCCCCGGAATTGCTCCTGCTGTGCCCTCAGCACGTTGCCGTACGCGTTGTCGTTGAACACGATGACCACAATGCCGATCCCGTACTGCACTGCGGTCGCAAGCTCCTGCGAGTTGTACAGGAACCCACCGTCGCCGGAGAGCACAACGACCGCCCGGTCCGGCGCGCCGAGCTTTGCGCCCAGTCCCACAGGAAACGCGTGACCCAGCGTGCCGTGATGGGACGCAGACAGGTAGCGGCCTCCCTCATAGATCGGCAGATAGTTCCGGCTGTAGTATCCCATCTGGTTCATTCCCTGCACGACGATCCCGTCGTCCGGAACAGCGCGCCGGACCGCGTCCATCAGCGACCGCTGCGGCTCGAGCTGGTTGTGTGCCGCGAACCTCTCCCGAAGCAGTCCGGCGATGTCCGTCTGTTCGCCGTCTTCGCGCGGGGCCGTCGACTCCGACAGCGCCTCCAGCAGCGCGTCCAACGCAACCCTCGCGTCGCCCGTCAGTCCCACCGTGTGATGCTCCCGGCGCGCCGTTTCGGCCGGGTCCACGTCGATGCGTATCACCGTTCGCCCCTCCACACTCGGGAAGGGAGTGCGAGTGCCCACGGCCAACACAACGTCTCGGTCCTCAAGCCATCTCGCCAGGGGCTTGTACCGTGTCTGGGCGAATCCCAGCGATAGCGGGTGACGGTCGGAGACCGCGCCCTTGCCGTTGGCGGTAGTCACCACAGGCGCCTGCAGATACTCAGCAAGCCTTGTGAGGCTCTCGGATGCCCGTGCAATATGCACCCCTCCCCCCGCCCAGATCACCGGGGACCGTGACGCGGCAAGGACCCGGGCCGCGCGCTCGATCTCCGTCGCATCCGGGGTCGCAGGGGCGTACTGCTCCGATTCGAGGAGGGTCACATCTTCCTGGACGGCGAGCACGGGCTGCCCCACCTGCAGGAGGACGGGACGCGGTCGTCCGGTGCGCATCTGACCCATTGCCTCGTGTACCAGCTCCGGTACTTCGGCCGGCCGCTCCGCCCGGGCCTGCCACTTGGTCAACGGCATGAGCCAGCTCTGGTCGGCCGCGTCGGCATCGTGGCCGTACAGGTTCGTCCCGGTCACCACAAGCATCGGCGACGAGGCGTCGTAGGCCGTGGCGAGGCCCGCCGTGGCGTTGAAGAAGCCCGGACCCTGCACGACGACGACTCCCGCGACCTCACCAGTTGCGCGGAAGTAGCCGTCGGCCATGTACGTCGTGGCCTGTTCGTGGCGCACAGAGACGTAGGCGACGTCCTCCGCCTCCCACAGCGCGTCCACTATCTCGTACTGCCCCGCGCCCGGTATCCCGAACACGGTGCGTATGCCCTCGCGTTGGAGCGACTGAACGAGGGCCTGACCTCCCGTCATTCTAGCCAAATGTACTACCTGCCTTTCGGAGTCCTGGGCATTATACGCCCTCGCTGAGCGGCTCAGGCGGGGCGTTTCTCGTCCAGTTGACAGTGCCATGTGACCAGCCTACCATCCGCATACCCGCATCGACGGAGTCTCGCACTGGAGGATCGGAATGGCTGAAGCCCTGGAATTGAAGTCGCAGCCCGACCTTGCCAGCCGCGTGAGAGGGATCGAGGAAGACGGATACGCGTACTTTCCCCAGGCGCTGGACGCCGACCGGGTTGCGGAGCTGAAGGAGGTGATGGCCCACCTCACGCCTATCGAGGCCAGCTTCAACCGGTACAGCACGCCGGACAACGGCGGGTTCCTCAACAAGCACATCAACAACGTCTTCAACCGGGATCCGACCTTCCTGCAGTACCTGGACCGGCCGGACGTGATCGATCTTGCCGAGGCTGTCCACGGCGACGACTGCCACGTCATCGGCATGACCGCGTGGGTCACTGGGCCGGGGAGGCCGGACCAGCATCTTCACTGCGACTGGCTTCCGGTAGAGCTGCCCGAGGACGTGCTTTCGGATCCCCGCATCAAGATGCCCGTCTTCATCACGACGGCCCACTACTACCTCAACGACATGTACGAGGAGCTCGGCCCGACCAAGTTCATACCTGGAACTCACCTTTCGGGACGCCGTCCGATGGGAGACACGGAGTGGAACGGGCGGACCGAGAAGAGTGTGCTGTGCAAGGCCGGGGACGCTGTGATGTTCCGCTGCGAGGTGTGGCACCGGGGCACCTCGAACCGGAGCGACGAGGACCGCTACCTGTTGCAGGTCCACTACGCCAAGCGGATGATCACGCAGAAGTTCCCGCCCTACCTGAACGAGTTCCAGTTCGACCCGGACCTGATCGCGCTATGCACGGCCCGGCAGCGGCGGCTTCTCGGCGGCCATACCCCGAGCAACTACGACTAGGCAGGTGGTCCGGGTGTCCACCAGGCCCGCATACGAGGTTGTACGGGAGTCGCGGCCCAGGGGCAGCTACCGGGGAGCGGTCGTAGGATGCGGGCGGATGGGCAGCACGATCGACGACGAGCACGTGGGAATGCCCCACTACCCCTGGCCCTGGGCTCACGCACCCGCAATGATCGAGGCGTCCGGCATCGATCTGGTGGCGGGAGTCGACGTCGACAGGGGAAGGCTCGATGACTTCGGCCGGCGCTGGGAAGTGAACGGGCTGTACACGGACATACGCGAGATGGTCGAGCGCGAGAGGCCGGACATCGTGAGCGTGACCACCCGGCCCCAGGAACGCCCCGAGGTCGTTGCGGCCCTGGCGGAGTGCGGCGTCAAGGCCATATTCGCGACCAAGCCGTTGTGCAGGTCGCTGGCAGATGCCGACGCGATGATCGAGGCTTGCCGGCGGTCCCGCACGATCCTGTCGGTCGCCTGCCACCTGAACTGGTATGCCCCCTACACGGCTGCGCGGGAGCTGATCCGGCGCGGCGACATCGGCCCTCTTCGATCCATTGTCTGCAGCACGCCCATGACACTGTCCAACATCGGCAGCCACTCGCTGGCGCTTATCAGGCTGTTCGCTGGCGCGCAGGCCCGTTGGGTCTTCGGACACATGGACGATGACGCTGAGGCATCAGGGGACCGGGACCTTTCGGGCTCCGGCTACATCCTTTACGAAAACGGCGTCAGGGCTATCCTGAACTCCCGCGCGCCTGAGGGAACGTGGTCCGTCGAGTTCCTGTGCGAACAGGGGCGCATCGTATCCCGGCACCACCACGCTGAGTTCGAGCTCTGGACAAAGGGAAGGACAGTCGGAGACACGAGCCTCAAGTACGAGTCGCGCCAGCTTTTCCCCTATCCCTGGCGCCCTCGCAGCTCCATGGTGGACGCGTTAGAGGGTGTGGCTCACTCCATCGAGGCCGGGCGCGAGGAAGTGTGCCCGGGCGAGTTTGGACGCGAGGCCCTGGAGATCGCCATTGCCCTCAGGGAGTCTCACAGGCTGGGCGGCAGCAGGGTGGACCTGCCGCTGGAGGACCGCTCACTCTTACTGGGCAGGCCGTAAGACAGGCTCGAACTCCGTGCGTCGAGCGGCCAATCCCCGTTGACGGGCCGGGGGTGCGACGGTATACTCGTATGAGATGGGGTTGTGTTAAGGCAGCCCGGTCGTATAACGAAGCAACAGAGGCCCCTTGGTGGTTCTAGCGAGGCGGACCCACCCGTTCCCATCCCGAACACGGAAGTGAAACGTCTCAGCGCTGACGATACTGCACTTGCAAGGGTGTGGGAAAATAGGTCACCGCCAGGGGGGTCTTTTGCATTGCAGGAAGGCCAGGCTTGAGACAGTCGCGCAATGAGGATCACGGGCCGAGCAAAAGGCTGGCGAGAGGCCACAGCGGACCATTGTGTGCACTGCCCATGTGCTAGAATGGCACCGAAGGTGTCGACACTCGTGAACCACGGAAGGCAATAAGCTTGACCACCGAACAGCCGGATGCCGCCGCGCCGCAGGACATGGAGGAGCTGCTCGACTCTATCGAGCCGATGAAGCCCCTGGTGAGAGGGGATGTGGTCGAGGGCGTGGTGATGCGGGCGAACTCCGAAGGCATCCTCATCAATGTGGGCCATAAAGCAGAGGGGATTATCCCTCCCGGCGAAATGCGATCGCTGAGCCGCGAGGACGTGAAGATGCCTGACGTAGGCGACGATATCGTCGCCTACGTCATTAGAGGGGAAAGCGTCGAGGGAGCGGCCATCCTCTCCCTCGACAAGGCAATCGGCGAACAGGGCTGGCTGACCCTGCAGAAGGCACTCGAGAGCGGCGAGAACCTGATGGGCAGAATCGTCGGCTTCAATCGAGGGGGCTGCATAGTAGACGTCGCCAACATTCAGGCGTTCGTGCCCATGTCCCAGCTGATGAGCGTCTCGCGAAACGAGCTCCGCAGGATTCGGGAGGCGAGCGAGAGTCAAGCTGCGCCCCAAGACGGTGACGGTCAGGATGCCGAAGCCCAGGAGCCAACCGAGTCTCCCGAGACGCGCTATATCGGCAACAAGATCGAGGTCAAAGTTCTTGAGTTGAACCGAAGCCGCAACAGGGCAATCCTGTCTGAGAGGCAGGCCGTCCAGGGACAGCGGGAAGAGCGCAAGGCGAAGCTGATCGGGGAGCTGATCATCGGGGAGCGCCGGCACGGCACGGTGTCGGGCATCAGCAGCTTCGGGGCGTTCGTCGATCTGGGAGGTGCAGACGGGCTGGTCCACATCTCGGAATTGTCATGGACGCCCGTCCGGTCGCCCGAAGACGTTATCAAGGTAGGCCAGGAGGTCGACGTACAGGTCCTTAGCATTGACGCAGTCAATAACAGGATCGCGCTGAGCATCAAGAGGCTGCAGCCCGAGCCCTGGGAGACGATCCACGAGCGTCTTAACGTGGGCGACATCGTGGACGCTACAGTGACCAAGCTGGCGGACTTTGGGGCTTTTGCACGAGTCGAGGGATCGGTCGAGGGACTGATCCACATTTCGGAGCTGGCCCCGAGGATGATTCAGCACCCGAGGGAGGTCGTCCGGGAGGGCGACGAGGTCCGCCTTAAGGTGCTGCGTATAGAGCCCGACCGACGGCGGCTGGGGCTTAGCCTCGTGCAGGCCGAACAGGAAGGTTACTACTAGGCGGTCTAGTGGTCAGGAGACTCACATGACGAGCAGCAGCAGATTCGAGAAGTTCTCGGAGAGGGCGCGGAGAGTGCTGTCTCTGGCGAACGAGGAAGCCCAGCGCTTCAACCACAGCTATATCAGCACGGAGCACATCCTGCTTGGCCTTGTCCGCGAGACGGACGGGGTGGCTGCCAAGGTGCTGACGAATCTCGGCGTGGAGCTGACGAAGGTCCGGTCTGCAGTGGAGTTCATAATAGGCCGCGGCGAGCGGGCGGCCACGGGGGAGAAGGGTCTCACCCCCCGGACGAAGAAGGTTGTAGAGCTCGCGGTGGATGAGGCGAGAAGGCTGAACCACCACTACATCGGCACCGAGCACCTGCTCATCGGCCTGCTGCGTGAGGGAGAGGGCGTGGCTGCGGGAGTGTTGGAGAGCCTTCAGGTCACCTTGGACAAGGTGCGCGCCGAGACGGGCCGGATACTTAGCCAGAATCCAAGCCACAGCCAGGCCGGCGTTGGCGGCCGGAACCAGACGCGTACACCTACCCTGGACCAGCTTGGAATCGACCTGACGGCCTCCGCGCGGGCGGGAAAGCTCGACCCGACGGTGGGGCGCGAGCAGGAGATCCAGCGGGTAACGCAGATCCTGAGCCGACGCAGGAAGAACAACCCCGTGCTCGTGGGCGAGCCGGGTGTCGGCAAGACGGCCATAGTCGAGGCGCTCGCCCAGCGCATAGCCAGGAGCGAGGCCGCGACGACGCTGCAAGGCAAGCGGCTCGTGACACTCGACATGGGAGCGCTTGTGGCGGGCACGAAATACAGGGGCGAGTTCGAGGAGAGGTTGAAGAAGGTCGTGGACGAGATCCGCGGCAGCGGCAACTGCATCCTGTTCATCGACGAAGTGCACACAATGGTCGGCGCCGGAGCCGCGGAGGGCGCCGTGGACGCCGCCAACATACTCAAGCCGGCGCTCGCGCGGGGCGAGCTCCAGTGCATAGGGTCGACGACTCACGACGACTACCGGAAGTATGTCGAGAGGGATCCTGCCCTGGAGCGGCGGTTCCAGCCGGTGGACGTGAACGAGCCGACTACCGAGGAGACGATCGACATCCTTCGCGGCGTCAAGGGCAGCTACGAGGAGCACCACGGTCTCGAAATCACCGAAGAGGCGATAGAGACGGCGGCGAATCTGGCGACCGTCTATATTCCGGACAGGTTCATGCCGGACAAGGCTATCGACCTCATTGACGAAGCGGGGTCCAGGGTGCGGATCAACTTCAGCACCGCTCCGCTGTCCGTCAGTGAGACCTCGCGGATGCTCGACAGCGTGAGGCAGGAGAAGGACGAGGCTATCTCCACCCGCCAGTACGAGTATGCGGCCGAGTTGCGGGACAGGGAGTCCAAGCTGTCGGAGAAGCTGCAGGAGCTGGAGAAGGACTGGCAGGAGGAGATCGGCAGCGAGAAGCCCGTAGTGACGGCCGAGGACATTCGCGAGGTCGTCGGCATGTGGACCGGAATACCGTTGAAGAGGCTGTCGGAGACCGACACGGAGCGGCTCGTAAGGATGGAAGAGGTGCTTCACGAGGTGGTGGTCGGCCAGGACGAGGCCGTCAAGCTGGTGTCCAAGGCCGTGCGCAGGACCCGTGCCGGGCTGAAGAACTCCAGGCGCCCAGTAGGCGCGTACATCTTCTCCGGCCCTACTGGCGTGGGCAAGACCTACCTGGTGCAGAAGCTCGCCGAGTTCATGTTCGGCAGCCAGGATGCAATGATCAAGCTCGACATGTCGGAGTTCAAAGAGCAGCACATGGTCGCCCGGCTGGTGGGTGCTCCTCCCGGGTACATCGGATACGAACAGGGCGGCCAGTTGACGGAGGCCGTGCGGCGCAGGCCCTACAGCGTGATCCTCCTGGACGAGATAGAGAAGGCGCACCCCGAAGTCTTCAACATCCTTCTGCAGATCTTCGACGAGGGCACTCTTACCGATGCAAAGGGACGCAGGGTAGACTTCCGCAACTCCTTCATATTCATGACTAGCAACATAGGCTCGAACCTGATTCAACAGGACAGAAGCCTCGGATTCACCAAGAGCACCAGCGAGGACAAGGCAGCCGACTACGAGAGGATGAAGAACAACGTGCTGGAGGAGATCAAGCGCTTCTTCCGGCCCGAATTCCTGAACAGGATCGACGGCACCATCGTCTTCCACGCCCTGAGCAAGGAGCACGTTTCCCAGATAGTGGAGCTCCTGTTGGACGAGGTGAACGGTATGCTCTTCAAGGAGAGGGGCATCAGCCTTGAGGTGACTGACAGGGCCAGGGAATGGCTCGCGGAGAAGGGGTACGACCCCCTATTCGGCGCGAGGCCCATCCGGAGGCTGATCCAGGACAGTATAGAGGACAAGCTGTCCGACTCCATTCTGGCGGGCGAGCTGAGCCCTGGCGACACCGCCGTGGTCGACATCGACGACGAGGGCCAATCGACGGTGGAGTCGAGGTCGCCTCTGCCCGCGGCCACCGTGTGATCTCGGTCAAATAGCATCGCAGGACTGGGTAACAAGAAGCCCGGGGCGTCTACGCCCCGGGCTTCTCCGCGTCAGCCAGCCGTTCGGCTGACGGCTCGTGCGTGGTCCGCGGCGTCAATCCTGCTAAACTTGCATGGCGGAGTCTATCCTTACCCTATCGAGTGAGGCGCGAGGACTACTTGGCGAAACCTAGGACAGTGTATGTGTGCGATAGCTGCGGCGGCGAGAGCCCGAAGTGGGAGGGGCGCTGCCCTTCATGCGGGCAGTGGAACACGCTGGTCGAGCTCACGCGTGAGGGCCGCGACCGGGGTCACTGGGCAGGCACTTCTGCTCCCGCAGTCGAGCTGTCCGAGGTCGACGCGGACGACGTGCCGCGGATCCAGGTCGGCTCGCAGGAGCTCAACCGCGTGCTCGGCGGAGGTATCGTGCCAGGCTCCGTCACTCTCGTGGCGGGCGACCCAGGCATAGGCAAATCGACGCTCCTGCTTCGTTTGGCGTCGGATGCCGCAGATGCGCTGGGCCGGTGTCTCTACGTAACGGGCGAGGAGTCAGCATCGCAGATAAGGATGAGGGCCGACCGGCTCGGCCTGGCAGGCAAGAGGCTCTACATTCTGCAGGCCACCGAGCTTGCGGAGATCAAGGCCGAGCTCGGCAAGCGGAGACCGCCCCTTGTCGTCGTAGACTCCATACAGACCCTGTCGGACGAGACGTCGTCGTCGAGTCCGGGGAGCGCCACGCAGATCAGGGAGTGTACGCGCGCGCTGCTGGAATGGGCCAAGAGCACGGGGACGCCCGTCGTCATCACAGGACATGTCACGAAGGGCGGCGACATAGCCGGGCCGCGCGTCCTGGAGCACATGGTGGACGTGGTGCTGTACATGGAGGGCGACCCCATCAGCTCTTGGCGCCTGCTGCGGTCGGCAAAGAACCGCTTCGGGTCTACAAACGAGCTCGGAGTGTTCGAAATGCGAAGTGAGGGCCTGGTCGACGTGCCCGACCCTTCTAACGTCTTTCTCAGGGAACGCAGAAGTGATGCCGTGGGATCGGTGGTCGTAGCCACGATAGAGGGTACGAGGCCGTTGCTGGTGGAAGTTCAGGCTCTGACCAACCCGTCCCTGTTGCCTGCCCCGCGAAGGGTGGCGACCGGTGTGGACTTCAACAGGCTCCTGCTTGTGTGCGCCGTGCTCACACGGAGGACGGGAATCTCCCTCGCCGACCAGGACGTGGTCGTGAGTGTGACCGGGGGACTCCGGGTTTCCGAGCCCGCTGCGGATTTGGGCATCGCGCTTGCCATCACGTCGAGCTTGAGGAACAGGCCGATACCGTCGGGACTCGTAGCCTTCGGCGAGATCGGCCTGGCGGGGGAGGTCCGGACCGTCCCGCAGGCCGAGCGAAGAATCGCCGAGGCCGAGCGGCTCGGACTCACACGTCACGTTTCTGCACACCCGTCCGGCAACGGGGCTGGAGCCGGGCGGTTTGTGGCGACGCTGGGCGAGGCCCTGGCCTATGCCATACCGCGCTCTGCACGCCGGACCATGTCCGAGATAGAGATGGGTGCGACACAGAGAGGGTAGAGATGGCAGACCGCGAAAGTATGCTCGGCGCAGTTAGCAGTGCTTGGCGGGACCTGGAGAAGGCAATCGCGTCTGTCCCCGAAGGTCGCATCGATGAGCCCGGTGTCGTGGTCGAGTGGTCCGTAAAGGACCTGATCGGACACGTCACGACCTGGGAGCGGGAGGCTGTCCGAGCCCTGCACCGGCTAGCCGACCGCGACCTTAAGGCCGTCGTGGCCTGGGCAGACATCGACGGGTTCAACGCACGGGAGTCGGATAGGAAAAGGGCGCTCAGCCTGTCCCATCTGCGCGGGGAATTCGAGGAATCGCACTCGCAGCTGACCGCACTGTTGTCGGACTTCCCGGAAGAAGAGCTTTCGTCCAAGGGGGTCGAAGCGCGAATCTGGATCGACACCTACGACCACTATGCCGAGCACACGGCGCACATTCGTAACTGGCTAGCCGCTCCGGCCGAAAAGGCGCCCGAGAGTTGACGAGCGGCTATCTCCAGTGCGTGGGCGGCGTGAGCGGCGACATGCTGCTCGGGGCCATCGTGGACGCAGGCGTGCCGCTCGACGAGCTGCGGTCCGGGCTAGATGCTCTGGCGTTCGACGGCTTCACTATCTCGGCGCGCAGGGACAGGAGGGGCGGCGTCGAGGGCATCCTTGTATCGGTGGACGCCGGGTCGTCGCCGCGATTCGATACGGTCGCAGAGCTGGTTGAGGCGGTGTCGGCGTCCGACTTGGGGCAATCGGTCACAGCGCGGTCGCGGGCGATCCTGGAGCGGCTGGGGGAAGCGGAAGCGGCCGTGCACGGCGACGAGCGCGCCCGTCTGCACGAGCTCGGAAGCGCGGACACGCTAATCGACGTGGTGGGAGCGGTCATAGGTTTCGAAATTCTTGGGGTAGACCGGCTCTACTCATCGCCGCTGCCAACGGGATCGGGCGTATTCAGGAGCGAACACGGTCTACTGCCGGCGCCTTCGCCGGCCACGTCGGCACTGCTCGCAATGGCCGGCGCGCCCACGGTGCCGCCTCCCGGCGGGGCTGTCGATGCAGGCGAAATGGTCACGCCAACCGGAGCGGCCATCGTGACGACGCTGGCCGAGTTCAGACAGCCTGCCATGACCGTGACGCAGGGCGGATACGGGCTCGGCTCGAGGGACCCCGGCGGCTACCCCAACGTGGTCGCACTGCGAGTCGGCGAAGCCGTGGAGACTCCCGGAGCCTCGACACTGAGTCTGGTCGAGACGAATATCGATGACATGAGCGCGGAGGCATTCCCCTACGTGTCGGAGCGCCTGTTCGAGCTGGGTGCGCGGGATGTCTGGATCACCCCCATCAACATGAAGAAGGGACGTTCTGCAGTGACCCTCAGTGCCCTCGTTGCGCCGGGGATCGAGTCGCAGGCGGTCGACCTGGTATTGCGGGAGACGACTACGCTGGGCGTTCGGGTCAGCCCCGTCTACCGTTACGAGGCGGAGCGCGAGTCCCTCGCCGTCGGGACGAGTATCGGAGAGGTGTCGGTCAAGGTGAAGCGGCTGGAAGGCAGGTACGTGTCGCTGTCCCCGGAGTACGAGGACTGCCGCAGGATAGCGCGGGAGACGGGCCTGCCCATTCTGGACGTGTACCGCATTGTGGAGGCCGAAGCCGTGAGTGAACTCCTGCCTGACACGCCGTAGGGCAGCCACATGAGTGACATCCCACCCAATGACGGGTACAAACGTCCCTTCGATCTCGCCATACTCGCTGCTGCTCACATCCTGCTGCTTCCCGTCTGGGTGGTCCTGTGGACGGCAGTCCCTCTTACAATCTGGCTCGGCGACCGGGGCCACGTGCTCTACGCCCAGACTCGTCTCGGCAAGGACGGCCGCCCCTTCAAAATGCTCAAGTTCCGTACGATGGTCGTGGAAGCGGAGGCCGGAGCGGGTGCGGTCTGGGCCAGACGCCAAGACACCCGGCAGACCCGAGTTGGAAAGTTCTTGCGGCGTTACAGGATCGACGAGACCCCGCAGGTGATCAATATGCTGCGGGGCGAGATGAGCATTGTCGGCCCGAGGCCCGAGAGGCCCGAGCTCCACGCCGAGTTCGAGCGGTCCACGCCGGGCTTCGGGCGTAGGCTTCGGGTAAGGCCCGGGCTCGGGGGGCTGGCGCAGGTGCGGGGCAGGTACTCCACTCGCCCCCGCGACAAGCTGAGGTACGACTGCCTGTACATCGAAAGGATGAACCCGCTGCTGGACCTCAAGTTGCTGGCGGCCTCTGTCTGGGTGACGATGCGCGGCTACCCTCACTAGGCGGCTTCGAGAATCTGAGGGGCAGCAGCCTCCACATCGCCTCGATCACAATGGACGCGCTCAGCTTCGACTCGCCGCTGGCCCTCTGGGCAAAGACGATAGGATGCTCGACCACGCGGTAGCCGCGTCTCTGGCACGCGCTAGTCTCCTCCGGTAGGAATGCGAAGCCCCGGCACCGGAACTCGGCCATGTCCAGTGACGCGAGCACATCCCTGCGGAACCCCTTGAACCCCGAGGTGACATCCCTGGTCCTGATACCCGTGACGGCGCGTATACCCGCGTTGCCGATCATGCTCAGGATGCGCCGGCGCAGCCCCCACTCCTCCTCGGATCCGCCGCCGTCCACGTACCTTGAGCCAACGACGACGTCGGCGTCGCGCAGCTCCTGAAGGAATCCCGGTATGTACTCCGGCGCGTGGGAGAGGTCCGCGTCCATGTGGACTATGTAGTCGGCCCCCGTATCGAGCGCGTAGGCCAGTCCGTCGAGGTACGCCGTGCCGAGTCCCTGCTTACTGCCGCGCTGTATCAGCTCCACGCGGCCGGCGTACTTGTTTCCGAGCTCCAAGGCCACGTCGCCGGTGCCGTCGGGCGATCCGTCGTCCACTACGATCAGGACGCACTCAGGGATGTCCAGCGCGAAGAGGCGGCGGGCGAGAACCGGCAGGTTCTCCGCCTCGTTGTAGGTCGGCACAACGACGGCAATCTGGGGACGCTCGCGACCGGCGCGGTCTGGATGGTGCGCGCCTTGGGCATCTTCACGCGTATGGGCCATTCTTTCTCCTCGCTGCTGCACCAAGATTCTCAGGGAATCCCGCCGGACAATCAAGGGAATACGCAGGGTCGAGGGCGCCCGGGATACAACATCCGATTTCGACGAGCGGGCTTGAGTGCCAAATTCTGGAATCCGTCGCACAGCTCGACGGTGAATTGCCCGAATTGAACGAGTATAAGAAATTGAACAGAAGGCCGCATACGTGCTAAATTCGCAAGAGGTTGCCACGAGCCTGCTACGACGATGATATGGGTTCATGGCGGCCTATGTAAGATTCGATCACCAGGACGGGACGGTCGAGGGCAATTGGATGGCGGCCGAGATCCGACGGGGCACCCAAAGCCGATCGAGACCCACGGTGCCAGTTGCCTCAGGCGTAGTACCGGATGGTTGCAATTTACTAGGAGTGAGGTTCTGACAATGACGAGCATAGACAGGGTCAGGGCGGTCGAGAGTCGATTCGAACGGGTGGAGGAAGGGCTGGTGCATCTGGGCCAGATGGTGCAGGGAGCCGGGAAAAACCTGGCTAGTGCCGATGAACGGTTGGGCAGACTCGACAACAGGCTCACGGCGATCGAGAAGGACCTCGAGTACATTATGGCCAACTCAGTGAGCAAGAACGACGTGACGGATCTTGTGGACCAGATCGTCAAAGGCATTGAGGGCAAGATCGTGACCTGCTCATGGCGGTAGCAGTCGATGGCTAGAGCTCGCTGCGGTCTGAGACTTGACTGAGAAGGGCCGTCCGGCTAGGTCGCTGTTCTTGAGAAACCATCGGGAAGGTGGCAGCGCCTGCTAGGGACTTCGGTTGGAGGGGCTGCTGTAAGTCAAGCTGTGCTGATACTGAGTATCATAGCTCCCCAAAGGACTGCAACATGACCACACATGGGTTCACATTGCGCAGAGCCCTGGCCCTTCGACAGGATCAGGGCAGGTTTACGGCAGTTGACCGGGGAAGGCGGGTTACAAACCCGCCGCTACGATTTGAATTGACGGCGTAGTCACAATGAATTGGTATAAGGTGCTGTGCCGCCGTCCATCGTGGTCGTTGCAAGTACGGGCCAGTCTTGGATTGCGAGGACTCTAGATTCCTCACTCCGCTCCGCTACGTTCGGAATGACATGTTTGGTGTTACGCAAAGGCCTCCTCGGGGGGAAGAGGCCAATCCTCTCTCCTCCAACTCTGAACAGCTACCCGGTACGCCGGGCCTTTCCAAAGTCGTCACAATGCCATAAGAGGGGGATCTGGGAAATCCCTTCTCCCTCGATGGGAGAAGGTTAGGATGAGGGTGACTGACTTGTATCGGTTGACGCCCCCTCACCCCCGTATCGAGTACGGGGCAGGCTCTAACCCTCTCCCGCGAAGGGGAGAGGGAACTTTGGAAAGGCCCTACCCGGTACGCCGGGTGATTGAATCTGCGGCCCTGTCGGGATAACATCACTGCCACCCCGCGAATGGAGCGAGACGATGTCCGGTAGCAGGCGTCGCCCCGTGATGACGCCCAGGGAAGCGCGGCAGTTCCACGAGGAGGTCCTCGTCGTGGACAGCCAGCAGCCAGGCGCGACCTCAGGCCTGCTGTTCAACGACGTGATGCGCGAGGCCCTCGGCGAGTACGTCGCGGAGGGCAAGACGAGGGGCGAGATACGCAAGCTCATGCAGGCGCTGGCGGCGCGTGAGGTACAGACCTCCGCTGATGCGCGCCGCGAGTACATGAGCCTGTGGGAGGCGTCAGGCGTCGACGTGGCGAGCGCGACCTACGCCGGGCCGGAGCCCCCGGAGACCGCCTTCGAGACCTCCCTCACCGCGATGTCGCAGGCGCGGGCGACGATCGACGCCCTCGATGACGAGCTCCGGCTCGTCCTGACGGCGGACGACATCGAGCGCGTCTACCGGGACGGCGTCCGGGGCGTCATTTTCGACTTCCAGGACACGACTCCCTTCGGAGGCGATCTAGGCCGCATCGACCTGTTCCACAACCTGGGACTGAGGGTCGTGCAGCTCACCTACAACCTGCGCAACCTGGTCGGCGACGGCTGCACCGAGCGCTACAAGACGGGTCTGACCTATTTCGGGCATCAGGTCGTCGAGAAGCTCAACGATCTGCGGATGCTGGTCGACGTCAGCCACTGCAGCCAGCAGGTCGGCTGGGACGCGCTCGAAGTCTCTAACAGCCCCATCATCGTCACCCACTCGACCAGCAACGGTGTCTGCTACCACGACAGGGGCAAGGACGACGACCTGGCGAGGGCGATAGCACAGCGCGGAGGCTTCTTCGGCGTCGCCGCCATCGGCGGGTTCATACGGGAAAGCACCGACGCGACTCTGGACCATTTCGTGGACCACGTCGAGCACCTCGTAGACGTCATGGGCATAGACCACGTGGGCATCGGGTGCGACAAGTGCGGACCGGGCCCGGGCACCGAGTCGAACGTCGAGTTCCCGGAGGCCCTGGGGCCGTTCGACACGTCGTTCCTGTTCAAGACCGACCCAGACCCCAGGAGCACCAAGGGCGACTTCTCATGGTCCGGGTTCCGCCCGGAGCACAGGCTCAGCGACCATCACAGGATAGACGGGTTCGACCAGTTCACAGACTGGCCCAACATCACCGTGAAGCTCGCAGAGCGCGGCTTCAACGAGGACGAGCTTCGCAAGATACTGGGCCTGAACTACGTTCGCGTGTTCAGGGAGGTCGTCGGCTGATGGACCGGTCCGGCTCATTCGCGTTCCATGGCGGCGCGGTGGCAGTGTGATGGCGAACGTGCATCTCCTTCCGTTCCTGAACGAGGTCTATGACCTGCAGCCGCCCCGGTCCCGCTTCCGCGCCGAGACGCCCGAAGAGTGGCGATCTTGGCGAGAGTCGGCGGGGGGCAAGAGGCTGCGGAAGCTGTTGTCCCTGGACACGGTGCAGGAGCATCGCTGGCCTGAGGCGCCTCCCACCCAGGTGTCGACGCAGTCGAAGGGACCCGACTACAGGGTGGAGCGGGTGCTGCTGCCAACGCTGCGCGGCGTCTGGATGCCGTGCCTGGTGCTGGTCCCGAACACGCCTCCGCCATATCCTGCGGTGCTGTGTCTCCACGGCCACGGTATGAGCAAGGACATCCTGGCGGGGGCGCCGCGTGACGATGCGGAGCGCGAGCGAATGGAGCTGCTTCGCGGAGACTTCGCGGCCAAATTCGCCCGGGCGGGCTACCTCACGATCTCACCGGATGCGGCGGGCTTCGGCGAACGAGTCGAAGAGGTATCCCTGGCCCAGACGAAGAGCAACTGTCAACACCTGGCCGTCAACGCCCTCTCGCTGGGGATGTCGCTGCAGGGGATCCGGGTGTGGGAGATCCTCCGCGCACTCGACTACCTGAGCGGAAGGCCGGACGTGCAGCGAGACCGCATCGCGGGCGCAGGCCTGTCCATGGGCTGCGAGCACCTGATGTACGTCGCAGCCCTCGATGAGCGGATCCGCGCGTCCGTGTTGAGTTGCGGACCGCGGGCCATCATCCCCGATGCGAAGCACATCTCCTGGTGCGCCTGCCTATTCTCGCCTGGGATATTCAATGAGATGGACTGGCCGGACATCACCGCGTTGATAGCGCCAAGACCCATACAGGTGCAGTACGGCGACGTCGACTACATCCCGCTGGACCTCGCGAGGGAGACACATGCGATGCTCCAACGAGTCTATTCGCTCAGCGGCGCCGCGCCTGACGCGTTGGAATACGACGAGTTCTCGGGTGCCCATGAGTTCCACTTCGAGGCGGCGCTGCCGTTCGTAAACAGGTGGAACGGCGCCCGCGAGGCCGCTGCCGCAAGGGGGAGATGAGCCAATGTCCACACTAGCCATAGACGGCGGGCCGAAGGCCGTAACTGCGCCTGTCGGAGACTCTTGGCCGAAGATCGGCCCGCTGGAGAAGGAGTACGTCAATCACGTCATGGACAACTTCGACAGCGCGTACGACGAGCTGGAGAAGTTCGAGGAGGAGTTTCGGGATGCGGTCGGCACCAGGTACGCGCTGGCCATGTGCAACGGGACGGCAGCAGTCCACTCGGCGATATTCGCCGCCGGGGCGCGGGAGGGCCGGGAGGTCATAGTTCCATCGGTGACCTGGCACGCCAGTATCTCGCCCATTCTCCACTGCGGAGCGACACCGGTCTTCTGCGACGTGGACCCGGACACCTACTGCGCCGATCCGGCCGACGTCCGGTCGCGCATCACGCCGGAGACGTGCGCCATAGTCGTCACCCACACCTATGGCAACCCCGCCGACATGGACGGATTCCTCGACATCGTCGACGGGACCGACATAACGCTGATCGAGGACGCGTCCCACGCCCACGGCGCGACCTGGGACGGCAGGCAGGTCGGGTCCATAGGACATATCGGGTGCTTCAGCCTGCAGGCGAGCAAGGCGGTTGCGGGTATCGAAGCGGGTGTCGCCACCACCGACGCCCCAGCCCTCTACGACAGGATGCTCGCCCTGGGGCAGTACGGCAGGATCGAGAAGCTGGCCGAAACCGGCGAGTTCGCCGATCTGCACAACATGGGACTCGGCGTCAAGTACCGCGCGAACCCGCTCGCCATGGCGATGGCCCGCGCCCAGTTCACTCGGCTGCCGGGGCTGAACGAGGCCAGACGCAGGTGGTTCCAGCAGCTCGACGATGCCCTGTACGAGATACCGGGCGTCCAGTCGCAGGCGGTTTATCCCAAGGCCACGCGAGGCGGCCTCCTTCTCTACGCCGGCACCATCGACGCGGAGGTCATCGGAGCCCCGGTCTCCATGGTACTGAAGGCCCTGGTGGCAGAGGGCGTGCCCACGACGCCGGAGATCACGCCCTACGGCTATGGGGCGATGCACCTCGAGCCGCTGTTCAGCGATTTCGACTTCGACGGCGTCGGTGGCCCTTGGGCCGACCTGCCGGGGGAGACCCGCCGGCCCATGTCACGCGGCTCGCTACCCGCAAGCGAGCGCATCCACCAGACACGGTTCTGGCTGTCGACGCCGGTGGACCCCAGTCCCGAGTGGGTCCGGCAGGTCGCCGAAGCCTTCTCGAAGGTGGCAACCCATGGGGCGCGCCTGGCCGAGCTTGCAGAGTCGCAGTAAAGCGGCAATTCCTGAACGGAGGCTACGTTTGCCAATACATCCGCTCAACTTCTTCGACGCCAATTGCGGCGTAGGACAATACTACAACCCGCCTCCGGGCCACGATCCAAGCGTCATTGCCCTGCTGCGCAAGATGGACGAGGTCGGTATTGCTGAGTCAACCGTGTACCACTTCAAGGCGCAGCAGTACGACTTCAGGGAGGGCAACGGCGTACTGCTGGACGAGATTGCCGAGCACGACAGGCTCCACCCGGTCCTGATGGTCGGCCCTCACCACACGGGGGAGGCGCCCACACCGGACGAGATGGTCGAGCTGATGCGCCAAAACGACGCGCGCATCCTCAAGATGTTCTTCGGCGTCCAGCCCTTCGTACCCGGGCCCGACCCGTTCCTGATGGGGCCGCTCTTCGACCGCGTGGCAGAGCATCGCCCGGTGCTGATTCTGGACTACGCGGACATTCACGGCGTTCAGTTCAATTGGATCATCGACATACTCGACGGGTGGCCCGGGATCAAGGTTGTCCTGGTGCTGCCCAAGATCGAGTACCACGAGCGGTACTTCTACGCTCTGTGGGAGCGGTTCGACGGCTTCTTCCTGGAGCTGGCAGGCAACCAGACAATGGGAACGCTTGAGAAGATCGTGGAGCGTTTCGGCCCTGAGAGAGTCGTCTACGGCTCCCGCTACCCCTACTTCACTCCGCTCCAGAGCATGCTGCAGATCATCTACTCAGGCATAAGCGAAGAGGCGAAGCGGAAGATCGCGGGCGACAACATGAGGTCGCTCCTGAAGGACGTGACGCTATGAACACGCAGAGCGAGATTCTGAAAAGGGCGCTGGCCGGAGACCCGCTCGACGACGTCCTGATCATCGACGTGCATGTCCACTGGGGCAAGTGGCTCACGATGCACCTCCCCGCCGCGGAGGAAGGCATCGTCGACGCCATCAGGCGATCGGGCGTTTCCAAGGCCTGCATCAACGGGATACTCAACCCGGACGTCGCCGAGGGCAACGACCAGGTATCGGCCGCCGTGAAGAAACACCCGGACGCGCTGATCGGATTCGCGGCCCTGAACCCATACCAGCCCAGGCCGATGGCCGACGAGCTGAGGCGGTGCATCGAAGATCTCGGGATGAGTGGCCTGAAGGTTCACCAGATGGTGGCCGCCCCCGGCTACACGCCGTTCCCCATAGATCCGCTAGACGACCAGTGGACACAGGTCTGGGCGTACCTGAACGAGCGCGAGCTTCCTGTGCTCTGGCACGGCGTGGTCTCGGAAGAGGTCATCGCGCGGTTTCCCCGCGTGCCGTTCATCATGGCGCACGGCAGCAGCAGCCCCGGAAAGTTCAGGGACCTGGCCCGCTACCCCAACTTCCACATCGAGACCGCTTCGACGCAGAATACCCGTTGGTACATGGCCGAGGCTATCGAAGCGCTGGGGCCGACGAGGGTCCTGTGGGGCACCGACGCGCCCCTCGACGACTTCGCCCACAGGTGGGGGTTCGTTCTGGACAGCGACCTGTCGGAAGACGAGCAGAGGCTGGTGCTAGGCGGCAACGCCGCACGGCTGCTCAAGCTGTAGCCCGCTCACTGTGTCCGGAGTGGAGGGTCTGGCTGCTCCACCCCGCAACCCCGCCTTGGTGCCCGTCTGGCTATCGGACATACCGCAAGAGAGTCGAGACGCACGTCAATGAACAGTTTGACGGAAACGTCCCGGAGGCTGACCGAGGCGCCGGCCTTCGAGTCCAGCATAATTGCGATCATCATCATCAATACGCTGCGAAGCTGAACTCCGGGACCTGGAGCAGGCCGTGTCGAAGGAGGAGCATGCTGCGCGAGATCCGCACCACGCGAGACGCGCTGCAACGGCTCGAACAGCGCATAGGGAACAGCTAGAGGGGGGATTCGACACGGGGCGCCGTCCATTCTCGATTCGGGGCGACGGTACGGCCGACGCTGTAGAGTGTAACAGTTCAGTCTTCGTGGGATCTGAGGAGAGTCCCTCTATGTCAAGCGGAGATCCCCCATCTCAATCTTCCCCCCAAATGGAGACCTTTGCGTAACTCTCTGAGCAGAGCAACACAGGGGACCCTAAGCGACGCAATCCAAGCTGGCCGAGCCCTCCTGGATTCCCGCCCCCGACTTCTCGGGGGCAGGCTCTGCGCGGGAATGATGGTTGTGCAAAGGTCTCCTCAGGGGGAAGAGGCTAAGTCCTCTCCCTCAAACCTGAAAAGTTACTGTAGAGTCCGTTAGGATGTGCCGCTCGGTTTGGTACTATAGAGAGGGTTCTCAAGTAAGGGGCGCCTCTTGGTAAGGCCTCGGAACAAACGATTCCTCGTTTTCGGGCTGGTGCCGATTCTGGCGCTGGCGGCCCTGGCTTGCAGCGGCGGTGACGATGGACAGGAGGGCCCGTTCAGGATCGGCGTGATGGAATCGCTGTCGGGCCCGGGCGAGACCTATGGCACGGTGGCCAACCAGGCCAAGCAGATGGCGGCCGACGAGATCAACGCCGCGGGCGGCATCGACGGACGAAAGCTGGAGCTCGTCGTCGAGGACTCGAAGTGCGGCGCCCAGGACGCGATTACCGCTTACAAGAAGCTGACCGACGTGGAGGGGGTGAAGATCATCCTGGGAACCTCGTGCAGCGGCGCAATGCTGGGGGCGGCCCCGCTGGCGGAGGCTGACGGGACCATCCTTTTCTCCGGGCTGGCGAGCAACCCCGACATAGCCAAGGCCGGCGACTATATTTTCAGGACGCAGATCAGCGACGTTCAGGTGAGTATCGACACGGGGAACGCCCTGTGGGCGGACGGGGTACGCACGCTGGCCACCATCACAGAGTCTACCGACTACGCCGAGGGAGTGAGGCGCACCTCGGTGGCCCAGTTCGAGGAGCGCGGCGGGAAGGTGGTGGCCGAGGAGCGGTACGCAACGGATGTCACCGACTTCAGGTCGCAGCTCGGGAAGCTATTCGCGGCGAATCCGGACGCGCTGCACCTGGCGCCGCAGTCTGAATTCTCGGCGGGGACCATCGTCAAGCAGGCCCGCGAGCTGGGCTACGAAGGACCAATCTACGCGGAGACGATCTCGGTGGGGACGACCGCGCTCGAAATCGCAGGCGACGCGGCTACGGGGATGAAGGCCATCACCGCCGACCTCGACCCTGAGAACGAGAAGGCGCAGGAGGTCCTGGGGAGCTTCAGGGACCGATACAACTATGTCACGCTGCCGTGGCACCTGGGTTCCGCGTACGACGACGTGTACATCGCGGCCGAGTGCCTCAAGCAGACGAACGACGACCAGGACGCGGACGGCTTCCGCGACTGCATGTACGCGATCACCTGGAGCGGCGCTATCGGGAACGACTACAGCTTCGACGCTGACGGCGAGGTGGTGGGCCTGTCAAGAGTGGTCGTGGAGGTGCTGCCGGCAGCCGAGTGGACGGCGGACAGGAAGTACAAGGTGCTCGGCCCAGCGCCGAGGCCGTAGGCAAAGACAGACTGGAACGACATGTACCTAGGAGACATCAAGTCAAGGGCGGGGGGTGGCTCTCAGCGGAAGAGTACGGTGATATACAAGAAACTAGTACATGATGAGATGGGTCGGGACCAGTCGCTGTTCTACCGGTTCCACCGCCAAGGCCAGACCCTCCAGGGTATAAGCCCCAAGGAGGGCTGGAGCATGGTCTTCTCCGAAGACCACGAGAGTAGTGACATTCTCGCCGTCGACGCTTGCCCGGGCCTCCCCGTAGTCCATATCGATCCGTCGTCCGTCGGCCAGCAGGAATCTACGTTTGCCCATTGGCGTGATCCCCAATTCACGCAGCAGCCGGGCGGGCAGCGTAGTGTATGCGGCACCGGTATCTACCGTCGCTTCTATGTCCCGAGCGTGCATGCCGTCCATGCTGGAAATCCGCAACGGCCAACTGAATGTTCCCACCGCAGATATCTCTCCTTTGCGCACTATGCGTCCTATTCTAACCCATGTCCCATGTCGCTGACAGGGGCGTCGACCCGCGACTTCGTGAAGGGAGCGCCGAGCTTGCTCCCTGTCGGGGAGCCCTGTTGCAATGAACACCACATATCTCAGCAGACCCACATTGGCATCAATACCGGAGCGATGAGATGAACGCTGTACCGACACGCACGACCATTGCGAAGACCGAGGCGAGCGCGCCGCATGGCATGGTCGCGACCAAGGACGTTCACGCGACTAGAGCGGGCGTGCAGATGCTCGAGATGGGGGGCAACGCGGTCGACGCGGCGGTCGCGGCCTGCTTCGCAGTGGGCGTGGTCGAGCCGGCGTCCAGCGGCATAGGTGGAGGCGGATACCTGGTCTACCAGGTCGGAGAGAGGGGAGGCGTGGTCGGATTTCCGATGAAGGGGCCGCTCGCAGCGCGACCGGCCATGTACGAGCTGTCAGGCGAGGCCTCCGTG
The DNA here is from genome assembly GCA_965222445.1 of Dehalococcoidia bacterium. Lineage (GTDB taxonomy): Bacteria > Chloroflexota > Dehalococcoidia > Lucifugimonadales > CAJWER01. Next base: position 549,481 of record CBDCTY010000002.1, on the reverse strand, counting down.
GGCAACTTCGGCTGGGCCGGGGTGGTCGACGACGAGAACCTAGAGGGGCCGAGGTCGATCGCAGTGCCCGGGGCCGTCGCCGGTCTGTGTGAGGCTCACAGACTGCTCGGCAAGCTGCCGCTCGAAGACGTGGTCGCCCCGGCCGTGTCGCTGGCGAGGGACGGCCACTCGCCGGGATGGCACAACATGTACTCTATGGGACTCATGGCATCGCGGCTATTCGAGTTCGACGAGCTCCGCAGCATATTCATGCCGGGCGGACAGCTGCCGACGGGCGACGTGATGAGCCCGGCGCTCCTCAAACAGCCGGACCTGGCCGACGTGCTAGAGGCGGTTGGCCGGGACGGACCGGGGGCGTTCTACTCCGGAGGCATCGCCAGCGCGATCGCATCCGACATCCGGTCGTGCGGCGGGATCGTCTCTGAGCAAGATTTTGCCGAGTACCGCCCGTTCGTATGGGACTCGGGCCTCGAGTTCGGTTACTCCGGGCATACAGTTCGGGTGCCGCCCTTCGCGTGCGCGGGGACGACATCGGCGATGACCCTGCGTGTGCTGGACGAATTCGACGTCAGGTCGATGGGCCACAACTCCGCCGAGGCGCTTCACGCATACATCTGGGCCGCCCGCCTGGCCTACGCGGACCGGTATGTGTACATGGCGGACCCGGCGTTCGCCGATGTTCCGTGGGAGGGCCTGGTCTCCGACGGCTACTCTGACCTGCGGCGCGGTCTCATCGACGAGCGTCGCCTGGGCCCCATCGAGCCGGGGGACCCCTGGGCCTTCGACCCCAGCGCGCCGGGCGAAAGGGTGCCGGCCAGCGTCCCGGCACTCGATTCCGGGACGACGCATCTCTGCGTGATGGACGCCGAGGGCAACGCGGTGTCGCTCACGAATACGCTGATGGGCGGGTTCGGCTCCGGGTTCGTGCCGAAGGGCACCGGCGTGGTGATGAACAACGGCATGATGTGGTTCGACCCGATTCCTGGGCGGGTCAACTCGATCATGCCGGGCAAGTACCCGCTCAACAACATGACGCCGGCGCTGGTGATGGGTCCGGACGGGGTGCGGATGGCCGTGGGCGCGTCGGGCGGACGGCGCATAACGAACTGCGTTACCCAACTCATTTCGAAGGTCGTCGACTTCGGCATGGGCCCGCAGGAGGCGATAGACTCGCCCCGTGTCGACTGCTCATTGGCGGTCACGAGCGTGGACCCGCGACTGCCTGCAGAGGTGGTGGCGGAGCTCGAAGGACGCGGGCACCGGCTCTACGTCATCGGCGGCGACCACGTGCAGGGAGGATTCGCCGGGTTCGCGAGCCCGGTAGCGATCGTTCGGGACTCAGATATGGGTTTCCGCGCCGGCGTGGACATCTTCCATTCGGCGTATGCGGAGGGAATTTGACCGGGAGTAGGACACAGTGACTCACCCTAGCACAGCCGTAGTCACCGGGGCGTTCAGCTACACCGGCAGGTATATCGCCCGGCGCCTGCTCGACGCGGGCGTACGCGTAAGGACCCTGACGGGGCACCCGGATCGGGAGGACCCATTCGACGGACGCGTTGAGGTGTCGCCCCTGGACTTCTCCGACGGCGACGGGCTGCGCAGCTCGATGCAGGGCGCGGACGTGCTCTACAACACCTACTGGATTCGATTCGCGCGAGGTGAGACGACCTTCGAGCGCGCCGCCGAGAACTCCAGGGGGCTGTTCGAGGCCGCCAGGGATGCCGGCGTAAGCAGGATCGTCCACGTCTCGATCACCAACGCCGCGTCCGGGTCGAGGCTGCCGTACTTCAGGGGCAAGGGGCGCGTGGAGGAGACCCTGAAGGGGCTGGGCGTCCCCTATGCCATCGTCAGGCCGACCCTGGTCTTCGGCGCCGAGGACGTGCTGCTGAACAACATGGCGTGGGCCATCCGGCGCTTCCCAGTCTTCCCCATCGTCGGGAGCGGCGACTACCTCGTTCGACCCGTATATGTCGACGACCTCGCCGCCCTCGCAGTCGCCGCCGGTTCCCAGATGGAGGACACCGTCAGAGACGCCGTCGGGCCCGAGACCCTTACCTTCGAGGATCTGCTGCGCCTCCTGGCCGACGCGGTGGGGTCGCGCTGCCGGTTCATACACACGTCACCATCCGTAGGTCTGGCCCTGACCAGGCTCGTCGGCATGTTCATCCGCGACGTTGTGCTCACCCGGGACGAGATCGACGGCCTCATGGCCAGCCTGCTGACGTCCGACGACCCGCCGACGGGCACGACAAGTCTCAGCGCCTGGCTGGGCGACAACTCGGACGGCCTCGGTCATCGGTACGTCTCCGAGCTCGCGCGCAACTTCCGACGGCCACAATAGCAGCTTCCAACCCTCCGATGCTACTTTACATGGCCTAACTGATCTGCTAACATGCGGCATGAATTCTTCGCTGGTGATGGCATATGTGGAATTGGGAACAGGGCAGGATGCGCTACTTCCAATTCGATGAATTGAGGACGGTGTCTCGATTCGCCGTCAACCACGATCTGAAGAACACACCAGCAAAGACCATACGACACGACACAGGTTTAGACTTTCCCCCTGACTATCCGGACTACACTCCATGGAGAAACTATGCCCGTGTCTTCAAACTCTGCTTCCTTGCCAGTGACATTGATAATGTAGCCGAGCCTACTGACGTTGCCCGCATCTTGGCTATAGATGGTGCTGTAACTTGCGATGAATACCTGCATTTCTTGGTGGAAGCCACTACTTCTCCGTCGCCGGCGCTGTCCAATTGGAATAGCCATGGGAAAATCAGACACCCTCTGGTATTCTCCCTGAAGTATATTCTGTCAAAGATTGCTACGCTAGGAATCAGCGAAAGCACAATAAACGAGATAATAGGAGCATACATCACCAGTAGCTTTACTGGCGACGAGAATGAAGGCGAGTTCGTAGCCTTACTCGACGACTGGGAAGATTATGACGGTGCCGCCCAAGCGTACAAGAGTCGTGACAAATTCCGGCAAGGTAGGGAAAGTATCAAGTTCCTCTGCCAACTCTCCTACCTTCACACGCACAGAAACGTAATTGTGGCTACTCTCAGTCAGGAGGATGCAGCCGAAGTCTTTAAGGCGATTGAGCCTCTTGACGGTCCCAGGTTACCGGACGGCAACGGGGAGATTCAGCGCGTGGCCTCCAACTTTAGAGATGGCAGTGTGCATGACTTCTTCGATTATCCGACTACAACCACTTCGGATGAATTGACCAGTGGGTTTGTGGAAGGTAGCAAAGTGAAGAGATCGCATACGGTCATCGAACGCAATTCTCGACTTCGCACTCTGTTCTTTCGCACACGGCCCACGTCGGTGTGCGATGCATGTGGAACGGACACACACACCAAGTATCCTTGGACTGACAGGATCCTCGATATGCACCATGTCCTCCCACTGTCCTCAGGGACCCGTGTTGATTCACGTACGGGTACGCTGCTTAATGATCTTATAGCCATTTGCCCTACCTGCCACCGATCAGTTCACAGGTACTACGATCGATACTTGGAATGTGGTCACAAAGACGACTTTTCTGACAAAGGTGAGGCTCGCAGGATTTACGACAAGGCCCGGATGTTGATAGTGAGGAAGTAGCTCCCGTGTCCGCAAAACCACACAGGGCGACGAATGGGAAGCTCACGTACGAAGAACAAGCAGGGCTCTTCGCTCTGGCTGAATCCGAGAATTGGGAGCTTACTGATACGCTGGAAGCACATGGGTTGGGAATTGATGATTTGGTCTACCAAAATAGCGAAGGCAGACGGTGGGCTGGACTTAAACCTAGGGCACTGGAGGACTTCCGTAGACTTCCAAACGACATTCCGTTTGTCAGCTTTTTCACGGGGTGTGGAGGAGTTGATCTCGGCTTTGAGGCGGTTGGTTTTCAGCATTCGGCCGCCTTTGAATTTGACGAGCGTTTCTGCAAGACCCTCAGGAAAAACCGTCCCACCTGGCACGTGTTTGGGCCACCCACAAGCTCGGGTGACGTTTCTGATGTGGAAGGTACGATCTCACGACTAGAGAGAGTTATCGGTAGGCATTTTGAAGGAGTGTTTGTTGGTGGGCCGCCCTGTCAGCCGTTCTCTGTCGCTGCTAGTCAGCGCTTCACTAAGGAAGGGGGCAACTACAAGCGAATTGGTTTTAGCGACGACGTTGAGGGCGGATTGTTGTTTGACTATGCTCATCTCATTGACTATTTCAAACCAACGTGTTTCGTAATTGAGAATGTGCCCGGCTTACGCGCACTAGATGGAGGGAAGCAACTCGGACGAATGATCGAGAGACTGAGTCGACGCGGCTACACAGTTGAAGAACCAGCCGTCGTCAACTCGGCGAATTTTGGAATTCCTCAGTTTCGTGAACGCCTGTTTGTCCTAGGAACAAGGAATGGGAAGAGGTTCACCTTCCCGCAGGGCTCCGACGTGCTCATCGGCTGTGGGTCTGTATTGCCCCGAGATCAAGGGTGCTTCACGAACACTGAGATCAGGGCGCACAGATTGAGTTCAGTGCTTCGATATAGTACGCTGGACTATGGGCAAAGGGAGAAGCTCGGGCGCGTTGATAGGCTTGACCCAAGCCTACCATCTAAGACCGTCATCGCCGGGGGCACCAGGGGCGGAGGCCGTTCTCATCTTCATCCAGAAATACCGCGTACCCTTAGTGTCCGGGAGTGTGCTCGACTGCAAACCTTCCCAGACGACTATGTCTTCGTCGGATCGACCGCTAGGCAGTTCACACAGGTAGGTAATGCGGTACCGCCTCTACTGGCGGCGCAGATGGCCACGGCAATCGGAGAACTGGTGTTCGGCATTTGAGCTATAGAGGTAATACTCTCCCAAATCAGGCTTGGCGGTTGGAAACAACAGAACATCGCAGTTGGGTTATGCGCCAAGTGCGGGGCAAGGATACATCACCCGAGTTGCGAGTCAGATCGATGATGCATCGGACAGGGTATCGCTATCGCCTCCACGTGAATGGAATGCCAGGCAAGCCAGACATAGTGATGCGCCGCCATAGGACGGCAATGTTCATCAACGGCTGCTTCTGGCATCGGCACCCAGAATGCCGGTACACCTCAACCCCGAAGACCAATATCGATTATTGGAGTCAAAAGTTTCAGCGCAATGTGACCAGAGATAAGGAAAATCATATGGCCTTGCGACAGGAAGGCTGGACGGTGTTAGTTGTTTGGGAGTGCCAAACCCGCAACGATGTGGAACTGGCGAAACTTCTCTTCACCATTCTGCCACCGAGACTCCAGAAGTCACCTCCTTCCTTTAGTGCCCAATTCGTTGCTCAATCCTAAGATGGAGGCGTTCCATGTATACGACCGATATGTATGAGGGCATGATTGCCGAGACCATCACTATTCGGGGCCACGGCGGCGACGTGGTGAACGCGTACCTGGCGCGGCCGCTGGGGCCGGGGCCGCATCCGGGCATGGTGCTCGCCCACCATATGCCCGGGTGGGACGAGTGGTACCGCGAGACGGCCCGGAAGTTCGCGCACCACGGCTACGCGACCATCTCTCCCGATCTCTACCACCGCACGGGCCACGGCACCCCCGACGACGTTGCCGCGAGGGCTCGCTCGGAGGGCGGAGCGGACGACGACGAGGTGGTGGGCGACCTCGCCGCGTCCATGGACTACCTTCGCTCGCTGCCCAACTCCAGCGGGGAGGTTGGCGCGTTCGGGACCTGTTCGGGCGGGCGCCACGTCCTGCTGGCGGCCTCGCGCGTCGAGGGCTTCGATGCGGTGGTCGACTGCTGGGGCGGGCGTGTCGTCATGGCAGAGTCCGAGCTGACGCCGAAGACCCCGACGGCGCCCATCGACTACACCGCAGACCTATCCTGTCCGGTCCTCGGCCTGTTTGGGGAGGACGACTCCAGCCCCTCGCCGGAGCAGGTCGCGCTCCACGAAGAGGCATTGAAACGGCACGGCAAGGAGTACGAGTTCCACATGTACGCCGGCGCCGGGCACGGTTTCTTCTACTACGACAGAGCCGTCTATTGCCAGGAGCAGGCCGTGGACGGATGGCAGAAGATTTTCGTATTCCTGGCGAAGCATCTCGCCTAGGGGTCATCGCCCGCACCACGAAGGAGGACTGCAATGTGCACCATGATCACCGAACAGGCTGCCATCGTCGGCAGCGGTAAGGGCACGACCGGTTGGATCGGAGTCGACCGGATCAACGTATCGTATGACCACCCGGCCCACATGACGATCGAGCACACGCTGAATATCGATTTCGTGAAAGAGTCGGGGAGTCTTAGCGACCGCGTGGCGGTCGAGCTGACACGCGAGTCGGCCCGTCGGCTCGTGGACCTGATCGGCGTCGCTCTGGAGCGGGGAGCGGAGGTCGACGGCCCGGAGCCTGTCCCGGCAGGCTAGCTGCCGCAGCCGCGGGGCGCCTGCCAATTCGTGGAGGCAGCTGCAAGGGGTTGGACATACGGATAAGGGAAGCGGTTCCGGCGGATGCCGGCGCCATAGCAAGGGTCCATGTCGATGCCTGGAGGACTACATACGCCGGCATCGTGCTGGACGAGTATCTGGCAGGCCTGTCGTGCGAGGAGAGGGAAGCGACGTGGTCCCGAATCCTGGCGAGTAACCGGCCCTCCGAGTGCAACTTCGTTGCCGAGACAGATGGCGCCGAGATCGTCGGCTTTGCCGGGGGAGGGCCGGAGCGAGAAGGCGACAGGACCTACCTGGGCGAGCTCTAAGCCATTTACCTGCTGCAAGAACACCAGCGCAAGGGAGCAGGGCGTGTCCTTGCCTCCGCAGTGGCTCGGCGGCTGCTGTCCGATGGCGTCGACTCGATGCTAGCGTGGGTGCTGGAAGACAACCACCCCGCCCGCCGGTTCTATGAGTCCATTGGAGGCGAGCAGGTTGGCCGGAAGACCATCGCAGTTGGAGGCGCAGACCTCGTAGAGGTATCCTATGGATGGAGGGACATAACCAGCCTGGCTGCCGAGCACGCGGTCTAACCGTTCGGATTGCCATGCTGCCTGGGAGGGGAACACGAAATGAACTTCGAACTGGTCGTGATTCGCGTGGTGCACATACTGGTGGGCGTCATCTGGGCCGGATCGGCCATCTTCCTGGCAGCCATCCTGGACCCACGTCTGAGGGCACTCGGGACGGATGTCCATCGCAGGGTCACCGGGGCGCTCTACCTGCCGCTCCGCGTCGTGCTGGAGGGGGGAGGGGCCGTCACAATCCTTGTTGGGATAGCCCTCGTGATCAGGCTGAAGCGGCTGGACGACCTCTTCGACACCGGCTGGGGGTGGGCCATAACGATTGGTCTCATAACGTCGGTGATCGCGCACACGACGGGCGTGTTCGCGCTGTCGGCGCTCAAGAAGCTGCGCGGGACGGAAGAAGGAGTGGAGGTGGACCGCCTGTCGGACAGGGCGACCCTGCTGGCCCGCCTTACGGCGGCGCTCGTCACAGTGGCTGTGGTCACAATGGCCGCGGCGAGGTTCGTGGGCTGAGGACAGGGAGGTTAAGGGCAGCCGCATATCCTCTCCTCGTGCGCCCAGACTGGTACCTAGGCCTGCCGAACTCCGCCCAGTCCGGGAGGGCCGACCAGTTGGGACGCACAGAATGAAGATGCGACCGCCCTCCATATGACCCAGGGCAATCGCATTTTGATTTTCGGGCTTGTTCGGGGGTGTCTTCCCTCTGCAATGGCCTGAAATCACCACAGGGTTTGAACACTTGGACGCTGTTTCTGGCGCTTTCGGACCCTCTTAACGTCGGCGAAGGGAGCTTTATAGCGCAGATTCACTTGTTTCAGAACATAGGCGCCGTCAAAATGCGATTGCCCGAATATGTCCCCCAGATCCACCACCTGATTTGCACGGGCGGCGTGACGGACTGCTCTGAGTCTATGGCTGTGCACCTGGCCGGGGATGGATTCCCGCCCCCGACTGCTCGGGGGCAGGCTCGTCGCGGGAATGATGGAGGTGGTGGATTTGGGTGTCCTTAGAGCGGTTGACAGATTGGAAGGACGACACTAGCATATTTTCTTGTGCGTGGCCGGTACGGCGCAAGCCGCAGGTTGGGAGCGGTCGGCGAGAGCCGCGTGACAAACATAGTTATCTTGTGGTGGAGGCCGACTTGACAGAGGTTATGTTGTGGGGGCCGCCCGTAGTGCCCAGCGGTCCCCTAGAACCGTCCTTCCGCGACGACATAGAAGTGTGGATGCGCAAGTGCGTCGACGCCGGCGTATCCAGAATCATTGGGGGCGACAAGACCCGAATCCTCACAGAGGTTGCCCGCAGCAACGGGATAGACGTCCACCCCTACGTCAACTACAACTCCTTCCCTCGCCACGGCTGGGCCCGTGTGACTTGGGGATGGTCCCTCGACTTCCTGCGTCCGCCCGTGGATGCCCCCGAGGCAAGGGCGATCCTCGAGGCTCACAGCCCAATCTACGACAACCCCAAGGTCGATACTTCGATGACCGATTTTGCCCGGGCCCATCCCGGGTACCGGAGCTTTGGGAAGGAGCGATCGTACACGCTTCAGCCCGGTGAGGACCTGTACCTCAGCCTGGCCTTCCCGGAGGTCAGAGCCGAGCAGACCAAGCAGTTCGTCGATGTGCTCGAAGAGATGGACGGGACCGGAGTACAGGTCGAATTCGTGCTTGGCAACGAGGACGAGAACGGCGTGGTCACCTACGGTTACGAGGAGGCTGTCGCTTCCAAGTTCGAGGAAGCACACGGCAGGAATCCCCAGGAGATCCCGAACGACGACCCTGACTGGGTGCAGTTCCGGGCCGACTACGTAACGCGCTACATGGTCGAGGCGCGGGACGCCGTCAAGGCGGCCAAGCCGGATGCAGTGTTTTCCGCGACGATGATCGCAGGCGAAGCCGGCGACTACGTCAAACTGCTTCACGACTGGCCCGCATGGGTAGATGCTGGCGCGTTCGACGAGCTGTTCTTCTGGTTCCGCACCAACTCTGACCTGGACGCGCTTGCCAGGCAGATGAAACACGCGGCGGACGTCGTCAACGGCCGCTGCCGAGTCATCGCCGAGCTGTCCTGTTACCACCCCGGCAGCTTCCAGAATCCCGATTTGATGCTGGAGGCGGGGCGTGTTGCCAAGGACAACGGCGCGGACGCCGTGGGCATTTACAGGACCCATGGCGTCGAGCAGCTGGACTTCTGGCACGTCCTGGAGAAGTTCGGCCGCATGTAGCGAATCGCGGCCGTCGTGATTGGGATGTCGTCCGGCGTGTTCCTTGGGCTGCTGACGGGCTATAGGGGGAGGGCTGGTCGACGACGTGATCATGCGGATCGCGGACACGCAGACGGCTGTACCGTTCCTCGTCTTGCTGATCGCGGTCATTGCGTTTCTGGGCGGCGGGCTCCTGAACATGATCGTCTTCCTGGGCATAGGGAACTGGGTCGGCTTCGCCCGGCTGATCCGCGGCGAGGTGCTGAGCCTGAGAGAGAGGAACTACGTGCAGGCCGCCCGCTCACTGGGAGCGAGCGACCTGAGGGTCATGCTCCGCCACATCATGCCCAACGCCATTCAGCCCGCCATAGTCGCCGCGAGCCTGTCCTTCGGCGGCATCCTCACCGAGGCGGCCCTCAGCTTCCTGGGGCTCGGCGTCAACACCCTCGTACCCACCTGGGGCAAGATGATCGCCGACTCCCGGGACTACATGACGGTCGCGTGGCACCTGAGCTTCCCGGCAGTGGCCATCATGCTGGTCGTGCTCGGGGCCAATCTCCTAGGCGACTGGCTGCTCGACGTTCTGGAACCGCGCCTGAGAGGCCGCCAGGGCTGACGACCCCCTCCTCTCCCTCGACGGGCCCTCGGCGGGAGAGGATTGAGGTGAGGGTGACTCCCTTGGTCCCTCTCATCCTAGCCTTCTCCCGCCAGGGGAGAAGGGACTGCTACTCGCCCTGCCTACTCACGCCCTCTCGCAGCGAGTTTACGAGGTGCTGTATCTCCTCCTCGATGTTGAACCCTGCGACCGAGATGCGCATTCCCGAGTGACCCGGGCGCAGCGGCGCGGACAGCCACTGGAACTTGACCAGGATATTCCGCTCCGCGTCCAGCCACGCGATCAGGTCCTGCAGGTTCTGGTCGGAGTGGTCGTCGAACGACAGCGTCGTTACGCCCGCCGACTTGCCCGGCTCCAGCGGTGTCAGCACGTTGACTCCGGGCGTGTCCAGCATCGCCTCGCGGAGCTTCCTCGACAGCACGGCCACATGGTCCCTGATCACGTCCAGGCCCACGTCCATCAGAGTCCGCGCGGCCGTCCCCAGGCCGATGACCAGCGGGTGGTTGTAGGTGCCGAACTCGGCCCTGGCGCGGGCCGTAGGCTCTTCCCTCGGCGCGCCGGGCTGGCTCCATGCGCCCACGTCGGGTGTGAAGTAGGGTCTGAAGTCGTCGGTATGGTCCGGCGCCACCCACACATAGCCGCTGCCCATCGGGCCAAGCAGCCACTTCGGTCCTGACCCGATGAGGTAGTCGCAGCCCAACGCCGGCGCGTCGACCGGGAACTGGCCGATGGACTGGGCGGCGTCCACTAGGACGGGCACGCCCCTGTTGTGGGCGATGTCCACTGCCTCCCGTACCGGCATCACGCGGCCGTCAGGCGAGGCCACGTGGCTGATCAGCAGAAGCTTGGCGCGCTCCGTTACCGCGCCGTCGAGTGACTCGAGGAACGCGGCGTCACTCTCGTCCGCGTCGACCACCTTGGCGACGACCCCGCGTTCCTGCTCCAGGCCCCGGGAGGCATCGGCGGCGCTGACGTGCTCGACCGATGTAGTGACGAACTCGTCGCCCTCCTGCCAATCGATGTTTCGCAGTACCCGCTGCATGGACCGGGTCGTGTTCGAGCCCAGGCCCAGCTCGTCGGGATTCACATGCAGAAGCTCGGCAAGGTTGCCCCTCGCCGCCTCTTCTTTCTCCATGATGAACTGCCGGGTGGCCGGCCGCGCCGGGCCGTGTATGGCCTCATACTCCATCGATTCCTGGACGGCCTTCACCACCGACGCCATCGCCGGCCCATAAGTGCCCGTCTGGAAGTACCCTACCTCTTTCGTTACCGGGACCTGCTCCCGTAGCTCCTCTATCGACATTCTTGCCATTTGAATCGACTCTCCTGTGGTCAGTATCTGAGCGTACCGCCGAACTATACCTGATAGCAGTCGGGAACTGGCATACGCGAGCCAAGGCCCGGCTAGATTTGGCAGCTCATTGGATCGCGTTGAGCGCCTCTCTGTGGAAGACGACCGGGCGGGGTGTGGTACATTATTCGACCGGTACGCATAGGGGGAATCTATTGGACAATTCTCAGCTTGATTTCGCGGCGCTCAGGGCCAAGACGGCGCCGGAGCCCACCCCGCTTCCTGGAGCTAGGAAGGAGTTGCCCAAGTACCCGTTCGTGATGTCCTACCCGGACCCGGCGAATCTGCCCATCATGGAGGCCCATGCCGCCATGGGTGAGGCGTTGGCCGAGGTCGGCTCCACGACGTCCGTCTATCCCGACACACAGGGCTATCCTCCCCTGAGAGAGTTCGTTGCCCAGCGTCTGGCGGAGCGGCGCAGCATGTCGGTGGACCCTGACGATATTCTCCTCACGGAGGGTTCCGGCCAGGCGATCCACTTCGTAACGGAGGCGCTCGTCGACCCTGGCGACGTGGTCATCGTCGACGACTTCGTATACGGCGGGACCCTGTGGTCTCTGAGGAGATTCGGCGCGGACATCAGGGGTGTGGTCAGCGACGCCGATGGGATGATCCCCGATGCCCTGGAGGCGGCCATAGACCAGGCCATAGCCGACGGTAAGCGCCCCAAGATGATCTACCTCATCCCGACCTTCCAGAATCCCCAGACATGGACGATGCCGGTAGAGCGCCGCCAGGAGATCGTGGACGTAGCCACGCGGAAGGGCGTGCCGATACTCGAAGACGATGGTATCGCGGAATTCCGCTTCGAGGGCGACCACGTGCCGGCGCTCGCATCGCTGGACGACTCCGGGGTTGTGATCCATACGGGCACCTTCAGCAAGATTGTGGTGCCCGGTATGCGGATAGGCTATCTCATAGCCGCGCGGCCCTTCCTGGAGACGGTCATGCCGATCAAGGGGTCACGCGGCGTTACCCAGTACGGCGCATTGGCCGTCCACCGATTCGCCGTCACCAGGCTGGACGACCATCTCGGCAGGATCAACGGCGTGCTCAGGTCGAGACGCGACGCCATGCTCGCCTCCCTGGCGGAGAACTTCGGGAGCACGGCGGATTGGGGCACGCCGGAGGGCGGTCTCTATACCTGGCTCACGATGCCCGACGACGTCGACCTCGTCGACACTGCGGGAGCGGCGGCGGAGCGAGGCGTCACCTACGACCTGGGCACGAACTTCGCCACCGGCGCCGACCCGGGCCGCAACAAGGCCCGCCTGTGCTTCAGCTACAACAACGAGGAGGAGATCCGGGAGGGCATCGCCCTACTTGCCGACGCAGTCGCTGAGGCGGGATGAAGATAAAGGGCCTGGGTCGGGCGACGGTAGGGTGGCACATCTGAGCTCACTCCACACCGGACCTTCGAGTTGGCGGTGATGCTGTCGCCCGGTCGCCATGTCTCACTGGAGGAACCACCTTATGTGGCGGGCGATCTCATGCTCCTTCTCCAGGCTGACGATTACGTCGCGGCCAGGTCTCGTGGGAGTCTTCCCCTCTATGGCTGCGATATGCGGAGGGCCGTTTCCCCAGTCGCTGCCGCACTTCCGACGCGGCACAACGTGCATATGAAAGTGGGGCGCGCTCTGCCCGGCGATAACGCCGTTGTTCTGAATCAGGTTGAGTCCGTCGGGATCGTACGCACGAACCAGGGCATCGGCCGTCCTGCGGACAGCGTGGATCACCGCCTCAGCCTCTTCGTCCGTCAGATCGAACAGCGTGGGGGCGTGACGCCTGGGGATGACGTAGACTTGCCCTAGCTCGAACTGGACCCAGTTCACCAGTGTGAGCGTCATGTCGGTCTCCTCCACGACACCCTTGTCCGCGCGTCCTCCGATGACCTCGCACAGGTAGCAGGGGTCACCAAGAACCGCCGCCTTGCCGCGGTCTGCACCTCCAGGTCCGCGCGGAACATCGATGGGCATTGAGATGCACCTCCATCTACACGATGTTTCGAAGCTCGGTGACGTGATCGACGATGTGGCCTGGGGGCGAAGGTCGGAAGGATACTGTCGCCCCCGCCTGATCCAGGCAGCCTGCATTCCAAAGCGCCTGGCCCCGTCAATGTCGGCTACGGGGTTGTCTCCTACGAACATGACCTGGCCCGGCGTTGTCAGTCCAGTCGCGGTCAGAGCATCACGGAATATCCTGGGGTCCGGCTTCGCGTATCCAGCCTCATCGGAGACGATGATGAAGGAAGCGAGCTTGTTCAAGCCTGCCGCCCTGCACTTGCCACGCTGGCTTGTCCTGCCATTGGTGACGATACCCCATGGCACCCGCCGTTCGTTCAGTTGGTCGAGGAAATCGTTGACGTCCTCATCCGGCTCCACTCGTCGCTCCATTGCCGAGCGGTACCACGCCATCAACGCTTCCAGACTCATACCGATGCTGGGCCACTCGCCTAGCCATTGGCTGAGCATCCCTTCACGGCTCGAATAGCCGTCAGCGTCCCACCCGACCATCATCGCGACTGCCTCCTCACGTGTAGCGGACGCAGCAAGGCGGAGATGCTCGTCGTAGAAGTCCTCGGCAACTCTGACAAAGGCAGTCGCCCTGTCAAGAAGCGTATTGTCCAGGTCGAAGACCAGGCCACTGGGTGCGGTCTTGTTCAACTTTCTGCCTTCACCCCTTTCGAATGTAGCGCGGTATGTCTGCTGGCTGGCGTGTGATCTGGCCTAAGTCGATAGCGTACGCGACTGTCGTCCCACGGCCCTCCGGCTAATCGGTCGACGCGTTGTTCTTGCGCTGACGTCCCGGCCACCTATCCTACCGGGACGAACGTCCTGGATCCGCACGACACCCCTAGCACCCTGCCGCTCATAGAGAAGGTGTATGCCCACACCGTAGTATCGTCTCCGCGTTCAACGACGATCTGCCGAACTTAACTCTCGTCCACGCCAGGCTCTGACAGCATTTCGGGTTGCCCTACTCGGAGAACCACAAGATCCGAATCTGCCACGAAACCGCGTTGGTCGACATGGGCTCTTAGCGATGCCGTCCCATCGTAATCGTGAGCTCGATTGCCGGTTGGATGCGCCGGCTCTATAATGCCGCCAACTTCAGGGTATGGACACACACCAGCTTGGGAGTGGACGAATGGGAATTGAGACGATTGCTATCCTGAGCCCTGGAGACATGGGCCACGGTGTCGGCAAGGCGCTCGCGGAGCACGGGTACGAGGTGATTACGTGCCTGGCCGGCAGGAGTCGGCGGACCAGGGACCTCGCGGCCACGGCGGGCTTCCGCGACGTTCCCTCACTGGAGGCCATGGTCCTGCAGGCCGACCTCGTCATGTCGATTCTGGTCCCTGACCAGGCGGTGGGTGTTGCGAGGGAGGTGGCGGAAGCGATGCGGGCCGCCGGAACGTCGCGGCTATTTGCCGACTGCAACGCGGTGTCCCCAGGGTCGGCATCCGAGATGGCCTCCATCATCAGCGCGGCGGGTGGAGACTACATCGACGGCGGCATCATAGGCGGCTCACCGGCCAGGGGGGCCGTACCTCGAATCTACACGTCCGGCCCGCGCGCGGACCTTATGGACGAGCTTGACAGCGAGGGCATCGCCGTCAAGAACCTGGGCCCCAGTATCGGCAGAGCATCGGGCATAAAGATGTGCTACGCCTCGATGACGAAAGGTACCAACGCGCTCCGTGTGGCTATGCTGACCGCCGCGCAGTCACTTGGCCTGTACGACGAGCTGATCGAGGAGCTGGCGTACAGCCAGGGCGAGGCGCTTTCGGCCATGGAGTCCGGAATACCCGGACTGCCCGCCAACTCAGGCAGGTGGATCGGGGAGATGGAAGAGATCGCTGCGACCTTCGATGCGGCTGGGGTGACACCCGGATTCCACCAGGGTGCTGCGGAGATATTCAGGCTTCTCGCCTCCACGTCGTTCGCGGACGAGAGTCCAGAGGCCATCGACCGTAGCAGGACGCTGAAGGACACGATTGAGGCGACTGCCAGGCGGCTGCCGCAAGGAGCCGGGGACGTCGAGTGAGGCGTACCGCTTCTCTGTAGCTTGGCGGCAGTCTGTATGCCAAAACTAGCACTGATAATTCGCCACGCGGAGGCTGAGACCCTGGCCGAAAACTATACCTCGGTCCTTGTCGACCGCGGTTTCGAGCTCCTTCCTCTCAACGTCTTCGAAAGCGCGCCCGAGTTCAAGGAGTTCGACCCGCCTACACTGGAGGAAATCGACCTCATCATCTCCCTCGGGGGCCCACTATCGGCCAACGACTCCTATCCCGCTCTGCGTTCAGAGCGCAGGTTCCTCGCCAACGCTATGGCCTCCGGCGTGCCGGTGTTCGGAGTGTGCCTGGGCGCACAGCTAATGGCCCGGGCCCTGGGTGGGGAGGTCGGGCCAACGGGCGGCTATGAGTTCGGCCTTCGCAAGATATGGATCACGGAGGAAGGGAGCCGGGACCCGGTATTCGGCAAGCTGCGCGTGCCCCTGGTGCCGACCCTGCACGGCGAGTGCTTCACCGTGCCGCCCGGCGCTACGGAGCTGGCATTCGGCTACATGCTGTGCCGGGACGGGACGTTCAGGAAGCAGAGCCTTGCGTTCCGATTCGGCAGCTCCTACGGATTCCAGTTCGAGCCCCAGCTCACGCTCAACGAGCTGCGGGTCTGGAACCGGGAGCTGGCGGACGACTACACGAAGATGGGCCCGCTCTTCGATCCTTCGTTCGAGGCCAACCTGCGGGAATTTGTCGCCTACTCTCCGATATACGAGGCGCAGTCACGGGAGATCCTGATGGCCTTTTGCGACAACGCAGGCCTGGCCTAGAGCCCCCATGCAGGGTGGGCGGATTGGCGGGTTGCCAATCGTCCTCGCCGCTGTACCCATTGAGCCTATGTGGGCGAGGGGACAACCCCAACCGCGTCGAGACGACGCTTCGCCTCGGCGTATACGTCCGCGCGGAGAGGTCCTCGTATCATCGCTTCAATATTCTCGCGCAGGTGCAAGGGGTTGGTGGTGCCCACAAGGTTGCAGTGGGCCGACGGATGGCTTGCCACGAAGCGCAGGACAAATGTAGTGCGGCTCTCGCCATCCTCTCGCAGCTCGTCGAGGCCAGCACGCTCGAAGGCCTGCCATTCGGACGGGCTTCCCTTGCCGACGCCGGGTTCGCCGAGCGCCACGCCCCCTCTAATGAGAACACCAGCCCCGGACTCGGCGGCTTTCGTGATCCAGTCTTCGTGCCTTCGGTCGAGGGCGGAGTAGGGGAGCTGGAAGATGTCGAACACTCCCCATTCGAGGAACGTCGGCAGGTCGGGCATGTTGGTCGACGCGCCGATCCAGGATACGAGGCCTTGATCCCGCATCTCCAAGAGCGCCTCTACCGTTCCGTTCTCCTCGCAGTCGCGTGCGCTCGCGCCGTGCAACTGCATTATGTCGATGCGTTTCGTCCGCAGGCGTTCGAGGCTCTCGTGGACCCCGCGGAACAGGTTGTCGCGTGTCCAGACATGTCCCCGAGGAGAGCAGCCGCACTTGGTAGCGACTGTGACTGTCCCGTACCTGTCGGGTATGGCGATGCCGATCATCTCCTCGCTGTTCCCATAGTCGTTGGCGGTGTCTATCAGGGTGATGCCAGAATCGACGACGCGGAGCACCATGTCCTGGTTCTGGCGTTCCGTCATCGGCTTGCGGTGACCCGCGCCGTAGCCGAGCCTCGTGACCTCGATTCCTGTCCTTCCGAGGACCGCCGTGGGCAGCTTTGTCATGTGGTTTCCTGCGCGGTGCAGAGCGCCAGGCGGGCTAGGGCGAACGCTCCCGCGATTCCGGAATCGTCGCCGAGTGCGGGTGGAACGATGTAGTCGTCGATGGCGTTCATGACTCCCTCCGGCACCCCGTAGCCGTGCAGTATCTGGATCACACGCGCGCGGATCAACGGGAAGAGGTGGCGCCGCTTCATCACCCCACCACCCATGACGATCCGCTCCGGTGACAAGGTTACTACAATGTTGGCAACCCCGCTTGCCAGATACTCCGCTTCCAGGCCCCAGGCACGGTGGTCTTCGGGCAGCGACTCTGCGGGCATACCCCATTGGGCTTCCATCGCGGGCCCGGAGGCCAGTCCTTCGAGACAGTCTCCATGATAGGGGCAGAGTCCGTCGAATGGGTCTGCGTCATTATCCCGCGGAATGCGTATGTGTCCCATTTCGGGGTGACTAACGCCGTGAACCGGACGGCCACCGATGACGGCTCCTCCTCCGATACCCGTGCCGACGGTGATATAGACCAGGCTTTCGAGAGATCTCCCGGCTCCCCAGCGACACTCTCCGAGGGCCGCCGCGTTCACGTCGGTGTCGAGCATGATGGGCAGCTTCAGGTGCTCACTGATGGGGCCAACCACGTCTGTGTTCCGCCAGCCCGGCTTGGGTGTCGTGGTGACGTACCCGAACGTGGGCGAGTCGGCTCGCAGATCGAGCGGTCCAAACGAGCCGACCCCGATGGCTTCAAGGGGTGTCGCTCGGTGATGTCGGAGGAGGAAATTCGTGACCTCTGCAAGGGTCTCGGTCGGAGAGGTCGTTGGGACGCGAATTCGGTCGCGAATGGCGGTCGGCCACAAGCCCACAGCACATTCGACCTTGCTGCCACCCGTCTCTATTGCGCCGAAGAGCATATCGGTGAACTTTGCGTCACGTATCGCCTGAAGCGCGATCAAGCAGACGCCAGCATCGCTGCCAGGCCGGGCCAGGAATGGTACCAAGTAGTCGACCACAGCCACGACAACGCTTGGCACGCCCGGCAGGATTCGAACCCGCGACACTCGGTTCCGAAGACCGATGCTCTGTCCCCTGAGCTACGGGCGCACGCTACACCGCCCGGCAGGCGCGGCTCTCATTTCGGAAGGGCCTGCGCTGCTGAGGCGCGGTGTGGTGGGGTGAGCGAAGGGATTCGAACCCTCGATCTCCAGGGCCACAACCTGGCGCCTTAACCAAACTTGGCCACGCTCACCGCGGTGGAACGATTCTAGCACCCGGCCAGTAGCCGGTCAACGCGGGGCAGGGCAGGGAGCTTGCGAGCTGGAGAGGGTCGCTAGGCGGTTGCTGGCGGATTGGCTCCGGTGTCGTCCGTTCGTCGGGAGGTCAGTGCGTGCAGCAGATCCTCTACCAGCACATCCTGTTTCGTGTGGTGCCTCAGAGGTTGGGTCGAGTCGACCCTGTACAGGTTGCGGCGGCCACTCTTGCGGCGCATGATGTACTCGCTCGCTTCAAGGTCGGAGATGATCTTGTGAGTCGTGCGCTCGGTGATGCCCACATGGTTCGCTATCTCCCTTGCGGTGTGGCTGGGATTGTGGAAGATGTAGCTCAACACCAGTCCATGATTGGTGATGAATGTCCACTTGGGCGACCTATCGATCAACGGCAATCCTTGAGGTTGGTTTGAACGGATTCTATCACACGATCTCAGTTTCGTACAACGATCAGACGGCGAGCGTAAATGTTCAGAATTGATGAGACGGATGTGCCTGCTTCGATTTGGCAGACTGTCCAACGTGTAGCGGCGTCCCTTGTGGGCGCCCGATCCCAACCAGGGCAACCACTAGGGTTTGCCCCTACGAACTATGGCCACCAGGCTTTCGTGAGATCTTCTCGACCAGCAGTGTCGCCAATAGAGTAGCTGTACTTATACCAAGTCACCGTGATGCCGCCGTATATGTGCGGCCAGGGAGTGGGTTCCCGCCTTCGCGGGAATGACGGCTTTACGGCGCGCTCAAAATAAATTGGTATTAGATCCCCTGAAGACTGAACAGTTACCGGCGAGCCCGGGGCGTTTCCAGAGTTGGCTCCCTGCGGAAGGGACATACCCTACCGCCCACCTGGATTCCCGCCCCCGACTTCTCGGGGGCAGGCTCTGCGCGGGAATCACCATGGCCTTGCGAAGGCCACATAAGGGTACGAAAATGGGCGCGGAATTCTCCGTTGCCACATGATCTGTGGCAGCGACCGGGGATGGGTTCCTGCCCCCGTCTGCACGGGGGCAGGCTCTGCGCGGGAACGACGGTGTGGGGGTGTGCGGTTCATTCTCATAGTAATGACGGTATGTGGTTTAAGGGACTATGGTAAGGCTCTGCGGCGAGCCAGACCCACAGGCTAATCTGGGCGACCGGCGCAGGGAAATCTGAGGCTTCTGAACTCACCTCGGATCCGTGTAGACGGGCTTTGGAGTGGTCTTGGGCCTCATGCCTAGTAGTCGAGAATCTTTGAAATGAGGGTTAGCCGGAGTTTGCGTCATGGAGCATCCAGTCTATCCGTGACTGAACTGGCGTCCTGCGCCGACAGGGCGGGTTTCAAACCCGCCCCTACCACCCAGCCGTCGGCACCCTTCAATACTAATACCATTTCGTTTTGAGCGCGCCGTAAAGCCGTCATTCCCGCGAAGGCGGGAACCCACTCCCTGGCCGCACATATACGGCGGCATCACGGTGAATTGGTATAAGATGTTGGATCACTAGTAGTCCGACATCTTTGAAATGAGGGGCAACCGGGCCTAGCGTGATAGGGCAGCCCACTCACCAGTGACTGAACTGGCGTCCTGCGCCGGCGGGGCGGGTTTCAAACCCGCCCCTACCCAGCCGTCGGCACCCTTCAATACTAAGATGTTGGACCACTAGTGTGGCTAGGACCGGGCCAGCCTGACCGCCAGATTCACCAGTGTGCGGACGGGAACCCCCGTTGCTCCCTTGGGCTTGTAGCCCGTAGACGATTCCCCATATGCGACGCCGGCGATGTCCAGGTGCACCCACGACGCTCCATCTGCGAACTCGCCGATGATCTGCGCCCCCGTGATCGACCCCGCGTCGCGCCCGCCAGTGTTCTTGATGTCCGCCACGTCGCTCTTGTATTGCTGCTTGTACTCGTCGTCCATAGGGAACTGCCACGCGCGCTCGCCCGCCTCATCGGCTGACGCCAGCACGTCGTCGACGAGCCCCTGATCGTTGCCGAACACGCCCATCCGCACCTTGCCGAGGGACGTCAGGATGGCGCCTGTCAGGGTGGCCGTGTCGACGATGCGCTCGATGCCGAGCGACCGCGCGTACGTCAGGGCGTCGGCCAGCACGAGGCGGCCCTCCGCGTCGGTGTTGTCGATCTCGATCGTCTTGCCGCTCATGGTCCTCACCACGTCGCCAGGCTTCTGCGCCCTGGCGCCGGGCATATTCTCGGTGGCGGGCACTATGCCGGTGACGTTGATCTTCGGGCTGAGCTTTGCGATAGCCCCCATTGCCGCAATCACGGCGGCGCCGCCCGACATGTCTCGCTTCATCTGGCGCATTCCGGCCGCAGGCTTGAGGTCCAGCCCGCCGGAATCGAAGGTGATGCCCTTGCCAATCAGGCCGAGCGTGCTCGACGCGTCCTCCGGGTCGCCCTCGTACCGCATGACGATCAGCTTGGGCGGCTCGTCAGACCCCTGCGCGACCCCCAGCAGCGCGCCCATCCCCAGCTCTTCCATGTCGCCCCTGTCGAGCACCGCCATCTCCAGGCGGCTATCCAGCGCGACTTCAAATGCAGCCTCGGCCATCTGGGTTGGCGTCATCTCGTTGGCTGGCTCGTTCACCATGTCCCGACAGCGGTTGGCCGCCTGTGCCAGCATCGCGCCCGTGTCCAGGCCAGCTTCGATGTCCGGAATCTTGGAAGCGTCGAACTCCACCACCCGCATAGTCTCTATGTCCTGCTTCTCTTCCCCGCCGGACTTGTACTTGTCGAACCGGTAGAGGCCGAGCAGCGCTCCCTCGGCCATGGCCTGCGCGGCGCTGCGCGGATCCAGTCCGCCGATGCCCGCGCCGTGAACGATAGTTGCCACGTCCTTGACTTCGATCTTGCGGAGGCGGCTGCACACGGTCGCCGAGACTCGCCTCGCACGGTCGGTGTCGAAGTCCTCCGATTTCCCCAGCCCCGCTACTACCACCCTCGCCGCGGGCATCTTGCCCAGGGTGTGGACCACAGTGGTCTCGTCCAGCTTGCCCTTGATCTCGCCATCTTCTATTAGAGCCGTTATGGCGCCTCCGAGAGCCCCGTCGACCGCCCCCGTCGCACCGCCTGGGTGCGTCACACCCTCGAACAGGTTGACGACGATGGCCCCAGCCTCTACCTCGGCGATGCTATTCGATTCGACCTTGATCTCCATCAGTGGCCTCCCGGAATCCCAAAGGGACCGCTTCGTCTGCGAAGCTGTTCCGCCTTTCAATCATATAGCAGAGCTCTGTGCGATGCATACAGACGCACGATCCAACCAGGGCCTTCCAAAGTAGGCTCCCTGCGTAAGGGACATACCCCACCGCGCACCTGGATTCCGGCCCCCCGACTTCGGGGGGGCAGGCTCTGCGCGGGAATCACCATGGCCTGGTCAGGCCACATAAGGGTATGAAAATGGCGGCGGCTTACCCCGTCGTCACTCCCGCTCTAGGCCAACGGCCGGGGATGGATTCCCGCCCCCGTCTGCACGGGGGCAGGCTCTGCGCGGGAACGACGGTTGTGGTCGCCTGATGTCTATTTTCATGGTAATGACGGTATGTGGCTTATGGGGCAATGGAAAGGCCCTGCGATCCAACAGAGATGAGTGGGCGGAGGCGGGTTACGTCACAGCGAGTTGGCCTCCGGGCGTTATCCCATGTACTCTATACGCCAAGCCTTGGCCCACTGGGGGAGATGATGACTGGGAGACACGTTGGCGAACGGGAGCAGCAGGTGCTCGACATAGCTGGGAGACTGCTTCCCGGTGGGAGCAACGGCAACACGGTCACGATGGACACAATCATCGCGAGGGGGCAGGGCCCGCGCGTATGGGACATGACCGGCAATGAGTACGTGGACTACGCTCTCGGCTCCGGACCCATGTTGATAGGGCACGCCCACCCGGAAGTCGTGGCCGCTGTGGAGGAGCAGCTGTCGAGAGGGACGACCTTCTTCGCCCTCAACGAGAGCGCCGTGCTCCTTGCGGAGGAGATCGTCCGGGCGGTGCCGTGCGCCGAGAAGGTCCGATTCGCCAGCAGCGGGACCGAGGCCACCTTCTTCGCCATGAGGGCTGCCAGGGCGTATCGCGGCAGGGACAAGATACTCAAGTTCGAGGGCGGCTTCCATGGGATGAACGACTACGGCCTGATGAGTATGGCTCCCACCGAGCCGCTCGATTTTCCCGCTCCTGCGCCGGACGCAACGGGCATACCGAGCTCGATTGCGGGCGACGTGCTGGTCGCCCCGTTCAACGACATCGAGACGACGTCGGCCATCATCGAACGGCATCACGACGAGCTTGCCGGAGCAATAGTGGAGCCCCTTCAGCGGATCATCCCGCCCAAGCCAGGCTTCCTCCAGGGCTTGCGCGACGTGACGAGCCAGTACGGGCTGCCGCTCATATTCGACGAGATAGTGACCGGGTTCAGGTTCGCCTACGGCGGCGCCCAGGAGCACTATGGAGTAACGCCCGATCTGTGCACGCTCGGCAAGGCGGTTGCGGGCGGCTTCCCTCTCTCGGCCATTGCCGGCCGCGGGGAGATCATGGACTGCTTCGCCCCTGGACCTCACGGCGAGAAATTCGTGATGCAGGAGGGAACGCTGAACGGCAACCCGGTTGCCGCCGTGGCGGGCCTGGCCACGCTCCGTGTGCTCCGCAGGGAAGGCACGTACGAGCGCCTATTTGCCACGGGCTCCCGGCTCATGGACTCGCTGAAGGAGCTGCTGTTCCAGGCCGAGGTCCCGGCCCAAGTGCTGGGCGAACCGCCCATGTTCGACATCGTCTTCACCGATCATGAGGTCAGCGACTACCGGGGGACACTGGACCGCGACCAGGCCAAGATCATGCGCTTCAACAAGCTGCTGCGGGGCAGGGGAGTCTTCAAGAACAACTCGAAGTACTACGTCTCCACGGCCCACGGCGATGCAGAGGTCGAGCAGACCGTCTCAGCCTGGCGCTCGGCCCTCGAGGAGCTGTAGCCTCCTCTGCTGCACGGCGGTATCTCGGCATAGCTACTCCTCGGTCGGACGCCGCCCCCGGGCATGCCTGGGAATGGGTCATGCTCAGACTCAAGACTTGCCTGCGCGGGGCATCTGTTGACCATAATCTTAGAAAAGGGATTGGATTTTGGCTTGACGCCGTTCGGTATAGCTCCGGTATGATATCTGTTGCTGGGAGGCGACTATCGGTGAAGTTTGGCAGCATAGCTGTAGACGTTGTCAGCGACGGCACATTCCTTCAGGACGGTGGGGCCCTCTTCGGATCGGTTCCCAAGGTACAGTGGGAGCGCTGCCTCAAGCCTGATCGCAAGAACCGGGTCCGTATGGGCCTGAACTGCATGCTGGTGCAGTCTCCCAACAGCAACGTACTGATAGACACGGGCGTGGGCTCCAAGCGGGCCGACCGGATGCGCGAGGCTCACGGGCTCAACGGCAACAAGCTGTTGAAGGAGCTGGGAAAGCTGGGGCTAACGGCCCGCGAGATTGACACTGTCATACTGACGCATCTTCATTACGACAGTGCGGGCGGGTGCACCAAGCTCGACAGGTCCGGGCGCGCCATTCCGACCTTTCCCAACGCCGAGTACGTCGTCCAGAAGGC
Organism: Dehalococcoidia bacterium; assembly: GCA_965222445.1. Classification (GTDB taxonomy): domain Bacteria; phylum Chloroflexota; class Dehalococcoidia; order Lucifugimonadales; family CAJWER01. The sequence continues at coordinate 525,704 of CBDCTY010000002.1, read as the reverse complement.
AAGCTGGGAAGAGGCGAGGAGCCCCAACGAGCGTAATGTGTCGTCCTTCTACTCGCATGACTTCGTCCCACTCGAGGAGGCTGGAGTGCTCCGGCTCCTCAACGGCGACAGCGAGATTGCCCCGGGTATCCGTACCCAGGTGACGAACGCTCACTCGAAGGGTTACCAGATCGTGTTCGTCGAGACGGGCAGTGAGCGGATCGCCTTTGCGGGAGACCTCATTCCCACTCCGTACCATCTCCCTTTGGTGAGCATATCAGCCTACGACCATTCGCCTGACGACACGCTCGAGGCCAAGCGGGGTCTGTTGAAGATGGCTGTCGATGAGGGCCTGCTGCTCGTATTCGGCCACTCCCAGGAGCCCAAGTCCGGGTACCTCCAGCAGCGCAACGGCAAGTCCCAGTTCTCGGTTAGAGAGCTGTAGCCCTTTCGAGATCCGGCCCCCCGCCAATTCCGAGGTTGTGCTAGCCCCCGTTGGGCGGGAAGGCAACGATGCTACCGTACACCGTTTCGCCGTCCACACGCTCCAGCCGTACAGATGTGATCCGGTTCCGCAGGGGCTCGCTGCTCGGGGCCGCCACCCTGACGTAGTTGTCGGTCAGCCCGTGCCAGACCCTGCCCCCACTGTCTCCGGTGTCCTCCTCCCACAGCACTGGGCGAGTGGACCCCAACATGGCCTCTCTGAACGCTACCGCTTGCCGCGCGGCAAGATCAAGCAGCCGCTCCATTCGGGCGGATTTTACCGCCGGTCCAATCTTGCTATCGAAATGGGCTGCGCTCGTCCCAGGCCGCACCGAGTAGGGAAATACGTGGATTGCCGAGAATTCTGCCTGCTCGCACAGGGAGTACGTTTCTTGGAAGTCCGCATCCGTCTCGCCGGGGAAGCCGACGATTACGTCGGCCGTGACCGACGCGCCCGGCACGGCCGACCTGATCTTCCGGACTGCATCCAGGTACTGTTCGGGTGTGTAGCGCCTTCTCATACGCCGCAGCACGGCGTCGCTCCCGCTCTGCAGGGGGAGGTGGAAGTGAGGGCACAGACGCGGGTCCGACCAGAGGTCAAGCAGCCTGGGTCCAATCTCCTGGGGTTGCAGGGAAGACACGCGCAGCCTGGTGATGGGCGTCTCCGACAACACCCGTGCTATCAGGCCTTCGAGGTCGATGCCGTCCAGGTCAAACCCGTATGAGCCGAGCTGCGTTCCTGTGAGCACGGCCTCCCTGTATCCCTCGGCCGCGTGCTCGTTGATACTAGCCGTGATGACGTCCGGCGGGATGCTCCGCTCGCGTCCCCTGACCTTGGGCACGATACAGTAGGCGCAGACCTGGTCGCACCCTTCCTGTATCTTGACCATCACCCGGGTCCGCAAAGTCCCGGGGTCAGCCGAACCCGTGTCTGTACCCTCCGCGCACGGCACGCCCTCCGCGCGCCTCCAGTTGACGACCTTTTGCACCAGGTCCAGCTTCGCGCCGTTGCCTATGACGATGTCGATCTCGGCCAGGGCGTCCAGTGCATCCGGAGCGCGTTCCGCGTAGCAGCCCGTCGCTACTATGGTCGCCCTTGGGTTGCGGCGCCGGGCCGAACGCAGGGCCTGGCGTGCCTTTCGGTCTGCAACGTGGGTGACCGTGCAGGTGTTCACGACGTAGACGTCCGCCTGCCCGCCAGGCGCAATCAGACGGAACCCCTGTCGCAGGAAGTCCGCCGCCAGAGCGGTCGAGTCTGCCTGGTTCAGCTTGCAACCGTGGGTCTCGATTGCAGCCGTCGGCGCGTCAAGCCGGATCGATTCCATCGAGAGGCCGCTCCCAGTAAGAACAATCGCAGTATTGTATTCCTGCGCCAAATCCTCGGTCAAAGACCAAGCGGCCCTCCCGGTATTCACCGGGAGGGCCGCACCTTTACACGTCAGGGCTGGCGGATTGTCCCGCTCTCAACCCACTAGTTGCGAATGTTGTCGATGCCGTCGGTGAAGTAGTAGAGCTCGCCGTACCAGCCCACTACGTCGGCCACGTGGGTCTCCGGCGCGTTCATGAAGTTGTTCTTGTTGATGATGGTGCCGCGCCAGAAGCCTGAGTGGGCAATTAGGATGTTGTAGTACTTCTCCTCTGCGTGCAGCCGGAACATCTCTTTGCCTGTGTCGATCCGCTCAGGCGACAGCCTCGCAAAGCCCTTGCCTTTGTGCCAGTTCTCGTTCAGCCAGTTGATGGTGCCTGTGGGGTCCGCCGGGAACGTGTCTGCCGGCGCCGTCGGCTCCCATATCGGGCTCTGCTCGCAGTCGCAGCGAGGCTGGTAACCGCCCTCCATAGGCACCGCTCCGTTGGGCCCGCGCTTCATGCTGCGGGGCAGGTCGCCGATGTCGGGTACGAATGCAGGGCCGGCGCCGGTCGCGCAGCACCGCGTCCAGCTGGAGAACCAAGGGTTCGCTCCGTAGTTGCCTACGACGCGAAGCGTTGAGATGGCCTCCTTGCCGGGATACGTCAGGGTCCACGGGGCGTTCATAGGTTTGGCAGGCATCTCGATCCCAACCGCGGCGAAGTAGTCCACCAGCAGCGCGACCGACTTGTCGCCGTTCCCAAGCTCCGCCAAGTTCAGGAAGCTCAGCCTCTCGCCCGAACCATCGGTCCTGAGCCTGAATCCCTCCCCGTCCTTCGCGGTCAGGCCGAGGCCGTCCAGAAGCTCGTTCGCCTTGTCCGGGTCAAAGCTGGTGTTGTGGAAGGCTGCGTCGTCGCCAGGGTAGTAGGGGGTGCTGGGGTGCGGCACCCAGTTCTTCCCGACGCCGAGACCCAGGAATACCGTGTCGTTAATCGCACTCCGGTCCATTGCCAGGGACAGGGCGTTGCGGAAGTCCTTGGTCCTCATCCACTTGCCCGTCTCGGGGTCCTGGTTGCAAGTCTGGCAGATGATCATGCCCATGTCGCCGGGACCTGGCAGCGGCCACAGCTTGATGTTGAAGTCGCCCCGCGACATGTTGCTCCGGTACAGTGGCAACTCTTCAAGCCGGAAGTCCCGCCCGTGCAGGTCCGTCTCGCCCGCCATGCTCCGGAACACACCGACCTCTCGGCTCTCGACCCTAAGAGAGTCGGCGCCGTCCAGGTAGGGGAGTTGGTTGCCTTCGGGATCTACCTCGAAGAAGAACGGGTTCGAGCGCCAGGTCGACAGCGTGTCCGACTGGGACGTCAGCACGAAGGGTGCCACCACCGGCATCTCGACATGCGTGCCGTGATTGTTCTTTACGCCCCAGAGCCTGATCCAGTCTCCGGCCTCCTCCTCCTCGATCATCTTCTTCAGGGCCGCCGCGTCTGCGTGGTCCTTGTGGAACTGCTTCATGTAGTGGGCCGGCGCATAGAAGCAGAAGTAGAACGCCGTGCAGCGGGACCCAGGTCTCACCTCGCCCTCCATCAGCGTGAAGTCGGGCGTGTCCCACGTCAGCGTCCACCGCTCGTCGTCGATGATGGCGAACTTGATGATGTTGCCCGTGACCGAGTCGATCCACTGCGTCTGGGGTGTCTCGTGAAGCCCCTTGTGCAGGTTCACGTCTTCCCACGCGAACCGGATGTCCTCTATGGTCATCGGCGCCCCGTCGGACCAGTTCAACCCCTTGCGGTTGCGGAACGTATACGTCCGCCCGTCGTCGCTGATCTCGTAGAAGCCGACGTGGGGCAGGTGCTCGATCTCGTTCGCGTTTTTCTTGTCCCAGTACATCCGGTTGCTGGGACCGCCGCCGGTGGAAGTGATTCGCTGACGTCCGCCATACACTCCGATGCCGTGAGGCCCCTGTATGACCTTGATCTCTTCCGGCAGTCGCTTCTCCACCGGAGGCAGCTGCCCCTGCCTTACGAGCTCAGCGAATTTGGGGTTCTCCCCGAACTTGGTGGGCCTTGGGCCCCTGTACACGAAGTCCCAGTAGACGCCAGGCTGCTGTGGCGGGGCCTCGTACTTGAAGTCCTCCTCCGGCTTATCCATTGTGATTGGCTGAGCGGGGGCCTTCGTCTCGACGGTCGGCTGCGCTACAGCCGCCTGGCCCGCCATCGACTCCGGCGCCTTCGTCGGCTCCACCTTGGCAACCGTGGCTGCCGTGGGCGCCGGTGCCACGGAAGTGGTACTGGACTCGGTGGTCGACGCTTCTTCGTCGGCGCTTCCGCACGCCAACACTGATGTGATCGCCAGGATTACTGCGAGAATTAGCACTGGTCGACTTGCGAAGTTCGTAATAGGCATTTTCGGCCTCCAAATACTGCGGCCTCCGCCGCAAGATAGTGACCTTGTAGCACAATAAGCCCATGCAAGTCAAACGAACCCAGCTGTCCCAGATCCACCACCTAATTTGGACGGGCGGCGTGACGGACTGCCTCTGAGGCTATGGCTGTGCACCTTGCCGGGGATGGGTTCCCGCCTTCGCGGGAATGACGGAGGTGGGGGATTTGGGGCTGTTGGATCTCATCTCCAGGTAAGGTAGCGTTTTCTGTTGGATGTCTTAGGAGGCGACGGTGTTGGGCTGTGGCGTACTGATGGGTATCGGACGGGGTCACCTGGTGTGGGAGGTCGGTTGCTTCGAATGCCGGAAAGCCGACAGGCTGACGAGAGCATGGTCGTGAGTGCCGACGGTCTTGGGTCGCGCAGGCCCATCAGCTGCGATTGACACTGAAGATGGGCCTCTCTTAGAATCCCGGCAATCCTTCCTCGGCGCTGAGACTTGGAAACCGCAACCTCGGCATGACCTCGAACGGCGGACCGACTGGCGCAATGGGCGGACCAGGCCAGAACTGGCACCCGAAGCCCGGCGACAGGGTGGTTCGCCATCCTCGCGCAGGGCAGATCACGCCCCTGAGACTCACCGTAGCCGAACCGAGGTCTCCTTCCCAGACACTCGTCTCGCCTTTGGTGCTGAGCTATGTTTTCTTGGGCTTGGTAGGCGTTTCGACGCTACTCCTGCTACTCCCATTCATGCACAGCGGGCCAGGCTCCGCCGCACTCATGGACGCCCTCTTCACTGCGGTCTCGGCGATCACCCTTACGGGGCTTCCGATCCAGGACACGGCTTCCTACTGGACACCCACGGGCCAGGTCTTCATTCTCGGCATGATCTTCGTCGGCGGGCTGATGTTCATGATTTTCGTGGCCTTCCTGTCGATTGCGTCTGGGCAGCGCCTCACACTTCCCAGACGCATACTGGACCGCGGCAGCCTGCAGATCGATCACCTGGCAGGGCTGACGAGGCTGGCAGCCAGGCTGTCAGCCGTGGCGGTCGGCATTCAGTTCGTCGGCTTCCTGGCGCTGCTCGTCCGTTTCCTCGTAATACTGCCCCCGAGCGAGGCTGTTTTTCAAGCTGCCTTCCATTCGGTCTCCAGCTTCAACAACGCCGGTTTCGTAGTAGTCCCGGAAGCAAGCAGCCTCTCCGCGTACCGGTCTGACGTTGCCGTATTGGGCGTATCAGCCCTGCTCATCTTTCTGGGTGCGATCAGCTACTGGGTGATAATCGACGTCGCTTCGCAACGCAGCTTCTCCCGGCTCATGCTGAACTCCAAGCTGGTGATCATATCCACTATTGCCCTAATTGTAGGCGGGGCCACTGCCTTTCTCATTTCAGAATATGGGAATCAGGCCACGATAGGCGGTCTTCACATCGGGGAAAGAATCCTGGTCTCGCTCTTCGAGTCGACGAGTGGGCGAACAGCCGGATTCTCGACCGTTAGCTGGGGTGCAGGCGCAGTCGAGCAACATACCAAGTACGTCTTTGCTGGCCTGATGATAGTCGGCGGCGCCTCCGGGTCCGTCGCAGGGGGAATGAAGGTGAACGCGCTGGCCATCGGAACAGTGGCGGTGCTGTCGACCCTTAGGGGGTACAGGGAGGCTACGGCATTCGGCCGTTACATCGGGCAGGAGCAGGTCCAGCGCGCGATGACTATTGGGGCGACCGCCATTGTGATGGTGTTGCTGGTGGCGCTCTCCCTCATCTTGACTGAGGGCGACGCCACATTTATCGACATCCTCTTCGAGTCGGTGTCCGCATTGGGGACTGCCGGCCTCAGCTCCGGTCTGACAGGAACCCTGTCAAGCTGGGGCAACCTGATCCTCGTTGCTGCCATGTTCATCGGCAGGGTGGGGCCCTTCACTCTCGATATCTTCATGTTTCGGCGCGGCGAGAGGTCCCTCTACCGCTATGCCCAAGAGCGTGTGACGATAGGCTAGAGCTCCGGCTCCGGTCGAACTGCGGGGGAGCGGTAGAAGTCTATCGTGGGTTTCTTGTATAATCCTTCGGCAATCATGGCCAAGAAACAGGTCGTAGTGATTGGTCTGGGTAGATTTGGGGCTGGTGTTGCGAGGTCGCTCTACAACCTCGGACACGATGTCCTAGCCATAGACTCGAACACCGACAGAATCCAGGGAATGATGGGGCACGTCACGTACCCGGTGGCAGGCAATGCCACCAACGACGTCGTGTTGCGGGAGTTGGGTGTGCCAGACTACGACGCCGCAGTCGTGGCCATCGGTTCAGACATCCCCGCCAGCATCATGGCCTGTGTCTTGCTGAAGACGATGGGGATCGCCTATATCGTCGCCCGCGCCAACAACGACCTGCACGGGATCACCCTGGAGCGAATCGGCGTCGACAAGGTGATCCAACCGGAATCCGAAGGCGGGACCAGGCTCGCGCACAACCTGTTCAACCCCAATTTGCAGGAATACCTCGAGATGGCCCCTAACTTTGGCCTGAGTCGGATGAGGGTCCCGGACGAGTTCGTCGACAAGACGCTCAGGGAGCTTGGATTCTCCGGGCCGCGGGACAAATACGGCCTTGCGGTTCTGGCCGTCCGACGCGGGCGGGAGGTCACGTTGAACCCCGATACCGAGGAGACGCTCAGGAGGGACGACGTGCTGATTCTCGCCGGGCGGGACGAGCTTCTTGAAGGGTTGCCGTCGTAGGAATCGATTTCGTTGGCATCACGCAAGCTCAAGAACGGCAAGTTTTCGGCAGTCCTGGTCCCTGTCGACGGGAATGCCTCAGACCAGGCTGCGGTGGAGTTGGCATGCAACCTTGCATCGGTATGGAAGGGCACTGTCCACGTGCTGCACATTATCGAGGTAGAGCGCAGCCTGCCTCTGGACGCCGAGGTTTCCGAGGCCTCCCACAAGGCTGAAGAGGTGCTCACGGCTATGGAGGATGTGGCAAAGCCGCACCGTTGCAAGGTCCAGGCCGAGATGCTGCAGTCCCGCAGTGCGGGGCCTGCGATCGTTCAGGCGAGCGCCGAGAGGGAGGTCGACGCCATAGTCGTTGGGGCCGACTACGCGACCAGCTACGGCTCGTTCTCACTCGGACCGACTGTGGCTTACATCCTCGAGAATGCTCCCTGCAAGGTGATCCTGTGGCGCAACGCAGTATCAACATCGGGAGCTGTCGCGTAGGCGGTGCGTCCTCCGCGCCCGACTATTGCCGGTTCCATGCTTCAGCACACTCGAGTTGGCCCCAAGCGCGTCGTGGTAGCAGGATGTACCAGTACGGGCGCCTCGGTAGCCGTTTCGCTCTCCAACAGTGGCCACTCCGTCCATATCCTCGACGAAAGGGTAGAGTCTTTCGAAAGGATACCTGCCTCTAAGCGCGACTCGGGTGCTATTGTGCCCATTATCGGCGACGGGACTTCGCAGAGGGACCTCCTGAAGGTCGCAATACGGGACGCAGACGTCTTCATTGCCCTTTCGGAGTCGGATACGAAGAACGCCCTCGCCTCCGAGATTGCCAATAGCATATTCCAGGTACCTACTATCGTATGCAGGATAGACGACCCCTCCATACAGGCCACATACAATGAGATCGGCATAACTGCGATTGGATCCGCGCAGCTTATCGCCAACATGGCCGTCGAAGCCGTGATGGGGTAGGGCGTCATGCACGTGGTGATTGTTGGAGCCGGAACTGTTGGCTCGAGGCTTGCCTGGCTTCTGCTCTCAACTGGCCACGAGATCGCCGTAATCGAGCGGGACAAGGAGCGCTGCCGCAGGCTGGAAGAGACGCTCGGCAGCGTAGCGGTGGCCGGCAACGGGACGAGCTCGGTTGTGCTGACGGAGGCCGGCATCACCAGGGCAGATCTCGTTGTGGCTACAACGAGCAGGGACGACGTCAATTTGGTCATATGCCGCCTGGCCAAGATCAGGTTCAACGTCCCCCGGACTACCTCCCTGGTGAACAACCCAGACCTCTGCGATCTATTCGGGCTCGCAGGCGTAGATACTGTAGTAGACGTTACGGACCTTCTTGTAGAAGACCTTCATAGAGGCGTACTGCCCCAGGGCTTCGTCCGACTGCTGCCCGTGCCGTGCCCAGGCGCTCGCTCACTCCTGAATTTCACGGTCCCGGCCAACTCCCCGGCAGCCGAGAGGCGGCTCGGGGACCTTCCTGTGCCCAGCAGCGCCGTGGTGTCCCTCGTCGTCTCCCTTGACGGCGCCGCGGTCGTTCCCACGGAGGACACCGTCATCAGGCCTGGAGATGAGGTGGTCGCCGTGGCTACTGACGAAGATAGGGAGACGCTCAGCCGTCTGCTTCTCAGGGTGGACGAATGACGCAGTCCAGGCGCCTCGGCTACCTGGGTCCTGCCGGCACCAATACCGAGCTGGCCTGCCTCGCATACGACGGTACGGCTACCCGCGTCCCCTATCCATCGATCCCGGATGTTGGCAGTGCGGTCGAGTCGAGGAGCGTGGATGAGGGGGTCGTGCCTATAGAGAACAGCGTTGGGGGCTCCGTGAGCGTCACTCTCGACCTGCTGGTCCACGGGTCGGGCCTAGCTATTCGCAACGAGCTCGTCTCGCCGATCACCCACTCGCTGCTCGGCCGGGAGGCGACCAAGCTCAGCGATATCCGGGTCATATACTCTCATCCTCAGGCCCTGGAGCAGTGCAGAGTTTATATCACCGGGCACCTACCCAACGCCGAGCCGGTGGCGTCCCTCAGCACCTCAGCGGCGGTCGAAGAGATGCTTGCGGCGGACCTGCCGTCGGCCGCCATTGCTACTGAACGCGCCGGCGAGTTGTACGGGGCCCACACTCTGGATCGGGGGATCGAGGACTACCCCAACAACATGACGCGGTTCGTTGTGCTGGCGAGGACCGATCATCCACGCACCGGCGAGGACAAGACTTCCATCTGCTTCTCCTTCGACGACGATGCGCCGGGCATCCTCTACTCGGTGCTGCGTGAGTTCGCCACCAGGGGCATCAACCTAGCCAAGATAGAGTCGCGCCCTACCCGGGAGGCTCTGGGGAGGTACATCTTCCTCGTGGACCTCGAGGGACACAGGAACGACGACGACATCGAGGCCGCTCTGCGGGAGATCGAGCGCCAGACCTCGACGCTGAAGGTCTTCGGATCCTACCCGCGGTATGTCTTGCCTGCGACCTGAGACTGCAGTCCCAAAAGAGAGAGGAGAGGCGGGCAAACGCCTCTCCTCTATGACTCTGCATACTTTCGCGCTTCTGGGAAGTGGCCCCAGTTGCGTGGGCTCTTGGGTCAGGCCTTCTCTTCCGCAGGAGCTGCGGACTCGGCGCCGTCCATGGAATCGGCCTTGCGGCCGGGAACCCGCGCCGCGACAGCCTCGGTCATCGGAGCGACGCGCTCTCGCACGGTCTCCACGGCGGGAGCGACTCGATCCCTGACGCTGTCCATCGCGGGGTTGACGTGCTCGCGGACCGTCTCCATAGTCGGCCCAATGTTCTCACGCATCCGGGCTGCCATCTCCTCAGCCTTTTCGCGCAACGCTTCGCTCTGGTCCAGCAACTGTGCTCTCGTCTCGGAGCCGGCCCTGGGAGCGACCAGAATCCCTATGATCGCCCCGACGACTCCTCCCAGCAGGAACCCCGTGATAAATGATCCACCGTTGTCGCCATTTGCCATTGGTCAGTCTCCTTTCGTGTCTCTGGATCTTCTTCCCGAAAAGAACGCCATCGCTTTGCCTAGTCCGGAAGCTACGCCTGAGCCGGCAGTTGCGGGCCCTACTATCTTTTCCGAAACCGTTTCCATCATCTCATCTACGCTGGCCGCAGTACGTTTCGCCGACTCCAGGACTGCCGATAGCTTCCGGTACAGACCCACGAGCAAGAAGAGCGACACCAGGACGATTAGTACAAGAAAGACGTCCCTGACAATACCCGTAATGTCGGCGAAATCTCCCAGGGTCAAGGCGGTAAATGGTGTCCTTTCTCAAGGGTACTATAGTTCAATGCTAGCATACGCATATAGGCAAGGCAATTGCATTTGGGTCAAAGCAAGCCTTTGTGAATGGCGTGAGGGTCTGGGACAGACTGGCTCTCACGCTATTGCAGCCTACATGAGAGTGTGGGCTCAGGCCACTCATATCTCTTCGGGTCCTGGGCACTACTCCTCCACCACGAAGTGAAAGGCGAACGCGCAGACGACCACGAAGACCGCGTCGTAAGCGGCCAGTGGGGGAAGCCATCGGAGCACTTCACGGGTACCCCCTCCTCCGAGAGCGGCCGCGGAAGCCTCGACGGCTGCGATGACGACAGGCACGACCGCGGGCAGGAAGAGCAGCGGCAGCATGACCTCGCGCGCCCTCGTGTTCACAGCCATGGCTGAGAAGAGGGTGCCCACCGCGGCGATTCCCAGCGTGGCGAGCAGCGCGACCGGTATCAGGGCCGGTTGCAGCAGCGGCAGGTCGAAGATCATTCCGAAAGCCGGAAAGACCAGTAGCTCGACCAGCATCATGAACAGGAAAGAGGCTAGCATCTTGCCCATGTACACAGCGTCGCGAGGGACTGGCGCAACGAGCAGGCCTCGGAGATTTCCGCCCTCCCGTTCCAGTGCGAAGGAGCGAGTGAGTCCCAGAACTCCGCCGAAAATGAACGCCGTCCACATCACACCTGGAGCAACGCGCTCCACTATCTGGGGCGTCGGCTCGATGGCAAAGCTGAAGATCACGATGACGAGCAGTGAGAAGACGAAGACCGACACCACGAAGTCCTTCGTCCTCAGCTCGAGCATCATGTCCTTGCGGACTATCGCCCAGATCGCGCCGAGGTACGACTTCAAGGCCGGCCCTCGGCGTGCGCGCCGTAGGCGTCTCTGGCGGAGGCAAGGTCACCGCCCGCAAAGACATGAGAGACACGGCCCGCTCCGATGATCGCGATACGGTCCGCTCGCGAGACTGCCCAGTCGAGGTCGTGGGTCGTGAAGAGTAACGCGCCTCCCGAGGCTGCATGGCCCGTCAGCACGTCTTCCAGGACCGCCAAGGCTCGTCCGTCCAGGCCGCTCTCGGGCTCGTCCATCAGCAGCACGCGCGGCTCGTGGAGGAGTGCCTTGGCTACGGAGAACCGCTTGCGAAGGCCGTGGGATAGGGAACCGACACGCTGGTGAAGCCGGGCATGAATCCCCATCCGAGCGGCCACGGCCTGGATGCGCTCGTCGATCCGGTCCATGCGGAACATGCGAGCCGCGAATTCGAGGTTCTCGAAGCCGGTCAGGTCGTCGTAGAGCAGAGGCTCGTGGGTCATAACCCCTACGGTACTGCGCACCCTCTCCCCATGCCGCGCCGGATCGAGCCCGGCGACGCGGATGTCTCCCGAGTCGGCCCTCGACAGCCCCGCCAGCAGCCTGATAAGGGTCGACTTGCCTGAGCCGTTGGGCCCCAGCACAGCGACTGACTCGCCCCAATCGAGGGTCAGGTCGAGGCCGCTGAGTACCTCGCTTCTTCCGAAGGACTTCGCCACCCGTGACGCTTGTACGGCATGGGCGCTGCGGGATGACGCGGAGCCGAGGGATCCGTCAGCTCCGCTCCCCGCAGCGCCTGGGTTTGGGCCGTAGCTTCTCATTGGCAGTCTGCCACTGTAGTATAGATGGGCGAGCAAGGGCAATCGGGCAGTATTGGGGCGAAATGGCCAGGATAGAAACGCTGCAGGCCAGATACGAGCAGATCGATCGCCGGATGGAGACGCGGCCCGAGGCCAGCATAGACGCCAGTTGCCTACTGGCGTTCGACTACGAGTACGAGGGACGGGACGCCGAGGTCGTGATCGACAGCTGCGAGTTCACGGCAGTCTGCCCGTGGACCGGCCTGCCGGACTTCGGAACACTCACCATCAGCTACGTGCCAGCCAGCACCTGCCTGGAGCTGAAGTCCCTCAAATTCTACCTCCTGTCGTACACCGGCGTGGGAATAGTGCAGGAGCACGCGGCCAACCGGATTCTCGACGACCTGGTCGCAGCCTGTGACCCGAAGCGCATGACGATTGCCCTCGACTACAACGTCCGAGGCGGCCTCCATACGACCGTCACAGTTCGCTACGACGGAGAGTAGAAGCGGGGGAAGAGTTCCTCCACCCTGAGCGCGAGAAGCTCGCCTCCGGTCCCGAGGGACCAGTAGTACACGAGGTAGAGGCCAGCCCCAACCATCGCCAGGTTTCCTATCGGCTCGACATACGGGAAGACCGCCCTGAGCCCGCGCTGCACGAGGTCCTTGAACAAGACCACGCCCATGGTTGCCAATATCAGCATCGCGCCCATCCCAAGCCCGTAGCTAACCGAGCCGATTATCGGCTCCAGGATGGCCCCGGTGCTGAGAGACTGGCCGGCTACGAAGCCTATGGCTGCCAGGAATATGGGGAGCGCACAGCTCAGCGACGCTATGGCGTATGCAATGCCGAATAGGAATACTTGGCGGAGACCCTTGCCCTGACCCAGGTTGACTCGGCTGGCCGCCATGATTCCCAGCTTGCGCTTGGATAGGAGCAGGTAGAGTCCTGCTCCCGCAATCACGACTCCTACGCCCAGCCCGGCAAAGGGGAGAAACTTACCTACGACTCTTCCACCAGCCGCGAGGATGAGTCCGACTGATCCGAAGACTACGAGGAAGCCGACGGTTGCGGCCAGTGCGAGCACCATCCCGTAGACTAACGCAGCAATGGTGTCTGCCATGGTTTCCTTTGAAGGGTAACGTAGTCTTGGTCGTACTCCCGTGACTCGGCCTACCCCATACAAAATGACGTCAATAGCGGCTTTGAATAGCCAAGCCATCACTGCCGTCTTAGAGAGCCGCAATACGATGACCCGAACCGCCGACATAATCGGGGTTCGCCGCTCAGTTCCAAACGTGTCGAGTTGATACCCCACGTACGCCGGGAACATCGCAGCACCGCAGGGGTTGAATGCAGCCGCAATCCCTGCCCCAAAGGCGAAAGCCAATGGTACGTCAATTGAGAACATCTTGCCCACTCCGGGATCAGTCTCTTCCGGCAGTCCACCGCCGGATGCGCCCTAACATTAACTTAGATGCCCGGTTCCGGTCATCGGTTGCCGGTGAGCCAGATCCATGCCTAACACGAAGAGCGGCGTAAGACAGACCGCATCCTAGAGTCATGGTGACACACCTGGCCGGTGAAGTCTCAATACTCGTCCTAGTGCCCATCGGCGGGGCGGGGGACTGGATTCCGGGCCGCCGCCGGAATGACGGGGGTGGGGGATTGGGGGGAGCGGCGGATCCCCCTGCGCGTCCGACACCACCGGGGCCTACTCAGGGATTGTCGGCGGGGAGATGGGGGCGTAGCCTCCAGACACGGCTGCCTGTAGCCTTCCGCCCGGCTCGTCCCTGTAGAACGAACCCCCAGACGCGGCCAGGTCCCGCACCCACGCGGGGACCTCCAGCCCATCCGCCGCCATGCGCGGCAGCGAGCCGGTCAGCCCAATGGTGTCCCACGTCTCGAACGGGCCCAGCTCCCAGGCGTACCCCCAGCGCATCGCACGGTCGACGGAGATGAGGTCGTCGGCGATCGTGCCCATCTTGGCCGCGGAATAGACCATCATCTGCGACAGGATGCGCCAGGCGAATCGCCCGGCGTCGCTGTCCGATGCGGCGAGTGCGGCCAGCTTGGCGCACGGGTCTGCTGTCGCTTCTCCGCGCTCCGCCGTTGAGGTCTTACTGCTCGAACGGGGCCCAAATTCGAGGGTTGCAGGATCGATTACGAGTATCTCGCGGCCACGTTCGGTCTCGACGCGGCGGTAGAAGCCCCGGCCGGCCTTCTGGCCCGTCCAGCCCCTCGCGACCATCTCCCGCATGTATCCGGGTATCGACAGGACCCGCCGCTCGCTGTCGTCCGACGCGACCTCACGGGAGTTGTCGGCGACGGCCGCGAACACGTCTATGCCCACAACGTCGAGGGTGCGGAACGTCGCGCTCACTGGCCTGCCCATCGCGGGGCCCGTGATGCTATCCACCTCGTCGGGGCCGAAGCCGAACTCCTCGGCCGCGTGGACGATAGCCATGAGCGCATACGCTCCGACGGTATTGGCGATGAAGTTCGGCACGTCGAGGGCTGGCACGACACCCCGCTGCAGGACATTGGCGGCGATGTCCGAGACGGTCGACGCCACGAGGGGGTCGGTGTCGGGCGTCGTGATCAACTCCAGCAGCGGCAGGTACCGCGGCGGGTTGCAGAAGTGAGCGCCCAGGAATCGCGAGCGGAGGCCGTGCGGCAGCGCCTCGGCGATGGACGAGACCGGAATGCCGGACGTGTTTGTGCTGATGATCGCGTCGGGCCTCGCGTGCTCAGCCGCGCGCGCCCATATCGCCCGCTTGATTCCCAGGTCCTCCGAGACCGCCTCGATCACCCAGTCGGCCCCGCCGAGTCGGTCTAGGTCGTCTTCGAAGTTGCCCGGCGTGATCAGCGCCAGGGCGTTGGGGTCGCTGACCGGCGGGGGTCTCAGCGTCCTGAGCCGGTCGATGGCCGCCAGCGCCAAGCGGTCAGGCTCGTCGCGGCTCTTGAGGTCGAGAAGGTCGCACGGAATGCCCCGGTCGGCCAGCAGCGCCGCGATCTGGGAGCCCATCGTCCCCGCGCCCAGAACAGCAACCCTGTCGACCATCTAGTCGCGCCAGTGCTCCGGGAGTATGGGCGTGTCGTACCCCAAGCGGTCCGAGACCCACTTTTCTACGAACATGCCGTCCTTGTAGCTCGATTGCTGGGACTCATACACGTCAGGCCGGGTCCGGAGCGCGCTCAGCAGCGGAGACAGTCCGTCCCTGTCCAGGAAGCCGCCCGGAGGGGCCGTCTTGATGAGTGTGTCGGCGGAGACACGGGGTGCGAACCAGCGCAGGTCGAAGTGAGAGAGGGTGGATGAGACTGCGGACTCGGAGCCGGGATTCTGCCTGATGTGGTCGCCGATCTCACCGAGCGGGTAGCCGTCCGTGCCTTTCGCCGCCTCCAGGGTCCGGTAGAAGAGCGAGGGAGCGCACACGACGTGCGTGGCTCCCTGTCCGAGGGCCGCGGTGATCAGCGCCAGATCGCCGCCATCGACCACGACGCGGCTGGCGTCGATCTGGGGCCGCGAGAGCAGGACCTCCAGCCCGCGGACGCAGTCGGCGGCGATGCCCCTGAACCTGTAGGCGCGCGGGTCCTCGATGCCGTCCGTGAGGAGGCCGGGGAATGCCGCGGCGTACGGCTTGTCGGCGTTGCGGAAGCCCCGTGCCGCGAGTGTGAACGTGACGAAGCGGCTCCGCACCTGGCTCGCCGTGCCCTGGGGTATCGGCGAGATGACGCTGCCATATCCCGGCACCCAATAGATGGCGGGGAAGGGCCCGTCTCCGACCGGGACGCTCAGGTAGGCGAAGAGCCTGTACGGCCCCGAGCTGGTGAAGCGCAGGCCGTACATCGTGGCGGAGTCGCTGTTGCGAAGCGCGACCGGCTCCGCCTCCACGCGCGCCGGGTAGTCGGCAAGCTCGTCCAGGACGCCCTGCCAGTAACCCTCGAACCCTGCCGGCCTTTCGTCGTTCATGCAGCTATGCCTTTAGGTGTCTCTCGAAGAACGCGTCGAGCTTGGCGTCGAGGGCGTGCTTGCCCGCGTTGTGCCCGTGCCCGTCGGACGCGTACAGCTCCTTGTCCTGGCTGCCGACGGCTTCGAACAGCGCGTACCCCGTCTCAGGCGGGCAGACGTTGTCCTGGAGTCCGATGTAGATCACGAATGGGCAGGTGATCTTGTCGGCGAAGTTGATCCCATCGAAGTAGGCCAGAGTCTCTACCACGGCCTCGCGGCTGTCGGGATGCAGCCTGAGGTAGTCGTTGATCTCCTCGTACGGGTACGTGCGCGTGAGCTCGATGGAGTCGACGTAGCCGCAAAGGTACGGGGCGCCTGCGATGGCCGCCCTCACCTCCGGGCGCATCGCGGAGGTCGTGACGGTGAGCCCTCCTCCCTGGCTGCCCCCGGTCACTCCAATCCTGTCGGCGTCGATCTCTTCCCGGGTCAGCAGGTAGTCGATTCCCCTCCAGGCGTCGACGTAGAAGCCCCTGTATGAGTAGGTGTTGCGGTCGGTTATGTTGTGCGTCAGGAGGCCCGGATAGCCGGGGTTGAATTGGCTATTGCTGCGCAGCTTGCCCCTGGGAGCCACGGAAAGCGCCGCGTATCCCTTGCGCGCCCACTCCTTGGGTATCCCAGGCTCTCCCTGATAGCCCGGCAGCGTGAGAATCACAGGCAGCTTTCCTTGGCTTCCCCTGGGCACACAGTACCAGCCGGCGATCCGCACGTCGTCGATGCTGTCGTAGAAGGTCTCGTAGACTTCCACGCGGTCGTCGCTGCGGAGCGCCGAATATCTGGTCTCAGGATTCAGGGGAACCCTGGCCGCCTGGGCCAGGATGTCGTCCCAGAATTCGTCGAAATCCGGCGGCTTCGCAACCTTGCTGACGTACCCTTCGGGTGAAGGCCTCACGGCTTGCAACCCCTTCCATGCGTGAATCGGGCGAATTGTATGGGCGGGTGGACGGCGTGTCAAACCTGCTTAGGCTGCGGTATGATGCGCTGAAGTTCAGACAGCGGACCGGATATGCCGGTGGGGTGCCGCAAATGGCGGACGCAGGAAGATGGCGAAAGATCACGCCCGAGGGGCTCTTCAGGTGCGGGGAGACGGGTGACTGGGAGAGAGACCCGTCCGCGCCGCACATCGTTCGCATCGGGGATACGCTGCGGATGTACTACCACGGCCGGCTGGACGGCAGGATCCGCATCGGGTTCGCGGAGGCGTCGGTCGACGATCCCCTGACCTGGAGCAAGCACACGGACAATCCGGTCCTAGATCTGGCCGAGCCCGGTCAGCCGGACTCGGAGTGGTGCGCGTATCCCTGGGTCGTACCTATAACGAAGACCCGGTGGCATATGTACTATGCCGGGTTCGGGGGCGAGTTCTGGCGCGAGGGGCAGAAGATCTGGTACACGATGCTGGCCGTCAGCGACGACGCGGGCATCACGTGGCGGCGCAGCGGGTTGGGGCCCCTCATCGACGTTGGCGAGAAGGCTGCGCCCCACGAGGCCGCGAGCGGCTCCTGCGCGGTCATACAGGCCGGCGGCGAGTACTGGATGTACTACACGGCCCTGAGGGACGGCCCCGGGTATCCCCGCGGCCTGCACATCAGCATTGCCCTGGCGACGTCTCCCGACGGGCGCACGTTCACGCCCCACGAGGCGGGCTCACTGCTCAAGCCCGACGTGGACAACCCTCTGGAGAGCTTCTGCTGCTCCAAGCCTGCGATATATGACAAGGGCGATCACTACGAGCTCTGGTACAACACCGCTGGGAAAAAATACCGGCTGCGGTATGCGGAAAGCCGTGACGGGATTCACTTTGACATCGACCCGAACGTGGTCGTCGACGCATCGGAGTCGGGATGGGACGCAGTCATGACCGAGTACCCCTGCATCGTAGAGCTTCCCGACCGTGACCTGCTGTACTACTGCGGTGACACGTTCGCGGGCATAGGGGTGGCCGAGCGGTCGAAGTGACCTTTGCTCCGTCGGTGAGTCTGGGTGCGGGCCGCAGCGCCCGCTAACCGAGGGCGGAGTAGAGGTCGTCCGTCTTGGCCGCCATTATGAAGTCGTTGCGGTGCAGGCCCCTGATCTTGTGGGTCCACCATGCGACGTTGACGCGCCCCCACTCCACCGTCAGCCGGGGGTGATGGCCCTCGTCCTCGGCGGCCTCACCCACCGAGTCGGCGAAGACCATTGCCTGGATGAAGTCCGCGAACTTGAAGGAGCGGTCGAGCCGCTTGATGCCGTCGTCCTCGGTAAGCTGCCAGTCAGGTACGACCGGGTGTAGCTCCGCAATCTCGTCGTCGGTTACCCGCGGCGAGTCGCGCCGGCAGGCCACGCACTTCTCTCTTGCCAACATCAATCTACCTCCGGCTCCAACCCCTCGCGGGGGTGTGGAGATTCGTACTACTATCGTATCATGTAGCGCCACAGACCCACGCGGACAGCGCCATATGGGGGACACTCGTGATCGACTTCGCCAACTCATACATGACCTGGTTCGGCGCGGCGGGAGGCAGCATTTCTAGGATCGACATCGAAGCCGCCTGCACGCTGATCGACGACACCGGCTCGGAGGACGCCTTCTACCTGATAGCTCCGTGCCGCGCGGAGCACACCCACTCCGACGGCCAGCTCATCGTCATGCCGAACTACGACTTCCGCGGCGTGTTCGGGCGAAGCGAGTACCGGATCATCCGCACTCACTGGGTCAGCGAGCCGGGCTACCTCGGTGACCCCGGCCTCGACACGACGGGCGGCCGCGTTCTCGATGAGGCGGGGCTCCACGGCGGCAAATGGGACGAGGTCCGGCTCGACATCCCGCGCTTCGACAGCTTCAGCGAGCTGGAGGGCCAGCAGGCCGTGGTGGACGCCACTCTCGAAAACAGGCCGCTCGTGTCAAAGACGGAGCTGGCGGACGAGGCGTCGGGGGCGCGGGCCGTGCTCGAATATCCCGTCAAGACGATGAACGTGCTGAGGAGCCCGGTGCGGTTCCAGATCGACACGGGCCCGATCATCGTGCCGGACTTTGCCTTGGCGGCCGAGCTCGCGGTTGCCCGGTTCGACCTCGCCCACGTCGTCTACAACCAGTTCGACAGGGGCGAGCTGATCCTTCGCAAGCCTGTCGGGGTCGGGGAGGGCGCCTCACGGCTCAGCGTGACCGACTACTCAGAGAGGGTCGAATACACAGGCCTGAACAGCGTGCTGGCGGCGTAGCTGCGTCGGCAACCGGTCGGCTCGGGCGGCGTCCGACCCTCAGGAGGGGCAGTCACGGGGGTAAATGTGTGGTCGGGGTGACTGGACTTGAACCAGCGACCTCGTCGTCCCAAACGACGCGCGCTTCCAACTGCGCCACACCCCGACGCAGTTCAATGATACGGCCTAGCCGCGTGCTTCACAACTGCCCACCGAAGTCTCTCGACGGAATCGACGCCTCCAGAGCATCGCGGGATGTGCCGTAGGAAGGGGCATCCGCCCTGGGGGAAGCAGACCGATTGGGAAAACGCTACCTAAAGTTTAATACTTTCACCTATTGACAGACCACTACATATAGTATTATCCTCGTCTGTACCCACGATAGATTGTGCTCTGTCCCTATTCGTTGGGTGGTCGCATGTATTGCCCGCACTGCAGCCACGAGGACTCTAAGGTCATCGACTCCCGCGACGCGGGAGCCGGCATAAGGCGTCGCAGGGAGTGCCTGGGATGCGAGAGCAGGTTCACTACCTACGAGCGGATCCAGATGCGGGAACTGATGGTGGTCAAGAGGGATGGCCGGCGAGAGGACCTTGACAGGGAGAAGCTGATTGCGGGCATCACGAAGGCGTGCGCCAAGAGGCCGCTACCGACAGGGAGCATAGACAAGCTGGTACAGGAGATCGAGACCGCAGTCGTAGATTCGAGCCGCCAGGAGGTCTCGTCAGAGGCCATAGGCCAACTGGTCATGGAGAGGCTCAAAGAGATGGACCGCGTCGCCTATATCAGGTACGCCAGCATCTACAGGGACTTCAAGGACGTGGAGACCTTCAAGGAGGAGATCGACTCTCTCCTGGAACCCCCCGCCGAGCCCACTGAGCCGAGCAGCCAGCTAACCTACCTCGAAGAGGAGATCATCCAGAGGCCTCGCCGCCGTGGGAGGCCCCAGAAGCTGCCGGAAGCCGGGAGGCCGGCCGGGGCCTGAGCCTCCGGTCGGCGCTAGACCTAATGTTCGTATTGAGCTAATATTGCCTTTGACACCCCGAATAGAACCGAGACTGGAGCGAGATATGCTGACTCAAGAGAGACCCAGCCCAGCCCATGCCCCAAACCCCGATGCAGTATCTGAGCAGCAGGTCGACCTCAGCGACAACGCGCTCGTCGTGCTGGAGAAGCGATACCTCCAGAAGGACGGTGACGGCAACATAGTCGAGACGCCGGGGCAGATGCTCCGGCGGGTCGCCCGCGCCATCGCGCAGGCCGAAACGATATACGGCACGAGGGCGGACGCAGCCCATTGGGAGGACGAGTTCTACGACGTGATGGCGCGGCTGGACTTCGTGCCCAACTCACCCACGCTGATGAACGCGGGCATAGGCCTGCAGGACGGGTCGGGCACCGGCACGCTCTCGGCCTGCTTCGTCATGGGCCTCGAGGACACTATGGACGGCATAATGACCACGGCCAAGGAGATGGCCATGGTACAGAAGTTCGGCGGCGGAACAGGGTTCGCTCTCTCTCCTATCAGGCCCAAGGGATCCGGAATCTCGACCACCCACGGCCAGGCGTGCGGCCCCATATCGGTCCTGCGGCATCTCTCCTCCGTGTCGAAGCTGGTGACCCAGGGAGGGAAGCGCGACGGCGCGAACATGGCCGTCATGGACGTACACCATCCGGATATCCTGGAGTTCATCGACTGCAAGGAGATCGAGGGGGAGATACACAACTTCAACATCTCGGTCGGCGCTTCCCACGAGTTCATGGAGGCTGTGAGGGACGGGACCGACTACCCCCTGCGGGCGAAGGAGAACCCCAGCGACGACTCCTCCCCCATAGTCGAGGTGGGGAGGCTCGACGCGCGCGAGGTGTTCGACAAGATCATCCACGGCGCATGGCGCAACGGCGAGCCGGGGATGATCTTCCTGGACTGGGTGAACCACAAGAACCCGACGCCCCACATTGGCCGCATGACGGCGACCAACCCCTGCGGAGAGCAGCCGCTGCTGCCCTACGAATCGTGCAATCTGGGCTCCATCAACCTCGCCAACTTCGTCGTAGACGGCCCGGATGGCCCTGAGGTGGACTACGAGCATCTCAGAGGCGTCGTCCGAACGACGACGCGCTTTCTGGACAACGTGATCGACGCGAACTCCTACTCGGTCGACAAGATCGAGGAGATGACCAGGATGACGCGCAAGATCGGCCTTGGAGTGATGGGCTTCGCCGACATGCTGATCAAGATGCGTGTGGCCTACGACTCCGAGAAGGGCCTGGAGCTGGGCCGCGACGTGATGCGATTCATCCGGGACGAGGCCGACAGGATGTCCGAGGAGCTGACGGAGAGGCGGGGCGTCTTCCCCGCGTTCGAGGGCAGCATCTACGACGCGCCGGGCCAGCCCAGGATGCGCAACGCCTGCCGGCTGACCGTCGCGCCCACGGGCACCATATCGATGATCGCCGGGTGCTCCAGCGGCATCGAGCCGCTCTTCGCCCTCAGCTACCACAAGCACAACATCCTGGGCGGGGAGAGCCTGATCTACGTCGACGAGCAGTTCGAGCAGGCCGCACGGGAAGGCGGCTTCCACAGCGACGACCTGATGGAATTCCTGGCCTCGGGCGGCTCGCTGCAGGAGCGGGACGACGTGCCCAGTTGGGCCAAGCAGCTATTCGTGACCGCCGCCGACATCTCGCCGGAGATGCACGTGAGGATGCAGGCCGCCTTCCAGGATAGCGTCGACGCGGCCATATCCAAGACGATCAACTTCCCCAACAGCGCCACTGAGAACGACGTGGAGCGTGCCTACCTGCTGGCCTGGGAGCTCGGCTGCAAGGGCATCACCGTCTACCGCGCGGGCAGCAGGGAGGCCGAGGTCCTGACGGCGGGCCAGGAGCAGGGCGCCGCGGAGGCCGCGGACTCCCCGGATGAGCAGCCCGACGCCGGGCAGGCCATGCTGGTCGAGCGGGAGCGGCCCTCGGTCATGAAGGGCGTCACAGAGAGGGTGCGCACCGGTCACGGCAACATGTACGTGACCATCAACTACGACGAGATGGAGGAGCCCTTTGAGGTGTTCATCGCCGTCGGGAAGGCCGGGGGCTGCGACTCGGCCCAGCTGGAGGGGATATCCAGGCTGACGACCCTGGCGCTCAGGGCCGGCATCGATCCGAAGCAGGTCGTGAAGCACCTGGAGGGCATCACGTGCTGCCCCGCCTGGGACGGCGGCACGCTGGTCAGGTCGGCGCCCGACGCGCTTGCCCTGGTACTGAAGCGCAACCTGAAGCTGGACGACGACGTCCCGCCCGCCGAGGAGTCGGCGCGCTCCACCCAGCCGGGTATGTTCCTTACTGATGTCGACAAGCCGACCAACGGCCATGTGTCCGTGAATGCCAACAGGTGCCCTGACTGCTCCGTCGGCACACTCGTGTACCAAGAGGGCTGCAAACGCTGCCCCGAGTGCGGGTACAACAAATGCGAATAGCCGAGCAGACCGGCCGGACATCGACAGGGAGTGTTCGTAAGTGAGCGAAAGGCCGTTCGTTGCGATTACTATGGGGGACCCCGCGGGGATCGGGGCTGAGGTCACGGTCAAGGCCCTCCGCGAGGCCAGCGTGTACGACAAGTGCAGGCCGTTCGTCGTGGGCAACGCCGCGGCTATGCGGGACGCCAGCGACGTGGCAGGGGCGGGCATGGCTACGAGGGTCGTCCGCACCGTCGATGAGGTCCGCGGCGTTGCAGGCGCCGTGGACGTCCTGGACATCGAGAATCTCGACTACGGCAGCGTAGAGACGGGCAGGGTATCGGCGGCGGCGGGCCGCGCGGCGATCGAGTGGGTGCTGAAGGCGGGCAATCTGGCGAAGGACGGCCGGATTAGCGCCATCGTCACTGCCCCGATAAACAAGGAGGCGGCGAGCCTCGCCGGTTACAAGGACGTGGGCCACATGGAGGTGTTCCAGAGCCAGACCGGAGCCAAGGAGGTCGCCACGATGCTGATGGCGGACCAGCTTCGGGTAGTCCACCTGACTACCCACCGTTCCCTCCGGGTGGCATGCGACTACGTCACCACCGAGAACGTGCTCGCCAAGACGATGCTGACACACGAGCACTTCGCACGGTGGGGCTTCCCTGCACCCCGGATCGGGGTTGCGGCCCTGAACCCGCACGCCAGCGACGGCGGCCTGATCGGCGACGAGGAGGAGAAGCACATCGCGCCGGCTGTCGAGGCCGCACGGTCCCGTGGCGTCGACGCTACCGGGCCAGTACCACCCGACACCGTGTTCAACCAGGCCATCGACGGCAAGTTCGACGTAGTCCTCGCCATGTACCACGACCAGGGCCACATTGCCATCAAAGTCCACAACTGGGCGAAGAGCGTCAGCGTCAACCTGGGGCTGCCGTTCATCAGAACGTCGGTCGACCACGGAACTGCCTTCGACATAGCAGGCAAGGGCGTTGCCGACCACGAGAGCATGATGGAGGCCATTGGGGTTGCCGTGGACCTGGCGAACGAGAGCAGGCTCCGATAGTACCGAGCATCCGCTCTCTTCGGGGCGGTGAGAGACCGAGGCAGGGACAAGGATGAAAATATCGTTTGTCGGCGGGGGCGTGATGGCCGAGGCTATCCTTCGGGGCATCCTGGGCGCCGAAATCGCGCCTCCGCATGACATCAGGATAGGCGAGCCAGTCGAGTCGCGCCGCGAATACCTGCAGGAGAAGTACGGGGTGGCCTGCCATGACGCGAACATGGCAGTGCTCGATGGGGCCGAGATAGTCGTGCTGTCGGTCAAGCCTCAGAATCTCTCCGACGTTATGGCGGATCTGGCAGGGAGCCTCGACGCCGGACAGACGGTAGTCTCGATCATTGCGGGGGCGCGGCTGGAGACCCTGACGGGCGGCCTGAAGCACGACTCGGTTATCAGGGTCATGCCGAACACCCCGGCGCAGATCGGGGCTGGGATGTCGGTTTGGACCGCCTCATCCGGAGTGCCGGAAGATGCGGTCGAGACTACTCGGCGGATTCTCGGACCGCTGGGCGAAGAGGCGTACGTCGAGAACGAGAAGTTCATCGACATGGCGACGGCCCTGAGCGCGAGTGGCCCCGCATACGTGTTCCTGTTCATAGAGGCTCTCGTAGACGCGGGTGTCTACTTGGGCATGCCGCGTGACATGGCCTCGAGGCTCGCGCTCCAGACGGTCGCGGGCAGCACTCAGCTGGTCCGCGAGTCGGGCCGTCACCCCGCCGAGCTCAAGGACATGGTGACTTCCCCTGGCGGCACGACGGCGGAGGCGCTGCTGGCCCTGGAACAGGGCGCATTCAAGGGCGTGATTATCGAAGCGGTATCGGCCGCCTACGAGAAGTCCAAGGCGCTCGGTGGGTAGCTAGGTGGAGTTCATCCGTTCGTTCGTCCAGCTTCTCACGTGGGCGCTGACGATTGCGGTCGTGGGCCGCGCGCTCATGTCCTTCATATCGCCGCAGGGCAACGATCCTGTATCGACTATCCTGATCCAAGTAACCGAGCCGATCCTGGCGCCTATTCGACAATTCCTCCCGCAGACGACCCTTGACTTCTCGCCCATAATCGCCATCGTCGTGCTCCAGCTGATAGGAAGGGTCCTCGGCTAACGGCCGGGCTGCCTATCCGCGAATTCTCCGGACGGCCTCGTCTGGGGACTCTACGCCGACTATCTCGAGTACCTTGTCCCTAGACGTCTTGCCTCGAATCACGGCGACGGCGCTCTTGGGCACCCCGAGTGTCTTTGCCATAGCCGCGACGACGGCCCTGTTGGCCCTTCCACCCTCAGGGGCTTCTGTCACGTACACGCGCACCTCGCCTAGATCCGAGATGTCGACCCTGTTGGCGCTTGCCCTTGGCCGTACGCGGACCTGCAGCCGGATGCTCACTGGACTGCCGGACCCGGTCCGAAAAATGCGCTCAGATTCAGATAGGCGATGAGGGCGATGAGCAGGGCCGCAACTCCGTACACGGCGAGGTCCGGGAATCTCCCTTTCATCCACGTCATGATCCAGTGGAGCCCGAATCCGGCGGCCGCAAGCGCCGCGGGCAGGGCCACGAACAGCCTGCCGTAGACGCCCTCCTCCATCGTCAAGCCTGCCAGCGCGACGCCGACCCCGAAGAAGGCCAACAGGAATGCGTGGCCCCGCTCCCGCCACCTGGCGGCGCTGACGGATAGCCCCACGAGCGCCAGCATCCCGCTGAGGACGTCCAGCAGCCCCGCCTGCTCGTCACCTAATGCGCCGAAGAAGACGCGCACGACCGTGGTTCCGACGCTGGCTGCCATATGCCTGGTCTGTTCGGTGATGCCCTGGAGGGCTTGGTAGCCTGGCGTCGCGGTAATCGAGTAGGCGGTGATCCGTTCCAGGGCTGCGCCGGGGTCCGAAGACGCGATGAGGAGGTAAGGCAGTGCCGCGATGGCGGTGGCGACCCATAAGGCAGCCACAACGTCTCCGGCGGTCTGTTTCTCTCGCACGAGCTCTCCCATGCAGAAAGCGGCGACCGCCGCAAGGAGAATGGGGAAGCTGTTGTCAACGTAAAGGGTCGCTGCCAGCACCAGCCCGGCGGCTACTCCAAGAGTCCTGCGGCGCCCGTAACTGTGTCTTGCATCGAGGGCCGCGGTCAGCAGGTTGGCGACCGCTAGCCCGGCGGCAAGCATCAGCATCGTTGGCAGAATGAGCCGGCTAGAATGGAGGTGCCAGAACGACAGGGCGAGCATGGCCGACGCCAGCAGCGCTGGACGCACACCCAGGAGCCGGAGAGTCAGCAGGTAGGAGAGGCCTACCGTCAAGACTCCTAGGCCTGCTGGGAGAAGACGCAGCGCCAAGGTCGAGTCTCCGGCCAGCAGTGACCATGCTCCCAACAGGTACGCGAATCCGGCGGGTTCCCCCGTGAGGACTCCAGGTCCGAAGCCTATCCATCCCTCTTGAGCTATGCGGGAGGCGGTTGACGCGAAGGCATCCTCGAGGCCCGACAGGCCGGCGGGCAGTGAGTCGAGCCTGTAGAATTTGGGAAGCACGGCCGCGGCCACGGCGAGTCCGGCGGCATAGACCGGAGCGCCCCGAAGGCTAGCGGAGAGGCCTCGTGGGAGCGCGCCTCGGGGCGTCTCTAATGCCGTGGCGGGGGGCATCTCAGGAGGGAGACCTACCCCGACCCGGACGGGTGCCGGGCGTACGGGCTGGCGGGGCGCATCGCTGTGAGGGAGCATCTCGCCGCCGCACATCTCGCAGAAGCGATGGCGGCGTGGGTTCGGCGATCCGCACAGCGGGCAGGGACGGTCTCGCGAGAGCTCAAGGCCGCAGCTTCCGCAGTACGTGGCCGCCAGGCGGTTGGAGCGCTGACATCGCGGGCAGACCGCATTCGAAGAGGCGGTCCCAGCGTCCCCCATCAGGCGTGAGCCATCGCGCCGCCGTCGATGTAGACCGTCTGTCCGGTCATGAAATCGCTTGCGTCCGAGGCAAGGTAGACGAGCAGCCCCGCCAGGTCGGCGGGATGGCCCTTGCGGCGGGAAGGAATGTATCGTTCCAGCAGCTCAGGCTCGGACCCCTCCGCCCGGGGTTGTGTGGTCAGCCAGCCGGCGCCGATGCCGTTGACCCGCACGCTGCTCCTCGCCCATTCGAGACCGAGTGCGGCGGTGAGCTGCCTGACCGCCCCCTGGCTGGCGCAGACTGCGGCGGAGTTCCACAGCCCGCGCTCCGCCAGTCCCGTACCCACGTTAACTATGCGCCCGGCTCCCTGTGCGAGCATCAGCCTGCCCACGGCCCGGCAACAGAGGAACATCGACCTGAGGTTGAAGGCGATCACGGCGTCCCACTCTTCGTCGGTGACGTCTATGAAGGGCTTGCCGAACTCGACTCTGGCGTTGTTGACCAGTATATCCACGCGGCCAAGCTGGTCCCGCACCGAGTCGACCATCGCGCCGACATCCTCCGCGCTGGTGAGGTCAGCCTCAAGCTCGACGGCCCGACGCCCGGCCTCGCGCACCGCAGCGGCCCCGTCGGACATGTCGGATGATGCGGAGCCGGTGACGGCGACGTCTGCACCCGCCTCCGCGAGGGCCGCTGCAAGGTGGGGGGTCCAGCCTCGCCTGTCGCTGGTGATGATGGCCGTCTTGCCGGCCAGGCTCCATTCGGCGGGAATCGTCATAGCGCTACTCTTCCAGCGGTATTACGGGTGCGTGTCCAGTGGGCGCGTAGCCTCCCGCAAGGCCGCCTCCGTCGATCACGAACAGCTCGCCATTCATGTAGTCGGAGGCGCGCGAGGCGAGGAAGACCGCGACGGGGCCGACCTCCATCGGGTTGCCGACGCGCCCCACGGGAACGAACTTTGCTGTCGGCAGGCTCTCGCGTGACGCCTCCGTGCCCTCGGTGGGGAAGAAGCCAGGCACGATGCAGTTGCTGGTGACGCCGTATCGACCGAGGCTTGTGGCGAGGGCCCGCGTGAGCTGGATTACGGCTCCCTTCGAGCAGGCGTACATGTAGTTGTCGCGCCCGCCGCGGAGGCCGAATCCTGACGATACGTTGATAATCTTGCCGCTGCCGCGGCCGACCATGGGGCGGGCGACTGCCCTGGAGCAGTAGAAGGCGCCGGACAGGTTGGCATCCAACACGGCTCGCCATTCTTCGTCGCCGATGTCCCATATCGGCTTGCCTCCCTGTCCACCGACCATGCCCGCGTTGTTTATGAGGACATCGACGTGGCCGAACTCACGCATCACTGTTTCCACAAGGCGTCCAACCTGCGCCGAGTCGGTGACGTCCGTTGGCTGGACGAGTGCCCTGGGACCGAGGGACTTCACATCGTCCGCGACGCCTTCGAGGGGCTCCGGCCGGCGGCCTGCGAGCACGACGTCGCCCCCGGCACGGGCCAGTGCCAGCGCCATCTCCCTGCCGAGGCCTGAGCCGCCTCCGGTAACGATAGTAACGGTGTCTTCCAAGCTGAGGGACGGGAGTACGGGCTCGATCATGCTGGGATGATAATGCCTCAGGGAGTTGGTGTGGTAGGCACTTGGCGTTCGTGGTTTCGCCTATCGGAGGGGAATACTGACGGAGTCACTACGACTGGAGGGTCACCTCGCCGCCCACGACGGTGAGTGAGGAGCCGTCCGGGCGTTGGAGCACGAGATTGCCTTGCCCGTCGACCGCGCGGGCGATGCCGGTCAGCACGTCGTTGCCCCGCCGTACTTCTACCTCCTGGCCCAGAGTGTCCAGCCGCGACGACCACTCGCCGGTAAGTGACCCGCCGTTTCTCACATGAGAGTACAGGTCGTCGAAGTGGCGGAGCAGGTCCGTCAACAGCCCGGTCCGCTCCACTGGGAGTCCCGCCTCCTCTACGAGGCTCGTTGCCTTGCCTGCAATCTCCGGGTGCTCGCTGGTGTCGACGCTGATGTTGACGCCTATGCCCACTACGGCGTGGGCGAGCCGGTCTGCCTGGGAGTCCGCCTCTACAAGTATCCCGGACACCTTGCGGCCTCCTATCCTTACGTCGTTGGGCCACTTGATGGTGACGCGGCCGCCGACGTGTCGTTCGACTGTCCTGGCAACCGCAAGGGTTGCGGCCATGTTGACCTGTGGTAGCTGCTCGGCCGTTGGCCTGACGACAATCGACAGCAGCAGGCTCTCGCCGGGCCCGGAGATCCATAGCCGGCCGAACCGACCCCTCCCAGCCGTCTGCTCTTCCGTGATTACGACGAGCCCTTCCGGACACCCTCTGGCTGCTAGCCGCCCGCCCTCGTTCATGGTGGAGTCCAGCGATGGGTAGTGGAGGACTCGGCAGCCGATCGTCCTGCCCATGAGGGCGCGGCGCACTGTTTCGACGTCCAGGTCGGGTAGTGGCACTTGAAGGTCCTATTCCGGTTCAGGAGCGGATGCGAGGATGCGTTCGACCTCTACGGTCGCCTGTCCTGTCGCGCAGAAGCTGGCGTCCGGGAACTGTCGACGCGCGATCTCCTCCTTCTCGCGCTGCCCGCCTTCGAACAGGAGCGGAACGTGTTGGCGTTTCCTGGCCTCCCAGAACCACTCTGCTACAGCCCGACCGTGGGAGGGGAGCCTGTCCAGCGAGATGACGACCGCGTCCGGCAGGGTGTCGCCGAGGCGCGGCGGTTGCCGGTCACCCAGTGGACCTGCAGGTCGTACCCGGCTTCTATCAAGCCTACGGCGCGCTCGCTGGCCTCGTGCTCGTTCCAATGTACGTAGAGTATCTCTGGCAATCGGAATACACCCGGTGCGAGGGCCATTCTAGACCATGTCGGCATGGCTGGTCATGGTGTTCCGAGGATGGGTGCACTGAACACGGGCAGGTGATGGGAGTCGTCAGATCACACCGGTTTTCTGATGTCTTGTCCCCATATCTGAGCATCTCGAAGAGGGGATGGATTCCCGCCGCCGCGGGAATGAGGGTCCGTATGGTCTACACGTGTAGGAAATGCCCGAGGATGTGCGCTGGCGGAGGTGATAAACTGGGCCCCGGCTGCGATGGAGGATGAACATGAAGGTGCTCGTCGGAACGGGCGGCGATACGTTGATGGAGGCGTTGAGGGCCGAGTTTGGGGACGTGGAGTTCGTGCCTGCGGGTTCGCCGGAGGAGAGGGTAGAGCGCATCCGCGTCGCGGATGCCTACTACGGACCGCCGCTTTCGGTCGAGGCGTTCGGGGCCGCAAAGCGCCTTCGTTGGATACAGCATATCGGCACGGGTGTCGACTGGCTCCTCGACCTGCCCGAGCTTGTCGATAGCGACGTAGTCCTCACGAACTGCAGGGGACCGCACGCCGATCCCATGGCGGACCACGTCGTCGGCATGATGGTGAGCCTGGCCCACCGGATGTGGGAGATGCGCGACGACCAGCGGGCTCACCGCTGGATGACGAGCAAGTACGACGGGAAGTTCGTGGAGATTGCTCGCACCAACATGGGCATCCTCGGACTGGGCGACATTGGCATGGCGATAGCCCGGCGGGCTCTCGGATTCGAGATGAAGGTCTACGCGGTGGACAAGCACCCGCGAACCGCGCCGCCCGGCGTCGAGGAGGTTTGGGGTCTGGAGATGCTGGACGAACTTCTCTCGATCTCCGACTGGTTCGTGGTGGCGGCCCCGTTCACGCCCGATACCGAGGGCCTCATCGACGCCGGGCGGCTGGCCGCGTTGAAGAACGGCGCGTACGTCATCGCCATCTCGCGGGGCGGCATCATCGACGAGGCTGCGCTGGTAGCCGCGCTGCGTTCGGGCCGAGTGTCAGGGTGCAGGTCTGGATGTCACTGCCGTGGAGCCTCTGCCCGAGGACAGCCCGCTATGGGACATGGAGAACGTGGTGATATCGCCTCACGCGTCCGCCCTTACGCCGGAGATGTGGAGCGGGCGGCAGGAGATATTCAAGGAGAACCTCTGGCGCTTCCTGTCCGACGAGCCCTTCCTGTACGTCTGCGACAAGCGCGCGGGGTTTTAGGTAACTCAGACCTGGCGGGCCCTTGAACGGATTCCTCTACGCCAGGCCTAGAGCCCTGCCTTCACCCTCACCCCAGCCCTCTCCCGTCAAGGGCCCGTCAAGGGAGAGGGGGTTCCCATATCCCCCACCTCCGTCGTTCCCGCGAAAGCGGGAACCCATCCCCGGCAAGGTGCACAGCCTTAGCCTCAGAGGCAGTCCGTCACGCCGCCCGTGCAAATCAGGTGGTGGATCTGGGGGTTGCGGCTAGGCCGTGAGCTTGATTCGCGGGTCTACGACGGCGAGTAGCAGGTCGGAGACCAGCGTGCCGATTACTGTCAGGATTCCCAGCATCAGAATGATGAATCCGGCCACGTTCGTGTCCTCTCGCTGTATGGCGGTGAGGAGCACGGGGCCCAGGGTAGGCAGGCTGAGGACGACGGATACGATCACGCTTCCGCTGACGAGGGAGGGCAGCAGGTAGCCCACGGTGCTGATCAACGGGTTGATGGCGACTCGCACGGGGTACTTGACGATCAGTTTTGCGGGGCCGACACCCTTGGAGCGGGCCGTAACCACGTAGGGCCTGCGGAGCTCGTCCAGCAGGTTGTTGCGCATAACGCGGATCAGGCCTGCCGTGCCCGACGTGCCGAGTACCACCGCTGGTATCCAGAGATGCTTGATCAGGTCGTATAGCTTGGCCAAGCTCCAGTCGGCGTTTGCGTAGTCCGCTGAAAAGAGGCCGCCCACACTCTGGTCGAAGTATGCGTAGGCTATGTACATCAGCACGAGGCCGAGCAGGAAGTCTGGCACGGCCAGCCCTGTGAACCCCAGCAGCGTAAACGCGTAGTCGCCGACGGAGTGCTGCCGGACGGCGGAGTATATGCCGACCGGGACCGCGAATGTCCAGGTGACCATGATGGTGAAGCTCGTCAGCGCAACTGTCAGCCAGAGGCGGTCGCCGATGATCTTCTTTATCGTGCCCTGATATCCGGAGGCCTCTCCGGCGGTGTATGCAAAGCCCAGGTCGCCATGGAGCATCCGCCAGATCCATTTCAGATAGCGGACGTGCTGCGGCTTGTCGAGATCCATGTAGTTGCGGAGGTGGACGATTAGCTCGGCGTTGCCCACGTGGCCGTGGACGCCGCCGCCCGCCATCAATTGGCTAATTGTCCGTTCGGCCGCGTCGCCTTCCGGAAGCTCGATGATGACGAAGGCCAGTACGGATATGACCCATATGGTGAACAGGGCAAGGATGAGGCGGCGCGCGATGTAGGTTGCCACGGGTCCTCCTTACCGCGTGCCGAGCCTGATTCTCGGGTCGACGAAGGCGAGCGCGATGTCGGATAGCAAGGTGCCTATTACCGTCAGGACCCCGAGGATGAACACGACGAAGCCGGCGACATAGATGTCCTCGATCCTGATGGCGTCAAGCAGCACCGGCCCGATGGTCGGGAGGCTGAGGACGACCGAGACTATCACGCTGCCACTCACCAGGCTGGGCAGGAGATAGCCCACGGTACTGACGAGCGGGTTGACGGCGACCCTGACGGGATACTTCAAAATCAGCCGCAGTGGGGACAAGCCCTTGGCCCTGGCGGTCACGACGTAGGGCTTGCCGAGCTCGTCCAGCAGGTTGTTGCGCATGATCCGGATCAGGCTGGCCGTGCCGGATGTTCCGAGCACGAGGGCAGGTATCCACAGGTGCTTGAACAGGTCCATGGCCTTCGCCCAGGACCAGGGGGCATTCGAATAGTCCGCGGAGAAGAGACCGCCGACGCTCCAGTCGAGGTATGCGAAGGCCAGGTACATCAGTACCAGGCCGAGCAGGAAGTCGGGCACGGCAAGCCCGCTGAATCCGACGAAAGTTGCGATGTAGTCGCCGACGGAGTGCTGCCGGACGGCGGAGTAGATGCCTACGGGTATGGACAGGGTCCACGTGAAGAGCACGGTGAATCCCGTCAGCACGACCGTCAGCCAGAGCCGGTCGCCGATGACGTCCTTGGTGGACGTCAGGGTATCCCAGGAGACGAAGGATACACCGAGGTCGCCCTGGAGCATGTTCCACATCCACTTTCCGTAGCGGACGTACGCTGGCTGGTCCATGCCGAAGTGGGACGATAGGGCGAGGATCTGGTCCCTGTCGAACGTCTGGCCCCAGGTGGTCTGGTAGTCGAACCACTTCTCCAGCTTGTCACCTGGGGGCAGCTCGATAACGACGAAGGCGAATACCGAGATCACCCAGATGGTGAAGAGGCCGAGTAGCAAGCGCCTTATGAGGTAGCCAAGCATCGCCGCTCTCCCGCCGCCGCCACGCTAGGGAGGGTGGAGGCGCAGGCGTGACAAGTGTGCCTCCTCACCCGTCCGCGCCGCGATTATGGACGCCGAGCGCTAGCGATGTCAACCGAGATGGCTGGTCCCAGATCCACCACCTGATTTGGCCGGTTGGGCCTGGGGATGCCGGCCTCTCGCATCCTGTCGGTGGGGCGCGGTATCCAGATGCTCTCGCCCTTGGTCATGGTCCCGTGTTCGCGGGAGCTGCGGCCTCGCCTGGGGCGAGGTCGTCTTCGGATCGACCTGGGATGGGCGGGAGCGTACTGCCAGATGTATTTGCCGTATGATACCAATTCATTTTGAGTGCGCCGTAAAGCCGTCATTCCCGCGAAGGCGGGAACCCACTCCCTGGCCGCACATATACGGCGGCATCACGGTGACTTGGTATGAGTCGGGCACCTCGCCGGAGATCCAGGCGCGGACATCGTGGTCGTCCTCGCCGTGGAAGGCGGCGGCCACCTCGTCATAGGCCTGGACGAACTTGTGGACCGGGTGGGCCGGGTCCCCTGGGCGTCGGCGATCTTGTGGTCGATGTCGTAGCAGGGGAGCTGGGACTCGGGGGCTTCCCAGTCGTCTGCCTCGGCGGGGGCGGAAGAGGGTTGGGATGAGTGTGAAGCGTCTTGTCGTCGTTCCCGTGACTACGGGGACCCATCCCGGCCACCCTGGATTCCCGCCTGCGCGGGATGACGGTTGTGCAAAGGTCTCCTTTCGCGGGAACGACGGTGGGTTCGAGGGCCGGGGGATGGGTTCCCGCCTGCGCGGGAATGACGGTTGTGCAAAGGTCTCCTTTCGCGGGAATGACGGTGGGTTCGAGGGCCGGGGGATTGGGTTCCCGCCTGCGCGGGAATGACGGTGTGTGCAAAGGTCTCCCGCCGCGGGAATGACGGCTGTGCAAAGGTCTCCTTTCGCGGGAACGACGGTGGGTTCGAGGGCCGGGGGATGGGTTCCCGCCTGCGCGGGAATGACACGGTTGTGCAAAGGTCTCCTTTCGCGGGAACGACGGTGGGTTCGAGGGCGGGGGGATGGGTTCCCGCCTGCGCGGGAATGACACGGTTGTGCAAAGGTCTCCTTTCGCGGGGACGACGGTGGGTTCGAGGGCCGGGGGATTGGGTTCCCGCCTGCGCGGGAATGACGGTTGTGCAAGGGTCTCCCTGCGCGGGAATGACGGTTGTGCAAGGGTCTCCCGTCGCGGGAACGACGGAGGTGGTGGATTTCGGAGACCCAAATCCCCATGAAGTGGGGAGCAGTCCAACACGCCGCGTTTCACCATCGAGGGTGCATCGGCATGACGTGGGATGCAGTCCAGCGTGCCGCTTGTCCGAGCTGGGTGGGGGACCTGGGCTGGTCGCCTCGGCTGTGGGTGGATAGAGGGTTAGTTGCGGCTGGCGAGCTCGTCGATGGCGTTGAGGACCACTGCCACGGCCTCGCCTATGCGGTTCGGGTTCACGAACTCTATGTTGTCGCGGGGCGAATTGATGCGCGACAGATCGTCGGCGAGGACGAACAGGACCGGCACCCCCGCCTCGCGGAAGGGGGCATGGTCGCTGCTCGCGCCATCGAGGGACTGCTCTCTCCTGATAGGGATTCCATGCTCCCTGCCGTACCGAACCGCCTCGGCCGCCAGGGTCGTGTCGCCGATGGCTTCGAGCGATTGGCCGCTGCCTGGCACGTCGATGTTGATCATCGCGACGATGGAGTCGATCTCGTCCTGCTCGAGATTGCCGACGTGGTGGTTGCTGCCAAAGAGCCCGACCTCCTCCGCGCCGAAGAGCACGAAGCGAAGCTCGAAGGGCAGTGGCGGGCCGTCCGCCATCTCACGCGCGACGGTCAACAGGCCTGCGACGCCCGACCCGTTGTCATTGGCGCCCTGGGTGCGCGGTGTGGTGTCGTAGTGCGCGCCAATGATGAGCACGCGGTCGCTGTCGGCATCGCCCGGGAGCTCGGCAACCACGTTCCTGGATGAGTATGTCTTCATTTCCAGCGACACGGTCACGTCGACGGTGCCTGCTGACATCATCTTCAGAAGGCGTTCGCCGTCTTCCTGGGACAGCGATGTGGCAGGGATGTCCGACTGGCTGCTGAGTACGCCTGCGAAGAGCCTGGGCACGTTGTTGTATATGACCGCGGCGCTTGCGCCGGCGTCGGCGACCCTGGACACCTTCTCTTCGAACATAATCTCGCCCCGCTGGATCAGGGCGATGCTTCCGCGGAGCCCCTCGTCGGGGATGTCCTCTTCCTTTGCCAGGCCGACGTGCACTAGCGGCCCTGAGACCGTTCCAAAGCCTGACATGCGAAGGGGTATGCCTATGAGCGTCTCTCCGTCAGGCAGCCGCAACGCCCTTTCGGGCGCCATGCGTTCGAACGAGAATGGTTGGAGCCGCACATCGTAGCCTAAAGACGCGAGCTCCTGTCGAAGGTACTCGGCCGCGGCTTCCTCCTCATCCGTCGCACTCTCCCTAGGGCTCATCTCTTCGGTGAACCTCTGCAGGAAGGCCCAGGTCTCGTCCGTGAACCGCGACACGTCCGCGTCGACTTCCGATGCCTCTCGGACTGCTGTGGCAGATGGCGCCGGAGTCGGGCTGAGACCTGCCTGCCCTTTAGGAGCCGCAGTGGGAAATGCGGTGGGGGCTGCTTGGGTGGGAGTCGGGGCGGGCTCTGCAGTCGGCGAGGCTGTCGCCGCAGCTTGTGTCGGCGCTGCCGTAGAGGCTGGGGGAGTGTCCGAGCCGCACGCGGCTGCCAGCAGGGTCACGAAGACCAGCAGCAGGCAGCAGGCTCTATTCATGCGGGGCCCCATGCAGTGTAGAACGATAGCGGGACTCCATTGGTTGGCTTATGCCAAGTTGTCAATGGTGCGGTCCAGATTGAGGATGAACAAAGCCAGTAGGGGCGGGTCTTCGAACGTCTTCGAACCCGCCATAGGCCCTCCCACCTGGGGAGGGCGGGTTACAAACCCGCCCCTACGATCTGAATATGCGGCGTGGTCAGGACGAACGGGCATCTGCGGGACCGCGGCGGGTAGGGCGGGACTTGCGGTCACTCCAAGGTGACGTCCAGCGATGCGGCCACCTCGACCAGGGACACCCACACTTCGTCGGGCAGGGGAATTCCGTTCGCGCGCCTGTCCACCCGGGCCCGCGCCTCGAGGTCTCCGGGCACGACGACCTCCTCGAAGCCGCTGGCGGGGGGAATGCTGCGAACTTCATGCTGGAAGCTGTTCATGGAGCTGGTGAAGTTGCCGATCGGCTGGAAGAGGTCGGCGCGGAGCAGCATGAAGGTGATTCCCTGGTACTTCATGCCTTCGCCGCCCCTGACGGGCTCGGCGTAAGTGTCCGATCCGCTGAAGAGCCGCCCCAGCACTTCGCAGGCGAGCATGAGGGCTGAACCCTTGTGTCCGCCGAATGGCAGGAGGTGTGCTTCGCCGTCGAAGAGGGCCTGCGGACTCGTTTCGGGCCTGCCTTCCAAGTCGACGATCAGGCCCGGCTCGAGCTCGCGGCCCTCTCGCAGGGCGATCATCGCCTTCGACTGGGCGATGCTTGTCGTCGCGTAGTCCAAGATCATCGGCGGGCCCTCTCCGGCAGGCGCTCCGATCGCGATCGGGTTGGTGGACAGCAGAGGCTTGCTGCCGCCGTAGGGGACTGCCACCGGCCTGAGCTTGCCGTAGCCGGAAGCCCACGTTATCGAAATCATGTCGTTCTCCGCGGCCACTTCGGCGTACTCTCCCAACCGGCCGATGTGGTTGGCCTGTACCACGCTGACGGTGGACATCCCGTGGGACCGCGCCTTGTCGATGGCCAGGTCGAGCCCGAACTTCGCAGCGACGAACCCGAAGGTCCAATTGCCGGTCACGAGTGCCGACGTATCGGATTCGGAGACTATCGAGGGTTTCGCCGCGGGAAGGACCTCACCGTGTCGAATGGCCTGAATGTACCCGGGCAGGTGATGGACGCCGTGAGTCGCAATGCCGCTGAGGTCGGAGAGGACGAGTGCTTCGGCTACCCTACGGGCGTTCGCGCTGCTCGCCCCCGCCGCTAGCAGAATACTCTCGACTGCGCACGTCAGCTTGTCTGTGGATGTTAGGGGCAAGGCGGTGCTCCTTGAGCTAGGAATGCCACCAGTCTATCAGCTTTGGCTCAGGTCACGTTAAGCAGAGGGCAGAGTGATAGCTGTGAGTGCAGCGACGAAGAATCTGCGCTCCTTTGCATACAGGCCGTTCCCCGGTGACAGGCGTAGATTCCTCACTCCGCTGGCGCTTCGTTCGGAATGACACTCGGCGAGGACCTCTCAGCTCATGGAGACTGAACAGTTACGCAGAGGGATGATTGGGCGTTGTTCGGATGATAGAATAGCCGAAGTCAACAACCCCACGTCGGAGGCCCTGATTGCCGCTGGAGAACATCGTCGTCCAGGGCGCGCGCGAGCACAACCTCAAGAACATCGACGTAACGATACCGCGCAACAGGCTGGTAGTCGTTACGGGGGTGTCGGGGTCGGGCAAGAGCTCCTTGGCGTTCGACACGATCTACGCAGAGGGGCAGCGCCGCTACGTCGAATCGCTCTCCGCATACGCGCGCCAGTTCCTGGGCCGCATGGAGAAGCCCGACGTCGACTACATCGAAGGGCTGTCTCCGGCCATCTCCATCGACCAGAAGGGCGTATCGCGCAACCCGCGCTCGACCGTGGGCACCGTCACCGAGGTGTACGACTACCTGCGCCTGCTCTTTGCCAGGGCGGGCCGGCCACATTGCTACAAGTGCGGTCGCCGGGTCGAGATGCAGACTGTCCAGCAGATAGTCGACGCCGTCCTTTCGATGCCCGATGGCAGCCGAATCCAGATCATGGCGCCGATGGTCCGGCGCCGCAAGGGCGAGCACAGGGAGATCTTCGAGGAGGCCCGGCGGGCCGGGTACGTCCGCGTCCGCGTCAACGGCGAGGTGCGCGACCTCTCTGAGACGTTCGACCTGGACAAACAGAAGTGGCACACCATCGACGTCGTGGTGGACCGCCTTGTGGTCGGGGACAGCGCCGACCCAACGAGAGTCGCCGACTCCGTCGAGAGCGCGCTGAGAATGGCCGAGGGCACCGTGCTGGTCGCCGACACGGAGGGCGACGAAAAGCTCTTCTCCGAGCAGTTCGCCTGCGTGCACTGCAACATCAGCCTAGGAGAGTTGGAGCCGCGCACGTTCAGCTTCAACAATCCTCACGGCGCCTGTGGGGACTGCACGGGCATCGGCTACAGGCACGTGGTCGACCCCGACCTTGTGGTGCCCGACAAGGACCTGTCCATAGCGGAGGGGGCGATCCAGCCGTGGGTGAGTACCAGCTTCTCTCCATGGTGGGAGAGCCAGATGAACGCCCTGTCCAGGGCCTACCGCATCTCGACCACCAAGCCGTTCAAGGACCTCAGCAAGAAGCACGTCGACATCATCCTCTACGGCACCCGGGGCAGGCGGGTGACGGTCAAGCACAGGACGAATAGGGGGAACGTCTACGAGTGGGCAACGGAGTTCGAGGGTGTGGTCAACAATCTCGCGCGCCGCTACCGCGACAGCGAGTCGGAGAACGTGCGGGCCGACATCGAGGCCAAGTACATGGCCTCCCGGCCGTGCGACTCCTGCGGAGGGCTGCGGCTGAAGCCTGAGGCGCTGGCCGTGACCGTCGGCGGGCTCAACATCACCGAGGTCACGTCCAAGTCCATCTCCGAGGCTCGGGGCTGGATGGCGGCGGTGGGGGGCAGCAGCCGCGGTCGAAGCGCGAACGGGGCTGGCAGCGGGGCCGCTCTGGTGTCCCTGGACCGCGAGGTAGCGGAGGCCAGAGGCAATGGCGCCCGGCCGCAGTTCGTGGACACAGCCGAGCAGCTCAACGAGCGCGAAAAGACCATTGCCAACCAGATCATCAAGGAGATCGAGGGGCGGCTCCGCTTCCTCATTGAGATTGGGCTCGACTACCTGACCCTGGATCGGACGGCAGGAACGCTCAGCGGCGGCGAGGCCCAGCGCATCCGGCTCGCTACCCAGATCGGGTCCGGCCTCATGGGCGTCCTCTACGTCTGCGACGAGCCGTCCGTCGGGCTTCATCCCGCCGACGACGCCCGGCTCATCTCCACCCTGTCGCGGCTGCGCGACATCGGCAACACGG
Source organism: Dehalococcoidia bacterium (assembly GCA_965222445.1). Lineage (GTDB taxonomy): Bacteria > Chloroflexota > Dehalococcoidia > Lucifugimonadales > CAJWER01. The sequence goes on along the minus strand of CBDCTY010000002.1, from coordinate 486,827 downwards.
TCCTCATAGTCGAACACGACGAGGCCATCATGCGGGCAGCCGACTACATCGTCGACCTGGGGCCCGGCGCGGGAGAGAACGGCGGCCGCGTGGTCGCGACCGGCACGATTGACGGAATCATAGACACCCCTGAGTCGATCACGGGCCAATATCTCGGCCACAGACGAGTTATTCCTACGCCACGGGAGAGAAGGTCAGGCAACGGCAGGTCGATCGTTATCCGGGGCGCCCGCGCGAACAACCTGAAGGACATCGACGTCGACATTCCCCTCGGCAAGCTGGTCTGCGTAACGGGCGTGTCCGGCTCCGGCAAGAGCACGCTGATCAACGAGGTGCTGTACAAGAAGCTGGCGCAGCAGTTCTACCGGGCCAAGGACAGGCCTGGCGAGAGCGACGCTATAGAGGGCATGAAGCACATCGACAAGGTGGTGGACATCGACCAGTCGCCCATCGGACGCACGCCGCGCAGCAATCCGGCCACCTACACGGGGACCTTCACGCCGGCCCGGGAGCTCTTCGCCACGGTGCCCGAGGCGAGGGCGAGGGGGTACAAGCCCGGCCGTTTCTCGTTCAACGTCAAGGGCGGCCGGTGCGAAGCCTGCTCGGGCGACGGCCATATCAGCATCGAGATGCAGTTCCTGCCGGACGTGACGGTGCCGTGCGAGGTCTGCAAGGGGGCCAGGTACAACCGCGAGGCGCTGGAGATCAGGTTCAAGGGCAAGAACATCGCCGAGGTGCTCGACATGACGGTGACCGAGGCCCTGGAGCACTTCGCGAACATTCCCAGGATCAGGAACAGGCTGCAGACGATGTACGACGTCGGCCTGGGGTACATACGGCTGGGCCAGCCGGCGACGCACCTGAGCGGTGGGGAGGCGCAGCGGGTGAAGCTTAGTACCGAGCTGTCCAAGCGGGCGACGGGGAGCACGCTCTATATCCTCGACGAGCCGACTACGGGCCTGTCGTTCGAGGACTGCGCGTACCTGCTTCGAGTGCTGCACCGCCTGGCCGACGCCGGCAACACCGTCATACTCATCGAGCACCACCTGGACCTGATCAAGAGCGCCGACTGGATCATCGACCTGGGCCCCGGCGCGGGCGATGCAGGGGGGCACGTCGTCGCCGAGGGGACGCCTGAGCAGCTGGCGGAGATGGGGCACTCGCACACGGGCCGGTATCTGAAGGCGCACCTGTCGCCCGCAGCGGCAGGCACGGCCTGATCGAAGCAGGTACGTACGGATCGGTACGAATCCCGGACAGGGCTTGCATGGTCGATGAACGGGTAGGGCGGATTGCGGAGGCCGGATGTGTCTGATATATTCAGGTATGGGTAGCCGGCCTCTCAGCCGGTCTATTCACATGGGGCTGTAGCTCATCTGGGAGAGCGCTTCAATGGCATTGAAGAGGTAGGGGGTTCGAGTCCCCCCAGCTCCACCACCCACTATTCCACCCCTGTCCTAGATTGTCTCAGAATGCCCCTAAATCATATCTGAGAGACGTTGGGACAGTACCCAGCCCTGCCGCATGTTTCCTTCAGTATCCCGCCCAAAGTGTGGGAACATTTCGTGACGGAAGGGGGATCTCTATGGCACTGTCGGCGACGCGGGTTAAGGCCCTCAAAGACCCTGGGCGATACTCAGATGGCGGGGGCCTGCACATCTACATCAGCAAAGCGGGACGGAAGTCCTGGGTACAGCGCATCACCATCGACGGACGCCGACGGGATATAGGCCTGGGTGGATTTCCGTCAGTAAGCCTGGCTCGAGCTCGCGAGAGGGCGGCGGATAACCGGGCGGCCATTGCGGACGGTCGCGATCCACTGGCCGAAAAGCGCGCGCCTGCGATGCCGACCTTCAGGGAAGCTGCCTATGCTGTCCATGAGGCGAACAAACCCCGATGGCGCAACGCCAGGCATACTGCGAGCTGGATGCAGACCTTGGAGCGTCACGCCATGCCGACGCTGAGCAACACACCCGCCGGCCGCCTATCTTCCCGACGACGGCGACCAGCCCCGCCAGGCCTAGGAGGACGGCCAGGGCCATCCTCACCTCCGACGGCCCGACGGGGGCGTAGCGGTATGCGCCGTAGGACAGGGCGCACACCGCCGTCATCGCCACGATCTGCGGGAAGGTGAACCACAGCAGCACCCTGTCCTCGGCCTGCACGTGGGTCGGAACCTCGTGTTCTCTCATGACTCTTCTCCTTCCATTCGTTCGCCTATCCACCGTCGGGGCGCTCGGGTCGGGCACGTTGGGGTCCACCGGCGATCCCACGACCGCGTTCATCACCAGCTCAACGACGCCGTAGGCGACCAGGGCCAGGACGATGCCCGCGAGGGCGGTCATCATTGCGCTCTTGCCCCGCTCCATCTGGTGGGGCGCTCCGCTGGCCGTCAGGTACAGGTACGCGCCGTAGATGAAGAATCCGACGCCCACCGCTCCGACGATGCCCAGCAGGATCCCCACAAGGTTGGAAATCGTCTGTGTAAGCCCGAATCCACCGATGGACGGCGCGAGGGCAGCGGAAAGGGGTAAGTGAGTTACAGGCGCGATGATCCGGGCTCGAATTCGGGTAGACGGGAGGTTGGCGGGCGGTCTGCGACCGCTTTTGGGGGCACCGATGGCGGCCTGCAGTGGCTGTGGCGAGCGGGATGGCGGGATAGGACGCGGCAAGAGGCGCTCGCGGGCCTGGATGGCGCGAGTTGGCGGGGACGTTCAGTTGGCCGGATGACGGGTCAGTGGCAGAAGGGCGCCGTCAGGCTGGGAGTGGAATGGCTCGCAGCCGGGCCAGGGCACTGCTGAACTGGGTTTCCCAGGGCCAGCGCTGGGGGAGATGCAAAGTGAGCCGGCGCGCCGAGCGAGTGAGCCGTCCCGCTAGGGCGAAGAACCGCCGCCGGAGGGTCTTGGTGGTCACCACCTGCTCACCCAGACCGATCCGTGCGGTCCAGCGAGCGAGGTTGTGCGCCAGCACCTGTATCGCCAGCCAGGCGCCGTTGGCGGCGAAGCGGCCCGAGGGCATGTGGTTCAGTCCGACGCCGTACTTGAGGTCTCGAATGGCATTCTCGATCTCGGCGTGGCGGCGATGGGCGGCCTCCAGTTCGAGCATCTCCCCATCGTGGTCGGTGATGAAGCCGTGATAGCTGTAGCTGGCGAAGAGGGCCAACTGGGAACCCGGCGTGGGCTTCACTCGCCGCACGATGAGCCGCACCGGCGCGGCGCCGGGCTCACTCTCAAAGGGAGTGTAGGTGGTCTCGGCCACGTCGGCGGCGCCGTCCATCCAGTAGGGGATGGGCGTCCAGTCCGCCTCGGGTATGGCTTCAATGAGGTTGCGCAGGCTGGCACGCTGGCGGATGGTGATGGAGAAGCGGACCTTCGTCTTGCGGCAGACGGATACCACGCTATGAGCGTAGAAGCCGCTGTCGGCCCGCACCGTGAGTTGTCCCCTGGCTCCAGCGTAGCGCACCCGCCCCACCGTCTCCCGCAGGAAGTGGGCGGCGCCGCGGGCGGTGTTGGCGCGGCCCTCGCGCAGACGGGACATCAGCACCTCGCCGGTACCGGCGGCGACAGCCAGCAGCGGGTGATAGCCCCGCTGGCCGGTATAACCATGGTGTCGCGCCCCCTCCTTGTCCAGTCCGTAGGTCTCACAAATGGTGGAATCGAGGTCGATGGTGAACGGCGCATCGCCGGGTCCGGCGCCGTCGGCCCATGCCCGTGCCAGCAACTCCCGGCTCACCCGGTCGAGTTGACGGACGTGGCCCCACTGGAAGCTGCGCAGGAAAGTGCCCAGGGTGGATGGTGCCTTGACCACGCACTCGAGAACACCGGCCGTCCCACCGGCGCGCAGCGCATCGGCGTCGTCGATGCAGTCGCCGCCGGCCAGCGCGGAGGCGACCAGCGTCATTATCTTGTCGCCGGTGTTGGCCCGGCCCGGCGCATCGCCCAGTTCCAGACGCTGCTGTACCAGTTGGGAAAGGCCGAGGTGCAGGGCCAAGGTGGCTGGAAGGAGCAGGCCGCCGTTGGCCACCAAACGGAGGTCGTCGAAGGCGATTTGGATGCGGTCGAGGTGGTTGCGTGATAGCATCTGTTGGGTGCTCCTTTTCCGGGGTCGGTTTGCTGCTACAAAACCATTATCCCAGATTCAGAGGAGCACCCTTTCACCTTTTCAGCAGACCTTTAATTCCCACTCCTTCGGTGGATTCGGGGTAAGGTCTTCCATTCCTTTGCTCCTCTCTGCTTTCGAGCCTTCCGCTTGTCTCTATCAGTCGTTGTTCCTAAGCTCCGCTACCTGCACATCTCTCTGCCTCCGTCGTCGTATTCGTCGTCACTCGCCGCTGCTCCTGGGCTCCCCGCCTCCGTTGCCGCCGCCCGATGGGGTGGCCATCGAAGCTGTGGCCGCTGGCTGCCGCCGACAGGCCCGAGCTGGCCGCCATCGCGCCCACCGCCATGCCTCCCGGCCCCCCTGCGGCCCCGCCAGCCATCAGCCCGATGGTCCGGGCCGACCGCATCAGCGACGAAGGCAGGTTCATGCCGAAGTAGAGGGTGCTCAACCATGAGTCGAAGGTGCCATGATTGCCGAGCATCGACGGAACGCGGGTCGCCATGTAGACGAAGGCAATGGACATGAGCAGCTTCCAGATCAGGTCCTGCACCGGCTCGAAGGCGGCGATGGCGGCGACCTCGTTGAGGAAGCCGAAACCCAACGCCAGCGCGATGAGTTGCACCGCCTGCTGGAACACCGTCGTCATGAACAACCGCAGCCAGTGGCGGCCCCAGCCCGCCGTGTGGGGCAGAGTCCACAGACCAAGCGCAATCGGGGCCAGGGCCAAGAGAATGTCGATGAGGGCCAGGCGCAGCACCATCTGCACAATCACGTAGAGGACGAAGAAGCCGTAGACGAGATAGAGGACGGCCAACAGCAGGGCCATGCCCACGCTCCCGGCGTTCACGGCGGTCAGCAGGGTGCGGAGGGTGGAGCGCAGCAGGTCTCCCGCCGTCACATCGAGGGATGCGGCGACGAAGCCGGACACGGCGTCGGCCACGTCCAGGACCAGGGCGCACCACCAGAGGGACGATGCGGCGGCCACCAGGCCGAGGACGAGGCGGGGGACCAGCTCCCGCCAGCTTGCCTGCTGGCGGCCCAGGTGCTCGGCCATGATGAAGCTGAGGCCCATCCAGCCCAGGATGACCACCAGCGCGCCCGACGTGGCGGCCCAGACGACCATCCACGCCTGGCGCACGAGGTCGTGGCCGTAGGTGAGGTCGGCGGGAGTGCCGGTTAGGATGTCGCTCATGCGCCGGGTTCCCTCCGGCAGTTGTCGGCGTCCTCGCCCGACGCCCGCTCCACCACGCCGCAGAGGGTCCCGTGGACGCCCTCGATGACCCAGCCGGCGAAGGCCCTCGCCCAGCGTCCGGGGTTGAGGGCGGCCAGAATCTTGTCCCAGATGCGCCCCGGCTGGTGGAAGGGGACGACGGCGTAGAAGTCTCCCCGCTCACCGCCCTCGGCCACGGCCAGCATCACCAGCAGGTAGGCGCGGTCGAGGTCGAGCTCAGGGTGCTCGTCGAGGTCGGGGTACTCCCAGGAGTACTCCCAGCCGTCGCTGCGCTCCTTCTCGCCGCCCTTCACCGGTACATGGCGCTTATCCAGTCGCCGGTGTCGGCGTCCCGCACGGCGTAGAAGAGGTCCACGATCTTCCGTCGAAGACGGGGGGGGGGGGGACGAACTCGCCGCCTCCCTTGCGCTCCATGAACTCCCGGTCGGCGTTGACGAGGGTTATCTCATCGCCGGGCGGGGTCTGGGCCTGGACGATGCCGCTGGACGGAATTGCCACAAGCGCCGCCAAGAGCAGCGCGGTTGCCAGGGGTAACAGCCGCCTGAGCGGCCGGGGTTTCGATTTCAGCGCCAACTCGTTCACCTCTCTGCGATTTGCTGCGATTCATCGGATCGCGGCACTCGCCAGAGAGTTTGAACAAGCGAATTACGGGTGAAAACGGCCTGAAAGGTATAGCAAAAATGATGCACCTCATAAGGGACTTGGAAACCGGCCCTGTCCGTGCTGCTATTGGGGTGTACAGGAGTTTGACTTTGGCAACAGAGTGTCGAGAGTTGGGAATCCGTAGTTGGTGCAGGGGGAAATCACCCCCTACAGGAGGTAAACAGTGAACATTTCGACTTAAGGCTGCGTTCCGGTCTGAAACGATGAAACCCGCTGGATGGTGGGGGGCAGGCATGGCCGGAACAGCGGCTACTGCGTCGGGAAGCGCGGCGTGAAAAGCGACTGATGTGGGGGTGCATGACGCAGGGAAACGGCGGGGGCCACAACGCACCCCAAGCTGGGCCAAAGCTGGGCCGAAGCTGAGGGCAAGTCATATGAAGGAGGAAATCCCATGAAAACCACTGAACACGGCATCGAAGAGAGCAAGGACGTGGAGAACATCCACCACATGAGGCTGATGGCGCTGCTGCAAGAGCTGGTGCGGAGAAGGGCTACAGGGGCGCGGCTCGGGTGCTGGAGATAGACCCGCAGACGGTGACGGAGAGCGCCAAGACTGGGCGGCTCACGCGGCGGGTGCGGGACTCGTTGGAGCGGGCGTTGCAGGAGGGCGTGGGCTCGGCGGCGGAGCGGCAGCGCAAGCGCAACGAGGAGCTCGAAGGACGGGTCGAGGGTTTGGCGGGCGAGGTCAAGGGCGTGGCGGGCGCGGTCGAGACCCTGGGCAAGAAGGTGCGCAGGCGTCTCTCGGCCATCGAGGGCGCGGTGACGGCGCTGGGGCGTGACGACCCCCAGGGGACCGGGGCTGGTCATGCCGGCGCCGGTCCGCAGCCGGAGGGTTCCAACGCAGCGGAGGCCGGTGCGGCGCGGGCGGGAAGGAAGCCTCCGTCGAAGCCGTCGATGCGGCGGGAGTACCCCGACCTGGCGACGCGGGAGCCTGCCCCGGACGACGAGGAGATATTCGGGGAGGCGTGGCCGCTGATCGTCGAGTGGCGGGGGCTGAAGGACGCGCACCCCAACGAGGGCAGGGGCCTGGACTGGCTGGCGGCCCAGGAGCGTGTCTTGGAGTTGGAGCTGGCGCTGCTGGAAGAGCACGGGATGACGCTGCCGCCGGAGAAGCAGCCGCTGCGGGGCCTCGACCGGAGCGGGCAGACCAGCTGGCGCAGGACCGCGCTCTACGACACGCGGAGGGCGCGGGCCAAAAGCGAGCTTATGCGGCGGGTCAGGCGGATCGTTACCCTGGGACTCTGGCGGCAGTAACCGGCACCGAAGCGCGTCGTGTTGCCGGACGAACTATGTGAACTTTTCCTGACGTTTTCTGTAACCAAATAGAACGATTTGGGCAGTTGGACGGCGAAACCCTTCCCATCGGGTTCCCGGTGCGGTAATAATTGATGCGTTGTTAGGCTTTTTCCAAGGTTTCCAACCATAGAAACCTGGGTGCGTGATCCCTGTTGCACGGGTAGACCTTAGAGTCTCCCACGAGGGAATGCTGCCACTGCGGAGTTTGACGTTGGTCCTTCTCCCGCTGGGCACTGGTCTTGCGGTTGGAGTTGATCGCTTCTTCCGCTGGACACCTGGGACGGAGCGCCTTGCGCTGCGTCCTCACCCAGTCGGTCGGAGTGCGTCTTTCGCCCCGGCCGATTCCACATGCCTGCGGCATGGCTGCCCCCAGCCGTCCCGCAGCTTCGACACGCGCCGGTCTGCCACTGAGAAGCAGGCTGGCCGCTTCATGTCTCGCAGCTTCTCCCACCTTGGACGCTACGCGCCCTGGGCCGAACTGCGTCTTCCCTCACTGCGGTTCCCCCTGAGTCGATTCCCGTGAATTGACCCTGGGCCGAGCTGCGTCTTCTTTCACCCCACTCCGTCTCCCGCGTCCGGCATCCGACCGTGGGCGGAGTGCGTCTTTCGTCAACCCCATCACATATGACCTGGGCCACGGATGCCGGCACGGGTCAACAGCGGAAAGGAGGCGTGAATGCACGTCAAGGACATCAAGGCAACGGTTTCACGGATCGAGGCGGCCTCGGCCGGCGTCGGCGGTTTCGTCGGGCAGCACAAGCGGGCCTCGATTGCGGTCGGGGCGGCGCTGCTGCTGGCGGGGCCGCTGGTGACCGGCGACGGCGAGCTGGTCTTCCTGAACGCGGTCGGCCTCGGCCTCGGTGTGCTGCTGCTCAGGCGGTTCGCCAGGCCCAACGGCAGGCAGCGGACGGGACGGACGCAACAGGCACAACGGCAACAGGCGACGAGGGCGCAACAGGCGCGGCACACGGCAAGAGCAACACAACATGAAGGAGGACACGATGACGACGCAAGCAACGACGATTGGTGGGACTGGGACAAGGCCACGGCCAAGCCTGGAAGAGCTGGTCGACCGGCTGATGGCGGCGCTGTTCAGGGCTGAGCCGGAGACGGCTGTGCAGACGGCAACCCCCAGCGTGGCCCGGAGCGTCCACGAGGCGCGGCGGCTCAGGCAGTCGGGAGACATCGACGGGGCGCTGGCGGTCTTCGCCGGCGTGGACGCGGCGACGGCGGAAACGCGAGAGGCGCGGTGGGCCTACGCTGAGTGGACGGACCTGGTGCGGCGGCGCTCCGGCGACGGCAACGTCCTGGTCTACAGCCAGGGCACGGGAAGGGCCGCCGCGCTGGTTCCCCGTGACGACGGCTCGCTGGAGGTCGCGGCGGTCCTGGGGATGCGCTGGGAGCCGGGCAAGGTCGTCTCGGGGCGCAGCATCCGGGGCCTCCGGCCCCTGAACGGAGGTGCGTGATGGTCACGGTCAACGTGGACATCGCCGCGCTGAAGGCGCGTCACCCGTTGGGCGACACGGTGGAGGCGTCGGGGGTGCGGCTGAGGGGAAGGGGCAGGGTCCGCCAGGGCGTCTGCCCTTCCACGACGAGGCGGAGGACAGCTGTGCGCCGCGTGACGCGGCATAGGATACCCGACTCAGTCGGGAAGAATTCGGAGGAAATTCTTGGGCTAACCGACCTACCTTGAGGCGAAAGCCAAGGGGGAAAACAGCATGTCGGTAAAGCGGCTACAGCCCCAAAACGTTGTAGGGTTGGTTCCGCAAGGCCCGCGCGATACCGGTGAAGGCTGGATTGCCTGAACCCCAGTTGCCAGATGGTGTTCTCTGCACCCACCGGTAGGACGCTTGTAACCCGGCGCCACTCATTACATCGGTCTGAAGCTGCGACCGATGCACCTCCGATGAGTGGACGATGACCGATGCGGTCTATTCAAGGGAACGAACGGGGCACCTAAGTCGCGCTAGATACGTCCTATGCTGACGACCAAAGGGAAAGGTTCAAAACGGTTGGGAAGTAGGTAAGGTTGGAAGCGGATAGGTGGTCACACTCAGGTGACTCGCCTTGTCGCCTGTCGTACGCAACACACTAACAGGCAAAGAGCGAAGGATCTCTGCCCCCGTAGTCGATCCCAACACATGGAGCTTGCAGGTTGAGCCAGAACAAGGCCAAGCCCGTCAAGCCAGCGAGGGCAATCACCACCACAAGCTCAATGGGAATCATCCACACGAAAGCACGTGGTGGCCGTCCAATGCGGATTGCCCAACCCACACGTACGGCATAAGCGAGCAAGGCCACTAGCCCGAACCACCACATTCGCCCTTCAACCAACACCCACACCCACGTGTGGTACAGGACAGGATTCTTCTTGTCCGCAAAGTTGGCCCAGTCGAGGAGGCCTGCCCCCAGGCTAATTCCAGCCAGGACGAGCAGGCTCCCCACGAACAATTTGCTCGACATCAATGGGTTCCGACGCCCCACAACCGTTTCCCAGTTCATGCTGTGGAGTCTAATCGAGCCAGACCCCCAAGTCAACGGAACGCGGGATGGCCTACGGGGGGCGACCCCTATGGTCACGGAGTCCTCGTAGTAGTCCGAGCCGGGGAAAGCCCGGCACATGGCGAAGGAGGACAGGTGGTTTCGACGGAATACAACAGGGAGGTATGCATAATGCAAGAAGCCGAAACTGTATTGAACGTCATACGCGAACGCGGAGAACGAGGATTGCCGCTGGAGAACATCTATCGGCTGCTTTACAACCGGAACCTTTACCTGCGGGCCTACGGTCGCATCTACTCAAACCAGGGAGCTACGACCGAGGGCATTACCGCAGAGACCATGGACGGTATGTCGCTGGCGAAAATCGACCGCATCATCGAAGCCTTGCGCTACGAGCGGTTCCGGTGGACGCCGGTGCGACGGGTCAACATTCCCAAGCCGTAATTGATTAGCGGTTTAGTGGCCCGTAGAGGGGTTGCGGCGAGCGCTGGGTGCTGGTTTAGACTTTGGTTATGTGCAGTTCCCCAGGCTTGTCCCCCTCTGAACGGGATCAGTTTATCGTGTTGGTGACGCGGCTTCAAGAGCAGAACGCGCGGTTGAAGGCAGCCAACGAAGAGTTGCACAGCCAACTTGCCGGGTCCGAACGGAGAGGAAAGCGTCAGGCTGCGCCGTTCTCTAAGGGCAGGCGCAGCAGCAAGCCCAGGCGTCCTGGCCGCAAGCCGGGTACGGGGCAGTTCAGCTACCGCAAGCCGCCGTCCGCCGATGAGATCACCGAGCCGGTTGTAGAGGCGCCAGTGTCGGGGGACACCTGCCCCGGATGTGGAGGCGTCCTCGAACATGAGGGAGTGCGGCTTGCCTACGTAACCGACATACCTGCTATTCGGCGTCCGCAGGTGAGAGCGTACCGGGTGCGGGTATGCTGGTGTCGGTCGTGCGGCAGGCAAGTGCGTGGCGAGCACCCAGAAGTTGCGCCGGACCAGTACGGGGCCAGCGCCCACCGAGTGGGGAAGCGGCTGATGGCGGCGGCCCACGTGCTCCACTATGGGGTGGGCGTTCCGGTACGGAAGGTTCCTGCCGTTCTCAGAGCGCTGACCGGGGTGAGAGTGAGTCAGGGAGCGATCAGCCAGGACGCGCTGCGTCGTGCTGCTGGTGCGGTGGGTGATGCCTACAGCAGGCTGCGGACATCGGTGCGCGCCAGTCCGTTCGTCCACACTGACGACACGGGCTGGCGTGTGGGAGGCGAGCGTGCGTTTCTGATGGCGTTCGAGACGGAAGAGGCTGCGGTGTATCAAGTCCGTGCTCGTCACCGGAACGAAGAGGTGCGGGAGGTTGTCCCCTCGGACTATGGAGGGGTGATGGTGACTGATCGAGGACGGAGCTACGACGCCCAGGCGCTGTCCGGGGTCAAGCAGCAGAAGTGTCTGGCGCACGTACTGCGCTCGGTCAGCGAGGTGGTCCAGACCAAGACAGGGAGGGGACGCAGCTTCGGCAAGAGTCTGAGTGCGCTTTTGCGAGAAGCCATGGACCTGTGGAGGGCATATCACCGAGGAGAGGCTGAGGACTTTGAAGTGCAGGCCGAACGGTTGAAGCAACAGCTGAGCTATCATCTCCGCGACCGTCCTATGACGGATGCGGACAGCTACAGGTTGCAGAACGAACTTGGCTGGCACGACGATCGTGGCAACCTGCTGCGATTTCTGGACGATCCGAACATTGAGCCGACCAACAACCGTGCTGAGCGAGCGCTCCGCCCGGCAGTGATCGCACGGAAGGTATCGCACTGCTCGAAGAGCGTGGAGGGGGCCGATGCGTTCTCGGCGTTCACCAGCGTAATCAGGACGTTGGAACGCAATGGAGGCGACCAGCCTGTCGTGGACCGGCTCTGCGCTGTGTTCAGCGGCCCTCCCGTTCACTCCCCTTCAGTCTGAACGTCTCTCTCCCTGCCAGCCGCTAATCAATTACCATTTGTGGTTCAGATTTTGAGATAGTTTCTTAACGGTTGCCGCCCGGAGATGTTCGCCCGCCCCGCCTGGAAAGGCGGGGCGGGCTTGCCCTAGCGGCGCACTCGATCAGGGGCTCACGAACACCTTGGCCGGGAAGCCGTCCCCGTCGGCGGTGATGGCGGCGACGCAGTAGATGAACGTGAAGCCGTTGGGACCAGGCGGGATGCCGCCGCTGGCACCGTGAACGTAGGTAAGCGTGCTGCTGCCGACCGTGGCGATCTCGTAGGCGTAGCGGCTATAGTCGTAATCGTAGGCGGTCTGGCTCGGTCTCTCGACGTTGATATACGTGGACGCATTGTGGTTGTGTTCTCATGCTAACCCTATCTCTTCGGCGGTAGGGTCGAGACCGCCCTAAGAGGCGGTCTCTGTCTTGCTGGGGAGTAACGCCTCCGGTTTCCGTCTCCAGGGCGACCACCCTTCAGGGGACTCTACGGACGCGGGTTCGAAAACCCGTAGGCCCGGGTATCCAGCCGATTCATTCGGCAACTCCAGGCGGGAAGACAGTGCGCATCCTGGCGGTGAACGACGACCACCAAGCGTCAGGTACAGGTACATCAGCGACGCCCTCGTCAAGGCCGGCTACGCGGTCATCGCCACCGCCAACCCGGACGACGTCTTCGGCCTCATCGATCAGGAGAGGCCCCATCTGGTGCAGCTCAACCTGATGCTCCCGGGTGTTGACTGGATCGAACCGATGAAGGACATCACGGAACCGGACGGCACGCCGGTCATCTTCGTGTCCGCCTACAGGCAGGACCAACTCGTCGCCAGGGCGTTCGAGGCGGGGGCACCGACTACGTCGTCAAACCCTTCTCGCCGACGGATCTCGTGGCCCGGATCAGAGCAGCCCTGCGGAAGCGAGAGACGCCGGAGCCGTCAGGCCCATGCGTCTTGGGCGACCTGACCATAAACTACGCCGCACGCCGCGTGACCTTGCCGGCAGTCCGGTCCGGCTTACCTCCATCGAGTACCGCACGCTAGTCGAGCTGTCGGCGAACGCCGGGCGAGTGGTGTCCTATGAGCATTGTTAGGTGCCAGCGTTGGGTTGGTCCCGGGGCTAGGCTCTGGCCCACGACCTGCCGCTTGAGTCGGGCAGACGATTATGGTGGAAGGCCCCAGTGCAATCCCAACAAGCGAACCCAAATCCACCACCTAAATTGGCGATGCGGTTGAGTTTTGTAGCTAAATTGGTCATTTTGGACAATTCGTTCTTTCACCCAGCAGGTGAAGAGAAGGCCCCGTCTTCAGGGCTGAATCAGATACTGGATCAGATCGTCGGTTCGGTTTAGGTGGGGGATTTGGGCGAATGTCACTAATTGACACTTTATGCGACATTGACATACATTAGCGGATATTGACGGAGAATAGGCCTTATAGTCGAACGTAGGGGCGAATTCGTCTATGGAAGCAAGAGAGACTCGTTGGTTTTCTGTAACTGAGGTTGCCCAGCATCTGGGTGTAGCTCGCGAGACTGTGTATCGCTGGATCGACTCCAGAGGAATGCCTGCTCACCGAGTGGGTCGCTTCTGGAAGTTTCAGTTGTCCGAGGTGGATGCATGGTCAAGTCGGGAGATGCGGATGTCTCAGACGGCTCCGGTTCGACTGAACACGTCGGGGATTCGACGAAGGTGGGACGCTAGACGTGGTCACGAGGAGAGCAAGAAGCTTGACCCCTACGCCCGTCATCAAGTTGCTCCGTCAGGGCACTCGACGAGCTGGGTATCGCGGTGAGAGGTGAGATGGGAGGAGGGTTAAGTGACTAAAGCACCTCTTCTCGATGATGTGTCAGCAATGCGTCCGTTTTCCACTTACGTTAGCTCGATTGAGGGGTTGGTAGGAACAGTTCTATTCTCTGGCGTCGATGGCCTGCAGACTCAGACGACACATGTTCTAAACGGCGGACCAGGCGAAGCCCTCCGCGACAGTATTGATCTTTACACTCGTAAATCAACCGGGGCCTTCTTCAGTGGCTCAGATTTGTCAGATGAGCTGGTCGACACCTTTAGAGAGCCCATAAGTGAGAATTCCCGGATCCTTGATCCAGCTTGCGGGTCTGGCGATTTGCTGTTGGCATGCTCCCGTCGTAATTGATTAGCGGCTGGCAGGGAGAGAGACGTTCAGACTGAAGGGGAGTGAACGGGAGGGCCGCTGAACACAGCGCAGAGCCGGTCCACGACAGGCTGGTCGCCTCCATTGCGTTCCAACGTCCTGATTACGCTGGTGAAGGCTGAGAACGCATCGGCCCCCTCCACGCTCTTGGAGCAGTGCGATACCTTCCGCGCGATCACTGCCGGGCGGAGCGCTCGCTCAGCACGGTTGTTGGTCGGCTCAATGTTCGGATCGTCCAGAAATCGCAGCAGGTTGCCACGATCGTCGTGCCAGCCAAGTTCGTTCTGCAACCTGTAGCTGTCCGCATCCGTCATCGGTCGGTCGCGGAGATGATAGCTCAGCTGTTGCTTCAACCGTTCGGCCTGCACTTCAAAGTCCTCAGCCTCTCCTCGGTGATATGCCCTCCACAGGTCCATGGCTTCTCGCAAAAGCGCACTCAGACTCTTGCCGAAGCTGCGTCCCCTCCCTGTCTTGGTCTGAACCACCTCGCTGACCGAGCGCAGTACGTGCGCCAGACACTTCTGCTGCTTGACCCCGGACAGCGCCTGGGCGTCGTAGCTCCGTCCTCGATCAGTCACCATCACCCCTCCATAGTCCGAGGGGACAACCTCCCGCACCTCTTCGTTCCGGTGACGAGCACGGACTTGATACACCGCAGCCTCTTCCGTCTCGAACGCCATCAGAAACGCACCCTCGCCTCCCACACGCCAGCCCGTGTCGTCAGTGTGGACGAACGGACTGCGCGCACCGATGTCCGCAGCCTGCTGTAGGCATCACCCACCGCACCAGCAGCACGACGCAGCGCGTCCTGGCTGATCGCTCCCTGACTCACTCTCACCCCGGTCAGCGCTCTGAGAACGGCAGGAACCTTCCGTACCGGAACGCCCACCCCATAGTGGAGCACGTGGGCCGCCGCCATCAGCCGCTTCCCCACTCGGTGGGCGCTGGCCCCGTACTGGTCCGGCGCAACTTCTGGGTGCTCGCCACGCACTTGCCTGCCGCACGACCGACACCGGCATACCCGCACCCGGTACGCTCTCACCTGCGGACGCCGAATAGCAGGTATGTCGGTTACGTAGGCAACACTCACTCCCTCATCATCGAGGACGCCTCCACATCCAGGGCAGGTGTCCCCCGACACTGGCACGTCTACAACCGGCTCGGTGATCTCATCGGCGGACGGCGGCTTGCGGTAGCTGAACTGCCCCGTACCCGGCTTGCGGCCAGGACGCCTGGGCTTGCTGCTGCGCCTGCCCTTGGAGAATGGCGCAGCCTGACGCCTTCCCGCTCGCTTGGCCTCGGCGAGTTCCTTATGCAACTCTTCGTTGGCTGCCGTCAACCGCGCGTTCTGCTCTTGAAGCCGCGTCACCAACGCGATAAACTGATCCCGTTCAGAGGGGGACAAGCCTGGGGAACTGCACATAACCAAAGTCTAAACCAGCACCCAGCGCTCGCCGCAACCCCTCTACGGGCCACTAAACCGCTAATCAATTACTCATTCAAGCTAGGGATACTCTGAATAACCCATCAGCACGGCTTAATTTCCTATGTGTGGAGCTGCAGTCCACGGACTTATTCAGACCATCCCTAGGTCGGATTGCTAGACAGTAGCGTACCCCACAACAGCCTGCTGGAGAGGGTGGGGCCGTTGGGAACAGGCGTGGCGCGCAAACTAGGCACCGCCCCCCTGCTCAGGGCCTTTCCAAAGTCTTAGATGAGTATGAGAATATAGGGCAAGGAGGTGAGAGATGGATGAGTCATCGTCTTTGTCTGATGGGTTTGGAGTTCTCAGGAAGCAGCTAGGGAAGATAACGGACGAGCGCTTGAGCAGAGGGAAGGTCTTTCCGCTGGACGGTGTCCTGGGCCTGGTGGTGCTGGGGCTGATGTGCGGACAGCGCTCCTTGAGCGCCATAAACAGGTTCGGTGAGTGCCACGAGCAGGTGCTGAGCCAGTTGGGGCTGAGGCGCAGCCCGTCGGTCCAGACGCTATCGAGGCTACTGCGCATGGTGTCGGTATTGGAGGTTCGCGAGGCCCTGATGGAGTTCGTGAGGGAGGTGATGGAACTGCGCGGCGAAGGGGTCGGGGTGGTCTCGATGGATGGCAAGACGGTGCGCGGCGTTAGGGAGAATGGTGAGCAATTGAGGCTGTTGCACCTGTTCAGCCGTGAGGGATCAGTGGCGCTGGACCAAGTGGAGATAGCACATCACCATGAAGAGCCGAGAGCGGCGGAGCGATGGATACGGCTGGTATCGTCGCGCTTTGAGGGTCTGGAGGTGCTGAGCGGCGATGCGCTCTACGCCAATACGAACCTTGCCGAAGCTATCGTGGCCGAGGGCAAGGACTACGTCATCAAGCTCAAAAACCAACCCGAGCTCCTAGAGGACGCGCAGCTCGCCTTCTCAGAGCCGCGAGAGCCCGACCTGCGGTTGACAACCAAGCGACACGGCAGATTGGAGCAGCGGGCTGTGTGGGTATCATCGAAGCTGGCTGGATACAGCACATTCCCGGGTCTGTCCAATGTGATACCAAGTCACCGTGATGCCGCCGTATATGTGCGGCCAGGGAGTGGGTTCCCGCCTTCGCGGGAATGACGGCTTTACGGCGCGCTCAAAATAAATTGGTGTGATTAAGGTCTGCAAGAGGGTCAAGCACCTCAAACGGGGCGAGTGGGTGGAAAGTGAGCAGTACGCGGTGACCAGCCTGTCTGACATAGACCCCAAACGGGCGCTCTCCCTGGTGCAGGGACATTGGGGGATCGAGAACAAATTGTTCCATGTCAAGGATGATAGCTTCGGTTGTAGATGTTCAATGATTATGTCAGGGTGTAACTGTTCAATGAAAATGTCAGTCCATGAGAGGATTGACATTGACGACCAAAGAGCAGACGAGGACCCAGGTGTTGAACGGAGTGATCGAGGGCAAGGTGACGGTGGCGGAGGCGTCTGGGCTGATGGGCGTGAGCGAGCGCCATGCGTGGCGACTACTGGCAGCATACAGAGGGGAAGGACCTGCTGCGGTGGCTCACGGGAACAGGGCAGGAAGCCCGCGACCACCACGTGCCCGCAGACACGAGAGAAGGTGAGGGAGCTGGCTGAGGGCCCCTACGCAGGATTCAACCACACCCATCTGACCGAGATGCTGGCGGAGCGAGAGGATATCCATCTGTCTCGCTCTACCGTGAGGCGGGTCCTGCTGGCTGGCGGACTGCCCAGTCCCCGTCGCCGCAAAGCCCCCAGGCGATACTCTCGACGGGAGCGCTATCCCCAGGAGGGGATGCTGTTGCAGATCGACGGGAGCCGGCACGACTGGCTGGAGGGCGGAGGACCCTACCTGACCCTCGTCGGCGCTGTGGACGACGCCACAGGGACAATCCCCTTCGCCCTGTTCAGAGAGCAGAGCCTGCCCCGTACCCCGATACGGGGAGGATGCCCACGGCTACATGCTGCTGCTCAGGGAGATCATTGAGCGCCACTGAGTCCCCCTGGCCCTGTACAGCGACAGGCATGGCATCTTTCAGCGTTCCCCCAAAGAGCCCGAGAGCCTCGACGAGCAGCTTCGGGGTAGACGCGACCCCACCCAGTTCGGCAGGGCGCTGGAGGAGTTGGACATCCGCCTCATCATGGCACACACACCTCAGGCGAAGGGGCGCGTAGAGCGCGCCTGGGGCACCTTCCAGGACCGCCTCGTCTCTGAGCTCAGGCTCGCTGGCGTCACTACCATCGAGCAGGCCAACAAGGTGCTTTGGAACTTCATCCCGCGCTACAACGAGCTTTTCGGCGTCGCACCAGCCCAGCCAGGCTCAGCCTATCGCCCACTCCCTGCTGGCGTCTTCCTCGATGAGACGCTCTGCTTCAAGTACCTGCGCACTGTCGCCAACGATAACACCGTCCAGTTCGACAGCGCCGCCATCCAGCTACTGTCCGATGATCACAGGGCCAGCTACGCGCGCGCCACAGTGGAGGTCCAGGAACGGCTCGACGGCAGCATCGTGGTGACCTACCACGGCAGAACACTCGCAGCTAATACCAATTAGGTGTGATGCCGCCATATATCCATGAACCTGGTTGCTACGCCCTTCGACAGGATCAGGGCAGGTTTACGGCAGTGACTGGGGAAGGCGGGTTACAAACCCGCCGCTACGATTTGAATTGACGGCGTAGTCACAATGAATTGGTATAAGCCAGCACCCCCAGAGCCTGTGACGCTCAGGGCTCGCAGCACCAGACGCTCCAACGGCCATCTCCCTGCCGAGACCCCAGTGGCAGACTCCACCGGCGCTCTCATACACCCTGTAGGCGATGAGCGACGGAACGGAGCGAGGAGCCTACAGGAAACCCCACCCCGCAACCCACCCAAGACCAACACCACGCCACCCAAGCAGGCCGGCACCCGACCACCCCTGGAGATAACGCCTACTGACATAATCATTGAACAATTACCCTGACATTTTCACTGGACAACGACAGGATGATAGCTTCGGTGAAGACCGTCATGTGATGCAGCACCATGGGAGTGGAGCAGTGCTCAGCCTGCTCAGAAACGTTGCCATCACCCTGCTTAGGAGTGTCTGCTCATTGTGGTCATCGAAAGAACCGCTCACGGGCAGAGCACAGAGACTCAGCGTTCAACCAACTGCTGCCCTACTTTCACCTTGACTTTGGAAAGGCCCTGGGCCTGCACGTACGGAATTGCGAACTTTTCGGTGGGAGATCCTAATATAAGGAGTCGATTCGGGCGGCCCCGGATAGGCCCCTCGAACATCCGGCCCGCCGGGTTGGAGAATCGTCCGGCCTATGCGGGATCGCACCCGCCCCAACTTCCTCGACTACGCCACACCACTCTGCCTCTCCGGGGCGGTGTGGCGTGTTCCCGAACCACCCTTAGCTTCGCCCTCATTATCGACGCTTCGGCCCGTAGAGGCAAGCGGACGCCGACTCCCAAATCCACCACCTAAATTGGCGATGCGGTTGAGTTTTGTAGCTAAATTGGTCATTTTTGACAATTCGTTCTTTCACCCAGCAGGTGAAGAGAAGGCCCCGTCTTCAGGGCTGAATCAGATACTGGATCAGATCGTCGGTTCGGTTTAGGTGGGGGATTTGGGGACTCCGTGAGCGCCGTTCAGAACCTCTTGAAGGACGATATCCAGATCGAGACTCTCAGTGAAGCGGAGACTGACATTGCTCAGCCTGGAGGCAAGTTCTCAGCCTGTCGGCTACCTTCGTCCGCCAGTCCGGGCTGCTGGCGACATATTTCTGCCACATTTCATCGCTATTGTAGGTGGCGTCACAGATATCTCACGAAGGAGGTGAAAGATGAATTGTAAGAAACTGATGGCGAGGACGTTCCTGATTGTGCCGGTCCTAGCGGCCATACTCGGCGCGGGGATATTGATCGGCTGTACGGGCGACACGGGACCCGGAGAGGCCCTCGATTATGAACACGTCACGGTCAGCCCGGACATCTCCGAGGGAGGGGGCGGCGAATCCGGGGGTGAGAGTGGTGGTGAATCCGGCGGCGCCGGCAGCGAAGAGGCCAGCGCCAATATGCTGGCGCTGGATGAGACCTTCGACATGGTTCGCGCCGGCGCCCGGCTCGTCCTGAGCTACGACGCTCCAAGCAACTCCTTCAAGGGCACCGTGGAGAACACGACCAACGGCGTCCTGGACCAGGTCAGGATCGAGGTGCACCTCTCCAACGGAATGGAGCTCGGCCCGACGACACCGAGGGACATGGCTCCCGGCGAGGTGGTGTCGATAGACATGCCTGCGACCGCGGCATCGTTCACCGGATGGACGCCTCATGCCGAGGTTGGTGGAGGCGAGGGCAGCGGCGGCGAAGGCAGCGAATCGGGTGGTGAAGGCGGCGGGGGCGAAGGCAGCGAGTCGGGCGGTGAAGGCGGTGCAGAAAGTGGGGAAGCCGCCATGTCGAGTCCGATAGTTCCACTCGGACAGACGTGGAACGGCATTCTCGGCGGACTGGCTGTCTCAGCTCGGTACGATGCGGCAACCCAGACCGTTCACGCAACGGTGCAAAACACGCTCTCGCAAGTGCTCTGCTACGTGCAGGCCGAACCTCACCTGAAGTCGGGAACGAAAACAGTAGGGGAGCTTGGTCCCGACGTCCTGGGGCATCTGAGCCCCGGACAGGAAGCAACGTCCAGCGTGTCAGTGGCCAGTGAACCGAATCTTGCCGGAGTTTCGTTCGACGGATACGTAGTTCACCTGGAAGTGTTCGACTGCGCCGGCTCCGGCCCCGTACCTCACACAGGAGGAGCGGGCGCTGAATCCGGCAGCGGCGAAAGCGGCACCGAGTCCGGCAGCGAGTCCAGCGGGGGCAGCGAAGAAGGCAGCGGCGCAGTGAATATGCTGGCGCCGGATGAGACCTTCGATGCAATTCGCGGCGGCGCCCGCCTGATCCTGAGATACGACGCTCCGAGCAACTCCTTCAGGGGCACTGTGGAGAACACCACCAACGGCGTCCTGAGCCAGGTCAGGATCGAAGTGCACCTCTCGAACGGAGTGGAGCTCGGTCCGACGACACCGGTGAACATGGCTCCCGGCCAGATACTGACGGTCACCCTCCCTGCCACGCAAGCGTCGTTCACCGGATGGGTGGCCCATGCCGAGGTTGGTTCCGGAAGTGAGGGGAGCAGCTCCGGCGGGGAATCCGGCGGCGAGCACGGTGGCAGTGGCGGCGAAGCCGGCAGCGAAGGCGGCGCTGAAGGCGGCGGAGGAAGCGCAGAGATCGGCGAAGCCGCCATGTCGAGCCCGATCATTCCTCTGGGAGAGTCTTGGAACGGTGTCCTGGGCGGGCGGGCCGCTTCCATGCAGTTCGACGCGGCGACCCAGACCGTCCACGGAACGGTGCGGAACACCCTCTCACAGAAGCTCTGCTACGTGCAGGCCGAACCCCACCTGAAGTTGGGAACGACGACGGTTGGGGAGCTTGGCCCCGAGAAGCTGGGAGACCTGAACCCCGGACAGGAAGCGACGACGAGCCTGTCGGTCGCCGGTGAACCGGGACTTGCCGGGGTGTCGTACGACGGGTACGTCATGCACCTGGAGGTGTTCGACTGCGCCGGCCCTGGGCCTGTGCCCCACACGGGTGGAGAAGGCGGTGAACAAGGTTCCGGTGAGAGTGGTACAGAATCCGGTAGCGAGTCCGGCGGGAGCGGCGAAGAGGGTAGCGCCAACATGCTGGCGCCGGGTGAGACCTTCGATGCGGTTCGCAGCGGCGCCCGGCTCGTCCTGAGCTACGACGCTCCAAGCAACTCCTTCAGGGGCACTGTGGAGAACACGACCAACGGCGTCCTGAGCCAGGTCAGGATCGAAGTGCACCTCTCGAACGGAGTGGAGCTCGGTCCGACGACACCGAGGGACATGGCTCCCGGCCAGATACTGACGGTCACCCTCCCTGCCACGCAAGCGTCGTTCACCGGATGGGTAGCGCATGCCGAGGTGGGTTCCGGAAGTGAGGGGAGCAGCTCCGGCGGGGAATCCGGCGGCGAGCACGGTGGCAGCGGCGGAGAGTCCGGTGGCGAACACGGCGGCAGTGGCAGGGAGTCCGGCAGCGGCTAGAGTCAAACCGGAGTCGGCCAAACGGAGATGTCGAAACTTCACTTCAAGTGAGATAATCCGACCAGTGTCGTAACCGGGAATAGAGGCGGTGCTTCACAGGGGCACCGCCTCTAGAGTTATCTCCTTAGAGGGCTGGCGATGAGCCGTACAGTATTGATAATCGAAGACGACGCGAGGATTGCGAACTGGGTCAAGGTGTACTTCGAGCGCGCCGGATTCTCTGCCGGGGTTGCCCATGACGGCGAGTCCAGTCTGGCCCTGGCCCGCAACCTGGCCCCGGATCTGATAATCCTCGACCTGATGCTTCCTCGTCTCGATGGCGTGGAGCTGTGCAGAATCCTGCGCCGGGAGTCCGACGTTCCGATCATCATGCTGACGGCCAGGGAAGCCCACGCCGAGCGAGTCATCGGGCTGGACAGCGGAGCCGACGATTACGTCGTCAAGCCCTTCGACCCGGAGGAGCTCATTGCGCGGGCCCAAGCCGTGCTTCGCCGCGTCAAGGACAGGGTCCAGCAGGTCCTGACGCAGGGCGACATCACGCTGAACGAGACCACCCGGAGCGTGACGGTCGATGGAGAACCCGTAGATCTGAGCCAGTCCCAAATCGCCCTGCTGTCGACGTTCATGCGTCATCCCAACCAAGCGCTCACCCGCGAGCAGCTGATCTTGTTGACCTTCAACGATGAATTCGACGGGTTCGACCGCGCCATCGACAGCCAGGTCGCCCGCCTGCGAAGGCAGATCAGCCGGGACGGCAGACAGCCTATTCAGACCGTCTACGGGGCCGGATACAGGTTCGTGGCGGAGGGCGAGTGATGTCGCTGCGCTGGCGAATCATGGGTCCAATGGTCCTTGTCATCGTCCTCACCGTGCTGATCAGCGTCGGCGTGGGCTACTACGCCACCCAGTCCCGCCTGGGCGTGTTCGTAGAGGAGATAGGCGTTGACGAGGCGGGCCGGTTGGCCCGGAGTCTGAGCCGGGAGTATACCGCTGCCGGTGGCTGGGAAACGGTGGACAGGCCGCTGTCCGAGGCCGGATACATCTACGACGGAGTTCCGCAGAGGGAACGCCACGAAGGAAGCGAGGGAGAGTCCTCGGATCTCTTTCACGATGACCCGGTACGAATCGTTATCATCGGCGTCGATGGACGTGTGTTGAAGGACAACCTGTCCGAGCTGCCGCCCGGGACCGCCGCGCCCGACCTGGACGGGCATCGCGAGACGGTGCTCGATCTGAGCACGGACCAGCCCGTAGGCCACGTCTATGTGGACGTGAACCGCGATCTCCTGTCGGCCGAGTCGCACGGATTTCTGAGCACGCTCCTGTATGTGATCATCATTGGCGGAGCGCTGACCGCCGGCGTTGCCGCCCTGCTGGCCGCCTGGTTGTCCAAGCGCATCGCGGCTCCCGTGACGGCCCTGACCGAGGCGACCCAGGCAATTGCCCAGGGAGATGCGGCCCAACTGCCGGTCACATCCTCGGATGAGCTTGGCCGTATGAGCGCGGCCTTCAACCGGATGACCTCCGCCCTGGAGACTCAGCGCGATCTGCGCAGGCGGCTGATAAACGACGTCTCCCATGAGTTGAATACGCCGTTGACTGTCATACAGTTGGAGGCGAGAGGGCTGCGCGATGGACTTCAGACGCCGGAGAGCGCGTCCGACCACATCATCCAGGAGGTTGACAGGCTGCGCGGTCTCACAACCGATCTGGACTGGCTAGCGGAGACCGACAGTGGTGAGCTGAGGCTCACGCTCGAAGCGAGCTCGATCTACGAGCTGCTCACCGCAGAGGCGGACCGCTGGCAGCCGCAATCCCAGGCTCGCCAGGTTGAATTGTCGCTGGAGGCATCCGCCGACCTGCCGGACATGGACCTCGACCGGATGCGCATGAGCCAGGCGTTGGGAAACCTTCTGAGCAACGCCATTCGCTGCACCGAGGCCGGCGGGAGTATCGTGCTTCGGGCGGCGTTGGAAAGCGATGAGGCGTTGACCATCGCGGTCATCGACGACGGGATCGGCATCGACGCCGCAGACCTTCCCCACGTCTTCGACCGCTTCTACCGCACCGACCAGTCTCGCAGCCGGGGGATAGGCGGCACGGGCCTGGGCCTGGCCATCACACGAGCCATAGTCGAAGCGCATGGCGGCACAATTGTCGTAGCAAGCGACGGACCTGGACAGGGTGTAACCGTGACCATTCGCCTTCCCCTGAGCGAGTGAGCACCATCCGCCTCTACCATGAACTCCGCTGCAAGATCATCGACCACAGCGGCCGAGGAGTCATGAGTACAGTACGCTTTAGGCCGGAAAAAGTTGGGCCTGCGTGTAGCTGTATTACAAACTCTTGAATGGGTAGTGTCGACTTGAAGGTAGCGGGTCGGAACCGAACGCCCTGATAGTCCTGCATAACACGCCGCCGTCATGACCCAAGGCCGCGGGGACGCGCGTGGTGTGCGCCAGACAGGTCGGAAATCCGGCTTCGTCTTCCAGAAGGCTGAGCCGGACCGCCCCGGCCGGGTGGACGCGATGTCCCCCGGCAGCCGTCCCCTCAACTAAACCACTCCAGCTCGTAGCTTCCGTGTTCGCCGTCGATCTCCCGTAGGTGGCGAGGTCAAACATTGGGAGTTGGTTGGCATCAGGCATCCACACGAACGGTATGGGCACGTCTCCAAAGTCCCTGCGAGCGCACCCGTGCTCCTTCAGCCACGACTCGGAGACCCACCAGGGCATCGAATACTCGCTGCCCTGTCCCCACGTAGACCAGATGGAACTGACGGCATCTCTTACACCTGCGCACGAAGCCCCGGCACGTCTCGCAGACCCTTATCACATCGTGGCTGCCGCAGGAGAAGCTGACGGCCACGGGCTTTCCCCAAAGTGTGCTTGCAAGGCTCCGGTCCTTCGCTCAATTCGAGGGGCGGAGGCGGCAGGCTCGCGGCCCACTCCCGCCTGGCCTTGCGCTCCCTGGCTTCACGAGTCTCTCGGCGCTTGCGTACCCCTCGCCGTAGTTTGGCACGCGTCATACCGTCTACCCTCTACCGCCGTCACTCACAGTCTATCGCCCGACCAAAGGCCCGACATGAGAATGGCGGCGCGCCACGTCGCTACTCCGTGCCCTCTGCGGCCTCAGGCAGCATCAACTCGAACCCCCAGGGACCGACAACGCCAGACGCATGATGTGCCAGACCTCCCCGCCGGTGGGAATAGCACCATTGCGCCACTCCATCACGCGGTCATCATCGACGCCAAGGCGTACGGCGAACTCCTGCCACGACAGGTCGGCGATCTCTATGAGCCGCTTCAGCCGCTCGCCGAAGTCCTTCGGGAAGAGCTCCGGGTAAAGTCCCTCGGTCCGTTTACATGCGGTCATGGTCCTCCCCTCATCTTCTGTAAACGCCCGTTCTCGCGTGGCCGCCCTCATGTCAGTCTTTGCAAAGCGCCCCTTCGACATCCCGGTAACCGACGCGGGGCTCAGTGAAGATGTACCTTGGATCGTTGGCATCGTCTCCCAGCTTGCGGCGAACGTTTCTCAATGTGGCGCGAAGCACTTGGACATCGCCTGAGTACCCTAATCCCCAGACTCGTTGTAGGATCCGGTCGTGGGTCATCACCCGTCCGGCATTGATGGACAGCTCGAAGAGTAACTTGTACTCAGTAGCGGACAACTGAATCCGATGGCCGGATACGGCCACCTCCCGGTCTGCATAGGTGATAGTCAACTCTCCCTGGCGATAGGGCTGACGTTGCATCGTCGCACCAGTCAGTGTCCGCTTTCGCAGGAATGCCTCGACCCTTGCAATCAATTCAGTCGAAGAGAAGGGCTTGACGATGTAGTCGTCGGCTCCCATGTCGAGAGCCTTCACTACGTTTTCCTCCTGATCGTTTGCAGATAGGAAGATGATCGGCACATCGGACACCGCTCGGACGCGGGCCATCAACTCGAACCCGCTGGTCCCCGGCACCATCAGGTCCATCAAGACAAGGTGGGGCTGCTCCATCTCCACGAGGCGAATCATCTCATCTGGGTTGCCGGTCCCGAACGTCGTATATCCGTGGTCGTCGAGTATGCTTCGGAGTAGCCGCAGGACTTGATACTCGTCGTCCACAGCAAGAATCTTCTTTCCATCCCTCGACCTAACCGTTTGAGCATCACCGGAGGAATCCTGATCGGCGGCGGCCCGGGGAATCGTAAAGGTGATTCGCGTGCCCTGTCCAACACCATTGTTCTCGGCCCGGATTCGGCCTCCATGTGCTTCCACTATCCCCTTGCAGATTGCTAGCCCCAGACCTTGCCCAGCGATCTTCCGTTCACCGCCGCTGCCTTCTATCCGAGAGACTTCTTGAACAGGTTCTGCAACTGGTCGGCAGGTATCCCTCTGCCTTCGTCCGTTACGGAGAAGATCACATAGATATCTTCCCGCGATGCAGTCACCATGATCGTCGAGGCTTCCCCTGAGTATTTGGATGCGTTGAACAGCAGATTGTTCAGCACCTGGATGATACGCTTCCTATCCGCCGCGACCTGCGGCAGGTTCGGCGAGAGTTCCACCTCGACTGGATTTCTTTGCCCTTGGCGTATGAACGCCATCCTCGCTTCGTCAACAATCGTCTCCACATCCGTAGGCTCGAGAGTTACTGACAGCGCTCCTGCTTCCATCTGCGTCATGTCGAGCAGATTGTTCACGAGGTCGCGCAGGTGATCGGACTGCTCGTCTATCATGCGGAAGTACTGGAGGGTCTCGGAATCGCTGGGAGGACTAGAGCTGCCCAACACTATGCCTGTGCAGCCTTTTATCGTGGTCAGCGGTGTTCGCAGCTCATGGCTTACCATAGCGAGAAACTCGCGGCGTAGCCGTTCGACTTCCTCTAGGAACGTCATGTCCTGGATCACGGCAACAGCGGACACGATCTCCCCATCATCCGAGTAGATGGGTGTGGCGTTGACGAGGGTAGTCACCTTCCGCCCATCGGGGAGATCGAACAGTATCTCTTCGGCCCGCACGACCTCGCCGCGATCCAGCGCCCTGGCTAGCGGACGATCGTGGCTTTCGTACTTCTCCCCGTCGGCCCGCCGGTAGATCGCCACCTCGTGATATCGCACAAGTGTGGTGCCGGGCTCCGGCGAGATGCCCAGGATGCGCACTGCTTCCTGATTGACCGACGCGAAGGTCCTGGTCTTGGCATCAACCACCAGGACGCCCACTGGCGAGGACTCCACCGGCGCAGCCAATCGACGCCTCTCGGTCTCCACCTGGTCCTTGGTTCGCTGCTCTTCTCTATGCCTGAGGGCGTTGACGATAGCGACTGCGGCCTGTGACGCGAACATGACCAAAATCTCTTCGTCTTCTTCCGAGAACTCCCGGCCTCCTTCCTTCTCGGTAAGGTAGATGTTGCCAACAGACCTATCGCGATGACGGAACGGAACTCCGAGGAAGGACTTCGTAGGTGGGTGGTACTCTGGGAAGCCTACCGATCAGGAGTGCTGGGTGAGGTCCGCGAGTCGCAGTGGCTCTTGAATCTCGTTCAGGTAGCCGAGGAGTCCCAACCCCTGGGCAGGCTCCCCAACAGCCGACGCTGTTCAGGAGTGATGCCCGAAGTGATGAACTCCCCAATCTGCCCAGAGCCGTCGAACACTCCGACCGCGCCATACCGAGCATCGGTCAGCGACCGTGCGCCGTCAACGATTTCCTGAAGGACGGCGTCAAGGTCCCATATCTCGGTGACGCGGCGGCTGACCTCGCTCATCTTGGCGACGCGAGCCTGCAGGGTCTTGACCTCTCGCCTAAGGGCGTCGTACTTCTTCGAGGACCCCTCCCATACCAATGCTGCCACCTCCTAGACCATCCCATGCAACGATGGGATGGGTAATATAACGGTCCTAACTCCACGCCGGAAGGACCAAAATAGTCTAAAGGAGGGAACAACGATGATGAACGCAAGGGTATCAACTTCGCGAAGGGGATTCCTGATCGCTATCGCGTCCGCGGCGTTAACTGTCGTGGCTCTAGCGATCGCAACTGGGGCAGTCAACGCCTATTCGCTCCATGGATGCGAATACGACAATGACTCAATTGACCCAATCTCCTACCGCTTCTTCTCGGTCAACAGTGCCTATGTAACTGCATTCAAGAATGCAGAAGGTGCTTGGGATGCAACGTCCGCGCCTGGGTACTTCAATGAACAGTCTTGGTCCGTTGATCCAGAGATCAACGTCGTCGACGGTCAGTTCTCGGGTTCTTGGTGGGCTCAGGTAGTGTACCAGTGCGATGGGGATGGAACGTACGACGGAAATGAGGTCGAACTCAAATTCGACACTGGTGATATGGCTGGCCTGACTGCCAACGAAAAGAAGCTGGTTGCCGAGCATGAGATTGGCCATGCCTATGGGCTAGACCACGTTTACAGTGGCTGCCATGTAATGCGGCAGGGGGAGTACAAGTTCACTTGTAGTGGTTCGTTGCCGTCCAGCGACGACGTTGCAGGAGTCGACGCAATCTACTAGGGAGAGAAGAACCAATTCGAGACGCGCTCACCCGCGCCATGAAAAGCAGAAAGGAGAGATGTCATGCAGACATTGATTGCAAAGCGTAACAGGATGGGATTCATGGTGGCAGCCGCGCTGTTGGCCTCTGTGCTAGCTGCGACAGGGTGGTTCCTGATTCAAGGGGGCGAGGGGAATGGTCCTTCCCTTGGTGCGTAATTGATTAGCGGCTGGCAGGGAGAGAGACGTTCAGACTGAAGGGGAGTGAACGGGAGGGCCGCTGAACACAGCGCAGAGCCGGTCCACGACAGGCTGGTCGCCTCCATTGCGTTCCAACGTCCTGATTACGCTGGTGAAGGCTGAGAACGCATCGGCCCCCTCCACCGTCTTGGAGCAGTGCGATACCTTCCGCGCGATCACTGCCGGGCGGAGCGCTCGCTCAGCACGGTTGTTGGTCGGCTCAATGTTCGGATCGTCCAGGAATCGCAGCAGGCTGCCACGATCGTCGTGCCAGCCAAGTTCGTTCTGCAACCTGTAGCTGTCCGCATCCGTCATCGGTCGGTCGCGGAGATGATAGCTCAGCTGTTGCTTCAACCGTTCGGCCTGAACTCCAAAGTCCTCAGCCTCTCCTCGGTGATATGCCCTCCACAGCTCCATGGCTTCTCGCAAAAGACCCGTCAGACGCTTGCCGAAGCTGCGTCCCCTCCCTGTCTTGGTCTGGACCACTTCGCTGACCGAGCGCAGCACGTGCGCCAGACACTTCTGCTGTTTGATCTCGGACAGCGTCTGGGCATCGTAGCTCCGTCCTCGATCAGTCACCATCACCCCTCCATAGTCCGAGGGGACAACCTCCCGCACCTCTTCGTTCCGGTGACGAGCACGGACTTGATACACCGTCGCCTCATCCGTCTCGAACGCCATCAGAAACGCTCGCTCGCCTCCCACACGCCAGCCCGTGTCGTCAGTGTGGACGAACGGACTGCGCGCACCGATGTCCGCAGCCTGCCGTAGGCATCACCCACCGCACCAGCAGCACGACGCAGCGCGTCCTGGCTGATCGCTCCCTGACTCACTCTCACCCCGGTCAGCGCTCTGAGAACGGCAGGAACCTTCCGTACCGGAACGCCCACCCCATAGTGGAGCACGTGGGCCGCCGCCATCAGCCGCTTCCCCACTCGGTGGGCGCTGGCCCCGTACTGGTCCGGCGCTATGTCGGGATGCCGCCCTCGCACAGCCTTGCCGCACGACCGGCACCGGCATACCTGCACACGATACGCCGTTACCTGGGGACGTGGAACCGGCAGAAGGTCGGTCACGTAGGCAAGCCGCACTCCCTCATGTTCGAGGACGCCTCCACATCCAGGGCAGGTGTCCCCCGACACTGGCGCCTCTACAACCGGCTCGGTGATCTCATCGGCGGACGGCGGCTTGCGGTAGCTGAACATCCCCATACCCGGCTTGCGGCCAGGACGCCTGGGCTTGCTGCTGCGCCTGCCCTTAGAGAACGGCGCAGCCTGCCGCTTTCCCGCTCGCTTGGCCTCGGCGAGTTCCTTATGCAACTCTTCGTTGGCTGCCGTCAACCGCGCGACCTGCTCTTGAAGCCGCGTCACCAACGCGATAAACTGATCCCGTTCAGAGGGGGACAAGCCTGGGGAACTGCACATAACCAAAGTCTAAACCAGCACCCAGCGCTCGCCGCAACCCCTCTACGGGCCACTAAACCGCTAATCAATTACCTTGGTGCCACATCAGACATGCCGGTGTACTCCTCCATAGCCGAGTTGGGGGAGGCTTCCGATCTGGTGATTACTGGCACAATACAAGAGGTCGCAGGTCGCGAGACTGACTATGGACCGAGCAACCCTGACGAACAGAGTGGCCGGTTAGGCATCCCAACCGTATTGTACGAGGTCGCGGTGACAGAGACGTTGCGTGGCGAGGCAGGTGGCACCTTCATTGTAGGCGCGCCAGACGTGAATGAGATTGCCATTAGGGAGGCAACAGCCCTACGGAGCGGTCAGCAGGTCCTGCTTTTCCTCAAGCAGCAGACGACTGCAGACGCACCCTGGCATCACAGCTTATACCATTTCATATTGCTGAGGCCGTAAAGTGTGCTGGAAGGCTTCGCGTTGAGTGTTCGATCCAATCCCAGGCCGTGAGCGACCGCACCCGACCCGGATCAGATTCAAGCTCACCAAGGTATGCGTCAACCGCCTCCATCTTGTCGTCTATGCTCCCGTATGTCCTGCCCTCCACCCACCTGCGGACCTCTTGGAACACCCGCTCGGCGGGATTCAACTCAGGACTGTATGGCGGCTGGATGATGGTTGCCAGTCCAACACTCCGTACCATCTCGCCCCGGTGACCACGCGCTCCATCCCACACCAGCGCCTCGATGTCCGAGTGATGCTTCAGGCCATCGACTGCCGCCGCTATAGCCGCAGACCTCATCGAGTCGATCCAACTCCACAACAGCCTGCCCCTCCGAACGTCTACCACCAGGAACAGGTACGTCCACTTGTAGACCATCTGCACTCGCTGATGCACCTTCACTCCACGACGGCCCCATACCCTGCGGACCATCCCCCGCAACCCCACTCGCATCTCATCAGCAAAGCCAAAGGCCGTATCAGAACTCACGCCCGCTCCGGCAAGGGCGCAACTGAAGCCCCCTTTTTCCACGACTCCTGCGCACCTACGTCTGCCTTCTCATGACGGCCCCTCGGAACCTTCGGGCTGCATCCCAACCTCTCAAGCAGACCGTAGACGCTGCCCGACTTGTAGCTCACTCCATACTCGGACTCTATCCAGTCCCTGATCTCTCCGGCTGTCTTGAACGTCATGCTCTGCCTGGTAGGCTGCCTTCAGTGCCTCCGGTGTATCCTCCAGACTCCAATCGATTCGAAGAGGTCGACCCATCATTGTGATGCACCCCAACACAGTATGTTGGTCACAGCATGGATGAACTACAAAAACACCGCTAGCTACTTTCAGGTCTCCCTATCATCAAATGGTATTATATGTAGGTGGAGTTCGCCACCCTCCCACCTCCACCTACTTAAAACGCCACACCCAAGGCGTTACGGCTGCGGAGGAGCTTCCTGATAAGTAGGTGGAGCTCCACTCTCCCCCGTCTCCACCATTCCCAGTGAAACGCTACCCTTTCCCTCGACGACAGCTACGTCGTCCCGCTCTGCCATCGCCAGAATCGGCGCTGCTAAGCCAACCTCTGTGGAGCGCCCTGTCCTCGGAATGGTCTTTGTGCCTTTGGCCATCATGCGCTCACCCGGAGGTCATCGAGGAACTCCGATGCTGGTTTGACGCCAGTGACGAGCAGATAGTCCCCGGCGCGGGTGCAGGCTACATACAGTAGATGTCGCTCGGTGTTGTAGACGTCTTCTAGGTCGGAGTCGTCGGTAACCGACTCGATCCGCTCTTGGAGCGGGATGACTTCGTCGTCGCAGGCCATTACGGCGACCGCGCGGAACTCTAGCCCTTTCGCCAAGTGCATGGTGCTAACAGAGACGTGACCCTGTAGCGAGTGAGAGTGGGATGTGACCCATGCGTCAGCGGGATGGCTGGCAAAGGGCAGAGCGGCGCCCGTCCTGCTCTGCTTGTGGCGGTAGCTCTCTCCGTTAGTCCCCAGGATGTGAACGCGGCGAGTGAGGCGGCCCAGCAGCGCGCCGGTCAGTCTCTGTGTCAAGGGCGGAGCGACATATCAATGGATGAGCCCAGAGCAGCAGGGCAAGCTCTCGGTGTTGATGGTCAGAAAAGCGAAGGACATGAGCACGTCCCTGAACGAGAGCGAGTTGACTGAGCGCCGGGCGTTCATCGAGTCGTTCGTGAAAGAGATCGCCGTCGCCCCAGGCAAAGCATGATTCTCTCGTAAAAAGTCTGTGCAGGTCGAATTAGAACAACCGTACCCTTGCCTGGGCGGTCGGAGAGTAATACCAATTTATTTTGAGCGCGCCGTAAGCCGTCATTCCCGCGAAGGCGGGAACCCACTCCCTGGCCGCACATATACGGCGGCATCACGGTGACTTGGTATAAGCAGAAGCGTGTACTCGCCGTGGACGCTGCGGCACCTTCGCGATGCCCTCTCCAAGGCGGGCTATGCGCCGTCCGTCACCGGCGATCCCAAGGAGGTCTTCCGCCTGATGGAGGAGGAGAAGCCCCACCTGGTGCTGATGGACCTCATGCTGCCCTGGTACCAACGGGATCGACTTGATGCAGGAGATCCTTGAAACAGCCGACGTGCCGGTCATCTTCCTGTCCGCGTACGGCCAGGACGACGTTGTCGCCCGAGCCTTCGACATGGGTGCCGCCGACTACGTTGTCAAGCCCTTCTCAGCGACGGAGCTGGCGGCGAGAATCAGGGCAGCACTGCGCAGGAGGGAAGCGGGCATCGCGGCCGAGCTGCCACAACCCTATGTGCTGGACGACCTCTCCATCGACTATGCCGAACGTCGGACAGCCGTGGCCGGGCATCCGGTCGAGTTGACCGCCACCGAGTACGATATGCTATTCGAACTCTCGGTCAACGCTGGACGGGTATTGAGCCACGAGCATCTGCTGCGACGGGTATGGGGGCCGGACAACTCCGGCGACGCGGGGCTGGTGCGCACCATCGTGAAGAGGCTCCGTCGAAAGCTTGGCGACGACGCGAAGAATCCCAGATACATCCTCACTGAGCCCCGTGTCGGCTACCGCATGGCCAGGAGTGAAACCTCGGAACAGGTGGAGCCTCGAAGGGGCTGAACGACCGGTACAGGGCCACCGGTTACACTCGCGCTCAACGGACCTGAGGGGCGAGTGAGGACCGACACCTTAAAGTTGCAGGCGGGACAATTAGCTGTTTTGCCGATCGAGTCCTCCAGTTCTGCATTCCCTGATCCAGCTGATCTGTTCGTCCACTGGAAGGTGCAACAGAGACCGCAAAGTATGAATGCCCAACCCCTTTCCCCTGATGGGGTCACCAAGGCTCAGAACCAAAGACCTCACCTGTGGAGCGAGGTGAAGCAAACTCAGGACCTGTGTGACATGAGCCCTCGTGACGCGAAGACCACGTGCGAGCTCTGCTCTTGAGGTGAACTCCCCAGAGTCTAGGTGCTGCTGCCAGTCCAGTGCCAGGGCGACTGGATTCCGGCGCTCCCGCCGGATTGACTCGGATAGGTTCCGCCTTGATACTGGTTGTGGGAGCTCGAACCAAGCCCAGACGAAAGTACGAGGTGTGGTGCGCGACGGGGAGCCAGTCTTGTAACTCTCATGTCCGACTCTACGGCCCCACGTCTGGCCCAGTCGTTCTCTGCGAGGGTGAGAAGTCTGCCCGTGCGGTTGAGGACGCCGGATGCCGCGCGGCGTCTTGGCTGGGCGGAACCGGAGTTGGCCAGGCGAATCTCTCGTGGCTGCGGGGCCTGGAAGTGGTTCTGTGGCAGGACGCCGATAAGCTAGGGATGGTCTAAATAATACCAAGTCACCGTGATGCCGCCGTATATGTGCGGGCAGGGAGTGGGTTCCCGCCTTCGCGGGAATGACGGCTTTACGGCGCGCTCAAAATGAATTGGTATAAGTCCGTGGACTGCAGCTCCACACATAGGAAATTAAGCCGTGCTGATGGGCTATTCAGAGTATCCCCAGGGCTGCGGGCGATGGCCAAGGCCGCCGAGAAGCTCCACGACGTAGCCGCCCAAGTACTAACCGTGGACACGTCCACCCATGCCAGGAGTTGTTAACGGCGACTATCGGCCGTCTGCCCCTACCTTCCGCAGTCCGAAGAAAGGCGTCCGGGCTTCAGCGTCCGGTGAGGCCACGTCACATGTCCTCATGCAAGGTCCTTCAGCGTGGGCTTTGGGGGCGCTCGTCTAGCCGCTTGGGGACGGCTGGAGGGGGACCTCCGGGTCACGTCGAGCGCCTCGCTCGCCCAAGTCTCTCCAGGGTGTCGATGGTCAGGATAAAATGTCCGCCGTAAGTGACCAGCACAAATGTCACCCGTACTTAGCGTGAGGTATCAGATCAATCTGAATCGACGCGTGACCTCTTCATGGGCGGACCAGCGGTGATCCCTTCTTCTGGCGGGCACTTGTGGGAGACTGACCGCGGGGTTAGTCTATCGGCGCGAGGGGGGTCCGCGTGAGCAGCCTGAACATCAGCAACTTCATCTGGGGCATCGCCGACGATGTCCTGCGCGATGTCTACGTGCGCGGCAAGTACCGCGACGTCATCCTGCCCATGACCGTAATCCGACGCCTGGATGCCGTGCTGGAGCCGACGAAGGACGCCGTGCTCAGCATGAAGGCGAACCTCGACGCCGCTGGCATCACCAACCAGGACGCACCCCTCCGCCGTGCTTCCGGCGAGGCCTTCTACAACACGTCCCCGTTCCGTCTCCGCGACCTGACCTCCAGGGCCCGGCTGCAGCAGCTTAGGGCCGACTTCGAGGCGTACCTGGACGGCTTCTCCCCCAACGTCCAGGAAGTGCTCGACAAGTTCAAGTTCCGCAACCAGATCCAGACCCTGATCGACGCCGGTGTCCTCGGCTATCTCATTGACAAGTTCACGGACAACTCCGTCAATCTCAGCCCCAGGCCCGTCCCGAACGCCGACGGCTCCGTCCGCCTCGAGGGGCTCGACAACCACTCGATGGGCACGGTATTCGAGGAGCTGATCCGCCGCTTCAACGAGGAGAACAACGAGGAGGCGGGCGAGCACTTCACCCCACGCGATGTCGTGCAGCTCATGGCCCACCTCATCTTCGAGCCGGTGGCCGACCGGATCGCGTCGACCACGTACCTCGTCTACGATGGCGCATGCGGCACGGGCGGCATGCTGACGGTCGCTGAGGAGACCCTGGCCCGGCTCGCTGGAGAGCACGGCAGGGACGTGTCGGTCCACCTCTACGGACAGGAGGTGAACCCGGAGACCTACGCCATCAGCAAGGCCGACCTCATCCTGAAGGGCGAAGGCCAGGAGGCGGACAACATCGCGTTCGGCTCCACCCTCGCCGGCGACGCCTTCCCGCGCCAGCAGTTCGACTTCATGCTCTCCAATCCGCCCTACGGCAAGTCGTGGAAGACCGACCTCGATAAGATGGGCGGCAAGAAGGACATGCTCGATCCGCGCTTCCTGATCGAGCACGACGACGACCCGGAGTACAGCCTCGTCACCCGCTCCAGCGACGGCCAGATGCTCTTCCTCGCCAATATGCTCAGCAAGATGAAGAGCGGCACGACCCTCGGCAGCCGCGTCGCCGAGGTCCACAACGGCAGCTCCCTATTCACAGGCGACGCCGGGCAGGGCGAGAGCAACATCCGCCGCTGGATCATCGAGAACGACTGGCTCGAGGCCATCGTGGCCCTGCCCCTCAACATGTTCTACAACACCGGCATCGCCACCTACATCTGGGTGCTCAGCAACCGCAAGGAGGAGCGCCGTCGGGGCAAAGTACAGCTCATCGACGCCACCGGGTGGTACCGGCCCCTGCGCAAGAACCTCGGCAACAAGAACTGCGAGCTGTCGGCCGACGACATCCGGCGCATCTGCGACGCCTTCCTCGCCTTCGAGGACACGGAGCAGTCGAAGATATTCCCCAACGAGGCATTCGGCTACCGCAAGGTCACCGTCGAGCGGCCCCTCAGGCTTGAGGGCATCGACCCCGAACGGGCCTACACCGCCAAGGCAATCAAGGAGCTGAGGGACACCCGCGAGCGATCAGAGTCCGCCCCGCCGGTAATCAGAAAGGTCCATAGGAACGCGGAGCCTGACCCCCTCCGCGGCCTCTTCCCCGCAACCGTCGAGGGCAGGCCCGCGGTCGTCGAGTACGAGCCCGACTCCAACCTCCGCGACACCGAGCAGGTGCCGCTCCTGGAGCAGGGCGGCGTCGAGGCCTTCCTGCGCCGCGAGGTCCTGCCCTACGCGCCCGACGCATGGTACGTCCCGTCGAGCGTGAAGACCGGCTACGAGATCAGCTTCACCCGCCACTTCTACAAACCCCAGCCCCTACGACCGTTGGAGGAGATACGGGCTGATATACTGGCACTGGAGCGGGAGACGGAAGGGCTGCTGGCGGAGATCGTCGGCTGACCCAAGCGGAAACGGTCCGATCACGTTGGCGGCAGGAGAAGTCATGGCCACTCTCAACATATTCGTAAGCTTCGAATTCGACAAGGACAACGACCTCAAGAACAACTTCTACGAGCAGGCCAACGAACATACCCGGCACCGTATCCGCAACTGCTCGCTCAAAGAGGCGTATCCGGACGAGACCTGGAAGAGGAATGCGCGAGAGGCCATTGGAGAGTGCGACGTTGTGGTTGTCCTGATCGGCCAGGACACCCACAACGCACAAGGCGTCATAGTGGAAACGGATATGGCCCGCAGCCTGGACAAGCCCGTCATCCAGATCAGGCCGCAGGGCAGGTCGTACAATGGGCTAACCCGCCTCGGGGAACCTATCTCGTGGAAGTGGAGGACTATCAATGCCAAGCTGGATGCCATAGCCTCTCGGAGCCGATGAGAGACTTCCAGCGACCGCAGGGAAAGGATGAGCGACATGGCCCAAGCGCCTAATATCGACCACGATTCCGCCGCCGTTCAGAAGCACCTTGAGATAATCCAGGGCATCATCACGCGCATGGCCGAGAACAGCCGCGCCTCCAAGCTCTGGTGCGTCACCCTCGTATCCGCCGTCCTGGTCCTCGTGGCGCGGACGGGGAAAGCGGAACATGCGCTGATAGCGTTAGCTCCAACGGCCCTGTTCTACCTTTTGGATGCCTACTACCTGGCACTAGAACGGGGTTTCCGTCGGTCGTACGAGGAATTTGTCCAGAAACTCCATGAGGAACGGACGAGCACCTTGGACCTTTACTCGGTCGCCCCCACTGGCTCGACTTGGCAAGGCGTCCTTTGGGTGCTGTTCCAGTCTTTCTCAGTGTCGCCGTTCTACCTTGTGGTAGTCACCACTGTCATGCTGGCGTGGCTGCTGATCTTCTAATCGGAGCAAAACCGATGACTTCCAAGACGCCATCCAGGCATAAGGTATTCATCAGCTTTCACGAACAGGATATCAAGTACAAGGAAGAGTTCGTCCGAAGAATGGGAAAGCGCATCGTGGACAGGTCCGTTGATACGGGGAACATAGATGACACGGGCTTAAAGACACCGAAGGTGCGACAGAAGATTCGCGACGAGTACATTCGAGACACCACCGTTACCATTGTGCTGATAGGCCCTCGCACGTGGCAGCGGAAGCATGTGGATTGGGAGATCGGTTCAAGCATCCGGAAGACCAAGAGGAATTCACGATGTGGGCTGCTGGGCATCATCCTCCCAAATCATCCCGACCATGGGAAGAAGCACTACAGCCCGCGTCTGATCCCCCCGCGCCTGGCGGACAACTGCAAGGAAGAGGATCCCTACGCACTTATCTACGATTGGCCGCAACCCTGGACGCCTGCCAAGATTGCTGAGTGGATTCACCAAGCCTACCTCCGTAGGTATGGCCCGCCGCCTGACAACTCACGCAAGTCGTTTGCCCGCAATAGGATCAGGGGCCATCGGAAAGGCTGGCAGTGAGTGTCGTGATGCCTCACCCCACCCTCAATCCATACCCCGCCTACAAGCCTTCCGTGCTCGCATGGCTCGGTGATGTGCCAGCGCATTGGGAGGTGCGGCGGCTGAAGGCAGTATGCCGACTGTCCTACGGTGACTCGTTGCCAGCCGATACTCGTTACGAAGGTCCCATACTCGTTTACGGATCTAATGGGCCAGTAGGGACGCATAGAACGGCGAACACTCGGGCTCCGTGCATTGTGGTTGGAAGAAAGGGTTCGTTTGGCAAGATTCACTTTTCTGCCAAACCAGTCTTTGCCATAGATACGACCTACTACGTGGATCAACGCTATTCTACTTCCAACCTGGCGTGGCTATCTCGTGTCTTGTCTTGGGCACGGCTAGATGACGTAACTAGGGACTCCGCCATCCCCGGCCTTAGTCGCGAAGATGCTTATGAGCGGTACGTTCCCATTCCCCCTCTTTCCCAACAGCGCGCCATCGTGCGCTACCTCGACCACGTGGACGACCGCATCCGCCGCTACGTCACCGCCAAGGAGAAGCTCATCGCGCTGCTGGAGGAGGAGCGGCAGGCCGTCACGTTAGAAGCCATACAGTCTCCACTTACGACAAGTCAAAGGCTTGAGACCGTCGCAGACATAGTCGAAAGGCCGGTGGAACGGACAAGTGACCACACATACACCCCAATCGGCCTCTACAACCGAGGGCGCGGGATATTCAAGAAAGACCTAAGGAGCGGCTCTGACCTGGGTGACTCCGACTTCTTTTGGGTGCATGAGGGTGATCTAGTTATCAGTGG
The DNA here is from genome assembly GCA_965222445.1 of Dehalococcoidia bacterium. Classification (GTDB taxonomy): domain Bacteria; phylum Chloroflexota; class Dehalococcoidia; order Lucifugimonadales; family CAJWER01. The sequence continues at coordinate 448,499 of CBDCTY010000002.1, read as the reverse complement.
GCAATTTGCATGGGAAGGTGCAATTGCATTGGCAAGTGACGTAGAACACGGATGCGTTGCAAGTCATCGCTATCCAATTCTTCGTGGTAAGCCTGGAACATTAGACTCAGGATTCTTGCTAGGGTTCTTTCGAACCGACTGGGGCCAACTTCTCCTTGATCACAACTCAAGGGGAGCCGCTGGTAGGAATAGACCGCTAAACGCCGGAGCCCTGATGAAGGAAAAGATCAAAGTGCCACCCATTAGCTCTCAACGGCGGATTTCGCAAATGTTGGAGCTTGAGTCCCACGTTCGGGAACAGGTGAGACTCTCGAAACAACTCCTCCAAGAGTACCGCACTCGCCTCATCGCAGACGTGGTGACGGGCAAGCTGGACGTGCGTGAGGCGGCGGCTCGACTGCCGGACGGATCCGACGACGGGCAGCAGTATGGCGAACGCGCAGTTGCGCCTCTGGCCCAAACGGAAACCTGATCGTGTTCGTTCCCACAGAGCCGAAGACATACCACATCGTCCACGTCGACCGGCTGGCATCGATTGTCTCGGACGGCCACCTAGGGTCTGACGCTAGGATGTCACGGAGAAGAGAAACCGGAACGACTATCGGAATCACCTCAATCAAACAACGCCGGCTAACGAATGCATTGAGCAGCCATAGGAATCTGCATGTGGGCGAGTGTGTACCCTTCTACTTCTGCCCGCGCTCGGTCATGCTCTATGTGATCTCCATGAGCAACCATCCCGAGCTGGAGTATGCAGAGGGCCAGGAACCGATCATTCATTTGGAGGCGGACCTGCGCGAGTCCGTCGCATGGGCTAACGAAAGTCGTCAGCGATGGGCGTTCACGACCTCCAATGCCGGGTCATACTACTTCGAGGACTATTCGGACCTCAGCCAGCTGGACAAGATCAACTGGGATGCGGTCAAAGCCAGCAAGTGGTCGGGCACTGGGGTTGATCAATCCGTGAAGGAGGACAAGCAAGCGGAGTTTCTTGTCGAGGGCTTGTTTCCGTGGGAGCTGGTTTCTCGGATTGGCATCAGGTCACGACGGATATATGCTAGAGTGCAAAACGCGCTGCAAGGAGCACATCATCGACCGACGATAGAGGTCAAGCTTGACTGGTACTACTGATCCTGGGGAAGGAGGCACGCCTCTATGATCGAATACAAGGTCGGCGATATGTTCGCGGAAGAAGTCGAAGCCCTGGTCAACAGCGTCAACTGCGTGGGCGTCATGGGGCGTGGCATCGCGCTCCAGTTCAAGAATGCCTTCCCGGAGAACTTCAAGGCATACGAAGAGGCCTGCAAGCGTGACGAGGTCCAGCCTGGCCGTATGTTCGTCTACGATTCAGGCAAGATGACAAATCCACGCTACATCATCAACTTCCCCACCAAGCGCCACTGGCGGGCCAGGAGCCGCATCGAAGACATTGAGGCCGGGCTCGACGCGCTTGCCGATGAGATCAGTGCCCGCAACATCCGGTCAATTGCGATCCCTCCCCTTGGCTCCAGTCTGGGGGGACTGGACTGGGCAGACGTGCGGCCGCGCATCGAAACCGCTCTTGGGAAGCTCGACGATCTGCAGGTCCTGCTCTTCGAGCCTGGCGGTGGGCCGGTTGATGACCGGCCCAATCGCTCGACCAAGGCTCCAAGGATGACTCGAGGAAGGGCCGCTCTGATTGCTCTGATGGACAGGTACCTGCGCGGCCTGCTGGACCCCTTCGTGACTCTTCTTGAGATTCACAAGCTCATGTACTTCATGGAGGTAGAAGGGGAACCGCTGAAGCTGGAATTCAAGCAAGGCTACTACGGGCCATACTCTCCGAAGCTTCGGCACGTCCTTCGTCCATTGGAAGGCCATCTGATATCCGGGTACCAAGATGGAGGCGAGGAACCCGGTAAGCGAATCGAGCTGGTACCAGGGGGATTGGAGGACGCGGCAAAGTTCCTCGACAGGCATCCTGACACGAACGAACGCCTGGCGCGTGTAGCCCAGCTTGTTGACGGTTTCGAATCGTCTTTCGGTCTAGAATTGCTGGCGACGGTCCATTGGGTGGCCGCCAGCCAGTCACAACCGACGGCAAGGGAGGTAATTGTCAACACCCATGCCTGGGGCCCGCAGAAGCGACAGTTTTCGAAGCGCCAGATACGCCTTGCCCTTCGAGTGCTAAGGGACAATGGCTGGCTCGAGTCTGGAGGTTCGAGCAAGGGCGAAAGCGAGGTGAACGTATGACGAACTGGGAGACGTGCCCGGCGGTGGAAAGCGTACCCGACAGGGTGAGCGGCAACTGGGTGTTCACGGGCACTCGTTTGCCGGTGTACGCCCTCTTCGAGAACCTTGCGGAGGGCGCGACGATCTACGACTTCATCGAATGGTTTGGCGGGGTGGAGGAATCGGAGGTGAAGGCGGTGCTTGAGCACGTGGCGCAGGACCTCCGGGCCAAGGTCGCCCATGCGCATCCTGTTCGATAACGGTACGCCCAGGCAGTTGCGCCGCCAGCTCTTTGGCCATGATGTCGAAACGGCCATCGAGCGCGGCTGGGACACTTTGTCCAGCGGGGTCTTGCTCGACCGGGCCGAAGAAGCCGGCTTCGAGGTCCTGATTACCACCGATCAGGGCATCCGATACCAGCAGAACATGTCAAACAGGCGAGTGGCCTTGGTCGTCCTGATGAACACCGCGTGGCCGCGCATATCGCCGCAAACGGAAGCCATCCGAAACGCCCTGGAAGGGATCCGACCCGGTGAGGTGCGGGAAGTCCCGATCTGATGATGGACGAGGCGACACCGTGACCACCGACACCACTGAACGCGGCCTCGAAAGCCTCATCTGCGCGGCGCTGACCGGCTCGCCGTGTGAGCCTGGCCAGGCAAGCGCGGTGCGGGAACGGCCGGCGACCTACGGCGTCGGCTGGCTCTGCGGCGACCCCATCGACTACGACCGCGAGTTCTGCGTCGACCTGGCCCAGCTCTCCGCCTTCCTCCGGGCAACCCAGCCCGAAGCCGCGGAGTTGCTCAGCCTCGACGAGGACAGTCCCACGCGGCGAAAGTTCCTCTCCCGCCTCCAGGGCGAGATCTCGCGGCACGGCACCGTCGAGGTGCTGCGCAGGGGCATCAGCCACGGACCCCACTACCTCGACCTCTTCTACGGCACGCCCTCACCCGGCAACGATAAGGCCGTGGCCCTCTACGACCAGAACCGGTTCAGCGTCACGCGGCAGCTCCGCTACAGCAGCGACAACGCGCAGCTTGCCCTCGACCTGTGCCTCTTCATCAACGGCCTGCCCGTCGCAACCTTCGAGCTCAAGAACAGCCTGACGAAGCAGACGGTGGGTGACGCGGTTGAGCAGTACAGGCGCGACCGTGACCCGAAGGAAAAACTGTTCCAGTTCGGGCGTTGCCTCGTCCACTTCGCGGTCGACGACCACGAGGTGCGCTTCTGCACCCATCTGAAGGGCAGGGCGTCGTGGTTCCTGCCCTTCAACAAGGGCTGGGGCGATGCCGCGGGGAACCCGCCGAACCCGAACGGCCTGAAGACCGACTACCTGTGGAAGCAGGTGCTAACCCGCGACGGCCTCACGGACATCATCGAGAACTACGCCCAGGTCGTCCAGACGAAAGACCGGAAGACCGGGCGAGTCACCCGGGTGCAGGTCTGGCCGCGCTTCCACCAGCTCGAGGTGGTGCGCCGGCTGCTGGCCGACGTCTCCGAGAGGGGAGTCGGGCGGCGCTACTTGGTCCAGCACTCGGCGGGGAGCGGCAAGTCCAACTCCATCGCCTGGCTTGCGCACCGGCTTGTAGGCCTTGTGAGGGACGGCGCGCCGGTGGTCGACTCAGTCATCGTAGTGACGGACCGGCGTGTCCTGGACAGGCAGATCAGTGACACCGTCAGGCAGTTCGCCCAAGTCTCCTCCATCGTAGGTCATGCCGAGGCCTCGGGCGACCTCCGCCGCTTTATCGAGTCGGGCAAGAAGATCATCATCTCGACCGTCCAGAAGTTCCCGTTCATCCTGGACGAGATAGGCAGCGGGCAGCCCGGCCGCCGCTTCGCAATCGTCATCGACGAGGCCCACTCCAGCCAGGGAGGGCGCACCTCGGCCGCCGTCTCCATGGCCCTCGGCAAGGACGGTACTGAGTTGGAGGCCGAGACGACCGAGGACAAGATCAACCAGATCATGGAGTCGAAGAAGCTCCTGACCAACGCCAGCTACTTCGCCTTCACCGCCACCCCGAAGAACAGGACGCTGGAGCTCTTCGGGGACCCCGATCCCCAGCCCGACGGCAAGGTCCCCCATCGCCCCTTCCACGGCTACACGATGAAGCAGGCCATCCAGGAGGGCTTCATCGTCGACGTGCTGGAGCACTACACGCCTGTGTACAGCTACTACCGGCTGGTCAAGAATGTGGAGGGCGACCCGGAGTTCGACTCCAAGCGCGCCAGGAGGAAGCTGCGCCGCTACGTCGAGAGTCACGAGCACGCCATTCGTCTCAAGGCCGAGATCATGGTCGACCACTTCCACGAGCAGGTGATGGACCTTCGGAAGATCGGACGCCAGGCGCGCGCCATGGTGGTGACAGGGAGCATAGAGCGGGCCATCAGCTACTACCACGCCATCCGCGACTACCTGGCGGAGCGCAAAAGCCCCTACGAGGCAATCGTCGCCTTCTCAGGCGAGCACGAATACGGCGGCGCAAAGGTCACCGAGGCGTCCCTCAACACCTTCCCGTCCAACCAGATCCCCGAGAGAATTCGCAGTGCCCCGTACCGCTTCCTGGTCTGTGCCGACAAGTTCCAGACCGGCTACGACGAGCCGCTGCTACACACCATGTACGTCGACAAGGTGCTCGCGGGCGTCAAGGCCGTGCAGACCCTGTCCCGCCTGAACCGCGCCCATCCCCAGAAGCACGAGGCTTTCGTGCTGGACTTCATGAACGACACGGACACGATCCGGGATTCATTCGCCCCCTACTACCGGACAACGATACTCTCGGACGAGACCGACCCGAACAAGCTGCACGACCTGAAGGCGGCCCTCGACCAGCACCAGGTATACACTTCTGAGCAGATCGACGACTTCGTCGACCGCTTCCTCTCGGACGATGCCGGCCGCGAGGCACTTGACCCCATCCTGGACGAGTGCGTGGCCGAGTACCTCAGGAGCCTCGACGAGGACGGCCAGGTCGACTTCAAGGGCAAGGCAAAGGCGTTCCTCCGCTCCTACGGCTTCCTCGCCGCCATCCTTCCCTACACCAACGCCGGTTGGGAGAAGCTCTCGACCTTCCTGACCTTCCTCGTGCCCAAGCTGCCCGCGCCCGTCGAGGAGGACCTGTCCAAGGGAATCCTCGAGGCCATCGACATGGACAGCTACCGCGCGGAGAAGAGGGCGGTGCAGCAGCTCCAGCTTCCCGATGAGGACGCGGAGATCGAACCGACACCGGCGGACGGCGGAGGGCAGAAGCCCGAGCCGGAGATCGACCGCCTCTCCAGCATCATCGAGGACTTCAACGCCCGCTTCGGCAACATCGAGTGGAAGGACAAAGACAAGATCGATATGGTCATCGCCGAGGAGCTTCCGGCGAAAGTGGCCGCCGACAGGGCATACCAGAACGCCGCGGCCAACTCCGACGAGCAGAACGCCCGCATCGAGCTCGACAGGGCCCTCGAACGCGCCGTCACCGACATGCTCGCCGACCACGCCGACCTCTTCAAGCTCTTCAGCGACGACCCATCCTTCCGCAAATGGCTCTCCGAAACGATCTTCGCCTCAACCTACAACAAAGCAGCCTAACGGCGGAGTTATACCAATTTATTTTGAGCGCGCCGTAAATCCGTCATTCCCGCGAAGAGCCTGCCCCCGAGCAGTCGGGGGCGGGAACCCACTCCCTGGCCGCACATATACGGCGGCATCACGGTGACTTGGTATTACTACGGAATCACACAGGGCCGGGTCCCTAAATCGTCGCCCCGGCAGGGCTGGGCGCTGCGGCGACCAAATCGGATGGAGTCTACGCCGTGGGAGAAGCATCACCCGTACCAAACGACCCGGAACACCAGCCCGCCGGCGGACTGGCCGCTCCGCAGCTGTGGGGGCCCAGTCAACCCCTCCCGTCGGGACAGTCGGGTGGTTGTCTGGCCCGGAGAGCCTGACCCCGTCACCAGGACGCGGGGCCCCTGGCGTTGATGGCTACGGGCTCCTGGTGCAGGAGCGTCTGACGGTCAAAGCGCCACCAGGCCGTATCTGTGGCAAGGTCCAGTGGCGCGGGTCCGCATCCCGCAAAGTGGTACGTCCAGTGGTGCACCGGAGGTCAACCCTGCCGTGTGCCCAACTCCGGCAAGCATAGGGACATGGCCTGCCGACAGCACAGCCTCCGGTCCCGGCGAACTATAGTTGAGCTGTAGCAGGTACACCAAAGAGGGTTCGAACCGCGTTCGCAAGATCCCCACGGTAGCTCCCCATCCTCGTACCTCGCTTGGGCAGCCTGGCTTATACCAATTCATTTTGAGTGCGCCGTAAAGCCGTCATTCCCGCGAAGAGCTTGCCCCCGAGCAGTCGGGGGCGGGAACCCACTCCCTGGCCGCACATATACGGCGGCATCACGGTGACTTGGTATTATACCAATTCGTTTTGACTGCGCCGCCAATTCAAACCGTAGGGGCGGGTTTGAAACCCGCCCTCCCTGTCCGTCGTGGCTGCTGACCCAATTACGCATATATGGCCCTGTCACGGCAATTCGGTATTACTCGGCCTACGCCATGCGGCAGACGTCGCGGCGGTCGTGGCGCATCGGGCATACCCGCCCGGTTAAGGTGGTGTTCATGAGCTTCCGGATCACGATGCAGGCCGACCCTCGCAAGCTGGTGTCCAAGAAGCTGCAAGGCTTCCTTGCGGTGGAAGGCGAGCTGCCTCAGGTGTCATCGCCGGTGTAAGAATGACCCAGTAGCGCTGTCGAAGACCAGCATAAATGTCCGCCTAACTGACCAGGGAAAATGTCACCTGTCTAACTTGCCACGGTAACAGACTACGTTGCTTTCAACATCACCCGAGGACGATTCATCGGCGGACTGTCGGCCTTAAGGTACTTCCGTACGGTGTTCCTGTGGATGCCCGTCTCCCTGGTTATTCTCCTGATGGACAGGCCCCTGCGCTTCGCTGCATGAACCGCCTCCCACCTGGCGATCTGCTTCGGAGTGGGCTTCCTCGGTACAGAGGTTGCCTTCTTGCGGATCTTGGCTGCACCACTGTCGTGGTTGCCGTCGATTGCTTCGGCTCTCTCCCTGTCGAGTGAGGCCAGAACTCTCTCCCAGCGGCTGCCCAGACCGTTACGATACGGCGGTGCGTGTGAAGGGTATCCATTCACACCGCGCAGGATGTTCGGACGGGGTGGAGCCTCCTGGCTGGGGATGAGTTGACCCTTGTGCTCAACGACCAGTTGACCGTCCATTCCCTCGAGCACGTCCACCTTCACTCCAGCGTAGGTCGGACGTTCCATGCCGGGCAGCAGCTGAAGCGTACTCCGTCGGTATCTCACAGTGTTGTCCTTTGCCACTTTGCGACTGTGCCTGAAGCACAGCATCCGATCCAGACACGTCCCTCCGTCCACAGGGCGGTAGGCGACTTCAGACTCCGGAGCCGATACCCCGAAGCGCTCGTTGAAGTGAGGAAGGAAGTCTCTCAGAACGACACCAGCATCTTCGATGGTGGTCGCACCCGCGAGTCGAAGCTCGGTTACAAGTCTGTCCTGGAAGGTGCCTGCCGCTCGTTCCACACGGCCCTTGGCCTGTGGAGACAGCGCGTAGATCATCTGTATTCCGAGCTCGTCCATCGCACGGGAGAACTGGGTTGGAGCGCTCGGTGCTCCGGTTCCTGGTACGTGCTTGAAGACCGAGTGGCGGTCGGTGTACAGCGCTATGGGTACCCCGTGGCGCTCGATCAGTCCCCGCATCAGCACGAAGTAGTCTCGGGTGTTCTCGTACTCACAGAACAGCGCACTGACCACTTTGCCCGTGGCGTCGTCCACGGCAAGCAGAAGCATAAACTGAGGTCCATCCTCTCCGAGCCACCGATGATAGCTGCCATCGATCTGTATCAGCATCCCCTCTCGGGGCATGCGTTGCCGACGAACACGGTGCTTCGGAGGACGACGGCGACGAGGACTGACGAGACCGGCTCCGACCAGTATGCGTCGCAACGTGTTACGGGCTATGTCTATACCCTCACGTTCTCTCAGCAGTTCGCTCAGATGAGTGTGGTTGACTCCTGAGTACGTGGTTCGAGCTAGACGCAACACTTCGGCCCTTATCGAATCGGGTGTTGTGTTGGGAGCCCTCCGACCCCGATGGCCGTGAGCGAGTGCGGCTGCTCCTTCTTCTCTGTAAGCCGCAAGAATGCGCCTGGTGTGGCGTGTGCTCACTCCCATCAGCATGGCCGCCTGGTCCACCGTCATATGCTCGGCCAGTAGGCTGTTGAGGATCTGAAGTCTTACCTGCTCTTTCTGGTTCAATGTCACATTCTCCATGAGGTGACTGTGACATTTATGCTGGTCAGTTAGTCAGGACATTTATGCTGAGCAACAATATACGTGCGGGACACAGTTCAAGAGCGGCTCCCCCTCATAATCCCGTCAGCGCCAGCAACCTGGCAGTGACGGTCGGCTACTCCGACGGGACCGAGATACAGATACTGCCTGCCATACGGACGAAAATGTCAAGGGCGGAGAGAGATCAGGCCGTGTGGCGGAGCAAAAGTGTACCACTTGAGCGGTGATGTTCAGCGAAAATGTCCGCTGAATTGTGTCAATGATCAGGGTCTATGTACCACTTCGCCAAGTGGGGTGACCACTCCTGGGCACCGGGGTATTCGGATTACTGTCACCGTTAGGTTTGAGGGTCAACCACCTCCTTTCGGTTGAGCAGGGCCCTGTGGGGTGACAAGTGTTCGCGGTAGCAGGCGCCTTCTATGACGATCTGGTAGCTGGCGTTGGCGAGCCGGTCAAGTGCGCTGTTTCCCAGGATGGGGTCGTCGAAGAGTCCGAGCCACTCGTCGACAGCCCTGTTGGAGGTGATGACGAAGCTGGCGGTGCGATGCCTGGCGATGACCAGTTCGTAGAGGTCTATGTACTGCTGTTGGATCATGCTGTGGAGACCGAGTCGTCGCGGAGTCGTGTTTACGTATCCGGGTCTCTTGTAGTAGCCTTCCCGGTATGTATATCCGAGGGAGAGCCATAGATGGTGAAGTTCGAGGTGGTGTCGCAGACCAAGGCTGAGATGGATTCGGCAACCGGCAGGCGGGCCGAAATCATGGCCGAATACCTCGGCTATCTCAACTAGCTGAAGGATGGGGAGGCCGGCATGCTGACGGTGGAGAGCGCGGACGAGAGTCCGACAGCCCTCCGTCGGCGGATTGGCAAGGCGGCGGCGGTCGCGGGGAAGGAGATCGTCATCAGGCGCAAGGATGATACGATCTACTTCTGGCTCGACTCCGGTGTGAGGAGACGAAGACGCCCGCGAAAGGACGCGGCTCCCAGCACCTAGGCAACCGACTCGTCGTTTCCGCATGATCGGCGCTGCCAACGAGGCATGCTGAGCTGGGAGACCTAATGACACTGAGGCCCAAGCTTCGCCACGGCGCGACGAGGCGATGGGGCCGAACTCACCCAACGGTGGAGACTTTTGCTGTCCAGGCATTGGCTGGCAGTGCTTTCCTCATGCGATCGAGAACGACTGGGCGCAACGGCTTCGGCCCAACCGGATAAGAGCCTACGACACGAGGAGAACTCCGGTTTCACGGCGTATGACGACACTACTTACCACTGGCAGCGCGCACGGCCTCGGCTTGCCTACTCTGTTTGAGGCGGTGGCTCTCGGCGTTCATCTCAAGGATGTGAACGCGGTGAGTGAGACGATCCAGCAGGGCGCCGGTATGCGCGCGGAGTTTTGTCCCTGTGGGTCTCGTTGGGGGTATGCTCCAAGCGGGGTCGCGAGTGAGACGTTTGGACGGGTTCTGTCTCATGGCCTGAGCGGAAAAGCGGCAGAGTCGTTCGTGCTATGCCACGTCTCTCCTGATGCGCTCGAGGGCGGCCTTGAGCGCTGGGTTGGTCTGGAATGGCTTGGTGGTCGGAGGCGGCTTCCCTACCTCGACCTTGCGCAGTGCCGGGAGGGAGGGGTCATCGGTCACGTCCCGATGTGTGCGCCGGTTGACCACGGCAGAGATGCATGCGCGAGAGAGGCCAGACCACTCAATCAGCGCAGAGATCAAGTATCCGGCGGCGTGGTACCGGCGCAGTGTGCGGACGACATCGGGGTGTAGCTTCGTCATGTCTACGGATTGGGCGGATGTGTGTAGGGAGAGGGAAAACCCCCAACTATATTATATTAGAGGGGTCGAGAGTTGGATCCTGTTCGGTCTAGGCCGTTTGGTGGGGCGACCCCCTGGCGACCCGTCGTCTCCACCCCACCCGCCAGCATCACCGAGGCCACCCGCTCAGCCTCCCATCCAGGCAGCCCGTCGCGCTGCAGATCGGCGGCGTACTTCCCCCGGGCTCCGCCGAGGATCTCCGCCAGCGGCGCGCCCGCAGCCCCGGGGTTCGCGCCCATGGTCACCTTCTCAATGAACGGGTTGCCAGCCAGCCAGGCGGCCAGCGCGTGGTTGCGGTAGCCTGCCGTGCCACGCATGCATACCGCTGGCCAGGGTGGCCGCGCGGCCAGCGCCAGGGCGTCGGCCAAGCCCTCGGCGGCGTGGATGCCCTGCGCGCCGGGCCGGCAGCCCCAAGACGCAGATCGCGCCCGCTGGATAGCCGTGGTCGCGCTTTTCAATGCCCCCGGCGGCTTCTGGCCTGTCGAGGACGGCCCGCCCCTCGGCGTCCACGTGGATGAGCTGGACACCGGACAACTGGCCCTCGTTCGGCCGTCCAAAGGCGGCGACAATGGCCCCGGCCATCTGGCCGTTGTGCCAGCACCAGCGGCCAGCCGGCAGCCACCGGACGGACGGCGGCAGCTCGAGGTCGGGCCGCCACCGGTGACGCCGGGCCATCCAACGCCGCGCCGGGTGCTCCGGGTTGGCGGGGATCGGCGCGGCGCGCGTCCAGGCGGTTTGAGCCCGTTCTAGGCGAGAATCTCGTTTCGAGGCCCCGGCGGGAGAAAAACTGGGCCCTGTGCGGCCCGTAGAGCGATCTTCTAGGGTCGGGGCCGGAGTCCGGTACCCCCCGAATCGCGCCCGCCCGCCTCCGACGCCCCCGGCGCGCGCCAGGGCCAACCCGGCCACCAGGGCCAACCCCACCTGCCAGCAGGCCCCGCTCTCGCAACCAGGCCAGGGCCTCGGCCCGGTCCAAACGCTCGACGTGCTCGACGAGGGCGAGGACGCCGCCGCCAACCCCCTTGTTTCATAGTCGTGCCAGGTCCCCCAGGGCAAACGTCACCTAACGGCGGATTCGTTGGCCGCGGGGCTCCTACAGTTCGCCCTGGAGACCCTCAACTCCGCCGGTTCGTATCTGGCGGGCCATCGAGGGCCACCGACAATCCCGTTTTAGCGGAGCGGTTGCGCCCCGGGGAGCTGCTGGGTTGGCCGCTATAGCGGCCGCAGCCAAGGCCGACCCTTGGGAAGAGGGCGGGGCACTGTCGGGAGCTCTCAATCCCCGATACGCCAAGATACGCGACGGGATGCAGGAGAAGCAGCAGCAGTCCAAAGTGGCCAGACGACGCGGCGGGCGGCGGCGTAACGACCTGAAGGATAGCGCCTACAAGATGCCCCAGATCGTAATCGAGCAGGAGCCCGCCAGCCTTAGGCGCGTGGGGTAGGCTGAGAAGGGGAAAAGGATGTGTGTAGACAGACCAAAATGCGCAAACCTATATTATATAAGAGGGGATTAAAGTTACCGCCATTTCAGTCTAGACCGCTGGGGAGGCTGCTACGGCCCGATTCAACCCACGTCCGGCGGCCCGCGTCCTCGATCTCCCCCTTCACGACGATATTGTGAGATAGGATACGACCACAACTGGCACCACGGCCGGATCCCATGGCGGCGGAGCGAAGGAGAATAGGGGAGCGGCGAGAGGATCAACTCTGTCCTGAATGAGCCGGAGGTCCTGATGCGCATCAAGGCCGCCAGCCCGCAGCAGCGGGAGCAGCTCCTCGAACAGCTCATCCAGATCGGCGACGGGCTGGCTGAGCTGGACGCCCTGCCGCCCGATCCTGAACGCCTAGTGTTCGCCGCAGACCGACCCGGGTTCAGGATGAAGACAACACCCGAGCTCCTCGAAACCCTGCTGTCGTGAAGCGAAGGCAGCCCTCATCGCGGGCAAAGCCCCCCCCCGGGTGTGGGAGCTTCTGAACCGGCTCAACATGACCCAGAACGAGCTGGCACGGCTGGTCGGCACCTCGTCCGGCTACCTGTCCCAACTGATGTCCGGGACTCGCTGCCTCGGCGGACATGCGCAAGCGGCTGATGGAGGCTCTGGGCGTCACCCGTTTCGAGGACCTGTTCATCCTGGAGGTCGTCTCGTGAGAAGCGGCCTTCTTCCGTCCCACCTCATCGTCTAGGACGGGCTCATACCGGAGGACTTCTCCGAACGCCTCGACGCCTTCAAAGAGGCCACCGGCCTCTCCTGGGACGTTCTGTCGGCGTGCCTCGGAGTGGACCCGCGCCAGCTTCAGCGTTGGCGCAACGGCACCAGGCCCAGCGGGGACGGGCTGTGCGCCCTCATCAAGCTGGCGGCACGCATCCCCGGCGGCGTCTACATCCTGCTGGGGATACACATCCTCCCGCCTGTTGTCGCGTACCAGCCTCCCCTGGCCGTAGGCTTCACCCTGGACTGCCGGGAGGTCTAGCGCCGTGGGAGTGCAGCAACGGGTCTACCGGCCCGTCGAGGTCGACTTGCCCCCGGACTTCCCTGAGCGGCTGGTGCGGTTCAAGAAGGCGAGCGGGCTGAGTTGGAAGGCGCTGGGCCGTCTGCTCGGCGTAAGCCTCCACCGGCTCAGGCAGTGGCGGAACAAGGGCGTGGCTCCCAGCCCCGCCCATCTCTTCTTACTGCTGACCTTGCCGGGGCGATGGGTCTGCGGGACGGGATCTTGATGCGTCCCGACCGGGACCTGCCCGAAGGCGTGGACGTGGAGGCTCTCCGGCAATCCGACGCATGACGGCGACGGATGTAATCGTGATCTTCAAACGAAGGAGGAAGGACTATGGCTACTGAGGAACGGAATCGGGTCGGGGACTTCAGCCCGCCGCCCTGGCCGGAGGACTTCGGTGAGCGGTTGGAGCGGTTGAAGGAGATGGCCGGACTGTCGTGGCGGGAGTTGGCCGACCTTCTCGGCGTGACGCAGCGTGGGATGCTGAAGTGGCGCAGGGGAGAAAAGCCCTCCGGGGCCAACTATTGGGCCATCATGGAGCTATCGTGTCATGTTCCCGTCGGCTTCGCACTGATGCTCTACGGCAACGAGGAGCCGCGGGCCTGACGTTCGAGTAACGGAGACGGAACCGGGATTTCTCGCCACCGCCCATACCCGAGGACTTCGCGAGACGGTTGGGACGGTTGGAGGATCGGTCCTGGGAATCGCTGGAGGAGTTCGCCCGCCGCTGGCTGCTACCGTAGGAGCGGGCCAGGGACTGGCGCTGCGGGGAACCTCCCACCGCCTACGAACTCCAGACCATGATGGAGTGGGCCTGCTCGGTGTCCGGCGGCGTGGCGGTGCTGCAGACGGACTGCTCCCACCCCTGGCCATACCGGGGGCTGGGCTGACGGCAAGGGACCGCGATCCAAGGGAGCTTGCGCCGGGGTTCCCGTCCAGAACGAGGAAGGCCGGGGGGAATGATCCGCCCGGCCTTCGTACGTTCCCGCTGTTGCCGTTTCTTTGCCCTCAAGAATCGCATCCCTTATCGGATAGACCAGAGCTTGACTGGCCTTGTAGGGCCTGACTATGATGCTACCGTCTCATTTGGGCTGCCCTTTGAGCCTGAAGACTTCCAACATAGGAAATCCTGAATGGATTTCATTAACGTCCATGTGACTAGGTAGTGTTGACATTTGAGATACCGGGCATTTCATAACCGAGTAAGCCGTCCAAATTGTCATTCTGAGGAGCAAAGCGACGAAGAATCTAAAGCCTATGCCTGTAATGCCGCTACCGCTTTAGATTCCTCACTGCGTTCGGAATGACATGAAACCGGGATGTCAACACAACCTAGCCTTCGGAGTACAACATTCTTATGGCACGCTCCTCTCTAACAGTTCGTCGTCTAGCTAGTGAAGCCCACGTTGACATTGATGAAGTGTTACTCGTCTTGTGGGAAGAGGGCATGGATTATCTCAGCCGCCCCAACAGCATTGTCAGACGAGGGGATGCAACCAGAGCTCAACAACTCGTTGGACTGGCCACTAGACGGGAGCTTGCATCGCCAAAGGCATGGCAAACGCTATTCGGCTTGGACTATGACGGTCTCACGCAATTGATGGTTAGCCTCGGCGTCCCGGCACCCAAGAGCAAGAAACTCCAAAAGAAGGTCATACACAGACTAAAGGCCGAAGCTAATAGGAGAGGGTTGTCTTGGAGTGGGGCTACTCATGTTGACATTAGCCTTAACGCTAAGGAGGAGAATAGGAAACTTCCTGTCGCCACGCCACCATCAGCACCGCTGACCTGGACGGTCATCGGTAAAGAACGTGACATTAGACATCTGTCTGGCGATGACGTTCGTGCTATCCATCAAGAGTTGGTAGAGGATTTTGTAACTCAGGCCGATCCTATAGAGCCGCCGGGCGTAAGAGACGATAACTTGCTGGAATCGGCTATATTACGACCTCGTACATCTATTGGAGGAGAAAGAAAGTATCCTTCTGTCGAGATGCATGCCGCCGCTCTAATGCATTCCCTTATTCACAATCATCCTTTTCATAACGGTAACAAGCGGACCGCTATTGTCTCAATGTTAGCTCTGCTAGACGTGAACAGACTACTCTTTACTTGCGAAGAGGAAGAGCTTTTCAGGACTGTGTTGAGAATTGCCCAACACAGAATCGTTGATAATGCAGTTCATAGTTTGCCAGATCATGAAGTGCTATGGATCGCTAACTGGCTTCACCGAAATTCACGATGGGTGAACTTAGAGGAACGCAATATCCCTTTTAGAAGACTTCGGAAGCTCTTGACTCAGCATGGATGCTTAATGGATAGCTCCAAAAGCGGCCAGACTAAGATAACAAAAGTTGTGACTCAGAGGACACTCTTTAGGAATCGCCAGCGGACGCTAACAAGTCGCGCATTTCACGACATTGAGGGTCGAGAAATCGGTAGATTCCAAGTCGCCCAGATTAGGAAAGACCTGTGGCTTGACGAGCCAAACGACGTTGACTCCTCTGCGTTCTATGACAACGCACCTGCCGCGGCGGGTGAATTCATAATCAAATTCCGAAAGACTCTTCGCAGGCTAGCGCGCTTTTAGTGAATCATGACCATACGCTCATGGGGCTACGCAGTGGGACAAGTGGCGGATGCGGAGAAACGACAATTCGCAAGTTAAGGAACCTCTAAACAACTGAGTGTATCTCGTATGTGATGGACAGTTAGGGGACTGTCCGATGTGTTTATTCCTTGTAATTGATTAGCGGGATCAAGTTCTGGGAGGCGTTCAGAGTGAAGGAGAGTGAACGGGGACGCCGCTGAACACAGCGCAGAGCCGATCCACCACAGGCTGGTCGCCTCCATTGCGTTCCAACGTCCTGATTACGCTGGTGAACGCCGAGAACGCATCGGCGCCCTCCACGCTCTTCGAGCAGTGCGATACCTTCCGCGCGATCACTGCCGGGCGGAGCGCTCGCTCAGCACGGTTGTTGGTCGGCTCAATGCGCGGATCGTCCAGAAAGCGCAGCAGGTTCCCCCGGTCGTCGTGCCAGCCCAGCTCGTTCTGCAACCTGTAGCTGTCCGCATCCGTCATAGGACGGTCGCGGAGATGATAGCTCACCTCTCGCTTCAACCGTTCAGCCTGGATACGAAAGTCCGCAGCCTCTCCTCGGTGATATGCCCTCCACAGCTCCATCGCTTCTCGCAAAAGACCCGTCAGACGCTTGCCGAAGCTCCGTCCTCTTCCTGTCTTGGTCTGGACCACCTCGCTGACCGAGCGCAGTACGTGCGCCAGACACTTCTGCTGTTTGATCTCGGACAGCGCCTGGGCGTCGTAGCTCCGTCCTCGATCAGTCACCATCACCCCTCCATAGTCCGACGGGACCACCTCCCGCACCTCTTCGCTCCGGTGACGCGCACGGACCTGATACACCGTCGCCTCTTCCGTCTCGAACGCCATCAGAAACGCACCCTCGCCTCCCACACGCCAGCCCGTGTCGTCGGTGTGGACGAACGGACTGGCCCGCACCGATGTCCGCAACCTGCGGTAGGCATCACCTTCCGTACCGGAACGCCCACCCCATAGTGGAGCACGTGGGCCGCAGCCATCACTCGTCTCCCCACCCGGTGGGCGCTGGCCCCGTGCTGGTCAGGCGCAACTTCTGGGTGCTCGCCACGCACTTGCCTGCCGCACGACCGGCACCGGCATACCTGCACACGATACGCCGTTACCTGGGGACGTGGAACCGATGGAAGGTCGGTCACGTAGGCAAGCCGCACTCCCTCATGTTCGAGGACGCCTCCACATCCGGAGCAGGTGTCCCCCGACACTGGCACATCTACAACCGGCTCGGTGATCTCATCGGCGGGCGGCGGCTTGCGGTAACTGAACTGCCCCGTACCCGGCTTGCGTCCAGGACGCCTGGGCTTGCTGCTGCGCCTGCCCTTAGAGAACGGCGCAGCCTGACGCTTTCCCGCTCGCTTGGCCTCGGCGAGTTCCTTATGCAACTCTTCGTTGGCTGCCTTCAACTCGGCAATCCGCTTCTGCTGCCCCTCGACCAGGGCCATCAGTTCGGCGTGCTCAGAATCCGTCTTGCACATAGATAGAGTATAAGAACTTACCGAGTCTCCCACAACACCCATGTGAGTGATACCATGACACCGACCCCGCTAATCAATTACCAAGAATGGCCTGTCTGAGCAACTCACATACGGCTGGGTCGCCCTCCCTCATCACCCGGCGAGCCTGCACTGCCATTTCTGGAGGCAGTGAGAAAGTGATGGCCTTGGATCGCCTGGGACGACTAGCCTTCACCCACTGGCCGGACAGGAAACCCCGAAAGGGGTCCATTTTTCGACCGTGGCACAGGAAAGAGATGTTCGTACAGAAAGCGTCCTAACAGAAGAATCCAATGTATGAGATCCGTGGGCAACTCATCCTTATCTTCGTGAGGCGCATACCGAAAATACTGAGTGATATCGCCGGGCTCCTCGATCAACTTGACCTGGTTCAAGGCCTCCTCAAACCACCCTTCGTGAAGATACTTGTCTCCCACGCCGGGATCGTTGCTATTCACAAAGGCCGTGTAGGGGCTCTCCGCTATTCCCTTCGCCAACTCATTCCATTCGGCTTCAGCTAGCCTCTTCCTATCGGGATTGTTTAGCGGCTGCGAGGGATGCTGCGGAAAGATTTGCTCGATGCTGGCCTCTACCTTCGCCCTGAACAATACGTACTGTTTGGCGAACACCTCGGACTCCGCGGCGATTTCTTCTCGGAGTGATTCAGGCAAAACTCTGTATAATACCATTTGATGATAGGGAGACCTGAAAGTAGCTAGCGGTGTTTTTGTAGTTCATCCATGCTGTGACCAACATACTATGTTGGGGTGCATCCCAATGATGGGTCGACCTCTTCGAATCGATTGGAGTCTGGAGGATACACCGGAGGCACTGAAGGCAGCCTACCAGGCAGAGCATGACGTTGTCCTTCGTACACGACTCCATGGACTGTGGCTGGTCCGGTCGGGATGGCAGCTCGGTAAGGCGGCGACAGCTGTGGGAGTGCACTACCGGACGGTACAGACGTGGGTGGGCTGGTATAGAGAGGGAGGTGTGGAGGGAGTGCTGTGCCACAAGATGGCAGGCAGGGGCAAGCCGCGGTTTCTGAGCCCAGATCAAGAGCGGGAGTTGACCGAGGAGGTGTCGAGCGGGCGATTCAAGACAGCCGGAGAGATCAGGGACTGGATAGAGTCCGAGTATGGAGTGAGCTACAAGTCGGGCAGCGTCTACGGTCTGCTTGAGAGGTTGGGATGCAGCCCGAAGGTTCCGAGGGGCCGTCATGAGAAGGCAGACGTAGGTGCGCAGGAGTCGTGGAAAAGGGGGCTTCAGTTGCGCCCTTGCCGGAGCGGGCGTGAGTTCTGATACGGCCTTTGGCTTTGCCGATGAGATGCGAGTGGGGTTGCGGGGGATGGTCCGCAGGGTATGGGGCCGTCGTGGAGTGAAGGTGCATCAGCGAGTGCAGATGGTCTACAAGTGGACGTACCTGTTCCTGGTGGTAGACGTTCGGAGGGGCAGGCTGTTGTGGAGTTGGATCGACTCGATGAGGTCTGCGGCTATAGCGGCGGCAGTCGATGGCCTGAAGCATCACTCGGACATCGAGGCGCTGGTGTGGGATGGAGCGCGTGGTCACCGGGGCGAGATGGTACGGAGTGTTGGACTGGCAACCATCGTCCAGCCGCCATACAGTCCTGAGTTGAATCCCGCGAGCGGGTGTTCCAAGAGGTCCGCAGGTGGGTGGATGGCAGGATATACGGGAGCATAGACGAGAAGATGGAGGCGGTTGACGCATACCTTGGTGAGCTTGAATCTGATCCGGGTCGGGTGCGGTCGCTCACGGCCTGGGATTGGATCGAACACTCAACGCGAAGCTTTCCAGCACACTTTACGGCCTCAGCAATATGAAATGGTATAACTTGGAAACATCGTGCCCAATGTTGAACTTGAAGGAGCCCGTTTCTCGGAAGGTGGCATGAGTCGAAACGGCCTTCAGACACAATTCCACTGCCAGTACGACGTTCGTCATCATCACACGTTCTCTGTCAAGATGATTATCTTGTGCGAATCCCCAGACGTAATTGATTAGCGGCTGGCAGGGAGAGAGACGTTCAGACTGAAGGGGAGTGAACGGGAGGGCCGCTGAACACAGCGCAGAGCCGGTCCACGACAGGCTGGTCGCCTCCATTGCGTTCCAAGGTCCTGATTACGCTGGTGAACGCCGAGAACGCATCGGCCCCCTCCACGCTCTTCGAGCAGTGCGATACCTTCCGCGCGATCACTGCCGGGCGGAGCGCTCGCTCAGCACGGTTGTTGGTCGGCTCAATGTTCGGATCGTCCAGAAATCGCAGCAGGTTGCCACGATCGTAATTGATTAGCGGCTGGCAGGGAGAGAGACGTTCAGACTGAAGGGGAGTGAACGGGAGGGCCGCTGAAAACAGCGCAGAGCCGATCCACCACAGGCTGGTCGCCTCCATTGCGTTCCAACGTCCTGATTACGCTGGTGAACGCCGAGAACGCATCGGCCCCCTCCACGCTCTTCGAGCAGTGCGATACCTTCCGCGCGATCACTGCCGGGCGGAGCGCTCGCTCAGCACGGTTGTTGGTCGGCTCAATGTTCGGATCGTCCAGAAATCGCAGCAGGTTGCCACGATCGTCGTGCCAGCCAAGTTCGTTCTGCAACCTGTAGCTGTCCGCATCCGTCATAGGACGGTCGCGGAGATGATAGCTCAGCTGTTGCTTCAACCGTTCGGCCTGCACTTCAAAGTCCTCAGCCTCTCCTCGGTGATATGCCCTCCACAGGTCCATGGCTTCTCGCAAAAGCGCACTCAGACTCTTGCCGAAGCTGCGTCCCCTCCCTGTCTTGGTCTGGACCACCTCGCTGACCGAGCGCAGTACGTGCGCCAGACACTTCTGCTGCTTGACCCCGGACAGCGCCTGGGCGTCGTAGCTCCGTCCTCGATCAGTCACCATCACCCCTCCATAGTCCGAGGGGACAACCTCCCGCACCTCTTCGTTCCGGTGACGAGCACGGACTTGATACACCGCAGCCTCTTCCGTCTCGAACGCCATCAGAAACGCACGCTCGCCTCCCACACGCCAGCCCGTGTCGTCGGTGTGGACGAACGGACTGGCGCGCACCGATGTCCGCAGCCTGCGGTAGGCATCACCCACCGCACCAGCAGCACGACGCAGCGCGTCCTGGCTGATCGCTCCCTGACTCACTCTCACCCCGGTCAGCGCTCTGAGAACGGCAGGAACCTTCCGTACCGGAACGCCCACCCCATAGTGGAGCACGTGGGCCGCCGCCATCAGCCGCTTCCCCACTCGGTGGGCGCTGGCCCCGTACTGGTCCGGCGCTATGTCGGGATGCCGCCCTCGCACCTGCTTGCCGCACGACCGACACCGGCATACCCGCACCCGGTACGCTCTCACCTGCGGACGTGGAACCGGCAGAAGGTCGGTCACGTAGGCAAGCCGCACTCCCTCATGTTCGAGGACGCCTCCACATCCAGGGCAGGTGTCCCCCGACACTGGCACATCTACAACCGGCTCGGTGATCTCATCGGCGGACGGCGGCTTGCGGTAGCTGAACATCCCCATACCCGGCTTGCGGCCAGGACGCTTGGGCTTGCTGCTGCGTCCGCCCTTCGAGAACGGCGCCGCCTGACGCTTTCCTCTCCGTTCGGACCCGGCAAGTTGGCTGTGCAACTCTTCGTTGGCTGCCGTCAACTCGGCAATCCGCTTCTGCTGCCCCTCGACCAGGGCCATCAGTTCGGCGTGCTCAGAATCCGTCTTGCACATAGATAGAGTATAAGAACTTACCGAGTCTCCCACAACACCCATGTGAGTGATACCATGACACCGACCCCGCTAATCAATTACCCCCAGACCTTCTCCACTTGCATCGAGTTGTAGAAGGCAAATGCGTTGCTGGGCCAGATGAAGGGCGCACTGCCTGTATCGGTGAGCAGCTGCTCGACTTCAAGGGTTCGGTAGTTCCTGCCGACATCAGAAATGTTGTAGTAGTCCAAGAGCTTGCCCGACATATAGTAGACGTTGCCGCGTCTCCAAAAGTTGTGTCTATCAGCTGCCAATGTTCCAATCAGCAATACAGGTTCTGACAGCACGTAGTGTCGAGATGGACCGCTTCCCTTCTCTTCTATGCGGTTGAAGGAGTACGGCAACCTGGTTCTGAGGTAATCCATCCAAGTGTTCTCGATTCTCAGGTCGTAGTAGCTTGGAGTCGAATCAGTCATCTCATTCACCTACTCTTGGATGCGGGGATGGGAGTTTTGCAACATTAATACTGATGACCACTATAAGGGGATAGCTAGCGATTGTTGTCTATGAGCGACTGTCCCCAGTCGCTCAAGTCTGCCGAGGCCACCTATCCCGCATCGTGTATGGAGCTGTGACCCTTAACACCGCGATGGCACGCGGGGTGGTTCGATCCTCTTCAGGTGGGCCGAACCCGCCCTTATCGGTTGGGTCGGGGCCTTCTATCAGGTTGGCTTTTCTGAACGGGTAGTCGTCCCAAACGTGCCACGCCAGGCGGAAGTTGTCGGGGTCGTTTCCACCGCTGACCTTCCCTGTGAATGGCGTCTCGTAGTCGGCTCTGCCCTCGTCGTCGTCATCTCGGTTGTCCGAGACTGTGAGGTCGGCCTTGGGCACCGGCATCTAAACTTCCTTGCAATCGCGCCTGATGCTGGGGGCAATCTGCCAGTCCTGCGCTGACATATAGACGACGATCCCATTCTGCTTGCGCACATTTGGGTTCATTTCTGTGGAGCTGGTGACGGCAATCGAGTGGCCCATACGAGAGGCCAGCGCCGCCGAGGACTCATCAATCAGCAGCACAGAGGCTTTGGGCATGAACCCCAAGGCCGTATACATTGCCTCGTGCTCCAGACGCCAACCGAACAGGCACGAGGCGTTTGGAAAACACTGGATGGCCCAACCCAAAGAAATGCCTGGCCAGGTGGGTCGCCAAGGTCGTCTTGCCTGAGCCATAGTCTCCCAGCACCAGAATCTGATTCCAATCGAAACCCGCCATGAAGTCCTTGCGGCGGCTGCGGGCGTCTACGAACTCATGCCACGCCTCTTCGTATGCCTTTTCTCTATGACGATACCTGAACCAGTCCCGAGGGTCCCCGCTGGCCATCATAAGGTCTTGGCGAGTGACTACCCTGCCAGGCCAGTCAATAATGTCGGGGTCTCCCCTTTGTGCGTACCTTGCGACCTCAGGTGGGTCGACGAGCTGGCGGGGGCCTGGGGCCAAGGGTTGCGTGGGACCCGCCAGTATCTCTCGGGCCTCTGCCTCGTCCATCGTCATCTAGGGCACCCCCCCACAGCGGTCTAGTCCGAAAGTGCGGTAATAGTAATACCCTCTTATATAATATAGGTTGGGGTTTTTTGGTCTGTCTACACAACCGCCCCGCCCACCGGCCCGCTTTCGTATCTGACAGCCGAACGCGAATTCTGATACAGTACACGACATAGGCTGGTTTCCGTGGCGCCCGCGCACGAGACCGCACCATAGAGGTACGCAATGGCAGCACGCACACATGCACGCGAAAAGCTCATCCCGACCGATCAGGTGATCGAGATTCTCAAACGTTATCGCGCGGGCTATCGAGTCAACGAGTTGGCAGACGCCTTTGGTCTGTCTCACAGCGCAGTCAGCCGCCTCGTCAATGGACACACGTACCGGCGCATCCACGAGGCCCTGGAGGAAGCCAGCGACCTGCCACCCCTCAACCGCGTGCGCAGCAAAGCTGGCGACCGTGAAGTCGCCCCTGAGCTGTCGCGGAAGTATGCAGAGATGTACAAACGCCTGTCGGGAGGCGGCTAACTCGCCCGTGGTCATGTCCCTACCCCACGCGCCGCAGGGATGCGGGCTCCTGCTCAATCACGATCTGTGGCATCGTGTACGCGCTGTCCTTCAGGTCATCGCGCCGGCGCCCGCCCCCCCGTCTTCTCGCTACCTTGGACTGCTGCCCTTCCGTCTGCATACTGTCAAATATCTTCTGGTACCGGGGGTTGAGAGCGCCCGATAGCGCCCCGCCCTGTTCCCAAGGCGCGTCCTTAGCAGCGGCCGCAAGCGCGGCTGCGCGGCTGGCGACATCGCGCTCGGCAGACTCACGTCGGCGTCTGTCTCGCGGGTCACCAGATCGTGCGAGAACCGGACGGACGCGGTCGCGCTCACAGGCCCGCCCTCTTGCTCGGCGCGCTGACGTAGCTCAGCCTACACGTCCTTGGGCACGTCCATGGTAGCGCCCGCGTCCGTCTCCGCAGATACACCGTCGCGCGCCGGAGTGACCTCCCAATTGCCCACCTGTCCTCTTCCGTGTCGGGCATCGAGGGGTCCCAGCCCGTCACCACTGGCCATCGACACCCTTTACACCTACGCGCGAGTCAAACGCCCCGGCCAGTGGTCATGCAAGTGCACGACCTAGGCCAAGGCACATTGGTGACCTGGAACAGGAAAGGTCTACCGATAGGAGGACGACTGGGTCCGTAAGCTCGAGTTGGGGTCAGCCCTCCGTGGAATGGAATGGCCCGTTGCGTTCTGCGATGGCCTTCCAATGTTTCTGCATTTGGGATGCGAAGGGCTTATTACGCTGCTTCCAGATGGTTATCACGGTTTCCTCTGGAATGCCTGTCGCCTCTGACACGATACGACAGCCGGAGAAGTCTCTACATCTTCCAAGTCCGAGTCGTCGGTGACCGACTCAATCCGCTCCTGAAGCGGGATGACCTCATCGTCGCAGGCCATGACAGCAACGGCGCGGAACTCCAGTCCCTTCGCCAAATGCATGGTGCTGACCGAGACGTGCCTTCCGGTCGTCTGAACGTAATCGCCCAGGACTCTGGACCGTAGCCCGGCGGCCTCGATAGCAGTAGTGGCACGGTCGACCTGATCGGTTGATCTGACGAAGACGCTGATCTCGTGAGGCTCCAGGCCTCGTCCAATTAACTCAATTAGCCAGTCGGCGACGGCCGTGGGTTCTTCCTCAGCGGATTCGGCAATCGCTATGGACGGCTCGGGGCCGTTGAATACCGATATCGTGCCTGAGCGCTCTTCCGTGTTGCCGTCGATGTCGGATATTTCCGTCCCCAAGAGAAGGTCGGACCGTTTCCTGATCTGGTGTGAGGTCCGGTAGTTGATCTTCAGCGTGCGGGAGCGCCCACGTATCTCCACGCCCAGCGCTTGCCACGAGAACGGCTGCTGGAAGATGCGCTGGCCCAGATCCCCTGCGAAGAAGAGTCCATCGGGCCGCTCCGCTCCCAGAGATGCAAGGAAGCGAAGCTGGGATACGCCTATATCTTGCGCCTCGTCCACGACTATGAAGTCGAATGGCGACCGCTGGGTCTCGCCGAACCTGGACGCAAGCTGCCCAAACATCTCCGAACGTGTGGTTAGATTCCGCTCTTTGAGCCCTGACCGTACATGCTCGAAGATTGACCACAGAACTTGGCGTTGGCTTTCGGGTAACCGCCGCCTGCGGCCGAGGCGAGGGACATCACGATAGGCTTCCCATGTATCGAGCTGCCACGCATCCACAACCTGCTTCCACTCCGTCAGCACGAAGCTCGTCGCAAACCTATTGCCCTCGACGTTGGTAGCCGCCTCCTCGATCAGCGTGTAGATCTGCGCTTCCGAGGCATACGAAGGCGCGCCCAGGTTGAGCTCGAACAGCCTCTCCCCAAGAGCGTCCATGGCGTAGACTTCCACTCGCTCTGCGAGTCGGGGCTCGGAGCTGACGAGTATACGCAGCCGGTCGCGCAGCGAGTTAGCGAGCGTCTCCGAGAATGTCGTCAGCAGCACTCTGGCGTTGGGATTCGTACGAGCCAGATGTACCGCACGATGTAGCGCAACGATGGTCTTCCCCGTACCCGCCGAGCCTGAGACTCTGGCAGGACCGGTATAGTCCCGTTCGACTATCGCACGCTGGGACGGATGCAGGAAGATTGCCCACTTCTCCCACGGGTAGTCGAGGGCCTGCTCCAACGCTTCCCAATCGCGCATGACGCGGAAGCGGCGCTGCGCGTCAGGGTGATCGAATGGGTCGATACCTGCTGCAACAGGGCTAGGAACCTGGGGCGTCCCGCCAGTGGCCAACTCCAAGAGCGCTTCTGCAGCCTCACTTGGCAGATGGCTGGCAAGATCGAGAATGCCGTCCTCATCGGCGGTATGGATGTCGGGCAGCCACTCGGCAGGGACCCCATAGCTCAGCAGTTGATCGTCTGACAAACCGGCGAACGGGAGGCGCTTGGGTTGCGCTTCCTGCGCTACCGGAACATATACTGGGACGGCAATCTCCTCGACAGTCTCTCGCACCTCGACCAGTTGGGCAGCGCCGGTCTTTGGATGGGTCTCTAGCTTGCGTCGCACTGCCCAACTGTACGCCTCGTCGTGGTGGTCGACGTAGCAGAGCATGAGGCTACTTTGGGTCCGGTGGACGATGATCCTGATGTCGCGGCTAACCCGTACAGACCAGAAGTTGCGGTCTCGTCCCCCATCAAGCCTGTGGAGTTGCAGGCCCGGACGGGATGGGTCCATTTGTAGATCGAAGGCCGTGGTCTTGATGACCTTCTGCTCGTCGCCGGTCAACCTCGTAAGACTACCCGTAAACGTATCGGCAATCCGAAAGTCCATGTCACTACTTTAATGATTCGAGATGGAATCTCAATCTGACAAATGCGCCAGAGTCTCCCTGCGTAATCTCAGGTTCGGTTCCGTTGAACTCGCGCATTGCCCTGCGCATCACAGGCCAACCCCTGCCCCGCTGCTCCATGTAACCCATCACCAGCATGTAGTTCGCCATCGACTCGTTCCTCGACCGCGGATGACCGCCGGCCTGGACACTCTCGACACTCATGTGATTGGGCAATCCGCCCGGGCTCGTCACGTCTACGTGCCGAGTGAAAACCTCAAGCAGCACCTTCGATCCGGTGATTGCGTAGTCCCTGTGCACCACAGCGTTTACCAGCGACTCTCGAAGAGCCGCCTGTGGCAGCAACGGATGGTCTTCCCTGATCAGTCCACGGTACGACTCGAACCGCCCGAGGCTCGAGAACCAGCCGACCGCTCGTAGTACTTGTTCGTCCAGACGGCCTGAGGCTTCAGCCACTTGCAGCACATTCGAAGCCCGGTCGTCGCCCTCGTATGCGACACACTCTACCCGGAAGTTTTGTGTTTGCGGATAGCTTTGTGGCTCCTTGCCAAATGCCAGCACGCCGTAGAGCGTAGGATGCAACACGCCTCCCAACTCCGCTACCACACCGCGATTACGGAGGTCGTCCTCATCATCGGGCTGGGGTTCGTCCTCGATGTCGAGTCCGACCTCTTGGAGATAGGCGTGGAAGACTTGAAGATCGACATGAGCCGCCGTCGCAGCTTGTATCGTGCGTTCCTCAGTGAAGATGTACCCAAAGGCGTTGTATAGCTCTTGAAGCTCAGTCGGAGATGGCTCGACGCTGCTCCGTTCCCGGCGTACCCACACTCGACCACCGTACCGTAAGGGCTCAAAGCCGCGCTGGCGAGGGACCTCAAGCCAGTGGACCCAACCGTTCGGACTCTCATGTCGCCCGGCGCGAGCAGAAACCGGTGAGCTGCAGCCAGACTGAAGAAACGACGCTAACTTCTCTTGGACCTGTTCAGCGTCCTCCTTGACACCCACAATCTGCCGGGTAGTATCGGTTACGCCTAGTATGATGACGCCTCCCTCAGTGTTCGCGAAGGCGCAAACTGATTTGCCGACCGCCGACAGATCGCCAAGCCCACGTTTGAACTCGGTGTGTCTATCCTCACCTCGTTCGATACACTCAAGGATTCTCAGCCATTCCATTCCCGGCCTCCTAGAAGCCGTACTTCAACCGACGCAGACGAAATGCCTCGTCACCTCCATCAACCGTCTGGACGATAGCATCTCGGACGGCGGGCTCTTCGATGGCCCCTGAACGTGCAACATATCCATGGTCGGCGGTCGCTTCCAATTGAATCACTTGGTCGGCGTCCCCGTTGACCACTATATTCGCGTTGTGCGTCGCTACTATGATCTGCCTGCGTCCCTTGAGCCGCTTGAGTGCAGGAAGCATCGTCTCGAACAAAAACCGGTTGTCCAGTTCATCCTCGGGCTGATCAATTACCAGAGGCCGCTCGTCATTTGTCTCCAACAGGAGAGAGAGCAAGAGGTTCACCCGCTGGCCGCCGGAAAGGTCCCTTAGCGGCCGATAGCTGCCATCTCCCATCATGAATTCCAGCACGTAGTTATCTGGACAACGGAGGGCTGCCAGTTCGCGCTGTCTCGATGGGGTGAATTGCACCCGGAACGTTTCACCCACTGCTTCGCTCATTCCGACTTCTTCCAAATGCCCAGAGGCTAGCTTTTCGAGCAGGTCATCGGGCGCGGGCCGCTGCTCATCCGTCAAATCATTCCACCATCGTGTGATCCCCCTCTGATTCAACGCCCTGAGAAGACGATCCAGAGTGTCTTTGCGGCCTTCATCGATCCGACGGGCCTCTATTCGGCCGTCGAACTGGGAATGGACCGCATCCATCACACGGTCGAACGCGCATCGCTGCTGCTGCACAAGGTCCCTTCGCTCTTGGCGCAGTGTTTCGAACTTGTCCTTAGCGCGGAGAAGCGTGCCTCGCTGTTCATTGAGATGCGCCTGATAGCTCTCCAGCAGTGAAGCCTGAGCGGTCAGCTCCTGGAGCTGATTGATCCTCGCTCCATCCAGTTCACGGGCCGCCAAATCGCGGTCTACCCGTACACGGACACTATCCTCGTGGTCTTCCAGCGCATCAACTATGGACTTGAGCACAACACTCGCCGCACCCAACTCGTCCTTAGCGGACCTTAGCGAGCGTCGAATACGGTCCCACCGCGCGCGGAAGTCCACTTCGCCCTCAACTATCCCCGCGGCTTCGAGCACTCCGGTAAGGCCGTCGTCGATATCCGGTATGTCTACCACCGATATAGATTCCAAGAGCCTGTCCACCTCGCCCGCCAGCTCAGTCGCAGCCTTTGCAGAACCCCGCGAGCGGCTCAGATCGCTGGACACGCGATTCAAGCTCTCCACGCCGGCATCCGAAAATGCGGCAAGCTCCTCTGCCGCTCTCTGGCTTCTCTGGAATGCCTGCTCGGCATCCGCCTGGTCGTCGCCTAGTTTCGCGAGACGACCGGCGGCGCGAGTCAATTCCCCGTCGAGCTCGCCCAAGCGTCCCTCACGTTCCATGATGTCTTGTGTCTCAGACGCCACCAGCCTGGCGAGAATGTCCTCTACAGCCTCGGGGTTCTGCGCCAGCCTCTGCAACTCGGTCTGCGTGTAGAACTCCGCAGGCCACTGCTCACGAGGCGCCGCAGTCGGATCCCGACCAGGACAGTCGAGAAGAACCTCCGCAGAGCCACTCAGAAAGCGGTCCCTGCCGCGCGCCTCAACCTGTTTCCTCACGCTGTCGTCCTCTGGCAGCGGGGCGTCGACATGCACTCTCAGACCGTCGAGGAGGGTGCTCTTGCCCGTCATGCTGCCGCCAATGACGCAAGTAAGGTCGGGGCTGAAGTCGAAATGGCTGCCCTGTCCGTCTTCACCGCCGGCGCCGAAGAACGAAGCCTTGCCGGAGACCCTGACGGACTTCAGCCACGGACGTTTGTTCATAGTTACGTCGGGGGGATCTGGAGCTTCGTACAAGGTGCCGTCTTCACCACGTTCGTATCCTATCCGCATTCTTGATTCGCTGGCGATGAACGCCTGCCGCAACGCCTCTATCCTAGGACTGGCGAGCTTGAGCCATGTATGGCGCTTGCCAATTTCGTCGATCCTATAGGCATCACTACTGTGGTAGAACGCCTGCCGAAGCTCCGCCATTCTTTTCGCCAGATCCAAACCGCCTCCCATGTAATCCTCGGGCAACTTTTCATCACCGAGCTCTAGGCCGGCCACCTCAGAGTGTGGGAAGAGGTTCAGCACATGCATCCCCTGTGCTCCAAGCAGTCCCTTCTCTTGGTCGATGTGAGGCGCAAGCGTCATATAGTTCCATTGGAAGCCACCATCATCTGACCTGCGACCTTCACGACGGTGGAACTTGCGGAGTTCACTGAACGCATCACTGGCGCCCCTCCCGGACAGTTGAAGCTCGCGCCCATTCCACGGCGACACCCCACCCATCACAAGGTCGAAGGCCTTTAGATAGTCGGTGCGGCCTATCTCCGGATCGAACAGGAACAGCATGTGTAGTCCGCTGCGACCTTGGTTGAAGGACGGTTCGAAGCCGGGGAACACAGCGTATATCTTTTCCCGGAACGGGACATCATCGTCATCGACGCCGCTGTTCCACTCTTCCACTATCCTCCACACCACACTGGTCTCCGCTGCGGTTCCGACGCGGGGCGAGTGCGGTGTGATGCCAAGCACCCGCACGCCACGTTCCGCCGCGCTCTGAAGGAACCGCTTGGCGTAGGCCGAAATGGTATTGGACGCCTGCGGGTCCCCGTTAACGTCGGCCGGGAACTTCGCCCTGCGTCCCGGAAGGTCGTCCACGGTGTGGATGTGCAGATCGGCCTTGAGCCACCGCGCACCCGGCACCTCTTTCGCCCAGTTGTCAGCGTCCTGTCTCGTAAACGTCATCCTGTAGTCCCCGAGGCAGCAATGCCTTCCCAGTTCATCCTACACAACTCCCGTTTGAGTTAAGCCAGTTCATTCTACCCGGAACACCTTCAGCACCTCGTCGCCGAGGTGATTGATGACTTTGACGGCGATGCGGCTGGAGTCGGGCTTGTTGAACGGGCGCGAGGTGTCGCTGTGGAGCGTCGCCCAGGCATCTGCGTCGATCTCAAGCCCTGAGCGTGGTCTTCAGCGACTTGTATGGGTCGCTGGCTCCCAGGAAGTAGGCGTGACGGACGAAGAACGCCTCTTCGTTGTAGTCGGTGTCGATGAACCAGCAGGCGATTCCCTCCGGCCCGTCGCTGCGTACTTCGCCCGTATTGGGATGGAACACGTCCACGCCGTTGACCCTTACCTGGATCCGGCCATCGTCCGCGTCGAGGATGTCGATGTCCGGCTCTCCGAAGATCACGAACAGGTTGCCCTTGCCCGTGTTCTTCAGGTCTTCGGCCATGTGGAGGTCGGCGTTCATGCGAGCCTTCAGCACAGGGACCCGCCCAAGGCTCTCGAACTCGGTGGTGTGCGCCTCGTAGTTGAAGGCACAGGCGATTAGGACATCGAATCCGCCGTCAGCGGCCTCGCGCGCCGCTTCCACGAGGTCCGGGCGGGACACCGTGCCGAACTCGGGGCCGATGAAGATCGCGGCGCGGCGCTCGATGCCGTTCTCCTCGCCGCCCTCCACGTAGCGCCCATCAGCGCACACCAAACGCCCCGGCCAGGGGGTGATGGACGTGAACTCTATCCTGTCCTCTCTATTGGCCTGCTGTACGCCAGAGGTTCCCAGGTTGTCCAGCATGACCTGAGCGAAGTCATATTCGCTCCCGTAACCGTTGGACGACTCTGCGATGACGTCACCGTCCTCGTTTACTCCAAGGACACGGTGTGGTGAGATGCTCTCGACCGTGAATGGCCCCGCGACCCTTACCTTGCTTCGGTCCTCATGGGGCTTGTCGTATAGGTTCTCGTAGTCGGCCTTGGCGGCTATGGAAGTGTCGATCTCCTTCTGGCGCGCGATGCGTCGCTCCCACCATTGGGCGTGAAGACTTCGTGCGTCATCCGGCCAGACCTTATCCGCATCGCGGGGAACTTCCCACTCCTCCCACGACTCGCCGAGCACGTGGTTCAACTCCTCTCTAAGGGACTCCAAATCCTCCTGGGCGTCCTCCCAGATAACGTCGATCTCCGTGTTGTTGGCGATGGCCCGTAGCGTGATGTGCGGCACCCTCTCGTAGACGAAGCCTTGGCGGATATCCCCGTATGTAGGAGACTCTGATGCGGCCTTGCGCTCGATCTCCGCCTGCTTGACTTGCCCATCACGGCTGTCTGAGAGTAGGTAGTACGGATATCGGCCTCCCATGATACGGGCACGGGCTAGGGCGAGTGCCACACGAGAGGTGTCGATGGTGATCCAGCGGCGGCCCCACTTCTCAGAGGCATGGGCGGTGGTGCCTGACCCACAGGTTGGATCCAGCACTAAGTCTCCGGGATCGGTCGTCATCAGGATGCAGCGTTCAATTGGTGACGTTGAAGTCTGAACTACATAAGACTTCTCAATTTCAGGGCCAGTATCGATCCATGAGTTTGAGATTTCGAAGGCTGGATAGTCATCGTGATGGTAGACCGCTCTGAGGGCTGTCCTGTCAGGATGGATGCGTGAGGCTTTGTAAAGTCTCGTAAAGCCGTCTGGCGCATACCGCCAATGAGAAGTTGGCGGTATGCGCCAGACGGCTCCAAAAATCGCCCGTGGCTCATGGTCTCCAGAAGCCATAGAATGAACTGGAAGCTTCTGGTATGGTCGGGCGTCGGCAGGGCAAGTTGAAGGGTCACGTCTTTCGTCTGCGGTCATAGGACGTCGAGTCCCATTCTCAAGTTCCAGTTGATTGTACATACTGGTATCAACGTGCTTATCCTCAAGTAGCCTCCGGAACTTAATCGAGTCCGAGTCTTTACAGTACCAAACTATGTAGTCCGATACGCGTTTGACTGAACTCTGTTGCGTGGTTCCGCTGCTCGTGCGATAGGTTATAAGACTGATGAAGTTTCCGTCCCCAAATACCTCGTCCATGAGTGCTCGCACACGATGAACGTTCTCATCCCCAATCTGCACGAAGATCGAACCCGAATCGGAGAGCAAGTCTCGGGCCACGGTTAGGCGGTCGCGCAGGTAGGTCAGGTACGAGTGAATCCCGTCGCGCCAAGTGTCGCGGAATGCCTTCACCTGCTCCGGCTCGCGGGTGATGTGAGCGGCGTTGCCGTCACGCACGTCGCGGCTGGTCGTGGACCACTGGAAGTTGGAGTTGAACTTGATGCCGTAGGGCGGGTCGACATAGATGCACTGCACCTTGCCCCGCAGTCCCTCGCGCTCGGCGAGCGACGCCATCACCTGCAGGCTGTCGCCGAGGATCATGCGGTTCGACCAGTTGGCGTCGTGCTGGTAGAACTCGGTCTTCGCGTCCTCGGACGGCAGGCCGTTGAAGTCGGCGAACAGGTCCGCGAACCCCTGCTGTCGCCCTTCGTCCTCCGATGTCCCGCCGCTGCCGGTTTGCCGCATCAGGTCGTCGACCAGTACCTTCGGGTGGGTCCGCTCCTGGATGTACAGCGGCGGGACGTTGACCTCCAGGTCCTCCGAGTCCTGCTCGTCCTTGCCCCGCCACACGAGCTGAGGATCCAGATCGCGGTTGCGCCGCTCGTAGGCCACGCGAACGGCGCTCTGCTCCTCCTCTCGCATCAGAGGCTGGTGCTCGGCTGACGGCAGGTTTCTCCGCCGGGCCTCCTCGTGTGTGAGGGTCTCGACTGACTTGGGCCGTTTGGCTCGTCCTTTTGGCATGAGAGTCGTTGTCCTCTCTATTGGACTAATTCGTGCGAGTTGTCGTTTCCTCTGAAGGGGTCGAGCACTCGTACACCCAGCCCTTCAACGTCCGAGACATTTCGAGTTACCAGGGTCATGTCATGCGCCATGGCGGTGGCAGCCAACAGGCCGTCGACCACTGGGACGTTGCGCACATAGTATGTTCTCCCCCAAAGTTCGGCAATCATGTCGTCGACGGGCATTATCCGACCGGCGAACCTCAGAGCGGTCTCTTCGAGCCAGCGTTCCAGAACGACGGTCTGCTGCGGATCACGCCTCCGTATCCACTCGATGCCTCTGCGCATCTCACCAAGCACCAGTACGCTAAGGAATATGTCCGTTTCCTCCACGCCTGCGTACCAAGCCGTCACGTTGGCGTCACAGCGGTCGCCCTTGCGCAGTTCCGAGATCACGTTGGTATCGAGCAGATACGTCAAAAATCGATGTCTCTCGGGAACTCGCGAGGCCGGACCAAATACTCCTCGTCAATGGGACAGGACGCGAGCAGCTCCTTGGCGCTGAGAGCGCTGTAGTCCGGAATGCTGGATCCCCCCACGAACCTCTGTACCAGGCCGTCGAACCCGGCTTCAATGTCGTAAACGTCCGTGAACTCTGCGAAGGCCCACCGTCCGTACTGGCGAAGGTTGTTCACGCCGGGGACCCAGTACGTCTCCATGGTGAGCTTCTTCGCCTTGGCGTCCTCGTTGCGGTAGCCCTTGATCTCCACGACAAGGTTAAGAGGGTCGTCTTCCCCGCGTCCGTCGTCTACCTGGACGATGAAGTCGGGGATGTAGGTGCGTGCAATGGAGCCGGAGCGGTACGGCACCTCAAGACCCAGATTGTGATTCTTCACGTATGCCCGCACCCTGGGATGGGCCTCGGCCACGCGGCAGAACTCGGCCTCCCAGTCGCTGTCGAGGACGACCCAGTTCACGTGGCACTTGCGAGAGTCCGTCTCCCAGCGGCTGGTCTTGGACGTGCTGAAGTTCACGTGCACGGTCGATCCGGTCGGGTTGAACGAATCGAGCAGCGCCTTGACGGGATACCCATTCGCGCGGCTGTTGGTGATGGCGGCCGTGATGATCTCGCAAGCCCTGTCCGCCAAGTCTTGGTACATGAGCTGTGCCGGATAGGTGCCGCCCTTGCAGACTAGGTAGCCGTCCAGCCACTGTCTTGCGATTCCCTTTAGCCGCCCGAATAGGTGCAGCTTGGGGTCTTCGTTTGAGTCACGCCACTTGGTGTATAGCAGTCGCTGCGTGAGGTGGAACAGCAAGGTGGAGCGCCTGAGATCGCCGGTGTGCACCAGGTTGAGATCGACACCCTCGCCGATGATGCCCTCGTTCCTAGTCGTCGACGGGCCGACCAACTCTGGCGTAAGCTCCAGGTAGGAGTCGTCGGTGAACTCGGCCGCGAGCTCTTCCCTGGGCGGATCGGTGCGATAGCCTGACACCCTGGGGAACCGGATTTCTAGATGGTCCCGTTCGGGCCGAACCGCCTTTACCTGTACGGTCTGGCGAGGCTGCTGGGGCTTTACGACGACCGGCCTCGCCGTGAAGTCGAACGGTACGCCAAGCACGTCAGCGTACTCGACATCGAACAGTCCATCGTCGTTGAGTTCGTAGGACTGTCGGCGCAAGGCGCGGCCAATGACTTGCTCGCACAGAAGCTGGGTCCCGAAGGCTCGCACGCCAAGAACGTGTGTGACGGTGTTCGCGTCCCAACCCTCGGTGAGCATGGAGACCGACACGACGCAACGGATGGACTGCCCAAGGCGGCCCTCCTTGCCGACGGTGTTCATCACCTCCCTGAGAAGGTCCTGGTCGGTGATATTCTCGGCCTCCCGGGCGTCGCCTGTGCGCTCCACCCTCTCCCTGCGGAAACGCTCGATCTCATCGGCGGACATTTTGCGAAAGTCCCTGTCCAGTGCGTCGCCGGACTCGATCTGCTCGCTGTCTATCAGCACCGTTTGGGGTATAGGGTACGGGTTGCCGTGATCATCGAAGTTTCGGAACAGGGCAAGGCGGCCCTGCTCCAGGGTCTCGGAGCCGTCCTCGTTCTCACGGTAGAAGCCGGAGATATAGTCATAGACCAGCTTAGAGGTAGAGGTGTTGTTGCAGACCACTATGAAGCAGGGCGGCGCGGTTATTCCTGCCTTGGCCCAGGCTTCGTAGGTCTTCACGTAGTGCCCATAGAGAGCTTGAAGGGCGGTCTGAAGCTGCACCGGCAGACTGAGCGGGTCGAGAGCCCCCTTCGCTTTGCCCCGGCCCTTCTTGGGCATGTCACCGCGGATGGTTTCCCACAGGACGCGGTACTTGGGCATGTCGCCGCCTGGGATGTTGTCAGCCACCGGCACGCGGGGCAGTTTGACGATGCCGCTCTCGATGGCGTCCATGAGCGAGAAGTCGCTGACCGTCCAGGGAAACAGGGTGCCCTCGGCATAGCCGGAGCCTCGAAGGAAGAAGGGGGTCGCTGACAGGTCGACAACCTGCCTGACGCCGATCCTACGCTTGACGATTTCCAGCCCTGATATCCACACACGGGCGGCCTCGTTATTCTTCTCGGCCTCTTTCCTGTCGTCGCCCTTAAGCGTGTCCTCGTCGTCCTCGCCCGGCTTGTGGCGGTAGCAGTGGTGTCCTTCGTCGTTCAGCACCCAGATGTTCCTCATACCCATGAGATCGGGTATGACGCGCTGGACCATCTGCCCCTCGGTCTCCACTGTATCCAACTCGGCCCCGCGGCCCTGTAGGAGCGCACGTCCGCCTTTGGAGAGCTCCATACGGTCACGCAGCCTGAGTGCGTGGAAGTTGGTGATGACGATCCTGGCGCGTTCAAGGTCTCCGAGCATCTCCCTGGGCACCAGCTCTCTGCTAGCGTAGTAGCTGTCCGGGTCGTTGGGCTGAAGCACGCGCAGCCGATCCTTGATCGTGATGCCCGGAGCCACTACCAGGAAACCCCGCGTAAAGCGCCTGCTGTTGGGATGCCGGACGGCGTTGATGGTCTGCCACGCGATGATCATGGCCATGACGGTGGTCTTGCCGGCGCCGGTGGCCAGCTTCAGGGCTAGGCGCGACAGCTCCGGGTTGGCGTCGTTGTTGGTGTTGGCGAGACGGTCGAGGAGTCGCCTTCCGGCCTGCCCGGACTTAGGCGCAACCTCGGTCAGCCATATGACCGTCTCGGCCGCCTCCCTCTGGCAGAAGAAGGGACGGATGTCGCTGAAGTCGTGGTGTCGCCAATGCTGGAGCAGGCGGGCGGTCTCAGGCGTGACGCGCCAGTCGTTGGGATTGCGCAGCTCCCGCCACTGGTCGACCTGGCGGCGAATCTCATTCACCATCGCCGTGACGTCGTACTGTTGCTCCTGGGTGGACAGCCCCTTGCCCTCGTCGATGACGAATTCTTGCTGACGCTTATCCGCCCTTCGCTTCCTGGGCTTCGGGATGGGCGTGATGAACTCCGCGCCTCGCCGGTTCTCGATGATCTGCTGGGTCGGCTGGCCCTGATCATCGAGCTCCCAGTGCTTCGCTGGGTACTCGTAAGGGGAGTTGAGTATGGGTTGTTCGAAGAAGCGATTCACCATGAGTGGCCTCACAGGTTAACATTGTGGCATTACAAGGCGGGCGAAGTCGAGAGACTATGTCCGAATATCTCTCGCAGCATCACAAGTGCGAGCATCGAGCTCCTGACCAACCCATTAGCGTGGCTCCAGTGAGCCTTGGACAAGGGTCGGGCAAGTCTGTGGTGGCTACTATGGCGGCTATGCCGAACATAGCCGATAGCGATCGCGCATCCACGCCGCCCAATCGAC
Organism: Dehalococcoidia bacterium; assembly: GCA_965222445.1. GTDB lineage: Bacteria > Chloroflexota > Dehalococcoidia > Lucifugimonadales > CAJWER01. The sequence goes on along the minus strand of CBDCTY010000002.1, from coordinate 412,292 downwards.
GAGTCCCTCGTCCTCGCCGGCACGTACGACGTCAGATGCCGAAAGCACAGGAGCCATCGACGCATCGGGCAAGAGGCGCTTCCAGCGCTCCCAATGCTCAGCGGCATCCTGGTTGCCGTCGTGCGCACAGAGCGCGAACCAGGCCTTCGCGATGGCATAGCCCCTGTCCTGTACGAGCCCTCTGGCTATAGCGAGGTTGCGCATCGGCTGTTGCATGCTCTGAGAGAATGGACAGGCCCCTTCGAGATCGGCGCCAGGGAACGCTGCGCGCACACTGCCATGCTCTAGGGCAAAGATGTCCCAGTAACGCCGGTCCCGCCGCTTCCTCACCGGTCTGCGAAGGTAGCAGGCCTTGGGGTCCTCAAAGAAAAGACTGGCTGATTCACATACATCTAGCCGGCGGTTCGCAGGGCTGGTCCGGCCCTTGCAGTGTGTGAATTCAGACTCGCTCAGTTTTACCTCCAGCACGACCACCGCCTGGCGGTCGTCTGCCAGACGACCCCGGAGGATGACATCCACTGCCGTTGCGGGTTCGCCCCCGGCAGGACGGTCGCCGTCGATTTCCCCCAGCAACGAGCCGGGAGGCACCCACTCGAAACACACATCCATAATGGACAGCCTGACGCCGACAATCTCGCAGACCCGGTCAGACAGTCGCGACAGGCTTCCCCTATGGAATGGAAGGAAGAGGTTCAAGGCGAACATCTGTGAGCTTCTCAGATGTGCGGCATGCTTGTGTAGCCTGACCGAATCGGCGCGCACGACTTCCTCAGCAAGTGAGCGGAATGCTGGGTAGATGCCCTGGGACCAGTGATCCCACCACCGGCCGCGTGAGCCGTCTACGCCGTAACGCCACTCTTCCATATGAGTCTGCAGGGATTTTGCGAAGGTTGTTGGTCTGTACGCGGACTTCTCGTCGGGCAGGGGTTCCTTTGGTTGATCCAACTGAGAGCGCTGATTGCGCTTGGATTCGGTTCACAGCCACCTATAAGGGTGCTACGCCGGCGTCCTAAGCCGATGACCGGGGATGTTGACTGTTCAAGTCCCAGCATATCAAATGCAGGGCAACTTTCCTTGGGGCCCTGGGGTTAGAAGAAAGCCCGGAAGCAAGGATCGCATTGGAGAACAGGACTTGCCGCCCGCAACTCGCGGTGGCCTTCAGAAACTGAGGACGCCAGGAGGGCGGTCCCATTTGGTGGCGACCATCTAGGCAGGTTCGCCTTGTGGTGCTCCGCAGTGTGGCGGATGAGGTATCACGGCTTATAGTTCGTTGGCTCGCTGATTATAGAGCGCGACGATGCCGATTACGTACCAAGAAACGACAGATGGAATTGGTCCGAGTGATCTTCAGGGCTTCTTTGTCGGCTGGCCCTGTCGGCCACCTCCTGAGGGCCACATGGAGATCCGTCAAGGGAGTGATCTCCTCGTTCTGGCAGTCTCAAAGAAATGTAGGCCGAGATAATCGCACGCGCGGCTTGACATCTATAGGAGCATCATTCTCTCCAAAGTCCTTATGCCCTATCCCGTCTTACACTCACGAGTCGGAGTTGGCGCTGATACGCAAGATGTTGGAGCTACCCGAGTTGGTGGAGAAGATGGCCCGGAGCCTGGCTCCGCACCACCTTCCCCACTACGCCCTGGAGCTGGCGACGAGTTTCCAACGTTTCTATGAGCAGTGCCAGGTGATCTCCAAGTCCCCTGAGGACACGGAGATTTCCAAGGCTCGCCTCAAGCTGGTGGATGCAGCCAGGATCTCCTTAGCGCGCTGTCTGTCCCTGATGGTCATGGACGCTCCGGATCGTATGTAATCGCTGGTCGTTTTGTCCTCTCCCCACCCAACTGGACAAAATCAAGAACCTTTATGTTGAGATTCATTCTGGACATCTAGCAAGGCTTGGTCCAGGCCTATCGGGCAAATGTCCGGTGGCGGCGATGAGGGGAGGATCGACATACCAGTCTCCTTGTCCCTTCGTCTCCCCGTTCGCCATGAGATAGCCGACGCGGAGGCTCCGACCGTCTGTCTATTCTAGGGTTTGAGTCGATCTGCGGAGCTATTGCACCTCACCGGCGTGCCGCATCATAGCGGTTGGGGCAAGAAGCTTCAGTCATCTGCGAGGCAGTTCTCTTAGAGCAAGCCACGGCGCTGGGCGGCAAGCACAGCGCCCAGTCTGGTCGGCACTTGAAGTTTCTCGCGAATGTTGCGTATGTGATTGAGAACGGTGTGGGGGCTGAGGTAAAGCTCACCAGCAATCTCCTTGGTATCGTAACCTAGGGCCAACAAGCGCAACACCTCCATCTCGCGAATGGTCGGGAGCTTGGAAGCACCGCAGCCCGAGTCGTCAGGCAAGTTAGTTGGAACGGCTGACGAAATGGCTACGCGATCTAGCATCTGCCTATAGTACGCAATCGTCTGCTTGAGCCCATGGTCTAGCTTGATTCGTGGTACGAAGCCTGTCGTTTCCTTCAATGTCGCCATATCTGCACGTAATTCAGTATTCGCAGTCTCGCCTGGGCGCATCGGTTGAAACTCGATCTCAGAGGAGCTTTCTGTCATATCAAGGATCATTTTGCACAACTGCAGCATCGACGTCTCAATCCCCGTACCTATCTCCACAGTGCGCCCGACTGCCGCAGGTGTTTCCGCGACGGCTATTGTTGCTTCGACTAAATCGTCAACGTAAATGAAGTCGGCGGTCTGCTTACCATCCCCAAACACAGATAATGGCCTGTTTTCGAGAGCGTTGACAATGAACGTCGGCACCACTTTCTGGATATGCCCAGGGCCCACTTTCTGTCCAGGTCCATACGCGTCAAACCATTTGACGATCGTCGTAATGACGCCATACTCCACCATGTACATCTTGCTAAACTGTTCGGCAGTCTCTCTTGTAATGGAATAGGTGTTCAGCCAGACGTTTGGCTTGGACACCAATAGCATTTTCGCTCTGTGAATTCTGCAGGACTCAAGGACGTTAAGAGTACCCCCAACATTCACATCCAGCGAATGCCGTACGTTGCCAATCAGTTCGTGACTCCCCAGAACACCCGCTAAGTGATACACCATATCCTGTCCCTGCACGGCGGCCTGAACATCGTCACAGCTCCGTATGTCCCCCAGCAGTGTGTTGACAGGCAACGCATGCATCGTTGGCACCCTGTCAAAAGCACTGACATGGTGTCCCCGCTGAAGCAGAGCTTTAACTAGTACGGAGCCAATGAACCCCGAACTGTCTGTAACCAAGACATTCATGACGCTTCCCCCATGAATCCAAAGTAATTGATTAGCGGGGTCGGTGTCATGGTATCACTCACATGGGTGTTGTGGAAGACTCGGTAAGTTCTTATACTCTATCTATGTGCAAGACGGATTCTGAGCACGCCGAACTGATGGCCCTGGTCGAGGGGCAGCAGAAGCGGATTGCCGAGTTGAAGGCAGCCAACGAAGAGTTGCACAGCCAACTTGCCGGGTCCGAACGGAGAGGAAAGCGTCAGGCTGCGCCGTTCTCCAAGGGCAGGCGCAGCAGCAAGCCTAGGCGTCCTGGCCGCAAGCCGGGTACGGGGCAGTTCAGCTACCGCAAGCCGCCGTCCGCCGATGAGATCACCGAGCCGGTTGTAGAGGCGCCAGTGTCGGGGGACACCTGCCCTGGATGTGGAGGCGTCCTCGAACATGAGGGAGTGCGGCTTGCCTACGTGACCGACCTTCTGCCGGTTCCACGTCCCCAGGTAACGGCGTATCGTGTGCAGGTATGCCGGTGCCGGCGTGCGGCAGGCAAGTGCGTGGCGAGCACCCAGAAGTTGCGCCGGACCAGTACGGGGCCAGCGCCCACCGGGTGGGGAGACGAGTGATGGCTGCGGCCCACGTGCTCCACTATGGGGTGGGCGTTCCGGTACGGAAGGTTCCTGCCGTTCTCAGAGCGCTGACCGGGGTGAGAGTGAGTCAGGGAGCGATCAGCCAGGACGCGCTGCGTCGTGCTGCTGGTGCGGTGGGTGATGCCTACAGCAGGCTGCGGACATCGGTGCGCGCCAGTCCGTTCGTCCACACCGACGACACGGGCTGGCGTGTGGGAGGCGAGCGTGCGTTTCTGATGGCGTTCGAGACGGATGAGGCGACGGTGTATCAGGTCCGTGCGCGTCACCGGAACGAAGAGGTGCGGGAGGTGGTCCCGTCGGACTATGGAGGGGTGATGGTGACTGATCGAGGACGGAGCTACGATGCCCAGACGCTGTCCGAGATCAAACAGCAGAAGTGTCTGGCGCACGTGCTGCGCTCGGTCAGCGAAGTGGTCCAGACCAAGACAGGGAGGGGACGCAGCTTCGGCAAGAGTCTGAGTGCGCTTTTGCGAGAAGCCATGGACCTGTGGAGGGCATATCACCGAGGAGAGGCTGCGGACTTTCGTATCCAGGCTGAACGGTTGAAGCGAGAGGTGAGCTATCATCTCCGTGACCGTCCTATGTCGGATGCGGACAGCTGTCGGCTGCAGAACGAGCTGGGTTGGCACGACGACCGGGGAACCTGCTGCGCTTCCTGGACGATCCGGGCATTGAGCCGACCAACAACCGTGCTGAGCGAGCGCTCCGCCCGGCAGTGATCGCGCGGAAGGTATCGCACTGCTCCAAGAGCGTGGAGGGGGCCGATGCGTTCTCGGCGTTCACCAGCGTAATCAGGACGTTGGAACGCAATGGAGGCGACCAGCCTGTCGTGGACCGGCTCTGCGCTGTTTTCAGCGGCCCTCCCGTTCACTCCCCTTCAGTCTGAACGTCTCTCTCCCTGCCAGCCGCTAATCAATTACATTCCCGCCAAGGCTACGATGGTCGCGCCGATTATGATTCTTATACCAATTAGGTGTGATGCCGCCGTATATGTGCGGCCAGGGAGTGGGTTCCCGCCTTAGCGGGAATGACGGCTTTACGGCGCGCTCAAAACGAAATGGTATTAGCATGGCTACGCCTCCTTAGTCTGCTACCTCTGCAATCAGTCGCACAACTGGCCAACCAGCGACTTCATGTGCATCGCCCGGGGATAGGTCTTCTCTTAATTCGGAAACCAATGCGCCAGTTATGCCGAGGTCGTACACCGTCTTTAGCTGCGGTATCTCGTATCTCGCGCGCACTCCGCTAGGAATGTTTTGGGTCCAGCCTCCGTAGTACGAGTAAGTGAATGTACCGATGGCGTAGAGGACGGATGTCCGCAGGTGGCCGTACTCTACGCCCTGTGGGTCCGTCTGCACTGTGCCACCCTCGCAGTACCAGCATTGCTGTATTGCCGGAGGGATGATTCCTGCGTCGGAGGCCTTGGGAGGGGTAAGCTCGCGATAGAGAGCCTTGAATTCCGCGACGGTACTCATGTTGTCGAGATCCATTGTCTGGAAGCTCTTTGGCAATATCTTGTAAGACCTCTTGAGATCTCCCCTCCACTCCTTATGTACCGCTCCAGGTGTTGAACTGCTCCTGAATGCAGCTTCTGCACAGCAGAACGCACCCAGCGTACTCCATCGCCGCGCGCGCTAACCCGTACACGGTGGAGGGTCCCGTGGGCTAGGCCTGTCGCTGTGTGCGTGGTGGTGCCGGTAGCGGCGACGGAGGAAGAGCCGCCCGTCCAACCTGAGCCAGGTGCCCGCACCTGCGCGCTGTAAGTTGACACGCCGGGGTAATTGATTAGCGGCATCAAGTTCGGGGATGCGTTCAGACTGAAGGGGAGTGAACGGGAGGGCCGCTGAACACAGCGCAGAGCCGGTCCACGACAGGCTGGTCGTCGCCATTCCGCTCCAACGTCCTGGTTACGCTGGTGAAGGCCGAGAAGGCATCGGCGCCCTCCACGCTCTTCGAGCAGTGGGATACCTTCCGTGCGATCACTGCCGGGCGGAGCGCTCGTTCAGCACGGTTGTTGGTCGGCTCAATGCCCGGATCGTCCAGAAAGCGCAGCAGATTGCCCCGGTCGTCGTGCCAGCCCAACTCGTTCTGCAGCCTCAAGTTGTCCGCATCAGCCATCGGGCGGTCGCGGAGATGATAGCTCACCTCTCGCTTCAACCGTTCGGCCTGGACCGCAAAGTTCTCAGCCTCTCCTCGGTGATATGCTCTCCACAGGTCCATCGCTTCTCGCAAAAGCGCACTCAGGCTCTTAGCGATACCACTGTGAATGATGAGTGACATCAGCGCAAGGCTCAAGGGTTCCAGAATAGTTGGTCACCGTGAAATGTCTCTAGGTGAGTCAGCCCTGACGGCATCAGTGGGTATCTCGATCTCGTTATGCTCGCCCCTGCCCGACAGTGTGGCTGAGATGGCAACGCCATCAGCCGGGCTACTCGCGCCAGATGCACCAAGTTCTGTACGCTCGACCTGGATTAGCCATCCATCCGAGTCTATCCAGAATAGCCAGTCGAAGGCCTCTGTGTCGAGGGAGTACTTCCTTGCCGCAGCGCCGTTCACCGTGTCGTCACCGATGAAGGCAATCCCTGCATCTGTCAGATCGGGACATATAGACTCTCGCGAGTACGGGAATGGATGCTGACCTTCTATCGCATCGTGAGACTTCCATTCGGGGTTGAGGCTATCTCGGTAGTACCCGGTTCCGGCTCCGTCGTGGATGGATTCCCCGCGCCAGTCCGAGATCTCTCCGTTCCGCTTAAACCTTGTTGTGTAGTGGATCTTCTTTCCAGAGAGCCGTGCTTCCAGTATAACTGACCCTCTGCCTCCTGCGCCGACCTCAGATGTTATGTCAAACGAGTCGGTCGTGTTTGCGTTTGCGCAGGCCTCGGCAACGGTGGCTTCGGCACTCGGCGGCGACACGGCGGCTATGATCCAGAATGCAATTCCCGCAACCGCTACGACTACAATGCTGGATGCCAGAGCTATTCGGCTCCTAGTCCTCCGCTCGTTCCATTATCCAATTTATCGTATGCGCTATCGCATCACACATCTAGAGACAATGAACGGCGGGCCAACGATGGCAAGGAGGTGGCCGTTGGCCCGCCATTAGACAGGAAGGATCAGGGGGTTACCTTGTCGCCTGTGGCACCTCATCGACGCGCGGGCTGAGTTTCATTGGCCTACGGTCGGGATGACGATGGTGTTGGACTCCCCGATGCCGGAGTATGTGGTGACAAATAGCGGTAGGTCTTCCGAGGCCCCCGCTACCCCGCTTGGCAGCTCTTCAGTCTGTACAAGCCATCCCTCGGAATCGATCCATATATGCCAGCTGTCGCCTAGCGTGTCGACCTTGTACTTCCTTGTCTGAACGCCGTCTAAAGTTTCCTCGCCAAGTAGGGTTGCGTTGTCCACGTCGGGACATAGGGATTCTCTGCTGTGGGGGAAAGGCAGGGCCATACCCTCGTCGGTGGCAGGAAGGACAGTCCATTCGCTTGAATCGCTACGGCGCAAGTATCTTGCTGATTGACCGTCGTATATCTGCTCTATGACGCCTTCGGGCTCGTTGGGTACGCCACCTATCCTGAGAATGGCATGTTGCGCGCTTCCCGATACACTGATCTCAAGTCGCATGGTCATGGTGAATGCCCCTAATTCCTCCGACGATGTTTCCCCCGATGTTGCAGAAACTAGGTCGTAGGAATCTACTGCGGCGGTCTGCGCGCAAGCCTCGCGTACAGCAGCTTCGGCACTGGTTCGCGTAAAGGTAAGGAATATGACGACAGACCCCACGATAGCGAGGGTGAACAGTCCGACAATCCCGTAGTACCACAGAGGACGCCTTCTATTGAACATCATTACTGACTCCCTATCTGTTGGAGTATCCACCAAGTGATGCGTCTGACATCAGCTAAGCTCTCAATGTCCTGCATTAACTCGAAAGGGATCGCGGCCAGCAGGTGCCCGTGATTGATGTCATCGCCCGGTGTAACCCATCTGGCGTGAGGGCTCGCCGTCCCTTTCCAGTCGCCATAGAAGTTGAACTCGTAATCCCCGAACGCGTGGAATGTCTTTCGCCTGAGCAGGTCTGGCGAAGCAAGGCTACGAACTCACACATAGGTAAAGTATAAGGACTTACTCAGCCTTCCGCAACACCCATGTGATACCATGACACCGACCCCGCTAATCAATTACAGCGAACCCTTGGGCTTGATGCTCAGGACAGGTTGGCATGTATGTTGTGAAGTACGGTCGGGTTCCGTCCCCGGACGACGTCGACCTTGACCTCAATCCACCATCACTCTAGGGAGAGCGGGCTATTCGCGTCTCGCTGGAGTTCCTTGGCCTCGAGCGCCGGCCTTGGGAGACTTGGGCCTATTTCGAGTGCCACGTCGTGTCTGCTGAAATTGCCCTTCCGCACCGATGTTGAAACCAGGAAGGGCTCGCTATAGCAGACCTCCGTATACGTCTCTTCCTCCGCGGTCTGTTGCATGGGGGTGAAGTCGGTCGTCACATGCGGGTTACCTCCCTGCAGGGTGCTGGCACCACCCGTGCCCATTGCCCTTCCCATTTTGACCTCCGTTCGACGCCCCTCCACCACGAGGTTGAGGGACGCTTTTCGGATAACGATGTCGCTGTTGGGCACAAGCGTGACTGCTGCGTCGATCGTGTCTCCTAGACGGTATTGCTTGTGCTCAAACGCCAGCGTGGCTTCGAGTGGGTCAAGCTTGTACACCACAAGTCCTCCTCGCTACGTGAAGACCAAGGTGCGTGAGTACGTGTGTCGTGCGTTGGAAGGTACTCTGCACAGGCTACGGGAGTAAATCAGTTGGTACCGTTAGGCGCCCTCGGCGGGCGGAGTCCCCGCGGGCTCGTCGTCGATGAGGCTGCGGAGCTCCTGCTTGGCCTTCCTGATCGTCTCCGTCTTCTCGGCGATGCGCTCGAAGAGCTGGGAGCGGGCGGCGGCTCCCTCGCCTATCAGGAAGGCTGCCGCTTCCGACCTGCTGTTGACGATCCCCGACTCGACGAGCTCGTCGAGCTTCGCCACGCTCTCCGAGTTGAGCCTCACCATCACCACGTTGTCCCTAGAGGATAGGGCGCCCCGAAGCGCCTCCTTCACGCTCTCACCGATGGACTCCGCGCCGGACCTCTTGTAGGCGCGCGTCGTCGCCATCTTGGCCTCGTCGACTATCATGTCTATGCCCTCAGCCATCCTGCTCCTGTCGCCTGGACGTTTTCCTTCTTCGTTACCCACGGCTGCCCTCCCTGGGCCAATATTACACGTAATGGTACAATGCGGTTACGGGAGTGTCAACCCGCAACACTCTGCCGCCGCTCTTGATATGATGGTAGCTGCGTCAAGTTGATTCGCGTGAAGGCAGTGCGGCGGAGGGGTTGCCGTGACCATCGAGGCAGTGCGGATCGTCGGCTTCGCGGCCCTCTTCGCCGTAGTGTACGCAATTCTGTATCGACCGGTGCTGGGAATGCTCGAAAAGAAGGACGAGGAGTCGGACGACATGTCGGAGCAGGGGGCCGTCCAGGCAGACGCAGGACACGGCACGGCACGGATTTCTTGGTACAGGGACCGTATCATGCTGTCCGTCGCCGTGGTCGTCTTCATTGCGGACCAGGTCACCAAGTACATCGTCAAGACCAACTTGGACCTCTACGAGTCGTGGCCGCGCGAGGGGCTGGTCCGCGTGACCTATGGGACGAACTCGGGGACGGCGTTCGGCCTCTTCCCCGACCAGACGCTGGTGCTGATCATCACCTCGCTCCTGGCCATCGGGTTCATCTACTACTTCTACCGCTCCCACGCGCTGTCCGGCCGGGTGCTGAGGCTGGCGATCGGGCTGCAGCTCGGCGGCGCGTTCGGCAACCTGCTCGACAGGGTCCGGCTGGGTTCGGTAATCGACTTCATAGACATCGGCTGGTGGCCCATCTTCAACGTCGCCGACTCGTCGATAGTGACGGGCATAGGCCTCCTGGCCCTGATAATCTTTCTCACGCCGAGGGAGCGGGACGAGACGGCGGCCCAAACCCACCGCATCCGTCATTCCCGCGAAAAGCCTGCCCCGTACTCGATACGGGGCGGGAATCCATCCCCGGACGCATCGACAAGGCCAGCCTGCAACCCGCCGGAAGCCAGCCGGCCGCAGCCCGACGCCCGCGATGACGCTCACGTTCAGGGTTGACGACGGGGGCGAGCGGCTCGACAGCTTCCTCGCGCAGCGCTGTCCCGACCTGTCGCGCTCGCGAATACAGGCCCTCACAATCGAGGGCTGCGTCACCGTAGACGGCGGTCCGGCAAAGCCTGCCACGCGGCTGCGGGCGGGCCAGACCATAAGCCTGGTAGTTCCTCCGCCCACGCCCTCCAAGCTCACGCCCCAGGCGATTGACCTGCACGTCGTGTACGAGGACGCGGACCTGCTGGTGGTCGACAAGCCCGCGGGGCTCGTGACTCACCCCGCGCCGGGCCACCCGGACCATACGCTTGCCAACGCGGTGCTGGCCCACTGCCCCGATCTGGAGGGCGTGGGAGGCGAGGTCAGGCCGGGCCTGGTGCACCGCCTCGACAGGGACACGTCGGGGCTGATCGTCGTCGCCAAGAACGACGCGGCGCAGGCGGGCTTATCAGGCCAGTTCAAGGACAGGACCGTGTCGAAGGCGTACCTTGCGGTCGTAACGGGGTACCCTGAGCCGGCGCGGGCGATCATCGACGCGCCGATAGGCAGGCACCCCAGGAGCCGCACGCGCATGGCCGTCGTCAGCACGGGAAGGGATGCGGTCACCGAATACGAAGTGCTGGAGCGGCTGCGCGGCTACTCGCTCGTGGAGGCCCGCCCCAGGACCGGCAGGACGCACCAGATCCGCGTCCACATGGCGTCCATCGGCCACCCGGTCGCGGGGGACGCCACCTACGGGCGGCCCGCGCCGGGGCTCGAGCACCACTTCCTGCACGCCCACCGCCTCGCGTTCGACCACCCGCGCACTGGCAGACGGCTGGAGCTAGTATCGGAGTTGCCCAACGACCTGCGGGCCTTCCTGGACTCAGTGGACCTGTCGCAGTAGGAATGAGGGCCCGGGGCGCGGGTTGCTGCGGGAATAGATGGAAGCACTCCACCACTGTCGTTCCCGCGAAGGCGGGAACCCATCCTTGGTCGCTACCCTCAACTCGGGGCAGTGGGGCCTGAGCCATTCTCATCGCTTGGTGTGCCGCTCGCAACCGGCATGAGCGGGTGCGAAGTGAGCCACCTGCCCCTACGCACCTACAGGAGGCTGATCCTCTCCTGCAAGCGACAGCATGTGCTCGGTGAAGTCGCGTACGATAGGACTCTCGTGGACCCAGTCCTCTTCTTCCATGAAGCCGTGGTAGAAGTTGGAGTGAAATCTCCCAGCCAGTGCGTAAGCAGTCTTGATTTGCGGATCGTTCTGTTCAGCCGAGATCTCCTCGACTGCCACTCTCTGTGCACGATGACTGCCGCACGCATATCACGTGACTGAGCTGCAGCCATGACCGCGTGGGAGGCGGCTCCCCACAGCTTCTCGGACGCCTGCATCTGGTCCCCGGGCTCGAACTCCCTCTCAGCCTGTACCAATAAGCGCTGCGCCCGTTCGATGTGCTCATCAATGGTCATTGGATTAGAGCATGTCTCGTTCACAGTTAGCATCGTACCCCGTTAAGGATTGCGCTATCATCTAATCTGCGGAGGATTCATACAGCATGGATGGTCACGTTCGCGTAAGGTTGGCGCCGAGTCCCACGGGAAGCCCCCACGTCGGCATGATGCGCACGGCGATTTACAACTGGCTCTTCGCCCGCGGGCGCGGCGGCACGTTCATCGTCAGGATCGAGGACACCGACCAGGGCCGCCTTGTCGAGGGCTCGGTGGAAGAGATGCTCGACTCGCTGCGGTGGCTGGGCATCGACTGGGACGAGGGCCCCGACGTCGGCGGGCCCAACGCGCCCTACTACCAGTCGGAGCGGCTGGACGGCTATCACCGCGCTGCGAAGCTGCTGATCGAGCGCGGCGCGGCCTACCGGTGCAGCTGCTCCCCCGAGCGGCTAGCCGCGGTCCGCAAGGAGCACGGCGGATACGACAGGCGGTGCCGCGCCGGGGAGCCGGAAGAGCCGGGCGATTCGGGGCCCGCGGTGGTGAGGTTTGCGATGCCCCTCGACGGCACGACGGTCCTCGAAGACCTTATCAGGGGGACTGTGTCCTTCGAGAACGGGTTGGTGGACGACTTCGTAATCCTCAAGTCGGACGGCTTCCCCACCTATCACCTGGCCAGCGTCGTGGACGACCGGTCGATGGACATCTCCCACGTCTTTCGCGGCGAGGAGTGGCTGTCGAGCGCGCCGCGCCACCTTAAGCTGTACGAAGCCCTGGGCCGGGAGCCGCCGCTTTTCGCACACCTGCCGCAGATCCTGGCGCCCGACAGGTCGAAGCTGAGCAAGAGGCACGGGGCGGTCTCGGTCCGCGAGTACCGCGAGATGGGCTACCTGCCCGAGGCCATGGTCAACTTCCTCGCCCTCCTCGGCTGGTCCCTAGACGACAGGACGGAGGTGATGTCGACCGACGAACTCAAGCGCGTCTTCTCACTGGAGCGGGTGTCGAAGTCGGGCGCTATGTTCGACACCAAGAAGCTCGAGTGGATGAACGGCCACTACATCCGCCAGATGCCGCCCGCCGATCTGGCCGACACGCTGCTGGACTACTGGCGCGCGTTCCCCGACGCAGCAATAGACCCGCTGCCGGAGCGCGGCCACGTGGTGCGCATCGTCCCCCTCGTGCGGGAGCGCCTGAAGACGCTGCGGGACGCCGCCCCCCTCGTCGACTTCTTCTTCCAGGACAGCGTGGAATACGACACCGCCGAGCTGGTGCAGAGGAAGATGGACGCGGCGGGCACGAAGGAGGCCCTGTCAAGCGCTTACGATACGCTGGCGGGGCTGGACGCCTTCGACGAAGACTCCATTGAGTCGGCCCTGAGGGAGCTGGCCGGCGAGCTGGGCATCAAGGTTGGCCAGCTGCTCGGCTCGGTCCGCGTTGCGACCACCGGGCTGAAGGTCGCGCCGCCGCTGTTCGGCACGCTGGAGATTCTGGGCAAGCAGCGCTCCCTCGCGGCCATCAATGAGGCGGCCAGCCGGCTGTAGCCGGCCGGCGCCCGCGGAATGACGGACAGGGAGAGCGGAGACGACCAGTCCCGGCTCGTTCTCGTGGACGGCAACAACGTCATGGGGTCGCGCCCTGACGGCTGGTGGCGAGACCGGCGGCGGGCGATGCAGCGGCTCGTGGACGAGGTGGCGGCGCACGCGGCCCAGGCCGGGGGGGAGTGGACGATAGTGTTCGATGGCCCCACGCGGCGCCTGATCGTCCCGCCGGAATCCCCCCTGAGTGTTGTCTATGCGGGCAGGCGCGGCACAAACGCAGCCGACGACCGTATCGTCGAAATGGCCTCCGATTCCACCCCCGGGCGCAGCGTACTCGTCTACACCTCCGACCGGGACCTCCGTTCCCGCGTCATGGTCTTGGGCGCAAGCGTGAAGGGCGCCGGGTCCCTGAGCAGGAAGATTAGGGGCGTAGAATAGCGGTTTGGATGATCCTTATGACATCGTCTGCGTATATGCCCGGAATCCTAAAGTCTGGGCCAGTCTGAGTGTCATAAGCGCGAACACTGTTCAATCTCAAGAAGGTAAGAATCTGCTGACTTCCAGGAATCCTATCATTCTCAAGTGTCGACTCTAGAATGTTGAAAGAGCCCTTGTTCAAGTAGATTCTTCCAATGTCCCCAAACACGACCGTGTGGTAACCACTCCCACTTCTCATACTGTGCCGTGAGACGGAATACCTGTCCGGAAAGGCAACGTGGAATCTGGTGCGTAGCGGAGAATCGATGGTCACGGTTACCTCCATCAGGAATGGACTTGGCTATCAGGTCACAACTCTGGGCAGATGTTAAGAACTTTCTCAAGGGAACTTGGGCAAGCCGCTCATACGGCTACGACTAGCGATTCGAAGTGTTCCTCTGGGACTGGCAGGCCATCGTCCTCGAGAGCGGCGATGTATTCCTTGATCGCTTCTCTGATGTTGGCGATAGCTGCCTCCCTGGCCTCGCCCTGACTGATACAGCCCGCCAGGCTGGGGCACTCAGCAACCCAATAGCCGTCTTCACCTGGATGGATAATCACCTGCCGCATCTACTCGTCCTCCGCTTGGCCCGTTGGGAAGTCCCCTTCAGATTACCACGCGACGCTGAACGCCTGACACATGCCCAGAGCTTGCCATGACGAGTCCATTCCCCAGGCGCAACGTACTCGTCTACACCTCCGACCGGGACCTCCGTTCCCGCGTCATGGCCTTGGGCACGCGGGTCAAGGGTGCCGGCGCGCCCCAAATTCCCCACTCCGTCGTTCCCGCGAAAGCGGGAATCCATCCCCGGCGGGGTGAGTGTCCATGACACATGAGGCAGCCGTCACGCCATCCGTCCAAATTAGGTGGAGCATTCGGGCGCGCTGAGCAGGATTGATGGAGCACGACCGTAACCCGCAGCTCTTCGCTACGGCAGAAGTGTCGGCGCGGAGTCCCCGGCTGCCCGTCAAGAATGGTGCGGCGAGGCGGGCGCGTCTCCAGGTCGGTATCGAAATCTAGACGTGAAAGACGTACAGGTCGCGGTTCTCGACTGGAAGCTCGACCCAGGCGCCGCCTTGCCGGTGGCTTTCCGGAACGGCGAGAAGCGCCTCAGCCACCGCATGGCTCGATTCGACGTTGGCTTTCGTCGGGCGACCCGACTCGTAGGAGGCAACAAGGTCGTTCAGGCACGCCACTACCGGGCTGCCTTCGGCGATCGGTGGCACCGGTACGGGCTCCCATTCGGGCACAGACCGTCCCCGTGATGACGCTCGGATCTGTACGCTCGCCTCGCCTGTATCCAATGTGTTTAGCGCCCTGATAGAGCCTTCCGTCCCGACGACCTCAGTCTCCACCGGTCCACCCGGCACGGAGTAGGCTTCGACGCCGTTCGCGAATGCAACGTGGAACGTCGCCCGTGGGTCTTCGTCGACTCGATTGCCGTAGATCCGGGTCTCTCGCGGTCGGAGCTCTCCACGGACTGCCGTTATTCCGGGATCGCCCAGCAGATAGGAGATCGTGTCGATCGAATGGACGTGCGAGTGCATCAGGCTGCCGCTCCCGAAATGCGCCACCACCTGCGGCTCGCCGATTTGGCCTTTCTCGATAGCGGTACGCGTCGCATCTGCCCAGCTGCAGAACCGCCTTAGCACGCCTGAGTTGAACACGGCGCCGTTCCCTCTACAGGCCTCCAATACCGAGTCAGCGCCTCTGATTGTGTTCGAGATCGCTTTCTCAAGGTACAGCATCGGAACGCCTGCCTCGGCGACTCTCGTGCCTATCTCCGCATGTGAGTCCTCCCGGAACTCCCGTGACGGCGCCCGGTCATGCGGCCTGGGAAGGCTTGTCGCTCTCGTACACACGGCGACGAGATCGGGACGCTCCCGCTCGATCATCTCTGTGTAGTCTTGGTAGAGGGAATCGATCCCCCACCTGGTCCTGAATGCTTCCCTCTTGTCCGAGATGAGGTCGGACCCTGCAACTAGTTCTAACCGATCGCTTGCTCGCGTCGCGGCCGCAATTGAATAGGGAGCCAAGGAGGGATGCTCATCGTCGATCGTGCTGCCCATACGGCCCAGCCCGATAATCGCGACCCTGTAGGTCTTCATTGCTCGACCGTCGCGTGGCTATTCAGTCTAGGCTGGGGACACTCAGCAATCCAATAGCCATCTTCACCCGAATGGAGAATTACCTGCCGCATCTATTCGCCCTCCGCTGGTCGCTTGGGAGTCCCTCACAGATTACCACGCGCCTCTCAGCGGCTCATACACATTCTGCCTCATACCACGCAATCATGCCAGGACAGTGTCTCTGATTTGGTATCGCCCAGACCCGCCGCGGAGGGGATTGCCCCTGCTTGGGTAATCTTGACACCGGGCCGGGCGTCGGCGACTATTGTCTCACTCCCCCGAGGTGCCTCCATTGACCTTGCAAGAGCGACTGCAAGCCGATCTGAGACAGGCGATGAGGGACCGGGACGACACGCGGAAGTCCGTCATCCGGTTCGTACGAGCCGCCATCCGAAACCGGGAGATCGAAAAGCGGGCCGACCTGGACGACGAGGGTGTGCTGGACGTGCTGAGCCGCCAGGCGCAGCAACGGCGGGACAGCATCGAGGCGTTCGAGAGTGCGGGCAGGACCGACCTCGTGGAGAAGGAGAGCGCCGAGCTCGCCATCATCCAGGAGTACCTGCCGAAGCAGATGTCCGCAGAGGAGATCACCGGGCTGGCCAAGGCCGCGATCGCGGACACGGGCGCTTCCGGCCCCGGCGACATGGGCAAGGTGATGGGCCGCGTAATGCCGCAGTGCAAGGGCAGGGCGCCCGGCAAGCTGGTGAGCGGCATCGTCCAGGAGCTCCTGAAATCCTAGCCGCCGCGCAGCCCGACAGCCCCCATCCCCTGCCTGCGCAGGGGCAAGCTCCGACCTTCCCTATCAGGAGACCTCTGCACATTCCCGTCATTCCGGCGAAAGCCGGAATCCAGGCCCCGTCTCAACAAGGGGGTCGGCTTGCAGACGTAGGCCTTTCACCCTCACCCCAACCCTCTCCCGTCAAGGGAGAGGGAGCCAAGAGGAAATGGACAAGAGCGGGTGGTGCTCGGTGAGGTTCGGGGTCGTCGTCTTTCCCGGGACCTATAGCGACGTGGACTGCTACCACGTCCTCGACGAGGTCCTCGGCCAGCCGGTCGACTACGTCTGGCACAAGGAGACGGACCTCTCGCGCTTCGACTGCGTCATTCTTCCCGGCGGCTTCTCCTACGGCGACTACCTGCGGACGGGCGCGATCGCTAGGTTCTCGCCCGTGATGCGCGCGGTCGAGAGGATGGCCGCGGACGGCGGCCTGGTCTACGGCATCTGCAACGGGTTCCAGGTGCTGTGCGAGGCTGGCCTGCTGCCGGGCGCCCTCATGCGCAACTCCCACCTGCAGTTCCGGTGCCAGTGGACAAACGTGCGCGTCGAGTCGACCGGATCACCGTTCACGGGCTCCGCGCGACCGGAGCAGGTCCTCCGCGTGCCAATATCCCACGGCGAGGGCAGCTACTTCGCCGACGGGGCGACGCTTCGGGAGCTGGAGGATGCGGGCAGGGTGCTGTTCCGCTACTCCACCGAGTCGGGCGAGATAGCCGGCGAGGCAAACCCGAACGGCTCCCTCAACAACATCGCGGGCATAACCAACGCGGCGGGCAACGTGCTCGGCATGATGCCTCATCCCGAGCGGTGCTGCGAGGAGATCGTCGGCGGCGTCGATGGGCGGGTCATCTTCGAGTCGATAATCGCCTCTGCCGGATGATCGGCATAATCTTCTCGCTCCTGGCCGCCTCGGGCTTCGCGGCCACCGCCGTCTTCGCCCGCAACGCCCTCCGGAGGATGTCCACGCCCTACGGCACCTTCTTGTCCCTCTGCGTCAGCACGGTCGCGGCCATGATCATCGCCGCCGCCCTGCACCCCGGCGAATTCGTTGCACTCAGCGCGGCCGCTCTGGGGTGGCTCTTCCTCGTGGGGCTCTTCAACTTCCCCCTCGGCCGCATGTTCAACTACACGAGCGTGAGGCTGATCGGCGTGTCCAAGGCCAGCACCGTGGTTGCCACGTCGCCCTTCTTCGCAACCGTCCTCGCGGTCTTCATCTTCGACGAGAAGGTCAATGCGGTCACGCTCGCCGGCACCGTCGCGGTGATCGGGGGCCTTGCCCTGACCCTGAACCAGGAATGAAGCTGCAGCCAGCCCGCCGTCGCCGGACCCTCTATGGGTACGCCGCCGCCCTGGTGGCCGCCATGAGCTACGGGACCGGCGCCATCGTCGCCAAGAAGGCCGTGACGGACGTGGCGTCCCCGATGACCACCACGGCCTTCTCGCTCCTGTTCGGCACCCTGATCATGCTGGTCGTCCTGCCGGGCATGTCGCACAGGGACTTTAAGGGCACGCCCAGGCGGTCGTATGTGTTCATAGCCCTGGCCGGACTCTCCGGCGTGTGGGGTGTGGCCTTCTACAACCTGGCCCTCCTCGAGGCCCCCGTGGCCCTCGTGACATCGGTGTCCAGCGTGTACCCGCTGATGGCCATCGCCATGGTCCACTTCTTCATGCAGCGCCTCGAGCGGGTCACCCTGCGCACCCTGCTCGGCTCCACCCTCGTCGTGGCTGGCATCGGCCTCGTTTCCGTGGGACAGGCGGTGTGATGGAGGAGAAGGGACGCAGTACAATGGGCACACTCTCCATCCTGTGGGTTGATTTCGCATGACTGTAACCAAGGAAGCCCTAGACGCCCTTGCCCTCTCGGAGGCCGAGTACGAGGCCATCGTGGATAGGCTGGGACGGGAGCCGAACGAGCTGGAGCTCGGCATGTTCGGCTCCCTGTGGAGCGAGCACTGCGGCTACAAGCATTCCAAGCCGCTGCTCCGCATGTTCGACGCGGACAGCCCCCGGCTGCTCGTGTCGGCCGGCGACGAGAACGCCGGCGCGGTCGACATCGGCGGCGGCCTCGCGGTCGTCTTCAAGATCGAGTCCCACAACCACCCGTCGGCCATCGAGCCGTTCGAGGGCGCCGCCACCGGGGTCGGCGGCATCGTCCGCGACATATTCGCCATGGGCGCGAGGCCGATCGCGCTGCTGAACTCCCTGCGGTTCGGTCCCCCGTCCGAGCCGCGGAACAAGTACCTGTTCGAAGGCGTCGTGGCGGGCATCTCGTCCTACGGCAACTGCATAGGCATACCGAACGTTGGCGGCGAGGTCGTCTTCTCCCCCAGCTACTCGGGTAATCCCCTCGTCAACGCCATGTGCGTCGGCCTCGTCGAGAAGGACAAACTGATGCGGGCGACGACGGGCCCGCCGGGAAGCGTCATGATGCTGGTCGGCTCCGAGACAGGCAGGGACGGGATACACGGCGCGTCTGGGCTGGCCTCCCGAACCTTCGAGGACGATAGGGAGATGCGTCCCGCCGTGCAGGTGAGCAATCCGTTTCTGGAAAAGGTGCTGATCGAGGCGTGCCTGGAGGCGGCCGCGAGCGGTCACGTCGTGGGTCTGCAGGACCTGGGCGCGGCCGGGCTCACGTCCGCCTCTGTGGAGGCGGCGGGCAACGGTGGCTGCGGCTTCGACCTGGAAGTCTCCGACGTACCCCGCAGGGAGAGCGGCATGACCCCGTACGAGGTGATGCTCTCCGAGTCCCAGGAGCGGATGCTCCTGTTCGTTAGAGAGGACAGCGTCGACCAGGTCTGCAGCATCTTCGAGCGTTGGGACATCGACGCGACCGTAATCGGCAGGGCCACCGAGGGCCGGAACGCGAGAATCTACGAGCGGGGCGTTCCCAGAGGCGAGGCTCCCGTGCGGACACTACGGGACGCACCCCAGTACCGGCTCGACGGCGCGGAGCCCGCGTGGCAGGCGGAGCTTCAGGCCTACGATCTCGACTCCGTTCCCCTGCCCCGGGAGTCCCCGTCGTTGGTGCTGCTGAGGCTGCTGGCGTCGCCCAACATCGCCAGCAAGGAGCCGGTCTACCGTCAGTACGACCACCACGTCCAGACGAACACCGTGGCCGACCCGGGGGCGGACGCCGCCGTCCTGCGCATCAAGGGCGCCGGGAAGGGCCTCGCGCTGGCCACGGACGGGAACGGGCGCTACTGCTATCTCGACCCCTACGTGGGCGGGATGATAGCGGTGGCCGAGGCGTGCAGGAACGTGTCGGCGATGGGTGCCGAGCCCATCGCGCTCACCAACTGCCTGAACTTCGGCAACCCCGAGCGGGCCGACGTCTATTACCAGCTCGAGAAGTGCGTCGAGGGTATGGCGATGGCCAGCCGGGCCCTGGGTGCGCCCGTGGTCAGCGGCAACGTGAGCCTCTACAACGAGACTAGGGGCGAGGCCATCTATCCCACGCCCATCGTGGGCGCGCTCGGCCTGTTCGAGGACGTGACCACACACGTCACCCCGGGGTTCGAGGACGAGGGCGACGCCATCGTCCTCATTGGCGCCGGGAAGCTCGCGGGCGCTGCCGACTCACTGGCCGGCAGCGAGTATCTGGAGCTAGTGCATGGGCTCGTGGCCGGATGTCCGGCCCTGGACATCGACCTGGAGGCGGCCGCACAGCGGGCGTGCCGCGAGGCTACGGACCGGCGCCTGCTGCGCTCCACCCACGACTGCTCGGACGGCGGCATCGCGGCCGCCATAGCCGAGTCGTGCATCGTCGGCGGCGTGGGAGCCCGGATCGACGCGGCCATCACCGGCAGGTGGGATGCCGCCCTCTTCGGTGAGGCACAGTCGCGGATCGTCGTGTCGCTGGCCCCGGAAATGCTGGGCGACTTCGGCGACGTATGCAAGGAGGCGGACGCGCCCTGGGTCGTCATCGGCGCTGTAGGAGGAGACTCCATGGCCGTCTCCGGCCTCTTGGACGTCCGGGTCGAGGACCTGGCTGCAGCCTGGAACGGCGGCCTCGACAACGCCAAGAATACCGCCCCACAGGCAGGGCAGGGGGAAACACGTTCGCCCTGAGCCTGGCTCCCCTGAGCTTGTGGAAGGGTCGAAGAGCCTGCCCTGAGCTTGCCGAAAGGGGTAAATCCTACCCAATAACCTATGGCCGGCCCCTAAGACCCCTGTGTGTCGAATACTGGCATGGACTCGGCGATCTTGACAAGCTCGGCTTTGTCGAGAGGGACAGCCAGGCTCGTAATCTCAACGTAGCCTTGGTCAGTCTCGAACCGCAGGGTCCGAGCAAAGTCGGGGTCCCGATCGCAGCCGCCATCCGACCCCTCAAAGCATGCGCCCTCGAACATGATGCCCCAGTGATCTGCGACGGTCACCAACTCCCAGTGGGCCTCGGGTTGGAGAGCTAATCCGCCGCATGTCCAGTGCGATACGCTGAAGCGGCCAGCATCTACGTACGAATCTGCGACGTGCCTGTCGCCGTGGCGGATCTCTTTATTCAGGGCGAACCCTTTCGGCAGGTAGCTGGGCACCGGCGGCGAACCCGCCGGAGGGGCATACGCGGCAGGGAAGGCAGGGAAGGCATACCCAGGCCCGGGAGAGACACAAGACGGATCGAGCCCAGGCGGGTACACGTCATCGATACTATCTATACCGATGCCCACCTTGATGAAACCCTTGTCGCTAACGAAGACCTGGCCGTCCAGGGATGGCGGGTCGGCCACGTCGATGGTCCGCACAGCCTGCTCCGCATTGGCGTCAGGATTGCCAGGCTCACCTGAGGAGCAAGCAACAGCGGCCGCAATGAGGATGCCCACTAGGAGAAACCGCTACGGCCCGCGCCCGAGGTATGACTGCATTGCCCTTCCTCCCTTCATTGTCCACCCTGACATAATCATTGAACATCTACAACCGGCCGTGCGCCGCCTTGACATGCCCGCCGACGATAACCTAGTCTGAATGTCGGAAATCGCAACACCGAACGGAGGACCCCGGGATGGCCTACGAGTTCGACCACGTTCACCTGAAAGCCGTAGACCCGAAGGCTGTAGCCGACTGGTACGTCCGCGCCTTCGACTTCGAGATACTGAGCGACGCAGTCCGTCCCTGGGGCGACAGGTTCATCCGCTGCCAGACCTCCGACGGCGCCTTGGTGAACATATCGGGAGCGCGCACAGACGAGAAGATGGGCGACTCCGACGCCAGCGCCCACTATGGACTCGAGCACATCGGCATCAAGGTCGAGGACATGGGGGCCGAGATCCCGCGACTGACCAGCATGGGGGCCCAGCTTATGGAAGGGCCCGTGGATGTGGCCAACGGCCCTATCATAGCCTTCATAAAGGCCCCGGGAGGCGCTCGGATCGAGCTGCTCCAGCACCGGCCGTGAGGGCTGCGTAGCGCGGCGTTGACTTCGTATGAACGCGATCTTCGGCAGGATGGTCCGGGCCCTCAGCTTCGACGAGCGCCTGTACCTGGAGATTGCCGGCGACCCCACGGCCCTGACGCAGGCGGGAATGATCGTCCTGCTCAGTGCGGTAGCCCGCGTGCTCGGCCTTGCCGCCGGAGGCCCGGAGCTCATCCTGCTGCACATGGTCCAGCTGGTGATCTGGTGGGGCGTCCTAAGCCTGACCGTCTGGGCGGTCGGACACAGGCTCTTCCCGCCGCTCCCGACCGACTACGGAGCAGGCCAGGACGGCCCGGACCCTCTGAAGGTCGCCCGCGTGCTGGGCTTCGCCATGACCCCCAGACTCTTCCGGAGCCTGGCCTTCATTCCCGCCCTGGGTATCGTGATCTCCTACGCAGCCACGTTCTGGCAGATCGCGCTGATGTTCATTGCCGTCCGCAGCCTCTTCGGCTACAGCGAGGAGTCTCGCGCCATATACGTGGTGGCAGTAGGATTCGTGCCCCTCATGGTGGTGATGGAGTTCCTGGAGTGGCTCGAAATCACCCTCTTCGCGGGCTAGCCGACATGACAGGTGGTAAGATTCATGGCTGACGACTGCATATTCTGCAAGATCAGGGACGGCGAGATTCTGGGCGACGTACTCCTCCGCAACGACCACTGCTTCGTAATAAGGGACATCGACCCGAAGGCCCCGGTACACCTGCTGGTCATACCCAACAGGCACATCGTGTCCCTGTCGACCCTGACGGCGGACGAACGCGAAGCGATCGGCGCCATGTTTGCAGCCGCCCACCAAGCCGCCGCCAGCGAGGGCGTGGACTCCACCGGATACAGGCTCGTCGTGAACCAGGGCTGGGACTCAGGCCAGGTGGTCGACCACCTGCATCTGCACGTACTGGGCGGCAAGTCTCTGGGCGGGATGGGCTGACCGCGCCTCCGGGGCGCAACCTGTTATCATTCGACACCAAGATCTAGTTTGACGGAATAGAGGAAACTCACAGTGGCGACAGAGGGCTTAGGCGAGCGGCAGGTAGCGGTGTTGATAGACTACGAGAACGTGGGGCTGACAGCGATACAGTGGCTCCTCGACCAGGTCTCCGACCACGGCAGGGTCATCGTCAAGCGGGCCTACGCCGACTGGTCGCAGGCCGGTTCGGGCCGCGACCAGAAGCGGCAGCGCGACCAGCTTCTCGAGCTGGGCATCGAGCCCATCCACCTCTTCCACTCCGCATCAGGCAAGAACTCCAGCGACATCCGACTTGCCATAGACGCCGTCGAGCTGATGTACAACTCACCCGTCGACACCTTCGTCATCGTGTCGTCGGATACGGACTTCGTGCCGCTGGTCAGCCGGCTGAGGGCGGCGGGCAAGAGCGTCATCGGCGGCGGGCGCAAGAAGGGTGTCTCCCAGACTCTCGTCAGGTCCTGCGACCGCTACTACTACCTGGACCAGGCCAGCACGTCGGCCAAGTCTGCGGAGACGACCGAGGAGACGTCCGGCGAGAGCCTGCTCATCCGCGCCGTGCGCACCGGCATGGACGCGCAGGGCCAGATCAACGGCGGCAAGCTGATGGAGACGATGCAGCGGATGGACCCGAGCTTCGACTACCGCGGTTTGGGGTACTCGACCTTCTCACGGTACCTGGAGGCGTCCTCGGAGGTGTCGGTCACCCGGCCCAGGGGCGGCGGCAACATGTCCGTGGAGCTGGTCGAGGGCGCGGAGCAGACGGATACGTGGCACAAGGGGATTGACGAGGCATGGCTGGAGCGGGCGCCAAACTCCGGCGACAAGATGGCCGGGAGCACCGCCGCCAACGACGCGGCCCGCGTCCTGGGTGTCGGCAAGCTGAGCGCCTCCAAGTACAAGACCCTCCAGCGACTGCTGGAGGCGAGTCCCCTCCTTAGCTCGCGGTGGGAGCGGGACAGGTACATCATTCGCCAACGCTAGGCCGGGCGTCCCCTCCCGCTGATGTCCTCGATGTAGTCGTTCATGTCGAAAGACGCTGCTGGCGTCAGACTTCCAGCACCATCAGCTCTTCGCCCCACACGACGCGCCCATCGTATATCCGGGTGATGTCGGCCAGAGCGCGCTCGGTCAGTCCGGGTTCGTCCATACTAAAGGCCTGGTGCACCAGCACGAGGCTCTTCGCGCCCGCGTCCCGCGCCATCTCGGCTGACGTCTCGCTGTGGCACATGTACTCGGCCTCGGCCGTACCCGCCACCTTGTCCTCTATGTCGACGCAGATGCAGACCAGCATGTCGACGTCCGACGCCAGGTCAGTCACAGACCGGCAGGCCCGCGTGTCGCCCGTGACGACGATGCTGCCCTCCTCACTGTCGATCCTGTAGGCCAGCGAGTCCAGCCAGGGCTCGACGTGCTCGGCGGGGGCCGCCGTAATCTCCCAGTTGCTGCCCTGGCACACCTTCCCAGGCCCTATGTCCGACACCGAGAAGGACGGCGCCGGTCTCGGCAGCACACCACCCCTGCTCGTGTAGGCGTTTAGGCTAAGGGGGTGGTTGATTCGCGCGATCCAGTCGTGGGCGAACGCCCCCTCGTGCTCGTCCATCAGCCGGTGGTGCAGCTGCTCAGTCAGCGCCGGTCCGAACACCTGTAGCTCGTTCTCGTCGCCGACGTGGAGGTTCCACCGGCTGAGCAGAAAGCACGGGTAGTCCACGTCGTGATCGTAGTGGTGGTGTGTGAACAGCAGGTAGTCGATATCCACAGGGCTGAGCCCCGCCTTCGACAGCTTGTGCGTCGTCGCCGGGCCGCAGTCGAACATGATGTGGTCGCCGCCCACCTGCACGACGTATGCGGAGCCGAACCTGTCCGGCGACGGTCTCGGCGTGCCTGCTCCCAGGATGTACAGCTTCACTGGTGCGCCCCCCTGCTCGGGATTCTTCGGCCTGCCCTGCGTCTCGTCAGACTTCCAGCACCATCAGCTCGCGCCCCCACACCACGGGACCGTCGTATATCCGGGTGATGTCGGCCAGGGCGCGCTCGGTCTCGCCGGGGGAGTCCAGCTCTTCGGCCTGGTGTACCAGCACGAGCCTCTTCGCGCCCGCGTCGCGCGCCATCTCGGCGCACGTGACGCTGCCGCACATGTACTCGGCCTCGGGCGTGCCCTCTATCTCCTCCTGCACGTAGACGCAGAGGCATACCAGGACATCGGTATCCGACGCCAGGTCTGTCACCGTCTGGCAGGGCCGCGTGTCGCCCGTGACGACGATGCTGCCCTCCTCGCTCTCGATCCGATAGGCCAGAGAGTCCAGCCAGGGCTCAACGTGCTCGGCGGGGGCCGCCGTGATCTCCCACGTGCTGCCCTGGCACACCTTCCCGGGGCCTATGTCCGATACCGAAAAGGACGGCTCCGGTCTCGGCAGTACTCCGCCCCTACTCGTGTAGGCGTTCAGGCTAAGGGGGTGGTTGATCCGCGCGATCCAGTCGTGGGCGAACGCCCCCTGGTGCTCGTCCATCAGCCGGTGGTGGAGCTGCTCAGTCAGCGCAGGCCCGAACACCTGGAGCTCGTTCTCGTCGCCGACGTGGAGGTTCCACCGGCTGAGCAGGAAGCACGGGTAGTCCACGTCGTGATCGTAGTGGTGATGTGTGAACAGCAGGTAGTCGATCTGGACCGGGCTGAGCCCGGCCTTCGACAGCTTGTGCGTCGTCGCCGGGCCGCAGTCGAACATGATGTGGTCGCCGCCCACCTGGACCACGTATGAAGAGCCGAATCGCTCCGGCGACGGCACCGGTGTGCCTGCGCCCAGTATGTACAGCTTCACTGGATCAACCCCCTGCTCGGCATTCTCGGCCTACCCCGCGTCATGTCCGGGAGGCCGGTACGCTACGCTCCTGATTCACGGCGCCGTCGACCTCCTCGGGCGTCACCAGCACGGTCGTGTTCACGACGCCGACCCCGACGCGCCTATCGTGAGAGCGACGGCCGTCATCGCCTCCTGGTCGGGCGCCTCTACGATGGCGTACAGGTCGTGATCGCCGAAGGCGTAGTAGAAGGCATCGAGCGTCCCTCCCACGGCTTCCACTGTTCTCGCCAAGGAGTCGCGGCGGGAGGTGCCACCCTCCTTCACGAGGCCCTGAAGTCCTTCTCTCGTGTATGAGAATCGCACCAGGAACTTGGGCATTGGCCGCCTCCTCGCTAGACCACCGGACGCGGCATAGGGTATATACCCTCGGGCGGCGGTTCAAGACCTCGCCGAGTGTCTACTGCGCCCCTTCGATCAGCGCAAAGGCGTACTCGGCGAGCAGGCGTACGTCCTCCGGCGGCGCTTCAGAAGTGCCTCCGCCTGCGTCGATGGTAGCCCCGGCCCTCAGGACCGCCCTGTCGATCCAGCGCCAGCCGTCGTTCATCGCGCCGGGCTCCCCCGCCGGACGGCAGAAGTAGATCATGTCGATGTGCTGGTGGTAGCCGTCGACGGGATCGTGGATGTCCTCGATCATGATCGTGAACGGCGGCTGAACGTGCTCGGGGTACTGGAGATCGAGACGCGTGGCGGTCGGGACTACGACCGCGTCTAGGCCCGTCTCCTCCTCGATCTCGCGCAGGACCGCCTGCACCGGGTCCTCGTTGGCCTCGATGTGCCCCCCAGGGGGCAGCCATGCCTTCACCTTCGGGTGCCAGTGCAGGGCCACGCTGCCCCCGTGTACGACGAACCCGGTTGCCGTGAAGTGCCTGGTCGCGGCCATTCCTAAGGCCCGGCCTGAGGGTCCTCGCCCGCACCGTCTGTATCACCAGCCTGCGCCGCCCGCCTTCCGGAGGCGGAGCCTGCCCGTCTCCCCAGGAAGATTGCCGCTCCCACGATGATGGCGATGATGGGGCTGAAGACCAGCAGCCATATCGAGCCGGTGAGAGCGGCCGCCGCCACGGCCGACAGCGTCCTGACCGCGGTCTTCCACTGGTCAGAGAAGCTCCATCCCCCTATGACCCACCCCTGTGCCTCCTCGACGCGTACGTCCACCGTGCTGGAGCCCTCGACCTCCCCCGTCTCCATCGTACCGGTGATAGTGAGCCTGGCAGTGTACGGACGGGGCCGGTAGTTCGAGTAGATGTGCCCGTCGACGACCGTCGTCACGCCCTCCTCCAGGGTGCCCGATGCCGGGCTCGACCCGTCGCCGAAGTCCCAGGTGTACCTCATGTCCGTCATGCCGGCGGGCCTGGTGAAGGAGCCCGAAAGCTCCACCGTCTCGCCCTCCTCGGCATCTATCCATTCGCCGGCGAAGACCTCGATGTTCGGAATCCTGGAGACGGTGGCGATGAGTGTGTCCTCGCCCTCCGCCAAGCCTCCGTCGCCGAACCCCGTGATCTTGAACTGGACGATGTAGGGCGAGTCCCTCTCGTCCTCATACCTGTGGTGGACGGTCGCAGTCACCCTGCGGCTCCCGTCGCCCGTGGGGGCCGTGCGGTTTCCGGCAACGACCCCCGTTCCGTCGCCGAAGTCCCACGTGTAGTCGAAGCTCTCGATGCCGTCTGACGGCGTGAAGGACGCCCGGAACCTGATCGGCTCTCCCACTCCCGCCCTCACGTCCGGACCGGCGTCGGGCACCATCTCCCGCGGCTCCTCCGACAGCGACACGTTCATGAGCGAGAAGGCCGAGGTCTGCTCCAGGTACTTGATCCGCCCCTGTAGTCGCTCCACATCCTCCTGGACCCTCGAGAGGTTCGACTGCACGGCCAGCGCGTCGTCGACCTTCTCCGCGCGCTCCAGCAGCTTGAGCAGCGCCTCCTCGGTCGCCTTCGTGTTCTTCAGCCGGCTGGACAGGTCGACGTACTCGTCGGTAACATCCCGGCTGTCGGAGCTCTCGTACTTCACCCTGAGCGAGAGCGCCCTGATCTCCAGCACCGCCTGGTCCAGCATGTCCGCCGGGACGCGGACCGAGACGGAGCCCGTGTGCATCAGCGGCCTGTTGGACGAGACGATCCAGCCTCCCATCCTCTTCGCCAGCTCACCGATATCGTCGATGGCAACGCCCACGTCGTCGACCTCGACACCCATGTCGACCGTGCGGATGATGATCCGCTGCTGCACGACGAGCTGGGCAAGCTGCTCGCCGGAAGACACGCTCGACTCTACCGACGCGTCGCCCGCTGCAAACTTGGCCGCGGCAGCCGGAGCACCCGGATCGCCCAGAGGACCAGGCCGGCCCGGGAGGCCCGGGGCACCCGGAGCGGCGGCGGCTTGCGACTCGGAGCGCACAGGCGCATCGGAAACCGCGATAGGCGCACGCTGGGTGGGTGCGGATGCAGAATCGCCATAGTAGCCCTCTTCGTCGTCGGCGCTGCCGCAGGCCAAGGCCCCTAGCAAAAACAGCAACACAATCGGGAGTATCCACCACCTCGCGAACAGCCTGCTATCGAACAATGCCGCACCTCCGGCGGGGGCTGGGCCCTCTGCGAGCCCTGGCGCATCTGGCGCATCTGGCCACCGCCCATACATATGATAGCATTGTGCCCAATTGGAGGGTTCGATCATGACACTGACGGATAGGGTAGCGTTGGTGACCGGTGCGGGAGGCGGCTTCGGACGGGCTATATCCAAGGCCCTGGCGGCGGATGGCGCGCGCGTCCTGGTCACCGACCTCCTCGAATCGGGTTCCGAGACGGCCGAGGAGGTCGGCGGGACCTTCATCCAGGCCGACATCTCCACCATGGAGGGCACCAACGACCTAGGCAGGCGCGCCCTCGAGGAGGCGGGCGGGGTCGACATCCTGGTCAACAACGCCGGCATCCAGAAGATCCACCCAGTCGACGAGTTCCCCGACGACGAGTGGGCCACGATGATCCAGATCATGCTCAACGCGCCCTTCCAGCTCACCAAGGCCGTGGTGCCCGGCATGAAGGAGCGCGGCTGGGGCCGGATCATCAACATCTCGTCCATCCACGGCCTGGTCGCCAGCCCCTACAAGTCCGCATACAACGCCGCCAAGCACGGCGTCATCGGCCTCACCAAGACCGTCGCCCTCGAGGTCGGCGACTACGGCATCACCGTCAACTCCATCTGCCCCGGCTACGCCAACACGCCCCTCGTCCAGAAGCAGATCGGCGACCAGTCCCGCACCCTGGGAATCCCTGAAGCCAACGTCGTGACCGACGTGATGCTCGCCCCGGCCGCCATCAAGCGCCTCGTCGAGCCCGACGAAATCGCATCCATGGCCGCCTACCTCTCATCCGACGCCGCCCGCTCCATCACCGGCGCATCCATCTCCGTGGACGCAGGCTGGACGGCCCGCTAGCCAAGGGGTTGAAATGGGAGTTACACACGTCACTGTTACCGTTCGGAATCCTGCGGAGCCTGACAGGACCTGGGAAGGGCTCTTCCTGGTCGACACGGGCGCGGTCGACTCTCTCGTGCCCAGGCAGCATCTGGAAGCCATAGGTCTCCAGCCCAAAGGCCAGCGTGTGTACGGACTTGCCGATGGCAGCGAAGTCAGGATGGATGTCACAGTGGGCCAGATAGAGTTCATGGGGGATCTCGTTGGGTCGACGATCGTGTTCGGCGAGGAGGACTCCGAGCCGCTGCTCGGCGTGACCGCCCTGGAATCCGTAGGCATAGAAGTCGACCCGCGCAATCAGAGGCTCACCAGACTGCCGTCGACCCGGCTCAAAGGCCTGCATCGAGCGCAACGGAACGGTTGGGTAGACAGACCGCAACGACGGGAGGAGTAGCCTTGGAATTCCTGGTACTGTACATGATTCAAGGTGCGATCATCGGAGCCTTCTGCGCCTACTTGGCGAGCCAGAAGGGACGAGGCGGCGGAGCCTGGTTCTTCCTGGGCCTCTTCTTCAGCATCCTGGCCCTGCTGGTCCTCATCGGATTGCCGAGCGAGCAGCGCACATCCGACGAGAGTCGCCGCCACCACACGCGATCGCCGTCACTTCCAGTGCCGGAAAGAAGCGTTAGCAGGCAGACTCTCGACGTCCGACTGTGCCCTCACTGCATCCAGGAGGTCCATGAGCTAGCTGCGGCATGTCCACATTGCCAGCGCGACCTGCCGGAGCTGGAGCGCTGCTCTGAAACAGGCTGCCGCAAGATCATCAACCCCACCGATGACCGATGTGAGGACGATGAGGGTCACCCGTACTGCGGTAGCTCTCACAGAGAACGCGAGGCTAGGCGTCAAGCCCGGAGCAATTCACCACCCGTTGAAAGGTGGCGGCCAAAGGCAATGGTAAAGTGCAGTAAGTGTGGTGTAGAAGTGTACGAGAATATCATGCCGTCGCACAGCAAGACTCACAGATGATGCCGCACGGTGAAATCCGATGCTGACACGAATGCGCCTGGAGAACTTCAAGTCCTGGAAGAACACCGGAGACATCGCGCTCAAGCCCATCACGGGCTTCTTTGGCGCCAATAGCTCCGGCAAGACCAGCCTGATTCAAGCCCTGCTCCTCCTGAAGCAGACTGCGGACTCGCCGGACCGCGGCATAGTCTTCCACTTCGGAGACAGAAGGACACCTGCGGATCTGGGTGACTTGAAGAGCGTAGTACATAAGCACGATACGAGCGGCACCCTGAAGATATCGCTTCGCTGGAAGCCACCGAGTCCCTTGAGAGTAATCGATGCGAGCACTAACGAGAGAGTCGTTCGGAGTAGCCGCATCAGATACGAGGTCGCCTCGCGAGAGGAGATGATCCGTTCCAGCAAGTCGATGATCGTAGACGAAGTGTCGTACGGCGTCGGCAACGTGACGTTCGGAATGCGCCGGAACCCCAAAGCGAAGTACAACCTCTTCACCGATGGTACGGACTTCAAATTCATACGCAATAGGGGACGGGCCTGGGATTTGCCCTCACCGGTCAAATGTTACGGCTTCCCCGATCAAGTGCGCGCGTACTTCACAAACGCAGGATTCCTATCTGATCTAGAACTTGCGCTGGAAGAAAGCCTGGAGAACGTGCACTACCTCGGCCCGTTGCGAGCCCAGCCGGAACGCAGATACACCTGGTCAGGTGCGAAGCCCATAGACATGGGACGCGCCGGCGAATCCGTAGTGGACGCGATACTGGCGTCGCGAGAACGGGGTGAGAAGATTGGGCGCGGCAAGGGCAGACGCCGAGCCACACTCGAGGAATACGTGGCCCTGTGGCTCAAAGAGCTAGGACTGATCCACGACTTCCGCGTCGTGCCCCTCGCCCAAGGCAGCCCTGTCTTCGAGGTCAGGGTTCGAAAGTCCCCGAAGTCAGCCGAAGTGCTCATCACAGACGTAGGCTTCGGCGTTTCACAGATACTCCCCGTGCTCGTGCTGTGCTTCTACGTGCCAAAGGGATCTACGGTGATTCTGGAGCAGCCCGAAATCCACCTGCACCCGGCTATTCAGGCCGGCCTTGCGGACGTCTTCATCGACGCATGGAAGAAGCGAGGAGTGCAGATCTTACTAGAGAGTCACAGCGAGCACCTGCTGCGCAGGCTCCAGCGCCGCATAGCCGAAGAGGATGTCTCAAATGACGATGTCGGCCTATTCTTCTGCCGGGCGGATGACGATAGCTCCATCCTCGACACACTCGAGCTTGACCCCTACGGCAACATCACGAACTGGCCCAAGGACTTCTTTCGAGACCAGTTCGGCGAGATTGCCGCTATGAGCGAGGCCGCGCTCAAGAGACGGAGAGATGCAGAGTGAGCGTCGAGAAGACGGCGGTCGTGGTGGATACCAATGTCGCCGTCGTAGCCAATGGCGAAGCCGAGCAGGCCGACCAAATGTGTGTATCTACGTGCATCGACAAGTTGAAGCAGATAGTGGCCGAGGAGTACCTTCTTCTCCTGGACAACAAGTACCTGATTTTCGAAGAGTACAGGGATAATCTCAGCCTCTCCGGTCAGCCTGGGTTCGGCGACTTCTTCATGCTATGGGTCTGGGAGAGTCAGGCAAACGAACGACTCTGCCGGACAGTGCCTGTAACCCCTCACGAAGCTCGTGGATTCGAGGAATTCCCTGACGATCCTGATCTTGCGTCGTTCGACAGAGGCGACCGCAAGTTCGTCGCCGTAGCGCTGGCCAGCGGAGGCAAACCCCAGGTGCTTAACGCCTCGGATAGAAGGAGTTGGTGGCATCACCGCGAGCCGCTGCAAAGACACGGGGTTGACGTCGTGTTCCTCTGCCCGGCTCTCATGGTCTGAGGGCAGTAGGACTCGGCTACGCCCTGATCGCAGGCACGCCCAGCTCCCCGATCAGCGCGCTGAGCTTCCCCACGTCCTCGCTCTTGACTCGCTCCAGCCGGTCCAGGACCTTCCTCAGCCGCTCGGTCACCTCGTCGAACACCGCGTAGGCCTGGCTCGTCGGCGGGTGGTCCCCCGACGACACCACCACCGTCAGATCGGCCAGCTTGGCATCTAGCCGCGCCTCGTGCGAGATGCCGTTCAGCTGCCCGTCGGCCTTGAGCTGTACCAGCGACTCCTCGATCCCATCGAGCGCCTTGACGATGCCGTCCGCTGCCTCGACCACCGTCTGGAAACGCTCGTCGGACGACGCCCGTTCGCTCCACTCCCTCACCTGCTCGCGAATGGCGCGGACCTGGTGCACCGCCCGGCTCAGGTCGGTGCGCCGGTCCCTTATTCGCAGCAGAAGGTCGCGCTGGGACTCCAGGTCGCCGATGGACGCGCCTCCCCTCGGGTCCTGCAGCAGCTCGAACGACTGCGACCTGGCAGTGCCGCCGACCAATAGCCGCGCCTCGTACTTGCCGGGCGCGGTCAGCGGGCCGGGGAGGCCCTTGTCGGCGGCGCCCGCGCCCGGGACTCCCACCGCACCGGCGTGTCTAATGTCCCACTCGAATGCGTTGACACCCGGCTCCGAGGGCAGCACGGGCTCTTCCGGCTCGCCGGGCGCTTGATTGTCAGCCGCCCGCGACGAGAATTCCCTGACTAACCCTCCCGCCGAGTCCAGTATCTCCAAAGTAACCTCGCCGGCGTCCTCCAGCAGCACGTAGCGGACCACGACGCCGTCCGGCGGGTTCGCGCCCGCGTCCAGGAAGCGCGGCCCGCCGCGGACCCCTCCCGGAAGGTACGTCGCCTGCTCCGCGGCCCCAAAGCCATAGCTCTTGCCCGGCAGCAACAGGCGCAGCCCCTTCACCGGCGGTATCCGGTACGTGTCCGCGGGCCTGAACAGGCGCACGCCGCCGTCCGGGTCGTCGATTTGGCGCAGGTACGTCAGGTCGTCGAGCACCCAAAACGAGCGTCCGTGGGTGGCCGCTACCAGCTCGTTCTCCCTGGCCGACAGGTCGTGGACCGGGGTGACGGGCAGGTCGAGCTGGAGCGGCTGCCACCTCGCCCCGTCGTCGAACGACACGTACACGCCCGTCTCGGTCCCAGCGTACAGCAGCCCCGGGCGGACGAGATCGGCCCTGATGACCCGCGTGAAGTCGCCCGGCCTGATGCCGTCCAAAATCTGCGCCCACGTCTCGCCGTAGTCCGTCGTGCGGTACAGGATCGGCGCGTAGTCGTCCAGCTTGTAGCGGGTGGCGGCCAGATATGCCGCGCCCTTATCGTGGGGCGATGGCTCGATGGCGCTGACGGTCGCCCATTCGGGCATGTCCGGCGGCGTAACGTTGCGCCAGCTCCCGCCCCCGTCGGTCGACAGGTGCACGAGCCCGTCGTCCGAGCCGGCCCACAACATCTCCGCGTCCAGGGGCGACTCGGCCAGGGCGAATATCGTGCCGTAGTGCTCGGGGCCGGTCGCATCGAGCGTGATCGGCCCGCCGGCCACCTCCATCTTGGTCACGTCGGCCCGGGTCAGGTCGGGGCTGATCTCCTCCCAGCTCGACCCCTCGTCCAGCGACCTAAGCACCACGTTCGCCGCTACATACAGGACGCCGGGGTCGTGGCGTGAGGCGACGATCGGGTACGTCCACTGGAAGCGGTACTTGTGGTGCTTCACCCCGTAGCCCCAGTTGAACTCCGGCCACGGCGTGATGATGCGCACCTGCTCCGTGCGGCTGTCGTAGCGCAGCAGGAAGTCGCCGCCGTGGGTGGGCGTGCCGGAGTAGACGATGTTGGGGTCGCCATGATTCACGGCAATGTGCCCTGACTCCGAGTTGCCCACCCGCTCGCACTCCCTCCACTCGATGGCGCCCTTGATGGAGCGGCTTGGAACGCTGACCGCGGAGTTGTCCTGCTGTGTCCCGTAGGAACGGAACGGGAACTGGTCGTCGGTCACCACGTGGTAGAACTGGGCCGTCGGCTGGTTGTATATCGACGACCACGAATCGCCGCCGTTGAACGACACGCAGGCCCCGCCGTCGTTCCCCTCGATCATCCGGTCGGTGTCGTTCGGGTCGATCCAGAGGTCGTGGTTGTCGCCGTGCGGGGTCGTCACATGTGTGAACGTTCGCCCGCCGTCCGTAGACTTCCACGCCTTGAGGTTCAGCACCCACACGGTGTTCGCGTCCCGTGGGTCGGCGACGACGTGGCTGTAGTACCAGGGCCGCTGCATCAGGTTCGCGTCGCCGGTGAGATGCTGCCACGTCTCGCCCCCGTCGTCGGAACGGAACAGGCCGCCCCCCTCGGCCTCGACGATGGCCCACACGCGCCCGGGCATCGCCGGCGAGACCGCGACGCCGATACGGCCCTTTACCCCCTCGGGCAGGCCCCGATTGCATGTGAGATCGGCCCACGTGTCCCCGCCGTCGGTGGACCGGAAGATGCCGCTGCCAGGGCCGCCGCTGGTGAAGCTCCAGGGCTGCCGCAGCGTCTCCCACGTCGTCGCGTAGAGGACCCGCGGGTTGCCGGGGTCCATGCACAGGTCGGCTGCCCCCGCCATGTCGCCCCGGTCGAGCACGCGCTCCCAGCTCTCGCCGCCGTCCGTAGTGCGGAAGACCCCGCGCTCGTCGTTGGGGCCGAACGCGTGCCCGAGCGCGGCTACGTAGGCAACGTCCGGGTCCGACGGGTGTACCCGTACCCTCGCGATGTGCCTCGTATCTCGAAGCCCCAAGTTGCGCCAGGTGCGCCCTCCGTCGGTTGAGCGGTAGACCCCGTCGCCGTGGGAGACATTGCCCCTGATGCACGCCTCGCCCGTCCCGGCGTATACCACGTTGGCATCGGACTGCGCAACCGCGATCGCGCCGACGGCCGCCGTCCCGAAGTAGCCGTCCGACACGTTCTGCCAGTATGTGCCGCCGTCCTCCGTCTTCCACACGCCGCCCGCGCAAGCCCCGAAGTAGAAGCCCCCGCGCTCCACGGGATGCCCCGCCACGGCCACGACGCGCCCGCCCCTGTACGGCCCAATGCACCGCCAGTGGAGAGCTTCGAAACGGTCGACTGGAATGGCTGCTGCAGGGATGCGATGAGGGTTCATGTGTCCACCTGGATTGAATCTGAGTCCGACGGGGGGAGCCCCCGATGTATAATGCGGCACAGGCGATGCCGCTACGGCCGGGCAAAAGCATACACGCACCGGCAGCCGTATGCGAGAGCATGGCTAAGGCGCGCCTCTCACTCCCACCCACCCTGCCCGGAGGCCGCCTTGTCCTGGATAGCCATCACCCTCCTGGGCGCCGTCGTCCTGGGCCTCGTCGGCGTCCTCGACAAGGCGTTCATACACCACTACGCCAGGTCGCTCCGGACCCTTCCCATGCTCATCGGCCTGAGCCACATACCCATAGCGGCCGTGTTCATCGCCGTCTCGCCCCTGGACGACCTGACAGTGGGCGCGGCGGCCTGGGGACTGGGGGCAGGCGTCTTAGGGGGCCTTAGCGCCGTGGTGTTCTTCCGGGTGATGGCTCGGAGGGAGGTGTCACGCACCATCCCCGTCGTTCAGACGTCCCCGATATTCGTCGCACCGGCCGCCGTCCTTTTCCTGGACGAGAGCCTGAGGCTGCTGGACTGGGCCGCCATACTCTTGACGGTCCTAGGCGCGGTCTTGATCTCGGTGCGGCAGGATGCCGCGGGCCGCGGGTTCGCCATCGACAGGTCCTTCTACCAGCTTCTGGGTGCCAGTATCCTGATGGCGGGGATGAACATTGCGGCCAAGCAGGCGCTCGGCACGTTGCCCGTGCTGCTGGTGCACGCATTCCGGTCCCTAGGCGTCTCCATCCCGCTGCTGGCCTTCACGGCCCGCGTCGAGCCAATGGTGGAGCTCCGCAGCATGATCCGGGACAGGAGCCCGGCCCTGGCGATCTTCGGGGTCAACGAGTTCCTGGTAGTCAATACCGGGATGATCCTGAACCTGTGGGCCACGTCGCTGGGCCCCGTGTCGCTCGTCACGGCGCTCTCGGCCAGCTCTTCTCTATTCCTGCTGCTCTACAGCACGCTGCTGGGGCTGCAGTTTCGCGGGATGCTGGGCGAGCAGGTCAATCCACGAGCGGTCGCCGTCAAGACGGCCGCGACCATCCT
Source organism: Dehalococcoidia bacterium (assembly GCA_965222445.1). Lineage (GTDB taxonomy): Bacteria > Chloroflexota > Dehalococcoidia > Lucifugimonadales > CAJWER01. Next base: position 376,147 of record CBDCTY010000002.1, on the reverse strand, counting down.
CATCGTCGCCGGGATCGCCACGATCTCCCTACGTTGACTATGCCGGGCTACATGAGGGTTCCACCGCGCATTGAACCTCCCGTACGTCCCATGACATGTCTATCGCAGCCTGCCCCACCCAACGTCATACCGGCGGAGGCCGGTATCCAGTCCCCGACCCTTGCCGTAGGCCGGGTGGCGATGGGAGGGTCATCGCCATTGTCATACCCCTCGTGTGGCCTGACACGGCCATGGTCATTAGTCAGTGTCCGGCGGCACCGACGGCTCTATCTGTGCTATCAGCTTGGGAAGATCGTTTTGTACCGTGTCCCACACCCTCTCTAGATCCACCTCGAAGTACCCATGCACGAGGCGGTTGCGCATACCGATGGTCTCTGCCCAGGAAACATCCGGCTCGCTATCCTTCGTCTCCGCGCTGATGTGGGCCGCAGCCCCCCCAACGATCTCAATTGCCTTGAGTATCGCGTACTGCTGCAAGCGGCTCGCATTGAACTGTGCATACGTCAGTCCCGTTGCGAAGCGCACACCGTCGGGCGCAGCCAGCAACATGTCTAGCAGGTACGCATCGTCGTCACGAGACATGAATCACCTCTGCCGATTGGAGGACCGCCTTGCGGCGGATATAGTTCCGACTCCGCTCGACAGCCACTCGCTCGACCAGTTCCACCTCTCTGCCAAATATCCGGGACAACTCTTCCTCCATGTGCCCGAGGTCGAAGAGAGAATGGCGGGCTTTCGGGTGAAAGCGGACCAGCACATCCACGTCGCTGTCATGTCGAAAGTCGTCGTGCAGCACGGACCCGAAGAGCGCCATCTCGGTGATCCGCCAGCGGCGGCAAAATGCAGCCACCTCTTCCTGCGGTATGGGAATCTGCAAGGTCATATACCCACCAGCACCAGGAACTCGAACCAAAGCTTACACTACAGATTCACGAAGCTGACGTCCGTGCCCTCCGACGCCCGGTCCAGGCGGTCCATCTCCTCGTCCGACAGGCGCCAGCCGACGGCCCCCAGGTTCTCGTCCAGCTGATCGATCGTGTCATTGCCCGAGATTGCGACCGTGATCTCCGGCTTCGACATGACCCAGTTCAGGGCCACCTGGCCCGGCGTCTTGCCCCTGTCCGCCGCGATGTCGCGGAGCGCTGCGATGATAGCCGGGCCCTGGCCGGCAAGCGAGCGGTCGTACCGCGCCGGGTCCTTCGAGGCCCACAGCGAGCCCGGAGCAGGCGGCTCGCCCGGCGTGTACAGCCCGCTGAGCAGCCCTGCCCCCAGAGGGCTGAAGGCCATCGCACCGAGGCCCTGGTCCCGCAGCAGCCCGAACATCTCCGTCTCGAGCGTCCGGTTCAGGAGGCTGTACGGGTTCTGGATGGTGACGAGCGGGTCCGCTCCCACCCTGTCCGCCGTCCAGAGAAACCTGCACACCTGCCAGGCCTTGAAGTTGCAGACGCCGATATACCGCGTCTTGCCGGATGTCACCAGGTCGTCCAGGGCCCTCACCGTCTCGTCGACGGGGGTCTCGTCGTCGAACTGGTGGAGCAGGTAGACGTCCACGTGGTCGGTGCCGAGCCTGCGTAGCGACCTCTCGACCTGCGAGAGGATGTGGTACCTGGTGCTGCCGCCGTTGTTCGGGCCGGGCCCCACGTGCCCGTAGACCTTCGAGGTGACCACCACCTCGTCGCGCCTCTTCCTGAGCACCGGACTCAGGACTTCCTCGGACAGCGGCCCGCCAATCACCCGGTAGAAGTTCGCGCAGTCGATGAAGTTCACGCCCGAGTCGATGGCGTGCTCGATGAGACGCCTCGCCGCGGCAACGGACGACTGCCCCCTGAACCCCAGCCCCAGGGCAATCCTCGAGACCTTCACACCCGATCTACCCAGCCGTACGTATTCCATGGGTCAGTTCCCAGTTTCTAGTTTTGAGTTTCTAGTCCTTCGAGCGACCTGCCGCCAGCGAGCCCTGAGTGAACAATCGCGTTCGCCCTGAGCCTGTCGACGGGCAGTTCTCAACCAATGAAGACTACTCCCCCAATATCCTCGCCGCCGTTCCTCCCATAATCATAGCGAGCTCGTCCTCGCCCAGAAACTCGCAGTACGCCTCGATCCATCGACGCGACTGGCGGTACGTGCAGAACCGGTTCTGGAACGGCATGTCCGTCCCCCAGAGGAGGTGGTCGGCGCCGATGTTGCGCACCATCGCATCGAGCGTCGGCCACACCTCCCTGTACGGGAAGTCGAACAGGTCGCCGAGCCGGACGGGGAAGCACACCTCCAGGTTGCACCGGCCTCCCCTGAACGGCTCCCACACGTCGTCAGGGAGCACGATTGCGTCGCCTTCGAGGAAGTCCCGCCAGGGGAAGCCGTGGGTCAGGCTGCACACGGCATCAGGGTAGCGCTCCATCCAGCGCATCAGGACGCGCAGCTCGTTCAGGTAGCCCTCGCGCCCGCCCGGGCCCGACGCCGGCCCGGAGCCGAGCGTGAAGAACACCGGCACGCCCAGCTCCGTGACGGTGTCCCAGAACGGACCGTAGGAGCCGCCGTCCCAGGGTTCGTCGCTCACCGTGTAGCCGAACGGATTGAACTTGATGGCGTGCAGCCCGTGCCCCCGGACAGCCCTCGTCACCTCGTCGATCACCGCGTCCGCGTCGTCCAGCAACCTCCACTCCTCGACCGGCGCCATCACGCGGAGCCGGTCGGGGTAGAACGCGACGCACTCCGCGAGGTAGCTGCTGTCCCGCACCAGCATCGGGTCGGTGTGAAGCAGGGCCATGTCGATGCCCGCGTAGTCCATCTCACCGATCAGGCTGTGGGGCGAGAACTCGCACCCGCTCAGGGCCGGCGGGTAGAAGTGCTTGGTGTACTCCTCGCCCTCGTACTCCCACGCGACTCGCCCCCGCTCGTGGTCGACGTGGAATCCCAGGTCGGGCAGGCTCCCCGTGCCGCGTCCGCCCGGCGCAAGAACCTCGGACGGGCCGGGCGCCCCGTCGCGGATGCGGAAGGCGGGCTGGTGGTGCCGCGCGTGGGCCGACTGGACCCAGCGCAGGTGCTCGGCCCCGTCGATATACCCCCTGGGCGAGTCTGCGGACAGGAAGCAGTAGGCGTGCGAGTCGAATATCACGGCATCCCCTCCCCTCCAACCCCCTGGCGTCGGGCCCGCAGCCAGTGGAACAGGCGCCAGGCTGCTAGCAGCACGACCGCGGCCAGGCCGGCGGCGATCGTGAGAATCTCGAAGTTGCCGGTAATGAACTCCTGTATCTCCTCGCCGAAGAGCATGACCAGCACACCGATCGTCAGGAACCTGGCGCCCCGACCCACCAGGGACGCCAGCGCAAAGCTGCGGCGGTCTAGGTCGAGCACCCCGGCCGTGATTGCGAAGACCTTGTAGGGAATCGGCGTGAAGGCGGCGAGGACCGTCGCCCAGACGCCGTAGCGCCTGAGCCATCTCTCTGCCGCCGCGATCGTTCTTTCGGAGAAGAGCCGGTCGAGGATGGGCCTGCCAAGCTTTCTGCCAAGCCAATGCCCCACCAGCGCTCCGGCAACCGACGTTAGGGTCACCAGTATGGCAAGCCACAAAGCGAGGGGCTGTTGGACCAGAGCAACGCCGACAAGCAGCGGGTCCGGCGGGATCGGGAAGAAAATCGCCTCGGAGAAGGACAACAGCGCCAGGATGCCGATTGCCCAGTCGCTGTCAGCGAAGGCGACCGTCCAGTCGGCCAGGTCGTGCAGCCACTCCGTCATTCGGCAGGCGCGTCCGTCCGGACCTCGACGTCGAAGCTGTACGTCAGACCCTTCACCACCGCTGTAGCCCTGTGGGCCCGAGAGGGCCCCTCGCCCGCCGTAACCGGCTCGCCGCGCTCGTCGACCACCTCGAGCGTCTGGCCGTCCACAACTACCGTGACCGGGACCGCCACAGTAGGCGCGGCGCCGTTTATTGCCGCGAGAATGGCCTCCTGCTCCACCAGCGCAGCCACAGCCTCGTCGTGGCCCACGGCGGTGAACCTCACCGACTCGCCCGGCACCGCCTGCGCCAGCCTGCCCACGTCCGCCGTTATGACCGCGGCTATCTTCGTGTAGCCGCCCGTCGTGCCACGGTCGGCCATCAGCACTGTGGGCACGCCGTCGCCGGACACCTGCACCGCTCCGGGCGCGTTCCCCTGGGAGATGATGTCGGGCGACCCCTTGTGTGCTATCTGCGGGCCTTCCAGCCGGTACCCCATGCGGTCCGAGTCTAGGGATACGGTAAACGTCGATCCCAGGAGGGTGGATATGGCCCCGTCGTCGAATGCGTGGTCCTGCGGGCCCAGGATCACCCGGAGCTCGTGCTCCGTCCCGTATACCGGCGGCTCGAAGTCCGGCGGCATTGCACGCGTCTGTCCCGGCGCGTCGAGGGTATCGAGGACATCGCCGCTGGAGATCGCCGAGCCGTTCAGGCCGCCGAAGCCGCCCTTCACGTACGTGGACCGGCTGCCCATCACCTCGGGAACGTCGATGCCCCCCGAAATGGCCAGGTAGCCACGGATTCCGTCAGCCATCCCGTGGAAGGAGAGCCTGCTCCCGGCCGCCACCGGGACCGCCTCCCAGCGAGGCATAGGCGAGCCGTCCAGCATCGGCGTCAGGTCCGCGCCCGTGACGGCGATGGCCGCGTCACCCTTGAATTCCACCGTCGGCCCGATCACCGTCATCTCCAGGGCTGCGGCGTTCTCGTCATTGCCGACCAGCAGGTTCGCCGCACGCAGCGCGAACTGGTCCATCGCGCCCGACACCGGCACACCTATGCGCTGGTACCCATAGCGCCCGCGATCCTGGACCGTCGTGAACAGACCCGGCTCTATGACCTCGATCGCCGGGCTCATCCGTCCGCCATCCCTTCGTACTCCTTGGTGCCGTCCAGCGGAACGAATCGCACCAGGTCGCCCGGCGCGAGCAGCGACGGCGGCTCCCGCGTCGGGTCGAACAGCGACAGCGGCGTCCGGCCGATGATGTTCCAGCCCCCCGGGCTCGTCAGGGGATAGACGCCCGTCTGCGATTCCGCGATCCCCACAGAGCCCGCCGGGATCTCCAGCCGAGGCGTAGCTACCCTCGGCGTGGCCAGGCGGTCGTCGAGACTGCCAAGATACGGGAAGCCCGGCGTGAAGCCCAGCATGTACACGAGGTAGTCGGTGCCTGAGTGGAGCCGTATCACGTCAGAGACCGCCATGCCCGAGTGCTCGGACACCCTCTCGATGTCCGAGCCGTAGTCGCCGCCGTAGAGCACCGGCAGCTCAACGACCCTGCCGCTCTTTTCCGACTGCGTACCCTCCGAATCGAGCTTGACGATCCGCGTCTGCAGGTCCGCCATCGACACGGCAGTACCGTCGTACTGCACCAGCAGGCTGTCGTATGCGGGTATGAGGTCGACCACCCCGGCCACATCCGCCTCCTCGATGGCCCGCGCCAGGCCGTGAACGCGGGCGTTAGTATCGGGGCTGATCTCGTCGCCGAGCTCCACCAGTACCGCCTGGTCCCCCGCCGCACGGAAGACAGGCTCGTCATGCATGAGCAGGACTTCCACGACGTGAGAAGATTAGCCTCTTCCCCCCGAGGGGGAAGATTGAGATGGGGGCTCTCGCCCTGAATGAGCGGGCAGCGCGGCCATGGGAGGGGAACCGCCAATCCCCTCTCCCTCGACGGGAGTGGGTTAGAGCCTGCCCTGAGCCTGACGAAGGGGTGAGGGTGACCCTCCTCAGCGGCAATCGACGCAAGCGGGACCTGTACATGCTCTCCAATGCAACGGACTCCGTAGCTGCGAGGCTAGACCAGCTCGGCCATATGAACGACCTCGACCCCGCTCGCCTCCAGGCCCTGGCGCACCTGCGCGGCCATCTCCACCGCGCCGGGCGTGTCGCCGTGGATGCAGATCGAAGACGCCTCCACGTCGATGCGCTCGCCTGTGATCGCCGTCGCCACCCCCTCCGTCACCATCTGCACGCTCCGCTCCACCACCTCGCCCACGTCGTGGAGCACCGAGCCGGGCTTCGAGCGCGATACCAGCGTCCCGTCGGCGTTGAGGGCGCGGTCGGCGAATATCTCGGGGGCCACCTTCATCCCCATCTCCGACGCGATATCGACCCACTTCGAGCCGGCCAGCGCGACGAGGATGATGCCCGGGTCGAAGTCCAGCGCCGCCTCGCATATGGCCCGCGCCAGGCCCTCGTCGTCCACCGCCTGATTGTACATCGCCCCGTGGGGCTTGACGTGCTGGAGGCGCTTCCCCGCAGTGAAAGCCTGCAGCGCCCCTAGCTGGTACGCCACGTCGCACTTCACCTCGTCAGCCGTCGCGTTCATGTTCCGGCGGCCGAAGCCGACGAGGTCGGGGTAGCTCGGATGCGCGCCGACGGCCACGCCGTTCTCCTCGGCCAGCCGGACCGTCGTCCTCATCCACGTCGGATCGCCCGCGTGGAAGCCGCAGGCGATGTTCGCGGAGCTTACGTGGCGGATGATCTCCTCGTCGAGGCCCATCTTGTACATCCCGAAGCTCTCTCCCATGTCGCAGTTCATATCTATGCGCACTGCCATCGCCGCAGCACCCCCGGGCCAGCATACGAAGCATAATATAACACGCCCCCATGCCCCCCTCGCCCGATGGCCCGCAGCGCGCCGTTTGTCTTGACTGCCATGCGGGCGCTCCATATAGTAGGATTGCCCCACGACCCTCACTCACCACGGAGGATGCCTTGAAAGCCGCCGTCCTGCAGGAGATAGACCGCCCCCTCGAAATCATGGACCTGCGGCAGGACGCGCCCAAGGCCCAGGAGGTGCGGGTCAAGACTGAGGTCGCGGGCCTGTGCGCCAGCGACTACCACGTCATGAAGGGCACGGCCATCCAACCGGTCCCCATCGTCCTGGGCCACGAGGGGGCGGGGATAGTCACCGAGGTCGGCGAAGGCGTGACCCGGGTGAAGCCCGGTGACCGGTGCATCCTCTCCTTCGTCTCCAACTGCGGCCACTGCCACCAGTGCAGGACAGGCAATCCCCAGCTATGCGACACCAATATCAAGACCGGCCCCCTGCAGTACGACGGCACCGCGCGGCTGCACGACGGCGGCACGGACATCGGCCAGATGAGCAAGCTCGGCGTCTTCGGCGAGTCGCTCGTCGCGCCCCAGCAGGCGTGCCACCCCATCCCCGACGAGGTGCCCATGCACGTCGCGGCCCTGATAGGCTGCTGCGTCACCACGGGCGTCGGCTCGGTGATCAACATGCCCGCGGCCAGGGTGGGCATGACGGTCGCGGTCTTCGGATGCGGCGGAGTCGGCCTCAGCGTCATACAGGGCGCGCGGCTCTTTAACGCGAGCCGCATAATCGCCGTCGACATCCACGACCACAAGCTGGAGTTCAGCTATAAGTTCGGCGCGACCGACGTCGTGAACGCCCGCGAGCAGGACCCCGTCGAGGCCATCAGGGAGATCACGGGCGGCGGCGTGGACATGGCCTTCGACAGCTTCGGTAGCGCACGGACGACCAACAGCGCCGTCATGGCACTCCGCAAGGCCGGCACCGCCGTCCTCATAGGACTCGGTCACGTCGGCGAGACGGCCCCCATCGACATGGTGGACTTCCTGCGGAACCAGAAGTCACTCGTCAGCAGCTACTACGGCGCGGCGAGCCCCCACGAGACCTTCGACAAGCTGGTCGGCTTCTACCTGAAGGGGCAGCTCGACGTCGACAGCCTCGTCACCAGGACCTACTCCCTGGACGAGATCAACGACGGCTTCGCGGCCCTCGTTCGCGGCGAGGACGGCCGGGGGATTATCCGCTTCCCGTAAGCTGCGACCCGAAGTACCGGGCCAGCTCGTCCCGCTCGAACTTTGGCAGATCCTCCGTCCCCGACTCGGTCTTCAGCTTCAGTCCTGCCGAGGGCTCCGTGAACCTGCCGATCTCCCATGCCTCGATTCCCGCCCCGGCCAGTGCGTCGATCAGCCCGGCGGCGCGTTCGGGCGGCACGCCAGCGAGAAGCGCGCCGGATGCGATCAGTCCCATCGGGTCAAGCCCCAGCGCGTCGCAGAGCTGGCGGCACTCCGGCAGCACGGGGATTCGCGCCGCGTCCACCTGGAGGCCGAGACCGCTCGCCGCAGCCATCTCCAGGAGCCCGGTGGCCAGCCCGCCCTCCGTCGGGTCGTGCATCGAGCGCGCCGCCCCGGCCTCGCAGGCGATGACGGCCTCCTTTCGTACGCTGATGCCGGGCTCGAACAGGAACTGCCCCGCCCTCTTCAGCGTATCCTCCGTCACCCCGGCCGCCGTCAGGGCGTCGGACGCCTCCCGCGCGAGGATCGCCGTACCCTCGACCGCTATCCCTTTGGTCAGGACGATGCTGTCGCCCGACCTCGCCCCCGACGTCAGCACCACCCGGTCCTTCTCGACCTCGCCCAGCATCGTGCCGGCCACTATGGGCCGCGGCAAGTCGTACGTGACCTCGGTGTGGCCGCCGACTAGGGTCACGTCGTGCTCCCGGCACGCCTCGGATAGATGGTCGAATATGGACTCGACCATCTGCCTGTCCGAGCCTTCGGGCAGCAGCAGCGTAGCCATGAACCAGCGCGGCGTCGCACCCATGACCGCCAGGTCGTTGGCGTTGACCTGCACCACGTACCAGCCGATCAGGTCCGTCGCGAAGGTTATCGGGTCGCTCTTCGCGACCAGGTAACGGTCGCCGAAGTCGATCAGCGCCGCATCCTCGCCGGGCCGCGGCCCCAGGACGACCCTGGGGTCTCGGATGTCCAGTTTTCCGAGCATCTCCGAAAGGAGATCGAGATGTAGCTTGCCAGCCTGCATTTCGGACGATGCTACCATAGACCTATACCGTAACATCGTCATAGCTATAGAAATGAGCCGCGAACCCCTCATCGTCGCTCCCGCGCAGAGCCTGCCCCCGAGCAGTTGGGGGCGGGGAACCCATCCCCCGGTCGCTGCCGCGGATTATCTGGCAACGGAGAAACCCGCGCGCATTTTCATACCCTTATGTGGCCTTCGGAAGGCCATGGTGATTCCGGCGACAAGCCTGCCCCGTACTCGATGCGGAGGCGGTATCCAGAGGGGCCTGGGGGCGCGCCTGGGACGGGTGTGCAAACCACGTCAACCCGACAGAAGAGATTGCCGTGCTCAGAAGGTGACCTGCTTATGCTGAGAGCCGTCTTCTTCGACCTGTACGGCACCATAGCCGGATTCGAGCCGGGCCGGTTCGAGGTCCAGTCCCAAGCCTGCGCCGACTTCGGCATCACCCTGACCCCGGAGGGCGTCCTCAGGGGGTATGCGGACGCCGACGCATACCTAAGCCGCGAGAACGCCGCTCATCACATAGGACGCCGGAGCCCCGCCCAGAGGACCGCCGTCTTCGAGGAGTACGAGCGGCGCGTGGTCCGGGGCAGCGGCGTCGAGGTCTCCCTCGAGACCGCGGGCAAGATATGGCGCCGCATACAGCAGATACCCCACGGCCTCGCTCCCTTTCCTGACGCAGCGCCGACCCTCCATGCCCTGCGGGACCGAAGTCTGCTGACGGGCCTCATCTCCAACATGGACACCGGCGGCGACGAGCTCGTCAGCCAGCTCGGCCTTGCCGGGCTTTTCGACCTCACCGTCACGTCCGCCGACGTGGGCGCCGCAAAGCCCGACCCAGCCATATTCTGGGCGGCCCTGTCTAGGGCGGGCGTCGAGCCGCACGAGTCCGTCCACGTGGGCGACCAGCTCTCCTCCGACGTACAGGGCGCTCTAGCCGTCGGCATCCGCGCCGTACTCATCGACCGCGACGGGAACCACCCGCGCTACCGGGAATGCCCCCGCATCGAGAGCCTGTCCGAGCTTCCGGGCATCCTCAACGGCCTCGGCTGAGACGCTGGCGCACATATGCGAAGGGCCGTACTGCTCACGTTCGCCGTATGGCTGTTCGGGTGCGCCGGTGATGCAGGGCCGGAGCAGCCGGCTCCACCGGCGACCCCGACCGCGGACTCACGGCCCGCCTCAGTCGAGCAGCTTACGGACCAGCTCATCGGCGATATGATGGCTGACCCTCCAGGCTGGCCCTCCAGGAGCGACTACGAGCTCGTCGTGCTTCCCTTCTACCACGACAGCCCCGACTCCATCGACGACGCGCTGGCCGACTTCGATCACTACGCCGCCGTCTACGTGGCTGCCGAGTGCCGGGCCGGGCGGGAGGCGACCCCTGCCGGCTTCAGGGACCTTGTCGGGAACACCTCCTCCGCCGGCAGGGACCGCATCCCCAGGATCGCAGCCGAAGCCCAGGCAGTGATCACCCGCATCCTCGCCCACATGCCACAGGATACCCCGCCACCATGTCTGCGCCCCTACATGACCCCCAGGTCGGCAGTGGAAGCCATATCAGCCCTGCGCCTGGCCCGTCCCGTCCTCGCCGCGAACCGCCCTGACCTGCTGCCCTGGGAGATCGACGCCAGAGTCCGCGAGATAGCCCTATCCTGGTTCGGCCGCCCCGAGACCCTCTACCACTGGGCCTGCTCCCACGACCACACCTGCAAACTCCTCACCCCTCCCTGACTCCACCACCCTTGCAGAACGCCGCCACCCAGTTCCATATGTAATATACTCCCTCCGCCCGGCGGCCTAGGTGCGGCCAGGCGACTCCCACAAACTAAGGTGCCAAGCAACATGACCTCCAGCCCCCCTAATGCCGTCGAAGCCCTCGCAGGCGCGCTCGAATGGCGGTGCATCGGGCCCTACCGCGCCGGGCGCGTCATCGCCGTCGCCGGAGACCCGGTCGACCCGCGCACCTTCTACTTCGGATCGGTCGGCGGCGGCGTGTGGAAGTCGACCGACGGCGGCACGTACTGGCGGAACGTGTCCGACGGCTTCCTGAACACGGCCTCCGTTGGGGCCATCGCAGTAGCTCAGTCGGACCCCAACGTGGTCTACGCGGGCATGGGCGAGACCTGCATCCGCATAGACCTGACCCACGGCGACGGCGTGTACCGCTCCAACGACGCGGGGGCCACCTGGACGCACCTCGGCCTGGAGGACACCCGCCACATCTCCCGCGTCCGAGTCCACCCCGACGACCCCGATCTCGTCTACGTGGCGGCATTCGGTCACGCCTTCGGTTCGAGCGGGCAGCGCGGCATCTTCAGGTCGAAGGACGGTGGCCGGTCGTGGCAGAACGTCCTGTACAAGAGCGAGGACGCCGGCGCGGCTGACCTCTCGATGGACCCCAACAACCCCCGCGTACTCTACGCCTCGATGTGGGAGGCGAGGCGCTCCTTCTGGGCCATGAACAGCGGCGGCCCCGGCAGCGGCCTCTACCGCTCGACCGACGGCGGCGACACGTGGGACGAGATAACGCGCAGGCCCGGCCTGCCCGAGGACGTGGTCGGCCGAATAGGCGTAGCCGTTTCGCCGGCCAGGACGGGCCGTGTTTGGGCGCTCGTCGAGGCCGAGGACGGCGGGCTCTTCCGCTCCGACGATGGCGGCGAGTCGTGGCAGAGGGTGAACGACAGCGAGGATGTGCGCAGTAGGCCCTGGTACTACACCCACGTCTTCGCCGATCCGGCGAGCCCCGACACCGTGTACGTCCTTGCGCCCAAGACTCTGAGGTCGACCGACGGCGGCAAGACCTTCGAGCAGATCAACATGCCCCACTCAGACCAGCACGACCTCTGGATCGACCCGTCGGACCCGCGGCGCATGATCGAGGGCAACGACGGCGGCGCGTGCGTCAGCTACGACGCCGGCGAGACGTGGAGCTCCATATACAACCAGCCCACGTCTCAGCTCTACTCCGTCGTCGCCGACAACCAGACGCCCTACCGGGTCTACGGTGCCCAGCAGGACAACAGCGCCGTTAGCGTCCCCAGCCGCTCGGTCAAGGGCGTCATCCCGTGGGAGGACTGCTACACCATCGGCCTGTCGGAGAGCGGCAAGGTGGCCGTCAAGCCGACCGACCCGAACGTGGTCTACTCCTCCTACCCCGGCGGCACCCTCATTCGGTACGACCACCGCAGCGGCCAGGTGAGGGTCATCATGGTCTGGCCGGAGTACTACCAGAACTCGCCGCCGAAGGGGTACAGGTACCGCTTCGGCTGGGAGTTCCCCATCACCATTTCGCCCCACGACCCCGACACCCTCTACGCCACCGGCAACGTGGCCTTCAAGTCTACGGACGAGGGCACGACCTGGCAGGCCATCAGCCCCGACCTGACGCGGAACGACCCTTCGAAGCAGGGGCTGTCCGGGCCGATCACCTCCGAGGGCCCGTGGGCGGAGATCTACTGCACCATCTACGCCTTCGCCGAGTCCCCCCTGGAGCCCGGCCTACTGTGGGCGGGGACCGACGACGGCCTCGTGCATGTGTCGAGGGACGGCGGCGGGACCTGGAGCGACGTCACGCCAGACGGCCTGCCGGAGTGGGCGATGGTCAGCGCCATCGAGCCGTCACGCCACGACGCGGCCACGGCCTACCTCGCGGCTACCAGGTACAAGCTCGACGACAACCGCCCCTTCCTCTTCAGGACGACCGACTACGGGGCGACCTGGACCCCCATCGTGGACGGCATACCCGGAGACGACTTCACCCGCGTCCTCAGGGAGGACCCGGAGCGGCCTGGGCTCCTGTACGCGGGCACCGAGACGGGCGTGTACGCCTCGACCGACGACGGGGGAAGCTGGAGCAGGATGCAGCTCAACCTGCCCGTGGCCCCCATCTACGACCTGGAAGTGAAGGGCGGCGACCTGATCGCAGCCACCCACGGCCGCTCCTTCTGGGTGCTGGACGACCTCACCCCGCTCCGGCAGTCCGCCGCGAACCCGCCAGCGGGTATCCACCTGTTCGATCCCAGGCCCGCCATACGCTTCATGAAACAGCTCGGCTCCATCGTAGAGTCGGGCCCCGGCAAGCACTACACCAGCGACATCCTGGGCGCCCCCGCATCGTGGATAGAGAGCGCCGGCAAGGATGGCCTCACCACCAGGAAGGGGCTGGACTCCGGCGTCAACCCGCCCGAGGGCGCGGCAATCGACTTCCACCTCGGCGACGCGCCGGAGGGCGAAGTCTCCATCGAGGTGCTGGACGCGGGCGACGCGGGCGTCAGGCGTCTCTCCACCTGCGCGGAGGGCGCGGACAGGCTGAGAGCGCATGCGGGCCTGAACCGCGCCTGGTGGGACCTGCGGCACAGGGCCTCCGAGGACCTCCCGGACGAGGCCGGAGGCGCAAGCCCATTCGGCTCAGCGGTGATCGCGCCTCTCGCCGCGCCCGGAACCTACACGCTCAGGCTCACGGCAGAGGGCGAGTCCCGCACGGCATCCCTGGGGATTCGCATGGACCCGCGCTCGAGTGCCAGCCAGGCCGATCTGGACGAGCAGCTCGCCCTCCAGCTTCGCATTCGCGACAAGTACGAGGAGACGAGGGACCGCGTGTTGGCGATACGGGCCATCAAGGGCCAGCTGGACGAGTGGAAGGAGCGGACTTCTGCCAGCGCCGCCGCAGAGGAGATCGCTGAGGCCGCCTCACCCATACACGAAAAACTCTCGGACGCCGAGAACGAGATCGTCCCCTTCAGGTCCGCGGGCCCGCAGCCCAGGGGCATACCCGTCGGCCTGTTCGCCAAGCTGAAGGAGTTGATGGGCATCGTCGCGGGCGCGGACTGGCCGCCGACCGCCTCCTCGTACGAGCTCCTCGACGACCTTTCCGCCCGCCTCCAGGCCCAGTTCGACACCGTGCAGGACATCATCGATAACGACATCCCCGCATTCACGGCCCTCCTGCAAGAGTCAGGAATACCCGCCATCTCGGCGGACTAGGCCCTCCACCGAGCGGGGAGCCCCCTCTCCCTTGACGGGCCCTTGACGGGAGAGGGCTGGGGTGAGGGTGACAGCTACGGACGCTCTAGTCTCTTACGACGGTTGCACCAGGTCGTAGCTCGTGCTCCGCCCGCCCTCCCGGCTTCGGGCCAAGATGCCGTGCGCCATCAGGTCCTGGATGTCCCGCAGGGCGGTATCCTGCGAGCACTTCCCCAGCTTTGCCCACTTCGAAGTCGTGAGCTTGCCCCGAAACTCCCCATCCAACAGGCGGCCCACGACGAGGCGCTGGCGCCCGTTGAGATGGACGCGGGCGGCGTGCTCCCAGAACCGCGCTTTCGCAAGAACGCCCGACAGCGTCGCCTGGGCGTCGTCGATGGCCCGACCGAGACAGGCCAGGAACCACTCCTGCCATCCGGAGACGTCCATCGTCCCCCTCTGTGTCCGCTCGAGGATGTCGTAGTAGTCGTCCCGCTCCCGCATGATCTGCGACGACATGCTGTAGAACCGCTGCGGGCTGCCTTCCGAGCGCGCCAGTGCCATGTCCGCCACGGCCCGCGCTATCCGTCCATTGCCGTCGTCGAAGGGATGGATCGTCACGAACCAAAGGTGGGCCAATCCCGCCTTGAGCACCCCGTCGATCTCCGCGGGCGCGTTGAACCAGCCCAGGAAGGCCCCCATCTCCGCATCGAGCCTCGCGGCGGGCGGTGCCTCGTAGTGCACACGCTCGCGGCCCATGGGCCCTGAGACCACCTGCATCGGCCCGGCACTGTCGTCGCGCCATCCGCCGACCGTTATTCGCCTCATGCCGCTCTGGCCGCTGGGGAACAGCGAAGAATGCCAGGCGTGCAGGCGCTCCGCCGTAAGGGGCAGGGCGTAGTTCGAGGTTGCGTCCATCATCATCTCGACGATGCCGTCGACGTTGCGGTCCACGTGCCTGAGACCGCCGATGTCCATCCCCAGGCGGCGGGCGACCGAGGAGCGCACCTGCTCCCCGTCGAGCCTCTCCCCCTCGATCTCGCTGCTCTTGACCACGTCGCCCGTGAGGGTCTCGAGGACGGCCTCCTGCCGGAGATCGAAACCCAACGCCTCCATGCGGCCGATGAGGCGGCCCTGACGATGCCGCACGTCCGCCAGCGGCTCGGCCAAGCCGCCCTCGTCCCACCGGAGATTGGGCCAGTCGGGATGGTCGTGGATATATTTTCGCCGCATCATATGCGGATATAATATCCGCATTCTCCGCAAATAGCAATAATCCCCGCATATGATGCGGCGTTTAGCGCCTATATTCTCCGCAAAACCACCGGGAGGGTCCGGCCCAGACGGGTCGTGTAGCGACGTCGCTACAGGTACTCCTTCAGCCTCCCGGCCAGCTTCGCGGTTATGCCCGGCACCGCCGCTATCTCATCGGCCTCGGCCTCGCGGATGCCCTTGACGGAGCCGAACGTCCGCAGGAGCAGACGCCGCCGCTTCGGGCCGATGCCCGGGACGCCGTCCAGGGCCGACGAAGCCGACGCCTTCGAGCGGCGCTGGCGGTGGAAGGTTATGGCGAATCGATGGGCCTCGTCGCGGGCGCGCTGCACCAGGAAGAGCGCCTTGGAGCCCCGCGGCAGCACTATCGGCTCCGGCGTCTCCGGCACGAATAGCTCCTCGTTCTCCTTGGCCAGGCTCGCCAGCGGCACCGACTCCACACCCAGCTCCAGGAAGACCTGCAGCGCCGCCCCGAGATGGCCTCTCCCCCCGTCTATGAGCACCAGGTCGGGCACGGTCTCCCACGCGTCCTGCCCAGAGCCGCCGTTCTTGCCCATCCGCTTGAACCGCCTCGTCAGCACCTCCCGCATCATCGAGTAGTCGTCGATGCCGTCGACGGACTTGATCTTGAAGCGGCGGTAGTGCTTCGGCAGGGGCTTGCCCGCCTCGAAGACGACCATGCTTCCCACGGGATTCGTGCCCCGCGTATTGGAGATGTCGTAGCACTCGATCCTCGTGGGCGGACGTGGCAGACTCAGCGCCTCCTGCAGTTCGGCGATACCCTCCTCCGAGTCTCCCCGCGCAACGCGGCGGACCCTGAGCTGCTCCAGCCCCTCGGTGGCGTTCTCCGCCACCATCTCAACGAGCTTCCGCTTCTCGCCACGCTGTGGGACGTACACCCTGACCCTGCCCTGGCGCTTCTGTCCCAGCCACGACTCCAGGGCCTCCGTCTCGACCGTGGGATGCTGGGTCAGAATCCGGGGCGGCACGAAGGGGCTGGCGCTGTAGAACTGCTCGACGAACGCCGTGATCACGGCCCCCGGCTCGTCCTCCGCCGGGCTCGCCATGATGAAGTTGTCGCGTCCGACCAGCTTCCCCTCCCTGATGAAGAAGACCTCGACCCAGGCCTCGCCGCCCTCGCGCGCCAGCCCTATCGCGTCTATGCTCTCGGGGCTAAGGTGCAGCACCTTCTGGCCGGCGCTCACTTGCTCGATGGCCCTGTACTGGTCCCGCAGCGCAGCGGCACGCTCGAACTCCAGGCGCTCCGCCGCCTCCGTCATCTGCCGCGCAACCTGCTTTGCCACCCTGTCGGTCCGGCCCTTCAGGAACAGCGTCACATGCTCGATGACCTCCCCGTACTCTTCCTTGTCGACCGCGCCGATGCACGGGCCGACGCACCTGTTGATGTGGTAGTCGAGGCAAGGCCGCGCGTCCGTACCCGTGATAGTCTTGGTGCATGAGCGGTAGGGGAAGAGCTTCTTGAGCAGCGCCAGGGTCCTGCGAACGCTGTAGGCGCTGGCGTAGGGGCCGAAATACAGGGAGCCGTCGCCGGTCTGGTCCCGCGTTACGTAGACTCGCGGGAAGTCCTCCGACGTGTCGATCTTGATGAACGGGTAGCTCTTGTCGTCCTTCAGGCGCGAGTTGTAAGGCGGCTTGTTCTCCTTGATGAGGTTGCACTCGAGCAGCACCGCCTCCTCGTCCGACTCCGTGAGGATGAACTCGAAGTCGGCGATCTGGGGAATCATGCTCCTGATCTTTGGGTCCGGCCCGGCCTTCTTCCCGAAGTAGCTCCGGAGCCTGTTACGGAGGTTCCCCGCCTTCCCGACGTACAGGACCCCGCCCAGCTTGTCCCGCATTAGGTACACGCCGGGCCTTGGGGGAGCGGCGCGCAGCAGCTCCGAGAAGTCCCGCTTCCCGGGGGGGAGCACCATCACATTCCGCTTGGCTTGGCTGACCATCCTCGACCCGGCCCCCCTGTGTTCGCGCCGCCTGGAGCTACCTAGTCAAAATTCTCGCCCGGAGTCCTTCGTTCGCCTGATCGTATCGAAGGGCCTGGACCCTAGCGAAGGATATGCGAAAGCCCCTCAATAGTATCATCGCATAGAAGCGGGTATCGTTGACGGCGTCCGGGCGGCCTGCATATACTCACGTCCGATTGATCCCCCTCAAGCTCCAAGTCAAGAATTTCATGTGCTACCGGGACAATGTCCCGGAGCTCGATCTGCAAGGCGTCCACGTCGCCTGTCTCTCCGGAGACAACGGCCACGGCAAGTCCGCCCTCCTCGACAGCATCACGTGGGCCCTGTGGGGCCAGTCCCGGGCCCGCAGGCAGGACGACCTGATCCACCAGGGCCTCGGGGACATGGCCGTCGAGCTGGAGTTCTCGGCAAGGTCCCAGCGGTACAGGGTCAGCCGCAGGTACGCGCGGCGGGGAGCCCAGGGCCACACAATCCTCGAGCTCGCCGTCTGGTCGGGCGCCGGATTCACTCCCCACACGCTCAACTCAGTCCGTGAGACCGAGGAGCACATTCGCGACATCCTGAACTTGGACTACGAGACGTTCGTGAACACGGCGTTCCTGCTCCAGGGCAAGGCCGACATGTTCACCGCCAGCACGCCCGCGAAACGCAAGGAGGTACTCGCCGAGGTGCTCGACCTGGCCTACTACGAGACCCTGGAAGAGCGGGCCAAGCAACACAGCCGCGGCATACAGGGGCAGATCGACAGGGCCGACACCGGCGTGGACCTCCGCAGGGAAGAGGTGGCCGGGCGGGAAGAGCACGAGCAGGGCCTCGCTGCGATTGGCGAGCGAATGAAGGCTCTGGAAGCCCGGACGGAGGATGCACAGGCGCGCCACCGCCGGCTCGACGAGGCCGTCGCCGCCCTCCGCGCCAGGGCAAGCGAGCTGCACGAGATGGAACGACGCATCGCCAACGCCGAGGAGGATATGGCCGAGATCGCCCGGCGCATCCCGGACAGCCGCAGGCGAGTGGCAGCCGCCGAGGAGCTGATCTGTAGGGAGGCCGAGATCCACCGAGGCTACGAGAGGCTGTCCGAGGCTCGCAGCACCGCCGAGCGCCTTCGCGACGCCTCACTCGCGGCGGCCGATCTCGAGGGCAAGATCTCCGAGCTGGACAAGGCCATCGCCGTGGAGCGCACACGGCTCTCGGGCGACAGGGAGCGAGTCCGCTCCAGGATCGTCGACGAGCTGGATCCCAAAGCGGCCAGGGCGCCCGGCATCGAGTCCGAGATAGCCAGGGTCGCGCAGGATGAGGAGGCACTCGACCAGGCGGAGTCGGGCATCGAAGAGCATAGGCGCGAGATCGAGAGGCTGAGCAGGGACCGGGACGTCCTGAATAGCGCATTGGAGGCGAGGACCGAGATCGAGGCCCGCAAGGCGGAGGTCGAACGCGAGATAGCCGTCCAGGAGGCGCAGCTAACGGCTCAGGTCAAGCACCAGTCGCGGAGGACCGCCGAGTTGAAGCAGGCCGCCGACACGATCGACCCGATCAAGCGGCAGCTTCAAGACTTCACCAACGAGGCAAGGAAGCTCGACTCCGAGACTAATGATCTAGACGCGAGCCGACGCGAGCTCGAGAGAGTGGACGGCCGCCTGGTCTATCTTCGCCAAGCTAACGAGACCCTCAAGGCCGACATGGAAGAGGGCCGACGCAACTTCAACATTCTTGACGAAGACGAGGCCGAGTGCCCCGTGTGCAAGCATCCCCTGGGGCCCGACGGCAAGGAGCATCTCAGGGCCGAGTACGAGACGCAGGGCCTTGACCAGAAGCGGCGCTACCTTCAATACGACGCCGAATTAAGGGAGCTCTACAACAGGCACAAGCAGCTATCGGGACAGGTACTCGAAAGGGAGGCCAGCATTTCCAAGCGCAAGAGTCGCGCCGACGGTGAAATTGCTACCCTGCGGTCCCGTCTCAACGACGCGGGTAAGGCGAAAGAGGAACTGGTCACCGCGGAGGCGTGCCTCGCCCAGCTTCGCGCCAATCTGAGCGCAGGCAGCTTCGCCCATGACGAGAGGGCGAGGCTCCGGGAGATCGAGGAGGAGCTGGCCGCGGTCGACTACGATCCTGAGTTGCGTAGGGAGATCGAGCGCACCATCGCCGATATCCGAAAGAATGTCGAGGCCGGACAGGCGGAGCTGAACAGTGGACGCACGGCGCTCAGGTCGAAGAGGGCCGTGCTCGAAGCGGAGCTGGCTGAGTCGAGGCGGGCGTCCGAAGAGCTCGGTCCCCAGCGCCAACGCCTGCAGGAGTTGAGCCGGACCATCTCGACTGAGGCCTTCGCACAGGGGGAGCGCCGGCAGGCAACAGCGCTCAGAGCCAGCCTGGAGGAGCTCGGCTACGATGCCGAGGAGTACCGCACCGCCCGGGCGACGGCTGCCGAGCTCGAACCCTACTACGAGCTCAACCGCAAGCTCGACGAGGCAACGGAGGCCCTGCCGCGTGAGCGTGAATCCCTGACCTCCAACACAAGGATGCTGGACAGGCGGCGTTCGGACCTGCAGGCAGACCGAAATCGGCGGGAAGAGCTGCGCGTCGAAGTGGTTTCCATGCCCGCCATGGAGCGCGAGCTCCGGGAGGCCAGGGAGAGCCGCGATTCGCTGGAGGAGCAGGTCCGGGAGGCCGCCATCGAGGAGGGACGACTTCGCCGGGAGCTTGGCCGTCTCGACCGGCTGCAAACCGAGATCGAACGCCTGCAGGCCGAGCGCAGTGAGCTCGCCGACCGCAAGTCCATATACGACGAGCTCGCCACGGCCTTCGGGCGGAATGGCATCCAGGCGCTCATGATCGAGAACGCGATACCGCAGATTCAGGACGACGCGAACGAGCTATTGGGGAGGCTCACCGAGAACCGCATGTCGCTCAAGCTCCAGATCATGGAGGGGCGCCGTGTTCGGGGCGTGGCTTCCGAAGAGCTCGATATTCGCACCTCCGACGAGGTCGGCACCCGCAGCTACGAGATGTTCAGCGGCGGCGAGGCGTTCAGGATCAACTTCGCCCTTCGCATCGCCCTCTCGAAGCTCCTGGCCCGCAGGTCGGGCGCGCCGCTGCCCATCCTGTTCATCGACGAGGGTTTCGGATCGCTCGACAGCGTGGGCCAGGAGCACCTCAAGGAGGCCATCCAGTCGATCCAGGCCGATTTCGAGAAGATCATCGTGATCACCCACGTCGAGCAGGTGAAGGAGGCTTTCCCGGTCCGCATCGAGGTCACCAAGACCCCTGCAGGCTCTACCTTCACCATGGCACAGTAATGGCGAAAGCTGCTTAATGAAATAGAAATCACGAAAAATAGGCCCCTGAAAACCTTGAGGCGGGTTGGGGGGCGGCGTAGACTGTATCGTTGTGCGGCGGATTTCGACGCGAAGTAGAGCGCCAGATCCAGTCAAGGCCCACCGGAGCATCTGTCGGACCGGAGCAGAGTCCGACGCGGCATGATCCTGGCACGAATCATAGTGCTTACCTTCGCCCACAAGTGGCTCCTCGCCATCTCTCTCCTATGCGTGTCCGGCGCAACGGCCGCGTACCTCGTTCTCCCGTGGCTCTTCGGGAGCGCCATCGACGAGGTCGCCCGCGTCTTCCAGGGCGGCGCCGCCTCCGACGCGACCATCCTCCGCATCTCCCTCCTGATACTCGCCGTGAGCGTCTTCAGAGGCGCACTGACCTTCGGCCAGACCTACTTCGGCGAGCGCCTGTCCCAGGCCGTGGCCTACGACATCCGCAACAGGTTCTACGACCACGTACAGAACCTGAGCTTCAAGTTCCACGATACCCACCATACCGGCAACCTGATGTCCCGGGCCATCACCGACGTGGAGGCCTTCAGGATGTTCATCATGGCCAGCCTCGTCAGGTCGCCCTACTTCGCCATCCTCTTCTTCGCCACCGCCGGCATACTCATCTGGCGCGACTGGCTGCTGGGCCTCGTCGCCCTGAGCTTCATGCCGGTCCTGGTAGTCCTGACGGCGGTCCTCCGGCTGCATCTCAGGAGGATCTGGCTGCGCGTCCAGGAGGACATGGCCGACCTCAGCACCACTCTCCAAGAGAACATGACGGGTGTCCGCGTAGTCAAGGCCTTCGCCGCAGAGCGGTACGAGGAGGCCAAGTACGAGGCGAGCAGCTCGGCGGTCTCCGACGACATGGTCAGCGCAGCCCGTCTCCAGGCCCTCAACACGTCGGTCATGGTGTTCGCGTACCTTGTGGTCATCGGGCTCATCCTGTGGATCGGCGGCATGAGGGTGATAGACGGCCACCTGACGCCAGGGGAGCTGGCAAGATTCCTCTTCTACATGCAGGTGCTCTCAATGCCTGTGCAGCACGCCGGCATGGTCGTCAACTCCTACGCCAGGGCCTTCTCCGCCGGCCAGCGCCTCTTCGAGGTTCTCGACTACAGGTCTCCCGTACAGGAGGCGCACGGGGCCCAGGAAATGCCGAAGAGCAGGGGGCACGTCCGGTTCCGTAATGTGTCGTTCAGCTACGACGGGCGCACGCCGACCCTGCGGAACATCGACATCGACGCCCATCCCGGCAAGGTCATCGCACTGGTGGGCGCGCCCGGCAGCGGCAAGAGCACCCTAGTTAACCTCCTGCCCAGGTTCTACGACGTCACGTCGGGGAGTATCACCGTCGACGGAGTAGACATTCGCGAGACGACACTGCAGTCCCTCCGGCGGAACATAGGCATGGTCCAGCAGGACGTGTTCCTGTTCGCCGCCTCGATCAGGGACAACATCGCCTACGGCCGCCAGGACGCGTCGATGGACGAGATAGTCGACGCGGCCCGGGTCGCCCAGCTGGACGACTACATCCGGGGACTCGATGAGCGATATGACACCGTGATCGGCGAGCGCGGCTCGACCCTGTCCGGCGGGCAGCGGCAGCGCATGTCGATAGCCAGGGCCGTGCTTCTCAGCCCGCCCATATTGATCCTCGACGACTCGACCGCCAGCGTCGACGCCAACACGGAGGACAAGATCCGCACGGCCATGGAGGCCGTGATGAAGGACCGGACGACCTTCGTGATCGCCCACAGGCTGAGCACCGTGCACAAGGCCGACGAGATCATAGTGCTCGACAGCGGGCGGATCGCCGAGCGCGGCACGCACAAAGAGCTTCTGGCGAGCGGCGGCGCGTACAGACGCATATACGACCTCCAGCTCCGGCCCCAAGAGGAGGTCATGATGGAGTTCGACGTTCCGTCCGAGGCAGGAACGGCAAGCCGATGATGTCCGGCGCCGGCTCATTCATGCGGCAGGCCCCCCGGGACACCGCCAGGCTGGACGACGAGGTATTCGGCCAGGCCTTCAACTACCGCGTCATAGCCCGGATGGTCCCCTACATCACGCCGAACAAGGGCCTGGTCTCCCTCGCCGTCGCATCGATGCTCGTCTTCACGGCGACCCTGGTCGCGGTCCCGTGGCTCATCAAGCTCGCCATCGACGAGTTGATCACCCAGGGCAACTTCACCCGCCTGATGTGGATAGTGGCCATGTTCATCGGCAACGCGATGCTCAACTGGGGCGCTAACTTCACCCAGGAGATGACCATCGCCAGGGTGGGCCAGAACCTGCTCTACCGCCTCCGCGGGGACATGTTCCACCACCTCCAGAAGCAGTCCGTTTCGTTCTACGACAAGAACGAGGTCGGGCGCATCATGTCGCGCGTGCTGGGAGACGTGTACCAACTCCAGGAGTTCCTGTCCGTGGCCGTCGTCACGGTCGGCAACCTGCTGAGCCTGGTTGGCATCGCGGCCGCCGTGCTCATCCTGAGTCTCCAGCTCGGGCTCATCTCGCTGGTCACGATCCCCTTCCTCATATTGACTATGGCCGTGTGGCAGCCCTTCGCCCGGAAGGCTTTCATGCGTGTGAGACGGGCCGCCTCCATCGTCAACGGCACACTGAACGAGAACATCACCGGCGTCAGGGTCGTCCAGGCGATGAACCGCCAGGAGCGCAACGCCGAGATTTTCGAGACCAAGAACAGGGAGAACCTCGACGCCTCCGTCCATGCCACCGGGATCTCTTCCGGCCTTCTCCCCAGCGTCGACATGCTGACCGCCATCTCAATCGGCCTCGTGCTCTTCTTCGGAGCCAGGCTGGTGGGAAGCAACGCCCTGGAGGTCGGCGCGCTGGTGGCGTTCGTCATGTACATCCAGCGATTCTTCGATCCCATCCGCAGCCTGACTATGCAGTACACCCAGCTCCAGCGGGCCATGGCGTCCGGTATCCGGATCTTCGAGCTGCTCGACACCGAGCCGGAGCTCGAGGACAGGCCGGACGCCGAGGACCTTCCGCCGATACAGGGCCGGATCGAGTTCCGGGACGTCAGCTACAGCTACGTCGAAGGGCAGGATGTGCTCAAGCGGGTGAACATGCACGTCCTGCCCGGCCAGACCGTCGCCATCGTAGGCCCCACGGGCGCCGGCAAAACGACCCTGGTCTCCCTCATGTCTAGGTTCTACGACGTGGAGGAGGGCAGTGGCGCGATACTGATCGACGGCCACGACATCAGAGACAAGACCCGGGAGTCGCTGGCGCGCCAGACCAGCATGGTGCTCCAGGAGCCCTTCCTGTTCACGGGCACGGTCAGGGAGAACATCAAGTACACGCACCACGACGTGCCCGACGAGGACATGATCGCCGCCGCCAAGGCTGTCGGCGCACACGACTTCATCGAGAAGCTCGACGACGGCTACGACACCCTCCTGCACGAGCGCGGCGTCAACCTCAGCGTCGGCCAGCGACAGCTCATCAGCTTCGCCAGGGCCATCATCGACGACCCGCGCATCCTGATCCTCGACGAGGCCACCGCCAACATCGACAGCTACACCGAGATGCTGATCCAGATGGCCCTGCAGACCCTCCTGGAGGGCCGCACGGCCATAGTCATCGCCCACAGGCTCTCGACCATACGCGGCGCCGACAAGATAGTCGTGCTAAACCACGGCGAGGTCGAGGAGGTCGGCGACCACGACGAACTGATGGACAAGAACGGCCTCTACGCCCACCTCTACGCCATGAACTTCGCCGCACTGAAGGCAGCCATTCCAGAGGGAGCCGAGGCTGGGCCCTAGGGTTCCTGGCTCGGTTCCGACAGGGCCCGTTATCCGACCACCTGGAAGGCGAAATGCCCGTGTCCTCGCTTGATGCGATAGGTGGCGAATTCGTTGCGGTCGATCGTGAATATCTTCCGCAGGTTGAGACTCTCGGCCACTGCCACGAGCGAGGCGTCAGCAAGATCCATGGGCACATTGGAATACTGCGCCATCAACTCGAAGGAACGCTGGAGACCCCGATCATCGAAGAAGAGGACCTGGAGGCCTCCGTCGGTAACGAACTCCATCAGTCGCAGCGAGCCAACACTCGCAGGTCCTAACAGGTGGAATGCCTCCGTCATGACCGGCACGGTCGTGGTGATCGTCTCCAGGACTTCGACACACCGCCCGTGGTCGCCATCGGCTGGGTCGAACAACGCGACCAGCGGGCCCGTGTCGACCAGTATCACCGCCGGTGCTTCCCTCTTAGGGTCTCGACGACGGCGGCCTTGGCATCTCTTGCCGGGGCCAGGGCATAGCCTCCCGGTCCCAGGTCCAGCTGGCGAAAAATATCGAAAGGCGCAGCGTCCGCCTCTTCGCGTACAGCCTCCGCGTACGATTCCAGGCCCCGCTTCAGCACGTCCGAGATCGACAGACCGGTCTGCTTGCGCAGGGCTGCCAGAGTGGCTTCGGCATCGTCGTCGAGGCGGACCGTCCTGACACTCATCTACAACCCCTGTTCCATGTATTGCATACCGTATTACATGGTGGTCTGCGCGTCAAGAATGCTGGGTGAGCCCAAATCCCCCACCTCCGTCGTTCCCGCGAAAAGTCTGCCCCCGAGAAGTCGGGGGCGGGAATCCATCCCCGGCGGGGTGAGCGTCCATGACACATGAGGCACTCCGTCACGCCATCCGTCCAAGTTATACCTTTTCGTTTTGAGCGCGCCGTAAAGCCGTCTTTCCCGCGAAGAGCCTGCCCCCGAGAAGTTGGGGGCGGGAATCCATCCCCGGCCGCACATATACGGCGGCATCACGGTGACTTGGTATTATGTGGGGTATTCGGGGTGAGGCCCGGGAGCCGAGCCTGGGGTCTCCTCGAACTCAAGACTGAACACTCACGCCCGCACCTGGGTGTCCTGAGAGAATCCAACGCATCCCTCCAACTCACGGGATCTTGCCGTTCGTGTAGAATGGCCCCGTGAGGTGAGCGATGGCCGTAAGCACTAAAGGAAGCCTGGTATCCGCAGACGATCTGCCCGCCCTCTCCTCGCGCCTCGCAGCCGAAGGTAAGCGGACCGAGCTAGTTAGAGGAGACCTCGTCGTTATGGCGCCTGCTGGTGCACGACATGGACACGTTGCTCACAGGCTTAGCCTCTTCATTGGGAACCACGTCCTGGAGGGGAACCTCGGCCGGGTCTTCGCCGCCGAAACGGGCTTCCTCCTGCACCGCAGTCCAGACACGGTCCGCGCCCCCGACGTCGCCTTTGTCGCTGCCGAGCGCCTGGCCGACGGTGAGCCTCCACCCGGCTTCCTGGAAATGGCCCCTGACCTCGCCGTCGAGGTGGTGTCTCCCAGCGATTCCTCCGCCGCAGTTCGGGACAAGGTCCGGGACTGGCTGGAGGCGGGCACGCGGCTCGTGTGGGTCGTGTATCCCGACTCACGGTCGGTAACGGTCCACCGCCACACTGGCGAGCCGGAGGAGCACTCCGAGACGGACGTCCTGTCCGGATCGCCCGCGCTCCCCGAATTCTCCGTTGCCGTCCGAGACCTGTTCGCATAGGGTACTGTGAGCGGCCCCACTCTTCAGGCCCCACGTTGAAGGGTGGGAAACGGAGGAGGAGGCAACCTATTCTCGTCGTAATGGTGGCATACGGTTTCCTGACACTCTCGATGCTGATAGTTTCTTTGTGCATGGTCTGGGCGCCTTTTGCGGCTGGAATCTGCGCCTTCATTGCACAGACGCGAGGCATGAATGTCCGTCGATATGCTTTGGCAGGAGGAGTGTACTCGATGCTGTTCTTCCTGCCGTGGGCATACCTTGTGGCTCGGATGTCCAATAAACGACCTTCGCACGTTATGGTCAGATTGGCCTACATATTGGTGTTCGGGGTTTGGTTGGTTGGACCGGGAATTGGCGGACTCTTTGTCCTAGTGCTCTACATAAACGGTGTCGAAGGGAAGGAGACAATCCTTAGTTCTCCCTTTGTCGTTGGATTTGCGATCCTGCTGAACTTTGTGACATGGGGCGTTTCGTTAGAACGACTACTCTCGGCTAACGAGTATTCATCTCGATACCCGCATACCGTTTCAGATGGTCTATTGCCACCAGCCGTGTACCTCATGCCTTTTGGGCTCGCCACCCTCTGGCATGTTATTGTCTACTCTATGGCGTGGTGGTAGCCCGTGCAGAGAGTGACGTTAGCCCGTGCAGTTTAGCTAGGGGCTGGGGATGACGTGATCTTCACCATAGGGCACAGCAACCACACCTGGGACGACTTCGCAGGGCTGCTTCGACAGCACGGCGTCGAGGTCCTCGTTGACGTGCGCAGCAACCCAGTCAGCCGATTCGCCGCCTTCGCCAACAGCCCGACCCTCCCGAGGCTGCTCGAACGGGAGGGCCTCCGCTACATCTTCATGGGGGACTCCCTCGGGGGGAAGCCCTCGGACCGGTCGTGCTACGACGACGCCGGAAAGCCCGACTACGAGGAGATCAGGTCCAGAGACTTCTTCAAGACGGGCATAGACGAGCTGATCGCACTGGCTGAGACAACCACTGTGGCCCTCATGTGCGCCGAAGAGAACCCCGGCAAGTGCCACCGACGCCTGCTCATCGGCCCCTCCCTTGCCGAAATTGGAGTATCCCTGTCACACATCCGAGGCGACGGCTCCGTACAGAACACCGAGGACCTCGGCAACAGGAAGGCCTACCTCCGTAACTTCCAGGCTGCAATGTCCATCGACGACTGACCGGCTGTAATCCAAAGACGAGAAAACGACCCGGTGGGCCTTCGAGGCCGCTAGAACAGCGCCGACTGGCCGTCCCTGGGGAACGTGAGGCCGAGGTGCTCGTAGGCGCGGCGGGTAGCCACGCGGCCGCGGCGCGTGCGGTCGAGGAAGCCCTTCTGCAGGAGGAAAGGCTCGTACACGTCCATGATCGTGTCCGCCTCCTCGCTGATCGCAGCGGCCACCGTCTCGATGCCCACCGGCCCGCCGTCGAACTTGTCGATGATGGTCGTCAGGACCAGCCGGTCCGAGTCATCCAGCCCCAGCCCGTCCACCTCGAGCCTGTGCAGGGCCTCGAGCGACATGTCAGCCGTGATGACGTTGTCGCCCACGACCTGGGCATAGTCGCGCACCCTCTTCAGCAGGCGGTTGGCGACACGGGGCGTTCCGCGCGACCGTCGGGCGATCTCGAACAGCCCGTCGTCCTCGGCCTCGATGCCCAGTATCCGCGCCGAGCGCCGCACGATCGTGTGCATCGCCTCTTCGTCGTAGAAGTCTAGCCTGAACACGTGCCCGAAGCGGTCGCGCAGCGGCGAGCTGACCATGCCGTAGCGCGTCGTCGCGCCTATGAAGGTGAAGGGCTGGATCGCCAGGTTGATGCTCCTGGCCTTCAGCCCCTTGTCGATGACCCACGAGACCACAAAGTCCTCCATCGCGCCGTACAGGACCTCCTCCACGACGCGGTGGAGCCTGTGCACCTCGTCCACGAACAGCACGTCGCCCTTCTGGAGCCGCGTCAGGACAGCCACCATGTCGGCCGGCCGCTCGATGGCGGGGCCCGACGTCGTCTTGATGCGCGTGTCCATCTCGTGGGCGATGATGTTGGCGAGCGTCGTCTTGCCTAGGCCTGGAGGGCCGTGCAGCAGGACGTGGTCCAGCGGCTCGCCCCGCTGGCTGGAGGCGGTGATGAAGATGTCGAGGTTGGACTTGAGCCGGTCCTGGCCGATGTAGTCCGCGAGCCGCCGGGGCCGCAGGCTGTCGTCGACCGGACGGTCCTCCTCCTGCCGGTCCCCCGAAACGATCCGCTCCGTAGCCAAGCCCCGCTCCTGA
This sequence comes from Dehalococcoidia bacterium, assembly GCA_965222445.1. GTDB lineage: Bacteria > Chloroflexota > Dehalococcoidia > Lucifugimonadales > CAJWER01. The sequence goes on along the minus strand of CBDCTY010000002.1, from coordinate 347,999 downwards.
GGCCGGGAGATCAGTCCGCCCGGCCCACTCCGGCGTCCTCCATGGTCTTCCACAGGGCGTCGCCGTTCTCCTGCCACCAACCGTAGAGAATGGTAATGTCGGTGCCGATGGAGAAGTGTCGCACGCCCATGTCAAGGAACTCCTTGGCGTCGTCCGGGGTCTGCACCTCCGCCCTGGGAGGCACGCCCTTGTCCAGCGCCGCTTTGAAGACCTTGTTCCGGGCCGCGAGGATGTCAGGGTTGTTACGCTGTCCGGCCAGCCCCACGCTCATCGAGTAGTCCGTGCCGCCCCACTGGACCATCTCGACGCCCCGTATATCCAGAATCTCGTCGAGATCATCGACGGCGCCCTTTTTCTCGATCATGACCGCGACGACCGTGTCGTTGATGAGATCGACGTAGGCCTCGTTGCCGCCGTAGCCCATGTAGGTGTTGCGCCTGGTGGCCGCCCCGTAGAGTCCGCTCCATTCGGGGGTGTCGGCCCGGGCTATGCGGACGCACTCCCTCACGTCGTCCGCCGAGCGGCAGTCGGTGAACAGCACGCTGCCGAAACCGGCGCCGATGCCCCGCTGCGCCAGGAACTCCTGGTGGCTCTGGTCGACCTTGATCATCGAGCCCATCCGGAAGAGCTCGGCGGTGCGGCAGATGTTGTCCAGGTCGTGGAGGTCGAAAGAGCCATACTCCGCGACGAACTCCACGTAGTCGTAGAGCCCCGTGTGCCCGACCGCCTCGATCACCGAGGGCCAGGTCGAGTGGACGTGCGTGCTGAGCGTGGGCTCGTCTCGGCTCAACTTCTCTCGAAGGATGTTGGTTCTCATGAAGCCTCCAGGCCGAAAATCTGGGTCGGTCTCTCACGCCGCATTATAGCGGACGAGCCGCTTCCGGACACCCACGAGGCCCCAGTGTTCAGGCCTGAGGCAGAGGACTAGCCTCTTCCCCGTGCGGAGACCTTTGCACAACCGCCAGTGCTATGGGAATAGTCTGCTGAGCCACCCCATACGTAGGGGCGGGTTTGAAACCAGCCCTCCCCGGACCCCATCCCACGCGCCCCTTTTCGGCAGGGGGCCCCGCAGGATTGCTAACATGGACATATAGCCCTTGTAGTTGCGGAGGTCTGGATTGGACACACTCGCCCACATGACGGAGTTCGGCCACGAGCTGCTCGTCACCGGCAGCGACCCGTCAGCCGGCCTGAAGGCCTTCATCGCCGTACACGACACGACCCTGGGTCCGTCCTGCGGCGGGGTGAGGATATGGCCCCACGCGACGGAGGAGGCCGCCGTCACCGACGTGCTGCGGCTGTCGCGAGCCATGACCTACAAGTCAGCCGTGGCCGGTCTGCCCCTCGGCGGAGGCAAGGCGCTCATTTGGGCCGACCCGCGGACCGACAAGACGGAGGCCCTGCTGCGCGCCTTCGGACGCTTCGTCGACAGCCTGGGGGGCCGCTACATCACGACCGAGGATGTCGGGATGACGCCGGCGGACCTCGAACCCATCGCCCAGGAAACGCGGCACGTCGTCGGACTGCCCCTTTCGATGGGCGGCAGCGGCGACACGTCCATACTCACCGGCCTGGGAGTCTACCTGGGCATGAAGGCCGCCGCCAAGGCCGTGTGGGGCGACGACGACCTGGGTGGGCGCACAATCGCCGTGCAGGGTTTCGGACACGTCGGGCAGCAGATGGCGTCCCACCTGATCGAAGAGGGTGCGCGGCTCGTCGTCACGGACATCTACGAGGACGCGCGCGGGCAGGCTGCTGAAATGGGCGCCGAGGTCGTGGACGCGGACGAGATATACGACGTGGAGTGTGACGTCTTCTCGCCGTGCGCGCTGGGCGGCGTGCTGAACGACGATACGATACCCCGCCTGCGTTGCGAGGTGGTCGCGGGAGGCGCGAACAACCAGCTGCTGGCCGACGAGCACGGCGCGGAGCTTCACCGCCGCGGCATACTCTACGCCCCCGACTTCGTCATCAACGCCGGGGGCATCATCACCGTCGCCTCCGAGATAGGGGGCGTGTACAGAGCGGACCGTGCCCGCGAGATGACGGAGCGCCTATACGACACGACCGCGCGGGTGATAGAAGCGTCGCGGGCCGAGGACGTGCCGCCTCACGTCGCGGCAACCCGGCTCGCCGAGCGCCGCCTGGAATCCGTTCGGCGCCTCAAGCCAGCCTTCCGAGGCCCGGCCTGATGTCCGGCCGGCTAGAGGGGCGCGACCCACGCGCTATCGGGGGTTCTGGGCGAACACTTCGGCGACAACCCCAAAGTGGTCCGACAACTTGGTGCCGCCATCCATGTTGCTTATCACACCCAATGACTCGGCTGCCAGGTCCTCACTCAGGGCAATATGGTCAATGCAGCTGCGTCCCTGAAAGCCAACCTTCGAGGTTACAATCGTCATGTGCGGCGGCATGGCGCTCCGGAGCGCTGCGCGAACGTCGGGGGGCGGCGCGTATCTGACTTGCCCAATCCGTTGATTGAAGTCCCCCACCACTATCAGCCGCTTGGCGGGAGTCCGTTCGAGCACATGAGTGAGACCTGCTAGATACTGCTTATGGTCTTCCCACGACTTCTTGCGTTCCGACCCGCGTCTAGCCTCAGCCCGTGATCCGCGAAAGGGAATACAGATCCCGATAACCGTCACCTTGCCCACAGAAGTCTGCGTAACGCCGGACACAAATCGTCCGGGTAGAAGCGAGTTGCTACCCACGCAATCAACCTCTTTCCACGGCTCCTTCGACCACAGCAGGACCTTCCGTATATCTCCTCCATCGTAGGGCTGCGAGCAGATGGTGTAGCCCTCTTGAGTCCACAACTCAGGGTGCGCCTCTGAGTCCACGAGCTTGGGGTGTGCCTCGGTGAGACATATGACCTCGGGGGCATGTTGCTCGATGCGCCTACGTATCTCAGGAGCCCTCTTCCATGACCCGGGCGTAGCACATCTGACATTCCAGTTGACCAGCTTTAGTGGCATGAGACGCTACCTCGCGATTTCATCTGGAGCGACAACTCTCCCTCGGCCCTGACACGTGAGAGACTGGTTCAGTTCAGGAGGTGCGCCGCTCGCGGACGCATGATAGCCGCCGCCGTCATTCGGGAGCAAACATGGGCCGTAGTCCGTCACTGGGCGGGAATCCAAGGCGGCTTCCCTAATTCCCGAGTAGGACTGGATTCCGGCTTGCGATTGCCCGAGCTCAGGCGGGCCGGAATGGCGAAGCGGGCGGCCGGTTCCCGTCAGGCGACCACGCCGGGAAGAAGTGCCACTCTCTGTCGTCCATGATCTTCCTGACGCCGGACCTGTCCGCCTCCATGACGTATATGTCACCAGCCCCGTCCCGGTCGGAGGTAAACGCCAATAGAGAACGTGAGGTGGACACGCAGGCCTCCAGACCGAGCGCATCTGTGTCACTGTTCTCCACAGCCGCCAACCTTGATGGAACGCACCCTGTGAGGCCGCTGTTGCCGGCGAGGAACAGATGGGTCAACGTATCGGCCAGGTTGCCCAGCGCAGCCGGGATGTCACCGCTGAGCTCGTTGTTCTTGAGGCTCAGCTGCTTCAGTTTGTCCAGGCTGCCCAGCTCGGCCGGGATCGGACCGCTCAACCCGTTCCCTGAGAGCCACAGGTCCGTCAGGTTGCTCAGGTTGCCCAGCTCCGTAGGGATACTGCCCGTCAAATCGTTGTTGTGCAGCCTCAGCTTTCGCATGTTGGTCATGCCGCCCAGCTCAGCCGGGATAGGGCCAGTCAAGTCGTTGTCGCGGAGGTTCAGGCCCAAGAGACCGGTCATGTTCCCCAGCTCCGGCGGTATCGAGCCCGTCAGGCCGCTGCTGTGGATCCACAGACGCCTCAGTCGGGTGAGCCGGCCCAGCTCCGGCGGTATCGTCCCGCCCAGCGGGTTGAGATGGATGTACAGGCTACCGAGGGTGCTGCTCATGGCCCCCATACACGCCGGGACGCCGCCCGAGAGGTTGTTGCTCTGGAGCTTCAGCAGCTTCAGGCTCGTCATGCCCGTCAGGCACGGTATCGGACCGCTCAGCTCGTTGCCCCAGAGGCTCAGCGACTCCATGCTGCTCATCGAGTTCAGCCATGATGGAACAGGGCCTGTCAGGGCCATCTCCTTGCCCGACAGCCACAGGATCTTCAGGTTGCTGACGTTACTCAGGTTAGGAATGGGTCCGGTCAGCTGGTTGTCATGGAGCAACAGCCTCTCCAGGCTTATCAGATTGCCCAGCTCGGCAGGGATGGTCCCACTCAACTGGTTGGTGCGGAGGTTCAGGAGGATGAGATTCGAGAGCAGACCCAATTCACCCGGAATCGTTCCGTCGAGTCCCATCCCGCGAAGGTCCAGCCGCGCCACACGTTGCGGGTTGCCCCGAACGGTGACTCCCTCCCACTGTGCGACGGGAGTATCCGCCTCCCAGTTCAGCGTGGCGCTCCCTGCCAAGGTGTCCCGGGCGGCAAGCAGTACGCCGCAGTCGAACACCAGTCCCAGCTCGTTGAGGTCGTTGGCGGTTGTGTCCAGGAAGCGAAGCAATTCACCCGGGATGCATCCGGTGAACTGGTTCCCACTGAGGTACAGCTCTAACAGGTTGGAGAGGTCCCCCAGCTCCGTCGGCATCTCCCCTGTCAGCTGGTTGCTGGAGAGGGACAGCCATGTCAGGTCGGAGAGGTTCCCCAGCTCCGTCGGTATCTCCCCCGTCAGCTGGTTGCCAGAGAGGTTCAGAGTCTGCAAGTCGGAGAGGTTCCCCAGCTCCGTCGGTATCTCCCCCGTCAGCTGGTTGCCAGAGAGGTTCAGAGTCTGCAAGTCGGAGAGGTTGCCCAGCTCCGTCGGCATCTCCCCCGTCAGCTGGTTGCTGGAGAGGGACAGCCATGTGAGGTCGGATAGGTTCCCCAGCTCCGTCGGTATCTCCCCCGTCAACTGGTTGCCAGAGAGGTTCAGAGTCTGCAAGTCGGAGAGGTTGCCCAGCTCCGTCGGTATCTCCCCCGTCAGCTGGTTGCTGGAGAGGGACAGCCATGTCAGGTCGGAGAGGTTCCCCAGCTCCGTCGGTATCTCCCCCGTCAGCTGGTTGCTATCGAGCTCCAGCGTTTGCAGGTTGGAGAGGCTGCCCAGCACTGTCGGTATCTCCCCCGTCAGCTGGTTGCTGGAGAGGGACAGCCATGTCAGGTCGGAGAGGTTCCCCAGCTCCGTCGGTATCTCCCCCGTCAGCTGGTTGCTGAAGAGGGACAATCCAGCGACCCGTCCGTCTTCGTCGGTGGTGACGCCGTGCCATTCGCGCATCGGCTCGTCGCTCAGCCAGTTGGTGTTGTTCGTCCAATTGGCCCCGCCCGTTGCATTGTAGAGCTCGGCCAGTACCGCCCGGTCCTCCACCGAGTCCACCCTCGCGCAGCTATTGCCGCTGACGAAGGCTATGCCCTGGAGCCACTCCTGGAATGCCTCGTCGGTTGGCGCGCAGAGCCCTGCGTTGCTGTCGAAGAAAAGCCTCGCCAACATCGTGAGCCCCGTCAAACTCTGAGGAAGCTCCCCACTCAACTGGTTGCCAGAGAGGCCCAGAGTCTGCAAGTTGGAGAGGTTGCCCAGCTCCGTCGGTATCTCCCCAGTCAGCTGGTTGCTGGAGAGGGACAGCCCTGTGAGGTCGGAGAGGTTCCCCAGCTCCGTCGGTATCTCCCCAGTCAACTGGTTGCCATAGAGGAACAGCCATGTCAGGGTGGAGAGGTTCCCCAGCTCGGTCGGTATCTCCCCAGTCAACTCGTTGCTTTGGAGGTACAGCCGTGTCAGGTTGGAGAGGCTGCCCAGCACTGTCGGTATCTCCCCAGTCAACTGGTTGTTATCGAGATTCAGCGTTTGCAGGTTGGAGAGGCTGCCCAGCACTGTCGGTATCTCCCCAGTCAGCTGGTTGCTGGAGAGGGACAATCCAGCGACCCGTCCGTCTTCGTCGGTGGTGACGCCGTGCCATTCGCGCATCGGCTCGTCGCTCAGCCAGTTGGTGTTGTTCGTCCAATTGGCCCCGCCCGTTGCATTGTAGAGCTCGACCAGTACCGCCCGGTCCTCCACCGAGTCCACCCTCGCGCAGCTATTGCCGCTGACGAAGGCTATGCCCTGGAGCCACTCCTGGAATGCCTCGTCGGTTGGCGCGCAGAGCCCTGCGTTGCTGTCGAAGAAAAGCCTCGCCAACATCGTGAGCCCCGTCAAACTCTGAGGAAGCTCCCCACTCAACTGGTTGCCAGAGAGGCCCAGAGTCTGCAAGTCGGAGAGGTTCCCCAGCTCCGTCGGTATCTCCCCCGTCAGCTGGTTGCTGGAGAGGACAAGCCATGTCAGGGTGGAGAGGCTGCCCAGTTGCGTCGGTATCCTCCCAGTCAACTCGTTGCTTTGGAGGTACAGCCGTGTCAGGGTGGAGAGGTTCCCCAGCTCCGTCGGTATCTCCCCCGTCAACTGGTTGCCAGAGAGGCTCAGAGTCTGCAAGTCGGAGAGGTTCCCCAGCTCCGTCGGTATCTCACCCATTAGCTGGTTGCTGGAGAGGGACAGCTCTAGCAAGTCGGAGAGGTTCCCCAGCTCCGTCGGTATCTCCCCCGTCAACTGGTTGCCAGAGAGGTTCAGAGTCTGCAAGTCGGAGAGGTTCCCCAGCTCCGTCGGTATCTCACCCATTAGCTGGTTGCTGGAGAGGGACAGCTCTAGCAAGTCGGAGAGGTTCCCCAGCTCCGTCGGTATCTCCCCCGTCAACTCGTTGCTTTGGAGGTACAGCCGTGTCAGGTTGGAGAGCTCGACCAGCTCCGTCGGCAGCTCCCCAGTCAACCCGTTCCCCAAGAGCACCAGCCCATTGACCCGTCCGCTCGCATCAATGGTGACACCGTGCCACTCCCTGATTGGCCGTTCGCTCAGCCAGTTGGTGTTGGCGGTCCAGTTCTCCCCTTCCATGGAACCGTGAAGCTCGACCAGCACCGCCCGGTCCTCCACCGAGTCCACCGTCGCGCAGCTGCTGCCAATGGCTGAGGCTATGCCCTGGAGCCATGCCTGGAATGCCTCATCAATCGGCGCGCAAAGACTTGGGTTGTTATAGAAGTGAAACGACTCCAGCGCCGATAGGCCTGTCAAACTCTGAGGAAGCACTCCTGTCAACTGGTTGCTGAGGAGGATAAGCCTCTCCAGATTGGAGAGGTCCCCCAGCTCGGTCGGTATCTCCCCAGTCAACTCGTTGCTGGAGAGGATAAGCCATTCCAGGCTGGAGAGGTTGCCCAGCTCGGTCGGTATCTCCCCAGTCAACTCGTTGCTGGAGAGGATAAGCCATTCCAGGCTGGAGAGGTCCCCCAGCTCGGTCGGTATCTCCCCAGTCAACTGGTTGCTGGAGAGGACAAGCCGTTCCAGGCTGGAGAGGTCCCCCAGCTCGGTCGGTATCTCCCCAGTCAACTCGTTGCTTTGGAGGAACAGCCATTCCAGGCTGGAGAGGTTGCCCAGCTCCACTGGTATCTCACCGGTCAATCTCCATCCTGGATAGACTCAGCTCGGTGACGCGCGCGGGTGTCCCTTCGACGATGACCCCATCCCACTCGGCGATGGGAGTCTCCGCCGCCCAGTTGAGGGTGGCGGTGCCCGCCAGGGTGTCGCGCGCCGCCAGCAGCGCCGCGCAGTCGGCCACCAGGCCGGGATTGTTGTCGGGATCAGCCACCGCGCCCCCGCTGGCGCAGGCGTCCTCCGTCGCCAGGACGACGCTGGAGGCGAACGTCGCCACCACGCCGAGGAGAACGATGGCTATTCCGAGAGTGGCCAGCCGCCCAAGTCTCATGTCGCAGGCTCCTTTGGGTCCATGTTTCTCGCTTCGTCTAGTAGTCCGAAATCTTTGAAGTGAGGGCAACCGGGATTAGCGTGATAGGGTAGCCCACTCACCAGTGATTGGATCGGCGTCCTACTACGACAGGGCGGGTTTCAAACGCGTATCTCCCTCTGAAATTCCACGCCGCTGGAATCCTACACATCTGACGAGGCTTGTCAAGCCAACGTCGTCTGCCCGGATTCCCCACCTCCGTCGTTCCCGCGAAGAGCCTGCCCCCGAGAAGTCGGGGGCGGGAACCCATCCCCGGCAAGGTGCACAGCCTTAGCCTCAGAGGCAGTCCGTCACGCCGCCCGTGCAAATCAGGTGGTGGATCTGGGGTCTCCCAAATCCCCCACCTCCGTCATTCCCGCGAAGAGCCTGCCCCCGAGAAGTCGGGGGCGGGAACCCATCCCCGGCAAGGTACACAGCCATAGCCTCAGAGGCAGTCCGTCACGCCGCCCGTCCAAATTATACCAATTCATTGTGACTACGCCGTCAATTCAATTCGTAGCGGCGGGTTTGTAACCCGCCTTCCCCAGTCACTGCCGTAAACCTGCCCTGATCCTGTCGAAGGGCGTAGCAACCAGGTTCATGGATATATGGCGGCATCACACCTAATTGGTATTAGGTGGTGGATCTGGGGTCTGCCCGGATTCCCCACCTCCGTCGTTCCCGCGAAGAGCCTGCCCCCGAGAAGTCGGGGGCGGGAACCCACTCCCTGGCCGCACATATACGGCGACATCACGGTGACTTGGTATTAGCCCGCATCGCGTCGGGCTCCAACGAGGTCTTCCTCTTATCTTAGGTGGGGAATCTGGCGTGGAGCTGGGGAATCTGGCGTGGACAAACCCTTGACCTGCGACAGGGGGATGCTATAATGGCCTGCGTCGGAGGCAGCCACACGCGTTTACCACCTCAGGGTCGGTAGGCATGGAAGGGAGGCCAGCCGGCACTAGTCATCGTCGGAAAGCGGCGTTGCCCCGACGGGCGGGTCGTTGACTGCCGATCCTGTACTTTAACAACTGAATCCTGCGCGAATAATTGATCCTTGATGTGGGTCAAGTTAGTAAGGGTCTACGGTGGATGCCTTGGGGCCAAGGGCCGAAGAAGGGCGTGGCAAGACTACGAAAAGCCTCGGTTAGCTGTCTAGCAAGCTTAGCCGGGGGTGCCCGAATGGGGAAACCCGTCGCCGGGTCATGCCGGGACATCCTGTTCATCGGGAAGGTAAGCGAGGGAACTGAAACATCTAAGTACCTCGAGGAATAGAAATCAACCGAGATTCCCTGAGTAGTGGCGAACGAAAGGGGAAGAGCCCAAACCGCGGCGGCCTAACGGACTGAGGTCCTATGCCGTCGAGGTGTTGTAACACGCGCCTACCTCGGCCTCAGAACGAGGAGAGGAGTCACAAACCCCCTGTTTAGCCGAACAAGCCTGGAAGGGATGACCATAGAGGGTGATAGTCCCGTAGGCGAAAGGCAGGGGACTCCTGGCGCGCTGTTGAGTACCACGGGACACGAGGAATCTTGTGGGAATCTGGGGGGACCACCCTCCAAGGCTAAATACCTTTGGCCACCGATAGTGAACCAGTACCGTGAGGGAAAGGTGAAAAGAACCCCGGGAGGGGAGTGAAATAGACCTGAAACCGTAGACTTACAAGCCGTGGGAGGTTCCAATGCCGGGTTTCGGCCCGGCGGGACTGACCGTGTGCCTATTGAAGAATGAGCCGGCGAGTTAATCTAGGCAGCTAGGTTAAGGAACATCAGTTCTGGAGCCGTAGCGAAAGCGAGTCCTAATAGGGCGTGAGCTGGGCGGGGACAGAGCCGAAGGGGGAGGCGCCGGGTGCGGCCGAAACGCGATTCGTCGCGTGGACGCAGTGTCCGGAATCGAAGCCGGAGGCCGAATCCTCATTGAGTCCGGTGTGTTGTCTGGATTAGACCCGAAACCGGGTGAGCTACCCATGGCCAGGTTGAAGCCCCGATAATATCGGAGTGGAGGACCGAACCCGTGTCTGGTACAAAAGGCTGGGATGAGCTGTGGGTAGGGGTGAAATGCCAATCGAACCCGGAGATAGCTGGTTCTCCCCGAAATGTATTTAGGTGCAGCCTCAATGAAGTCTTGGGGAGGTAGGGCACTGGATGGGCTAGGGAGCGTGAGCTTACCAAACTCAACCAAACCACGAATGCCCTAAGATGATCATTGGGAGTGAGACTCTGGGGGATAAGCTCCAGGGTCGAGAGGGAAACAGCCCAGACCGCAGGCTAAGGTCCCGAAGTGTGGACTAAGTGTGAAAGGAAGTGAGACCACTAAAACAGCTAGGAGGTTGGCTTAGAGGCAGCCACCCTTTAAAGAGTGCGTAACAGCTCACTAGTCGAGGGGTCTTGCGCCGAAAATGTAACGGGGCTCAAGTCCACCACCGAAGCCGCGGCTTTCCGGTCTAGAACCGGGAGGGGTAGGGGAGCGTTGCCAGTGCACCGAAGCTCGGACGTGAGTCCGGGTGGAGCGCTGGGAAGTGAGAATGCCGGCATGAGTAGCGACAATCCTGGTGAGAATCCAGGACACCGAAAGCCTAAGGTTTCCTACGCAACGCTGATCGACGTAGGGTAAGTCGGGCCTAAGCCGTAGCGCAAAAGCGAAGGCGATGGACAACGGGTTAATATTCCCGTACCACGGGTACTCGATTCAAAGCAAAGGGGGGACACGGACAGGTAGGTAGAGCGTGCCCATCGGACATGGTGCGTTCGCTCCCGTAGGCCAAGCCAGGACAGGCAAATCCGTTCTGGCGCGAAGAGCTGAGAGGAGTGAAGACTCTAGGGCTTACGCCCTGAGGGATTCCGCTGATCCTAGGCCGTCAGGAAAAGCCTCGTTGCAAGAGTGCTGGTGACCGTACCGCAAACCGACACAGGTAGGCTGGGGTAAACATCCCGAGGTGAACGAGAGAACCCTCGTTAAGGAATTCGACAATCTAGCCCTGTAACTTTGGGATAAAGGGTGCCCATGGGGTGAGTCCGCAAGCCGGGCAAAGCCTTTGTGGGCCGCAGTGAAGGGGCCCAGGCGACTGTTTATCAAAAACACAGGTCTCTGCTAAGCCGAAAGGCGATGTATAGGGGCTGACGCCTGCCCAGTGCCGGAAGGTTAAGGGGAATTGTTAGACCGATTCGTTGGTCGAAGCTCTGAACCGAAGCCCCGGTGAACGGCGGCCGTAACTATAACGGTCCTAAGGTAGCGAAATCCCTTGTCGGGTAAGTTCCGACCCGCACGAATGGCGTAACGACCTGGGCGTTGTCTCAACGAGGGGCTCGGTGAAATTGCAAGGCCAGTGAAGATGCTGGCTACCCGCGACAGGACAAAAAGACCCCGTGGAGCTTTACTGTAGCTTGGCAGTGGACTGGGGTCACAGATGTGTAGGATAGGCGGGAGACTATGAAGCTTCGACGCTAGTCGGGGTGGAGTCGACCTTGAAATACCGCTCTTCTGTGTTCTCGGCCCTAACTCCGTCAAAACCGGAGGACCCTGCCAGGTGGGCAGTTTGACTGGGGCGGTCGCCTCCTAAAAGGTAACGGAGGCGCCCAAAGGTCCCCTCAGGGTGGATGGAAATCACCCGTAGAGTACATTGGCATAAGGGGGCCTGACTGTGAGACCTACAAGTCGAACAGAGACGAAAGTCGGGCAAAGTGATCCCACGGTACCGTGTGGAAGGGCCGTGGCTTATCGGATAAAAGCTACCCCGGGGATAACAGGCTAATCTCGCCCAAGAGTTCACATCGACGGCGAGGTTTGGCACCTCGATGTCGGCTCGCCGCATCCTGGGGGCGAAGCAACTCCCAAGGGTCCGTCTGTTCGCCGGTGAAAGCGGCACGCGAGCTGGGTTCAGAACGTCGTGAGACAGTTCGGTCTCTATCCGTCGTGGGCGCAGGAGATTTGAGGGGAGCTTTCCCTAGTACGAGAGGACCGGGAAGGACGGACCTCTGGTGTACCGGTTGTTCCGCCAGGAGCATCGCCGGGTAGCCATGTCCGGATGTGATAAGCGCTGAAAGCATCTAAGCACGAAGCCAACCCCAAGATAAGATCTCCCATCCCGACTTCGGTCGGGAGTAAGGTCCCCCGTAGACTACGGGGTGGATAGGCCGCAGGTGTAAGTCCCGTGAGGGATTCAGCTGAGCGGTACTAATCGACCGAGGACTTGACCCACATCAAGGCTCAACTATTCGCAGGATTCAGTTACAACACCGCGGGGTGGAGCAGCGGCAGCTCGTTGGGCTCATAACCCAAAGGTCGCCGGTTCGAGTCCGGCCCCCGCAACCACAGTTATCCATAAAATCAGCCCCTGGATTCAATCAGGGGCTGATTTTATGTCCCGATGGTCACGGATTGGTCACGGTGCCCTGCCCAACAACTCCTTCCGCAAACTTTTCGAACCCCTCGTCGAACCGCAAGGCTGCGGCCTCCTGCAGCCCCGGCGTTACATGGCTGTAGATGTCTAGGGTGTGTTGAATACTAGCGTGCCCCATCCGTTCCTGGACAACTTGTGAAGGTACAGTTGCTTTAGTTGGTTCAAGAGAGCGTGTACCCTAGGATGTGTCTAAGGTCGCAGTGGAAAATGGGAGCGTAACGATGAAACTCGGCGTGGCAATAGCCGGTGCAATCTTACTGCTCGCGTCCCTCCCCGCTTGCTTAGGAGATTGGGCAAGCGAAGAGGTCGACGAGTCAATTGAGGACGCACAGGAGGGCGTTTCGGCTCCAACTGGTCGTAGTGTGCCTGGAGTGGTCCCTTCAGTCACCAGCACACCGCCTACGGCAACGCCAACCACCATCCCGCCTACGGCAACGCCAACCACCATCCCGCCTACCGCAACGCCAACCACCATCCCGCCTACCGCAACACCTACCACCATCCCGCCTACCGCAACACCTACCACCATCCCGCCTACCGCAACACCTACCACTATCCCGCCTACCGCAACACCTACCACCGTCCCGCCTACCGCAACACCTACCACCGTCCCGCCTACCGCAACACCTACCACCGTCCCGCCTACCGCAACACCTACCACCATCCCGCCTACCGCAACACCTACCACCATCCCGCCTACCGCAACACCTACCACTATCCCGCTTACCGAAACGACGGCTCAACTCTTCCTCTCAATTAGCGCTGGGGGGGGGCACAATTGCGGGGTGAAAGAGGACGGATCCGTCGCCTGCTGGGGCTCGGATGATTACGGCGAGGCCACGCCGCCCGCCGGCACCTTCCTCTCGGTCAGCGCCGGGTCCGACTACACCTGCGGGGTGAAGGAGGACGGATCCGTCGCCTGCTGGGGCTCGGATGATTACGGCGAGGCCACGCCGCCCGCCGGCACCTTCCTCTCGGTCAGTGCCTTGTCCGACCACACCTGCGGGGTGAAGGAGGACGGATCCGTCGCCTGCTGGGGCCGAAATGACTCCGGCCAAGCCACGGCGCCCACAGATACCTTCCTCTCCGTCAGCGCCGGGTTTCTCCACACCTGCGGGTTGAAGGAGGACGGATCCGTCGCCTGCTGGGGCTTGAACGAAAGTGGCCAGGCCACGCCCTCCGCGGCGTCTGCCCCAGCAGCTGCGCCTGCGCCAGCAACAGTGATTGTCGAGTCAGGTCTGCCTTCCGGCGTGTTCGCCTCGGTCAGCGCCGGGGGGGATCACGCCTGCGGGTTGAGGGAGGACGGATCCGTCGCCTGCTGGGGCCGAAATCGATGGGGCGAAGCCGCGCCTCCCCCCGGTGCCTTCCTCTCGGTCAGCGCCGGGGGGGTCCACACCTGCGGGTTGAAGGAGGACGGAGCCGTCGCCTGCTGGGGCTTGGATGAATACGGCCAGGCCACGCCGCCCGCCGGTACCTTCCTCTCCGTCAGCGCCGGGGGTCTCCACACCTGCGGGGTGAAGGTGGACGGATTCGTTGCCTGCTGGGGCTTGGATGAAGATGGCCAGGCCACGCCGCCCGCCGGTATCTTCTTATCGGTCAGCCCCGGGATCTACCACACCTGCGGGTTGAAGGTGGACCAATCCGTCGCCTGCTGGGGCCGAAATGACTTCGGCCAAGCCACGGCACCCGCCGGTACCTTCTTCTCGGTCAGCGCCGGGTTTCTCCACACCTGCGGTTGGGAGGTGGACTTATCCGTCGCCTGCTGGGGCAGTGATGGATATGGCCAAGCCACGCCACCCACAGGTTTCTTCCGCTCGGTCAGCGCCGGGGGGTTCCACACCTGCGGAGTGAAGGGAGACGGATCCATCGTCTGCTGGGGCGATGATGAAGATGGCCAAGCCACGCCGCCAGCCGGCAGCTTCCTCTCCGTCAGTGCCGGGAGCCCTTATAACTGCGGTTTGAAGGAGGACGGCTCCGTCGCCTGCTGGGGCGAATGATGAAGATGGCCAAGCCACGCCGCCCGCCGGCGCCTGCCCTAGCACCAGCGCCTGCGCCAGCACTAGTGACTGTCGAGTCAGGTCTTCCTTCCGGCGTGTTCGCCTCAATCAGCGCCGGCCGCGGCGTGGATCGAACGGGCCTTAGAGACTCCGTGAATCGTCCAAGTGGCCCTACAAAGCACCCAGCCACAGTTCGAAGTTCGAAGACTGTTCTGTCTATAGTCAGAGTAGGACTAGTTTCTTGAGACTCGAACCACCCCCATTAGCGTCTGGATGCCGTCGACCCGGCACCCGGTAGGCTGAACCTCCGGGCGTGCCACCGAGGCTCACTTGGTCACCGATTGGTCACGGATTCTTTGGGTTGGCAGGGAACAGGACGGGACGCCAGCAAGGAAACGGTCACTGACTGAACAGCAGGACGTGTGTTAATGGTATCTGAGCATATCAAAAGAGAACTGCTCTTGTTAGACTCATAACCCAAAGGTCGCCGGTTCGAGTCCGGCCCCCGCAGCCTTCGCACACAACACGGCCCCCGAAGCCGATTCGGGGGCCGTTCGCATGTTCACCACAGAGAGCGGGAATACGGGGCGAATCAGCAGGAGCTGAACCAGTAGCCTTCTGTCGGGACCAGGTGTTGGGCTACGGGATCGACGGCCAGCAGGAACGACTCGAGCGTCACCGCTCCGATCAGGGGAGTGGCCTCGGCGTCCCCGAACACGCAGATGATGGACTCCTGCTCGCCGTCGATCTCAGCCGTCACCGTGCCGACCCTTCGCTCCACTACCTGTCCGTTTGCGAGCTTCAGGTTGACCGCCCGGCGTGGCGGCACGCCGAGGGCTTCCAATATGGCGCCAGGCACGACCGTAAACGTCGAGCCTGTATCGACCATGGCCTCGACGGTTTCCCTACGGTCGCCCAGCGGCGAGTATAGGGTTATGGGATGCGTGAATGTGCCCAGAACGCTCCTCCGGCGGGGTTCAGGGACATAATAGCCCACGCGGCCCCAGCCAGCATCTACCCGCCCGCGGCGGTCCGGATGCGCTCGGCTACGATGAGCTCCTCGCCTTCGTTGAGGGCGTGGGTGTTGACGGTGAGGGTCCGCTCGTCTACGACCGAGACCCAGATGCGGGGGGTGCCCGAGTCCAGCTCGTCGGCTATGTCCTGGGCCGTCTTGCCGACAACGTCGGTGTCGAAGGTGACGTTGAGGGTGGAGCCGTAGTACTGGGGCACCTTCTCGATCTCGGTATGGACGCCGGGGGCTGCCCCCAGCTCCTGCTGCACGCTCTCGAGGCGCTCCTCGTATCCCAGCAGGCGGTCCTCGTGGTTGATCGTCAGCCATCGCTCGACGGCTGTGACGACGCCCACCACCTCCTGCTTGTCCAGCTTCATGGGGCGTCCGAAGGAGCGTCCGCCATTCTCCTGGAAGGCGATGAAGCCCTGGTCCGAAGCGGCCTCCACCAGCTCCTTCTTGCCGCACAGGAAGCCGGACGATTGGGGTGCGCCCATGTACTTGGCGCCGAAGCAGACCAGGTCTGCGCCCTGGGCGTTGCGCCGGAAGTAGTCGAGGGGGTAGATCTGCGCGGCGGCGTCGCCTATGGCGGGTACGCCCGCGTCGTGGGCTATCTCGACGGCCTGTTCCAGCGTCAGCACCGAGTCCGGGTCGCCCGGCCGGACGAGGTAGGCGACGGCGGCGGTGTTGTCCCCGATAGTCTTCTGGAGCTGCTCACGTGAGCACCCATCCTCGTCGCCGGCCTCGACGAGCCTCGCTCCGGGAACTGTGAAGCTGCGGTCGTAGCTGTAGCGCTGGGCCTTCTGTATGACTATCTCGTTCTTCATGCCCGTCGTGTCGGGTATCCGGGCTATCTTGTCGAGGTCGCGCCCTGTCATGCAGGCTGCGGCGCTGAATGCGAGGGCCGCGGAGCAGCCGGATGTGACGTAGGCCGCTTCCACGCCGAGCAGGTCGGCGATGTACTCGCCCGACCGCGCCAGCAGCTCGGCCATCTCGATGTAGGTGTCGTTGACGGCGGCCATCGCCTCTGTGACCTCGGGCACGGTGGCCGAACCGCCGAGCACGGTACGGTTGCCCTGGGCGTTGATGACTGCCCTCGCGCCCATCTTTGCGTATATGTCGGCCCCTGTTGCTGTCATGCTTGCTCCTTGGATCAGCCTCACCCCCCGCTTTCGAGGGGGCAGGCCCAAACCTTCCCTCGGGGGAAGGGACTTTGGCGCCCGTCTGCTACGCTCCCAGCACTTCCCTGAGCCGGTCCGCGACTATCTGCTCTTCTCCCTCGAACATAGTGTGGGCGGTGATGGATATAGTGTCGTCCCCACTCGTCACGCCCCTGGTCCTGATCCTCGGGTCGCCCTCCAGCAGCTCGGCCACGACGCAGTATGCGTCCTTGCCGGTGGTGTCGGCGTCGATCGTCACCAGCACTTCTAGCTGGACGTAGCCGGCGAAGTCGGTGATCCGGGCGTTCACGCCCGGGATGCCTTCCACTGCTTTCACCATCGTCTCCAGCCTCTCGCCCGTATCGATCAGCCGCGCCTCGTGGTCCATCGAGAACCAGCGCTCCATGGCCGACACGACGCCGACGATGTCCTGCCGGTCGACTTTGTAACCCCGCCCCACCGAGTTGCCCCTGCTGGCCTCAAAGCCCATGAAGCCCTGGAGCGCCGCCGCGTCGACCAGGTCCTTCTTGCCGCACAGGAAGCCCGTGGACTGAGGAGCGCCCACGTACTTTGCGCCGAAGCACACGAGGTCGCCCGCCTGCGCGGTGCGCCGGAAGTGGTCGAGCGGGAATATCTGCGATGCGGCGTCGACGATGATCGACACTCCGTGGTCGCGGGACACGGCCGCGGCCTCGTCGAGGCTGAGGCTGCTGTCGTATGTGCCGGGCTGCATGATGTATGTGACGGCGGCGGTGTTCGGGCCGATGGCGTTGGCGAGCTGCTGGGCAGTGCACCCGTCCTCGTCGCCCGCTTCGACTATCCGCCCGCCGGGCACGGTGTGGCTCCTGCGGTAGGGATAGCGGAGGCTCCTGAGGGCCACTATCTCGTTGCGTGCGCCCGTCTCCGGGAGGAGGGCGGTGCGGTCCATGTCTCCCTGCGTCAGGCACGCGGCGGTGCTCAGCACCAGGGCGGCGAAGCAGCCGGACGTGATGTGCGCGCCCTCCACGCCAAGGGTCTCGGCGAGGTAGTCGCCTGATCGGTCGAGCAGCTCCTGCATCTCGACGTAGCTGTCGTCGGCATCATTCATCTCCCGTCGGACTTCCTCAGGGGGCGTGGAGCCGCCCCAGAGAGTGGTGTTGCCACCGGCGTTGATTACGGGGCGCACCCCCAGCTTGTCGTATATTCGGTTGGTCTTCACCATACAATCTGCTCCTTAGCACGTAGGATAGAGGGATGTAATGAATCACTCATAGAGATGGATTTCATTGCATTGATCAATCAGGGAGCCAACTCCTTTATCTCATCCCACGCATCCTTGAAGGCTCGGTCAGCGCAGCATGTAAAGCCAGTCCTTATCAATCCATTTGGGCCTAGTATTTCGTAGTGAGTGGAGTGTCCCTCGCCCTTTGCGTGAGTGCACTCCGTAATTGAATTTGCAAAGACTACCGTATAGTAATTCCTATGGATTTTCAACATGACCGTACGGAGAGTTCCCTCCCTGTATTCCTTGCTGACATCCCCCATGGTCGCGCTCCTCTCGCTCAGATTAGTCACTCTCCGAGAATAGACGCTTCAATGACGTCGCAGGACTCCGATAGGATATACCCACCAGCACCCTCAGTGACGTAGGCACCATAGACGTTCTTAGCCCGAAACTCAGCTACCCACAAGTTGACGCCAGTGACAGCCGTGTTTTGGTAGATGGCAAGACTCGTGGACGGATACCCAATGCCTTCCAGTCGGGTGAAATTATTGTCCTCAGAAGACAGGATGATTGTTCGGGTATTATTGCTGTCCGCGTACCTGCCGACCAATCCGACTCCTTCTGTCCATTGCAAGTTAGGATTCAACAAATTGGCAGATGCTATGTTGAGAGCTATTATGGATGCCACCAAATCGATAGATGTAGATGATAGGGATCTGCGGAACCTTTCCGCTTCCACCCATTGGAAGCTGTCAGGATCGTTCAATAGGTATTTGATTGCCGTCTCAATGTTCTCTGTCACCAATGATTTCGAGCAATGCTCAAGTCTATCTTTCTGTTCTTGTGAATACTCGCGTTCTCCTCTCAATATGGCGACCGCAGCGACCGCAAGGAATAGTGCCACCAGAAAGAGAACGAGCGTGAAGGCGTTAATCTTGATGCGCTGGCTCCCTATGGTCTCCATGTCTCCTGTGAACGAAATCCCTACATCATCAGGTCGCCGCCGTTGATGTCGAAGGCGACGCCCGTCATATAGGCCGCCCTGTCCGAGGCGATGAAGGCCACCAGCTCGGAGACCTCCCACGGCTCTCCGAGGCGGGGAATCGGGAAGCTCTCGGCGTACTGGCGCGTCCGCTCGTCGCTGATGGTCGAGCGGACCATCTCCGTGTCGATGAGGCCTGGGCAGACGGCGTTGACAGTGATGCCGTTGGCGGCCTCCTCCTTGGCCAGGTGGCGCGTGAGGCCGAGGATGCCCGCCTTGGCCGCGGAGTAGTGCGGCCCGCCTAACGTGCTGTACTGGCGTCCGGCGCTGGAGGAGAAGTTGACGATGCGGCCCCATCCGGCATCGCGCATGGGCCGCAGCACGGCCCTGGAGCACAGGTATGTGCTCTTCAGGTTCGCGTCGACCACGAGGTCCCACTCGTCCTCTTCGATGTCGATGAGGTGTGTCGGGCGCAGGATGCCCGCGTTGTTGACCAAGACGTGGACGCCGCCGAAGCCATCCAGGGCCGCGGCGACCATCCGGTCCACATCGGCCTTCGACGTGACATCGCCCGCGGCGGCGATGGCGGCGGCTCCATCGGAGCGCAGCTCGGAGGCCGTCTGCTCGGCAGGGACGCCGTTGATGTCGTTGACCACTACAGCCGCCCCGCGAGCAGCCAGCACCTGCGCCACAGACTTGCCCATCCCCTGGCCCGCGCCGGTGACTATGGCGGTACGGCCCGAAAGTTCTGTGGAGATGTCCAGGCGGAGATTCTTACTCGTCATACTGGCACACTCACCCGACACACGACATCGGCATCTTGGGGTGCATCCCGCCCCTCGTCTGCCAGTACCTCCAGATACAACTCTATGGCCTCCCTCACGTTCTGAAGGGACTCCTCTATCGATTCGCCCTGAGAGTAGCAACCGGGTAGTGCGGGGACATCCACCCAGAAACCACCCTCCTCTGCACTATGTATTACGACCGAGTAACGCATAATTGCACGTGGCGCGTGAGGTCCTGCGTCATACTGCCACGCTGCGGCTCACGGGGCAACACCAATGATGAGCAATGGCACGGCCGGAATGCCGCGTCCCTGCCGCATTATGTTGAGCAGGTCTCGCTCATAGTACGGGACGCCGGACGACATACACTGCTCAAGCTCCTTCATTGGTAGAATCTCCACTCCCACGTCGATGACATCGGAGACGAAGAACGCCATGTGCTTCACGAAGAGGTCGTGGGCCACGAAAGCATACTTGCCGAACTGCACTTCCACGGCAACACGCTCTTTGACGAAGTCGGTCTGGTTGTACGAGCGGATTGGGGCATGTCCAGCCGCCTCAATAGCCTCCTTCTGCCTGTCCGCCGGAAGATTGGCAATGCCCCGCACTATTTTCTCGTCGGCCGTCACCCAGAACTCCTGCCGTCGCTGCTCCCAGCCACGCTCCCAGAAGCCGGAGGCCATGACTTTGTTCATGTCGCCTGGAGAATAGAGGAGGCGGCCTGCCTTGGTCTTCTCTTTGGACACCTTGGTGCGGCATGATTCGGCGTCGACGGACGTAATCACGTCCTCTATCTCTTGCAGAAGGTCCTTGTGGTGGACGAGGAGGAACTCCCGGCCGTTCAGGTGGGAGTACTGGGCGTCAATCCGCATCAGTGGCCGCCGTTTGGCTTCGTAGGATCGTAGACTGGCTTTCCCATGGGGCGGGTCCTGAGTGTACCCGAGCGCAGCGCACGCACCCTTTCCCAGGCGATCTCGACGTACTCTCTCACGACGTCGCAGCCATACCCCCTGCGGTCGTGCATCAGCGCCGCGACGACGGACGTTCCGACCCCCATGTGGGGGTCCAGGACGGCATCGCCCGGCTCTGTCATCGAGAGGACCAAGCGCTCCACCAACTCCACCGGGAACTGGCAGGGATGGCTGGTCTTCTCGACGTGGTTGCTCTTTACGTTTGGGAATACCCATACGTCGCTGGGGTTCTTGCCCTTTGGGTTGCCGGAGAGCTTACCGGTGTTCGGCCCCTTGAAGTGGCGCTTCCCCGGATACTTGGACGGCACTCGAATCGGATCCAGGTCGAACGTGTAGTCGTCCCCCTTTGTGAACCAGTTGATCGTCTCGTAGCGGCCCGAGAGTCGCCTAGTGCAGTGCAGCCCGTGCTCAAAGTGCCACACGATGCGGTTGCGCAGCTTGAGGCCGTGCTCCTTGAACAGAGGATACAGAACGACGTCGAGGGGAATGACCTCGCCGTCTTCCACGTAGTTCCCCACCTGCCAGCACAGAGAGCCCTTCGGATGCAGCAGACGCACGCATTCGGCGATGACTCTCGCCTGGCCTTGAACGTAGCTCTCCAGCGGAGCCCGCTCCTCGTACAGCTTCCCGATGTTGTACGGAGGCGAGGTCACTATGAGCTTCACAGAGCCGTCCGGCAGCCTCCGCATGAATTCGATGTTGTCCCGCCACTCCATAGCGCAACCGGCATCCCTATACACCTCCGCATCGTGGCCGGACTCGGGCAAGGACGAGGAAAACATCCCTAGCTGATTCCCAGCCAAGGTCTCCTCACGCACCTTGATTCCCGTCGGCTCTACCGCCGGGCTCATGCCTATATCACCCCGAGCTCTCTGCCGGCCTCCGCGAACACGGAGATGGCGCGGTCCAGCTGTTCCCTGGTGTGGGCCGCGGATAGCTGCACCCTGATCCGGGCCTCTCCTCTGGGCACCACGGGGAAGCTGAAGCCGACTACGAATATGCCCCGGCGGTTGACGGCCCCGGCGAGCTCGACGGTCTTGATCTCGTCCCTGAGCATGAGGGGCACTATCGGGTGCTTGCCCGGGATGATGTCGAAACCCAGCGCTGACATCTCCGACCGGAAGTACCGGGTGTTCTCCCACAGGGTCTCCCGGAGGCCGGGGTTGCCCTTGACGATCTCCAGGGCCTTCAGTGCGCCGGTGACGATGGGCGGCGCAAGGGTGTTCGAGAAGAGATAGGGGCGGGACCGTTGCCGCAGGTACTCCACGATCTCCGCCTTGCCGGTCGTGAAGCCGCCGGACGCGCCCCCCAGGGCCTTGCCCATGGTGCTCGTGAGCACGTCGATGCGGTCCAGGACGCCCATCTCGTCAGGGCTGCCGAGCCCGTTCGGGCCCATGAAACCCGTGGCGTGGGAGTCGTCGACCATGACCAGCGCGTCGTACCTGTCCGCCAGATCGCATATCTCGGACAGCGGCGCGATGTCGCCCTGCATACTGAAGACGCCGTCGGTCGCTATCATGCGGAACCTGGCCGACTCGGTCTCCTTCAGCTTCTCCTCCAGATCGGCCATGTCGGTGTGCTTGAAGACCTTGCGCTGGGCGCGGCACAGGCGCACGCCGTCGATGATGGAGGCGTGGTTCAGCGCGTCGCTGATTATGGCGTCCTCGGGCCCGAGCAGCGTCTCGAACAGCCCTGTGTTGGCGTCGAAGCAGGACGTGTAGAGGATCGTGTCCTCGGTGCCGAACCAGTCGGTAAGCTCCTGCTCCAGCGTCTTGTGGATGTCCTGCGTGCCGCAGATGAACCGGACCGACGCCATGCCGAAGCCGTGCTTCGCCAGTCCGTCCGCGACGGCCCGCTCGATCTCCGGGTTGTCCGCCAGGCCCAGATAGTTGTTTGCGCAGAAGTTGATCATCTCGCCCTGGCTCGTGTCCACGTCCGGGCCCTGGGGGGTCCTGATGATCTTCTCGTCCTTGTACAGCCCGCTGTCGCGGATCGTCTGAAGCTCGTCATCGAGCCACGACTTCATCTTCGTGTAGGTCACTCACGACCTCCGTGTTGGTCCTGTGCCGCCGGGCGCCCCGCCCCCGACGCCGATTGAGATTATCGGCTTGGCATCTAAGTGTCAATGCCGGAGTGGGCAGCCCCGAAGGGCGGCGCAGCCGGGCTGTGCTACTATGTAGCTGTGAATGGTGAGTGTCAGAATGGGTAATGGCTCGGCCTGCATGGCCCGTCACCTCAACCACGTTGCCATCGCGGTCGAGGACATGGACGAGGCGCTGGACCTCTATGCCCACGCTTTCGGACTCGACCCTTCGGAGATCGAGGACATCGAGGACCAGGGTGTCCGGGCGGCGCTGCTCCCGGTGGGCGGGTCGCAGCTGGAGCTGATCCAGCCCCTGGACCAGAAGGGCGGCGTGGCGCGCTTCATCGAGCGGCGAGGCCCGGGCCTTCACCACGTCTGCTTCGAGGTGGACGGACTGCAGGGCGCGCTCGACAGGCTCGGCGCTGAAGAAGGAATAGAGCTTATCGACAGGGCGCCGCGCGAGGGCCTGGCCGGCATGATCGCGTTCCTGCATCCAAAGTCGACGGGCGGGACGCTCATAGAGCTCGTCGACGCCGGTACGGTCCGGAAGTAGGACGACGCCCCGGTGAGCGAGCCTGCAATACGTGTGCTGGTCGCAAAGCCCGGCCTGGACGGCCATGACCGGGGCGCCAAGATCATCGTGAGGGCGCTGCGGGACGCCGGCATCCAGGCGGTGTACACGGGGATCCGGCAGACGCCCCAGATGATAGTCGACACTGCGTTGGAGGAAGACGTCGATGTCGTCGGCCTCAGTATCCTGTCCGGCGCGCACATGGAGCTGTTCCCGCAGATCATCGAGGGGCTCCACGAGCGGGGCGTCAGCGGCGTCACTGTGATCGCGGGCGGCATCATTCCCGACCAGGACCGGCCCGCCCTGCAGAAGATGGGCGTCAGGGCCGTATTCGGACCGGGAACGCCCACGTCCGAGATAGTGGAGTTCATACGGGATACGGTCGCGGCAAGGGACCGCGGCGAAATGGGGCCCCGATGCCGATAGAGGCCATCGTATTCGACTTCGACGGGGTCATCATCGACACGGAGACGCCGGACTTCGCGACGTGGCGGCAGGAGTTCCGCGTCCAGGGCGTGGAGCTGAGCCGTGAGCTGTGGTCGGGCTACATCGGGGCGGGCATAGGAAGCTTCGACATCTACAGCCACCTCGAGGAGCTGACCGGGCGTGTCCTGGACAGGGACGTGGTGGGGGCGCGCAGGCGGCGCAGGTATCTCGATCAGGTAAACGCGAACCCACTGCTCCCAGGGGTGATGGACTACCTGACGACGGCGCGCCGGTTGGGCATAAGGGTTGGGATCGCCTCCAACTCGACGCGCGAGTGGGTCGAGGGCCACGTGGAGCACCGCGGCCTGGGCGCCTACATCGACGCGATCAAAACGCGCGACGACGTGAAGGCGGTCAAGCCCGCCCCGGACGTGTACCTGGCGGCGCTAGACGCGATAGGCGTGCCGCCCGACCGGGCGGTGGCGGTCGAGGACTCCCCCACCGGAGCGGCGGCGGCCGTTGCGGCGGGGCTATTCTGCGTCGTGGTCCCGAACGGCATGACCGAGTCGATGGGGTTCGGACGGTTCGATCTCAGGCTCGGCTCCCTGGCGGAGATGGCCCTGCCCGATCTTGTGGATGCCGCGTCGAGGGTGCTTTACTGTAAAGTCCAAGGATGGTCACATCAATGTCACCGGTAGGAAGTAGACAGCGGTGCCTCACGCCGTCGTTCCATCAACCCCAACCTCGCGGGCGGGTCAGTACATAGCCGTTGGACTTGGTAATCCGGTGCGGCAGCTGGCTCCCGCTCAGCACCCCGCGGCCAATTGTGAATGATGCTGTCGCCTCGCTTCGTAGACCTGAAGAATGTCGCCCCGGTGGGAAGGCGACAATAATCCGCCTTTCAGGATAGCGGTCCCGGACAGCGCGCACCGGGCTGGCCAGATCACCATCTCCGGAAATGACAATCGCGGTGTCGAAGGCGTCGTCCTGTGCGTCGCCGAGCAGCTCGACTGCGATGTTCACGTCGGTCATCTTCTCCTCGTAGGTCTGCTGGAGGATCCCGCAGTTTGAGCAGCGTCGCTCCCTGGTTACGTGGTAGCCATAATGGATGTGCAGGTCAGGGAGAGTCGCCAGCGCCTCCAAGTACATCTTCTGTCGAACCGGCTTGGAAGGGTCACCTAGCTCAGGAAACACTCCAGCGGTGAAGTAATACCGATTCATTTTGAGCGCGCCGTAAAGCCGTCATTCCCGCGAAGAGCCTGCCCCCGAGCAGTCGGGGGCGGGAACCCACTCCCTGGCCGCACATATACGGCGGCATCACGGTGACTTGGTATAATGCACCATCACCAACCGCTGTCCGGGTCTCAGGAGGTTCTCGGCCAAGCGGCGAAGGTCAAGCCAGTAGTAGCGCCGCCACCCTTTGGACTTGAGCCCATCGACGTATACTGTTATCCGCTGCATTGGATCTTTGACATCGCATACCGTAGGGCCTTTCCATTGTTCCCTCTCCCCTTCGCGGGAGAGGCTTAGAGCCTGCCCCGTACTCGATACGGGGGTGAGGGGCCGTTGACCGATACAAGTCAGTCACCCTCATCCTAACCTTCTCCCATCGAGGGAGAAGGGATTTCCCAGATCCCCCTCTTATGGCATTGTGACGACTTTGGAAAGGCCCTGCGCATACCGTGAGCCGGTTGACAACGGCAGTATCCAGCGTACATAATCCACTTACCACCCCAGCGATAGCATCTCTGGGCCGACGTCTCCCATTTGGGAGGCGTTTCTTTTTGGGTCATCGCTGACGGTGATGGTGCCCGCCATGCCCGGGTGTACGGGGCACAGGTACCTGAACAGGCCCTCCACCTCGAAGGTGAGTGAGTAGCCGACGCCGCCGGGGCGCTGCCCGTACCCCATCAATCCCGAGCTGTAGATGCCCTCTCCCAGGAACGGCTGGCCCGCCTTTACGGGCAGGGTCACGATGGGGTTGATGATCATCTGCACCCGCCTGTTGTCGTCTATCTCCGGTGTGTACATGGGCGGGAAGGGACCGCCTGGATTGAACACGATGGAGTGCCACCTGGACGAGACCCACACCACGGTGTCGCCTTTCTTGATGGTCAGGTTGCCCGGGAAGAACTCGGTTAGCTCCGCTTCCGGCGGACCCATCCCCGCCGCGACGACGTAGAGATCGGTGCCGCCCGGGCCCAGCTCCTTGTCAAGCACGCGGTCCGACGACTGGATGACGTGGAGGCTGTTCGTGATCTCTTCGAGAGGCTCGATCTCCTTGCGCGCGATGCGGTCTATCTCGTCCTGCTCGGGCACGTCTTTCGCGGTCGCCTCTTCGACTACGATCACGCCCTTGTGGAAGTCGTGCATACCGCAAACGTAGGGGAATACGCCAGGCCGGTCGAACTTAAGGGAGAAAGTGTCGATGAGCGGTATGTCGGGCGGCTGCTGGAGCTTCGGGAACATAATGCCGGACGTGATGTAGCCAGAGCCCCTCCACACCTCCTCCCGGGTCTCCTCGTCCGCGGTCGGGTAGAGGATCTTCGGGTTCAGCATGGACGGACGAGGGCTGCCTCCTCCGAAAAGGAGATCTCCCCTGCCGCCGCCTTCGCCCGGGACCGGGATGACGTCGTCCTCGGGGGGCTGGTCGGTGAAGATCACCGAGTGAGGGTCGCCCTCGGTATTCATCTTCCAGGTCACCGTGTCGCCGGCGCGTATGCTGAGGCGCCGGGGGAAGAAGGCGTTGATCGCCGCCGTCCTCTCGCCTGCGCCGATGAGAACAGTCAGCTCCCTCGGCGGAAACGACTTCGGCGTCGCCGTGGGTTCGGGCGTCGGCGGCTCTGACTGGCCCGAGCAGGCAGCGAGGGCCATGACCATGGCAACGAATATCAAGCCAATGGGGGCGGCCGCCCTCCCCAGGGGATTCGGAGGGCGGATATGGATGATCTGGTGAGGGAGTTGCACGTTACGCACGTATGGGCAGGCTAGTTTCGCTCACATTCTGGACATGCGGACAGGCCGAGTCAATCCCATAGGTTCCCGAGGCAATGCGTTGGCCTGGCGGATCCCTACTCTCTCAAGTGTCGTGCGCGCAGCATGGGCATCGGTTCAGGCACAGCCTAGGAAAATCCCGGCAGTTGGGAGAAGGTCAAGGAGGAAGGAACAATCTCCTGCTCGTTCACGGTGAGGCAGTCACTCAAGGAATCGGCGGAACTGGTCAATATCCGATCGTCGCCTCATCGTGTAGACCCTTACATTCCTATAATCGTCTACGTCGTAGACGATGTACCAACTATCGTCGATCAATTGTCGCTTCCCGCTGTAAGGGAAATAGTCAAAGTCAAACTTGACACGGTTATCGACGTCAGGATTTGCCAGAAGGGAAAACAAGGCAGCTATGGCATCAGCTCGGTCGTCGCATGACGCCAGGAACTCTTCAACATAAACGGACCAGGAAAGCTCAGGCGCGTCTTCCGGCACGAACGGCTACTATACTCTCCAACTCGGCGGGGGTTCGACAGGTATTGAACTCTCCGCATTCAAATTGCGCTATCCCATCACCCACCGCCGTCATGAGATCGTCATTGCTTTGAACTCGTCTGAGGGCCTCCAAGGTCTCCTCGCGCCATTCATCGGCGTAGTAAGACTCAATCGAATCGTTGGGGATGATGGTCCCCCTTTGATCTTTCGTCCTAGCCCAGGGTGCATCCGGCGCGTGGGTCAACTTCGACAGCTCAGGGCTGCTCAGTTGGCTGTACTTGTTGAAGCTCCAATCCACTATATCTCTCTCCCGAGCACTATGGATGGCTTCGGTACTCATAGTGATAGCTTCCACCACCCTGTCACTTCCGCGGTAACTGAGAGCACGGTACAGTTCAGGCACTACGGGTCCATATTGCCACGCTTCAAAGTTTTGCGAGATCAAAGGGCGCCCGTGGAGGCTTAACATACGGGCGTGGGCGAAGTAGACCAGCTTCTGAATCTGCATGTGGGTGAGAAGGCGATTCTGCTCCTTGGAGCGCCGGATGAACTCATTCGCAATATGCCGAGCGTCTCTCATGGTGCATCTCCTCTAGCCACAGGTGTCTCGTATGGCCAACATAGTGATGTCGGTTCAGGACGACTTGACCCTGTATCTTCCCCTCCTAAACTTATACCAATTTATTTTGAGCGCGCCGTAAAGCCGTCATTCCCGCGAAGGCGGGAACCCACTCCCTAGCCGCACATATACGGCGGCATCACGGTGACTTGGTATTACAATCAATCGCACGACATCATAGACTTGGGTACTGTGGGTGTCAAAGGCCTACTCCATAGCATAGCTTATTACGAAACTCGACGTCGTCTCCAAGGGGGCAGGGCCTTTCCATTGTTGAGATAGGGTCGTACCTTGCCGTTCGGCCTGAGCTTGTCGAAGGCCCCAATTGTGGTTCGACAGGCTCACCACGAACGGACTTTGGAAAGGCCCTGCCAAGGGGGATTCCCTCTTTTATCTTTAGAAATCTGGCACTGAAGGTGGGGCGATCACTTTCAGCCGCACAGCTCATTCTTCTCCCCTTCCCGCCGAGGACCAGAATAGCACACACGTTCTTTGCCTGTCCAGACGGTCGCTGGAATCGCAATACTGCATTGGCTATACTGCCGTACGTCGGCTCATGCTGCCCCCAGGAGGCTCTCGTGGAAGTCGGATACTTCACCATGCCGCTCCATCCGCCCGGGTCGAACCTCACGAAGACGCTGGAGGACGACTTGGAGCAGATCGTCACGCTGGACGGCCTGGGCTACATCGAGGCGTGGATAGGCGAGCACTTCACGGCGGAGTGGGAGAACATCCCAGCGCCCGACCTCTTCATTGCCCAGGCCCTGGGCGTGACTAAGAGCATAGGTTTGGGCACGGGCGTCACCTGCATGCCGAACCACAACCCCTTCATGATCGCCCACCGCGTAGCGCAGCTCGACCACATGGCCAAGGGCAGGTTCATGTGGGGGGTCGGTTCGGGAGGGTTCTCGGGCGACTTCGAGGTCTTCGGCGTCGACCCCAAGACCGGCGAGCACAGGGAGTTGACGAAGGACGCGATCGACCTGATATTGCAGTTGTGGGAGGACCCGAAGCCGGGCCTCTACGAGCACAGGCACTGGCGCTTCAACATACCGGAGCCCATAGACGAGATAGGGCTGAGGTTTCACGTCAAGCCGTACACGGTACCCCACCCGCCCATGGCCGTCGCGGGCGTATCCGAGCGGTCCGACACGCTGGAGATGGCGGGCGAGCGGGGTTGGCTGCCGCTCAGCATCAACCTGGTGCCCACCCGCGTGGTCAAGACGCACTGGGAGGCCGTCGAGAAGGGTGCGGCGAAGGCCGGGCGCGCCGCCGACAGGTCCCAGTGGAGGGTCGCCCGCGAGGTCTACATATCGGACACGACGGCTCGCGCGCGCCGCGAGGCGCTCAACGGCGTGCTCGCGCGCGACTTCGACCAGTATTTCCTTCGCAGCCTGCCTATGGCGCGGATGCTGGACATCATGAAGGTGGACGTCAATATGCCGGACTCCGACGTGACGCCGGAGTACCTGGTCGACAACGTCTTCATCGTCGGCAGCCCGGACGACGTGGCCGAGAAGCTCCACACGCTGTACGAAGACCTGGGCGGGTTCGGCGTTCTCTTGGCGATGGGGCACGAGTGGGAGCCGCGCGACAAATGGCTCGACTCGATGACCATCCTGAAACAGGACGTCATGCCCAGGCTCGCCGACCTGAACTAGCGCAAGTCCCTTCCCCCCGAGGGGAAAGGTTAGGATGGGGGCTCTCACCTAGCCCACTGAGCACGCAAACCATATGGGAGAAAGAAAGCGGTCACTCTATTCCGAATGGCAAGGGACCGCTGATTCCAGAGGATAGAGCGAGAATCCTTAGGCGCAATGCCACGAAAGCTGAGGGCCTCCTGTGGCAACATCTACGGAAGCGACAGCTATCCGGATATCGGTTCCGCAGGCAGCAGCCCATTGGCGCTTACATCGTCGACTTCCTCTGTTTCGAGCAGAGGCTGATAGTCGAGCTTGACGGGGGCCAACACGCTGGAAGTCGCTGCGATAACGAAAGGACCGCGTGGCTGGAATCGAGGAGTTTCCGCGTGTTGCGATTCTGGAATACGGACGTTCTTGGGAATATGGGAAGGGGTTGAGCACGTCATCTTGGAGGCCCTTCAGGGTGAGCCGAGAGCCCCCATCTCATACCAATTCATTTTGAGCGCACCGTAAAGCCGTCATTCCCGCGAAGAGCCTGCCCCCGAGCAGTCGGGGGCGGGAACCCACTCCCTGGCCGCACATATATGGCGGCATCACGCCAAATTGGTATCAGTCTTCCCCCTCGGGGAAGAGGTAAGAGCCCCCCGCCTGATCTCTCCCCACTTCGGGCAGGATGCTAGAATCGAGGGACTATGCTTCCGGGCGAAATCCTAGTTGCCCGCCTGAGTGGTGGGGTGACAATCGTCCGTTTCCGTGAAGAGCGGAACGGGCGAGTTTCCGTTCTCCTCGGTAGGAATAAGGTTGCCCGAATTCCTTCCGAGCGGGTCATGCTCACTACCGGCGTTCTGGCGGATGAGGCGGAGCGCTTCGAGGAGTTTTGCGACAACGCCAGGGACGCATCCAGTGAGATCGACCTCTCAGAGGTGTGGGACGTCCTTACCGACGAGCAGGAGGAGTCCTCGCTGGAGGATCTGGCCGAGCTCTACTGGCCAGCGAGTCCGGGGGCCCTGGAACTCACGGCGCTGCTCCTCTGCCTAGAACGAGCGACCGACCTCTTCTTGAGCGGCACGGGGAAGTACAGGCCGCGAACGCGGGAAGACCATGAGAACCTGCTGGAGAGGCGGCGGCGCGAGGCCGAGAACGCGCGGGACGCGCGGGGGCTGGTCGATGCCATGTCCGCAGGCCGGCTCCCCGAGGCTATGAGCCCCCACCAGGAGTCCCTGGTCGATGTGCTGGTCGGCTACGCCGTCCACGGCGAGGACCTTCCCCGCCGCAGGGTGGCCAGAGAGCTGGTGGAGGCGTCGTCGCCGGCGACTCGCGACCTCCAGCGTGCCTGCTTCGAGATGCTGGTGAGCTCCGGCGTATTCGGCCCGGACGAGTCCCTGGAGCTCCGAAGGGCGGGGATTCGTTCGGACTTCCCGTCCGAGGCGCTGGAGGAGGGACAGGCAATAGCCGCGGCCTTCGCGCCGAGCGGGTCGGACAGGGAGGACCTCACCCACCTCGACGCGGTCACGATCGACGACGAGGAGACGACCGACAGGGACGACGCCCTCTCCCTGGAGGTCCTGGAGTCCGGCTACCGGCTCGGAGTGCACATCGCGGACGCGGGGGCGCTTGCGCCTCGAGCGGGGCCGATGGACCGGGAGGCGGACCGGCGCATGGCGAGCCTCTACCTCCCGGAGCGCACCATACCGATGCTTCCCGATGCCCTTACGAGGGGCGCGGGAAGCCTGGACCCGGGCGAGGAGCGGCTGGCGGTCAGCTTGGTTGCGGAGTTGACCGGAGAAGGAGACGTGTCTAGCTGGCATGTGGTGCCGTCGACGATCAGGAGCGCCGCGGCCCTCTCATACGAGGAGGTCGATGCGGTGGTGCAGACAGGGGGGCGCCGGCGCCCGATGATCGAGGGGCTGTGCCGCCTAGCCAACGCCCTTCGACTCAAGCGCGAGAAGCAGGGGGCCGTCAACATAGACCAGCATGAGATGAGCGTCAAGGTCCGGGCGTCGGGGGAGGTCGAGGTCAGCCTGCGGGACCGCTCGTCGCCCGGCAATCAGATAGTGGCCGAGCTGATGATACTGTGCAACTCGCTCCTTGCCCGGTTCTGCTCCGAGAACGGGCTGCCCGCCGTGTACCGGTCCCAGCGGCGCCCGGACCTTTCGGACATGCCGGGCCTGTCTGGGCTCGACGAGCGGGCCACGCCGCTTATGACGCGCTACAGCGTCGCCCGACGGATGCAGGCGGCGCGAGTATCCACGGAGCCGATGGCGCACGATGGGCTCGGCGTGAGCGCGTATCTCCAGGCGACGTCCCCTCTGAGGCGCTACCCCGACCTGATCGTACAGCGGCAGATTGGCGGTTTCCTGGCCGATGGCAAACCCCTGTACGCGCCGGACGAGGTGGAATCGGTCGCACAGCGGGCCGAGGTGCAGATGAGGGAGCTGTCGAGGATCGAGGAGGGGCGGAAGAGGTACTGGTTCCTGAAGTATCTCGAGGGCGCGCGGATGCCTCCAGGCGGCCCGGACCTGTTCGAGGCGGTCGTGCTGGACAGCGGAGGCCGCCGCACCGCGCTCCTGGAGCTGGTGGAGTTCCCCTTCCGCGTCCGGGCGGAGCTGCCGAGATCTGTCGCCTCCGGCGAGGTCGTCACTCTGCGGCTGCAGGGAGTGGACCTGTGGCGCAGGGTGGGGCTCTTCGTCCACGCGTCCTGATGCCCGGCGCTCAGCCCAAGCGGGGAGTTATACCATTTCGTTTTGAGCGCGCCGTAAAGCCGTCATTCCCGCGAAGAGCCTGCCCCCGAGCAGTCGGGGGCGGGAACCCACTCCTTGGCCACACATATACGGCGGCATCACGGTGACTTGGTATTATACCTTTTCGTTTTGAGCGCGCCGTAAAGCCGTCATTCCCGCGAAGAGCCTGCCCCCGAGCAGTCGGGGGCGGGAACCCACTCCCTGGCCGCACATATACGGCGGCATCACAGCGAACTGGTATTAGTTCAGGCGCTCGTGGCCGCCGTTGCCCTCGAAGCCCCGCGTGGTGAAGACGCCCAGGTCGCGCCCCTGGTGCACGTGGATCACGAGCTCCTGCTTTACGATGCCCATAGCGTCCAGCAGCTCACGGTCGATTGCGTCGATCAGGTCCTGGATGTCGTCGTTCGTGAGGCTCTCGCCGATGCTCACCGTGGAGTGGATCATCACCTCGGCGAAGTGTATGTCCACGCGGCCTATTGGATCGTCGTCGTCCAGGACCGTGTAACACTCTGAATACGGGGTCCTGCACTCTCGTTCGAAGAAGAATCTTGCCATTAGGGTGCCTCTGATTGCATGTGGTCCGCCCCGTCCCAACACTCCGTTATCGGTAGGGGCTGCCGGTCGACTCTAGGTACGTACCTGTCCCGTTCCGAATACCGTCCACTTGTATGAGGTCAGCTCGGTGAGGCCTATGGGGCCGCGGGCGTGCAGCTTGTCGGTGCTGATCCCGACCTCCGCGCCGAGCCCGAGCTGGGAGCCGTCGTTGAACCGTGTGCTGGCGTTGACCATCACGACCCCGGCATCCACCTCGTCGACGAACCGTGTGGCCGACTCCCGGTCGTCGGTGACGATGGCCTCGGTGTGTCCCGACGTGTATGTCTCGATATGGGCCAGGGCCTCGTCCATAGAGTCGACGACCTTGATGGCGGCGGTGAGGGCGAGGAATTCCGTGCCCCAGTCGTCCTCGGCTGCGAGGCGGGTATTTCGCTCGTCGGCCTGGCCGAGGATGCTCAGGGCGCGGCGGTCGCAGCGCATCTCCACGCCGTCGTCGGCCCACGACTGGGCGATGCGCGGCAGGAACTTCGGGGCCGCCATGGAGTGGACCAGCACCGTGTCCAGCGCGTTGCAGACGTAGGGCCGTTGCACCTTTGCGTTGTGGACGATGGAGATTGCCATGTCGATGTCCGCATCCCTGTCCACGTATGTATGGCACACCCCGATGCCGCCGGTGATGGCCGGCATGGCCGCCTCGGATGCGACGCGGCGCACGAGCTCCGCGCCCCCGCGCGGCACCACGAGGTCGATGTACTCCTTCATGGCGAGCATCTCGCCCACCAGGGCGCGGTCCGTCGAGTCGACGAACTGGACGGCGTCGGCGGGCGCTCCCGATGCCTCGATACCGTCTCTGACGACCGAGGCCAGCACGGAGTTCGAGGCCAGCGCCTCGCTGCCGCCCTTCAGGATCACCGCGTTCCCCGACTTGAAGCAGAGCGCGGCTATGTCGACCGTGACGTTGGGCCGGCTCTCGTAGATTGCGCCGATCACGCCAAGGGGGACCCTGCGCCTGCTGACCTGGAGGCCGTTCGGCAGCTCCCTGGACTCCAAGATCTCGCCCACGGGGTCGGGAAGAGCGGCGACGGACATGACGTCCCTCGCCATGCCCTCCAGCCGCCCGGGGTCGAGCACGAGGCGGTCGAGGGAAGCGGCGCTCATTCCATCGCGGCCGGCCCTCTCGCAGTCCGACTCGTTGGCCGAGAGGATCTCGTCCTGCCTCGACGCAAGGCCGGCTGCGATGTTGGTCAGCGCCTCATTCTTCGCTTCGGTGGAGAGGGTTGTGAGTTTATGGGCCGCCGTGCGCGCCCTCTTGCCCATAGCCCGGAGGTCGACGGATACTGCTTGCATCTGTTCACGCTCCCCGTGTGTAGGTCCAGGGCCTTTCCATTGTCCCATAAACCACATACCGTCATTCCCGCGCAGAGCCTGCCCCCGAGAAGTCGGGGGCGGGAATCCAGGTGGGCGGTAGGGTATGTCCCTTCCGCAGGGAGCCAACTTTGGAAAGGCCCCGTGTGTAGGTCACCGCTCCATGCGCACCATGTTGCTGCGGTGCACGACCTCGTCGCCGTACTCGTGGCCCAGCAGTCCTTCCACTTCGCCCGACTGGCGGCCCTTGATCTTTTCCACGTCCGCCGAGCCGTAGTTGGTGATCCCGGCGGCGATCTCGTTCATCTCCACGTCGAGGACCGCAACGATGTCGCCACGGACGAAGGAGCCGTCCACTCTCGTGACGCCCGCGGGAAGCAGGCTGACGTTCCTGCTCCTGAGCACCTTCGCGGCCCCGTCGTCAACGACTATCCGGCCCTTCGTCGATAGTCCGCTCAGCATCCAGCGCTTGCGGCTCTCCATCTTCGAAGCCGTGGCAGGGAAGAACGTGCCGATATGCTCGCCTCTAATCAATCTGCGGATTGCGTCCGGCGCCAAGCCGCTCGCAATCGCCATGTGAACTCCCGAAGCCGTGGCCAGCTTGGCCGCTTCCAGCTTGGTCGTCATGCCCCCCTGGCCCTGTCCCTGCCAGGAGCCGCTGGCCGCAGCTTCGATGCTCTCGTCCACGCGCTCCACCAGTGGAATGAGCCTGGCGTCCGGGTCCAGGTGGGGGTCGGCGGTGAACAGCCCCTCCGTCTGCCCCAGGATGACCAGCAGATCGGCGTCCACGAGGTTTGCGACCATGGCCGAGAGGTTGTCGTTGTCCCCGAAGAACTCCCCCGCCAGCTCGTCGACCGCCACTACGTCGTTCTCGTTCACTATCGGAACCACGCCCAGGTCGATCAGCTTCGTGAGTGTATTGCGAATGTTCAGGTAGCCCTGCCTCTCGGTCAGGTCCTTGCGAGAGAGCAGTGCCTGCGCCACGGGAGTCTGATTCCACTCGAATAGCTGCTCGTAGGCGTGCATGAGCCTGCCCTGTCCCGCCGCCGCCAGGACCTGCCTGAAAGGGACGCCCCGGCCTTCGCGGGGCACTCCCAGGACGTGACGGCCGGCGGCCACTGCCCCCGACGTAACGAGGATGATCTCGACCCCATCCTGACGAAGCTCGGCGATCTGCTCGACCAGCGTCGCCATCACCTGCAGGTTCAGACGGTCTCCGCCCTTCGTGAGCAGGGTCGTGCCAGCCTTCACGACCACCCTGCGGTAGACGGCCTTGTCGTCGAGGCCGGGCGATGCGGAGGGCGTATTGTTGTTGGAGGATGACATGGGAGTCACGGGGCAGCGGCCGGGGCACTTGCGATTATACCAAATGGCTGGCACACGCCGACAGAATAGAGGGCCCGGGAGTCCTCGCGAAATGCTCAGGGCGGTGCTACGGGAGAGGAAGCGGACTTGGGACAGATCAACTTGTTGACGCCTTCAGGATTCGAGTGCTAGCCGCAGGATACCAGCGCTGTCTCCGTCCAGCCTCTCCGTAGAACCACCCTCAATCGACATAGCCCGAAATCGAACTGAACAGCCCCGGGCGCCAGCTCAGCATGCTCAGAACGGCGAAACCGGAAGCAGCCCGAACACGGCCTCCATGGCCTCGGCGACCTTCGCGCTCTGCTCCCGCGTCGTACCCGGCTGGGGCGGGCATGGATTGCTGTTAGGGTACAGGCCGCGCTGTCGGACGGCCTCCTTGATCGCGTGTATCCATCCGACCTCCAGGGCCGCCTTCAACCAGGGGTCTTCGTAACGAAAGGCCATCGCCATTGCGTCGTCGTACTGCCGTGCCTCCAGCTCGTCGAAGAAGTCGAACGCGATTCGGAGGGCGAACGGCGCGACGGTGCACAGGTAGGCAGGCGACCCGAGCATGTAGCCGAACACCATGCTTCGCATCTGCCCGGCGCAGACCGTCGCAAAGTTCAGGTTGCGGGTCTCGCGCGTCATGGTGTGGTAGTCGGACGTGTCGTGCACCTTGGCGCCGACCACGTTGTCCCGCGCGGCCAGCTCGATGCCGGTGGCGAGAGGGGGATCTAGGAGCCAGAGCGGGATGTCCGACGCTGGCTCGATGAGATCGAAGAATCGGAGGTACGCATCCCGGTCTGTCGGGAAGCTCGGATGCAGCTGTATCTTCACCGCGTCCGCTCCCACCGCGTCGGCATGCCTGAGGTAGTCACGGCACGTCGTGGTCTTCCACCAGCCTGTCGCGGCGACGAAGAGCGCGCGCCCCCCGTTGACGTCCGCGATCTCGGCAGTGAGCCGCCACACTTCGTCATCCGACAGGTAGGCGTACTCGCTGCTGCCGTAGGTGAGCAGCAAGATCGGCGCGCCGTTCTCGCACAGCCAGTCGACGTAGCTCCGCACGGCTCCGAAGTCCACAGACGCGTCGTCGTCGAAGCAGATGTTCAGGGGCGCCACCGGGCCCCTGGTGCGTTCAACCACGGCGTTCGAACGGCTCATGCTTCTCCTCCTATGCCTGCGTCCAGTTCGGCCATTGTACGGCCCTATGCTATACTCCGGGCGCCCGCATCCCCAGCTATGGGCGGAGACGCCGTGCGCACATTTCGAATCGCCCTGGCACAGACCAACCCCACGGTCGGCGACCTGGACGGCAACACCAGAAGGATCATCGACTACATAGACCGCGCCCGCGACGTGGGCGCTGACCTGGTTGCGTTCCCAGAGCTCGCCATCCCCGGATACCCGCCTGAGGACCTGCTGTTCAAGCCGCAGTTCATCCAGGAGAACATCCGGAAGATGCGGCAGGTTGCGTCGGCTTCCAGAGACATTGCCGTGGTGGTCGGGTTCGCGGACGCGAACTCCTACGTCTACAACGCCGCGGCGGTCATGTACGACGGCGAGGTCGTGGGCAAGTACCACAAGATATACCTGCCGAACTACGGGGTCTTCGACGAGGAGCGGTACTTCCAGGCCGGTACCGAGTGTCCGGTCTTCTCCGTTGCCGGTACGCCCGTCGGCGTGAACATATGCGAGGACATCTGGTTTTCGGTGGGGCCGACGGTGGTGCAGCGGGCCGCCGGGGCTGAGGTGATCGTCAACGTCAGCGCATCGCCCTTCTACGCTGGCAAGCGAGGGACGCGGGAGCGGATGCTGTCGGTGAGGGCCGTCGACAACGGGCTGTTCGTCGCCTACGTGAACATGGTAGGTGGCCAGGACGAGCTGGTCTTCGACGGAGGCTCCATCATCCACGACCCGCTGGGCGAGGAGGTCGCCAGGGGGCGGCAGTTCGAGGAGGACCTGGTCGTAGCGGATCTCGAGGTCGGGGCGGTATTCAGGTCGAGGCTCCGCGACACGAGGCCGAGGAGCGAGCGCTTGGGAAGCCTGGATGACGTGGGCAAGGCCGTCCACGTCGACGTGTCGGACGCGCCCTCAGGCCCTCGCAGGGCCCTGAGCGCCGCGAACGCTCCTACGGAGCTGGACGGCGCCGCCGAGGTGTACGCGGCCCTGGTGCTCGGCACGCGCGACTACGTCCACAAGACGGGTTTCGAGCAGGTGTACGTAGCGCTGTCGGGAGGGATCGACTCCAGCGTCGTGGCCGCGATAGCCGCCGATGCTCTTGGCCCGGACAACGTCATTGGGGTGGCGATGCCTTCCCGGTACTCATCGGAGGGGTCGGTCCTGGACGCACGGGGCCTTGCTGAGGGCCTGGGCCTGGAGCTGTG
The DNA here is from genome assembly GCA_965222445.1 of Dehalococcoidia bacterium. Classification (GTDB taxonomy): domain Bacteria; phylum Chloroflexota; class Dehalococcoidia; order Lucifugimonadales; family CAJWER01. The sequence continues at coordinate 310,483 of CBDCTY010000002.1, read as the reverse complement.
GGAGATCCCCATAGAGGGGCCGTTCTCCGCATACCTGGACGCCCTGGAGCCTCGTTTCAGGGGCGGTGAGCACGGCATTGCCGAGGAGAATCTGCAGTCGCGCACCCGAGGGATGCTGGTGATGGCCCTCGCCAACAAGTTCGGCGGCATAGTCCTCACGACCGGAAACAAGAGCGAGATGGCCGTCGGATACGCGACGATATACGGCGACATGGCAGGCGGCTACGCGGTCATCAAGGACGTGCCCAAGACACTGGTGTACGAACTCGCGGAGTACAGGAACTCGCTCGGGGACAGGCCCGTGATACCCGAGGCTGTCCTGACGAAGCCGCCCAGCGCGGAGCTGCGCCCGGACCAGAAAGACGAGGACAGCCTGCCGCCCTACGAGGTGCTGGACCCCATCCTCAAGGCTTACGTCGAGGACGACCTGAGCTTCGACGAGATTGTTGGCCTGGGGTTCGAGCGTAGCGTCGTCGAGCATGTGGTGATGCTAGTCGACCGCAGCGAGTACAAGCGCCGCCAGGCGCCGCCAGGCATCAAGATCACGCCCCGCAGCTTCGGCCGGGACCGCCGTATGCCGATCACCAACCGCTACCGCCCGTTCTGACCATTTATAGCAAAGTTAGCCATGTTAGGGCTTTCTTGTAAACTGGGGTAAACTCCCTCCCAATCGCCGACCTCTACCGCCCGTTCCGACCATTTATAGCAAAGTTAGCCATATTAGGCTTTCCTTGTAAACTGGGATAAACTCCCTATAATCGACCCCATGGACCCGATTCGCAACCCATATGCGCCAGGAGCCGGCACACAGCCCCCAGAGCTGGCCGGCCGCCACGAGGTTCGCGAGACCGCGCGGATCGCACTGGAGAGGACCAGGATCGGGCGCCCCAGCAAGGGCGTGATGATGGTGGGTCTGCGGGGCGTTGGGAAGACTGTGCTGCTGGACCGTATCCGAGAGGACGCCGAGGCGAACGGCATCTGTGCCCTGCGGATCGAAGCGCCTGAAGGCCGCTCCCTACCCGCGACTTTGGCGCCCCAGCTACGTCTGGCCTTGCTGAAGCTCTCGAATAGAGAGGCCGCAAAGCAGCTGGCGCAGCGAGCTCTTCGAGGACTTGCCGGCTTTGCCGGAGCTCTGAAGGTGAAGTTTCAGGACATCGAAGTCGGACTGGACTTCGAACCTGAACCCGGCTTAGCCGACAACGGCGACCTGGAAGCCGACCTGCAGGACTTGCTCGAGGTTGTCGGAAATGCCGCTAGGGCGGACGAAAGCTGCCTGACGCTTTTCATCGACGAGTTCCAATATGTGAAGGAGGAAGAGCTCGCGGCATTGATCACGGCATTGCACCGGACATCTCAGCGTCGGCTCCCCGTGACCATGGTTGGGGCGGGACTGCCCCAGGTGCGGGGCCGCGTGGGGAGAGCCAAATCTTACGCCGAGAGGCTATTCGAGTTCACTGAGATCGGAGCGCTGTCACCTGAAGACGCCAGGCTTGCGATTGCCAAGCCCGCGAAAGACGAAGGGGTGCGGATAGAGCCCCGCGCACTCGACGCCATCGTTTCCCAAACCCAATGCTATCCATACTTCCTGCAGGAGTGGGGGAAGCATGTGTGGGACATGGCCGAGAGCTCTCCCATCACAGAGGTGGATGTAGAGGACGCTTCCCGCCAGGCCGTCGCCGACCTCGACGAGAGCTTCTTCCGGGTCAGGTTTGACCGGCTTACCCCCGCAGAGAAGATATACCTTCGAGCCATGGCCCAACTAGGGCCTGTTCACACTAACGTAGCGCATCGAAGATGAGGGCAAACAGGATGAACCCGAGGAAGAGCGTGTCGAGCTTCTCAAAGCGAGAGAAGATGCGACGAAACCCCTTCAACCGACGGAACAACCGCTCGATTTCGTTCCGCCTCTTGTACATCTCCCGGTCGTACTCCCAAGGGTCAACTCGGGTGCTCAGGGGCGGAACAACCGGCGTGAACCCCAGCGCCAACGCCAGTTGGCGGGTCTCATTCCCCTCGTATGCCCGGTCCATTATCAGGAACGGCTTCTGGCCCTGTGAGCCAAGGCGTGTCAACAACTTCCGCCCCTCTGGCGCGTCGTGGGCCTGTCCGGGAGAGAGGGAGAACGTTACGGCTGTTCTAGCATCCGCGGCAACCATATGAATCTTGGTGGTCCAACCGCCACGGGACTTGCCGATGGCCTGGGGTCCGTTTTTTTTAACGCACCCGTACCATCGGGATGGACCTTGACGATGGTGCTGTCCATCGAAACCGCCTCGAGCTTGATGCGCACTATCTGCTCTCGTTGCAGATATTCGAATATCCGGTCGAGCACCCCATTCTTTGACCAACGGTTCATCCGCATGTATACAGTGTGCCAGTTGCCAAATCGAGGCGGCAACCCCCGCCACTTGCAGCCCTGCTCGGCGACATACAAGATGGCGTTGAGAACTTGCAGGTTCGGCAAGCTGACGTTGCCACGTTGAACGGGAAGGATCGGTGCAATAAGTTGGTACTGAGCTTCTGTGATTTCCATTCCCGGATTGTAACATGATCTGGTTAATTAGTGTGAACAGGCCCTAGGCGCCGGGCCTCATCGCTCGGGCGATATTGCCGGTGTTCTGGGCCGCCGCGTAACGTCTCTGGCTCCCACTCGCAGCCAACTGATCGAGAAGGGCATGATATGGAGCCCAAGTCATGGAGATACTTCATTTACCGTCCCCATGTTCGACGGGTTCATGAGACGTATCATGCCCGGCGACTTGTGGCGGTAGCCGGGTGCCCGATTACACGGAAGGGAGTGGGGCAGAATCTCCAGTCTCGTACTGCCACATGCGAATGCGAGCAGCCATGTCGAGGACGCGGTCCCGGCAGGTGGGATCGTCGAAGAGGTTGGTCTCCTCGTAGGGGTCGGCGCGGAGGTCGAACAGCTCCCCCTGGTCGCCCGCGCAGAGGTTCAGCTTCCACCTGTCGGATACGACCGACCGGTACGGCTGCGCCAGCATTCGGTTGATCGCCTCGCTGCCCAGGAACCTGTCGCTCAGGTTGGGACTGATGCCGTTCCACTCCATGAAGACGTCGTTGTCGGCCAGGGTATCGCCGCCACCAAGAACGGGCCCGAGGCTCTTGCCTTCGATGTGGGCCGGGATAGGCTCGCCCAGTACGTCGAGGAGCGTCGGTACGAGGTCGATCTGGCTCACGCTGCCATTCACCCTGCTCGGGCCGGACGACAGCCAGGGGACGCGCATGAGCATCGGGACCCTCGCCGACTCCTCGTAGAACGACCGCTTCTCCAGCATCCCGTGGTCGCCCAGCATGTCCCCGTGCTCGGTCGTGAAGACGACCGCCGTGTCGTCGGCGACGCCCGCCCGCTCCAGCGCGGCGGCGATCCGCCCCACCATCCTGTCGACCAGTGTCACGGTGCCGTAGTACTGCGCCCTCAGGCGTCGCCAGCCAGCCTCGGTGGACAGGTCGTGGCCGGGCGCCAGCGTGTTGGACATGTAGTCGTCTTTGGCGATGCTGCCGCCGTGTAGGTACTGCATGAAGTAGTCAGCGCGCACCTTGTTGACGAGGGCGGCGCCCTCGGGCCTCTTCAGGAATGCGGGCCCCGTGGGTATCACGTCGGGGTCGTATTGCGAGTCGAACGGCCCGTCGTAGGGCGAGTGGGGCTCGAAGGTGCTGACGTACAGCACGAAGGGCCGGCCGCTGTTCTCCGCAATGAACCGCTCGGCGCGGTCGGCCAGGAAGGACGCCATCTGAAACTCTTTCGGCAGGCGCGCCCTGGCGTCGGGGGAGAAGACCATGTCGCCGCCGACCTTGATGTCGGGCTCGAACCCGTTGGAGACGAGGTGGTGATGGTAGTCGGACAGCACGCGCCGGTGCTCGCGGCGGGTGTAGCTCTCCCGGTGGGAGTCCTCGGTGCTGACCCAAACGTCAAAGCCGTGCTGCTTGATGACGTCGTCGCCCAGGTGCCACTTGCCCATGTACCCGCACGCGTACTCATCGGACACCATCTCGGACAGCACGGGAACGTCGGGAGAAAGCGGCAGCTTGTTCACGATGGGCCCGGCTGTATGGGGGTAGAGGCCGGTCATGATCGAAGCGCGGGCCGGCGTGCACACGGCCTGCGTGACGTAGGCGTTCTCGAATACGTGGCCCGAAGACGCCAGTGCGTCGAGGTTCGGGGTCTGCGCCCACTCGCTCCCATAGCAGCCCATCGAGTCCCGCCGCTGCTGGTCGCTCATGATGAATACGAGATTCCGTCGGGACATCTGGCTGCTCCGGCGTGGATTCGCCGGCATTCTATTGACGCCCCGCAAGCCTGTCAAACGCCAGTCCCGCCGTGCTACGATGGTTTCCCATGGCTGGCAACGGGAAGTACGTAGCCATCGTCGACTACGACGCGGGCAACCTTCGCAGCGTCCAGAGGGCGCTCGAACGCTTCGGCGCGACCGCCGTCATCACGAGCGACCGGGGGGTGATCGGCGACGCGGACGCGATGGTATTCCCCGGCCAGGGCGCGAACGACTCTTCGATGAGGCGCCTCAGGGAGCGAGGGCTGGTCGAGCCTATCCGCGAGTTCGTCCGCAGCGGCAGGCCCTTCCTGGGCGTCTGCCTGGGGCTGCAGCTATTGCTGGAGGGGTCCGACGAGGGCGTCGAGCCCGGCCTTGGCCTGCTGAAGGGCTGGGTGCGTCGGCTTCCGCCCGGCTACAAGGTGCCGCACATGGGATGGAACCGCGTCGGCCTGCTCCGTAAGCACGCCGTCTTCGAGGGTGTGCCCGACGGGTCGTACTTCTACTTCGTGCACAGCTACTACGCCGACCCCGAGGACAGGAGCCTGTTTGCCGGAACGACGACCTACGGCGTCGAGTTCTGCTCGGCAGTCGCGTGGGACAACGTAGCGGCGGTCCAGTTCCACCCCGAGAAGAGCGGCGACACGGGGCTGATGATCTACAGGAATTTCGTCGGGCTGGTGGGGTAGGTGATGTCGGGAGCCGGCGCATTGTCGTGAAGCACACCACCCCTAGCCGGCGGCAGGCCGCCGGGGCATCGCCGCCGTCGGAGGACTCTCCCTTGCCCAACTACTACAGTACGCCCTGCCCCTTTCCCCAGCTTGTTATGGCGACGGTGTGAGCGAGAACCAATGCCGGCTGTGTCTACTGCTGTCTGGTTCGACAATTAGAACCAGGGAATCGGCGTCCGACGAGGCAATCTCCCAACACTGATTGCCTTCGATCTGTCCGTTCTTGAATAGCTCGGGATCGGGGAGTCTATCTGGAACTGATCCACAGTTGTTCCTAAGCCATGAATAGACTACGCCGCCTTCGCCCAGAGACTTCAACCTGCTGTAGTATCCGAACTTTTCGGAACCTGTGCCCAGGTACTTGGCTCTCACTCTCACCATGTAGAACTGATTTCCAGGCGCTGGAGGGTCATTGTACCGACTATGGTTGAGGATATCACTTGTAGCGTCTGGGGTAGTCTTGAGGATCGTGAACTCCCAATGATCGGTGGTGGAGTTCTGGATGGTGAAGGTAGTCCCAAATGGTACGGGTAGCTGTTGGGTACCAAGATCAGGTGTTGGAGTAGGTGTTGGAGTAGGTTCCGGCGTCGGCGAAGGGCCTGGTGTCGGAGTCGAAGTTGGAGTTGGTGTAGCCAGAAGTCGAGCCATATCAGCCTCTAGGGCTGCAACTCTTCTCTCGACATCGCTGAGCCTGCCTTCGATTGCTCCCAACCTGTCGCCGGACGGTGTCGGCTGCGGCAGTACGGGCGTTGGCGTGGCGCCAGGGGGCGCAGGCGTCGGCGTGGCGTTCCCAAGCAGCGCGCACGCAGGGAGCCCCCTGTCCACCTTGTACTCTCTTGTCTGCGTGAGGTTGTACGGCACGCAGCCCGTGAAGTCGTTCTGCTGGAGCCATAGCCTGTCCAGGGTCAGGCTGTTCAACGTCTCCGGTATCTGCCCGCTCAGACTGTTGGTGGAGACGAACAGCCAGCGCAGGTTGGTCAGGTTCCCCATCTCGGGGGGAATGGCGTCGGTGAGCTCATTGTCATACAGCCAGAGCTCTTCCAGCGCATCCAGCCTGCCCAGGGCCGCGGGTATCTGCCCGCTCAGCCCCTTCTTCTGAAGCCTGATTATGGTCACCCGCTCGGGGGTTCCCCCAAGGCGGACGCCATCCCACCGCCTTATGGAGAGAGAGGACGACCAGTTGAGGTCCGCGGTGCCTCGAAGGGTATCCTTCGAATCCAACAGGGCCTCGCAGTCGGCGGCGAGACCGGCGTTGCCGGACGCGACAGCCCCTCCGGTGATGCAGGCCGAAGTCTGCTGGCCCATCACCACACCGCCCCCGACCATCAGTGCGATGATTATGCCAATCGCTGCGAGAGTTTTGGGCTTCAGCACGATAAAGCCCCCTTGTGGCGAGGATGTTGGCTACTCTCCACAAGTCGCCGAAACCCTATCGTGAGCCTCAAGGGGGGCGTGAGGCCCCCATCCATGCCAAGCTCACGCTTCGTTGGGTTATACCAATTTATTTTGAGCGCGCCGTAAAGCCGTCATTCCCGCGAAGAGCCTGCCCCGTACTCGATACGGGGCGGGAACCCACTCCCTGGCCGCACATATACGGCGGCATCACGGTGACTTGGTATTAGACTTGTGGAGAGTCCACGTCAATGATTACCATATCCTCCTCACTTGTCAAGCTTGGCGGGTTCGTCCAACTCTTATGGGGTAGACGGTGGAAGTCATACCGGCAATAGACATCAGGGGCGGGCGCTGCGTCCGCCTCTTCCAGGGCGACTACGACCGGGAGACGGTATTCTCCGACTCGCCCGTCGACATGGCGGCCCACTGGGTCGAGCGGGGAGCGGAGCGCCTCCACGTCGTCGACCTGGACGGGGCCAGGGAGGGACGGGCGCCCAACATTGAGATCGTAGCCGAGATCGCAGGGTCGTCGCCCGTACCCGTACAGTACGGCGGGGGCGTCCGCGATGTCGATTCGGCGCTGAAGGCCGTGGAGATGGGAGTGGACCGGGTGGTGGTCGGCACCGCGGCGGTGGAGGACCCCAGCCTTGTGGGGAGCCTGCTGAGAGAGCTCGGCGCGGGTGCGCTGGTTGTCAGCGTCGACGCCCGGGGAGGCAGGGTCGCCCTCAGCGGCTGGACCCGCGAGAGCGGCGTTGATGCCGTGGACTTCGCGCTAAAGCTGGAGTCGACTGGCGTGGAGCGCGTCGTCTACACTGACATCTCCAGGGACGGCACCCTCACGGAGCCGAACTTCGCCGGAGTCGAGGAGCTGGCGGCGGCGACGGGAATGAAGGTGCTGGTTGCCGGCGGCGTGTCGTCGGTGGAGCACGTATCCCGGCTCGCGGCCGTCCCTGTGGAGGGAGCGATAGTGGGCTCGGCGGTCTATACTGGGGCCATCGACTTGGGTGAGGCGATGGCAGCAGTAAGAGGGGCGCAGTCATGCTGACCAAGAGGATCATTCCGTGCCTGGATGTCGACCGGGGGCGCGTCGTCAAGGGCGTCAGCTTCGTCGACATCAGGGACGCAGGCGACCCGGCCGAGCTTGCGGCCTTCTATGATCGAGAGGGCGCGGACGAGCTGGTGTTCCTGGACATCACGGCCAGCTCCGACTCGCGCGAGATCATGATGGACGTGCTCAAGCAGGTCTCCGAGCGGGTATTCATACCCCTGACGGTGGGTGGAGGCGTCCGCTCGGTCGAGGACGTGAGGGGCCTGCTGGAGGCCGGGGCGGACAAGGTATCTCTAAATACGGCCGCTGTCCGGGATCCTAGCCTAATCGCGGAGGCGTCGGACCACTTCGGATGCCAGTGCATCGTCGTAGCGATGGACGTGAAGCGAGTCGCCCCCGGTTTGGAGGATGCCACCGAGGCTTCGCCGACGCCCGCCGACACCAGCCTTGCCCTGGACGAGGACTCCGTGTGGGAGGTCTACACCCACGGCGGAAGGAGGCCCACCGGAGTGGACGCTGTACGGTGGGCAGTACGCGCAGCCGATCTAGGCGCGGGCGAGCTCCTGGTAACGAGTATGGACACCGACGGTCAGCAGACCGGGTACGACCTGGAGCTGCTCCGCGAGATATCCGAAGCTGTAGACGTGCCGGTCATCGCCAGCGGCGGCGCGGGAGAGGCAGAGCACCTCTACGAGGCTGCGAGCACCGGTAAGGCCGACGCGGTGCTGGCCGCCAGCATCTTCCATTTCGGCAAGCTGAGGGTGGCCGAAGTGAAGGAATACCTCAGCAGCCGGGGCCTTCCGATACGCCCGGTGGATGGAGACCTCGCACAACCTCGTCATTCCGGCGAAAAGCCTGCCCCGTACTCGATACGGGGGTGAGGGGGCGTCAACCGATACAAGTCCAGTCATCCTCATCCTAATACCAATTTATTTTGAGCGCGCCGTAAAGCCGTCATTCCCTCGAAGAGCCTGCCCCGTACTCGATACGGGGCGGGAACCCACTCCCTGGCCGCACATATACGGCGGCGTCACGGTGACTTGGTATAACCTTCTCCCATCGAGGGAGAAGGGATTTCCCAGATCCCCTCTTATGGCATTGTGACGACTTTGGAAAGGCCCTGGGTTACGCAAGGGTCTCTGGACGCGAAAACGGAGGCGGTTTGACAGTGACAGTCCAGCTCGATGACAAGGGACTAGTACCCGCCATTGCCCAGAATGCGGATACGGGCGAGGTGATCATGCTGGGCTACATGAGCCCAGGCGCGCTCAAACGGACGCTGGAGGGCGGCGAGGTCTGGTTCTACAGCCGCAGCAGGGCCGACCTGTGGCACAAGGGCGAGGTATCCGGCAACTACATGCGTGTCAGGTCGGCGGCCATCGACTGCGACGCGGACGTGATACTGCTGCAGGTGGACCCGGACGGCCCGATATGCCACACGGGTGAGCGCGTCTGCTTCTTCACCGCGCTGGAAGAGATGCCCGACTTCGAGAGGTCCGAGGGCGGGCCGGGGATTCTCGACGAGCTCTTCTCGGTGATCCAGGACCGCAAGAGGAGCCTGCCCGAGGGCAGCTACACGACGGAGCTGTTCAGGGGCGGAGTGGACCGGATAGGCCAGAAGGTCATCGAGGAGGCGGGCGAAACAGTGATCGCGGGCGTGAAGCTCGATAAAGATGCCCTGGCCCGCGAGGCGGCCGACCTGCTGTACCACCTGCTGGTCCTGCTGTCGGCCAACGGCGCCAAGCCGGAGGACATCTACACCCACCTCCGCGACCGCAGGCAGTAGAGCTGACCGCTCCCATCCGAAGATGAACGACACGGCAAACATCCCGCCAAGATGGGACGAAGGGCGCGTCCAGCGCATCCTTCACCACTATGATTCGCTAACCGAGGACGAAGCGGTTGCCGAAGATGAGGCCGCTATTGAGGACGTCACGCAGATGGTAATGGACCTCCCCAGCGAATTGGTGCCTACGGTGCGAGCGCTGCTTGCGGATCGCTCCTCGTAGTCGGTGGGTAGGATGAGGCGACTCGAGAACGGAGGGTTCGAGGTGGCTGACGGTACGTGTAGGAGGGCTGAAGGGTGAAAGGTGCGGTCTTCGTTGGGGACAGGCGGATGGAGGTTAGGGACTTCCCCAAGCCGGAGCCAGGCCCCGGGGAAGTTGTGCTGAAGATGATGGCGTCGGGGCTGTGCGGTAGCGACCTGATGCGCTACAGGCTGCCTGCCTCGGAGCTAACCGAGCCGCTCCGCGTCGCCGGGCACGAGCCCTGCGGGGTGGTCGCGGAGGTCGGGCCGGGGGTCACGTCGGTCCGTGTCGGCGACCGCGTGATGATGCACCACTACACCGGCTGCAACGCCTGCTCGATGTGCCGGATCGGCTACACGCAGATGTGCCTGGTCCACCACGAGATCTACGGCGCCACCAAGGACGGAGGCCACCAGGACTACCTGCTGTGCCCGGCGTCGACGTGCGTGAAGATGCCGGACTCGCTGCCGTTCGACCAGGGCGCGGCGGTCGCGTGCGGCACGGGCACGGCGTTCCACGCTGTGAAGCGGCTGGGGGTCTCGGGCGTCGACACGGTCGCCGTATTCGGACAAGGGCCGGTCGGCGCAAGCGCCGCGATGTTCGCCAAGGCGATGGGCGCCAGGGTGATCGCCGTCGACGTGATAGCCGAGCGGCTGGCGCTGGCGGGCGAGCTCGGGGCCGACGTGGTGATCGACGCATCCGGGACCGACGCCGAGGCCGCGATACGGGATCTCACCGGCGGCGAGGGAGCCGACGCCACGCTGGACGCGACCGGTATCCCGGAAGTGAGGCGGAATGCGCTCGATTCCGTCCGGTACTGGGGGCGCGTGTGCTTCGTGGGCGAGGGCAACCCCACGTCGTTCGACGTCAGCGACCAGATCATCCACAGGCAGCTCACCATCTACGGGTCGTGGACGTTCAGCCTGTCCGGACTGGCCGAGGCCGCCAACTTCGTGGTGGACAGGGCCGTCCCGCTGGACCGCCTGATAACGCACAGGTACTCCCTCGACCAGACTCCGGAAGCCTACACCCTGTTCGACACCGGTGCTACGGGCAAGCCGATTATCGTGTGGGAGCAGGATGCAGCCGGGGCCTAGTCGCCCCTGATGTCCAGCAGGACGTAGACCGCGAAGGCGCGCCGGTCCTTTGCGGGAACTCTGTTGAAGCGCTTTATGAGAATCGATGCTTGGGCAATACGAACGCGCACGTAAGTCTTGTAGAAAACAGCGTCGGGGTCATAGTCAGCGCGGTGACGCTCTTTCTGCATACGGACGAACAGGTTCGCAAGATCCTGGATTTCGCCCGGAAATCTCGAGATCATGTTCTGGCGCTCGCAACGCTTTCTCGCAGGCCCGTGCTGCAACGCCCGATACACTTGCCTCCACGCCGGCTGGCTGCGTCGGGCCCCTGCGCCACCGACCAGCATGTCGGCGCAGCAGGCTGCCAGACAGTGGAACAGCGCGTAGTAATACCAATTCATTTTGAACGCGCCGTAAAGCCGTCATTCCCGCGAAGGCGGGAACCCACTCCCTGGTCGCACATATACGGCGGCATCACGGTGAATTGGTATAAGCAGTACTGACGGCCCGGCGAAGGTTGGCTTCCCGCGGGCGGCCCTTGGGGCTGGCGTCTACGAGATCCCTGGCGGTGGTGGTGTAGTCAGACGGCTTCAAGGCTCATCTCGGGTTCGATCTCGATATCCGGGTGGAGGCGCAGAAACTTCTTGAGTTGGCTTCGCCACTCGGATTTCCCGACGAATCCCGGGGCGGGGAACTCCTCTATGCCCGCCTCGTTCAGCTTCGGGCGAATGCGCCTGATCAAGGATCCCGTCCAGCCGGGGTCGAGCTTCTTCCAATCGCCGTCGAAGACGATCAGGATTTCGAGATAGGTGCTGCCGTCGCTGTCGGGTCCCCACTCGTCCACGGTCGGCACCACCACGATGGGGTCGAACACGAACTCATCGTCGGTGAAGCGCTCCGCAAGGGTCTCCCTCATGATGTCCCTGACTATCCGGTCGCGTTCCTGTGGCGTCATTGAGGACCTCCGTGCGAGCATTGTACACTCGCAGGCTACCCGGCTGGCGCCGTCCAGTACCGGTAGCGGGCCCGCGCCGACTCGACCACCTCGGCCATGTCCTCCGACAGCAGGTATCCCTCGGCCACCAGCGTGTCCGCGGCTTCGGCGACCCTGGCAGCGTAGTCGTCCTCCGACGCGTATCGCTCCTCGATGGACGGGCGCGGGTCGCCCGCAGCCTCCCGATCCTCGCGCGTCACGGCGAACGGCAGCGTCCATCCCATCAGCCCGCCCGTGATGCCGATGATCAGGTCAGGGTTGCCTATGTCGGGGTGTCGCAGGTTCCAGCCGGTGTTGGTCGCCAGGGCCACGGATACGTCTGGCAGGCGGATGCCCCCGACCTCGTTCCCGTCGTCGTCGACGTCGGACACCAGGGCCGGGTACGTCTCGCCCTCCCCGGGCGGGAGCTTGGTGGTCCTGCCCAGCGCCTGGTCCGGCCCGTAGTCGAGCCTGATGGCCCGCGTTGGGCTGGGCGGGAACACCGCGCCCGGAATCGCCTCGAAACGCTCCCGCAGGGTGTGGGACTCTACGGCCGTACCGTCGTCCAGCGACGGGTGGCGGCTCGGGGGCGCGGGCTCGCCGGTCGTCGCCCAGCGGTCCAGGTTAACCAGGGCGGCCCTGAGCAGGGGGTTGTAGTCGACCGCGTTGTAGGGGACCTGTCCGCGGACGTTGTCGGCGGACCGCATCTCCTCGGGCGGGAACGTACCCGACCCGTGCTGCGTGCCCGCGAAGTGGTAGCGGCGGACGTCCTCGTGCTCCTGCGCGTCGGTCATCGTCTCCAGGTCAGTGTGTATGAGGCCCGCGTCGCCGCGCCAGTACTCCGCCGACGTGTTGATCATCATCGTCTTCGGCACGGTCCGGCTGGTCTCGAGTCGCGCCAGCAGCCCCTCACGCTCACCCTGAGCTTGTCGAAGGGCCGTCACCGGGTCGACCTGAGGGGTGTCCGTAAAGGGGAACAGCTCCGGCATCACGAAGCAGATGTCCTTGGAGGGCTGGCCGAAGCGCAGGTTGAACTCGCCGCGCATCGCCCCCGCGACGTGGGCGATGACGCCGTCCAGGGCTATCCGGCCTGCCTCGTCTTCGTTCACGCCCGCGTGGAGCATGTTGCGCAGGAATCTGCCGCTCTGGGACCTGCCGAACGCGTAGGCGTAGTCGAGCAGGCCAGCCGCAGGGTTGCCCGCCGCGGCGTCCTCGTATTTCAGGAACGAGACGGCATCGCGCACCGCCGCGAATCCCAGCCCGACTACGCGGCTGAAGGCGGACGTGTAGACGAGCTGATAGATGCGGCCCGGCTCGAACCCGGTGTCCATGCGGACGTGGGTCGCGTGCTCCTCTTCGTTGCTTGAGAACGACCACTCGGAGCGGTCTAGCTGCGCCATGGGGCCGTTCGGGTGGTCGCGAACGTAGAGGGCTGCCGTCCGTTCGTACGGGTCGGCGGCGGGGTGCGGCAGGTGCTCGCGGTCGGAGAGCATGTGGGTGGTGGTCGGCTCGTCGATCTGGAACCAGTTCATGATCCTGCCGGTGATCGGGCCGTCCGGGCCCATCGCGAGGGGCGCCTGCATCCCGATCAGGCCCGGGTTCGGGGGCACGTCGGCCTGCCATCCGCACCATACGACGGTGTAGCCGTGTCTGAGCAGGAAGGCGTTGCCGGGTGCCAGCGGTGCCTCCGGGTCCTCCGCCGGGCCGGCGCTGTTGAAGTTGTTGAAGACGGTCCTGTTGCCCCTGTTGCACACGTCGAAGAACAGCCGCCGATTCCCACGGCCGGGCTCGGCGGGCATCAGCAAGGCGAAGTGGGACGAGAAGCGGACACGGCCCTCAGAGTCCGTGGGCGCGAGGCCGATGTCCGTAATGGTCGAGTTGACCCGGGCGTCAGGGTCCACGGCAAAGTGGGCGACGCCCCGTAGTTCCCGGTAGGGGCCGGTGTCGCCAAAAGACCTTCCATCGGCGTAGGGTGAGTCGGATGTTATTTCGAGATGGGTAAGGGGCATTGGCGGTTCTCCTTCTACTGCTGTCGTCCAGACCATGATGGCACGCATAAAAACACCCGCCCAGGGACATGACCGAAGCCACAATCCAGCGGGCGGGGAAGAAGTCGGGCCAATGTACCGTTTGGACGGCGGCCTGTCAAATTCCTGACGGCGTCCGATGCTGTCCCAAATTGGTAGGCACTACTCACCCGTCATTCCGGCGAAAGCCGGAATCCAGGGGTGGATGTGGATCGCCGCCTACTAATACCAATTCATTGTGAGCGCGCCGTAAAGCCGTCATTCCCGCGAAGAGCCTGCCCCGTACTCGATACGGGGCGGGAACCCACTCCCTGGCCGCACATATACGGCGGCATCACGGTGACTTGGTATAATCTGGGACAGGTTCACGGCGTCCGCACGTCACAGGATTCCGCCGGGCGGCGCATTCGTACTGGGATGCGGTTTATGCTCTACTCGAAGGGTATTCTCTACAGGCGCATACCATCCAATCCGTCATTCCCGCGCAGAGCCTGCCCCGTACTCGATACGGGGCGGGAATCCATCCCTCTCACAATGTCCGGATACGGGGCCAGTACACCAGAGGCCGTTGGGTTCTGGCGACTCCCATCACCTGCCCGTGTTGAGAATACCTACTCGAATATGTCCCTGACCGGCATTCGCCAGCCGGGAACGACGTCGCCGACTTGGAGGGTGTCCGATTCCCCCAGGGCTTCGACGTCGGCCTGCGAGCGGTGAATCCTGACGGTACGGCTGCGTGGGTCCACCACCACGACGGCGAGCGTTCCGGCGTCGAGCCAGTCGGCCACCTTCTCGTCGATCTCTGTGTAGCGATCGCTCGGCGAAATCACCTCGACGGCGACGTCCGGAGGGCCGGGGAAGAACCCCGGCGTCCCTCTTGCCGCTTCCGCCCTCTCGCTGCGTACGAAAGACGCGTCAGGAGCGAGAACGTGGTCGGGATCGGATTCCAGCTTGAATCCCGTCTCTGCGGCGTAGGCCCTGCCCAGCCCGTTCGCCCTTGCGTGTGCCCGAAGCGAGGCCCCTATGGACAGGGCGTATTCCCCGCGGGCGTGTCCGGCTGGCGGCATCTTCTTCAACTCCCCTCTGACAAGCTCGTATCGGAAGCCGCCCCTCGGTATACGCAGCAGCTCTTCCGCCGTCACGCGCCGCGTCGTCGTAGCCACATTCCCTCCTCACTCTCCAAGCCTATGGTACACCGATTCAGACCTTGGGCGTCATCCCCTAGGGCCTTTCCAAAGTTCCCTCTCCCCTTCGCGGGCCCCTTCGCGGGAGAGGGTTAGAGCCTGCCCCGTACTCGATACGGGGGTGAGGGGGCGTTGACCGATACAAGTCAGTCACCCTCATCCTAACCTTCTCCCACCGAGGGAGAAGGGATTTCCCAGATCCCCCTCTTATGGCATTGTGACGATATGGCATTGTGACGACTTTGGAAAGGCCCTGGTCATCCCCCCAAATCCCCCACCTCCGTCATTCCCGCGAAGAGCCTGCCCCCGAGCAGTCGGGGGCGGGAACCCATCCCTGGCAAGGTGCACAGCCATAGCCTCAGAGGCAGTCCGTCACGCCGCCCGTCCAAATTAGGTGGTGGATCTGGGATCCCCAGGTTGTATTGACATTTGGGATACAGCCATCTCACCTGTCTAATACCATTTCGTTTTGACTACGCCGTGAATTGAACGTGACGCAGTTCAGCAATCCGTCATTCCGGCCTTGAACCGGGATTCCTGCCCCGCAGGAACCGTCCCCCATCCAGTCCCCGGCGGTTGCACACAGACCGGGTGGCTATGGGCAAGCCGGGCACCTCCTTCAGCCCTTATATGGCGGCATCACACCTAATTGGTATTATTTCGAGATGGGTCAGGGGCATTGGAGTGTCTCCTTCTGTCAGTCCGTGTTGTCCTCAGTCGTTGCTTTTCCATCCTCTTCGGACAAGGTAGGCAAAACATAATTGAACTCTCGCTCTCGCGTTTGTCCGACAGTCCAAGAATCTGAAGCAACGTTCAGGAGCCACTTTAGACCGGAATCCAAACTGCTCGTCGGATGGTCCAAGTACTCAGCAAGCGCCCGATAGGCTTGAGAGGCTTTGAGATACGCGTCGCCGATGCCGTCGTAATCAGTGCCAACCCGAGCAGTTTCGTCACCACCATCGTCACCATACCTGGCTATGAATGCCGCGTACTTCTCGCCGTCTTTGGTCGGGTCTTTGGCCATCATGTTCGCCATGGCCCTATTTAATGTATTCACCGTTTCCTGCTCAGAGGGAAGAGAGGGCAGTGAATGTCCTATTACTTCTAGACAACATAGGATGTACTCTTCGGACAGGCGAAGAAGTTCGTCTATTTCATCAGGAGTTTGCTCTAGTCCATCGCCTAAGATCGACTGACTATAGCCCCATAAGGTGCCTTCCATGTACATGAATGCAAGACGAATTCGTATGTGAGGCGAAAGCAGGCTATAGAGACCCCTGTGCCAAAAATGATCCCATTCAATCGCTCCATCGAGTATTTCGCTCCAAATCAGTGTTGCGTTTATGGTCAAATCTAGATCGGCCCAACCTGCTGATTCCAACATCGAGCAGGCGAAGCGTCTAACCTGTTCTGGGATTCGTTCTTCACTCCCACCCATGAAATCGAGATTCTCGACAGGCATGCCCCCCGCGTTGCCGATCATGTCGAACAGCGAGCCAATATCTTCGATATTCTCTGCATTCTTGTAGAGGTAGGTCCAACGGAAAGGATGACTCTCGCGGCTAAAGGTAAGACGACCAGTCCCCTGCGCGATCAGATTGTCTCCATTGCTCCCGAGCTCTTCGAGGGTCATCGATATAGTCACTGGCTGTTTCTTGTCAGTATCGAAGAGTGAGGCTACGTCGGCTTCAATGTCTGCGACCCCGCTGGAACTATCATCGCCAAGCAATTCGCCCAGCGCCTCACGTGACCGCAGCTTCGGCAACGAGAAAACAGCAATCCCACGTGACCTAGCGGTGTGGGCTAGATTTCTGTCTTTCGTGACAAGGACTGTCCGGGTGTCGGAAATGTCCTCGGCACAGGCATCCGCCAGCCTCAGCAGGGCCGCATCGACCTGGCCCAGATACCTCCATATCTGGTCCTCCTCTATGGGTGTGTTCTCAGGGGCTGCTGGCCTGGGAGCGCTAACGGTCATTACCCAACGATCGTTCCCAACACCAATACCGTCGGCTGCGTTGCCTCGCTCGTACAATTTCCCTAGATACTTTCGAGCGCGTGAAGCCCTCTGCTTCGTCTCTTTCTTTTCTGGGTCATTGTTGAAGGTCAGACTCAGTAGCTCATTGTCAACGACTTGCGGGACGACCAACAGGAACGGCCCCGGCGCGGCAATTTTGTGCGATACGAACTGCGGGTAGTCCATGACTGTGTTGGTGTCCAGCAGGAGAATCGCCTGCGGCTCCAGGTGCTCGACGGCCTTCACGAGGTTCTCAGGCGTCTTCATGATTCACGCTTGTAGGCCAAGACTATCAGCGGGACTTACTGATCGTCAGGACTAGTTGTTGGGGCGTCTCAGTATGCAAGCTGGGCAGTAGCAGTTTTGAAAGTCTCTGGACCTGTGTACTAGGCCGTGAATACGTCCCTCATCCTGGTGGAATCTGGGAACGATCAGGTCGAAGTTCTGTGTGTATCCGCCTTCATACCTACCGAACACTGCATTAGCAACAAAGTCTGCCAACTGGAGTAGTCGAGTGCTCTTGGCGGGTGCAAAGTACGGAATGTCAGCCAGGTTGTGAGTCTCACCCCATCGGTGGCCTTCAGTGGCTATGCGTTCAGCCAGTAGTTCGAGATTCTCCCGATAACTCGACTCCGCGACTATAATGAGCCCTCTCTGTACCTCGCCGGTATCTCTCAAGTCATTACCGAGCATCAGGTCAAACCTGTTGACTATCTCTTCAAATCCACGCTCATATGGGTCTCCATCCACGAAGCCCTTCTCCATGGCCACGGCGAATAATCTAGCCTTGGATTTGGCGATTACGTGGTAGATGTCTGTTATCAGTCTATCCCTCTCTTGTTGTGTCAACGAATCAAACGGCGGCGGCACACGCCCTTCACGCGCCCGCAGTGAAGAGGCATGGAATGGGACTCTCCCGCTTGCATCAGGAAGGTAACGCGCCTGTATCTGGTCCAGGCTCCGAGCAAGGTAGTAGGTTTCGCGTTCGAAAACGGCAAGGCCCGCTATCACAAAGTAGCGGGCCTCCGAGTGGGTGCCAGATTCGTCAAGGTAGACTATGTGCATTTAGGCAGGAGCCGACTGGGTCTGCTTGACCCAACGAGCCAACCGGTAGGGGCCCTGTCGACTGCTTCAATGATAGAAGACCGCCCACCAGTCTGTCAATCCCCCGGCCCGGCAATCTCATGCGAACGTCCATGTACGCCTCATTTCCAGTTCATTTCACGTTCGTTTCGGATTTATAGATATAAGATAGTACCAACACGCCAACATCGAGGGGACGGCCGAACCTGCTCGACCCAACGTGCCAACCGGCAGATGCCCTTGCCGGCTTCCCTACAACTGCTCCAGTCCCTCCCAATGCCGATAATCCCCCGATCCTGGGAATCCTGCTTCGGCCATTCCCCTCTTCCCCATAACTCCTCCTCTCTGTGCCCGGCGCCTGTCCTGAGCCCGTCCTGAGCTTGTCGAAGGGCCTGCCGAAGGACGTCCTCTGCGGTGAATCCCAAATTCCCCACCTCCGTCATTCCCGCGAAGAGCCTGCCCCCGAGCAGTCGGGGGCGGGAACTCATCCCCGGCAAGGTGCACAGCCATAGCCTCAGAGGCAGTCCGTCACGCCGCCCGTGCAAATCAGGTGGGGAATCCGGGTGAATCCTTCCCCCCCCTTGACACGCCTGATATACTAGAACACATGAGCGTGGCAACACAACAGAACAGACCGCCCACCATGGCGGAAATCGTCCGCGAGGTCACCGACAACGGACGCCTCATCGCCGAGTTCTACCTCGGCGTCGCCGACGGCAGCCTCGAGGGCTTCGAGGACCGACACCGCATGTCCGCCGCCAGGCGACTCGACAAGATCGCCCCCGGACTCGTCGCCAGGTACCTGCAGAAGTACTACAACGCCCAGTGCCGCCCTTCGTACCGTGGCACCAGCGTGCTCCCCGTGCGCCGCTCCCCCATAAAGAGCAGCCCGCCCGAGCGAAGCGAGGACGTCTCTCGCGGACCCAACCCCTTCCGGCGCAGGCTTCAGCAGCTCGTCCGCGAGGAGACCGGCGACGGCCGCTCCATCGTCTACTTCCTGGCCGGCGTCATGCACGGCACACTCCTGGGCTTCAAGCCCCACCACCGCATGGAAGCCGCCAAAGAGCTATCCGGCTACATCACCAACGACAACACCCCCGTCGTTCCTGCGAAGGCAGAGCCTGCCCCGTACTCGATACGGGGAACCCAGAGGGGCGGCGCGGGGCGTGGCTCCCATCCCAACCCCGCTCACCCCGAGCCCGGCTCCCTATCCGTCGTTCCCGAGAAGTCGGGAACCCATCCCGTCCCCTCGGCCGAAACGCCCTCGGTCTCCACTAGAAACCCAGAACCAGAAACCAAGAACCCTCCCTCTGCGCCCTCAGCGGTGAGCCCAAAACCAAAAACCAGGAACTTCCCACCCATCACCATCGAGGAAATCGAACGGGCCAACTACGACTCGCGCCACATAACCCGCTGCAAGTTCGCACGCGATGAGATCACCGGCGCCGTCTACGCCTTCGACGAGCAGGGCCCGTTCGAGGTGGACGAGGACGGAGTCTCTCATTACATCTCCCCCGACCTCATTGTGGGCCACGGAAACGCCTACCAGACGTTCGACGACACCGACCTCGAGGACAGGCTCGCCCGCAAGAGGTCTGGCATGAGATTGATCGTAGGGCCGCCCCACGAATCGCCCCGGGCCTCCACCAAAAACTCAAAACCGGAAACTGGAAACTCTCCCCAGCTCACCCCCACCGAGCGCAGGATCAGGGAAAAGCTCAAGGAGCACTGGTACGGACCGGACCCCTCGGCAGCACCCCTGGACTCCATGCACCCCGGCCGCTCACCCCCCTGGTAAGAAGCCCGACATTATACCAATTCATTTTGAGCGCGCCGTAAAGCCGTCATTCCCGCGAAGAGCCTGCCCCGTACTCGATACGGGGCGGGAACCCACTCCCTTGCCGCACATATACGGCGGCATCACGGTGACTTGGTATAAGCCCCTTGTCCCCTGGCGGAAGGAGGCCGGGATGGGACTGGAGCCTATCGGCGGCGTCGGCCGAGCAGCCATGAAAGGTCCGCCACGGCGGGGTTACCGGCGGATGACACAGACGGCATGCGTTCGTACCTTTCGAGCAATTCGGACTCTGAGAATTTCCGCGGCCAGTCTAGATCTGCAGCGATGCGGTTGCCGCTAAGTGTGATGGCGGACAGGCGGAGCAGGTCATATAGGTCCCGCACGAATGCGCGTTCAGGATACTTGAGGTCTTCGTAGTGTGTCAGCACTCTGGCCAACGAGTCAGACGGTCTCTCAGGCCCGGAGTCCAGCAGGACCTCGATGATCCTAAGCTGCCGCTCCGCCAGCGCTCGGCGGCGGGGGTTGCGCAGGCGTCCGAACAGTGATTGGGCGAACTCGCGGTAGAGCACCCTCTTGTTGTGGGTGACGATCTCTGCGGCCAGCGCGTTGCACCTCTCCGCGACCGCAGGCAACGCAAACCTCAGGAAGGGCGTGAGGTCATGGCCGCGGCTGCGTGAGTTGTACAACGCTGCCAGATACTCCTCCATGTGCTCGTAGTAGTAGTTGGACAGGCTGACCATGACCATATTGTTGACGCCGGCCTTCTGCAGCATGAACGCCTCCAGCGCGCGGGCGGTGCGCCCGTTGCCGTCGTCGAAGGGGTGCATGGCGCCGATGTGGTAGTGCGCTGCCATCGCCTGAATGATGGGGTCGTGCCCACGGAACCCTGCGGCAATGGCCCGGCAGAGAGCGTCGAATATGTCGGCAAGCTCGTCTCCTCCCTCTGCGCCTCGGCAGACCGGATTGCCAAAGGTAACGTTCGCCCCTGAGCGCCGAAGCGCGCCGGGCTCGCAGTGATCGTCGTCGCAGCCTGTAACGATGCGCCGGTGTATGTCCAGGACCAGCCCCGGGGTGACTGGCCGGTCTGCCGACTGCGAGCGGAGCCAGCGGTAGGCGGTATTGGCTGCCCGAAGCTGCCGCTGCGAACGGGTCAGGTCGGTGCGCATGGATGCGTCGGGCGCAAGGGCTTCGTCCTGTTCGCGTTGGGTGAACTCGGCGCCCTCGATGCGCGTGGTGCCAACCGCCTCCAACCGCAGCTGCTCCTCGTGGGCCTGCTCGATCCACTGAGGCAGGTACGGCAGCCGGTTCAGGACGCCGGCGGCGGTCTTGGCTTCGATTAGCGGCCCTGTTATGGCCGCGCCATCGTAGCGCAGCCACCTCTGTGGGACGAAGTAGCGACTGACGGCCATGTACGCCTCATTTCCAAGTCATTTCACGTTAGTTTCGAATATTCGCATACAAAAAGTACCAAATATCCTGTTTCATTTCCAAGTCATTCCAGGCTCATTTGGCCGAAATGTCCAGGGAATGTATGGCTACCCCAGGCTCAGCCATGCATGTGGTCTGGGACTGGATACCGGCTGTCGCCGGTATGACGGAGGCGGAGCTATTGCAGCTCTTGGCGGAGCTGCTTCGTCGCTTCCGTGTCCACCTGCTGCGCGTCCGGGTCGATGACGACGCCGTAGACCTGGCGGGCGTGGTCGGCGGTGACCTTCTCGTCGAGGAAGTCGGCCAGGACCATGGCCGGGTCGCGCTCCAGGGGGTCGCCCCAGCCGCCGCCGCTGGCCAGCTCGTGCCGGATCAGGTCGCCGTGGCGCATGGGCGCGGTGCCCATGGTGGCCAGGAGCCGCTGGCCGTCGCCGGGGTTGAGGATGTTGTACGAGGGCGAGCCTGGCGAGCCTCCCTGCAGCCCGTAGGGCGGGTGCGCGCGCTTGTCCGACCGGAGCTGCAGGAGCGCCTCGTCGGCGAGGCAGCGGACGCTCCTGACCTCTGATAGAGCGCCCCGGTACTTGCCCGCGCCGCCGGAGTCGGGCAGGAGGCCGTACTCCTCGATCCTGACCGGCGACTCGACCTCGGCAATCTCGACGGGGGTGTTCGAAATGTTCGCGGCCGGGTGGGCGACGCCGTCCGGCCCGTCGCCGGTGGGCCTTGCGCCGCGCGCGCCCGCGAACAGGTCGACGTAGGCGAAGCCGCCCGTCGCCGCGTGTCCGCCGATGCTGATGATGGTGTTGCCGCCCTCGCCGTCGGCGGGCACTTTGTCGGGTACTGCCTGGGCCAGGGCCGCGAGCACCGTGTCCATGATCCTGAAGCCGGTTATGCCCCTTGCGCCGCAGGCTGCCGGCAGCACCGGGTTCACCACGGAGGCGAGGGGCGTGCGCACGTCAATGAGTCGCGTGTATCCGGCGGAGTTGGGGATGCCGGGGTCCATCAGTAGCCGCAGTGCGCCGTAGACCGCAGCCTTGGTGAAGGGGAGCGGCGAGTTGATCCCCGCCTTCATCTGGCTCGACGAGCCCTCGAAGTCGGCCACGACGCGGTCGCCGTCGATGGTCACTGCGACCTGTAGCACCAGCGGGCCGTCGGGCACATTGTCGGCGTCGATGTAGCCGGTCGCGCGGTAGGTGCCGTCCGGCAGGGCCTCGATCTCCTCCCGCGCCAGGTGCTCGGAGTGGTCGATCAGCACGTCCATGTAGCGGCGCACGGAGGACGCGCCGTAGCGGTCCGTGAGGCGCACCAGCCCCCTCTCGCCGGTCCGCGCCGCGGCGATCTGTGCTCTCAGGTCGCCCAGCACCTTGTCGGGCACCCGCACGTTGGCGGCGAGGATCGTGAAGACGGCCTCGACCGGCTCCCCGCGGTCGTAGAGCCGCAGGGTCGGGATTCGCAGTCCCTCCTGGTATATCTCCGTGGAGTCGGTCGAGTTCGACCCCGGAACGATCCCCCCCACGTCCGTATGGTGCGCGATGACGCCCGCGAAGCCCTCCGGCTCGCCGTCCACGAATACGGGCTGTATCACATAGATGTCGGGCAGGTGTATGCCGCCGGAGCCGTAGGGGTCGTTCAGGATGAAGACGTCGCCCTCGGCCATCGTGTCGCCGTACTTCTCGATCACGGACGCGACCGCGTCCGGGAAGGAGCCGAGGTGGCACACGATGGTGAGGCCCTGGGCGACTACCTGCCCGTTGCGGTCGCAGAAGGCCGTCGAGTAGTCCATGGCGTCCTTGACGACGCCGGAGTGCGCCGTCCGCATGACCGTCAGGGCCATCTCGTCGACGAGGGTGTCGAGTCCGTTGCGGATGACCTCGAAGGTGATGGGATCGATGTCGCGGGGGAGCATGTCGCGGCCCCGGGTTACCCGAAGATGTCCCTGACCGGCATACGCCAGCCGGGAACGATGTGTTCGACAGCGAGTGTGTCCGCTTCCGTCAGTACGACGGCATCCATGAGTGAGCGGCTTATCTTTACGCTTCGCCTGCGGGGGTCAACGACAATCACCGCTAGGGTCCCCGCTCCGAGCCAGTCCTCGACCTTCTCCTCGACCTCGCTGTACCGGTCGTTGGGCGAGATGATTTCGATTGCAAGGTCCGGGGCGCCGGGGAAGAATCCGGGCACATCCCCAATTGCCTCGGCTCGCTCACGTCGGACGAAGGCTACGTCAGGAGCGCGAACATGGTCTGGATTGGATTCCAGCAAGAAGCCGGTCTCTCCCCCACAAGTATCACCCAGACCATTGGCCTTGACATGGGCGGCCAGTGATGCGCCCATGGAGAGCTCGTATTTGCCGTGAGCGTACCCTGTAGGCGGCATCTTCTTCAGCTCTCCCCTGATCAACTCGTATCGGAAGCCGTCCCCCGGCATATCCAGCAGCGCTTCAGCCGTCATTGGCCGCGTTGTGGTGACCATGTGTGGACTCCTCCAGCTTGTGAAAGAGGATTATACCAATTTATTTTGAGCGCGCCGTAAAGCCGTCATTCCCGCGAAGAGCCTGCCCCCGAGCAGTCGGGGGCGGGAACCCACTCCCTAGCCGCACATATATGGCGGCATCACGCCAAATTGGTATTATACCGTATCGTCCGCCAATGGCTAGTTGGCGTCGACCTCTATGACGATGTTTCCGGCGTCGTCGAGCCTGGCGGTGCAGTTCGGGGGCACGACGGTGGTGGCGTCGTACTCCTCGACGATGAGCGGCCCCTGGGCCGGGGCGCTGCCCAGCCCGCCCCGCCCGATGACCGGGGTCGTGACGAGGCCATGCTCGGCGCCGAAGTAGGCGCTGCGGTCCTCGCGCTGCGGCTCGGCCGCGCCGGAGCCGCCGGGGCGGGTCGGCGAGACCTGGCCCGCCCTGCCCATAGCCGTGAGCCGGAGGTTCACGATCTCGACCGGCTCTTCGCCGGCCTTGTGGCCGTAGGTGCGCTTGTGCTCGTCGTGGAAGGTCTCGGCCAGCGCGCTCAGGGCGGCAGAGTCTAGCCTGCCGGATGGACACGGGACGGTGAGCTCGTACGCCTGCCCGACGTAGCGCAGGTCGGCGGCGCGTCGGGTCTCGATGTCGTCGGACGAGTATCCCTCATGGGTGAGGTCGCGCACGGCGCGGTTTTCCATGCTCTCGTAGGCGTCGCTCACGGCGTCCGGGTCGACGCCGTCCACAGGAGCGAAGTGGGTCTGCACGAAGTGGTACTCGGGCAGGGCCTCGAGCAGCCCGACGGCCGACAGGAGCCCCGGCGCGGGCGGCACGACGACCGTGCGAACGCCCAGGGACCTGGCCATCTCCGCCGCGTGCACGGGGCCGCTGCCTCCGAAGGCGATGAGCGAGAAGTCACGTGGGTCGCGGCCCCTGTATGTCGACACGGCGCGGATGGCCCTGATCATCGTGACGTTGGCGACGACGTGTACGCCGTAGGCAGCTTCGAGCAGCGGGGTACCCAGAGGCCCAGCGACCCTGTCCTGGAGCGCGCTGGCCGACAGGTCGGGCCTGAGCCGCACCGCGCCGCCGGCCAGCTCCGAGGGGCTGATGTAGCCCAGCACGACGTTGGCGTCGGTGACCGTCGGCTCGCTGCCGCCCGCCCCGTAGCAGGCGGGGCCCGGCACCGCGCCCGCGCTGCGAGGGCCGACCCTGAGCGCGCCGCCGCGGTCGATCCAGACGATGCTGCCGCCGCCAGCGCCCACCTCGGCCAGGTCGACTACGGGCACCTTTACGGCGTGGCCCCCGCCCTTCACAAGGCGGCTGGACAGGGATATGCCCGCTCCGATCTCGTGCTCCGTCGTCCAGCTCAGGCTGCCGTCCTCGATCAGCGACGCCTTGGCGGTCGTGCCGCCCATGTCGAAGCTGATGACGTTGTCCAGCCCGACGCGCTCACCGACGCGCTGCGCGGCCACGACGCCCGCGGCGGGACCGGACTCGACGATGCGGACAGGCGACTCCGCGGCCCTGTCCAGGGACATCACGCCGCCGTTGGACTGCATGATCCGCAGGGGCGCGGCTATCCCTGCCGAGCGCGCCTTGTCCGAGAGGGAATTCAGGTAGCCCTGGACTATCGGGCCCAGGTAGGCGTTCACGACCGTTGTGCTGGTCCGCTCGTATTCGCGGATCTCCGCCAGCACGTCCACGGAGAGGCAGCAGAAGACGTCCGGCAGCTCCTTTCGCACGATCTCCCCGACCCTCCGCTCGTGATCGCCGTTGCGGTATGAGTGGAGGAGGCACACGGCGATGGAGTCGGCGCCCTCGGCCCGTATGCGTTCTACGGCGGCGTAGACCGACTCCTCGTCGAGCGGCCTCACCACCTCGCCGTCCGCGCCCATGCGCTCTTCGACCTCGAGCCTCAGCCTCCTGGGAACGAGGGGCGTAGGAGGCTCGTAGAAGAGGCTGTAGAGGTGCGGCACCCTGAGACGCCGTAGCTCCAGCACGTCCCGGAAGCCGCGGGTGGTGATCAGGGCGGTCCTGGCGCCCTTGTTCTCCAGGACGGTGTTGCTGGCGACCGTGGTGCCGTGTATAACCTCGCGTACCGACGCTTCGTCGACGCCGTGCTCGGCGAGAGCCTGCTCCGCGCCGTCGAGGATGCCCTCGGCGTAGTCGGCCGGCGTGGACGGCACCTTCTTGGTGTGGTACGCGCCGTCGGGGCCTAGGAGAACTATGTCGGTGAAGGTACCGCCGATGTCGGCGCCGAGTCGATACGCCAATTCGTCTCTATTGATAGTGCGACTCCCTAGCGTCCCCGGTAAGCCGATTCGTTGCGCAAGGCGACCTCTACCACTACCACGATGAGCACGTCTTATACCATTTCGTTTTGAGCGCGCCGTAAAACCGTCATTCCCGCGAAGAGCCTCCCCCGTACTCGATACGGGGCGGGAACCCACTCCCTGGCCGCACATATACGGCGGCATCACGGTGACTTGGTATTATACCAATTTATTTTGAGCGCGCCGTAAAGCCGTCATTCCCGCGAAGGCGGGAACCCACTCCCTGGCCGCATATATACGGCGGCATCACGGTGATTTGGTATTATACACTTCGTAGATTATTCTGAGTGGCCCGAGTCGAAGTCGCCAGTATCTCTCCGGCCTCGCACCTTGGCGGTCGTGTATGGATACGGGTCATGGGCCAGCTGATGAATGGCAGTCTCTACGCGGCTCCTGTATTGAGGGCTGATTCGCCGAAGATCCCTCCGAGCAGCCGGCGATACCTCGACAAGGTATCTCAACTGTTGAGGCGCGACTCCTCCTCACGAAGGCTGTCGAAAAAGGCGCGGGCTTCCATGCCGCCGTTTTTCTCCCAATCTCGACTGGCCTCTTCAACCTCTCGGCGCTCTTCCTCATCCATCTCCGTCTCCACCTGCCACAGGTGCAGGGCTTCGACGAGTATGTCCTGGATGGTGCGACCCGAGTCCTCCGCCTCAGTTTCGATTATCGAATAGAGCTCCTCGTCCTCCAGCACAAACGTCAACTCTCTCATCGTTCTCTCCCTGAGGTAGCGAGCACTGAGTCGATGAGATTATACCGTAGGTTCTGCCGCCACCTTTACGATCACCTCGAAGCGGCGCATCCCGCACGAGGAGCCGAGCTCCGTGAACCGCACCACCACGCCGATGCCGTCGACCTGTACGCCCTCGGCGAGCGGCGGATCGCCGGCGTTCCGGTATATCTGGCCGAGGGGCTGGCCGTCCTCGGACTTGAGGAACCAGGTCGCGGCGGCGTCGATCACGACGACGCGGCCATCCGTCTCTGGATCGCCCTGGGGAGGTCCTCGGCGCTGAGCAGGGTCTCGTATGAGTTGATGCGCTGGGTACGGTCTTCTATGGGCAGCGCGACCTTGATGCCCCGCCTGTGGGACTCGCGGACCGCGACGGCCACCTCCAGGTCGTGCCGGCCGTCCTCGCCGGAGCTGGCCGGCTCGTCGCCGGTCTCGATGCAGTGCATGATGTCCCTGACGGCGCGGACTGTCGCGCTCTCTATCTTCTGCCGCCGCGGGAAGAGGCGCCGCGAGAGGCCGTCCTCGCCGTCCCGAACCCACAGCTCCATGTCCTGGGTGTCGTTGAGCACCCTGATGCGCCCCTCGGTTCCCACGACCTCCGCCTCGCAGTACCGCCACCGGTCCTGGCGCACGAGGGCCCGGACGCCATTCTCGAAGGCCAGGTAGGAGATGCCGCCCCGGTCGTCGTCCTCGTGCGGCCCGGCCGCCGTCTCGTCGTTCAGGTCGCCGAATACCCACTCGACCCGCCCGCTGCCGCCCGCGAGGAAGCGGGCCAGGTTGAGCATGTGGGAGTTGTGGGACAGGTTGCCGACCTGGTACACGGTGACCTGCATCACCTCGCCGATCGTTCCATCGTCGATGAGCTCCCGCGCCTTGCTGTACCAGGCGTCCCAGCGCCGGGCGCAGTTCACGGCGAGGACGATCCCCGCGTCCCGGCAGGCCTCGACCATGTCGTCGGCCTCCTCGAGACTCATGGAGAGGGGCTTCTCCGCCCAGATCGCCTTCACGCCCACGTCCATTGCGGCGATGGTGGTGACGATATCGGCCCGCGGGCGGGCGGACGTGCAGATGGACACGATGTCGGGGCGCTCGGTCTCCAGCATCTCCCGGTAGTCGGAGTAGAGGTTCGAGACGCCGTGCTTGCGGCTGAACGCCTCCCGCTGCTCCTCGTAGGGGTCCGCGCCTCCCGCGAAGTCCACCTCCTGCACTGCCTCATAGCTGCCCATGTGGCTCATGGGCAGGAGCAGGTAGGGGTTTCCCACCACCTCGTCGTCGATCATCGTTGCGATTCTGCCGAGCCCGACGATTGCCGCCCTGTACCGTTTAGCCATGCGATTTCCCCTTACGCGCGAGTGGGCGCCATTCTAGCAGGTATGGGTGTGGCTGGACGCCTCGAGACCTCGTTATACCATTTCGTTTTGAGCGCGCCGTAAAGCCGTCATTCCCGCGAATAGCCTGCCCCGTACTCGATACGGGGCGGGAACCCACTCCCTGGCCGCACATATACGGCGGCATCACG
The DNA here is from genome assembly GCA_965222445.1 of Dehalococcoidia bacterium. Classification (GTDB taxonomy): domain Bacteria; phylum Chloroflexota; class Dehalococcoidia; order Lucifugimonadales; family CAJWER01. Next base: position 282,361 of record CBDCTY010000002.1, on the reverse strand, counting down.
GTGACTTGGTATTAGTTGGAGGATTCGGTATTCAAGGATCACTTACGTCGGAAAGCAGTGTTGGGTTGAATTGCCGGGGCTATCTCAGATACTCACACAACCAAACATTTCTCCCATCACCATTCACTAGAAGGGCTGATGCGTGGGGCTAGAAGATAGGGACTGGTTTCGCGAAGAGAGCCAGCGCCGTAATGAAATTGGCGAACATAGCCAATGGAGCAGCAACGTTACCCGCTGCTATCCTCCCCCTCCCTCCCGATTGTGGAATATCGAATACGTTGACATAAGCACATTCTCGCTACCGATTCTACCCCATGCAAGCACTGTATACACACCCGGGCCATGCTCATCTAGCACGTCGCTTAAGTCAGCGCTGATGTTGAACCTGTCACCTCCAATATCCCATAGTGACGCGGTAACCCATGGCACGCTGAGGCTAGTGATTGTCTGAAGCCAAAGGTATTTTGGAGCGTCTAACCATGGATGTGATACTGGCCAATCTGCTGGAACATCGTTAGGGTCAAGACAACTGCTTGGTGATTCCTTCTCGTATGAATCAGTCGTATAGAAGCTGTTAGGCCTTGGTGGGTACCTTATAGATGCAACTGGCTTGCCGGAATCATAGCAACCTGCTTGTCCAAGCTGTCCGCGCGTTAGCGGCTGTGGCGGAGGATCATAGTAAATGGCAATGAGTATGTGTCTCTCCCCACTTAGCTTGATTCCATTCTTCGTGCTGCCCGACAGATACAGAATTCCTTCAGCTAGTCTAGGCGACTCCTCGTATTGTATGTAATCGCCCTCGAAGTGCTGGTAGGCCCTGATGTTGTATCGGTCCCATGCGAGACCGATGTTGACTCTCTTGTGCCATCTGTCCAGGATGTTGCGGCGATGGCCGGGGCTACCCATCCAGGCTTCCATGGCCTGTCGAATCTCCTGCTCGATGCCTTCAAGAGGGCTGTATCTGAAGCCAGCCGGACTCTGTGACAACGCCGTAATGCAGTAGTGATTGCCAAGCGCATTCTCTCCGTTGGACTGGTAGCCTCCGGCCAAGCTGTACCGCATGTACGGCTTCAATCCGTCGATGCCCCAGTGGGAAAAGAAGCAGTTCTCCAGCGACGCATCGGCGTGCAACTGGGCAGCATTGTTGGTTCCCAGCACAACGGGACCGACACCGGCCTTCTCCCGCTCGGCGTTGATGAGCGTCAGCATGAGCTGCTTCTCTTCCAGGTGTTTCAGATGAGGCGGGGGCGCGGCAGCTTGGGTGGAAGTCGATGCCGTCGTTGTCGGGACGGGAGTCGCGGTTGCGATCGGAGTATTCGTGGCTTCGGGAGTAGGCGTGGACGTGGGCGTGGCAATGGACACCGGGGTGGGTGAGGGCGTAGGCGTGGCAATCGACGCCGGGGTAGGCGTGGACGTCGGTGTGGCAATGGACGCCGGGGTGGGTGTAGGCGTGGGCGTGAGCGTGGCAACGGACGCCGGGGTAGGTGTGGGCGTAGGCGTGGCAATGGGTACTGGGGTGGCTGTTGGCGGGATTGCAGGTGTGCTGGTTGGTGTGGCTGGGAGAGGAGTGGGCGTACTCGCGGGAGGGGACGCGGTCACGGTCCCAACAGACCATATCGTGAAGTCCTCGAAACTCGTGAACTTCCCGGCGAGAGCGTGGCTCGAAAAGTATGCGCCCACGCCCGCCACGTTCCCGGAACCAACCAGTCCGCTTAGGTCAAGGGTGCTCACAGGCGCCCCGTTCACGAACAGCCACCCCTCCTCACCGAGGGCAATGATGCGGATGTGATTACTGCCCGACGGGCTGGTGGATATGTGCTCCGAGGACCCCTCTGCCAGACTGGAATCGACACCGCCGGCGCGCAGGTAGTGGTGCCACCCTCCGCTGTCGTTGACGAATATGGCGTGGTGCTCATCGGCCGAGCCAATCCGAATCAGGAAGCCGCTTGTCCAGTCCCCTTCACTCGCGGAGTATGGGTTGAAGAAGAGGGCCTCGATGATGCCGTCCGCCAGCCATACCGATGTGGGATGCGTGTCGATGTGTTCATCGCCTGGGTTATGCTCGATTGTGCCCATCTCTGGGCCGTATCTCTTTCCCAGTGGCTGGACGGTGAAGTCAGAGAAGGCTACCGTGAGGCCCGGGACCTCCTCTCCGGTCAGCCAGGCCCCTAACAAACTGACGGACCCGGGCTCGACGAGGCCCCTGAGGTCCAGTTCGGACTCGTAAGCGCCGTTGATGAAGAGCCACCCTATACTGCCCTCCGCCATCACGCGGACATGGTTCTGTGCCTCCCGACCTGTCCTGATGTTCTGAGATGGGCCCATGGCGATAAGGGAGGCGTCTTCGGAGTCGCCGCTACCCAGGTAGTGACTCCACTCCCCGGACTTGTGAATCAAGATTGCGTGGGCTTTGCCCGCGCCCGCTCTCCGCAGCATGAAGCCGCTACTCCAACTCCTCCTGGTTATGTTGTGGGGAGCAGTGAAGGTTGCCTCAGTCACGAAGTCGGCAACGTGCGTATTGCTATCGAAGGATGGAATGCCCTCGTCGCTAATACCATGATCGAGCGATCCACTCGCGGGACCGAACTTGACGATCGGAGTGCTGGTGGGCGTAGGCGTGTTGGTGGGTGTGGGTGTGGGTGTGGGCGTGCTCGTGCTCGTCGGAGTGAGCGTCGGCGTCAGTGTCGCAGTCGGAGGCTCCGCGGGCTCAGGTGTACTCGTGGGGACCGCTGTGGGGGTGGGAGCTGCCGTCGGCGTACTTGTTGGGACCGGCGTAGGAGTCGGAGTTCCCGTCGGCGTCCTCGTGGGGACTGGCGTAGGAGTCGGAGTTTCCGTCGGTGTACTCGTGGGCACTGGTGTAGGAGTCGGAGTTGCCGTCGGCGTCCTCGTGATAGTCGGCGTGGGAGTGGGTGTGACGGTAGGCGTGGCTGTACTAGTTGGTGTAAGAGCCAGGGCCTCCATCGTAGCCTGAACTCCGGCTTGGATAGTCGCTTGGGCATCAGGCGTGGGCGCCGGCGTTTCTGTAGGTATTGCGGCAGCGATGGCGGCCTGCACGGTCGCATCTATGTCCGGTGTGGGTTCGGCCGGGGGCGGCTGGCTGCAGGCCGTCGCGTTGCCGGTAGTGACCGCGAAAGCGCCGCCGACTGCCAGGAGCAGTATCGTCAGTATGGCGGTTCTCTTGAACCAGCCCCAGTCCGTTCCTCCCGTTCCTGAGGAAGTTCGTGGTACTCGACTGCTTGGCCCGGAGGGAAGTTGCGACGAACCCTTGCCCGTTTGAGGCGATGTTGGAGTGGTGCGGGCGCTTGGCCTGGACGGGGTTTGCGAATGAACCTTGCCCGGCCCAGACGAGGCTCGTGCCATGCGGTTGCTTTCTCTGGCCGGGGTCCGCAACGAATCTTTCTTCGGCCCAGGCGACGTTCCATGTGGACTGCCGCTTCGCCCGGCCGGGATCTGGGACGACCCGTCGTCGAAGTCGGTGACGCCCAGGGCGTCCATGAGCCCCTTGCGGAAAGCCGCCGAGCCCTTCCCTCGAAGAGGCGAGTCGCGCTGAGGTCGTGCTCTGCTGCCGTTCTTCTTCCCCCGCCTGCGAAGCCGCTCCATGAATGAAGGGCGCTCCCGGCCACCCCGGCAGCTCACGCAAGTACAGGCGGCAGGATGATCCTTGTACCAGTTAGGCCGGTGAGGCACAGTGTCTACTCCGGGCCCTTCATCACGGTAGTTGGGTACTATTCGCCGGCTGTTCCAACAGACCTGAACTCGGCAAGGAGGTAGCCCGGCTTCCCCCCTTCCGCGCGAGTGGGCGCCATTTTAGCAGGTATGAGTGCGCCGGGACGCTAGGCCTTGCGGATCAGCATGAGGCCGTCGCGGATGGTCAGGATGACCTGGCGCACCCTGGGGTCGCCGGCCACGTGGTCGTTGAAGGCGGCGAGAGCCCTGTCGGACTCCGACTCGGGTTCGAGGACGCGGCCGCTCCAGAGCACGTTGTCTACGGCGATGATGCCGCGGTCGGCGAGGAGGTCCATCGCCTTCTCGTAGTAGTCGATGTAGGGCGTCTTGTCGGCGTCGATGAAGACTAGGTCGAAGGGGCCGTCTAGCGACTGCATGGTCTCGAGGGCCGGCCCGAGGCGTATCTCGATCTTGTGGCCGTCGGGTCCCCTGTCGAAGTATTTGCGGGCGACGCTTGCGTTGTCGGGGTCGATCTCGCAGGTCACGAGCCGCCCTTCGTCCGGGAGAGCGGCGGCCATCATCTGTGCGCTGAAGCCTGTGAAGCAGCCGACCTCAAGCACGCGGCGGGCGCCCAGGGCCCAGACGAGCATCTGGAGCAGGCTGCCCTCCATCGGGCCGGAGAGCATCATCCCGTCCTCCCTCCCGGCAGTGTACCTGGCGAGCTCTGCGAGGTGGGGCGGCAGCGGCGTGGTGTGCTGCACGGCGTACTCTTCGATCTCCTGGGGCACTAGGGTTAGCATTGGCTTCTCCTGTACAGGCGCCTGGCCATTGTATCGGAACCGCCGCGCGCTCACGCCCGTACCAGCCTCTGGGAGGGCGTGTTAGAATTGCCGGGTATTCGCGGATGGCGCAGGGAGGAACTGCCGCGTGAGTTGGCTCTGGGACATAGACGACTTCGACACGCGCATCAGCTTCGCGCGAGAGCACAGCCCTGTCGACTTCCTGACGTCGTTCGTGAGGGTGTTGATCATGAGGGTGACGCGGGCGCTGTCGTGGGTGCTGAAGCCCGTGGACCAGCTCATGCAGTTCATCGGTCACGGACTCATAGCCGTCGTGCTGGGGATGCTCCTGCTTATCGTCATCCACGGGCTGTGGTTCATCGTGTGGCTGGGACTGATCGGGTCGAGCTGGCTGTGGCTCAACCGGCCCTGGACGCGTCCTATCCTGGCGCTCCCCGGTGTGGTCTTGGCGATCTTCGGGCACATATTCCTCCTGCTGATACCCGACCCACACAAGAACCCCAAGTACAACCTCGTCGCCCAGGACTGGCCCTTGAGCGTGCGGCTGTGGAAGCCCACGGAGGCCTACTACGAGGCGTACCCCTTCGCCAGGATGTAGGGCACAAGCTTTCGCCCTCACCCGCCTAGAGAGACGGGACCCCCACCTGATGGACTCCTTGGGTTTATCTCCGATTGAGGACAATAGCAGGGCGTGATTCATCTCCGAAGGGTTCAGCATGGCAAAGTTGAGGGCCTTCAGGGAGAGCGCAAAATGACGAGACAGCCCAACATCCTGTTCATCTTTACCGACCAGCAACGGGCCGACACGATGGCCTGCTACGGCAACGACCTCATCGAGACCCCCCACCTCAACTCCCTGGCGGCCGGCAGCTTCGTCTTCGAGAACGGCTACGTCAGCTCGCCCATCTGCACGCCGTCGCGCTCGACGATCCTGACCGGGCTGTGGCCCCACGTCAACGGCTGCCTGAAGAACAACGTCCGCTTGGACGAATCGGTCCAGACAATCGCCGACCTGCTGCCCCCGGAGTACCACACTGCCTACTACGGCAAGTGGCACCTGGGCAACGAGGTCATCCGCCAGCACGGCTTCGACGAATGGGTTAGCATCGAGGACCAGTACCGCGAGCACTACACCGCCGACGAGCACCTGTCGGTACTCAGCGACTATCACCACTTCCTGGTGGAGCGGGGACGCGAGCCGGACAAGGAGTCCGAGGGCTCCATGGTCTTCTCCCGCGAATATGCGGCGGCGCTGCCCGAAGAGCTCACCAAGGCCACCTTCCTGGGCAACCGGGCCTCGGAGTTCATCCACAGGAACAAGGACCGCCCCTTCGCCCTCTACGTCAACATCTTCGAGCCACACCCGCCCTACGACGGCCCCTTCAACGATATGTACGACCCCCAGTCGATCCCCGTCGGCGGCGCCTTCATGCAGGACCCCCCGGCCAACGCCTCCCTCATTCATCGACAGAGAGCGGAGGAGTCCCTGGCGGGCTTGGGCTTCGACGGCGACTCCGCGGATCCCGCCAGCGAGGAGTATTGGCGCGCCCTCATCGCCCGATACTGGGGTATGGTCACACTGGTGGACAGGGCGGTGGGAACAATGATGCGGGCGTTGGCGGATGCCGGAGTCGCGGACAACACCATCGTCGTCTACAGCAGCGAGCACGGTGACCAGATGGGCGAGCACAACATCATCCAGAAGGCCGTCTTCTACGAGCAGTCGGTCAGGGTCCCCATGCTCATACGCGTTCCCTGGCTGGCCGACAGCGAGACGCGCATTCCCGGCAGGTACAGCCACATCGACACCGTGCCGACCCTGCTGGAGCTGGTGGGGGCCGACCTCCCCGGTCACATCCAGGGCGAGAGCCGCGCGCCCGTCCTGAAGGAGGAGGCCTCGCTGGAGGGCAACGACGTGATGATCGACTGGACCGGCCGGGACTCGAAGGAGTCTCCGGGCATCCAGGGCGTCGACCACCGCATCCTGATCTCCCACGACGGCTGGAAGCTGAACCTGGGAGAGGGCGACCAGGGGGAGCTCTACGACCTCCACGGCGATCCAACCGAGAGCACGAACCTCTTCGACGATCCCTCACAGAGGGAGCGCGTCCGGGATATGGCGTGCCGGATCCGCGCCTGGCAGCGCGCCACCGGCGACACCGCCCCGCTGCCTGAGGTCTAGCCGCGTTTGGCGGGTCCGACTAGAACTCAGCCTTTCGACGCCCCTCTAGGCGAACTTGTCGGGCCAGTAGTCCGGCCAGATGGACTCGCCGACGTAGTCGGCCTGGGCATTCCAGAACTCGCTGGTCTGCCGCGTGATGAGGCGGCTGTTGGGCATGTCGAGGTGGTCCGGGAGCGGTGATATGTGGCCGGGCACCCCAACGACGAAGCTGCGGGGCGGCACGTCCTTGTTCACCACAGCACCCGCCGCGATGAAGCTCCTCTCGCCGATGGTCACGCCGGGAAGGACCGTGCATCCGCCGCCGATCATCACGTCGTCGTGTATGGTCGCTCCCCGGGGCGTGGGCGGCGGCTCGCGCCGGCACGGGTAGCGGTCGTTCAGGAACGTCACACCCGGCCCCACGAACACGTTGTCGCCAAACCACGTCCGCGACGGGACGTAGACGTTGGACATTATGCGGACGCCGTTGCCCATCCTGACCACGCCCTCGATGGTCGAGTGGTTGAGAATGGTGCAATAGTCGCCGATCTTCACCATCGCCCGTATCACGGCGTAGTGGACGGTGTGGAAATGGTCGCCGATCGTCACGTCGCCGTATATGACCGTCCCCTTGTGCAGGATGCAGTTGTCGCCGATCCTGGCGGGGCCGCACTCCGCGTGGTACCGGTAGCCGACTATCACGTCCGGGTCTATCTGGGCATTGCTCCCGATGATCGCGTTATCGAAGGATTCGTCAGGTTGGTGTGACGGCATGGCGTCCTCCTGGCAAATGATTGCGTGGGCCGGACTCTAGCCGAGGGCCGCGCGCCGGTCAACAACGGCCGGACCAATGTTGCTGGCCTCCAGGGAGTTGTGCCAAGGTCTTCATAGAGGGGAAGATTAACCCCGGAAACGGGGCAGAGGGTGGGAAACAGTTACGCGCATGGAAGTACTTGGCAGGAGACTGACTGACCCCTTCGACGCCTTCTGGGATCAGTACGGGCCGGAGATTCCGGCGTCCGTCGAGCATATCGAACAGGGCCACAGCTCCGTCTTCGGCGACTTGGGCGCGGACAGGAGCGCCCCGGACGAGCCGGCCTGGGTGGGGCTGCCCGACGACGACCTTGCCTATCATGTGGCCCACGAGCTCGCTCACCTGCTGCTGCGCGCCCGCAGCTATCCCGTGGCGGCGCCCGGCAGCGACTTACCGCCCGGCTCCGATGCGGCGAGGGTGGGCAACGACCTGCAGGAGATGATCGACCACGCCGCGCTGTCGGAGATACTGCGGCCGTTCGGCTTCAGCAACGACTTCATCCTGGACCGGACGGTCAAGGGCGCAGTACGCGGCCTGTCGTCCAGCCCTGTTCCGGAGCCGGATACGCCCTGGTTCGCGACATGGGCGATTCGCTACTGCGACCTTGCGCGGGACCTGGGACCGAAGCGGTGGCCGCCCATCGAGGCCCTTTACCCCGGAACCACGAAATCAGCTCGGCCAGTTGTAGGGTGGCGGACTCTCGTGCGGTTGGCGTAGGCAGCGTTGGCGTCGGACTGACCGTGGGATCCCGGGGAGCGGGCTGGTCCCCGCAGGCGATCAACAGAGCCGCTAGACCCGCGAGCCCATACTCCCAGGTCCACCGAGTCATCCTCTACCCTGTGTCTGTCCGCAACAGCCTGCGCGGCAGGCGCGCCCGGGCGACCCGATGGACGTTGCGGAGCCCGAGATTCAAGAGCTTCGTTCTGGACGCCTCGATCTTCGCGTCGATCGAGTCGCGAGTCATTCTGCGCCCTCTATGTCTCGTTCAAGCCTGTCGAGCTTGCATTGCGATACCCTGTCGGACGCCTCCAGCGCCATCTCCCTGGCCTCAGTCCTGTAGCGCCGAGGGACCTTGAGCCTGATCGTGCCGTGTTCTGAGCCGGGGACGTCCGCCGCCAACTCCATGCTGCTCACCCTGATCTCGAGCTGCGTCCTGAAGAGGTTCGACCGCAGGCGCACCTCGTCTATGCGGTCGAATGGTATGGCTACCTTCTTGACGCCCGACTTGATGATGCCGAACAGACCGTCCTTGGTCTGGAACTCCAGTACGAGGCCGTCGGCTTCGGCGCGCAGGACGCCTCCCGAACGCGCAAGGCCTTCGAGTGTGTCCGGGAACCGAAACGGCAACGATTCGACGTACATCGGACTCTCTTGACCGGTATTTCCCATATTGGGAGTCTTCAGGCTCAATGGGCAGCCCAAACGAGATGGTAGCATCATATTCGGGTCCTGCAAGGCCAGTCAATCTCCGGTCTATCCAATATAGGGATGCGATTCTTGCCGTGAACCATGGTTCTTGTCCATCTTTGTCGTCTTCGGGCCCCCGCCAATGGGGTGAAAGCGCATTGAAGACAAGCCGACTCCCTGGAGCGCTCTCCCCCTTGGCAAGATCGTGGTTGTACCCTCCCTCAGCTTGGCGCCGGCGATAACCGGCCGATACGATCCAACACTCCCTGGAACAACCTTCGAGGAACCGACACTTCGGACAACTGAAAGATTAATCGCCGGGAGTGCCGCACCAGACGGCCTCCCATCTTGATCAGCTTGACCTGCACGCTCCGCAGCGACCAGTGCCTGACCGCCTTGGGCAGACATAACCGGCGAAGGAAGTTCCCAAGGTTGTACGCCAGAATGAACAGAGACAGTCTCACCCGGTTGGCCACGAACCGATGGCACGACAGCCGAGTCCAGTTCAGGGCGTACTTGCCTTCCTTGATCCACTGCTCGGCTGTACCTCTGCCATTGTAGAATCGCACCACTCCTTCGGGGCCAGCCGTCATGTTCGTGACGATGAAGCCCACCCGAGGGAACAGCTCTCCCCTATGCCACTCCACCTTGGCCACCACCCGCCGAGCGCGGTCCCAACTCTCAGCACGATACCAGAAGTCATCGTATCGGATCACTGGACGTTTCGGCGGCCTCCCCACAGGTCGTATAGCAACGGAGCGATCTCCCATTGCAGCACTTTGTTGCTCGGCAGCCGTATTGCGTAGAAGACTCGCCGCTCCTCCAGGTACTCATAGATGTCCGGCTTGGCGAATGCGGCGTCGGCGCGAAAGTACCGGCGCACTCCTGTCGCCCCGTAGCGGGACAGGATCGGATCCAATACGTCACGCCACCTGTGAGCGCTATCTACGTTCCCCGCACGCAGCATCGCGCCCTCGCAGTCACCGAACTGGTTGAACACGAACAAAGGGTGATAGCACATGCTCCCAAAGTGACCGTTGTACGACGATCCCTCCTGTTCTCCATGTACCGGACTCTCCGAACTGTCCATGTCCAAGATCACCCGCCGGTGCGGCGTGCGGGACATAGCTCCGTCCACCCACTCAGCGTTCAGTCGATCCAACCCTTCCACGTTGCCGTCCTGGGTAAGCACCTCGGTCTCGAACCGGCTCATGGTGTTGGTGCTGGCGGCCGGTCTGTCAATGTCTCGCCGTCCAACGATGATTCGCATCGTCGGGTCCTGGGCCAGCCGTTCAGCGTCGTTGGTATCCTCGTAGCCCGCCAGACGACTGTACACCGACTGCCTGAGAAGGCCCACCAATCGGTGCTGCACGTTACGACCGCCCCGACTCTCCTGCAGACACTCATTCGCCGTCTGCGTCAGTCCCAGTGCATCGTCCAACTCGCGGCAGGCCAGCAGCCCAGCGTCCGAGGTGATGGTAGCGCCACGAAATTCCAACCGTACACGTCGGTCGAAACGGAGCGTGGCGCGGGGATTGGTGCTTTCACCCATTGGGTGCGCCCGACGCGGGCGATCTGGGCCAACGGCTCGTCGCCATAGTGGAGGTCCGGGGCTGCGGCTCGCCCGGCAAGGCGCTGTGGGCCATGCTGCAGGCGCGGGAGGCCCTGGCCATCGATCCAAGGGTCGTGCGGGTCGTCGACCCGGCTGGCGGAGTTTATTGAGTGCGGCCCGCTTCTATCCGGCCGCCTTTGGTGACGGCCTCGATCATGGCCTGGATGTACCCGTTGGCGAAGGCCCGGCCGCGGTGGCCCCACTCGGTGTCCTGGAAGGTCTGGGGCACGTGGTCGTCGATGAAGAAGCCGTCGAAGCCGACCTCGTGGTATATGGTCATGGCCCTGTGCATGTCCACGTAGCCGGTGTTGATGAACTCCTCGTGGAACTTCGGCGCCTGCCCCGAAACGTTTCGGAAGTGGACGTAGAGTATCTTCTGCCGCTCGCCGAAGTGCCGGATCATCTCGTAGATGTCCTCGCCCTCCATCTCGGAGAACGTGCCCTGGCAGAACTCGATGCCGTTGGAGTCGGACGGGTATATCTCGACGAGCCGCTTGTATGCGTCGAAGCTGCGGAGGAGCTGCGGAATTCCGCCCAGGACGGGGACCGGCGGGTCGCAGGGGTGTATGCCGAGGCGTATGCCCTCCTCCTCGGCGATGGGGGTGATGGTCCTTATCCAGAGCTCCAGGTTCTCCCACACCTCCTCTTCCGTGTACTCACGGTCGTGGGTGAGGGGCATCTCCCGGGCCTCGTCGTAGTCGAAGGCAGTGGCGACGGCCCCGCAGCGGATGTGGGCCGGCGTCGTGCGCCACACCATCGACGGCATCCAGTGGTAGCCGAATATGGGAATGCCTGCGCGGGCGATGTTGCGCACTGTGGCGATCATGTTCTCGATCTGCTCGTCGCGCCTGGGGCCGCCCAGCATGATGTGGTCGTAGAACGACACTGGCACGTTCTCAAGCGCGGATAGGGAAAGTCCGTACTGCTCGACGGTAAGGCGCAGCTTCACGAGATCGTGCAGCTGCCACCGCCCGCCCGTGCCCGGCAGGTTGGCGCTGTTCAGCAGTACGTCGGTCGCGCCGAACTGGGCGCAAAATCGGAGATACTCCTGGGACGGCTGGTTGAACTGCCCGAATCCTGCCCGCATGATTGGCCTCCTAGCACCGCTACTCGCGGCGGATTATAGGTTGGGGTTGGCGTCGCGGGCAATCGTACGCACTGACAGGTGGGCGGCAAGCGCATATACTACGCAGCACGCTGACCCAGGGAGGAAAAAGAAATGGCTGAGCCGCTGACTATCCTGAACCTCGGGGGACATCCGAAGGACGCGATCATCTATGCGGGCGGCACCATGGCCAAGCACACGGCCAGGGGCGACAGGGTCTGCATCCTGGTGCCCACGACGGGCCTGTCGCACCACCTGGCCGCCATCGACGACTACCGGGACAGCGGCGAGATGCCCGACATGAGCGGGCTCGTGGATGAGCGGCGGCAAGAGCTGGTGGCCGCGGCCGCGGAGCTGGGAGTCACGGACGTGCGATTCCTCGGCTACAACGACGACATAGTGCTTCCGCGTGAGGACGTGATCAATGACATCGCCGACGTCATCGGCGAGCTCCGCCCCAACGTCATCGTGACCCACTGGCCTTACGACACGGTGCCCGTGCACGCGGTGACGACGCAGATGACGCTGCTGGCCATAGACCTGGCGTCGGGGATACGGCCCGGCAAGCCGTACGCGCCCACGGGAGGAGACACGGGCGGGGAGGCGGCCCAGATCTTCTACCACACGCACCTGGGTCGCACCAACGTGCTGGAGAACCTGAGCATCAGGGTCCCGACGACGGTGATCGACATCACGGACACGATCGGCAAGAAGTCGGCGGCGATGAACAAGTTCACGTCGCAGCACTACGGCGAGGACAGCCCGCTCCAGAGGAAGATGAGCGTGGGGATGGACGGCACCGGCGCGGCCACCCACCTGCGGGTGTCGTACGCGGAGTCCTTCGTGGCGCACAACCCGGAGGTGTACGAGTACCTGCCCGTGAGCGAGTACCGGCGCAAGCTCGGCAAGCGCCCTCCCGAAGAGGTGTTCGAGGCCCTGACGCGCATGGATCTGTAGCTTTTTCGCCGTCGGCTGCCGGCCCGTACTCTCTGAAGAGCATTCATCGAGGCGAAAGGACCTGGCGACATGCCTCCCAACACCGAGGCCAACAGGGGAGACGTGCTCCTGATAGTTGGAACTCGAAAGGGCGCGTTCTTCCTCACGGCGGATGCAGCGCGTAAGAGTTGGTCTCTGTCCGGGCCGCACCACGCCGGCAGCGACGTGTTCCACCTCGCCTATGACGACCGCGAGGATGGGACGATCTTCGCCGCGATCAACAGCCCGATCTGGGGACCGGAGGTGCAGCGGAGCGAGGACTTGGGTGTAACCTGGCAGAAGTCGCGGGTAAACCCGGCGTTCCCCTGGGAGCGGAACGACTCCGTAGAGCAGGTGTGGCACATCGAGCCCGGCAGGCCCAGCCAGCCCGGGGTCGTCTATGCGGGAGTCTCTCCCGCGGCGCTGTTCAAGAGCTCCGACGGCGGCGAGACGTGGGCCGAGGTCGTCCCTCTCTCCGAGCACCCGACCCGTGCCATGTGGGAGGGGGGCTTTGGCGGCATGTGCCTGCACAGCATGGTGCTCGACCCTGCCGACAACGGCCGGATGTGGGTGGGGATATCGGCGGTGGGGGTATTCGGGACCGAAGACGGTGGGGCAAGCTGGTCGACGATGAATGCCGGGGTGCGGGCCGACTTCATGCCCGACCCCTTCCCGGAGTTCGGCCAGTGCCCGCACAAGATGCTGTCGCACCCCTCGAGGCCCGGCCGCCTGTACCAGCAGAACCACTGCGGGTTCTACCGCAGCGACGACGGCGGGCGCCAGTGGCTGGACCTGAGCGGCGGGTTGCCGTCCCGGTTCGGCCTGGTCATGGGAACCCACTCCAGGGACCCCGACACGGTGTACGTGGTGCCTGAGGACAAGGCCTTGGGCAGCGAGGTGGGCGGTGGCGTCCGCTACGTCACAGACGCAAGATTCAGGGTCTACCGGAGCCGCAATGCCGGGGACGACTGGGAGCCGCTGACGAGAGGCCTGCCCCAGCGCAATGCATACCTCCATGTGCTTAGGGAGGGCATGGCGACCGACTCGCTCGACGACTGCGGCGTCTACGTCGGCACGACGACGGGCCAGGTATTCTACAGCCGCGACGCCGGCGACTCGTGGGAGCTGATGATCGACCACCTGCCGCCGATCAACTCACTCGACGCAGGGCTGGTCGTCTAGCGAGCATCGCGGCTGGAATCAAAGAGGCCGACTGACCGAGGCTGGGCTGGATCGGCAAGTGCGCTTGCAGAACGCTGTCATTGATGTCATAATGCTTGCATGACTGTCCAGATCACGATAAGAAACGTACCAGAGGAAGTCCGCGACGAGTTGGCCTTGCGCGCCGCACTCGAGCGCCAATCGATGCAGGAGTATCTGCGGGGTGAGCTGGAGCGCATAGCTTCCCGCCCCTCCGTGGGCGCGTGGCTGAGGGAAGTCCGCTCCCGCAAGGAAGTGACGGGAACCCCTATCCCGCCCTCGGCCATCCTGGGAGCGCGTGACGCGGACCGGGTTTGACGACGGTAGTCGACTCGTCGGTACTGGTCTCGGCCTTGGTCGACACGGGTCCTGAAGGCGCTTGGGCAGAATCTGTAGTGGCGGACGGGCCAATGATTGGCCCGGAGCTGGCACTGGCCGAAGCCAGCAATATCCTGCGACGGCTGGAGTTGACAGGCGACCTGTCGCGGCAGGAGGCTACGGGCGCGCACGAGAGCCTCTTACGGCTGGACCTAGGCCTGTTTCCATTTGCCCCATTTGCCGACAGGATATGGGAGTTGCGGAGCAACCTAACCAGCTACGACGCTTGGTACGTGTCAATGGCCGAGGCATTTGATTATCCACTGGCAACGCTGGACCGGAGGCTCGGGCGTGCCAGCGGCCCCAGATGCGAGATAATCACCCCGCCTGATCAGTAGCGAGAGCTACAGCCGCTGCTTCTGGCCCGTGTCCGAGGACCGTTGGACGGCTTCCAGCAGGCGGTGGCGGGTGACTGCGGTGTCGAAGTCGGGCTCGACGGGCGTTTCTGACCTGATGCCCTCCGCGAACCTGTGCCACATCTGCGCGACGTTGAACGGAGGGCCCTGGGGCACCGTGTCCGGGACCTGCGTCAGGCGCGCCGGTATGGGAAGCTCGGCCGGCGCCGCGTCCGTCCCCCTGCCGCCGCTGAGGCGCATCGTCCCCAGGTGAGGGTAGTCGTCCCGCTCCAAGACCAGCGTGCCCTCGCGGCCGTACACGACGAGACGGTACCCTGTGCTGTGCCACGGTATGGCGCTCACGTGGGCCGAGGCGAGCGCGCCGCTCTCCAGCCTTCCCGTGACCAGGATGTTGTCGGGCGACGTGACGTCGACCATCTCGCCGGTATCGCTGTCGAGCCACTGGGGCACCTGCGTGCCGACGGAGGCCGACACCTCCGCGAACTCCCCCAGGCACATGCACAGGGCGTCGACGACGTGGCCGAACGCGATGGTCAGCGTGTTCGCGCCTAGCTCGACGTCCTTCTGCCACGTGCGGTCTGAAGTGCGGCTCAGCACGCCGGGCACGAACGAGGTCATGTTAACGGCGAGGACCTCGCTGACGTAGCCCTCGTCGACGAGCTCGCGCAGCCGCAGGAACTCGGGAGCGCACCGGCCCTGCAGTCCGACCATGGTGAGCACGCCCTGTTGCCGTGCCAGGTCGGCCATCTCCTCGGCCTCGGCCAGGTCCGCTCCGAGGGGCCACTCGGTGTAGACGTGCTTGCCGGCCCGCAGCACGTCCATAGTGAGGGCGTGGTGCTTGGGCACGCGTACCGATACGCCGATGGCGTCGAGGTCGCCGCGCTCCAGCATCTCCATGTGGTCGCTGAACGCCATGGGCACGCCGAACAACTCCGCCGACTCCCGGGCCGTCTCGGGGTGGGCGGTGCATACCGCGGCAAGCTCGACGTCGGGCAGCGCCAGGAGCGCCGGGATGTGCGCCCGGGGCGACCACCCATAGTCGACATTCGCTCCGATCAACCCTACCCGCAGCTTCTCAGCCATGACGGCGACCTCCTTGTGCTTGGTTATTGCTTGCCATAGCGTCCGTCGGAGTCCCTTCCCTGCTGGTTGGAACGTAACGCGACTTCAACATCAGTGAGCGCGAAGTCACGTCCCTTGAACAGGAGGGGCTCCTGGGTGGTCTTCGCCAAGGCGTAGGCGAAGCAGTCCCCGAAGTTCAGACCTGCCGGGTGGTTCCCCTTGCCGAATCGCCGCCATGCCTGTCGCGCGGCCTGTGCCTGCTCGGGAGTGACCAGTTCCAGCTCGATGCCCGCTTCTTCCAGGAAGGCGTCGAGCTCGTGCCCTGCCGCGGCTCCGCTGCGGCTCTCAAGGACGATGGCCGCCTCCAGGAAGTTGACCGCCGACATGCGGCAACTGGTCGCCTGCGCTATCGCCTCGTCGTACCGCTCTGCTCCGTCCTCTCCGAACAGGATTGTCATGATCGCCGAAGTGTCGACGATCACTTGGGCAATCCCCATTCGTCGTAGAGCAGGTCGCCGTGATCCACCGGCGGCCCTACCTCGCGCAGCAGCACGGCGCATCGGTCAGAGATGGCGCGCATCCTCTGGAGACGGGCGATGGAGCCGCGCTGACGCCTCTCGCGCTCCAGGCGCTCCTTGAGCGCGACCGTGATTGCTCCGGTCATGGTCTCGCCTGTAAGCTGCGCCAACTCACCGGCCAGCTTACAGGTCTCTTTGTTCTTGATGTTGAGGCTCACCGGTTCTCCTGGAGGGTAGAAGGACGATGGTCATGTCCACCCTACCACCATACCGCCGGCCTGTGCAATGTGGCCGAAGTTGGACTCCCTCGTACGGGAGCGACTAAGCTCGATTTCAGCCAAATCTGCGGCCCCGGACTGAGCGAGGCTGCTAGTGCGGCTGCTCCTTGCCGAGGCTCTCGTCGAGGAGCTCGATAAGGTCGCGGGCCTGCAGGCCTTCGGCTCCTTCGACTGAGCCGGTTCCCTCGACGAACATCTGTAGGCAGAATGGGCACGAGACCCCCACCGTGTCTGCGCCGGTCTCCAGGACCTGCTCGGTGCGGACGTGGTTGACGCGGCGTCCGCGGCTCTCCTCCATCCACATGTGGCCGCCGCCCGCGCCGCAGCAGAAGCCGCGCTCCCGCCGCCGCTCCATCTCCACCAGCCTGAGCCCCGGTATGGCAGCGGCAACCTCGCGCGGGGCGTCGTACACCCCGTTGTGGCGGCCCAGATAGCACGAGTCGTGGTACGCCATCGACGTGTCGATTGTCACTACGGGCTTGATCCTGCCCTGGGTTATCAGCTCGGCGGCGAGCTCGCTGTAGTGCATCACCTCGTAGCTGCCGCCCAGGTGCGGGTACTCGTTCTTGATGGTGTTGAAGCAGTGAGGGCAGACCGTCACTACCTTCTTGACGTTGTAGCGGTCCAGGGTCTCGATGTTCTGCTGGGCCATGATCTGGTAGAGGTACTCGTTGCCCATGCGGCGGGCCGGGTCGCCGGTGCAGCCCTCCTCCGCGCCGAGGATGGCGAAGTCGACGCCCGCCCGCTTCAGGACCGATGCCATGGCGCGGGCTATCCCCCGGCTTCGCTGCTCCAGGGCCGCGGTGCAGCCCACCCAGAACAGCACCTCGGCGTCCGGGTGCTCGGCAAGCGTCCTGACTCCCAGCCCGTCCGCCCAGTCGGTGCGGGTGTGCTGGGTGCCGCGCCACGGGTGCCCCCTCTGCTCCATGCTCATCAGCGCCGATGCCGCCGTCTCCGGCATGCTGGCCTGCTCCATCACGAGGTTGCGGCGCATATCGACGATCATGTCGATGTGCTCGACGCCCACGGGACACACCTGCTCGCACGCGCCGCACGTGAGGCAGTCCCATAGGGCCTCCTCGCCCACCTGATCTCCAATAACCGGAGTCGCGTCGGCGTCGTTTCCCGCGGTCTGCAGGTGGTCCTTCAGGCCCTCGGCGATGTGCATGGGCGACAGGGTCTTGCCGGTGATGTTTGCCGGACAGATGTCGGTGCACCGGCCGCAGACAGCGCAGGCGTAGCCGTCCAGCAGCTCCTTCCAGGTGAAGTCGGCCGCGCGGGCCGCCCCGAACGTCTCAGCCGTCTCCAGGTCGTCCGGGGTCGAAAGCGCCCCGCTCGCCTCGAGGTCACGAAACAGGAAGGAGAGGGGCGCGCCGATGAGGTGCACGTGCTTGGACATGGGGATGTAGACGGCGAAGCCCAGGATGAGCCCGAGGTGCGCCCACCACGACAGGGAGTGCAGCACCGTTGCGGCGTCCTCGCCGATGCCGGCGCTGGCGAGAAGGTCGCCCAACGCCGACCCCATCGGCGCGGAGCCCGGCCCGCTACCGCCTGCGGCGGCGTGGAACGCCTCGGTCAGGAGGGTCAGCACCATCAGCGCGCCTATCAGCACGAGTATGATGGCGGCCTCGGGTTTCTGCGTCAGGTCGAAGCTCAGGCGCCTCGGCGTCGCCGCCCAGCGCCGGGCTGCGCCCCAGACGACCGCAACCAGCAGTGCGACGGCCAGCGCCTCCAGGTAGACGGCGAATATCCGCACCCCGGTCTCGGTGAGCAGCGTGGTCGAAAACGACCGCCACACAGAGTCGCCGAAGATGAATATCACGTAGCTCAGGGTGAACGAGAGGAACCCCCAGAAGATCAGGAAGTGTGCGAGCCCGGCGCGGTCCCGCAGCGGTGAGAAGCTCTGGAGCACCTTGCTCTGGCCCAGCACGAGCGGGACCGCGCCCAGTACTCGCTTCGCCATGCGGTCCGTTCGATCCGCGGGCCTTCCGAGCATCACCAGCCGGAAGACCCTGACGTATAGCAGGTAGCCCGACAACAGGAAGGCGGCCGCGGAGAACACATAGACGCCTACCCATGCGGGTATGCCCAGGAAGAGATGGTCAGGCGGGGTCATGGGACAAGGTTACGGCGTTCAGAGCCTCAGGTCTAGCAGGCAGTCGAAGAACGACCGGCCGGTTGGTGTCGCCCTGAACGGAGTGCGGGCCTGGGGCGGTGGCGAGGTCGACGTATGACGCAGGTCGAGGGCGACCCCACCCCAGGTCCTTCGCTTGGCTCAGGACGACAGTGTTGCCGCAACCTGCCGAGGCCCTCAGGGAAGCCGGGCAATCAGCCGGCCGCCCTCAGCAGGACCGCCAGGGCGGTGAGGAGCCACAGGGCGACCGCCACGATGATGGGCAGGTCGGAGGTGAACACGTCCTCGGGGTTTTCGCCTGCGCCGCGCCTCTGCACCAGGTAGATGTACCTGAAAAGGATGTAGACGGCGAAGGGCGCGGTCAGCATCATCGAGTGGTCGTCCGGCAGGTTCGGTGCGGTGAATGTGTACAGGACGTAGGTCAGCAGCGCCGCGGTCGCTGAGATTCCGATGAGCTGGTCCAGCAGCGGGCGTGAGTAAAGGTCGAGGGTCTCCCGCTGCTCGGGCGCGCGGTTACCCGCGTTTACGAGCTCGCTCCGCCGCTTCGACAGGGCGATGAAGAGCGCGCCCAACCCGGCGCAGGTGTATAGCCAGGGCGACACGGGTACGTCCAGCACCGCGGCCCCCGCCACGGTCCTGAGCACGAACCCGGCGCTGATTACGAACACGTCCAGCAGCACGATCCTCTTCAGCGCAAACGAGTAGGCCGCAGTCGTCGCAAGGTAGATGGCAGTCACCCAGCCGAAGTCGGGTTCGAGCGCGAAAGCGCCGGCGATCCCTGCGGCCGCCAGCACGCCGCCCAACGTGAGCGCAACCGGAGCGGCTAGAGCGCCCGACGCCACTGGACGGCGGCGCTTCCTCGCGTGCCGCCGGTCTTCGTCGGCGTCGAGGACGTCGTTGACCATGTACTGGCCCGAGGACACGAGGGAGAAGAGGACGACGGCGACGGTCGCCTTCACCAACAGCGACAGGGCCGCAGCCGCGTCCGAGAAATCCCACGCGTCGCCCGCCGTGAAAAACAGGGGGACGTAGATGAGCAGGTTCTTCGTCCACTGCTTCGGACGTGCGGCCAGCAGGACCGCCTTCAAGTGAGTCCGTTCCCACGAAAACAGCCGCGCCACGCCCCATCCGTCGTTCCCGCGAAGAGCCTGCCCCGTACTTGATACGGGGCGGGAACCCATCCCCGGCCCTTGGATCCTAGCCTACGCCGGGGTGTGGCAGCAGCACCCATATCATACCCTTGTGCGGCTTTCGCAAGGCCATGGTGCTTCCCGCGTCGATGGTCCAGGGTCATGCGCCCTCCGGTCCGACGCCAATGACGATACTACAGAGGACGAGAGCCCGGGTCATGCGATCACTGGCAGCATGTCCCTGGTCACCTGGTGTATCTGCGGCTCGCCGGCGAAGAAGCGGCGCAGCTCCTCCACCGCCATGGCGCCGGTGCGGAACGACTTGGCTCCGGCGATGTGGGGCGTCAGTACGACGTTAGGGAGCCTCCGCAGCGGGCTGTCCGCCGCCGCGGGCTCCGGGCTGGTGACATCCAGGAACGCGAACAGGCGGCCCTTCTCGAGCTCGCGGACCAGGGCTGCCTCGTCGATGTTGTCCCCGCGCGAGGTGTTGACGACGATCGTGTCGTCCCGCATCGCCCTGAAGTGGTTCTCGCCGAGCATGTGGTAGGTCTCAGGCAGCTTTGGCGCATGGCAGGTGACGGCGTCGCTCTCGCGGGCCATCGCGTCCAGGTCCGCGAGCTCGGCCCCCATACGGGCGGCCTCGTCCGGGTCTACGAAGGGATCGTATAGCAGGACTCGGGCGTCGTAGGGTCGGAGCCGTTCGATCACCCCGCGCCCCACGTGGCTCGCGCTTATCACGCCAATCGTGGCCCGGTAGAGGGCGCGCACGATGTCCTTGTCGACCGGCTGGTTGGAAGCCATCCTGCGGCTCAGCGGCACGACGCACCGCAGCCCCATTGTGATCAGCGCCATGGTCATCTCAGCCACGTCCTCGGCGATGGCGGGCGCGGCGCTCGTCACCGTTACGCCGCCGTACCACGCATTGTCGGCGACCATCGGCTTGACCGAGCCCGCGGCATGCGCCCATATCTTCAGCCCCGACGCCGAGTCGACAATCCTGGGTGTCAGTGGGGGCGTTCCCCAGGACGACATGCAGCCGTCGGCGTTACGCAGCATCGCCGCAACCTCGTCCTCCGTCATGTCTCGCTCGTGGGGGCTGAGCTCGACCTGCGCAACCTCTTCCAGCTTCGCCAGGTCGTCATCGCTCAATATCCGCCGTCTGAGCGGCTCCCTTATCAGGACCGCAACCCTGGGCTTTGCCATGTAACCCTCCTTGCGTGTCATGCGTTGAGCTTGGCCGTAGTATAGCGGGCGTCCGCCTCAGCGCCCCGCCGTTATAGACTGGATATAGTGAGGATAATCAGGGTCCTGCTCGCTTTAGCCCTGGCGGCCGTGCTTCAAGTCAACGACGGCGTCCACTTCAACACGGCCGAGCGGGCGTCGGCCCGTTTCCGGTACAGCCTCGTGGCGTGGGAGGCCGGGAACCTCCTCGACAAGTGGACGCACAGGCTCTCCACGCTTCTGCCGTGGACGCAGCGGAGCGGGCCGGTAGGCCGGGCCGCCCTGGACTCCTATCTGGAGCTGAGCCGCGAGATAGGCAGGCTCACGTATGAGATCGACAGGGCAGCCTCGGTCCCCAAGCACGACCACGAGGTCCTGTCGTCCCTTCACGAGGAGCTGAGCAACGCCAGGACCGCACGCATGGCGGTGCGAAACGATGCCGAGGAGGTGATAGAGGCGACCGTCAGCGCCGTGCTCTCGGAGCTTGGGCTCGGCTCATACGGCCCGGTCGACTATCCCCCGGTCGACATACGGCTCGACGACCCGCCGTCCGTCGTCGTCACGTCGCCTCGCCGCACCATCTCCAGGGACGACGAGGCACTGGTAGACCCCGGCCTGTCCGTCCTCGAACGGGAGGGGATCGAGGAGGCGCTTCTGGCCGAATCGGACCTGTCGGCCCTCGTGAGCGACATAGGCGGGGTGGCGACGTACCCGGCGATAGTGCGGTCGGGCTTCCCGCTGAGGCACATACTTCAGACGGCGGCGCACGAGTGGCTCCACCACTACCTGGTCGCCCACCTCACGCCCCTGGGGCTAAGGACGTATCAGAGTAACGAGATGCTCACCATCAACGAGACGCTTGCGGACCTGGTGGGCCGGGAGATCGGCGACATGGCCTACGTGAAGCTGGGGGGCACGATCGACCCGCCGCCCAACCCCGCCCAGGCAGGAGCGGCGCCGGAGGTCGGGAAGTTCGACTTCAGCCGGGAGATGAGGGCAACCCGCTTGCGGGTCGACTCGCTCCTGGCCGAGGGCAAGGTCGAAGAGGCGGAGATGTACATGGAGGGGCGGCGGCGAGTCTTCGTCGAAAACGGCTACCACCTGCGCAAGATCAACCAGGCGTACTTCGCGTTCGCAGGCACCTACGCGGAGCAGCCGCAGTCCTCGAACCCGGTGGGCGAGGGCATGAGGCGGCTCAGGTCCGCTGCACCCGATCTCAGGACCTTCATATCGACGGTCTCCGCCGTTGGCACGCCGGGAGAGTTCGCGGCCCTGGTCGAGGATCTGGGTGAGGGCGAGCCATAGCAGTCCAATACCCTTAGTATTGAAGGGTAATCCACACCAATAACGTCCCCCAACTTGGGAGTAATACCAATTTATTTTGAGCGCGCCGTAAATCCGTCATTCCCGCGAAGGCGGGAACCCACTCCCTGGCCGCACATATACGGCGGCATCACGGTGACTTGGTATAAGGCCCATGCCCGCGGGCTCAGGCCGGCAATACTAGGTATATATTCTGACCAACAGCGTCAGAACCCTATACGTAGGCGTCACCAACGACCTTGTGAGAAGGGTATACGAACACAAACAGAAGTTGGTGACGGGCTTTACCGCTAGATACAACATCAGCTGGCTCGCCTGCTACGAACAGACTCCTGACATCTCGTCCGCAGTCACGCGGGAGAAGCAGATCAAAGGCTGGCGTCGCAGCAAGAAAGAGGAGCTAATCGAGAGCCTCAACCCTCGGTGGAGAGACCTGTCAATCGAATGGTACGGTGACTACTGAACCCCTTAGATTCCTCACTGCATTCGGAATGACATCACGGGGGTGACATGTCTGGAACGGGCGCGTTTCAGTCTGGGCCGTCTAGCTTATACCAATTCATTTTGACTACGCCGTCAATTCAAATCGTAGCGGCGGGTTTGTAACCCGCCTTCCCCGGTCACTGCCGTAAACCTGCCCTGATCCTGTCGAAGGGCATAGCAACCAGGTTCATGGATATATGGCGGCATCACACCTAATTGGTATAAGACAGGGAAGCCCCACCAACTGATGGAATTGCTCGGCCGCCCAGATCTTATGGCGGCGGCCGGGGATTGGTTCCCGCCCCCGACTGCTCGGGGGGGCAGGCTCTGCGCGGGAACGACGGATTGGGCCGCCTTCACACTTTCGACGGACGGTGGTGTGCTAGAATAGTTGTTGAACCTGCGGGGCGATAATCAGGAGCGGTATGAACAGGAAGGACGAACCGGAAGTAAACTTGGAGCACCTATTGGGCCGGCTCCGTTCGATCTTCGGAGGATTCAAGATAGGCGGCGGCGGGGGCGCATTCCTGTACATCCTGTTGGCCGTCCTGCTGGTGGCGGGACTTGCATGGGCAGCCACCGGCTTCTACACGGTACAGCCGGGCCAGGTCGCAGTGCTCCGGCTCTTCGGCAAGTTCAACAGCGAGCAGGGGCCTGGGCTAAACTGGTTCCCGCCCACGCCGGTCGGCACCAAGACTATCGTCAACGTCGACGAGATCCGCCGCCTGGAGCTGGGGTTCAGGGGCAGTACGCCGGTCCCCATCGAGTCCCTGATGATCACGGGCGACGAGAACATAGTCGACGTTCAGTTGCTGGTGCAATTCGACATCAAGGACCCCGTCGACTTCCTCTTCCGAGTCGTCGACCCCGAGGGCATCACGATGCGTGACGTAGCCGAGACGGCGCTCCGGCAGGTGGTCGGCAGCCGCCCCATCGACGACGTGCTGACTGACAAGAAGGAGGAGGTCCAGATCGAGACCCAGCGTCTCATCCAGTCGCTCCTCGACATCTACCAGGCGGGCATCAACGTCCGGGAGGTCAAGCTGCAGGCGGTGAACCCTCCCGACCAGGTCCGCGATTCATTCGACGACGTGGTGAGGGCCAAGGAGGACAAGGAGACGGTAATCAATCTTGCGGACGCCTACGAGGAGAAGATACTCCCGACGGCGCGCGGCGAGGCGGCCAGGCTGGTGGAGGCTGCGGAGGCCGATAAGTCCGAGCGCGTCAACCTCGCCACCGGCCAGGCCGAGAGATTCAAGGCAATCCTGTCCGAGTACAGGAAGGCGCCCGACATTACGCGGCAGAGGCTCTATCTCGACGCGATGGAGCAGATCCTCCCGAACGTCAACAAGTTCATAGTCGACCCGGGCACCAACATCGTGGTCGTCACGGAAGGCGCCGGATCGAGTATCCTGCCAGTCCCGATCGAAGGGCAGCAGTAGGCGGCCGATGAAACTCATAGCAACACTAATAGTGATCGCGGTCCTGGCCGCGGGGATCGTAGGCCCCCAGGTATTCTTCGTGGTCGACGAGACCCAGGTTGCCGTGGTGACCCGGTTTGGCGAGCCGGTCAGGCAGATCGAGCGCCCCGGGCTCTTCGTCAAGACGCCGTTCATCGAGCGCGTCGCATATCTCGACAGGCGTCTCCTGGTATTCGACGCTCCGCCCGACTCGCTGCTTACTAAGGACAAGAAGCGGCTCGTGATCGACGTATACGCCAGGGGGCGCATCACCAACCCGCTCAGGTTCGTGGAGACGCTCAGGACGGAGTCCCGCGCGGCCTCCCGGGCCATCGACATCGTGGCGTCCGAGCTCCGCCGGGAGATCGGTCTCGACGACCAGTCGGAGATCATTCAGACGAGCCGCGAGTTGGTCATGAACCGTGTGCGGGACGCCGTCGAGCCCAAGCTGCTGGACTTCGGCATCCAGATAGTGGACGTGCGAATGAAGCGCGCCGACTTCCCCGGCGAGATCGCCAACAGCATCTACCAGAGGATGCAGGCCGAGCGCCAGCGCATCGCTGACCGGGAGCGCGCCGCTGGCACCAAGGCCGACCTTGAGAAGCGCGCGTCGGTCGATAGGCAGGCCGTGGTCATACGGTCCGAGGCCCAGCGCGACGCCGACATCATCCGCGGGTGCGGGGAGGCTGAGGCGGTCAAGATATTCGCCGACGCCCTGGAGCAGGACCCCGAGTTCTACACATTCCAGCGCTCCCTCGAGACCTACAGGCTGCACCTCGCCGAGAATACCTTGTTCGTAGGCTCGTCCTCGGACCTGGGGTCGGTCTTCGACGACATCAGGAAGAGCGCCGTCACGTCGGCGGAAGCTCCGTCCGGCAGCAGCGAGGACTCCCAGCTGGCCCAGCTCGAATCGAAGTGCCAGGAGATCGGCATCGAGACGGCGGCGCGGAAGCTGCTTGCCGACGAGGTCGGCGTGGGCGAGCGTGGCTTCATACTCGACAGCACAGAGAGCGTGCAATGGCCCGACGCCAGCCTTGGCTGCCCCAAGGAGGGTGAAGGCTACGCCCAGGTCATCACCCCCGGCTACAAGCTGGTCTTCGATCTAGCGGGCACGCCCTACGAAGTGCATACCAACGCCGACGGCTCCCAGATGGTCCTCTGCGGCGGCGAGGGCCAGTAGCCCCCGCGACCTCTTGTCGCTACCCCCTGACTTGCACCTTCCCCGTGAGAGGGAATGTTATACCATTTCGTTTTGAGCGCGCCGTAAAGCCGTCATTCCCGCGAAGAGCCTGCCCCGTACTCGATACGGGGCGGGAACCCACTCCCTGGCCGCACATATACGGCGGCATCACGGTGACTTGGTATTAGGATGGGGGCTCTCGGCCCGACCGAGAGGGGACTCTGTACATACCCCACGAAGACTGAACTGTTGCGGGTCGATGCAAGGGTGACGCCGCCCACCGTATCCCTGCCGTGCTTCCCCCTCACTTCCGACTGGACGGCTCCGGGACCGCGTGAGCCGCTATAATGGCGGGCATGTCCACCTGTGGCAGGCAGCCGTTCGACGTGGCGGTGCAGACCATCGACGAGGGCCACGATCTGCCGCCGGGGGGCTGGATCGAGGACGTGGTGACCCGCGCCCTGGCCGCTGCGGAAGCCCCGGCGGGGAGCGGCGTCAGCGTGGTGTTCGCCGGCGACGACGTGGTGAGGGACCTGAACAGGGAGCACCGCGGCCTGGACGAGACGACCGACGTTCTCGCATTCTCGTTCGTCCACGAGGGCGAGTACTACGGCGAGCCGGACGGCAGGGTGCCAGTCGAAGAGATGCCTGGCTTTGCGCTGCCGCCCGGCCAGGCGGAGCCGCTGGGGGAGGTCATCGTGTCCTACCCCCAGGCGGTGCGTCAGGCGGCGGCGGCCGGTCGCACTGTCCGGGGCGAGCTTGCGGCGCTGCTGGCCCACGGTGTGCTCCACCTGATGGGCTACGACCACATGGAGCCCGACGACGAGGCCGCCATGAAGGTCCTGGAAACCCGCATCCTGGCCGATGTCCCAATAGGCCCCGGCCGTGGCCCGTGACACGCCCTGCGATGCCGTGTGATAGGGTATGCCATCAGGCTGCGGGAGGCAGGTCTGCCGTGCAGGCGCGGCCTGTTCATGCGGCCGTTTCGGGTGACTCAGGATGACCGAGGTCTTCTACAGGAAGTGGCGCCCCACCAGGCTCGACGAGGTCGTCGGGCAGGAGATGGTCGTGCGCACTCTACGTAACGCGATCTCCCAGGACAGGACGGCCCACGCCTACCTGTTCTGCGGTCCCCGGGGCACCGGCAAGACCAGCACGGCGCGCATCCTCGCCAAGGCGCTCAACTGCCTCGATCCACAGCAGGGCGAGCCCGACAACCAGTGCGCGGTGTGCACCGCGATCAACGAAGGCCGGGCGATGGACCTCATCGAGATCGACGCGGCCAGCAACCGCGGCATCGACGATATCAGGAACGTGCGCGACAGGGTGAACTACGGGCCTACCGAGGGGCGCTTCAAGATATATATCGTCGATGAGGTCCACATGCTGACCGCCGAGGCGTTCAACGCCCTGCTCAAGACGTTGGAGGAGCCGCCGGCGCACGCGATCTTCATCCTGGCCACCACCGAGGCCCACAAGGTGCCTCTGACGATAGTGTCGAGGTGCCAGAGGTTCGACTTCAGGCGGATTCCGCTGGACGAGAGCATCGCCAAGCTCACGGACCTCTCCCGCCAGGAGGGCGTCGATGCTTCTCCCGAGGCGCTGGCGCTCATCGCCAGGGAGTCGGCGGGAAGCCTGCGCGACGCCGAGAACCTCTTGGAGCGCGCGCTGATCTCGTACGGCTCCACCCTGACGGAGGAGCATCTTCGCGACCTGCTGGAGCTTGGGAGCGACGAGCATGCCTTGGAGCTGGCGGGGCACGTGGCGGGCAAGTCGGTGAAGGAGGGGCTGACGCTCATCAACCGTATTGCCGGCGAGGGCGCAGACCTCCGCCAACTGCACCGGGCCGTGGTCGGGTACCTCCGGGGGGTCATGTTGGCGAAGGCGGGGGCGGTCGACTCGACCGGGCAACCCGCCGAGGTCAGGGCCCGGCTCGAGTCATTCGCCGAGGGCGCGTCCACGCAGCACCTGGTCCGCAGCCTCAGGCTCTTCTCCGAGATCGACATGCGCCGCGAGGGCGCGTCGTCCATCGAGCTGGAGCTGGCGCTGGTCCGGTCCAGTATAGAGGAGGAGTCGGCGCCCGCCCCGGCCGCACAGCCCGCTCCCGTCCAACAGCCCCGGCAGAGAAGGACTGCGGCGGTCCCGCAACGGCAGCCGGCGCGCCCGCCCGTTCAGCCGCCGCCCGATCGACGGCAAGCGGCGCGGCGCCAGCAGGCGTCGGAGGCCCCCTCCGGGGAGTATGAGCCAGCCGCGCCCGAGAGCCCGCCCACCGAGCCCCAGCCCAGGCTGGAGAGCCAGTGGGACGCCATCCTGGAGTCGCTAAAGCATGCCAAGGGGCGCCGGTTCAATCTCGGTGCCCTGATGCGCGACTGCAGGGAGCGGGAGGTCGCGGATGGGCGGATCACGCTGAAGTTCTCCCACAAGTCTCACATGGAGCGCATGGAGGAGGAGCTCAGCGATCCCCAGACCAGCAAGGTACTCAGGAACGCATTGGCAAATGCTCTGGGCGGCCCGTACGATATTAGCGTCGGCGTCGTGGACACGGCGGCCAACGGCCCGCGGCTGAGTCCGGCCAGGCGCAGTCACCTGGTCCGTGCCGCACAGTCCCTGGGAGCGAAGGTGACAGACGAGAAGGAGGACGTGCCCGATGATGAATAAGAAGATGCTCAAGCAGGCGCAGCAGCTCCAGAAGAACATGGCCAAGGTCCAGGCCGAGCTGGAGAGCGCCACTGTCGAGGGGTCTGCCGGCGGAGGCGTCGTGAAGGCCGTCGTCTCGGGCGGGATGACCCTGGAGTCCCTCACCATCGACCCGGAGGCCGTCTCCGAGGAGGACGTGGAGATGCTGCAGGACCTAGTCGTCGCCGCGGTCAACGACGGCTTTGAGAAGGCCCAGGAGATGGCCGCCTCCCGGATGAACGCCCTGACGGGCGGCCTCAAGATACCGGGGCTCATGTAGCGGAGGCTCCGTGATGGCGCACTCCAACAGTCCAGGTGCCGAGCCGGTTGGCCGTCTCATCGAGGAATTCGACAAGCTGCCGGGCATCGGGCCGAAGATGGCCCAGCGGCTGACATACCACCTCGTCCGGATGCCGGAGGAGGTCTCGCGCTCGCTGGCCGAGGCGCTGATCGCCGTCAAGGAGCGCATCGTACTCTGCACCATCTGCTTCAATATCACCGAGCAGGACCCCTGCAGGATCTGCTCGGACCCGGCCCGCGACCAGTCGCGCATCTGCGTCGTCGAGGAAGCGCTGGACGTCATGGCCCTGGAGCGAACCGGCGTGTACAAAGGGCTGTTCCACGTTCTCCACGGGGCCATCTCGCCGATGAACGGCATATACCCCGGCGACCTGAAGATCGAGCCGCTCCTCTCCCGGCTCCGGGACGACGTCGTACAGGAGGTCGTGCTGGCGACCAACCCCAACATGGAGGGCGACGCAACCTCCATGTACATTCACAACCTGCTCGCCCCCCTCGGCATCCGGGTCACACGCCCAGCGAGCGGCCTCCCGGTCGGCAGCGACCTGGAGTACGCGGACGAGGTCACCCTGAGCCGGGCGATGGAAGCCCGGCAGGACCTCTAGTCCCTTCTCCCCCTGGCAGCCCCGAAGACATACAGGACCCGCGGCATCGTCCTCAGGCACACGCCCGTAGGCGAGGCGGACCGCATTCTGACGATCTTCACACCCGAGCTCGGCAAGGTCCGCGCGGTCGCCAGGGGGGTCCGGCGCATCAGGAGCAAGCTGTCGGGCCACCTGGAGCCGCTGACCTACGTGGCGGCGTCCATGTCCCACGGCCGGACCCTCGACGTCGTGACCGAGGCGCAGACGGTGCGGACCTTCCGCGGCCTGCGCGAGGATCTGACGCTGATGTCGAAGGCGGTCTATCTCGCCGAGCTCGCGGACGCCTTTCTGGCCGAGCGCGAGGCGGGCCACGACATGTTCCGGCTGCTGATGGACTGCCTCGACGCCCTCGAATCGTCAGCCGAGCCGTCCAGACTGCTCCCTTGGTTCGAAGTGCGTGTCCTGGGGCTGTCTGGCTTCGGCCCGGAGCTGCGCGAGTGCGTGGAGTGCCGCCTCCTGCTGGGGCCCGGAGACTATGTGTTCAGCAGCGACATGGGCGGGGCCGTCTGCGACGGGTGCAGGGCACTGTCGGGCGGCGCGGTCCTGCCGCTGTCGGTCGGCGCCAACAAGGTCCTGCGCTACTACGAGCGCCGGGACCTGGGCGCAGCGCTCGACCTCGTCGTCTCGCAGCCGGTCTCCAGGGAGGTGTCGCGCCTCCTGCGGTCGTACATCCGGCACGTGCTCGAACGCGAGCTGAAGAGCGTCGAGTTCATGGACCTCGTCGCCGGGTAGCCGTCACCCTATGGTGGCGCGTCCGAGCAGCGCCTGGTACAGGCGCTCCGGCAGCAGGTTGGCTACACGGACTCCGAGGGTAGCCTCCGCGCCGACGGGGTATCGGAACCTGGGGCGCCTGGAGCGAATGATCTTGTGGATGACCCTGGCGACTCGGATAGGGTCCTTGGCGAACCGGTCGTACTTCCCGCGCCGCTCCCTATACCGCGCGATCACGAGGCGGTAGGGCAGCGCAGGGGATTCCGCGTCGGCAGCCTCGACCTGGTTGCTGTCGAAGTCGGTGGCGAAGAGGCCCGGCTCCACGACCGCCACGCGGATGCCCTGGGGCCACAGCTCGTACCTCATCGCCTCGCTCAGCCCTTCCAGGGCGAACTTGCTCGCCGCATAGCCGCCGCTGAAGGGCGTCACCAGACGTCCCTCAACAGAGCTGACGTTGATGATGGTCCCGCTTCCCTGCCCGGTCATCGACGGCAGGACGGCCTTGATCATGCGAAAGGCCCCGAAGAAGTTGGTGTCGAATTGGGACTCCAGCTCGCCGAGCGACAGGCTCTGCACCGGCCCCCAGAGTCCGTAGCCAGCGTTGTTCACCAGCACGTCGATCCGCCCATACGCCTCGATAACGGACTCCGCCGCCTCTGCGACGGACTGGTCGGAGTCGACGTCGAGCTCGACGCGGTGGAGATTCCGGCCGAGTCTCTCGACTTCCCGCCGGAGCCCGTCGAGCCGGCCCATGGCCCGGCTCGTGGCTGCCACCCGGTATCCCTTCTCGGCCAGGTAAAGCGCGGAGGCCCGGCCTATGCCGCTCGAAGCTCCGGTAATGAGGACGACTTTGGGGTCGTCGGGCAAGACGGGCCTCCTGATGGTCCGGCCAGTCTAGCAACGCGCGCCCGGCACATTCAAGCCGCTGACCCTGCGGACAGGGCCTTTCCAAAGTCGTCACAATGCCATAAGAGGGGGATCTGGGAAATCCCTTCTCCCTCGATGGGAGAAGGTTAGGATGAGGGTGACTGATACCAATTCGTTTTGACTACGCCGCCAATTCAAATCGTAGGGGCGGGTTTGAAACCCGCCCTCCCTGTCCGTCGCGGCTGCTGACCCAATTACGCATATATGGCCCTGTCACGGCAATTCGGTATAATTTGGACGGGCGGCGTGACGGACTGCCTCTGAGGCTATGGCTGTGCACCTTGCCGGGGATGGGTTCCCGCCCCCGACTGCTCGGGGGCAGGCTCGTTGCGGGAATGACGGAGGTGGGGGATTTGGGGGAGCTAAACAGGACTTGACACCGAGACGCCGAAAATGTTAAAAACATCTGTTGGTTGGGTACACCCCAGCCATCGAGAATGGACTGAAGTACTAGAAGTACTAGGATGGAGGCAATGATGGAGAGATTTACGAACGTTAGGTTGCTGCTGGCGCTTGCGGCGGCATTTGCACTTGTGGCCGCTGTGGCGTGCGGCGGCGCCGATGAAGAGGAAGCCGCGCCGACTGCGGCAGCAGCGGTTGCGCCGACCGTAGTGTCCGGCGTGCCGGCGGGCGCTCCCGCTACGCCGACGACGACCGCCAAGGAGACGATGGCCAAGGACACCAAGGAGACCATGAAGGACGAACCGTCCATGATGGCCACCGAGTTCAAGGGCTCGTTCCTGTGGGACGGCCCGCAGCCGACCAAGTTCGGCGAGGCCCCCATACTTGCGGCTATGGTCGCTTCGGGCGAACTCCCGCCCGTCGAGGAGCGGCTCCCTGAGCCGTCTGACGTGATGGTCATCCCGGTCGTCGAGCGGATCGGCGACTACGGCGGCACCTGGCGGCGCGCGTTCACCGGCCCCAACGACGGCCAGAACGCCGACCGGCTCATGATGGACCCGAACATCTACTACGATCTGGACGGCACCACGCTGATCCCCAACATCGTCAAGAAGTGGGAGACCAGCGCCGACGGCCTGACCTACACGTGGCATCTTCGCAAGGGGATGAAGTGGTCCGACGGCGCTCCGTTCACGGCAGACGACTACGTCTGGTACAACGAGAACGTGATCCGGAACGAGGACATCAGCCCCGGACGTGACGCCAAGCTCGGCTACACCAACTACGCGCCCGTGATCAAGAAGGTGGACGACCACACGGTGCAGCTCATCTTCACTGAGCAGACAGCGGGCTTCCTGGACGACACGGCGACGTACCTGATCGGCGCATGGACGCTGCACGGACGTGACGGTTCGGCGACCTTCGGCCCGTCGCACTGGCTGAAGCAGCACCACCGCGATTTCGTCGACGACAAGGACGCCTTCGACAAGCAGGTGGCGGACGAAGGGTTCGAGAACTGGGGCCTCTACTTCAAGGCCAAGTCCGACAACCTCAGGTCAGTCGGCCTTCCCACCATCGCTCCCTGGGTCGTGACCAGCCCGAACACCGGCGAGATCTGGGAGTTCGAGCGCAACCCCTACTACTGGGCGACCGACCCCGCGGGCAACCAGCTTCCGTACATCGACAAGATCTCGATGCGGCTGGCCGGTGACAAGGAAGTCCTGAACCTTCGCGCAATCGCTGGCGAGATGGACTTCCAGCACCGCCACATCGACATGGCCAAGGTGCCCGTATTCCAGGAGAAGGCGGCGGAGAACGACTACCAGATCCGCTTCTGGTCCCAGGATGGCACCCAGGCGGCCTTCGCCATCAACCAGTCCTACGGACTCGGCGGCGTCGAGGAGGAGCCCGACCCGGAGATTCAGAAGTGGCTGACCAACCTCGACTTCCGAAAGGCCCTCTCGCTCGGCCTCGACAGGAAGAAGGTCAACGAGGTCGTCTTCCTCGGCGTCGGCAAGCTGAAGCAGCCGACCTACAACTCCACTCACCCCTTCTACCCGGGCGAGGATATCGAGTCTTACTACACTGAGCTCGACATCGACAGGGCAAACGAGATACTCGACAGCATCGGGCTCGACAAGAAGGATGGCGACGGCTTCCGCCTCAGGACCGACGGTTCGGATGAGACTCTACAGTTCGAGCTCGTCTACATCGCCGAGTACTTCCTCGACTACGAGTCCATGTCCGAGATAGCGAAGGAAGACTGGGCAAAGATCGGGATCAAGATGAACCTCAAGGCTGAGGACGTCAAGCTCTTCTCCGACCGGCGCAAGGGCAACCTGCACCAGATCAACGCCGACGGCTGCTGCGACCGGCACCCGCTGAGCGTCAAGGCTGGCAGGAGCGCGTTCCCCGCGTTTGGGAACTGGTTCAACAACGGCAAGATGTGCACGGACGGCAAGACCGAGCGTCTCGGCGAGGCCTGCGCAGAGCCCACGGATCCCGAGATCCTGAAGCTGGTGGCCCTGTCCGACGTGATAGAGAACCTCAAGTACCAGGAGCGCGCCGACAACTACATCAATTCCCAGAAGATCTCGGTCCAGAACCTCTACTACATCAGCGCAGTCGGCGACACCCCGGCGTTCAACGGCGTCATAGTCATGAAGAACTACTTCATGAACGTGCCGCAGCTGGCGCCGAACATATCCCAGCTGCAGAACCCAGGCATCGGCAGGACCGCCCAGTACTTCCTTGAGGGCGGCAAGAACGACTCCGAATAGAGTTACCGCCTACCGCCACCAGGCACTAGGGCCGGCGCCCCGACGAGATCGGGGCGCCGGCCGCATCAATCTACTATCGCCGAGGCACAAGCTCTCTCGATATGCTGACCTTCATCATAAGACGCGCCCTCCTCGCGCTACTCACGATCTGGGCCCTTTCCCTGATCTCATTCGTGGTAATCACGCTTCCCCCGGGAGACTTCGTCTCCGGATACATCCAGGAAGTCATGGGGGCGGACGCCGCCTCGAGCGCCGCTGCCGCCGAGTTGGAAAGGTCTCTCCGTATTCAGTACGGCCTGGACCAGCCGATGATCGTGCAGTATGCCAAGTGGGCGTGGAAGCTCCTGCACTTCGACCTGGGCCTGTCCCTGGAGTTCAGGCTTCCGGTCAGGCAGGTCATCGGCGAGCGGCTGCTCATGACCGTCATTCTGGCCGGAAGCACCGCCATCATGGCATGGGCGCTTTCGATCCCCATCGGCATCTACTCCGCGATGCGCCAGCACAGCCTCGAGGACTACACCGTCACGTTCATCGGCTTCCTCGGCCTGGCGGTGCCGGACTTCCTGCTTGCGCTCGTCCTTCTCTGGATATCCTTCACTGTCTTCGACCAGAGCATCGGCGGCCTCTTTTCGCCCCACTACCTGGACAAGCCCTGGAGCATCGGGCGCGTCGTAGACCTCCTCTCACACCTCTGGATCGCCGCCCTCGTCGTCGGGACTGCGGGCACCGCCGCGCTCATCAGGGTAATGCGGGCCAACCTGCTCGACGAGCTCCGCAAGCCATACGTCGTAACGGCCCGCTCCAAGGGCCTCGCCGAGTGGAAGGTCATCCTCAAGTACCCCGTGAGGATCGCTCTCAACCCACTCGTGAGTACCATGGGGTACCTGCTGCCCTTCCTCATGTCGGGCAGCATTATCGTGTCGGTCGTTCTCGGGCTCCCAACCGAGGGGCCCATCCTGCTCCGCGCCCTGCTCACCGAGGACCTGTTCGTGTCGTCATCCATCGTTCTCCTCCTCGGTATCCTTACCGTTGTCGGCACCTTCATATCGGACATTATCCTGGCTCTCATCGACCCCCGGATTAGGATGTCGTAACCCGTGTCTCTACCACCGCAAAAAGACGAGAGCCGCATAGCGGAACGGATATCCACCGACGTCGAGGAGGAGCGGGTATTCGTAGCCACCCAGTGGCAGCTCATGTGGTGGCGGTTCCGGAAGCACCGGGCGGCCCTGGTCGCCGGCATCTTCATCCTGGGCCTCTACACGATTGCCCTCAGCGCCGAGTTCCTCTCCAGCTCGAATCCCGTCGTATCGGAATACGAAATCGCCTACATGCAGCCGCAGTCCATCAAGTGGTTCGACGACGGCAGCTTCAGGCCGCACGTCCTCGGTATCATCGGGACACGGAACCCGGTCACCTTCAAGAAGGAGTACACGACGGACCCGGAGGTGAAGATACCCCTGAAGTTCTTCGTCCGCGGGTTCGAGTACAACTTCCTGGGGTTTATCCGCACTGATCGGCACCTGTTTGGACACGACCTCGATTCGGGCCGGGCGGCGCCTCACCTCTTCGGCACCGACGTGCTCGGGCGGGACCTCCTCGCCCGCACTCTCTACGGCACGCGCATCTCCATGTCCATAGGGATTGTCGGCGTCACGATCAGCCTCATACTCGGCATCGTCCTCGGCGGGGTGTCCGGCTACTACGGCGGCTTCACAGACACTGCCGTTCAGAGATTGATAGAGATACTGCGCTCGATACCGACCATACCCCTATGGATCGCGCTGGCTGCAGGAGTTCCCAGGGACTGGAGCACCGTCAAGATATACTTTGCCATCACCGTTATCATCTCGCTCCTCGCCTGGACCGAGCTGGGACGCGTCGTCAGGGGACGATTCCTCTCACTGCGCGAGGAGGAGTTCGTAACCGCCGCGCGGGTCTCAGGCGCGACGGACCTGCGCATCATCTTCCGCCACATGGTCCCCTCCTTCACCAGCCACGTCATCGCCGCCGCCTCGCTCGCCATACCCTTCATGATCATCAGCGAGACCGCACTGAGCTTCCTCGGCCTGGGTCTGCAGGCTCCCGCCGTCAGCTGGGGCGTCCTGCTAAAGGCCGCCCAGAACGTCCAGGCCGTCTCCATCTACCCCTGGCTCATGATCCCGGCCTTACCGGTGATCATTTCAGTGCTGGCCTTCAACTTCATGGGAGACGGACTCAGGGACGCGGCGGACCCCTACGGCTAAGGGCTTCTCGATTCCCTTCCCCTGAGGAGACCCTTGCACAACCCCGTCATTATACCAATTTATTTTGAGCGCGCCGTAAAGCCGTCATTCCCGCGAAGGCGGGAACCCACTCCCTGGCCGCACATATACGGCGGCATCACGGTGACTTGGTATTACTATGAAATAGACGGAAGGTGCCCCCAATCCGTCATTCCCGCGCAGAGCCTGCCCTCGAGCAGTCGGGGGTTCCCGCTCCCCCTCCGTCATTCCCGCGGAGGCGGGAACCCATCCCCTCCCCCTCCCCCTTCACCTTGAGCCCGTCAAGGGAGAGGGGGTTACGCAAAGGTCTCCTGAGGGGGAAGGTTAGAGCCTGCCCTGAGCCTGTCGAAGGGATGGGGGCTGCTCCCTGTCAGCAGATTGGCGCTGCGACCGATGAGTGCGAGAGTCGCCGCCGGAGCATCCCGGCCGATCAGCGGTCGCGCACTAGCAGGAAGTGCGCCACCTCCTCGATGTCGCGCCGGGCCTCCGGGGCTAATTCGACGCCCCTCAAGGCCTCGACCGCCCTCTCTGAATGGTGCATGGCCAGCGCCTGGGCATTTTCCCTGGCGCCGAGCCGCTCGATGATGTCGAGCGCCGCGGCCACGTCCCCGTCCCCTACCTCCGGCTGGCGGTAGATCTCGAGGAGCGCGTCTCTGTCTTTTCCCGAAGCCCTGGACATGGCGTACACGAATGGGAAGGCGTTCTTCTTCCGGCGAATGTCGGCCCCGACGGGCTTTCCTGTGGCCGCCTCGACGCCCCATACGCCCAGGAAGTCGTCCCGCACTTGGAACACCATCCCGAAGGCCTTGCCCGACTCCTCGAAGGCCTTGGTTGTGGCGGAGTCTCTGGAACCCGCAGCCGCGCCCGCAACCAGTGAGCAGCGTATGAGCGCGCCTGTCTTGCGCGAGATCATGGCCAGGTAGTCGTCCATGGTAATGTCCATGCGCCCCTCGAAGTGCAGGTCCATGTACTGCCCCTCGATCATCTCCAGGTTGGCCTGCGTCACCAGTCCGGCCACGGTCAGCGCCGTCGCGCGATCCCTGTGAACCCATAGGGCCATGTCGGCGAATATGCGCATGACGTTGCCCGCGACGAGGGCTTTCTCCTCCCCCCATACCTTCCAGAGGGTGGGCCTGTGACGCCTGACGTCGTCGCGGTCCTGTATCTCGTCGTGTATCAGCGAGAAGTTATGGACCAGCTCCAGGGCGACGGCGGCGGGCATCGCGTCCGCCGTCGCGCCGCCGGTCGCCTCGCACGCGAGCAGGCACAGGGTGGGGCGCAGCGCCTTCCCCTCCGTCGCGAGTGTGTGGGCGCCCTCGATGTCGACCCAGCCCATCGCGTACGCCAGCATCCGGCGTATCGGCGAGTCGTCGCCGGATAGGCTGGCCCGCATAGCAAGGCCCACCTCCTCCCTGTAGCGGTCGAAGATGGCAGGAAGAGGGATGACGGTGCTGGGGTCTGGGCTCGGAGGCGTAACGGTCAACGCTTCGGACCTTGGCAGGCGCAACGCCGGGCTTGGGAGGGCGTACCGGCGGGACCATGTGTACCTGGTGCAACTACGCGGGAATGCTAGCACCGACGCACATACGGGTCAACAATCGGGCGACCCCATTCTTCGTCCTCAATCCTGTGCGCCGTCGTATTGGCGGCGAGGTTCGGAATCTGGTATCTTCTTCGCGAGTTGCCATGACATCGTCACTCCTGACATCCAAGCGGCTGACGTTCGACGACGAGGGCGCGCTGTTCGACTCGTTTGTGGAGCGCGGCTGGACGGACGGGCTGCCTGTGGTCCCGCCCACCGAGGAGCGGGTACGGGGAGCGCTGGAGGCTGGGGGGCGGTCTCCCTCCGACATCCTGGGCACGGAGCCGGTGAGGGGCCGCGTCGTCACGGCCGAAAAAGCGGCCGTCAACGCAGTCATGGCCGGGTGCCTGCCGGAGTACTTCCCCATCGTCGCAGCGGCTCTCGAGGCTATGTGCGAGCCTCAGTTCAACCTCCACGCCGTCACCGTCTCCACCATGGGCGCCGCAATCCTGACGGTGGTGAACGGCCCGGCGGCCCGGCGCATCGGCCTGGGCTCGGGTGCGAGTGTCTTCGGGCCGGGCAACCGGGCCAATGCGACCATAGGCCGCGCCATCAGGCTCGTCATCATGAATGTCACGGGGGCCAAGCCCGGGGAGCTGGACAAGGCGACTATGGGCCACGCGGGCAAGTACACGTGGTGCATGGCAGAGGGCGAGGAGACGAGCCCCTGGGAGCCGCTGCATGTCGAGCGCGGATTCGGAGCGGACGAGAGCGCGGTGACCGTATTCCCCGGCCTCTCGCCGATCCCCGTAACGAGCGGCGACGAAGACCCCGAGGCCATACTCCGCGGTTTCGAGGACGCCATGTTCGCAGCCGGCACGGGACAGGACGAGGTCGTCGTGGTCCTGAGCCCGGAGCTGCTGGGACATTTCCGAAGGGCGGGATGGTCGAAGCGCAGGGTCCAGGAGACAATGTTCGAGATCGCCACGCGGGAGCGGGACGGCGCGGTTGCGCGGTCCGTGTCGAGCCCGGACGCCGTTCGCGTCCTGACGGCGGGCGGCGCTGCGGGAGGGTTTGCGTCGGTGATACCATTGTGGGGATCGGGATCGAATTCGCAGTCGGTGACCAGGCTCATCTGAGAGAGTGATTCCAGGGGAGTCCCCTCCTCTCCCTCGACAGGAGAGGATTGAGAGCCTGCCCCGTACTCGATACGGGGTGAGGGTTAAGGTGCGGAACGGAATAGCTCCGCCGCAGGAGGCAAATTATGGGTACTGCAACGATAGAGGTACTGGATCCGACCGCTGAAGCGATACCGGACCATGCGGTCGTCAGCCCGCGTCCGGGCTCGCTCGACAGGGTCACCCTGGGTCTGCTCGCCAATGGCAAGCAGAACTCGCCCGAGCTGCTGGACATGGTCCACGACGTGCTGGCCGACAGCTACGAGTTCGCCGGCGTGGTCGCGCGCAACAAGGGCGACGCATCGAGGCCCTGCCCCGACGACATCCTCGATGAGTTGGCCGAGCGGTGCGACGTGGTGATAACCGCCTCGGGCGATTGAGGGTCCTGTTCGTCGTGCAGTGTGCACGACGGGATCACCCTGGAGAAGATGGGCGTGCCCACAGCCGTCATCTGCACCGAGCCATTCATTTCGAGCGCCGACGCCATGGCCACGCTGGGAGGAATCCCTGACTACCCATACGTCACGCTGCCCCATCCGCTGGGCAGCCTGCCGGCCGAACGGCTCCGAGAGCGCGCCGCCCAAGCCGCGCCCGACGTGCTGAGGATCCTGCTGGCCCGAGGCTAGCCGGAAGCCGCACTCGGGGCTGCGCGGGCAGTCCTGCACCGGGAGGCGCACCCAGATCCACCACCTAATTTGGACGGGCGGCGTGACGGACTGCCTCTGAGGCTATGGCTGTGCACCTTGCCGGGGATGGGTTCCCGCCTTCGCGGGAATGACGGAGGTGGGGGATTTGGGCCGCAGCGCTTGTGTTGACAGGGAGCGCGGCGCTCACCTACGATTGAAAGGTGCGAAGCTCCACGAGTCGGGAGGCGAGTAGGGGAGCGGCGCACGGCTAGGCAGTTGGATGACGCCGTGTAGATTGACGAGAGAGCGCTTGTAGCTCAGTTGGATAGAGCGCAGCCCTGCGGAGGCTGAGGCCGTGGGTTCGAGTCCCGCCAAGCGCGCCACTTCCCCATACTCGAAGACTGCCGCGAATCCCTGATTCAGCGCCGCCGGTATCCACTGCCCCGGTTATCCCGGGGGGTTAGCTCAGATGGTTAGAGCGCCTGTCTTACACACAGGAGGTCAGAGGTTCGAGTCCTCTATCCCCCACCATGACGTACCGATTTGCGAACTCCGCCATAGAGAGCGATCTCAGCGGAGTTCGCTCCCTCTATTGGGCTGTCATCCGGCGTAGGCATCGAGTAGATGATGGCGGCCCTGCCGGGCTTGACCTGGATCTCCTTGACGAACGAGTGGACGAAGGCTTTGGTCTCAGTCAGCTCGCTGGTCGTGAGGAACTCGCTCATCTCCTCGGCGAAGGTGGCGATGGTGTCGGCGCTGTCCAGGTACTGCCGCCGCTCCGCCAGCACCGCCCTTGCCTCGTCTGCGGCGCTCTCCAGATTCTCCTTGCGTTCCCGCAGTTCCACGATGTGATCCGAGGCCGCGGCCACGTCGATGCTGTTGCTCTTCGATATGAATTGCCAGACGCGGCCCAGTTTCTTCTTCACCTCCTCAAGCTCCGCCTCGATACTCTCCAGCTTCTGACGGTGCTCCCGAGCCGCTCCATCCATCTCCTCGTCCAAGAGCTTCACCAGGTCCCTGATGTTGGACTCTGTGAGGATGTTGGCGCGAAGCTCATCGACGATAGTGTTCTCGATTTTCTTGGCGTTGAGCCTGGGGGTCTTGCACGTGCCGCTGCCCCTCTTCATCAGGGACTGGCAGACGTAGTAGGTGTACTTGCCGCTCTTGGCCTCGGAGGCGGACATGGCCCTCCCACAGGTCTCGCACTTGAGGATGCCGCTGAGCAGGTAGGGGCTGGACGCCCGCCTGGGGTTCGCATGCTTCGGGGCACGGGAGCCGAGCAGTTTCTTCACCTTTCGGAACTCTCGCTTGGATATGATGGCGGGGTGCGCGTCCTCCACCCGCACAGGCGGCTGGCCGTCCTTGGCGGTGGTTCCCCAGACCACGGCTCCCGTGTAGGCTTCGTTGTCGAGCATGGTGTGGATGGTGGTCTTGAGCCACTTCTTCCCGTTGACGGTGGGGATGCCCTCGGCGTTGAGGGTCTTGGTGATGTCGAGGATGCTCTTGCCCTGGAGAGCCATCTCGAAGATGCGCCGGACCACCGCGTCGGCGGGCGGGTTCAACTCCAGCCTGGGGCGCTTCTTCGGCCCGTCCTGAACGTGGACCCGCTTGTAGCCGTAGGGGGCGTAGGCCGACATCCAGTAGCCACGGGAAGCGGACTCCCGCATTCCCCTGGAGACCTCCTGGGCAAGATTTTCGCTGTAAAATTCGTCCACGGACTCGATGATGGCCTCAAGGAGCCTGCCGGTGGCAGTGTCGTCGGCCTGCTCGGTGATGGACACGACGCGGATGCCGCGCCTGCGCAGCATGGACTTGAAGGCGACGGCGTGCTCGCGCTTCCGGGTGAATCTGGAGAACTTCCACACCAAGATTTCCTTGAAGGGGGCCTCTGGCTTGCCGGCCTCGTCCAGCATCCTCTGGAACTGGGGCCGGTCGGCGATGCGTCCGCTCTGCGCCTCGTCCACGTACTCGCGGGCGACGAGGTACCCGTTCTTCTCGGCGTAGTCCCTGAGCGCCCTTAGCTGGGCGGCAACGGATAGGTCCACGTCCTGGCGGTCGCTGGAGACTCTGGCGTAGAGGGCCGCCGGTATCATGTCGAGTCGGTCGTTCATCAGTCTCTCCTCCCTGTCTCTTCCTGCTCTGTAGTCGTGCGGGAGCGCAGCCGTTCCTGCCGCTCCCGTCTTCGCCACTCCCGCTCCTCCATGAACAGGCGAATCCCCTGCCGGAGCAGCTCGCTCACGGAGAGGTCGTCCTCCTTCATCACCTGCCGCACCTGCGCCTCCATCTCCGGGGGCAGGGAGAAGGTGATGGTCTTGGATCGCCTGGGAGTGGTCATGCTCTCTCTTTTGCCTCCTGATATAGTGCTATGTCTTACTATACACTGTCACAGAACAGGACTCAACCGCTACCAGGGGCCAGCCGCCACCGGCCTGCGCCTGCGCCCAGGCATGTCCGAGGCGACCATCTGGGGACCGAGGACGGCGGAGTGTTCTTCGGGCACGGCGATTACCACCACCCTCGCCAGCTTGCCATTCCTGATGACGGGCCGGGCGATGGCGGCTATGCCTCCATCGTGGGCGTACCGGGCGGTGCCGTAGCGGGCGGCCTGCTCCGCCAGGGAGCCGGGAGGTACGGGCCTGCCCCAACGGGGGACGCCGCCCCGCTCTCCACAGATGGGGAAGTCGGTCGGCGTCCCGAATCCCCGCGTCCGCCGGGCGACCTTTACCCGGAGGTCAGGCGAATCGGCCCGGTCTTTGGAGTCTCTCCCGTCCTCCCTCGCGTACAGGACCACCATGAGGGGCGGGTCCCGCAGCACCTCGGCCATCCGGATGGACACGGCGGCGTAGGAGCAGCGGAAGGCTCGCTGCAACTTCAGCACGTCCAGCCCCCACTCTAGGGCCAGCGGCTTGAAGGCCCTCGGCTGCATCAGGACCGCCGCCGCGAAGCGTTCGGCCTGCGTGCACACCTTTCGGTCCGGCGGAGAGCCGGACTCCATGTCGCAGAGGGTCTCGTAGATAATCTCGTAGGTCTCGTGGATCACCGAGTAGTCCTGCGTCCCCTCCCACAGGTCCTCCCGGTAGTGGATGTCGTAGCCGCCCCCCGGTGCGCTATAGTGGATGCCCTTCGCGTCCATCTGCCTACTGCCCGACACCTCGCCGAACCCGGCCCGTTTCAGCAGGGCCTTGATCTGCTCCATCGTGGGACGGGCTGGCACATCGAAGTAGCGCACGAAGCGGGCGGCGAGGGTCTCCGGGTCCAGGGCCTTTTGGGGGTGGTCGTCCAGAAGTATGCGGCAGAAGTCCTCTCTCGTCCTGTTCATGCTCACTCCAGCAGCCTCTTGTTGGCGAATCGCTCGTACATCTCGACGATGAACCGCTTGGTCTTCAGTGTGATGGGGCCGTCGGGCCGGGTGCCCACGCGGAACACAGGGTCTGCCAGGACGTACTGGTAGGCCCGCTCCACCTCCATCGCCTCGTCGCTGAAGGGGTCGATGTGGCTATCCCGCCCGGCCCGCTTCATCAGCTCCTCGGCGTCCACGTTGTAGAGGTCGGCTAGCTTGCGGACCACGTTGGAGCCGGGCATTCGGTCTCCCCGCTCTATCTGGGAGAGGTAGGAGCTTGAGACGCCGATGCGACCGGTCACGTCCCGCAGGCTGAGGTCTCCCCGCAGCCGTCTGAGGAGAGGGCCTATCGCGTCGTCGCCCTCGATCTCCCGGCGCTCGTCCATGTCCCGGTCGACTTCAGGCTCGTCCATGTCGTCTCCCCCTTTGAGTCCGTAGCTGCGGACGGTTCCGCGCACGGTGTATCTGCAACATCTCAGCTAAACTCCTGCTAAACAATTGTTACATCAGAGCGAGCAATTGTCAATTAACCCTTCTCATAAGGCTGATATACGCCTTTTCGCCATTGCCTCCGTCCATTCTGTATTGCTACACTTATGCGCACAGAACGCCTTTTCTAATTCTCGGCTCAGTATACATCACCGGCGCTCCCAAAGGCCACACCGTCGTGGCAGCGCCGGAAACCCGCGAGAGAGAACGAGTGAATAGCAAGCGCAAGCGAAGGCTGACGGACAGGCAGGAGCAGCGGCGCATCGAGGGCCTGCGGATTCTGGCCCGTATCATCGCGCGCCACTACCTGGCCAACCCCCACCTGTATCGCAACGGCGCAACCCCGGCCAACGGTCAGCCGACCGACGCTGGGGAGGCCGTCCGGGAGGAGGGTGGGGCGTGAAGCGCAGACAGCCCGCATCGCGGGTCAAGCTCGATCCCCACAAGGTGTGGGCGCTGCTGAACCGACTCAACATGACCCAGAACGAGCTGGCGCGGCTGGTCGGCACCTCGTCGAGCTACCTCTCCCAGCTCATGTCCGGGACGCGCTGCCCCTCGGCGGCCTTCCGCAAGCGGCTCATGGACGCCCTGGGCGTCACCCGCTTCGATGACCTCTTCTACCTGGAGGACGTCGAGTGAGAATCGGCCTCCTCCCGTCCCACCTCATCGTCGACGACGGCCTCATAGGGCCGGACTTTGGCAAGCGAATAGAAGCCTTCAAGGAGGCCACCGGCCTCTCCTGGGACATCCTTGCCGCGTGCCTGGGCGTGGACCCTCGCCAGCTTCAGCGGTGGCGGGAAGGCACCAAGCCCAGCGGGGACGGGGTGAACTCCCTGGTGAAGCTGTCGTCCCGCATCCCCGGAGGCATGTACATCCTCTTCGGGGTGCACGTCCTCCCGCCTGTGGGGGTCTACCAGCCGCCCCTGGCCGTCGATTTCGCCCTGTACGGGGACCACGG
The DNA here is from genome assembly GCA_965222445.1 of Dehalococcoidia bacterium. GTDB lineage: Bacteria > Chloroflexota > Dehalococcoidia > Lucifugimonadales > CAJWER01. The sequence continues at coordinate 238,782 of CBDCTY010000002.1, read as the reverse complement.
AGAGGAGTAAGGCATGGGAGTGCAGAAGCGAGTATACAGGCCCGTCGAGTACGACTTTCCCCCTGACTTCGCGGAGCGGCTTGAGCTGTTCAAGCAGAAGAGCGGGCTGAGCTGGAAGGAGATTGCCCGTCTGCTCGGCGTCAGCCTCCACCGGCTCAGGCAGTGGCGGAACAAGGGAGCGGCCCCCAGCCACACCCATCTCTTCATGTTGCTGACCATCGCCGGAGCGATGGGACTGCGGGACGGGATTCTGATGCAGCCCGAACGTGACCTGCCCGAAGGGGTGGACCTGGAGGGTCTGCGGTCAATGAGACGAAACGTATAGGCGATCTTCAAGCAAAGGAGGAGGGACTATGACGACCGAGGAACGGAAGCGGACGTTGAACAACCGGCCCCCGCCCTTTCCCGAAGACTTCGGGGAGCGGTTGGAGGGCCTGAAGGAGCTGTCCGGGCTGTCGTGGGGCGAGTTCGCCGAGCGGCTCAGCGTGACGCAGCGCGGCCTGGCGCAGTGGCGCAGGGGAGGGCCGCCTTCCGGGGCCTACCTCTGGGCCATCATCGAGCTGGCCCGCGAGGTTCCGGGCGGCTACGACCTGATCATGTACGGCGTCCACGGGGGCGCTGACGGCGAACAATAGCAGGCGGGAGTCCCGCTGAAGAGAGCAAGGGCCGGATGGAGTGAACCACACGGCCCTTCTGTTTGAGTCCATTTGGGCTCTCTCTCCTTAGGTTCTCAGAAGAACTCAATGGGCACGTTGTTGGTCTTTGCAGCTCCGGCCTTCTCAACTGCAACGTCGAAGACGAACTGCCGAGATGCGATCAACGCCGGGACTACATCCGCCCTCACGTCTAATGAATGATTGGCGTAACGCAGTACTCCTGACGAGTAGAAGTCTCCTTGGTTGAAAATTGTCAGAGCATCTGGGTGAATGTCGCCTTGGACGTTCACAATTTCGAATGCCCGCTCTTCGAGATGCTCAAGAGCATCTCGAATCTCTTTCAGAACTGGAAATATGGCTTCCACAGTCTTGGGCACGTCTTTCGATAGCGAAAACCTTGACGGAATCATCCTTATCATTCTGACCGCTCGGTTGAGTGCGACGCACATGAACTCCGCATATCCCAGTGCTCTGAAAATCCGCGCCCTAGCCTTGATGAAGGGCTCATCTGAAGGGCCTCCTAGCTCATCGAGCGCATTGACGCAGAGGTCATGGGCTGAATCGAGACGTCGCGCGGCTGCGAAGAGGAATCTAAAGAGAACAGGGTCAGGGGAAGGGCCAATCTGAAGCCAAGTCCATATCGTGTTTGACACGGCCGCGTATCCATCGGAGTGCGGAGTGTTGTCCTTGTCAATATCCTGAATGGTTATTCGCGCATTTCCCGGAGGAAGGAGCAGTTCCTCCGATGCGTGACGTGTAATGCCTTCTCCTGTGTCAGGTTGACCGTGGTTAAGGGTCTTCACGATGATTTTGTTCCCTTCCCTTCCCACAGGGACAACTCGGACCCCTATGAGTGCATCGTTGGCCCCCACGGTAGGCCCAAGATGTAAGGCCAAATGAGTGATCGGTTCGCTTGTCATTCTCTGATTCCCCGGTTTCCCTTTGCATCGCAGTAAACAGAGCCTTGTGGGTCCCTACGCCAGCGGATAGTTCTACCAAGTGCTGGACCCTCCCCCTGCGATTGTCCCGCTCCACTCTCAATATTGTAGCCGAACGGGACGATTTCGGCTACAGAATCTAGTCCTTACGAGCTCTTGCCCTTTTGTTCCTGCGGTCCAAGATGAACCTCTCCCAGAGGGTCAAGAACCTGCCTATAACCTTATGGCTAAACCACCCTTGTGGTGTCACTGTTAGGATCTCGGTAAAGTCCTTGAACACGTCTTGTTTGAAAGCTTCGAGGTCAACTACATCAATACTGAGGCAAGAGAGCTTGCCTGCGGTGAGCTGCTCACGAAGGAAATCCTCTAGACTCTGTTTGGATTCAATCGCCTCTTTGGTAAGCGCAAAGTTGCGGAATTTCCTGATTTCGTAATCACGTGGGTAGATCGGTATTACCTCTTCCGGTCCATCGGCTTTGCCTAATGTGACAACAAACTTTGCCTCTGATCCGTAGCAGTGACCCTTGTACAGCAATCGCTCAGGGTGTACTACCCCCGTCGTATAGTTCTTGAGGAATGAGTCAAGGAAAGGGTCATCGAATGTCTTGGTTCGCCGCTTGGGGTAATAGCGTCCCTGAGCGGTCGTTAGCATCATTCGTTGCCTAGTTTTCCTGTCATTTAGAAAGCCAGTCACGCGCCTCATGCTATTGGAGTAAAATTCGACGGGATCATACTTTTGCTGGTATACGCTGTAAGCGTCTAGTGATAGTGGCTTCTCAGTGAAATCGTCGACCTCTATGTAAAGACCGTGACCGACCTCCAAGTATATTTTGTAGATGCTGACAGGGCGGTCCTTTAGGTTCTCCAATCTCACCTCAGAGACCCATCGTTCCGCGGACCAGACCGAACTGGATACGCTGAAATCAGCGCGGACTTCTATTCCAGTCTTGCGTCGGTCGCCTCGGATAGAAAAGACGAGCGCCAGTACTGCTATTGCAACCGAGGCTAGTGCTATGTAAGGTGCCAAGTCACTGAGGTGCGTTTCTATCAAGTGCCCCTCCGCGGTCTTCCCAGACAACACGCATAGTTCTCAGCCCCCGCTGCTTGCTCGCGTATGGCTCAAGAGACGGATAGTGGGACCGGGTGATTCGTCCTAGCCTCGGGCTGGAGAGTTTGTACTCATTCTAGATAGGATGGATGTCTCTTGTCACGGCTCATTCTAGTCGAACTGGGGCCGTAATCTGTCGTTGCCCTCACCGCCTGACAACGCCCTGAGGGTCTCGCCTCGACGCACTGCGGTTGAGGGCGCGGTCGAGGATCCCGAAGGCCCGGTCGATGCCCAGCCGCGCCACCCTGGGGGACGGCTCCTCCTCCTGCTTCAGCAGGGCGTGGGCGATGAGGTCGGCCATCTGTAGCAGGTGGTTGGAGTCGGAGCTTCGGAAGGCGGGGCCTCCGATGACCCTCTCTATCGGGATGTCCCTGGTGCGCTCGCCGTCCTCCCACGCCTCGTACCTGCTGGGCACGGGGTTGCGGCTCCTGAGCCTATGGTAGAGGCGGGCCACCATCTCCTCCCGTCCCTCGTCGAAGATGAGGAAGGCGTGGCGGTTGGCGGATGCGACGGAGGAGTTGATGCGGTTGAGCAGCCGGTCGAGGCTGGCTCGCTCGTAGCCCCTCACGTCGGGCTTGCGGAGGCAGACGTTGACGATCTCGACGCCGCCGATGGTGCGGGCGGCGTCCTCGATGACGCGCAGCCCTGCGGTGAAGATTTCGGCCCCGTGCCTGGGGGAGAGCCTGCGGTCCGCGCCGTCGATCCGGGCCAGCTTCCCCCGTCCGGCCAGCAGGTCGCAGGCGTGAAGCTCCCGGTCGGTCGGGACGGCGTAGCGGTCCCGCAGCTCGAGCCGCCAGTCGCGGACGCGGGCGTGCAGGTCATTCCATCGCTCGGCGTCCACGCCCAGGGCGGTTCGGACGTAGTAGCGGGGACCCTCGGACTCGTCGATGTAGTAGAGCCTCATGGCTTTTGTTCTCCGGCCTGGTTGTCGTTGAAGGGGCGCACCGGCTCGAAGCCCTCGCCGGGGGCGAGCCATGCCCGTCCCAGCGGCCCCTCACGTTCCAGCAGGCCCCGGTGGGAGACCAGCAGGGGAAGGGGAGTCCTCGTTCGCACCATCTCCTCAAGGGCGACTCGCAGGAAATGGGTGGCGGCCAGGTCTTCGTGGAAGACCACGAGGACGGCGGGCCGTGCGCCGTGGTCGTCGATGGGGCGCTTGGAGTAGTAGTAGCGCAGGTAGGGGGCCAGCCGCTCCGCCATCGTGACGGGTCGCACGGCGCGGCGCTCCCACTCCAGGAAGAAGGGCCAGGCGGCGTCGCCCTGCCGCAGGACGCCGAAGGCGTCGGGCTGCACTGAGCGCCTGCCGCCGAAGTGCCGGAAGTAGCGGGACGCCCTGATGGGCGGGTCGAGCTGGTCGATCTCCCAGTCCAGGTCGCGGGCCTGGGTCGCCAGGGCTGCAATGAAGTCGTGGACGGCGACGGTGTGTTCGATGTCGCGGAGAAGCTGGCGGCTACGCCTGCCGGAGACGTTGCGCCAGTCCCCGGCGTCTGTGGGCGTGACGCTCCACCGCTTCCTTGCCGCGCCCACGGCCACGCGGTCCCTGCGGGCCAGCATCGCCAGCCCCAGGTCGGTGAGGGCCAGCCTGCGTCCCGAGACGGGGGCGCGGACGACCAGCCCGAAGCCCTCCAGGGCGGCGGTGAGCTGGGACACTCGCGGGCGGGAGACCCCCAACAGCCCGGCAAGGTCGGTGCGGGCGAGCCAGGGCCAGTCGTAAAGCAGGTCCAGGGCGCGCTTCTCGGCGGGTCTCAGCAGGGCGGGCAGCAGATAGTCGGGGACATCCCCTCCCGGAGAGTGCTCGTCGATGTCGGGGGGAAGGGAGACCCCGCGCGTCAGGGGCCGCTCGGTGGGCAGAGCGCCCCTGCGGTCCATGCGGTCGATGGCGGCCCGCAGGCTGACGGCGGCGCTGACGGAGCGCAGCCGCCACACGGGGTCGTCGGGGGACGCTGCGGCCACCTCCCGCTCCAGGGCGAAGAGCGCCTCGGCGGGGGTCTGGGAGAGCCGCCTGCGGGAGTGGCGCAGCCGAACCTCGTCGGGGGCGAGCAGCAGGATGCAGCCGGGTTGCGGCCCCTGGGTGAGCCGCCAGAGACGCTTGGAGAAGCCCGTCCTATCGGTGGTCGGCCCCTGCCGGACGATGGCTATGGCGCCTCCTCCGGGGAGGATCACGGCGGCGTCCATCGGCATGGCTCGATACCACTGGAAGCGGATGGGATAGGCCGTGTTCGATATGGCGGCGGCGATGCGGTAGATGACGGCCACGGCGTCGAGGCGTTCCAGGAGGACGCGCCTCCAGCGGGCCGAGACGGGCAGGTCTCGCAGCAGGCCCTCCAGAGCTTGCCCCGCACCTGATTCGGGGGCCGCGTTCTCCGCGTGGGCCAGCCGGCGCAGCCCGGCGGCGGTGAGGTGGAACCTGCGGGTCGGGGGGATAAGCTCGGTGCCGTGGGGGACGGAGGCGATCAGCCCCGCGTCCTCCAGCCTGCCGACCGCTCGGTAGACGCCGCCCCCCGACCAGCCGGAGAGGGCGGCCATCTCCATCCGGTCGAGGAGGGGCATGTGGGAAAAGAGCCTGAGCAGGTCGCCGTCCAGGGGACTCATCCCTCACGCTCCTCGTCCTCCGCCTGCGGCTCGGCGGCACCGGGGTTCTGGTCGCGCTTGGTGCGCTGCTTGCGCCGTGCCTGCTCCTGGGACTCGCCGCCCTCAGCCGCCTGGCGGTTCCTGAGCTTCTCGATCTCCTCGCGGTACTTGTTCACCAGGGCTTGCAGCCCCGCGTCCCTCTCGGCCATGTCCTTGGCCGCCGTGAGGTAGCTCTCGGCCTCGGCGACGATGCGCTCGGCGGTGTCCGCGTCTCCCTCCTCCGGCCTGGCGACCTTCATGGAGAAGGCATCCATCCGCTCCGTTCCCACGGTGGCGCGGACGTAGCACTGGTGAACGGGCAGCGACGTGATGTCGTCCTCGGTCACCCGCTCCTTGCCCAGCTCCCAGACCAGGTGGCGGGCGTCGGACCCGGAGACCTGGAAGACGGCGAGGCAGCCGACGTTGGCCAGCAGGGTGTCGCGCATGGTGCGGGAGAGATCGTCAAGCTTGGCGAGGCTCTGGGTCGCCAACACGAAGCTGGCCCCGAACTTGCCCAGCTCGCTGAGCATCGACTCGTAGTCCACGCCGGGCATGGACTGCATCTCGTCCACCACGACCAGCGCGCCCCGCCTCTGCTCGAAGGGCAGGCTTCCCTGCTCCCGTATCACGGCGTCCACCAGGTTCAGGAGGGACGCGCCCACCAGGGCGGCCACGTCCTTGCCGGCCGTGCCCTGGGCGGTGGATACCAGCAGGATGCCGCCGTCGTGGATGACACGCCGCATGTCGATGGTGGAGCGGGACTGTCCCAGGATGGCCCTTGCCCGCTTCGACGATGCGTAGTAGGAGAGGCGGGTCTGCACCGGGGCCAGTGCGTCGGCGCGGGTCTCCCGCCGCCAGCCGAAGAAGTCCCTGCCCCACCACTCCACAAGGTAGGGGTCTTTGACCTGCGCCAGCACGTCGGCTCGGAAGTCGTCGTCGGCCAGGATGCGCAGCGCGTCGAGGATGGTGTACTGCTCCCCTGCGTCCCTGCTCTCGTTGGCCTCGTGGAGGGTCTTCACCGTCTGTTCGAGGATGGACTGCATCCTCGGCCCCCACTGGTCCCACAGGCCCTTGGCGATGCGCACGACGGAATCGGCGGTGCGGTCGCGGTCGGAGAAGATGCGGGTGTCCAGGAGGTTGACGCCGGGCGCTCCCCGCTCGTCGGCCAGGTCGATGAGGCGCACCTGGTCTATCAGGGACTCCGGCACGTGCTTCAGCAGGCCGCCCACCAGATCGGCGTGGGGGTCGACGACGACGATGGCGTCTCCGTCCCTGCCCGCAGCCTTCTCCTTGAGCTTGTGGCGGACGATGTGCTGCATGAGTGTGGACTTGCCCATGCGAGTGCGGGCGACGTAGAGGTGGTGTCGTCTCAGCAGGTCGGCGGGGAAGTGAATCTTCCTGGGCGCTCCGGTGGTGGTGTCGCCGACGTGGGCGCCGCCGCTGACGCTGCGAGCGGTGGGCAGCAGCATCTTCGCCCCGGCGCGGGCCACCAGGGGCGTCTCGTCCCGCGCTCCGGGCGGGTGCCAGAGGCAGGCCGCCTCGCGGACGCCCATGACGCTGCGCTTGCCGAAGAGTCCGGGGCCGGACGGGTGGAGCATGGAGGGGTCGGGCACGGCGGGCCGAACGCGGCTCGCCTTCAGGTGCGCCCCTGCGGGGTTGTCGTAGTGGCGGTAGGCCACCGCCACCGGCTCAAGCAGCTCCTTCGCCCGGTTGGGCCTGGTGTCCTGGGGCAGAATCGCCGTCACCTGAATCTCGGCGTCGAAGGCGATGCGGGAGACCTTCTCCTTGATGAGCAGGGGATCGAAGACCCGCTTTCCGGCCCTCTTGATGCGGTGCCAGAGCCAGCCGCCCACGGCCAGGGCTGCGGCGACGCCGATGCCCATGACCACGGCCTTCCAGGTCTCTCCCGCCTGCACCCACAGGTAGCCCCGCAGGGCGACCAATGCGGCCACCCCCAGGACGGCCATCGTCACGCCGTCCATCTGGAGGGGCCGGGTCTGGTAGGTGTAGGAGGGGTCTCGCCGGTCCTCCACAGGCCGCTTGTGAGCCTTCTCCAGGTGCGCCTGCGACCAGTCGGGTCCCAGGGAGCGCAGCATCAGCCGCGCCACGACGCGCTCCCCCTCGTTGAGGTTGGAGAGAGCGCCCATGAGGGCGATGAGGGGATCGGAGCCGGGGTCGAGGAGGTCGTCGTCCCGGAACACCCTGAGCGGGACGTACTCGGGGCCGTCTGCCCTGAGCGTCATGCTCCACGCCTGCTCGCCCTCGTCCAGGCGCAGGGGGTCGTCCCCGGCGGGAATCTCCTGTATCTGCGCCTGGGGGTAGCGGGCGGCGATCTGGCCCCGCACCACCTGGTCTTGCAGGCAGCGGGCCAGGAGGATCACGCCGTCCGCGTCCCCGGCCAGCTCCAGGGAGAAGGGTTCGGGGACGGCGATGGAGCCGAGCATGTTCTCGACTCCCAGCAACGTGCGCTCCCCGGTCCTGGGGGGCGTCACCGCCAGCAGCACCGGGGGTTTTCTATCCCTGTCGTTCAGCAGCCACTTCACGGGGTTGAGTTTCACTTGGTTTGCTCCTTTCGCTACAGGTTCGGATAGTCGGGTGAGTGGGCCGGGCCTAGTGCCTGCCCGGTCTCCACTCGATTACTGCCGTCTCCTCCGGCGTCGCCTCGATGCGGACGGGGAAGCGGTGCCCCTTCGACAACAGCAGGCCGTCCCCACGGGGACAGGAGAGAAGCCAGCGTTGGAGGTCTTCGGGCAGGTCGAAGGCGTCGCCGACCGTGCTTATGGCGGCGGCGTCCTGTTGCAAGAGCAGCTTGAAGGCGGCGTTCTGAAGGAGCGCCCTTCCCGAATGCCCGGTGATGGTTCTCGAAGAATCCTCGGAGAGGAGATCCTGGACGTCCTGGGTGATGAACTGGAGTCCCAGCCGGTGCTTGCGCGCCCGCTTCGCCATGCTGACCATGAAGGCCGCTCCTTCGGGGTGCTGCATGATGCTCCACACCTCGTCCACCACCAGCAGGCGGGGCTTCGGGTCCTGGGCGGCGGCCGCCCACACCGTCTCGGTGCACACCATCGCGGCGGCGGGCCGAAGCTCCGGCTCCAGCAGGCGCAGGTCGAAGACCGTCACCAGGGCCTCGTTGCCCAGCAGGTCGTCTCCCTCGTCGGAGAGCAGGTTGCGCAGGCTTCCGGTGGCGAAGGGCCGGAGCAGGCGCGATAGGTCCTGCGCCTCCCCTTCGAGGTAGGCGTAGAAGTCGCGGAAGCCGGTGCGCTCCCTGGGCTGGGCGTAGTAGCCCGCCAGGGCGTGGTCGAGGGAGGCCCTGCGCTCTGCGCCGAGACTCTCGCCCACCATCACCTCGATGAGCCTTCTTAGGCTGCCGATGCGCTGGAGCAGCTCCTCGGAGTCCCCCTTGTCGATGACGAAGGGGTTCATGCCCTGGCCGGGAATGCCGGGAGAGAGGACGCGCCCGCCTGCCGCCCTCGCCATGTCCGCGTACTCGCCTTCGGGGTCGATGACGTAGGCGGTAACGCCTCTTGTCAGACCCCTGAGCACGCCGAGCTTGGTGGCAAACGACTTGCCGCTGCCCGACCGTGCGAGCACGGCGGTGTTGGCGTTCAGGTGCGTTCCGTCCCAGGGGTCGTAGACCACCGGGGAGCAGGCCCGCATGTCGATGCCGTAGAGGGTTCCCCTGCGGGTGTCCAGGTCGGGGGGCGAGAAGGGGAAGAGCCGGGCAAGCGAAGACGTGTCCAGCGTCCTCCACACGGCGACGGCGTTCAGGCCCAGGGGCATGGTGGACAGGATGCCCTCGCGCTGGCGGAAGGCGAGATTGTCCAGCTTGCCTAGGGTGGCGGCGAAGTGTCCCCTGGCCCGCTGGGTCATCTCCTTGAGGGCGTTCTCGTCCTTCGCGTGCAGGGTGACTGACAGAGAGGCATGGAAGAGCCTCTCTCGGCCCCGCTGCACCTCGTCCCTGAGACGGGTCACGTCCTCCAGGGCAATCTCCGCCTCGGGGGACATCGTTCTGCCCCGTTTGAAGGAGAGGCTCTGCGCCGACTCGAACCTGACCTTCTGCCACTCCAGGGTCCTGGCCGCCTGCTCAGCGGGAATCGGCCCCAGGTGGATGGACAGGTCCATCGGGGCTCCCGCCGCCATGAGGCTCTGGAGGAAGCCGGGGGCCAGGGACCGGGGCCACTTGCCCAGGTGAAGGGAGCGGACCAGGCGGTCTCCAACCCGCACCTCGCGTCGGGCCATCTCCACCTGCACCGGCGTCTCCTCGTCAAAGTCTCCAGGCGTGCCGCCGAGGGCAGCGGATACAAAAAACATCCGCAGGCGGCGGCCGCTTAGGGGGTGGACGGACAGCCCGGCCCGCGCCAGCAGGCCCCGCAGCTCGTCGAACCGGGCGAACTCGGTGACGGCGTAGAAGCGCCGGTCCAGGATGCCGTCGCGGACCTCCAGCTCGGTCAAGAGCCTGCGAAGCGATTTCGACGCGGCCTCGGTCTGCGGCGGCAGGTTGCCCGGCTGCGCCTCTGCGAGCTTCTCCCGCAGCCCGCCGAGGCGCGGCGGGTGCTGCCTGATGAGGAGTTGCACGGGGAAGTCGCAGGCGTTGAGCGCGCCCGCGAAGGCCCCCAGCTTCGGCTCGTCCAGCTCCAGGCCCATCACCTCGCACACGCCCAGCTTCACACCGTCCAGCCGGACGGGGCCGTCCTCGTCCAGGTGGGAGACCATGAAGAACAGGGGCAGCTCGGGCGGGAGCTTGCGCTCGGCATTCTTGGAAGAAAGTGGGGTGGTGAGGGACTCGCGCCCGCCGTCCGGCTTCTCCTGCGGAGCGGCGGGTTCCACCGCTCCACGCTTCTTGATCTTTGCGAAAAACTTCTTCAACTTGGTGTTCTCCCTTTGCTCTAGGGGGTTGGGAAGGGGACGAGGCCGCTGCGCAGCAGCGCGGCGACAGCCTTGGCCAGGAGCACCAGCACCAGGCCGACGACGGCCATCACCACGGCGGCCCTGGCCTTGCCGCCGCCCCGGTCGTCTGCGCCTTCGGCCATCAGGACGAAACCCGCCCAGACGATGGCGAAGAGGCAGAGTCCCGCGGCGGCGTAGGCCATCGCGGTCAACACCTCGTCGAAGGCGGCGACCATGTCCTCCTTGGGGGTTGCGCCGCCCGTCGCCAGCACAGCCCCGGTCAGAAGCGTTGCGGTCAATAGACGCCTCACCACGGCCACTCCCAGCCCAGCTGCTCGAACCAGGCGCTCAAGCCTCCGCCCGCGGGCTCCTGCTCGGCGGGCGGCTCCTCCGGCTCGGTCTCTGGCACGACCAGGACCTCGAAGGGGTCGTCGGCCCCGACCGCGGACGCTAGGTCCAGGGCCTCCTCGCGGGTGCGAGTGAGCGGCTCTCGCTCCACGGTCTCGGCCTCGACGCGCTCCTTGTGCAGGACGTCCACCGTCACCTCCTTGGCGATGGTGGCGCTGGGGACGTAGGCGTACGCCGTCGCGGTGGCGGACGACGTTGTGGGGGCGGATGATTCTGTGCCGTCGTCGCAGGTGACCGTCACCGTCTCGCTGTCGTAGTCGCTGTCCCCCGGGCGGTGAAGGTGCACGGTCCTGGTGACTTGCTCCACCCGCTCCGGGTGGTCGGTGAGCACGGTCAGTGGGGGTATGGGAATGCGGAGGGATGCCTCAAGGTTCACCTCCACGCTCACGGCGTGAATCGCCTCGCCGGTCGGTACGCTGAGCCGGAAGCTCGTCTCTCCGTTGGGGACGAACGGCACGCTCACGCTCGACGCTCCGGTGGCCGCAACGACGGTCCCGGCGATGGCCGTAACCTCGGCCTCCATGAGCGCCGTCTCGGTGACGCTCTCGTGTCCCGCCACCGCCTGGAGCTCCACCGGCTCCTCGACGCTGGACTCGCAGTCCGACTCCACGACGCCGCTGACCGATCCGGGCGTCCAGCCCAGGGAGGTCATGCGAAGATCGCAGAGCTCGCCCTCGACCTCCGGCAGCGGGTGCGGTATCAACTCGTGTTCGACGGTGAACGCCCCGGCCTGACCCAGTCCGTCCTCCCATGAGAAGGTGAAGGACGGCACCGGGCCGTGCAGGGGAAGCGAGTAGCTGACCCGCTCCCCCTCGTCGAGGGTCGCCGAGCCCCAGAAGCGAAGCCGGTTCCCCTCCGGGCCGCCGTACGCCCTCGCTCGCAGGTCTATGTTGGTGGCTGCTCTCAGAGTTACGGCGGCCCGGTCTCCGGAGACGGTGAGCCCCTCGACGAATATCCGGCGGCCCTCCACCGGCTCGGTGATTTCGAAGTCGATCTCGTCCCGCCACGGCTCGTGGCCGTCGGCCAGGGCCGACTGGGTGACGGTGGCGACCGCCGCCGCCATGACGACGGCGGCCACCACTGCCAGGAAGCTCTTCGGGGGCCTGTTTCGCCGGGACTTCCTGGCCCCGTTGCCGCTTCCGTTGATGTTGTCCTTGTCCGTTCGCTTGGGCTTGCCGAACCAGCGGTGCGGACGGAAGGGCATCCGTCCGCCCTTCCGCTCCCGGCCCTTGCGCTCCCGGCGAAGGCGACGCAGGGTCTTTCCCGCCCGCCTCGCCATCATCCGCAGGGGGCCGGGGCCGCTCTTCACCGGCTGGGCCGGCGCGGGCGGCTCGCTCCGCACCAGCTCGGACGGCGGCCCCGCGTAGAGCCGCGCCCCCAGCCGGTACTTCAACAGGTCGGCGGCCACCAACGGCAGCCGCCGACCCCCTATCTTCCCCACGACCATCGCCACGCCGACGAGTCCGAAGAGGACGGCAATCGCCATCCGCACCTCGGACGGCCCCACGGGGGCGTAGCGGTATGCGCCGTAGGACAGGGCGCACACCGCCGTCAACGCCACGATCTGTGGGAAGGTGAACCACAGCAGCACCCTGTCCTCGGCCTGCACGTGGGTCGGTACCTCGTGTTCTCTCATGTTCTTTTTCTCCCTTCTTACGTCGGCCTATCCGCCGTCCGGCGTTGGCGTTGGCGTGGCCGGGTCGGGCAGATCGACCTCGACGGCCGGGTCCACGACCGCGTTCATCACCAGCTCGACGACACCGTAAGCCACCATCGCCAGGACGATGCCCGCCAGGGCGGTCATCATGGCCGACTTGCCGCGCTCCATCTGGTGGGGCGCTCCCGAGGCCGTCAGGTACATGTAGGCCCCGTAGATGAAGAAGCCCACGCCGACTGCTCCCACGACGCCCAGCAGGATGCCCACCAGGTTCGATATGGTCTGAGTCAGTTCTTCCATTCGTTTTCTCCTCTCGGTCTCCGTTTTGGAGTCTCTTGCTCGTCTCTATCGGTTCCGTTGCCTCTGCTCGCCTAGCTGCACATCGCTCCACCTCCTTCGTCTTGGTTGTCAGATGGGCGCGGGCCGCAACCGCGCTCCGTTGGGGTCGTCGTTACTCGTCTGCGCTCCTGGGGGACTGGCCGCCAGCGCCTCCGCCGCCCGATGGGGTCGCCATAGACGCCGCAGAGCTCAGGCCGCTCGCCGCCGCCGACAGGCCCGCGCTGGCCGCAACCGCGCCAACCGCCATGCCCCCCGGCCCTCCCGCCGCGCCGCCCGCCAGCAGCCCGATGGTCTTGGCGGACCGCACCATCGAGGCGGGCAGGTTCATGCCGAAGTAGAGCATCGAGAGCCAGGAGTCGAAGGTGCCGGCGTTGCCCAGCATCGACGGGACGCGGGTCGCCATGTAGACGAAGGCCAACGACATGAGCAACTTCCAGATCAGGTCCTGCACCGGCTCGAAGGCCGCTATCGCGGCGAACTCGCGCAGAAACCCGAATCCCAACGCCAGGGCGATGAGTTGGATGGCCTGCTGGAACACCGTCGTCATGAACAGGCGCAGCCATTGGCGTCCCCAACCCGCCGTGTGGGGCAGAATCCACAGCCCCAATGCGATGGGGGCCAGGGCCAGCAGGATGTCGATGAGGGCCAGTCGCAGGATCATCTGCACGATCACGTAGAGGACGAAGAAGCCATAGACCAGGTAGAGCGCCGCCAGCAACAGCGCCATGCCCACGCTCCCGGCGTTGACGGCGGTGAGGAAGGTGTCGAGGGGAGCCCGCAGCAGGTCTCCGGGGGTGACGTTCAGGGATACCGCTATGAAGCCGGACACGGCGTCGGCAACGTCCAGGACCAGGGCGCACCACCACAGGGACGATGCGGCGGCGACGAGGCCGAGCACGAGCCGGGGCACCATCTCCCGCCATCCGGCCTGGGACCTGCCCAGGTGCTCGGAGATGATGAGAGTCAACCCCATCCAGCCGAGGATGACCACGAGGGCGGCGGAGGTGACGGCCCAGACGACCATCCAGGCGTCGCGGACCAGCCAGTGGCCGTAGGTGAGGTGCTCAGGGGTTCCTGTGAGTATGTCCGCCATCAGCCGGATTGCCTCCGGCAGTTGTCGGCGTCCTCTCCGCTCGCCCTTTCAACGACGCCGCAGAGCGTTCCGTGGACTCCCTCGATCACCCAGCCGGCGAAGGCCCTCGCCCATCTTGCGGGGTTGAGAGCGGACAGTATCTTGTCCCAGATGCGGCCCGGCTCATGGACGGGGACGACGGCGTAGAAGTCGCCCCTCCTGCCGTCCTCAGCTTCCGCCAGCATCACCAGCAAATAGGCCCGGTCGGGGTCGAGCTCGGGCTGCTCGTCGAGGGCCGGGTACTCGAAGGAATACTCCCAGCCGTCGCTGCGCTTCTTCTCCCCGCCCCTGACCCGGTACATGGCGCTTATCCAGTCGCCGGTGTCGGCGTCCCGGACGGCGTAGAAGAGGGACGCTATCTCACGGTCGAAGACGGGTCGGGCGACGAACTCGCCCTTCTTCTTGCGCTCCACGAAGTCCCGGTCCGCGTTGACCAGGACGATCTGGTCGGGTGGGGCCTGGGCCAGGGCGACGTTGCTTGCGGGGAACGCCACCAGCGCCGCAAGGAGCAGCGCGGCGGCCAGGGGAATCAGCCGTTTGGCTCTTCCAAGGGTCCGTCGGACGGTCGATTGCGCTCCCACGTCTTCGCCTCCTCGTCGATGGGTTCGTCTGTTCTCCCATCGAGTCTGAGGAGTCGGGGGGCGAAATATCATGGTGCGTGAGGGGGGCACGCGCCCGTGCCCCCCTCACGGGGCCTCCACTTTGAGAGGCCGGATGTGGTGTCATACCCGTGTACAAGGATTTGCTTCAGTTCCCGAAAGGGAAGTCGGGGGCGATTTCCAACGTGAAATAGGCGGAAATCCGGGGTGGTGGAGCCGTTGTTGCGAGCACTTCGAGGTAAGGGTTGGTTCAACGTCTGGGGGCGTAAATGCCCAAAAGGGAAGTGCGGGAATCGGGGCGGTGGAGCGGAATCCTGCTAAATCGGAGCGAGCAATTCGGGGAGCGGGGCCTTATCGTGGGGCGGGATACCCCCTACAGGACTCCCCCTACAGGACATGAGAGCGAGGAGGTTCGACCATGAACGAGGCGCAGGTGAACGGGACACAGGCGGACGAGACGTTGGCTGGCGGCCCGCTGGACGACGAGACGACGGCGGACGAGGTGCAGAACGATGGGAACGGGGCTGGTGGCCCGGACGTGGAGAAGCTGAGGCGAATCAGGCTGAGCGGGTTCCTGCGGGAGCTGGTGCGGGAGGAGGGGAAGATGGAGGCGGCCGAGCTGCTGGGGGTCAACTACAAGACCCTGGTGCGGGCCGAGGAGACGGGGAAGATCACCGGACGCATGGGCGATGCGCTGGAGCGGCTCCTGGGGACGGGCGACGACCCCGAAGTGGCCAAGCTGCGGGAGCGTGTGGATGCGCTGGAGGGCGGCGTGGAGGCGTTGGCGAAGGAGCTGCGGGACGGCCTCGGCGAGATTCGGGCTGCGGTTGCCGGCAGCGCCGAGGCTCAGGGGCAGGACCAGGCGCAGGACGGGGACCACGACGACGGGGCGGGCCGGTCGGAGACCGGGGCCGCCCCTCCGGTGGCGGGGTTGCGTCCTCGCCAGCGCTTCACCGAGCGGCGTCTGGACCCCGAGATCGTGACCGAGGAGGCTGCCGACGACGACCCGGATGTCTACGGCGATGCGTGGCCCCTGGTCGAGGAGTGGCGCAAGCTGCGGGCCGACCACCCGCATCGAGGGAAGAGCCTGTCGTGGCTCACGACGGAGGAGCGGCTGTTGGTGCTGGAGCTGGCGATGCTGGAGGAGCACGGGCTGACGCTGCCGCCTGAGAAGCAGCCGCTCAGGGGCTTCGGGCGCAAGGGCCAGACCACCCACCGCTGGAAGGCGCTGGCCGACACCCGGGTGGCGTTGCGCAAGCGAAAGCTGCTGCGCTGGGTGCGCAAGGTCCTCACCCTGTGGCTATGGCGGAAGTAGGCCCCGGAGCGGTCTCCGGAGCCGGTCTTCGGCGGGTGCTAAGTCCCAGCGAAAAGGGCGCTAAATCGGTGCGAGCAATCTACGTTGGGTTGGCCCGAAACCCCCTCGGAAGCCTTCCATTCGCTCGTTCGTTCGGGCGATAATTGACGCAGTTTCTGGCTTTTCCAGCGTTTCGTGCCTAGAAACCTGGAGGATTCCCGTCCCCCGAATCCGGGACCGGCTCATAGGATCGAGCCTTGCTCTCCGAACAGCCGCCCAGGGGTCAGACCGGAAGGATTGAGCCTCGCTCTCCCGATGGTCGCCTCGGAGGACACATTCGCAGCGGTTGGAGCGTCTCTCGCTTCGGCCCCTCGGACACCCTGGTCGGAGTGCGCCCCGCACACCGGCCATTCCTCATGCCTGCGGCGCAATCGTCACGCGGTTGGGTCGCAGCTCTCACGCACGCTGGCCTGCGATGACGTCGTAGGGTCTGCGTCGCTCTCACCGCGCCGTTCTGTGGTTGATCTGCAGGCCGGTCGCACACCCCATTTCGCAGCAGTTCCCCCAGGTCGCTTCCCCGTGATGTGACCCTGGGCCGAGCTGCGTCTTTCTCACCCCGGCGTCCCCCTCGTTCGGCTCATGGTCGGACTGCGGGCGTCGTCGGTACGGCAACACGGACTCACGGAGTCAACGGCAACACACTCAGTAAGGAGGTACATCGGCATGGACGACTCACGGACGCAGACAGGAGAAGGAGGACATGACATGACGGAACGGTACACGGGACCGAGCGCTGCGCAGATAGCGAACCTCATACCGCATCGGGTCAGCTTCGAACGGGGCTGGTTCTGGACGACGACGGCCATCTGCCACGGCGGTCGCTCGGACGGGCTGGCGTTCAGGCAGAGGCCGGACGGCAACGGCCTCGACGTACGCTGCCACACCGGGGGCTGCTCCAAGGGCGTAGTGATAACAGAGCTCGAGGTTCTCATCGGGCTGCCCATCTGGACGGCCTACGAACTGGTCTCCAACGCGGCGGCCAAGGCCCCGGAGAAGCGGCCCTGGTGGAAGCGCAAGCGGGTCGTCGTGACTGCGGTGGTCGTCCTGGTCGTTGCGGCGCCGCTCATCACGGGCGACGGCGAGTTGGTCTTCCTGAACCTCGTCGGCCTGGGCATCGGCGCGCTGCTGCTCAGGCGGTTCATGCGGCGCACGGTGCGGAGGCCCAGACGCTGACAAGAGGGGGCCTCCGGCCCTCTCATACCCCATCCCAACACGCAAGGGTCGTCTCCATCCGGGGACGGCCCTTCTTCTTTGCCCGCAAGTGGGCGCAATCGACAAGGCAACAAAGGCAACACACCACAGAAGGAGGTCGTGATGACGACGGCAACATTGGCAGCAGGCAATCGGACGATGGACAACGTAGTGCGGCCCAGGCGCAGCCTGGAGGAGCTGGTCGACCGGCTCATGGCGGCGATGTTCCCGGAGCAGCCGCAGGCGGCACCGGCGACGGAGACACCGAGCGTGGCCAAGTGCGTCCACGAGGCGCGGCGGATGCGGCAGGCGGGGGACATCGACACCGCCCTGGCGGTCCTCGCCGGCATGGACGTGGCGAAGGCGGAGAGGCACGAGGCTCGGTGGGCCTACACCGAGTGGACGGACCTGGTTCGGCGGCGGTTCGGAGACCGGGACGTGATGGTCTACAGCCAGGGCACGTGCAGGGCCGCCGCCCTGGTGCCCACGGACGACGGTGGGACGCTTGAGGTCGTTGCGGTCGTGGGGATGCGCTGGAAGCCTGGCAAGGTCGTTTCGGGGCGCAGCCTGCGGGGGCTTCGGCCCCTGAACGGGGGTGCGTGATGGTCACGGCCAACGTGGACATCCCCGCGCTGAAGGCGCGTCACCTCCTGGGCGACACGGTTGAGGCGTCGGGCGTGAGACTCAGGGGACGGGGCCGCGTCCGCCAGGGCGTCTGCCCCTTCCATGACGAGGTGGAGGGCAGCTTCACGGTGTACGCCGACTCGGAACGATGGTACTGCTTCGGTTGCGGGCTTGGGGGAGACGTGCTGGACTTCATCCGGCAGTCCGAGAACCTGAGTCTGCCCGAGGCGATCCGGCGGCTTGACGGGGGCGCTTACCCCGCCGTTTCCCGTCCCGCTCCCGCACGGCGGCCCAGGGCGGCCCCGTTGCCGCCCAGGGACCCGGCGCTCTTGACGGCGGCGGCGCGGTTCTACGCCGGACAACTCCGGCGCAACCCCGCCGGGCTTGCGTACCTGGCCTCGCGGGGCGTCGGACTTGACGCAGCCCTGCGGCTGGGCCTTGGCTTCGCGCCGGGGCACGGCTTGCGGGAGGCCCTTGAGTCGGCGGGCTTCGATGCCGGTCGTCTCGGGGACTGCGGCCTGTTCACCGAGCGGGGTTCGGAGCGGTTCGCAGGGATGGTGGTCGTTCCCGACATCTCCGGCGGGCTTGTCCGCTGGCTCGTTGGCCGGGCATTGGACCCCGACGTGAAGCCCAGGTTCCAGGCGTTGCCCGGCCCCAAGCCGGTGCTTGGACTTGGGCGTCTCGGCCCCGCTCCCCCTTGGGCGGTCGTCGCCGAGGGGGTCTTCGACTGGCTCGCGCTTGCTTCCTGGGGCATCCCCTCCGTCTCAGCCCTGGGCACCCAGGGGGTCGAGAGGGTGGCGGAGGGCTTGCGGGGCTGCCCCCGGGTCTTCCTCGCCTTCGACAACGACGACGCGGGACTTGAGGCCACGGAGCGGCTTGCTGGCTTGCTTGGACGCAGGGCCTCCGCCGTCACTCTTCCCCAGGGCGTCGGCGACGTGGCCGAGCTTGCTGCCATCCCCAACGGCCGCGCTGCTTTCCTTCGACTGCTGGCTCAGGCGGCCCGCTCCGCCCGCTAGCGGCTTCTTCCCCTCTACCGGAGCTTTACCCGCTCCGGCCTTGCTTGCGGGACACCCTCCCGCTTCCCCATGTCCACTCTCACCGCCCAGGAGGACCTATGCCCAATTCACGACGGGCCTTGCCCGCGCACGGCTTCCCGTAGGGGAATCCGCCCATCGGCCATTCGCTACAGGAACAACCCATCAGAGAAGGAGACACGCAATGACTAACGGCAACAACAACGGACACCACGGAAACGGCCTCGTCTCCGTCAACGGCGTGGCCAAGAACGGCAACGGGGCGCACAACGACCCCGCCATCATCGCCGGGCACGACCTCCTCTGGGACGGACTGCCGCCCGCCGTCACGCAGGCGCTCGGACAGCCCCTCGACCCCGGCCTGGTTTCCCAGCGCAAGGGGCGCGGCGGCAGGGTCTTCGACTACCTCGAAGGCCACGCCGTCATCGACCAGGCCAACCACATCTTCGGTCATGGCGGCTGGGGATACGACCTGGTCGGCGACGTGACCCTGCGCCGGATCGAGACGGTCGATACGAACACCGGCGAGGTCAAGGTGGCCCAGGGCTACAGCGCCCCGGTGCGGGTCACCGTCGCGGGCGCTCTTCCCCGCACCGACGTCGGCGTCCACCCGGTGACGGAGGACACCTTCGACGGCCACGACACGGCGATGAAAGGGGCTGTCACGGACGGCATGAAGCGGGCCTTCCGCAGCTTCGGCATCCAATTCGGCAACGGCTTCTACGGCGACCAGCAGCCGGTGGGCAACCAGCCCCGACCGGAGCGCGTGCCCGCCCCGGTCAACGGCGACTCCGGCCAGGCCCATGCCAACCGCCCCGTTCGGCAGGCTCAGAGCTTGCCCTCGACCGGATCGGGGGGCGGGCGCAACGAGTCCCAGGTCGAGAGGCTGCGCGGTCGGCTCATCGAGCTGGCCGTCAAGCAGGGCTTCGACGAGGACGGGGTGCGGACCGCCGTGGTGGACAGGCTGGGCAAGGGACTGGATGACCTGACGGCGGACGAGCTCGGGCCTCTGGTCGAGGCCGCCGCCAACAAACTCAACCAGATGCGGCAGGCCCAGGCCGCCTAGCCCGCCGGTCGAACCGGGACACGCAATCGAGCGAGGTTGTCTCCGATGGGGCCGCCCCGCTCTCTCATCTACAGGACTACCAAGGAGGTCTGAAATGACGACGAACGTTACCTACACACCCTGGGGTTGGACCAAGGACGTTATGGAACTGGACGAGGGCGTCTGGAGGGTATCGACGCCGAGCCACGGCGGGCTGAAGCTCAGCCGGGAGCGGTGGGATTCCCTTCCCGCCGAGCTGCGGGACGCCATGTACACGCAGACCTTCGCAGAGGAGGACTGCGAGGAGCCCATCGTCAGGACGCTCCTGGGCCTCGGCGACGAATGCGAGAGGGAGATGGCCCTGAAGGTGGCGGGCTACTTCGACCGCTACGCTCCAGCGCTCCCCTACCTCCGCGACTGCCCGCCGGGCATCCACCACCACGCGGTCGCCTACCGGGGCGGCTATGGGACGGACCCGTTTGAGCGGTTCGACACCTGCATCGAGGCCGAGTCGTTCGCCAACGACCCGGAGATGGTGCGGAAATACGGGCGGATGGAGGCCGTCGAGTGCAGCCGGACGCTCTCCCTCTGCCGGGCGGAAGGGGGACGGCCATGACCGCGACGACGCAGGCCAGGCCCCGCAGCCTTCCCAGCACCACGACGAAGCTTCAAACGGAGTTCGGAAGCCTGTTCGTCACGGTCTCCGTGGACGAGGACGGCGAGCCGTTCGAGGTCTTTGGCTTCCTCGGCAAGGGCGGATCGTTCCAGCACGGCGTCACCGAGCTTGCCTGCCGGTTGATCTCCCTGCACCTGCGAAGGGGCACCCCGCTTGAGGAGGTGATTGAACAGATGCAGGGAATACAGGAGATGCAGCCCTTCTGGAACCAGATGGGCGACGGCAGGAGCGTGCCCGTCCACGGCCTCGGCGACGGCATCGCCCACATCCTCAAGGCCCATCTCCGAGCCAGAGAGGAGAGGGAGGTGGTGCAAGAGGCGGACGTGAAGGCGGCGGAGGCGAAGGCGGCCGCGTGAGCGGTTTGCACCAACGGGGCTGTCTTCCCACATGGGCGGCCCCGCTCTCATCTACAGGACACAAGGAGGCAGAGACATGACTACTGAGACGATTGACAGGGCTGAGGTCTTCTCACGCCCTGCTGCACAGATCAACGAGGAAGGCGAGCTTGTGGTGCGGGCCTCGTCGGCCCTGGGCTGCCGCCGTTCCCTCTGGTACTCGGCTACCGGGTATCAGCCCACGAATCCCCCCACGGAGGAATCGCTGACGGCGATGGAGGCGGGCAACGCCCTGGAGCCGGTGGTGGTGCGGGCGATGGAGCGGGCTGGCTGGAAGGTGAACGCCGCCGATCCCCAGGACCCACAAGCGGTGACCATGAGGCTCGGCCCGAACCTTCTGGTCACCGGACACCCCGACGGCACGGTGCGGATGCCCCCCGTATCAAGTACGGGGCAGGCTCTGGACGAGGACGAGGCGGCTGCCCAGGTCCAGATGCTGCTGTTCGGGGACGCGGCCCCGGTCTACGGCGACGAGATGGTCGTCGAGATCAAGACGCGGGGGCCGGATGCCTTCAAGCGTTGGCGGACGCTTGGGGCCGAGCGCAGCCATCCACAAGCGGTGGCCCAGGCCGCCTTCTACTCCTACGGGAAGTTCGGAGGATGGCCCCGCGACGCGGTGGTCGCCACGATGGACACGGGCAACCGCACCTGGGACTACGAGGTCATTCCAGCCGACCGAATCGAGCGGGCCTTGGAAAACGCCTGCGCCTGGCTCGGCGAGCTGGCGGCGCACCACGTCCAGAACGGGCCTGACCCCGACGCGCTGCCCGAACGGGATTTTTCGTCCGGTAGCTGGCAGTGCCGAAGTTGCCCCTTTCTGGACATCTGCCTGCCGGGTGCGGCGGAAGCGAGCGAAGAACCGGAAACAGAGGAGAAGGAGGTGAGCGACCAGGAGGCACGGGACGCGGTGGCGGCCTACGCGGAGGCTCAGGACTCAATGAGAGAGCCGGAGAAGGTCAAGCGCACCGCGCTGGACACCCTGAAGGCGTGGATGCGCAGGCAGGGGGACGCCAAGGCGACCGTGGACGGAAGGACGGTCAGCCTCGTGCAGTCAACAAGGTACTCCGTCAACTACCGCAAGCTCAATGCCGTCCTCGACCCGGAGGTCCGGGCCGACATCGTGACGGAGAGCGAGTCGGAGTACGTGCGGGTCAGCTAGACGCTCCCAAGCCGGAGCGCACAACGGGGCCTGTTCCCCTTTACAGGGACGGCCCCGCCGATTCCAAATCAACCCGGCATGAAAGGAGACACCATGACCAACGCAACAGGAACCCCCACGGCCACGACCATGTGGCAGGACAAGCACAGCGGACTGCGCAGGCACAAGCTGATGACGAAGGAGCTGGGAGACACCATCCCCGCCCTCTACGCAAACGAGAACGCCGAGGACTACGACTCCGTTTTCGCCCCGGCCAAGCTGTTCTCCCCCTACGGCAACTGGACCTGGTACGTGACCGAGTGGAACCCGGAGACCGGCGAGTGCTTCGGCCTCGTCCAGGGGTTCGAGACCGAGCTCGGGTACTTCAGTCTCGACGAGCTTGCGGAGGCGACCGTGTTCGGCGGCGTTCCCGCCGTCGAGCGCGACCTGTACTGGGAGCCGAAGACCCTCGGCGAGATACGGAGAGGAGGATGAGTAGGTTCGCGCCGAAGACCCTGCGGAGGATGCCGCCCGCCACCAGGGAGATCGCACGGCTGGCCAACGAGCTGGCCTCGGTGCAGACCCGCATCTCCAACCGCATCGACGGGCTGGTGAGCATGGAGATGATGGCGAACGCCTCCAAGCGGGTGTTCTGCAACAACGCCGCCCACGCCGGACTGGTGGACGCCGCGCTGCGCTACCTGAAGGCGATTGACGATCCGGCCCTGGGGCCGGGCGCACGGGCCGACGCGCTGATGGCTCTCCAGGCTGCTGCGGCGCACTTCGATCCCGACAAGCTGTTCGCGGACGACGACGACGGGCCGGAGCCTCCGGTCTTCGAGTTCAGCTAGACGCTCCCTGGCGGGGGCGCAGGACGGGGCCGTTCTTCCCTCTACAGGGGACGGCCCCGCTCTCATTCAAACCGGGTGCGGCAGAGTCGCGCCACACCATTCAGGAGGAAATCGAAATGGCACGGACGATAAACAAGGTCGAGCTCTTGGGACGGGTCGGCACGGACCCGGAGATGAAGTGTGCGCCGCGTAACGCGGCATAGGATACCCGACTCACTCGGGAAGAACTCGGAGGAAGTTCTTGGGTCAACCGACCTACCTCAAAGCGAAAGCCTAGGGGGACAATAGCATGTCGGTAAAGCGGCTATGGTCTGAAGGCGTTGTAAGGCCAGTTCCGCAAGACCCGTGCGATACGGTGAAAGCTTGATTGCCTGAACCCCAGTTCCCGGACGGTGTACTCCGCACCCGCCGGTAGAATGCCTGAAACCCGGCGCCACTCTTTGCATCGGTATGTACTTCAGCCCGATGCACCTCCGACGAGTGGGCGATGGCCTATGAGGTCTATTCAAGGGGACGAACGGGGCACCTACAGTCGCGCTAGACACGTCCTATGTCGAAGACAGAGGGGAAAAAGGCTCGGTCTCATCTGGACAAAGGCTCAGTCATCAGGGTTGCGCCCCTGTTCCATCTGGGCGCAACGCAGGGCTATGGCGTCGTCCAACAACCGGGAGTTCGTTCTCGCTAGTAACACGATGTCAGCCCGAAGGATGGGGTCGGACTTCCTGACCTTGTTCTCGGCCCGCCGCCTCGCGTAGTACACAAACGCCCAGATGGCGGCCACAGGCCAAACGATGAACGGTAGGAGCAGAAGCTTTAACAGGTCATTAGGGAGCGAAATCTCCATTCCTATTGCTCCCTACGGGAGTGTACGTGGAGACTAGCAGAGCCCTATCCCCGAAGTCAACGGAACGCGGGATTGCCTACGGGGGAGACCCCTATGGCAACGGAGCCCTCGTAGTAGTCCGAGCCGGGGAAAGCCCGGCACATGGCGAAGGAGGGCAGGTGGTTTAGACGGAATACGACAGAGAGGTACTCGTGATGAGAACTGCCGAAACTGTACTGAACGTCATTCGAGATCGCGGAGAACGAGGATTGCCGCTGGAGGACATCTATCGGCAACTGTACAACCGGGAACTTTACCTGCGGGCCTACGGTCGTCTCTACTCAAACCAGGGAGCGATGACCAAGGGAACCACCGCAGAGACCGTGGACGGCATGTCACTGGCGAAAATCGACCGCATCATCGACGAGCTACGTCACGAGCGGTTCCGGTGGACGCCGGTCAGACGGGTCAACCTTCCCAAACCTAATGGGGGAACCCGTCCATTGGGCATACCAACGTGGACGGACAAGCTGCTGCAAGAGGTCATCCGGATGATTCTGGAAGCCTACTACGAGCCGCAGTTCTCCGACCATTCCCACGGCTTTCGGCCCGACCGGGGATGCCACACCGCATTGAGCGAGGTGGTCACTCACTGGACCGGTGTCCGCTGGTTCGTCGAGGGAGACATCAAGGGGTGCTTCGACAACATAGACCACGAGGTCATGCTGTTGGTGCTCGGCGAGAAGCTCCACGACAACCGTTTCCTCAACCTGCTGAAGTACCTACTGAAAGCGGGATACATGGAGGACTGGAAATATGGCCGCACCCTAAGTGGTACACCGCAAGGTGGTGTGGTCAGCCCCATCCTCGCCAACGTTTACCTAGACCGGTTGGACAAGTTCGTCGAGACAGTGCTCATTCCAGCAAACACCCGAGGCACAGAACGAAGACGCAATCTCACATGGAAAGCGTTGAACGGCCAAATGTCATATCACAGGGGAAGGGGAAATCATGCGAAGGCGTTGGGACTGCGAAAGCAGATGCAGCAACTGCCATCAGGAGACCCCAACGACCCTGGCTACCGACGGCTGCGATTCGTCCGCTACGCGGACGACTTCGTGCTGGGTTTCATCGGGCCGAAAACCGAAGCCGAGCAGATAAAGGAGTCCTTGGAGACATTCCTGCGCGACACGCTCAAGCTGGAGCTATCTAGGGAAAAGACTCTCATAACCCATGCCACCAGCCAGGCGGCCAAGTTCCTCGGCTACGAACTCGTAAATCAGCAGGCCAACGACAAGCACGACCCCAAGGGGCGGCGCAGAGTCAATGGCCGTATCGGGCTACGGGTTCCCGCCAAAGTCATCGAACAACACTGCCACGCCTACATGGGCAACGGCAAGCCGGTACACCGCAGCGTACTCATACACGATGATGATTTCACCATCGTGAGCAGGTATCAAGCGGAGTTCCGAGGAGTCGTCCAGTACTACCTACTGGCCCTGAACGTCTTCCACTTCGGGAAGCTGCAATGGGTCATGGGACAGTCGCTGGCCAAGACACTGGCGGCCAAGCACAAGACCTCAACTCGGAAAATGGTTCGGCGTTACAAGAGCATCGTACTAACCGAGCACGGGGAACGAGCTTGCCTCAAGGTCGAGGTCAAGCGGGGCAATGGGAAACGCTCACTGGTGGCACAGTTCGGTGGCATACCCCTGAAGCGGAAACGGCAGGCCGTTCTCGTAGACCAAAAGCCCCAGCCGTACAGGTTTGAACGCAACGAGCTTATCCAACGGCTCCTAGCGAACGAGTGCGAAATGTGCGGGTCAACGGTGGACGTGCAAGTCCACCACGTCCGCGCCCTACGCGACCTGAACGTCAAAGGCCAAGGTGAAAAGCCCCTGTGGATACAGATTATGGCGACCCGACGGCGCAAGACCCTTGTGGTCTGCCGTCCCTGCCACCTGAACGTCCACGGAGGTAGTTGGCAACCGCGTAAGTAGAAATAACCACTGGAGAGCCGGATGCAGTGAAAGCTGCACGTCCGGTTCGGAGGGGGGCCGACGGAAAAGTGCTTCGGGCAACCGGAGCAACTCGCCGGCGGCCTACCCTACACACGCCGAACGGCACCGCCGTCACCAACCTGCGGCTGGCGACGGACCGCTACCGCAGGGACGCCGAGGACGCCACCGACTGGCACACGGTGATCGTGTGGGGAAAGACGGCGGAAGCGGTGAACCAGTACGTGACCAAGGGCCAGAGGCTCTACGTCGCGGGACGCCTGGTGCAAAACACCTGGGAGAACGAGGACGGCCAGCGCCGCCACCGCACGGAAGTCCACACGCAGGAGGTCGTCTTCCTCGACTCCAACGGCAACGGGAACGGGAACGGGGCGGGCGACGACGGCGGAGAGGACTCGCCCTTCTAGCCCACAACCAAATCCGACGCCCGCCCTCTCGGGCCGGGCGCACCACCACGGGGCCGCTTCCCATCCACGGGGGGCGGCCCCGCTTCTGTTCTATCCGATAGGCAAGGAGGCCGACATGCCCAGAAAGAAGAAGGCCGACCTAAACGAGACCCTCCCGCTCATCCCCGACGACGCTTTCGCGCCCAGCCCGGAGGGGCAGGCGCTCATAGATGCGCTGCGGAGCAACCTGAACCTGCTGGGAGAGCTGGCGATGCGCTACGAGGTCTCCACCAGGCCGGAAGGCCCGGAGGACCCGCCCTCCATCGGCTCCCCCCGCGACGTTTACGACCTGCTGGGGCCGGAGATGTCCAAGCTCGCCCAGGAGCAGCTTCGGGTGCTCCTGATGGACACGCAGAACAACGTGCTCGGCCAGAGAGTCGTCTACCAGGGGAATGTCAACTCGTCGATGATCCGGGCTGCGGAGGTGCTCAGGCACGCCGTCCTCGAAGCGGTCCCCAGCATCATCATCAGCCACAACCACCCCAGCCGAAACCCGGACCCCAGCCCCGAAGACGTGCTCATCACGCGGAAGCTGAAGAAGGCGGCGGAGCTGCTCGACATCGAGCTTCTCGACCACATCGTCATCGGCGGCAAGCGGTTCGTCAGCCTCAAGGAGCGGGGCCTCATGGCCGCCTGACCGCTCCAAGACCGGCGCAGCCCGGCCTCTCACGCGGGGGATTCCCCCGCGCATCGACTCAACCCCTCACGACGAAAGGAGACTCGACATGCTCGCAACTCACACCATCGACCCCGAGAACCTCTACACGATCTCGGCCGGGGGCTTTTCCGCCACCGCCGACGCCTTCGCCCGCGACGACAAGACCGAAAGCCTCTGGTTCGTCTCGATGGTCGGCTCCCAGACGGCGCTCAAGGCGATCTGGGCGTCCCTCCTCAAGCAGCCCCCGGACGTAGCCCACATCATCAAAGGCGCGGACGGCATGGCGCTGAGCGGAGGCTACCAGCAGTGCCAGGTGCCATACGAGACCATAGGGACGTGGACGACCAAGATAGCCCGGCTTCGCGGCTCGGGCGGCTGGCACGCTTTGGTTTACACGCGCACCGCCGAGTTCAGCTACGAGAAGGACTCCTTCCTCCTGCTGGCCCAGTCCGAGGAGGAGGCCCCGGCGCTGCACCACCGCTTCCTGGACAAGCGCAGCCCGCTGCCCCTGCACCGCTCCTGGGCCGACTGGCTCTGGCACAGGGGCCTCGAAGAGGAGGAGATCGTACCCCTCCAGAGCGTCGGCGTCTCCGCCTACAGGTGCGCTCCCAAGGCCAAGAAGCTCCACGACGACCTCTCCCAGGCGGTTGCGTCGGGCTGGCTGACCCTGCCGGAGGAGGGGAGCGATGGATAGGACCCTCAAACGGGCCAAGCGCAACAACAAGCGGCGGGGCCAGCGCAACGGCGGGGCCTGGCGGCGGTTCTCGCCGGACGGCGTTCACTGCCGCTACTGCAAGCACGACGGGGCACAACACCTGATGAGTAGCGGCCAGCCCCACTTCTTCCGGCCCGCGACGGAGGCGGAGCGGCGCGACCCCTCGGTCATGCTCTACCGGCACAATCTGCCGGAGGGCGGCTCGGTGTTGGTGCGGCGCATCACCGTCGCCAACCGCGCCGAGCTCATCACCGCCTACTGCGTCACCTGCGCCGAGAGCATGGGGACGCCCCAGGTGCTCTGCTTCCAGCGCAACCTGGCAATCGGAGAGGTGGTCGGCTTGCAGAGGAACGACCACAGGGACATCGGAATCGCCGCCTGAAGGCGGCGGGAAGGAGACGAAACATGACGGAGCAGACGCTGTTCTTCACCTGCCCGCACTGCGACGAGCGGTTCGCGCAGGTGGAGGAGTTCGACAAGGACATCCACACCGGGGAGATCTACCACTGCGGCTCCTGCGGCATCCAGGTGATATTCCAGGCGGTCGCCGCCGAGGACTACGTGCCGCCCCCCAGGGCGAGAAGGGACTGCCACTTCTGCCAGCCCGAACCCTGCCGGTTCGGGCCGGACGCGACGGACAACACGGAGAAAGGAGAGAAGACATGAGACTCGCAGCTCAGAGCAAGGGGGGCTACTACCCCACGCCGGAGCGGGTGGTGGACATGATCGCGGGGCTGATAGACACCCCCTACGGCCACCACAACTACAACCGGGAGACGCTGCGCATCCTTGACCCCTGCTGCGGGGGCGGGGACGCCGTGGCGCAGCTTGCGGAGGAGCTTCGTCACCGGGGGAACATCCCCGTCGAGACCTACGGCGTGGAGCTTCACCGGGACAGGGCGGAAGAAGCGGCTCGCCGCCTCGACCGCGCCCTCGCCGCCGACCTGTTCGCCACCTCCATCGCAAACGGGGCTTTCGGCCTCGCCTACGTCAACCCGCCATACGACTGGGACCAGGAGGACAAGCGCGTCGAGCACGCCTTCCTCACCCACTGCACTCGCTACCTGGACGAGGGCGGGCTGCTGGTCTTTATCGTCCCTCGCCAGAGGCTTTCGGTATCGGCCCGCTACCTGTCCACCCACTACCGGAACCTGCGCTGCTGGGCCTTCCCGGACCCGGAGCGGGAGGTGTTCGACCAGGTGGCGCTCCTGGGCTACCGCAAGGCCGACCCCATCCCCGACGCCTCCGCCGAGGAGACGGTGAACAGGTGGTCGGAGGGAGACCCCGAACGGCTGGGAGGGGTGCGCTACCCCTTCTTCAAGGCAAAGGCGACCCCGGCTGGCGACATCCTGTTCACCACCCGGACCGTCGATCCCGTCGCTGCGGCTACGGAGGCCAGGCGGACGGGGCTGTGGGCCAGCGCGGAGATAACCGACTCCCTCTGGCCCGCAAAGGACAGCCGCACCCGCCCACTGATGCCCCTCAGAAGGGGACACATGGCGATGCTGGTGGCGGCGGGCTTCCTCGACAACCTCGTCCTCGAATCCGGGGACAGGCGCATCCTGGTCAAGGGCAGGACCTCGAAGGAGATGGTGCAGGTCGAGGACACCCCGGAGAAGGAGGTCTACCGCGAGCGCCTGAAGACCACCGTCGTCTCCCTCGACCTGGGCGACGGCGAGATCGTCGAGATAGCGGCGTAGACGGCTCGCCCCATCCCCAACAACGAGGCCCCGCTTCGTCCTCGGAAGGGACGGCGGGGCCTCGTCTCGTTTCGGAAGCAACACACCCCATATAAGGAAGGTGAAGACATGCAGACGATGATGACGCTGGAAGCCTGCTCGCGGTGCGGGCAGCCCATCCTCCCCGGAGAACCCGCCATGCAGACCGCCTCGGTGGACATCGACGATTGCGGGATGGCGGTGTCGTCCCCGGTGAAGGCATACCACCTGAGCGGACGCTGCTACGAGGACGCCAGGGCCGCCGAAGCTGCCCGCAGGAAGGCGTTGCTCGCCGCTTAGACGGCTCGCCATCGAGCCGCACCCCACGAGGCCCGTGCCTCGCCAAGCCTGCCCCGTACTTGATGCGGGGTCATCGGACGCAACACATCCCATGAAGGAAGGAGAAAGACATGAACCTCGGAGAGTTCATCGACACCTACAAGGAGGCCATCGCCCAGCGGGTGGTGGAGTCCTACCCGCCGCTCTACCGGCCCTCGGAGAACGGCGGCACGCTCCCCCGCCTGCTCCGCACCCCCCTGGGTGCGCAGGAAGACGCCATAAGGGGAGCGGCCCTCTCCCTCGAAGCCCACCGGGGAACGACGGTGGTGGGCGAGATGGGAACGGGCAAGACGTTCATCGGCGCGGCGGCGGCGCACATGGCGGGCTTCCAGAGGATTCTGGTACTCTGCCCACCCCACCTGGTTCCCAAGTGGAAGCGCGAGGTCGAGCAGACGGTGCCCCTGGCCCGCGCCGCCATCGTCGAGTCCATCACCGACCTGGAGCGGCTGCGCCTCTCCATCGGCTCCGGCCCCCTGTTCGCGGTGATGAGCCGGGAGCGGGCCAAGCTGTCCTACCGCTGGCAGGCCGCCGTCATACAGCGGTGGGCAACGTCCAAGGGCAGGCTGGTGCGGGACGAGGAGACGGGAGAGCCCTTCCGGGTCCCCTGCTGCCCCGGCTGCACCGCCCAGATCACGGACAAGGACGGCGTTCCCCTGACCGACGCCGACCTGAACCGCAGGCGGCACGTCTGCTCCCATTGCGGCTCCCCTCTCTGGCAGGCCGATAAGTCCGGCCCGAAGAGGTATCCGCTCGCGGACTACGTGAAGCACCACATGGGGGGCTTCTTCGACCTGCTCATCACAGACGAAGTGCACGAATACAAGGGGCGCGGCTCGGCCCAGGGCATCGCCGCCGGTGTCCTCGCAGACGCCTGCGGGAAGTCCCTCTCCCTTAGTGGCACCCTGATGGGCGGGTACAGCTCGACATTGTTCCATCTCCTCTACAGGTTCTCCCCTGAAATAAGGACGGAGTTCGGGCGCTCCGAGGAGGGGCGCTGGATCGAGCGGTACGGCTTCGTCGAACACTCCATCGGCAAGCCCGACGACGAGTCGATGGAGGACGGGCGCAACAGCAGGCGCAAGAAGTTCCGCAAGGTGGTCAGGGAGAGGCCGGGGCTTGCCCCGTCAGCCCTGTTCCACCTGATTGGCAACACCGTCTTCCTGCGCCTTTCCGACGTTGCCTCGGGGCTGCCGGACTACACCGAGCAGATACTCCTGTCCTCGATGGACTCGGAGAAGGACCACACGGGCTACTCCCAGCGCAGCGCCTACGACACCGTGTTCGAGGAGCTGCGCAAGGAGCTGGCCGAGACCCTCAAGAGCGGCTCCAAGAGGCTGCTGGCTACGTACTTGCAGACGTTGTTGGCCTACCCGGACGGGTGCACCAAGGGGGAGACGGTCTTCGACCCCAGGAGCGGCGACGTCATCGTGCAGGTGCCGCCCCTCTCCGAGAGCAAGCTGTACCCGAAGGAGCAGGCGCTCATCGACCTGGTGGCCGCAGAGCGGATGGAGGGCCGCAGGGTGCTGGTCTACGTCACCCACACGGGGACCCGGGACATCACCGGGCGCATGGACGACATCCTCACCCGGCACGGGTTCAGGGTGGCGGTGATGAAGGCCGACGCCGTGGCTCCCAACAAGAGGGAGAAGTGGGTGGCCGACAGGGTGAAGCAGGGCATCGACGTCCTCATCTGCCACCCCAGGCTGGTGCAGACCGGCCTCGACCTCATCGACTTTCAGACCCTTTGCTGGTACGAGACCGACTATTCGGTTTACGTTATGCGTCAGGCTTCCCGACGGTCCTGGCGCATCGGGCAGACCCGCCCGGTGAAAGTGGTGTTCATGTCCTACCGCAACACCCTACAGGCCGACGCCCTCAAGCTGGTGGCGAAGAAGCTGCAAAGCTCCCTCGCCGTCGAGGGCGAGCTGCCGGAGGACGGGCTTGCCGCATACGGCGACGACGGGGACGACATGATGATGGCGCTGGCCCGCAAGATCGT
Source organism: Dehalococcoidia bacterium (assembly GCA_965222445.1). Classification (GTDB taxonomy): domain Bacteria; phylum Chloroflexota; class Dehalococcoidia; order Lucifugimonadales; family CAJWER01. Next base: position 207,427 of record CBDCTY010000002.1, on the reverse strand, counting down.
CAGCGGAGAGGAGGAGGACGACGAAGCAGAGACGGTGGAGGAGGTCTTCGCCCAGACGCGGAACGCCGAGTCCACCGCCGAAGAGCTGCTGGTGGACGACGGCTGGAAGATTGTGGAGGTCGAGCCGGAGACCATCGGGGTCAACGGCAACGGGCTGAACGGCAACGGACACCACGCCAACGGCATCGGGCCGACGGTCGAGCTTGTGGTGGACGGCAGCCACGCCGGGAATGGCCACGTGCCTGTCCTGGTCAACGGCAATGGGACCAACGGCTACCACGACGACGAGGCCGAGGAGCCGCAGCAGACGCTGTTCTCCTGGGCGGAGTTTATGGCCGAGCCGCTCAAGCCGAAGGGCCGCAAGAGCAAGCCTCAACCCGCAAGCCTCTCGATGTTCGAGTGGGCGCTTGAGCGGGAGCAGGAGGCCGAGCCGGTCGGCGCGGGAAGCTAGGCCGACATACAAAAGGGGGAGGACACCTAGATTCGGGTGTCTTCCCCCTGCGAGTTCATGTATGCGGCCTTTTTTTGCGTTTCAGGGCTTGGACGCGCCCATGCTGGCGGTCATATGTGTGGGCCTTTTTTGTTGTGTCTATGAGATGGATGAGAGAGGCCGCTCAGGAACGGAACATCCACGCGCAGGTCTTCCGGAGTCTTGTCTGCGTCTGCAACCCATGAGCATCTGACTTGCGGTCACTCATCCGTCTTGCGCCGGAACAAACGGCGGACCCAGCGAGGCCGAAGTGCGAGGTGGTCAACTACCTCCTCCAGATATGCGGCTTCCAAGGGCGCTAAGGCAGACATATCCAGCTTGGGCACGTTCATACTGGAGTCGTCCTCAGCGGCTGGCTCCAGCCAAGCCTCGGGCATCGCCGTACCTGCCACTTTCCGCGTCTGCTCAAGCAGTTCAGAGAAACTGCAATGGACGTGACGAGATTCAGTCGTTAGCCAAGCGGAATAGAATGCTAGGTCGGCCTGAACCTTCCGCAACTCAGAGGAGATGCGTATTCGTTCCTCCTCTGGCGTATCCTTCCTGCGCCGCCTTATCACATATGGGAATTCCTTGTACTCTTGGACAGCCGCGTATGCCTTCGAAAAGACCTCACGACTGCGGGTCAGCCTCTCACGTTCCCCGTTCCACCAGTTGGTGAGAACGAATACGGTGAACGACACTGCTCCGATAATGACCGCTCCGACAACAGGCCAAGGCAGGGTAAGTTGCTGCGCCTCGTTCACGCCCCTGTTTGCTCCTTCGATTGCGCTCCATGCGGGACTTCCTCGCCAAGCCACTCCCCTGTCTCCCTCCACCAGGCTTCCCTGAACAGGTGAGCCATAACCAAGCCAATCAGGGCAACAAGGCCGTCCTCAAAGACCCACCGGCGCTCGATCGGGTCGTCCGGATACCACATGCAAAGGCTATCGTCACGGTAGCGGTGCGGTGACTCACATGGACCGTCGGCGAATACGGCGGGGACGTTTGCCATGCCGTTGAACCGGATGCGGGTCTTTCTGGGCTCGTAGTAGGGCACCAGCACGGTGGCTCTGTATTCGTGGCCACCCTTGACTCTTCCACCTCTCAAGTTGGGATAGTGGCTCTTGACGCCTCGCTCAAAGTTGAGTCGCACCACTGTCAGGCCATACCACGGTCCCTTGCTTCTGTTGGGTGGCCCGCTGAACTTCCTACGAGCGCTCACTTCCGTACGATCTGGTCGGTTTTAGGCTGGGGCCTCCGCCGAGACTCAATGCGCCCCCTGAGACCCCAAGCGCTGGGCTTCCACTGCGGAGTGCAGAGGCAAGCGCCTCCTTGGATGCGCTTCCGTCTGGCGGACTGACGTAGTTCCCATACAGACCCGCCATCGCCTCCTGGACCTTGGTCTTGTCGTCGTCATTGTCCAGTGCGTCCTTCATCCGCTTGGCCGCTCTCTTTAGGCGGCCAACGACGACATCGCGGTCCATCAGCAGCTTTATGGGCTTAGAGACACCGGCGGGGTCGGGAGTCAACCGTTTCTTCAGGTCGCTGGCGGCGTATCGGAATAATTCGGCCAAGCCATCGGGCACGCCGTGCTCTTCAGTAATGCAACTCAGAGCAAGGGCCTCGATATTGAAGCTACAGAGGCCGGGCTGTGCGAATTGTGTGTTCCATCCCTTTGCGAGCCTGATGATCTTAGCTCTGACGCGCCTGAGGTCGGCAGGGTCATCCGTCAAGACCGTCGTGTGATACTCGGGATGGGATGCGTCCCAACCTTTGGTCTCATTGTTGGGAATCCAGAGCCCCTGGCCATTCTTGCGGGTCAGAGCGACGATCAGGTCTACCGACGGGTCAGTCTCATCGTCCAATGGCTCGTTGAAGGACACCTGGATGGCTCGCTTCGTGACCCTGAACCTAATGTCGGGGTGGTCTTCCTTCAGACGCTCACGCAGGAGCTCCCGGACATCCTCGACGATCTGGTTCGGCCCCTCGCGTTCTCCATCTGGACCCAACCTCGGATAGGAGCGCCGGTCGAGCACTACACCACAGTCGGCGTCGGTGTCCTGGTTGGCAGTCCGATGGGCGATTGAACCAGATATGTAGGTTCGCAGAGCGCCAGAGTAGCTTCTGGCCTCCGCGAGAACCTCGTCCCGTCGGCTTCTGGCGGCGGACAATGTATCGTCGGACGGGGCCAACTCCGCGTGAACGTCGTTCAGATATGAGGCCGTATTCTGCAATAGAGGACTCCTTCTTATTGGATTCCCTCCATTTTACACCGGCATCCGCAGTTGAGACTAGGGGAGTGGCAAGGTTCGCTGGTCGCTCGGCTTCGTTGCCTGAACAACCCGCAACGCGGTAAAATGTCAGTAGTAGCAGTAGGCCTTCGAGAGGAGTATGCATGACCCACGCGAAGACGCCAGCGCGCCCGCGCCGCCCCCGCGAAGAGGCGGCACGCCTCGGCAGGGAGATATACGAGCGGGACATCCTGCCCCAGGTCGAAGCCGACCACCTTGGAGAATACGTCGCTATCGACGTTGAGACCGGGGAATGGGCGATAGCCGATAGTGAGAGCGGTGTAGTGGACCGTCTGAGAGCGCAGCGCCTAGGTGCCATAGACGTCCTGGTCGAGCGAGTCGGGTACCGGGCGATTCGCAGCTTCGGGGCTGGCTCCCTGCGGAGGAGGGAATGATTGAAGGGTCGGTGAACGCCGCCTATGAAGCGGTGGTGACCCTTTCCTTGCAGGGCTCGGAGGGGCGGACTCGCGACATCGAGGCCGTCATCGATACCGGCTACACCGGCACCCTGACATTGCCGACCGCCGTGGTTGCCGACCTGGGGTTGTCGTTCTCACACATGGGCTGGGCGTTCCTGGCAAACGACGATGTTGTGAGCTTCGACGTTCACAACGTTACTGTACTCTGGGACGGCCAGCCGAGACACATCAAGGCCGACGCCACCGGTAGTACCCCTCTGGTGGGTATGCTTCTGCTGGACAGGCACAACCTGAACATCGACGTGGAGGACGGCGGGCGCGTCCTGATACAGGCCAGGGCATAGCCGGAGGAGACTAGGACGCGATGCAGTCAAGCAAAGCGGCGCAATTGCGACGGGCTTGGGAGGCTAAGGGCAACCCACTCTGCGATCATCTCCGCGTCGAAAGGGAGTACGACCTGGGTGCGGATACGGGAGATGAAGTTTGCACGACATGCGGCGCGACAGCGCATCGTGGCACCTTGCGAGTTTCCCCTGTGACAGATAGTGGAAGGGCCGACAATCCTACTGAGGGGAACAACCAGTAGTAAGCTCCATTCAAGCTCGCCTCTGCCCAACCTGACTCTCTGAGCTCTCACTCATGTCCCACACTCGGCTCCACATGGTTGTTGTTCGACGGCTGGTTGAGCCGGCATTGGACGCCCGTCTGCGAATACCTCAGCGAGGGAACGGAGAGAGATGTCAGTTCTCTCGCGAAAGGCTTGATCTGTGAGCCGCTGAGAAGGGAAGTGCTTTGAGTTCTCTTCCAGTGCGATGGCCTTGTGGTAGAGATCGGGGTGGGTCTCGTAGAGCCAGCGCCACCGGTCAACCGAGTTGAACGGGCAGAAGAAACACGAGCTCCTCTGCGGGATGGGTAGCCCAGCCTCCTGGATGATGTCTACACAGTCCGCCCTTGTGAGCCGCCGGTCAATCAGCGGATACAGGTTGGTCACGTAATCAACCCGGCTGTCCTTCATTCTATGGACCTCATCCCACGCGATACCCAGGTATTGATTGATGTGGACATCCAGCGACCTGTAATGCCGCTGGATCGGTGTGATCTTGAAATCTCTGGTTGACCATCGCCAGATAGCTGACGGGAATACCTGACGATCCCACGAGGTTTCGTAGAGCGAGCGCCCCCGCTTGGACACTACGGTGAGGGGTACTTCATGATCCGCCAGATACTGCGTCGCAGTCTCCACGTATTGGTACGTCTCGGGGACCTCTCCGCCCGTATCAGCGAACACCGCCTCATCAAAGGGCAGCCCTTCTCGCAGTAGGACGACCATGAGGGCGATGCTGTTCACGCCTCCTCCGAAGCTCAGTACGTGTCTGATTTCCATGGGCCACCTCCATTAGCAGGAGACTCTTAGTTTATCTCTCCTGCTAAGATAGCACGAAATTAGTGGAAAGGCTATACTGAGGACCATGATGGTCACCGATTCACGAGTCCCGCGATCTGCTTCGACCTTCGGGCTACGGATCGATCCGACGGGGACTCATCTGAGTAGCACTCTGAAGTTGGAGGAGCTAAGCGTGCTCCTGGCCAGCCGCCCCGTGCCAGCCACAGAGAGCACCTTGAGGATTGCCATCGTTGACCAGAACCTTTTGGGCAAGCCAACGGCTTCTGCGCGTCGCATCACCTTCGAGCGGCTTCGCGAGCTGTACGGGCTGGACCCCAACATGCTCGTCTTCAGAGCTCTCAACGATTTATGGGATGCCGATGACAGCGCGCAGCCGATGATTGCCTTGCTGTGTTCGACCGCGCGGGACCCAATCCTCCGGGCGATGACGCCGTTCGTGCTTCGCCTACCCATAGGCGCAACGGTTACTCCCCATGAATTTGCCGAGGAGGCCGAGCATCAGTTCCCGGGAAAGTTCGTGGCAAGCTCCCGCGAACGGCTCGGGCGGAACGTGTCGTCTTCCTGGGAGAAGGCAGGGCTATTGTCAGGGCAACATACGAAGAAGCGAGCCAGATCGCAGGCTCGCCCAACCTCACTCGCTTACGCTCTCCTATTGGGTGACCTTTGTGGCAAACGCGGTCAGGCCCTCTTCACGACGCTTTGGGCCAACGTGCTAGACGCACCCATTCACGAACTCAAAGAATTGGCGGTCATAGCCTCCCGTCAGGGCTGGATCGATTACAGAGCAGCCGGGGACGTAGTTGAGGTGAGTTTCCGGCATCTTATGCGTGACCCAGGAGACCCACACTATGAGTGAGATAGAGGACCTCCTGAGCCGGTACGAACGGTACGTGAGGCTTCCCTGGGACCATAAGCTTGCTGGGGCGCAGAAGGTCTGGTTCGCCAGATACGACCCCGGCCAAGAGCGCCGCCTGCGGCTACGCATTGGTGAGTTTCAAACAGCCACAACCGATGCCGGACATATGTGGCGCTTGGTAGACATCACCGATTCGTTCGCAAAGTGGATGACGAACCACGAGTATAAGGATGCGTACTTTGAGCATCCGGAAGACCTGGAACTGGCGCTCGTTGATTTCTCAGACTTCGTGGCGGAACGGGTGCGGCAAGGGTTGAAACACCCAGGCGTTGATGAGAATACAGTCGTGGCCGTGCTTGGCTTGGCATCGCTGTTCGGTCTCATACGAGTCGCTGAACTTATCGCGAAGGTCGATTCCGAGATACCCGGCCGTCTGCTCGCGTTCTTCCCTGGACAACGGGACGGCTCCAATTGGCGACTACTCAATGCCCGTGACGGCTGGAACTACCACGCTGTGCCGATTGAAGGGGGTAACTGATGCCAGATATGAAGATCCGGGAGGTTCTCTCCAGAGACCCTCTTACCACCGTCATCCCCAACGACGGCGTAACAAAGGTCATCCAGCCCCAGTCGGCGAATGAATGGGATGTCCTCAGGTACGAGCTTGAGTCATTCGTCTGTGAGGGTGAGTACCGACAGGGCCTGGACCGGATGCTCTCGGCGTTCCTCACAAACATCTCACAGCCTCAGCAACAGGCTGTCTGGGTGAGCGGCTTCTACGGCAGCGGGAAGAGCCACCTCGTCAGAGTCCTCGAATACCTTTGGCGCGATGTGGAGTTCCCTGACGGCGCTAGAGCTCGTTCTCTGTCCACATTGCCATCTGATATTGAGGCCAGCCTTGTCGAGTTGTCGCGGCTAGGTAGGCAAGAGGGAGGCCTGTGGTCCGCGGCGGGCACTCTGGGATCGGGTGCAGGTGCCGTCAGACTGGCATTGCTGGCTGTGCTTTTCAAAAGTGCCAACTTGCCCGAGCAATACCCTGCAGCCCGGTTGGTCCTGTGGCTCAAGCAAAACGGCTGGTACGACGCTATAGCCGCCGCAGTTGAATCACGCGGCAAGACTCTCAGGACCGAACTCCGCAACATGTATGTCTCGCCGGTCCTGGCTGAAACCCTGTTGGAAGTGATTCCAGGTTTGGCTTCCAGCCCACCCGATGTCCGCACCTTGCTTCGGGAGCAGTACCCGAATGTCCCAGACATATCAGATTCTGATCTGTACAGTGCGATTGCAGACGTACTCTCACTCCAGTCCACTGCGCCAGGCAAGCCGCCCCTTGCTCTGCTGGTCTTCGACGAGCTCCAGCAGTTCATAGGAAACGACCCGCAGCGAACCCTCCATGTGCAGAACGTTGTCGAGGCCTGCGCCACTCAGTTCGGGAGCCATCTCCTATTCGTTGGCACCGGGCAGTCGGCACTCCAAGCCAATACGGAACTCTCAAAGCTCCAGGGCCGATTCTCGATACGTGTGACCCTCTCTGACGTCGATGTCGAGAAGGTGGTCCGGGAAGTGGTCCTGCGAAAGACCCCGGACAAGGTTGCTTCTGTGAAAAGCGTCCTCGATTCGGCCAGTGGCGAGATAGATCGCCACTTGGCGGGCACAAGAATCGGCCCCAAGCCCAGCGATGTCCAGGACCGTGTGGCTGACTACCCGTTGCTTCCTGTGCGGCGGCGTCTGTGGGAACGGATGTTGCGGTCAGTCGATAGTGCGGGGACTGCCGGACAGTTGAGGACCCAGCTTCGCATCGTACATGACACTACCCGCGAGGTCGCAGAAGAGCCATTGGGCACGGTTGCACCGGCGGATGCGATCTACTGGCAAATCGAGACCGAGATGCTTCAGAGCGCTATCCTTCCGCGTGACGTGGCAACCGTGATCCGGGAGTTAGATGATGGCACTGAGGACGGCAAACTTAGGTCCCGCCTTTGCGCTCTGATTTTCATGATAGGCAAACTTCCACGAGACGAAGGCCCATTGGCAACAGGAGTTCGAGCCACCTCGGATGCTCTGGCCGATCTGGTGGTCGATGACCTAACTGCTGGAAGCGCATCTCTGCGGCAACAAGTCCCAATCGTACTTCAGGCCCTTGTAGACGAAGGAACGTTGATCTTGTTCGATGGTGAATACCGGCTCCAGACTCCGGAGAGCATCGAATGGGAGACCGACTACCGAAGCCGCCTCTCTCGGGTTCTCGGGGATGATGTGCGGATGGCAGCCGAGCGTGAAACGGCTGTGAGGGAAGCTCTCGCCACCGCTCTGAAGGGGCTCCCTTTCCTACAGGGAGCCACTAGGACGCCTCGCAAGTACGAAGTGCACCTAGGCTCGGAGAAGCCAGCAACAGACGGAAGCAGCGTTCCTCTTTGGGTACAAGATGAATGGTCAGCGTCGCTCGGGTCCGTGCGTGAGGAGGCTCGGCAGGCGGGGGTCGACAACCCTACCGTGTTCGTCTTCCTACCGAGACTTGAGGCCGACGAGCTGCAACAGACTATTGGTCAACTCCGTGCTGCTGAGGAGACTGTGAACACCCGTGCGGTTCCGCAGACCAGCGCAGGGATTGAAGCAAGAGGAGCGATGCAGTCCCGTATAGACGTCGAAGGAAAACACGTTAGCGACCTCGTGGACAACATCATCAGAAACGCACGCGTCTACCAAGGAGGCGGTAACGAAATTATTGCCGCGTCCTTCCGAGAGGCCATTGGACAGGCCGTCGAGGCAGCCCTGACCAGACTGTTCCCCAAGTTTCCAGATGCGGACCAGAGCGGCTGGAACAGGGTAGTGACCAGGGCGTTGCAGGGCGCTCCCGACGCACTTTCAACCCTTGGGTACTCTTCCGACGTGGAGAAGCATCCCGTGTGCCAAGAGATACGGAGCTTTGTCGGGGGTGCGGGAAAGAAGGGTTCCGACGTGCGTCGCCACTTTTCAGACCCGCCTTACGGCTGGTCGCGCGATGCCGTTGACGGTGCTCTCTTGGCACTGCTTGCAGGGGGGTTCTTGAGGGCCACTCGCAGCGGGCAAGCGATGACTGCCAAGGACCTGAACCAGCAACAGATAGGGGTTACTGATTTTTTTAGCGAGGGGGTCATCGTGTCTGCCGCCCAGCGGATAGAGGTTCGCAAGGTCGCGTCAGCGATGGGCCTTCCAGCAAGGAGCGGAGAGGAAGCAGAGGCTATTCCAGTGATCTTGGAGCGCCTCCAGAGCGAAGCCCAGGCTGCCGGAGGGGAGGTTCCCCTTCCTGCACAGCCGGACACCGCGATTGTTAGGGAGCTTCGGGAGTTGGCTGGAAACCGTCAGATTGTCGAAGTGGCCGAAAAGGCGGACACCCTTATCGACCACCATAGGGATTGGTCGGCGGCTGGCGAGGCTGCACAAGAACGTCTGCCCGAGTGGCACCGCTTGGAGAGGCTTCTGCACCATGCTCGCACGTTGCCCGTTGCTACGGAATTTAACCCTCAGATGGAAGCGATTCGGTCCCAACGTTCTCTACTCACTGACCCCAACCCTCTCCCACCGCTTCTCAGCAAGGCGACAACTGCCTTGCGAATGACGGTTTCTGAAGCACACGGACAGCTACGCAAGGAGCGCGACCGAGAGGTGACTAAACTTGAGAAGTCGGACGACTGGCTGAAGTTGGAGCCTGCGGATGGAGTGAGGATTCTGGCATTGAACGGGCTAGGCCCGATTCCCGATCTCGCCATTGGCACCGATCAGGCGCTTATGGACTGTCTGGAAGATGCCAGCTTGCAGGACTGGGATGACCGACTCTTGGCCCTGAAGCCGCGAGTAGACCGGGCGAGAGAGGAGGCCGCTCGTCTGTTGGCCCCAAAGGCGGTAACGGTCCGACCAACTCCGGCAACCCTGAATAGTCGTGAAGACGTAGAAGCCTACATCCAACGGCTCAGGGAACAGCTATTGGCGCAGGTAGATGAACATCCTGTGATCATCCCCTAGGAGTAAGAACCAGAAGATGGCATCGCTCGATTCCACGCTGAGGTCTGCCTTGGAGAAGGCTGTCATCGCGGCACACGATGAAGCCGAGGATGCAGCGCGCGCCGCCCTAAACGTTCTGGCCGTCAACCAACAAAGGTCGTTCGAAACGCTCACGAGTGAGGAGAGGGCGCTTCGTAACGCGCTGCGGGCAAAGGCTCGCCAACTCGGTTCCGGGAGCCAGGCCGCCGGATTCGCGTTGCTCGTCGAAGAGGTGGCCTACGTGCAGTGGCATCGGATGCTGTTCCCCCGGTTCCTGGCCGAAAACGATCTCCTCATGCACCCCACCGGCGTGGCCGTAACCCTAGAGGAATGCGAGGAGCTAGCTGCGGATGAGGGTGACCCGGACCGGTGGGCAACGGCGGCTCGGTACTCAACAAACATGCTACCGGGTATCCTTCCTTCCGACGACCCCAGCGGACAGGTCGCATTCGCTCCTGAAGACCGCGCATCACTCGAGGCCATCCTGAGCACCCTTCCCAGCCCAGTCTTCACTTCGGACGACGGCCTTGGATGGGTGTACCAATTCTGGCAGTCGAAGAGGAAAAAGGAGGTCAGCGGTAGTGGGCGAAAGATCGAGAAGCTCGACTTGGCCGCCTACTCGCAGCTCTTCACGGAAGACTACATGGTGCGGTTCTTGCTGGAGAACTCGCTCGGCGCATGGTGGGCCGCACGGCATCCTGATAGTCCATTGGTAAAGGCCTTCAAGTATCTTCGATTCCAAAAGGACGGAACACCGGCGACCGGTGCTTTCCCAGGATGGCCAAAGAAAGCGGCCGACGTCACTGTTATGGACCCGTGCTGTGGATCGGGCCACTTTCTAGTTGTTGCGTTCGAAATGCTCCGGCGGATGCGGATGGAGGAAGAAGGCTTCAGCGAGTCTGAGGCGGCTGACGCCGTGCTTCGTGACAATCTGTTCGGACTGGAGATAGACCCTCGATGCGTACAGATCGCTGCCTTTTCGCTCGCGCTTGCGGCATGGAAGGTTGGGGGATACCACGAACTGCCTACGTTGAACGTCGCGTGTTCAGGACTAGCGGTCCGTGGACAGCTTGAATTGTGGACGAGGCTGGCGGGCGACGATGCCAACATGCGGCAGACCCTAGAGAGGCTGCACGGGCTTTTCGCGAATGCGCCGGACCTTGGCAGCCTGATTGATCCATTAAACGTTCCCGTCCGTGAGCGTATGTTCACGCCTGACTTCGGAAGCGTAGCGCCTCTCTTGGAAGGAGCACTAGCGAAGGAGAGGGATGACGATCCGGTCGCAGCAGTCTTTGGGAGTGCCGCCCTGGGAGTTGCACGTGCCGCCGAGCTGCTGGCACGCCAATATACGCTGGTTGCGACCAACGTGCCGTATCTCTCACGTGGCAAGCAAGGAGATGTACTCAAGGACTTCATTGAGTTGAGCCACGGAAGAGCGAAGGCGGATTTGGCCACAGCTTTCCTAGAACGATGCCGCTCGTTTTGTTCACCGGACGGGGCATATGCAGTAGTCACGCCTCAGAATTGGCTGTTCCTCCCATCGTACACGTTGCTACGAGAGTCGCTCCTTCGCGAACAGAGGTGGCATATCGTGGCGAGGTTGGGCTGGGCAGCTTTCGAGACGATCGGCGGAGCGGTGGTCAACGTAGCCTTGTTGATCGTGGCGAATGACTACCCGGCACACGGCTCCGCATGGGTAGACGTTGACGTTTCGGAATTGGCGACGCCTTCGGACAAGGGTGCGGCGTTGGCCACATACGAGTTCAACTCCTCTTTGCAGGCGACCAAACTCAGGAATCCAGATTCGATCATCACTTCTGGTGACCTAGCTGCCTTTGCCCGCCTTGGACGTCTTGCAAGAAGCTTTCAAGGGATTAAGACCGGTGACGACGGACGATTCAGGCGGCGCTTCTGGGAGGTGATACTACCATCTACACGATGGGTCTACTACCAGAGCACTGTTGATACGACCAAACTCTTCGGTGGACTCGAATACGTTCTGGATTGGTCTCACAAGGGAATTGACCTTGCCAGACTGCAGGGTTTGCGCGCTTGGGGCACTCGCGGCGTTGCCATCAGTCTAATGGGCGAATTGAGGTCTGCAATCTACCTAGGTCAGCAATTTGACAGCAACGTAGCGGCGGTCATCCCTAAAGACTCGGCGGACTTATTGGCCATTTGGGCGTTCTGCTCCTCACCGGAGCTTGACACGACAGTTCGACAAATTGCCCCAATGATGAAGGCAAACAACGGAACACTAGCAAAGCTCCCTTTCGACCATGAGTACTGGCAGTCCGTTGCAGAGGAACAGTGGCCCGGTGGTCTGCCAGAACCATACGCAGACGATCCGACCCAGTGGCTGTTTCAAGGTGACCCATCGAACAGCACCGACTCCCTCCACGTAGCTGTTGTCCGGCTCTTGGGATATCAATGGCCTGGGCAAAACGTAGATGGGCTCTCCCATCTGGCTGTACGGGACCGAACCCTCTCTCTTGCGTCAGTCGCGGGCCAAGAGCCTGCATCGGAACGGCTGCGCCGCGTCTTGTCGGAAGCCTATGGCGAGGACTGGACGGCTGAGCGACAAGCACAGCTGTTGCGCGAAGTCGGCTATGGGACTAAGGGCCTCAACGCCTGGCTCCGCGACGGCTTCTTCGATCAGCACTGCAAGCTGTTCCACCAACGCCCATTCATTTGGCACATCTGGGATGGTAGAAGGGACGGGTTTTCCGTATTGGTGAACTACCATAAGCTGAATGCGGCCAACCTGAACAAGCTCATCTACACCTATTTGGGCGAGTGGATTCGCGCCCAGCGAGCCGCTGAAGAGTCTGGCACACCGGGAGCTACTGCTCGGCTGGTAGCAGCCTTGGAACTGCAAAGGAAGCTCGAAGACATACGTGACGGCGAGCCTCCCTACGACATCTACGTTCGGTGGAAGCCTCTTCATGAACAGCCAATGGGCTGGAATCCTGACCTCAACGACGGCGTGCGGCTAAACATCCGGCCTTTCGTCACCGCAGGCGTTCTCCGCAGCCGGGTAAATGTGAACTGGAAGAAAGACCGTGGACGGGACCCCGATGGCTCCGAGCGGTTGAACGACGTGCACTTTACCTTGGCGCAGAAGCGCGCCGCCAGGGAGGCAGAGACGAGATGACTAACGTCTCCCGTGCCAGGACTTTCCTCGACGCTCTGGCCGACGCGATTGAGTCTGCGAGCTCGCACAACAGGCAGGACCAGGTGCCACCTGCCGCCGTCCTCTGGACGGACGAAGCTCGGCAATGGGAGGAACTACTGCCTCTGCTCAAGAACCGGCTGCCTCTCTTTGTTCTAGGAAAGTACTCCCCGGGCGAACATACTGGCCCGGCCTATTGGTTGAGGTGCATTATCGCGCGGACGATTCCTCACCCAGGTCTACCGGCAGAGAAGGTGCCCGTGCTCTACCTGCCCGGCTATTCTCGACAGGACATGCGGGCGTTGGAGACCTGTCCAGTCGAGTTGCAGCCCTTGGCTGAGCTGCAATACCGGGGTGTGCTGTGGAGCCAGAAGAACGGCCGGGACTGGTCTGTGAACGCATTCCTACAGAGCAGGGATGGCGGGCTCGGCATAAGGGTAGAGGGAGACCGGGGAACCAGAGAGGCGCTCCAGCGTTCTCTTTTGAAGCTAGCGGAGGAGCCTGTGGAGGCTATCCATCGGGCCGCTCCACTACGCGCCTTCTACCTGGATGGTCTGATCCACCCTGACAACGTGAAGAACGTGCTGCGATGGCTGAATGACCCCAAAGGGTATCCGGATGAGTGCTCCGACCAGGAATGGGCTGCGTTCGTGGCTCTCTGCGAGAGTTACTACGACTTCCATCCGGACAGGGACAGCCCGGTCACAGTCGCCGAGAAATTAGGCCACCAGCAAGGAAACTGGGGCATGGTCTGGCGGCGCTTTGCCGAAGCTCCCGCGTCATACAGCACTGTCCCAGATCGGCTTCGTGAGGCGAAGCCCCAGATGACTTTGCCGCTCCTCGACCGCTCAGAATCGTGGCCCCAGAACAACGACACGGAAGAGGCAAGCCTTCGCAATGCCCTGCTTAGATTGTCGGACCTAGACCCTGATGCCGCTCGTCGCAAGATTCTCGAACTGGAGCAGAGCCACGGAGAGCGACGAAGCTGGGTATGGGCATCTCTGGAGTCTGCTCCTCTCGCTCAGGCCGTAGAGCATCTTGCGACAATAGCGCGAGTCACCGAACGCATGGCGTGGGGAGCATCGATATCGGAGATTATGCAGAAATATGCCGATGGCGGATGGGTTGCCGACCTAGCCGTCCTGGATGCGCTTGCCTCCGTCGAGAGACTGGAAGACGTCAGGGCCGTCCGATCAGCCGCGCGGACGGTGTATCGCCCGTGGCTAGAAAGCATCGTAGAGGCGTTTCAGGACGCTATCGCTGTGTCCGAGCCAGACGGCTACCATGCGGAATCTCCACCGGAGGTTGCCGACGGAACGTGTCTGCTATTCGTCGATGGTCTTCGGTTCGATTTGGCACATCGCCTTGGAACGATTTTGGAACAGAAAGGGATCGAGGTAGAAGTTAAGCCACATCTAACGGCTCTGCCATCGGTGACCGCTACGGCGAAGCCTGCAATCTCCCCTGCGGCCTCCGAGTTGGTAGGGGGCGAAGGCTTCGAAACTGTTGTAAAGGCGAGCGGATCAAGGGTCACTGCTCAGGTCCTGCGGAGGGTGCTGGTCGATGTGGGCTTCCAGGTTCTGGGAGCTGAAGAGCTTGGCGACACTGCCGGGCGCGCTTGGTTGGAGTCAGGGAGCATCGACGCATATGGCCACGAACATGGGTGGAGGGTCGCCCATCACGCCGCCGCCGAGCTTCGAGGACTTGCCGATAGGATAGCTGGTCTCTTGGACTACGGATGGCAGAAGGTGGTTGTGGTCACTGACCATGGGTGGTTGCTGATGCCTGACGGCCTGCCCAAAGCGGAGTTGCCGGAACACCTCACCGAAATACGGAAGGGGCGCTGCGCGCGGCTGAAGGAAGGCTCTCAGACTGACCAACAGGTTCTATCCTGGCACTGGAACCGCACAGTCCGCATTGCCGTAGCACCGGGTATCCACTGCTACGAAGCTGGCAAGGAATACGAGCACGGCGGTCTCAGCCCACAGGAGTGCGTGGTGCCGATTCTGACGGCAACCGGGCAAGCGTCCCATGCCACCGTGTCCATTGGTGAAGTGCGGTGGCGCCGGCTTCGATGCAACATCACGATTGAGGGATTAGCAACTGGCGCGCGTGTAGACATCCGCACCAAAGGGGGCGACGCCGCTACCACGTTGGCTATGGGTGGTAAGGAGCTTGGTGCCGAAAGCGAAGCGTCTCTCCTAGTTGAAGATGCCGATCGTGAGGATGAGGCGGCGTTGGTCGTGGTGGTTGGCTCAGACGGCGCGGTTCTAGCTCAAACGAGCACCATCGTCGGGGGTTCATGAGTTGATGTTCGTCATGGATGAACTCGATGAGCTAGCGGCCAAGGCCTTTGAGGGCTACGTGGTACGCAAGGACCTCGCCCGGTCCTTCAAGGGCAGATACCCAGTTCCCGAATACGTGGCTGAGTTCCTGCTAGGTAGGTACTGCGCAAGCACAGACGAGACGGAAATACAAGAGGGCCTGAACATCGTCGAATCGCAGATGCGGTATCGGACCGTAAGGGCCGGGGAGGAGGAACTCTTCAAGTCACGTGCCCGGGAGCTCGGCTCCGTCAAGCTCATAGACATCATCACCGCCCGGCTAGACGCACGTTCCGATTCTTACATGGCTACCCTGCCGAGTTTGAGGCTGAACGACGTTCGTATCTCTGCTGAGCTTGTTTCCGCGCATGAACGCATGCTGACCGGAGGCTTCTACGCGGAGCTAGAGCTTACCTACGACGCAACCGTGGCAGAGGAGAAGGGAGGCAGACCCTTTGGAATTGCGGCCCTACGTCCGATCCAACTCTCCAAGCGTGGAATGCTGGACGATCTCGCTGCTGGGCGTAGGGTATTCTCCACCGAGCAATGGAAACACTTGCTGCTGAGAAGCGTTGGCTTCGAGCCTTCTGCGCTCAGCCTACGCGCTCAGGAAATCCTGATACTGCGGATGGTTCCTTTCGTGGACCGCAACTACAACATGGTTGAACTTGGCCCTCGTGGTACGGGCAAGTCCCATCTGTTCCAACAGATATCCCCTGCGTCGCATCTGATTTCTGGAGGCAAGGCCACGGTAGCGCGAATGTTCGTGAACAACGCAACAGGGCAGCGCGGCCTGGTTGCGCAGTACGATGTCGTCTGCTTCGACGAGATTTCCGGCGTCTCCTTCGACCAGAAGGATGGCGTCAACATCATGAAGGGCTACATGGAGTCCGGCGAGTTCAGCAGGGGCCGGGAGAGCATACGAGCAAACGGCAGTTTGGTATTCGTGGGTAACTTTGAGATTGATGTCGAGCACCAGCAGCGGATTGGTCACCTGCTGGAACCTCTGCCGCCTGAGATGCGGCATGACACGGCCTTCATGGACCGCATTCATGCCTATCTTCCAGGCTGGGACGTGCCGAAGTTGGACAGCTCATACTTCACAGACCACTTTGGCCTGGTGAACGACTTCCTATCTGACTGCTGGTCCCAGTTGCGGTCTGAAAACAGACTGTCCTCCATTCAGGGGCGAGTCCACTATGGCGGTGCCCTCAGTGGCCGAGATACCACAGCAGTCAATCGGACTTTGGACGGTCTGCTGAAGCTCCTCCACCCTAACCGGGAAGCAGAAATTCCAGACGAAGACATTGAGTGGGCGGTTCGCTTGGCCCTTGAATGTCGCCGACGAGTTAAGGAACAGCAGAAGCGGATCGGCAGCGCCGAATTTAGGAATACCCACTTCAGCTACACGATGGGCGAGGATGGAGTCGAACGGTTCGTCCCTACGCCCGAACTCCAGAGCGACGATGCGATTGGGACGGACCCACTTCCGCCTGGACAAGTCTGGGCTATCAGCCCCGGCGGGCCGGATGATAATGAAGGTCTCTATCGTATCGAGGTGAACGTTGGGCCAGGTTCGGGCGTGAAGATCATCAACGTCCCAGCCCCTGGTCCATTCC
The DNA here is from genome assembly GCA_965222445.1 of Dehalococcoidia bacterium. Classification (GTDB taxonomy): domain Bacteria; phylum Chloroflexota; class Dehalococcoidia; order Lucifugimonadales; family CAJWER01. The sequence continues at coordinate 190,852 of CBDCTY010000002.1, read as the reverse complement.
GGGAGAGCGTTAGATATGCTCAGGGAAACCTGACCACGCAGGCCAAGGACCTAGTCGGGGACCGGGACCCACGCGCCCATGAGTTCACAGTGCAGCTCCGGGCCTTCGACGCTTCAAAGAGTGGGGCTTTCCTCGGTCTTCCAGCTCTGTTGGCACTATGTAGTGCACTGCTTGGGAAAAGCCTCAGAGGAGGCCTTGCAACAGTTGGAGGATTGAATCTCGGAGGCGGGCTGGACCCCGTATACAACGCAGTGAGCGTCGCCGAGCTTGCGGTTGAGAAGGGAGCGATCCAGCTACTAGTCCCTATCTCAGCACGGAAGCAGTTAAATGACCTGTCTGATGACATGGCCACTAAGCTGAGTATCATCTACTATGCAGATGCGAGAGAGGCTCTATTGAAGGCACTAGGGGACTGATGCCATAGACGCTCTATATCGAAACCTCCCAACGAAAAGTTCGCAAATCGGTACGCCTTAGCCCACCTGAGAAGAATCGAACCGTTCATCGGGCCTGGTGATACGTTCGGGTACGCGGGAACGACGTGACACACCCATTTTGAGTCCGCTTCACCGACCTGGCTTGAATGGACCCAAATCGGCCGCCCACGAGTACCTGAGTTTTCCGTGTCTATTGAGTCCGTCAAATGAAGGTTCTTGATTTTGTCCAGTTGGGTGGGCCTGATAAGACTGAATTGAGCCTGTCTCAGAAGTCCGAACTGGCAATGGGATGTCGTTAGGTGTACCTTCGAGGCGACATCAATTGGGGAGATATTGAGATGCCACTTCGAGAGATGGGCCGAGAGCAGATATGGATGTTGCCGCCGACGCTTGACGAACTGTTGCCGTTGGACCATCCGGCGCGATTCGTGGCCGAGTTCGTTGACGCTTTGGACCGGGAGGACTGGGGGGAGCTTGGGGTGAAGATAGACGGGGAGGTGCTGGGAGCGCCAGCCTACCATCCACGTGCGCTGTTGAGCGTGTGGCTGTACGGCTTCATGACCGGGGTGCGCTCGTGCCGGAAGCTGGAGGCGGCCTGCCGGGACCAGATACCGTACCTGTGGCTGACCGGGTGGCAGCATCCGGACCACAACACCCTGTGGAGGTTCTACAGAGGGCATCGGCAGGCCATGAGGAAGCTGTTCGAGCGTACGGTGCGTACGGCAGTGACGATGAAGTTGGTGGACCTGGCGGTTCAGGCGGTGGATGGTACGAAGGTGGTCGCCAACGCCTCGCTGAACAGGAGCTACGACGCCGAGGGACTGCGAGGGCTCTTGGAGCGGCTGGAGAGTGCGATAACCAACCTTGAGGCTCAGAACGAAGCGGGAGAAGACACTGCCGTTGCCCATCTGCCTCGGGAGTTGGCTGACAAGGAGGTCTTGAGAGAGCAGGTGAGGCAGGCGATGGACGATCTTACGAGTCAAAAGCACCACAAGCGCATCAACCTGACCGACCCAGACGCCCGGCTGATGAAGGGCAGGCAGGGCATCGTAGCTGGCTACAACGCCCAGGCTATGGTCTCACCCGTGGAGCTGGATGGGGGAGCGACAGGCATGTTGGTCACCGCCGTGGACGTGGTGGATCAGGCCAATGACAATGCCATGTTGGTGCCGATGATGGAGCAGGCCGAGGAGACTACGGGGACGAAGTCGCAGATGACGTTGGCCGACGCCGGATACTTCGCCGCGAGTCACCTGGAAGAATGCGCCCGTCGAGATCAGCAGCTGGTAGTGTCGGAGTCGCGGCAACGGTTCCTCAAAGACCCATATCACAAGGACCGTTTCACCTACGACGAGCAGAGCGACAGCTTTACGTGTCCGCAGGGTCAGACGCTCAAGTTCGTTCGTATCCAACATACGAATGGAGTCCCGTTACGTCTGTACCGGGCCTCCGGCGCCGTCTGCCAGGGATGCCCGGCCTTCGGAGTCTGTACGAGGGCCAAAGAGATTGGGCGAAGCCTGGCGATAGGGCCCCATGACGCGGTGCTACGCCGTCACCGTGCCTGGATGTCCACCTCAGCGGCCAGAGAGGCGTACAAGCTGAGAAAGCAACTGGTCGAGCCTGTCTTCGGAATCATCAAGGAACAACTGGGGGCACGTAGGTTCCTGCTGCGCCGCCTCGTTAACGTGGCGGCCGAGTGGACTATGCTGGCCACAGCCTTCAATCTGCGCACTCTCTGGCGGGTGTGGCGCTCCAGCCCCTTCATCGGTCTATTTAATGGCCCGGAGCCTTGTCCCGTCTCCTGACCTGCGGTGATGACAGCAGCTGACCCATCGCTCCGTCGCCTGTCCTACCCGCTCAGGCCAGGGCCTTTCAGCGAACCCTCTGACCTCTATCTGCTCCCCCTATCCGCAATTTCCACTTCTGGGACAGGCTCAGAGAGGATCTTTTGGCGTGAGTCTTGACCTCCAGGACGACGACCGCCGTTATCACCTGGCGGTCCGGTATTTGAACCCCAGAACGGTAGGCTGCACCAGAAGTGGCAGTACATGGCCCGGGATCATATGATCTCAGGGGAGTCTGGCTGGGATCCGTACACGTTCGAGGAGGTGCCCCGAGGCACTCAGAGGCTCTGCTGCAACGAGACTGTGACCAAGCTCAATGTGGCAGCGCAGGAACAACCTCGGGTGTTCCGGCGCTACTAAAGATCCCGTTCCTGGCTCGACGCCATGACCGCCCGGGGCTCCAAGGATAATGGTTCCCGTCCTTTACGCATCCGGTCCCGGAGGTCTCGGGTGGCCGCAGGATGCACCTTGAGGGTTCCGGGATCGATGACGACTCCGTACGCAGACCGTGCCCGCTCCAAGCTTACCTTTTCCTGGACGACATCTACCAGAACGGCCTCCGACTCTCTTTCCAAGGGATCGCCGTACCCGCCGCCGCCGGCCTGCACGAGTCGGTACACGTCGTCCTTTCTTAGCCACTCCATGAACTTAGACGGCATAGCCCTGTGCTCGGTGTCAGGGTTCAAAATGTTGTGTGTGCGGCTGCCCGGACCACCGCCCTGGGTGCCCCACGGCAGGAACTTGGCACGGTCCGAGCGGATCTGGATCATCGCTTCCTCTGCCGTGACCTGGTACTCCCGCATCATTCCCAGGCCGCCGCGGAACTTGCCCGCTCCCTCGCTGTCCGGGACGTAGCCGTAGCGCGTGATCAGTAGCGGGTGGTTCGCTTCAATGCTCTCGATGGGCGTATTGGCCATGTTGCCGATGGGCGAGGCCGCGCCGTCGGGGCCGTCACCGAAGGGATGCCCACCCCGGGGCCCGTCGGTGTTGAACTCCAGGAACACGAAGGGCTTGCCACCGGGCAGATAGCCGCCGAAGGTCACTCCGAACTCCCCGCCACCCCACGAGGCTGGAACCTTGTCAGGCAGCGTCTTGGCCATAGCGCCGAAGACAGCCTGGCAGACTCGAAAGCCCCCCAGGCCACGCGCCGCGACCGGCGCCGGGTGCTGCGGGTTCACGTAGCAGCCGGGCGGGGCGACGACCTTGAACGGGCGGAAGAAGCCAGCGTTGGCGTCGATGTTAGGGTTGGTCAGGGTCTTGAAGACCGCGTAAACCGCCGACTGCGTGTACGCAAAGTTGGGATTGATCGAGCCCTTTGCCTGTGGCGACGTACCAGTGAAGTCAACCACCATACTGTCACCTTGAATGGTGACCTTCACATTGATGGCGATCGGGTCTGGGCTGAACCCGTCGTCGTCCACGTAGTCGGTGAACTCCCACGAGCCATTGGGCAGCGCCTCGATCTCGGCTCTGGTGAGGCGCTCCGTGTAGTCTATGATGTCAGTCATATAGATCTTTAGCTCTTCCGGGCCGTAGTCTTCGGCCAGTTGGAGCATCTTTCGCTCGCCTTGTCGTAGCGCCGCGATCTGCGCGTTCAAGTCACCCAGTACCATGTCCGGCACCCGGACGTTCTTTTCCACAATGCGCCAAACCGCATGATTCATGACATCACGCTCGACAAGCTTGATAGGCGGTAGGCGCAGGCCCTCTTGGTAGATCTCCGTGTTGTCGCAGGCATTGCCTCCAGCGACCCTGCCGCCTATGTCGGTGTGGTGGGCGATGACACATGTCCACCCCATAAGCGCCTCGTTGTAGAACATTGGCTTGAAAAGGAATATGTCGGGAAGGTGACTCGCGCCCTCGTACGGGTCGTTGTTGGCGAAGATGTCCCCAGGGTGGATGTCGTCGCCGAAGTGATTACGCACCGCGTCCAGCGCAGGCTGCATAGCCCCCATGTGGAGGGGCAGGGTCAGGCCCTGGGCCACCTGTTTTCCTTCGGCGTTGAACACAGCGGTCGAGAAATCCATACCATCCTTGACTACAGCTGAGCGCGCTGTGCGCACAACGGTCACGGCCATGGTGTCCGCCACGCTGCTCAGATAGTTCTTGATGACCTCTCGGGTTATGGGGTCCAGCCCATCGACCTCGTTCATGGTCTTACCTCTGTTACTGTGCGAGGAGCTTTTTCACCAGCTTGTCGCAGACGTTCTGAAGTGTAGCTGTAATGAGAGGCGGTTCCCGTGGGGTTCCCATTGGGCCCAGCCCCGACTGCCTTCCTGAGAACTGAAGATTCTGGGAACGCTCTCTTGCGGTCGCGCTACCTCACGATGTGCGACTCAAGATGATGTTCTTCATCGGGTCCAACGAAGCCTCCCAACCGGGCGGGACCAGGGTCCCGGAGTCGTATTCCTCAATGACAAGCGGCCCGGCGGACCCTTCGCCGTCAAGGCTGTCCCTGTCCACGACCGGTGTCTTTATCCACCCTCGCTGTGATGAGTAATAGACCTTCCTCTCGGGTGGATGCGTCGTCGAGCCCCGTCCGTCCAACTCGATGCGGTCCGGCACACGCGACACCTCCGAAATGCCCCTGGCGATCACGCGAATGTTCACTAGCTCATACGGCTCGTTGGCGCGATAGCCGTACGTCTTCTCGTGCTCATACTCGTAGGCCTCGCCAAGCTCACTGATAGTTGTAGGGGTGAAGCTGTCCAAGGAGGTGTTCACCGTCAGCTCAGACGTCTGACCTACGTACTTCATATCCACCTGGGTGAGAATCGCCTGCTGGGAGTCGGCGAAGCCCTCGGCGCGCAGGAGACCCTGGCCCTGCTCCCGAAGGCCCTTAAGAATTCTGTTAACTTCCCTGGTATCCAACTCGCTGAAGGCCTTGAAGTGGGTCCTAACAAAGTGGTGTTCGACGTCAGCGAAGAGCAAGCCGAAGGCACTGAACACCCCAGGGGAGGGTGGGACGATGATCCGCGTAATGCCGAGCATTTCTGCCAGTCCAGCCGCGTGTATTGGACCGCCACCGCCAAACGCCATCAGCGTAAAGCGCCGAGGGTCTCGGCCCCTCTCGCTGGACACGGCCTCGAGAGCGCGTCCCATGTTGGAGTTGGCCACGACGTGGACGCCCTGCGCCGCTTCGATCTCAGATAGGCCTAAAGGTCTTGCGACCCGATCCGCGATGGCCCGATAGGCCCTCTCGGCATCTATGGGGAACTCGCCTCCCAGTAGGTGCGTCTGGTTGAGGTAGCCAAGCACTACGTTGGCGTCGGTGACCGTGGGCTCGATACCCCCCTTGTTGTAACAGACTGGACCCGGCACCGCGCCGGCGCTGTGGGGGCCGCACTGAAGCGAGCCGCCTTTGTCCACCCACGCTATGCTGCCCCCTCCTGCGCTCACTTCGGCTATGTCAATCGATGGGACTCTCAGGATATAGCCTGACCCCTTGAGCAGCCGGTGTCCGACGCTCATGCCGCCCCCGACTTCGCACTCCGGGGCCCTCAGCATCTCGCCGTCCTCGATAATCGAGGCCTTGGCCGTGGTACCTCCCATATCGAAAGTCATCACGTTTTCGACTCCAAGGCGCCTCCCTAGGTGAAACGCACCTACGACCCCGGCCGCGGGACCCGATTCGACGCAGTACATCGGTTTCTCGGCAGCCGCTTCCGCCGGCGAAAGCCCGCCGTTGGACTGCATAACAGTCAACGGCACCCTGATGCCCTCCTTCGCCAGTTCCTGGCTCAGCCGGCCCAGGTAGTCGGCAACCACCGGCCTGATATAGGCGTTGATGACCGTGGTGCTGGTACGCTCGTACTCCCTCATTTCGGGAAGCACCTCACTCGAGACCGAGAGGTTCAGGTTTGGGATCCTGGCCCTAAGAGCGTTGGCTATAAGCGCCTCGTGCTCGGGGTTGGCGTAGGAGTGGAGCAGGGATATGGCCACCGAGCGAACACCCTCCTTCGCAACTCGCTCCACAACCTGCTCGACGTCGGACATGTCCAGCCGCACCAGCACCTTGCCCTGAAAGCTCACCCGCTCCTTCACCTCGAAGCGCAAACGCCGCTCTACCAGCGGAGGCGGCTTTTGGTAGTATAGGTCGTAAAGGCGTGGTGTCCGGATACGCGCTAGCTCCAGCACATCCCGGAACCCCTCGGTGGTTATTAGCGCCGTCCTCTCGCCCTTGCCCTCCAGGATCGCGTTGGTCGCCACCGTAAAACCATGGCTGACCTCCGACACGTCCCCTGGCTCGATGCCCAATTCGCCAATTCCTTGGGCAAGGCCGTCCAGTACGGCCCGTCCGTAGTCATCCGGAGTGCTGGCGACCTTCCGGACGAACGCCCGTCCATCGTCGCTCAGGAACGCTACGTCGGTGAACGTTCCACCAATGTCGACTCCTACTCGATGTGAAGGCATATGCCTGTCCCTGGACTATCGCGCACAGAGCGCCGGGGAAATAGAGCCTTTGTCGGAGCGTAGAACGGGGGACGTAATCAGAAACAAGGTAGGTCACCCATCACGATGCGTTTGTGGTATCCTCCCTTCAGCAGCCTACGTTGCCGAGCATACCAGTTGACTTAGAGCCGGTCAATGGGTATACGCGGCTCTCCAGAGGATTGCCAATGGAGAGCTAAGCTATCGATTCTTGCCCCTCCTGCCTCGGGCGTAGTGGTCAGGATGGTGACTGAACTGGCCGATTCAGCAAGCAGTCTAGCTACCCGATGCGGCTAGCTCATCAATGGGAGGGCAGGCCACTGAACCTCCGGAAATTGGAGCTGCCTATAGAGGAACCTCTCGAAGACGAGTCGACGCAAACCGCTGCTCTTGGCCCCCGAACTCCTTGTGCTCTCGAAGGTAAACGCGAGATGCGACTGTGGACCCCGGGCTAGACTTGGGACAGGGCCGATTCACGGCGCGCCCGGGGTGTCGATCCGATATAGTAGCAAGAAGCCTTGGCTGGCAAGAAAGCTCCAGGCTGTAGCCGGCCGGGCTTGAATAGCCATCTCAAAGCGGGGGAGGTGCGTCGTGAATGAAGAGGCCTTACATGTAGTCAAACGGCTTGAGCGTGAAGATACTGAGAACCGCAAGCGGAGTAGCGAACTGAACCTTCCTCACGCCAAATACCTCGAAAGGCCGGAGGAGAAAATGCTGGCGCTGCACCCCGACACTGCGAGGCTGGCCCACATCATCATCCAAGCCGCCAGATTCAAGAATCTCGTGGAAGTGGGCGTGTCCCACGGGTACTCTACCGTCTGGCTAGCCGACGCGGCGCGAATGACGGGTGGCAGACTCAAGGCGATTGACATAAACCCGAGATCGATAGACATCGGTCGCAGGAATCTAACCGAAGCCGGCTTGGCGGACTGGGTTGACTTCGTCGTGGGAGACGCGCTAGAGGTCCTGCCTGGGCTCGATGGTCAGGTTGACTTTGTCCTTCTCGACTGCTGGGAGGATGTGTACGTGCCGTGCCTGAAGCGGATCGTCCCACAGCTGCGGCCAGGGGCCATTCTGTTCGCGGACAACGTTACACCTGGTATGCCCGAGTCCGACGAGTACGTTGAGGCGCTCAGCCAGTACCCCCAGCTCGAATCGCTCTACGTTCCCATCGGACTCGACCTCGAGATCTCCATAAAGAGCCTGAGCGCCGATGGGTGATTGCACCGGCACGTCGGACTAGGCAGTGTTGACATTCCATCTTAACCATATGATGGCACCGACGAAATGAAGGAAGCCGAGGTACCTGTTTGCCAGCTTGTCGAATCGGGAGAAGATGCGTCGGAAGTGCTTGATCTTGCCGATGAGACACTCAACGAGGTGACGCTCTCGGTAGAGGTACGTATCGTATGAATGCGGTTCCGTACGATTCGAGCGAGGAGGTATTACCGGAATGTAAAGGGCGGAGTAATAATGGACCGGTGAGGCGGGGGTGAGCGTCCGGGAGTGGCGCTGCAAAACTGGACCACCCGCCGCCTTCCATAGAGTTCAAGGCAACTCGATGGAAGGTGTGAAGGATGTACAAGGTGGAACTGTACGTTCGAGTGCGCCGGGCCTGCATGGTGGAAGGGATGAGCACGCGAGAGGCTGCCCGCGTGTTCGGGCTGCACCGGGACACGGTGCGCAAGATGCTGGAGTACTCGGTGCCACCCGGGTACCGTCGACAGTCACCGCCGCGTCGCCCTAAGCTGGACCCGTACCACGGGGTGATCGACCGGATACTGGAAGAGGACCGGCGTCTTCCGAGGAAGCAGCGGCACACGGCGAAGCGGATCTATGACCGTCTGAGAGCGGAGCACGGGTTCGGTGGCAAGTACACGATAGTCAAGGACTACGTGCGAGAGCGGCGTCTCCGGACACGCGAGATGTACGTTCCGCTCTCCCATCCTCCTGGTGATGCCCAGTGCGACTTCGGCCAGGCCAAGGCGGTGATCGGAGGAGTGGAGCAGACCATCCACTACTTCGTGCTGGATCTTCCCCACAGCGACGCGTGCTTCGTCAAAGCGTACCCCGCGGAGACGACCGAGGCGTTCTGCGACGGTCACGTCTCGGCGTTCTCGTTCCTGGGCGGGGTGCCCCGGAGCATCGTCTACGACAACACGAGGTTGGCTGTGGCCAAGATCATGGGAGACGGCCGGCGCCAGCGTACTCGTGTGTTCTCTGAACTCCAGTCCCACTACCTGTTCGATGACCGATTCGGCCGGCCAGGCAAGGGTAACGACAAGGGCAAGGTGGAGGGGTTGGTGGGATATGCTCGCCGGAACTTCCTGGTGCCTGTGCCGTCGTTTCCGAGCTTCGATGCGCTCAACATCTACCTGGAGGAGCGGTGCCTGGAGCGGCTGGGGAGACAGCTGCGTGGGCACAGGGAGACGATAGGCCAGCGGATGGAGCGTGACCTGGAGGCCCTGCTGCCGCTCCCCGCCGTGCCATACGATGCCAGCGACAAGCACGTGAGCCGTGTCAGCTCCCTGTCCCTGGTGCGGTACCGGACCAACGACTACTCGGTGCCCGTGGCCTACGGTCACATGGAGGTGTTGGTGCGCGGCTATGTGGGCGAGGTGGTGATCAGCTGCGGGGCAGAGGTGATAGCCCGGCACAGGCGCTCCTACGAACGCGACGACTTCGTGTTCGACCCCATCCACTACCTGCCGCTGCTGGAGCGCAAGACGGGAGCGATGGACCAGGCTGCTCCGCTGGTCGGGTGGGAGTTGCCGGAGGAGTTCGGAGTGCTGCGGCGGCTGCTGGAGTCGAGGATGGGCAGGCGCGGCAAGCGGGAGTTCGTGCAGGTGCTGCGGTTGATGGAGAACTTCCGCAAGGAGGAGGTGTACGAATCCGTGCGCGATGCCCTCAGGCTCGGGGCCATAAGCTTCGACGCCATCAAGCACCTGGTGCTGTGCAGGATGGAGGGTCGACCTCAGAGACTCGACCTGGAGCTGTACCCCTACCTGCCCAGGGTCACCGTGACAACGACAGCAGCCAGCGACTACATGGCGCTCATGTCGGGGAGCGGGCGGTGAGCGAGAGGTCGACGGTGCTGTTGGAGCACCACCTCAAGGAGCTGAAGCTGCCGACCTTCCTGAGGGAGTACGGCAAGGTGGCCGGCCAGTGCGCCGCCGAGGGCGTCGACCATCTGGGCTATCTGCTGAGGCTCTCTGAGCTTGAGGTGATAGACCGCCATCATCGTATGGTGGGCCGCAGGATCAAGGCGGCGCGCTTCCCTGCCACCAAGAGCCTCGACACCTTCGACTTCCTGGCCATGCCGTCGGTGAACAAGCACCTGGTCATGCAGTTGGCACGCTGCGAGTACGTGGACCGGCGTGAGAACGTCATCGCCATTGGCAACAGCGGTACCGGCAAGACCCATGTGGCGCTCGGCCTGGGGCTCGCCGCCTGCCAGAGGGGGTTGTCGGTCGGCTTTACCACGGCCGCCTCGCTGGTCCACGAGCTGATCGAGGCCAGGGACGAACGACGGCTGCTCAACCTCCAGAAGAGGCTTGCCCGACTCAAACTGCTTATCGTCGACGAGCTTGGCTTCGTCCCACTCTCCAAGACCGGCGCGGAGCTCCTCTTCGAGGTCTTCAGCCAGAGATACGAGAGAGGGTCGGTCCTGGTCACCACCAACCTGCCCTTCGACGAGTGGACCGAGGTCTTCGGCTCTGAGAGGCTGACCGGCGCCCTGTTGGACCGCCTCACTCACCGCGTTCACATCCTGGAGATGAACGGCGAGAGCTACCGCCTCAAGCAGAGCAGGCTAGCCGCCACCACGCGCTCAGCCGGCGATTCCCCTGACGCCTAGACTCCACCGACCTCGCTGCGACTAAGGGCTCCCGACGACACCCGTCGCAGGCGGACATTTTTGCTGAACATCTATGCCCGAGTGGAACACTTTTACTCCGCCACACGGCCTGATTTCTCTCCGCCCTTGATATTTTGTTGCTCAGCATAAATGTCCTGACTAACTGACCAGCATAAATGTCACAGTCACCTCATGGAGAATGTGACATTGAACCAGAAAGAGCAGGTAAGACTTCAGATCCTCAACAGCCTACTGGCCGAGCATATGACGGTGGACCAGGCGGCCATGCTGATGGGAGTGAGCACACGCCACACCAGGCGCATTCTTGCGGCTTACAGAGAAGAAGGAGCAGCCGCACTCGCTCACGGCCATCGGGGTCGGAGGGCTCCCAACACAACACCCGATTCGATAAGGGCCGAAGTGTTGCGTCTAGCTCGAACCACGTACTCAGGAGTCAACCACACTCATCTGAGCGAACTGCTGAGAGAACGTGAGGGTATAGACATAGCCCGTAACACGTTGCGACGCATACTGGTCGGAGCCGGTCTCGTCAGTCCTCGTCGCCGTCGTCCTCCGAAGCACCGTGTTCGTCGGCAACGCATGCCCCGAGAGGGGATGCTGATACAGATCGATGGCAGCTATCATCGGTGGCTCGGAGAGGATGGACCTCAGTTTATGCTTCTGCTTGCCGTGGACGACGCCACGGGCAAAGTGGTCAGTGCGCTGTTCTGTGAGTACGAGAACACCCGAGACTACTTCGTGCTGATGCGGGGACTGATCGAGCGCCACGGGGTACCCATAGCGCTGTACACCGACCGCCACTCGGTCTTCAAGCACGTACCAGGAACCGGAGCACCGAGCGCTCCAACCCAGTTCTCCCGTGCGATGGACGAGCTCGGAATACAGATGATCTACGCGCTGTCTCCACAGGCCAAGGGCCGTGTGGAACGAGCGGCAGGCACCTTCCAGGACAGACTTGTAACCGAGCTTCGACTCGCGGGTGCGACCACCATCGAAGATGCTGGTGTCGTTCTGAGAGACTTCCTTCCTCACTTCAACGAGCGCTTCGGGGTATCGGCTCCGGAGTCTGAAGTCGCCTACCGCCCTGTGGACGGAGGGACGTGTCTGGATCGGATGCTGTGCTTCAGGCACAGTCGCAAAGTGGCAAAGGACAACACTGTGAGATACCGACGGAGTACGCTTCAGCTGCTGCCCGGCATGGAACGTCCGACCTACGCTGGAGTGAAGGTGGACGTGCTCGAGGGAATGGACGGTCAACTGGTCGTTGAGCACGAGGGTCAACTCATCCCCAGCCAGGAGGCTCCACCCCGTCCGAACATCCTGCGCGGTGTGAATGGATACCCTTCACACGCACCGCCGTATCGTAACGGTCTGGGCAGCCGCTGGGAGAGAGTTCTGGCCTCACTCGACAGGGAGAGAGCCGAAGCAATCGACGGCAACCACGACAGTGGTGCAGCCAAGATCCGCAAGAAGGCAACCTCTGTACCGAGGAAGCCCACTCCGAAGCAGATCGCCAGGTGGGAGGCGGTTCATGCAGCGAAGCGCAGGGGCCTGTCCATCAGGAGAATAACCAGGGAGACGGGCATCCACAGGAACACCGTACGGAAGTACCTTAAGGCCGACAGTCCGCCGATGAATCGTCCTCGGGTGATGTTGAAAGCAACGTAGTCTGTTACCGTGGCAAGTTAGACAGGTGACATTTTCCCTGGTCAGTTAGGCGGACATTTATGCTGGTCTTCGACACCCTTGACAGCCCCCGCCGCCCGCCACTCCCACGGCTGTCGCCGCCTTACCGAGCTGCCATCCCGACCGGACCAGCCACAGTCCATGGAGTCGTGTACGAAGGACAACGTCATGCTCTGCTTGGTAGGCTGCCTTCAGTGCCTCCGGTGTATCCTCCAGACTCCAATCGATTCGAAGAGGTCGACCCATCATCGTGATGCACCCCAACACAGTATGTTGGTCGGATGCGCTCTTCTATCTGATCCCACGGGATCAGACTATCCATGCGCTCCAGGAATATCTCCCGGCGGGTCTTGCGCTTCTTGCCTTCGTCTATGCTTCCTCAGCACGGCGATAAGCCGTCGCAACGACTGTATCTCGTACTTGGCTTGTTCTGGGCTCAGATACAATCTTCCTCCGGTAGTGTATTTCATCACGAATCATAGCGACGCAGGATCCGAACGCAGCAGCGGCTCCGCGTCGCTCGCCCCCACATCGGCGAACGGGTTCGGCCTCGTACTCCACTCCCGACAAGCCTGTTAGGTCATAGCAGGGCACACGCTGAACAGGACAGACGCCCTTCATCACACCTATTCCCAAGGATCCTTGAAGCTGTCGCTGTGTTCGTCATAGGTAGATCGGTCCTTGTGATACGCCCCAGGCGACCGTTGGCTCAAGACTACTGCGCCCTGACTAGTGCACACCCTTCCGGAGAACCTCGCTCTACTATGCCTGCGCATACCTTCCCAGCGCCCATAGCGGAAAGTAGTTGCGGTACAAGTGGTAATTGATCATGAAGGCAGCGCTCAACTCGGGGCCCTGCGAATTGGCGTCGCCGAGCGGTTCGTACTTGTCAGGCCTTTCGCCTGGTCCGTAGCCGGGGAAGCCGCATCCAGTGAATTGAGGCTCATCCCAAGTTCCGTCTTCCTCCTGGCGGTCAAGGAGGAATTCAACGCCACGCCTTACTGACTCATGCCGCGATTCACCGGCTGCCAAGAGCGCTATGAGGGCCCAGGAGGTCTGCGAGGGGGTGCTCTCGCCCTGCCCTCGGAGGGAAGGGTCGGCATAACTGACACAGGTCTCGCCCCAACCTCCGTCCGCGTTCTGATGTGCCAGAAGCCATTCGACGGCCCGGCGTACCCGAGATTGCGTCATGTCTACCTCCAGGGCTTCCAGCGCAGGGAGCACAGCGCCTGTACCATAGATGTAGTTCACTCCCCAGCGTCCGAACCACGGGCCGTCGTGCTCTTGCTGTTCCCAGATGTATGAAAGCCCCCGGCGAACGGCTGGGTGCTCTGCTGGGTATCCCAGCTTCGCGTACATCTCCAGTACATGTGCGGTCACGTCAACGCTTGGTGGGTCGAGCAGCTCGCCAAAGTCAGCGAACGGGATTTTCGCCAACTCGTTGGAGTCGTTGTTCCAGTCGAATGCGGCCCAACCACCGTTCGAGCACTGCATCCCTGTCAGCCAGTTGACGGCACGGTCGACAGCCGCTGTCCGTGCCCGCTCTCCAGCTTCATCATGCATCCTGGCGGCTGCGAGGTCCGTTGCCACTATGGCAGAGTCGTCGATGTCCGGATAGTGGACATTATCGAATTCAAAGGCCCATCCGCTGGGTTCCAGGTTGGGTCTGTATATGGCCCAGTCGCCTTTCACTCGGATCTCCTGGCTAATGAGCCAGGCTGCGGCACGGTGTATGGCAGGGTGGTCGGAAGGTACGCCCGAGTCCAGGAGTCCGCGCATCGCCAGGCACGTATCCCACACGGGAGAGAGGCACGCTTGTACCCTGAGCGCATCGCCGTCATCCGAGGGAAAGCTCCAATTGCGCCTGAATCCCTCCAGTCCCTTTGAGATGACAGGATGGTCCAGAGGGTAGCCTAGGGCGCTCAATGCGATGAGCGAATAGACCCAGGGGGGTTGTATCCCGGCCCACGAACCGTCTGCTTCCTGATGGCTGACGATCCAATCTACGGCGGCCTTGATTGCCCTCTTCCGGCCGGGGATGAAAGGCAGATTGCGGTAGATGCGTATGACTCTATCCAACACCAGGAACCACCCCTTGAGAGAAAAGGGCTTTGCCTTCCAGCGGGACAGCGTGAACGTGACCGGTCCTTCTGGGTAGAGCTCCATTATCCAGGCGCTCTCATGCGGGGGCCGCGTGGGATGGAGTGTGAGGATTACGGTCATCGGCACTATGGTCGCTCGGGCCCAGCTGGCGAAACGGTAGATGTTGAAGGGCGTCCACTTCGGCAGCAGCATCATGTCGGGAGGCATGGCAGGCGTTCCCTTCCAGTCCCACTGACCGAAGAGAGCAAGCCATATCTTGGTGAATACGCGGGCCTTGGGCACACCACCGCACCCCAGTATGAAGTCGCGGGCCTTTGTCATGTGAGGGGCTTCCGGGGAGTCGCCGGCGAGCTTGAGAGCGAAGTAGCATTCGATGGAAGTGCTAAGGTCTCCCGGAGCGCCGTAGTACATCCGCCACGAGCCATCGGGCGACTGCCTGCGGCGGATGTCCTCCGCTATGCGTGGGATACGGTCTCCCTCGTCTGACCCGATGAAATGCGTGAGCATGATGTACTCCGCCTCCATCGTTGGATTGGACTCCAATTCTCCCCACCAGTATCCGTCTTCATGCTGCGTGCGGAAGAAGTACTGCTGAGTCCTTTCCAGCGCTTTCCGGAGGCGGCTCTCCATGCCCTGTTCGACCAGCTTCGACACCCAGCCCTATGCTGGCCGCCAGGTAGACTGTGCCATTGTCCCGGTCACAGCTGACGGGCGATTGCGGGCAGAATGCCTTGGACAGCCATCTGCAAGGCGCGTGAGGCTCTGCGGGATTTCAGCGCGAGCGGCAGGAAGCTCCCAACTGCCGAAGGACGTGAAATCGCTCTAAGAGCATGTGCCCACTCCCGCCGACCTCCGTCGGCGATGATGGTTCCGATGAACGAAGGGAGGGGATAGTAGGCTTCGTCCAGTACCGCACGGATCCCGATGAGCGGGATGTCTCTCGATGCTGCTACATCGGCAATCCAGCGCCCTTCCATGTCTACCACCAGTGCGCCGCTGCCTTTGTGCGCGCGGCGCTTGGCTCGCGGCGTAAGGAGCGGTTCGTCCACGGTCAGGACCGCTCCTTCCAGTACCGAGAGGCCTGACTCACGCAGCAGCATTGCTGCGCGGGTGGTATGAGGAGCGCCGGGGATCGGTGCGCTCACTCCATGTAGGTAGGAATTCCCCACCACGAGCTCACCTGGGTGAAGATGGGGGTCGAGCGCCCCAGCGTATCCCAGGGAGACGAGCAGCCGGCATGGCGCGGTGTCGAGAAGGCCTGCGAGCTTCTCACCGGCATTGCGCCCTATGCCGACGACTCCGGCGCGAGTACGCTCGTTGCCATAGCCCAGTCCTCCCAATTCACGCTGGGTCGGGGCAACCGTCAGTAGAGGAGCTGCGACGGCTTCGGTACCCATGTCATTCCACTTGAGTGCCGGCCTCTCCCGCCGGTCCTGGAAGGCCTCGAAGTGCTTGACCGACGCTGCGGCGGTGTCGCGTCCGGTGAACAGCACGTGGGTGATAGTTCGGTAGAGGATGGAGACCTCGCGTCCGGTCCCAGTCTCGAACAACTGGGCAAATGGAACGCTCGCGCGAGCGTTCCGGTTGGAGAGGTAGCCGGTCAGGGAGCCGCCGTCATCCGTCCGGATGGTAACGTCGCCGCGGTAATGGAAGGCCCGTTCGACGAGCTCCTCGACGGCGCTGTCAGCCCCGGGCTTGCCGCATGAGGTGGCGGCCGATGCTCGTTCATTGTTCAAAGCTTGCCGGTAAGCGCCGCCGCAGTGGAATCCCGTAGCCCACGCCATGTCGTGAAAGTTGCATGTATGGCGGAGGGCTCGTAGCCACAGTGCACCATGCAGTCTTGGCACTGGTGGTTGCCGCTCGCCCGGCCATATTCGTCCCAGGCTGTTTCCTCCATCAACTCCCGGAAGGTTGGAGCATACCCATCCTGCAAGAGGTAGCACGGGCGCTGCCACCCAAATATCGTATACAGCGGGTTGCCCCACGGCGTGCATTCAAAGTCCCGCTTGCCCATGAGGAACTGGAGAAACAGTGGCGACTGGTTGAGCCGCCAGCGCTTATTCTTGTCGGTAAGCACCTGGGAGAAGAGCTCCCGTGTACGCTCCCGCTCAAGAAAAGAGTCCTGGTCCGGCGCCTTCTCGTAGTTGAACCCCGGGGACACCATCATGCCCTCCACGTCCAGGTCCATCATGGCATCGAAGAAGTCGCGAACGCGCATCGGTTCAGCCGTGTTGAACAGCGTGGTATTGGTAGTGACCCGAAAGCCGCGCCGGACTGCTTCCCGTATCGCCTCGACGGCGATGTCGTAGACTCCGTCCCTGCAGACGGAAGAGTCGTGCTCCCAACGCAGGCCATCCATGTGCACGCTGAAACTGAGCCGCCTAGAGGGGGAGAAGACATTCTCTTCCAACTTCTGCTTGAGTAGCAGTGCGTTGGTGCAGAGGTAAACGTACTTCTTACGGCGAGTGAGTTCTTCCACCAACTCGCCGATCTGGGGGTAGAGCAGCGGTTCTCCACCGGGGATGCTAACGATGGGCGCTCCGCACTCCTCCACCGCGGCGATGCACCGCTCGACCGTGAGCGCGCGCTTGAGCACGTGAGGCGGGTACTGGATCTTTCCGCAGCCTGCACAGGCGAGATTACAACGCAGCAGGGGCTCCAGCATCAGCACGAGCGGGTAGCGCTCGCGTCGCGCCAACCGCTGCTTGACCACATGGAAGGCCACAGCAAGCGCCTGCGATATAGGCACTCCCATAACGTTGCCCCCTAACTGTGAACTAACTCCGGGGTAGTGTACCAGAATCCTAGGTAGTGCACTCATTCGCTACGGAGTTTTTGACTTGTATGATGTTCCGTAGCTCTAGTAAGCGTTCTGCCGGGCGATGGTGACCCAAGAGTCCTTTCCGTTTCCGTGTCGAATTCCGCCGTAAGCGTCTCCAAATTAACATCTTTTCGGTAAAATGTCAAGGTTTGAGTAGATGTATGTAGATGTTCAATGATTATGTCAGGGTGTAAACTGTTCAATGAAAATGTCAGTCCATGAGAGGATTGACATTGACGACCAAAGAGCAGACGAGGACCCAGGTGTTGAACGGAGTGATCGAGGGCAAGGTGACGGTGGCGGAGGCGGTCTGGGCTGATGGGAGTGAGCGAGCGCCATGCGTGGCGACTACTGGCAGCATACAGAGGGGAAGGACCTGCTGCGGTGGCTCACGGGAACAGGGGCAGGAAGCCCGCGACCACCACGTGCCCGCAGACACGAGAGAAGGTGAGGGAGCTGGCTGAGGGGCCCTACGCAGGATTCAACCACACCCATCTGACCGAGATGCTGGCGGAGCGAGAGGATATCCATCTGTCTCGCTCTACCGTGAGGCGGGTCCTGCTGGCTGGCGGACTGCCCAGTCCCCGTCGCCGCAAAGCCCCCAGGCGATACTCTCGACGGGAGCGCTATCCCCAGGAGGGGATGCTGTTGCAGATCGACGGGAACCGGCACGACTGGCTGGAGGGCCGAGGACCCTACCTGACCCTCGTCGGTGCTGTGGACGACGCCACCGGGACAATCCCCTTCGCCCTGTTCAGACAGCAGAGCCTGCCCCGTACCCCGATACGGGGAGCATGCCCACGGCTACATGCCTCAAGGACACCATCGAGCGCCACGGAGTCCCCCTGGCCCTGTACAGCGACAGGCATGGCATCTTTCAGCGTTCCCCCAAAGAGCCCGAGAGCCTCGACGAGCAGCTTCGGGGTAGACGCGACCCCACCCAGTTCGGCAGGGCGCTGGAGGAGTTGGACATCCGTCTCATCATGGCCCACACACCGCAGGCGAAGGGGCGCGTAGAGCGCGTCTGGGGCACCTTCCAGGACCGCCTCGTCTCTGAGCTCAGGCTCGCTGGCGTCACTACCATCGAGCAGGCCAACCAGGTGCTCTGGGACTTCATCCCACGCTACAACGAGCGATTCGCGGTCGCACCAGCCCAGCCAGGCTCAGCCTATCGCCCACTCCCTGCTGGCGTCTCCCTCGATGAGACGCTCTGCTTCAAGTACCTGCGCACTGTCGCCAACGACAACACCGTCCAGTTCGACAGCGCCGCCATCCAGCTACTGTCCGATGATCACAGGGCCAGCTACGCGCGCGCCACAGTGGAGGTCCAGGAACGGCTCGACGGCAGCATCGTGGTGACCTACCACGGCAGAACACTCGCAGCTAAGCCAGCACCCCCAGAGCCTGCGACGCTCAGGGCTCGCAGCACCAGACGCTCCAACGGCCATCTCCCTGCCGAGACGCCAGTGGCAGACTCCACCGGCGCTCTCATACACCCTGTAGGCGATGAGCGACGGAACGGAGCGAGGAGCCTACAGGAAACCCCACCCCGCAACCCAGCCAAGACCAACACCACGCCACCCCAAACAGGCCGGCACCCAACCACCCTGGAGATAACGCCTACTGACATAATCATTGAACAATTACCCTGACATTTTCACTGGACAACGACACGAACCATCGAGCCCTTAATCTCTATAGGCGCGGCCCATCCAGACCGTCCTTCCCGCGCGGGGAGACCTTTGCACAACCGTCATTACCATGAAAATGAACCGCACGCCCCCCCCCACCGTCGTTCCCGAGCAGAGCCTGCCCCCGAGAAGTCGGGGGCGGGAACCCATCCCCGGTCGCTGCCGCAGTTCATCTGGCAACAGGGAATCTCGCGCCCACTTTCATCCCCTGATGTGGCCTTCGCAAGGCTATGGTGATTCCCGCGGAGGCGGGGATCCATACCTCTCAACAATACCGGGCCAGAGGCGAAATCACGGCGCCTTGAAGGTACGAATCGCTCCGGTACTGACGTGCAAAATCCGCGTGCAGTGCGGCTGCGGTGACTCCAGCCTAGCTCGAAATCGCCAGCGAACCGGCAATCCTGGCGATCTCGTTCAGCCTCAGTGTGTCACAGCCCGCCCAGCACGCCTCCAAGAATCATCAGCGACAGCACTCTGGGATTGTATTGGAGTACGCGTAGTAGCGCTTTCTTCCTTGCTGGGGTCTTGCGGACGCTGGCCTCGATGAGGGGCCATAGGTCATGATCGTCCGACACTTCATACTGCGCGAGGTCGGTAAGTCGGTCTCGATTCAGAGGTCCATCAATAGGTGAGTCGTTCATGTTTGCTCCCCTCACTCTACGCTAAGGACGCGGTGGAGGACTTGCCGCATCCTCGCTCGTGTGTCATGTAGATGGCGCTTGACAGTGCCCGGCGTTCTGCCGGTCAACTCGACCATCTCGGACTCGGACTGGTCGAGGAAGTACCGCATGACGACCGCGCCTCGCTGCGTCGGTGTTAGCCGCGCCAGAGCGTCACGAACGGCCCTTCGCTCCTCGTTCACGACCGCGACGGTCTCCGGGTCGGTCGAAGCTTCCGGCGCTCCAGTGTCTCCTCGGTCCAGCGTCGTCGTACGGTCGCGGCGTTCCACGGCTTTGATGGCATCGTTCACGACTATTCTGTAGAGCCACGGCCCGAAAGGGCGCGTGGCGTCGTACTGTGCCGACCGCTCGAAGACTCGGAGAAAGGCACCGCTCACGACATCCTCAGCCAGAGCGAGGTCGTGGGTGATCAGGTAGGCGGCACACAACACCTTGGTCTGGTACCGATTGACTAGGGCGCCGAGCGCGGCAATGTCACCCCGCGCCAGCCTCTCCATATCGCGTTGGTCGCTCATGCGTCATACGGTTCTCATGTGTCGCGTCTCCTCGAATATGATATCCGCGAGTCGGTCTTTGGGTTGAGAAGGTGTGATGGTGTTCCTCCCACAATTGAGCCAGGTCAGAGCCCGGTCCAGGCCGGGCTGTCGGGCATGCTATAATCTGCGCCGATTCCTTGCGCCCGTACCTGCTTCGGCGCTGTCAGGAGACTTCCGCATGGCCAGAGTCGGCTTTGTTGGTCTGGGACTGATAGGCACGCCCATGTGCATGAACCTCGTGAAGGCCGGGCACGAGGTCACAGTGTGGAACCGGACCGCCGCCCGTATGAAGCCTCTGACCGACGCGGGCGCGTCCGCGGCCGCATCGCCGAAGGAGGCGGCGCGAGGCAGCGAGATCGTCATCACCTGCGTCTCCGACTCCCCCGACGTGGAGCACGTCATAGTCGGCCCGGAGGGCGTGATCGAGGGCGCGGCCCCGGGCACGGTCGTGATCGACATGAGCACCATATCGCCGTCGGTGACCCGCTCGATAGCGGAGCGGCTGGCCGAGAAGGGCGTCCAGATGATCGACGCGCCCGTCAGCGGCGGCGTAAGCGGGGCCGAGGCCGGAACCCTGTCGATCATGGTCGGCGGCGACAGGGATGCCGTCGAGCGGGTCATGCCCGTGCTCGAGGCGATCGGCAGCAAGATCACCTACTGCGGCGCCAACGGCATGGGCCAGGTGACGAAGCTCGCCAACCAGATAACCGGGCTCGGCAACATGGCGGCGATGTGCGAGGGTCTCGTGTTCGCGGCCAGGTCGGGCGCGGACCTCGGGGCGGTCCTGCAGGCCATGTCCGGAGGCGCAGCCAACTCATGGATGATCGAAAACCTCGGCCCGGCGATACTGGACGGCAGCTTCGACCCCGGATTCATGATCAAGCTGGCCCACAAGGACCTCAGGCTGGTCCTCGAGTCGGCGACTGAGATGGGCCTGCCCCTGATTTCGACCCCTTCCGTCGCCCAGATATACAGGGCCGCGATAGTGGCGGGACACGGCGAAGACGGTATTCAGGGGTACGTCAAGGTTCTGGAGGCCCTGGGCGACGTTGAGGCGCGCTCGCCGCAATGCGAGTCCTAATCGACAGCCTGGAGGGCGGTGCCAGGAACGCCCGGGGAACGGTCGTCATCATCGACGTGTTCCGGGCCTTCACCACGGCTGCCGTGGCCTTCTCGCGCGGTGCCAGGGAGATTCTGCTGGTAGCCGGCGTGGACGAGGCCCTGGACCTGCGGAGCCGGGGGCTGGCCGACCTCGCTGTCGGAGAGGTAGGCGGAGTCATGCCGGATGGCTTCGACTTCGGCAACTCGCCCTTCGAGCTGTCTGAGGCCGAGGTGGACGGCAAGACCCTCGTGCAGCGAACGTCGGCGGGCACCCTCGGCGTCACCGCGGCAACAAATGCAGACAGGACCTACGTCGGCTCTCTCGTCGTCGCCAGGGCCACTGCGGAGGCACTGTGGCGGGAGGCCCCCGAGCTCGTCACCATCGTCGCGATGGGCGGCGATGCGCTCGTCCGCACAGACGAGGACGAGCAGTGCGCCATGTACATGAGGAACCTGATCGAGGGCCGCAGCCCCGACCCGGAGTCGGTCCGGTCGCTGGTGCTCGCCGGTGATCAGGCCCCCAAGTACGGCGATCCGGCCCGCCCTCACTTCCATCCTCAGGACCTCGACTGGGCCCTGCGCGTCGACGCATTCGACTTCGCCATCGCAGTGGAGCGCAGGGACGACCTGCTGGTGGCGCGTCGACTAGACTCCTGATCCGCATGGGCCTCTACTATGTAGGTCGTCGATCCGACGCCCGAGCGGGCAGTTCTGAGGAACTATCAGAGAAGGTGCTTCGACAAGCTCAGTACGAACGGTCATCTACATCATCGTTCGCCCTGAGCGCGGCTCTCCTGAGCTTGTCGAAGGGTCGAAGGGCAGTACTCCGCCAGCCCGATGATTTCTTGATAGTTCCTAGTCCGTGAACCGTCGGACCTTCAGGCTGCGCCGTCGGGCGCTGCTGGCCCTGATCCTTTTCCCTGTCTTCGTCGTCCTGCTTACCGAGAGCGGCGCTCCACAGGTCGCTATCGGCGCGGGGAGCGTGTCGTTCCAGGACGGCACGGCGGAGGCGGACGAGCCCGTAGCCTTCTACGTCAATGACTCCTCTCTGGGCACGCTGGGCAGCGGCACGGCAAAGTGGACGTCAGTCCCTGCAGCCGTGTCCCAGACCGAGTGGTGGAATCTGGCGACTGGCGCCCCGCACACTTCTGTACACTCCCTCAGCGGCGCCTTCGACGCGGGCAACCCTGCAAGGACGCCTCTCGTGTTCGATCCGCTACCGTCGGCGAAGGTCAACGGTGTAGTGAACCTGGTAGACGACCTGAATCCTGCATCGGGTGCGGTCTCCTTGCTGAACGATGTTGACGCCGGGAGCAACGTGGAAATCGCCTTCTTGTTCGAAATCGTGGACTCATACGGTGCGAATAGCCTACGCGTGAAGGTGGCCAGCACGTCCGATACGGATGGGGAGTGGGTAGGCTTCTCCGAGGTGACCAGCTCGACCAACTCCTCTCCGAGTGCGACTTCGGGCGTCTTCCGCGGGAGCATCACGCCGAGCGCGGACTCTGCATCCGACGCCGCTGGAGACGGACGAGTATGGGTGCAGGCGGGCGACTCCCTAACCATCACGTATTTCGGCAGCGGCAGCCAGCACTCCGACACGATCGCGGTGAGCGTGCCTCCACCGCCGCCAACAAATACACCCACGCCGACCAGTACGCCTACATCTACACCCACGCCGACCAACACACGGACCAGCACGCCCACATCGCCGAGCACGCCGACACCGACCAACACACCGACCAGCACGCCCACATCGACGAGCACGCCGACACCGACCAACACACCGACCAGCACGCCCACATCGACGAGCACGCCGACACCGACCAACACACCGACCAGCACGCCCACATCGACGAGCACGCCGACACCGACCACCACCCCGACCAGCACGCCCACATCGACGAGCACGCCGACACCGACCAACACACCGACCAGCACGCCAACCAGCACGGCCACCCCGACCAGTACACCCGCGCCGGAAAGTGAGCGCACGCCAACGCCTACTCCGACAGGCACACCTACGCCAACGCCATCGAGCACCTCAACGCCGACACCGACCATCACGGTTACTCCTACGAGCACGGCGACAAGCACGCCAATGAGTATCGCCACCGCGACGCCGACAAGCGCATCCACGCCCACCGCCACGCCCACGCGTGCCCCGGCCCCGCCCATCTTCATCGTGTTGCCCACGCGTACGCCTACACCCAGGCCGACGCGCACTCCTACGCCGACGCCGACCAGCACACCCACATCGACGCCGACCAGCACACCCACACCGGCCAGCACGCCCACGCCGACGCCGACCAGCACGCCAACGCCGACCAGCACGCCAACGCCGACCAGCACACCCACACCGACGCCGACGAGCACGCCCACCCCAACACCGACGAGCACGCCCACACCGACGCCGACGGGCGCGCCCACGGCGAGGCCGACGAGCACGGCCACGCCGACGTCGACGAGCACGGCCACGCCGACGCCGATGAGCACACCCACGGCGACGCCGACCAGCACGCCCACCTCAACGCCGACCAGCACACCCACCCCGACGCCGACCAGCACGCCCACGCCGACACTGGCCAGCACACCCACACCGACGTCGACGAGCACGGCCACGCCGACGCTGACGAGCATGGCCACGCCGACACCGACCATCACGCCGACGCCGACACCGACCATCACGCCGACGCCGGCGCCGACCAGTACTCCCACCCCGGCGCCGACCAGCACACCCGCCCCGACATCGACGAGCACGCCCACGCCGAACAGCATACCGACGCTGATTCCGTCCAGCACACCTACCCGGACGCTGACGAGGGCACCCTCCTCCACGCCGAGTGCGACGGCATCGCCTACCGCCTCTCCGGTGCCGGTGCCGGCTGTGTCTGTCGTCGATAGAGGGGTTGGCGAAGCGACCGGTGGCGGGGGAGCGTGGTACGAGGGCTGGGTCCTCGCGGTGGTCGCGTTTGCGGCGGCGGCGCTCGCCGTGTGGTTCCTGGGCCGCCGTCCCAGAAGGGCGGACGAGCCCGGCTAGCCGAGCATCTGGAGCAGCAGGGCCATCCTGATCACGAGGGCGTTGCCCGCCTGCCGGTAGAAGGCAAGCCGCGGGTCCTGCACCTGCACGTCGAAGTCGCCGCTGCGCTGCATCGGGTCCAGGATGACGCAGTGCGCCTTGAGGCCGGACATGAGCTCCTCGTCGATGCGAAGGGTGTTCGCACCCCGCGACCTCAAGAGCTCGGCGTGGGCAAGCGTGCGGGGGCCGTTCAGGTAGATCGCGTCCATCTCCGAGAGGGGCCCGGTGTCCCCCGAGTCGACGACCTCGAAGCGGACGCCCCGCTCCTCGCAGTAGCTCACGACGTCGGGGCTGGCCTGCCCGCTGAAGGGCATCAGGGTAACGCGCACGTCATCGAACATGGCGAGGCCCGTGAGCAGGGCGCTGACGTTGCGGTGTTCGAGCCGTCCGACGACCGCGATGTTGACGCCGTCCACGCCGCCAAGCTCGTCGTGCAGCGTGTACAGGTCGGCGAGGGCTTGGGTCGGGTGGTCGTCCCCGCTGCCCCCGCTCACTATCGGGAGAGCGTCCGCGCCGGCTGCCGTATCCAGGACGCCGCTCTCGCTGCTCCTCAGGACTACCAGGTCCATCCTCATACTGGCGAGCAGCCCGATGACGTTGTCGACGTAGCGCGGTGTGTTGATCGGGAAGAACTGAGATGCGTCCTCCGTGTGGTACGCGGTGCCGCCGAGAATCTCCGCGGCCCGCTCGAAGGACGTCCGCGTCAGGAAGCTGGGCTCGTAGAAGAGGCAGTATATGGCCTTGCCCTTGAGAGCGTCGGGCCGGGAGCTTCGGCTGCGTATCTGGCCGCATAGAGGCAGGAGGGTGGACTCCAACCACTCCCGTTCGATCTGGGACGTGCTCGTGAGATGGCGTAGTGAGTTCAACCAGTCACCTGGACTGGATGGAATGGCTGCGAGAGCCTGGGTCGCGGGGCCGGAGGCCCCAGGCGTTCAGGCTGTTCAGCGCCCAATCCCCTTAAGCGGCCCGACTATGGAGTCTGCCAGCCGGGTCTCTATCTCGGGGGAAAGCAGGGCCAGGTGACCGTCGTCGAAGCGTTCGCCCTCCGCGACGATCTTTTCGAAGTACTCGTCGCGGGTTGCGCGGTGGCCTGGGTCGTAGAAGAGGTTGGTCAGCTCGTGAGGGTCTTCCTGGAGATCGTACAGCTCGCAGAGGTCGGACAGGTTCCACACGAGTTTCCAGCGCCCGTCCGTCACCATCCGCTGGGAGTAGTGGCCGTTCCAGTCTCCGTGGTACTCGCTGTAGTTCACGTCCTTGTACCAGTCGGTCTCGCCCTGGGTCAGCCCCAGCATCGAGCGGCCGTCGAGCTCACCCGAGCCAATGTCCCGGACGTCCTCTTCCGCCATCAGGTCCACGATGGTGGCCGTCGCGTCCATCAGGTTGACCGGCTGCGAGGCGTGCTTGACCTTGCTGCCGCCCGGCGGCTTGAAGAGCATAGGAATACGGTATATCTCGTCGTACATGTAGGCGCTCTTGCTGTCGAAGCCGTGAGAGCCGGCCATGTCGCCGTGATCGGCGGTGAGGATGATAGCCGTGTCGTCGTACAGGCCGAGCTCCTTGAGGGTCCTCACCACCTCGCCGACCTGGGCGTCGACCAACTCCAGGTACGAGAACCCGATGGCCAGGGCGTTCTTCAGGTCTGATCCCTTGCCTTCGGGCACACCGAACTCCTGGACTGCGCGCAGCTTCTTCTGGTTTATGGGCTTGCCGTCGAAGTTGTCGTACCTGTTGGGCCAGTCGGGTATCGACTTGGGGTCGTACCGTATCCCCCACTCCTCCGGCACCATCCACGGACCGTGGGGTCCGGGCAGGGAGGAGTAGAGTAGGAACGGACGCTCGCCGGAGCGTGACCGGAGGAAGTCGGTCGAATACTTGGCGACCATCACGTCGGGGAACTCGTCCATGGGCACGTCCAAGGTGCCTGCCGTGCCGTGGGCGAAGCTCTGGACCAGCGGCCCGAGGCTCGGGTTCGGATGCCCGTGGCCCGTTGCGAACAGCGGCGTGCGTCCGGGGTAGGGTGGCCTGTGGGCGTGCTCGAAGCGAGTGGCGAACAGGTCCGGAGGCGGCCCGATGTGCCACTTGCCGTAGTACGCCGTCTCGTAGTCCGTCTCGTCCGCCGCCCAGTCCTGCACCATCCTCATGTCGGGTCTCAGGTGCTGGCAGTAGGAGTACCGCGGCGTCGAGTTGTTGAACATGTGGTGCTTGTGGGCGTACAGCCCGGTCATCAGGCTGGCGCGGGCAGGGGAGCAGATGGCCGTAGGGGTAAATCCGTTCTCGAATAGGGTGCCGTCCGCCGCCAGCGCGTCCATGTTTGGAGTGCGTACCATGTTCCCGCCGTAGCAGCCGAGCAGGTCCGGCCTGAGCTGGTCGCAGAAGAAGACGAGCACGTTCGGCTTAGTGGTTCGAGCGTCCGTCGTAGTCATCCCTCGTGGCCTCCTTTCGCGGTCCCTCAGCCCTCCAGCGACACCGATCCCATCGGCAGCCCGTATTCGTTTATCTCGACTATGCGGTCGCTGCTGTTCCAGTGTATGGACTGCCCGTCCTCGAACCGGTTGGCCTCGGCCAGCAACTTCTCCCAGTAGCTGTCCCGGGTCGCCCGGTAAGAGGCGTCGTAGTATAGGTTGGTCAGCTCGTGGGGGTCCTCCCGGAGGTCGTACAGCTCGTTCAGGTCGCCATAGTTCCACACCAGCTTCCAGCGCCCGTCCGTCACCATCCGCTGGGAGTAGTGGCCGTACCAGTCGCCGTGGTACTCGCTGAAGTTCACGTCCTTGTACCAGTCGGTCTCGCCCTGGGCCAGCCCCACCATCGAGCGGCCGTCCAGCTCGCCCGAGCCTATGTCCCGCATCTCCTCGCCGGCCATGAGATGCGTGATGGTGGCGGTCGCGTCCATCAGGTTGACCGGCTGGCTGGCCCGCCTTACGTCAGTGCCTCCAGGGGGCTTGAACAGCATTGGGACGCGATAGATCTCGTCGTACATGTAGGCCCCCTTGCTAAGGTAGCCGTGGGAGCCGGCCATGTCGCCGTGATCGGCAGTGAGGATGATCGCGGTGTCGTCGTACAGGTCCAGCTCCTTCAGGGTCCTTACGACCTCGCCGACTTGGGCGTCGACCAGCTCCAGGTATGAGAAGCATGCGGACAACAGGTCCTTCAGTGTCTCGTCTCCGCCCTGCTCCTGCCTGATGGTCTCGTTAATCCGCAGCTTCTTCTGGTTGATGGGCTTGCCGTCGAAGTCGTCGTACCTGTTGGGCCAGTCGGGTATCGATTTTGGGTCGTACCGAATGCCCCACTCCTCAGGCACCATCCATGGCGAATGAGGTCCGGGCAGGGAGGAGAAGAGCAGGAAGGGGCGCTCCCCTGAGCGCGAACGGAGGAAATCGTTCGAGTACTTGGCGACCATGACGTCCGGGAACTCGTCCATCGGCACGTCGAGCGTGCCGGCCTTTCCGCCCCCGAAGCTCTGGACCAGAGGCCCGAGCCTTGTGCCTGGATGTCCGTGCCCCGTCGCGAACAGCGGCGTGCGGCCCGGATACGGCGGCCGGTGGGCGTGCTCAAACCGGGAATCGAACAGGTCCTGGGGCGGCCCGATGTGCCACTTGCCGTAGTACGCCGTCTCGTAGGCCGTTTCGTCCGCCGCCCAGTCCTGCACCATCCTCATGTCGGGTCTCAGGTGCTCGCAGTAGGAGTATCGCGGCGTAGAGTTGTTGAACATGTGGTGCTTGTGCGCGTACAGCCCGGTCATGAGGCTGGCGCGGGCCGGGGAGCAGATGGCCGTCGGTGTGAACCCGTTCTCGAAGACAGTGCCGTCGGCGGCCAGCGCGTCCATGTTGGGCGTACGGACCATGTTGCCGCCGTAGCAGCCGAGCAGGTCGGGCCTCAACTGGTCGCAGAAGAAGACGAGCACGTTCGGCCTGGTGTCGGGTGAGCCTGACATTCTGTTCCTCCTCTCGCCTTCGACCATGGATCCGGGCGGGACTGTGGTTTGGGCCGGTCTTCTACGAGACGGGGGGCCTATTGTGGGCCCAGGGCCGGGCCTCCTCGAAGGCGGCCGACGCGGCGATGACCGTCTCCTCGTCTCCCCAGCGCCCCACGATGTGCAGCCCCACCGGCAGGCCCTCGCTCGTGAAGCCGCAGGGGATGCTCGCGGCGGGATAGCCGATCATATTTATCGGATACGTGAAGGGGAAGAAGCCGCTGAAGGTGTCGACGGACTTCCCGTCGATCTCTGAAGGCGGCTCGCCCACGGGGAACGCGCCGGCCGACACCGTGGGCGACAGCAGCAGGTCGTATTCGTCCAGCAGCTTGCCGAAGGCCATCATCAGCTCCGCGCGCTTTCCGAGGGCCCTGGCGTAGTCCGGTCCCGTCACCGTCGCCCCGTATTCGATGCAGGTGCGTCCGTAGTCTGTGAGCAGGTCGCTCCTGTCCCCAATCATCGCCGCGTAACGGGCGTTGGATACGGCGCAGAAGAGGGTCCAGAAGGCGTCGAACGGCGATTCCAGGCCGAGGTCCACCTCTTCGACGGTGCATCCGAGCTCCTCGAAGGCGAGGGCCGCCTCGCGGCAGCGCGAGACCACCTCCGCGTCGACGGCGCCATAGCTATAGTCGGGGCTCCAGGCGACCCTGAGGCCGTCGATCCCAGAGTCGGCCGCGCCGAGATAGTCGCCAGGAGCAGCCCTGAGGCTGTTGACGTCCTTCGGGTAGTGGCCCGCAAGCGCCTGAAGCAGCATCGCGGAGTCCCTGACGGTGCGGGTCATCGGCCCGGACTGGCTGAAGTGATTGGCGAATGGCGGCGAGGGTACCCCGGCGTAGAGAGGCACCCTGCCCTGGGTAGGCTTGATGCCGTAGATGCCGCACAGGGCAGCCGGTATCCGTATCGAGCCGCCGCCGTCGCTCCCCGTCGCGAGGGTGCAGAGACCGGCGGCGATAGACGCTCCCGCGCCGCCGCTCGATCCACCCGTCGTGCGGTCCGTGTTCCAGGGGTTCCGGCAGTGGTCCCCAAGCCGGTTCTGCGTGTGGCCCAGCAGGCCGAACTCTGGCGTGTTCGTCTTGCCCAGGATCACAGCGCCAGCCGCCTTCACCCTCTCTACGACGGCGGAGTCAGCATCCGGAACCCGGTCCTCGAAGAGGAGCGAGCCTCCGGTCGTGCGGACCCCCGCGGACATCTCAAGGTCCTTGACGGATATGGGCACACCGTGGAGCGGGCCAAGCTCCTCGCCCCTCATCACCGCATCCTCCGCCGCCCGGGCGTCCGCGAGGGCGCGGTCGGCCGTCACGGTCAGGTACGAGTTAAGCTCGCCGTCGAGGGCGTCGATGCGTTCCAGGAACAGCTCCGTCAACTCGACGGGAGATACCTCGCGCTCGGCGATCAGCCGCCGTACTTCCGTAGCAGGTGAAAACGCCAGACTGTCTTCCATAATGGCGGGAGTGTATCAGGGCCGGTGGGCCGGTGGCTAGTGCTGCTACACCCGGCCTTTCCTACCCCGGGATACTCGTCCGGCGCAATTATGTGACATCCTTCGGAGCCCGCCCCTGCTGAACAGAGGGGATGGTGCTCGGCGGATGGCATATCGTGTGTCTTGACGTGGAGACCATGTATACACTACACTACGTACATCACATTACCTCAGCGAGCCGAATAGGTGTGGCAATGATGGCCGGAGCGCGGACTACATTCTGGGAGCATGTCTACGGCCTACGTGAAGAGGCGCGTATTCCGCGTGTTTGGGAAAGGGACCACCTCAGAGAGTTCCTGGAGAGGCCGGCAGGTCCGTTTGCACCCAATACCATCGATACCCTCCCGTCCAACTACTACATCTCTAAGGAGGGCATCGAGATGGGCAACTCCGTACAGAAAGGAGGTGCCCCCAAGGTTTGGCTGGTGAGGCGCGGCCAGTTCCGGTTGATCGCAGATCCAGATGACAACTTGGAGACACAGGAAGCCGCGATGCGGCTGGCTAAGGATCGTGCCGCGGAGCTCAGATCTCAAAAAAGGCAGAGCTACGACCCTGGCCATGAAGTTCCTATGTCGCTTCCTGACCTCCCAGACCGACACGGCCTGCAAACTGAGTCGGGGTCGGGCAATCCCGACCTCTATCCATCGATCCCGATCGCCCTCACCCCATCAGAGCATCGGGCGCTGACTGGTCGCCTTGCTGAACAGAAGGCAATGTACATTGTCAACAAGCACCTGAAGGACAAATACGGAAGCCAGGCTGAGATCGAAGAAGACCAGGACGGCGCTGACCTCAGGGTCTCGATAGACGGGAAGACGGAGAGAATCGAAGTGAAGGGCACTGAGTCGCCTACCCTGGCTTGGCCCGAACTGGAGGTGTCGAGCCGGAAGTCACACGAAGCCCTGGAGAGCGGAGACGCGTCGATGTACCGGGTCGTCGACGTCTCTGGCGCGAACCCGCGCATCTATGTCCTGACGCATGGACAGCACTTCACTCTAGAGCCTGAATCTAGATGGGCTGTGAAGCGAGTCCCGTTGGGAGATGACCGCTACCCATTGAGAGGCCAGCCATACCGGTACGACCTCCCGTACGATCCGGTTGCCGTGGACGAATGGGAGGTCCTGGAATGATCGTCCTGGACACTCACGCCTGGGTGTGGTGGACGATAGATCCCTCCAGACTGAGCGAAACTCAGCGACAGGAGATCGCCGGCAACGAAGACGACCGGATAGGTGTCAGTGCGATCTCCTGTTGGGAGGTGGCCAAGCTTTGCGAGTATGGACGCCTGGATCTGCCTGTCGAGCTGGCCGAGTGGTTCCGGGCGGCCCTCCGATACCCCGGAATCTCCCTCTTGGGCCTGACACCGGAAATCGCAATCGAATCGACCAGCCTGCCCGGCGCCTTTCACCGCGACCCTTCCGACCAGATAATCGTCGCCACAGCCAGGGTGCACAATTGTCCGCTGGCAACTTCCGACGACAAGATCGTCAGTTACCCGCATGTGCGATCCGTTCGGTAGGCACAGGTACCGCTGTTCCAATCGCTCCCCCGATTAGATGGCTGGCTGAATCAGCGAGAACCGTCCCTATCGCAGATGCTTGTCCGATGGCCAGTGGCCCTCGGCTATCGGGCTAGCGCCAGGCCCAGGACCGATGAGGCCCCCGCGTCCTTCAGCGCAGAGGCGCACGCCGACATCGTGCTGCCGGTCGTAACAACATCGTCGATCAGCATGACCCGCAACCCGGTCACGTTCTGCGTACACGCGAATGCGCCGTCTATGTTCTGCCGCCGCTCCTCCCTCCCGCTCATGGCTACCTGCGGGGGCGTGTCGATGGACCGCAGCAGCTGGTCGTCAGCCATCGGCATCTGGACGCGCCGGGAGACCTCGCGGGCAAGCAGGTACGACTGGTTGTATCCGCGGCGTCGCTCCCGACGGGCGTGGAGCGGCACAGGCGCAAGCACGTCCGCGTCGAAACGCTGAGACTCTAGGTAGTCGACCAGCAGGCTGCCCAGCGTCGGGGCCAGCGCCCTTATGTTGGCGTACTTGAGATCGTGGACCATATCACGCACCGGCCCCGTGTACCTGTAGGGCGCCCTGATCCTCTCGTAGGACGGCGCACTCGCGCGGCACCATGAACAGAGGGGCGCCTGGTCCGGCTCGGCGCACGTCCCGCAGTACGGTTGGGCTAGGCGTGGCAGCCGTGGCTCGCAGGGAGAGCAGAGGAAGCTGCCCTCGCGGCTGCACACCGCGCACTCAGGCGGGAAGAGCAGGTCGAGACCGCGGCTGGCGAGCCGCCGCAGTAGGGTCACCCTAGGTCTTCTGGAACTTGACGACTTGCTGCGCGTCGCCGATCTCGGTGACGTAAACGCTGCCCTGCGAGTCCACGCATATGCCATGACCGGCGCTGATGGTCCCCTTGCCGGGGCCGCGGTCACCGCGCCAGCGGGTGATCAGGTCGCCGTCGAGCGTCCAGATGCTCACGCCGCAGCCCCCGCCCTGCTCGACGACGTACACCACGTCGTCCTTGATCCAGATGTCGCCCGGCGCAATCAGATCCACCCACTCGTCGAGGTAGTTGCCGACGTCGTCGAATATCTGGATGCGGTGGTTCTCGCGGTCGCATATGAGGACGCGGCTGCGGCTGTCGACCCAGACGTTGTGGAGCAGGGCGAACTCGCCCGGCCTGGTGCCCTGCCGGCCCCAAGAGAGCAGCAGCTCCCCCTCGGCGCTGAACTTGTGGACGCGGTGACCGCCGTAGCCGTCGGACACGAATATGTTGCCGTCAGGCGCTATCGCGAGGCCCGAGGGCATGTTGAAAGGCTCCCCCACGAAGGACGGCGAGGGCGCGAGCTTCTCCCCGAAGTTCCTCAGCTCCGTGCCTGAAGGCGTGTACTCGGTCGCTATGTGGAAGTCGCGGTCAACCAGCCACACGTTGTCGTTGGGCGCTATGTAGATGCCGTGGGGGTTGGCCGAGAACTGGCCTTCGCCCCAGGAGGATATGAACTCCCCTTCGGGTGTCCATATCGTCAGGGGGTGCAGGCCCCTGCTGAAAATGTGCACCTCGTCCCTGGAGTTGACCGCGCCGTCCGAAACCATGCCGAGAGTCCAGTACTTGGGGACGTTCGGCCACGATGGGACTAGCTCGTACGTGTAGTCGCCTTCTCCAACGGTCTGCATGTGAAGCTCCCGGTGACTTGGAATGCCGAGATTCTATTCGTAGGGTTGGTCGGGGTCAATTGGGGGGCGGCCTGTCCGATGCACTCGCGAGCACTTCTCTAGCGGACTCCAGATCTTCCTCCGCGACCATGACCCGACAGGGCTTTGGCGAGAGTCCTAAGAAGGTCGATGTGTCCCCTGGGTGAACGGCAGCTCGCATCCCCGATTCGATCAGCATGTCCCGCCAGATCTCGGCCTGAGTCTGGGTGGGGGCGGTGACGGCGGTGGCCCACTTCATGGATTAACGACCCTCGCGTTGCCGCCGTCGCCTAGCGCTTCCTGCAGCCCGTGCAGCAGGTCGTCCGTGATGTCTACCTTGACCGTGGGCCAGTCCAGTGTGAAGAGCCTGCCGTCCGCCGCGATCTCCAGGCCGATGCCGACGCTGCCGGGGCTGCTGAGCAGCAGGCTCTTCACGTCCTCCAGCATCCGCTGATCCTGTTGTCGTTCGCCGCTCTCCCGCAGCCGGACGATGAGTTTTTCTGGCTGGGTGGCCGGAGGTGCCGGGTCTGCGGATCGCTGTAAGGCGGGTGGTTCCGCGCTATCGCTCGGCGGCTGAGGGACTGATGCGGAAGGCGGCGTTGGACTCCCGTTCACACTCTTGCCGTTCCTGTTTCCTGAGGCTGCGGGAAGCGGGGCTGGCCCGTTGACCACGCCTTCGTGCCGCTCCTCTGGCATACGTTCGGGATCGTACTCGGTGGCCCCCTGGCACGAGATATTCGTCCGGTCGCCTCTTACCGTCACGGTGCCCTCTACCTCGACGAGCTTGCCCGTCTCCCACACGCCCTCCGTCTCTTTGATGACGTTCTGCCAGACGAATACGTCTATGTCGCCTTCCAGCAGCGCAAGGTTGGCTATCATGTAGGGCTGGTTGCTCTTCGTCGTCCTCTCGCTGACGGAAGACACCTGACCCACGAGCTGCACCTTCTGGCCGCTCTTGTCCTCGCCGATCTGGGACCTGGACACTATGGCCTCTCCAGCACTTCTTCCTACGAGACTGTCGAGCTTGTTCCCGGAGAAGGTCACGCCTAGGAGCTCGGCCTCCCACTGCTGTTTCTCCGCGTCCGGCGTCCTAACCGATGGCAGGTCGATGTGGGAGAGGGGCGCGTCCATCGACTCTCCCAGCATGTCGAACATCGACGTCTGTGTGGAGTTCTTCAGAGCCGCCTCGCTCTGGGCCAGGGAGTGTATGCGGTCGAGCGTGTCGAGAATCGCCCCCCTGTCTCCGAATCGGTCGAGGGCGCCAGCCATCGTCAGGCTCTCCAGCGTCTTCTTCGTCAGGGATCTCATGTCGACCGCCCGGCACATCTCCTCGATGGAGCCGGGCCGCTCTTCCGCCTCGGCCCTCGACTTGACGAACGGCTCTATGGCCGACCCGCCCACGTTCTTGACGTTTGCCAGCCCGAACCGTATCTCCGTCGACCCGTTCGACTTCTCTACGGAGAACTCTGCCTGGCTGAGGAGAACGTCCGGCTGCAATACCCGGATCCCAAGGCGGCGGCACTCGGCTACGGAAGCGGCCAGCTTGTCGGTATTGTCCGAGTAGGCGTTCAGCAGGGACACCATGTACTCCTCTGGGAAGTTGGCCTTCAGGTAGGCCGTCCAGTAGGAGATGAGGCCGTAGCTCACGGCGTGAGCCTTAGGGAAGCCGTATCCCGCGAAAGGCTCGACCAGCGCGAAGACCTTCTTGGCCAGGTCGAGCGGATATCCGCCGCCGGTCGCTCCCTCGATGAACTTGCCCTTCTCCTGGGCCATGATGGCTGGGACCTTCTTGCCCATTGCCTTCCTGAGCACGTCCGCCTCGCCGAGAGAGTACCCGGCGAAGGCCTGGGCTATCAGGAACACCTGGTCTTGGAATACGATCACGCCGTACGTCTCTTCCAGTATCGGCTCCAGGACGGGGTGCAGGTACTTCACCTCGATCTCCCCGTGCTTGGCCTTGATGAACGTGTCGATGTGGTCCATCGGCCCGGGCCTGTAGAGCGCAATCATGGAGGCGACGTCGACCATCGAGCTGGGCTTCAGGTGCTTGATGTGGCTCGTCATGCCCGTGCCCTCAAGCTGGAAGACGCCCACGGTGTCCCCGTCGCCAAGCATCTTGAGTGTCTTGGCGTCGTCCAGCGGGACGCGGCGCAGGTCGACGTCCAAGCCGCGGGTCTTGGATATGAGGCCGCGTGCCTTCGCCAGTATCGATAGGTTCGAGAGACCGAGAAAGTCCATCTTCAGCAGCCCCAGCGATGCCACGGGATCCATGGAGTACTGGGTTGTTGAGATGCTCTCGTCGTCCCCCTTGGGCGGCCGCTGCAGGGGGACCAGGGTGTCGAGAGGCTCCTTGGATATCACGACGCCGGCGGCGTGTGTACTCGAATGCCTGATCGTCCCCTCGACCGCGCGGGCATAGTCGACCATCTTCCTGATGCTCTCGTCGGCCTCGTATATCTCCCGGAGCTCTTCGCTCTCGGCCATGGCCGTTTCCAGCTTCATGTTGAGCCGGCTGGGCACCAGCCGCGCCACCCTGTCCACCTCGTCGTAGGGCATGGCCAGCGCGCGGCCCACGTCGCGGATCGACGCCTTCGCCCCAAGTGTGCCGAAGGTGATGATCTGTGCCACGTGGTCGCGCCCGTACTTCTCCACCACATAGTTCAGGACCTCCTCCCGGCGGTCGTCCTGGAAGTCCATGTCGATGTCGGGCATCTCGCGCCTCTCGACGTTGAGGAAGCGCTCGAACACGATCCGGTACAGCAGCGGGTTCACGTCCGTCACGCCCAGGCAGTAGAGCACGAGGCTCCCTGCCGCGCTCCCCCGGACGGCGAACGCGATGTCTCTCTCCAGCACGAACCGGGCTATGTCCCACACCACCAGGAAGTAGTTGGCGTATCGGGTCTGCCCGATCACCTCCAGCTCGTATGCGAGCCGGGCCTCTTCCTCCTGGCCGGGGCGGTCGATCCGTCTCTTCAGGCCCTCCCAGCACAGCTTTGCCAGGAACTCGTCGGCGTCCATCCCCTCCGGGACCGAGTATTCTGGCAGGTGGAGCCGGTTGAAGTCGAATTCCAGATCGCACATCTCCGCAATGCGCATCGTGTTCGAGATGGCGTCGGGCGTGTCCGGGTAGAGCGCCGCCATCTCCTCCGGGCTCTTAAGGTAGTAGGAGTCCTCGTCCATCTTCAGCCGCTTGGGGTCGTCGACGTTGGTGTTCGTATGTATGCAGATCAGGATGTCCTGAAGCGGCGCGTCCTCCCTCCTGATGTAGTGGCTATCGTTCGTAGCCGCTACGGGAATGCCCAGGTCCCGGTGGAGCTCCATCAGCCCCGCATTGATCCGCGGAAGCTCCTCGATGCCGCCGTGCTCCATCAGCTCCAGGTAGTAGTCCGGGAATCGCTCCCGGTACCATCCGATCGTCGACTCGGCGTCGTCCATTCGACCCTGGGCTATGAGGCTCGGCACCTCGCCGCTGGGGCAGCCCGACAGGATGACCAGGCCCTCGTTGTGCCTGTCCAGCAGATCCCTGTCCACCCTCGGGTGGTAGTAGAACCCTTCGAGGTGGGACGCCGTGACGAGCTTGACCAGATTGGCATATCCCGCCTGGTTCTTCGCCAGCACGGTCATGTGGTACGGCTTCTTGTCGTTCGGGTTCCGGTCGTGCCGGCTTCCCGGAGCGACGTACATTTCGCAGCCGATGATCGGGGTGATCCCGGCCGTCTTCGCTGCCTGGTAGAAGTCGATGGCCCCGTAAAGCCCGCCGTGATCGGTGATCGCCAGGTGGCTCATACCGAGCTCCGCCGCACGGTTGATGAGGGGCTCGATCCGGCTCAGTCCGTCCAGGAGGCTGAACTCGGTGTGATTGTGAAGATGCGCGAACAAACCAGTACCTCGATAGAGCGGTGCAGACGGGAGCGGCGGATAGCCGCCTTTCTGCTCGCCTGCGGACCGGCGGCTGGCCCTTTCCCAACCGAGGGACGGGGCGCCGTCGTGGGCTAATTATACCGAGGGACGGATGACCGAAATCAAGGCTCTCGCGCGGGCATTTGGGCCCAATTCACCCACTACATATTCGGCATCTGCGCCCGTGATACACAAGCGGTTGTGGCCTTCGACGGCGATGCCTCCGCGTCCGCGTACGGCAGCGCCGAGTCACCCGCCTTCCCGCTTCCGCACAGGGTCGTGGCCCACCTAAGGCCCGCCGGAGCGCTCCGTCTGATGCTCTGGAACCCCGGCCGTCGCCGTCGTTCCTGTGGGGCAGGATGGGGAGGTGCCGCGTGGCCTGAACCGCCGCTAGGCTCTCTCGACCGTGATCCGCTCGCCGTCGCCCGAGCTGCCACTGGAAGACGAGAGCGGGACGACGAGTCCGGCACCCGCTTCAGGACGGCCGGATCGCCGTCCATGCTGCCGATCACGTTCACGGCGCTGGCCGTGCGGCAGCGCCATCCATCATGAGGATGCTTACCAGTGATTCGTTGCGTGCCATTCTCTGAGAACCCGTCGTTGACACGAACGGCGGAGTCGTGGCTAAGTAGAGGTGTCGGGTAAGCCTCGAAGGAGACCAGACGGTGGCACAGTCCGGCTATATTCTCGCTATCGATCAGGGGACCACGGGGACGACGGCGCTTCTCCTCGACGGCTTCGGCGGGGTCCTCGGGAGGGTCAGCCGGGAGATTGCCCAGATATACCCTTCGCCCGGCTGGGTCGAGCACTCTCCGCGGGAGATACTCGACTCGTGCCTGCACGTCGTGGACGAGCTGTTGGGGGAGACCCCCGTCTCCCCCAAGCAGATCAAGGCGATAGGGATTGCGAACCAGCGCGAGACGACGCTGGTATGGGACCGGTATACGGGCGCGCCAGTCTCCAATGCGGTCGTGTGGCAGTGCCGCCGGTCGGCCCCCATCTGCGATGCGCTGGAGCGTCAAGGGATGGGGCCCCATGTCCGGCAGAAGACCGGCCTGCCCATCGACCCGTACTTCTCCGCGACCAAGATACGGTGGATCCTCGACAATGTGCCTTCGGGTCAGGCCCGGGCGGAGAGGGGCGACCTGCTCTTCGGGACGGTCGACACGTGGCTGCTGTGGAACCTCACGGGCCGGGCCGTGCATGCGACGGACGTCACGAACGCGTCGCGCACTATGCTCTATGACATCGCGGAGCTGAAGTGGGACGACGGCCTGCTCGATGCCCTCGACATCCCGCGAGCGATGCTGCCGGACGTACAGCCGTCGAGCGGCATATACGGCCGCACCCAGGCAGACCTGTTTCGCGGGCAGGAGATACCGATCGCCGGCGTCGCCGGAGACCAGCAAGCGGCCCTATTCGGCCAGGCTTGCTTCCGGCCCGGCATGATCAAGAGCACCTACGGCACGGGCTGCTTCGTGCTGGCCAACACAGGAGAGACGCGCGTCTCCTCACGTTCCGGGCTCATAACCACCATCGCCTGGGACATCGGCGGTGGGGTGACGTACGCGCTGGAGGGGAGCGTCTTCTCTGCCGGGGCCACTGTGCAGTGGCTGCGCGACGGTCTGGGGATCATCCAGTCGTCCGAGGAGGTGAACAGACTGGCGGAAACCGTCGACGACAACGGCGGTGTGTACATGGTTCCGGCGTTCACGGGGCTGGGCGCCCCCTACTGGGACCCTGACGCCCGGGGAGTGATAGTCGGCCTGACGCGAGGCTCGACGGCCGGTCACCTGGCTAGGGCTGCCCTGGAGGCCACGGCGTACCAGACGCGCGGCGTCGTCGAGGCGATGGAGGCCGACGCGGGCCTCGGCATCGACGTCCTGCGAGTCGACGGCGGGGGCAGCGCGAGCCGGCTGATGATGCAGCATCAGGCCGACGTGCTCGGCGTCCCGATCGAGCGGTGCGCCGTGGCCGAGACGACCGCTCTCGGCGCGGGCTACCTTGCGGGGCTTGCAACGGGCATGTGGGACGGCCCCTCCGAGATTGAGGCACTGTGGAGGAGAGACGCCATATTCGAGGCCAAAATGCCCGCTGCGGAGCGACACAGGCTCTACGGCGAGTTCCAGCGCGCGGTGGAGCGTGCCAGGGGGTGGGAGAAGAGAGGGGATCGAGAGTAGTGAGTTGTGGAACGGAGGAGGGGAGAAGGAGACCCAGCGGACCGGTCGGGTTGCGTGTTGGAATCGATATGAGTGGCCGCGCTCCTACGCCGTGGCTAGCCCCGGTCGACGGTGATCCCCTCGCCGTCGGGCACCTGCTTCAGGACTGTCGCGTCGCCGTCGATGCTGCCGATCACGTTCACGGCGCTGGCCGCGCGGATCTCGTTCCCCCGGCTGGCTGGCGTGCGCCCGAAGAAGAGGCACAGCGCGAAGCCGGGCGGCCAGTAGGCGACCGCCCCCATCTCGACTACCGCACTGGAGCCGGGCTCTTGCTCAGCGGTGACCGGAATGCCGAAATAGATCTCGTCGCCCCAGGTGCTGGCGGCGGCCTCGAAGGGCAGAGCCTCCCAGACCGCGTCCGCCGTGGGCGTGTCGTTCAACTCAGCCGTCACCTCGACGTCGCCCGCTGTGATGACTATTCTCCTGCTGTCCATGGCGGTCCCCATTATCCGCGAATCCCATCACCCGTACAACTGGACATCCGCCCAACGTTGTCGTGGACCGTGTATTCCCTGCAGGCCCAGGCCATCCAAAACCGTCATTCCCGCGCCAGGCGGGAATCCATCCCCTCAGGGGGGCGTGGTGGGCGATGTGGAGGACGCTTGCAAGGTTGAGCGTTCTTGGCTCTATTGAGCTAAAGACTGGTTCATAACCGAGTTAGGCCTTCTGCGCCCAATAACCCTCTCGTGCGTTAGAATCATAGTGGCCATGATCAATCTCGCACCCAAGACAAACTCGCTCCTGGCGTTGTGCGCCCTGCTGCTCGTCCTGTCCCTGGCGGCATGCGAGCGGCTGACGGAGCAGCAGCTCCAGGAGGTCGCCAGGCACAGGGTCATTGGGCGCCAGTACCTCACCGACGGCAAGCACCAAGACGCGCTGGTCGAGTACAACGCCGCCATCGCCATTGACGACGGCAGCTCCGAGCTGTACCTCGAGCGGGCCAACGCATTCATCGGCCTCGGCGCGTACCGGAAGGCCATCGAGGACCTGGACGAGGCGACCAGGCTCGACCCGGAGAGCGTGCGCGCACACTCCATCAAGGGCTACGCCTATGCCAGCCTCGGTGAGTACCGGAGCGCCGTCCGGGCGTACGACGAGGCCATCGAGCTGGACGACCAGGACGCCCGGCTCTACAACAACCGCGCTAACTCCTACGCCAAGCTGAGGGAGTACCACAAGGCCGTCAGGGACTACGATAGGTCCATCGAGCTAGACCCCACCAGCTCTGAGATCTTCACGAACCGCGGCACCGCCCACGGCCAGATCGGCTCCATCCGCGAGGCCATACGCGACTTCGCCGAGGCCATACACCTCGACCCGAACAACGCCGCCGCGTACTACAACCGCGGCGCGGCCTACAGCGCGCTGGGCGAGTTCGACATCGCGTTCCGACATCTGGACGAGGCCCACAGGCTCGACCCCGACAACACGGGATTCCTGATAGACGCGGGTGACAAGTACACGGAGCTCGGCTTCCTCAGGGAGTCGGTCACCGCCTACGACATCGCCATCGAGCAGGACCCGGGCAACTCGCAGAACTACGTCGACCGCGCCGAGGCCAACGCCCAGCTCGGCAAGTATCGGCAGGCCATCGAAGACTACACCACGGCCATAGAGATGCTACCAGACCTCGCCAGGCTCTACTTGGGGCGCGGCAAGGCCTACCAGGAGCTGCAGGAGTTCGAGCCTGCCCTCGCCGACTATGACAGGGCGATGGACATGGAGCAGGACGACTACCGCGCCTACGCGAACACCGGGCTGGTGCTGATGCTGACCGGCGAGCTCGACCACTCCCTCCAGTTC
Organism: Dehalococcoidia bacterium; assembly: GCA_965222445.1. Lineage (GTDB taxonomy): Bacteria > Chloroflexota > Dehalococcoidia > Lucifugimonadales > CAJWER01. The sequence goes on along the minus strand of CBDCTY010000002.1, from coordinate 149,998 downwards.
CTCGACATAGCCATCGAGCTGTCTCCCAACGACCCCGCTCTGTACATCGACCGCGGCACGGCGTACGCCCGGAACGGCGAACTGGGAGCTGCGATTGAGGACTACGACCGCGCCCTGCAGATCGACCCTGAGAACAGCAGGGCGTACGTCGACCGAGGCATCGCCTACTCCAGGCAGGGCTCGCACGAGAGGGCGATACACGATCTGAACGAGGCAATCCGGCTGGAGCCCACCGACGGACGTGCCTTCGCCAACAGGGGCATAGCCCGCGTCGGGTTGGGCGAGATCGAGGCGGCGGTCCAGGACTACGACAGCGCCGTCAAGTTCAATCCCTACCACCCGCTGGGCTATGTCAACAGGGCCATCGCGAACGCCATCCTGGGCAACGACGAAGCGGTGCAGGAGGACATGACCCAGGCCGTCGAGCTTGGCTACGACGAGGCCCTCCTGGCAGCCCAGATAGAGGCCGCGAAGGAACGCCGCCAGTAGCCGTGCCGGTGGCCAAATCCTTCCCCCTGAGGAGACCTTCGCACAGCCGTCGTTGCTATGAAAATGAACCGCACGCCCCCCACACCGTCGTTCCCGCGCAGAGCCTGCCCCGTACTCGATACGGGGCGGGAACCCAATCCCGGCCGGTCCAGGTTCACGTGACCTAAACTACTCCTGCGACGACCCCTCGCCTCTGACTTACACAAGTGTCTCCTGGGGGGAAGGCTAGGCCCCGCGGAGATTGGTGCCAGGGGAGTCCGGGCGTGATAGTCGCCTCCAGCTTTGAGGTGCCTCATACTCGCATCATCTGGATCCAACACCTCTGTGCCATCAATAGTTCCCCGTCGCTTGCGGTGCGAGTTGGTATGATGTGCAGACCATGTCGCTGGAAGCCGTCACAAGACGAGTCTGGACACGGCACCCCGCCAACCCCCTGCTGTCGCTGCGTCCCAAAAGTTTCGACTCCTTCCACATCCACGCGCCCATGGTCGTGAAGGACGGCGGGCGGTACCGCATGTGGTACTCGGGCAGCGACCGCACTCCTAACGAGTACCACCGCATCGGATACGCCGAGAGCCGCGACGGGGTGACCTGGGAGCGGCTGGACGAGCCGGTCCTAGTCCCCGGCGATCCGTCCGGCTACTTCTCCGTGCCGGCTGTGCTGCGGAGCGCCGACGGCGAAGTGCTGAAGCAGGACGGCCTCTACCGAATGTGGCTCACCGGCCACAACCTCATGTGCGACCTCAGGATGGCGACCAGCCCCGACGGCATCGAGTGGACCCTCCACAGCAAAGAGCCCCTCAGGACCGACGTCTACTGCCCGACGATCATATTCGAGGATGGCGTCTACAGGATGTGGTACACCAACCTCGACACGGACGGCGCGATGGTCATCTTCTACGCGGACAGCGTCGACGGCCTGGAATGGTCCATGCGCCCGGGCCCCGTCCTGCGCTCCACCGAGCCGTGGGAGTTCAGGAACGTCCTCTACCCCTTCGTGCTGAAGCGCGGCGGAGTGTACGAGATGTACTACACCTCCTACGGCCATATCTGCGAGTTGGCCGTCGCCCGCAGCGAGGACGGCATACACTGGGAGAAGGACAGCGGCCCTATCCTCTCGCCCGACTCGCTAAGCAGCTACGACAGCCTCTACTGCTCCAACGCCAGCGTCATCCCCGAGCCCGACGGCCGCGACAAGCTCTACTACTCCTCCCGCATCGACATGGAGCACAGGTACTTCGCAATCGCCCTCGCCGTCAGGGAGCCTACGCCATGAAACGGTCAGGAATCCTACGCCACGAAAACGGATGGGAGGCGCATCCAGATTCATCGTTGCTAGGAAAATGGCATTCGGCTACCGCGCCATGTCGTCCCGAGGCGCCAGCGAGGGACTTGGGGCGGGGTCGGTCTCGACCATGCCAACAGACGACGCTATTCTCATCCCTTAATGTGGCCTTCGCAAGGCCATGGTGATTACCGCGCAGGGAGATCTTTGCGCAGCCGTCATCACTATGAAAAATGAAACGTTCCCCCAAACCGTCGTTCCCGCGCAGGCGGGAACCCATCCCCGGTCGCTGCCACATGTTCTGTGGCAGCGGAGAATCCCGCGACCATTCTCATACCCTTATGTGGCCTTGCCATCCGCCCGCCCCTGCCCGGTCGCGCGGCCCAGCCCCACTCCGCCCCTATGGATTCCGGCTCAAGGCCGGAATGACGAATGCCAGATCGAGCCCCATGCCCCAGACTGACGCGGGGTATGACGTCGTGGTCGTGGGGGCGGGGAACGCCGCCCTCTGCGCTGCCCTCTCCGCTGCCGAGGCCGGCGCGTCCGTGCTCGTGATGGAGAAGGCGCCGCAGTACCTTCGCGGTGGGAACACCTACTTCACCGGCGGGCTCTTCAGGTTCGCCTACGACGCGCCGGAGCAGGTCTTCGACCTCGTCCCCGACCTCACCGAGCGGGAGACCGCCAGGATCGACCTCGGCGAGTACCCCCAGTCCTCGTTCGAGCGCGACATGACGCGCATGACCGGCGGACGTGCCGACCCCGGCTTGTCGCGCGTCCTGGCCTCCCGGTCGTACCCCACAATGGCCTGGATGCTCGACCGGGGCGTCCGGTGGGCCCTCGCATACGGGCGGCAGGCGTTCGAGCGCGGCGGCAGGGTCCGTTTCTGGGGTGGGCTCATCGTCGAGGCCGTCGGCGGGGGCGTCGGGCTCTCCGACCGGCTCTTCGAGCTTGCCGAGAGGGCGGGCGTGACGGTGGCGTACGAGGCTGCTGCGGTCCGCCTGGAGGCCGACGAGCGCGGCGTTACCGGGGTGACCGGGCGGTTCCCCGACGGCGAGCGGACCATAGGCGCGGGCGCAGTCGTCCTCGCGTCGGGCGGCTTCCAGGCGAATCCCGAGATGCGCGAGCGCCACCTGGGGCCGGCCTGGGCGTCGGCGAAAGTGCGGGGGACCCAGTTCGACACCGGCGACGGCATCCGCATGGCCCTCGACGTCGGCGCCCAGCCCTTCGGCGACTGGGGCGGCTGCCACGCCGTCGCGTGGGACCTCAACGCGCCCCCGTTCGGCGACCGGAAGATCGCCGACCTCTACCAGAAACACTCCTACCCCTTCGGCATCGTCGTCGACGTGGACGGCGTAAGGTTCCTGGACGAGGGCGCGGACTTCCGCAACTACACCTACGCAAGGTACGGGCGCGAGATACTCACGCGGCCCCACGGCGCGGCCTTCCAGCTCTTCGACGCCAGGACGACCGCGCTCCTGCGGGACGAGTACAGGATTCCCCAGGTCTCGAAAGCCGAGGCGGACACGGTCGCCGGCCTGGCCGACATGCTCGGGATCGACCGCGAAGGGCTGGTGCGCACCGTCCGCGAGTTCAACCACGCCGTGCAGCCCGGCGGCTTCGACCCGACAGCCCTCGACGGCAAGGGCACCCTCGGAATCGACCCGCCCAAGTCCAACTGGGCGCTGCCTCTCGACACGCCGCCCTACGTAGGGTACGCCGTGACGTGCGGGATCACCTTCACCTTCGGCGGCCTGAAGATAGACGAGCAGGTCCGCGTACTCGACTCGAACGACAGGCCCATCCCCTCCCTCTACGCCGCCGGAGAGCTCGTAGGCGGCCTCTTCTACGACAACTACCCCGGAGGCTCAGGCCTGATGGCAGGCGCAGTCTTCGGCCGCATAGCCGGAGAGAATGCGGCTGGCCGGGAGGAGCTTCCAACCGACTGGGCAAGCTCCCCGGTCGCCGGTGCATCCGAGGCATAACGCCCGAGGCGGTCGAGTAGCATCTTCTCGGCCCGCACGCGGCGGGGGAGTGCCCCAGCCAGCGTCTACAACCGCCGTTCCTGCGTAGCCAGAAACCCAAGGGGCGGGATCTGCGCGGCCCGGGACCCTGTACGCCGAAAAAGCAACAAAAAAGTAACGAATATGGGCTTGATGGTAACGCCAAAGTAACACGCCGTGCCTATCATGGCTCGTAGACACTCGATGAAAGGAGGCGCGTATGAGCATTCATCGCCCCCTGATGCGGAGCGTTCTTCATCGCTCGGCGGGGCCATCAGGGGATACCAGCATTAGGTAGTCGCCCTCCATTCGACCGAGCCCCAGGCGTCCTTCCCGTAGACGGCGACTGCCGCAAGTCCAACGAAGGGAGAATGTGTGATGTTGAAGCGAACGTTGACAATTGGGATTCTGGTCGTATTGACCCTGGTACTTGCCGCAGCCGCGCCTCCGCCTCCGCCTACACCAGAGGCCGGTGGACAGCCGACGCTGGACGAGACGCTGCACTGGATAGAGCACGGTACTCCCGGCGCGCTGGCACCCGACGGCGAGGTAACGATGATCGTCGATGGAACAGAGATATCCATCTTCTGGTTCAATGTGGATACGTCGCTTCCAGAGATCTACCCGCCGGCAACCGACCAGGGCGACCCGCCTCCGGCATGGGTACCCGAGATACCTCGGGCCCTGATAGATCGCCTACCACCGGACGTTCTGGCGTTCTACTCCGATGACGGCACGCCTAGTAATAGCGGCGGCGAGGGCGCTACTGCCAGCCAGTCGTTCCCGTGCAATCGCTACATCAACCCGCCTGTGAAGTCCGGATCATCCGGCGTCTACGCCGATGCGTACCTCAACTGCGGCGGAGTCTCCAACGTGTCCAGGACGAGGCTGGCCCTCACTCTGGAGCGAGTAGCGCCGTACAAGCGGCTGGACACATCGGATGGCGGCTGGCTTCGGGTACTGCGACAGAGCAGAAGCGTCTCCGGTGCGTGCTCGACAGGGACCTACAAGTACCAACACCGAGGCAGGTTCGGCGTAAGGCTGACCAACGGCGCTGAGTACAATCTCAACGGCAGCAGGACGGCAAACATCACCTGCTAGACATCTCCGCCTCCAGGAGGGGTAGTATCTCGGTCGGGTCGCCGGTCCCGAAGGACGCGTATCCGGTGTCCGAGAGTACGCCCTCAGGAACCTCAGCAGCTGGGGCTCGTCGTCCACGGCCAAGACCCGGGAATGATTACGAAAAGATTACGGATAAGCCCTTGATCGCAACGCCAACGCAACACGCCGAGCCTATCATGGATGGGTAGACCTCGGATGAAAGGAGACGCTTATGTCCATATATCGTCCCCTGATGCGGAGCGTTCTTCATCGCTCGGCGGGGCCATCAGGGGATACCAGCAACTAGGTAGCCGCCTCTCCATTCGACCGAGCCCCAAGCGTACTCCCGTAGACGGCGACTGCCGCCAGTCCAACAAAGGGAAGTCGTAGTCGCTAGGCAGGGACGGGGCTCGCCCCAATTAGGGCGAGCCCCGTCTACCAAGAGGGGGATAAAACCATGCGGAACTGGCGAACTTGGACAAAGAGGCTGCTTATTGGCACCGCCCTTGTGATAGGGCTTCACGCCTACGGGTTGGGCATGCACACGGTTCTTGAAAAGGCCGCTGCGCCAAGCGACGACACGGAATACGACTGGACTGGCTGGACTGGCCGAGGCCACTGACCGAAGCGCGGCGAGACCCTTTACATTAGGATTTGGCAGGACGACAGCGGCGGCTACGTCAACTTCGGCAACATAGACCTCAGTAATCTCGGACCCGTAACCTTCGACGGGACAAATGCCACCCCCTACTTCGGCGATGACGGATTCGAGGAGGGCCGGAACGACTGACGGCCCATAAGGAACCCCGACTGGACCCCTCACGCGTACCCAAGTTTGTAATACCAAGTCACCGTGATGCCGCCGTATATGTGCGGCCAGGGAGTGGGTTCCCGCCCCCGACTGCTCGGGGGCAGGCTCTTCGCGGGAATGACGGCTTTACGGCGCGCTCAAAATGAATTGGTATAAGACGACCCATCCACCGCGTCGTTCCGACGTAGGCCGGAACCCAGTCCCCGGCCCCTAGACTCCGGCTTTCGCCGGAGTGACGGTGTGTGAAGGCCAGCCATTTGCTAAGACGACGTGGGTTGTGAGGTGGGCTTTTGTACCTGAAAACAAAAGTGGGTACGCGTGAGGACTTATGCTCGGTCTGCAATCACATACTCACTCTCCATACCGGCTATGAGCTCGTTGGCCTGAGTGTGATCCCGCTATGTTGGTCTAATTGCGCCTGGAGAGCTACTGCGGCTTGGCCATGCGGTAGCCGACGCGGGGCTCGGTAAAGATGTACTTGGGGTCGTGCGCGTCGTCGCCGAGCTTGTGGCGCAGGTGCACCACAATGACGCGCACGAGCTCCCGCTCGTCGGAGTAGTCCGGCCCCCACACACGCTGCAGTATCTGGCCGTGGGTCACCACGCGCCCGGCATTGGCGGAAAGCTCGGCGAGCAGCCCGTACTCGGTCGCGGTCAGCTCTATGGGCCTGCCTGCCACCGTCACCCTGCGGTCCGCGTAGTCGATCGTCAGGTCTCCCAGCCGGTAGGGTTCGCGCGGCTTGGCCCGTTCCGGCGTTGCCCTCCTGCGCAGCGTCGCCTCGACCCTTGCCAGCAGCTCGGACGGCGAGAAGGGCTTGACCATGTAGTCGTCGGCGCCCAGGCTGAGAGCCCTAACTATCTCCTCGTCCCTGTCGTGTGCGGACAGGAAGATCACCGGCACTTCGGACACTTCCCGTATGCGCTTCAGCACGTCGAACCCGGTCGTCCCCGGCAGCACCAGGTCCAACAGGACGATATGGGGGTCCTCCGCCTCCATCAGGGGGAGTATCTCGGTCGGGTCGCCGGTCCCGAAGGACGTGTATCCCGCGTCCGAGAGTACACTCCTCAGGAACCTCAGCAGTTGCGGCTCGTCGTCCACGGCCAGGACCCGGGTCCGCTTGCCGGCCCTGGGGAGGGCGGCACGGGCCGTGGTCTCCCGGGCGGCGCCGGCTGCCGACGCGGCTTCCTCTACCTCTGCCACGGGAATGGTGAAGGTGAATCGCGTGCCCCGTCCCTCGCCCTCGCTCTCAGCCCAGATGCGGCCCCCGTGGGCCTCGACGATCCCCTTGCAGATGGCGAGGCCCAGCCCGGCTCCCTCGCCCCTCCGCTCTTCCCCATCACCCCCGGCCCGCGAGAACTTCTTGAACAGGTGCGGAAGCCGGTCGGCGGACACTCCCATACCCCGGTCGGAGACTGAGACGGCCAGGTGGGGAGAGTCCTCCACCCGGGACGCCGTTACCCTGATGGTGGACGACTCGGGCGAATACCTGGACGCATTGACCAGCAGGTTGCTCAGCACCTGCACGACGCGCCGTTCATCCGCGGCGATGAGGGGCAGGTCCACCGGCAGATCGACGTCGACGCGATGCCTCCCCCCGCCGCTCAGGAAGGTGTTCCTCGCCTCGTCGGCCAGGTGCACCAGGCTGACGGGCTCCGGCGTAAGCGACAGTATCCCGGCCTCTATCCTTGTCATGTCGAGAAGGCTGCTGACCAGGTCTCGGAGGCGGTCGGCCTGCCTGTCTATGATCCTGAAGAACTGGAGCATCTCGGCGGTATCGAATGGCGTAGAGGCGTTCAGCACGGTGGCCGCGGACCCCTTGATGGCGGCCAGCGGCGACCGCAGCTCGTGGCTCACCATGCCCAGGAACTCGCTCCGCAGCCTCTCCACCTCCTCCAGCGGCGTCATGTCCTGGATGACGGCGACGGCCGACTCGATCTCCCCGTCCCTGGAGCGGATCGGCGTCGCGCTGGCGAGGATCGTGATCTTTCCGCCGCCCGGGCGGTCGAGCAGGATCTCCTCGGCCCGCACAGTCTCGCCCCTGTCCAGCGCACGGGACAGGGGGCGCTCCTCGATGGGGTACTGGCGCCCGTCCGGGCGCCGGTACGCCGCCACCGCCTGGTATCGCTCCAGGCTGCTGCCCGGACGGGGCGGGACGCCGAAGATGCGCTCCGCCTCCTGGTTGACCGACACGACGGTCCTCGTCCTGGCGTCGATGACCAGGACGCCCACCGGCGAGGTCCTCACCAGGACCTCGAGGCGCTGCCGCTCGGTCTCCACGCTGGCAAGCTGCGCCCGGAGCGCCTCGTTCTCGCGCCTAAGCTCCTCGACTTCCTTCAATACTGCCCGTCCGGGCTCCTGGACTGACCCGCGGCGACGTGCGGCGCCCGGGTGCGTATGCTGGGAGTGTATCACGGCCCTCAGCCCTGGAGACCGGCGCCAGGCCGGAATGATTACGAAAAGATTACGGAAAAGCCCTTGATGGCAACGCCAACGCAACACGCCGAGCCTATCATGGATGGTAGACATCGGAGGGAAGGAGGCGCTTATGTCTTTACATCGCCCCCTGATGCGGAGCGTTCACCGCTCACTGAGGCCATCAGGGGTTTACCAAACTCAGGTAGTCGCCTCTCATATCGTCGTAGCCTCAGGCGTATTCCCGTAGCTGGCGGCTATCGCAAGTCAGAGAAAGGAGCAAGTGTGATGTTGAAGCGAACGTTGACTATCGGGATTCTCCTGATCCTGGGCTTGGTCCTGATGGCCGTCGGCCCTCCACCTGACGAGGACGCGCTACTGGACAAGACTATCATCGGCGACGTGGACGGCGTGGTGCATGTCGATACGGATGACTGGGTCTTCTCCGTCATCTGGGGTGACGTGCCAGACGGCGGCGGCGGGTCGGGAGCCTCGGGGTCGTCAGGGATGGCCTACGGTGACTCCCCGCCCGCATGGTTGCCTCCACTCCCACAGGAGGTACTGGACTCCCTGCCTCAGCACCTTCAGATAGTGCAGGAGCGGGGCGGACAGGCAGGCGGAGCGTCCGGTGCTTCCGCTGCTGCGGTAGGCTACGAGTGCGCGTTGGATCTGAACCCGCCCAGCAGGTCTGGTCAGAATGTGAAGAGCTACGCCTACTGGCGATGTTCCGGTACCTCCGTCGTCTCGACCAGACTAATACCAAGTCACCGTGATGCCGCCGTATATGTGTGGCCGGGGAGTGGATTCCCGCCTTCGCGGGAATGACGGCTTTACGATGCGCTCAAAATGAATTGGTATAAGGCTGACGCTGTATCGGGGGACCACCACCATCGGGACCTCGGGCGTCAGCTGGTACAACGTCTGGCGACAGAGCCGCAGCGTCACCGGGGCGTGTGCCAGCGGAACGAACGAACACACCGTCCCGCGCCAATGCTGGCGTGCGGCTGACGGATGGGCGAGAGATTACCCTGAACAGGTCAGCCAGTTCCGTCATAACCTGCTAGATGGCTTGCCCAGCCGACGGCGATAGCGTGGAGGCCCGGATACTCGCTGTGGTTCGGGCCTCCCGTGCGCATCTGAGAGGGAGGTAACGTGAAGTTCCTTCTGGCGACTGCCAGATCTTCGCCACCATGCCAGGGCCGCCCAGACGTGCGGCTAATACCAATTAGGTGTGATAAGGCCACATACTGTACACCAAGGGATGCAATTGGGGGGGGGGGGCTAACCATCGTCACACGACCTTAGGCATGAACCGGGGATGGATTCCCGCTCAAGGCGGGAATGACGGTTGTGGTCGCCTGGGTGTCTATTTTCGTACGAATGACGAATTCACGGCGTAGTCACAATGAATTGGTATAAGCTTCATGCAGCCGAGCCGGTCATAGGAGGTGCGTCCCATGAAATACTCCCACACAATCATAGCAGCGGCGGTCCTGCTTTTCCTGCTTGCAGGATGCGGTCGCAACGACCCGCCGGCGTTCGGTCCGTTCGCGTCCACGCTGGAGGGCGAGGCCCTTGCCAGGTACGAGGGTATGACGCCGAGGCAGCGCCAGGGCGTGGAGACGCTGGCCGAGCGGCTGGGCGCCGAGCGGGCGACTGGGTGGCTGCTGGCCTCGTCGGAGGAGCGGCTGAGGATATTCCCGCCGGAGCCTTACTCGGACCGCACGGCCTTCGGGGCGACGCTCGAGGGTGAGATCCTCGCCCTGTACGAGCGCCTGGACGAGCAGGGGCGGGCCGACATCGAATTCTACGCGGCTGCCCTGGGGCATGAGGCGGCGGTGAGGTCGCTCCTGGTGCTCGGCGAGCGGGAGCGTGAGAGGATGGAGTGGGAGCAGAAGGTCAGTCCTCCGGCTGATTCGGGCGATGCTGAGTCGTCCGTACAACCGCCCGAAGAGGGGGTGACTGCTCCCGACCGCGTGTCCAACTTCTATACGCCCGGGAACTTCAGGGCGTCGCTGCCAGCCCTGGAAGACGCCCTCTCCCCCGACGAGAAGGCAAAGCTCGACGCCCTCGATCCCCGCATCAGGAAGCCGTTCGTGGGGGACTGGCAGTACAGCGCCCCCATGATAATAACCGCTCCGGACCCCGGAGACCCCAATGCATGGCTGGCCTTCATCGACCCCAAGGCGTTCGTCGCCGATGGTGTGGAGAGGATTACGGAGGAGCAGAAGAGAGTGCTCATGGCGGTCCCGGCCGAGCTTCCGCCCATAGAGGACCTGGTCTTCCCCGAGCTCGTCGCCGATTTCGAGGGGCTGCCTCCCCGGTTGAAGGAGATGTTCTGGAGCGACGCGGGAACAACATTCGCTCAGGGTATGACGGTGGGTAGGTGGGGTCTTCCTCCGCTGACCGATGAGGAGATCAGGAAGATGTTCAGCCGGAGGATCGAACAGTATCAGAGAGCGTCTCCGATATACGAGAACCGGGGGTAAGCTCCGGTCATCCGGAAATGTTTACGAAAAGATGATGGCCAGGGCCTTGTTGTTTACGCGAAAGTCATACGCGGGGGCGTATCATGGTTTGTAGACTTCAGCCCGCGTCTTCGTAAGGAGCCTCGCATGGACTGGTCACAGCGATGGAAAGGCTACTGGAATCGTGACGTTAGTCCTGGAGACGAGATCAGGATGCTATTCCTTGGCTTCCTGTTCTTCGACATTTTTGTGCTGATACCCTACTGGCTATGGCGGAAGAATCGGCCATCCGAGTTTGACCAGTATGCAGCCAAGAGGCGAACGCTACGATTCCACAGGGAGCCGGAACGGGAGAAGGGTAGCCTAGCGGAATACGCAGAAAGGCAGCAGTAACTCAGGACGCGGCCCAACAAGGAGGGACGTATGCTCAGACACCATTGGCGTGCACCATGAAATACTCCCTAACGATAGCAGCGGCGGCGCTCCTGTTCCTCCTGACCGCGGGCTGCGGCGCCGATGGTCCGGCGACTCCCCATCCGTTCGAGGCGGTCCTCGATGGGGACGATCTGGCGAAGTTCCAGGGGCTCCTATCCGAGTTCCAAGAGGCCCTGCGGGAGGAGTCCGAGGTGACGAGAGTTACCACGGCCCTGCGGTATCTGCGGGAGCTGCCGGACGAGGTCACGCCCATCGCGGAGATACTCCCGCCCGAGGCCCTGGGCAGGTTCGAGGAGCTGAGCCCAAGGTTCCGGCGCGCCGTGCTGCTGGGGTACGGCGAGGCGTTCCAGGAGAGGCCCGGCCAGGACCCGGCGGATCTTCCGCCCCCGTCGGGCATACTCGCGGGCATGGTCGATACGGTACACGAGATGGAGTTCGGAGATGGTGAGGTGTTTCTGCCGCCGATGGGCGCGACCCTCTCGCGGGAGGCCCTGGCCAAGCTCGACTCAGTAGACCCGCTGATGAGGCGGGCATTCGAGCTCGTCTGGAACAACAGGAAGGTCCTTCTCGAAGAGGTGGACGGCCTTGCGCGGCGCTTGGAGGAGGCGCTTCTCGCCGCGCCGGACACGCTGCCGGAAGTCGTGGAGATCGGGCTTTCGGCGCATTCGCTGGAGCTGCTCGACGAGATTCCCGCGGCCAGGCGGTTGGTGGTCGAGTGGCTGGCCGCCGAGGTCGTGCAGGACGTCGACTGGCGCTCGGACGCCGCCGCGTCCGTCGACGAATTTCTGGGCCAGTTCCGCACCCCGGAGGACAGGGCGAATCTCGCCCGGCTCTACCTGCCAGCCAGGTCCGGCGTATGGCCCGTGGTGTGCCACTTCAGGCCGACTTTTGGGGTCTGGACCGCATGGGCGCTCCCGGACGTCTTCCGTGACGTGCCGCCCAACCATCTCATGGCCGAGTGGCCCTCACACAGGGACGCCCTCTCACCGGCGGCGCTGGCGAGGCTGGACTCGCTCGACTCCCAGCTCCTGGAGGCGTTCGGGGAGTACTGGTACGGTACGGGGCCGCTGCCGATGGAGGCTAGGCTGATGGCGTGCCTGACGCTGAGGTGGAGCTACAAGCTGGAGCATATTGCCTTTACCGCGCCGCCGCCGCTGGCGTCCATCCTCTCGAAGGAGGCCCTTGCTGAGTACGACGCCCTTCCTGAAAGGGACAGGTGGTTCATCGAGAGGAACCTCGTACGCGGTATCCTGGAGGGCGAGCTTTGGGGTCCGCCGAAGATTGTCTACCTCCACACCTTGTCGGCTGAAGAGGCCATCGAGGCCGTCAGGGCGTGGGCTGAGCGCGAAATCCGCAGCACCGCCCGCGCGTCGGCTCGCGGTGGCAGCTAAGCGGCACAAAAAGGCGGGCATCCCGGCGTCACCCGGAAATGTTTATGAAAAGATTACGAAAAAGGCCTTGTTGATTACGCGAAAATTATAAGCGGGGCCTATCATGGACTTGCAGATGCTTGAATGGAAGGAGGCGCCTATGGTCGATACATCGTCCCCTGCCAGGCGATAGATGTGCCTGGCAGGGCTTCCGGGGGTGACGACCGGAACAGGAGCAGCCGGCCAGATCGCGTTGGGAAGACCAGCGCGGCTTACCCCCAAAGCTGGCTGCTCCATAAGCAGAACGAAGGAGGTATGCGATGAAAGTGCAGAAGTTGGCGTTGACTGGGACCTTGCTGGCGCTCGTTGTGCTCGTGAGCGGAGTCGGGGTGCAGGCCGCCCGGGTGTACGCCCGCCGGGCGGCAAGGGCCGCCTGAAGGCCTCCGGAAGCGATGTCATCCCCCGCCGAGCACATGCACCGCCCGGCGGGGGATGACCGGGGCTGAGGGGTGTGACCGGGCGCTCATTGGCTGGTCGGAGTATCAGGCGATGACTCCAAAGTACCGGCGCTATTCGCAGTGAGGTAGGATGTGAGGAGTTCGTAACCGATTCGGAGTGCTGATCTGCTGTAATCGAGTAAGGAGGCTGGCTATGTGGGTCAATCTCGACAAGCCCAGGATGATGTCGGAGTTCTGGAAGCGCCGCGTCGACCCCTACGAGCCGCAGGGCGGCCGCTCGGCCACGATGCCGCTCCCTATGGCGATGGATGACGACTATCCCGCGCCGCATACCGGGCGGGGGAGCGTGCTGAAGTCGGTCCTCCTCTGGACGGCCGCCGCGCTCGGCGCGATCGTTCTGCTGGGGGCGATCCTGGTCGTGCCCGGGCTGGTCTTCTGAGAACAGAGACAGGGGGGGAGGACACCATGAGAGTGCAGCTACCGTTCAGCGTCCTCGAAGGGATACGCAAGATCCGACGCCGTGGGTCCAACCGGACCCTCGTCCCGCAATCCCGCGGTTGGCCCAGCAGCAAGCCGATAGCAACAAAGGCCCGCGCCCGATCCCGGCCAACCACGAACGACGACCTGCTGATGCTGCAGATGTGGCCAACACCCACTCGCTCTGACCACCGTCCGTCAATCGCCAATTGCCCTGCCGCCGAGTCCAGTCGAAAGGGATTCCGACGCAATTGGGTATGCTTCCTGCGGCCGACAGGTACGGTTCTGCAATTCACGGCGTACTCAAAGCGAGATGGTATTAGGCCCCGCTCCCCAGCAGCGCCGCCACGCGGTCCAGGATGCGCTGGCCCACCTCGTACTTCAACATGAGCCCCAGCTCCTCGGTATTCCCCTCGCGATCGATGAGCGTGACCCGGTTCGTGTCCGACCCGAAGCCCGCGCCCTCGGCAGTGATGTCATTGGCCGCGATCAGGTCCAGGCCCTTGGATGCCACCTTCGCGCGGGCGTTCGCTATTACGTCGTCGCTCTCCGCCGCGAACCCCACTTTGACCAGGCCGTCGCCGTCGATCTCGGCGGCGATGTCCGGCGTCCGCACAAGCTCCAGCGTGAGAGTCGTCCGGTTGCCCTTCTTCATCTTCGACTCCGCCCTCTCCGCGGGGCGCCAGTCGGCGACCGCCGCGGCCATCACCACCGCGTCCGCGCCATCGCACTCCGCCAGCACGGCGTCCCTCATCTCCAGCGCGCTCCCGACGTGCACGACCCTCGCGCCGACGGGCGCCGGCAGGGCGTTCGGCGCGACCACGATCACCGTCTCGGCCCCGCGGTCTATCGCCGCCTCCGCTATCGCATAGCCCATCTTGCCGCTCGACCGGTTTGAGATGAAGCGGACTGGGTCGATATCCTCCTGCGTCCCTCCGGCGCTCACGACGACCTTTCGGCCGGCCAGGTCGCCCGTCCGTCCCAGCACCAGCCGCACGTATCCCAGCAGATCGGCCGTCTCCAGCAGCCGTCCCTTGCCCATCAGCCCCGACGCCAGCCGTCCCTCGGCCGGTCCCGCGATGGTGACCCCGCGGGACGCCAGCGTCTCCACGTTCCTCTGCGTCGCGGGGCTGTCGTACATGTTCGCGTCCATGGCGGGGCAGACGATCACCGGCGCGGGGGTGGCGAGCACTGTCGCGCTGATCGGGTCGTCCGCGAAGCCCAGCGCCAGCTTGGCGATAGTCTGCGCCGTGGCTGGAGCGACTATCACCACGTCGGCACGCTCCGCGATGGCGACGTGGTCGATCCACATCTCCGAGCGCGGGTCGAACAGGCTCTCGGCGACCGGGCGGTGGGTGATCGCGGCGAACGTGAGCGGCGCCACGAACTCCCTGGCCGCGGCGGTCATCATCACGTCGACTTCGGCCCCGAGCTGGACCAGCTTGCTGGCAAGGTCGACGGCCTTGTAGCTGGCTATACTGCCGCTGACGCCGAGTGCGACGCTCCTGCCCTCCAACGGCCTCACGAGTTCCTCTCCTGGATGATGCGCAGCCCCGTCAGCGTCAGGTTCGGCGCAACGTGGTCGAACACCCTCGCCTCGGACTCGATGAGCCCTGCCAGGCCGCCAGTGGCAACCACCGTGCTCCCCCCGCCGAGCTCCTCGTCGAACCTCGCCACCATACCCTTGACCATCTCCGAGTAGCCGAGCACGAGGCCCGACTGCAGCGCGTGCACCGTGTTCCGCCCGATGGCCTCCGGCGGCCTCTCCAGCTCCACCCGGCGGAGCAGGGAGGCGTTGTGGAACAGCGCGTCGGCGGCAATCGCCATGCCCGGGGCTATGGCCCCGCCCAGGTACTCGCCGTTGGCCCGGACGGCGTCGAACACCGTCGCCGTCCCGAAGTCGACGACGATCGCCGGACCCCCGTACAGGGTCAGCGCGGCGGCCGCGTCCACTATCCGGTCTGCCCCAACGTCGCGGGGGTTGTCGTACAGCACCTTTATGCCCGTGCTGACCCCAGCCCCGACGACCAACGGCGCGATCCCGAAGTAGGCGTCGCACACCTCGACGAACACACCGGTCAGGGGCGGAACGCCGCTGCACATGGCCACGGTGTCGATCTCGCCGGGCGATACCCCCTTCGACCCGAGCAGGCTGCTGATGAGCAGTCCGTACTCGTCGGCCAGGCGGGCGCGGTCCGTCGCTATGCGCCACGTCGCGCCCGGCGTGTACTCGGGGGGACCGCCGGACTCGTCGAATACGCCCAGGGAAATGTTCGTGTTGCCGATGTCGAGTGCAAGCAGCATGGCCTTGCCCGGCGATGGTACCCCGCCATTATACAATGCCGCCCCCTCTCGACTCGAAACTAGCAACTAATAACTGTAAACTACCCACGACCCACAAAGGAGGCTGCAATGGCTTCACTCAGGAAGGTCCGAGACATCGACATCTATCGTGACGAGACCTGGTACTGCGGTCCTGGCCCGAGCGTGGTCGTCTACCCCGACGACGAAATCGTGGTCGCGTTCCGGCGGTCGCGCACCGCGGGCCATGGCCATCCGGCTGTCGAGGCTTGCATAGTCAGGTCGACGGACGGCGGAGACACCTGGTCGGATCCCGTCGTATTCGACTCGGGCCCCATCCGCAACCAGAACCTGACCCTGCTGGGCGACGGCACGCTCGTCGTCGCCATGCCGAGCTCCGACATAATCACGCGCGAGGTCTACGAGGTCGTGAAGGCGAGAGCGCACTCCGAGGAGGATGTCGAGGTAAGGGCGTACCCTGGGCGGGAGCGGTCCATCGCCCCGGACCAGGACCCCTACTACCTGGCCGAGCGCGGGCCCTACGTCCGCCGCTCCACCGACAGGGGCCGCACCTGGAGCCAGCGCTACTACGTCGAGTCGGTGCCGGGCTGGTCCCCCGTGCTGCCCGGTTTCTCCGCGCCCTTCGGGCTCAGGTCGCGCGTCATAGAGCTGAGCGACGGCACCCTGGTCTTCCCGATCCACAGCAAGGGCCTGGCCAGGGGCGCCGACCTCGACGATCCCAGAAACCGCATTTTCTCCGCCGTCCTGATGGCGTCAGAGGACGGCGGCATGTCGTGGGACTTTCGGGGCACCATCGCCTCGCCTCAGCTGGGGACTCACTTCAACGAGACCGAGGTCATCGAGACCCCGTCCGGGAACATCGTCGCGTTCATGAGGCCGACCTTCTTCGATGACAACGACAGCATGTTCATCTATACGACGACCTCCGAGGACGGCGGCAGGACGTGGTCGCCGGCCCGCAAGGAGTCAGTCTGGGGCTACCCGACGAGCCCGCTGCGGATGCCCAGCGGCAAGACGCTCCTCACCTACGGCTACCGAAGGCCCGACTGGGGCATCCGTGCTGTCCTGGCGAACGAGGAGTGCACCGACATCGACGCCGCCAATGAGATTGTGGTGCGGGGCGACGGTGGCATACGCGACCTCGGCTATCCCCAGGCCTGGCTCCTGAACGACGGACGCGCATTCGTCTCCTACTACTTCAACCACGAAAGCGACGGCGGCGACACCAGGTACATCTGCGCCAGCATCCTAGAGGAGGCCTGAAGACAGCGGGTTGCCAGAGGAGACCTTTGCACAACCGTCATTCCGGCGAAAGCCGGAATCCAGGCCCCGCCTGGATAGGGGATCCAGCTTGCAGAAAACCGGCCTTCATCCTCACCCATCAAGTGAGAAGGGTTGCGCAAGGATCCCGAGGGGCAAGATTGAATGAGGGCGGGGATCGACCTCTCCCCCGAGGAGACCTTTGCACAACCGTCATGGCACGAAAGTGAACCGCACGCCCCACACCGTCGTTCCCGCGCAGGGAGACCTTTGCACAACCGTCATGGCACGAAAATGAACCGCACGCCCCACACCGTCGTTCCCGCGCAGGGAGACCTTTGCACAACCGTCATTGCACGAAAATGAACCGTACGCCCCACACCGTCGTTCCCGCGGAGGGAGACCTTTGCACAACCGTCATTCCCGCGGAGGCGGGAACCCATCCCCGGTCGCTGCCGCAGATCATGTGGCAACGGAGAATCCCGCGCCCATTCTCATACCCTTATGTGGCCTTCGCAAGGCCATAGTGATTGCTATGCAAACAGCACCCGGGCCACCCTGCCATGTCGTCCCGAGGCCCCAGCGAAGGACCTGGGGCGGGGTCGGCCTCGACCATGCCGAATAGAGGGTATACCGCGCTAATGGCTCCACTTAGAAAAGTCAGGGACATCGACATCTACCGTGACGAGACCTGGTACTGCGGCCCGGGTCCGAGCGCGGTCGTCTACCCCGACGGCGAGATACTGGTCGCGTTCCGGCGGTCGCGCACCGTGGGCCACGGCCATCCCGCGGCCGAGGCGTGCGTCGTCAGGTCGACGGACGGCGGCAGCACGTGGTCGGAGCCCGACGTCTTTGACTCCGGGTCCATCCGCAACCAGAACCTGACCCTGCTGCGGGACGGCACGCTCCTCGTCGCCATGCCCAGCGCCGATCTGATCACGCGCGAGGTCTACGAGGGCCTGAGGGCGAGGTCGTCCGCCCACATACGGGAGTACCCGGAGGCCGAGCGGTCCATCGCCCCCGATCAGGACACCTACTACCTGGCCGAGCGCGGGCCGTTCATCCGCCGCTCCACCGACCGGGGCCGTACCTGGAGCCAGCGCTACTACGTCGAGTCGGTGCCGGGCTGGGACCCCGCCCTGCCGGGGTTTTCGGCCCCCTTCGGGCTGAGGTCGCGCGTAGTGGAGTTGAGCGACGGCACCCTTGTCTTTCCGATCTACAGCAGGCGCCTGGCTAAAGACGCCGACCCCGGCGACCCAGCCAGCCGCATCTACGCCTCCGTCCTCGTGGCTTCGTACGACGGCGGCGTGACGTGGGAGCTCAGGGGGACCATCGCCGCGCCCCGGACAGGTATTGGCCTCGGAGAGACCGAGGTCATCGAGACCCCGTCGGGGAGAATCGTCGCATTCATGAGGCCGACCTTCATCGACGACAAAGACAGCAAGTTTCTGGACAGCTATGATGACACCATGCATATCTACACGGCGACCTCCGAGGACAGCGGCGTCACTTGGTCTCCTGCCTGCAAGCAGACCGTCTGGGGCTACCCGACCGGCCCGCTGCGGATGCCCAGCGGTAGGACTCTGCTGACCTACGGCTACCGCAGGCCCGAGTGGGGCATCCGTGCCGTCCTGGCGGACGAGGAGTGCACCGACATCGACGAAGCCGAGGAGCTGGTGGTGCGCGGAGACGGCGGCGGCCGCGACCTGGGCTATCCCCAGGCCTGGCTAATGAACGACGGACGCGCATTCGTCGCCTACTACTTCAACCACGAAAGCGACGGCGGCAAGACCAGATACATCTGCGCCAGCATTTTGGAGGAGATTGTGTGAAGAGACGTGCTTAGCGGCAACTATTCTGCAGGGGAGGCGAGATGGACATTGATTTCTTGGCAGCGGCACGGCGTATGGCTGAGGCTGAGCAGAGGGGTGAGGCGGCCGCAGCCGACATGCGTTCAAATGTGAGGAAAGGGCGCAACATTGGTTTGACTGACAAGCAGATTGCGGAGGGAGCGGAGCTGGTCGATCGTTGGTGACTACCAATCTACCGTTTGACTGACAAGCAGATTGCGGAGGGAGCGGAGCTTGCTGAGGATGAGCTTGAGGAGTTGATGGACGAGAGCATCTGTCGGGGTCTGCGGTAATCAGCGCCTCGCTGACAAGCACCTTGCCGAGTTGCTGGGGTTCGACGAGACGGAAGGGGACCAGGGAGGCCAGGTCAAGATAATTGTAGACGCCATAGGGATGTTGGGTGACTCCTGGGTGTCCAGTAGTCCGTTGTTTGCTAAGCTGGTGTCTTTCCTGCGAGACTGCGGCGTTCCAGAGGCTGATATTAGAAAGGCTTCGAAGTTGAGCGATGAGGAGTTTGATGAGTGGATGGGGGACTAGCTGGCGCGGTCCGGTTCAAGTACAGATTGAGCGCCGGCATTCTCGAGGAGGTATGAATATGGCACGCGAATTCACAGTCGTAATCGAGCGGGACGAGGCGGGCTATCTCGTCGGCAGCGTCCCCTCCCTTCACGGATGCCACACCCAGGCAAGGACGATGGACGAGCTGCTCGAACGGATGGAAGAAGCTATCCAGCTCTGCCTGGAGGTCCAGGGTAAGGAGGAGATCGGCTCTCTTGAGCTTGTGGGAGTTCAGAAGATCGCGGTATGAGCCGTCTGCCCAGAAGGACCGCGAGAGGTTGTAAGGGCACTCTCGAGAGCAGGCTTCGAAGTCGTCCGTATGCGCGGGAGTCACATTTTCCTCAAGCACATGGACGGTAGGACCACGATGGTTCCAGTGCATTCAGGCGACACAATCGGCCCGGGACTGATGACCAAGATTCGTAGAGACGTAGAGATGACCCCCGTCGAGTTCGCCCGGATGCTGGAAGCGTGACGTCACTATCGGAGTCCTTGGAGGGCTCGCCGCAGCCTCTTGCCGTCTTGAAGTCGCGGTTCGGCCACGACGGCTTCCTGCCCCTGCAGGAGGACGTCGTCGCCAACGTCCTCGCTGGGCGCGATTCCCTCGTCCTCATGCCCACGGGCAGCGGCAAGTCGCTCTGCTACCAGCTCCCGGCCGTCTGCCTGGACGGGGTGACGCTGGTCGTCTCGCCGCTGATAGCCCTGATGAAGGACCAGGTCGACGCCCTGAAGGAGCGCGGCGTCGCCGCCGACTTCATAAACAGCACGATGACCTACGCCGACGTGCGCCGCGTGCAGATGGAGGCGTACAACGGCAGGCTCGACATCCTATACGCCGCCCCCGAACGCGTGTCTCTGCCTCGGTTCCGCGACTTCCTCCGGGCCCTGAAGCTCAGCCTCATAGCAATCGACGAGGCCCACTGCATCTCCGAGTGGGGGCACGACTTCAGGCCCGACTACCGCAACCTCCAGGCGCTGCACGGCGACTTCCCCTCAGTGCCGGTGATCGCTCTCACCGCCACAGCGACCGAGAGGGTGCGCCGGGACATCGTCGACCAGCTGCAGATTCCCGAAGCCGCACAGTTCGTCGCCAGCTTCAACCGGCCGAACCTCACCTACCGGGTCCTGCCCAAGCGCCGGAGCTTCGACGTGCTGACCGGGCTGCTGAGCAAGCGCGGCGGGGGCTCGGCCATAATCTACTGCTTCTCGCGGCAGGGCACGGAGGACCTGGCTTCGAGGCTGTCCGACACGGGCTTCGGGGCGCTGCCCTATCACGCCGGGCTGGAAGACGACGTACGGCGCGAGACCCAGGAACGCTTCCTGAGCGGCGAGGCGCCGATCATCGTCGCCACCATCGCATTCGGCATGGGGGTGGACAAGCCGGACGTCCGGCTCGTCGTCCACTCCGACCTGCCCAAGTCCGTCGAGGGCTACTACCAGGAGACCGGTAGGGCAGGGCGAGACGGTCAGCCCAGCGAGTGCGTCCTCTTCTACTCCTACGGCGACAAGATCAACCAGGAGTACTTCATCGGCCAGATCGAGGACGACGCGCAGCGCCAGAACGCCGAGGAGAAGCTCGCCAGGATGGTCGAGTACGGCGATGCCGCGTCCTGCCGCAGGGCCTTCCTTCTCAGGTACTTCGGCGAGGAGTGGACGGAGGATGGCTGCGGCGGGTGCGACGTGTGCCTGGCGGCGTCCGAGCCGCCGGACCCCGCGACCACCTACGACGGCACGGAGATCGCCCAGAAGGTGCTCTCAGCCATCGTCCGCACTGGCGAGAGGTTCGGCGCAAACCACGTCGTCGCCGTGCTCCGGGGCAGCCGCGCCCAGCGCGTCATCCGAGCCCGCCACGACAGCCTGAGCGTCCACGGCGTCGCGCGCGGGATGCCTGAGGACGACCTGAAGGACGTCATCGACCAGCTCATCGACAAGGGCCTCGCCGCACGCAGGACCGACGGCGACTACCCGACGCTGTACGTCACCGACCGTGGCCGCGACTTCCTCAATAACCGCGAGCCCCTCACCCTTGTCAGGAGCACGCCTGCTCCCGCGAGCGGCGAGGGTGAATTCGACCCGGCCCTCTTCGAAAAGCTGCGCGCCCTCCGCAAAAAGATCGCCGACGAAAACAACGTGCCGGCCTTCGTCGTGTTCGGAGACGCGGCGCTGCGCCAGATGGCGTCCCACGTGCCCCTCGACCGCGACTCTTTGCTGCATATCAGTGGCGTGGGCGAGTCCAAGCTCCAGCAGTACGGCGACGACTTCATAGCGGCCATCCGCGAGCACGCGGCTGCGAGAGGGGGCAAGCCTCCCGACGCCGCGCCGCGTCCAAGAGTAGGCCAGACACATATGCAGACCTTGGATCTCGTGCGCGATGGCTCGAACATCTCTGAGATCGCAGCCGCTCGCGGCATCTCGCAGCAGACCGTCCTCACCCACCTGGAGCGTCTCATGTACCAGGGCGAGTCCTTCGACATCACCCACCTGCTGCCGCCTCAGCACCGCTATGTGAGGATCGCCCACGCCCTCCGCAATACCGAAGGCGGACGCCTGAAGCCGGTGTCAGACCGGCTGGGCGGGGGCTACTCCTACGAGGAGCTGCGGCTGGTCCGGCTGCACCTGCGCCAGTCCGGGGAGGCGCGTTAACATCGCATTGACCGTCGGTTACGAGCCGGTTTAATGTTCCAGTAGTACAATGGGCGCACCACAAGACCGTCAGGAGCAGGACACCATGGGCAACGCACTTCCGTACACCGCGGACGAGATCGAGGAGAGAATGGGCGCCACAACTGCGGCTTTTCGCCTGGACGATACGCGTCTGGGCGCAAGCGAGGTGGCGGCCATCCGGGCCGCCGGGATTACCAGGATCGAGGTGTGCGGGATCAAGTCGCCCGAGCACTTCGACTTCGGCAACCGCCAGCAGGCCGCCGATGTGGTCCGCGAGTGCCGGGAGCAGGGGGTCGAAGTCGTCTCGGCACACGGTCCAACCGTCGCCTACGCCTCCGAGGACGAGGACGAGCGCAGGGCGGCAGCGAAGGAGGCCGCCGATGCAGCCCGCGTCGCCGAGGAGATGGGCGCATCGGTGATGGTCTGCCACTTCGGGACCACCGACGAGTCCAAGCGGACGGTCGAGGACATGCTGGAAGATCTCGAAGGCTCCTCGATCAGGCTCGCCAACGAGAACGGCGCGAACCTGCTGGACTACATGGCCCTCGTGGACGAGATAGGCTCCGACCGGTTCGGCATGGTCGTCGACGTCGGCCACACTCGCGACGAGGACGGAGTCAACCCCTTCGTCAAGCCCGACCGTGCGCGCGAGACGCTCGCCCAGTGCGGCGGCCGCCTCATTCACCTCCACCTGCACGACTTCCTGGAGACCGACCACATAGCGCCCATGGACGGCAACCTACAGTGGGCCGAGGTGTTCGGCGCGCTGAAGGACATCGACTACCAGGGCGTCTTCATGTTCGAGGCGCTCTTCCCGCCGGACAAGCGCGAGAATCGGCCCGAGTACGTGCTGGGCAAGACTGCCGAGTTCCCCCAGGCCTTCGCTGCCAGGTACGGCTAGGGAGGGCAGGTCTCCACCCAATACGGATGGGCGTAGGATAGGGCTGATGTCCCTACCGGCGAGATAGACCATGGACGAGCGCGAGCCGATAGAGGCCGTCAAGGACAGGGCCTGGTGGCTGACCGAGCGCGTCGACGTGGCCCTCGAGGCCGGTGAGATCGATGAGGCCGAGTGGCACCGGCAGATCGGCGAGGTCATCACGCCCGCATACCTCGCCGCCGATACGCCCTGGGGCCAGTCCGGGAAGAGTGGGGACGAGTGCGCCTGGGCCTACGCGCGGAGCCTCATCTGCGACGCCTTCCACAAGGACGGCTTGTTCCTCGACGTGGGCTGCGCCAACGGGTTCCTCATGGAGTCCATCCGAAAGTGGGCGGCAGTGCGGGGTAGCCGCGTAGAGCCTCACGGACTCGACATCTCGCCGGATCTGGCCGACCTGGCCCGGAGCCGCCTGCCCGCCTGGGCGGAGAGGATCCATACCGGCAACGTCTTGACGTGGCCGCCGCCCCGGACGTTCGACTTCGTGCGTACGGGGCTGGAATACGTCCCGCCCCGCCGCAGGCGCGACCTTGTGCGGCGGCTACTCGACGAGTTCGTGGCCGAAGGCGGGCGCCTCATCATCGGCACCTACCATGGCGAGAGCGACGGGCCGGACTCGCTGGAGCAGGAGCTCGCGGCCTGGGGATTCACGGTGGCCGGGCACACCAGCCGCCCTCACCGCGACGACCGTCTCGTCTACCGCGCCCTGTGGATCGACGCCTAAACCCCCGGCAGCGGCAAAGCCTCCGTCATTGCTATCAAGAAATAGCACCCGGGCCACCCAGCCCTGTCGTCCCGAGGCCCCAGTGAGGGACCTAGGGCGGGCTCGGCCTCGACCATGCCAACAGACGACGCCATTTTCATCCCCCTATGTGGCCCGAAAGGTCATGGTAATTCCGGCGAAGTCCCAGGCCGTCGTTCCCGCGCAGAGCCTGCCTCCGAGAAGTCGGGGGCGGGAACCCATCCCCGGTCGGTGCCACAGATCATGTGGCAATGGAGAATCCCGCGCCCATTTCCATACCCTTATGTGGCCTTCGAAAGGCCATGGTCATACCGGCGGAAGCCGGTATCCAGGCTTGCCCCTGAAGCTGGGAGACGTTCTCACCCCGACGTTCTACGCCTAGGAAGGACGTTTCACAAGGGTCCCCCTGGACGGAGGGTTACAGCCTGCCCTGAGCCTGCCGAAGGGATGAGGGACGCCCTCCGTTGGCGGATTGGCGCTTCGGCCGGCTACAGTACGCGCTTGAGGGCCGCCTCCACCTCGGATAGGGTGGCAAAGCCCTCGAATCTGGCCGTGACGACACCGCCGCCGTCGATTACGAAGGTCCACTCGATGCTCGGCAGCGACCACTCCGTGACGGCAGGGGATATGCGCGCCTTGTCCAGGTCGCCCTGGATCTCGTGGGGGTTGTCGTAGAAGTCGACGTGGACGAAGTTCGCCTTGTCCTTGTACAGGTCCTTCAGCTCCTGCAGCACCTCCACCTGCGGCCCGCACACGGCATTGGTGCAGAATGCGGGGCTGGCGAACACGACGACCGTGGGCATCCCGTTGTCGATCGCGGCGGCCAGCGTCGTCCGGTACAGGTCCTCGTCCTGCAACGACCCCGTCGACAGCTCGGCCAGGCTGCCGACGTCGTTCAGTGTCTTGGTGACGCTCCGTATTCCCGGGTCGCCGACCCGCGGCGCAGACGTCGACTTCCCCACCTCCACTATGAGCTGGGCAACTGCCGGAAAGCCGTCCTGGGCGGCGACCTCGATCTCGACCTTCCACGTCCCCGCCCGGTCGAAGTCCAGCTCCCCCGCGTACATCCCGCGGTTCCCGTACGGCCACGGCTGGAAGTAGGCCGTCGCACGCTGCACCACTTCGCTCTCGTCGCCCCGGTCCGGCACGAGGCGCGTCGCCAGCTTCACCGTCGGCTCGGTGACGAACCCGGTCTGCGAGGTCATGACGAACCCGAACCGGTTCGTCCCCACTCCTAGGTCGCCCGTGCCTAGGATCGCCTGCAGCCCTTCCGCCGATCTCGGCCCGTAGTTCAGCTTCGCCATGTCCGGCCGCACGGTCGGCTCGGCCGCCGGCGCCGGCTCTGGAGTTGGCGTCGGCTTGGCGGCCGCGGCCGGGGGTGAGGTTGGCGCCGCAGTCGGCTCAGCCTCACCGCCCGTCGAGCACGCTGAAAGGGCGAAGGCGGCCACGAGCAGTATGGAGATGATGGAGGCTGGCTTCACCGGCACAGCGAATATGGTGCGAAGGCCCGTGTAGCTGGTGTCTACTTCCATGCCCCTGTCTCGCTCACGTAGCAGCGGATGCTGTTGATGGGAATCTGGGTCAGCCAATCGTGTGGTCGGCGTGGCGCACGGTGAATACCAACCTGTCGTTGGCCGGGTCGTACTGCATGTACCACTTGTTGATGATGTTCCGCCCCAGCAAGGACGGCAAGTTCTCGTTGGACTCGTTTGGTTCAGCAATATGAAGCTCGACCACATAGTACCTAGTCTGAGATCCGTCCGAGAAGGAGGTGATCGCCGTTTCGCGGAAATACCGTGATGCTCCTCCTATTCCCCTTGTGTATGTCCTACTCCTGAGGGTACTCAAGGGTACGTGGGCGCGTCTGGAATCTCGTGTATGAAGGCAGGTGATGTCGGCCCCAGTGTCCAGTAGGAAGAGTATGGAGCGGTCCACTCGAAGACGAGGGATGGCCAAGCGGCCCTCAACGAAGGGTCTCCCCTGATCGTCGAATTCCCCAATAATCATAGAATGAGTACGGGAGGCTCTGTGTCCAGGCATTCTATGAACACGTCGTCCCTGCTGATTCTCTTCGCATCGACCTGATCGAGCACGTCGTCCAGCGACTCCCCGACCGCCTGGACGCCGCCCTTCCCCATCGCCACCCACTTGTCGGGGTGCTGCTCCATCAGGTCTGCGCGCTCCCTGAACATGCGAGCGGCGACCTCACGATACCGGGCCGAAGCGTCGATCATCCCCTCGTTGCCACCCAGCCTCTTGACCATCTCCTGCACGTAGGGATGGTTGATGAGGTCATCGGTCGTCTTTGCCGTAGGTGGCATACAGGCCTCCGTGGTTATGGAGTGATTATACTACCTGGGGGGCCCCAGGTATCAGCCTCCCGACCCGGGTGTCTCCAGGTACGAGCCGAAGGTGAAAGCGAAGATCGACAGCTGGTCGGAGTTCGAGGTGAGCTTGAGCTCGTGGCCGCTGTACTCCGGCAGCTGCACTATGTTGTACATGTCCGACGCGTCCACCCTGACGAAGCTGTTGCCGTCGTCGTCGAACATGATGTCCGCCCCGGCTTGCGTCTCGTCCAGGGGCTGGCCGTCGATGGTGATCCGCACGTCGTACGGCTCGTCGCCCTCGCTTAGCACGACGTTGACCTCTGTTGCCATGAAGTTGATGGCCAGGTAGTCCTCGTAGTCCTCCGTCTCCCGTGCGTGGACCAGCTCCTCCAGGCCGTTGTGCCACATCCCCTGCAGGTAGATGTGATGGTTCCGGTGTTCACCCGGATCTACGTAGGCTAGGTCCTGGCTGGGCGCGCCGTAGAAGTCCTCGTGCATGACATAGGGAGGGCTGCCGCCTCGCAGCGCCCCGAAGTTCCGGATGAAGCCGGCGTAGAGCTCGCGGGTCTGCCTTGCGAACGGGTCTTCGCCCGTGAAGGCCCTCAAATCCACCTCGCGCTCCGGCTCCGTGCTGATCGCCACGCTCGTCAGGTCGGCCCCCGCCTCGCTGAGGAGGTCGCGTATCTGCTCCTCGGTTTCGACGTACGCCCCCTCGCCGAAGTGGGTGTAGCGTATCGCCCCGTCCTTGTCTATCAGGTACTTGGCGGGCCAGTACTGGTTCTCGAAGGCGCGCCAGGTCTCGTGGTCGTTGTCCTGTGCGATGGGGTACTCCAGGCCGTGGTCGTCCCGCGCCATGGCGACGTTCTCGGGTATCTTCTCGAACTCGAACTCAGGCGCGTGGACCCCCAGGATCACGAGACCCTTGTCGGCGTACTTGTCGTGCCACTCCTTTATATAAGGAAGGGTGCGGACGCAGTTGACGCACGTGTATGTCCAGAAGTCTACCAGGACCACCTGCCCTTGCTTGTCAGCCAGCGTGAACGGCTCGGAGTTGAGCCAGCCGTCCAGCCCCGCGAGCTCCGGCGCCCTCCTGTCGGGGCCGCCGCCGCTTGGGAGAAGGCTGGCCGCGGGCTGCGTGGGCTCCGGAGTCGGCGTGTCGGCGGGAGGCTGCGTGGGTACCGGCGTCGGCGCCGGCATGGCGGTCGGAACACTCGTCGGGGCGGCGGTCGGGACTATCGCGGCCGCGGGTTCGGGGTCCTCGGTCGAGCCGCAGGCCAGTGCCAGCAGCGATACGGCGGCGATCAGGGCAATGATAAGGACGCTTCTTCTCATGTCGTCTCCTTGGGCCCGGCAATTTGGTCTTGAGACCACACGCGGTCTCCGCAGCCGTCACAGGGCTAACTCTAGGGCAGGGAGCTTTCGTCCCGATGAAGAACCTTAAGCAATCGTAACGATACACCCGGCCAGCGTGCGGATTAGGGAAGTGAGTGGGCCTCCGGTTGGGCCGTCTAAGGATTAGATGCGGCCACGCAGCACAAAGTTGCTCGCAGCCTTCTTACGGTAGCGGGTGGGTGACCGGAACGCTTACCTGCGTCTCCGGGACCTGATCTCGTTGACCCTGTCGCTGAATCTCGTGACCCTTGGTCGCCTTCGCGGGAATTGGGGCTGGGCTCTCCTCAGGGCATCTATCAGTGCCCCTGCATCCCCAATGCTTCTGCGCACAGTCTCTTCCGCGAATCGGTCCTCGTAGAAGTTGGTGTGAAGGTTTTCGACTACTGCGAACAGCCGACTGGTTTGGTCTGGGTCTTCTGTGTACCGCACCATCACCTGGATGTTGTCACGTATGTCCTGGTGGGACCTGTTCGGCCAGCCCATCTCCCTGGCAATGGCTTTGACATAGTGAGCCACCGCTCCCCATGCCTTCTCAGATGCCTGGAGCAGGTCTCTGCTCTCTAACTCGTCCTCGGGGGATGCAACAGGCATGGCGGATTGAGTAGTCCGCCGGAGGATTCACGAATCCTGAATCCTCTTGACCAGTGCCCAAGCCCCAGGGAGCACGAGGGCCGCCCCCATTAGCTTAACCGCGTCCCCGCCTATGAACGGGTACAGTCCGCCGCGCAACGTCATGTCCAAGACGTTTGAGCCACCCTGGGACTGGAAGTAACTATAGAGGCCGTCGTTGTTCGCGATGTGGACTGCGAGCCATGGCAACCCGACCACGTAGATAATGATGTTGCCCAGCAGCATGGCAGAAAGCACGGTGGACCTGCGATCCCAGCCGCGCTCTGCCAGCAGGCCCACCACGTACGACGCAGCGACGAAACCGACGATGTAGCCGCCGCTAGCCATGCTCCACACCAGCCCGTCGCTTCCCGACCATGGCAGTACAACGTGGCAGGTCTTCTCGGCTAGAAAGCCGGAACTGGGTGCGAATACGGGGATGGAGGCTATGCCCATGAGCATGTACACCAACATGCTCAGGCCGCCTCGCCAACTGCCCAGCGCCCCCCCGGTGAGGAGGACGCCAAAGGTCTGGCCCGTAATCGGTACGATCGTGGTCGGGAACTTGATCGATACTTGGGCGCAGAGCGCTACGAGCAATGCAAAGCCAACGATCAGCGCCGCGTCGACAGCTAGGCGCCTAGCCTGAGACCCTGCCCGGATTTCAGGGAGGAGTGCGTCGATCAACACGCGTGGCTGGGCAACAGCTTCCATGTCATCAGCCTCCTGAGGAGAATAGCACGGCTATAGCTGCGAATACTTCTCGGCAGGCGTGTAGATGGAGCCTTCAGGCACGCGCGGCGCTCTCCTCGTCCGAGGTCGAAGGGCTGCGGGCAGCCCCACCGCCGCCAGCGAGGCGACCACACCGCCTGCAATGGCGGCCGGGCCCTTCAGCAAGAAGTCCCGCCGCGAGTAGCGGTCTGCATTCTTCATTGTCGGGTAACTCCGCGTATCGTGTCGCCGCGCATTATATCAGACCCGGCTGGCCCAACTATCGCGGACTTCCGACGGCATTCTATACAGGCCCAGCCATCCAAACCGTCATTGCTATGAAAATGACCCGCACGCCCCCACACCGTCGTTCCCGCGCAGGGCCACACAACCCACCGTCGTTCCCGCGCAGAGCCTGCCCCCGAGCAGTCGGGGGCGGGAACCCATCCCCGGTCGCTGCCACAGATCATCTGGCAACGGAGAATCCCGCGCCCATTTTCATTCCCTTATGTGGCCTTCGCAAGGCCATGGTGATTCCCGCGCAGAGACCCCCTCTCCCTCAATGGGCTGACAGGGGTAGGTATTTTTATGTCAAGTTGATCGACCTCAAGCCAAACGGTGGTTCGGTCTATGTTTCACAAAGCTGAAAACTCGACTTTGCTGCACTCTCGTCACTGTAATGGATCGGTGCCAGATTCTTGCGTCTTCCAAGGTTTTATAGCTAATTTCAGATTTTACCTACTCCTGTCAGCCCTCAATGGGAGAGGGTTGGGGTGAGGGTGAAAGGCCCACAAGGCCATTGAGCCCAGCCGATTCGCATCATCCGCCCGCATAGAATACCCTTCCGGCTACCCGGCCGATGGCGTCTCGCCCGTCGTAAGCTCGAATGGCAGCCCCCGGTCCTCGTAGCGCGCGAGAATGAACAGCAGGTCCGACAGCCTGTTCAGGTACCTCAGGACCTCGCGGTTGGGAAGCTCACCGGCGTCGCTGAGGCCGACCGCCCTGCGCTCCGCCGTCCGCAGCAGGCTTCGCGCCAGGTCTATCGCACCCGAACCCGCCGTGGCGCCGGGCACTATGAAGGCCCGCGGGAGCTTGACCTTCGACTTCAGGTCGTCGATCTGGTCCTCGAGCGCCTTGGTCATGCCGGCGTCCACCGGCTTGAAGTACGCCTCCAGCTTGTCCAGGTCCTCCGGTGGCGTCGCCAGCTCGGACCCCACCGTGAAGAGCTCGCGCTGCAACCTCAGCAGGGTATCCTTCACGCGCGCGTCCTCGCACAGGGCGCGGGCAAGTCCCATCGCGGAGATTGCGCTGTCCAGGCCCCCGTAAGCCTCGGTCCTGGGGCTCGCCTTGGAGAGCCTCTGTCCGAACAGCAGCGCCGTCTCGCCCTCGTCGCCCATGCGCGTGTACAGCTTCATGCCCCAAAGCGTAACACGGGCACGGCGTCCATGCGCCCCGGGCCACTAGTGGTCCAACATCTTAGTATTGAAGGGTGCCGACGGCTAGGTAGGGGCGGGTTTGAAACCCGCCCTGTCGCCGCAGGACACCAATTCAGTCACGGATAGACTGGATGCTCCATGACGCAAACTCCAGCTAACCCTCATTTCAAAGATTTCGACTACTAGGGTCGCCGCAGGTTGGATGTCCAATAAGACAGTGGGCCTGCCACGCAATCGATACGTGGCAGGCCCTCCTGACTAACGATGTGGCGAAGGTCCCACTGGGCCTTCGCCAAGCCGCTCTACTTGACCTCGATCTCCAGCCGGCGGGCCTTCTTGGCCTCCTGCTTGGCGAACGTGACTGTCAGGACGCCCCTGTCGTAGCTGGACTCGGTCTTTCCCTCGTCGACGCTGTCGGGGAGTCGTATGGCTCTCCGGTACGAACCGGAGCGGCGCTCCCTCAGCAGGTAGCCGCCTCGCTCGGTCTCCTTCTCGTCCTCGGTCGTCGCGCCGATCGTCATCACACCGTCCTCGACGTGGACCTCGATCTTGCCCGGGTCGACGCCCGGCAGCGACGCCTGGACGACTACCTCGTCGCCCTCCTCCACCACGTCCAGCGGGATGTACCAGTGCTCCCGGCCCCCGGCGTGTGCGGACCTCTGCCCGAAGCCGCGCAGCACGCGGTTCATGGCGTCCTCCAACATCGTTCGCCTCATCTCCACAAGCGGATCCCAGCGCTGCAATACCATGTCGATACCTCCTCGGTTGTAATCCTGTGAAGGCCCGGCGATGTCTGCCTTGCCTCTCACACGTGGAATTATACATGAGGTGTCCAGTAACTATCAAGAGAAGTATAGTAAATACCATAATATACATTGTGAGGCTTACATCAAGTATGCTAGAATCACCGTGAGGCGCCCACGACTGCCGCCAAGCCTCCGGCTTGGTGTGGGGCGCGTCCGGGACGAGCGGGTGATTGCAATGGCGGACTACTACGCGGAGCTGGGAGTCGGCAGGGACGCCGACGAGAAGGAGGTGCGCAGCGCCTTCCGCAGGCTGGCGCGCCAGTACCACCCCGATCTCAACCCCGGCGACGACAAGGCCGAGGAGCGGTTCAAGCGCGTCAACGAGGCGTACGAGGTCCTGTCGGACGAGGAGAAACGCAAGGCCTACGACAAGTACGGCGACAACTGGAGACGCGCGGACGAGATAGAGTCCCAGTTCGGCGGTGGCGGGACATACCACACCTCGGGCACTGCCGGCTTCGGCGGGTTCGAGGACCTGCTGGGCAACTTCGAGGGCTTCGGCGGTGGCCGTCCCACGATGGCGAAGATGGAGACCGATGTCGAGGTCACGCTGGAGGAGGCGTTCTCGGGCTCACAGAGAATCGTCACCATGTCGAGGGGCGGCCAGGACCGGCGCATCGAGGTAACCATCCCCCGGGGAGTCGCCACCGGATCGGTCGTTCGCGTCAGGCCCGGCCAGGGGCGGGAGCTGCTCCTCAACATCACCGTGACGCCCCACCCCCGCTTCACCAGGCGCGGCGCCGACCTGTACGTCGACGTGGACGTGCCCCTCGAGGACGCCATCCTGGGCGGCAGCGTCGACGTGAGCACCATGGAGAGGCCCGTCGAGCTGAAGGTGCCTCCCGAGAGCCGCAACGGGCAGAGGATCAGGCTGGCGGGCAAGGGCATGCCCGTGCTCGGCTCTCCCAAAACGAGGGGCGACCTCTACGTCGTGCTGCGACCCGTCATGCCTTCGGGCCTGACAGACGAGCAGAAGGACCTGGTCAAAAGGCTGAGCGAGCTTGGTACGCCAACTGCCTGACCATGTTGATGACCATGTTAAACTTGACAGTCGCAAGACCACTCGAGGAGCGTACCATGCAAACGGATAGCAAAGGGGCGGCCGGCACCCGGACTATCAAGGCGTCGGAGTTCAAGGCGAAGTGTCTCAAGCTCATGGACGAGGTCGCGGACGGCGGCGGCGAGATCGTAATCACTAAGAACGGGCGCCCCGTTTCCCGCCTCGTCCCATATCGGGAGAAGTCGAAGATGCGCTTCGGCGCCGACAGGGATAATATCCGAATCCTTGGCGACATCGTCTCTCCAATGCCTGCGGAGTGGTTCGAGAAGCCTGGCGACGATGAGGATGACCTTTTTTGATACTCCTCGACACCCACGTCCTTCTCTGGTTCCGATTCGGCGACCGCAGGCTGGGTCCGCGGGCCCGCGAGGAGATTGGACGCGCTGTTGAAGAGGGCGGCGCTGCGGTTTCCGCGATATCCTTCTGGGAAGTCGGCATGCAGGTACAGAAAGGTCGGCTTGGCTTCCGCCTCGATCTGGACGCTTGGCGACACAGACTGCTGGACCAAGGGCTGGTCGAGATCCCCGTTGATGGCGGAATCGCCGCCCGCGCGGGTCTTCTGACGGACATGCACGGGGACCCTGCCGACCGTCTTATCGTCGCCACGGCGCTGGAGGGCCATCGATTGGTGACCGCAGACCGGCTTGTGCTCGAATGGCCAGGCCGACTGAGTCGCCTTCCAGCCACCGACTGAAGATATGGCGGCGAGGGCCATGACGAGCAACCTGCCCTACGACGAGCCCTGCTTCGTAATTAGCGTCGCCGCACGCATCGTCGGCGTGAACACCCAGACCCTGCGCTACTACGAGAGCCTCGGCCTCGTGCAGCCCCACAGGACACGCGGCAACCAGCGCGTCTACTCGCGCCGCGACGTGGAGCGAGTCCGGCGCATGAGGGGGCTCATCGACGACCTCGGCATCAACCTCGCCGGCGTCGAGGTGGTGATGAAGCTCCTCGACCGCATCGACGATATGCAGGCCGACGTCGACAGGCTCGAGGCCGAGAACCGCCGCCTCCGGCGCATCCTCGAGGCCGCCGAAGACCGCCCCTAAGCCCCCACCTGCCCCTCAGCCGAATGAAGCCCCTAACCTTTGTCATACCGGCGGAAGCCGGTATCCAGGGTTGTCTCTGAAGTCGCTGATCCTCCGGACCGTCGTTCCTCTGAAGATAGCACCCGGCCACCGGGCCATGTCGTCCCGAGGCCCCAGCGAGGGACCTGGGGCGGGGTCGGCCTCGACCATGCCAACAGACGACGCCATCTTCATCCCCCTCTTCCCGATGCCCAGATACGGTGCAAGAGCACCAGAGCCCGTTGAGATCTTACGACTCCCGCCACCTGCACGTGTTGAGAATACCTCCGCCTCGGCCCGCTGGTCCGGGCAGCGGAGTTTGCGTGTATACTGTGCATTGGCTCCGCGGGCTGAGTTGAGGCCCGCGGCATGGGGGTGCGGAGCGAATGGCCGAGGAACAGGCGCGGGAGCAAGAGGAACAGCCCAAGGAGTGGGTTCCCGAACCGGGCGATATTGCGATTCGCCAGGTCCAGTGGGCCTGGATCATATCGTCGATTCCCTGGATTATCGTGGCCTTCGCTTTCACCCAGATGGGCTGGCTCGACGAAATAATGGCAGGCGTCCTCATCGTCATCGTCGTACTGCCGCGCTTCTTCATGTGGCGGCGCACCCTGTACGGCATCACGGACTCCCACCTCATTTACCAGCGCGGCGGCATACTCTCGTCCAAGGCCTACCCCCTGCCGTACTCCCGCATGACCGACGTCAGGTCCAGGTACGGCATATTCGGACGCGCCCTCGGATACCAGGCCGTGGACGTCATGATGGACAACGGCGCCGTCGCTACCCTCTCCTATGTACCCATAGTCACCGACGCCGAGGAGCGCCTCCAGGCGAAGATCGAGGAGCACGGCGGCCTTACCGCCTCCGAGATCGACGACGCTGAGGACGCCGCCCAGCCCGAGGACGAGGACCGATAGCCTACATGCCCCCCGCGGCTGGCGAATTCAAGCTGATCCGGGCGGGCCTGCTCATCGACGGCCTCGGAGGGTCTCCGGTCGAGCGCGGCGCAGTGCTGACCAGGGGCTCGAAGATCGTGGCCGTGGGGCGCGAACACGAAGTCGCCGCCCTGGAGGGCGCCCGCGTCGAGGTCCTCGACTACACCTCCCGTACCGTCATGCCCGGGATGGTAGACTGTCACACCCACCACAACGGCTTCGGCGACGGGCGGGCAGGGGACGACCTTGCGACCCTTCCCGACGAGGTGATTACCCTCCAGTCGGCCCGAAACGCCCGCACCTCGCTCTTCACCGGCGTCACCACCATCAGGGAGAACGGCCCCAAGAACGTCACCATGCTCCGGCTCCGCGACGCCGTCGACCAGGGCATCACCACCGGGCCCCGCATGGTCCTGTGCGGCAGGCCCGTCTCCATCATCGGCGGCCACATGGGGTACTTCGGATCCGTCGCCACCGGCCCGGTCGAGGGCCGCGCCATGGTCAGGCAGCTCGTGAAGGAGGGCGCCGACTACATCAAGATCACGGCCACTGGCGGCAGCACTCGCACATCCTACCCGCTTCTGCCCTCCTTCGACGTCGACGAGCTCACCGCGATGGTCGACGAGGCCCACAAGTTCGGGCGCCTCACAGCGACCCACTGCAGTTCCACGCAGGGCACCGTGAATTCCCTCGACGCCGGCGTAGACATGATCATCCACTGCATATTCAAGGACGCCGACGGCAGCTTCAACTTCAGGGATGACGTCGCCGACCGCCTCGCCGAGCAGGGCGCCTACGTCAATCCCACCCTGCACGTGCTCAGGAGCAGGGTCTGGACCGGGCTCCGCAAACGTGCCGAGTCCGGCCTCTCACCGGCCGAGCAGGTGCAGCTCGACGACGACCGGCGCGGATTCGACACGGCCATCGAGCACGCTGGCAGAATGCTGGAGCGCGGCGTGAAAATCATCACCGGCTCAGACTCCTCGTGGGGCGACTACCCGCTCGGCAATGTCGTACACGAGACCGAGTGCCTGCGCATGGCAGGGATGTCCGGCATGGACGCAGTCATGTCCCTCACCGGCGACGCCGCGCGGGCCATCGGCGTCGACGACATCACCGGCAGCCTCGAGCCCGGCAAGGCCGCTGACATCATCGCCGTCGACGGCAACCCCGTCGACACCCTCGACGCCCTCTGGTCCGTGACCGACGTAATCGCCGCAGGGCAGGTCGTCCAGCGCGGCTCCGAGGCAACCATAGTGGCAACCAGGCAACCCCGTCCCCTGTCTGTCCCCTCTCCCTCGACGGGAGAGGGTTAGGGTGAGGGTGACACACGGCGCATAGCAGGAGGACACCATCGACTCCCCCCTCTCCCTTGACGGGAGAGGGTTTGGGTGAGGGTGACACACGGCGCATAGCAGGAGGACACCATCGACTCCCCCCTCATCCCTTGACGGGAGAGGGTTTGGGTGAGGGTGACACACGGCGCATAGCAGGAGGACACCATTGGCGGAAAATAACGGCGGCTTCACACTGATCAGGGCGGCCCGGCTCATAGACGGCTCCGGCGGGCCCCCCGTCGAGCGCGGCGCGGTCCTACTCGAGGGCGACACCATCAGGGCCGCCGGTCCTGAGGAGACCGTCGTGCCCCCCGAGGGCGCGCCCGTCGAGGAGCACGTCTACGAGAACCAGACCGTGCTCCCAGGCCTCATCGACTCCCACGTCCACCTCATCGGCATCGGCGACGGGCGGGCGGGGGACGAGCTGACGACCCTGCCCGACGAGGTCCTCACCCTGCAGGCCGCCCGCAACGCCCGCGCCCACCTATACTCCGGCGTCACCACCGTGCGCGACTGCGGCGCGAAGAACCGCACCACCCTCGAGCTCCGCCGCGCCGTCGAGATGGGCATCACCCCCGCGCCCAGGCTCGTCCTCGCGGGCAGGCCCATGGCAATCATCGGCGGCCACCTCAGCTACTTCGGCATCCAGGCCACCGGCCCCGCAGAGTGCGTCGCCGCCGTCCGCCAGCTAATAAAGGAAAATGTCGACTTCATAAAGATCACCGCCAGCGGAGGCAGCACACGCACCTCCGTCAGGGGGCCCTCATTCAACGTCGACGAGCTCACCGCCATCGTCGACGAGGCCCACAAGTTCGGCCGGCACGCCGCCGCCCACTCCACCGACTCCCAGTCCATATCCAACGCCCTCGACGCCGGCATCGACACCATAATCCACGGCAGCCACGTGGACCCCGACGGCACGCGCCGGTACCGGCCCGACATCGCCGAGCGCCTCGTCGAGCGCAGCGTCTACGTCAACCCGACCCTCCACCAGGGCCGCGAGCGCATATGGCAGCTCGAGCGGAAGGCCGAGACCCAGCTCCTCACCGAGGACGAGCAGGCCCTCGTCGACGACTTCAACCGCGGCTGGGACGACACCGCCGCATTCTGGGGACGCATGAAGGACGACGGCGTGAAGCTCGTCGCCGGCTCCGACGCCTCCTGGCAGTACTACCAGCTAGGCGGCACCAGCTTCCAGGACGAGATCAGCGCCCACGTCGACATCGGCATGTCACCCATGCAGGCCATCGTCGCCGGCACAGCCGACGCCGCCCGCTCCTGCTGGATCGACGACCGCGTCGGCACCCTCGAGCCCGGCAAAGTCGCCGACCTCCTTCTCGTCGACGGCGACCCCGCCACCGACATCCGAGCCCTCACCCAAGTCGCCGACGTATTCCAGTCCGGCCAAAAAGTAGACCGCACCAACTTGGTCTAGCTGCTGCGGCGTCGCTGCCTCCTGCGGTCGTCGTCCACTATCGCCGACAACCGCGTGCCGCACGGGTACGCCATGACATGCCGTCTCATGCCTCTGAATCGCAGTGGGTCGACACCGGCCAATCCCCGTGACGGGTCCCTGCGGCTCTTGTACATGAGGATAGGGTAAAAGTAGGACACATGCTGGCTGTCCACGGCTTCTGCCAGCGAGTCCAGGCCACCCTGGATCTGGCTCACCAGCTTGGCGACGTTCGCGTTCTGCCCGCCCTTCAGCTCGACGGCGGCGATTATGGCCTCATCGTTGAACAGGATCCCGCAGTCGCAGATGTCGCCGCCGCGGTCTTGCACGTCTCTGACCTTGTTCATGTCGAGCACCACGACCTGGTCGGTCATCCCCGCCAGATCCAGGCGGCAGCCCCCCTCCTCACAGTCCGAGCATTGGCAGTTGACGTACTCCCCCTCTGCGTACATGCCTACGTCCCCGCGTGCTCTAGCCTGATCGTCTCGTCGTAGATGTCTCTGAACACCTTGGAGAACGAATCCACGTCGATCCCGTCCTCCCTCGTCACCTTGATATCCTCCACACGGGTGCCCTCATCCCCGGGATTGAAGAAGCAGGCTCCGACCTGCTCCGGCCTCAGCAGTTCCCTGGCGTCGTAGTCCTTCGTATACTCCGCATCGACCCCCGATGCCAGCAGCAGGTTGTTCAGCTCGCTCACGAAAAAGTCGCTGTGAGTGGTCACCAGCACGTTCACGCCCGCGTTCACCATCCTGGCAATGGCGCTAGCTAGGTGTCGCTGGTGCCCCGAGTCCAGGTGCGATTCCGGCTCCTCGATGATCACCCGCTCCCCCGGTTCCACCACGTACTTGAGGAAAAGCACCAGCGGCGCAATCTCCGACACCGTCGACGACACCTGGTTCAGCCGGTACCGCCCCGTCGCGTCCTCGAAGAAGATCTCCGGGTACTCCGCACTCTGGTCCACGTCGACTTTGCCTCGGGTAATCTCCCTTTCGATGAAGTCGACCACCGCCTTGATGTCGCCTCTGGGCTTACGGGACGGCTCGAGCAGCAGGATGTATTGCATTAGGTCGGTGATGTCGCCTGTCAGCATGGGTGTCTCCGTTGGCCTCACCCATGCGAGAGACGCCTGGCCGACGATCACACTAGCCACCACCCTGTAGACGAGCAATATCCCGGTTCTGCTGGCGGGAAGGTAGTGAGACCGGCCGACGTCTTCGAGGACCATCTCCCCTAACACCATGTCCAGCAGGGACTTGGAATCTTCGTCAGTCGCCTCTCCTTGGCTCACTTTACTGAGTACCGAATCGAATCCCTCTCCCCACTCGGCCTGCTCCAGCTCTCCTTCCCTGGATCTCACCTCCCACTGCAGATCCACCTCCTCAACATTGAACGGCGCGGCGAGGCTGAAGCCCTCCGGCCCGTCCTCGCCGTCCCGTCTGACCAGCTCCTCGATACTCGCGCCGAAGCAGCGCCGTAGCTCGTCCCTCAACCGGGATACCGAGGGCCCTTCGACTGAGATCTCATCAGGTCGTTTGAACTTCCAGGGGAACCGCCGGAGTCGATCTAGTCCAGCGCGGCGGTCGCCGAGCTTTTCCAGTAGACCGGCAACATTCGAGCCCCCGCCGACCCGCGACAGCGCGTACACCAGCAGCGCCATGTACGATTTGCCCGAATTATTCGGCCCGATGAACACCGTCAGCGGCTTCAGGTCCACCGCGCCCTCCGCGATCGGCCCAAAGTCCTTCACCTCGATTCTGGTCATCGTCCTCCTCCCCTGCCAATGAGCAAAGGGGGCGGCGCACCAGGCCACCGCCCCCTCAAAACCAAAAACTCGAAACTAAAAACCCTCCCCGGCTACTTCTCGATCGGCGCTCCCACGATCGACCCGTACTCCGTCCACGACCCGTCGTAGTTCCGCACCTTCGCGAACCCCAGGATCTCCGACAGCACGAACCACGTGTGCGACGACCGCTCGCCGATCCGGCAGTACGCGATCACCTCATTCTCCTTGCTCAGCCCCGCGCCCTGCTGGTAGATGTCCCGCAGCTCCTCGACCGACTTGAACGTCCCGTCCTCCTCGTTCACCGCCTGCAGCCACGGGATGTTCGCCGCGCCCGGGATATGCCCGCCGCGCTGCGACCCCTCCTGCGGAAGGTTCGCCGGCGCAAGCAGCTCCCCGCTGAACTCAGCCGGCGCCCGCACGTCCACCAGGCCCGTATTGTTAGCCGTCGACGCCACGTCCAGCACATAGTCCCGCGTCGCCCGGATGCTCGTGTCCGGGTCCGACGCCCGGTACGTCCGCTTCTCAGGGCTCGGCACGTCCGTCGTCGTCGGCCGGCCCTCCTTAACCCACTTCAGCCGCCCGCCGTTCATGATCTTCGTCCGCCGGTGCCCGTACAGCTTCAGCTGCCAGAACGCGTACGTCGCGAACCAGTTGTTATTGTCGCCGTACAGCACCACCGTCGTCCCCTTCGTGATCCCCGACGACCCCAGCAGGCGCTGCATCTGCTCCCTGCTCAGAATGTCCCGCGTCACCGTATCGTTCAGCTGCGACGTCCAGTTCCACCCCACCGCGCCCGGGATATGCCCCTGCTCGTACGCCGCCGTGTCCACGTCCACCTCCACCACTGCCACGCCCTCGTCCCCCAGGTGCTCTGCCACCCAGTCCGTCTCCACTATAGATTCAGGATGCGCCACTCTCGCCGGCATAGCTCTGCCCTCCTTGTTAAGGAATATCTCCCGTTCCGTAATCTTCGAAAACCGCGCCATCTACCTAGCTCCGCCGCTCCTTCCCCCTCCGTCGTTCCCGCGCCCCTAATCGTCGTTCCCGCGGAGAGCCTGCCCCCGTGCAGATGGGGGCGGGAACCCATCCCCTTCCTCTCCCTCCACGGGCCCTCGACGGGAGAGGACTGAGAGCCTGCCCCGTACTCGCTACGGGGTGAAAGTGACTCCCCCTTCTTCCCCCATTTGGGGGGAAGATTGAGATGGGGGCTCCCTCCCCCTCCATCTTTCCCTCCGTTCGCCCTGAGCCCGTCGAAGGGGCCCGTCGCAAACGTCCCCAATCTCCATAATCCCCTAATCCCGCGAATCCTGATTCAGACAGGATCCCCCAATTCTTATACCAATTCATTTTGAGTGCGCCGTAAAGCCGTCATTCCCGCGAAGAGCCTGCCCCGTACTCGATACGGGGCGGGAACCCACTCCCTAGCCGCACATATACGGCGGCATCACGGTGACTTGGTATTACTCCGTGCCCTCTGTGGTGAGAAACTCCCCTCTCTCCCCACCAAAACTCCCCACCAAAAACTTCCCCCCTAAAAACTAAAAACTCTCCCCCCCCTAGCTCCCCGGCATCCCGCAGAAAGCCTCATAGTCGATCAGCTCCGTCACCGTCGGCTCATCCCCGCACAGCGGGCAACTCGGGTCCCGGCGCACCTTCACCTCGCGGAAATCCATATCCAGCGCGTCGATCAGCAGCAGCCGGCCCACCAGCGGCTCGCCCGCCCCCAGGATCAACTTCACCGTCTCAGCCGCCTGGATCGACCCCACCATCCCAGGCAGCATCCCCAGCACACCCGCCTCCGAGCAGTTCGGCGCCTCCCCCGGCGGCGGCGGGTCCGGGAACACGCACCGGTAGCACCCCTTCCCAGGCACATACGTCGTCGCGCGCCCGTCGAACATCAGGATACTCCCGTCCACCAGCGGCTTCCCGCTCAGGTACGCCGCGTCATTGATCAGGTACCGCGCCGCAAAATTGTCCGCGCCGCTCACGACCACGTCGAACCCGGCCATCATCCCCATCGCGTTCTCCGACGTGATCGGCTCCTCGTACGGCGCCACATTCAAGTCCGGGTTATACGCCAGCAGCGTCTCCCGCGCCGACTGCACCTTGCTCCGGCCGATATCCGCGTCGTAATGCAAAATCTGCCGCTGCAGGTTCGTCACATCCACCACGTCATAGTCCACAATCCCCAGCGTCCCGATCCCCGCCAGCGCCAGGTATATCGCCACCGGCGACCCCAGCCCGCCCGCGCCGATAATCAGCACCTTCGAGTCCAGCAGCGCACGCTGCCCCGCGCTCCCAACCTGCGGCATGATGATATGCCGGCTGTACCGCCGCACCTGGTACGGCGTCAAAGCCCCCGCCCGACTACTAGTAGCTGTAGCTGCCATCCCTAATCGTCCTCCAGTCCATACCGTCAACCGTCATTCCCGCACCCCGTCATTCCCGCTCCCCCACCGTCATTCCCGCGAAGAGCCTGCCCCGTACTCGATACGGGGCGGGAACCCATCCCCCTCCGTCGTTCCCGCGCATCCCCTTCGTCATTCCCGCGGAGGCGGGAACCCATCCCCAGGGCCCCGAGCATTCGGGGGCGAGAACCCATCCCCCTGCTCTTCCTCCCTCACTCCCCTTCTTCCCCCATTTGGGGGGAAAGATTGAGATGGGGGCTCCCTCCCCCTCCATCGTTCCCGATCTCACGTCGTCGTTCCCGAGGAGTCGGGAACCCATCCCTTTCCTCTCCCTCAACGGTAGAGGATTGAAAGCCTGCCCCGTACTCGATACGGGGTGAGGGTGAACTCCCTCCCCACCCATAACCTCTTATTACCTCTGCGCCCTCCCGCCCTCTGCGGTTAACACAAAGCACACTCCGGCCAAGTGAAAGAGCAGGGGGGAGAGAATCGCAACCGCCGCCCGACAGGACCGAACTAGCCGCGCGCAGCGAGGCCGCGTGCAGAGCTCCTACACGCGCAAATACGAAAATCCCGGCCAGCCGTCCGTATACCCATATCCATATGCGAAAAAACCACCATCAGTCCCAGCCATCCGCACACCCCCCAAGTATACCACACCCACCCCGCTCCCCCTCCCTCTCCGTCATTCCCGCGAAGAGCCTGCCCCCGTGCAGACGGGGGCGGGAACCCATCCCCCAATCCCATCCCCGGCCCCGCGCATCCCCGCCATCCCCCCATGCGCTACCATAACCCCCACCATGAAACTCCCATGCGTATACATCCTCGCCAGCAGACCCAACGGCACTACCTACATAGGCGTCACCTCCAACCTCGTCCAGCGCGTCTGGCAGCACAGGAACGACCTCGTCGGTGGCTTCACCAGACAATACGGCGTACACCGCCTCGTCTGGTACGAGCCTCACCCCTCCATGGAAGCCGCAATCACCCGCGAGCGTCGGCTCAAAAAATGGCGCCGCGCCTGGAAAATCAACCTCATCGAAAAGGCCAACCCCTCCTGGCGCGACCTCTACCCCGAAATCACCTGACCCCACACACCCCCCCGCCATCCCCGCACACCCCCACCGTCATTCCCGCTTCCCTTGCCGTCATTCCCGCGGAGGCGGGAACCCATCCCCTCCTTCGCTTCCCTCGCTCCCGCACAACCCCGCCGCCATTCCCACACCCCACCGTCATTCCCACCCCCCCCTCCCTCGTCATTCCCGCTCCCCCGCCCGTCATTCCCGCGCAGAACCTGCCCCCGTGCAGACGGCGCCGGGAACCCATCCCCGTCCCTCGCTCTCGCACCTGACCCAACACAACCCGCCGCCATTCCCACACCCCCTCGTCATTCCCACACCCCCCTCGTCATTTCCCACACACCCCCTCGTCATTCCCACACCCCCCTCGTCATTCCCACACCCCCCTCGTCATTCCCGCGAAGAGCCCGCCCCCGTGCAATCGGGGGCGGGAACCCATCCCGTACCCCATCGCCCCCGCTCCTCCCCCGGCAGGCTGCGGAAGACCTGTGTCCTCCCCAGCGCCAGCCAGGGACCTGGCGTGTGGCCGCCCCACTCCCAACCAAAAACCAAAAACTCGAAACTCTCCCCGGCCCCCGCTCCCCACTCAAAACTCAAAACCACCAACTCGAAACTTCCCCCACCCGCCCCCTCTCCCCATTCGGAATCTACCTGCCACGACCCACCCCAGATGCTTGACACAATCCCCTGACGGATGATAATGTTCTGCCATCCACGATTAGGCAAAGTGAGGTTCGCATGTTCAATAGACCGTTCAACGCAGTACTGACCCGTTTGGCCATCGTCGCTGCCATTCTGGCGACACTGTTGCTAGTCGCCCCTGCGGCGTCTGCTCAGGATTCGCCAGCCATGTGCCAGCAGGATGGCAGCATGGTAACGTGCACCTACGAGGAGAACAGCAGGGAGCCCGTACTAAGCTTTAGTGCTGGAGACCAAGAGGGTGTCAGTAGCTTTGAGTGGTCTGTGACGGGGCTTGACGGTGACCTGTTCGACATCAGCGATGCTGGGGTTCTCACCTTCAAGAGCCCGCCCGATTTCGAGATGCAGGGCGCCAGCGACCGTGTCGGCACCCTCGATAATGAAGCGACTGACAACGTTTACGAGATAACGCTGACGGCCACGGAGGCGCGGGCTGACGACGCCGAAGGCTCTCCTCTGTCCACTGAGACGCAGGTTAAGATCACCCTCTTGAACGTAGATGAGCCTGCGATGGCAACACTGAACCGCGTGCAGCCCCAGGTCGACATTCGGTTGACGGCGGGCCTGGGCGACGATCCCGACGGGGTGACAACAGACCTTGAGTTTGAGTGGTCCGTCCCGGCGGTCAGTCAGAGCATCGCCCATCTTGAGGTCGATGCTCACTGGCAGGATGCCGCCGGTGATGGCCAAGATAGGGCCGACTACACTCCGGTTGCGGCGGAAGTGGGGGCGAAGCTGAGGGTGAAGGTGACCTACACCGACCCTGAGGGTTCCGGCAAGGAAGCCTACACGCTGGCGGACAATGTGGTGCGCGCGGATGCTTCTGATGGCAACACGGCCCCTGATTTCTCTACCACAAAATACCCCTCCGACGAGCATGACATAGTGATGGCTGAGGACGAGGCGGATGAGGGCGACAACTTGGGTGATCCGATTACGGCCTCGGATATAGACGATGCCGACAGGAATGTACTGACTTACGATTTGGGCGGCCCCGACGTGGCCTCGTTCGACATCGACAAGGCTACGGGCCAGGTCAAGTGGGCTGCAGAGCCGGACTGGGAAGATGGGGGTACTGCTGGCGTCTACACGTTCACCGTTACGGCCTACGACCCTTCCAATGCGGAAACCGACACCCCGGTGACGGTGACGGTGACGCTTACCGGCGTGAATGAAGCGCCGAGCGTGATGGTGGAAATGCCGCCTGTTTCGGCCGGTGTCGACGAGGAGATCGGCATAACTACGGTGTTGGGGGCGTACAGCGGGGCCGACGCTGATGTCGGAAACGACGTCGGGCGCACTCCAAGCCGTGACCCCATGCTGACGCTGTCGGGTCCCGATAAGGATATCTTCGCCTTCACCGACGACGACGACACGGCCGCTGGCGGCAATGGTGGCGACGGCATGTACGAGATTACCTTCAAGGACAAGCCTCAGCACGAGGATCCAAAGGACGCGAACGAGGACAACATCTACGAGGTTATGGTGGTGGCCACTGACTCTGATGGGCTCACCGATACGAAGTCCGTGATGATAAAGGTCAACAATGTCGAGGAGGCCGGGACGGTAGAGATAAAGTCAGTGTCGGTGCAGCCCCAGGTCGGAGTTGCGCTGAGGGCGGAATTGACGGATGTTGACGGTGGGCAGACCAGTATCAGGTGGCAGTGGTCGAGTTCCACGGCCTCAGCGGCTGGCTTTAGGAATATTGATGGCGCGGTGTCGGACACGTACACGCCTGTTGCGGACGACGCGGGCAAGTTCCTGCGCGCGACGGCGACCTACAGGGACGCACTGTCGGAAGACGATGCCCCGACAACGCTCTTCGCGATCGAGGGTGATCGCACGGCGGCGGGGACGACTGAATTCAAGGTGCTGGCGGTGCC
Organism: Dehalococcoidia bacterium; assembly: GCA_965222445.1. GTDB lineage: Bacteria > Chloroflexota > Dehalococcoidia > Lucifugimonadales > CAJWER01. The sequence continues at coordinate 105,365 of CBDCTY010000002.1, read as the reverse complement.
TGACGAGAACCTCGCTCCGGTGTTTGCCGAGGAAGCGGTGACGCGAGAGGTGAAGGAGGACGTCGGTTCGGGCGGGGCCGTGGGGGTTCCTGTTAATGCGGATGACCCGAATAATGACGTTCTGACGTACTCGTTGAGCGGCGGGGCGGACAAGGACAAGTTTGGTATCGGCGAGACGACCGGTCAGATCACGGTGAAGGACGGTTCGACGCTGGACTACGAGGGTGCTCAGACGACCTTCGAGGTGGAGGTCGAGGCTACGGACCCGTCGGGTTTGAGCGACACGGTGATGGTGACGATCATGGTCACCGACGTGAACGAACCCCCGACGCTGGAAGGCGACGAGGAAATTGACTACTCCGAGGGCGGCGAGAACGCGGTGGCGACCTATACGGCAACGGACCCTGACGGCAGCGTCAGCAGCTTTGAGTGGTCTGTGACGGGGCTTGACGGTGACCTGTTCGACATCAGCGATGCTGGGGTTCTCACCTTCAAGAGCCCGCCCGATTTCGAGATGCAGAGCGCCAGCGACCGTGTCGGCACCCTCGATAATGAAGCGACTGACAACGTTTACGAGATAACGCTGACGGCCACGGAGGCGCGGGCTGACGACGCCGAAGGCTCTCCTCTGTCCACTGAGACGCAGGTTAAGATCACCCTCTTGAACGTAGATGAGCCTGCGATGGCAACACTGAACCGCGTGCAGCCCCAGGTCGACATTCGGTTGACGGCGGGCCTGGGCGACGATCCCGACGGGGTGACAACAGACCTTGAGTTTGAGTGGTCCGTCCCGGCGGTCAGTCAGAGCATCGCCCATCTTGAGGTCGATGCTCACTGGCAGGATGCCGCCGGTGATGGCCAAGATAGGGCCGACTACACTCCGGTTGCGGCGGAAGTGGGGGCGAAGCTGAGGGTGAAGGTGACCTACACCGACCCTGAGGGTTCCGGCAAGGAAGCCTACACGCTGGCGGACAATGTGGTGCGCGCGGATGCTTCTGATGGCAACACGGCCCCTGATTTCTCTACCACAAAATACCCCTCCGACGAGCATGACATAGTGATGGCTGAGGACGAGGCGGATGAGGGCGACAACTTGGGTGATCCGATTACGGCCTCGGATATAGACGATGCCGACAGGAATGTACTGACTTACGATTTGGGCGGCCCCGACGTGGCCTCGTTCGACATCGACAAGGCTACGGGCCAGGTCAAGTGGGCTGCAGAGCCGGACTGGGAAGATGGGGGTACTGCTGGCGTCTACACGTTCACCGTTACGGCCTACGACCCTTCCAATGCGGAAACCGACACCCCGGTGACGGTGACGGTGACGCTTACCGGCGTGAATGAAGCGCCGAGCGTGATGGTGGAAATGCCGCCTGTTTCGGCCGGTGTCGACGAGGAGATCGGCATAACTACGGTGTTGGGGGCGTACAGCGGGGCCGACGCTGATGTCGGAAACGACGTCGGGCGCACTCCAAGCCGTGACCCCATGCTGACGCTGTCGGGTCCCGATAAGGATATCTTCGCCTTCACCGACGACGACGACACGGCCGCTGGCGGCAATGGTGGCGACGGCATGTACGAGATTACCTTCAAGGACAAGCCTCAGCACGAGGATCCAAAGGACGCGAACGAGGACAACATCTACGAGGTTATGGTGGTGGCCACTGACTCTGATGGGCTCACCGATACGAAGTCCGTGATGATAAAGGTCAACAATGTCGAGGAGGCCGGGACGGTAGAGATAAAGTCAGTGTCGGTGCAGCCCCAGGTCGGAGTTGCGCTGAGGGCGGAATTGACGGATGTTGACGGTGGGCAGACCAGTATCAGGTGGCAGTGGTCGAGTTCCACGGCCTCAGCGGCTGGCTTTAGGAATATTGATGGCGCGGTGTCGGACACGTACACGCCTGTTGCGGACGACGCGGGCAAGTTCCTGCGCGCGACGGCGACCTACAGGGACGCACTGTCGGAAGACGATGCCCCGACAACGCTCTTCGCGATCGAGGGTGATCGCACGGCGGCGGGGACGACTGAATTCAAGGTGCTGGCGGTGCCTGACGAGAACCTCGCTCCGGTGTTTGCCGAGGAAGCGGTGACGCGAGAGGTGAAGGAGGACGTCGGTTCGGGCGGGGCCGTGGGGGTTCCTGTTAATGCGGATGACCCGAATAATGACGTTCTGACGTACTCGTTGAGCGGCGGGGCGGACAAGGACAAGTTTGGTATCGGCGAGACGACCGGTCAGATCACGGTGAAGGACGGTTCGACGCTGGACTACGAGGGTGCTCAGACGACCTTCGAGGTGGAGGTCGAGGCTACGGACCCGTCGGGTTTGAGCGACACGGTGATGGTGACGATCATGGTCACCGACGTGAACGAACGCCCGACGCTGGTGCTGTCCGGGAATGAGAACACCGCCCCCGAGTTCGACGAAGGTGAGACGGCCGAGCGAAGCGTGGCTGAGAACACTGAAGCCGGCATGCCCGTTGGCGCCCCGGTCGCGGCCACCGACGACGACGACGACACGCTGACCTACAGCCTGGACGAGATGGGCGACATGTACTTCGACATCGACGACATGGGTCAGATCACGGTCGGCGAGGGCACGATGCTCGATTATGAGTCGGGCACGACGAGCTACACGGTCACCGTGTCCGTCACCGATAGCAAGGACATCGCCGGTGACGCCAATACGGTGATCGACGACACTATCACGGTGACGATCATGGTCACGAACGTGAACGAGACGCCGATGTTTGAGGCGGATACGGCCGAGCGAAGCGTGGCCGAGAACACTGAAGCCGGCATGCCCGTTGGCACCCCGGTCGCGGCCACCGACGACGACGACGACACGCTGACCTACAGCTTGGACGATATGGGCGACATGTACTTCGACATCGACGACATGGGCCAGATCACGGTCGGCGAGGGCACGATGCTCGATTATGAGTCGGGCACGACGAGCTACACGGTCACCGTGTCCGTCACCGATAGCAAGAACATCGCCGGTGACGCCAATACGGTGATCGACGACACTATCACCGTGACGATCATGGTCACGGACGTGAACGAGACGCCGATGTTCGAGGCGGATACGGCCGAGCGAAGCGTGGCTGAGAACACTGAAGCCGGCATGCCCGTTGGCGCCCCGGTCGCGGCCACCGACGACGACGACACGCTGACCTACAGCCTGGACGATATGGGCGACATGTACTTCGACATCGACGACATGGGCCAGATCACGGTCGGCGAGGGCACGATGCTGGACTACGAGACGAAGGACGCCTACAGCGTCACCGTTACGGCGACGGACTCGGACGGCCTGACCGCCATGGTCGCGGTGACTATCATGGTCACGAACGTGAACGAGACGCCGATGTTTGAGGCGGATACGGCCGAGCGAAGCGTGGCCGAGAACATGCCAGCGGGCACGCCCGTCGGTGATCCGGTCACGGCGACCGATACGGTAAGCTACTCGGATGACTCGGATTATTTCGATGTCGACGCGAGTGGCCAGATCACAACGACGATGATGCTGGACTTCGAGGCGATGAGCAGCCACATGGTCACCGTCACGGCGACCGACGATGAGGGCGCATCCGACAGCATCGCCGTAACCATCACGGTCGGCAACGTGGAAGAGTGCGAGGACGCAGGCGCGACTGCGGTGGCCGACAGGACTAACACCGGCCTCATGGCCGACTGCGAGGCCCTCCTGGCCTCGGAGGACGATCTGGGCGGAACGCTGAACTGGGGTGCGGGTACTGACATCGCGGACTGGGACGGCGTCACCGTAAGCGACGGTCGTGTAACGCGGATCTGGCTCTGGGGCAAGGACTTGGACGGGACGATTCCGGCCACACTCGGCAGCCTGGAGATGCTGACGGCATTGAACCTGCACACGAACATGCTGAGCGGCGACATACCTGACTTGAGCATGACCAGCCTGACAAAGCTGTACCTGTCGAACAACCAGTTGACGGGCAGCATCCCGGCGTGGCTGAACGGCATGAGCGACATGACGGACCTCTGGCTCTGGAACAACCAGCTTGACGGCTTGGTTCCCGACCTGAGCGGCATGACCAACCTGGATATAGCGAAGCTGCAGAACAACATGCTGTCGGGCGGTGTCCCGGATGGCACGAAACTGCCGCCTAACGCGAGTTGGATCTTGCTGCAGAGCAACAACCTGGGCGGGGAGATACCTGACCTGACGGCCCTGAGCGTGAGGACCCTGTGGCTGCACACCAACGGCCTGACGGGTGAGATCGATGCCGCAAACCTGCCTGTCAGCGTGACGAGCCTGGAGCTGCGCGACAACAGCTTGAGCGGTGAGATTCCGGACCTGACCAGGCTGAGCAACCTGACCTACCTGAGACTCCAGGGGAACGACTTGACCGGTACGATTCCGGCTACGCTGGGCGACCTGGCGAAGTTGAGCAAGTTGAACCTGAGCAATAACCAGCTCACCGGAATAGACGCAGGTCTTGAGAACGCGGCAGACACCCTGACGAACCTATACCTCGCGGGCAACCCGTTCACCGACGACACCTGCCTGCCGGGGGGCTTGGCCGACGTGGCGAACAACGACTTCACCGACGCCATGCTGGCAGCCTGCCCAGTAGACGACGGCTCCTAGACTAGACGAACAAACATAGACCGCGGCGGTCCCAGGGCCAACACCCCAAAGGCCGCCGCGGACAACCAACCGTCATTCCCGCGCCCGCAATTCGTCATTCCCGCGAAAGCGGGAACCCATCGACCCAAACCAAAAGCGCCGCCGGAAACCCGGCGGCGCTCCCCTTTTCCCCGTCGATGATTATTGCCGTCATTCCCTCCCCCAACCGTCATTCCCACACCCCCATCGTCATTCCCGTGCAGAACCTGCCCCCGTGCAGACGGGGGCGGGAACCCATCCCTCCCCCCATCCGTCATTCCCACACCCCCACCGTCATTCCCGCGAAGAGCCTGCCCCCGTGCAGACGGGGGCGGGAACCCATCCCCCGCTGACTCCCATCGTCATTCCCGTGCAGACGGGAACCCATCCCCTCCCTCTCCCCATAACCCCTAACCCTCCCCTCCCTCCGCGGTTATACTCCCCCCATGCACGTAGCCGTAGCCAAACTCACCCTCCGCCTACCCGAAAACCAGGACCTGAAGGGCAAGCGCCGCACCGTCAAATCCCTCTGCGCCCGCGTCCGCAACAAGTTCGACGTCGCCATCGCCGAGGTCGCCGACAACGACCTCCGCCAGACAGCCACCCTCGGCATCGCCGCCGTCTCCAACTCCCCCCGCCACGCCAGCCAGACCATCGACACCGTCCTCGACCACATCGAACGCACCCCCGCCGACTACGAGGTCATCGACATCCAAACCGAAACCCTCTCCGGCTTCTGAACCACAGACCAATCGTCATTCCCGTGAAGAACCTGCCCCCGTGCAGACGGGGGCGGGAACCCATCCCCTCCCTCTTCCCCACAATCCCTACCCCCTCCGCCCCCTCTGCGGTGCACCCCATCCTTGAGCCGAGCGCCCCCGGCGTGCTATGCTGGCGGAAGGTCGGGGTGTAGCGCAGTTTGGTAGCGCACCTGCATGGGGTGCAGGGGGTCGCTGGTTCGAGTCCAGTCACCCCGACCAGGCCCCTCCCCCACGCGCCCGCGTAGGGGCGGGTTTGCAACCCGCCCGTCCCCTCTCGCATTGGGGGAACGGACAGGGTCAGCCCGAAAAACCCTCCACTAGCGCGGCCCGTACCAGCTCGATAGCGTTCAGGCTCATCCTCGTGCGGTCCGGGCGCCCCCGTCCCGCCATGTTGTACGAGCGCCTGCGGAACCCGCTGCCGTCGGTGATCGACACGACCGTCAGGCCCCGCGCGAGGTTCTGCGCCGTATCGCCTGGTTCCTGCACACCGTGTACCGCCAGCCCCAGGTCCGCCCCCGAGCGCGACCGCACCGCCCAGGCCAGCTCGTCCGCCAGCGCCTCCGGGTCCCAGAGCAGCGCCTCCACGTCGTCCGGCCGCCGCGAGTGGGCCAGCAGCCGCCTCACCGCATCCCGTGGAGCCTGCCCTGAGCCTGCCGAAGGGTTGCCCACGACGCCCTCGACGAACCGATCCGGCCCCGCCTCGAGCAGCCGCTCGGCCACCAGCCCGCTAGTCAGGTCCTCGTAGACCGCAATGGTCGACCCCGCCCCGGCCAGCACCCGCCCCACGGCGTCCTCCATGGTCTCCTCGTCGACCGCAAAGACGTGCCGCCCCAGGAGCTCGCGCACCCGGTCCTCCATTGGCGCGATGAGCCTCGCCGCCTCCTCCGCGTTGCGGGCCTTGGCCGCGATCCGCACGTCGACCTGGCCCGGATGCGCCAGCACCCCAACGGTCGGGTTGCTGGACCCCGCTATCAGGTGACCTATCCGGTCGTCCACGGCGCTCTCACCTATGTCCGCGACCTTCAGCACCCGGTAGGTGATCACCTGGTCGAGCTCGAACGTCCGGCGCAGGTACGGGATGACCTCGTTGTCGAACAGCCACTTCATCTCGAACGGCACACCCGGCAGCGCGATCACCACGCCCCTGGGGTCCTCCACGATGAACGACGGCGCGGTGCCGTTGGGGTTCTCCACCGGGATGGCGCCGTCCGGGATGTAGGCCTGCCGCGAGTTGTTCGCGGTCATGACGAGCCCGCGCCGCTGGAACCGCTGCTCGATCTGGTCGAGCAGGCCCCGGTCCAGCAGGAGCTCCCGTCCCGTCACCGCGGCGATGGTCTGCCGCGTCAGGTCGTCCTGCGTCGGCCCCAGACCCCCGCCGGTGATGACGATGTCGGACCTGCCCAGCGCCCGCCCCACGACATCCCTCATCCGGCGCGGGTTGTCGCCCACGATGGTCTTGTAGAAGAGGTCGACGCCCACGTTGGTCAGCCGCTGGGCCATCCACGCCCCGTTGGTGTCGACGATCTGGCCGAGCAGCAGCTCCGAGCCGATGGATACGATCTCCGCATTGGGCATGTCAGGCCAGCCTTTCCCTGTCGATCAGGGCCCGCACGACGGGCAGCAGGTGCTCGGCCGCCCGCCGGCACTCCTCCACGTGCGGGAACCCCGACAGGATGAACTCGTCGATGCCGAGTCTCCAGTACGCCAGCAGCTCCTCGGCGACCTGCTCGGGCGTGCCCACGAGCGCGGTGTCGACCGTCTCGCCAAGGCGCTCGAAGTCGCCCTGGATCCCGCCGGGCACGACATTGATGTCCAGGCGGTCCCCGCTGATCCGGTCGAGGGTCGCGGCCATCTGCGCGAACAGGCCCGTCGATATAAAGCCGGGCCTGACGGCGACCAGGAACCGGATGCGGCTCGTCACCGCGGCGAGAGCGGTGACCGTGGTCCAGGTCTCGGCAAGGGGCGCGCTCTCGTCGAAGAGCCCATTGGCGAACCGCGTGGGGATGAGCATGGAGTGAAACCCGCAGGCCTCGGCCGTCTCCACGACGTCGCGCAGGTACTCGAAGGATGGCGGGCGCTCTGCCCTGCGGGTGCCGATGTGCGTGCCGTCACCGTCGATGGGTATGAACCAGTCGAACCGCGGCGCAGGCCGCCGCCCGTTGTTATTCATCGCCGCGAATCGGCCCCCTAGCCGTGCTTGTCGCGGAGTAGAGCGGCTCCCTGGCACATGGCCCTCAGCTTCAGGTACGCCTCGTCGATGTCCATGGGGTTGATGCTCGACGGCGCGAAGCCGCAGTCCGGGTTCAGCGATATGCGGTCATTCGACACGAACCTCATAGCCGCCTCCGCGCGTCCCGCGACCTCCTCCGGAGTCTCGACGTGCGTGTCGGTATGGTCGATCACGCCGAGGCCCAGCACCTTGTCGTCGGGGAAGTCCTTCAGGACGCCTATGCCGCCGGCGTCGGGCGTGGCGAACTCCATCGCGAAGCGCTCGACCCGCATCTCGCCCAGCGCGCCCATGATGATGTCGTAGGGGCCGGACGTGCCGTGCTTCCGGGCGAAGTGCGCGTGGCACAGGTGGACGCTGACGGGCACGCCCTCGACGGCGTCGGCAACCTCGTTGACGCACCTGACGGACAGCTCGATCTCGCGGTCGATGTCGGTGATGCCGTCACGCTTCCTGAAGGCCGGGTCGACGAGCAGCGCGAGCCACGGCTCGTCGATCTGGATGGCGTCGACGCCGAGGCTGGCGAGATGCCGCGCCTCTTCCCGGATGATTGGAATGCAGGCGTCCATGAACTCATCGCGAGTCGCGTAGGCGCCGGTCGAGTGCTCGGCGCTCCAAAGCCTGCATCCGGTCGTGTAGGGCGACGGGATGGCGACGATGGTCTTGGACGAGGTGGTGCGGCGCAGGAACGCCGCCTCGGCGCCCGCAAGCGAGCGCCTGGGCTCCATCCTGCGTACCACGGCCGGGTACGTGAGGACCACTGTCCTGCCGGTCCCGGCCTCGAGGAGGTCGTGCTCGAAGCCGTCGACGGCCTCGGCGAAGACCTTGACGTAGCTCTCGCGGCGCCATTCGCCGTCCGAGATGTAGTCCAGCCCAGCCCGCTCCTGCATCCGGACGGCCGACGGGATGGCGTGGTCGAGCATCTCGCCGGCCTCTTCGGGGGTGATCCTGCCGGTCTTGCGCTCCTCGATCAGGTCTCGCACCCACAGTGGACGTGGCAGGCTCCCGACGACCATGGTGGGGAACAGGTTGTCGCCGAAGTCCTTGTAAGTGGCTCTCATCGGAGTCCCTCTACCGGACCGTGATGGTCCCGACCATGCCCTGGGACTCGTGCGGGATGCAGATGAGCTGGAACGTCCCCGCTCGGTCGAACTTGAAGTTGAACGCCAGGGGCTGGCCCGCGTCGGCCGATGCGTCGATCCCCAGCTCCTCGACCGTGAAGGTGTGGAACTCGGTCTCCGACTCGATGACGAAGTTGATGGAGTCGCCGACGCTGAAGGTCAGCTCTCCGGGGGCGAATTGGTAGCTCCCGCTGCCACCCTCGTCCCTAAGGCTTACGTCGACCTCCGTGCCTTCCGGGTCGACCGGGGCCAGGGTGGTCTCGACGATTGGGGCCGCGTCGCCCGTCACGTAGGATGCCATGCTCAGGGCCACCAGGTTGGCCGGGGCCGGTCCGGGCGGCGGCGGGGAGTCGGGAAAGTAGACGGGGCTGGTCACAGAGGACGCTCCACAGCCAGCCAGGATGAGTACGGAGATAGCGGCAGCGAGGGGAAGCGCCGCTTTGCGGGGCAGGCTTCTCAGGGACCTTGCCAAAGAGGACCTCCACGGGAATTGCGAATTCCGACCTATTGCATTGTAGCGGGAGCGTGTCCTATGTTCAATCAGCCCGGCGAGCCCAAAGTTCCCTCTCCCCTTCGCGGGAGGGTTAGAGCCTGCCCTGAGCTTGCCGAAGGGGTGAGGAGGCGTTGGACCGGTGCAAATCTGTCACCCTCATCCTAACCTTCTCCCATCGAGGGAGAAGGGACTATCCGGAGGCGCAGCATGTCGCCTTGCCCGCAAGAGCCGGGCGTGATTACAATGGCGCCGCGACCAGGCTTGATGGAGGGACGGACGCATGAGAGTGCTGATAACGGGAGCGGCAGGGCTGATCGGCGGCGTGCTGAGAGGGGCGCTGACCGGTCACGAACTCTACGGGGTCGATGCGCGGCCCGTGGAGGGGTTCGATTCCGCGATCGGCGACGTCTCCGATCTCTCGTCGATTCGCCCGGCGTTCGACGGCGCGGACGCCGTGATTCACCTGGCGGCGGACCCCTCGTCCAGCGCGGCGTGGAGCAGCGTCATCGGCAACAACATCATCGGGACCTACAACGTGTTCGAGGCGGCGAGGCAGGCGGGCGTGGGACGGATCGTGTTCGCCAGCTCGAACCACGTCACCGGAATGTACGAGCGCGATCATCCCTACGCGGACATAGTCGCCGGCCGCTACGAGGGGCTGGAGCCCGGAGGCTACCCGATGGTGGACCATCGCATGCCGATCCGCCCCGACGGCTACTATGGCGTCGCCAAGCAGTACGGGGAGTCGCTGGGGCGGTACTACTTCGAGGAGCACGGGATGGAGTTCGCGTGCCTCAGGATCGGGACCTTCGCCAGAGGCAACAGCCCTCTCGGCAGCGTCCGCGCCTTCGCGACGTGGTGCTCCTACGGGGACCTGTCGCAGCTCGTCCAGAAGTCGCTGGACGTCGAGTCGCTTGGCTTCGAGATCTTCTACGGCGTGTCCGGCAACACATGGCGTTTCTGGGACATCGAGCACGCCCGCCAGCGCGTCGGGTACGAGCCAAAGGACAACGCGGAGACCTACCGCGCCGAGTTCGAGGCTGCGTCCTGATACTCCTTTCGCAGGGCAGGAGCGACTTTGGGTAGGACGGAGGCTTTCGGGGAGATGCCGCGACAGCGCTCCAGGCCGGTCAGGGACGGCGACCTGCTGTGGGAGCCGTCGGCGGAGCGCGCGGCCGGATCCAACATCGGCCGATACATGGCCTGGCTGGCCGCCGAGAGGGGCCTGCGCTTCGACGGCTACGACGACCTGTGGCAGTGGTCCGTGGACGACCTGGATGGGTTCTGGGCGTCGCTGTGGGACTACTTCGGCGTCGTGTCCGGCTCGCCCTACGAGCGTGTGCTGGACGACCGCGGGATGCCGGGCGCCCGGTGGTTCCCGGGCGCGGAGCTCAACTACGCCGAGCACGCCCTGCGGAGGCGGGACGACCACCCGGCCCTGCTCGCCGGGTCCGAGTCGGGACCGGCGACGGCGGTGTCGTACAGGGAGTTGCACGAGCGGGTCGGGTCGGTGGCCGCGGGTCTGCGCCGCCTGGGCGTAGGAAGGGGCGACCGCGTGGCCGCGCTCATGCCGAACATCCCCGAGACAGTGATCGCGTTCCTCGCCGCGGCCAGCCTGGGGGCCGTATGGTCGGCGTGCTCACCGGAGTTCGGCGTCACGAGCATCGTCGACCGCTTCCGCCAGATCGAGCCGAAGGTACTCTTCGCCGTGGACGGGTACAGGTACGGCGGGCGCGACTTCCCACGGCTCGACGCCGTGTCGGAGATACAGGCCCAGCTGCCCGGGTTGAAGCGGACGGTGGTCCTTCCACACCTGTCGGACGATCCCGCCCTGGGCGCACTCCAATCGACGATGCTGTGGAGGGAGCTGGAGTCGGAGCCCGCCGACCTCACCTTCGAGCGGGTGCCGTTCGATCATCCCCTCTGGGTCCTCTACTCCTCAGGGACTACAGGCCTGCCCAAGCCTATAGTCCAGGGCCACGGGGGCATCCTGCTCGAACACCTCAAGGTGCTGTCGCTGCACATTGAGGTCGGCCCGCGCGACCGCTTCTTCTGGTTCACGACGACCGGCTGGATGATGTGGAACTTCCTCATAGGCGGATTACTGCACGGGGCGACGGCGGTCCTGTACGACGGCGACCCGGCCTATCCCGACATGAGGACGCTCTGGAGGTTTGCGGAGGAGGCGGGGGTGACCTACTTCGGGACGGCCGCCCCCTTCATATACGCCTGCATGAAGGCCGGCGTGGAGCCGGGCCGCGACTTCGACACGTCCCGGATCAGGAGCATCGGGTCGACGGGGTCGCCGCTTTCACCCGAGGGGTTCGAGTGGGTGTACGACAAGGTGGGCGACGACCTGCTGCTCGGGTCGTTCAGCGGGGGCACGGACCTGTGCACGGGGTTCGTCGGCTCGTGCGACCTACTCCCCGTGTACGCGGGCGAGATACAGTGCCGCTGCCTGGGCGCGAGCGTCGAGGCGTACGACGCGGACGGACGGCCCGTGGTCGACGAGGTGGGGGAGCTGGTCATCACCCGCCCGATGCCGTCCATGCCCGTCTACTTCTGGAATGACGAGGGCGGCCGCCGGTACCGCGAGAGCTACTTCGGCCTGTTCCCCGGGGTGTGGAGGCACGGCGACTGGATCAAGGTCACGGAGCGCGGGACGTGCGTGATATACGGGCGGTCCGACTCGACGCTGAACCGGGGTGGCGTGCGGATGGGTACGAGCGAGTTCTACAGGGTCGTCGAGGGGATGGACGAGGTGGTCGACAGCCTGGTGGTGGACACCGGCGGAGTCGAGGGAGGTGGGCGGCTGCTCCTCTTCGTAGTGCTGCGGGAGGGGGTCCAGTTCGACGACGTGCTGCGCTCGGCGATCACGAGGCGGCTTCGCTCCCAGCTATCGCCCCGCCACGCGCCGGACGAGGTCTACAGTATCGACTCGATCCCCAAGACGCTGAACGGCAAGAAGCTGGAGGTGCCGGTGAAGAGGATCCTGTCCGGCGAGCCTCCGTCAGGGGCCATCAGCACGGACGCGATGAGCAACCCGGAGTCGCTGGAATTCTTCGTGGAGCTTGCGCAGGCGGGCTGCTAGAAATCACCTCTACCCTATTTGTATGAACAATACCGTCACTCATACATGACCGCATCATGGCAACTTGGTATTATACCAAGTCACCGTGATGCCGCCGTATATGTGCGGCCAGGGAGTGGGTTCCCGCCCCCGACTGCTCGGGGGCAGGCTCTTCGCGGGAATGACGGCTTTACGGCGCGCTCAAAATAAATTGGTATTAGCCGGAGGTCAGCCGACCCTGTAGCGATCGAGCAGGTCCATGTTGAGCTCGAAGCCCACGCCTGGGCGGTCGGGCACGGTGACCCAGCCGTCGTCGTCGGGTGCCAGCTTTGGATGGAACATCTCTGCCCGGAGGGGGTCGACCTCGGTGGGGTAGTACTCCAGGAACTCGCCGTGCGCGACGCCGGCCGCGAGGGGGAGCTGGAGCTCCTGGCAGCCGTGGGGGGCTATCGTCACGCCGCTGCTCCGCGCCATGTCCGCGACCTCCAGGGCAGTGTCGTAGCCCGGGCAGATCGTCACGTCCACGTTCAGCACCGACGCGCCGTTGTGATCGAGCAGCGTGCGGAAGTGGGCGGTGGTGTAGCCGTTCTCGCCCGTGGCGACCTTGATGCTCGTGGACTCGGCGAGCCGCCGGTGGCCGTCGTAGTCGTGAATGGGCATCGGCTCCTCGAACCAGTAGACGTCGTACTCCTCGAGGGCGCGGGCGAACGCCAGGGACGACTTCAGGTCGAGGGCGCAGTTGGCGTCGACCATCAGCACCACGTCCGGCCCCACGGCGTCGCGGGAGGCCTCGACGCGCTTCATGTCCAGGTCGAAGCCCGCGATTGGGTCGCCGATCTTGATCTTGACCGCCGACGAGTGGAGCTCCTCCACGTTGTAGCGGAGCTCGTCCTGGAGCTCGCTCAGGCCCTTGCCCTCGGCGTAGTACCCGCCGGCGATGTAGGTCCTGATGCGCTTCTGCGCGCCGCCGAGAAGGCTGTGGACGGACCGGCCCTCGACCTTGCCCTTGATGTCCCAGCAGGCGATGTTGATGGCCGCCAGGACCTGGGTGTTAAGGCCGGCCGGCCCGAGGATCTTGATCTGCTTCTCACCGAGGGCCTCCACGAGCCCCGCCGTGTCAAGCGGGTCGCGCCCGATCAGCAGGGGCCTGAAGTAGTCGACGTACCCGGGCATCAGGCCCAGGGGCCGCTCGGCAGCGGTGCCGCCGTTCCAGCCCACGCCGGTGACACCCTCGTCGGTGAATACGGTGACCTTGTGCAGGCGCCCGGGGCCGTAGAGGTGGTTGCCGTTCCAGATGGCCGGCCTGTCCCACTTGAAGACCTCGCTGGTGACGTGGGTAATCTTCACCCGATCACGCAGCCGACCGCTTGGCCCCCTGCTTCTTCGGGCGGCCCGGCTTCTGGCGGCCTCGGGGCACCTCGAAGTGTGCCCGCTCGCTCTGGATGTTGTACATGTGTCCGCACTGGAGGCACTGCAAGTAGTCGCCGTACATGTCACGGCCTCGCATCATGTCGCCCTTGCATCTTTCACACGCCTTGAATTGGATCATAACTACCTGCAACCTCCTTATAGCGGTAGGGGAGTGTTACGAATTCCTCCACCGATCGAAATTGTACCCCACACGACGAAATTCGTCAACCACCGCAGCACGCGGATTTTCACCACAGATGGCACGGAGAGCACAGAGGGGAGAGAGTGGGTTCCTGGGCCTAACTGTTCAGACTCGATGAGACACGGGAATCGCCCCTTCCTTGTTGTCATTCTGAGGAACGCAGCGGCGAAGAATCTACAGCCCTTGAACACAGGGCCGCCCCCTGGTGACAGGGCGTAGATTCCCCACTCCGCTGGCGCTGCGTTCGGAATCACCATGGCCTTTCAGGCCACAAAGGGGATGAAGATGGGCGCGGGATTCTCCGTTGGCACATGATCTGTGGCAGCGACCGGGGATGGGTTCCCGCCCCCGACTTCTCGGGGGCAGGCTCTGCGCGGGAACGACGGTGTGGGGGTGCGCGGTCCATTTTCATAGCAATGACATTCGGCGAGGGCTTCTCATCTCATGGAGACTGAACAGTTACCCGGCCCAGGGCCTTTCCAAAGTCGTCACAATGCCATAAGAGGGGGATCTGGGAAATCCCTTCTCCCTCGGTGGGAGAAGGATAGGATGAGGGTGACTGACTTGTATCGGTCAACACCCCCTCACCCCCGTATCGAGTACGGGGCAGGCTCTAACCCTCTCCCGCGAAGGGGAGAGGGAACTTTGGAAAGGCCCTATACCCGGCCCGCCCGCCTCGCGCCCCCCGCGCCGTCTGGGGTATCATGGACGTGGCGGGCAGGGGTGCATTTCGATTGGACGATGGGCGGGAGAGACTACTGATAGCTACGCATAGCCGGAGCAAGCTGCGCGAGCTGGCCTCGCTGCTCGACGGCGTGCCCTTCCGGTGCGTCTCGCTCGACGAGGCGGGCATCACCGAAGAGGCGCCAGAGACCGGCTCGACGCTCAAGGAGAACGCGGCCATCAAGGCGTCCGGGTACGCGCGGCTCAGCGGGATGCTCACCCTCGCCGATGACACGGGGCTGGAGGTCGACGCCCTCGGGGGGGAGCCCGGCGTCAGGTCCGCGCGGTACGCTCCCGGCTCGTCCCAGGACCGGATCGACCTACTGCTGCGCAACCTGGAAGGAGTGGACTGCGCGGCGCTGAGCGCCCGATTCCGCTGCGTCATCGCCATAGCGGCGCCCGGCGCGACTCCCGGCCTCTACGAGGGGGCGTGCGAGGGGCGGATCGTGCGGGAGGCGCGCGGCGGCGGCGGGTTTGGGTACGACCCGATATTCTTCGTGCCGGAGCTGGGCAGGACCATGGCCGAGCTGACGACGGAGGAGAAGAACCGGGTCAGCCACCGTGGCATCGCCGCCCGCAAGGCCGCGTCGGCCCTGGCGTCGATGAACGGGGGGCGTCCGGCGTCATGATCGCAGACACTCTCGGCAGGCCCTTCCGCGACATCCGCATATCGGTCACCGACCGGTGCAACTTCCGCTGCCCCTACTGCATGCCGGCGGAGATTTTCGGCGAGCGGTACGAGTTCCTGCCCAAGGCCGAGCTGCTGACCTTCGAGGAGATGGAGAGGGTCGCCCGCATCTTCGTGGGCCTGGGCGCGCAGAAGGTCCGCATGACGGGCGGCGAGCCGCTGGTCCGCAATCAGGTCGAGCGCCTGGTCGCCTTGCTCGCGGCCATCCCGGGCGTGGACGACCTGACGATGACGACCAACGGCTACCTGCTCCCCCAGAAGGCCGACGCGCTGAAGGAGGCCGGGCTGGGGCGCGTGACGGTTAGCCTGGACAGCCTGGACGACGAGGTCTTCCGCGTGATGAACGGACGCGGCTTTGGGACGGCCAAGGTATTGCAGGGGATCGAGGCCGCCGAGAGCGCCGGGTTCAGCCCTATCAAGATCAACGCGGTCGTCCGGCGGGGGATGAACGAAGACAGTATCGTCGAGCTGGCGCGGTACGCCAGAGGGCGCGGGCACATCATGCGCTTCATCGAGTACATGGACGTGGGGACCCTGAACGGCTGGAGGATGGACGACGTGGTCCCGGCCGAGGAGATCGTTGCGGCGATCGACTCCGAGATGCCGCTGGAGCCGGTGGGGAGCGCCTACCGGGGCGAGGTGGCCGCGCGGTACCGGTACCGGGACGGAGGCGGCGAGATAGGGGTGATCGCCTCGGTCACGCAGCCCTTCTGCGGAGACTGCACGCGCCTCAGGCTCTCGCCCGAAGGCTCGATCTACACGTGCCTGTTCTCGGGCAAGGGCACGGACCTGCGCGGCCCGATGAGGAGCGGCGCGACGGACGAGGAGCTGGCGGGCATCGTCACCGGCGTGTGGCGCGTCCGCACCGACCGCTACTCGGAGATCAGGACGGCCATGACCGGCCCCCGCGAGAAGGTGGAGATGTACCACATCGGGGGGTAGACTCGCCCGTCATTCCAGCCGAGGCCGTTCACCCTCACCCCCGTATCGAGTACGGGGCAAGCCCTTCGACGGTGCTCAGGACAGGCTCAGGGCAGGCTCCCGGCCCTCTTCCGTCAAGGGAGAGGGGGTGGAGCCCCCTTCCACGCACGCTATTCAGTTGTGTAGTCGGGTCGCGGTCACCGGGGGGGTGAGCGGCCGGGGTGCGTGGAGTCGATGGGCGCGCCATAGGGGTCCGGCTCGTACCAGTGCTGTTCGTCCTTTTCCTCTTCTATGCGCTCGGACCCCGGGGCCTTTCTGCGAATGGCGTCCCTGGCGGCCCCGTCGCGGCGACGTTGTGTTCGGGTGCGTCGAGCTTTGTCCTGGGGTCCTTCGGCGGGCTCCTTGGCGGGAACGACGGATGAGTTGGGCTCAGGGTGAGCGGATCCTTCGACGGTGCTCAGGACAGGGACAGGGGGATGGGTTCCCGCCTCCGCGGGAACGACGGCAGTGGGGGCGGGAACGACGGCAGTATGAGCGGGAGCGACGGGCTCAGACCCTTCGACAAGCTCAGGGTGAACGGAGCCTGCAACGAGCTCAGGGTGAACGGACCCTTCGACGGGCTCAGGGTGAACGGACCCTTCGACGGGCTCAGGGTGAACGGAGCCTGCAACGAGCTCAGACCCTTCGACAAGCTCAGGGTGAGCGGGATGGGTTCCCGCCCCGTATCGGGTACGGGGCAGGCTCTTCGCGGGAATGACGGGTGTGTTGGGAGCGGGCTGTTCGTCGCGGACTATGTGTACGATGAGCTCTTTGGCGGCGGCGATCCTGTGGTGGGTCTTGAAGCCGTCGTTCCTGTCCTGCATGACGTCGTCGAGGAACTCGATGACGGTGACGCCGTCGGCGGTCTGGGCTCGGATGAGCCTGGCCATGAGGAATTCATCTATCCCAGAGAGCACAGTGAGGAAGTCTCGCGTAAGGGTGGCCGGGGCGTTCAGGGTCACGGCCACCAGGCTCCTCTCCGCGGCGGAGCAGGGGTCGGCCGGGTCGGGGCGTCCACCGGTGGAGTGACCGCATGAGACGCCGCGGTACTTGTCAAGGAACCTGGCGGCGGCCTTGGACTTGTGCTTTTCGAGCTGTTTGGCGGCGTCGATCCTGTGGCATAGCTCGGCACCTTCGATCCTGTCCTCCATGACGTCGAGGAAGAAGTCGATGATGCGCTTGCCGTCGTCGGTCTTCTCGCGGACGATGTCGGCGAGAGTGGGCGGCTTGCGCTCCGTTGTTGTTTCTGCGGTCTGTGTGTTTGTATCGGACATGCGTTCTATTATGTGGGAGGATCGGGTGGTTGTCAAGAGGGGAAATTGTCTGAACTGTGATTTTGGGGATTAGGGTGATTGGAGTGATTTGGGAGAAAGGGAGGGATTGTCTGAATCAGGATTTTGGAGATTAGGGGATTGACAGGATTGGGAGGGGAGTTGTGAAACGTTTCAAACCCGCCCTGCCCATGCCTGGGAAGGACTCGCTAGCCGCCGCCGGCGTTGAGCAGCCTGGCGACTGCGTTCTCGACCACTACGGGGAGGTCAGTACCGCCATCCCGATCTGCCCGACACTCAAGAGTCTCGCCGGACGTCAAACACCGCCATACCGGTGATCGAGACTCTTTGCTCTTGGATTCCTGTGACTGTGCCTTCGAGAATGTGAACGGGTCTCCGGTCTTCTTCCGGCAGGAGCTCTATCGAGATTTGCTCGCCGGGATGTAAACCGTGATTGGCATCCCAGAATTCCACCTCATAGGTCCATCCATCGTGTGGTAGGAAGAAGTCGTGCACGCTGACGATGCGCATCTGTTTTGTTTCGCCCTTCACCATGACAGTGACCTGCCTTGTCAAGCGATTGACGAGATAGTGCTTGGCATCTGCCGCAGATTCGGCAATATCGGTTTCCTGCACTAGGCCCCCTTCCATGGGTGTGATCCCCCATCCGCCGTCTGCGTACTTGTCTATGATACCCAGACATGTGCCGGCAGGCGTTTCGACCATGCCACGGGTCTTGTTCCTGCCAAGCCACTGGACTTTAGGAGTGACTCCAGAGTTTTGTAGCTGGGACCCCTTGGGCAGATATCCGAGTCTGCGGACGTAGTAACGGACTGCAGGGTCTTTCGACTGCCTAAGGTCGTTGTAGGCGTCGCTCAGGGTCTGACTGACGAACTCATCGCTCTCTTTGACATTGAACCCTTGCTCTACCGCCTCTTTGAGCGCGCCGCACCGGCTGGCATGCTCCTTGAAGAGCCAGTTCATGTACCAGTCGACCGAGGCCTTTTTGCCTGTGTCGTTGATTTCGTAAAAGGTAGGTCTTTGCGAGAACATCGCCTCCTCGACTTCGTGCTCGACGCGTTCAGATACCGTTTCGCGGACGCCCGAAGTGAACAGGCACCACAATGCGCGAAGGAGTTCTCTGTGTATTGGGGGCGATGTGTTGGGGATGGCGCTCTCCCCTTTCCTCGTTTCTTCTATCGTCCAATACCGGAACTCCTCGAATGCCTTTGCGGTGCCTACCTTGGCCAGATAGTCATCGAGTGACCGGAAGTGTCCAAGCCCCTTGGCCTTGACGTTGTATCCGAAGAAGCTAACGGCGTCTTCGAAAGCCTTGGCGAGGTAGTGTGCCGACTGTTGGTCGCATTTCCCTAGGTGTCGATAGAGCTTGTTGAGAGAGTGTATGTTTTCCGGACATTCGCCGGCTTCGGTGATGAGTGACTTGAGCCCTTTCTCTATGGAGAGGTGGGCATCGGCCATACGGTTTGTCAGCTGTACTACGTCAGGTATCAGGTCTCTACGGAATGGCGCGGGGTCGAGCGTCGCAATCACTTCCTTGATGGATGCCTGAATCTTGTATTTCTCCATTGTGTCCATGGTATTCACGCTCCTAGCAGCTTCCTCACGGCGTCCTCGACTGCCTGGCCTTCTGGCGATTGCCGCAGCCATTTGCGGAGCTCGCGGCGGGCTATGGTGACGGTTACGCGGTCGCGTTGCTGGCGGAGCTGGGCCAGTTGCTGGGCCGCGCCCTCTGCCGCCGCCTCGCCGGCCTCGGATACCGTGACGTGCAGCGGGTCGTCGGGGTCGAACTCGGGGATGGGCAGCTTCCACAGGTGCTTGTGCAAGTGGCGTGCGCCGAACTGGCCCTTTGGCATGAGCGAGGCCACTGCCTGATACAGCGCTTCGCTATTGATAATTGCGAGAAGGTAGTGGGCTTCCTGGGTACTGTTGCAGGTAATCCAATACAGTGCGGTGTCGACTATTGCCTCGTTGTCACCTAGCAGCGTCGCTGTCGGTGTTCCGGAGGTGGTGTACACCACACGCACCGGCCTATCGCCGGGATTCCGTTGCCATTCCAGTTGTGACGACAACCCCCGCTGATAATCTAGCCGCCCCAATAGCTGCAACCTGTTGGCCGCAGCCTTGTTCTCCTCCCACAAGCGGCTGATGGTTTGCCAGCGATTCCGCATACGCTGTTCCAGGCTGCCCAGGTGGATTCCACCCATCCCCTCCTTATCGACGGGAATCTCATCGTCGCCGGTCTTCAGCGGCAAGAGTGCCTTGAGTGGGTCGAGTGTAGCGTAGGGGACGACGGTCTCGCCGAGGTGGACGTCGAAGAGGTGAGCTTTCTCGATTGTCTGGCCTGTGATGGCAGTCAGGTCCAAGCTGCGCCACGGCTCTTTGTCCTGGGAGCCCCGACGCGGGTTCGCCGTCACGGTCTGGCCTGCCCGGATGACGGCGGGATTCTCGGTCTCCTCCACGAAGAACATGCAACGTGGGACCACCGTCGCTCCCTGTTGGGCATGGTCCGCGTAGGGTGATTGACCGATCTCCGAGGTGTCGGTAATGCTGGCTTTCACCCGGCTCACGTTGGCCGCGCCCGCTTTGCCCAACCAATTTTCCACCTCGCCTGCCAGGGAACCCGCCTTGCCGCCCTCACTGTTGCGCCGGGCGAAGACCACCGAGGCAGGAACTGGGAAGAAGGTGTTGGGCTCCAGCCCCTCCAGGTCCCAGGCCGTCTTGAATTCGAAGTCGACCGCGAGGACGCGGCCCTGCGTGCGGTTTCTTCCCCTGCCGCTGGCTTTCGCCTGCCAGGATCCAGTACGCCACTTCGCATACTGCCCCGCCTGGAGGGTGCTGTGTGGCATCACCATGCCGATTGCGCCGCCGGGTCTCAGGTAGAGGTCGACGCTGCGTGCGAAGAAGAGGCCTGCTACGTCCTGGTGGGTCGCGTACCGCCCGCCCGTCCAGATGCCGTATATGTGCTTGCTCTGACTCTCCAGCTCCGTGCGCAGCGTGCTGACGGTCTGGTTGTAGTTGATCCACGGCGGGTTGCCGACGACTACGTCCACCTTGCTACGGGAGAGGGCGACGGGGCGGACGAGGTTGCGGGTGTAGTAGGCCCAGATGTGATTGCGGCCCTCGCCGTGGAGCAACTGCATGGCGGCGATGGTCGCCTCCAGTGTCCGCCGCTCGTCGGGATCGTCTATGCGGTTGTCGTCGAGGGCCAGGCTGGGGTCGTCGCCGTTCTCGATGGCTTCGGCGATGTCGCCCATCAGGGCGTCGAAGGTCTCGGCGCGCTCCACGAGGCTGACGGGGAAGACGAGCTCGGTGTTCCGCTCGTCGTCCACCTGCAGCGTGACGTTGTGCTGGGCGAACATGTCGCCAGTGCGGAACCGGAGCTGGAGGGCGTCTCCCAGGTAGATGGGAACGGTGACGTTGGCAGCGAGGCCGTGGTCGACGGCGGCCTGTATGGCGGGCTGTGCGGCCAGGACCCAGGCGGCGCGGGCGAGGTGTACGGCCACCGGGTGGACGTCGATGCCCGCGACGGCAGTGCGAAGCCGGTCCAGCACCTCCTCGGGGTAGAGGGAAGCCTTGTTGGCAGCGTCTATGAAGTGGGTGACGGCCTCGGCGACGAAGGTGCCCGAGCCGCAGGCCGGGTCGAGGACGCGCTGCTCCAGCGGGTCGGTCACCAGCTCCCGCACGATGGTCCGGGCCAGCCAGTCCGGGGTGTAGTACTCGCCAAGCTGGCGGCGCTCGTCGGGCGGGATGACTGTTTCGTACAGGATGGCGGCGATATCGCTGGGGGGCTCGCGCCAGTCGAACCTGGCGACGCGGCGGGCGAGGGTCCTGAGCATTGGCAGGCCGCCCACCTCCGCAGGCCAGGCGAAGAAGTCGGACTCCACGATGCCCTGCAGGCCCGTCTTGCTGCGGAATTCGCGGCCGTGGAGCAGGTCCTCGGTGTCGGTCTCGGCCAGTGCGTATATGTCGATGCCGAAGGATGCCTGCACGACCATGCCGATGACGGCGCCCAGGTAGGTATGGCGGACGAACAGGTCGTCCATCTGGTCGGAATCGCTGGCGATCTCGCCCAACGCCGCGGTGAGCAGGTTCTCCCAGAGCTGCCGCTTGACCCTGATGGTGTTGTAGCCGGCGTACCCGTCGTACAGGGCTTTGAGGACGGCTATGTCGCGCTGGTAGGACGGGCTGTCGGGGCCGAAGTGCTCGGCGACGGAGTCACGGGTGGGCTGCTTGTCCTCCACAGCGGAGAGGGCATGGTCGCGAAGCCACTCGTACAGGGTGAACCACCGGTCGGGGTCGTCCAGGGTGAAGGCGTAGGGCGGCGCGGCCTTCACGGGCCCGGCGTTGGGCCACCGCAGCAGCCAGTGCCTGCCGTCGGTGAGGATGCCCATGCGGACGCGGCCCTGCTTCTGGGACTGGGCCAGGTAGTCGTCGAGCTGCTCCACATAGTCGGGGTTGGGGTCGAGGCCGCCGGTCGAGCCGATTCTGCGCTTGGACTCGATGAAGGTGTCGAGGGCGGCCAGGTCCACGGCGCGGCGGGAGCCCTGCGCGGGCGGGTTCTCCTCGACGATCTCGTCGCTCCTGGCCAGGCGGGCGGCGATGAGGAAGTCGCGCACGGCGCTGGTGATGTTCGCCTCGGGTTCGCCGAGGTCGTGCCGCCGGAGGAGCTCGGCGGCAGCCCCGGCGCATGCGGGGTCGTTGTAGTCCAGGTGCTCAGGCATGTGGGTGCGCGTCATTGCAGGGGCTATTCTAATACCAAGTCACCGTGATGCCGCCGTATATGTGCGGCCAGGGAGTGGGTTCCCGCCCCCGACTGCTCGGGGGCAGGCTCTTCGCGGGAATGACGGATTTACGGCGCGGCGGGAGCCCTGCGCGGGCGGGTTCTCCTCGACGATCTCGTCGCTCCTGGCGAGGCGGGCGGCGATGAGGAAGTCGCGCACGGCGCTGGTGATGTTCGCCTCGGGCTGGCTGAGGTCGTGCCGCCGGAGGAGCTCGGCGGCGGTCTCCTTGCACGCGGGGTCGTTGTAGTCCAGGTGTTCAGGCATTTGCTTCGTGGATTCTGGTCCAGGGGATGAGGCGTCCGGCCGACCTGTCCTGGGACTGTTCGCCGCCGTAAGCTACCACCACGTCGCATGGGATGGAAGATCCGGCCAGGTGTCGGCTGACCCGCTCCGCGCCCTCGAAGAGGCTGGAAGATGGGGTCTGGGATGACTTGGCTTCGACCAGTGTGATCCGGGACGGATGCTCGATAACCAGGTCTGCCTCTGCGCCGTCACGGGTCCGATAGAAGAAGAGGCCCCTCGTCTCGCCCAGGTTCGTGCGATGCTTGACGATCTCCGAGACCACCCAGGTCTCGAATATTGGACCGCGCAGGGGATGCGTTCGCAGCTGCTCCGGCGTGCGGATGCCGATGAGCCAGCAGACGAGGCCGGTGTCGTAGAAGTGCAGCTTCGGCATCTTGATCAGCCGCTTCCCCAGGTTCCTATGGAAGGGCGGAAGGCGAAAGAGGATGAAGCTGGCTTCCAGTATGCTGAGCCAGGCTTTCGCGGTGGGCTGAGACACACCGCAGTCGCTCGCCAGCGCCGAGTAGTTGATAAGCTGCGCCGTGCGCCCGGCGCACAACTCCACGAAGCGCTGGAAGGTCGTCAGGTCACCGACCTGGCTGACGGCCCTCACATCGCGTTCGATGTAGGTGGCGACGTATGAGCGGAGCCACTCCGAGGGGTCGAGGGCCTCGTCGAATATGCGAGGGTAGCCGCCGGAGAGGATGGACGCCTCCAGGGTCTTCGGGTGTCGGTCGAACCGCACTACCTCGCTGCGGGCCAGGGGAAGGAGGTGGTGAATCGCGGTCCGCCCCGCCAGGGACTGGCTCACCGACTCGGCCAGCCCGAGGTTCTGCGAGCCCGTCAGGACCCACCGGCCCGGTTCCGAGGATTCGTCGATGATCCCCTGCAGGTAGGATAGGAGCTCCGGGACCCGCTGCACCTCGTCGATGATTGCGCCGTCAGGGTACCGGGCGAGGAAGGCGCGGGGATCCTCGGAGGCGAAGGCCCGAACATCGGGAGCCTCGAGACTAACGTAGCTGTGCCGGGGGAAGACGGACCTGGACAGGGTGGTCTTGCCGCTTTGGCGCGGCCCCGTGAGGGTGATTGACGGCGACCTCTGGGCTGCCGCTGTCAGCCTGGGAGTGAGGTCTCTGTGGACCGTCATGGGCGCGACTCTACCACAAGGATGCGGCTAATTCAAGATTGGATTTTGAATTAGCCGCGCATCGGACTGGCGAAGTGGGTTCTCTGCCCACGCCCAGGCCCCCCTGGGTTCCGGCTCGGGGGCCGGAACGACGGTGCTGGGGTGGATCAGCCCGCTTCGCGGGATGCTCCCGGTGAGTGGGCCGCCACCGTGATGAGTCTATCGCCAAGGCGGTCCTGGGCGGTCTCGAGGTCATACTGGCTCTGCAACCCCATCCAGAACGCGGCGGAGTTTCCGAAGAAGCGCGAGAACAGCAGGGCCGTCTCGGCCGTGATGGACCGCTGCCCGTGAACGATGGAGTGAATCCTGCGCGCGTCTACGCCAATGGCCTTGGCCAGCCGGTACTGGGTGATGTTCATAGGTTGTAGGAACTCCTCGTCGAGTATCTCTCCCGGATGAATTGGAGGCAGCCGCTCCTCGCCGCGTCCCATCTGCTTCGTCATTATCGGCCTCGTCCCACGCTGAGTGATGGTACGGAGGCTTGCTTGCCTGCCCCCGGCCCCCTGGGTTCCGGCTCGGGGCCCGGAACGGCGGTGCTGGGGGCTATGGGCGCTGTACGGTGACTTCCTGGCCGTGGAGGGAGTAGTCGGCGGTGATGGCGATGTAGAGGCTGACGTCGGGGGGTAGATCGAACTGGCTTCCCGACTCGACGGACTCTAGCCTCACGCGTCGCAGCAGGTGGTCCTCCTCGCCTATCCACAGGTATATCCTGTTGATGGGGAGATCGATCCCTACGCTCGCTTGGACCAGCAGCACGGGGACGCCGTCCAGGGTCTCGTTGGCTACGGTGGGATCCACGAGGTTCTCAGGGCCGATGATCGAGAAGTCGAAGAGTGTGGTGAAAATGACGGGCTCTCCGGTCGGGAGCTCGACCCACTGGCCCGACTGAGGGTCGAGCTCGTATTCCACGCCGTCGACCCTGCGGGACTCGAACGGTATGGTCGCCGAGAACCCCGAGTCGTTGACCTCGATGGTACCGGCCATCCGGTTGTCGCCGCCCAGCACGCCCTCGCCCTCGAAGCTCTGCCGCATGAGGCTGTTCTCGGCGTCGGGGCTATTCTTGATGTTAATTTCGCCGACGATATGTGCGGACCCGGCGGAGGTCATGGCCTCGGCGTACGCGATGAGCACGCTGTCGTCGGTGAGAGGCTCGCCGGCCGGCTGTGTCGGCTTCGCTGCGGGCTGGTTGGACGGCAGGGATGGCGTCTGCAGGGACGGCTGGACCGGAGCGACTATCTGGACGTCCTTGCCGTATTCAGACAGGCGCATGGAGAGCTTCATCTTGGCGATGTCGCCAAGCCCCTGGGTGAGGGGCCCTCCTGTCGGCGCGGCGATCTTCCCTTCGGCCTCGATCCGGGCGATCAGGTTGTCGGGGACCCTGATCCAGAAGACGTAGGCCACCTCTGCGCCTTCCACGTCGTTCGCCGTGGCTTCGATGACGTAGTGGTCCACACCGTCGAGCGCCTCTTTCCTGGCAAGGGTTACGCTGCTTAGATCATCCGTATCCAGGGCGATGAATTCGGCGGGATTGGCTACAAAGGCGTTGGAGCTGTCGTCGACGGTCCATTCGCCGGTGGTCGGGTCCTTTATGTACATCTTGTCGCCGGTGTCGACGATCTCCGTCTCGAAGGCCAGGAAACCGAGATTCATGCTCATCTTAGCCTGGATCATGTTGGGGGTCTTGAGGTCGCCGGAGATCTCGATGGGAAGCTCGATTCCGGCTCCCTCGGCCTCGATGGTGAGCACGACTTCCATCTCGAAGTGGAAGGCTTCGAGGGCGGTCGTGGACGTTACGGCGATCTCCAGCAGCTCCTCCGGGCCGTAGAGGTCGGTTGCCGCCTGGCCGGGTGTGGCAGCCGGCGCGGGCGCAGCGGCGGGGGTGGGGGTCGGGACCGGAGTCGCGGTCGGCTCAGGCGTCGGGCTGGGAACGGGAGTGGGCGTTGGAGGGACCGGAGTCGGGGTCGGCACCGATGTGGGCGTGCTGGCGGCAGTCGGTTCGGGTGCGGCGCCGCCGTCGTCGCCGCAGGCGGCGATAACGAAGACGGCGAGCACCGCGGCAGCAAACAACACCGCGCGTAGACCGTAGGAAATCAGGCCACTGCCGGCTTCACGAAACATGCTCACCACCTCCGCCCGGGAATTGCGTCCAATTCCAGCCTAGCCCCGAATCGACAGGGGCGCAACGATAATCGACGTCACGGTTCTCCGATTTCAGGCCGCGACCACGACTACCCGGGGACGGCCCGACAGGTCGCGGCGGTGTGAGACGCGTCCGTTGGGAAAGGCCGCGGCGGCAAGGGACATGACGGGCTGGAGCTGGCGCGGGTCTATTTCCACTAGCATCGCTCCGCCCGGCTTCAGCACCGCGGGGGCCTGCTCGAAGAGGCGGCGCACGACATCGAGCCCATCGCGGCCTCCATCGAGGGCCTCGACGGGCTCGTGCCCGACCTCGCGGCTCAGCCCGGCCATCTCGTCCGTCCTGACGTAGGGGGGGTTCGAGGCTATTATGTCGACCTGCATGTCCAGTGGGTCGAGCAGGTCGCCGTGCATCAGCTCGACGCGGCCCTCGACGCCGTGCATGCGGCAGCTGGCCTCGGCGACCCCGAGCGCGGACTCGGATGTGTCGGTGGCGTACACGCGGCAGGACGGGAGGTTGACGGCGGCGGCCACGGCTATTGCGCCGCTGCCCGTGCCCACGTCGGCTATGGTGAGGTCGTCTCGGCCTCCGCCGATCTCCAGGATGCCGTCGACGAGGAGCTCGGTCTCCTGGCGCGGTATGAGGACAGCGGGCGTGACGAGGATGTCCAGTCCGTAGAACTCGCGCCGGCCGAGGATGTAGGCGAGGGGCTCGCCCCGCTCGCGGCGCTCGACGAGGGAGTCTGCGCGCTCGAGGCCGCTGGCGTCGGTGGGCTCCTCGAGCGCAGCGAAGAAGGCAGCCCGGTCGATGTCTAGGGCGTGGCGCAGTAGGACCTCGGACTCGAGGGACGCATCCTCGATGCCTGCGCGCTCCAGGCGGGACCTGGCCTGCATCCAGGCCGACCGCAGGGTCATGGCGTCTACAGGGAAACTCCGTCCAGGGATAGTGGACTGATGTCTTCAGACCGCGTCATGCCGGCGGGCACCATGGGCTTTCAGGCCACATAAGGGGATGAAGATGGGGCGCGGGATTCTCCGTTGCCACATGATCTGTGGCAGCGACCGGGGATGGGTTCCCGCCCCCGTCTGCACGGGGGCAGGCTCTGCGCGGGAACGACGGTGTGGGGCGTACGATTCATTTTCATAGCAATCCCCCATGCCGGTTGCTACCGGCACCACCAATCATAGGGGACCGTCGGTCACTGTCCAGCTGCCTGACCGGGTTATTTTCAGAGGAAGGCGTTATGCAAGGGTCTCCGAGTGGGGCGAGGATCACAGGTGGGCCTGGCCCAGCTTTCGACTCTGCTCGTCGGCAATGAGCGCCTCGATGAAGTCGTCGATGTCGCCGTCGCATACCAGGTCGAGGTTGTGGCTGGTCAGCGAGATGCGGTGGTCCGTGACCCTGTTCTGGGGGAAGTTGTAGGTGCGGATCTTGGCCGACCTGTCGCCCGTGCCGACCTGCGAGCGGCGGGCGTCGGTGATCTCCATCTGCTGCTTCTCGATCTCCATAGCCAGGAGCCGCGACCTGAGCACCGACATCGCCTTCTGTTTGTTCTTGAACTGGGAGCGCTCGTCCTGGCACACCGCCACGATACCTGTCGGCACGTGGGTGATCCTGATGGCGGTGGCGACCTTCTGGACGTTCTGGCCGCCGTGGCCGCTGGAGTGGAAGATGTCGATCTGCAGGTCGTCCGGGTCGATCTCCACGTCGACCTCCTCGGCCTCCGGAAGCACCGCCACTGTGGCGGCTGAAGTGTGGACACGGCCGCTCGACTCGGTGACGGGGACGCGCTGCACCCTGTGTACGCCGCTCTCGTGCTTCAGTCGGCTGTAGGCGCCTTCGCCTTCGATCAGGAAGACGATCTCCTTGATGCTTCCCAGGCCCGACTCGTTGCTGTTGATGACGTCTATGCCCCATCCGCGCCGCTGGGCGTATCGGTTGTACATCCGGTACAGATCGGCCGCGAACAGGCCCGCCTCGTCGCCCCCCGTGCCTGCCCGCACCTCTACGATGACGTTCTTCTCGTCATTGGGGTCGTGGGGCAGGAGCGCGACGCGCAGGTCGTCCTCGATGGCCGATCTGCGCTCTCTGAGCTCGGCCACCTCCTCGCGTGCGAGGGCGGCCATGTCGCGGTCGGACTCGTCGTGGGCCAGGGCCAACGTCTCGTCTATGGCCGCCGTCACCTCTCGGTACCTGGCCGCAAGGCCCGCTATGGATTTGAGGGAGGCGTGCTCCTTGGCGAGCGTCTGGACACGGGAGTAGTCGGTGGAAATCTCAGGGTCGGCCAGGAGGCTCTCGATCTCCTCGTACCTGTCCTCTATGGCGGTCAGCCTATCGATCATCCGGTCTCACCTCGTCCAGCGCCGTCAGCAGATCCTCCCTGCTCAGCTCCCGCTGCTCGCTGCGTGACAGGTCGCGGAGGGCCAGCTTGCCCGACTGAAGCTCGCGTTCACCGATGATAACCGCGTGGGTCGCCCGTATGGAGGACGCGTACCGCATCTGGGCCTTCAGGCTTCTGCCGGAGGGCGCGAGCACGGCGGCAAGACCGCGTGACCGCATCTCCGAGCCGAGGGCGAACGCGGCCACCTTCGCGTCTGCGCCCACGTGGGCCACCAGGACCTTGGTCCCAGACGCGTCCGGCGCAGCTACGCCCTGAGCCTCGAGGTTCAGGATTATCCGCTCGATGCCCGCGGCGAACCCGATGCCGGGCGTGGGGCTGCCGCCGAGCTGCTCGATCAGCCCGTCGTACCTGCCTCCGCCCAGGATGGCGCCCTGGCTGCCCCCGCCCTCGGGCACGATCTCGAACACCGTCCTGGTGTAGTAGTCGAGCCCCCGGACGAGGCGGCTGTCCAGCCTGTAGGGTATGCCGAGCCGGTCGAGCCATCCCAGAAGGCTGCGCCAGTGGTCCGCGCAATCTCCGCACAGGTAGTCGACGCTGCGGGGCGCGGAGGCGATGGCCGGCTGGCACGACCCTTCCTTGCAGTCCAGCAGCCGCAGCGGGTTCGACCGGAGCCGCCGCCTGCACTCCTCGTGCGCCAGGACGTCCGGCTGCGACTTGTAGTACTCCCGTAGCGCGGCGACGTATCCGGGCCGGCAGGCCGGGTCCCCAGTGCTGTTGAGCAGCAGCGTCAGGCCGGTCAGCCCGGCGCCCTTCAGCATGGTCCAACCGAGCTCTATCATCTCGGCGTCGACGGCGGGGTCCCCGTCGCCGATGGCCTCGGCCCCGAACTGGTGCAGCTCCCTGTATCGGCCTGCCTGGGGGCGGTCATACCGGTACATGGGACAGACGTAGTAGAGCCTGACCGGCTGGGACCTGTTGTGCATCCCGTGCTCGAGGTACGCGCGGCAGACAGGGGCTGTTCCCTCGGGACGCAGGGAGAGGAGGTCGCCGCCCCGGTCCTCGAAGGTGTAGGTCTCCTTCTCGACGATGTCGGTGACCTCGCCGACGCCCCTGACGAACAGCCCCGCGTCCTCGAAGGTCGGCGTGTCGATCCGCTCGTACCCGAACGCCGCCGCCGCGCGCGATGCGGCGTCCTCGACGAACCGCCAGTAGGGCTGGGCCTCCGGGAGCAGATCGCTCGTGCCGCGGGGGGCCTGGAATGTCCGGTTGCTCATTGCGCTAGGTGCTCCGGCGCGGGTTTGGTTCGGCCCACCTAGAGTAGCACAACGGCGCCGAATTGCCGCGCACCGGAGCTGCCGGGACAGTATTGGTTTGCACCTGGCAGTCGTGCTTATCAATTCCACGCACATCAACATGTCGTCTGGTCACAGGTGGCCCCGGAAATCATCTCCCAGAGGGATTTCCCGGTACTGCCTTCCATATAGAGAAGACCGGGAACCCGTGATGAGGCCGGGTCCCAGCGTTGGGAAAGGAGGGCATCTTCAGTCCTGACGACTGAAGCAAGCAAGACAGGAACAGAGGTGGTCCGTCGTCAGGTGAGCTAGCCCGTGCACAACACGCGAGTCTCGATCGAATCTACCGGCTATCCGATTGAAGTCGCCGGAAAGCCCTCCGTGATAGTTTCCATAGATGGCATTGGCACAGAAATCCGCGTACTGCAAGAGCCGGGTATCCCGGGCGGGGGCGAACAGTGGAACGTCAGCGAGGTTGCGCAGGGCACCCCACCGAGTGCCCTGTTGGCTCATGCGTTGGGCCAGGAGAGCTATAGTCTGTTGATAATTCGACTCAGCCAGGACGACCAGCCCTCGTTGAGGTTCCCTGCCTTCGACATTCGCCTGACGATTGACACGTCCCAGAAACAGGTCGAAGCGGCTAACCAAGTCTTCGAAGGCCAGTTCGTACGGGTCTTCATTGCGTATTTCCGCCAACCTCTTTTCCACAGCGCAGGCGAACAGCACTGCTTGGCGGTTGCGGATGATATTGTATACGCGATCCTTCAGGTCGCGACGCTGATCTACGGTCAACCGATTCCAAGGCTCTTCTAGGTGAGCGTTGGCGCCTCCTCGCAATGGAGACACATGGAAGAGCACCGGGTTGAGTTCTTCAGGAAGGAATTCCTCTTGCAGGGAGTCCAATTCCTGACTGAACCAATGGATTTCCCTCTCAAAGACAGCAAGCCCAGCCAATACGAAGTAGCTGGCTTCTCCATGATTCCCGGACTCGTCAAGATACAGGACGTACATAAAAAAAGAAGTCGGCTGAAGTTGCACTTCAACGGGCTTAGCTAGCAGCCCTGCCGACTGCCACCAACCTATCACGCTAGGGCTAATACCAAGTCACCGTGATGCCGCCGTATATGTGCGGCCAGGGAGTGGGTTCCCGCCCCCGACTGCTCGGGGGCAGGCTCTTCGCGGGAATGACGGCTTTACGGCGCGCTCAAAATAAATTGGTATAATACCAAATTGCCGTGACAGGGCCATATATGCGTAATTGGGTCAGCAGCCGCGACGGACAGGGAGGGCGGGTTTCAAACCCGCCCCTACGATTTGAATTGGCGGCGTAGTCAAAACGAATTGGTATAATACCAAGTCACCGTGATGCCGCCGTATATGTGCGGCCAGGGAGTGGGTTCCCGCCTTCGCGGGAATGACGGCTTGGCGGCGTAGTCAAAACGAATTGGTATAAGTTGTCAAACTGCTGAACGGCCTTCTGATGCATTCGCTCCTTTCTATCGGATATACTTGAAGACACCGTTACGAACAGGAGAGGGCCTTGGACCTAGTTGAGAACCTGATGTCGCGGGCCTCCGAGTACCTGCCTGAACAGCGCATCAGCGACGTGCGTAGGGCGTACGCCTTCGCGGAGGCGGCGCACGCGGGCCAGACACGCAAGTCAGGCGACTCCTTCATCGAGCATCCCCTGCACACTGCCCTCTACCTGGCCGACCTGAAGCTCGACGCCGACGCCCTGTCCGCAGCCCTCCTGCACGACGTTATAGAGGACTGCGGCGTGCAATACGAGGAGCTGGACAGCAAGTTCGGCGGGGACGTCGCCAGGCTGGTGGACAGCGTGACCAAGCTCAACAATACCGATCTGCTGTCCGAAACGCCGGAGCTCGAACGGGCGCAGGGTTCAGAGGACAAGCAGGCCCGGGCCGCCACTGTGCGCAAGATGCTGATGGCGATGGCGGAGGACGTCAGGGTCGTCCTGATCAAGCTGGCCGACAGGCTGCACAACATGCGGACACTCAAGGCGCTGGACGAGGAACGGCGGCGGGTAATTGCCCAGGAGACCCTCGACATATACGCGCCTCTTGCCCACAGGCTGGGCATCTGGGAGATCAAGTGGCTCCTCGAGGACCTCTCATTCCAGCACCTGCAGCCCGAGAGGTATACGCAGATTGCGGAGCTGGTCAGCTCGAAGCGCAAGGAGCGGGAGCAGTATGTGGACCGCGTCAAGTCCACCCTTGAGGCCGAGCTGCGGGATAATGGCCTGAAGGCGGAGGTGAAGGGCAGGCCCAAGCACTTCTACAGCATCGCCAACAAGATGGCCGCCTACCAGGCCCTGAACAAGACGGTCGACGAGATATACGACCTGTTCGCTCTTCGCATCCTCGTCGAGGACGTCAAGGACTGCTACACGGCGTTGGGGGTCGTCCATGCGATGTGGCGCCCTCTTCCCGGCCAGTTCGACGACTACATAGCGAATCCCAAGGACAACCTCTACCAGTCTCTGCACACCGCCGTGCTGTGCGAGGATGCCTCGCCCGTAGAGATACAGATCCGCACGTACGAGATGCACCGGCTTGCGGAGTACGGTGTGGCGGCACACTGGCTTTACAAGGAAGGCGAGCCTGCCGACGAAGGGTTCGAGAAGAAGATGACGTGGCTCAGGCAGCTCCTGGAGTGGCAGCGCGACGTCAGCGGCGCCGAGGAGTTCGTCGAGTCCTTCAAGACGGACGTGTTCCAGAACCAGGTGTTCGTCTACACGCCCAAGGGAGACCTGAAGGAGCTGCCGACTGGGTCGACACCGCTCGATTTCGCGTACCGCATTCATACCGAGGTAGGCCACAGGTGCATTGGCGCAAAGGTGAACGGGAAGCTGGTGTCGCTGAATTCGGAGCTCCAGAACGGCGACACCGTCGACATTATGACCAGCAAGACCGTCCGCGGGCCGAGCATGGACTGGCTCAATCCGAATCTCGGCTATATCAAGACGACGTCTGCCCGCGTGAAGGTTAGGCAGTGGTTCAATCGCCAGGCGCGGAGGGCCAGCATCCAGCGGGGGCGCGACCTGTTCGTCAAGCAGCTTCGGCGTCTGAACACGGACCTCGACGACCTGGAAGTCGCCCAGGCCATGGGTCTCGACTCCACGGACGACTTCTTCGCGGCCCTCGGGGGCGGCGTCATCACCATATCGGACGTCGTCAACAAGCTGTCGACCCAGGAGGTGACTCCGCAGCAGGACCACCTCGTCGCCCTGCCGGCCACCGGCCCTGCGTCGGGCATCCAGGTGCTCGGGGTGGGCGACCTACTCACTCGGATGGCGCAGTGCTGCGGCCCGATACGCGGCGACAAGATAACGGGCTATATAACGCGAAACAGGGGCGTGACCGTACACCGCAAGACGTGCCCGAACATCGTGAACGAGAGTGAGACAGAGAGGCTGGTCGAGGTGACGTGGGGCCAGACCCAGACGCTGTACCCCGTGCGAATCACCATCGAGGCCTGGGACAGGGTAGGCCTGCTCAGGGACATCACCTCGTTGGTCTCCGAGGAGCGGGTCAACATAGCCGCGTGCGTTTCAGAGGAGTTCGACGACATCAGCGTCATATCGCTGACGGTGTACACTGATGGGATCAACCAGCTCAGCCGCCTGTTCTCCAAGCTGGAGGGCGTGGAGGGCGTTACCCGCGTAGTTCGGGCCAAGTCGCTGTCTCCAGCGGCTGCATCGCGATAGCCGGACAGTGTAGACTAGTGGGGGTAGTTCCAAAGTCCCTTCTCCCCTGGCGGGAGAAGGTTAGGTTGAGGGGGAGTCGTTTGTGACGCCTTCACCCTCACCTTAATCCTAATCCCATCGAGGGAGAGGAGGCCTCAACGCAGGAACCCCTTTGGAGATATTCGTTTAGCAAGCCAGGGAGGACCAGAGAAAGTTGCCAGCAGAACGTTCAGCAAGAGTATCGGAGAATAGGCGCAGGATGAAGGCGCCCCTGCGCTCGAAAGCAAAGACGCTCGTCACCAAGGCTAGGCGCCTCATTGCAGATGACGAGATGGAGTCGGCGGAGACCGTCGTGCATCAGGCCGTAGTGGCCCTCGACAAGGCTGCCAAGAAGGGCGCAGTTCACCCGAAGAACGCGGCCCGGCGCAAGTCGCGGCTCATGGGCAGGCTGCACAAGGCCGGAGTCTCCCAGCAGGGCTAGGGCTCGCCCGTCGAACGGAGGGCCTCTAAGCGTCGAACGCCGCGCCTAGCGGGATATCCGCCGGCGCCGCTGCATTGGCACGCGTTCAGTCCTCCGACTCGAGGGCGGTCTTTGCGGAGTTGAAGAACTGGTCCATCAACATGCGGGATGCGCTTCCGATGAGCCGCTGTCCCACCCGGGCTATGATTCCCGTTACCCTCGCTTCGCCCTCCACGTCGAGCCGCGTGCCGCCGTTCTCGGGCGTGAAGGTGATGAGCCCGGTGCCGGAGGCCGACGCGCCGGGGCGTTTCCCCTCGCCAGACATCCTGAATGAGCGCGACTCGTCGATGTCGTATATCCTCACCGTGCCCGTGTACGTGCCGGACACAGCGCCTATCCCTGCCTTGAGCTCTACCGCGTAGGCACCATCGCCGGTCTGCTCCAACTGTCTGCACCCGGGGATGCAGCGGGCCAGCACCTCGGGGCTCATCAGCCCTTCCCATACCCGTCCGGGCTCGGCTTCGATATGGTATGTACCCTCTATTTTCATGGCGGCCTCCTGGATTCGACGGTAGACATCGTACTAGTTTCAGGCGGCCCGGTCATACCCTGTCACGAGGCACTTGACCGGGGTTCGCGGTCACAGATATAGTGTGCCGCAAATCCCCCGGAGACGCAGGGCGGTGGTGAGATTCCGTAGCCTGGCTCGCTGCGGGTTTCTGAATCCCACCTGGATGAGCGTGAAAGGAGGCAAGTCCCGTGAATGTCCGAACGAAGATCAACATCAACGGGCAGGACTACGAGGCCGAGGTCGAAGCCCGTACGCTGCTGGTGCATTTCATCAGGGATGTAGTGGGCCTTAAGGGCACCAAGGTCGGATGCGACACGAGCCAGTGCGGTTCGTGCACCGTCCACATGAACGGTGTCGCGGTGAAGTCGTGCACGGTGCTGGCGGCCCAGGCGGACGGCTCGTGCGTCACGACCATCGAGGGGCTGGCGGATGACGGGAACCTGCACCCGCTCCAGGAGGCGTTCTGGGCCAAGCACGGCCTTCAGTGCGGCTTCTGCACGCCCGGCATGATCATGGCATCGGCCAAGCTGCTGGAGGCCAACCCGAACCCCACGGAGGAGGAGATCCGGCACGGCCTCGAAGGCAACTTCTGCAGGTGCACGGGGTACCAGAACATCGTGCTGGCGGTAGCGGAGGCCTCGAAGGCCGAGGAGGTGGCGCAGTGACAACCAGGATATTCAGCTCCGGAATACGCCGGCGGGAGGACCCGAGGCTTATCACGGGCCAAGCGACCTACACCGACGACGTGGTGCTGCCGGGAATGGTCCACGCGGCCATTCTGCGCAGCCCGCACGCACACGCGAAGATCACAAGCATTGACACCAGCGCCGCCGCGGGGATGGACGGCGTCGTAGCCGTGTTCACGGGCGCGGATGTCAACGCCGCACTCGCCCCCGTTCCATGCGCCTGGCTTCTCCCCGACTCCGACCTCAAGGCGGTCGATCATCTCCCAGTAGCGAACGATGTTGTCCGGTACCAGGGGGATGCCGTGGCCGTCGTGGTTGCAGAGAACCGTTACGCGGCCGAGGACGCGCTGGAGCTCATCGACGTGGAGTACGACCCGTTGCCTGTGGTGATCGACCCTGAAAAGGCGATGGACGCGGACGCACCGCAGCTCCACGAGGACGCGCCCAACAACCAGGCCTTCCACTGGGTCATGACGGGCGGCGAGGACTCCGACGAGGTGTTCGCCAGCGCCGACGTGGTAGTCAAGGAGAGGATTCTCCACCAGCGCCTGATACCGAACGCCATGGAGCCGCGCTCCGCGGTAGCCCAGTGGACACAGGCTTCCGGGGAGCTGACGCTCTGGTCGACGACGCAGAACCCGCATATCGTCAGGTTCCTGACGTCCGTAGTCTCCGGCGTGCCGGAGCACAAGGTGCGGGTCATCGCCCCTGAGGTGGGCGGCGGCTTCGGCAGCAAGATCCCGTTCTACGCGGACGAGGCGATAGCCATATTCTGCTCGATGCAGACGGGCCGACCCGTGAAATGGACGGCGACGCGCAGTGAGGGCTACCAGACCACGATACACGGCAGGGACCACGTCGAGGACGTGGAGATAGCCGCGGACAGCGCCGGCAATATCAAGGGCATCCGCTCGACGGTCTACGCCGGGATGGGCGCGTATCTGTCGACGGCAGCGCCCGGCATCCCGACAATCCTTCACGGCCTCATGTACGCAGGCACGTACGAGATACCGAGCGTGAAGGCAGACGTATACGGCGTCTTCAACAACGCCGTGCCGGTCGATGCCTATAGAGGCGCCGGGCGGCCCGAGGCGATATTCCTGGTCGAGAGGATGGTCGACAAGCTCGCAGGCGAGCTTGGCATGGACCCGGTCGATGTGCGACGCAAGAACCTCATACCGGCATTCGAGGACGGTCACGACGTCCCCACGGGGCTGACTTACGACAGCGGGGACTACGCCACGACGCTCGACATGGCTACCGAGAGGGTCGGTTACGACGACCTTCGCCAGGAGCAGGAGCGCCTGCGGGGCGAGGGCAAGTACATTGGCATCGGTGTCACGTCATACGCCGAGATTTGCGGCCTGGGCCCGTCGCAGGTCGCCGGAGCCATCGGGTTCCAGGGCGGCCTGTGGGAGGGCGCCATAGTGCGGTTCCACCCCACCGGCAAGGTCAACGTGGCTATCGGCACCTCACCCCACGGACAGGGAGAAGAGACGACCTTCGCGCAGATCGTTTCCGACGCGCTCGGCGTCGACGTTGACGACGTGGAGGTTCTCCACGGCGACACGGACCAGACGCCGATGGGCTGGGGCACATACGGCAGCCGGACGACGGCCGTGTCGGGCGCCGCTCTCGCTCTCGCGACGAGGAAAATCAAGGACAAGGCCATCCAGCTAGCGGCCCACCTGCTGGAGGCAGCGGTGGAGGACATCGACTACGAGGACGGCAAGTTCTTCGTCCGCGGGTCCCCCGACCAGGCGAAGACGATACAGGACATCGCCCTCATGGCAAACGTGGCCTGGGACATGCCCGAGGGCATGGAGCCCGGGTTGGAGGCGTCGACGTTCTACGACCCGCCGAACTTCACGTACCCCTTCGGGACGCACATAGCCGTCGTCGAGGTTGAGACGGAGACGGGGAGCGTCGAGCTCAAGCGGTACGTGGCCTGCGACGACTGCGGGCCGCAGATCAACCCGGTGATCGTGGAAGGCCAGGTACTCGGGGGAGTAGTACAGGGTATCGGGCCGGTCCTCTGCGAGGGGGCTGTCTACGGAGACGACGGCCAGCTCCTGACTGGCTCCATGCTCGACTACGCGCTCCCGCGGGCGGACATGTTCCCCGAGATCGAGACGATGAGCAACGTCACCCCCTCGCCCCACCACCCGCTGGGAGTCAAGGGAGTCGGGGAGACCGGGACCATCGCCTCGACGATTACCGTATACAACGCCGTGATGGACGCCCTGAGGCCCTTCGGAGTCGACAAGCTCGACATGCCTCTGACTCCGGAGAAGGTCTGGCAGGCGATCCAGTCGAACGGAAAGGAGTGAGCCCATGTATCCGGCGAACGTAGCCTATCACCGCGCGAGCTCTGTCGCAGAGGCCATAGAGCTCCTGTCTGAGAACGAGGACTCCAAGCTCATTGCGGGCGGGCACAGCCTGATCCCGCTGATGAAGCTGAGGCTTGCCACACCTTCAGCGATCATCGACATAGGGCGGATCGATTCGCTCAAGGGGACCAGCTGCGAGAACGGCTCGGTGCGCATAGGAGCGCTGACAACCCACTCGGTACTGGCCTCCTGCTCGGACGTGCAGTGCGGGGCCCCCATGGTGTCGGAGGCCGCGGCGCTCATCGGCGACCCGGCGGTCCGCAACCGGGCCACCATCGGGGGCAACCTGGCCCATGCCGACCCCGCATCAGACCTGCCGACCGTGGCAGTGGCGCTTGGGGCCACGATCCAGGCCACCGGCTCGACCGGCGACCGCTGCATAGCCGCCGGGGACTTCTTCGAGGAGCTGATGACGACGGCCCTGGACGACGGAGAGGTGCTCACGTCCGTCCAGGTCCCGGCAATACAGGACGGGCAGGGGTCGGCGTACGCCAAGATGCTGCATCCCGCATCGCGCTACGCGGTCGTCAGCGCGGCAGCGGTGGTGACGGTCAGCGATGGGCAGTGCACCGCAGCCAGCGTGGCGGTCGGAGGCGTAGAGTCGACCCCCGCCAAGGCATGCAACGTCGAGGCGGCCCTTGTCGGCAGCGCCCTCGACGCATGCTCCATCGACAAGGCGGCGAAGGCTGTCGCCGACGACCTGACGCGCGACGCCATGGACGACGTATTCGCGACGGGCGGCTACAGGCGGGCCATGGCCGAGGTGTACGTCCGGCGGGCGCTCACATCAGCCGCCGAACGGGCAGGATAGCCGAGTCCTACGACCGGTCGAACTGAACGCAGTGGAGCACGAGCCGGGCCAGTCCCGGCTCGTGCTGTCATTGGCGCCGCATGCTTCGGCGGCTGCACATGTACAATCAGAGAAGAGCCTTATGACTGTCCACAGCCGTTTCGAGGTCTTGCAGGCAGCGCTGAGTGCCGATCTGGATTTTCACGGCGCGGACGGCGGCTACGGGTCACATGCCTGGCATCCCTTCCCTGCCAAGTTCCCGCCGCAGCTACCTGAATTCCTGATCGAGCGACTCTCGGCCCCGGGCGATGTCGTCTTCGATCCGATGCTCGGCTCAGGGACTACACTCGTAGAGGCCGTTCGCCTTGGCCGCCGTGCCGTGGGCTGCGACATTGACCCGCTGGCTCGAATCATCGCGGCGGCCAAGCTCACTCCCATCGATCCATTGGCCGCACTACAGACCGGACAAGCCATCCTTAAGGCTGCCAAGAATGACTATTGGGAGGAAGGTCCCAGGCTGCAGCAGGAGTTGGAGCTGCGGTTTGACGTCAAGACCAGAGAGTTCGTTGACTATTGGTTTCTGCGCCAGCACCAGCTCGAGCTGCTTGCCCTTCTGCAGCGTGTCGAAGCGTTACCGGAAGGGGGGATCAGGGATTTCCTGCGGGTAGTGTTTTCCTCGACCATTATTGCCAAGTCGGGTGGAGTATCGCTGGCGCGTGACCTCGCTCACACTCGTCCTCACAGGGATACCAAGAAGGCGCCAAATTCGGCGTTTGTAGAGTTTGCCAAGCGTCTCGATCGCAATGTGGCCACTCTAGCCAGGAGTGGACTGGATAACGTAAGTGGCCCCACAGCCATCAACGGAACGGGCGGCACTGCTTCGAATGGTTCACCCGACGCTGCGGCGATTCATGCGGCCAGCGCTGCTGACACTGGGCTGCCGCCGGCAAGCGTCGATCTGATTGTGACGTCCCCGCCGTATGCCAACAATGCGATCGATTACATGCGGGCGCACAAGTTCTCGTTGGTCTGGTTCGACTGGAAGATCACCGACCTTGCCAAGATTCGGGCGCAGTACTTGGGACACGATGGTGCGTCCGGCACGAGGTACGACGACCTGCCGGACCAGTGCGAACGAACTCTGGCAATACTGGCAGAGCGCGACGCAAAGAAGGCGAAGGCATTGCGCCGGTACTTCGGCGAGATGTCAGCCGTGATTGAGGAGATGCAGCGAGTCCTGAAGAAGGACAGGGCGGCAGTTATCGTCGTCGGGACCTCGAATCTGCGCGGCATCGACGTGGAGACACACAAGGGGCTCGCAGCTATCGCCGAAAGTGTCGGCTTCAACATAGCGGGGATTGGCGTCCGCCAACTGGACCGAGACAAGCGTATGATGCCTGCTAGATGGAATGGAGTGCGGCAATCGCAGATCGAGGAGCGGATGCACCAGGAGTATGTGATAGGGTTGGTGAGGCCGTAATGCGCGGCAGGATCGAAGGTCTGCGGCGCGCATATCACCGTCGGCTTTGCCAAGACGTGTTGCGCCTAAGCGCATCTGGAGTCCCGAACAACTCCGATAAGGGGAGCTCGGCCAGCCGCAGAATCGGCAAGGCGATTGTTGACCGCCTAGATATCAAGCCAAAGATCGGAAAACTGGCCGGACAAACGGCGGGCAGTGGATTTGAGGAGGCGCCGAGGGATTTCCTCCGTGAGGCCTTTCAGTTGCTTTCTCACCTGCGCCCGGGAGAGTTGGGAGTTCGCGCTGGGCGGCAACATCGGAAACTACGAACAGTACATGCACTTATCCGATGTGTCCCGAATCACTGAAGAGCACAAGGAGTTGAAGGTAGTCTTCGGCGACTACATCGTTAAGCCTGACATCGTTGTTTGCCGCAGACCAGTCAGCAACGAAACAATCAACGAAAACGAAACCCTCCTTGGCGACGACAATATGGCTGTCCTCACGCCAATACGCCGCGTGAACTCGCAAGCGAACATCTTGCACGCCAGCGTTTCATGCAAGTGGACTATCCGCAGTGACCGTTCGCAAAACGCACGGACCGAGGGCTTGAACTTGGTGCGGAAC
This sequence comes from Dehalococcoidia bacterium, assembly GCA_965222445.1. Lineage (GTDB taxonomy): Bacteria > Chloroflexota > Dehalococcoidia > Lucifugimonadales > CAJWER01. The sequence goes on along the minus strand of CBDCTY010000002.1, from coordinate 65,056 downwards.
CGCAAAGGCAAGACACCTCATATCGTTGTCGTTGTTGGCGAACCTCTACCGGGACGAATCGCCTCGCTTGCGTATGGCACAGGCGACATTGACTGCGTCTACCACTTTGCGTTGCAAGAGCTGACGGAAGCCGCGTCGGATAGTGATTCGGACTCCGATCTGTTGGAGACGATGGTGGCCGGGAGACGCCTGCGCGACATCAGCGACTTGCCATTTGATCTGGCAATCTGAGCTGTTACTCATTCTCGACCTGTCGGCGTTCTCTTGGCGTATTCGTCCCGAGGTTGATTTGGCGGGTGTGCCACCTTACGATAGTTGCTACGGGCGAAGATATTGGAGATAAACATGGAACAGACGGCGACAGCACCGTCTACGATAGACGAGCTGCAGGAGCTTCTTGCCGAGCAGCTTTATATAACCGACCGCGGCCTGGCGATCTCGATCTTCCTGGCGCTGAAGCTGGGGCGGCCGCTCTTCCTGGAGGGCGAGGCCGGCGTCGGCAAGACGGAGGTGGCCAAGGTCCTGGCGTCGGGACTCGGGCGCGACCTGATCCGGCTCCAGTGCTACGAGGGCCTGGACGTCAACCACGCCGTGTACGAGTGGAACTACGCCCGGCAGCTCCTCGAAATCCGCCTGCTCGAGGCGGCTGGGCAGGTGGACCGGGGGGCCATGTCCAAGGACCTCTTCACGGAGGCCTTCCTCATCAAGCGGCCTCTGCTGCAGGCCATCGAGGCGAGCCACGACAGGCCCCCCGTGCTGCTCATCGACGAGATAGACCGGGCGGACGAGGAGTTCGAGGGGTTCCTGCTGGAGCTGCTGTCGGACTTCCAGATCACCATCCCAGAAGTTGGGACGTTCCGCGCCGATTCGCCTCCCGTCGTCGTGATCACTTCCAACAGGACTCGCGAGGTCCACGACGCCCTGAAGCGCCGCTGCCTCTACTTCTGGATCGACTACCCGGACTTCCAGAAGGAGCAGCAGATCGTCGTGTCGAAGATGCCCGAGGCTCCGCGCAAGCTGGCGGGAGAGATCACCGCGTTCGTACAGGAGCTCCGCGAGGGCGAGCTCTACAAGGTGCCGGGCGTCGCCGAGACCCTGGACTGGACGGCGGCGCTGGTGGCCCTGAACGAGAGGAAGCTCGACCCGTCGGTGATCGACGACACGCTGGGCATACTCCTGAAGTACCACGAGGACATCCAGTCGGTGCGGGGCGAGCAGGTGCGCGCGCTGCTGAACCGGTCTGCAAATCGCGGCACACGCAGGGGCGGACGAAGGGGTTGACGGCGTCAGTCGAACAGGTCGGTATGGGATCCGGTTCGCACGAGTATCAGGGCATCGTCCTCTTGGTCCCAGATCAACAGCCAGTCTGGACTGATGTGACACTCCCAACAGCGAGACCATCGACCGGACAGCCTGTGAGGTCTGCTGCGCGTCTCAAGAGGGTGCTTCGACAACAGCCTGTCCACCACATCCCAGAGTTGATCGAGGTCCTTCCCACGTTTCGCCGCGCGCCTGACGTCCCTTTTGAACTGCGCCGTGGTGAGCAGGCGCATGAATCAATCGAGCCTGGACTTGAGGTCCTGGAGGTCGGCGTACTCGGTGAGGCTTTCTCTATCACGGGCCTGGTGCAGCGCTTCCAGGGTTTCGGCGTTGGGAATCCTCACGTCGAAGGGCAGACCGCGATGCATGGTCACCTGCTTGTAGAACAGGGTGATCGCCTCCGTTGCGGACAATCCCAGGGCCGAGAAGAGATCCTCAGCCTGGCGCTTCAATTCCGGCTCGACGCGGGCACGAATCATCTCGGTCTTGGCCATCCCTCACCCCCTTGGCCTAGTGTATCACAATTGGGATACGTGGCAAGCTGAAGACTACGGACGACGGCGGCCACTTCCTGCATAACCTGCTGCTATTCGGTCGAGTCCTGAAGGAGCTGGGGCTTGACGTCCACTCGGGTCGAATGCTGGACGCCGTGGCTGCCCTCGACATCGTGGGAGTCCGCAGGAAGCGCGACTTCCGCAGCACCCTCCGGACCGTACTGGTGCATCGGCGGAGAGATATGGAGCTGTTCGAGGAGGCGTTCGACACCTTCTGGAGGGCGCCCAAGGACAGGCTCACGACGTTGGACCTCCGCTCCATTGGCGAGCAGCGCAAGTTCAGACAGCCTCAGGTTGCGCCGCCGTCGGCAGGTGCAGGAGGGGAGGACGACACCGAACGCGGGGACAGCCGCGGTCACCACGTCGACATGACCCGCACCTACAGCGCCCGCGAGGTCCTGCGACGGAAGGACTTCGCGGAGTTCACGTTGCAGGAGGTGGACTCGGCCCGGCGGATGCTGGATGACCTCGAGTGGCAGGTGGGCAGCCGGAAGTCGAGGCGATGGACACCGGGCGCAGGGCCGGCCATCGACCTCCGCAGGGCGGCGCGGCGAAGCCTGAAGTACGGCGGCGAGATGCTCGACCTTCCCCTCCTAGAACGGCGGGAGAAGCCCAGGCGCCTCACGCTCATCTGCGACGTGAGCGGCTCCATGGAGCGCTACACCCGGATGCTCCTTCACTTCATCCACTCCCTGGCCGACAACTGGGACGGGGTCGAGGCGTTCCTGTTCGCGACGAGGCTGACGCGTGTCACCGACAGGCTAGCCCACAGGGGCGTGGATGATGCGGTCGGGGAGGTGGCGCGCACGGTCCCGGACTGGGCGGGCGGCACCCGCATCGGCGACGCGATCAAGACCTTCAACTATCGCTGGAGCCGGCGGGTGCTGGGCTGGGGTTCGGTGGTGCTCATCATCTCGGACGGGTGGGACAGGGGCGATCCCGACCTGCTGGGCCGCGAGGCCGCCAGGCTGCAGAGGAGCCGCCACCGGCTGATATGGCTGAATCCCCTTCTCGGCTCGGAGACCTACGCGCCGCTGACAAGGGGGATGCAGGCGGCGCTGCCATTCGTCGACGACCATCTGCCCGTACACAACCTGGCGAGCCTGCAGGACCTTGCCGAGCGCCTGAACCGGCTCCCACGGCACCGGCCAGCCAGGCGGCAACACCCTATCATACAGCAGGAGGATGTCCCGCCGGATCCTCCGAACTCTCCAGACACTTCTGCCGACAGGACGGACGCGCCGTCCGACGGGCCTCAGCCAACCTTCCGCCATCCCCTCTGGGGTCGTCGCTAGCCTCGGTCTAGCAGCTCTCCCCACAAGCTCCCGAATGCTGTCGCAACCCGACCGGGGACAATTGGTCGGACTTTGCCTCGTAGCTGTTCAGATTCGTGAGAACACTGGATGCGCACAGTCCACCGTCATACCCGCCCCCGACTGGTCGGGGGCGGGGGCGTTCGTCTCACCAAGACTGAACAGTTACGCTTGACGGGAGTGATGGTGTTACCCTGTCCGGTGCGCAGGTGCGGACACCCAGTGGACAGCAGCTGCGAGACGCTATGAAGAAGACATGGGAGGGGTAGCACATGGAGCTCGGCGCCTTTTCGATTAGCCTGACCGTAGAGGACCTCGAGGCCTCAAGGGTTTTCTACGAGAAGTTCGGTTTTGAGGTTGTCGGAGGCGATCCTTCAGAGAACTGGCAGATTCTCAGGAACGGCGATCACACGATAGGTCTTTTCCATGGGATGTTCGAGAGGAACATACTAACCTTCAATCCAGGTTGGGATCGCAAAGGTGACACGCTTGATGCCTTTACAGACGTGCGTGAGTTGCAGAGACGACTGAAGGCGAAAGGCGTGCAATTGGTTAGTGAAGCAGATGCGGACAGCACAGGGCCGGCCAGCTTTGTGGCCTTGGACCCGGACGGCAACGCAATTCTGGTGGACCAGCATATCTGGTCACAGCCCTGAACGCCTGGAACCTGTTCAACCGGTAGGATTTCCCAGATCCACCACCTAATTTGGACGGGCGGCGTGACGGACTGCCTCTGAGGCTATGGCTGTGCACCTTGCCGGGGATGGGTTCCCGCCTTCGCGGGAATGACGGAGGTGGGGGATTTGGGATTTCCCGGGCACTTGACAAGAACCCTCGTTCTGTTCTATGCTTGTTCTAATCACCAGTGATGAGGTGAGCCATGACCGCACAGGCGGCGGCTACAGAGCAGTTCGAGATGCCGGGGATGCCGACCAGGGCGGCGGCAGGCGACAGGGTCATGGGCGGCAGCGTGGCCCCGGGTACGGTGGTCCTGTACATGGGCAACGTCTCGGGCGGCCCGAGACGCGGAGAGCGCGGCGTAGTCAGGCGGTCGGATAGCCGCCGCGTACTGGTGGACATGGGGCGTTCGGGCAGGTGGCACATCCCGCACTACTTTCTGCGGTCGCCCTCGAGGCCTCCAGACCACGGGGGCCAGCCCGCCCTCATTCACAACCGGCAAGGAGCCATGCAATGACCTCTCTCATGCGACTACTGACGGCCCTGATCCCTTCGACTTCCCGTAGATACGATGCTGTGTCCGCCCACCCGTCCGGCGGCGGGCTTCCCCAGGTCACGGTCAAGGTAGTGGGGGTGGGAGGCGCAGGCTGCAACGCTGTCGTCAGGATGGCGGAAGGCGGGGCCTCCGGCATGGACCTACTCGCGGTGAATACGGACATGCAGGCGTTGAGGGCTATCGACAGCGCGGCCACCTTCGCAATCGGGCCGACTGCCACAGGCGGCATGGGTTCCGGCGGCAGTCCCGAGGTCGGCCGGAAGGCCGTGCGAGAGAATCAGGACCAGATATGCCAGCTCTTCTCAGGGGTGGACATGGTATTCCTGACCGCAGGCATGGGAGGCGGCACGGGTACGGGCGCCGCTCCGATTATCGCGGACATGGCCCGCAAGCGGGGCGCTCTGACGGTGGGCGTTGTCACTACACCTTTCTCGTTCGAGGGAGACAGACGCAGAGAGATCGCCGAGCAGGGCATTCGGGCGCTCCGCCAGAAGGTCGATACCCTCATCACTGTCGACAACGACCGCCTCCTGGCGGCGCTGGACGGCAGAGTCTCGCTGGAAGCCGCATTTCACGCCGCGGACGCGGTGCTGCGCGACGGTGTCAGGGGCATATGGGACCTGATCGCCGTGCCTGGGCTGATCAACGTCGATTTTGCGGACGTACGGTCGATCATGCACAGGGGCGGCTCGGCCTTCATGGCTATGGGGAGCGGCAGGGGAGCGTCGGCGGCCCACGACGCCGTCAGGGACGCCCTCGCCACGCCGCTGTTCGACAGCCCCCTCGCCGGATGCACAGGCGTCATCATGAACGTGCGCGGCGGGAGGGGCATGAGCCTCGAGCAGGTGGAGGACGCCGCCGGCCTGATAAGGCACGCAGGCGGCCCTCAGGCCCAGGTCATATTCGGCGTCGTGAGCGACCCGAAGATGAAGGACAGGGTGTCGGTCACCCTGGTGGCCACGGGCGTCGGGGAGAATATGCTGGAGGAGGAGGTCGGGGCATCCCCTGTCCTGACGCACTCCGAACCCGCTCTCCCGGCCAACGGCTCGACCGGGCCGAACGGCCATGCCACGGCGCTGGCTGGGGTGGGTCAGCGCCTGGTCTAGTCCTCGGAGCTGTGGTGGGCCAGCAGGAGCGCCGCTATGGTCTTTGCGTCCCTGATCTCTCCCGATGCGATCATGTCGACCGCCTCGGTCATGGGCACGACGACGACGGTGATATTCTCGTCGTCGTCCGCATCGAGTACGCTGTGTCTCAGGTCCCGCGCGACGTAGGCGTGCATCATCTCGTTGCAGAAGCCGGGTGTCGCCCAGAACTCTCCCAGCTTCCGCAGGTCGCCCGCAATCCGGCCCACTTCCTCCTGCAGCTCCCTCTGGGCGGTGTCGCAGGGTTCTTCGCCCTCTTCGACGATGCCCGCAGGGGCTTCGAGAAGGGTCTCGCCCACGGCGTAGCGGTACTGCCTGACCATGATGACGCGGTCGCACTCGTCCAGCGGTACGATGACGACGGCGGGCCGGTGGTCCACGACCTCGCGCACGGCGGAGCCGCCGCCTGGGAGCCGTACCTCGTCCACCCTAACCGACACGACACGCCCCTCGAATACCGAGCGGCTGGACAGCTTCTCCTCGGGCGGCGTGGTCACGGCGTCCTCGGTGGGGGAACGGCCCGGCCGCTGACGCCGAGACGCTGGGTCAGGGTCGAATAGAAGGACTCGGCAGGGGCCTTCCTGAGGAAGCTGGCGGCGTACGGGCTTCGCTCGATGACGATGGTCTGGCCCGCCTCGATGGAGTCGGTCGAGCCGTCCACGCTGATGATGGCGCCTCTGCCCCTCTTCAGCGTCAGCTCGACAACCGACTCTTGCGAGACCACCAGCCCGGTCTGGAAGCTCATGTGGGCGGCCAGGGGCTGCAACACGATCTCCTTTGCCTCTGGGTAGAGGATGGGCCCGCCCGCGGAGAGAGAATAGCTGGTGCTGCCGGTGGGTGTCGATACTATGACGCCGTCGGCCCTGTATGTCGTGAGCAGCACGCCGTCGATCCTGGTTTCCACATCCAGCAGCCGCGGCGGCGAGCCCCGAGTGATGACGACATCGTTGAGAGCGTGCAGCTCGATGCCGTCCCGGGAGCCGTCTTGTTCTCGCAGGGACGCCTTGAGCATCATGCGGTGCTCGAGGCGGGTCGAGCCGTCCAGGTATTCGGGAATCTTCTCGGCGGCCTCCTCGACCGCAAGCTCGGTTATGAAGCCCACGCGGCCCATGTTGATGGCGAGGATGGGGACTTCGTGCTGGGCGACCCGCCGGGCGACCCGCAGGATGGTGCCGTCGCCGCCTGCGGTTATGACGACCGACGTCCGTTGGAGCCGCTCCAGGTCCAGGTCGACGTCAGACGCCGCAGACACCCAGGACTTGTGGCGCAGCCCAAGCTCGTCGACCAGCGACTCGACGAACCCCGATGTCCGGGAGATCATGGGGTTGTACGCGAAGCCGATAAGATCCTTGGGGGAGGACATCGTCATAGTATCCGCCATTCTCGGCTTCGGCCAGGCTGCTACAACAGGACCGAGACGGCCGTGCGGGCGAACTCTATGAGCGGAGCCGGGTAGAGGCCGAACACGAGGATTCCAGCCGTCGTCACGGTGAGCGCCGCGCCCACGGGCAGGGATGCCGTAACGGGAGTCTCGTCCGTGGGAGGGGACAGCACCATGACCTTCACTACTCTCAGGTAGTAGTAGGCCGAGATGACGCTGTTCAGCACGCCGACGATCGCCAGCCAAGTCAGCCCGGCGTTGACCGCTGCGCCGAATATGTAGATTTTCGCCATGAAGCCCACGGTTGGAGGCACGCCGGTCAGGGAGATCATGGAGAAGGCCATGACCGCGGACAGGAGGGGCGCGCGCCTGTACATGCCCGCGAAGCCCCCGATCTCGTCCGTACCGGTCCGGGCCGTGACGGCGATGACGGCGGCGAACGCCGCGAGGTTCGTGACAGCGTACCCGCTCAGGTAGAACAGCACGCCCGACGGGCCGGTATCTACCTGGGCCGAATCGACGCGGGCTGCGACGGCTGCAAGCCCGACCATGATGTATCCGGCGTGGGCGACGGTGCTGTAGGCGAGCATCCGCTTGATGTTGGACTGTGCGATGGCGATGAGGTTGCCGACTGTCATGGACAGGGCAGCCAGGACAGCGAATATGGCGCTCCACTCGATGGAGAGGGCCTCCAGCGGGAAGGCCACGTAGAAGACCCGCAGGATTACGGCGAAGCCCGCGGCTTTGCTCGCCACCGACAGGAAGGCCGTGATCGAAGTGGGCGCTCCCTCGTAGACGTCGGGCGCCCACATCTGGAAGGGAAAAGCGGTGATCTTGAACCCGAACCCGGCGATTATCAGCACTGCCCCGAACAGCAGCGCATAGCTTCCGAACGGCGTACCGCCATCCAGCCCGATCTCCGCTATCCTCGCCGCCACCTCGGAGAGGACCGTGCTGCCGGTGAAGCCGTACACGAGGACCATGCCGTAGAGGAGCAGTGCCGAGCTGATGCCGCTGAGAATCAGGAACTTCAGCCCGGACTCCGACGAACGGCCTTCCGGCATGAACGCGGCCAGGGCCGCTATGGGAAGGGCCGTCAACTCCAGGGCCACGTATATGGTGATGAGCTCGACGGACGAGGCCAGCAGCATCATGCCCGACGTCGAGAAGAGCACGAGGGCGTAGAACTCCGCCTCGAAACTCCTGTCCCTACGTGCGTACGCGCCCGACATCAGTATGACGACGGCCGCGACCGGGACCAGCAGCAGCTTGAAGAAGAGGCTGAACCGGTCGACTACGAGGGAGCTGGAAAGGATGCCCTCGTTCGGGATGGCGGCGCCCCCGTCGAGGTCGAGCCAGAGCAGGATGCCCAGGGCCAGAGGCACAACCAGCCCCAGGAGTGCGAGCGGCGCCAGATATCCCTTGCGGCGGACCACCAGGTCGACGAGGAGCAGCAGGGCCGCCAGCGAAGCGATGGCTATCTCGGGCGAGAGCAGGTATATGTCGTGTGCTGTCATGTCTGTCTAGTTGAGCGCAAGCAGTCCCGGACCGCGCAGGGCTTCGGCCACTGAAGTCATCTCTCCGGCGAATATGTCGGATATGATCGAAGGGTAGACGCCCACGCCGATCACCGCGGCGACCAGCACGAATATGGGCACCATCTCGGCCACGGTCGCGTCCCTGACGCTGCCGAAGCGGTCCTTGGCCGGGCCGAACATGGTCCGTTGAACCATCCACAGAATGTAGCCCGCGGTGATGACGATGCCGAAGGCCGACAGGGCGGTGGCCCAGCTCCATGCCGGAAATGCGCCCATGAAGACCAGTATCTCCGAGACGAACCCGCTTGTGCCCGGCAGCCCGAGGGACGCCAGGCCAGCCAGGAGGAATGCGCTGGCGAGCACGGGCATCCGCGTCGCGAGGCCGCCGAGGTCGGGGATGTAACGGGTGTGGACCTTGTCGTACACGAGGCCCACCAGCAGGAACATGAGGCCGGTTATCGTCCCGTGGGTGAACATCTGCATTGCGGCTCCGGTGAGCCCGGTATCCGCCTCCGAGCCTGAGACCGCTGAGATGCCGATGAGCACGTACCCCATGTGGCTGATGCTGCTGAAGGCGATCAGCCGTTTGAGGTCGGTCTGCCTCATGGTGACGACGGCGCCGTAGAGCACGTTGACGACGCCGAATATTGCGAGGGCCTGCGCGGCCTCCGAAATCACGTCCGGGAACATCGTGACGGACACCCGGATCATTCCGTAGCCGCCCATCTTTAGCAGTACGCCCGCCAGCATGACGCTGACGGCGGTAGGCGCGTCGGTATGCGCGTCCGGCAGCCACGTATGGAGCGGGAAGATGGGCAGCTTTACGGCGAATGCTATGAAGAGCAGCGTGAAGATGACCCCTATGGGGATTATCGGCGCGGCCGCGGCGATCTCCGACGGCAGCTCGGTCATGTCGAAGGTCCCCGTAGTGAAGAAGAGGGTCAGGATGCCGACGAGCATGAATGCCGAGCCCAGGAAGGTGTAGATGAGGAACTTCATCGCCGAGTATTCTTTGCGCCCGCTTCCCCAGATGGAGATGAGGAAGAACATAGGGACCAGCTCCAACTCCCATAGCAGGAAGAAGAGGAGGAAGTCGAGCGCCGTGAATACGCCCATGACCGCCGTCTGCAGGACGAGCAGCCAGACGAAATACTCTCTCACCCTGTGCTTGATGCCCCACGACGCGAACACGGCGGCCATGCCCAGGAGCCCGGTCAGCAGCACCAGGGGTGCGCTCAGGCCGTCGACGCCGAGGAGGTACTGTACCTCGAACGACTCGACGGGAATCCAGGCCTCCACCCGGTCGACCAGCTGCACGCCGCCCTCCGCCGAGTCGTACCTGAAGAGCACGACCGCGCTGAGGGCGAGCTCCACCAGCGCCGCGGCTCCGGCGAATACGCGGGCCATGCGGTCCCCCCTGACGAGGACGGCGATTGCAACCGCCACGGCAAGCGGGAGGAAGACGACTGTGGACAGCAGTCCTGTGAATTCCGAGCTCAAGCGCTACCTCAGGAGAAGCACGACTGCGAAGATTGCTATGACGCCCATGGAGACGACGACCCCGTAGCCCTGCAGCTGGCCGGTCTGTGCGTGAGCCATTGCGCGGCCCACGTTGCGGCCCAGATTGCCTACTAGCCGGACAGCGCCGTCCACGATCGACCTGTCTACCCAGTCCAGGGACTTCGCGGCGACGCCGTAGAAGACGCGGCGCGTCAGGAATGCCTCGTACAGCTCGTCGAAGTAGTACTTCCTCGAGAGCAGGTCGTACGCGGGCTCCATGCGCTCGACCACCTGCTCGGGCGTCAGCTTCCTGGCGGAGTACATCAGGTAGGCCAGGGCGATACCGGCGACGGCGACCACGGTGGATCCCAGGGCTATCAGTATCGAGGGGCTCTCCGTCTTGGCGTGGAGGAAGTGCGAGAGCCAGTGCGCGGGCACGATCCCGATGTCCACGACCGGATTCACCAGGAAGCCCGCCGCTATGGCCGCGATACCCAGCACGACGAGGGGCAGCACCATAACGGCCGGAGGCTCGGACAGGTGTACTTCGCCGTGCGCCTCGGCGTCGGGGTCTGCGTCGGAACCGCCCCTGAACTCGCCCCCGAAGGTCATGAACAGGGCCCTGAACATGTAGAAGGCCGTCATGAAAACTGCGGCGAGCGCGAGCCAGAAGACGAGCTGCCCGACCGCGCCGGAGGAATGGAATGCGCCGAGGAGTATCTCGTCCTTGCTCCAGAACCCCGCCAGCGGGAATATCCCAGCGAGGCTCAGTGCGCCAATCAGGAAGGTTGCGAAAGTCCACGGCATCGACACACGCAGCCCTCCCATGTAGCGCATGTCGAAGGTGCCGGTGGCGTGTTTGACGCTGCCCGCCCCCAGGAAGAGCAGCGCCTTGAAGAAGGCGTGGGTGAATAGGTGGAAGATGGCCGGGCCGTAGGCTCCTACACCCAGGGCCAGCATCATGTAGCCAAGCTGGCTCACTGTCGAGTACGCGAGCACCCGCTTGATGTCGTTCGCGACCAGGCCCATAGAGGCCGCGAAGACCGCTGTGAAGCCGCCCACCACGGCAACCACCGTCATGGCGGTTTCCGAAGCCTGGAAGAGCGGGAAGAACCGGGCAACCAGGAAGACGCCCGCCGTCACCATCGTCGCCGCGTGGATGAGCGCGCTGACCGGCGTTGGGCCTTCCATCGCGTCGGGCAGCCAGGTGTGGAGGGGGAACTGGCCCGACTTGCCGACCGCCCCGGTGAAGATGCCAATGGCCAGCCACGTCACGACGCCGGACGCCAGCAGGCCAGGAATTGCCACGGCCTTGTGTATGTCCGCGATCTCCAGGGGGTTGAGGCCCTGGGAGGCGAAGCTGTCGACGTTGAACACCAGGTACAGTATGGCGAGCAGGAGTCCGAAGTCGCCGATACGGGTGATGATGAAGGCCTTTTTAGCCGCCGCCGCTGCCGCCGGCTTGTGGTACCAGAAGCCGATGAGCAGGTAGGAGCACAGCCCAACCAGCTCCCAGAACACATACAGCTGGACTATGTTCCCCGCGAGCACGAGTCCGATCATGCTGGCGGTGAAGAGGGACATGTAGGCGAAGTAGCGGGCGTAGCCCGGGTCGCCGTGCATGTATCCGATCGAGTAGACCTGCACCATGAGGCTCACGCCCGTAACGACGACGAGCATGATTGCGGTCAGGGGGTCGACGAGCGCCGTGACGTTGACGACTACGCTGCCGACCTCCAGCCAGCTATGGGGCGCGAAGGCGAGCGACTCCGGATCGTCGATGACGGACACGAGCGCCATGATGGAGAGGGCGAAGCTCGCGCCTATTGCGAGCACCACCAGGTAACCGGCGATGGACGGGTCCCTGTTGAAGAATGGCCGGACGACCAGCGCGATGAGGGCAAAGCAGCCCAACGGCAGCAGGAATATTAGCCATATGCCCAGCTCGTTGATCATGGACTAGAGCTTCCTCAGTATCTCGTCGGCGACGTGCTCGCGCCCCTTTGGCACCATGATCCGAAACGGCACGCGCTCGCCCCAGGTGGTGATGTCACCCTCGGGGATTATCTTCGTGGGCAGGCCCTCCCATTCGAGGACGTTCTTCCACATCTCCGCGGTCATCAGGTTGGGCGCCTTACGGTAGTCCGTATACATCAGTGCCTCATCTGGTTCGCGTCGGTGACGAAGGCGGTCTGGCGGGTCCGGTAGACGGCGATCACTATGGCCACGCCGAGTGCGACCTCCGCGGCTGCGACGGTGATGATGAAGATGGCGAATATCTGCCCCGTCAACAGGAGCCGGGCGATCTCATCCGCAGCCAGCGCCGGATCCGAAGCCAGACCGCCGGGCACGACGTAACGGGATAGGGCGACGGCGGTGATGTTGACGGCGTTGAACATCAACTCGAGAGACATGAGCACGGTTATGGCGTTGCGCTTGGAGAGCGCGCCATACAGGCCGATGGCGAATATGACCGCGCCGACGATGAGGACGTTTTCCAGGCTCACCCGCTGCCCCTCCGCACGAGCGCGAGGGCGCCGACGATCGTCGCCAGCAGAAGCACCGAGGCGACCTCGAAGACGAGCACGTAGTCCTGCAGCAGCAGCTCGGCAATCCTCGGTATCGGGTTGGCGACGACGTCGCCGGCCCCGGAACCCGCCGCGCTGGACTGCGCCATGGCTGCCGCTTCGGAAACTGCCAGCAGGTTCCAGTCGGTGTTGAGGACCGTGAGCGAGGCCACTACCAGAAACAGCAATGCAAGTATGGCCGCCGGGATGCGGAGCATGTTCGACGGGTTGCCGTGCTCCACGTCCCTGGTGGTGAGGACGGCGAAGATGATCAGGACGGATATCGCGCCGACGTAAATCAGCACCTGCACGACCGCAAGGAACTCGGCCCTCAGCATTACGAACAGGCCGGCGATACTCAGGAAAGCCGCAGCGAGGAACAGGGCGGCCCGGAACAGGTCGCGTGTCTGCACTACGGCGATGGACGATCCTATCGCCGACAGCGCGATGATCCAGAAGGCGGCGTCGATTATCAGGGACGACTCCGGCGCGAAGCCGGCAGCTATCTCTTGGCCCACCGTTCCTCCTGGTCGTGAACGCTCGGCTTCTCGTGACGCCCCGCGTCGCTCCAGTCGACGTCCGCTTTCCCGTGCGGGTCGTTATGGCGGCTTTCGAGGTGCGGGCGGAACCAGTTGCTCGGCCGCTTCGAAGCGGCGACGAGGCGGTCCTTGTCGATGACCAGGTCGGCCCGCACGTACTGCCCCTCCTCGAACCCGCTGCCCATGTGCAGCGCGTCGTAGGGGCAGGCCTCGACGCACAGGCCGCAGAACATGCAGCGTCCTATGTCGATGTCGAAGACCTCAAGGCCGTACTTCTGGCCCTCCTGCATATCCTCGCCGCTCGGGTCGGTAACGATCTTGATGATCCCCAGGGGGCAGTACTTCGCGCAGCTGGCGCAGCCAGTGCAGCGCTCTTCGTACCAGGTGAACTCCTCGCCGCGGAACCGCGGGTGCTGCGGGTACCTGTCGGGAACGCTGACGAGACCGACGATGGACTTGACGAACTGCCCCGGGCTGCGGACGGCGAGACTGAAGACGTTGGTGCCGTTGTGCTTGGCGAGCCCCAGTGGGCCGACCTTCCTGTCGGGGTACTGGTGCAGTGTGAAGCGCCGGCTTGGCAGCACCATGTTCTTGAGGGTCACGACCATTCCCTTCACCAGTCCCAGACCGTACATGGTCAGCTCCCCTCAGCCATGTTCGCCAGCGGAGACGGCACGGGCGCGGGCCTGCGCAGTCTCCTCTGGCCCAGCAGGTGCGCGAAAAGTACGATTGTCGCGGCGGCGGCGACCCAGTTGATGGCCGCCATAACTACCAGCGAGCTGTCCGGGATGACGCCGGCGTCGTCCTGGAATACCTGCATCTCGACGGCGATCAGGAACATGTTTACCAGGGCCATAGGGAACAGTCCCTTCCACGCGAAGGCCATGATCTGGTCCACGCGGAGCCTGGGCCAGGTCGCTCTGAACCAGACGAGGAAGAAGACGACCGCAATTGTCTTGGCTACGAACCAGACCTGCCCGGGTATGGGGTCGATGCCCTTGGTCCCTCCGAGGAACAGCGCCGTCGCGACGACAGCCGTGGCTATCGGCGCCAGGAACTCGGCGAGCTGGAAGACCGCGAACTTGATGCCGCTGTACTCTGTGTGGTACCCCGATCCCAGTTCCGACTCCGCCTCTATCATGTCGAATGGCGCCCTGCTCATCTCGGCGGACGCTGCAGTCATGAACACCAGGAAGCCCAGGGGCTGCGTTGCTGCGAAGAAGAGCCGCTGGCTCTCCACGATGTCGCTGAGGGCGAGGGATCCCGCCGCCAGGACGACGCCGGTGAGCGCGAGGGCCATGGGCACCTCGTAGCTGATGAGCATGGCGACGCCCCTCATCGCGCCGAACATGGCGTACTTGTTCCTGGAGGCGTAGCCGCCCATGAAGACGCCGAACGTGTTGACCCCGGTGATGCCGACGATGAATAGGACTCCGACGTTCAGCCGGCCCAGGAAGCTGTTCTCACCGAATGGGATGACTGCGAAGACCAGCAGCACGGGTATGGCCAAGAAGAGCGGGGCGATGTGGAACACCGGCCGGTCGGCGGTATCGGGCACCACGTCTTCCTTGGATATGAGCTTCAGGATGTCGGCGAACGGCTGGAACAGGCCGAAGGGCCCCCAGCGGTTCGGACCCAGCCGAGACTGGAACCTGCCGAGCGCCCGCCGCTCGAACCAGGTGTAGATCGCCCCAGCCATCACCACGGTGTTGATGACCGCGAAGGCCAGTATCCCCCCCGCCGCCGCGAACGCCAGCCACTCCAGGCCCCCGGGCATCAGGCCGACAACGATGTCGTATATGTTATCGAAGCTCATGCGGCCCCGGCGCCTCCGATACCTGCCCGAACGCCCCTCATTGTACTACGCCCGGGCCGGGTCACTAGATTGAATTCGTCGTTACTATGAAAATGAACCGCTCGGAATTCCTTGGTGTACAGTATGTGGCCTTATCACACCTAATTGGCATCACTAGCGGTCGACCTCGCCCATGACTATGTCCGTGCTCCCGAAGATGATGATCAGATCGCCCATCTTCCACCCGACCAGCATCTCCCTGAGCACGTTCATGTTAATGAAGGAAGGGGACCTGATCTTGCAGCGGTAGGGTGAGATGCCGCCGTCGCTCACGAGGTAGAAGCCCAGCTCCCCCTTGGGCGCCTCGACCGTGGCGTAGGCGTCGCCTGCGGGCGGCCTGATGAAGAAGGGAACATCCTCCTTCACAGGCCCCGCGGGTATCTGCTCCACGCACTGGCCGATGATGCGCACGCTCTCGCGCATCTCCTGGACCCTGACGATGTACCTGTCGAAGGTGTCCCCGTTTGCGCCGATGGGCACGTCGAATTCGACGCGGTCGTAGATCTCGTAGGGGTCGGCCTTGCGGAGGTCCCACTGGACTCCGCTGGCCCTGAGCATGGGGCCGGTCACCGAGCTTGCCACGGCTGTCTCGTCGGTAAGTATCCCGACGTCGCGCGTCCGGGCGAGCACCACCTCGTTGTTGGTGATCAGTCCTTCCAGGTCGTCGATGTACCCGGGCATGTCGCGGGTGAAGACGGCCAGCGCGTCCCAGAATTCAGGGGGCGCGTCCTGAGTGACTCCTCCCGGGCGCATGTAGCTGACCGTGATGCGGGCGCCGCAGAGCATCTCGAACATGTCGAGGATCCGCTCCCTCTCGCGGAAGCAGTACATCAGGGGCGTCCCACCGAACGTGCCCATCTCCTGCATGAGGAAGCCCGTCGAGACCAGGTGGCTGGCTATCCGCTGGAGCTCCGCGGTGATGACGCGGAGATACTGGGCGCGCTCCGGCACGTCGAGGCCGGACAGCTTCTCCACCGACCGCACGTAGGCCTGGTTGTTCGTCATGCTCGCCACGTAGTCGAGCCTGTCGGTGAGGGTCACGATCTGCACGTAGGTGCGCTCTTCGGCCAGCTTCTCGGTGCCCCGGTGGAGGTATCCGAAAATCGGCTCGATGTCCAGGACGAGCTCTCCGTCGAACGTGACGCGGAGTCGGAACACGCCGTGCGTGCTCGGGTGCTGCGGCCCCAGGTTGATTGTTACGGGTTCAGTCTGTATGGACATGGCTGGCCTGAAGTCTGGTAGCGCCGGCGCTGCGGGCGTTCAACGGAGGGTTTGTCGAAGCACTTGTTGGCAAGTCGAGCCAAGTCCCAGGCAGCGGCGCACCGCTACCTGATGAAGTCCTTTCTCAGGGGATGGCCGGGGAACCCCTCCCACAGCAGGACGCGCTTCATATTGGGGTGTCCCTCGAAGTGTATGCCCATCAGGTCCCACACCTCCCGCTCCTGCAGGTCCGCCCCCTTCCAGATGCCGACGACCGAGTCGACCGTGGGCTCGTCCCTGCCGAATCGCCTCATCTTGACTACGGCGGAGTGGTTCTTCCTCATCGAGAGGAGATGGTAGATGAGCTCGAAGTATTCCACGTAGTCGACGGCGGTGACCGCCCTGAGAGAGGCGAAGTCCAGGTCGGCGGCGTCGTGCAGGAAGCGGCCTACGGTCAGCAGGTTCTCCGGCTCGATCCATACGTCCGTACCGTTCCAGCTAACAGCCGCACCGGGGTGGTCCTCGTTTATGCGCCGCGCCAAGTCGGCCCCGTCGAGCTCCCTCATATCTACTGGCCGGCCGCCTGGCCCTGCAGGCGGTACCGCTTGATCTTCTCGTGAAGCTGCATGATGCCGTACAGGAGGGCGTCGGGCCTCGGCGGGCACCCCGGCACGTATACGTCCACCGGCACGATGTGGTTGACGCCGGGGACGACGCTGTAGGACTCGTAGTAGGGGCCGCCGCTGGTGGCGCAGACGCCCATGGAGATGACCCACTTGGGTTCGGCCATCTGGCGGTAGACTCGCTCTATGGCGGGGGCCATCTTCCACGTAACGGTCCCCGCTACGATCATCAGGTCCGCCTGTCGGGGCGAGGCGCGGAACGCCTCCATCCCGAACCGGGCCAGGTCGAAGCGCGACATCGCGCTGGCCATCATCTCGAAGGCGCAGCACGCCAGGCCGAAGGAAAGGGGGAAGACGGATGACTTGCGGCCCCAGTTCAGCAGGGCGTCTATCGACGTGACGGCGAGGTTTCGCTTCAGGTCGTCCGGGACCTCGACGAGGGGCTCGGCCAGCGGCGAGGTGTTGGTCGCCTTGAGGTTGTTGATGTAGTCGCCCTCGGCCTGATCGACCTCCAGCGTGGTCGAGTAGAGGGGAATGCCGGCGCCGATGCCGCCTCCGCCGCCTTCAGGGGTCATTCTCAGGCCCACTCCAGTGCGCCCTTACGCCATGCGTAGAGCCAGCCCACGAGGAGGATCCCGATGAACACGGCCATCTCCAGCAGGACGAAGACGCCGAACTCCCGCGACAGCACGCCGAAGCTGGCGGCCCACGGGAACAGGAAGACGACCTCCACGTCGAAGATCACGAATATCAGGGCAATGGAGTAGAACCGGAAATTGAAGCGGTTCCAAGTGCCGGACATGGTCTCGAAGCCGCACTCGTAGATGCTCAGCTTCACGGGGTCGGGCTTGTTGGGTCTGATGCGGGAGAAGGAGAGCAGCCACGAGCCCAACAGCATCCCGGCGGGGATTGCCAGTGCCACCGCCATGAATATGGCGAGGAGCCCGTATTGGCGAAAGTAGTCGTCGACCATACAGCTTTTCCCTGTCTGCCGAGAGACTATCCGGCTAGCATGTACTTTACGACACCGCCCATCCGAAAGCAACCGCCGCCCGTTGCAGCTAGGGCCTTTCCAAAGTTGGCTCCCTGCGGAAGGGACATACCCTACCGCCCACCTGGATTCCCGCCCCCGACTTCTCGGGGGCAGGCTCTGCGCGGGAATGACGGTATGTGGTTTATGGGACAATGGAAAGGCCCTGGTTGCGGCAGGGCCTTTCCAAAGTCAAGGTGAAAGTAGGGCAACAGTTGGTTGAACGCCGAGTCTCTGTGCTCTGCCTGTGAGCGGTTCCTTCGATGACCACAATGAGCAGACACCCCTAAGCAGGGTGATGGCAATGTTTCTGAGCAGGCTGAGGACTGCACCACTCCGATGGTGCTGCATCACATGACGGTCTTCACCGAAGCTGTCATCCTTGACGTGGAACAATCTGTTCTCGATTCGCCAATGCCCCTGCACCAGGGAGAGCGCCCGTTTGGGGTCTATGTCAGACAGGCTGGTCACCGCGTACTGCTCGCTTTCCACCCACTCGCCCCGTTTGAGGTGCTTGACCCTCTTGCTGACCTTAATCACATTGGACAGACCCGGGAACGTGGTGTATCCAGCCAGCTCCGATGATACCCACAGCCCGCTGCTCCAATCTGCCGTGTCCCTTGGTTGTCAGCCGCAGGTCGGGCTCTCGCGGCTCGGAGAAGGCGAGCTGCGCGTCCTCTAGGAGCTCGGGTTGGTTTTTTTGAGCTTGATGACGTAGTCCTTGCCCTCGGCCACGATAGCTTCGGCAAGGTTCGTATTGGCGTAGAGCGCATCGCCGCTCAGCACCTCCAGACCCTCGAAGCGCGACGATACCATCCGTATCCATCGCTCCGCCGCTCTCGGCTCTTCATGATGATGTGCTATCTCCACTTGGTCCAGCGCGACTGACCCCTCCTGGCTGAACAGGTGCAACAGCCTCAGCTGCTCCCTAGGGCCTTTCCAAAGTCGTCACAATGCCATAAGAGGGGGATCTGGGAAATCCCTTCTCCCTCGATGAGAGAAGGTTAGGATGAGGGTGACTGACTTGTATCGGTCAACGCCCCCTCACCCCCGTATCGAGTACGGGGCAGGCTCTAACCCTCTCCCGCGAAGGGGCCCGCGAAGGGGAGAGGGAACTTTGGAAAGGCCCTGGCTGCTCCCCATTCTCCCTAACGCCCCGCACCGTCTTGCCATCCATCGAGACCACGCCGACCCCTACGCCGCGATACCGCATCATATATCGCACGAACTCCATCAGGGCCTCGCGGACCTCCAATACCGACACCATGCGCAGTAGCCTCGATAGCGTCTGGACCGACGGGCTGCGCCTCAGCCCCAACTGGCTCAGCACCTGCTCGTGGCACTCACCGAACCTGTTTATGGCGCTCAAGGAGCGCTGACCGCACATCAGCCCCAGTACCACCAGGCCCGGGACACCGTCCAGCGGAAAGACCTTCCCTCTGCTCAAGCGCTCGTCCGTTATCTTCCCTAGTTGCTTCCTGAGAACTCCAAACCCATCAGACAAAGACGGTGACTGCCCTGACGGCTGGTCGGCGGAGACTGGAACCCGGCTCGGGCCGTTGAAATGGGGTGGATTCCCGTCTTCACGGGAATGACGGTTGTTCAAAGGTCTCCCAAACGGGGGAAGAGGTCAGCCCCCTCCTCTCAACTCTGAGCAGCTACGAAATGGGAATAAACACCGACAACAGGCTTGCCTCCTGCTACCATTGTATGTTGGGGTGATTAGATTGAGTGACTATCGGAACAACGCCATTCGCAACTTGGCCATCATAGCCCACGTCGACCACGGCAAGACTACCCTGGTCGACGCGCTGTTGAAGCAGGGCCAGGTCTTTCGGGCCCACCAGCAGGTGGGCGCCTTGATTATGGACACCAACCCACTGGAGAGGGAGCGGGGCATTACGATCCTGGCCAAGAACGCCTCGGTCACCTACGGCGGTGTCCGGATCAACATTATCGACACGCCGGGCCACGCCGATTTCAGCGGCGAGGTGGAACGCGTCATGAATATGGCCGACGGGTGCCTGCTGCTGGTCGACGCCGTCGACGGCCCGATGCCCCAGACTACCTACGTACTGCGTCAAGCCCTCCAGCAGAACGTCACCCCGATGGTCGTCATTAACAAGATCGACCGTCCCGAGGCCCGCGTGGCGGAGGTAGACGCGATGGTCCAGGACCTGTTCCTGGAGCTGGCTACGAGGGAGGAGCAGCTGGACTTCCCTGTGCTCTACACCTCGGCCCGCCAGGGCTACGCCACCACGGACCCGGACATGCCAGGGGAGGACATGCAGCCCCTTTTCGAGGCGATCCTGGAGTCGGTGCCGCCGCCCACCGGCGACCCCTGCGGCCCACTTCAATTGCTGGTGGCGGCCCTGGACTACGACAACTACCTGGGTCAAGTGTCCGTGGGCCGCATCTCCAATGGCACGCTCCGGCTGGGGGACCACGTGGCGCTGCTGGGCCGCGACTGCGAGGCCAGCACTCACAACCTCGATCGCATCTTCGTGTTTCGAGGGATGGAGCGAGTCGAAGTGCCTGAAGCTCACGCCGGGGACATCGTGGCCCTGGCTGGCCCTGAAGGGGTGTCCATAGGCGATACCATTGCCTCGCCCGAAAGCCCAGAGGCCCTGCCGACTATCGCCGTCAACGAGCCCACGGTACGCATGACCTTCGCCGTGAGCACCTCGCCCTTCATGGGACGGGAGGGTGCCCATTGCACCTCCCGCAATCTTCACGAACGGCTGACCAGGGAGCTGCTGACCAACATCAGCCTCCGCGTGGATGCGACGCCCAGCCCGGACGTGTTCGTCGTCGCCGGACGGGGCGAGCTGCACCTGTCGATCCTGGTCGAGACGATGCGCCGCGAACAGTTCGAGTTTCAGGTATCCCGTCCCACGCCAGTCACCAAGGTGATCGACGGCAAGGTGTACGAACCCTACGAGATTCTGAGCATCAGCACTCGAGAAGAGTACCTGGGTGCGCTGACCGAGCACCTCTCCGCCCGTATGGCCCAGATGAGGGACATGAGGTACGGCGCCGACGGCTATGTCCACATGGAGTACAAGATACCCACCCGGGGACTGATCGGGTTCAACGCTTTCTTCCTTCGGATTACGCGCGGCGACGGAGTGAAGAGCGGAATCTTCAGCTCCTATGAGCCCATGGAGGGTGAAATAGAGACCCAACGCGGCGGCGTACTGGTGGCGTCTGAGGGCGGCACAGCGGTCACCTACGGCCTGCTGAATGTCCAGGGCCGGGGCGATACCTTCATCGACGCGGGCGCCGCAGTCTATGAGGGGATGATCGTCGGATCCCACCGCCGCGAAGGCGACATAGACGTCAATGTGTGCAAGGAAAAGAAGCTGACCAACATGCGGTCTTCGACGGCGGAAGTGACCAAACGCCTCAACGCCACCATAAGGATGAGCCTCGAGGAGGCCCTGGCGTTCATCTCCGACGACGAGCTGCTGGAAGTCACTCCACTGAATCTTCGTCTCCGCAAGGCCGAGCTCGCTGCGTCGGGCCGCAAGCGTCAACGCCGCGATAGGGCCCGCGCCCGGGACTAGGCAAGTTACCGTTCATACTTGATGGGGCGCAGGACCGGGAGCTGCTGGCAGCTGCACGCCTCATCCCAGCCTTCTCCCACCAGGGGAACCTTTGCGTAACTCTCTGAGCAGAGCAACACAGGAGACCCTGAGCGACGTAATCCAAGCTGGCCCCCAGCCCCCTGGATTCCCGCCTCCGCGGGAATGACGGTGTGCAAAGGTCTCCTTTCGCGGGAATGACGGTGGGTTCGAGGGCCGGGGGATGGGTTCCCGCCTCCGCGGGAATGACGGATTGGGGGCACCTTCCGTCTATTCCATGGTAATGACGGTTGTGCAAAGGTCTCCCAGGGGCGAAGGGGCAAGAGACTCGCTTCGACCCAGAGGCGAGTGATATCGACTCGCTGAACCTGAACAGTTGCGCCGGCAACTCTCGTCCCACCGCAGTCTCTACGGAAAGGATGGCATCAGGATGGCATTGCGTGCGCTGAGGTTTGACGATGCCGCCGCTCGTCCTTACACTCTCGCCTGTACTCGAGGAGAACTGGACTTGGCGCTATCGCGAAAGAGCCTGTTCATGCTCACGGCGACGGTGGACTTCCCCGACGACGTGCGCGACGGGCCGTACACGCACGAACTGCTCGACGAGCTGATGATGCTCCTCCGGGGCATCGGTGTGCGGCGCATCAACTGGCTCTACTACGGCGACGTCGATCCGGACTCCTACTGGGCGGGGTACATATTCCCGGCCATGCCATACGGGCCCGAGACGCTGGGCAACATCGGCGAGCCGCTCAGGGCGGGCGTTGCGGCGGCCCACAGGCACGGCCTGGAGATATACGGCGTACTGAAGCCGTACAACGCCGGGGCGCCGATTACGAAGCCGCAGGGGCTGGCCGCGAGCCCTCCCTGGGCGATACGACGCATTGGCGGGCCGCTCGTCAGCGTGATCTCCTTCATCGAGCGCAACCCGCACGCCCGCGTCCGCCGCAGGCCGTTGGACGGGCCGGAGGGCCTCGACGGCATCCCCATAAGGCGAATCAAGCTCCGCAAGTCCGACGATCTTCCCACGCGGCTGACGCGCGACAACATCCAGATTTGGGTCAGCCCAGACAATTACAGGTACACGCGGTCCGACGCCGGCTTCACGCTCACCGAGTCGGTCGAGCCGGCCCCGTGTGACGTGACCGACTACTACGGCGCGCCCGTCGTGTCGAAGGGCTCGCCGGTCCGGACGCTGACCCTAGACGGGCTGGACCTGTCGGAGGCCTTCGTGCTGGTGACGACCGACATGAAGGACGGCCGGCCCGACTTCAGGAATACGGCGGTCGGGATGATCGAGGCGTACGGGCCGGGACCTGACCCGCTGCCCATCACGGTGGCGACACGGAGCGACATCTGGGACCACAACAGGGACTTCCGCACTCACGGGCTGGAGTTCGACGCTGGCTGGGGGATGCTCCAGATCTATCTCGACGCCGACAACTCCACCGGAAAGGGGGAGCGGTTCTGGAGCTCGCTCCCCAGTCACGGCGTGGTCGCCTTCGCGCGCGGCAAGAACGAGTACCTCGCGGCCACGCCCGCCGAGTCGCTGCCGGACGTACGCAGGCTGTGGTCGGGCTGGGTCGACCGGATACTGGACTCGGGCGTCGACGGCCTCGACATCCGCGTGTCGGCCCACGGCAGCCTGACCGACGACCCGCACGAGTACGGCTACGACGAGCCGGTGGTCGAGGAGTACCGCCGCATCCACGGCCGCGACCCCGACGGCAGTGAGGAGTCGCGCGCCAGCATCGCGCAGATTCGCGGTCGGCACTACAGCGACTTCATCCGCGAGGCGAGCCGCCGCGCCCGCGCCGCGGGAAGGCGCTTCCAGGCGCACATGCACACCGAGGCGTTCCGGCCCGACCCGTGCCACGGCCAGATGATGGGGTTCCCGGCTAACGTCAGGTACGAGTGGCGGGAGTGGCTCGGCGAGGGCTTGGTCGACGACGTGGTGCTCCGCACGAGCTGGTTCGAGGCCCTGGAGGACCATCCAGACAGCCCCGCCCAGCGGAGCAGGCTCGACAACGCGCTGTCGGACGAATTCGCCCTGGAGGTGCTTGGCGAGTCGAACGGGCGAGGCCTGCCCGTCTACCTCAACCGCTACATCGACCGCGCAGTGGGCACGGCGGACTACGTCGACGATCTGGAGCGTATCGCCCGGGACGAGCGCTTCGCGGGGTTCGACCTATACGAGACGGCCAGCTTCATCTCGCCGACGCCCGACGGTTCAAGGCTCGTCGCCACGAGCGACGCGCTCGAACGGCTGACGGAAGCCTCGAAGCGGCTGGGGCTCTACAGGGGGTAGCCGCATGGCAGCATCGGACGCGAGATTCTCCCTGGACCAGCTTGCTGAGGAGGGCTACACGGGGCCGGGGCCGCTCCTGACGCCCGACGAAGCCGCAGCCGGGCGCAGGGCCTTCTTCGAGCCGATCAGGCAGTCCGAGGGCGCGCCCGGCCCCTCGGACTTCAGGCCGGGCGGCTTCAACCTCAAGTACCGCTGGGCCCACGATCTGGCGACCCACGACAGGGTCCTGAACCACGTTGAGCTGGCCCTGGGGCGCGACATCGTTCTGTGGGCGACGGTCTTCTGGTACAAGGAGCCGCACAACACGAAGTACATCCCGTGGCACCAGGACGCGAGCTACTGGCCGATGGAGCCGCGCATCAACCTGACCGCGTGGATAGCCCTGGGGCCGACCTTCTCGGAGCACGGCTGCCTGCGCCTGATCCCCGGCTCCCACAAGGCGTGGCTGGACGACGACTACCGGACCCTCGACGAGCGGAGTGCGTTCTCGCGCGGGCTGGCTCCAGACCAGGTCGACGAGTCGAGGGCCATCGACGTCGAGATGTCGCAAGGCGAGGTGGTCTTCTTCAGCGAGGCGACGTTGCACGGGTCGAACGCCAACGTAAGCGACGTGCCCCGCGTGGCCTTCTCGCTACGTTTCACCACGCCCGAGGTGAAGTTCGACCCGGACGGGTTGACGGAGCAGCGGATAGACTACCTGACGCGGACGTTCCTAGTGCGGGGAGAGGACCGCTACGGCCTGAACGACTCGCTCAAGGCCGATCCACCAGCCAGCTAGCCTCAGTAACTATCTCAGGAGGTGCTTCGACAAGGCCTGTCCTGAGTTTGTCGAAGGGCTCAGCACGAACGGGGCCATGCAGCATCGGTCGCACGGGCCTGTCGAAGGGGGTTTCTCAACGGGTTCAGGCCATCCAAGCCGTCATTCCCGCGCAGGGAGACCTTTGCGTAACCCCCCCCCCCTTGATGGGAGAGGGTTGGGGTGAGGGTGAAGAGGCCGGTATCCGCAAGCTGGCTCCCACGTTCAGGCGAGCCTGGATTCCGGCCCCGTATCGAGTACGGGGCAGGCTTTTCGCCGGAATGACGGGGTTAACCAAGGGTCTCCGCAGGCGGGAACCCACATTCCCTGTCTTGGTGACTAGCCTGCCGCCAGCACGTCCCTCAGGTGGGCGACGGCCAGCGCTATGGCCTCCTGCGGGCCGCAGGCGTTGCCCTGGTCCTCGTAGACGATGGACATGGTCCCGTTGAAGCCCACCGCGCGTAGGATAGCCATCACACGCTCGTAGTCGATCCACTCCTCGCGGCCGCTGTCGATCTTGTATATCTTCGCCCTCACGTACGAGGCGTAGGGTGCCGTCTGCTCGATGTACTCGTAGATGTCCATGTTCGGGTCGGACACGCCCATCGGAGGCGTGCCGGGAGAGCCCCGCCACCTGCCCGTGTCGAGGATGAAGGTGAAGTTCTCGCGGTCGGTCTCTCGCAGTATCTCTATGATCTCCTCGCCGGTCGGGGAGTCCACCGGCGGGTGGTTGTGCAGACCTATGAATATGCCCTTGCACGCCGCGTAGTCGGCGATGTCCTGGTAGCTGGCGATCATCTCGGCGAACAAGGCGTCCCGATCCAGGGTGGCCTCGGGGATGCTTCCCCCGAATATGCGTATCAGCGGCGCGCCCATGAACGCGGCATCGTCCACGGCCGCCTTGGCCTCGTCGATGCGGCGGCGCAGCTCTTCCCGAGGCAGTGGGACTCCCACCTGGTCTGGTCCCGGCCCCCCGGTCGAGCCGATGAAGCCGCTGCCGATGCCGAGGAAGCCTATGGGGAGTCCGCGCTTCAGGCACGCCAGCTTCAGGCCGGCCAGGTACTCCCGGTCGCGCGACCGCAGACCTCGGTCTATCTGGAGGTCGACCGCGTCGAGCCTGAGCTCGTAGGCGAACTCAACGAACTCCTCGGCGTCCATCCACATGCCTGAGCCTCTGCCCAGGGATATTAGCGAGTTACAGGCCAGCTTGATCATGATGTCGACTCACTTGGTAGTATCGGCCGCAAAGGCCGTGCTTTGCTGCGCGGTAGACGCCACTACCGAGCAGCACTCAGAAGAGAAGGCAGTGGCAGGTATGATTCCATCTCGAGCCGGACATGACGGCGCTGGTGCGCTAGATGAGATCATCCACGGCCACGTTGAGCGCCCTGGCGATAGCGGCCACCGTCCTGGTCGAGCCGGAGCGCCTTCCCGTTTCGATTTGAGAGAGGTAAGCGGTGTTGATACCAGCTTCGGCGGCCAACTCCTGCTGGGTCATGTTTCGGTAGTTGCGATAGACGCCAATCGGGTTCTCGTCTGCCAGGAGGCGGTCGGCGACTTCGATGGGGAACGACTCTTCCCCTTCCTTCTTGGCGGTGTCATAAAGGTGCTCATTGCTCAACAGAGACTCGGCATCCTCGCTCGTCAATCGCTCATATTCAGGCCATGGGATCACTGCAAACGCCGGCTGCCCCACGTCGTCAAGGATGACTTGAGGCTTGTTCATCATATCCCTCCTATCCTCAATAGACCTGTCCGCGGGGTGCAATCCTGAGAATGCTAATGACGCGGGCCTCATCGTCTCGCTCGAAAATGCCCCGAACATCACCGACTCGAAGGCGAAAGCCGGACCGACTTCTAATACCAAGTCACCGTGATGCCGCCGTATATGTGCGGCCAGGGAGTGGGTTCCCGCCCCCGACTGCTCGGGGGCAGGCTCTTCGCGGGAATGACGGCTTTACGTCGCGCTCAAAATGAATTGGTATAAGTGCAACGATGTCAACGTCTCGTCGATCTGGGTCCTCAGCCAGTTTGTCCATATCGCGGCGAATGCGCCGGGCCTGCTGACGAGGCATTCTTTGCAGGGCTTTGATGGCTTGTCTCTTGATTGTCAGCTTGTATGTCGCATCCCCCATGTTCTGGACTATAGCGCATAGCTTCATTCACGTCAAGGCGTTGGGCTATAGCTCAACCACCTCGCTCAAAGAAGGCTGGCAATCTTGGGTGGGCCCCTGAAAAGAGGGGGCACTGGACGCAAGGAGGGGCCCCGGTCGCCCCGGGGCCCCTCCTGCTACCGGTCAGAACAGCTCATACTAGTAGCCGGCGTCGTTCTTTCCGTCCTCGAAGAAGTAGACCTCGGCACGGGCTGGGACCGCGTTGAAGTAGCCCTGCATCAGCGAGTTGGCGGGGACGTTCTTCATGTTGTTCTTCTTCAGGAACGTCCCTTTCATCAGGGGGCTGCTACCGACCACGCCGATGTTGATCATCTCGTCGACGTGGATCTTGTAGCCCTCCTTGCCGATCTCGACCTGCCTGGGATGGCCGAAGGGGTACTGCTTACCCTCGTCGAACAGATCCTGCAGCTTCTTGATGGGGAACTCGCCCTCAGGGTTGGCGTACTTGGGATCGGTGGAAGACTCCCCTGCCTCGCCCCCGGTCTGGTAGTAGCGGCCCGGCCCGACGGCGGAGCGGAAGTGCTGGAAGCATGGGCAGAAGTTCCAGGTCCCGACCCAGGGGATCACACCCGCTCCCGACTCCCAGATGAACAGGTACTCCTCGTTGTTCTGGATCATCCTGGCCGCGTCACGGGTCGTCGTGTAGTCGCAGGCTATCCCGAGGTTCTTGTCCCACGTGCGGCAGATTATCTCGGCGACCGGGGCGTAGTCGACGGCGTAGGCGCCCAGGGTCACGAAGTGGAGCCGCAGCGGCTCCCCATCCGACCTGAGTCTCTTGCCGTTGGCGTTCTTCTCCAGGCCTATTCCGTCAAGCAGCCTGTTCGCCTCGTCGGGGTCGAAGGTCGAGTACTTGTCGTGGTAGTCGTCGCCCGGATAGAACATGGTGCCCTTCTCAGGGATGTAGGCACGCGGCGTGCCCCTGCCCAGGAAGAAGGTCTCGTTGATCTCGTTCCGGTCTATGCCAAGCGACAGGGCGATTCGGAAGTCCCGAGTCCGCAACAGATCGCCTATCACAGGGTCCTCGTTGTAGGTCTGGTTGATGTTGATGGTCGTATCGCTGGGGCTGGGCGAGTTGTAGAGCTGCGGCTCGATGTTCGCCCTCTCCTTCTCCTTCAGGTAGAGGGGCAGCTTGGCCAGGGTCATGTGCCGCCCCTGGAAGTCGATGTCGCCGTTGGCGGCCCTGAGGCCGGCCGTCTCGAGGTTCTCGACCAGGGTCAGGTGTATCCTGTCGATGTAGGGGAGCTGGTTCCCGGCTGTATCCACCGCAGGGTAGTAGGGATTGCGCTCGAGGATCCACTCCTCCCCTTCGCTTGGGTCGGAGGTCTTCCAGGCGGCGAGGGCCGGGTAGTCGGGGTTCTGGTAGGCGTTCTTCTTCTGCTGCATCAGCTGTATCCAGGTCTCTACCCCGGCCTCGGCGACCATCTTGTCCAGCTCTTCCTTTTCGACGCAGCACGGGTGGAACTGCTTCAAGTAGTGGGACGGGCCCCACCACGGCCACTGGAAGTTCACGTGGAGGAACGAACCCCGTAGCAGCATGACGGGAGCTACCCCATAGGGGTCGTCCCAGGTGAAGGTCACGGTCGTATCGTCCACCACCTCGAACTTGGGCTTGTTCCTGGTTACCGGGCTCTTCCAGTCCACACTGAATACAGGAGTTACCTCCTCGTTGTTGGCTATGTTGTCCCAGCCCCACTGGAAGTCGGCCGTGGTGAAGGGCGTGCCGTCGGACCACTTGTGGCCCTTGCGGAGCTTGATGGTCATGGTCTTGTTGTCGTTGGACATCTCCACGGACTTGGCCATGTGCGGGAGCCAGCCGCTGCCGTCGGAGTCGGCCCACAGCATCGAGTCGGTGTATGTGATCGCGTGGTCGCCGGCCCACGTGTACACCCTTCGCCAGGTGCCGCCGTAGGTGCCGATGGCCTCAGGCGGGGGAATGATCAGCGGGTCCTCCGGCAGGCGCTGGTCCACGGGCGGCAGCTCTCCGGACTTCACGAGCTCCGCCAGAATGGGGGCCTCGTTGAACTTGGTGGGTATGGGCCCGTCGTACCTGAAGGTCACATTGCCGTTCAGGCCGATCTTGGCGATGGCGGGTTCGCCCATGGC
Source organism: Dehalococcoidia bacterium (assembly GCA_965222445.1). GTDB lineage: Bacteria > Chloroflexota > Dehalococcoidia > Lucifugimonadales > CAJWER01. The sequence continues at coordinate 36,292 of CBDCTY010000002.1, read as the reverse complement.
CTCGGCGGGCACCTCCTTCGGTGCGGCCGTCGGCGCGTCCTTCGCCACTGGTGCGGCCGTCGGCGCGTCCTTCGCCACTGGTGCTGCCGTCGGCGCCTTCTCGGCCGGGGCTGCAGCCTTCGTCTCAGCCTGCGGGGCGGGCGCCTCGTCCTCCTCCTCGGCCGCACAGGCCATGGCGGCGACCAGTGCGACAACCGCTATCAGCGATAGAATCAGCCGTATGCTTCTCAGCTTGGTAGACATCCTGTCAACCTCCCGTCCATAAGTGCCCTAGGGCTGCGCTTGACGCTGCCCTAGTGACTCCCAAATCATAACAGAATACAGATGGCGCTGCACATCTTCCCGACAGCAGAAGAGGCTCTACGAATCTTGCCTCAACTCAGCGTGCCAGTGAAGGGAACCGTCCTAACCGACTTCAGGTCTCGGACTGGTAACTGTTTAGAGTTCGTGAGAGCCTCCCCCCGTCGTTGGTACGAAAATAGAGGTAATACCAATTCGCTGTGATGCCGCCATATAAGGGCTGAAGGAGGCGCCCGGCTTCCCCATAGCCACCCGGTCTGTGTGCAACCGCCGGGGACTGGATGGGGGACAGTTCCTGCTCGCAGGAATCCGGCTCAAGGCCGGAATGGCGGATTGCTGAACTGCGTCACGTTCAATTCACGGGCGTAGTCAAAACGAAATGGTATAAGTTGTGTAGTCGGGTTGCGGTCACCAGGGCGGTGAGCGGCCTGGGGTTGTGGAGTCGATTGGTCCGGCCCAGGGGTTGGGCTCGTGCCAGTGCTGTTCGAGTCTTTCCTTGATTCTACGCTCGGCGGGGGTGAGCTCCACGGCGGCGGGCTTGTCCTGTTTTTCCTCCTTGTTGCGCTCGGACCTCTTTGCGAGGGTGGCGGCCCTGGCGGCTCCAGCCTGGCGACGTTGTGTTCGGGTCCGTGGTCTCCGGGGTTTTCTTTCTTCGTAGTCTTGGCGTCCTTGGGTGGGCTCCTTGGCGGGAACGACGGATGAGCTGTCTGCGGGCCCTTCGGCGGTGCTCAGGACAGGCCCTTCGGTGAACTCAGGACGAGGCCCTTCGACCCGTTCGACAGGCTCAGGGGAGCCAGGCTCAGGGTGAGCGGATCCTTTGACGGCGCTCAGGACAGGGTCAGGGGGATGGGTTCCCGCCCCGTATTGAGTACGGGGCAGGCTCTTCGCGGGCCCCCCCCGCCTTCGCGGGGGCAGGCTCCGGGGGAGTTGGGGTTGAGTTGGGCTCAGGGTGAGCGGGATGGGTTCCCGCCTCCGCGGGAACGACGGCAGTATGGGCGGGGACGGATTCGGGCTGCTCGTCGCGGACGATGTGTACGATGAGCTCCTTGGCGGCGGCGATCCTGTGGTGGGTCTTGAAGCCGTCGTTTCTGTCCTGCATGACGTCGTCTAGGAAGTCGATGATGGTGCCGGCGTCGGCGGTCTGGGCTCGGATGAGCCTGGCCATTAGGAATTCATCTATCCCAGAGAGCACAGTGAGGAAGTCTCGCGTAAGGGTGGCCGGGGCGTTCAGGGTCACGGCCACCAGGCTCCTCTCCTCGGCGGAGCAGGGGTCGTCCGGGTTGGGGCGTCCATTGATGGAGTGGCCGCATGAGACGCCGCGGTACTTGTCAAGGAACTTGGCGGCGGCCTTGGACTTGTGCTTTTCGAGCTGCTTTGCGGCGTCCATCCTGTGGCATAGCTCAGCGCCGTCGATCCTGTCCTCCATGACGTCGAGGAAGAAGTCGATGATGCGTCGGCCGTCGTCGGTCTTCTCGCGGACGATGTCGGCGAGTGTGGGCGGCTTCCGCTCCGTTGTTGTTTCAGTTGTTTGTGTGCTGGACATACGTTCTATTATGGGGGAGAGCTGGGTTGGTGTCAAGAGGGATTGTCTGAACTGTGATTATGGGGATTTGGGTGATTGGCAGGATTGGGAGGGGAGTCACCCTCACCCTTCGACCCTTCGACCCTTCGACAAGCTCAGGAGAGCCAAGCTCAGGGGAGCCAGGCTCAGGACAGGCTCCGGGCACAGAGAGGAGAGTTGTGGGGATTGTCTGAATCAGGACTTGGGGGATTAAGGGATTGGCAGGATTGGGGAGCCGGGGATGGGTTCCCGTGACAACGGGAACCACTCACATATATGGCGGCATCACAGTGATTTGGTATAATTCCGGTTAGGAAGCCCTGAATGAGAGGGATCAACCTATGATCAATGCATCGCATGACACTTCTACCTATGAATGACCGGATGAATGACCGGGTTGCGGAGGCAATCAAACATAGACATCCCATAGAAAGGGTTTTCTTCTGGCTAACTGCGCTGTTAACTGTTGCGGCGCTCTTGATTTTGCTTCTCTTAGCAATTTTCAGGACCGACGTCATTGAAATGCTGGAAACCGACTATATTGAAGGCTATCGTGCTCAACACTCCGACGCCGCAAATCTGACGGACGAGGAGATTCTGCCACTACTTCCGGCAGATGAAAAAGAAACGTTGGATTGGGTTTCCAGGCTGTACGTGCCAGTCGTCGTGTTAGTGCCCTTTGGGTTCTTCATTTTGTTTGTGTTCCTAACAGGGAGATTATATGGACAGCAGCGGGCGGGGGCTGTGCGTATTACGACCGAGCAGTTTCCAGAAGTCTATGAAATGTGGGAGAGCATGGCCCTTGCCCAGGGACTGAAGAAAGTTCCAGAACTATACACCATCAACGGCAATGGCGCTCTGAACGCCTTTGCTTCCTGCGTTCCGGGGTTCAGGTATTTCAGCTCTATCTATTCGGATATGCTGGAAGCCTGTTTGAGAAACGAAGACTGGGATACTCTTAGGTTCATCCTGGGCCACGAACTGGGGCATATGCGGTTGGGGCATGTGACCTGGTGGTATTATCTACTCACCTACGTTGGCAGCTTGCCCTTCGTTAACTATGTTCTTGGCCTCCCGCTAAGTCGCGCGAAAGAGTACAGTTGCGACAAGATTGGTCATGCGATAGCGCAAGACGATGCTTACAAGGGTCTATTGATGCTGACGGCCGGTAAGCATCTATACAATCAACTTGACACGCAAGCCCATATAGAGGAGTCCACAGAAGAACGGGGTTTTTGGATGACTATTGCCAATTTATTTTCCACTCATCCAATCGTTGCATGGCGTATCAACGCCGTGCGCAAGAACCACAATGGCGGGATTTTCTTCTATAGAAAGTAAGAAGCGGCATGGGCGCCCCACACGGGGGCGCCCATGCCGAAGTTTTGTGTCCCCTCCCCCTAAACGAAGAAGAGGGGCGGGATTAACTGTGAATTTCGCACGGCTGCATCTTGCCAGGCTCTTCGCGGGCGCGGCCACGACCGCAGCGCGGGCCGTGACGCGGTCGCGGGGTTTCAAAGAGGCGGATATGTGGATATACTGAGGGCCGTGGGTAAGAAATTGAAGAGGTATTTCGTCGTCGGTCTCTTGGCTCTGACTGTTACGGCTAGTCTGGCCTGTCGTGATTCTGTGCCCACGCCAACTCAAACACCAGCGCCCGAGTTGACCGCCGCGCCGACGGCGACACTTGCTTTGACCCCAATGGCCTCGCCCGTCCCAACCATTGCTCCAACGCCAACTCAGCCACCCACGCCAGTACCTGAGTTGACCGCGGCGCCGACGGCGACACCTGCTTCGACCCCGATGGCCTCGCCCTCCCCAACTGTTGCTCCAACGTCAACTCGGCTGCCCCTTCCGACAGCTGCTCCTACATCGGCGGCCGAGCCCGAGCCTACCCCGGCAGGAGAGCGGATAGACTGGACCCGGTGCGGATCATCCGAGTCTTGAGTGCGGATTTATAGAAGTCCCCGCTGACTACCGTGACCCCGAGGCCGGCAGCATCAGAATTGCGGTCAACGTGCATCGGGCCACGTCTCCGCAGGAACGGATAGGTTATCTATTCTTCAATCCTGGTGGTCCGGGCGTGAGCGGAGTAGATTTTGTCAACTATCTTCCACTCCTAGGGTTCACAGATGAAATCGTCGCGCAATTCGACTTCGTCGGCTTCGACCCACGCGGAGTCGGAGCGTCCGAGCCTGCGTTCGCGTGTGGCGACCGCGGTGAGCAGCTCGCGCTGCTTGCCACGATTGACGGGAACATAGACACCCCCGACGAGATAGCGGCGGGGGAAGCGGCCGCCAACCTGTGCATCCAGTCAATGGGTCCGGTCGGCGGTCTGTTGCACAGCGAATATGTTGCGAGGGACATGGATGAAATACGCAAGGCTCTGGGCGCCGACCAGATTTCTTACTTCGGATTCTCCTATGGGTCAGTGTTGGGGGTCTGGTATGCAACGCTCTTCCCGGAGTCGGTCAGGGCGATGGTTGTTGACGGAGCCGACAACCCGGTTTATCAAGCCACCACCCAACAGGAACGCATTGACGAGGAAATCGAGGAGGTCGCACCGTTAGCTGCCTTCCTGGAAAAGGCGCTGACAGCGTGCGCTGGTCCGGAATGCCCGATATACAACGACGGCGACCCGGTTGGCTACTTCAAGCAGGCTGCTGCGAAACTGCACCTTGTCAACACTGCGGCGGATAATAATCCCGAGGCGGGTTTCTTGGGGGTGATCTCGGCCTTGTACAGTGAGGAGGACTGGCCCGGCCTGCGGCAGGGCCTGTTCGAACTCAACGAGAACGACGACCCGTCTATTCTCCTCGAGTTCGCCAGGATAAACCTAGGCCCGGAACCCGGCGCTGTGAGCTTCGCTGGCCACGTCAATTGCCTGGACGGCTGGGTCCTGCATCCAGAGTTGAATCGCGCCACCCTGCTGGAAGACTACTCAACCGTTTACGGCATCATTGAGGAAATGTTCCCCTTGCTGGCGGTAATGGCCCCCTCTCTAGCCGACGAATGCCCGTTCTACGACCAGTTCGCCCCCGAACCTCTTGAGGGGCCTCTCGACGGCGGAGGCGTGCCGATACTGGTAATCGGCAACCACTCCGACGCATTCACTCCGTTCAGTCAATCTGAGAAGCTCGTAACCGACACTCTCAGCAACGGCTACCTGCTGGAGACCTCTCACTTCAAGCACGTAGTCTACCCTGATAACAACTGCGTTAACGACCACGTTCACGGAGCGCTGATTGACGGCGTTTACCCAGGCGAGCGGCGGCTCTTTTGCGAGGAGGCGACCACTACGCCCGTAAGCACGACGAAGACTACCCCCACGCCGCCGTCCGGGACGTTCGTCTCCGTCAGCGCAGTGCTTAGCCACACCTGCGGCGTGAGGACCGACGGCTCCGTCGCCTGCTGGGGCCAAGATCTGTTTGGTGAGGCCACGCCGCCGTCCGGGGAGTTCTCCTCCGTCAGCGCCGGGGGGTTCCACACCTGCGGGGTGAGGACCGACGGCGCCGTCGCTTGCTGGGGCGATATTGTCGGCCAGGACACGCTGCCGTCCGGGGAGTTTTCCTCCGTCAGCGCAGGGCTTGGCTACACCTGCGGGGTGAGGACCGACGGCGCCGTCGCCTGCTGGGGCGATGATTTGTTTGGCCAGGCCACTCCGCCGTCCGGGGAGTTCTCCGCCGTCAGCGCAGGGATTGGCCACACCTGCGGGGTGAGGACCGGCGGCGCCGTCGCCTGCTGGGGCGATATTGTCGGCCAGATACAAATCTCGCCTCAGTCAACGCCGGGGGAAGGGCACACCTGCGGGCTGAAGACCAAGTTGGCCAGTCCGGCCCACCACACTGAGCAAAATCAAGAACCTTCATTCAACGAACTCAATCGACACGGAAAGCTTAAGTACTCGTGGTCGGTCGACTTGGGTCCGTTTAGGCCCGGTCAAATTGTTAGACACTAGCTTGCCCCACGCCTGCCTGCCGGAGAGGGTGAGGCCGCTGGGAACGGGAGTGGCGCGCCCCCGGGGGATACCAAACCCGGCTAGGCGTTCCGGCACCGAGCTAGACGAGCAGGGATGGACGAGTGGTCTCGTCCATGACGGGTCCGTCCCTGTCAACAGTTGAGGACCCGCCCAGATCGGGGCAAGCCCATCTCCCGTCAACTGAACCACTCCAGCTCGTAGCGGCCTGGTTCGCCGTCGATCTCCCCGTAGGTGGCAAGGTCGAACATTGGAAGTTCGTTGAAATCAGGCATCCATACGAACGGTATCGGCACGTCTCCCAAGTCTCTGCGGGTGCACCCGTGCTCCTTCAGCCACAACTCGGAGACCCACCAAGGCACCGCGATTCGGTGCCCTCCCCCTCCACGGCCATGTGTATGCGGCCCTTTTTCGTTGTCCCGAACTCCCGCAAAGTCGTAAAATGCATGATATGGAGTTGCGCTTTTGAAGGGGAAATATGAGGGACCCGGATACGCTGGCGCCCGCGCAATCACCCAGGCCCACTGCGCCAACCCGCCCGAAAGAAGAGATCGCCCGCCTGGGCAAGGAGATATACGAGCGGGACATCCGGCACAAGGTCGGAGCAGACCACCACGGAGAGATCGTCTCCATCGACGTGGATACTGGAATCTGGGTCATTGGCGCGGAGCTTCGTGAAGCGGTGTGAAGCGGTAGAGCAGCTGCGGACGCAGCGCCCCCAGGCCATTGATGTCTGGTCATTGCGGGTTGGACACCGGGGGGGTATACAAGTTCGGCGGCAGCGCCTTGCGGAGCGCCCAGTGATCGAGGGGGTGGTGAATCCCGCCTATGAATGTGTGTGATCTTTCTTGTTGTCAGAAACCGACGCAAAATGGTAGAATGCCATCTGTAGAATAGCGCATTGGAAACACGGCGCAAAGGGAGCGAGGGATTTGGGCGTTTTCAACTGGCCCATCCGGCTGGAGAGCATGGACGGCCAACGGTCGCTGGAGATAGAGGCGATGGTGGACACCGGGGCCAGCTATACCATCGTGCCCGCCAACCTGCTGCGGGATCTTGGGGTGTCGCCCATCGACAAGATCAGCCTCGTGCTGGCCGATGGGCGGCCTGTGGAGTACGACATAGGGCGCGCTATGGCCACCATTGACGGACGGACTGAGGCCACCCTGGTGGTCTTCGGAAATGACGACGCCCGCGCCCTGCTCGGGGCCTACACGCTGGAAGGGCTGCGCTTGGCGGTGGACCCGGCCCATGGCAGGCTGGTCCCAGCCACCACCGCCTGGGCGTAGAGCGAAGTCCGCCATTATTACAGATGAGGGAGACGATAGAATAATGTCCAACGCCCCGACCCTAGCCAAATCTGCCGTTAGCGCGACGCTGCGTCGGCAGCGTTTTTCTACCCCCCCCCCCCCCCCCGATTTTTGCGGTCAGGAAGTGGGGCAGGCGGGCTCATGAGCGTGGCGGCGGGCAGTTGGGTTCGGTTCGGACTCATCGCGCTGCTGGCCTTGGCGCTGGGAGCGCTGCTCCTCTTCTCGGCTAGTCCCGTCTGGGCGCAGGCCGTGGACTACGACACGGACGGCGACAACCTCATCGAGGTTTCCAACCTTGCGCAGCTAAACGCCATCCGGTGGGACCTGGACGGTAATGGCGCCTCTACCAACGCGGGCTACGCGCTGGCCTTCCTCACTCCCGCTGCGAGCATGGGCTGCGCCGCCACCTGCACCGGCTACGAGCTGACGACGGACCTGGATTTCGACACCGACAGCAGCGGGGCGGTGGACAGCAGCGATACCTACGCCTCATGGAGCCCTATTGGCACGTCTGCCAGCCCCTTCGTGGCCACCTTCGACGGCGGCGGGCACACGATCTTGAAGATGACGATCAGAGCCAGCGGGAGCAACGTGGGCCTGTTTGGCAGTACCAGTACTGCCGCGATCATTCGCAACCTCGCGCTGTTGGCGGTTGACATCGACCGAGCTACCGGACGGCCCCGGACCGATGCGGTCGGAGCGATCGTCGGGTTCAACCGAGGCCGGATCGAGCGCAGCTACGCCACGGGCTCGGCGCAGGGGGTCGAGCGGGTGGGTGGGCTGGCGGGCGACAACCAGGGAACGATCGCCAATTCCTACGCCAACGTAACCGCTGGCGGCAGCCGGTATGTTGGCGGCTTGGCGGGTCGCAACCATGGTTCTGCGGCCAGCATCACCAACAGCTACAGCATAGGATCGCAAAGTGCGAAGTCAATGATGTATTCCACGGGCCGCGGTGGCTTCGATTCAGGCATAGTCGGGAGCGAAGGCGGGATAGTGGGCGCGAATACCGGGTCCGCTACAATCAGCGCCAGCTACTGGAATTCTCAGACCTCAAGCTCACCCTGGAGTTATGCCGGCATATTTCCAGATAACCTCAAGAAGACCACCGCCCAGCTGCAATCGCCCACCGGCGCCACCGGCATCTACGTGGCTTGGAGCGCGGCCATATGGGACTTCGGCACGTCCAGCCAGTACCCGGCATTGTTGTACGACACCGACGGCGACAGCACGCCCAGCGCCTACGAGTTTGGAGGGCAGGGCCGCTCCCTGCCGACGGACTATGACTCGGACGACAACGGCCTGATCGAGGTGGACAGCCTGGCGAAGCTGAACGCCATCCGATACGACTTGGACGGTAATGGCGCCCCGGCTGCGGCCAACGCCAACGACTACGCGCTGGCCTTCCCCACTCCCGCAGTGGGCATGGGCTGCCCCGTCACCGCCACCGATGCCGATGACAACGACTGCCTGGGCTACGAGCTGACGGCGGACCTGGACTTCAACACGGACACCACCGGGAGCTCCGCTGCGGTGATTGACAGCAGTGACGACTACTGGGACGGCGGGTTGGGCTGGAGCCCTATCGCCAGCGAGAGCACGGCGTACATGGCCGTCTTCGACGGGGGCCGGCACACCATCGCCAACCTGTTTATCAACCGCCCCACGTCGAACATGGTGAACACCCGTGATGCCAACAAGTCGAACTATGTGGGGCTGTTCGCCAGCCTGATGTCGCCGGGAGAGGTCCGCCACCTGCGTCTGACCGGCGTCTCGGTGACGGGGCGCGGCAACGTGGGCGCGGTGGTGGGCCACATCACCCAGGGCACGGTGAGCAATGTTTCCTCGACCGGCGCGGTAACCGCCGTGGGCAGCAGCGGGGGAGACGGCGAGAAGGCCGGCGGCCTGGTGGGGAGCGCCGGATCTGCCTCGGCGCTGATCGAGTACAGCTACTCGACGGCCACGGTGACGGCGGGGGATGACTACGCCGGCGGGTTGATTGGTGAAAGCAAGGGCGAAATCCTGGCCTCCTACGCCACTGGCGCGGCAACCGCCACCGGCAACTACGCCGGCGGCCTGGCGGGCTCGGCCGACTACAACAGCTCTATCATCGTCAGCTACGCCACCGGCGCGGCCAGCGGAGCCGACTACGTGGGCGGTCTGGTCGGACGGGCTAACGGCGATATCGCCTACAGCTACTCCCGAGGCGCCGCTTCGTCCACCTCCAGCCCCGTCGGAACCAACGTGGGCGGCCTGGTGGGAAGCCAGGTGGGGACCATCATCGCCAGCTATTGGGACGTCACCACCAGCGGCATCGCCGACGACAGCGACGCCGCCACCGGCGAGGGCATGACCACGTCCGACCTCCAGACGCCGCAGGCCTACGGCAGCGGCGCCGCCATCTACTCTGCCTGGAACGTGGACGTGGACAACGCCGACGGCGACAGCACGACCACCACCGGCGCCGACGACCCGTGGGACTTTGGCACGGCCAGCCAGTATCCGGCGCTGAAGGCAGACTTCAACGGCGACGGCGTCAAATCAGCCGCGGACGGCGACTTCGGCCGTCAGCCCCGCTCCGCGCCGGTGGTCAACAACTCGCCGGCTTTCAGCGACGCCGCCCTGTCGGCCTCCATAGACGAGAACGTCCATGCCGGCCGCAACGTCGGCAACCTGATGACCGCCAACGACCGTGATGGCGACACCCTCGTTTATTCGCTAACCGGCGCCGATGGCGTTTACTTCGCCATTGACCCAAGCAGCGCCCAGATCAAGAGCAAGTTCGTGCTGGACTACGAAAGCAAGAGCAGCTACGTCTTCCAGGTTAAGGCCGTTGATCCCAGCGGCGGCGAAGCAACCATGGAGGTAACCGTCTACGTTAGCGACGAGAGTGAGGGGGCGACTGACTCGGTGGACTACGACATCGACAGCGACGGGCTGATCGAAGTGGACAGCCTGGACCAGCTGGACGCGATGCGCCACGACCTGGACGGGGACGGGGTGTCGACCAACGCCGCCTATTTCAGCAACGACTTCACCACTCCGGCTGCGGGCATGGGCTGTCCCGTCGCGGACCACGACAGCGACGCGGGCACGCCCGACCAGCCGACGTGCACGGGCTACGAGCTGACGGCGGACCTGGACTTCAACACGGACAAGACCGGGAGCTCCGCCGCAGTGGTCGACAGTAGTGACGCCTACTGGAACGGCGGCGCCGGCTGGGCTCCCATCGGCTCCGACGCCAGCGCATCCACCCAGTACAGTGCGACCTTCGACGGCGACGGCCACACCATCTCCAACCTGTTCATCAGCCGGAGCTCCACGGATGACGTGGGGCTGTTCGGCGCCGCCTCCGCAACCAGCGCCGTCCGCAACGTGGGGCTGGTGGACGTGGCTGTAACCGGCAGCGATTACACCGGCGCACTGATTGGCACTGCTTACGGCGCTGTGGATTCCGTCTACTCCACTGGCAGCGTCACCGGCTCGGGCGATGTGGGCGGGCTGATGGGGTACATGAACAGTGGTGGGACAATGCAGAGGAGCTACTCCACGGCCAGCGTCACCGGCTCGGGCGATGATATAGGCGGGTTGGTGGGCAACAACATCGGCACTCTGACGGCAAGCTACGCCACCGGCGCGGTTACCGGTGTGGACTACGTTGGCGGGCTGGTGGGCGCCAACAGCCGAGCCCTAAACTCTAGCGACTCCGGCTCGATCATCGCCAGCTACGCCACAGGAGAGGTAAGCGGGACCGGCAGCGACGTCGGCGGGCTGGTGGGCGTCAACGCGGGCACCATCACCAACAGCTACTGGGACGTCACCACCTCGACTCAGGCCGACGACGGCAACGCCGCCACCGGCGTGGGCAAGACCACCAGCCAGTTGCAGTCGCCCACGCAGACCAACGGCTACGCGGGCATTTACGCCAACTGGAATCTGAACCTGGACAGCACGGCCGGCGGCGACGACCCGTGGGACTTCGGGACGGCGAGCGAGTACCCGGCGCTGAAGGTGGAGTGGGACGGCGACGGCACGCCCAGCGCCTATGAGTTCGGGCGGCAGGGCCGCGCGGCGCCGGCGGTGGCCGTCGACTACGACCTCGACGATGACGGGCTGATCGAGGTGTCTGACCTGGCCCAGTTGAACGCGATGCGGTGGGACCTGAACGGCGACGGCGCGTCTACGGATGCGGGGTACGCGACGGCTTTCCCCAACCCGGAAACCGGCATGGGCTGCCCCATCACCGCCGCCGACGCCGACGACAACGACTGCCTCGGCTATGAGCTGACGGCGAACCTGGACTTCGACACCAACGGCAGCGGCACGGCCAACCTCGGTGATACTTACTGGAACGGCGGCTCGGGCTGGGAACCGATTGGAACCAGCGCCAGCCGCTTCAACACCGTGTTCGACGGCCGGGGCTACACCATCTCCAACCTGTTCATCAGCCGGGGGGCCACCGACTACGTGGGGCTGTTCGGGGCCGCCGGGGCGTGGATCCGGGCGCGCAACGTGGGACTGGAGGACGCCGCCGTCACCGGCCAGGACAACGTCGGCATATTGCTTGGCGAGACCAACGGCGAGGTGGAGTTCACCTATACCACCGGCAGCGTTGTCGGCAGGGTCCGGGTCGGCGGGCTGGTGGGGAACTCCGGCAGAACCGGCAGCATCGAGACCAGCTATTCCACGGCCTCTGTAACCGGCACGGGCAACTATTCCGGCGGACTGATTGGCCAAAGCAACGGCGCGGTCAAGGCCAGCTATGCCACCGGCGCTGTGGGCGGCGTCCGGGCCGGCGGGCTGGTGGGCCGAAACTACTACTACGGAGCCATCACCGCCAGCTACGCCCGGGGGGCGGTGACCGGCTCCAGCGTGGCGAGGGGGTTGGTCGCCTCCAATCCCATCCTATTTGGTCTACCTGGCCAACCCGACGACACCGGCACGGTCACCGACAGCTACTGGGACGTCACCACCAGCGGCATCGCCGATGACAATGACGCCGCCACCGGCGTAGGCAGGACCACCAACGACCTGGCGACGCCCGAGCAGTCCGACGGCTACGCGGGCATCTATGCCAACTGGAATCTGAACCTGGACAGCACGGCCGGCGGCGACGACCCGTGGGACTTTGGCACGGCCAGCCAGTACCCGGCGCTGAAGGCAGACTTCAACCGCGACAGCGTCAAATCAGCCGCGGACGGCGACTTCGGCAGACAGCCCCGCGCGGCGCCGGTAGTGGCGGTGGACTATGACCTGGACGACAACAACCTCATCGAGGTTTCCACACTGGCCCAGCTGAACGCCATCCGGCACGACCTGGACGGCAACGGGGACTCCACCCACGCCGACTACACCGGCGCCTTCCTCAACGCCGCTGCGGACATGGGCTGCGCAGCCACCTGCACGGGCTACGAGCTGACGGCGGACCTGGACTTCGACACCAACGGCAGCGGCACAGCCAACGCTGGCGATACCTACTACAACGGAGGCGACGGCTGGGCGCCCATCGGCTCCGACTCCAGCGCAGCCACCCGGTACAACGCCGTCTTTGACGGCAACGGCCACACCATCTCCAACCTGTTCATCAGCCGGAACTCCACGAGTGACTTGGGGCTGTTCGGCTCCTCCTCCGCCACCAGCGCCATCCGCAACGTAGGGCTGGAGAGCGCCAACGTAACCGGCCAAAACTACACCGGCGCGCTGATCGGCAGCGCTTTCGGCGCGGTGGATTTCGCCTACTCCACTGGCAGCGTTAATGGCAGTGACTATGTGGGCGGGCTGGTGGGTTACTTCGAGGGTGAAATCCAGAGGAGCTACTCCACCGCCGGCGTTACTGGCAGTGACTATGTGGGCGGGCTGGTGGGCAACGCCACCAATACTGTGGTAATCAAAGCCGGCTACGCCACCGGGGCAGTAAGCGGTCGGATCGGAGTTGGCGGGCTGGTTGGCAGTTCCGACGGTGACATCACCGCCAGCTACTCCACCGGCGCGGTAACCGGGACCGGCAGCAATGTGGGCGGGCTGGTGGGCAACAGCAGTGGGGGGACGATCACCAACAGCTACTGGAACACCGATACCAGCAGTCAGACGACCAGCTCCGGCGGCGTAGGCAAGACCACCAACGACCTGGCGACGCCCGAGCAGTCCGACGGCTACGCGGGCATCTACGCCAACTGGAATCTCAACCTGGACAGCACGGCCGGCGGCGACGACCCGTGGGACTTTGGGACGGCCAGCCAGTACCCGGCGCTGAAGGCGGACTTCAACGACGACGGCGTCAAATCAGCCGTGGACGGCGACTTCGGCCGTCAGCCCCGCTCGGCGCCGGTGGTCACTGTGGACTATGACACGGACAACGACGGCCTCATCGAGGTGGACAGCCTGGATAAGCTGAACGCCATCCGCTGGGACCTGAACGGCGACGGGGCGTCTACGAATGCGGGCTACGCGACGGCTTTCCCCAACCCGGCGGCCAGCATGGGCTGCGCCAGCAACACCTGCACGGGCTACGAGTTGACGGCGGACCTGGACTTCGACCAGAGCAACGACAACGCTATCACCAGCGACGACGCCGCCTGGTGGAACGGCGGCGCCGGCTGGGCGCCCATAGGCACTTGGGGGTCCCCCTTCAACGCCACCTTCGACGGCGGGGGCCACGCCATCTCCCACCTGTACATCAGAAGAAGCGGGTCAAACGTTGGCCTGTTCGGCAGCGCCGGCACGGCCGCGGTCATCCGCAACGTGGGGCTGGAAAACGTGGACATCGACCGCTCAACAGGAGACCCCGTCTTCAGCTCCATCGCGGGGTTGGTGGGGAGCAACCGGGGCGCGGTGGCGCTCTCCTACTCCACCGGCGCAGTTACGGGACACGAGAACGTGGGCGGGCTGGTGGGCGACAACAGAGGCGCTGTAACCAACAGCTATTCCAGCGTGACAGTCACCGGCAACAAGGCGGTGGGCGGACTGGCGGGGTTCAACCGGAGCAGCTCGGCCAGCATCACCAACAGCTACGCCGCGGGGGCCGTATCCGCGGTGAGTATGCAGGCGGGCCCCGCCTGGAACGCGGCCAGGACCAAGGGCGGGCTGGTGGGCGAGACTACTTCGGACGCCACGGTCACCGCCAGCTACTGGGACACGCAGACCAGCAGCCAGGCCGCCAGCGCCGGCGGTACGGGCCAGACCACCAGCGGGCTGCAATCACCCACCGGCGCCGCGGGCATCTACGGGGCTTGGGCAGCGGCTATCTGGGACTTCGGCACGGCCAGCGAGTACCCGGCGCTGAAGTACGACACCAACGAGAACGGGTTGGCGACCTGGCAGGAGTTCGGGCGGCAGGCGCGGTCGGCGCCGGCGCAGCTGGTGGACTACGACCGGGACGACGACGGGCTGATCGACGTGGATAGCCTGGCGAAGTTGCACGCCGTCCGCTGGGACCTGGACGGCAACGGGGCGTCAACGAATGCGGGGTACGCGCTGGCCTTCCCCAATCCCGAAACGGGCATGGGCTGCCCCGTCACCACTACCGACGCCGATGACAACGACTGCACGGGCTATGAGCTGACGGCGGACCTGGACTTCGACACCCACGGCAACGACGATACCGTTACCGCCGCCGACGCCGCCTACTGGAACGGCGGCGCCGGCTGGGCCCCCATTGGTTCCTCGAGCGCCCCATTCGCCGCCACCTTCGACGGCGCCGGCCACGCCATCGCCAACCTGTTCATCAACCGGGGGTCCACCGACTACATCGGGCTGTTCCGTGTTGTTGGCGACGGAGGCCGAATTCGCAACCTGGGGCTGGAGCGGGTGAACATAACGGGCCGAGACTTTATCGGGGCGGTGGCCGGGGAGATGTCCGCCTTCAGCGGCGTTGAGGCCGTCTATGTCACCGGCGCGGTCTCGGGGCGGGATTTGATCGGCGGGCTCATCGGGGAACATCATCCAAACGCCTCGCTGCGCAACACCTACAGCGCCGCCAGGGTGACGGGGAGCAGCTACGTGGGCGGGCTGCTTGGCTATGTGCCCAGCAGCAATGCCACTGTCTATTACAGCTATGCCCGCGGCGTTGTTACCGGCCGGAATTCGGGCGGACTGCTTTACCCCTCCGCTGACCAATACGGAATCAACGGACAGCAGACCTATTGGGACACGCTGACCAGCGGCCAGGCCACCAGCAACGGCGGTACGGGCCAGACCACCGGCAACTTGAAGAGTCCCACCGGCGCCAGCGGCATCTACTCGAACTGGCCAACCGCCACCTGGGACTTCGGGACGGCCATCCAGTACCCGGCGCTGAAGTACGACACCGATGGCGACGGGGCGGCGAGTTGGCAGGAGTTCGGACGGCAGCCCCGCTCGGCGGCCAACGCCGCGCCGACCTTCGACGCCGCCGACACAACGCCCACCGTGGCGGAGGGCGCGAGGCTGGTGGGGAGCTACCCCGCCTCCGACCCGGACGGCGACCCGCTGACCTACGGGAAGAGCGGCGCGGACGCAACCGCCTTCGACATCTCCGGCGCAGGGGCGCTGAGCCTCGATAGCGCGGCGGACCACGAGAGGAAGTCCAGCTACAGGGTCACGCTGCGCGTGCGGGACAGCAAGGACGCCGACGGCCACCCCGATGCGGCCTGGGACGACTCCATAGATCTCATCGTCGGCGTCGACGACGACACGTCCGAGTCGCCGGGAGCGCCGGCGGGGCTGACGGCGAATCCGATTGCCGAGGGGCTGCGGGTCACCTGGATCGCGCCGGTCAGGACGGACCAGCCGCCCGTAACCGGCTACGGCGTGGAGTACAAGCTGAGCACGGCCACAGCATGGACCTCGCATCCCCACACCAGGACCGGGACCGACACCCAGATAACCGGCCTGACCAGCGGCGCCACCTACAACGTGCGGGTGCGCGCCCTCAGCCACGAGAACCCAAGCGGCTGGACGTCCGCCAACGGCGTGCAGGCGGCGGCGTGGCAGAGGATGGACTACGACACCGACGACGACGGGCTGATCGAGATTAACTACCTGGATCAGCTGAACGCCATGCGCTGGGACGAGGACGGTGACGGGGCCGGTGGCGGCTCCGACTATGACGCCGCCTTCCCGGACGCGGCCCCCGGCATGGGCTGCCCCAGCGGCTGCACCGGCTACGAGCTGGAGGCGGACCTGAACTTCGACACCAACGGCCGCGTCGGCGCCGACTCCGGCGACGACTACTGGAACGGCGGCAGGGGATGGGCGCCCTTCCGGTACTACGGGATTTTCGAGGGGAACCGGCACACCATCTCCAACCTGTACGTCAACCGGCCGGACAGTGACTACGTTGGGCTGTTCTCCACCGCCGGCGCCTACGCCGAGGTGAGCGAAGTCCGCAACCTGGGACTGGAAAACGTGGACGTCACCGGCCGGGAGTACGCGGGGGGCCTGGCGGGCCGGGCCTACGGCTCGGTGCGCCGGGTCTACACCACCGGCGAGGTGATGGGGGAAAAGATGGTGGGCGGTCTGGTGGGAGAAGCCCGCGGCCTGATCAGCGAGACCTACTCCAAGGCCGATGTATCCGGCGACGGTTGGGAGAGCAGCAACGTCGGGGGGCTGGTGGGGTACCTGAGACTGGGGACGGTCAAGGCCAGCTACGCCACCGGCGACGTGTCGGCTGTGACCTGGGTCGGCGGGCTGGTGGGCCATAACTCCAGCTCGGACGACGGGGGCATCATCGCCAGCTACGCCACCGGCAACCTGGGCTTCGGCGGGCTGGAAGACGCGGACCCGCCCCCCGGGCGGTGGGTAGACGGCTTCAGTTCCAGATACTATCTTCCCTACACGCCGACCTGGGTGGGCGGCCTGGTGGGCGACAGCAGCGGCCCGGTGGTGGCCAGCTACTCCACCGGCGGTCACCCGATCAGCCTGGCCGGATTCCAGCCCGGGGAGCGCAAGGACCGCTCCCGGCGGGACCTCGCCTACATGATGGAGGTCCACTGGAAAGTTGGCGGACTGATCGGCAAGAGCTACGGCCGCCAGGAATACGACAGCTACTGGGATATCGTCACGTCCAAGCATAGGCCCGGAGACGACCCGGATTGGGTCTATGGCGAGGGCAAGACCACCGAGGAGCTGCAATCGGTCACCGGCTATACGGGCATCTACGCCAACTGGGACGTGGACCTGGACGGGGACGGGATCGGCGATGACCCGTGGGACTTCGGGTCCAGCGCCCACTACCCGACGCTGAAGGTGGACTGGGACGGCGACGGCACCGCGACCGCCTACGAGTTCGGGGGCCAGGGCCGGTCGTTGAACGATCACGTCCCCTCTGTAGCTGTAGGCGGCACGGGTGTGTACGAGGTCACGGTACCGGAGAACACCCCGTCCGGCGCTCCCATATTCGGCGTCACGTTGCCCCTGGCGCCCGCGGACGACCTTGCATACTCTGTGTTTAGAGACCCTGAGTGGCCCGATGGGGCTCACTTCGACATCGACACCTTTACCGGCCAACTTTCTACCAAGGGCGCGCTGGACTACGAGAGCAAGGATACCTACCGGCTCCGCATAACAGCCGTTCGCCCCGGCGTCCCCAGTGATACCTGGCCCTCGACCGGGATAATCATCCGGGTAACCGACGTTGCGGAGCCGCCGGGGCCGCCCACGGGCGTGACCATCGTCCCCCACAAGGGAAGCCTGGAGGTCTCCTGGACCGCTCCCGACATGACGGGCAAGCCGCCGTTGCGCATCTACGAGGTAACGTACTATCACGACGGCGATAAGGCGAAGATCACCGCGGCGGGTACTACAACCTACACCATGACCCATCTGACGCCCCTGATCACCTACGCGGTGCGGGTGCGGGCGCGCAACGTCGACGGCTGGGGGCCGGACAGCGCAGTGGCCTACGGGACCCCCTATTGGTTTGCGCCGGCGGCGGCGGCGACCGGGGCGGAGCCGGGGACGCAACGGTTCCGGCGGTCGGCGCCGCAGCCGGGACAGCCGGCCAACCTCCGGGCGACGCCACAGGAGGACGGCTCGACGCTGGTGACCTGGGACGCGCCGACCGAGGCCGAGGACGATACCTTCTACCGGGTGCGGCGCCGCGTGGACGCCGCGGACAGCAGCTACCAGGTCATCGCCCGGCGGGTGGAGGCTGCCGACAGTGACGGCGTGGTGGCGTACCGGGACGAGGGTAGCGGCCGGGAAGCCGGGCAACGCTACCTCTACTCGGCGCGGGCCTTCGACGGAGACGGGAAACCCCTGGGCCAGTGGACCCAGGGGGTGCGGGACAACCGTCCCCCGGCCTTCGCCGGAGACAGCGCGGCAGCCTTCCAGGTGGCGGAGAACACCGCCGCCGGTACGGACATCGGCAGCCCGGTGACGGCCGCGGACCCGGACGACGGGGACTCGCTGGTCTACCTGCTGGGCGGCGCCGACGCCGACCACTTCGCCATTGACCCCGACAGCGGCCAGCTCAGAACCAGTGGCGCGCTGGACTACGAGTCCCAGGACTCCTACGCGGTGACGGTAATCGCCGCCGACGGCGCCGGTCTGTGGGCCGGCCTGGACGTAACCATCACGGTGACCGACGTGAAGGAGGCCCCGGGCCAGCCGGACGCGCCGGAGATCATCAACATCAAGCAGACCTCCTTCCGCGTCACCTGGACGGCGCCGGCGGCGGGTTCTTCCGCCATTACCGGCTACGGCATCCAGTACAAGCTGAGCTCGGAGGCAGATTCGGCCTACGCCGACGCTAAGCCGACGAAGAGGGGGACCGTAACCGGCTACAACCTGGTGGACCGGAGCGGGCAGAGCATCACCGCCGGAACGTCCTATGACGTGCGGGTGCGGGCGAAGAACGCCGAGGGGTGGGGGGCTTGGTCAGATGCGGCCACTGCCGTCACCGCCAGCCCCGACCCGTCGGACACAACGCCGGGCCAGCCGGACGCGCCGGAGATTAGCAACATCAAGCAGACCTCCTTCCGCATCACCTGGACGGCGCCGGCGGCGGGTTCCTCCGCCATTACCGGCTACGGCATCCAGTACAAGCTGAGCTCGGAGGCAGATTCGGCCTACGCCGACGCTAAGCCGACGAAGAGGGGGACCGTAACCGGCTACAACCTGGTGGACCGGAGCGGGCAGAGCATCACCGCCGGAACGTCCTATGACGTGCGGGTGCGGGCGAAGAACGCCGAGGGGTGGGGGGCTTGGTCAGATGCGGCCACTGCCGTCACCGCCAGCCCCGACCCGTCGGACACAACGCCGGGCCAGCCGGACGCGCCGGAGATTAGCAACATCAAGCAGACCTCCTTCCGCATCACCTGGACGGCGCCGGCGGCGGGTTCCTCCGCCATTACCGGCTACGGCATCCAGTACAAGTTGAGTTCGGAGGCAGATTCCGCCTACGCCGACGCTAAGCCGACGAAGAGGGGGACCGTAACCGGCTACAACGTGGTGGACCGGAACAGCCAAGCCATCACCGCCGGAGCGTCCTATGACGTGCGGGTGCGGGCGAAGAACGCCGAGGGCTGGGGCCCCTGGTCAGACCCAGCCACTGCCGTCACCGCCAGCCCTGCTCCGCCGCCCAACAACCCCCCGTCCTTCGCCAGCAGCACGCTGGAGGTCAGCGTGGCCGAGAACACGGCGGCGGGGGCCAACATAGGAGACGCCATAGAAGCCACGGACCCGGACGCCGGGGACACGCTGACCTACACCCTGGGTACGACGACAGATGACGCCCACTTTACGATAGATTCCCAGACCGGCCAGTTGCAGACCAGCGGAGCGCTGGACTACGAGAACCAGAGTTCCTATGCGGTAACGGTAACCGCCACCGACGGCGGCGGGCTGACCGCCAGCATCGCCGTAACCGTCAAGGTTGACGACGTGGCGGACACGACGCCGGGTCAGCCGGACGCGCCGGAGATTAGCAACGTAAAGCAGACCTCCTTCCGCATCACCTGGACGGCGCCAGCGGCGGGTTCCTCCGCCATCAGCGGCTACGGCATTCAATACAAGCTGAGCTCGGAGGCAGATTCGGCCTACGCCGACGCGAAACCGACGAAGAGGGGGACCGTAACCGGCTACAACCTGGTGGACCGGAGGGGCCAATCCATCACCGCCGGAACGTCCTATGACGTGCGGGTGCGGGCAAGGAACGCCGAGGGGTGGGGCGAGTGGTCGGAGGCGGCCACTGCCGTCACCGCCAGCCCCGACCCGCCGCCCGACGCCGCCCCGGCCAACGGGGATGAAGCGGAAGCCGATGACAGCGGGCAGGAGGAGTCGGCAGATGCGGCTGGTTCCTACCAGGCTACAGCCTACTTCGTCCAGGGCCGGGTCTGGTTAGAGTGGGACGACGTTGACGGGGCGAAGCGCTATACGGTGCAGAAGAACGGCCAGTTGATGCCTGGGTGGTTCATCGCAACGGCTTTCTTCGACGGCGACGTGGAGGAGACCACCCGGTACGAATACCGGATCACCGCCTACGACGGCGAGGACAACGTGTTAGCAGTGATGACAGCGGCGACGGGGGCGTAGCCGGGAGACGGGTGCAGCATCCTGCCATCGGCTCTCCGGCTCCCTGAGCCGCGCCCCGGAGGCTGTGCGCCCGTTGGAGTGAAGGGTGCAGGATGCGCGACCTCCGACGGTGCAACGAGTGCAAGCCCGGAGAATGGTTCAGGGCAAAGGCCCTGGCACACCCCGCGGTCGTCATGGACGCGTCGGCCGGGCGGGGTTGGCGGACGTTGCAAGCCGCTGAGGAGGATCGCGGTGGAGAGCCTCGTCTCCCTGTCGAGGGGTTTCTGCGCTGCGGCAGTCTAACCAGGGTTATTCCAGGAAGCCCGCCTCGCGTTGCCAGGGCTTTACAACGCCACCTCCCACCGAAAAGTTCGCAGTACGGTACACTCTGGCCCACCAGACTTGATAAAATCAAGAACCTTCATTCGACGGACACAATAGACACGGAAAACTCAGGTACTCGTGGGCGGCCGATTTGGGTCCATTCAAGCCAGGGCGGTAAAGCGGACTCAAAATGGGTGTGTCGCGTCGTTCCCGCGTACCCGAACGTATCACCAGGCCCGATGAACGGTTCGATTCTTCTCAGGCGGGCCTATTTTGACGATAGACAGAACCATCTTCGAGATGCGGATGGGACTGTGAGGCGCACCGTGACCTTCGGCCCTGCGGACATTATACTGCGTAAAAGTGGGGCCGGCACCGGTCTGCGCCACAGAACTCTGACCCTAAGCGGGGCTGCGCCCTCACCCTGTGCCCTACCGGCCAGAAAACTGTCTGGGTCACAAACCGTGACGCTGCCCCAGCATTTTGGGGCTTCCAAGTGCTGGACGGGCGTAGTAGGATGTGGCTATCAGGAGAGTGCCTTGTTGGAGGAGCCGAGGAGTGGGGACGCCAACCCGGCTAGCCGGAGTTGGCGCAGGCTCCGGGCCGACAGTCAGGTGAGATATGACGATGCCAGACACATTCGCCAGGACACCGCAGGTTCGGGAGACCTTCGTGTTTCCGGACCCACCGGAAGACCCGGACGACAAGATGACCAGCTTTGACCATCTAACCATCACGGGAGCCGCCCACTACTTGGCCGTGCATCTCGGCAAGCGGGAGACGACCTTGGTGGCTGGGGAGCACTACTTGGCCCTGGTGCCCACCCGAAGCCTGGCCGGAGTGAGGTATCCCGACCTGCTGGTGGCTTTTGGGGTGGACCCGGAGGCGTACCGGCGGAGCAACGCGTACGTGATCTCGGAGCAGGGTAAGGCGCCGGACTTCGTGCTGGAGGTGGCGTCACCGAGCACGGGCCTGGTGGACGTAATGGAGAAGCGTGTTGACTACGCGCGGCTGGGAATAGGCGAGTACTGGCGTTTCGACGAGACGGGGGAGTCTCACGGAACGCGGTTGGCCGGGGACCGGCTGGTGGGTGGCGAGTACGTGGCCGCAGAGGTGGAGGAGTTGGAAGACGGCAGTCTCCAGGGATACAGCCCCGTGTTGAATCTGTATCTGCGGTGGGAAGGTGGCGCTCTGGTGTTCTGCGACCCCGCCACGCGACGTCCCATCGCCAGTTTGGAGAGCGAGCAAGCCCGCGCCGATGCCGAGCAGGCCCGGGCCGATACCGAGCAGGCCCGGGCTGAAGCCGCCGAAGCCCGTGCCGAGTCCGAACGGGAGGGCCGTATCGCCGCCGAGGCCCGCGTCCGCGAGCTGGAGGAACGGCTCCGGGGTCTGGGAGCGTAGCGGCGGCCCGCGCCTGAACTCCGTTCGCCGGTATCGGGCGGCGAGGAGTTCATCAATCATCTCGCTCTCCATCGCAGATTCGAGCAGCCGCTTTACGGTGCTCAGCGTCCGGGGTTTGATCCCGTCCCACCACTCCTCACCACTCCTCTTCATCCTTGACCTGCGACCATCTCTCCTCTAATGTCATCTGTCAGGTCCTTGACCTGCACCATGGGCGTATCCCTCCTTTCTTTGGGTTTGTTTCACCCAGGAGGATACGCCCCTTCTTTTACACACTTAACGTTACGCTACCGAGAGGAGGTAACTGTTCAGACTTCGTGAGATCTGCTTGACCAGCGGCACCGCCGACAGGGCAATTTAGCTTTGAGCAAGGCTGTATCCCCGCCTTCTGCGGGCATTCGTCCCCTCAACTCTTGTATGTTAGTGGTGGTCCCCAATAGTGACTTCACAGAGGTGGAGTGGGGTGCGGCAGACCGATCAACTCTTGGTCATCAAAGACCGTTGTTCAGCGAGGGTCGCCGCGCCATCCCCAAACAGAGCCCGAACAGTATCCGTGTTGTATGTCAAGACTCCTGTAGGGTTGTGGAGCAGGATTGCTTACGCGACCTGCCTGACCCAGGGCGTTTCCCGGCGAGCTATCGCGTTCAGCTGCAACAGCATCTTGCGCATCACCGCCACTACAGCCACGTTACCCGGCTTCCCACGCTGACGCAGACTTTGATAGAAACAACGTAGTTCGCCAGCGACCCGGATCACCGACCATGCACAGAGGTACAGGGCGCGGCGCACTATGCCGCGGCCACCTCGAATGGCCCGTTGGCCCCGCTTCTGGCCGCTGTCCCGCGACCAGGGAGCCAGACCCACGAGGGAGGTCAACGCTTTGCCGTCCCAATGGCCCAGTTCGGGCAAGTGAGCCACCAGGATAGCCGCAGTCAACGGCCCCACGCCTGGTACGGTGCGGTAGAGGGCGGCACGCTGAGCCATGGGATCGCTGCTCTGCAGCGCCGCCTGATATTCTTGGTCTAGCTGGGCAATCTCCTTCTTGAGCCAGGCGATGTGGCGCCTGGTGGACCTGACGGCGGCGTCGGAGACGCCCTTGTCCAATCGACTCATTTCCTGCACCCTCTGTTCTACAAACTGCCGCCGGCGACGCAACAAGTCCTGCAGTTCCTCGCGTTCCGGTTCCAGTTCCCTCGCAGGTGTCTCCGCATCCGGAAACACCTGGCCGTAGCGGGACAGGACCTGAGCGTCTAGAGGGTCGGTCTTGGCTTCGTAGCCACAGGCCCGGGCGAAAGCACGCACCCGACTGGGATGGGCAACGTTCACTGCAATCTCGCCCTCGCGCAACCGGTTCACGAGCAGCCGTTCGTACCCGCCGGTCGATTCACACACCGCTGTAGTGACGTCCAGTGCCCTCAGGTGTTTCAGGAGCTTGGTCAGTCCCCCCACAGTGTTGTCAAACCGTATCACCGGACCCTCCGATACGGAGGCGTCCAAGTTCAACTTGCCCACGTCGATGCCAGCTACCACTGCCATATCATGCCCTCCCAATGTGATATTGCCTGTGTCCTCCACACTTGTAGATGCGGGCCCCATGCCCATGTATCCGTTCGGAGCGACCAGTGCGGCGAGAGGGGTGTCATACTGTTCGACGGTGCAGCCCAAACTTACACTGCCTGGCTCACCCAGTTGCCTACGACGCACCCCACTCGCCCACCCCGCAAATTGGCTCATTCGCAGGACAAATGCAACATACAAGTTGCCTGGGCCAACGAGCCCGCATCGCGCAAGGAAGGGCCAGTACTTCACACAGGAGGTATGGATGGAACAGGAAGCAGTCTACGTAGGCATTGATGTGGCCAAGGCCCATCTGGACGTCGCGGTCCGCCCCATAGGCCAGAGGTGGACCATCTCCAATGACGAGCCTGGGATCCGGGAACTGGTCTCTCGGCTCAGGGCCCTCGAACCTGCCATGGTGGTGCTGGAGGCTTCGGGCGGCCTGGAACTGCCTTCGGTGGTAGCCCTGGTGGCCGCATCGCTGCCAGTGGCCATCGTCAACCCCCGGCAGACCCGAGACTTCGCCAAAGCCACCGGTACGCTGGCGAAGACTGATGCCCTAGACGCGGGCCGTACTGGCCCACTTCGCCGACGCCGTTCGCCCAGCCGTGCGTCCTCTGAGGGACGCCGAGACCCAGGTTCTCAACTCTCTGGTTGCCCGCAGGCACCAAGTGATAGCCATCTTGGTGTCGGAGAAGAACCGGCTTGGGAGCGCCATCAGCGCCGTCCGGTCCCGCATCGAGGCCCACATCGCTTGGCTTGAGCAGGAGCTCAACGACATTGACGAAGGGCTGCGGCAGACTCTCCGTCAGAGTCCCGTGTGGCGAGAGAAAGACGACCTCCTGCGCACCGTCCCCGGCGTGGGAGAGCAACTCTCCCTCACCCTCCTGGCCCATTTGCCGGAGATTGGCACCCTGGATCGGCGCCAGGTTGCTGCCTTGGTGGGAGTGGCTCCCTTCAACAGGGACAGCGGCACCATGCGTGGCAAACGCACCGTCTGGGGTGGACGCGCCCGGGTCCGAGCTGTCCTGTACATGGGAACGCTAGCCGCCAGCCGCTTCAATCCCGTCATCCGGGACTTCTCTACCAGCGGCTGCTGGCCGCTGGTAAGCCCAAGAAGGTGGCCCTCGTCGCCTGTATGCGCAAACTGCTCGTCATACTCAATTCCATGCTCAAGCAGCGCTCTCCCTGGCGCGCTGAGCGCGCCAGCACACCGCCACTCGTCGGTCACTCATCTTGACTTTCAACATAGTTGCTGAACAGTTACGAGAGGAGTGAGGAGGTATCATTGCGGCCCACTCTATGCTACAGTGCTGAGATTGGGCGTGTAGACCCTCATACCCTTGCATGGTCGGATTAGGAGGCTGACATTGAGTATTCTTCGGGTATTGCTTGCGGCAGTTGATCAGCGACAATTACTTTTGCCGGTAGACGCTGACTATTCTTGCCGGTCGTGGGGGGAGACCATCTGGTACAGGAGGTACCGGATTGGTCACAGATCAGCAGGTAGTGCTACTGAGGCAGAAGCTAATGGAAGGCAAGGGACAACAAGCGGCGGCGGCGGCATCTGGCATGAGCGTGCGGACGGCGCGGACGTGGCAGCGAGGCAGGCTACCGTCGGAGAAGAAGGGCAAGCGGAGGTGGCGAACCCGACCGGACCCGTTCGCCGGGGTGTGGGCCGAGGAGGTCGAGCCCCTTCTGCGGAGCGACGTTGAGGGAGCGCTGAAGGCGACGACGATCCTGGAGTGGCTCGACGAGCGGCATCCCGGCCGGTTCAGTGTGTCGCAGCTGCGGACGCTACAGCGTCGTCTTCGAGACTGGCGAGCGCTGAGTGGGCCGGATCGGGAGGTGTACTTCGAGCAGGCTCATCCCCCTGGTCGCGAGGCGCAGATGGACTTCACACACTGCGGCGAGTTGGGTGTGACGGTCAGCGGCGAGCCGTTCGGTCATCTGCTGTTCCACTTCGTGCTGAGCCATTCGGGATGGCGGTACGTGGACGTTGCCTACGGGGAGACGTTCGCGGCGCTGGTTAAGGGTATGCAGGGGGCTCTGTGGGAGTTGGGCGGTGTGCCGGAGGTGTTACGGACCGACAACCTGTCGGCAGCCACGCACGAGTTGAAGGGGAGCGGAGGGCGCGCTCTGAACGAGCGGTATGCGGCGGTGCTGGCGCACTACGGGCTGCGGTCTACGAGGACGAACCCGAGGTCATCCCACGAGAACGGCGTGGCCGAGCAGGGTCACCACCGGCTCAAGGGCGCGCTAGGCCAGGCGCTGATCCTGCGCGGCAGCCGGGACTTCCGGTCGGTGGAAGCGTACATCTCGTTCGTCCGGCAGGTGGCAGACAAGCGCAACAGGTTGGTCGGGGCGAAGCTGGAGCATGAGCGGCGCTGCCTTCGGCCGCTGCCGCCTGCGCCGGTGCCCGAGTACGTTACCTACCGGACGAAGGTGCGCAAATGGAGTACGGTCCGGGTAGCCAACCGCACGTACACGGTGCCGTCCCGGCTGATAGGTATGGAGGTGGAGGTCCGGCAGTACGCCGATCACCTGGAGGTCTACTATAAGGGCAGTCCGGTCGAGCGGATGGATCGAGTGCATGGCGCTGGGGAGGCCGGCATAGACTACCGCCACGTCATCGGCTCCCTGGTGCGCAAGCCCGGTGCGTTCGCGCGTTACCGGTACAGAGAGCAGATGTTCCCCACCGGGGCCTTCCGCCTGGCATACGATGCCCTGCGGGAGTGGAGGGGCGAACGCGCCGACGTGGACTACGTACGCATCCTGCACCTGGCCGCCACGACCATGGAGTCGGAGGTGGACCGAGCCCTGGGGCTGCTGCTCGAAGCGGGCACGCCCTTCGACTACGCGGCGGTGCGGGAGCTGGCGGCCCCGGCCCCGCCACAGGTCCCTGAGCTGGCCTTGCCCAGGGTGGTGGACCTGAGGGTCTACGACCGTCTGCTTGCGGCGGGTGTGCGATGAGCATGGGCAGGGTCTCCTCGAACGGAGTGAAGGAACGGATCGGCCAGCTGTGCAGCGAGTTCAAACTGCCCACGGTGGGAGCGGAGGCAGGCCCCCGGTTCACCGCAGCCGGTCACATGGACGCCCTGCACACCCTTGTGGAGGTGTTGGAGCAGGAAGCCGAGGACCGCCGGCAGAGGCGCATCATCCGCATCAGACGAGCATCCAGGCTGCCCGTCGGCAAGACATGGGACACCTTCGAGCACGACAGGGTGCCGGTGGCGCTCAGACAACAGCTCGACGAGCTGGCCGATGGGAGCTTCGTCGAGAGAGGCGTCAATGTCCTGGCTTTCGGACTGCCCGGCACCGGCAAGACCCACGCCATGTGCGCCATAGGCCACCGGCTGGTTGAGTCGGGCAGGTCGGTCCTGTTCACCCCTGCCTACCGCCTGGTCCAGGACATGCTGGCGGCCAAGCGGGACCTCGACCTGCCGCGCATGCTCCGCAAGCTCGACAACATCGACTTCCTGCTCATCGACGACCTCGGCTACCTACCCCAGGGAGCCGAGGAGTCCGAGGTCTTGTTCACCCTCATAGCCGAGCGGTACGAACGCCGCTCTCTGGGCATCACCTCCAACCTCGTCTTCTCACAGTGGGAGAAGGTCTTCGCCAACCCTATGGCCACTGCAGCTGCCATCGACAGGATCGTCCACCACTCGATCATCCTGGAGTTCGACGTCCCCAGCTATCGGACCGGGGCAGCTCAACAGCGTCTTCAACAGGAGGTCAACCGGCAAAAATAATAGACGCACACCGGCAAAAATAGTTGACGCCGATCAGCAGTTCTGACGATGGTCTTGACAGCAGGGCTATCCGTGAACACCGCACTCGCGGACGGGGGTTCAGGCTCCTCCGCCGAGTGTGGGACGGACAACTCAGTTGGAGGGAACCTGATTGACGCTTCCTCTCCTGCCGAATGTTCAGATGATGACACCCTGGCCGGGAACTTGGTGGATGGTTCCAATGGGCAGGCGTCGGAAGACGACGTGGACACGATCACGCTCCTCCAGGTGACCGGTGAGCACTACACGCTCACCGCCCCACATGAACTCTCGGATGGTATAGACCTCGCTCCTCACCGTGACGCTTCAGAAATCAAGCTGACCAAGTTGGGGACATCGGGCGCAGGCAGTTCATCGCATGGTGTCCTGACGGCCGACAACGTGATCGTCTATCGGGATCAGAAAAACCTTCTGGTTGCGTTTGAGGATGGTGGGTATGCTCTCTTGGAGTACATTGAAAACGCTAACTCTCCAGAAGCGTTCCGATACCGCATTGACATCGGCAGTAACCAGACGATTTCCCCGGATGGCTTGGGTGGTTACAACGTGGTCAACAAGACTGGAGAACACGTCGTTTCTCTTGGAGCACCATGGGCTATAGACGCTGAGGGTGTGGATGTGCCTACTCGGTACACTTTGCAAAATGGCGTGCTGACCCTGGAAGTAGACCACCGAGCCGAGGGCATGAAATACGCGTATCCGATTGTTGCTGATCCATGTCTGAGTTGGAAGTGTGTAAAGAAAGTAGTCGTGGCAACTGTTATAGGAGCAGGTGCTGGTGCCGCGGGCGGTGCCGTGACCGGCGCAGTGGCCGGATGCCTATCAACGGGTCCTGCCTGCCCTGGTGGAGCAAGTGTTGGAGTGATCGCCGGGGCTGCTGGTGGAGCTGTTGCTGGTGGCCTTGGTGCCGGACTCACCACGCTATTTTTGCAGGATGATGACCGGGATGATGATGACAGACGCCATCGCCATCGCCATTGCCACCGCAGCCGTTGCCACACTCATAGCCATAGTCATTGAGAGTAGGACGGAGGACGATTCGATGAGGTGCTACCAGTCGGTGAACCGCCAAAAAGCCGACGGGCGTGGGGAGGCGATGTGTGCTCTACACTCGATTTGAGGAACGTGAACAGTAAGAAACTATCTCAAAACTGGTGGTGATTATAATACTCTGCCGTAACGCCATCGCTCTACAGAGGGGCCAGCCCCCATCCTAACCTTCCCCCGGAGGGGGAAGGGACTTTTGAGATAGTTACTAAGTCCCCCCCAAAAACCTAGTTGAGAAAGATGAGAGCGTTATTCATCAACAACGAATGGTGGAGATTTGTCATCCTAGGTCTTGTGTCAGGCGCGGCGACAGGCGTGATGTATGGGACTGACTTTCTTGGGATAAATCAAGGCATCCTCTTGTTGCTGATGTCGATATGGTTTGGAGTTCCTTTTGGACTGATCGCTTACAGAGTTTCAATCATCATCAAGCCGATCAAGAGAAGTGATGATTCGACGAACCGCTGCTCTGATTCCTCTAGGTAGTGTCGTCGTTTCATCGTAGCGATACGGGGGTACCCACGAAAGTGCAGGAAGCCCAGGTAATCCGCTTGCAAGCTTGTCGAATTGAGAAGAAGTGTTGCCTCTTCTCGAACTGGGATGTAGTGCAGCCTTCAGCTTCCGGATCCGGCCTTCAGGTTCATCAGTCCTTTGACGGGGACACTCCGCCCATGCGAATTTGGGACAGCATGAATAAGTTCGCAGCGTAGTCAAGTTGAGAAAAAGGCCAGATTCCCCACCTAATTTGGGATGAGCTGCGTAACGGCCTGCTTTCTGGGCAACAAAAGAAATCAGCATAGACGAGCAGGGGAGGTCGTCGCTGCAACTGCAGCGAGGACTTGGGTCTGAGCTACAGGACCCTGCGGGACCACGCCTTCACGGTGACCGGGGGCGACGGGGACACCATAGAGATCCGGCTGTTCCGCGCGGGCGGAGATTCCGACTAAGGGACGTGGACAACCCGGCGCTGAGCGAGGCGGGACAAATCGCGGGAGTGAGGAAGGCCACGATATATGGATGCCCAAGGGGCTGCCCCCGATGCGCCGGAGGCTGAAACGCCAAAAAGGGCCGGCACACATGGACGCACGAGTGAGGCTATCGACCTGGAATGGAGTGGGTACGTCCGAGCTTTGGGGGTGGACGGGAAGCAGGCGCTCAGGCGGCGCAGGGAACGGAGCGCCGCAGGGGAGCGCACGTCTCCCCCTTCCCTCCCGTTGGAGGGGCCTTGCGGCCCTGCCCTGGGAGGAGTGGCCCCATGCCTGGACGGACGGGTGAGGCAAGCATACCGACCGGGAACCGGATCGGCCAAGGTCTGGGGCGGACTGAAAAGGGGATGCTTGCGCTTGCATTGGCGAGAAGCGCCGGGTGTGCACCGGGAGGACCGGCCAGATGCCGCGACAGCGTACATACTACAGCCGAAGGACCCACGTTTTCCCCGACGACTTCCCACAGCGCCTGGAGCGGTTCAAGGTGGAGTCCGGCATGTCGTGGGCGGAGATCGCCCGCCTGCTCGGAACCTACCCCCTCACCATACGGCGTTGGAGGTACAAGGGGGTGCGGCCCAACTTGGCTCATCAGGGGGCGCTGCTTGATCTGGCCGACGACCTGGGGCTGGGCCATATCTTCACCGAGTGGAGCGTCCAGCGCGAAACCCGGCACGATTTGCCCGGCTCGGCTGGGAGCGCCTGTAGGTCTGAGAGAGCGCTCAGGCCGAACGCGCCGACTCGGTGCAAGGTCCCCGGGTGGAGACCGGCACGAAGATGATGCGGCTACGGCCCGAGGGTGAAACTCGAAACCCCGAACACATGGCCGCACGTCCGGCCTACTGACTACTGACCAATTCTCGTGGCGCACCCACGTCAGTTAGTCCCCTCTGCACGGCCCGGATACGGGCATAGACATGCTGAAACGCAAAAAAGGCCGCATACATGGCTGGGCAGGGGAAGCCGTCGCCGTTGCGACGACCTCCCCCTGTTACTGCGGTCAGCGTCCCGCGCCGACCGGCTACTCGGCCTTGAACTCGGCCCCTAGAACAGCCTCAGCGTCTCGGGCTGCTGCTCCGCCTCTCCCTCGGCGGTCGAAGCCTGCGCCGTCCCCTGCTCACGCCGGGTCCGTCGCCTGGCCGGGGGAGCGGGTCTGGCGTGAGCGGGGTGCTTGGGTGCGTCTTCCCACCTTGCCCTCGCCCTCTCGACCACCGCCAGGGCCTCCTGAGTAAGCCCGGCCAGGTCCGGGTCATCGAACGTCTCGATGTGCGGGTCCGACGACGGCCGCTGCACCCCGATGGTGGCCCTGCCTCCCTTGATGGACACGACGACCTTCAGGTCCTCGGAGGCTTCGGTCTCGTCTCCAGCGGCCTGCTCCTCGGCGTCATCGGAGCCCTGTCCGTCCTGTGTGGTCTGACCCTCGGAGTCTTGCTCTTCGGCAGCCGCGGCAGCGGTGTCGTCCGCCGCATCGCCAAAGAGACTCTCGTCTGAGCTCGGCGCATCCGAGCGGGTTGCTTCCGTTCCGTTCTCGTCAGGCATGGTCTCTCCTTTCTTTGTGTCTTCTCGGACCGCGTTCATGTGCCTGTCACTAGGCCGCTATCCCCGACGACTGTCTCCTGATCTCGCCGAGGGTCTGCGGCTCCCAGTACAGGTCGCGTTCCACGGCGGGGACGGCGCCGAAGACGGTCACCTCCGCCAACTCCGTGAGATCAAAGTATCCAAGCTCAGTCTCGAACCCCTCGACGAGGCCGAAGCATGTTCCGGTCTCGGCGTCCCACTCGGTGACGTACCAGGTCCAGTCGGCGTATGGGGTGAACAGCTTCACCCTGGCGACGACGGCATCGGGGTCGCCCGCGCCGTCATTGGCGTACAGGGGCGGGATCGTGTCGGCGAGCTCCTTGGTCATCAGCTTGTGCCTGCGGAGCCCGCTGTGGTTGTCCTGCCAGAGCCTGCCCCGCACTTGATGCGGGGTCGTGGTGGTTCCCTTCTTGTCAGTCATGGTTTCTCCTTCTCCTTGTTACTTCTCTGTTTGCGTTCACGTGCCGTTGATCGCTTAGGCCGATATTTCCCACTCGGAGCCGGGTCCCACCACCCGCACCACCGCCTCCGGCGTGACGTAGCTCGGTGTGACCGATCCCATCTCCATGTCCAGGTAGAGGCCCATGAAGGGGCATGTTCCCGCCACCATGCGGCGGACCACCTGTAGCACCAGCGACGCCATCATCTGGTTGATGGTGGGGTCCTGGTCGGTGAGGTCGAGGGCCGCCGCGCAGTCCACGTCCGGCGGCCTGGTCGAGACGGCCGTCAGCAGGTCGGGGCGCTGGAGCGTGGGCGCGGGCGCCAGATGGCAGGTCTCCCCGGTGAAGGGCGGTTCGTCCAGTGTCACCGGCTCCGGGGCGTTGCCGACCAGGACCTGCCCCCAGTTGGTGTCGTTGCCCGCGTCGATGAGCCACCGTCGCGGGTCGCCCGGCAGGCACTCGGCCATCGCCCTGCGTGCGGCGGCGTTGTCGGCGCAGCCGATGATGAGGCTGTCGCCGTAGTTTGGAAGGCCGGGATAGCAGTGTCCGTTGGGGCGGGAGTCCTCCTCCCGGAAGGGGTAGACCGAGTAGCCGACGGGACGCCGGTAGGCCCTGGCCAGCCGGTCTGCGAGGGCCTGGCTCTTGAAGCGTCCCACGTCCTCTGCGTAGAAGTTCTGGCGCAGCAGGTTGTGGGGCTCCACCCGGTCGTGGTCGACCAGGACGATGGTGGCCTCCCGCCCCTGGAAGAGGCGGCAGAGGCCCTCGGCGACGAAGCCGCCGGTCCCGCCGCAGCCGACCACGGTGATCCACGGGTTGTCCAGCAGGAATGCGTTGTCCAGGTAGTAGGGCATTTTTCATTCACCTCCTTGCCCTTCAATGAGTGAGTGCTCCGGCTCCTGGCCCATGAGCCACAGGCCGGGGTTTGGGCCGCAGAACGCCTGCAACCAGTTCAGCGGGGCGAAGTGGCCGTAGATGCCGACCCGGAGGCTCAGCTCGGGCCGGTCGCTGTCGAGGCGTCCGACGACGCCGTATATTCGGAACCCCTGCTCGTCCCGGTCGTCGGTCTTCGAGAAGAAGGCGCGGGAGCGACCGTGGGAGTGGAACTCGGCCACCACCCCTGCGGGGGGCCGGTACTTGAGGCGCGTGGCCGTTCCTTCCTGTTCGGGAACTACCAGCCGGTAGGCTCGCCCGTCCCAGCGGATTGCGAAGAACCGCTCGGTTTGCGGGTCGTCCTGGAACCAGCGCAGCCCGATCTCGAAGAGGGCTGCCGGGATGGGGCCGTGGGTGAGCTCCACCTTCTCCGCGACGGGAGCCAGGCCGCGCACCTCGCAGGATGCGACCGGCACTCGCGCCGTCAGGTGGGCGCTCTCAGACTGGACGTAGAGTCCGCCCGATCCCAGAACGTAGTCGTAGCCGATTCCCTGGACTCCGGCGAGTCCGGCGGGGTGGTTGACCAGGTATCCCACCGGCCCCGGCACGGGGCTAGCGGTAGCCACGTCTCCCCTCGGAGACCGCCATCGCCTGGCCCACCGTGCACTGGGGAACCAGGTCTTCAGCCGGGTATGCAGTTGTTCCATCAAGCTCCTCCCATAGCGCGATCAGGTTGTCTGGGTGCTTCTTCGAGCGGTCCCGGGTGTCTCCGGTAAGGGAGAAGAAGGACTGGAAGAAGCCTTCCGGTATCAGTCCCACCTCCTCTGGGAACCTGTGGCTTCCGGGACAGACCCGCCCGTCTCTGAAGACGTTGAAGGCCGGCGCCCGGAAGAGGTGCTGCTCGGGGTCGGCCGGCCGTCCAAGCGCGGCGTAGACCCACGGGGCACGGCCCGGCGAGCAGACGAAGACCAGCCCCGGCATGGGAAGCCGCAGCCTGGCGGGAGGCTTGAACGCCTCCCGTTGCAGGGCCACGGACCAGACCTGCGGCGGCCTCCAGAGGGCCACCACCTGCCCCGTCTCGCCCTGGTTCCACCAGAGGGTTTCCTCCGGCAGCAGCCCCGAGGAGAACCCCAGATGCTGCGTGAACACGTTGGCGATCTCGTCCGCCGAGACGGTCCTGACCCAGGCGGAGTCGTTCTCGAAGCCCCGCAGGAGGATGGTCTCTCCGTAGACCTCCAGCTGCAATTTCAGGTCGTCCCTGGGCGCATCCGCCGGTCCCGGCAGGGACCATTGGGTCGTATCGACTTCATTGCTCATGGTCGTTTTCCTCCTTTTCTTGTTCGGGGAGCCGCTCCAGGACGACTTCCAGCATCTCGGCGAAGCGGGCGGGAAGGTCATCCTCCAGCCAGTCGCCCAGCTTGCATACCGAGTCCATGAGGGCATTGGCCTTGCGCCACTCCTCCGTGCCCTCGGCGATGATGTCGTCCTCCCAGGGGTCGGCGAACCCGTCGTAACTTCCGTCGTCGAAACAGTGGTCGAGGAAGAAGTTGCCGGTCTCGGCGAGGACCCAGGAGCAGGCTTGTGCCGCCCCCTCGAACCTCGTTCCCTTCAGCGCCTCCGTGAGGTCTTCCGGGGGTATGCCGCCCTCAGGGACTCTTTGGAGGGTCTCTTGCGGGATGCGTTCGGCGGCTGACTCCAGCCAGGCCACCCGCAGCCCGTCGGGGCCGTCGTAGTAGGCGTCCGGGGGCTTGACCAGGAGGGCCATGGCCGAGAGCCCCTCGCGGTAGCCGTTCCACATCTCGTGGAGGCCGTCGTAGCCGAAGCCCATCAGGTCGAAGGGGATGCCCCTCCGCAGCCAGGACCACGGCGGTTCGTCATCGGAGTCCGTCCAGAATTCGATTACCGGCGCGTAGAGGGGGAAGTGCCGCTCCCCGAAGAGATTGGCGAAGCGTTCCACCCTCTGACGTACGTCGGGGGCCGAAAGCGCCGCCTCCGCCTCCTGGGGAAAGAGGCGGCGCACCAGTCCCGCGAACCATGCGTAGTCGTCGGCGTACCCGATAAGCGTGACCAGCTCCCGCAGCGACGGCGGACGCCGCAGGAGCATCTGGGCCAGGCCGCTCATCAGCGCCGGGGCAGCAGCTTCCATTTCATCGCCTCCAGCAGGCGCCCCGTGGCCGCCGCGTAGTCCTGCGCCTGGACGCAGGCCGACTCCACGTCTGACTGCCTTGCGGCCGCGGCGTCCAGGTCGAAGGAGCCGTCGGGCCGTGTGAGCTCCGCCGTGAGCTCGATGATCTTCAGGTCCGCCGGGGGCGTTGCCGCCAGCAGACCGGCAAAGGTCCGGTTGTCCATCGGAATCCCTCCTCTAGCTCCGTGTGCAGGGGAAGGCGCCCTTGGTGCCCACCCGCCGCTGGAACTCGTAGATGGTGTCGTCGCCGCGCTTGGTCTCCTTCACCGAGGCGTTGGCGATCTCGCCGTAGAAGTCGGAGAGGGTCGCCTTCACCTGGTCGACGCTCATCTGGGGGTCGGGGTCTGGGAACTCGCGGTCGTCGTAGACAAAGATGCGTGCCATTGGTTCATCTCCTTCTTGGTCGTTGCTGTTTTCTCTGCCGCTTCACATTTGCGGCGTCCCGTTCAGGACACCGTTTGGGCCTTGGGGGAGGACATCCGGCTTGGCTGTGGGTGTCCTCCCCCCTGTACCCGTGCGGTCTAGCGACCTGCGCCGACCAGCTCTTCCTCCCGCTCCTGTTCCACCGCCCACTCAAACAGGGACAGTGACGGGGCCTGGGTCCTGCGGCCCTTGGGCTTGACCGGCTCCTCGGCCATGAACTCCGCCCAGGAGAACAGCGACTGCTGCGCCTCCGGGGACTCGTCGTGGTGGCCGTTGGTCCCGTTCCCGTTGACCGGGGCAGGCGCGTGCCCGTTCCCGTTGGCGTGTCGGCCGTTGCCGACGACCAGCTCGACGGTCGGCCCGATGCCGTCGTGGTGGCCGTTGCCGTTCCCGTTGACCGAGACCGTCTCCGGCTCGACTTCGACGACCTTCCAGCCGTCGTCCACCAGCAGCTCCTCGGCCTCGCTCTCAGCGTTCCGTGCCTGGGCGAACACCTCCTCCATCGTCTCGTTCTCGTCTTCCTCCTCGCCGCTGACGATCCTGCGGGCCAGGGCCATCATCATGTCGTCGCCGTCGTCGCCGTAGGCGGCAAGGCCGTCCTCCGGCAGCTCACCCTCGACGGCCAGGGAGCTCTGCATCTTCTTCGCCACCAGCTTCAGCGCGTCGGCCTGGAGGGTATTCCGGTAGGACATGAACACCACCTTCACCGGGCGGGTCTGCCCGATGCGCCACGACCGTCGCGACGCCTGCCGGACGACGTAGACCGAGTAATCCGTTTCGTCCCAGACGATGGTCGGGAAGTCGATCAGGTCGAGGCCGGTCTGCACCAGCCTGGGGTGGCAGATGAGCACGTCGATGCCCTCCTTTACCTTGTCCGCCACCCACTTCTCCCTGCGGTTCGGGGCCACGGCGTCGGCCTTCATCACCGCCACCCGGAACCCATGCCGGGTGAGGATGTCGTCCATCCGCCCAGTGATGTCCCTGGTCCCCGTGTGGGTCACGTAGACCAGCACCCGCCGGCCCTCCATGCGCTCGGCGGCCACCAGGTCGAT